>NZ_CAJYVQ010000008.1 GCF_913778665.1 uncultured Stenotrophomonas sp.
GAAGCTGTCCGGCGGTATCCGTACCGCGCTGGCCCAGTACCGTGAACTGGCGGCCTTCGCCCAGTTCGCCTCGGACCTGGACGAAGCCACCCGCAAGCAGCTCGAGCATGGTCAGCGCGTCACCGAGCTGATGAAGCAGAAGCAGTACGCGCCGATGTCGATCGCCAACCAGGCACTGTCGATCTACGCCGTCAACGAGGGTTACCTCGACGACGTGCCGGTCAACAAGCTGCTGGCGTTCGAAGAAGGCCTGCACGCCCACTTCGCCAACACCCAGGGCGAGCTGGTCAGCAAGGTCAACGCCACCGGCGGTTGGGACAACGACATCGAAGGTGCCTTCAAGAAGGGCATCGCCGAGTTCAAGACCACCGGCAGCTGGTAATCGCGGTCCTGTAGAGCGGAGCCTCCGGCTCCGCTGGACCAGATGACAAACGGTTGAACAACGCGGGGCAGCAGCCCCGCGCCACGGGAAACAAGAGATGGCAAGCGGACGCGAAATCAAAACCAAGATCAAGAGCGTGCAGAACACCCGCAAGGTGACGCGCGCCCTGGAAATGGTCTCGGCCTCCAAGATCCGCAAGGCGCAGGATCGGATGAAGACCTCGCGTCCGTACGCGCAGGCGATGAAGCAGGTGATCGGCCACCTGGCCCAGGCCAGCACCGATTACCAGCATCCGTTCCTGGTCGAGCGCGAGCAGGTGAAGCGGGTCGGTTTCATCGTGATCTCCTCCGATCGCGGCCTGGCCGGCGGCCTGAACAACAACCTGTTCCGCAAGATGCTGGGCGAAGCCAAGGCATGGCAGGACAAGGGTGCTGAAGTGGACCTGGTGACCATCGGCCAGAAGGCATCGACCTTCTTCCGCCGCGTGAAGGTCAACATGGTCGGCAGCGTGACCCACATCGGTGACGTGCCGAAGCTGGAATCGCTGATCGGTGTGATCAAGGTCATGCTCGACGCCTTCACCGAAGGCAAGGTCGACCGCGTGTACCTGGTCTACAACCGCTTCGTGAACACCATGGTGCAGAAGGCCAGCTTCGATCAGCTGCTGCCGCTGCCGCCGGCCGAGAAGCAGGTCGCTCACCACGACTGGGATTACCTGTACGAACCCGATGCCGCGACCGTGCTCGAGCACGTGATGACGCGTTACATCGAGTCGCTGGTGTACCAGGCACTGCTGGAAAACGTCGCCTCCGAGCATGCCGCACGCATGGTTGCGATGAAGGCGGCGAGCGATAACGCCAACAAGCTGATCGGCACCCTGCAGCTCGTCTACAACAAGGCGCGCCAGGCAGCGATCACCCAGGAAATCTCCGAAATCGTCGGCGGCGCGGCAGCAGTCTGACCGCGTTCGTTCAAAGCACACATTTAGAGGATGCAGCAATGAGTCAGGGCAAGATCGTTCAGATCATCGGCGCGGTCGTCGACGTCGAATTCCCGCGTGAGTCGGTGCCGAAGGTGTACGACGCACTGAAGGTCGACAACACCGAAATCACCCTTGAAGTCCAGCAGCAGCTGGGCGACGGCGTGGTACGTACCATCGCCCTCGGTTCCACCGACGGCCTGAAGCGCAACCTGGTCGCCACCAACACCGACCGCGGCATCTCCGTGCCGGTCGGCGCTGGCACCCTGGGCCGCATCATGGACGTGCTCGGCCGTCCGATCGACGAAGCCGGCCCGGTGGCCGCCAGCGACAACTGGGAAATCCACCGTGCGGCCCCGTCGTATGAAGACCAGTCCCCGGCCACCGAACTGCTGGAAACCGGCATCAAGGTCATCGACCTGATGTGCCCGTTCGCCAAGGGCGGCAAGGTCGGCCTGTTCGGCGGCGCCGGCGTCGGCAAGACCGTCAATATGATGGAACTGATCAACAACATCGCCAAGGCGCACAGCGGTCTGTCCGTGTTCGCCGGCGTGGGTGAGCGTACCCGTGAGGGCAACGACTTCTACCACGAAATGAAGGACTCCAACGTCCTGGACAAGGTGGCGATGGTGTACGGCCAGATGAACGAGCCGCCGGGCAACCGTCTGCGCGTCGCCCTGACCGGCCTGACCATGGCCGAGTACTTCCGCGACGAGAAGGACGAAAACGGCAAGGGTAAGGACGTCCTGCTGTTCGTCGACAACATCTACCGCTACACCCTGGCCGGTACCGAAGTGTCGGCCCTGCTGGGCCGTATGCCGTCCGCCGTGGGTTACCAGCCGACCCTGGCCGAGGAAATGGGCGTCCTGCAGGAGCGCATCACCTCGACCAAGAATGGCTCGATCACCTCGATCCAGGCCGTCTACGTTCCTGCGGACGACCTGACCGACCCGTCGCCGGCGACCACCTTCGCCCACCTGGACTCGACCGTCACCCTGTCGCGTTCGATCGCCTCGCTGGGTATCTACCCGGCTGTCGATCCGCTGGACTCCACCAGCCGCCAGATGGACCCGCTGGTCATCGGCCACGAGCACTACGACACCGCCCAGCGCGTCCAGCAGACCCTGCAGAAGTACAAGGAGCTGAAGGACATCATCGCGATCCTGGGCATGGACGAACTGTCCGAAGAGGACAAGCAGGCCGTGTCGCGCGCCCGCAAGATCGAGCGCTTCTTCAGCCAGCCGTTCCACGTGGCCGAAGTGTTCACCGGTTCGCCGGGCAAGTACGTGCCGCTGAAGGACACCATCCGTGGCTTCAAGGCCATCGTCGATGGCGAGTACGACCACCTGCCGGAGCAGGCGTTCTACATGGTCGGCGGCATCGAAGAAGCGGTCGAGAAGGCCAAGAAGATGGCCGAGAAGGCCTGATCCGGGACGGGCGGGAGCGAATCCTGCCCGACCTGACGCCGGCGCCGGGCAACCGCCCGCGCCGGTGGAATCCCACGGTGGCATTGCGCCGCCGCGAACAGCGAAGAGATTTGCATGAGCACGATCCGTTGCGACATCGTCAGCGCCGAGCAGGAAATCTTCCGTGGCGAAGCGACCCTGGTCGTGGCCACCGGTGAGCTGGGCGAACTGGGCATCGCGCCCAAGCACGCACCGCTGATCACCCGCCTGAAGCCGGGCAAGGTGGTGGTGACCACGCCGAACGGCGAGCAGCTGGATTTCGCCATTTCCGGCGGTATCCTGGAAGTGCAGCCACAGGTGGTGACCGTGCTGGCCGACACCGCGATCCGCGCGCAGGACATCGACGAGGCCTCGGTCCGCAAGGCCAAGGAAGAAGCCGAGCGCATCCTGGCCAACCGCGGCGAAGCGATGGAAGTGGCCGAAGCCCAGCAGAAGCTGGCCGAAGCCGTTGTCCAGCTGCAGGCCCTGGAACGCCTGCGCAAGACCCTCAAGCACTGAGGTTCACGCGCTGCATCCACGAAAACGCCGGCCCTGTGCCGGCGTTTTTGTTTGGGTGGCTGGGTAGCGTCGGCTACCGCGCGCAGCGCGCGAGCTCCGTGGGCTCACCGTCGAGCAGTCGACTCTGCCGATCCCGATCCCTGCGCTGTATCAGCGATACACCACGTAGCGCATCAACAGGAACGAGACGCAGGCCAGCCCACCTTCCACCAGCGGCTTGGCCAGCCACGCGTACTGCAGGCCCAGTGCGTGGTCGACCAGGCTCACCAGCAGCGTGCTTGCTGCGGTCATCAGCAGCCACAGCGCGAAGAAGCGGGCGAAGCGTTTCCAGCCCAGCCGATGCTTGCCGGCCTCGGCGAAGGTATAGCGGCCGTTGAGCCAGAAGCCGAGCAGCATGCCGGCCAGGCGCCCGGCGACGTTGGCCGGGGCCACCGGCAATCCCAACGCCGTGGCCAGCACGAATACCAGCCAGTCGAGCAGCAGCTGCACAAGCCCGATGACGAGGTAGGCACTTCCCTGGCGAACGAGGCTCATCGGGGTGGTGAAGGGATGGGGATGCCCATGTTAACGGCCCACGCTCTAGAATCATCGGCAACGAACCACGGACTGCCGTTGCCATGACCCAACCCCTGCACGTCATCATCCTCGCCGCTGGCGCCGGCAAGCGCATGAAGTCGGTGCTGCCGAAGGTGCTGCAGCCGATCGCCGGCGAGCCGATGCTGGCACACGTGATCGCCGCGGCGCGCGAACTGGAGCCTGCGGCGATCCACGTGGTCTACGGCCACGGCGGCGAAGCCGTGCGCCAGTACTTCGCCGGCCAGCAGGACTTGCAATGGGCCGAACAGTCACAGCAGCTCGGCACCGGCCACGCCGTCGCGCAGGCGATGCCGCAGGTGCCCGATGCCGCACAGGTGCTGGTGCTGTACGGCGACGTACCGCTGATCCGCGCGCAGACCCTGCGCGACCTGCTGGCGCAGCCGGGCCGGCTGGCGGTGCTGGTGGCCGAGGTGGATGACCCGACCGGTTATGGACGCGTGCTGCGCGATGCCGAGGGCAAGGTGGGGGCGATCGTCGAGCAGAAGGATGCCAGCGACGAGCAGCTGCGCGTACGTATCATCAACACCGGCATCATCGCCGCGGAATCGACCGCGCTGCGCCGCTGGCTGTCGCAGCTGTCGAACAGCAACGCGCAGGGCGAGTACTACCTGACCGACGTGTTCGCGTTCGCCGCGCACGAGTACACCCCGGCCGAGATGGCACTGGTGGCCGACGCGCAGGAAGCCGAAGGGGCGAACGATCCGTGGCAGCTGTCGCAGCTGGAGCGTGCCTGGCAGCGCCGCGCGGTGCGTGCGCTGTGCGCGCAGGGCGCGCGCGTTCGCGACCCGGCACGGCTGGACATCCGCGGCACCGTCACCGTCGGCAGCGACGTGCTGATCGACGTCGACGTGGTGCTGGAAGGCAACATCGTGCTCGGTGACGGCGTCACCGTCGGTCCGTTCAACCGCCTGAAGGACGTCAACCTCGGGCCCGGTACCGAAGTGCGCGCGCATTGCGATCTGGAAGGCGTGGTCACCGAAGGCGCTGCGCAGATCGGCCCGTTCGCGCGGCTGCGGCCGGGCACCGTGCTGGCCGATGGCGTGCACGTCGGCAATTTCGTCGAAACAAAGAAGGTCACGCTGGGCGTGGGCAGCAAGGCCAACCACCTGACCTACCTGGGTGATGCAGTGATCGGCAGCAGGGTGAACATCGGCGCCGGAACCATCACCTGCAACTACGACGGGGTGAACAAGTTCACCACCGCCATCGGCGACAACGCGTTCATCGGCTCCAACAGCTCGCTGGTGGCGCCGGTGACCATTGGCGATGGCGCGACCATCGCCGCCGGTTCGGTCATCACCCGCAATGCCCCGGACGGCAAGCTGACCCTGGCACGTGCACGACAGGAAACCATCGATGGCTGGAAACGCCCGCTCAGGAAGTCCTGAGCCCCGCCTTCCACGCGCCGGGGAACTCGGCGTGCTGCCGGGTATCGAGCAGCGCGCCGGCCAGCTTTTGAAGGGCCATGAGGCCTATCCGGTGTTCGCCGGTCATGGCCTGGATCTGCCGGCACTGCAGGACGGCCTTGAGCGCCGGCAGCTGTGGGTGGTGGATGCGGCAGACGGTGGCATCGCCGGCTATCTGCTTGCCGGCGAGCTGGCCGGTGAGTTTCACATACTGCAGATGGATGTGGACCCTGCGCATGCGCGTCGCGGTCATGGCCGTGCGCTGCTGCGCCATGCGCTGGCACAGGCGCGGGCAGGTGGTTATCGCTCGGCTGTGCTCACCACGTTGTCCGACGTGCCGTGGAATGCGGCCTTCTATGCCAGCGAAGGGTTCGTCACCGTGCCGGAGGAGAAGTGGGGTGCGGGCCTGCAGGCCGTGATGGCCGAAGAAGCCGCGCTGGGGTTTCCGATGCATCTTCGGGTGGTAATGCGGCAGATCTGGTAGATGCCGACCTTGGTCGGCACATCCACGCATGGCGTCGATCCGCCCACGTGGCGCCCCAGGTCGGCAACCGCCGGGACCCGATCGGAGCGCTCAACCCACCGGCAACAGGATCGACACGCATAGCCCACCATCGCCGCGATTCTGCAATGAAACACGACCGCCGTGCGCCTCCACGATCTCGCGGGTCAACGCCAATCCCAGCCCGGTACCATTGCGCTTGGTCGAATAGAACGGCATCAGCGCGTTCTCCAGTACCTGCTCGTTCATGCCCTTGCCGCGATCCAGCACATCCAGGCGCAGCCACTGCGGCAGCCGTGTCAGCTGTACCTGCACATCGTCGTTGGGCGGGTCGGCCTCGGCGCAGGCTTCATGCGCATTCTTCAGCAGGTTCAGCAGAGCCTGCCCGAACTGCGCGATGTCGACGCGGCTGCTCAGCTCTTCGTCCGGTTCGCGATCCATGGTGAACGGGATCTGCTGGCGCATGCTGGACAGGAACGGTGCCCAGTGCACGGTCTGCAGCTGCGGCTGCGGCAGCTTGGCAAAGCGGGCGTAGCCGCGGATGAAGCCTTCCAGATGGCGCGCGCGGTCTTCGATGGTGGTGAAGATCTCCGGCAGCCTGTCGAAGCGTTCGCGCTGAACCAGAACGCCGCCGGAATGGGCCAGCGAGGCGATAGGCGCGAGCGAATTGTTGAGTTCGTGGCTGATCACCCGGATCACCTTCTTCCAGGTCTGCACTTCCTGGCGGCGCAGTTCGGCGGTGAGCAGGCGCACCAGCAGCAGGTCATGCGGGCGGCCGTTGAGCTGGAATGCGCGGCGCGACAGATGGTAGACCTGCTCGTCATCTTCATCACCGTCCTCGCCTTCGGCATGCACCGCGAACAGGCTGTCGCCGCCGCGGGCGATGGCATCGCGCAGTTCCACTGGGACCTGCTCCAGCACATCCTCCAGGCGCTGGCCTTCCAGCTTCCAGCCGCCGTGCAGCAGCTTGCGTGCGGCCAGGTTGGAGAACACCACGCGGGCAATGCCATCACCGCCGGAGGCGATCAGCAGCATTGCCACCGGCGTGTTCTGCACCATGGTATCCAGGAGCAGTTCGCGCTGAACCAGGCCCTGCCGCTGCGCGCGCAGCACGTCGCCCAGCTCGCGGTGGGCCTGCACCAGATCGCCAAGTTCGTCATTGCCCGGCCAGTGCACGCCGAAGTTGTACTCGCCATCGCGGTAGCTGCTGGTGGTGCCGGACAGGGCGCGCATCAGCGAACGCACCGGTGCCGTCGCACGGCGCAGCGTCCACCACATCAGCGACAGCAGGATCAGCGCCGATACCGTGGTCACCACCCAGCCATGATCCATCCAGTAGGCAAGCAGCCACGGCAACGCGGCGGCCAGCGCCAGCACCGGCAGCAGGCGCAGGAACAGGCGGAAGGTGAAGGAGCGCCGTTTCATTCGCGTGGAATGCCGTGGCGGTCCATGCGCCGGTACAGCGCCTGGCGGCTCAGGCCGAGTTCGGCAGCGGCCTGCGCGATGACGCCGTGGTTGCGCGACAGCACGTCTTCGATGCGCGCACGGTCGGGATCGTTGCCGGTGCTGGGCGCGGGGCGCGGTGCGGCCGCGGCGCGCGGCAGATTCAGGTCGGCCACTTCGATGTGGTTGCCGGTGGCCAGCAGCTCGGCGCGCTGGATCACGTTGCGCAGCTCGCGCACGTTGCCCGGCCATGCATGCCGCTGCAGGGCGGTGATGGCGGCGCCGGACAGCGGCTTGCCCGCGCTCAGGAAGCGCTCGGCCAGCGGCACGATGTCGCCGGGGCGTTCGGCCAGCGGCGGCAGCACCAGCTCGACGGTGTTGAGGCGGTAGTAGAGGTCTTCGCGGAAGTTGCCGTCGCGGATCATCGCCGGCAGGTCGGCATTGGTCGCGCTGACCACGCGCACCTTGACCTGGCGTTCGCGGTTGGACCCGAGGCGCTCGAAGCGGCCGGTTTCCAGCACGCGCAGCAGCTTCATCTGCCCGCCCAGCGACAGATTGCCGATCTCGTCGAGGAACAGGGTGCCGCCATCAGCGGCTTCAAACTTGCCTTCGCGCGCCTTGGTCGCACCGGTGTAGGCGCCGGATTCGGCACCGAACAGCTCGGCTTCGATCAGCTCGGAGGGTAGTGCGCCGCAGTTGACCGCCACGAACGCGCCCTTGGCGACCAGCGAATTGGCCTGGATGATCTGCGCGATCTTTTCCTTGCCGGCGCCGTTGGGGCCGGTGATCAGCACCGGCAGTTCCGAGCGTGCGACCTGGCAGGCCAGGGTGACTACACGCTCGCTGGCCGGATCGGCGACCACCGCACCGCACAGGTCGTACTTCGCCTCCAGCGCATTGCGCTGGCGCAGTTCACGCGAGCGCCGGCGGTCCAGCTCGCGGCGTGCCTCGGACAGTTCCAGCAGGTTGTTGACCGTGGTCAGCAGCTTGCGATCGTCCCACGGCTTGGCCAGGTAGTCGGCGGCACCGGCCTTGACCAGGTCCACCGCACTGCTCAGGTGGGTCCAGGCGGTGAGCAGGATCACTGGCAGGTCCGGATGGCGCGCGCGGATCTGCGCGAACAGGGCCTCGCCCTCCTCACCGGAGGTGGTGTCCTCGCTGAAATTCATGTCCTGGATGACCAGGTCGACCGGCTGTGATTCAAGCAGCGCCAGCCCGTCGGCGGGCGTCTGCGCCTGCAGGGTGTCGATGTCGTGCAGGGAGAACAGCACGTCCAGCGCGGTGCCCACGCTGGCGTTGTCGTCGATGATCAGGATCGCAGGCATCAAGCGGTTCTGCAGAAAGGGATGGGCGGCGCCGATGGAGCCGTTCGTGTCCACGCACCGGGAGAGCCCGGCGCCACCCATCAAGCATAGCCAAACCCGTGGCGGTGCAGGAGCGCCCGCCGCTCAGCGCCGGGGTCGAGCCGGGGGCGCTGGCGGCGGCGGTGGCGGAGGTGGCGGTGGCGCGTCCAGCGCCTGGCGCCAGGCCGCCGCGTCGACCGCCACCGTCAGCTCGCGCTTGTCGCGGCGCAGCAACAGATAGGCGGTGGCGGCGTAGGAATGGCGCAGGGCCACGGCCAGATGTTCGACCCGGCGCACCGCCGTGTCGTCCATGCGCAGGATGCGGTCGCCGCGGCGCACGCCGAAGCGAACTTCGGGGCTGGCGGCGTCCACATGCACCTGGCCCTCGGTCGAGCGCAGCGACAACCGCGCGCCATCCTGGCGCCATTCCAGCGTCTGCGCGCTGCCACCACCGGCCAGCGTCGGCAGGGGCAGGAGCAGCATCAGGCAGATCGCGCAGGCGCGCATCACGCGCCCCGCGTGGCGACCGCCGGCGGTACCGCTGCGGCACGCCGCGCCGGCCCGAACACGGCGATCTGGCCCAGAACCCACAGCAGCAGCGCACCCAGCGGCAGGTAGTACAGCGGCATGCGCGGCAGCTCGTACAGGTTCATCAGGGCCAGGTTGATCGCATAGGCCGCCAGCATGCCCAGCACGATGCCCAGCGTGGCCAGCAGGAAGTTCTCGGTCTGGAAGTAGCGCAGGATCTGACCGCGGGTCGCACCCAGCGCACGCCGGATGCCGATCTGCTTGCTGCGCTGCTGCACCCAGAAGCTGGCCAGGCCGATGATGCCCAGCGCAGTGACCACCAGCAGCGAGATGCTGACGGTGATCAGCAGGCCGACCATCGCACGGTCGTTCTTGAAGAAGTCCTTGCGCTGGTCTTCATAGGTCAGCTTGTCGCGCATCAACCGGTTGGGATCGTTGCGTTCCAGCGCGGCGGCACCGGCATCGAGTACCTCCTGGCGGCGTTCCGGCGAAGTGCGCAATACATACGTGCCACCCTTGTCGAAGCTGACCCGGGTCGGCAGCAGCATCGAATTGGTCCAGTTGTCATTCCAGCCATTGGGCGTGCTGAGCGTGTCGACGATGCCGACCACGTGCAGCGACTGCTTGCCCATGTAGTAGGTCTTGCCCAGTGCACTGCCATTGGGCTCCATCTTGGCGGCCGTAGCCTGGGTGAGGATGACCGGGATGGCCTTTTCCTTGGCGCCACCTTTGCTGACGTCTTCGAAGTTCTGGTACTCGTCCGGCAGGAAATCGCGGCCAGCGATCAGGTTGATGCCCATCGTGGCCAGCCCGTTCTCGGACAGGGTGTACATCGAGGCGTTGGTGGTCGGCCGTTCCTGGTCGATCACGCGCGAGATGCTGCTGCTGGAGGAACCGTTGCGGAAGGGGATCTGGTTGATGATGGTGACATTGCTGACGCCGGGGATCGCGCGCAGCGATGCCAGGTCCTCGCGGGTGCGGGCCATGGCGTCGGTCTGCTTGCCGATGCCGCTGACGCGCAGCATCACCAGTTCGTTCTCGGCGATGCCGCTGGGCATGCTGATCTTTTCCACGCGCTGGCTGACCAGGAACAGCGCGTTGCAGACGATGGCGCAGGTCAGGGCGACTTCCAGCACGATCAGGGCGGCAGCGGTCTTGTGCCGGCGCAGCGTGCTGAGGATGGGGCGGATGTCCATGGGAGTCCTCGTTCGGGTGCTTACTGCGACTTGAGCTGGATGGCCGGGGTGACCTGCATGGCGCGCCAAGCGGGCAGGAAACCAGCGGCGAGGCTGGCAAACAGGGTCAGGCCCAGTGCGAGCAGCAGCATGTTGCCGTCCAGGTGCGCCAGCTTGGCGTACTCCACCGGCTGCTGGCGCACCGCGAACAGGCCGAGCAGGGCCAGGCCGATGCCGAGCACGCCACCGACCACGCCGACCGCGCCGGCTTCTACCAGGCACTGCAGGAAGATCTGGCCGCGGCTGGCACCGAGCGCACGGCGCACGCCGATCTCACCGCTGCGGCGCAGGAACTTGGCCAGCAGCAGGCCTACCGTATTGACCAGGCAGACACCGAGGAAGCCCAGCGCCAACCACAGCTGCAGGCGCACGTCGCTGGGGACTGCACCATTGAAGTTCAGCCATTCCATCACGGTGCGCAGGCGCACATTCGGCGGATGCTTGAAGCGGCCGGCCTCGCGCTGCTGGGTCGAGTAGTTCTCCAGGTAGCGGCGGTAGTCGCCGGCCTTGGCCGGGTCCATTTCCACCCAGTACTGCAGCCACGCGCACGGCGCATTGAGCGAGTAGCTGTTGCCGTCGGGATTTTCGCCGAAGCAGTTCATGTTGCCGTTGTTGCCGAGCTTCAGGTCGAACGAGGTGGAGATCGGCAGCAGCAGATCCTCGTTCTTGCCGAAGCTGCCGGTGGTCAGGTCATAGAAGTGCGGCTCCGGGCTCCATTCCTTCATCACGCCGACGATGCGGTAGCTCTGGCCTTCCATGCGCAGGTCCCGACCCACGCTGTTGGCGCCCTGGTACAGCTTGTCGTTGAGCGCCTTGGAGATGACCACCACGCGTGCGCGGCCTTCGTCGTCCTCGCGCGTCCAGGGGCGGCCGTACTGCATGGGCACCTCGAACATCGGGAAGAAGTCGGCCGAGGTCCAGCGGGTGTCGATGCTGAAGGGCTTGAGGGTGCTGTTGTCCGGCTCGATGGTGCCGCCGCCGCCGCTCATCAGCGCCTGACGCTCGCCCTTGGCTTCGCGCAGCAGCGCTTCACCGTCGAAGCGGGTCAGCTGGGTTTCCGGCTCTTCGCCGGCGACGTAGGCACCGGTCGCGGCGTCGAGCTGTACGTAGAACAGGCGGTCGCTCTTGCCGGGAATCGGGTCGCCGGACAACACGTGGAACACGGTCAACGTCGTCATCGAGGCGCCGATGCCGAGCGCGATGGCGATCACCATCAGCGCGGTCAGGACCTTGTTGCGGCGGAAGCTGCGCGCCGCCAATCGGGCGTAGTAGGCGAACATGGTCGGGCCCTCAGTCGTTGACGGCGACGATGTGGCGCACCGGCGTGGCCAGCACCGGCTCGCGCACCAGGTCGGTGACCTGGCCATCGACGATGTGCACGTTGCGCTGCGCGCGTGCGGCCAGTTCCGGGTCGTGGGTGACCATCACGATGGTGGTGCCGGCGGCGTTGATTTCCTCCAGCAGTTCCATCACACCGCGGGCCATCTGCGTATCCAGGTTGCCGGTCGGCTCGTCGGCCAGCAGCAGGCGCGGGCTGCCGGCCAGGGCGCGTGCGATCGCCGCACGCTGCTGCTGGCCGCCGGACAGCTCGTTCGGGTAGTGCTTCATGCGCGAGCCGAGGCCGACCTGTGTCAGCGCCTTCTCGATGCGTTCGCGGCGCTCGTTTGCGCTCATCTTGCGATAGCGCAACGGCACGTCGACGTTGTCGAACAGGTTGAGGTCCGGGATCAGGTTGAAGCCCTGGAAGATGAAGCCGATCTTCTGGTTGCGCAGCCGGCTGCGCGCGTCATCGCCCAGCGTGCTCACGTCCTGGCCGTCGAGCATGTAGGTGCCGCTGGTGAATGTTTCCAGCAGGCCGGCGATGTTGAGGAAGGTGGTCTTGCCGGAACCGGACGGGCCGGTGACGGCGACGAACTCGCCTTCCTTGACCTGCAGTTCCAGCGAGCGCAGTGCGTGGGTTTCCACCTGTTCGGTGCGGAAGACCTTGGCGACCGAACGCATTTCGAGCATGTACATGGGGTGTCCTCTCTCCAGGATTCAGGTATCAGTTGACGGAGACGCGTTCGGCGTCCTTGAACAGGTCGCTGCCGGAGACCACGATGCGGTCGCCCGGTTGCACACCCGACTTGATTTCCACTTCGCCCAGGCTGCTGACGCCCAGTTCCACCGGACGGCGCACGGCGGTGCGGCCATCCATCACGTAGGCCATGCCGTTGCCCTGTTCGACGAACGGGCCGCGCTCGACCTTCAGCACGTTCTTGCGGGTATCGAGCAGCACGCGCACCGACATCCGCTGGCTCTGGCGCAGGCCTTCCGGCTGCGCGCTGGCAAAGCGCACGCGGGCGTTGACTTCGCCGTTGACCACTTCCGGTGACACCGCGCTGATCTCACCCGGGAACGGCTGGCCGTTGCCGCCGGTCAGTTGCGCCGGCATGCCGATCGCGAGGTCGCGGGCGAAGCTCTCCGGCACCTTGATCTCGACTTCGAACTTGGACAGGTCGACCACGCCCAGCACCGGGGCATTGGCGGCCAGGTTGGTGGACTGCACCGCCTGCACCTGGCCGACCTGGCCATCGAACGGCGCGCGCAGCGTCAGTGCATCGACCTGGCGCTGCACCTCGGCCACCACGGCCTTCTGGCGATCGGCCAGCAGGCGCTTGTTGCGGGCATCCAGGTCGGCACCCTGGCTCTGCAGGCGCGCATCAGTGGTGGCGTTGGCCAGGGTGATGTCGGCCTTCTTCAGCGAGTCCTTGGCCTTGGCCAGGTCGATCTGCGGCACCGCACCGCCGTCGTAGCCGCGCTGGTAGCGCTGCAGGTCACGGTCGGCAGCCTGCCGTTCGATGGTGGCCTGGTCGGTTTCCTTGCGCGACTTGGCGCGGGCCAGGGTGGCGTCCAGCGCGGCGCGGCTGGCCTCGGCTTCCAGGCCGGCCAGGGTGGCCTGTTCCTGGGCCAGCTTGCTGCGCAATTCCGGGCTGTCGATGATCGCCAGTTCCTGGCCCTTCTTGACCACGTCGCCGGCGACCACCTTCAGGTCCACGGTGCCGGCTGAGATGGCGTACAGGATCGGGCTGTTGGCGGCGATCACGCGGCCGTCGGCGGCAATGTCACGGACCAGGTCGCCACGCTTCACTTCGGCGATGCGCACGCGGCTGCTGTCGTAGGAACGGCTGGCGTTGGACCAGGCATGCACCGCCCAGCCGATGCCGGCGAGCAGGGCGATCGCACCCAGCGCCGGCCAGCGGTAGCGGTGCCAGTGGGCGCGCGGGGCGCTGGCCGGGGCGGAGGAAACGATCTGGTCCTGGGCGGAAGTGTCGCGGATCATCGGGTGCGTGCCTGACGGTGGTAGCCAGTACCAAGCACGTAGCGTGCCAACTTTATTTCCTTTCCCATCAATGGGTTGGGTGGGTGCCTGAAGTGTCCGGGTGTCCGCGGACACCTTTCCGGACACTTTCATTAAGCGGACAGGAGGGGGAAGCCGGACACGCAGGCTAGAATGCGGCGATCGTCTTCAAGGAAACGCGTGACATGTGTGGAATCGTGGGTGCGATCGCTGATCGCGACGTAGTGCCGGTGCTGATCGAAGGCCTGAAGCGCCTGGAGTACCGTGGTTACGATTCCTCCGGCATCGCGGTGATCGACCAGGCCGAGCGCTCCGAGGTGCGTCGCGTGCGTCGTACCGGTCGCGTGTCGGAAATGGCGATGGCGGCCGAGGCCGAGGGCTTCAACGCAGTGCTGGGTATCGGCCACACCCGTTGGGCCACCCACGGCGGTGTCACCGAAGCCAACGCGCATCCGCACATCAGCCAGGGCGTGGCGCTGGTGCACAACGGCATCATCGAGAACCACGAAGAGCAGCGCGAGAAGCTGCGCGCGCTGGGCTACACCTTCGAATCGCAGACCGATACCGAAGTCATCGCGCACCTGATGCACCATCACCTGAAGAGTGGCGACGACCTGCTGGTGGCGTTGCAGCACACGGTGAAGGAACTGACCGGTGCCTACGCGCTGGCCGTGGTCAGCCGCGCCGAGCCGGAACGTTTCGTCTGTGCGCGCATGGGCTGCCCGCTGCTGGTCGGCCTGGGCGAAGGCGAGAACTTCGTCGCCTCCGACGTCTCGGCGGTGATTTCGGCGACGCGCAGGGTGATCTTCCTGGAAGAAGGCGACACCGCCGAGATCCGCCGCGACGGCGTGCGCATCTTTGATGAGCATGACCAGCCGGTCGAGCGCGACGTGCACCTGTCCGACGTGTCGCTGGCCTCGCTGGAGCTGGGCCCGTACCGCCACTTCATGCAGAAGGAAATCCACGAGCAGCCGCGTGCGCTGGGCGACACCATCGAGGCGGCGATCGACGCCGCTGGTTTCCCGGCCGAGCTGTTCGGCAAGAACGCCGGGGCGGTGCTGTCGGGCATCGAAGGCGTGCAGATCATCGCCTGTGGTACCAGCTACTACGCCGGCCTGACCGCGCGCTACTGGATCGAGGCCATCGCCGGCCTGCCGTGCAGCGTGGAGATCGCCAGCGAGTACCGCTACCGCGCCGCGTATGCCAACCCGAAGCATCTGATCGTCACCATTTCCCAGTCCGGCGAAACGCTGGATACGATGGAAGCGCTGAAGTACGCCAAGTCGCTGGGCCACAAGCACACGCTGTCGATCTGCAACGTGCCGGAAAGCGCGATTCCGCGCGCCAGCGAACTGGTCTGCTACACCCGTGCCGGCGCCGAGATCGGCGTGGCGTCGACCAAGGCGTTCACCACCCAGCTGGCCGCGCTGTTCCAGCTGACCGTGGTGCTGGGCAAGCTGAAGGGCCGCATCGACGCGGCACAGGAAGCGGATTACCTGGAGCAGCTGCGCTTCCTGCCGGGCAGCGTGCAGCACGCACTGAACATGGAACCGCAGATTGCCGCTTGGGCCGAGCGTTTCGCGCGCAAGAGCAGCGCGCTGTTCCTCGGCCGTGGCCTGCATTACCCGATCGCGCTGGAAGGCTCGCTCAAGCTCAAGGAAATCTCCTATATCCACGCCGAGGCCTACCCGGCCGGTGAGCTGAAGCATGGCCCGCTGGCGCTGGTGGATGAGGACATGCCGGTGGTGGTGATCGCGCCCAACGACAGCCTGCTGGAGAAGGTGAAGTCGAACATGCAGGAAGTGCGTGCACGCGGGGGCGAGCTGTTCGTGTTCGCCGACCAGGACAGCAACTTCAACGAGTCCGAAGGCGTGCATGTGATCCGCACGCCGCGCCATGCCGGCGTGCTCAGCCCGATCGTGCACACCATCCCGGTGCAGCTGCTGGCGTACCACACCGCACTGGCGCGGGGCACCGACGTGGACAAGCCGCGCAACCTGGCCAAGAGCGTGACGGTGGAGTAAGGCCCACCGGTGCGGCTGGATGTTGGATGTTGCAAGCGTAGGGGCCCCATGCGGGCCCCTTTCGTTTTCGCCGGGGAGCATGGCAAGTGGGACGACGCAAGGCCGTTCTGTCCGCCCTCGGCAGGACGCAATCAATCTTTAACGCATGGCACCGCCAATATTCAGCGGCGGTTTCAGCCACGGTGCCATTCTCTGGATCGTCGGTTGGTTCCCACGACGAAGTGTCCCATCGATGCCGGTAGTGACCGGGGGACGCAGTCGTAGAATCGATTCGTCCGAGATACGGGTTGCGCGGTTGAACCCGCCTCGTTCGCGTTGCAGCACGTCGTCTGCCGATTTCTTTCCAGTGGCAGCCGGCTGCGCCAGACGTGCGCTGAAAGGTCTGTTCCCGGGGAGGGGGCGTATCGGAAGAGCACACTTTTTTGACTTCAGTGACCTGCACCAGGAAACAAGAATGAACGTCCGCGAACTCCTGCAATCCAAGAAAGAAACTGTCATCACCATCGACGCCGAAGACACCATCGGTGCCGCCGCCCACAAGATGAGTGCGAATAAAATCGCTGCCTTGGTGGTGATGAAGGACGATGCCCCGGTCGGCATCATTTCCGAGAAGGACATCGTGCGCACCTTGGCCGACGACGGCCCGCAGGCCGGCCGCCGGGTGATTTCCAGCGTGCCGACGACCGGCCTGGAAGGCATCGCCCCGGAGGCCACGCTGAAGCAGGCCATGTCGCTGATGACGTATTCGCGTCGGCGCCATCTGATGGTCACCGACGGCAACCGCCTGGTCGGCATCCTCAGCTTGGGCGACATCGTGAAGAACCTGCTGGGCGAGCTGGAACTGGAAAAGGCCGTGCTGCAGGACATCTACATGGCGGCGCACTGACGTTCGCGGTGCTGCAACGAAAGAAGCCGGGCATTGCCCGGCTTCTTCGGTCCTGCGGCGGTGGGGATGTCAGAACGTGACTTTCACCGAATCGGCACTGTAGTTGGCGGGGCCGTGGTACACCACTTCGATGTTGTTGCCATCCGGGTCGAGCACGAACGCACCGTAGTAGCCCGGATGGTATGGGCGTTCACCCGGCGCGCCATTGTCGGTGCCACCGGCGGCGATTGCAGCAGTGTGGAAGGCATCGACGGTGGCGGCATCGCGGGCCTGGAACGCCAGGTGGTGGCGGCCGGTCAGCTGGCCGGCGGCCGCCTCGCTGCTGGCAGTGGAAATGAACAGCTCGTCAGCCCAGAAATAGTCCGGCCCTTCGCCGGCAACCGGAATGCCGATCGTGTCGAACACCGCCTGGTAGAAGCGGCGGCTGGCGGCCAGGTCGCGCACCACCAGCTGGATGTGGTCGATCAGGCGGCCGCGGTGCAGTTCCATCGTTTCCATACGAGCCTCGCAACAAAGGGGATGGAGTTGGTGCCCCTTCCGGGGTCAGGCGTTGGCGATGATCTCGACCCAGTAACCGTCCGGGTCCTTGATGAAGGCCAGGTTCTTCATGCGGCCGTCGGTCAGGCGCTTCTGGAAGGTCACGCCGAGGTCTTCGAAGCGCTGGCAGGCGGCCTCGATGTCCGGCACCGACACGCAGATGTGCCCGAAGCCGCGCGGGTCGCTGTTACCGTCGTGGTAGACCGCGCCGTCCTGGGTCTCGGTGCCGTGGTTGTGGGTCAGTTCCAGCACGCCCGGCAGGCCGGCCATCCACAGGCGGCGCTGGGCATCGTCTTCCGGCACCACCGCGCCGGACGGCACGTAGGCCAGGAAGTACAGGCTGAACTGGGCCTCCGGGAAATCGCGCTTGTCGATCAGCTGGTAGCCGAGAACGCGGGTGTAGAAGTCCAGCGAGGCGGTGATGTCCTTGACCCGCAGCATGGTGTGGTTGAACACGAAGCCGGTGGTCCCGGCCGGGGCCTGGGCGGCGACGCCGGGGACATCGCGCAGGGCGGGAATGGTCATGGGGGAGATCCTTCAGACAGGGCCGTTGCCGGCCGGATGGCACCATTCTACCGGCCGGCACCTGACGGCACCGCGACGTACAATGGCCGGATCGCACCGTTCCGTCCTCACAACGATTGACCGCCATGTCGCAGCGTGAATGGGTGGCTGCCGCCATCCGCAAGATCGAAGCCGATTTCAACCGCTCCGCCGATACCCATCTGATCCCGCTGGCGCTGCCCGGGTTCAAGGGCATCGACCTGTACCTGAAGGATGAATCGAGCCATCCCACCGGCAGCCTCAAGCACCGGTTGGCGCGCTCGCTGTTCCTGTATGCGCTGACCAATGGCTGGCTGCGTGAAGGGCGGCCGGTGATCGAGGCCTCCAGCGGTTCGACGGCGGTGTCGGAGGCTTACTTCGCGCGCCTGCTGGGGCTGCCGTTCATCGCGGTGATGCCGGCCACGACCTCGCCGGAGAAGATCGCGGCGATCGAATTCCACGGTGGCCGCTGCCATCTGGTCGAGCGCGCCTGTGACCTCAACTGTGATTCGGAAAAGCTGGCCCGCGAAACCGGCGGCCACTTCATGGACCAGTTCACCTACGCCGAGCGCGCGACCGACTGGCGCGCCAACAACAACATCGCCGAATCCATCTTCAAGCAGATGGCCGAGGAGCCGAGCCCGATTCCGGAATGGATCGTGTGCAGCCCCGGCACCGGCGGCACCGCCGCCACGCTGGGCCGCTATGTCAGCTACCGCCGGCATGACACCCGCATCCTGTGCGCCGACCCGGAAGTGTCGGTGTTCTTCGATGGCTACCAGGCGGCGGTGGCCGGTGAGCAGGACTGGCGGGGCCTGACCTGCAGCGGTGGCTCGCGCGTGGAGGGCATCGGCCGCCCACGGGTGGAGCCGAGCTTCATCCCGACCAGCGTCGATGCGATGGTGAAGGTGCCCGATGCATTGAGCCTGGCGGCGATGCGCCATGTCAGCCGCCAGCTGGGCCGTCGCGTCGGCGGCTCCACCGGCACCAACTTCATCGGCGTGCTGCAGGCCGCGCAGTGGATGCGCGAGGCGGCCCATCAGGGCAGCATCGTCAGCATCCTGTGTGACAGCGGCGAGCGCTACGCGCACAGCTATTACGACCCGGCGTGGTACGTGCGCCAGGGCATCGACGTGGACGGCGCCGATGCGCAGCTGGCCGCGGCGGTGGCCGGGCAGGGGCTGCCCGAACTGCCGTGGCGCAGCCTGGAAGCGTTGTAGGACGGTCGACGTTGTCGCCGGGCATGGCCTGGCGGTCACGAGGGCGTTTCAATACCCCGCCGCGGTGAACGCATCCAGCACCGCATCACGCAGCGCATCGGGCAGGGCCTCGATGTCCATCGCGCGGTCATCCAGGTGCAGGCCGGGATCGAGGGTACTGGCGCGGCCCTGGGCCAGTGCCTGCAGCCACAGCAGCACGCAGATCACGAACTCGCGCTCATGGCCCAGCCGCAACTGGCTGGCGCCGCGTTCGACCACCTCGAACGGATACCACTCCTGCGTATCGTTGAAGGTACCGCCCTGCTGCAGCACCGTCTGCAATTGCTGCAGGTGGCGCGGGGCGTCGTCGCCGGCATCGCACAGCGCGGCGATCCAGGTCAGTTCGGCCTTACTGGCGGACAGCGCCAGCGACCGTGCCGGTGAGGCGGATGCAACTGCAGCCAGACCTTCCATGTGGGGCCTCGTTCGATACGTACCGCTGCGGACTCCCCCGCAAGCAGAGCTTCGGCGCCGAACCGTAAGGCCGACGTGAATGCCGGCCGTCCATGGGGTGCCCCATCCACGCAGCGCGTGCGCCCCCTTGTCTGTGGCCCTGTCAGCGCCATATCCGAGGAGATGCCCGCCTGCCGGGCCCGCACCCTGGAGATCTGCCGTGACCGTTGCCAACCCCCTGCTCGATTTTTCCGGCCTGCCGCATTTCGAGGCGATCCGCCCGGAGCACGTGGCGCCGGCGCTGGAAGTGCTGCTGGCCGAGGCGGAAGCCGCTGTCAGCGCCGCCGAGCAGGTGCAGCCGGTCACCTGGCAGACCTTCGTGGCCCCGCTGGACGATGCCACCGAGCGCCTCTGGCGCGCCTGGGGCCTGGTCGGCCACCTGCAGGGCGTGGTCAACACGCCGGAACTGCGCGAGGCCTACAACAGCAACCTGCCGCGGGTGACCCGCTTTGCCAGTGCACTGGGCCAGAACCTGGCGCTGTACCGCCAGTACCAGGCCCTGGCCGGCAGCCCCGAGGCGGCGACCTTCGATGAGGCCCAGCGCAAGGTGCTGGACAACACCCTGCGCGATTTCCGCCTGGGCGGTGCCGAACTGGCGCCCGAGGCCCAGCAGCGCTTCGCCGCGATCAAGGAAGAACTGTCGGCGCTGTCGGCGAAGTTTTCGCAGAACGTGCTGGATGCCACCGATGCATGGTCGTTGATCATCGAGGATGAGGCACGCCTGGCTGGCGTACCGGACGACGTGAAGGCGGCCGCGCATGCGGCAGCGGAAAAAGACGGCAACAAGGGCTGGAAGCTGACGCTGCAGATGCCGTGCTACCTGCCGGTGCAGACCTGGGCGGAAGACCGCGATCTGCGCGAGATCCTGTACCGCGCCAGCGCGCAGCGTGCGTCCGAGTTCGGCGATGAGGCGCTTGACAACAGCGGCAACATCGACCGGATCCTTGCTCTCCGTGCGGAACTGGCCGCGCTGCTCGGCTTTGGTTCGTATGGTGATTATTCGGTGGCGACCAAGATGGCGCAGGACCCGGCCGAAGTGCTCGGGTTCCTCCGCGACCTGGCTGCACGTGCCAAGCCGTTCGCGGCCAAGGACCGTGCCGAGCTGGAGCAGTTCGCGCGCGAGCAGCTGGGCATCGAGCAGCTGCAGGCCTGGGACCTGGCCTTCGCCGCCGATCGCCTGAAGCAGGCGCGCTACAGCTATTCCGAGCAGGAAGTGAAGCAGTACTTTACCGAACCGAAGGTGCTGGGCGGCCTGTTCTCGGTGATCGAGCAGCTGTACGGGCTGCGCGTGCAGGAAGACAGCGCGCCGGTGTGGCACGAGGACGTGCGCTTCTTCCGACTGGTCGACGCGCAGGGCGCGCTGGTTGGCCAGTTCTATCTGGACCTGTATGCGCGCGAGGGCAAGCGCGGTGGTGCGTGGATGGATGACTGCCGCAACCGTCGCGTGCGTGCCGATGGCAACGTGCAGACGCCGCTGGTCTACCTGGTGTGCAACTTCGGTCGCGGTGCCAATGGCAAGCCGGCCACCTTCAGCCACAACGAAGTGACCACGCTGTTCCATGAAATGGGCCATGGCCTGCACCAGTTGCTGACCCGCATCGGTGAGCTGGGCGTGGCTGGCATCAATGGCGTGGAGTGGGATGCGGTGGAGCTGCCCAGCCAGTTCATGGAGAACTTCTGCTGGGAATGGGAACACCTGCAGGGCATGACCGCGCACGTGGACACCGGCGAGCCGCTGCCGCGCGCGCTGTATGAGCGCATGCTGGCCGCGCGGAACTTCCATAGTGGCATGGCCACCGTTCGCCAGCTGGAGTTCGGCCTGTTCGACATGCTGCTGCACAGCCAGTTCGAGCCGGCGCAGGACAGCGTGCTGGCACTGCTCGATCGCGTGCGGGCGGAAGTGGCGGTGAATCATCCGCCGGCCTGGAACCGCTTCCCGCACCAGTTCAGCCATATCTTCGCCGGCGGCTATGCGGCAGGCTATTACAGCTACAAGTGGGCCGAAGTGCTCAGCGCCGATGCCTACGCTGCGTTCGAGGAAGCACCGCAGGCGCTGGCTGCGACCGGCGCACGCTTCCGCGATGAGATCCTGTCGCGGGGTGGCAGCCGTCCGGCGGCGGAAAACTTCAAGGCCTTCCGCGGCCGCGCACCGCAGATCGACGCGCTGCTGCGCCATTCGGGCATGGCCTGACCGCCGTGGTGGGTGCCAGCCTTGGCTGGCACTTTCTGGCAATGGTACGGACCAAGGTCCGTACCCACCGAAAAGCGGCGCTTATTCGGCGTAGATCATCTTCCGGGTCATGCCGCCGTCGACGATGAAATCCTGGCCGGTGCTGAAGCTGGACAGCGAGGACAGCAGGTACACCGCCAGCGCGCCGATGTCCTCGGGCTGGCCGACCCGGCCGACCGGGTGCTGGGCGTGGTCGTTGGCCGAGTAGTCGGGCGGGTGACGGCGCGATGGCGCCTGCCAGGCCGTGGTACCGATCCAGCCCGGGCTGATGCTGTTCACCCGCACCGCCGGGCCACTGCTGATCGCCAGCGCATGGGTGAACGCGACCAGCCCGCCTTTGGCCGCCGCATACGCTTCGCTGTGCGCCTCCGACTGCCAGGCGCGGGTCGAGGCGATGTTGATGATCGCGCCCGCGCTACTGGCCGAGAGCGCGGGCAGCGCGTGCTTGCTGCACAGGAAGGCGCCGTGCAGCGAGGACAGGCGGCGTTGCCACTCGTCCCAATCCATGTCCTGCAGCAGCGTGCCGTGCGGCCCGGCGATGCCGGCGTTGTTGACCAGCCCGTCGATGTGGCCGAAGCGACGCAGCGCCTCGGCGATGAACGCGCGCACGCTGTCTTCGTTGGCGATGTCCAAGTGCTGGTACGCGGCGTCCTCACCACGCTGCCATTCGGCCAGGCAGGCGTGGCCGGCTTCGTCGTCCAGATCGCCGATCAGCACGCGGCCGCCCGCGCCGAGCACGGCCTGGGCGATGCCGCGGCCGATGCCGTTGGCGCCCCCGGTGATCAGTACCACCTTGCCCGACAGCGGCACGGCCGGCCATGTGGCAATTGGCGGCACCGTGCTCATGACAGGTCGTCGCCACGCAGGCGGCGGTACCAGCCGTCCACGCCGATGCGGTCCAGGGTCTGGATGTTGCGCTCGACGATCACGTCCGGGTCGGGATAGACGTCCACCGCGCGAGCCACGCTGTCTTCGCGCAGCAGGTGCAGGGTCGGGAACGGCGCGCGATTGGTGTAGTTGCTGGCGTCGTCCGGGGCCACGCCTTCGAACTGGTAGTCCGGATGGAAGCTGGCCACCTGCAGGATGCCCTGCAGGTCCAGCGCCTCGATCGCGGCATCGGCGTTGTCGAGGAAGTCGTTGTAGTCGAGGAAGTCGGTCAGCACCTGCGGGTGCACGATCAGCGTGGTGTCGATCTGCTCGGCCGGCGTATCACGAAGCAGCACCAGTTCCTCGGCCAGCTGTTCGACCAGCGCTTCGGGCGTGGTCGCATCGCTGAGCACGAGGCGGACCTGGTCCTTCACGTACACCGCCTTGGCGAACGGGCACAGGTTCAG
Organism: uncultured Stenotrophomonas sp.; assembly: GCF_913778665.1. Taxonomy (GTDB): domain Bacteria; phylum Pseudomonadota; class Gammaproteobacteria; order Xanthomonadales; family Xanthomonadaceae; genus Stenotrophomonas. Next base: position 22,986 of record NZ_CAJYVQ010000008.1, read on the forward strand.
GCCGATGACGATGCGTTCCAGCCAAAGGCGGGTGGCGGCGATCGGGTCATCGCTGGGCAGGTGGGCATCGGTCATGGCGGGCACGTCGGCTGGCGGGGGCCGCCATTGTAGGCAGTGTGCCGCCGCTGCGCTGTTCACTGTGCAGGAACTGGACAGTCGGCATGCTGGAAATCTCCGCCGATTCAAGCCTTTGCGGGCGACCGTTGGATGGCCGATTGCCGACTGCGGGTGGCGGGCGTGGAATGGACGCACGACACAGGAGGACACCCATGACTGCATCTTCCCCGTGGCTGCCGGACACCCTCTGGGCCGGCGCCTTCTTTGATGGTCACTGGCAGGTGGCCGCGCAACGGCAGCCGGTGATCGAGCCGGCCACCGGCCAGACGCTCGGCCAGATCGGGCTGGCCGACCCGGCGCAGGTGGCGCGCTCGGCGGCGACCGCTGCCCAGGCGCAACTGGCGTGGGCGTCAGCGCCCTACGAGCAGCGCGCTGAGGTCATGCGCAAAGCGGCGCGCCTGGCAGAAGAAAACATCGACACCCTGGTCGAGTGGCTGGTGCGCGAAAGCGGCTCGACCCGGCTCAAGGCCGGCTTCGAGGCCAAGGTCACCATCAAGGCGTTGCATGAGGCCGCCGCGCTGCCGTCGCGCAGCACCGGCGAGATCCTGCCGTCCGAGCCGGGTCGGCTGAACCTGGCGCGGCGCCGGCCCCTGGGCGTGGTCGGCGTCATCTCGCCCTTCAACTTCCCGCTGTACCTGGCCATGCGCGCGGTGGCGCCGGCCATCGCGCTCGGCAATGCCGTGGTGCTCAAGCCGGACCCGCGCACGGCCGTGTGCGGTGGCGCGGTCATCGCCCGCCTGTTCGAACAGGCGGGCCTGCCGGCAGGCGTGCTGCACATGCTGCCCGGCGATGGCGCTGCGGGTGCGGCACTGACCAGTGACCCGCATGTGGCAATGATCCAGTTCACCGGGTCCACCGCCGCAGGCCGCAAGGTCGGCGAAGCCGCCGGCAAGCACCTGAAGAAGGTCTCGCTGGAGCTGGGCGGCAAGAACTCGCTGATCATTCTGGACGATGCCGACCTCGATTTGGCGGTGGCCAACGCCGCGTGGGGCGTCTACCTGCATCAAGGACAGATCTGCATGGCGACCGGCCGCGTGCTGGTGCATCGGAAGATCCATGATGCTTTCCTGCAGAAACTGGTGGCCAAGGCCAATTCGCTGAAGGTGGGCGACCCGGCGCGCGAAGACGTGGCGATCGGCCCGCTGATCAACGCCGGCCAGCGCGACCACGCCGCGCGCCTGGTCGAACAGGCGGTGCAGGCCGGTGCCTCGCTGGAGGCGGGCGGTACCCATCGTGATCTGTTCTTCGCGCCGACCGTGCTTGGCAACGTCTCTGCCGACAATCCGGCGTTCAACGAAGAGATCTTCGCACCGGTGGCGGTGGTCGTGCCGTTCGACGATGACGACGATGCCGTGCGCCTGGCCAATGACAGCGAGTACGGCCTGTCGATGGCTATCGTGTCCAGCAATGTCGGGCGCGCGCTGAAGCTGGGTGAGCGCCTGCGCACCGGTCTGCTGCACATCAACGACCAGACCGTGAACGACGACGTGATCAATCCCTTCGGCGGCGTCGGTGCATCCGGCAACGGCACCAGCATCGGTGGCCCCGCCAACGGGGAAGAGTTCACCCAGTGGCAGTGGTTGACCGTCAAGGGCGAAGCGCCCGCTTACCCGATCTGATCGAAGGAGCCATCACGATGAACGACAACACCACAACTCGCGAGATCACCGCTGCCGTGGTACGCGGCAAGGAGCAGCCCTTTGTCATCGAGCAGGCCCGGCTACGTGGCCCGCAGGACGACGAGGTACTGGTGAAGGTGGTTGCCACCGGCCTCTGCCATACCGACCTGATCGTGCGCGACCAGTACTACCCGGTGCCGCTGCCGGCAGTGCTCGGCCATGAGGGGGCAGGTATCGTCGAGGCGGTGGGCCCGAACGTGCGCGACCTCAAGGTGGGCGACCATGTGGTGCTGACCTATGGTGCCTGCGGTCACTGCAATCCCTGCCGGGGCGGCCACGGCGCCTACTGCAAGGATTTCTTCGCACTGAACTTCGGTGGCGATGATGGCCACGGTCATACCGCGATCACCGATGCGCAGGGCGAGCCGCTGCACGACCATTTCTTCGCGCAGTCTTCGTTTGCCACCTTTGCCATCGCACGCGAGATCAACGCGATCAAGGTGCCCGACGATGCGCCGCTGGACCTGCTGGGCCCGCTGGGCTGCGGCATCCAGACCGGTGCTGGTGCGGTGCTCAATTCGCTGCAGGTGCGCTCGGGCAGCAGCTTCGCCAGCTACGGCGCGGGCGCGGTGGGACTGAGTGCGGTGATGGCGGCGAAGGTGGCCGGTGCCACCACCATCATCGCGATCGACGTGGTGCCGTCGCGGCTGGACCTGGCGCTGGAGCTGGGCGCCACCCACGTGGTGAACAGTCGCGAGACCGATGTGATCGAGGCCGTGCGCGCGATCACCGGCGGTGGCGCGGATTTCGCGCTGGAATCGACCGGTCGCCCGGAGGTGCTGTCGGCTGGCATCGAAGCGCTGGGCGGTTTGGGCGTCATGGGCGTGGTGGGTGCACCGAAGCTGGGTACCACGGCCAGCTTCGATGTGAACAACCTGCTGCTGGGCGGGCGCAGCATCCGCGGCATCGTGGAAGGTGACAGCGTGCCGCAGGTGTTCATTCCGCAGCTGGTCACGCTGTTCCTGCAGGGCCGCTTCCCGTTCGACAAGCTGGTGAAGTTCTATCCGCTGGAACAGATCAACCAGGCGGCCGAAGACAGCACGAAGGGAATCACGCTCAAGCCGATCCTGCGGATCGCGGCGTAAGGGTGGGGAGGGTTTGCAGGGCTGCGCCCTGCACCCGCCGAAGCAACGTCCACAGCAACGGCAAAGCGGGCATTCCGTGGGATGGCGGGGTGGGTCCGGTTGCGGGGGACGCCGTAAACCCTTTCCTGGGGGCTTGGCAGCCGCATCCATGCGGCTGACACCCCCGCAACCGGACCCACCCCGCCTTCGACAGGTTCCCTCTGCTGTTGGTGGACGCCGACCGTTGGTCGGCACGCGGTCGAATCCGTTTTCCAAAGGAAAACGGCTCTGACCCCGTGTTTGAACCGTTGGCGGAAACAATCCGTTGTCGGAGCGTAACGTGGCGTTGCCGCCGACGGGTGTACGCTGCTTCCATGATGGCCACGACAGTCGGGCAGCAGCAGTTGGTGGCGGCACGTGCCGCCTTCGCCGAGGGCGATGCGCGTTCATTGGGCGTGCTGCCACTGCCGCTGCAGCAGTCATGGGTGCGTTCGCGCGCGGCGGGCCTGCTGCCCGGGCAGGAGCCGGACTACCGTCCGCTGCTGGGTGATGGCCGGCATCTTTCCGATCCCGGCGACCGTCGGCTGGCGCGCTGCGTGCGGCCGGAGCTGGAGCAGCTGTGGGCCGCCTTTGGCGGGCGTGGCTGGACGATGTTCTGTGCCAACCGTGAGGGCATGGTGATCGCGCAGCAGGCCCATGGCCTGGAAGATGCGCCGCTGCTGCGGCCGATCCAGGTCGGGCGGAGGCTGGGCGAGGGCGAGATCGGCACCACGGCACCGGCAGTCAGCCTGGCCGACGACCTGCCTGCGCTGGTACGGGGCAATGAACACTACCTGCAGCGTTTCGCCCCGGTGTTCTGCCTCAGCGAGCCACTGCACGATCTCGATGGGCAGGTATGCGGGGTGATCGATATCACCGGCCTGGGTGAGCGCGATCCCTCGTTGCTGCAGGGTTACTTCCGGCAGGCCGCGCTGGCCAGCGAGAACCGGCTGTTCCACAACCTGGGCGATGTACACCTGCTGGCACTGCAGCACGATCCACGCTGGCTGGCGTCGTCGCTGCAGGGGCTGCTGGCGGTGCAGGAGGACGGCCAGCTGCGTGCGGCCAACCGTGTGGCCCGGCGCCTGCTGGGGCTGCCGCGGCGCGGTCCATTGCCGTTGTTGAATCTTGAGACGGTCTTTGCCGGTGCCAGCGCTGCGCAGCGGCGACGCCTGCTGCAACCCGGAGCGCCGCATCGGGTGCGGGTAGGCGAGAGCAGTGCGGTTTACCTGCAGCACCTGCAGGCGCCGCGCAGGGTCGCTGGCCGCAGCGCGCCACGGCCTTCAGCGGCGACGATGGCGGCGCCGCTGCTGCGCGATCAGCAGCGTGAGGCGGCGCGCCGTGCGGCGCAGGCGGCGGACGGCAATGTGAGCCTGGCCGCTCGCCAGCTGGGCATCTCGCGCACCACGCTGTACAAGCTGCTGCGCGATTGATGTTGCAGTCCGCCGGGCCATGCCCGGCGGGCAGATCAATCGCGGAAATTGTTGAACTGCAGCGGCAGCTCGAACTTGCCGGCCTTGAGCACCGCAATGGCGTCCTGCAGATCGTCGCGCTTCTTGCCCTGCACGCGCAGCTTGTCGCCGTTGATCTGGCTCTCCACCTTCAGCTTCGCTTCCTTCAGCGCGGCGGCGATCTTCTTGGCGATCTTCTGCTCGATGCCCTGCTTGACGGTGATCTTCTGCCGGGCTTGGGCCAGGTTGGTCTCGATGTCGCCGAACTCCAGGCTGAGCACGTCGATGCCGCGCGCGGCCAGGCGTGCACGAAGGATGTCGTTCATCTGCTTGAGCTGGAACTCGGTTGGCGCGGTCTGGTTGATGACATCGCCATCGCGCTCGAACCTGGCGTCCACGCCCTTGAAGTCGAAGCGGGTGGCCAGTTCACGGTTGGCCTGGTCGATGGCGTTGGTCAGCTCGTGGGTGTCGACTTCAGACACGACGTCGAAGGAAGGCATGGGCGTGGCTCCGCGGAATTCAGTGGCGGCCATTCTATCGCGGCGCCCATGCCCGGCGCCCGGCGGGGCGCGCGGTCGGCGATAATGGGCCATGAACGTGCAACGCTCCCCTTCGCGCGCGGTGGCCTGGATGGTCGCGGCGGTCGCTTGTTTCTCGCTGATGGACGCTGGCATGAAGCAGCTGTCGGCCAGTTATCCCACGCTGGAAGTGACCTTCCTGCGCGGTGCGGCCTCATTGCCGTTCGTGCTGGTGTGGGTGCTGGTCAGTGCCGGGCCGCGCTCGCTGGTGCCGCGGCGCTGGGGCCTGCACCTGCTGCGTGGCGCGCTGGGCATGGCGATGATCGGCTGCTTCGTGTTCGCCCTGCGCGATCTGCCGCTGTCTACCGCCTACACCATCTACTTCGTTGCGCCGCTGCTGATCGCGGCGTTGTCGGTGCCGCTGCTGGGTGAGCGGGTCGGGCCGCGGCGCTGGGTGGCCATCGGCATCGGCCTGATCGGCGTGCTGGTGGTGCTCCGGCCGGGCGTGGATGGCTTCATCTCGGTGCCCGGCCTGATGGTGCTGGCTGCGGCGACGGCCTATGCCGTGGCCGCGATCACGGTCAGCCTGCTGACCCGCACCGATACGTCGCAGTCGATGGTGGTCTGGTTCCTGGTGATCATGGCAATCGGTGCCGGCCTGCTGGCCCTTCCTGGCTGGGTGCCGTTGCAGCTGGCGCATGCGCCGCTGATTGCCGGCATGGGCCTGGCCGGGGCGCTGGGCCAGATCGCTCTGACCAAGGCCTTCCAGCTGGGCGAAGCGTCGATGATCGCGCCGCTGGAGTACAGCGGCCTGGTCTGGGTGATCGGCTGGGACTTGGCCTTCTGGGGCCAGCTGCCGGACGGCTACACCTGGGTCGGGGCCGCGATCATCGTGGCTTCGGGCCTGTACCTGCTGCACCGCGAGCGGGTCAACCGGCAGGAACCGCCGAAGCCGCTGGATCATCCCTGATCGTGGGGTGGTGCCGGAGGGAGCGCTGAAGTTGCCGGCCAGCAGCCGGCACTGCCGATCACGAGGCTTCACGGCGCCCTTAGAACCAAAAGGAATAACATTCTGGCCCATGGCGCGGGCGCGCGAGCGCCAGCGCTGGTAGGCTGCACGCCCCCTTCCGTCACCCAGCCGGTGAGCCACGCCCGTGATCGAGTTCCAGCGCCTGCACAAATCCTATGCCGTTGCCGGCCGCGAAGTCAGCGCGCTGCAACCGCTGGACCTGACCATCGAGGCCGGTGAGGTATTCGGCATCATCGGCCATTCCGGCGCCGGCAAGTCGACCCTGATCCGCATGATCAACCGCCTGGAAGAGCCCAGCGGTGGCCGTCTGCTGATCGGTGGCGAGGATGTCACTGCACTGGACGCGGACGGCCTGCGCGCGCTGCGCAGGCGCATCGGCATGATCTTCCAGCACTTCAACCTGCTGTCCTCGCGCACGGTGGCCGGCAACGTGGCGTTCCCGCTGGAACTGGCCGGCACGCCGAGGGCGGAGATCGACGTGCGCGTGGCCGAGCTGCTGCAGACCGTGGGCCTGGAAGCGCATGCGCAGAAGTACCCGGCGCAGCTGTCCGGTGGCCAGAAGCAGCGCGTAGGCATTGCGCGTGCGCTGGCGACCCGTCCGCAGATCCTGCTGTGTGATGAAGCCACCAGCGCGCTCGATCCGCAGACCACAGCGTCGGTGTTGTCGCTGCTGTCGAAGATCAACCGCGAGCTGGGCCTGACCATCGTGCTGATCACCCACGAAATGGATGTGATCCGCCGCGTCTGCGACCGCGTCGCCGTGCTCGACGCCGGCCAGATGGTCGAGACCGGACCGGTCACCCGGGTGTTCCTGCACCCGCAGCACCCCACCACGCGCCGCTTCGTGAGCGAATCGGAGCATGTGGACGAGGGCGCGCTGCACCGTGATTTCGACGTGGTCGGCGGCCGCATCGTGCGCCTGACCTTCCTCGGTGGCGACACCTACGAGCCCTTGCTGGGCAGCGTCGCGCGCGAGACCGGCGTCGATTACAACATCCTGTCCGGCCGGATCGACCGGATCAAGGACACCCCGTATGGCCAGCTGGTGGTCGCCCTGGTGGGCGGCGACCAGTCCGCCGCGCAGGCCGCGTTCGTGGCCGCCGGCGTGCATGTTGAGGAACTGCGTCGATGATCGTCGCCACTGCTGAAGGTTTCTTCCGCCACCTGGATGCGGACAAATGGGTGGATATCGGCAAGGCCACCATCGAGACGCTGCTGATGATGGCCGGCTCGCTGCCGCTCACCCTGGCCATCGGCCTGCCCATGGGCGTGCTGCTGTATGTGTTCGGTGCGCCGCAGATGAAGCGCCGGCCGCTGGCTTACGGCGTGCTGGCGATCGTGGTGAACCTGCTGCGCTCGGTGCCCTTCATCATCCTGATGGTGGTGCTGATTCCCGTATCGCTGTGGCTGATGGGCCAGTCGATCGGCGTGCTCGGCACGCTGCCGGCGCTGGTGATCGGCGCGGCGCCGTTCTATGCGCGCCTGGTCGAAACCGCCCTGCGCGAAGTGGACCGCGGCGTGGTCGAGGCGGCGCAGTCGATGGGCGCCACCACTTGGCAGCTGGTCACCCGGGTGCTGCTGCCTGAAGCCCGGCCGGGCCTGATCGCGGCCGCTACGGTCACCACGGTGGCCCTGGTCGGCTTCACCGCCATGGGGGGTGCCATCGGCTCCGGGGGCCTGGGCGATCTGGCGCTGCGCGAAGGCTACCAGCGCAACCGTACGGACGTGGCCCTGGTCACCGTGGTGGTGCTGCTGATCCTGGTGCAGCTGCTGCAGATGCTCGGCGACCGCCTGGTCGCGCATTACAGCCGCAAGTAGCGAGGCGCCCCGGCCGCATCAGGGTTGCCGGCCAGCGGCCGGCTCTACCGCCATTGCATGGAAACAGCAGTGCCGGTCGCTGGCCGGCAATTCCACGTGCGATCAGCGCGCGTTCGGCACTTCGTAGCCCAGCTTGCCCACTTGCTCCGGGTGCTGCGGCACGCGCTTGAGCTTGTCGGTGTTCACGCCGTACTCGTCGCGCAGGCGCTCGGCCAGCTCCTTGTACAGCGCCTTGTCCATGTCCGGGGTGCGCGAGAAGATCCAGGCCATTTCACGGCCCGGGTAGCCGATCAGCGCCCAGGAATAATCCGGTGCGACTTCCAGCACCCGCGAATGGGTCGGCACGACGCGGTAGAACCAGGTACGCCAGCTGTGGTTGCCGCTGTCCGGATCGACGCTGGCGCGGGCACGCACTTCCTGCAGCGGTTCGCCGAAGCCATCGCGGTAACGGTAGGTGATGCCGACCTTGTGCGTGTCACGCAGTTCGTACTCGTTGACGCTGGCGACGTGGCCACGTTCGATGAAGTTCGGCACGCGGCCGATCACATACCAGGTGCCCATGAAGCGCTTGAGGTCGATCGGCGCGTCCAGGGCGGCTGCGCGCGAGGCGCCGGCGCGGGGCGAGGGCGGCTCGCTGGCAGCCGCGGCGGAGCCCGCCAGGGACAGGGCCAACAGCACGGCGCAGAGCGGGCGGATCGAAGTCATGCGGGAGCGGGCTCCAGTGGGCTTGCACGCGCATGGTCGACTGTGTGCACGCGATCCGTCAATGGTGTCGCAACCTGTGAGAAGGGCGTTGCCCAAGCTGTGTTGCATTGTCCACCGGAGAAGCCGCATGAACATACGTTCCGTCCGCCGCCCCGCAACTGAACGCGTCAGCCTGGAGCGCGCCGACCCACGCCTGCTGCGCAGCGTGCAGCAGGTGGCCCTGGCCGGTTTGGCACTGGTACTGGTCTGGCCAGCGGCGCGTGGCAGCAACGCCTGGCTGGGCTGGCTGCCGATGTGGCTGGTGGGCATGCCGCTGGCGGCATGGTGGGCGCTGCTGCGCTTCCCGCTGCCACGCCTGTCGTGGCTGCGGCTGGCGCGTCGTACCGGTGGACAGGCGCGCCGCCGCACCCGTGGTGCGGCCCGTGGCCGCCGTGGCTCGACGGCCGCGGCCTGACCTTCGACACGGGGGCGGCCGTGGCGATCCGTGCTAGCGTTCCCCGGCTTATGACTGCCTGGAGCTGCAATGTCACGACTCGCTTCCGCCTGCCTGCTGGCCGGCATGATGACCGCTGCCTCGGTGGGGACCGCCGTGGCCGCTGAAGACACCGATCGCTACGCCTGGCTTGAGGACGTCACCGGCGACAAGCCGCTGTCCTGGGTCAAGGAACAGAACGCCAAGTCCGAGGCGCGCCTGGCGCAGACCCCGGCCTTCAAGCAGATGGAGACCAGCATCCGCGAGGTGCTCGACTCCGACGCCAAGATTCCCGCCGTGCAGAAGATCGGCGACTACTACTACAACTTCTGGAAGGACCAGCAGCACGAGCGCGGCTTGTGGCGGCGCACCACCCTGGCCGAGTACCGCAAGGCCTCGCCGCAGTGGGAAACCGTGCTCGACCTGGATGCGCTGAACAAGGCCGAGGGCGAAAACTGGGTCTGGCACGGCGCCGACTGCCTGCGCCCGGACTACAGCCGCTGCCTGATCGCACTGTCGCGTGGTGGTGCCGATGCCGACGTCACCCGCGAGTTCGACCTGGCCAACAAGACCTGGATCAAGGACGGTTTCTTCCGTCCGGAATCGAAGGGTGGCCTCAACTGGATCGATCGCGACACGGTGTTCGTCTACACCGACTTCGGCGCGGGCTCGATGACCACTTCCGGCTACCCGCGCGTGGCCAAGCTGTGGAAGCGCGGTACGCCGATGGCCTCGGCCAGCGTGGTCTACGAGGGCAAGCCGGAAGACATGTACATCGCGGCGATGCACGATGACACTCCGGGCTTCGAACGCAACCTGGTCAGCCGCACGCTGGCGTTCTACAACAACGAGATCTACCTGCGTGGCGACGATGGCACGCTGACCAAGATCGACGCGCCGAACTCGGCCGAGAAGGGCCTGCACAAACAGTGGCTGACCCTGGAACTGCGTGATCCGTGGACGGTCGGTGGCAAGACCTATGCGTCGGGTTCGCTGCTGGCGACCCGGCTGGACGACTTCCTGGCCGGCAAGCGCGAATTCGACGTGCTGTTCACCCCGACCGCGACCACCTCGCTGGCCAGCGCCACCTGGACCAAGAGCCATCTGGTGCTGAACGTGCTGGACGACGTCAAGAACCGCCTGTCGGTGCTGACCCCGGGCGCCAACGGCTGGCAGACCAGCCGCTTCGTCGGTGCGCCGGCCTTCGGCACGCTGGGCGTGGCCGCGGTCGACAGCAATGACAGCGACGCGGTGTGGCTGACCGCCACCGACTACCTGACCCCGACCACGCTGGCACTGGCTGAAATCGGCCAGGCGCCGGAAACGCTGAAGACCATGCCGGCCTTCTTCGATGCCAAGGGCAAGGTGATCGAGCAGCACTTCGCCACCAGCAAGGATGGCACCCGCGTGCCGTACTTCGTGGTGCACGACAAGGCGATGAAGCTCGACGGCTCCAACCCGACCCTGCTGTACGGCTACGGTGGCTTCGAGATCTCGCTGACCCCGAGCTATTCCGGTGGCATGGGCCGCGCCTGGCTGGACAAGGGCGGCGTGTACGTGGTCGCCAACATCCGCGGTGGTGGCGAGTATGGCCCGCGCTGGCACCAGGCGGCGCTGAAGCAGAACCGCCACAAGGCCTATGAAGACATGGCCGCGGTGGCACGCGATCTGGTCAAGCGCAAGATCACCACCGCCAGGCACCTGGGCGTGCAGGGCGGCAGCAACGGTGGCCTGCTGACCGGCAACATGCTCACCCAGTACCCGGAACTGTTCGGTGCGGTGGTGGTGCAGGTGCCGCTGCTGGACATGAAGCGCTACAGCCACCTGCTGGCCGGCGCCTCGTGGATGGCCGAGTACGGCAACCCCGACACCAGCGACTGGGAGTTCATCAAGACCTTCTCGCCGTACCACCTGTTTGACGCGAAGAAGAACTACCCGCCGGTGCTGTTCACCACCTCCACCCGCGATGACCGCGTGCACCCGGGCCATGCCCGCAAGATGGCGGCGAAGATGATCGACGCCGGGAAGGACGTGACCTACTACGAGAACATCGAAGGTGGCCACGGCGGTGCAGCCAACAACGCGCAGGCCGCACACATGTCGGCGCTGGCCTACAGCTTCCTGTGGGAACGCCTCGGCGGTAAGTGATGGAATGGAGAACGCCGCCCCCGGGCGGCGTTCTTCTTTACCGTCAACGTGATCCTTGCCAACGCTTCAACCCGCGCGCAATCCGCGCCACCGCCTCCTGCAACCGCGGCACTTCCTGCGTGTATGCCAACCGCACATGCTGGTTGGCACGGTGGAAGCCGAAATCCAAGCCCGGGGTGAATGCCACATGCTCGGTTTCCAGGAAATGCGCGCAGAACGCCTGCGCGTCGTCGGTGAACGCGGTGACATCGGCGTACAGGTAGAACGCGCCCTGCGGCTCAACCTCGATGCGGAAGCCCAGTTCGCGCAACGCGGGTAGCAGGAAGTCGCGGCGCTGCCGGAACGCTTCGCGGCGCTGCTCGAAGATCGCCATCGATTCCTCGCTGAAGCAGGCCAGCGCCGCGTGCTGGGCAATGCTCGATGCGCTGATGTACAGGTTCTGCGCCAGTTTCTCCAGATCGGGCACCGCCGCCGGCGGCGCCACCAGCCAGCCCAGCCGCCAGCCAGTCATGCCGAAGTACTTTGAGAAGCTGTTCAGCACGAACGCGCTGTCATCCACCTGCAGCACGCTGGGCGCGTCCAGCCCGTAGGTCAGGCCGTGGTAGATCTCGTCCACCACCAGGTGGCCGCCGCGCGCTTGCAGCGTCTTCGACAGGGCCGTCAGTTCGTCAGCGGACAACACGGTGCCGGTGGGGTTGGCCGGTGAGGCGACCAGCGCGCCGACGCTGTCCGCGTTCCAGTGCTGCTCGACGAGCGTTGGGGTGAGCTGATAGGCGGTCTCCGGCCCGACCGGCACCAGCTGCGCGCCGCCTTCAACCAGACGCAGGAAATGGCGGTTGCACGGGTAGCCGGGGTCGGCCAGCAGCCAGTGGCGGCCCGGATCGACCAGCAGGCTGCTGGCCAGCAGCAGTGCGCCCGAGCCGCCGGGGGTGACCAGGATGCGTTCGGGGTCGATGTCCAGCGCGTAGTGGCTGCGATAGAAGCCGCTGATGGCCTGTCGCAGGGCCGGCAGGCCGCGTGCTGCGGTATAGCGGGTGTGGCCGGCAGCCAGTGCGGCCTGGCCGGCGCGCACGATGGGTTCGGCGGTGGTGAAGTCCGGCTCGCCGATCTCCAGATGGATCACATCGTGGCCCGCCTGTTCCAGCGCCTGCGCGCGGGCCAGCAGCGACATCACGTGGAACGGGGCGATTTCATGACTGCGCCGGCTGTAGCCCGGCGTGTGGGGCAGGGTACTCATGTGCCCATGGTACGCCGCACGCCGGGGTCGGATCCCGTTTGACTGCAAAAGGGCTTTGACCCCGGCAGAAACCGCACCATGACGATCCGCAGGGTTGCCGCATCCCCGCGATTGGGGTCAGATCCCTCATCGGGTAAAGGGATCTGACCCCGTCGAAGACCATTGCATTGATGCACCTGGAGCCATATTTCATGAAATCCACCCTCTGCCTGTTGCTCGCCAGCCTGATGACCACCACTGCCAACGCCGCTCCCCTGCCTGTTCCGCCAGACGCTGCCAAGCATCCGCATGTGGTCAAGGCGCCGTTCGGCGCGACCCGCAACGATGACTACTACTGGCTGCGCGACGACAAGCGCGAGAACAAGGACATGCTGGCCTACCTGCAGGCCGAGAATGCCTACGCCGACCAGCTGCTGGCCCCGCTGAAGCCGCTGGAAGACACCCTGTACAAGGAGATCGTCGGCCGCATCAAGCAGGACGACTCCAGCGTGCCGGCGCGCGAGCGCGGCTACTGGTACTACAGCCGCTTCGAAACCGGCCAGGACTACCCGATCCATGCGCGCCGCAAGGGCAGCATGGAGGCCGCCGAAGAAGTACTGCTGGACGTCAACGCGATGGCCGCCGGCAAGGGCTATTTCAGCGTCGGTTCGATGGAAGTCAGCCAGGACAACCAGCTGCTGGCCTGGGCCGATGATGACGTCGGCCGCCGCCAGTACACGATCCGCTTCAAGGACCTGGCCACCGGCAAGGTGCTGCCCGACGTGATCACCGGCAGCTCCGGCGACCTGGTTTGGGCCGACGACAACCGCACCGTGTTGTACGTCGAGAACGACCCCGAAACGCTGCTGACCGTACGCGTCAAGAAGCACGTGCTGGGCACCCCGGCCAGCGCCGACACCGTCGTCTACGAAGAGAAGGACGACAGCTTCTACATGGGCATCGGCCGCACCCGCGACGATCGCTTCATCACCATCGGCGTGCACAGCACCGTGTCTTCGGAAGAGCGCTATGCCCCGGCCAGCGACCCGACCACGTTTACCGTGCTGGCGCCGCGCCAGCGCGATGTGGAGTACGACGCCGACCACTACGACGGCCGCTGGGTGATCCGCACCAACGACGGTGCGAAGAACTTCAAGCTGGTCACCGCACCGACAGATGCGACCTCGCGCGCGCAATGGAAGGACTGGATCGCGCACGACGATGCCGTGTTCATCGAAGGCTTTGAGCTGTTCGACAGCTACACCGCCATCGCCGAGCGTTCGCAGGGCCTGGAGCGCATCCGGCTGCTGTTCAAGGATGGTCGCAGCGACTACGTGAAGGCCGATGAGCCGGCGTATTCGATGGGCCTGGGTGACAACACCGAGGCCGACACGCCGTGGCTGCGCTACGTCTATACCTCGATGACCACCCCGACCACGGTGTTCGAACTGAATACCGCCACCGGCGAGCGGCGCCAGCTGAAGGTGCAGCCGGTGATCGGCTATGACGCCTCGAAGTACGAGACCGACCGCGTCTGGATCACCGCGCGCGATGGCGTGAAGGTGCCGGTGTCGCTGGTCTACCGCAAGGGTTACCAGAAGGACGGCCAGGGCGCGCTGTTCCAGTACGCCTACGGCAGCTACGGCATGTCGATGGACCCGTACTTCAACCAGACCGCGGTGAGCCTGCTCGACCGTGGCGTGGTGTATGCCATCGCCCATATCCGCGGTGGCCAGGAAATGGGCCGCGACTGGTACGAGAACGGCAAGCTGCTGCACAAGCAGAACACCTTCAACGACTTCATCGACGTCACCCGTGGCCTGGTGGCGCAGGGCTGGGCGTCGAAGGATCGCGTGGCGGCCTCCGGCGGCAGCGCCGGTGGCCTGCTGATGGGCGCGGTGGCCAACCAGGCGCCGCAGGACTACCGCGTGATGGTGGCGCAGGTGCCGTTCGTCGACGTGGTCACCACCATGCTCGACCCGACCATTCCGCTGACCACCAACGAGTACGACGAGTGGGGCAATCCGGAGCAGAAGCCGTACTACGACTACATGCTGTCCTACTCGCCCTACGACAACGTCAGGAAGCAGGCCTACCCGGCGCTGTTCGTGGGCACCGGCCTGTGGGATTCGCAGGTGCAGTATTGGGAACCGGCCAAGTGGGTGGCCAAGCTGCGTGACGACAACACCGGCCATTACCCGATCCTGTTCCGCACCAACATGGAAGCCGGCCACGGCGGCAAGTCGGGGCGCTTCCAGCGTTACCGCGAACTGTCCGAGTCGTATGCGTTCGTGCTGCAGCAGCTGGGCATCGCCCAGCCGTGACGGTGAACGGGGTGCCGGGCGTTGCCTGGCACCCTGAACCGGTATCCTTGCGGCCATGAGCGCGCCAGATCCTTCCGCCCCTCGCGACGCCACCACGACGTCGCGCGTGGTGCGTTTCCGCTGGGCGTGGTGGCTGCTGGCCTACGCCAGCCTGGGCACCGGCATCGTCGGCATCTTCGTGCCGGGGCTGCCAACCACCGTATTCATCCTGATCTCGGCCTGGGCCGCCTCGCGTGGTTCCGAGCGGCTGCACAACTGGCTGCTGCAGCATCCGCGCTTCGGCCCGGCCATTGCCAACTGGCAGGCCCATGGCGCGGTCAGCCGCTACGGCAAGTGGATGGCCACGATCACCATGGCGGTGTGCGCCGGCATCATGCTGTGGTGCGTGCCGATCGCCTGGGTGAAGTGGTTCTCGATCGGCAGCATGACCGTGGTGGCGATCTGGCTGTGGACCCGGCCATTGCCGCCGCCGGAGGGCTGAACATGGCCCGCCAGCGGCGCCCGAGGGGGCGGTAAGGGGTAGAGTCGACTGTCAGTCGACTGCTCTTGCAACGGCCGCGAAACCCTGCGCTGCGCGCGATGGTCGACTAACAATCGACTCTACCAACCGCTCAGCCACCAATGGCTATACTCGGGGCATGAAGATCCCCCATCGAAACGTCATCCTGATTCCGCTGGCAGCGGCCTCGCTGCTGTTCCTTGCCGCCTGCGGCAACAAGGGCCCGCTGGTACTGCCGCAGAAGCCGGTGCCGGTGGAAGAGACCGTGGAACCGGCGGCCGCGCCTGAAGCGACCCCGACGCCCCCCCCGGCCGCCACCCAGCCGACCAGCGACGGCAGCCCCTCGGTCACCCCGGACCCGATCAAGCCGGTGGACGGCGGGAATGAGTAAGGCCGGTTCCAAGGCGCTGCGCTTCAGCAAGATGCACGGCGCGGGCAATGATTTCGTAGTGATCGACCTGCGCGACGGCACGCTGCCGCCGACGCCCGAGCGGGCCGCGCGCCTGGCTGACCGTCATACCGGTGTTGGCTGCGATCAGATCCTGACGATCGAAGCGCCGCGTGCGGAAGGCTCGGTGGCGTCGTACCGGATCTGGAATGCCGATGGTTCCAACTCCGAGCAGTGCGGCAACGGTGCGCGCTGCATTGCTGCCTGGCTGGTACGCGAGGGCAGTGCGCAGGGCGACGTGTTCGTCATCGACAGCCCGCTGGCCAGCCATGAAGTGAGGGTGCTGGGTGATGGCCAGTTCGCGGTGACCATGGGCGTGCCCGCGTTCGAACCGGCCAACGTGCCGTTGGTGGGCTTTGCCCATCCGCGCGAGGAATACCTGTTGCCGCTGCAGGGCGAGAGTGTGCGGTTCGCTGCGGTGTCGATGGGCAACCCGCATGCGGTGATCGAAGTGGGCCTGATCGATGCGGCACCGGTCGAGCGCGTCGGCGCGTTGCTGCAGCAGCATGCGTCGTTCCCGCGTTCGGTGAACGTGGGGTTTGCCCAGGTGATGGGCCCGGAACATGCGCGCCTTCGCGTGTTCGAGCGTGGCGTCGGCGAAACCCTGGCCTGCGGCAGTGGCGCCTGCGCCGCCGCGGTCACCCTGATGCAGCGCGGCCGACTGCAGCGTGATGCACGCATCAGCCTGCCCGGTGGCGATCTGCGCATCCAGTGGCCGGGCGATGGCCAGCCGGTGGTGATGGCGGGCCCGACCGCATTCGTCTTCGAAGGGGAGTGGATCGCATGACCGAAACCGTCGACAAGCTCGGGGCCCACGAAGTCGCTGCCTGGTTGCGGCGCCATCCGGGTTTCCTCAAGCAGTTCCCCGACCTGGCATTGACCCTGGTGGTGCCGCGCGATGACGGCCCGACCGCGTCGCTGGCCAGCTATCAGCTGGAAGTGCTGCGCGAGAAGAACCGCGAGCTGGCGCGACGGTTGGCCGACCTGGGCGCGACCGCCCAGGTCAACGAACGCCTGGCGGTGCGCACGCATCAGCTGACTCTGGCGTTGATGAAGCAGGACAATGCTGCCGACACCCTGCGTGCGATGGCGGCTTCATTGCATGAAGACTTCGCCGGCGACCTGGTGCGGCTGGTGGTGCACGCGCCGGTGCCCGGGCTGGAGCAGGCCGACTGGCTGCAGGTGATTGCTGCCGATGATCCGCAGCTGGCGCCGTTCCGTGATTGCCTGAAGGATGGCGAGCCGATCTGCGGCCGCCTGCAAGCGGAAAAGAACACGGTGCTGTACGGCGTGCGCAGCGAGGAAGTGCAGACCACCGCATTGCTGCCGCTGCCGGGCGTCGGCCTGATCGCGGTCGGCAGCCACGACCCGAACCGCTTCTATCCGGGCATGGGCACGTTGTTCCTGCGCATGATGGGCGATGCCCTCACCACCGGTCTGAAGCGCTTCGCGGACTGAGCAGGACATCACGACGATGAGCGCGGTACAGGCCTTCCTGCAGCACCTGCAGGTGGAGCGGCGGATGTCGGCGCATACGCTCGACGCCTACCGCCGCGACCTCGACGCGTTGGCGGTCTGGGCTGAGCCGCGCGGCGTGGCGGTGGAGGCACTGGATACCGAGGCTGTGCGCCAGTTCGTGGCCGATGAACACCGGCGCGGTCTGTCGGCCAAGAGCCTGCAGCGGCGCTTGTCGGCCTGCCGCAGTTTCTACGCATGGCTGCTGAAGCACGGGCGCATCGAGGCCAGTCCGGCGGCCACGTTGAAGGCACCGCGTGCGCCGCGGCGGCTGCCACAGGTGCTGGATGCCGATGAAGCCGTGCAGCTGGTTGAACTGGAACCCGAAGGTGAACTCGGCCGCCGTGATCGCGCGCTGCTTGAGCTGTTCTATTCCTCCGGCCTGCGCCTGAGCGAAGTCTGTGCGCTGACCTGGCGCGACCTGGATTTCGCCAGTGGCCTGGTCAACGTGATGGGCAAGGGCAACCGCCAGCGCCGCGTACCGTTCGGGCGGCCGGCACGCGAAGCGCTGCAGGCGTGGCGTGCGGAAAGCGGTGGCGGCCCGGCCTCGCCGGTGTTTCCCGGGCGCAACGGGCCGATCAGCCAGCGCGCGGTGCAGATCCGCATCCGCCAGCTGGCGCAACGCCAGGGCCTGTTCAAGCACGTGCATCCGCACATGCTGCGGCACAGTTTTGCCAGCCATATCCTGGAATCGTCCGGTGACCTGCGTGGCGTGCAGGAGCTGCTCGGCCACGCCGACATCGCCACCACGCAGATCTACACCCACCTCGACTTCCAGCATCTGGCCAAGGTCTACGATGCCGCGCATCCGCGCGCCAAGCGCCGCAACGGCAATGCGGGCGGCGGAGAAAGCTGAACGTTGTGCCTGCGGCAGCCGGTCGCGGGTGGCTTGAAGGACGCGGGGCAGTCCCCACCTCTGGTTCTGTCACCCCGGAGGCATCATGGACCCCAGTCAGAACCCCAACGTTTTCCACGCCACCACCATCGTCTGCGTCCGTCGCGGCGAGCACGTGGCCATTGCTGGCGACGGCCAGGTCACGCTGGGCCACACCGTGATGAAGGGCAACGCGCGCAAGGTGCGCCGCCTTGGCCGCGATGGCCAGGTGCTGGCCGGCTTCGCCGGTGCCGCCGCCGATGCCTTCACCCTGTTCGAGCTGTTCGAGGCCAAGCTGGAAAAGCATGGCCAGCTGCAGCGCGCCGCCGTCGAGCTGGCCAAGGATTGGCGTACCGAACGCCGCCTGGGCAAGCTGGAAGCCCTGCTGGCCGTGGCCGACAAGGAAACCTCGCTGATCATCAGCGGCACCGGCGATGTGATCGAGCCGGAGGACGGCATCATCGCCATCGGTTCCGGTGGCTCGTACGCCCTTTCGGCTGCGCGTGCGCTGATGGCACACACCGAGCTGGATGCACGCACCATCGCCAGCGAGGCGATCGGCATTGCCGGTGACATCTGCATCTACACCAACCGCAACGTGGTGGTCGAGGAGCTGTAACGCCTCCCGATCCGCCGGGCATGGCCCGGCGCTACCGACAACGAATCCGTGAGCACATCCATGTCGAAGATCGAAGTTTCCTCCGCCACCATGACCCCGCGCGAGATCGTGCAGGAACTGGACCGGCATATCGTCGGCCAGCACGACGCCAAGCGCGCGGTGGCCATCGCCCTGCGCAACCGCTGGCGCCGCATGCAGCTGGTCCCTGAGCTGCGCAATGAAGTGATGCCGAAGAACATCCTGATGATCGGCCCCACCGGCGTCGGCAAGACCGAGATCGCGCGCCGCCTGGCCACCTTGGCCAACGCGCCGTTCGTAAAGGTCGAAGCGACCCGCTTCACCGAAGTCGGCTATGTCGGCAAGGACGTGGAGCAGATCATCCGCGACCTGGCCGATACCGCAGTGAAGCTCTATCGCGAACAGGCCAAGGTGCGCGTGCGTACCCAGGCCGAAGAACGCGCCGAAGACCGCATCCTCGATGCGCTGCTGCCACGCCGCAGCGGTGGCATCGGTTTCGATCCGGAAGTGGCGCGCAACGAGCCGTCGGCGCAGGACAATGAGACCCGCATCAAGTTCCGCAAGATGCTGCGCAACGGCGAGCTGGACGAGCGCGAGATCGAGCTGGACCTGGCCGCGAACGTGAGCATGGACATCATGACCCCGCCGGGCATGGAGGAAATGGGCCAGCAGCTGAAGTCGATGTTCGCCAACCTCGGCGGCGGCGCCAAGGCGCACAAGCGCACGCTGACCATCAAGGCCGCGCGTCCGCTGCTGATCGAGGAAGAGGCCGGCAAGCTGGTCAACGAAGACGACATCCGCACCGCGGCGATCGAAGCCTGCGAGCAGCACGGCATCGTGTTCATCGACGAGATCGACAAGGTCGCCAAGCGCGGTGACAACGTCGGTGGTGGCGACGTGTCGCGCGAAGGCGTGCAGCGCGACCTGCTGCCGCTGGTGGAAGGCTCCAACGTGTCCACCAAGTACGGCACGATCAAGACCGACCACATCCTGTTCATCGCCTCCGGCGCGTTCCACCTGGCCAAGCCCAGCGACCTGATTCCGGAGCTGCAGGGCCGCTTCCCGATCCGCGTCGAGCTGGGCGCGCTGAGCAAGGGTGACTTCGTGCGCATCCTGACCGAGCCGAAGGCCGCGCTGACCAAGCAGTACGAAGCGCTGCTGGCCACCGAAGGCGTCAAGGTCAGCTTCACCGCCGACGCCATCGAGCGCTTGGCCGAGATCGCCTTCCAGGTGAACGAGCGCCAGGAAAACATCGGTGCGCGTCGCCTGCACACGGTGCTGGAGCGCCTGCTGGATTCGCTCAGCTACGAGGCACCGGACCGCGACGGTGAGACCCTGGCCATCGACAGCGCCTACGTCGATGCACACCTGGGTGAGCTGGTGCAGGACCCGGACCTGAGCCGCTACATCCTGTAATGCCAGGTTCCCCACAGCAGAAGGCCGCCGAAAGGCGGCCTTTTTTGTTTGTCCGTTCGCATCAATGCATGGCGTGGATCTACCACGGCAGCGCCGGGCCACGCCCGGCGACCCTCACGCCTCCGGCAGTGGCTCGGGCACCGTGCCCGGCACGAACACGCCGTCCTTCACGTACGCGGCCAGGGTCATGTCCAGCGCGAGCATGCCGTCGCGCTTGAGGTCCATCAGGTCCGGTTCGACCATCGCGCCGTGCAGCACGCCCAGGATCGTCGCGTGCAGCATGCGCGCAGCAATCTTCGGGTCGGCGCCGTCGCGCAGCTGGCCCAGGTCGCCCGCCCGGCGCAGCGCACGCTCCATGCGCTCCAGCGCATCGCGGAAACCGGCCTGCTGCAGTTCGGTCAGCACCTTGGTGTCGGCCGAGGCATCGCTGCGCAGCATGATCTCCATGGTCTTGCGCAGGCGCTCATCCTCGGACAACTCGATGAACGAGTGGATCATTACCGCGCGCAGGTCGTGCACCGGCGTGTCGCGCTGGTCGCTGGCGGTGCGCTCCAGTTCCTGCATGAAAGGCAGGTGCACGCGCTCGACGATCGCGGCCAGCACCTCGCCCTTGTTCTTGAAATGCCAGTAGACCGCGCCACGGGTATAGCCGGCGCGGGCACCGATCATCTCCAGCGTGGTACGGGCCACGCCGTGTTCATGGAAGCAGGCTTCGGCGGCGTCAAGGATGCCTTCCCGGGTTGCCTGGGTGTCCTCTTTGGTCTTGCGGGCCATGGGTGGGTACGAGTGCAGGTGAAACGTGGCTGAATTGTACCGGTTTACAAACAAACAAGCATGTATGTATATTTCCGTCCCATCATTCCCGCCGTGTGCGTGGCAGGCCGTTCGGGCTGCTGCTTCCCGCCGGTGAGCGTTGCCTGCTGGCGCTTTCGGCCGGTATCAGCGCTTTTTGAGATTCCTTTCCCTAAGAGTCTTTCCGTCATGTTGCTGAGCCGAATCCGACCCATCGCGCTGTCGCTGGCCATCGCCGCGACCGTGGCTGCCTGCGGCGGCCAACCCCAGGCCCCCGAGCAGGGACCGGGCGAGGTCACTGTGGTCACGCTGAAGTCCGAGACCGTGGGCCTGACCCGCGAACTGCCGGGCCGCACCAATGCCTTCCTGGTCGCCGAAGTGCGCCCGCAGGTCAGCGGCATCGTCGCCAAGCGCCTGTTCACCGAGGGCGGCATGGTCAAGGCCGGCGAACCGCTCTACCAGATCGAGGACGCCAGCTACCGCGCCCAGGCCAACAGCGCCCGCGCCCAGCTGGCCCGTGCCGAAGCCACCGCAAACGCTGCCCGCCTCAGCGCCAAGCGCATCACCGAGCTGGCCAAGGTCGACGCGGTCAGCCAGCAGGATCTGGAAAACGCCGTGGCCGCGCAGAAGCAGGCCGAGGCCGACGTCGGTGCCGCCAAGGCCTCGCTGGACGCGGCCAACGTCACCCTCGGCTATGCCCGCATCACCGCGCCGATCAGCGGCCGCATCGGCAAGTCCAGCGTCACCCAGGGTGCGCTGGTCAGCGCCGGCCAGGCCAATGCGCTGGCCACCGTGCAGCAGCTGGACCCGATCTACGTCGACCTGACCCAGTCCTCGGCCGAGCTGTTGCAGCTGCGCCGCGAACTGGCTGCCGGCCGCCTGCAGGACAACCAGACCCTGCCGGTCAGCATCCTGATGGAAGACGGCAGCACCTTCGAGCACAAGGGTTCGCTGGAGTTCTCCGAAGTCAGCGTCGACCCGGCCACCGGCAGCTTCGGCCTGCGCGTGAAGGTGGACAATCCGGACGGTCTGCTGATGCCGGGCATGTACGTGCGCGCGGTGATTGGCGGCGGCGTGCGCAGCGATGCGGTGCTGGTGCCGATGCAGGGCATCGCCCGCGATCCGAAGGGCGACACCACGGCGATGGTGGTCGGCAAGGACAACAAGGTTGAAGTGCGCCCGGTCAAGGTCAGCCGCACGGTCGGTGACAAGTGGCTGGTCGAGGACGGCCTGAAGGCCGGCGACAAGGTCATCGTCGAAGGCCTGCAGAAGATCGGCCCCGGCATGCCGGTCAAGGCCACCGAGAAGGGCGCTGCTCCGGCCAAGCCGGCAGCCGCCGCCCAGCCTGCCGCCCCGGCCGGCGACGCGAAGTAAGCGGAGAACCCCATGGCACGCTTTTTCATCGATCGACCCATCTTCGCGTGGGTCATCGCCATCATCATCATGCTCGCTGGCGGCCTGGCCCTGTTCAAGCTGCCGGTCTCGATGTACCCCAACGTCGCTCCGCCGGCGGTGGAAATCAGCGCCACTTACCCGGGTGCATCGGCCAAGGTGGTCGAGGACTCGGTGACGCAGATCATCGAGCAGAACATGAAGGGCCTTGATGGCCTGATCTACTTCTCCTCCAACAGCTCGTCCAACGGCCAGGCCACCATCACCCTGACCTTCGAGAGTGGCACCAACCCGGATATCGCCCAGGTGCAGGTGCAGAACAAGCTGCAGCTGGCCATGCCGCTGCTGCCGCAGGAAGTGCAGCGGCAGGGCATCAACGTGGCCAAGTCCAGCTCGGGCTTCCTGAACGTCATTGCGTTCGTGTCCGAGAACGGCAGCATGGACGCCAACGACATCGCCGACTACGTCGGCTCCAATGTCGTCGACCGCCTGAGCCGCGTGCCGGGCGTGGGCAACATCCAGGTGTTCGGTGGCAAGTACGCAATGCGCATCTGGCTGGACCCGAACAAGCTGCACACCTACGGCCTGTCGGTTGCTGAAGTGACCGCAGCGGTGAAGGCCCAGAACGCGCAGGTGGCGATCGGCCAGCTCGGCGGTGCGCCGTCGGTGAAGGGCCAGCAGCTCAATGCCACCATCAACGCGCAGTCGCGCCTGCAGACGCCGGAACAGTTCCGCAACATCATCGTGCGCGGTGCACAGGACGGTGCCGAACTGCGCCTGGGCGATGTCGCCCGCGTCGAGCTGGGTGCCGAATCGTACGACTTCGTTACCCGCTACAACGGCCAGCCGGCCAGCGGCCTGGCGGTCACCCTGGCCACCGGCGCCAACGCGCTGGATACCGCCGCCGGCGTAGACGCCGCGCTGGAAGACATGAAGGGCTTCTTCCCGGCGGGGCTGAAGGCCGAGATCCCGTACGACACCACCCCGTTCGTGCGCGTGTCGATCAAGGGCGTGGTACAGACCCTGCTCGAAGCGATCGTGCTGGTGTTCGTGGTGATGTACCTGTTCCTGCAGAACTTCCGCGCCACCCTGATCCCGACCATCGCCGTACCGGTGGTGCTGCTGGGTACCTTTGGCGTGCTGGCGATGCTCGGCTTCTCCGTGAACATGCTGACCATGTTCGCGATGGTGCTGGCGATCGGCCTGCTGGTGGACGATGCCATCGTGGTGGTGGAGAACGTCGAGCGCATCATGTCCGAGGAAGGACTGTCGCCGCTTGAAGCGACCCGCAAGTCGATGGGCCAGATCACCGGCGCGCTGGTAGGCATCGGCCTGGTGCTGTCGGCGGTGTTCGTGCCGATGGCCTTCATGAGTGGTTCCACCGGCGTGATCTACCGCCAGTTCTCGGCCACGATCGTGTCGGCGATGGCGCTGTCGGTGCTGGTGGCGATCGTGCTGACCCCGGCGCTGTGCGCGACCATGCTCAAGCCGCTGAAGAAGGGCGAGCACCATGTTGCCCACCGCGGCCTGGCCGGTCGCTTCTTCAATGGCTTCAACCGCGGTTTCGACCGCACCAGCGAACGCTACCAGCGCGGCGTGCGCGGCATCATCCATCGTCCGTGGCGCTTCATGGGCATCGTGGCGGCGCTGTTCGTGCTGATGGGCGTGCTGTTCGTGCGCCTGCCCAGTTCGTTCCTGCCCAACGAAGACCAGGGCGTGCTGATGGCGCTGGTGCAGGCGCCGGTCGGTGCCACCCAGGAACGCACGCTGGAATCGATCGCGGCGCTGGAAAACCACTTCCTGCAGAACGAAAAGGATGCGGTGGACTCGGTGTTCTCGGTGCAGGGCTTCAGCTTCGCCGGCATGGGCCAGAACGCGGGCATGGCGTTCGTGAAGCTGAAGGACTGGAGCGAGCGTGACGCCAACAATGGCGTGATGCCGATCACCGGTCGCGCGATGGCAGCACTGGGCCAGATCAAGGATGCCTTCATCTTCGCTTTCCCGCCGCCGGCCATTCCGGAGCTGGGTACCGCTTCGGGTTACACCTTCTTCCTGAAGGACAACAGTGGCCAGGGCCACGAGGCTCTGGTGGCTGCACGCAACCAGCTGCTGGGCCTCGCTGCGGGCAGCAAGAAGCTGGCCAACGTGCGCCCGAACGGCCAGGAAGACACGCCGCAGTTCCGCATCGACATCGACGCGGCCAAGGCGACCTCGCTGGGGCTGTCGATCGACCAGATCAACGGCACGCTGGCTGCCGCATGGGGCAGCTCGTACATCGATGACTTCGTTGATCGCGGCCGTGTCAAGCGCGTGTTCGTGCAGGCCGACCAGCCGTTCCGCATGGTGCCGGAGGACTTTGATCTCTGGTCCGTGAAGAACGACAAGGGCGAGATGGTGCCATTCAGCGCGTTCGCCACCAAGCACTGGGATTACGGTTCGCCGCGTCTGGAGCGCTACAACGGTGTGTCGGCGATGGAAATCCAGGGCGAACCGGCCCCGGGTGTCGCCTCCGGTGACGCCATGGCCGAGATCGAGCAGCTGGCCAAGCAGCTGCCGGCGGGCTTCGGCATCGAGTGGACGGCGATGTCCTACCAGGAACGCCAGGCCGGCTCGCAGACGCCGCTGCTGTACACACTGTCGCTGATGATCGTGTTCCTGTGCCTGGCAGCGATGTATGAAAGCTGGAGCGTGCCGACCGCGGTGCTGCTGGCGGCCCCGCTGGGTATTCTCGGCGCGGTGCTGGCCAATACCTTCAAGGGCCTGGAACGCGACATCTACTTCCAGGTGGCGATGCTCACCACGGTGGGCCTGACCAGCAAGAACGCGATCCTGATCGTCGAGTTCGCCAAGGAGAACCTGGAGAAGGGCGCAGGCCTGATCGAGTCGATCATGCATGCCGTGCGCGACCGCCTGCGCCCGATCGTGATGACCTCGCTGGCCTTCGGCATGGGCGTGGTACCGCTGGCGATCTCCACCGGCGCCGGCTCCGGCGCCAAGCAGGCAATCGGCACCGGCGTGCTTGGCGGCATGATCGTCGGCACCGCGCTCGGCGTGTTCTTCGTGCCGCTGTTCTTCGTGGTGGTGCAGCGCGTGTTCAAGCGCAAATCCACGACGTAATCGAAACGGTAGTGCCGGCCGCTGGCCGGCACCGCCTCCTGCCTTCCGGCAGTACCGATGGAAGTCATTCACATGAAAAGTGCATCCCTGTTCCTTTCCATCGCCGCCGTGCTTACGCTCGCCGGCTGCTCCACCCTTGCCCCGAAGGGCACCGCCGTTGCGCCGGCCATTCCGGCGCAGTGGCCGTCCGAGGCGGCACAGGGCCAGGTGGCCGATGTCGCTGCCGTCGGTTGGCGCGACTTCTTCACCGATGCGCGCCTACAGCAGGTGATCGACCAGTCGCTGCAGAACAACCGCGACCTGCGCGTGGCCGTGCTCAACGTCGAGCGCGCGCGTGGCCAGTACCGCGTGCAGCGCGCCGATCGTGTGCCCGGCGTGGCAGTGACCGGCCAGATGCAGCGGCAGGGAACCAATGCCGGTGTCACCGAGCAGTTCAGCGCCGGTGTCGGCGTGGCCGAGTTCGAGCTGGACCTGTTTGGCCGCGTGCGCAATCTCAGCGAAGCGTCGCTGCAGCAGTACTTCGCCGTCGCCGCCAACCGCCGCAATGCGCAGCTGAGCCTGGTGGCCGAGACCGCCACCGCGTGGCTGACCTACGGGGCCGACGCGCAGCAACTGAAGATCGCTGAGGCGACGCTGAAGACCTACGAGGATTCGCTGCGCCTGGCCGAAGCGCGCCATGAACGCGGCGGCAGTTCGGCGCTGGAGTTGACCCAGACCCGTACACTGGTGGAAACCGCGCGCACCGACGCCGCGCGCCTGCGTGGCCAGCTGGCCCAGGACCGCAACGCCCTGGCCCTGTTGGCCGGTGGCCAGCTCGATCCGGCGCTGCTGCCGGACAGCATCGAGCCGCAGCTGCTGGCCCTGGCCCCGCCGCCGGCCGGCCTGCCCAGCGACGTGCTGCTGCAGCGCCCGGATATCATGGCCGCCGAACACCAGCTGCTGGCGGCCAATGCCAACATCGGTGCGGCGCGCGCAGCCTTCTTCCCGAGCATCTCGCTGACCGGCAGCATCGGCAGTGGCTCGAATGAACTGTCCAACCTGTTCGACAGCGGCACGCGTGTGTGGAGCTTCCTGCCGAAGATCACCCTCCCGATCTTCCAGGGCGGCAAGCTGCGCGCGAACCTGGCCATCGCCAATGCAGATCGCGATATCGCTCTGGCGCAGTACGAGAAATCGATCCAGGTGGGTTTCCGCGAAACCGCCGACGCACTGGCGCTGAATGTCAGCCTGGATGAGCAGGTGAGCGCGCAGCAGCGCCTGGTGGAAGCCGCCGAACAGGCCAATCGCCTGTCGCAGGCGCGCTACGACGCGGGCCTGGACAGCTTCGTCACCCTGCTCGACGCACGGCGCACCGCCTACACTGCGCAGCAGACCCAGCTGCAGGCGCAGCTGGCGCAGCAGGCCAACCGCATCACCCTGTACAAGGTGCTGGGCGGCGGCTGGCACGAGCGCAGCTGAGCCGCAATTCGATGGCGGTAGCGCCAGGCCTCGCCCGGCGGCTTCTCGTTCCTGCATGCCTGGCGTCTGGGGCGGACCGCGTGATCGAAATAGCTCGGTTGCCACAAAGACGTCTGCATGCCGAACTGCTGCCCCAGCAACCGGCTGCTGCGGGATTTCACCGTTCCAATCCGGCGCGGCAGTGATCCGCCGCGCACCTGCTTCAGCCAATGCAGATGGTCAGGCATTCGGCCGAGGGCGATGGCGCGTGTGGGATTCTTCGGGGTATCGCGCTCGCCGGGCATGGCCCGGTGCTACCGTCAGACCGCTTCATCATCGCGCGGCGCGGCGCGGCAGGCGCGCACGCGCAGCAGCGCATCGCCGGCTTCGCGCGCCATGCGCTCGTACTCGGCGCGGATCTCTTCCAGCCGCTCCTCGTCCAGCTCTTCCAGATCCAACAGTTCGTTGTTGGCTTCGGCCGTCGCCCGGATCAGCTCGTCCAGCTTGATCTGCATCGCGGCCGTATCTGCGTCCTGCGTGTGCTGGATCAGGAACACCATCAGGAAGGTGATGATGGTCGTGCCAGTGTTGATCACCAGCTGCCAAGTGTCGTTGAAACCGAACACCGGGCCAGTGATACCCCAGATCACCACGATCGCGACTGCAGCCAGGAAGGTCCACGGCGAGCCGGTGGCGGCCGCGGCCTTCTTGGCGATCGTATTGAACAGGTTTCGTACTTTCATCGTCGTCGCCCCACTCAGGTGACGAGGATGATCGGCAGTGGCCCGTGCAGGCGCCGTGCAGCGGCGATCAGGCGCGCATGCGCTGCAACCGCGGGGCCTGCAGGCTGCGCACCGGACTGCTCTGGTAGACGTGCTGCCAGCAACGGTCGACGAACTCGCGGGCCTGCGCTTCGCTCAGCCGCGGCATGATCTGCAGGGCGTACTGGGTCTGGAACATCTCGTCACGTTCGGCTTCGCTGGCGCGCGGCTGGGTGATCAACGAATCACAGGCGAACTTGATCCACGGCACGTACGAGCCGAACGAGTTGTGCGGCAGTGCGCCTTCGGCATGTTGGCGGCGCCAGTGGTCAAGCTCGGCGTCTACGTTGATGACCGGAGGAATGGTGGGAACTTCAGCGTGCATGACAATCCAGTTCGGTTGAGTGGAAAGAGAGTGGGGGTTAATCCGAGTGTGGCCGATGAGGCAGTGGAAGCCGCGTCAGCGCGATGTGCAGCTGGCGTTGCGATTGCCTATCAGTTGCGCATGCTCGACCGCGCCGAGGTCTTCGGCCATGTCGGCCATCGCATTGCACAGGCGCTCATGGTCGAACGGTTGGCCGCGTACCAGTTCCAGCTGCAGGCCCTGGTAGGCAGTCCAGAACAGCGCGCCACGCCGGTGAAGCGCGTAGTGCTGCTGCAGGCGCTTGCGGATGGCGTCGAGGATCGGGTCGGGCATAGGGCGTACGGCGTGCGCGCACATGGCTGGCTCCGCCGGGGAAAGGAGTCCCGGTAACCCCACCCTAGGCGCGACCGCCAGGTGGGGTGTTATCGCAGCGTGTGCACGTTGCGCAGCTGACTGTGCACGGGTTCACGGCAATGGCCGCAAACGCTGCCGGCACAACGGGGTGCCGGCACTGAAGCATTCATTAAGCAGGTTCAATAGGCACTGCACGTTGCTTATTCACCGATGTCTTCGTTCCAGATCTCCGGATGCTGCGCAATGAAGCCGCCGAGCAGATCGACGCATTCCTGGTTGTCGAGGTCGATCACGTTGACGCCGTTCTCGCGCAGCCAGTCGATGCCGCCCTGGAAGGTGCGCGATTCGCCCACCACCACGGTGCCGATGTTGAACTGGCGCACCAGGCCCGAGCAATACCAGCACGGGGCCAGGGTGGTGACCATGATGGTGTCCTGGTAGCGGCGCTGGCGGCCGGCCTTGCGGAAGGCATCGGTTTCGCCGTGCACGGACGGGTCGCCTTCCTGTACGCGGCGGTTGTGGCCGCAGCCGAGCAGGCGGCCATCGTTGTGGTACAGCGCCGCGCCGATCGGCACGCCGCCTTCGGCCAGCCCCTGGCGGGCTTCGGCGATGGCGGTCTGCAGCAGGGCCTGGTAGTCGGGCGTGGTGATCATGCGGGGGCTCCGGTAAGTCGTGGCCCGCCATGATACGGGCAGGGGGTGCCGCTGGCCCCCGGCGGTGCGATAATCAGGGCCATGAGCGAATCCCCCTACAAAGCCGGTACCACCCATTTCGGGTTCCGCGACGTCGCCGCCAAGGACAAGCAGAAGCTGGTCGGCCAGGTGTTCACCTCGGTCGCGCGCAACTACGACCTGATGAACGACCTGATGAGCCTGGGCGTGCACCGGGCGTGGAAGCGCTACTACGTGGCCACTGCGCAGGTGAAGCCGGGCGATCGCGTGCTCGACCTGGCGGGCGGTACCGGCGACATCGCCGCGCTGCTGAAGGAGCGCGTCGGCGCCGAGGGCTCGGTGGTGCTGGGCGACATCAACGCCGGCATGCTGTCGGTCGGCCGTGACCGCCTGACCAACCGCGGCCTGGTGCTCGGCCTGGACTACGTGCAGTGCAATGCTGAAGCGCTCCCGTTCCCGGACAACAGCTTCGACCTGGTCACCATCGCCTTCGGCCTGCGCAACGTGACCGACAAGGACGCCGGCCTGCGCGAGATGTACCGCGTGCTGAAGGTGGGCGGCCAGGCCCGCGTGCTGGAGTTCTCCGAGGTCACCGCAGACTGGTTCAAGCCGATCTACGATTTCCACTCGTTCAGGATCCTGCCCAAGCTGGGCAAGCTGTTTGCCAATGACTCGGACAGCTACCAGTACCTGGCCGAGAGCATCCGCAAGCACCCGCCGCAGGAAGAACTGAAGGCGATGATGGGGCAGGCCGGCTTCGAGCGCTGCCATTACAAGAACCTGACCGGTGGCATCGTTTCGATCCACTCCGGCTACAAGCTGTAAGCCCTGCTCCGGTGGGTGCCAACCTTGGTTGGTACTCGCCCGCTGCGGGCGCTGACACATCCGTGCCAACCAAGGTTGGCATGTGCCCGCGGCGCAGCATCGGCCTTGCCCGCCATTACCCCGCACCGCGCAACGCCTGCGGGGCCGGAGGGAGTTACCATTGGGGTTTGATCCCCGTAACGGTCCCGATTCATGCGTAATCCGCTGATGCTCCTTCCGCTGGCCGTGGCCCTGGCCGCCGGCTGCTCCCAGGAGGCGGCCGCGCCCGCCGCCGCACCGACTGCCGAAAAGGCCCCCGCCGCCCCCGTGAACGCCGAGAACCGCAGCCACGACGAAAGCTCGTACGCCGAGCCGGACAAGGTCGCCATCAAGGACATCGCGCTGGATCTGAAGCTGGACTTCGACCAGAAGCAGATCGGCGGCACCGCCACCTATACCTTGGAATGGAAGCAGAAGGACGCCAAGCAGCTGGTGCTCGACACCCGCGAGCTGACCGTGTCCAAGGTCGAGGCCGTTGCCGCCGATGGCGCGCGCAGCCCGCTGAAGTTCGAGCTGGCCGCCGCTGACAAGGTGTTCGGCAGCAAGCTGACCATCGAGGCTCCGGAACAGCCGTCCAAGGTGGAAGTGACCTACCACACCGCGCCGACCGCCTCGGGCCTGCAGTGGCTGGCACCGTCGATGACCGAGGGCAAGAAGCTGCCCTTCATGTTCAGCCAGTCGCAGGCCATCCACGCCCGTTCCTGGGTGCCGCTGCAGGACACCCCGAGCGTGCGTTTCACCTACAGCGCGCACGTGGTCTCGCGCCCGGACGTGATGGTGCTGATGAGCGCCGACAACGATCCGAAGGCCGCGCGTGACGGTGACTACACCTTCAAGATGCCGCAGCCGATTCCGTCGTACCTGCTGGCCATCGCCGCCGGCGACCTGGTGTTCGAGCCGATCTCCGGCCGCTCCGGCGTCTGGGCCGAGCCGACCATGGTCAACAAGGCCGCCAAGGAATTCGAAGACACCGAAAAGATGATCGGTGCCGCCGAGAAGCTGTACGGCGAATACCGCTGGGGCCGCTACGACATGCTGGTGCTGCCGCCGTCGTTCCCGTTCGGCGGCATGGAAAACCCGCGCCTGACCTTCGCCACCCCGACCGTGATCGTCGGCGACAAGTCTCTGGTCTCGCTGGTCGCCCACGAACTGGCGCACAGCTGGTCGGGCAACCTGGTGACCAACGCCAGCTGGAAGGACATCTGGCTCAATGAAGGCTTCACCACCTACGTCCAGGGCCGCATCACCGAAGCCCTGTACGGCAAGGAGATGGCCGAGATGGAAAAGCAGATCGACCAGACCGACCTGCTGGCCGAAGTGAAGGACATGAGCCCGGCCGACCAGGCGCTGGCGCTGCCGCCGCTGAACGAGCGTGACCCCGACGAAGCCCTCAGCCAGGTCGCCTACGTCAAGGGTTCGTGGTTCCTGGAGTTCCTGGAACAGCGCTTCGGCCGCGAGACCTTCGATCCGTTCCTGCGTGGCTGGTTCGATGACCATGCCTTCCAGAGCGCGAACACCGACCAGTTCGTCGACTACATGAAGAAGAACCTGCTGCCGAAGAATCCGTCGGCAGTGACCGAGGCCGAGCTGAAGGCGTGGCTGGACGAGCCGGGCATTCCGGCCTTCGCCACCAAGGCGCAGTCGCGCAACTTCAGCAGCGTCGATACCGCGCGCATCGCGTTTGCCAGCGCCGGCACCGTGCCCAGCAGCCAGGTCATCGCCGACTGGAGCACGCAGGAATGGGTGCGCTTCATCGACGGGCTGGGCGCCACCCAGCCGCTGGACAAGCTGGCCACGCTGGACAAGGCCTTCCACTTCACCGGCACCCCGAATGGCGAGATCGCCATGCGCTGGTACCCGCTGGCGATCCGCAGCGGCTACGAGCAGGCCAATGAAGGCGCGGCTGCGTTCATCGAGCGCGTCGGCCGTCGCAAGCTGATCATGCCGATCTACGCCGAACTGGTGAAGACGCCGAAGGGTCTGGAGCTGGCCAAGCAGGCCTTCGAAAAGGCCAAGCCGGGCTACCACCCGATCACCACGGCCTCGGTGCAGGACATGCTGGCCAAGGCTGAAGCCAAGTAAGCGGTGGTGCCGGCCGCTGGCCGGCAACCGGTCATTGCTTCACCACCAACGGCGGGGAAACCCGCCGTTGGTGTATCCGCTTTTCGCTGCCGATAGAATCGGGATGCACCCGCAAAGGACCTCCGCCATGAAACGACTGATGCTGCTCACCGCTTGCACCCTGGCCCTGGCCGCCTGCAGCAATCCCGAGGAAGAGCGCAAGGCGCAGGAAGCCGCTGCGGCGGCCGTGCAGGCGCAGAAGGAGGCCAAGGCCGAGGACGTCGCCAAGCAGTACGACATGGCCGTTGCCGCGCAGGACTGGGAGCGCGCGCGCCTGCATGGCGCCTCACTGCTGGACCAGTACAAGGACACCGCCGCCGCCGAGCGCATCGCCGCCGGTTTCGATGAAGTAAAGGCCAAGGGCGATGCCGCGCGCGACCTGCGCCGCATGCAGGGGCTGTGGCAGTACAACCAGATTCCGGTCGGCAGCAAGGGCAGCCAGGTCTCGGCGTCGATCTACAGCAAGGAACGGGTAGATGTGGACGGCAGCGGCGCCAAGCCGGTGCAGCTGGTGTTCCGCGATCACCCGGAGTGGAAGCGGCACGCTTACCTGGTGCTGCAGGCCGGTGATTTCCGCTGCCCGCAATGCACGGTGAAGGTGACCGTGGACGACGGCAAGCCGGTGTCGATGGCGGCCTGGCGCCCGAAGACCGATGAAGCCATCGCGATGTTCATCACCGACCAGAAGGCGCTGTGGAAGCTGGCGCGCAAGGGCAAGTCGATCAGCATCGAGTTTCCGGTCAAGGCGGGCGGCACGCGCACGGCCGTGTTCGAGACCGGGGGCGTCGACGCCAGCCGCATGCCGCAGTGGTGGCAGTGACGGCTGCGGCGGGCAATGCAGTGCACGCGTTGTCCACGATCCGGCACTGGGTGTTCGACATGGATGGCACGCTGACCATGGCCGTGCATGATTTCGCCGCGATCCGCCATGCGCTGCAGATCGCTGCCGAGGAAGACATCCTCGACCATATCGCGGCGTTGCCGGAGGCAGCGGCGCAGGCCAAGCGCGCGTGGCTGCTGGATCACGAACGCGCGCTGGCCGAGGACGCGTTGCCGGCCCCGGGCGCAGTGAAGCTGCTGCGTACGCTGGCAGCCGACGGTTGCCGGGTGGGCATCCTGACCCGCAACGATCATGCGCTGGCGAAGCTGACGCTGCACGCGATCGGGGTTGGGGAACTGTTCGACGATGCCGACATCATCGGCCGCGATGAAGCGGTGCCCAAGCCCTCGCCGGATGGTCTGCAGCAGCACCTGCGGCGTTGGGGCATCGCGGCGGCAGGGGCGGTGATGGTGGGAGACCACGCCTACGACCTGGAGTGCGGCCGTGCGGCCGGCACGCATACCGTGCTGGTCAACCTGCCAGAGAACCCGTGGCCGGGTCGCGCCGACTGGCATTTCGCTGATTGCCGCGCCTTGCTGGCGGCGTGGCAGGCCGCATGACCGTGTAGAGCCGAGCTCACGCTCGGCTGCTCTGCTGTCAGATCGCGCTGGCGCGCGCACGCCGAGCAGGGCTCGGCTCTACAGAAATCCAACAGCGTGTCGGCCAAAGTCGACACCTACCAACAGCATTGCCAGCAGCGCATCGGGTGGAAAGCCCCCTTGTTGTTCAAGGGGGCGCGCCGAAGGCGCGGGGATAAGGTGGAAGGCGCGGGCAGTTCGGCTTACGCGCTCAGCGCGTAACCGAACTGCTGCTTGAACTGCTCGTTGAACTCATCAAAGGTGAAGCGCTGGTTCTGGGTGCCCGGGTGCTCGACCTTCAGTGCGCCCATCAGGTTGCCCATGCGGCCGATGGTCAGCCAGTCGTAGCCCTTCTGGATGCCGTAGATCAGGCCGGCGCGGAAGGCGTCGCCACAACCGGTCGGGTCGACCACGCGGCGCTCGTGCGCCGGCGGGATGTCGTAGCTCTTTTCCGGAGTGTGGATGACCGCGCCCTTCGGGCCACGGGTGGTGATGTAGGCCTTGACCCGGCTGACGATCTCCTGCTCGTCCCAGCCGGTGCGCTCCTGCAGCAGATTTGATTCGTAGTCGTTGACCACCACGTAGTCGGCCTGCTCGATGAACGCGCGCAGCTCCGGGCCGTTGAACAGCGGCATGGCCTGGCCCGGGTCGAAGATGAACGGGATGCCGTCTTCGTGGAATTCCAGCGCGTTCTGGATCATGCCTTCGCGGCCGTCCGGGCCGACCAGGCCCAGGGTCACGCCCGGCACGCCACGCACGTGGTTCTCGTAGGAACGCATCATCGCGCCCGGATGGAATGCGGTGATCTGGTTGTTGTCGTGGTCGGTGGTGATGAACGCCTGCGGGGTGAACAGCTCATCGATCACACGCACGCGCGACAGGTCGATGCCCAGGCCTTCGAAGTACTCGCGGTACGGGCCGAAGTCCGAGCCCACGGTGCCCATCGGGATCGGCTGGCCGCCCAGCAGGTGCAGGTTGTAGGCGATGTTGCCGGCGCAGCCGCCGAACTCGCGGCGCATGCGAGGGACCAGGAAGGACACGTTCAGGATGTGCACCTTGTCCGGCAGGATGTGATTCTTGAACTGGTCCGGGAACACCATGATGGTGTCGAAGGCAAGAGAACCACAGATCAGAGCGGACATCGATGTAAGCCTATGCGGTGAATTTTGGGGTGGGCCGGCCCGGCTCGGCGGGCAAGCAAACGGCGCCCTTGGGCGCCCGACGGCGCAAAGGTTACCCGCTGGTGCCGCTCAGGGCCAGAACCGGGTAATGCCCGATCAGGCCGAAAGCCTGTGAAGACGCGGGTTCAGCTAGTTTTTTCCTTGCTCGGCGGCAGGCGGGTTGCTAGGCTTGTCGGCCTCGATTTCTGCCCATTTTTTCGCCATCCCGCGTTGGGCGCGACACCCCTCAGGACTCCTTCCTCAGATGTTCAAGAAACTCCGCGGCATGTTCTCCAACGACCTGTCCATCGACCTGGGCACGGCCAACACCCTCATCTACGTGCGCGGGCAGGGGATCGTGCTGAACGAGCCGTCGGTCGTGGCCGTGCGCCAGGACCGTGCCATCGGTGGCACCCGCTCGGTGGCAGCCGTAGGCGCCGAAGCCAAGCAGATGCTCGGCCGTACCCCGGGCCACATCACCACCATCCGCCCGATGAAGGACGGCGTCATCGCCGACTTCACCTACACCGAGGCGATGCTCAAGCACTTCATCAAGAAGGTGCACAAGTCGCGCGTGCTGCGCCCGAGCCCGCGCGTGCTGGTCTGCGTGCCGGCCGGTTCGACCCAGGTCGAGCGTCGCGCGATCAAGGAATCGGCCGAGGAAGCCGGTGCCCGCGACGTGTTCCTGATCGAAGAGCCGATGGCGGCTGCAATCGGCGCCGGCATGCCGGTCACCGAGGCCCGTGGCTCGATGGTCATCGACATTGGCGGCGGCACCACCGAAGTGGCGGTGATCTCGCTCAACGGCATCGTCTATTCGGCCTCGGTGCGCATCGGTGGCGACCGCTTCGACGAGTCGATCACCAACTACGTGCGCCGCAACCACGGCATGCTGATCGGTGAAGCCACCGCCGAGCGCATCAAGGTCGAGCTGGGCTGCGCCTACCCGCAGGCGGAAGTGATCGAGATGGAGATCTCCGGCCGCAACCTCGCCGAGGGCGTGCCGAAGATGATCAAGATCAGCTCCAACGAGGTGCTTGAAGCCTTGCACGAACCGCTATCGGGCATCGTCAGCGCGGTCAAGCTGGCGCTGGAGCAGACCCCGCCGGAACTGTGCGCCGACGTCGCCGAGCGCGGCATCGTGCTGACCGGTGGTGGCGCCCTGCTGCGCGACCTGGACCGCCTGATCTCCGAGGAAACCGGCCTGCACGTGCAGGTGGCCGACGATCCGCTGACCTGCGTGGCCCGCGGTGGCGGTCGTGCGCTGGAGCTGGTGGACATGCACGGCAACGAGTTCTTTGCGCCGGAATAAGCCGTCCCGGCCGTTCCTGCCCGCCGCGCCCTTCCGGGGTGCGGCCCGCCGTCATGGCGGGCCGACACCGGCGGGGCGTCTGCGTGTTTCCCCTTCGCCTTCTGCCAGTTGAATCGTTGCCGTGCCGCCCTACGCCGGTCCTCCCGTCGCCTCCCGATCCGGTGATGCCGCCAGCCCCCTGCGGTTGCTGGCCTACCTCGCGCTGGCCATCACCCTGATCGTTCTCGATGACCAGGCCGGCTGGCTGGCGCGCCTGCGCGAGCAGGCCAACAGCCTGGTGCAGCCGGTGTGGGCGCTGGCCGGCCTGCCCGGCAAGCTCGGCAACCAGGTCAGGGATTCCGCTGCCAGCCACGGCCAGCTGGTCACCGAGAACCGCGAACTGCGCAATCAGCTGCTGCTGGCCAATGCGCGCCTGACCCGCCTGCAGACCGCCGCGCTGGACAACGCCCAGTTGCGCGAACTGCTGAACGTGGCCGAGCGCAGTGGCCTGGACGTGCAGCTGGCGCCGATCCTGGACATCGACCTGGACCCGGTGAAGCAACGCCTGGTGCTCGACGCCGGCAGCCGCGAAGGCGTGCATGTCGGCCAGGCGGTGATCGATGCCGGCGGCCTGATGGGCCAGGTGATCAGCGTCACCGGCGGCACCTCCACCGTGCTGCTGCTGACCGACCCCGACCACGCCGTGCCCGTCACCGTGGCCCGCAATGGCGTGCGCCTGATCGTCTACGGCCGCGGCGACAAGCTGGAGCTGCGCGACATTCCGCTCAGCGCAGGCGTGGAAGTGGGCGATGAGATCGTCACCTCGGGCCTCGGCGGTCGCTTCCCGGCCGGCTTCCCGGTCGGCACCATCACCGGCCTGCGTCCGGACGATACCCACGCCTTCCTGGTCGGCGAACTGAAGCCGGCGGCCCAGCTCGACCGCGGCCGCGACGTGCTGCTGCTGCGGCCCGGAGCCGCGATCCGGATTCCGGCGGAGCTGCGGCTGCAGCTGGAAGCGTCCGCGCCGGGTGGCCCCGCCAGCGCCGCCGCGGTACCGGCACAGGCCACCACCGCACCGGAGGCATCGACCCCCGCACCCGCACCACCGACCGGGGCGCCTGCCCAGCGACAGACGGCACCGGCAGCCCCGTTACCGGCCCTGGAATCGTCGGCGGTGCCACACGCACCGCAACCGGTCGAGCCGACCCCGGTCGTTCCGGAGGCCCAGCGATGAGCCGCCTGCGCGACAACCCATGGGTGCTGCCGGCCAGCCTGGTGGTGGCACTGCTGCTTGGCCTGCTGCCGCTGCCGGCGCTGCTGCAGCCGCTGCGCCCGTACTGGCTGGCGCTGGTGCTGGCCTACTGGGTGATCGAAGCGCCCGAGCGTGTCGGTCTGGGCATCGCCTTCGCCAGCGGCGTCATTGCCGACCTGCTGTACGGCGGGGTGCTCGGCGAACAGGCGCTGCGGCTGGTGATGCTGGCCTTCATCCTGCAGCGCTTCCGTGCCCGCATCCGCTTCTTCCCGATGTCGCAGCAGATGCTCGCCATCGGCGGCCTGCTGTTCAACGATCGCATTGTCAGCGCGTTGGTCCACATCCTGGTGGGCGAGCCGACGCTGCCGTGGTCGTACTGGTGGGCGCCGCTGCTGGGCATGGGCCTGTGGCCGCTGGTGTTCGTGCTGCTGGACGCGGTGCGCTTCGGCAAGCGCGGGCGCTGAGCCATGATCCCGCGCCGCCAGGTCAAGAACCCGCACGCCGAAGCCGAACAGTTCCGCCGCCGCGCGGCGCTGGGTTTCCTCGGCGTGCTGGTCTGCCTGCTCGGCCTGGGCGGGTGGTACTTCAAGCTGCAGGTGCTGGACCACGACGTCTACGCCACGCGCTCGGAGGCCAACCGCATCAAGCCACGGCCGGTGGTGCCGGGGCGCGGCATGATCTACGACCGCAACGGCCGCCTGCTGGCCGAGAACGTGCCGGCGTTCCGCCTGGACGTGACCCCGGACAAGGTCAAGGACATGGATGCCACCCTGGAAGGGCTGGCGAAGATCATCAGCATCAGCCCGGAAGAACTGGAAGCGTTCAACAAGTCGCGCAAGGCGCGCCGCAAGTTCCTGCCGGTCACGCTGAAGCTGCGCATGAACGACGAGGAGATGGCGCGTTTCGCGGTCGACCGCTGGCGCTTCCCCGGCGTCGAGCTGGAGCCTTACCTGACCCGCCGCTACCCTTACGGCGACCTGTTCGCGCACATCATCGGCTACGTCGGCCGTGTCGATGACAAGGACCTGGAGATTCTCGGTGAAGGCAACGCCGCGCTGACCCACATCGGCAAGTCCGGCCTGGAGCGCTATTACGAGCAGCAGCTGCGTGGCAAGGTCGGCTACGAGCAGGTCGAGACCAACGTGCAGGGCCGCGCGATCCGCACCATCGGCCGTGTTGCCGCACAGTCCGGTGCCGATCTGCGGCTGTCGATCGACGCCGATCTGCAGCGCGCCATGGTGGCCGCCTTCGGCGACCAGGAAGGCTCGGCGGTGGCGATGGACCCCCGTACCGGCGAGGTGCTGGCGATGGTCAGCCTGCCATCCTACGACCCCAATCTGTTCGTCAACGGCATCTCCCATGCCGACTTCAAGGCGTTGAACGAAAACCCGTCGCGGCCGCAGTTCAACCGACTGGTGCTCGGCGGCGTCGCCCCGGGTTCTACGTTGAAACCGCTGATCGGCCTGGCCGGCCTGGACTCGGGCGTGCGCCGTCCGGAAGACAGGATATTGTCCACCGGCATGTTCTACCTGCCCGGCACCAGCCGCGGCTGGGGTGACGCGCATCGTGGCGGCCACGGCTGGACCGACCTGCGCAAGTCCATCGCTGAATCGGTCAACACCTACTATTACCGGCTGGCGCTGGACCTGGGCATCGAGCGCTTCGACCATTACATGGAGTACTACGGCTTCGGCCAGCCGACCGGCATCGACCTGACCGGCGAGATCGGCGGCATCCTGCCGTCGCCGGCCTACAAGCGGAAGAGCCGCAAGGAAGCCTGGTACCCCGGCGACACGGTCAACATCAGCATCGGCCAGGGTGACTGGAAGGTCACCCCGCTGCAGTTGGCACGCGGCGTCAGCGGCCTGGCCGATGGCCAGCTGCGCACCCCGCACCTGGTAATCCAGCAGCGCGACGGTTTCGACAGCGACTGGACCGCGACGCCGCCCGGCGAAAGCAAGCCGGTCAGCCCCAATCCCAACAACGTGCAGGCCGTGCGCGAGGGCATGATGGCGACCATGCGGCCCGGTGGCAGCGGCTGGCGCGTGGCGGTCGGTGCGCCGTACGTGATGGCCGGCAAGACCGGTACCGCGCAGGTCATCAGCCGCAAGGGCACTGCCGCAGTGAATCCGAAGAGCCTGCCGATGCACCTGCGCCACCGCGCACTGTTCGTCGGCTTTGCACCGGCCGAGAACCCGGTGATCGCCATCGCGGTGGCGGTGGAGGGTGGCGGTTACGGTGGTTCGGCTGCCGCGCCGATCGCGCGCAAGGTGTTCGATGCCTACCTGCTGGGCAAGATGCCCGAAGGCATGCAGCCGTTGGACAGCGAGCGTGGCACCACCGCCATCGGCGCTACCGCGTTCGACAACGAAGACGCCGGCGCGCGCCACGCCGGTGATCTGGCCGCCGCGCAGCTGGCCGAACACCCGGTGCTGGTTGGCGTGCCCGCACCCGAACCGGCGCCCGCGCCGACGCCGGGTACACCGACCGCCGCCGCGTTGCCGGCCACGCCGCGCCCGGCCGCCATGGAGCCCGCACGATGAAGGTGTTCCTGCGCTGGGCCGGCGACATGCTGCGCCGCTTCTTCAGCACGCTGGACTGGGTGCTGTGCCTGGCTCTGGGCGCGCTGATGGTGATCGGCCTGGCGACGCTGAAGAGTGCCGGTGGCGACGGCCTGGTGATGGCCCAGGGCGCGCGTTTCGCAGTGGGCATGGCCGCTCTGTGGGGCATCTCGCGCGCGCCCATCCTGCGCATCCGCTCGGCCACGCCGATGATCTATGCGATCTCGATGATCCCGCTGCTGGCGGTGTTCGTGCTCGGCACCGGCAAATATGGGCGGCAATGGCTGGACCTGAAGTTCTTCTACCTGCAGCCGGCCGAACTGCTGAAGGTCAGCCTGCCGATGATGGTGGCCTGGTACCTGCACAAGATGCCGCTGCCGCCGCGCTTCAGCACCGTGCTGACCGCGCTGGTCATCATCGGCGTGCCGACCGGGCTGGTGATGCTGCAGCCCGACTTCGGCACCGGTGTGCTGATCGCTGCCAGCGGCGTGTTCGTGCTGTTGCTGGCCGGCCTGCCGTGGTGGTGGGTCGGCCTCGGCGTGGGCGGCGTGGCCGCGGTCGCGCCGGTGGCCTGGTTCTGGTTGCTGCGGCCGTACCAGAAGGATCGCATCATGATGTTCCTGGACCCGGAGATGGACGCGCTGGGTGCGGGCTGGAACATCATCCAGTCGAAGATCGCGATCGGTTCCGGCGGCTTCGATGGCAAGGGCTGGGGCGAAGGCTCGCAGTCGCACCTCAACTTCATACCCGAGCAGACCACCGACTTCGCGTTCTCGGTGCTGAGCGAGGAATTCGGCTGGATCGGCGTGGCCACCGTGCTGGCGCTGTACCTGGTGGTCATCGGGCGTTGCCTGTGGATCGCCAGCCAGTCGCGCGACTCGTACTCGCGCCTGCTGGCCGGTGCCACCGGCCTGGCGTTCTTCGTTTACGTGCTGGTCAACGGAGGCATGATTTCCGGCCTGCTGCCGGTGGTGGGCGTGCCGATGCCGCTGATCAGCTACGGCGGCACTTCCGCCGTATCGCTGCTGGCCGGCTTCGGCCTGGTGATGGCGGTACGCAGCCACAACCCCGTGCACGGCGGCTACGGCTAGCCGCCGTGCCTCCTGCTCCTGCGCTTTGTAGAGCCGAGTCATGCCGGCCGCTTCTGCTGCGTGAGAGGCAGTCGGCATGGCTCGACGCTACAAATGCAGCGCCGCGCTGACAGCTTCACGCAAGCACACATTGCTACCGTACCTGCGTGGAATGGAAACGACTGCTTGGCATCTGCCGTGAGGCGGTGCGCACGATCGATCTGCCG
Organism: uncultured Stenotrophomonas sp.; assembly: GCF_913778665.1. Lineage (GTDB taxonomy): Bacteria > Pseudomonadota > Gammaproteobacteria > Xanthomonadales > Xanthomonadaceae > Stenotrophomonas. The sequence goes on from NZ_CAJYVQ010000008.1 coordinate 63,848, forward strand.
CTGCTGGCTGCGCTGTTGATCCTGATGGCAGCGGGCCTGGCAGTGCTGCACAGCGTGTCCGGTCCGGTGGCCGGGCAGGCGGTGCGCTTCGCCGGTGGCCTGGCCGCGATGTGGCTGTTGTCGCGCGTTCCGCTGCTGCGCCTCCGTGCGTGGACCCCGGCGATCTACGCGTTGTCGATGCTGCCGCTGATGGCGGTGTATGTGATCGGCACCGGCAAGTATGGGCAGCGCTGGCTCAATCTCGGCGTGTTCTACCTGCAGCCGTCCGAGCTGCTCAAGCTCAGCCTGCCGCTGATGATGGCCTTGTACCTGCACCGCCAACCGCTGCCACCTTCACCGCGCACGGTATTGACCGCTGCTGTGCTGATCGGCGTACCGGCCGTGCTGATCCTGCTGCAGCCCAACCTCGGCACGGCCACGCTGGTTACCGCCAGCGGCGTGTTCGCGCTGCTGCTGGCCGGGTTGCACTGGGGTTGGGTGGCCACTGGCGCGACGGGGCTGGCCGTGGCCGCGCCGCTGGCCTGGTTCGGCCTGTTGCGGCAATACCAGAAGGATCGCGTGCTGACCTTCCTCGACCCGGCGGCGGATCCGCTCGGCACCGGCTGGAACATCCTGCAGTCACGCATCGCGATCGGTTCCGGTGGCTGGGACGGGCGCGGCTGGGGGCAGGGCACGCAGGCCACCCTGGATTTCCTGCCCGAGTACACCACGGACTTTGCGTTCTCGGTGCTGGCCGAAGAGTTCGGCTGGATCGGCGTGGCCACCGTGTTCGCGCTGTACCTGTTTGTGGTCTGGCGCTGCCTGTGGATCGCGGTGCATGCGCGCGACACGCACGCACGGCTGCTGGCCGGCAGTCTGGGCTTGGCGTTCTTCGTGTATGTGCTGGTGAACGGCGGGATGATTTCCGGCCTGCTACCGGTGGTAGGCATTCCGATGCCGTTGATCAGCTACGGCGGCACCTCGGCGGTGTCGCTGCTGGCGGGGATCGGGTTGGTGATGGCGGTACGGGGGCACCGGCCCGTGCACGGGGGATAGGTTTCCAGCGAACGGCGCAGCCCCTCGTGGGTGGTTGGGTAACGCGGCCCATGCGTGGGGCGGGCGCGCGGTGGGTAACGCGGGGTGTCCGCGGCATGGATGCGGCGGACAAGCCCCGCTGCCTGCCCAACCGGGCAGCCCTCAGCAATCTGGCCTTCTGCAACCGCCCAACCACCCACGAGGGGCTGCGCCGTTGGCTGAAACCTTCCTGACTCTGCGCAACGCTTGTTGTGGAAGCGTTCTCACAACAACGCGCGGATGCCCGCGCACTGACCAAAGTCCGAAAAATTTGCGATCTGATTCACATTTTTACGCCGCGTTGATCCTGATCAATGGACTTGTCGTAATCGGCCTGCACAATGGCGGCCCGTTCGGCACGGCGCGCCGTCAATCGTTGCAGCGCGAGGGGGCGTCGGGCGGGAGCAGCACTGATCCAACGGATACAAGGAGCGCGGGGCACTGCCACTGGGGAGAGGCAGCCGCGCAGGTATCGGCCGGATCCGGTCGCCGGTTGCGTCTGCGGGGATGGGGACGCAACCGGCCACCTCTCTCTGAATGGGGAAGCACGATCACGACGTCTTCACATTTCCCGCTGAACGCGGGCAAATCGTTGTGATTCATGGTGTTAGGGGTTTTAATTCATCCATGACCTGCTAACCTGCGACGATGATTCGACGCACTCTGGCCTGCATGCTCACCCTCGGCCTGGTCGCCTGCGCGACCCAGCCGAAGTCCCCGCCGCCTTCGCCCCAGGCCAGCAGTACGCCGCGCCAGCCCGCCACCCAGGCCCATGGGCCTGCCGAGGCCGCACCCGAAGCCACCGCCGCCAGCGCGCCGCCGGTCGATCTCACTCCGGTGCCGTTCGACGTTGCGCGGGCCCGCTTCATCGCCGATACGGCCAAGCGCTATGGCCTGAAGCCGGAGCAGATCAGTAGCGTGCTCGACCAGGCGCAGGTGCGCCAGCCGATCATCGCCGCGATGTCGCGCCCGGCCGAGCGGGTCAAACCGTGGAACGAATACCGGCCGATGTTCATCAGCAAGGCACGCATCGATGGCGGCCGCGCGTTCCTGGCAGAGCACCGCGCTGAACTGGATCGCGTGCAGCAGCGCACCGGGGTGCCAGCCGAAGTGATCGTGGCGATCATCGGCGTGGAAACCAGCTACGGCAAGAACGCTGGCAGCCATCGCGTGCTCGATGCGCTGTACACGCTGGCCTTCTATTACCCGCGCAGCGGCGATCCGGCCAAGCTGGAACGCGAAGTGCGCCGCGAGCTGTTCTTCCGCGATGAGCTGGCCAAGCTGTTCGAGCTGGGCCGCGAAGAAAAGCTCGACATCACCACGCTCAAGGGCAGCTACGCCGGGGCGATGGGCATGGGCCAGTTCATGCCGTCCAGCTATCTCGATTACGCCGTGGACGGCAACGGCGATGGCCGTCGCGACCTGTTCAACAGCTACGACGACGTGTTCTCGTCCATCGCCAACTACTTCGTGAAGAAGGGCGGCTGGGTGCGCGGCGGCCAGGTGGCCGTGCCGGCCACGCTGGCGCCGGGCCGCGAGGAGTTCAACCCGACCGAGTGGATGCCCACTTGGTCGCTGGCCGATCTGGCCCAGCGCGGCTACCAGCCCAGCGCGCCGGTGCAGCCGGGCGCCACCGCCACCCCGATCACCCTGGAAGGCAGCACCGGCAAGCAGTACTGGCTGGGCTTCCAGAACTACTACGCGATCACCCGCTACAACCTCTCGAAGATGTACGCGATGGCCGTGTTCCAGTTGTCCCAGGCCATCGCCGGACAGGAGCTGCCCCCGGCATGAACATCAGATGGCTGGTCCCGAGCTTGATCGTCCTCGCGCTGGCGGCCTGCAGCAGCGCGCCGAAGAAGCCGGCTACCGCCGGCCATGCTGGCAAGTCCAGCGGCACGCTGGTGCAGGGCCGCGGCTCGCGCCCGGCGCACTGCCCGGAAGGTTCGCCGTATGCGGCGGCCAAGGAAGACCTCAGTACCCGCGGCAATTACACCGCCGGTGGCCTGTACAAGCCCGGGGTGAAGGACAGCACGCCCACCTACATTCCGAACGTGGCGTGCATTCCCGAGCCGGAAGTGACTGCCGAGGAACGCTCGGCGATCGGCAACAAGACGCCGTACGTGGTGCTGGGCAAGTCGTACAACGTGCTTGACGACACCCGCAACTACGTCGAGCGCGGTACCGCGTCGTACTACGGCGCCAAGTTCCATGGCCGCCTGACCTCCAACCGCGAGGTCTACGACATGTACCAGTTCACTGCCGCGCACAAGACGCTGCCGCTTCCCAGCTTCGCCCGCGTGACCAACCTGGACAACGGCGAATCGGTGGTCGTGCGCGTCAACGATCGCGGCCCGTTCCACGATGGCCGCGTGGTCGATCTCAGCTACGCCGCCGCCGTGCGCCTGGGCATCACCCAGCGCGGTACCGGCAATGTCGAGGTGCGCGCGCTGCAGCCGGGCGAGGGCAACCTGCTGGCGCAGAAGCCGTCGCGCCGGGAGCGTCGTGCTGCCGAAGCCGCCGCAACCACGGCTGTGGCCAGCGCGCGCCCGACGCCGGCCGCGCGTGTCGCCGACAGTGACATCGATCGCCTGGTCAACCGCCTGCCCGCCGATGGCGCCCCGGCACGTGGCCAGCCGGCCACCACACAGGGCGTGGCCAGCACCGCGCCAGATGTGGCGGTCAGCAGCCTGCCGCCGAGCGCGCCGCCGGTGCGCAGTACGGCACCGGCATCGGCCGTGGTGGCCAGTGCTGCTCCGCGCGTGGTGGCCCCGGCACCGGTGCGCAGCGCCCCGGCGGCGCCCAGCCTGTCGCAGCAGATGGTGGGCGCGGTGATGGTGCAGGTCGCCAGCTTCTCCAATCGCGACAACGCCAACCGCGCGATGGGCCAGCTCAGTGCCGCCGGCATCGTCGGCGCCACCATCAGCGACATCGCCGCCGGTGGCCGTACCCTGTTCCGCCTGCGCGTTCCCGCCAGCGACCATGCCAGCGCCGCGGAACTTGTCGGTCGCATCGCCGGTCTGGGCCTGGGTTCGCCGCAGATCGTCAAGGATTGATCCGCCCGGGCCGGTGCTGCCGGCCCGTGCTCCCCCGGCCTTACAATGGCCGTTACGTTCCACCCTCCATTCCCGGCCGTCCCCTGGAGCCTGCTGTCCAATGAATTTCCGTTCCGCCGCCACCGCCCTGGCCGCCACCCTGGTGGTGGGCCTGGCTTCCGCCCAGACGCCGCTGCCGACTCCGGCCACGCCGGCGCCCGCCGCTGCTGCCGCCCCTGCCACCGTCGCCACTCCGCCGGCGCCGGCGCCGAGCGTGTCCAAGGCCTGGGTGCTGATGGATTACGCCACCGGCCAGGTGCTGGCTGGCGAAAACATCCACGAGCAGCTGGCCCCGGCCAGCATCACCAAGGTGATGACGTCCTACGTGATCGCCGCCGAGGTCAAGAACGGCAAGGTCCGTGCAGATGACCAGGTGATGATGAGCGAGCGCGCCTGGCGCGAAGGTGGCGCCGGTACCGATGGCAGCTACAGCGGCTTCCCGGTCAACCAGACCGCACGCCTGGAAGACATGGAAAAGGGCATGGCGATCCAGTCCGGCAACGATGCCGCGATCGCCTTGGCCGAACACGTGGCCGGCAGCGAAGAAGCCTTCGCGTCGCTGATGAACAGCTACGCCGCCAAGATCGGCATGAAGGACTCGCACTTCGTCAACGCGCACGGCCTGACCGCGCAGGGCCACCACAGCACCGCGTACGACCTGGCACTGCTGGGCCGCGCGATGGTGCGCGATTACCCGGAAACCTACGCGTACAACAAGATCAAGGAATTCCAGGTCGGCAACATCAAGCAGCCGAACCGCAACCTGCTGCTGTGGCGCGATGGCAGCGTCGACGGCATCAAGACCGGCCACACTTCCGAAGCCGGCTATTGCCTGATGAGCTCGGCGCAGCGTGGCGACCAGCGCCTGATCGCGGTGGTGCTGGGCGGTGCGTCTGAGAAGCAGCGTGCCGATGACAGCCTGGCCCTGCTGAACTGGGGCTTCCGCTTCTTCGAGACCCATCGCCTGTACGAGCCGGGCAAGGCCGTGGCCGAGCACAAGGTCTGGAAGGGCACCACCGACAAGGTGCAGCTGGGCGTGGCGCAGCCGATGCTGGTGAGCGTGCCGCGCGGCCGCTACAACGACCTGAAGCCGAGCATCGACGTGCCCAAGACCCTGGAAGCACCGTTCACCGCCGGCCAGCAGATCGGCACCGTGAAGGTCACCCTGGATGGCAAGGTCATCGCCGAAGCACCGCTGGTGGCGGTGGCTGCCGTCGAACAGGCCGGCTTCTTCAAGCGCCTGTGGGACAGCTTCTGGATGTGGTGGGAATCGGAATGATCCACGCATCTGCGCGGTGAACGAAAGAGGCCGGCGAATGCCGGCCTTTTCCGTTCTTGGAGTCGAGCAAGGACAGTCGAGCATGGCTCGACGCTACAAGGTGCAGTTACAGCGAGCGGCTGATGGTGAAGCTGCCGAACACCGGCGACTGGCGCTGGCCGTAGAACTCGCGGGTGCTGTGGTAGCGCGCGACCGCGAACTTCCAGCGCCCGCGCATCACGGCGATGCCGTAGCCGCCCTGGGCTACCACGTGGCGCTTGTCCACGCTGTGGCTGCTGCGGAAGGTGTTGCCGTCCAGGGTGATATCGCGGATTACCCAGGCAGCGTCGGTGGTCGCGAACAGATGCCAGGACCAGCCACTGGGGCGGCCGCCCCGGGTCGGCGCGGTGTTCTCGCCGGCCGGGCGCAGCGGCGTGCTGCCGAAGTCGTCGGGCAGCTTCCAGCCGAAACGCACTTCGCCACCGGCATTGGCCTTGGTTTCCAGGTTGCCGATTGCGCCGCCGTAGTGGCTGATCGCATCCCAGCCCCAGCCGCCGGCATTGACGCTGGCATCGGCCGGCCAGCGGCGCATGCGCTCGTGGGTCAGCATGAACACCGGTTCGTTGTGCAGCTGGTTGTCCCAGCCTTCGAACTTCTTGTCGCCCAGGATGTTGTGCACCGCATCCTGCACCTGCTTGCCCTGCGCCCACGGGCCGACCACGCCTACCGCCAGCTGAGTGGTCTGCAGGCGGTCGCCGCTGCGCGCGTTGAAACCGAAGCTGGCCAGCAGTACGCCGGCATACGGCCGGTCGTCCTCGATCAGATCGCGCCGGGTCGGGTCGGTCGGGGTGAAGATGCCCTGGCCGATGCTGAAGATCATGTTCTGCTGTTCGAACCTGCCCGGGTGCAGGCCTTCCAGGTACTGGTTCACCCAACGCGCCATGCGCGGCAGGCACGGATCGTCGGTGTAGTCGACCAGGTTCGGCGAGACCAGGGTCAGCTGTGCGCCGTTGGTATAGCCCTGGTCCTGGTGGCGGCCACCGAACAGGTCGTTGTCGACGCGGAAATTGACCTGCGGCGGGTGGTCGCGCATCGCGTCCGGGCCGCATTGTTCGGCCGCTTGGGCGGCAAGGGGGAGGGCGGCGGCCAGCAGGCCGGACAGCCCGAGGGCTGCGACACTACGCATGGATGGAATGCTCATGGGTAAGGGGGCGATGGATTGTCGTTTTCTGCAACGACACGGTACTCGCCCCCACGTGATGGAACGAGCGCATCCCGATCACTTGTCTGTTCCGAAAACAACATTGTCCGGCCGATACAATTCCTTATGCGCCGGTGCGCGGGGTACCGCCCGGCCAAGGCCGGGGGCTGCGGCACAGTCAGCTGCGGTTGGGCCTGCCGGGCCCTGGCCTTGGCCGATTGCAACGCAGCAGCCCGCCGATGCTGCCTTTGACTTTGGTGAATACTCTTGGGTTTGTGGCCCTGCGGCCCGATAATGGGCCCATGGAAATCAAGTCCGACAACCCCGAACACGGCTTCCAGTTCCCCGGTCAGTTCGAGCTCAGCGCGATGGGCCCGGCCAACCGCGGCCTGGAACATGAGCTTCCGCGCCTGCTGCTGGCCGCCGGCATCGATGTCGTCACTGAACGCATCAGCTGGAAGCACTCGTCCAACGGCAAGTACGTCTCCATCCGCATGGTGTTCAAGGCCGAAAGCCGCGAGCAGTACGACCTGGCCCACCAGGCGCTGCGCGATCACCCGGAAGTGAAGTGGACGCTGTAGCCGACAGCTGTCCGGCCGAGGCGGCCCCGGAAGACCGTCCGCCGCGCCCGGCGGTGGTCCGCGACCTGGGGCGCCAGCCCTACGAGCCGGTGTGGCGCGCCATGCAGCGCTTCACCGACCAGCGCAGCGACGCCGATGCCGACGAGCTGTGGGTGGTCGAGCACGACCCGGTGTTCACCCTGGGCCAGGCCGGCAAGGACGAGCATGTGCTGGCGCCTGGCGAGATCCCGGTGCTGCACGTGGACCGTGGCGGCCAGGTGACCTATCACGGCCCCGGCCAGATCGTGGTCTATCCGTTGCTGCGACTGCCACGGCTGGGCATCGGTGTGCGCGACTACGTGTGCCGCATCGAGCAGGCGATCATCGACACCCTGGCCGAGTGGAACATCGGCGCCGAACGCCGTGACGGCGCCCCGGGCGTCTACGTCGGGGGCGCCAAGATCGCCGCCCTTGGCATCCGCGTGCGCCGCGGATGCACCTTCCATGGCCTGGCCTTCAATGTGGCCATGGACCTGGAGCCCTTCCACCGCATCAATCCCTGTGGTTACCAAGGGTTGCAGGTGACCTCGGTGGTAGACTTGGGCGGCCCCTCCGGGATGGATGCCGTCAAGCCGGTGCTGCTGGACCACCTGGCCCGCCAGTTCGGCCTGCTACTGCAGCACACGCCGGAACTGCCTGATCTTTCTGCGGCCGCCTGACCGCCCCCCGGAACTGCCATGACTGAAACCACCGCCCGTTCCATTCCCCTGCAGATCGTGCAGGGCGACACTCCGTCCGCCGCGCCGTTGCAGGCCGGGGTCAAGCAGCTGGGCGGTGACAAGATCAACCGCTCGCCGGTGCAGTTCGCCGACGCGCCGGTGCTGCGCAAGCCGTCGTGGATCCGCGTGCGCATTCCTTCGGGCAATGCGGTGCAGAACCTGAAGGCCAAGCTGCGCGAGAACCGCCTGGTGACCGTATGCGAGGAAGCGAGCTGCCCGAACATCCACGAGTGTTTCGGCCACGGCACCGCCACCTTCATGATCCTGGGCGAAGTCTGTACCCGCCGCTGCTCGTTCTGCGACGTGGCCCACGGCCGCCCCAAGCCGCCCGATGCCAACGAGCCGGCCAGCCTCGGCCAGACCGTGGCCGACATGGGCCTGAAGTACGTGGTGGTGACCAGCGTCGACCGCGATGACCTGCGCGACGGCGGTGCCCAGCACTTCGTCGACTGCATCACCGCCATCCGCGAGAAGTCGCCGGGCACCCGCATCGAAGTGCTGACCCCGGACTTCCGCGGCAAGGGCCGCATGGAACGCGCGCTGGAGATTCTGGCGCAGAACCCGCCGGACGTGTTCAACCACAACATCGAAACCGTACCGGACCTGTACCGCAACGTGCGCCCGGGTGCGGATTACCAGTGGTCGCTGAACCTGCTGAAGAACTTCAAGGCGCAGCACCCGGCGGTGCCGACCAAGAGCGGCATCATGCTGGGCCTGGGCGAAGAGTTCGAACAGATCAAGGCCACCATGCGCGATCTGCGCGCGCACGACGTGGACATGATCACCATCGGCCAGTACCTGCAGCCGACCGCGCACCACCACCCGGTGCTGAAGTACTGGACCCCGGAAGACTACAAGGCGCTGGAAGACTACGGCTACGAGCTGGGCTTCAGCCACGTGGCCTCCGGCCCGATGGTGCGCTCGTCGTACCACGCCGACGTACAGGCCAAGGGCGCTGGCGTCCGGTAAGCGGTTGCGCGATGCGCGCTACCGCTTCCCACGGTGCGCGCACCCCGTGGGCCCCGGCTTGCGATCACCCAGACCTCCGCCGCTTCGCGGCGGCCCCCTCACTCAGGGGGCTCTCCATCCGATCCCATCGGCACTCTGGCAGCGGGTGTTGTGGGGGCATGCTTTCCGGCCATTCACAATTTGCTACACCGGCCCCGCTAGGCTGGTTTTCCACCGGATGTGGGCGGGTGACAAACCCGGCAACTTTCGGCACTGTCGTGATGTCTGAACACCACGCAGTCTCCCCCTTGGCAAGGCGCCCTCGAGCACGTCAATGAAATTCAAAGCCCCCGCATTCCTGATGGCCCTGGCGCTGGTCGCACCGCTGGCGTTGGCTGCCAAGGCCGACTCGCCCGCATTGCCCGCTGCGGCCACCGCCGATCAGGTGACCACCTCCAAGCTGGTGTACGGCCTGTTGTCCGATAGCCGCTACGCCTACCGCCCGCGCGCGTTGGACGAGGCCACCTCCAAGGACGTGTTCAAGCGCTACCTGGAAACGCTGGACGGCGGCAAGCAGTACTTCACCCAGGCCGACGTGGCGCGCTTTGCACCGTTCGAGGCCAACATTTCCTCGGCGATCCGTGGTGGCGAGCTGGAGCCGGCCTTCCAGGTGTTTGCCGTCTACAAGCAGCGCGTCGGCGAGCGCGTGGCCTATGCGCGCAAGCTGCTCAAGCAGGAGCCGGACTTCACCACCGACGAGCGCTTCGAGTACGACCGCAAGAAGGTGCCGTGGGCGGCCAGCAGTGCCGAGCTGGATGAGCTGTGGCGCAAGTCGGTCAAGAACGACTGGCTGCGCCTGAAACTGGCCGGCAAGAAGCCGGATGACATCCGCAAGACGCTGGACAAGCGCTACGCGACGCTGGAAAAGTCGGTCAATGAACTGAAAGGCGAGGACGTCTTCCAGTTTTTCATGAATTCGTACACCAGCGCGGTTGATCCGCACACCGATTACTTCACCCCGCGCACTGCCGAGAACTTCAACCAGGCGATGTCGCTGTCGCTGGAAGGCATCGGCGCGCAGCTGCAGCGCCAGGACGATGTGGTGGTGATCCGCGAGATCATCGCCGGTGGACCGGCGGCGGTGGACGGCACGCTGAAGCCGGGCGACCGCATCGTCGGCGTCGGCCAGGGCAAGTCCGGCCAGGTCGAGGATGTGATCGGCTGGCGCATCGACGATGTCGTGGCCAAGATCCGTGGCGCCAAGGACACCCAGGTCAAGCTGGAATTCATCCCGGCGGCCGAAGGTGCCGATGGCAAGCACCACACGCTGGTGCTGACCCGGCAGAAGGTGCGCCTGGCCGAACAGGCCGCCAAGGGCGAGACCATGACCATCCCGGCCGCCAATGGTGAGCCGGCGCGCAAGATCGGCGTTATCAAGCTGCCGACGTTCTACCAGGACTTCGAAGGCCGTCGCCGCAATGCCGCCGACTATGCCTCGGCCACCCGCGACGTGGCCAAGCTGCTGGCCGGTTTCAAGAACGACAAGCTGGACGGCGTGGTGCTGGACCTGCGCAACAACGGCGGTGGTTCGCTGGATGAAGCGATCGAACTGACCGGCCTGTTCATCGAGCAGGGCCCGGTGGTGCAGGTGCGCGAGTCCGGTGGCCGCGTCACCGTCAACAGCGATCGCAACCAGGGCGTGGCGTGGGACGGCCCGCTGGCGGTGCTGATCAACCGCGGCTCGGCCTCGGCCTCGGAAATCTTCGCCGGCGCCATCCAGGACTACGGCCGTGGCCTGGTGATCGGTGAAACCAGCTTCGGCAAGGGCACCGTGCAGAACATCGTCGACCTCGACCGTTGGCCGAGTGGCGAGACCCAGCGCTTCGGCCAGGTCAAGCTGACCATCGCCCAGTTCTTCCGCATCAGCGGAAGCAGCACCCAGCACAAGGGCGTGGTGCCGGACCTGGCCTTCCCGGCCAGCGTCGATGCCACCGAGTTTGGCGAGAGCACCTACGACAACGCCTTGCCGTGGACCCGCATCGCGGCCGTGCCGCACACCCAGTACGGCAACTTCGCGCCGCTGCTGCCGAAGCTGGAAACCCGCCACGACGCCCGCATCGCCACCGACAAGGAGTTCCAGTGGTGGAACGAGGACGTGCAGCAGTTCCGCACTGAAGCGGCGAAGAAGTACATCTCGTTGAACGAGGCGACCCGTCGCGCCGAGCGCGAGCGCCAGGACACCCAGCGCAAGGAGCGCCAGCAGCAGCGCAAGGAACTGGGCCTGGCCCTGGACCCGCTGGCCGATGACAGCAGCGATGACGGCCTGACCGGCAACGAGCGCGACATCGTCAAGGATGCCGCGCGCGAGAAAGCGGCCGAGAAGCGTCCGGACCCGCTGCTGCGCGAATCGGCGTCGATCCTGGCCGACGCGGTGAACCTGCTGGCCAACGACCGCCCACTGTCGGCGCAGGTGCTGCCGCAGTCCACTGGCGCCGGTCGCTGGGCCGACTGAGCCTGCAGACGCATGTGAACCCGAGGGGCCGGCATTGCCGGCCCCGTTTCGTTGTGGAACTCCTTCCTGGCGCCACCGTCGGATGAACCGGGAACAACAGGGGCGTCTATGTCGACCTGACGCACACGGTGGCGGGACTACCCTTGCCGGTACCGTCCTCGCAGGAGTACCCATGCGGGCCTCCCGTCTTTCCAGCGCTGCTGTGGCCCTCAGCAGTGCCCTGCTCCTGTCGGCCTGCGGTGGTCGTGCCGCCGACAGCACGCTGCTGCGTGAATCCTTCGATTCCGGCGACACCTTCTCGCGCACGGTCGATGGCCGTCCAGGCGACGCCTGCGAGGCCGCGCGGCGGACCTTGCTCAGCCAGGGCTATGCCATTGCGCGTTCCGATGCGGCACAGGTGGAAGGCAACAAGAACTTCCAGCCCCGCGATGATGATCACGAGCAACTGGTACTGCGCATCTCCTGCGCGCCGCGTGGCAGCCAGACACTGGTATTCGTCAGCGCGGTGCAGGATCGCTATGCGCTGAAGAAGAGCCCGACGTCGGCCAGCGTCGGTGTTGGCGCGTTGGGTTCGGTATCGCTGCCCTTCGGCAGCAATGACGACTCGCTGGTGAAGGTGGCCAGCAGCACGGTCACCGATGCCGAGTTCTACCGGCGCTTCTTCCAGCGCTTGCAGCAGTACCTGCCGGCGGACGCTGCCACGCCCCCGGCGGCGACAGCGCCCGAACCCGCGGCGGCCCCCACGGACCAGGGGTGAGCGTGCGTGGCAGGCTGATGGGCCTGGCGCTGCTGCTGGCGCCGGCGCTGGGCGCCGCGTCCACGCCCGTCGACTGCGTACAGGGCCTGTTGCAGCGATTGGGCTGGCGCTTCGAAGACGCGGCGGTTGCCGCGCCCGAGGTGCAGGGCGGCCCGGTGTGCTCGCGTGCTTCGCTGGCGGCGGCGCAGGCGGCAGGTGACCTGCGCGTGCGCTGGCCCGTGGATCTGCCCACTGCATCGCGCCAGGCGCTGCTGCAGCAACTGCTGGACGATCCAGCTACGGTCTGCGCCTACACCTTTGAGCTGGGTGCGGCCACGCTGCGCGCGGCGACTGCTTTGGAGGGCAATCCAGCGTTCCGCTTTTCCGGCCTGCAACTGGGCTGGATCGGCTTCGGGCTGCAGGGTGCGCCGGCGCAGGGCTGGCAGCGCACACGCAGTTTCGGCCGCGGCTACGTGCCCAACCGCGGCAACAGCCGCGCGTTGCAGACGTTCTACAGTGGCAGCGTGCGCGCCGAATGCGGAGTGGGCCGCCAGGTCGCGCAGCTGGCGACCCAGCGCGAACTGTATGGCGATGCGGCGTTCGATGCGGAATTCAAACCCGCCGAACTGTCGATCGGCACGTTTCTGGCGTTGCATGACACCGACAGCATCCTGCTGGGTGCGGGTGCAGGAGATTTCTTTGCCGATGGCAAGGCGGTGCGTACATCGGCGATGGGGCGGCAGGCGTTCGTTGGCGTGCCGGGTTTCATCGAGCATGTGTACGACGCGGGCACGCTGGATGACCTGAGCAATCAGGCCGAGAACTTCGTAGTGGTATCGGTGGGCGAGGGCGCCGCGCAGGCGCTGGCCACGCATGCCGGCCTGGCCTGGTACGACCATCGCAATGCCGAACTGTGGCGGCTGGCGCAGGGCATGCCGCGGGTCGGCACGCGTTATTTCGAGCGCCTGCTGTTCGAGCGCGATGCGCAACTGCGCGCGGCGCTCGCCCCCCGCTACCGCGACACGCTGGCACGCATGGACCAGTTGCTGGACGATCCGTTCTACCAGCAGTTCGTGATCTATGTGCACCCGCGCGGTATACGTCCCATCGGTTACCACATCGCCCGCCTGCTCGATCGCAATCCGCGAACCCCGTTTTCGATCGATCTGGCGGTGCACAATCTGCATACCACGCTCTACCGGCGTTGGCGCGAGGCGCAGCTGCGCCACTGCGCAGCCACCGGCAGGCCAGGCAGCCTGACCCTAGACCCCAACTGAAGGTGAAACAATGGATATTGCAATGATCGGCCTCGGCCGCATGGGCGCCAACATGGCCCAGCGCCTGCATCGCGGCGGCCACCGCGTGGTGGGCTATGACCCGGGCGAGGGCGCCCGTCAGCGCGCCGCCGAGGCCGGCCTGGAGGTGGTTGACTCGCTGGCCGCCGCCGTGGCCACGCTGCCGGTGCCGCGCGTAGTGTGGCTGATGGTGCCGGCGGGCGAGACCGTCGACCAGACCCTGGGCCAGCTGACCCCGCACCTGGCCGAGGGTGACATCGTCATCGACGGCGGCAACTCCAACTACCAGGATTCGATCCGCCGCGCCAAGGCGCTGGCCGAGGATGACCTGGGCTACGTCGACTGCGGCACCAGCGGTGGCGTGTGGGGCTTGCAGGAAGGCTACAGCCTGATGGTGGGTGGCGAGGCCTCGGTGGTGGAACAGATCGCACCGCTGCTGCGCACGTTGGCACCGGCCGAAGATCGCGGCTGGGCACGTGTCGGCCCGTCCGGTGCCGGCCACTTCACCAAGATGGTCCACAACGGCATCGAGTACGGAATGATGCAGGCGTACGCCGAAGGCTTCGCGCTGATGGAGCGCAAGCAGGAAATGGAGCTGGACCTGGCCCAGGTGGCCGAAGTGTGGCGCCACGGCAGCGTGGTGCGTTCGTGGCTGCTGGACCTGAGCACCGAAGCCCTCAAGCGCAATCCGTCGCTGGACGGCATCGCACCGTACGTCGAGGATTCCGGCGAAGGCCGCTGGACCGTAGCCGAAGCGATCGCACTGGACGTGCCGGCACCAGTGATCACACTTTCGCTGCTGGAACGCCTGCGCTCGCGCGAATCGAATTCGTTCACCGACCGGCTGCTGTCGGCGATGCGCAACGAGTTCGGCGGTCACGCCATCAAGAAGTCGTAAGCCCCGCAATGGTGTCGGATTCCTTTCCGCAGGAAAGGGTTCTGAACCGGTCAAGCCATCGTTCCCGCGTCATCCACGCATGGCATGGCTCTACTGTGTCGGCCAAGGTCGACACCTACCAGAGCAGGACGCCCTTCCAACAGCCCGCAGCAAACTGTCGAAGGCGGGGTGGGTCCGGTTGAGGAGGTGTGAGCGGCATGGATGCCGCGACCAAGCCCCCATGGACGGGTTTACGGCGTCCCCCTCAACCGGACCCGCCCCGCCATCCCACGGAATACGCGCTTTTGACGTTGCTGTTGCCGTTGCCGTTGCGTTGAGCAGGTGCAGGGCGCAGCCCTGCCGATCACCCCAACACCACCCGCCGTCCCTCGCGCGAACTCTCCATGCCCGCCTGCAGCAGTCGCATGAGCTGCAACGCCTGCACGGGGCTCACCGTGGCTTCGCCATCACCGTTCACCGCCGCCGCGAACTGCGCATACAGCCGCCGGTAGTCACCCGCCAGGTTGTCCACCGTCGTACGCTGCACATTGTCCTCCGCATCACAGCGCAGCAGCTCGCCATGCCGCGGGTCGATGCCCCAACCGGGCGCGCCCGGCGCCACGCCACGGCGCAGCTGCGCTTCCTGCACGTCCAGGCCGTGCTTGACCCAGCTGCCGTCGCGGCCATGCACCGCGAAGTGCGGCGTCGGCGCCGCCACCAGCGAACCGGCATGCACGATCGCACGGTGCCGCGGGTAATGCAGTACCGCATGGAAGTAATCGATGCTGCTGCCGCCTTCGCGCTGCATCGCCAGATCGGCTTCGATCGCCTGTGGCCAGCCGAACAGCACCAGCATCTGGTCCAGCAGGTGTGGGCCCAGGTCATACCAGAGGCCACTGCCCGCGCCTTCCTGTTCGCGCCAGCGGTCGCGCACCTGCGGCCGGTAGCGATCGAAGTGCGCATGGCACTCGGCCACCTCGCCAAGCGTGCCTTCGGCCAGCAGCGCCTGCAGGGTGAGGAAGCCGGCATCGAAGCGCCGGTTCTGGAACACGGTGGCGATGCGGCCAGCTTCACGCGCAGTGGCCAGCACCGCTTCGGCTTCGGCAAGATCAAGTGCGAACGGCTTGTCGACCAGCACGTGCTTGCCGGCAGCCAACGCAGCCATGGCCAGGGGGGCGTGCTGGGCGTTCGGCGTGGCGATCACCACCGCATCCACGGCCGGGTCGTCGAAGACCTCCTGCGGCGTCGCACGCACGTGCACATCGCTGAACGTGCGCAGCAGGGTGTCGCGCTGTGAACTGACGATGCTGTGCAGTGCCAGGCCGGGTGTGTGCTGGATCAGCGGCGCATGGAAGACGCGGCCGGCGATACCGTAGCCGATCAGGGCCAGTTGCAGGTCGGGGCGCATGACAGGGCTCCGGCTGTGGGAAACACAGGGTAATCGACAGCCAGGCATCGCACCAAAACTGAACCGTTACCGCTGCGGGGGGCGCGATTCACGGCGGCATGACCGCAACGCCACGCCTGCTCCACGTGCGCTTGTCCAGACTGGCAGCACACACCGAAGGAGTACGACACGATGAGCAATACCACCCGTACGCTGATTGCTTCCGCCCTGACCCTGGGCCTGGCGCTGTCTTCCTCCGCCGCATTCGCCAAGGATCCGGCCGCGAAGAGCCCGCCGACCAGCACGCATCCGGCGACCCATGCCGATCGCCACGACTCCAACGAGCCGGTGACCGATACCTGGATCACCACCAAGGTGAAGGCGGACCTGCTGGCCAGCAGCAACGTGCCGGGCACTGAAATCAAGGTGGAAACGGTGAATGGCGTGGTCAGCCTCAGCGGCGCCGTGGCCACCCAGGCCGAGAAGGACAAGGCGGTCACCACCGCCAAGGGCATCAAGGGCGTGACCCGCGTTGATGCTGCCGCGTTGAAGGTCAGTGCTGCCGCCAAGCGCTGAGCCCGGTGGGCGCCCCCGCGTGGGGCGCCCGCTGATCTGTAGAGCCGGGCCATGCCCGGCTGGAACTCCAAGGCAGCCGGGCATGGGCTCGGCTCTACAGGACCGACCGCCAACCCGTTCAGCCAGCCTGGCCGGAACGCTCGCCCATATGACCGGCTGCGCTATATTGCCGGTTCCGCCGCCGTCGGGCTCGTCCCGACCACCGATTCGCGGCCTGGCTGACGAGGCACCATGGCGCTGGTTTTCAGTGACGACATCTGGGACCGCTGGCGGTTGCCAGCCCTTGCGCTGGCGGCCGCCGCTATCATCGTGGTGCCGTGGTTGACCCTGCGCGAACTGCAGCAGGACAACGAAGATGCCATGGCGTGGGTCAACCATACCCAGGCCGTGGGCGTTGCCGTGCAGCAGCTGCAGGCGGATGTCCGGGATGTTGAATCGGCGGCGTTGACCCTGTCCAAGGGCATCGATGCGCCCGGCCTGCGCGAACGCATGGCCAAGGCCAGCGAAATTCCAGGGCGATTGGCCGAACTGGGCCGGATGACCCGCGACAACCCCGATCAGCTGATCCGCATCGGTCGCATCGAGTCAATGCTGGAAGGGCGCCTGGCAGTGGCCCGCGAACTGGCCAAGTCCGAGCCGAACAGCGACCAGCGCGCGCTGGTGCAGGATCTCAGCACGCGCTATCCGATCCGCGGGCTGGTGGAGGAACTGCAGGCCAGTGAACAGAAGCTGCTGACCCTCCGCGCCGAACAGGCCGCGCGCCAGCGCAAGCAGACCGAGCTGGTGTCGTGGAGTTCGCTGGTGGTGCAGCTGGCGCTGCTCGGCCTGGTGCTGTGGCTGCTGCAGCGGCAGATCGGTCGCCGCCTGCAGGCGGAACGGCAGTCGCTGCGATCAGCGGCACGTGCGGCCTCGGTGCTGCAGACCGTGCGCGAACCGATCGTGCTGCTCGACCGCGACCTGCGCGTGCAGCTGCACAATCCGGCCTTCGCCGAACTGTACGGGCTGCAGGACGAACGCGTCGAAGGCCTGTTGCTGGAAACCGTCGGCGATGGCGCGTGGAAGGATGCGGTGGTGCGCCAGCGCCTGTCCGACGTGTTGCTGCGTGGCCGTGAGCTGTGGGATTTCGAGCATGAACAGCGCACCGCCGATGGCATGGCGCGCTACATGCTGCTCAACGCACGGCGCATGCCGTTGCCGGATACCGATGACGAAGTGGTGCTGCTGACGATCAGTGACGTCACCATGCAGCGCGCCGTGCAGCTGCGCGTGGAAGAGCTGAACCGGCAGCTGGAAGGCAAGGTCGCGCAGGTGTCCGAGGTCAACCGCGAACTGGAAGCGTTCAGCTATTCGGTCTCGCACGATCTGCGTGCGCCGCTGCGCCATGTGGCGGGTTTCTCCGACAAGTTGTCGCGCCACCTCGGCGACGCCGCCGACGAAAAGAGTCGCCACTACCTGGACGTGATCTCCGGCTCGGCACGGCGCATGGCGGCACTGATCGACGACCTGCTGGTGTACTCGCGCCTGGGCCGCGTTGCCATGCGCCAGCAGGCGGTGGACATGCAGTCGCTGGTCGCCGATACCCGCGCCATGCTCGATTCCAACCTGCAGTCCGAGGCTGAAAGCAGCGGCCATCCGCACCACGTGGAGTGGAGCATCGCACCGCTGCCGATCGTGGTGGCCGACGAGAACATGATCCGCCAGGTCTGGCTGAACCTGCTTGGCAACGCGGTGAAGTACTCGGGCAACCGCGAACCGGCGAAGATCCGCGTGGACTACCAGCCGCAGCCCGATGGCGGTCATCAGTTCACGGTCAGCGACAATGGTGCAGGCTTTGACATGGCCTATGCCGGCAAGCTGTTTGGCGTCTTCCAGCGCCTGCACAAGGCCAGCGACTACCCCGGTACCGGCATCGGCCTGGCCAGCGTGCGTCGCGTGCTGACCCGCCACGGCGGCCGTATCTGGGCCGAGGCCGAACCGGACGTAGGCGCCACCTTCCACTTCTACCTGCCTCCCGCGATCGACGCGGACAAACAAGGTCCCTCTGCATGACGACTCTGCGCACCATCCTTCTTGCCGAAGACAGCCCGGCCGATGCCGAGATGGCGATCGATGCCCTGGAAGAGGCGCGGCTGGCCAATCCCATCGTGCACGTCGAGGATGGCGTGGAAGTGATGGACTACCTGCTGCGCCGCGGCGCATACGCCAGCCGCGAGGAAGGCCTGCCCGCCGTGCTGCTGCTGGACATCAAGATGCCGCGCATGGATGGCCTGGAAGTGCTGCGGCAGATCCGCGAGCACGACGAGCTGAAGCGCCTGCCGGTGGTGATCCTGTCGTCCTCGCGCGAGGAAAGCGATCTGGCGCGCAGCTGGGACATGGGCGTGAACGCCTATGTGGTCAAGCCGGTGGACGTGGACCAGTTCTTCGGCGCCGTACAGACGCTGGGCAAGTTCTGGGCGTTGATCAACCAGGCACCGGAACTCGAGTGAGCCCATGCCCTTGACCGGTCCCGCCCTGGGGGCGCTACGCATCCTGCTGGTGGAGGACTCACCGGAAGATGCCGAGCTGATGTCCGAACAGATGCTGGATGCGGGCCTGGACGCCCGCTTCGAGCGCGTCGAGAGCGAGGCGGAGCTGCGCCAGGCACTGGCTGCGTTCCAGCCGGATATCGTGCTGTCCGACCTGAGCATGCCCGGCTTCTCCGGCGACGATGCGTTGCGCATCGTGCGCGAGACATCGCCGGAAGTACCCTTCATCTTCGTCTCCGGCACCATGGGTGAGGAGAACGCGGTGGCGGCCCTGCAGAAGGGGGCCAATGACTACATCATCAAGCACCTGCCGGCGCGCCTGCCGTCGGCAGTGGTGCGTGCGATCCGCGATGCACGAAGTGCGATCGAGCGTGCCCGGGTGGAAACCGAACTGATGCGCGCGCAGCGCCTGGAGAGCCTGTCGCTGCTCGCCGCCGGCCTCAGCCACGACCTGCGCAACATCCTGCAGCCGTTGCTGATCATGCCGGACCTGCTGAAGGCGCGCACCGACGATCCGCAGTTGCACCACCTGGCCGATGTCATCGCCGAGTGCGGGCGCCGTGGCCACGAGATGGCCGAGTCGATGCTGTCGTTCGTGCGCGGCTCGCGCAAACCGAGCGAGCGCATCGAGATCGCCGGCCTGTTCGATGCGGTGGCGCTGCTGTTGCGCAGCAATGTGCCCGACGCGGTGCGGCTGGAGCTGCAGGTGCAGGATGAGGGCCTGGTGGTCGATGCCAACTACACCGAGCTGCAGCAGGTGATGTTGAACCTGGCGTTGAACGGCATCCAGGCGATGCCCAACGGTGGCCGCCTGAGCCTCACCGCCAGCCATGCTGGTCAGCGCGATGGCGTGGACTGGATGCATATACGGGTGGCTGACGAGGGCATCGGCATGGATGCGGACACGCTGTCGCACCTGTTCAACCCGTTCTTCACCACCAAGGCCGATGGCACCGGCTTGGGCCTGATTTCCTGCAAGCGCATCGTTGAAGGCGCCGGTGGCAGCATCCACGTCAGCAGCCAGCCGGGGCAGGGCACCTGCTTCGAACTGCGGCTGCCAATGCATGAAGCCCTCGATGGCAGCGAGCCGATCGAGCAGCTGGTGGCGCTGGGCAGCGGCCAGTCGATCCTGGTGGTCGATGGCGAGGCCACGCGCCTGTCGCTGCTCGGCAACGCGTTGTCGAGCCAGGGTTACCAGCTGCAGCTGGCTTCCGATGGCGCTGCGGCGCTGCGCTGGATGCAGCAGGAAGCGATGCCGGCGCTGGTGATCGCCGATGCCGGTTCCAAGCTGTTGTCGGCCAGCCAGTTGCTGGGCGAAATGGCCGCGTTGGGCTATGGCGGTCCCGCACTGGTACTGGAAGACGCCGCAGTGACGGTGCCGGCCGATGCGTTCCCGGCCAGCGTCAAGGTGCATGTGCTGCACAAGCCGCTGCAGATGCAGAAGGTGTTCCGCGCGGTGGCCGAAGCGCTGGGCTGAGCACGCGTCGCAGGGCATGGTCCGGCACCCCCACCGCTTTCGATAGCGCCGGGCCGTGATCGGTGGCAGGTCAGGTCGGTCGATCCGCGGTTTCCCACGGGAACCGCGGCAGCGCGTCCACCGCCTGTTCCAGCCGCCGCGACCAGTTCTGGTGGATATCGGCGTACAGCGCCGAATCCGCCCCCAGCCGCAGCTGCTGGCCGACGCGCAGTTCGCCATTGCGCAGCAGCGCCAGGTCGATCGGCAGGCCCACCGACAGGTTGGAGCGGATGGTCGAATCCAGCGACACGATGGCGGTACGCGCAGCATCCTCCAGCCGGGTGGCCGGGGTGAGGATGCGGTCGAGGATCGGCTTGCCGTACTTCGATTCGCCGATCTGCAGGTAGGGCGTCTCCGGCGAGGCAGCAATGGCGTTGCCGAGCGGGTAGATCATGTACAGCCCGGGCCGCTCGCCAGCGATCTGGCCGCCGAAGATCAGCGTTGCCTGCGTATTGACCCCATCATGGCCGTGTTCGCTGTGGCTGCTGTGCACTTGGCTGTCCACCAGCAGTTGGCCGACGTATTCGGCCGCTTCGAACAGGTGGACCATGTCGCGGAGGTTGGGCGTGCGCCGTTCATCGGCATCGCGCCCAAGGCGCGACACGAGCAGCTGGGTGGTGGCCAGGTTGCCTGCCGCCATCAGCACGTAAGCCGCCTGGCCGGGGTATTCGAACACGTGCAGCTTGCGGTGCACGCGCACATCGTCCAGCGAGGCATTGGTCCGGGTGTCTGCGGCGAAGACCAGGCCTTCGTCCACTTCGATTCCAACGCAATAGGTCATGTCGGTGCCCTATCATGTGCGTCCCGGATTGTAGGCAGGCCGCCGTGACGACGGCATGTCCACGCCCCCCAAGCACTGTCACCTGAACCGCATGACCACCGTGCTCCTGAGCCTGGGCAGCAACGTCCAGCCCCGCCGCTACCTCCACGCCGCGGTGACGGCCCTGCGCGAGCGCTTCGGCGCGCTGCAGGTTTCGCCCGCCTACCGCACTGCTGCGGTCGGATTCGATGGCCCGGCCTTCCTCAACAACGCCGTGGCGATCGACACCGACCTGCCGCTGCAGGAACTGGACGACTGGCTGCATGCGCTGGAAGACGCGCACGGTCGCGACCGCAGCGGACCGCGCTTCTCCGACCGGACGCTGGACATCGACGTGGTGTTCTACGGCGACCTGGTGGTGGAGGGCCCCGGCCACCTGCGCATCCCGCGCCCGGAGCTGAAGCACGCCTTCGTGCTGAAGCCGTTGGCCGACATCGCGCCGGATTTCATCGACCCGGTCAGTGGCAAGGACCTCGCCACGCTGTGGCGCGCACATGCGCAGTACGGTGCCACGTTCGAGGTGGTGGACCTGGAATGAGGGAGGTTGCCGGCCGCTGACCGGCAACACCTCAACTGACTGTACGCCCGCCATCCACGCGCAGGGTGTGGCCGGTGACGAAGCTGGCCTCGGCCACCAGCCAGTACACCGCTTCGGCGATCTCTTCGACCGTGCCGATCCGCGCCAGCGGCGTGCGCGCCAGCAGCGCCTCGCGCGCAAAATCGTCCTTGCCCTGTTCCGGCCACAGGATCGCGCCGGGCGCCACCGCATTCACCCGCACCTTCGGCGCCAGCTCCAGCGCCAGCGAGCGGGTGGCCATTTCCAGCGCGGCCTTGGCCATCGTATAGGCGATGTGGTCGCGCATCGGGTCGGTGCCGTGCAGGTCGGTCAGGTTGACGATGCAGCCGTGCTGGCGGCGCAGGTAGGGCGCGGCGGCCTGTGACAACAGCAGCGGCGCACGCGCGTTGACCGCGTACAGCTCGTCCATCGCCTCGGCGGTCACCTGGCCGAGCGGGGTCGGGAAGAAGTTGGAGGCGTTGTTGACCAACGCGTCCAGCCGCCCGAAATGGGTGACCGCTTGTTCCACCAGGTCGGACAGGGCGTCGGCGTCCCGCAGGTCGGCCTGCAGGGCCAGCACGCTGCCCGGGCGCACGTTGTCGAAATCGAACGCGGTCTGCTGCAGCTCCGCGCTGGAGGTGTTGGCGTGCAGCACCACCGACCAGCCACAGGCGTGGAACTGGCGGGCGATGGCCGCGCCGATCCGGCGTGCGCTGCCGGTGATCAGGGCCACGGGGGCGGTGTCGCTCATGAGGGTCCTCCAAGGCTCGGCTATCCTGTGCACCATTGTCACCGCATTCGAAGACGCCATGCAGCCCACCTTCCCCCTGCCCGAAGCCGATGCCCTGGCCCACAGCGACCAGCTGGCGGCCGCCCTGCGTGCCGAGATCCTTGCGCAGGGCGGGGCGATCCCGTTCTCGCGCTTCATGGAGCTGTGCCTGTACGCCCCCGGCTGGGGCTATTACAGCGCCGGCGCCAGCAAGTTCGGCGGCAGTGGTGACTTCACCACGGCGCCCGAGCTCGGCAGCCTGTTCGCCGGCAGCGTGGCCAACGCGCTGGCCCCGGTGTTCGCCCAGCTGGATGCGCAGGCGCGGATGCTGGAACTGGGCGGCGGCACCGGCGCCTTCGCCGAGGCCGTGCTGCTGCGTCTGGCCGAGCTGGATGCGCTGCCGTCGCGCTACGCCATCCTCGAACCCAGCGCCGACCTGCGCCAGCGCCAGCAGCAGCGCCTGCAGCAGAACCTGCCGGCCGAGCTGGCCAGCTGCGTGGAGTGGGTCGACCGCCCGTTCGATGACGACTGGGACGGCGTGGTGTTCGCCAACGAGGTGATCGACGCGCTGCCGACGCCGCGCTTCCTGATCCGCGACGGCGAGGTCTATGAGGAAACCGTCGAGCTGGATGGCGATGGCAATTTCATCCGCGGCGCGCAGCCGGCCGACGTGCTGCTCAACGGCGCGGTGCGCCACCTCGAGCGCTACCTGGAAAAGCCCTTCGCCGATGGCTACCGCTCCGAAGTTCTGCCGCAGCTGCCGTACTGGCTGCAGGCGGTGGCGGGTGGCCTGCAGCGCGGCGCGATGCTGTTCGTCGATTACGGCTACAACCGTGGCGAGTTCTACCAGCACGACCGCGACGACGGCACCGTGCGCGCGTTCTACCGCCACCATGTGCATAACGACGTGCATCGCTGGCCGGGCCTGCAGGACATCACCGCATCGGTCGACTTCACCGCGATGGCCGAGGCCGGCCTGCATGGTGGCTTCGAGCTGGCTGGTTACTGCAGCCAGGCCAGTTTCCTGCTTGGCAATGGCCTGGACCAGGTGCTGGTGCTGGCCGAAGAGCGCACCGATGAAGTGGGCCGCATCCAGCTGCGCGACCAGGTGAAGAAGCTGACCCTGCCGACCGAGATGGGCGAACGTTTCCAGGTGATCGGCCTGCAGCGCGAGGTGGATTTCGAACCGGCCTTCGAGCTGGGTGACCTGAGCTGGCGCCTGTGAGTGCAGGGTCGCCGGTGATCAAGCCGCTGCGGCGGCCGCGGCTGTGGACCGCGCTGTGGCTGCTGGCGGTGCTGGTGGTGATCGTGGTCTGCCTGATCCCGCCGCCGCCGATTCCGCTGCCGGAAAACAGCGACAAGGGCGAGCACTTCCTCGCCTATTTCATCCTGGCTGGCAGCGCCGTGCAGTTGTTCCGTCGCGGCACGCCGCTACTGTGGGTGGGGCTGGGCCTGGTGCTGATGGGCATCGGCATCGAGTTCGCGCAGGGCGCGTTCACCGATAACCGCGTGGCCGACCCGATGGATGCGATTGCCAACACGATGGGCGTGCTGGCCGGGATGGCCACGGCGTTGACGCCGATGCGCGACCTGCTGCTGCGCTGGCGCGGTTGATGGCGTGCCAACCAAGGTTGGCACCCACCGGTAGATCCACGCCACGCGTGGATGAATTTCCCCCGGCGCCGGCAAACACCGGCACCGGAGGACACGACCCCGGTCATTTCCCCAGCGTCATCTCATCCAGCACCCACATTGCCGGGCGCGTGTCGCCGGTGAAGTTGATACACAGATCATCCGTGCCCGACATGCCCTTCGGCAGCGCCGCGCGCAGGATGACGAAGCCATCGGCATCGGTGCTGGCCGGCAGCGGCACCTGGGCCACGACCTTGCCGGTGCAGTCGCCACGACGTATCAGCATTTCGCCATTGCGGCCCCTGGCCTTCTCAAACTTGCGCGCCGGCTCGTCGTGGGCCAACTGGAAGTAGTAGGGGATGCGTCCGGCACGAACCTGCACGCTGCCGATGCCATCGAGCTGCGCGGCCGGCCAGCGCCAGCACGGCTGGAAGATGTCCACGGTGAACACCTTGCGCGCACCTTCGCGCGGGCCATCGTCTTCCAGGCGCAGCACCAGGCCCTTCTCGCCTACGCAGCTGCGCAGTTCCTCGCTGTGGCGGCTGAGCAGCGACTGCGCGGTGTAGGACGCCACGGTCGGTGCCGCTGCCAGCGGCTGGCCCTGGAAGAATGCGGCGGCCTGCACGGTGGCCGGCAGCGGCTGCGTCAGCGGCTGCTGGTACAGCGGCGAGCGGGCCGTCACCGGCGTGCCGTCGATGCTGTAGCGCACTTCATAGCCCAGCGGATTGGCCAGCGACACCGTCACCGTGTTGGCGGCGCGGTCGTCGGTATGGCCCACGCCCACTTCGAACGGGGTCTGCGCATAGGCCAAGCCCCAGGCGCGGTAGCGCTGCAGCTGCGCCGGCAGGCGGGCGAGGAAATCGCGGAAATCCCGATGCTCCGGCGCGCTCCAGCCAGTCTCGGCCACTGCGGCCAGGCGCGGGAACAGGTTGTGCTGCAGGCGTGCGTAGGTGCGCGTGTGCTCGGTGAACATGTTCGCCTGCAGGCCGAGGATGTGCCCGCGCTTGTCGGCGGCCAGCTCGGCCGGCACCGGCTCGAAGTTGTACAGCTTGGCCAGGTTGACCTGGGTCGGACGGCCCGGCGGCTCGTTGGGCGAACCGGTCTGCAGGTAGTCCAGGTACAGGTGGCTGACCGGCGACATCACCACGTCATGGCCACTGCTGGCCGCGACCAGGCCGCCTTCGGTGCCGCGCCAGGACATCACCGTGGCCTGCGGCGGCAGGCCGCCTTCGAGGATCTCGTCCCAGCCGATCAGGCGGCGGTCGTGCGCTTCCAGGAAGGTTTCCAGGCGCTTGATGATGTGGCTCTGCATGGCCATCTCATCCTTGATGCCCAGCTCGCGCATGCGCTTCTGCACCTGCTTCGAGGCGATCCACTGGTCCTTGACCGCCTCGTCGCCACCCACGTGCACGTACTTGGCCGGGAACAGCTGGATCACTTCCTCCAGCACGTTCTCCAGGAAGGTGACGGTGCTGTCTTCCACGTTGAACAGGTTGGGGAACACGCCCCATTCGCTGATCGGCTTCAGCGGCGTGCTGATCGAACCCAGTTCCGGGTAGGCGGCGATCGCAGCCGTGGCGTGGCCGGGCACATCGATTTCCGGGATCACCTGGATGTGCAGCTTGGCCGCATAGGCGATCACCTCCCGGATCTGGTCCTGCGTGTAGAAACCGCAGTACGGGTATTCCTGCTTCGTCACTGGATCGATGCCGCCATCGCCGGCCGGGAGGCGGCAGCTGCCCACGTCGGTCAGCTTCGGGTAGCGCTTGATTTCCATGCGCCAGCCCTGGTCGTCGGTCAGGTGCCAGTGGAAGGTGTTGAGCTTGTGCGCGGCCATCGCGTCGAGCACGCGCTTGATCTCGTCCAGGCTCTGGAAGTGACGGGCCGAATCGAGCATGAAACCGCGCCAGCTGAAACGCGGCGCGTCCTGGATCTGTACTGCCGGCAGGACACCGTTGCTGCCGCCGGTGGCGAGCTGGGCGAGGGTGGTCGCGCCGTAGAACAGGCCGGTTTCGTTGCCGGCCTGCACCAGCACGCCCTGGGCGGTGCTCTCCAGCGTGTAGCCCTCGCCGGTATCGCGGAAGGTGGGAATGATCTGGAAGCGGATGCCGCCGGCCTTGGCCGCGGCCTTGCCGGTAGCCAGCGCCAGGCGCGGGCCGCCACTGCGGGCGAGCAGATCGGCGAACTGGCCCGCCACGCGCTGCTCGGCTTCGCTGTCGGCGCGCAGGGCCGTCCCTGCGGCCACGGTGATGCCGGCGCCATTGCCGCGCTGCACGTTGGCCGGTGCGGGGATCAGCATCAGGCTGCCGGCGCGCAGCTGCGGGCCGGGGCCGGTATCCAGTGCCGGGGCATCGGCGGCGCGGGCGGCGGCGGGAAGCATCGCCAGGCCCAGCAGCATGCCGGCAAGGGGGAAGGGTCGCATCATCTCACTCCTGTGGTGGGCGGCTCGCTGTGCCGCGCGTGGCCGCCGCGCAGGCAGCGATTCCAGTCTCCCATCGTACGACGGGCCCGGAAATCCGGGCCCGTCGCGATGTGCAGCTGGGTGCAGTCTTAGAACTTGAAGTGCAGGGTGGCCATGTAGCGGCGGCCGCTCTTGTACTTGCCAGCCAGGTGTTCCTTGTCGCCCAGGTACTGGAAGTAGGTCTCGTCCAGCAGGTTCTGCGCGTCCACCGTCAGCGACCAGTTGTCGTTGAAGGTGTAGCCGAAGCTGGCCCCCAGTTCCGCGTAGTCGTCCACGCTGGACGGGGCAGCACCGGCCACGTAGCCGCCGGCCAGGTAGCTGTCACGCCAGTTGTAGGTCAGGCGCGCGTTGATCGGGCCCTTCTCGTAGTACGGGCTGAAGGCGATGGCATTACGCGACTGGTACGGCAGCGGATCGCCGGTGTTGTTCTCGCCATTGGCGTAGGTGTAGTTGGCGGTCAAGCCGAATCCGCTTTCGCCGAAGGGCTGCTGGAAGCTGATGTTGAAGCCCTTGACGTGGCCGCTGCCGGCGTTGCGCGGGCGCTGGATGCTGTAGTCGCAGTAGCCGTCGGCGGTGCAGCCGTTGGTACCGACGAGGTTCGCCCAAGTGGCCGGCGAGGTATCGCGGATCGAGTTGTACTGACGCTCGATGGTGGCCGAGGTATCGATGTAGTTGTCGATCTTCTTGTAGAACACCGACCAGGCCACCACGGCCTGCGGCGCGTAGTAGTACTCGGCCGAGGCATTGAAGTTCCACGACTCATACGGCGACAGATCGGCGTTGCCGCCCGAACCGGTCAGAGTGGTGTCGTTGAGGAAGGTGTTGTTGACCATCTGGTTGTACGGCGCCCAGGCGATCACCTTGGCCGCGGCGAAGCGGAACACCCAGTCGTTGTCGGTATCCCACGCGACGTTCAACGACGGCAGCACGAAGTCTTCCTTCTTGGTGCGGGTCTGCCACTTGCTGTCCAGGTCGGTCAGGGTCGGCGTGCCGCCGTAGACGAAGCCGCTGCCTTCGGTCTTGGAATCAACGTAGCGCACGCCCAGGTTGCCACGCAGCGGGCCGTTGGAGAAGTTCAACTGCGCGTAGGCCGCGTTGTTGGTCTGGGTCAGCGCCCAGCTGTTGTTGAGGTAGCTGGCCGGATCGGGGTTGCTGTAGTCGATCGGGCTGTTGCGCACCCAGTTCAGCACGTTGTTGCGGCCGGCCTGCACGTGGCGGCCCTGGTCGGTGGTGAAGCCCTGGATGTCGGTCAGGCCGATGGTGCCGACGTCGGCCAGCGTGCCCGGGGTGACGCCGCCATACACGTTGAGGGTGAAGGCTTCATCGTGCTTGCCGTGGCGCACGCCGAACTGCAGCTGGTTGAAGATGCTGTCGAACTGGACGTTGAAATCGAGCTGGGCGTAGGTGTCCTTGCTCTCGGTGGAGAACACGCCGTTGTTGC
Organism: uncultured Stenotrophomonas sp.; assembly: GCF_913778665.1. Taxonomy (GTDB): domain Bacteria; phylum Pseudomonadota; class Gammaproteobacteria; order Xanthomonadales; family Xanthomonadaceae; genus Stenotrophomonas. Next base: position 91,845 of record NZ_CAJYVQ010000008.1, read on the forward strand.
CGAACCAGCCGCCGGCTGAACCCCAGTTGGCCGGGTTGCGGGCGCCTGCCGGGTCATCGAAGGTGATGCCCTTGTCCATGCTCCAGCTGTATCCGCCGTTGTAGAACGGCTCGATGAAGTACTGGGCCAGGTTCTTGTTGTCGGATTTGCTCTGGCCGGCCTGGCCGGTCACGCCCCAGCGTTCGCCCTTCCATGCGCCGCGCAGGTCCACGCCCTTGGTCACCACTTCGGACAGGCGCACGTTGTTGTCATAGATCAGCGTGCCGCTGTTGGCGGTGGCGCTGGCGTTGGAGTGGCCGCTGGTAGCCACGCCGTTGCGCACGTTGCCGAGCTGGTTGACGGCGTTGACGGTGCCCGGGTTCCAGGTCAGGAAGGAATAGAGCGACTGGTTGTAGTTGTCGAACTTTTCCTTGATGTACATGCCGCTCAGGTTGAACTCGAGCTCATTGGTCGGCTTGAACTGCAGGTTGACCACGGCGCTGTCGCGCTTGCGTTCCTGCTGGAACCAGGCGGCGTTGAACGAGTTCGGCACGTCCACGTCGGCAGCCACGCCGGTGGCATTGGGGAAGGTGCTGGCCTTGGTGTAGCCGAACACTTCCTTGCCCTGGCGGTCGACGGCTTCTTCGTAGTGCTGGGCCGAGACGGCTACGCCGAAGGTCTCGTCGTTGTTCTTCCAGCTGTACAGCACGGCCGCGTTCGGCTTGCCTTCGCTGGCCTGCTGGCTGTAGCTGTAGCCCACCGAGGCGGCCACTTCGTTCTGCTTCAGGTCCAGCGGCTGGCGGGTGTGCATCAGCACGGTGCCGCCGAGGCTACCTTCGGTCAGTCGCGCTTCGGACGACTTGATGATCTCCGCGCGGCCCAGGATCTGCGGGGCCAGCAGGGTGTAGTCGAAGCCGCGGTTGGGCTGTTCGCCGTACAGCCAGATGGCCTGCGCCACCGGGTGGTTGTCCAGGAAGGACAGGTTGAGGCTGGGGTCGGTGCCGTCGATGCTGACGCGCTCGCCCTGGCCGAAGCGGCGGTCCAGGGTCACGCCCGGGATCTGGGACAGCGCTTCAGCAACATTGGTGCTCGGGAACTTGCCGATGTCCTCGGCAGTGATCGCTTCGGACACGCCGACGTTGTTGCGCTTGGTGTCCAGCGATTTTTCCAGGCTTGCGCGGATGCCCACCACCTGCACGGTGTCCAGGTCCTGCGGGGTAGCCTGCTGGGCGTGCGCCGAGAAGGCGAGGCAGCCGACGATGGCTGCCGAAAGCAGAGTCTTGCGGGTGTTCATGATGTCTCTCCTCATCACTGATGTGCGTTGTCGGCGGCGAACGAATGGCAGGTCATGCCTGGCGCCAGCAGGGGCTGCCGGGCGCGATGGTGCGATTCCAGTGCGTCGTGCGTACTGCGGTGCTGCGTACTGCTTGCTGCGTACTGCGGTTCAGGCGTTGGCGTGGAGCAGGAACCAGCTGGCGGCGCCGATGACGCCCAGCTGCCCGTGCTCGACCACCTTCACCGGGATGCGTGCCAGCGCTTCGCCCATCGGTCCCTTCTGCAGGTAGCGTTCGACGAAGGTGCTGGCATGCAGGTATTCGCGGATCTGCGGCAGGATGCCGCCGGCCAGGTAGACGCCTCCGTGGGCGCCATAGAACAGCGCCATGTCGCCGATGGTGCTGCCGAGCAGGCCACAGAACACATCCAGTGCCTGGCGCGCATGCGCATCGGTATCGGCCATGGCGGCGGCAGTTATCGCATCGGGGCTGGTCAGCGTCGGCGCCTGTCCCTGCAGCGCGCATACCGCGCGGTACAGGTTCATCAGGCCAGGGCCGGAGATCGCATGTTCGATCGACACATGCGCGCGATCGCGCTGCATGTGGCGGACGATGGCCATTTCCAGTTCGGTACTGGCCGCCAGGGTCGGCTGCCCGGCTTCGGTGGGCAGCACCACCGGGCCGTGCGCGGTGGGAATCCACAGCGCGGCACCGAGGCCGGTGCCGGGGCCGACCACCAGGGTCGGGCCGCGTACAGCGGTCTCCGGCCCGCACAGATGCAGCACACCGCTGGCGTCCACCTGTGCGGCGGCATAGGCCACGGCTTCGAAGTCGTTGACGATGTAGACCCGCTGCAGGCCGACGTCGGCTTCCACCTGGCGGGCCGACAGCGGCCACGGCAGGTTGGCGGTGATCACCGTGCCGTCCTCGCGGGCGTAGCCGGCGCTGGCAACCACGCAATGCGAGGGCCGCGGGCCGTCGCCGAGGAAGTCGGACAGGATCGCGCTGAGCCCGGCATGGTCGGCATTGCGGTACTTGCGGTATTCCAGCACCTGCACCGGATGCGCAGCGTCGCCGCTGGCCTGGACCCGGGCCACGCGCACATGGGTACCGCCGACGTCGGCGGCCAGGAACGAGGGCGCGACGCGGGACAGGACATGGGCCGGGGCGGGGTGGCTGGCGGTCACGCGGGCTCCTGCTGCAGGTGGGGCCGGACCCGGGAACGGAGCCGGCGATTGGGGCGGAGTCTGTAACTCCGCTGACAACGATGTCAACGAGTTCGTGACACTTTCGTTGCTGCGCCGCAACGAATGCGTCGCGCAGTAAACGTTTACATGGCGTGAGTGCGGGTTTCATGCGGGAACCATTGCTGCATGGGGCTCAAGGCCTGAAGCGCATTCAGCACAACACCCCGTGATCGGGTTGCGCAGTGCAACATGAGGTTTGCGGAGGCGTGCAGGGAAGTTGACAAACTGCGGCGGTCCATCGAAAGAATGTGACAACGTTGTTCCCAGCCACTCTCCGACGCCGCGTTCTGCGGCCGTCGCCGCAGGAGCCCTTCCCGATGTCCGCCGTCTCCGCTGCAAGCGTGCGCCCGAACGTGGCCACCTCCATCGCCATCGTCGGCGTGCTGTTCTTCCTGATCGGCTTCTTCACCTGGCTCAACGGCCCGCTGATCACCTTCGTCAAGCTCGCATTTGAGCTCAGCGAGGTCGGCGCCTTCCTGGTGCTGATGGTGTTCTACCTGTCCTACTTCTTCCTGGCGCTGCCGTCGTCATGGATCCTGCGCCGCACCGGCATGAAGAAGGGCCTGAGCCTGAGCCTGCTGGTGATGGCCGGCGGCGCTGCGCTGTTCGGCGAATTCGCCACCCAGCGCTGGTACCCCGGCGCGCTGGGTGGCCTGTTCGTGATCGGCAGCGGCCTGGCGCTGCTGCAGACCGCGATCAACCCCTATATCTCCATCCTCGGCCCGATCGAAACGGCGGCGCGCCGCATCGCGCTGATGGGCATCTGCAACAAGATCGCCGGCATGCTGGCGCCGGTGCTGATCGGCACCGTGGTGCTGCACGGAATCGGTGACCTGTCGGCCAGCGTGGCCGCGGCCGATGAAGCGACCAAGGCGCAGCTGCTGAACGAGTTCGCCGCCAAGATCCACGCACCGTACCTGGCCATGGCCGGCCTGCTGGTGCTGCTGGCGGTGGCCGTGCTGTTCTCGCCGCTGCCGGAGATCAAGTCGTCCGAAGCCAACGCCACGCCGGTTGCGGCCGGTGCTGCCGAGCGCCGCAGCATCTTCCAGTTCCCGCACCTGTGGCTGGGCGTGCTGTGCCTGTTCGTCTACGTGGGCGTGGAGGTAATGGCCGGTGATGCGATCGGCACCTACGGCCACGGTTTCGACCTGCCGCTGGACCAGACCAAGATGTTCACCTCGCTCACCCTGGGCGCGATGCTGGTCGGTTACGTGGCCGGCCTGCTGCTGATCCCGCGGGTGGTCTCGCAGTCGCGCTACCTGACCATTTCGGCGGTGCTGGGCGTGGTGTTCTGCCTCGGCGCCTGGGCCACCCACGGCTACGTCTCGGTCGCATTCGTCGCCCTGCTGGGCTTTGCCAACGCAATGATGTGGCCGGCGATCTTCCCGCTGGCCATCCGCGGCCTGGGCCGCTTCACCGAAACCGGTTCGGCGCTGCTGGTGATGGGCATCGCCGGCGGCGCGATCATTCCGCAGCTGTTCGCCGTTCTCAAGCAGCATATCGACTTCCAGCTGGTGTTCGTGCTGCTGATGGTGCCGTGCTACCTGTACATCCTGTTCTACTCGGTGGTGGGCCATCGCGCCGGACTGCCGCAGGACAAGGCCTGATCGGCGATGATGGACGGCAGCCAACCCCAGGGAAAACCCATGCGCAGAGCGACCATCAAGGACGTTGCGGAGAAGGCCAAGGTCTCGCTGAAGACGGTCTCGCGGGTGATCAACAACGAACCGTCGGTGATGCAGGCCACCCGTGCGCGGGTGCTGCGTGCCATCGCCGAGCTCGACTACGAGCCCGATCCGTCCGCGCGGAACCTGCGCAGCGGTACCACCTTCGTGATCGGGCTGGTCTACGACAACCCCAACCCGTACCACATCATCGGCGTACAGAACGGCGTGCTCGCTGCGTGCCGCGAGACCGGGTTCGGCCTGCAGATCCATCCCTGCGATTCCAGCTCGCCGCTGCTGGCCGATGAACTGGCCGACTGGGTGCAGCGCTCGCGCTTGGCCGGGCTGGTGCTGACCGCGCCGATGTCCGAGCGTCGCGACCTGATCCAGGCGTTGACCGCGCGCGGCATCAAACTGGTGCGCATCATCGCCGCCACCGAAGACCCGGCCGATGGTGCCTGCGTGTTCGTTGACGACCGCGAGGCCGCCTACGAGATCACCGAGCACCTGATCCAGCTCGGCCACCAGCGCATCGGCTTCCTCTGGGGCGGCATCTCGCACCGCTCCTCGGGCGAACGCTACGCCGGTTACGAGGCCGCGCTGAAGGACTACGGCATGACCGTGGACAAGCACCTGGTGGTGCAGGGCGACTACACCTTCGACGATGGTTTCCGTGGTGCGCGCCGCCTGCTGGCGCTGCGCGAGCCGCCCACCGCCATCTTCGGCTCCAATGACGAAATCGCGGCCGGCGTGCTGGCCGCCGCCAAGTCGGCCGGCATGAACGTGCCCTACGACCTGTCCATCGCCGGCTTCGAGGACAGCCCGTTCTCACGCCAGTCGTGGCCGCCGCTGACCACCGCCAAGCAGGCCACCGAGGACATCGCCCGCCATGCCGCGCGCCTGTTGATCGCGCAGCTGCGCAGCGACGCCTACGACGACGCGCCAGCACCGCTGCACAACCAGGGCTTCGTGCCGCAGCTGGTGGTGCGCGGTTCGACCGCGCCGATGCGCCCGGCCGGCGCACGCCCCCTTCCTTCCGATGCCGCCTGAGCCTGCCATGTCGCTGTCAGACCCCACCGCCACCCTGATGTTCGCCGAGGCCGCTGAAGCGGCCGACGTGGTCGCGCGCCAGTTCTCGCGCAACCACGCCACCATGGAAACCCTGGCCGCCAGCCTTCGCGCGGCGCCGCCGCCGTTCGTGGTCACCTGCGCACGCGGCAGCTCGGACCATGCCGCCACCTACGGCAAGTACCTGCTGGAAACCCAGCTGGGCCTGGTGGTCGCCTCCGCGTCGCCGTCGGTGGGCTCGGTCTATGCCGCGCCGCTGCAGCTGCGTGACGCGCTGTTCATCGTCATTTCGCAGTCGGGCAAGAGCCCGGACCTGCTGCGCAACGCCGAAGCCGCCAAGGCCGCCGGCGCGCGCGTGATCGCGCTGGTCAATGTCGAAGACTCGCCGCTGGCGCAGCTGGCCGATACGGTCATTCCGCTGCATGCCGGTGCCGAGAAGAGCGTGGCAGCGACCAAGAGCTACCTGGCCTCGCTGGCCGCGCTGCTGCAACTGGCCGCTTACTGGAAGCAGGACAGCAGCCTGCGCAACGCGCTGGACCTGCTGCCCGATGCCATGCGCCAAGCGTGGCAGTGCGACTGGAGCGCGGTGACCGAGGGCCTGGTCGGCGCCACCAACCTGTTCGTGCTGGGCCGCGGCCTGGGCCTGGGCGCGGCCCAGGAAGCTGCACTGAAGTTCAAGGAAACCTGCAGCCTGCATGCCGAGGCCTACAGCTCGGCCGAGGTCAAGCACGGCCCGATGGCGCTGGTCGACCGTGACTTCCCGGTACTGGCCTTCGCCCAGCCCGACGAGACCGGCGCCGGTACCCGTGCGGTGGTCGATGAGTTCACCGCGCGCGGTGCACAGGTGTGGCTGGCCGGTGCCGGTGGCAATCTGCCGGTGGCTGCCGCACCGCATCCGCTGTGCGCACCGCTGCTGACCGTGCAGAGTTTCTACCGCGCGATCAACGCGCTGGCGCTGCGTCGTGGTTTCAACCCGGATCTGCCGCCGCACCTGAACAAGGTCACGGAGACCGTGTGATGGCGACCGTGCTGCGCAATGCCCGCATCCTGGTGGGTGACGACTTCCGTGATGACCTGGCCGTGCTGATCGAAGACGGTCACATCACGGCGTTGCTGCCCGACGCTGCGCCACAGCTGGGCCAGGCCGATGAGCAGGTGGACCTGGGCGGCGGCTGGCTGCTGCCCGGCTTCATCGACGTGCAGGTCAACGGCGGGGGCGGCGCACTGTTCAACAACACGCCGGACGTGGCGGCACTGCGCACCATCGCGCAGGCGCACCGCCGCTTCGGTACCACCGCAATGCTGCCGACCCTGATCAGCGACGACCTGGCGGTAATGCGCGACGCCATCGCAGCCCTGCGCGAGGCCATTGAACAGGGCGTGCCCGGGGTGATCGGTATTCACCTGGAAGGCCCGTACATCGCGCCAGCACGCAAGGGCACGCACGACGCCAGCAAGTTCCGCGTGCCGGATGAAGAAGAGATTGCGCTGGCCGCTTCGCTGGACAACGGTGTGACCCTGCTGACGCTGGCACCGGAACGCGTGCCGCTTGAGAGCATCCGTGCGCTGGTCGAGCGTGGCGTGATCGTCGCCGCCGGCCACACCGCCGGCACCTACGAAGAGATCCGCGCAGGGCTGGATGCCGGCGTGCGCGGCTTTACCCACCTGTACAACGCGATGTCGCCGCTGCAGGGCCGCGAGCCGGGCGCGGTGGGGGCTGCGCTGGAAGACCGCGACAGCTGGATCGGCATCATCGTCGATGGCGTGCACGTGCATCCGGCCAGCCTGCGCGTGGCGCTGGCGGCCAAGCCGCGCGGCCGCCTGCTGCTGGTGACCGACGCGATGCCGCCGGTCGGTGCCGACGATCCCAGCTATGTGCTGTACGGCGAAACCATCACCGCCATCGATGGCGTGGTGCGCAATGCCGCCGGTTCGCTGGCGGGTTCGGCGCTGGACATGGCCACCGCGGTACGCAACACCGTGCATCTGCTTGGACAGCCGCTGGCCGAAGCCGCGCGCATGGCCTCGACCTATCCGGCGCAGTTCCTCAACGTCGATGACCGCCTGGGCCACATCGCCGAGGGCTACCAGGCCGACCTGGTGCTGCTGGATGACGCCCTGCAGGTACGTGGCACCTGGATCGCCGGACAGTACGAGGCCGCCTGATGAACGCGACGCCGCCACGCCGGCTGGGCTCGATCGATGCCCTGCGCGGCATCACCGTGGCGGCGATGCTGCTGGTCAACAATCCGGGCGACTGGAGCGCGGTGTTCGCACCGCTGCGTCATTCGGAGTGGCACGGCTGTTCGCCCACCGATCTGGTGTTCCCGTTCTTCCTGTTCCTGGTGGGCGTGTCGATGGCCTTCAGCGTGGCACCGCGTGCGCTGGAGGCCGCTGCACGGCCGGCGCTGGCGCGCGGCGTGCTGGAGCGCGCGCTGCGCATCCTGGTGGCTGGTGCGCTGCTGCACCTGTTGATCTGGTGGGCGCTGCATACCCATCACTTCCGCATCTGGGGCGTGCTGCAACGCATCGCGCTGTGTGCGGCGTTGGTGGGCGTGCTGGCGGTGTATGCACGACCGCGCGTGCAGGTGGGGGCTCTGATCGCGCTGCTGGTGGGCTACACCGTGTTGCTGCTGGGCATCGGTGACCTGGCGCCATGGACCAACCCGGCCAGCCGTCTGGATACCACGCTGTTCGCCCCCTGGATCTACCAGTGGCAGGCCGATACCGGGCTGGGCCATGACCCGGAAGGGTTGCTGAGCACGCTGGGTGCGCTGGCCAGTACCGTGCTCGGCCTGTTGGCCGGTGGTCTGCTGCGCAGCGGTCGTGCGGCGGCATTGGCTGGCCTGGGTGTGGCAACCGCCGTGCTGGGGCTGCTGCTGGCCACGGTGCTGCCGTTGAACAAGCAGCTGTGGACGCCCAGCTACGTGCTGTGGACCGGTGGCCTGGCCGCGCTGGCACTGTGGCTGGGCCACGTGCTGATCGACCAGAAGGGCTGGCCGGCACTGGGCAGGCGCTTCGGCGTCAATGCGATCACGGCGTATCTGGGCGCATCGGTGATGTCGGTGGTGCTGATGGCCAGCGGTGCCTGGGGCTGGTTCTGGCAGCAGTTGGCGACCGCCATGCCGCAGGCGCTGGAACTGGCCTCGATGCTGCAGGCGATGGCGTTCGTCGCACTGTGGTGGGGCGTGGCGTGGTGGCTGGACCGGCGGAAGATCTATCTGAAGATCTGACGGCATCTCATCCACGCCATGCGTGGATGCTTTCCGCGGCGGCCCGTGACCGCCGCAAAGATGAAGAGTTTCAGCCACGTGGACGTGAGGTGATGCCCGATCAATTTCGCAACTGAACTGTGATAGCCGCCACGAAATTTCACCTGCCGAAACCGTTCACCACACGGCAGACTGCCTGCGCAGTACCGCATATCCGCAGTTCCTGATCCCTTGTCCAGGAGTGCTGTATGTCCCGTGCCGTTCCGCGCGCTTTCCGTCCATGCCGCCTCACGGTTTCCGCGCTGCAGGCCCTGACTGTCCCGTCCATCCTGCTGCTGACCGCCGGCGCCGCCTGGGCCGGCTGTGACACCGTCGCTCCGGTTGCGGGCCAGACCGTCACCTGCGATGCCAACGCACCGAATCCGCAGACGGTGCCGATCACCGCCACGGGCGCGGCCGGCGTCACTGTCAACGTCGACAGCGGTGCGCAGCTGCAGCAGAGCGGCGGCGCCAGCGCCATTGCGCTGGTGGGTGCTGGCGGGCACCTGCTGTCCAACCTGGGAACGATCGGTTCGATCGGTGGCGTGGCCGTGCAGCTCGGTGGTGGCAGCCGCGTCGACAACACCGGGAGCATCAATACCGGCAACAACACGGCCCTGCAGTTTGTGGGTGCCGGCGACAGCGTGCTGGTCAACCGCGGCACCATCAGCGGGCGCACCGGCGTGCAGTTCGGTGTCGGCAATGATCGTCTCGAGATGCAGGGTGGCAGCATCACCGGCGGCGTGCTGCAGGGCGACGGCAATGACGTGCTGTTGCTCAGCGACGGCACGATCGACAGCGTTGACCAGGGCACGGGCGATGACCAGATGACGGTCAGCGGCGGCACGGTCACCGGCGTGGTGGCGCAGGGCAGCGGCCGCGATGATTTCATCATGACCGGCGGCACGATCGGCGCGCTGCAGCAGGGCGACAACATCGACACCTTCCGCATGAGCGGTGGCCGCATCATCGGTGCGTTCGAGGATGGCGACCAGGCCTGGATGACCGGCGGCCGCATCGGCCGCGTCAACATGAAGCTGGACAAGAACCTGTGGGACCAGTCTGGCGGCACCGTTGACGGCAACGTGGTGACCGGCTTCGACACCGATACCATCATCATCTCGGGTACGGCCTATATCGGCGGCAACATCAGCGTCAGCGGCGGCAACGACAGCGTGACCATCACCGACGGCACCGTGCGCGGGCAGGTGCTGCTCAGCACCGGCAACGACACCTTCAACTGGAACGGGGGCGGCATCGTCTACGGCGCGATCGACATGGGCCCGGACAACGACGTGGCCAACCTCAGCAACCTCAACCAGGGCAACCTCGGTGCGGTGCCGCTGTTCGACGGCGGCAGTGGTATCGACCAGCTCAACCTGAGCAACGTCAAGACCGCAGGCGTGGGCCGCTTCCAGAACTGGGAGACGATCAACCTGGCCAACAGCACGGAGCTGAGCTTCGATGGCGACCTGGTGCTGGGCGACAGCAGTACCGGCACCGGCACGCTCACGGTGGATGACACCAGTACTGTGTACGCGGGCAGTGGCGGCCATGCCATCCGCCCGTTCAACAGTGGTGCGCTGGTGGAGATGGTCAATGCCGGGCGCATCGACCTGACCGGTACCGGCGCGGGCGACGTGTTCACCGTGCGTGGCAATTATCGAGGCGATGGCGATGGCGGTGGCCTTTACCTGCGTACCGTGCTGGGCGCGGACAACTCCACCAGCGACCGACTGGTGATCGACGGCGGTACTGCCACCGGGACCACCGGCATCGGCGTGCTCAATGCCGGCGGTAGCGGCGCCGCCACGCTGGCCGATGGCATCCTGGTGGTGCAGGCCTTGAATGGTGGCCGCACCGCGCCGGGCGCGTTCTCGCTGTTCGCACCGGTCGCCGCCGGTGCCTACGAGTACTTCCTGTTCAAGGGCGGTGTCAGCGCTGGCACCAGCGAGAACTGGTACCTGCGCTCCACGCTGGTCAGCGGGCCGACGCCGGCACCCAATGGCGGCGGTACTGCCGTACCACCACCATTGACGCCGCCGGTGGCACCACCGCCGCCGATCACCCCGGCACCGCCGCCGCCACCGGAAGGCGCCACCGATCCTGACCTGACCGCCGGCGAGACCGCGCCGCCACCGCCGCCACCGGAACCGGCGCCGGTGGCGCCGCCCAGCGACCCGGCCGTGCCGGACGTGCCGGTGGCCGGTGGTGCGCTGCCCGGAACCGGTACGCCGCCGACGCCGGGCGCACGGCCCGCCGAGGGCGCAGTGGTACCGCTGTACCGCGTGGAGACCGCCGCCTATGCGGTGGTGCCGCCGCTGCTGCGCGAGACCTCGCTGGCCAGCCTCGGTACCTTCCACGAGCGGCAGGGCGAGCAGCGCCTGCTGTACAACCAGGGCGCGTTCCGCACCGCCTGGGGGCGGTTGGTGGGGCAGAGCAGCGAGATCCATTGGAAGGGGGATGCGCAGCCGGGCTTCGATGGCGATGTGATGGGCCTGCAGGCCGGTCTGGACGTATGGGCCGCTGCCTCCGACAACCATCGCAACCAGATCGGCGTGTTCGTCGGTCGCACCCGCGCGCAGGGCAGGACCACGGGTCTGGCACTGGGCTGGGAGAACGTGCAGGTAGGCCAGAACCGCCTGGACGACAAGCATGTGGGCCTGGACTGGACGCTCACCGACAGCAGTGGTGGCTACATCGACGCCGTGGCGATGCAGAGCCGCTACGACGGCCGCGTGCGTTCCTTGCGTGGGCTCGGCTTCGGAATCAAGGGCGATGGCACCAGTGTGTCGGTGGAGGCCGGCAAGCCGCTGCCGCACTTCGGTCAGTCCGCATGGTGGCTGGAACCGCAGGTGCAGGTGATCTGGCAACGCACGTCGCTGGACGACCGCCGCGATGAGGTGTCGCGCGTGCGTTTCGACAACGACAACGCCTGGACGGGCCGCGTCGGCCTGCGCCTTGCCGGCGATTACCAGCTGGCTGACAACGGCTGGCAGCCGTACTTCAAGCTCAACTACTGGCATGGCCGTTCCGGAGAGGATCGCATCCGCTTCGACGATGACACGATCATCAATTCGCAGCGCTCACGCGCGCTCGAAGCCGGTGTGGGCGTGGTCGGGCGCTTCAACCGCACCATCAGTGCGTACGCGGTGGCCGACTACACCCGCGAACTGGGCGGTGACCGCAACGAGAAGCGCCGCATCATCGAAGGCAACATCGGCCTGCGCGCGGACTGGTAGCGCCGGGCCATGCCCGGCGGCATGACCCGCTCTGGTAGGTGTCGACCTGAGTCGACACGAATCCTGCCACCGTCATGACTCTGTAGAGCCGCGCCATGCTCGGCTGCTTCAGTCGTGTTCCTCCAAAGCCGAGCATGGACTCGGTTCTACAAAGGCTATCCGCGCAATGGCGGGCATGATCCGCCACGGCTATGCTGTAGATCTGACCCAACGACAAGGAAACGTCGCATGCAGATGCGCAAGGGACTGCGTGGGATTGGTGCACTGATGCTGATCCTTCTGGCAGCCAACGCAACGGCCGCCGCTGCGTCCACCACCGAAATACCTTCGCCGGATGCACAGGTGCAGATCCTGGATCTGCTCGAGCATGAAGCCTTGTATCGGGACAAGGTGGACTGGCCTGCCGCTCGAAAGCGCCTGGCGTCGTTGCAGGCGTACCCGGGTGCGTTGCATACCGCCCTGCGTGAGATCATCGTGGAGAGCACCGGGGGCCATGGTGTCTGGATGACGCTTGCACGCAAGCGTGAAGTCACGGAGCGCTCGAAGCAGGTCGGCGCTGAGGCCGTTGCCAAGGCGAAAGTGGCTGGTGCAGTCGATGCACGCATTGGCTGGGTGGTCATCGAAGGCTATGCCGCTACGCCACGGGCTACGCGGCAGGACGAGTTCAATCAGGACATCCAGCGCGCCCTGCAATGGCAGGATGTCATCCGTGGCAAGGACAGCGGCGATCGCTGTGGCTGGATTGTTGATCTGCGCAGCAACAGTGGGGGCAACATGTGGCCGATGCTGCTGGGTGTTGCACCGTTGCTGCGCACTTCGTCGACAGGCGTGGAAGAGGTCGGGTCGTTTGCTACTGCCCGCGGGCCGCAGCGCTGGAGTCTGACGCCGACCATGGTGCAGGTCGATGGTCGTCCCACGCTGGGATTCGGTCGACCGGGGTATTCCCTCAAGCAGCCCGGCGCGCCCGTCGCCGTTCTGGTCGGGTCGAATACCGCCAGCTCTGGCGAAGCAACGATGCTGTCGTTCAGGGGGCGGCCACAGGCGCGGAGTTTCGGGCGGTCGACAGCGGGCTTCTCGACAAGCAACGTCACGCGCACCTTGGTGGATGGCAGCGTGTTTTCGATGACGACCGCGGTGATGAAAGACCGCACTGGCGTTGGTGCCGGTGCCAGGATTACTCCGGATGAACCGACGACAGGCGATGCGGCCACCCTTGCCGCCGCCCAAGCCTGGCTGCTGGCCCAGCCCGCCTGCCAGGCGCGCTGATCCATGATCCTGATCGGCCAACAGGAACGGGTGCTGATCGTCGGCCCCACCGAAGCCCACCACTGCCTGCGCTGTGGGGCGGAAACCGAGTTCGCCCCGCAGCTGCGCTACAAAATGGCGCGCATCGACCTGCTGTTCGGCTTCACCTACCAGCGCCGCTACGAGCTGGCGTGCACCCGGTGCGAACACGGCTGGGTGCTGGACACCGAGTCCATGGACCAGCAGCTGGGCGGGGTGCCGATCCCGTGGCGGCACCGTTTCGGCCTGCCACTGATGCTGGTGGGCCTGGCTGGGCTGGCCTCCCTGGGCTGGCTGTGGCGGCACGGATTCCTCGGTTGAGGACCGGGCCTGTTAAAGTCTGCCCTGCAATCACGTACCGGAAGCGACCATGGACCACGACACCCCGTTCGACCCCCTCAACGACCTCGAGGTGCGCCTGCTGCAGGCCCAGGACGGCACGCTGACCGCATCGCAGTTCCTCGACGGCCTGCTGACCTCGACGGCGTTCGTGCTGCTGGACAAGGCCATCGGTGAGGACGGTGCGTGGGACGAGAGCATCTCACCGCTGGTGCTGACCAGCGAGAGCGGCGAGCCGATGTTCGCGGTGTTCACCGCCCCCGAGCGCGCCGGCCTGTGGCATGAGCAGTTGCCACAGTTCGCCCACGCGATGCCGATCGCGGTGCACGCGCTGCTGGCCGGTATCGGCGACGGCGTCGGCCTGGTGCTGAACCCGGGCCTGGACGTGGGCATGGAGATGATTCCCGATGCAGTGGCCCAGCTGAAGCAGCGTGCGGCGGCGATCACCCGTGGGATGGCGCATTGAAGCCAGCGATAAAGGGGTGCCGGCCAGCGGCCGGCACTACCCATGGGAGTCGGTGCGCGGCTGCCACGGCGGTTGCGGATCAGCGGGCGGCGGCGATGGCTTTCACCCGCGCCTTGGCCAGCGCCTCGCCAATGGCCGGCCCCTTCAGGTGCGTGGTATCCAGATCACGTGCCTGCACTGACAGCGCCGCCTGGTGCAGGCGCTTGAGCGTTTCACCCTGCGGATAGTCGGCATCCTCGAAGCCGAGCCGGCCGCGTTTGTCGGCCTCGCAGCACAGCGCGATGCGCGCCACGCGTTCGGGGCGGCGCAGCGCATCACAGCGGCCCAGCAGTTCCAGCACGGTGGCATCGCGTAGTTCGTCAATGCGATGCACGTTCAGATGCTCACGGCAGACCGCTTCGGCCAGCTGCTGGTGTTCGGTCGGCACCTTCAGTCGCGCGCATAGGGCCTTCAACGGCTTGATGCCACGCTGCTCGTGCATGACGTGGCGCGGCCATTCCTCCGGTGGGGTCAGGCCCTTGCCGAGATCGTGGGTAAGCGCGGCAAAGCCGACCAGGTCATCGCTGGGGGCCAGCTTCGCGGCCATGTCGCTGACCATTTCCTGGTGGATGCCGGTATCGACTTCCGGGTGGAATTCGGCACGCTGCGGCACGCCATACAGCGCTTCCAGCTCGGGCAGGATCGGGCCCAGTGCATGTGCGTCGTGCAGCGTGCGCAGGAAGGCGGAGGGCCGCTCACTGACCAGCGCCTTGCGCAGTTCCTGCCACACTCGCTCCGGCACCAGTGCCTCCAGCTCGCCACTGGCGGCGACCTCACGCATCAGTGCCATGGTTTCCGGCGCGACACTGAACCCCAGTGGCGCGAAGCGCGCCATGAAGCGCGCCGCGCGCAGCACGCGCAACGGATCTTCCACGAACGCAGGGCCGACATGGCGCAGCACGCGTTGCTCGATATCACGCACGCCGCCGTAAGGATCCACCAGATGGCCGGTATCTTCGTCGCAGGCAATAGCGTTGATGGTGAAGTCGCGGCGCTGCAGGTCCTCTTCCAGCGTCACTGCCGGATCGGCATCGACAACGAAGCCGCGATAGCCGCGGCCGGACTTGCGCTCGGTGCGCGCCAGTGCGTATTCCTCACCGCTCTTCGGGTGCAGGAACACCGGGAAATCGCGGCCCACGGCGGTGTAACCCAGCGCCTCCATCTGCGCGGGCGTGGCGCCGACCACCACCCAGTCGCGGTCGCCGGCAGGACGCTGCAGCAGGCGGTCGCGCACGGCGCCGCCGACAAGATAGATCTTCATGGGCGGGATCATCGCACGACCGCGGTGCGATCAATCCCCGCCCTGGTCAGCGTTGGCGGCGCAGCTGAAGTTCTTGCGCTTGTCGACCAGGCGGCCCATCAGGCGGTCGCTCAGCGGCAGGGCATCGCCGTTGAGACGCCAGTCGTAGATCACGCTGAAGGCCAGCACGCGGGCGACGTACTCGCGGGTTTCCTTGTAGCTGATGGTCTCGATCCACAGGTCCGGATCAAAGCCCGGGCGCTGGCCCTGCCAACGTGCGGTCGGGGTCGGGCCGGCGTTGTACGCGGCGATGGTCACGTACGGCAGGCCGTCGTACTTGTTCATCAGCTGGCGCAGGTAGGCGGTGCCGATGGCGATGTTGGTGTCCGGGTCGTACAGGCTGTCGGCGCCGCCATAGCCGGTCAGGCCGATGGACTTGGCCACGCTGGCACCGGTGGCCGGCAGCACCTGCATCAGGCCCATGGCATTGGCGGGCGAGCGCGCGCGCGGGGTGAAGGTGCTTTCAGCGCGGATCTCCGCAGCCACCCAGGCCGGGTCGATCGCATTGCGTGCTGATTCACGGCGGATGGTGGCGTCGTGGTGCAGCGGGAAGCGCAGGTCGTACAGGCGCTGCTCCTGCGGCTGCTTGCCCAGTGCGAACACGGCGCGATCAAACCAGCCGTTGTCCTGCGCCACGCGCACGGCGAGCCGGCGCTGGGTGTCATCGAAGCGCGACAGCGCGCTGTTCCACTCAGCCACGGCCCAGCCGGTGCGGTCGATCTGGTACAGCGCCATCGCGCGCTGGATGGCCGGGTCACGCGCGATCGCCGCCTGTGCCTGCGCACTGTCATTCGGCTTCCACGGACACAGCGTGTAGCCCTGCTGCAGCTTGTCGGCGGCAAGGAAACCATGGAAGGTCGGTGCGCGCGCGGCATCGCGGAACAGCGGCTGCGCCTGCTGGGCCTGGCCTGTCTTTTCCAGCATGCGGCCTTCGAAGTAGCGCCAGCGCGGGTCGCTGCGCTGCTTGCTGCCCATCTTGCGGATCGCGGTCAGCGCTGCCGGCCAATCGCCGCGCGACATTGCTTCGCGCACGCGCCATTCGTGCAGCCGCTCGTCGTAGGCCGACTCCGGTACCGCGTTGAGGCGGCGTGCCGAATCGGGCAGGTAGGAGGCCACCGTCCACAGTGCGATCTGGTACAGCACCTGGCCCTGCTGCCCGGCGCTCAGGCCCAGCGCCTGCGCGTACTGCGGCAGCTGCTGTTCGGTGGCGGCCGGGTCGGCCTTGGCCAGCTTGGCCAGGCCGTCGGTGGCGATGCGCCGGCTGCGCTCGTTGCGCGGCCAGTTCAACGCGCTGGCATTGGGCGTGTCGACGAAGGCGGCGTAGCTGTTGGCCTGGGCCAAGTCGGCGGCGGGCAGGCCGCGCGCGGCGCTGCGCATCACTGCCGGTTGCTGTGCGTCGGCGGCAGCGTCGATGCGTTCCCAGCGCAGGGCGTCGCTCAGGCCGCCTTGTGCCTGCAGCACGGCGAATACCGCGTCGCAGCCGTCCGGCAGCGACTTGCCGTTCTTGCGCCACAGGTCCTGCGCTTCGCTGATCCACTGCGGATCGACCTTGCCGGTCACCTGGCGTGCGGTCAGCTGCGCACAGCGCAGCCCGACGTTGTCGGTGGGCGCCCAGTTGGCCAGCAGGGTCGGCCAGTCCTGGCGGCGCGCGACGGAGGGCAGCCAGACGCTGCGGAAGGTGGTGGCCACGGCCTGGCCGTCGTAACGCTTGAGGAAGGCCTGCGCCTGCGCGGTATCGACCGTGTCGATGTTGCGGCGCAGGTTGGCGTACTCCAGCCAGCCATACGCAGGATGGCGGCTGAGCGCAGCGGCCTGGCCAGGATCGAACTGGCCACGTTCGGCCGCAGCGATCGCGGCCTTCAGCTGCGCGTTCTGGGCGTCGAGGGACTGGGCGTTGGCGCAGCCGATC
Organism: uncultured Stenotrophomonas sp.; assembly: GCF_913778665.1. Taxonomy (GTDB): domain Bacteria; phylum Pseudomonadota; class Gammaproteobacteria; order Xanthomonadales; family Xanthomonadaceae; genus Stenotrophomonas. The sequence goes on from NZ_CAJYVQ010000008.1 coordinate 108,907, forward strand.
AGCAGCGTGGTGGCCAAGGGCAGCAGGGACAGGGCGGTGGGAGTGCGTCGGGTCATGGCGACCAGCATAGCGGGGGCTGGCTGAATTCAGTTTCGCATCGCATGCACGCCGCGGATGGAGTGGGCAGGCGATGGACCTTGGCGGGGCGGGGAAGCGCATGCACGGTGCGGCAGAAGCGAAAACCCTGGCGGGTATCGCAATCGTGCGATGATTCTGGCACAGCGCGGCCCGCCTGCCGTGGGTCGCTGTTTCCGCGAGGGAGCGTGGTATGCGCTATGCGTCTTTGCACGGTGGTGCGCTGATGTCCGGCATCAATCTGGCGCCGCTGGTGGATGTGCTGCTGGTGTTGCTGGCGCTGGTGGTGACCACCTTGCCGATGGCGCAGACGACGGCGGTGCGGCCGTTCGAACAGCGCACGGTGTGCCCGCCGGGGCCCGGCCACGCGCTGCCGGCATCGATCGCGCTGCGCCTCGATGCGGCCGGCGGCGTGTACTGGAATGGCCGGCCATTGGACAACCCGGCACTGCAGCGCGCGCTTGCCCAGCTCCAGCAGTTGCCGCCGGCGCGCCAGCCCGCGCTGCACCTGACCACCGCCGACAGCACCGACTACGGTGACATGGCGCGGGTGCTGCTCGCCATCGAGGAGCATGGCCTTCGCGTCACGGCGCAGGCCTACTAGCGGCGGCCGCCCAAAGCGCGCTTGATGACCGCGGGGAAATCTCGGCGCGTGCTGTCGTGCCCGGCATTAAACCGTCCGCTTCGAACAGTACCGTCCGGTCTTTAACTGCACCCATCTGACGCAATCGGTCGTCAATTGCGTCAATTCCACGTGAAAGGGTGTCGATCGTCACGCCGGGAATTTTACCGCTTGTTTACAAAGGAGACGCTGCCGCCCTGCAGGGGGGACGCGGCAGTCCATGTCCCGACATTCCTTTGGAGAGAGAGCGAATGATTCACCTGCATCACCGCCCGTTGGCGGTTGCCGTTGCGCTGTGCGTGACGGCCCTGGCACCACTGGGTGCCGCTGCACAATCCACCACCAACCTGGATGCGGTGGAAGTGACCGGTACCCGCATCAAGCGCGCTGAAGTCGAAGGCCAGGTGCCGATCCAGACTCTGACCCGTGGCGACATCGAGCGCACCGGCCTGACCTCGATCGGCGAGGTACTGCAGCAGCTGACCGGCTCCGGCTCGGCGCTCAACGCCAAGTTCAACTCCTCCGGCAACTTCGGCTTCCCGCCCGATGGCAGTGGCGTGGGCGCCGGTTCGGCGCAGGTCGATCTGCGCCACCTGGGTGCCAAGCGCGTGCTGGTGCTGGTCGATGGCATCCGCTGGGTCAATGAATCCTCGGCGTCCGGCGTGGGCTCGGCCACCGACCTCAACACCATTCCGCTGGCCATCGTCGAGCGCATCGAAGTGCTGGAGGACGGCGCGTCGTCGCTGTACGGCTCCGACGCCATTGCCGGCGTTGTCAACATCATCACCCGCCGCGATTTCGATGGTGGCCAGGTGACGCTGAACTACGGCGAGTACAGCAAGGGCGACGGCACGCAGAAGGGCGTGGACCTGGCCTGGGGCAAGAGCGGTGATCGCTTCAGCCTGTTCCTGGGCGCCAGCTGGACCAAGCAGGACCCGGTGTTCGCCAAGGACCGAGAGCAGTCACGCTTCCCGATTCCGGGCACCGGCCTGGCCTTCGGCAGCGGCGGCATTCCGCAGGGCCGCTTCATGTTCACAGACCCGAACACGGGCGCGGTGCAGAACATCGTGCCGAACACCGGCGTGAGCAATCCGCGTTACGACGGCAGTGCCGGTTGCAGCCGCACGGATGACTACCACTGCTTCACCACCGCCGACCGCTTCAACTTCGCCGAATACAACATGGTGCTGACGCCGTCGGAGCGCAAAGGCCTGTTCGGGCAGTTCCGCTTTGACATCACCGATAACGTGCAGTGGTACGTCAAGGCGCTGGGCAACCGCCGCGAGTCGACCAACCAGGCTGGCCCCGAGCCGCTGTTCTTCGGCCCCGATGGCGCCACCGGCAATCCGCTGGCCGACAACATCGTGGTCTCGCGCCTGAACCCGTACAACCCCTTCGGCTTCGATCTGGTCTCCGGCGACAACATGAGCCTGATCGGCCGGCGCCCGGTGGAAGGTGGCGCGCGCGTGTTCAAGCAGCAGGTGGACACCACTTACTTCGCCACCGGCCTGGTCGGTGACTTCCATGCCGCCGACCGCAGCTGGTACTGGGATGTCAACGGCATGTACAGCAAGAACAAGGCCGAGCAGACCAACTACGGCAGCTATGACATCTACAAGGTGAACATGGCGCTGGGCGATCCGGCGGTGTGCGCGGCCACGCCGGGCTGCGTGCCGCTGAACATCTTCGGCGGCGCCGGCTCGATCACCCCGGACATGCTGAAGTGGATCCAGCCGGTGGTGCGTGACCGCAGCCAGAACGAGCTGAGCCTGTTCACCGCCAACCTGTCCAGCGAGCTGTTCTCGCTGCCGGCCGGCCCGGTGTCGTTCGCCACCGGCCTCGAGCACCGCAGGTACAAGGGTTCCTACCAGCCCGATCCGCTGACGGTGATCGGCCATTACAACGGTGTGCCGTCGCAGCCGACCTCCGGTTCCTATGATGTCAACGAGGCCTACCTGGAGCTGAGCGTGCCGATCTTTGCCGACTCCCCGTTCGGCAAGAAGCTGGACCTGAGCCTGGCGGGCCGCTATTCGGACTACTCCACCTTCGGCGGCGAGTTCACACCGAAGTACGGCCTGCGCTGGCAGGTGACCGATGACTTCGTGCTGCGCACGACCTACGCCGAGGGCTTCCGCGCGCCTTCGATCGGTGAACTGTATGGCTCGGCGGCGCGTGCCGACCTGCAGCTGTTCGACCCGTGCTCGGTGGGCCTGGGCGGTACGCCGCCGCGTGGCAGCGCGGCCAACTGCGCCGCACTGGGCGTGCCGGCCGGCTTCCAGCAGGCCAACTCGCAGATCTCGGTGACCACCGGCGGCAACCGCGAGCTGGACCCGGAGCGTTCGCGCAGCTTCAGCGCCGGCTTCGTGTGGAGCCCATGGTTCGGCAACAACGCATCGTGGTCGGAGCGCTTCGATGTGGAGGTGACCTTCTACCGCCATGCGATCGACGGCGCGATCCAGGCGATCAACGCGCAGACCCAGCTGGACCTGTGCGTGGATACGCTGGACCCGATCTACTGCAATGGCATTACCCGTGCCAGCACCGGTGCGGTCAGCAGCTTCAACAACCGCCTGACCAACCTGGGGTCGATCAAGACCGATGGCTGGGACGTGGATCTGTACTGGACGCTGCCCCAGACCTCCATCGGCCAGTTCAAGCTGGCGTGGAAGAACACCTTCGTCGGCCGTTACGAGGCCACCGGCGCGGCCGGGCAGAAGCAGCCGCAGAAGCCGGGCGTGGAAGTGGCGGACAGTTCGATTCCGGAGTGGACCAGCAACGCCAGCATCGCCTGGACGATGGACCGCTGGAGCGCCAACTGGACGGTGCGCCACATCTCAGAGCTGACCGAGAACTGCGGCGATGCCGCGGCATTCCCGGTGTGCAGCAACCAGGCGGCCGGGACCAACACGCTGTCGGCTACCACCTTCCACGACATGCAGGTGGGTTACAGGATCGACTGGATGAAGGGGTTGCAGCTGACCGCTGGCCTGAACAACGTGTTCGACAAGGACCCGCCGATCTGCCTGTCGTGCTCGTTGAACGGTTACGACGCTTCGACGTATGACATCCCGCGTGGCCGTTACTGGTACCTGCGCGCGGACCTGCGGTTCTGATGAGGGGACGGCGCCGGGCCCAGCCCGGCGCCGTTGCAGGGTCGAGCCATGCTCGACTCCACAGAGCCGGGTTGCCTCAGAACGACCAAGTGAACGTCAGCGAGCCGTTGCGGCCTTCGCCATAGCCACCATAGCCGTAGATCTGCGCGTAGTACTTCTTGTCCAGCAGGTTGTTGAGGTTGGCCTGCACGCTGAACTGCGGTGCGATGCGGTAGCGCACGAAGGCACCGACCAGGGCGTAGGCATCCTGGTTGAAGCGGCCATACACCGGGTCGGTGTAATAGATGCCGTTCTGCCAGTTCACGCCGCCGCCGAACGTCAGCGCGGTCAGCGACTGCGGGGTGTAGCTGGTGTAGGCCTTGATCGCGGTCTGCGGCAGCTGGGTGTTGATGTCGTTGCCATTGATATCCTTGGCCACGTAGCGCGAGGCACCGAAGGTGGCGTTCCAGCCCGGGGCCAGCTCACCGTTCAGTTCGAACTCCACGCCACGGCTGACGGTGCCGCGCGCGGCGACGTAGGCGTACTCGTTGGCCGAGCCGTCGACGAAGCCACCGGTCTGCTGCGCGACGTTGTCCTGCTCGATGCGGAACACCGCCAGCGAGGCGTTCAGGCGATTGTCGAACCATGCGCCCTTGATGCCCACTTCGTAGCTCTTGCCGTCCACCGGATCGAGGTAGCGCCCCTGCTGGTTGCGGTAAGTCTGCGGCTGGAAGATCTCGGTGTAGCTGGCGTAGGTCGACCAGGTGTCGTTGATGTCGAACACCAGGCCGGCATACGGCGTGGTCACCTTGTGGCTGAAGCGGCTGAGCGTTGCGCCTTCGGTGCCGTCCAGGCTCCAGTCGGTGTAGCGCGCGCCGAGGATCAGCTTGAGCGGATCGGCCAGCGACAGGCGCGTGGCGGCGTAGGCGGCCTTCTGCTTGATGGCGCCCTGGCTCTGGGTCGGCAGCGCGGCCGCCCAGTTCGGCTCCGGGAAGCTGCCGGTCCAGGTGAGGTAGTTGTCCAGCGGCGCCCAGGCCGACTGGAAGTCGCCGGTGTTCACGTACTCGCGCTTGTTGTAGCTCAGGCCGGCCATGAACTGGTGCTCGCGGCCAAACAGCTGGAACGGGCCATCAACGTAACCATCGACGCCATCCACCTTGCGGTGGGTCTTGTAGTAGCCGGCCATCGGCAGCACGCCGGCGCCGGTGGTCTTGTTGAAGCCGCCGCCGTAGAACGGATAGAACAGCTTGTCGTCGGCATCGGTGCGGTCGTGGGTGGCGCCGATCTTGAACTTCCAGCCGTTGCCGAAGGCGTGCTGCAGGGTGGCGAAGGCACGCTTGCTGGTGGTGTCCCAGAAGGTCCAGTCCGGCGACGGATTGAACGAGGTCGGGTAGTTGGTTTCGGTGCCGTCGGAGAACCACATCGGGAAGCCGCCCCAGGTGGGGGCGGCGGCCTTCTTGTGCTGGTAGTCGTAGCCCACGCTCAGCTGCGTGTCCGGGGTCAGGTCGGCGTCGATGACCGCATAGCCCAGGGTTTTGCGCTGGTTGTAGCGGTCGACCTGCGAATCGGTATCCAGATAGCTGCCGATCACGCGGCCGCGCACGGTGCCGCTGGCGTTGAGCGCGCTGCCCACGTCCACGGTGGTGCGGGTGCGGCCCCAGCTGCCGACGTTCACCGACACGCTGCCGGCCAGCTGGGCGCTGTCGGCGTGCTTGCGGATCAGGTTCACCGATGCGGACGGATTGCCGGCACCACTGAGCAGGCCGGTGGCGCCACGCACTACTTCCACGCGGTCGTACAGCGCCAGGTCCAGGCCGGAGTCACCATAGCTCCAGTTCTGCACCATCTGCGTGGGCAGGCCATCGAACTGGTAGGCATCGATGTAGAAACCACGCGCGTAGAACTCGGTACGCTCGCTGTCGGACTGGGTGCTGGTCACGCCGGTGGTGTTGGCCAGCACGTCGATGATGTCGTCCAGGTTCTGATCTTCGATGCGCTGGTGGCTGATGATGCTGATCGACTGCGGGATCTCGCGCGGCGCCAGGTCGAAGCGGGTACCGGCCGAGGTGCGGCGCACCGAATAGCCTTCGGCGCGCTCGCCCTTCACCACGACCTTGTCGAGGGTGGTCGGGTCGGCAGCGGTCTCGGCGGAGACGGCCGGGGCCACGGCGCAGAGGGCAACGAGCACGGCAACGGACAGCCGCTGCGGCTGCAGGTGACGGGAAGCGGAACGGGTCATGGGAGTCCTGGACGGGCACGCGCTCCGCCGGTATCCAGGAGGCGAGGCGCTACGGAGTGGGGATAGGACAGGCAGGCCGTCCTGGCGCTACCGGAAACGAAAGAATCGTAATACGAACTATTCCCATTTACAAATCATGAACGCGCCGACCGGCTGTTCACCGAGCCGGGTGGGTCAGTGCAGCAGCGGCAGCGGGTCGCGTGCGCCATCGGCGCCGTAGATGCCCCAGTGCAGGTGGGGCGGGGTGCCCTTGGCGTTGCCGCTGTCGCCGACATGGCCGAGCAGGTCGCCGGGCTGCACCACCTGGCCGCGTGCCAGTCCTTCGGCCCAGTCGTCCAGATGGGCGTAGTAGTAACGCTCGCGGGCCGGCCCGATCACCCAGACCTGGCGCCCGCCCAGTCCGCCTTCACGGACGTCGGCGATGACGCCAACCGTGGCGCTGCGCACGGGGGTGCCACGGCTGGCGAAGATATCGATGCCGGCGTGCGAGCGATCACGGCCGCGTGGTGCGCCGAACGTATCGGCGATCTGCCGTGGGCGCACGCCCTCCACCGGTACCGGCAGCTGCGTGGCCGGCGGCATCCGTGCCAGTGACCAGAGCATTCGCGGCGCGGCCGCCCACGGGCTGTTCCACAATGCCATCGCCGCAACGATAGCGATGGCCAGGAACAAGCCACGCAGCAACCAGCGGCGCAGGCGATGGGCGGGGGACGGTGTTGTGCTCATGGTTTTCGATTGTAGAGTCGAGCCATGCTCGATGCCGGTCGCATTGCGATCAGAAGGCAGTCGAGCACGGCTCGACTCTACAGGCCTGGCAGCAGCGGCACCTCAAAGCTCCGCTTCAATGTGCCCAGTGCCACCGACGTGCGGAAGCGCTCGATGTTGTCATCGCCGCCGAACAGGCGCTCGGTGATTGTTTCGTACTCCTCCATCGACGCGGCCGAAAGCAGCAGCAGGAAATCGCCGTCGCCGGTGATCGAGTAGCACTGCTGCACAGCGGGGTCGTCCTGCACGCGGCGCTTGAACGGCGCAAGGCGCTCGCGCTGTTCACTGACCACGCGCACTTCGACGATGATGGTCAGTGGCCGCCCGACCATCGCGGCAGCAACCACCGCCACGTTGGCGGCGATCACGCCGCTGTCCTGCAGACGCTTGATCCGGCGCTGCACGGCCGGGGTGGACAGGTGCACGGCCTCGGCGATTTCGCGTTGCGGCAGGGTGTTGTTCCGCTGCAGCAGCTCCAGGATGGCGCGGTCGAAACTGTCGAGCACGGGGGCGGTGGCCATGGCGAGCAGAAGTTTCACAAACGGGCCCTCAATTGAGCCAAGTGCTCGGCGCCGGCGCAATAGACTTCGCCCATGCAGACCTCACGATTCGCGCCGATGTTGCCGGCGCTGGCGGTGCTCGGCTCGGTCACTTCGCTGGCCATCGGCACGTCCTACGCAAAACAGTTGTTTCCGCTGATCGGCGCGCAGGGCACCAGCGCGCTGCGCGTGGGCTTCTCGGCGCTGTTGCTGCTGCTGTTCTGGCGGCCGTGACGCTGGAAGACCAGCCGCCCGGATGCGATCACCATTCTGCGCTACGGCCTGACCCTGGGCCTGATGAACCTGCTGTTCTACATGGCGCTGCGCACGATTCCCTTCGGCATTGCGGTGGCCATCGAGTTCACCGGGCCGTTGACGGTGGCGATGCTGTCGTCGCGGCGGCCGATCGATTTCCTCTGGGTGGGCTGCGCGGCAGCGGGGCTGCTGTTGCTGCTGCCGATCGGCGGTGGCCCGGCGCTGGATCCTGCGGGCGTGCTGTACGCGTTGGGTGCGGCGGCGTGCTGGGGCCTGTACATCGTGTTCGGCAAGCGCGCCGGCCACCTGCATGCGGGGCATTCGGTGTCGCTGGGCCTTCTGGCCGCATCACTGGTGGTGGTGCCGGTGGGTGTGGCGCATGCCGGTGCCGCGCTGCTCGATCCGAAGATCCTGGCGGCCGGCCTGCTGGTGGCGCTGGTGTCCAGTGCGATCCCGATGTCGCTGGAGATGATGGCGCTCAAGCGCCTGCCGAAGGAGACCTTCGGCATTCTGATCAGCATGGAACCGGCAGTGGCCGCGCTGTGGGCGATGCTGCTGCTGCACGAGCACCTGCATGGGCTGCAGTGGCTGGCGATCGGATGCACGGTGCTGGCCTCGGTGGGCAGCACGATGACCGCGCGGCGGTTGAAGGTGCCGGCGGTTCAGGCAGGGTAGCGCCGGGCCATGCCCGGCAAAGGCATGCCAACCCAGGTTGGCACCCACCAGGCGCGGTCAGCGCAGGGCGTCAGCCGGGACGTCGATCTGCATTGCCAGGGCGAGGTGATCGGAGAACGCGGCCGGTACGGCTTCCACCGTGCGGGTCTGCAGGCCGCTGCTGACCAGGATGTGGTCGATGGCGCGGTCCGGGCGCCAGCTGGGGAAGGTCGGCACGACGCAACCTGGCGGCTGCAGCCGGGTCTTCTGGTACAGCACCTGCATTTCCGGGCGCTCGGCCAGGCAGTTGAAATCGCCCATCAATACCGCGTTCGGGTGGTCGGACAGCAACTCGGCGATGAAGCCCAGCTGCGACATCCGCGAGCCCGCTCCCAGCGACAGATGCGCCACCGCCACCGCCAGGCCATCGGCCCCATCGCCGAACTTGGCCAGCAGCACGCCGCGGCCGCCGATGCGGCCGGGCAGGGCGTGGTCCTGCACTTCCACCGGTTCCAGCTTGCTCAGCAAGCCGTTGGCGCTGGAGGCGACCCCGCCCATGCGCCGGTTCGGCTGGTGGCTCCAGTAATTGAAGCCGGCGCGCTGGGCCAGGTAATGGGTCTGGTTGGTGAAGCCCGAGCGCAGGCTGCCCGGGTCGGCCTCCTGCAGGCCGACGATGTCGTGTTCGCGTGCCAGGCTGGCGATCGCGTCAAGGCTGCTGCGCTTGCGTCCCGCCGGCAGCGCATGTGACCAGCTGCGGGTCACATAGTCGCTGTAGCGGCGGGTACTCGAGCCGGCCTGGATGTTGGCCGTCAGCAAGCGCAGGGTCCGTGTACGGGGGGAATTCACGGCCGGGAACAACGTCCTTTGGATCAGTGAGCCTGGGCGGCACCGCGTTCGCGGGCGATCAGGTGGTCGGCAATGCGCAGCATGTCCGGGAAGCTCTTGCCCTTCACCAGGTACTTGCCGTTGACGATGATCGACGGCGTGCCACTGATCTGGCTGCGCTGGGCGAACTGCTTGGCCGAGTTGGTCTTGGCGTTCACCGCGAAGCTGCCCATGGTGGCGGCGAACTGCTTCGGGTCCACGCCGTAGGCGCTGTAGAACTTGGCGATGTCCTCCACCGAGTCACGGCCACGCTCGCCCTTCAGGGTCTTCTGCGAGTGGATGGCGGCGTACAGCGCTTCGTGGGTCTTCTCCTGCACGCCCAGGGTCTGCGCGGCGTAGAAGGCACGGGCGTAGTCATCCCAGGTGCCGCCGAACATGGCCGGCACGTAGACGAAGTTCACGTCGCTGGGCAGGCCGGCCTTCCACGGGCCGACCAGCGGCTGGAACGCGGCGCAGGCCGGGCAGACGTAGCCGAAGATCTCGGTCACTTCGATCTTGCCGGCGGCCGGCTGGAACGGCTGGCCGTTCGGGATCACCTGGTAGTCGGCGCCTTCCACCGGGGCCGGGCCAGTCAGGGCGGCGGTCGTCGGCGCCGGCGCGGCGGCCGGAGCGGCTTCAGCCGCGGCCTTCTCGCCTTCGGCAGCAGCCGGTGCAGCGCCTTCGGCGCCCGCGGCAGCCGCCGCCGGTTCGGTGCTGGCCGGCGCAGCGGCCGGTTCGGACGGAGCCGCAGTGGTGTTGGCGGTGCCGTCGTCGGCCTTGCAGGCCGCCAGGATCGGCAGCAGCGCTGCAAGGGCGAGGGCGGCGAAACGGGTCTTCATGGAAACGTCTCCAGCATCTGGAAAGGTGGGGCCGGCACCGGAGGCCGGCCAGAGGGAAATGATGACACGTGGCGGCGACAGCGCCGTGTCGAGGGTGGGTGTTGGTTCAGCGGCCGCGGGCGGCGCGGGCTTGGGCGATCAGCGCCGAGGCGATGCGCAGCTGGTCGTCGAAGCTGTTGCCACGCACCAGGTACTGGCCGTTGATGATGATGGCCGGGGTGCCCGGCACCTTTGTGCGCTGGGCGAAGGCCCGTGCGGCATCGACCTTTTTCTGTACCGCGTCGCCACGCAGGGCCTGCAGGTAGCGGTCCGGGGTCACCCCGTAGGCCTTGTAGAAGGTGGCGAGCTCATCGGCCGAGACGTTCTGCATCGGCAGCGTTCCCTGTTCATGCAGGGCCTTGAACACGGCCGCGTGGCTGCGCTTGGCCACGCCCACCTCGTCGGCGGCGTAGTAGGCCAGCGCCCAGGCATCCCAGGCACCGCCAAAGGCGGCCGGGACCGGGGTGAAACGCACGTCGGCCGGCAACTTGGCCGCCCAGGCTTCCAGCTGCGGTTCGAAATGAGCGCAGTGCGGGCAGGTGTAGCCGAAGACTTCAACCACCTCGATCTTGCCGGCCAGCGGCTGGAACGGGCCCGGCTGGGCGATGCGTTCGTAGTCTTTGCCTTCCACCAGCGGCGCGTTGGCGGGGGCGGCGGCGCTGGCAGCCAGCGGCAGCAGGACCAGCAGGGACAACAGCAGGCGGGAAATCAACCTCATCGACACGCATCTCCGTTGAAAAAACAACGCCGGCGCAGTCGCCGGCGTGAAGGAAACATACCGCAGCCGCGGGCCGTCGTCGCGGCCCGGGCCGACCAGTGGTGGTCAGGGGGCGGCAGCCGGTTGTACCGGCGTGGCCGCAACGGCGACGTCGTCGGCCTTGTTGTGCAGGCCCTGCAGGTAGCTCGACAGCGCCTGTACTTCCTGCTCGCTCAGCTTCTGCGCGACGCTGGCCATGATCTGGAAGTGGGTCTTGTCGGTCTCATGGGTCTGACCGGCCTGGTACTCCTGCAGGCGGCGCGCGACATAGCTGGCGTGCTGACCGCCGATGTGCGGATAGGCCGGCCCCGGATTGCCCGCGCCGCTGGGCCCGTGGCAGGCCATGCAGGCGGGCAGGCCGCGCTTGGCATCGCCGCCGCGGTACAGCTGCTGGCCGATCTCGTAGAACTTCATGCCCTTGTAGGGGCCGTCGGCGACCGCCGTATCGTCGGCGATGCCGGCCGTGGCCTTCTGCGTGGCGAAGAACGCGCCGATGTCGCGCATGTCCTGCGGGGTAAGGTTCTGCACGAACGGCACCATTGCCACGGCGGCGCCGGAGCTGCGCTGGCCGTTGGCGATCAGGGCCATCTGCTGGGCCACGTAGCGCTCGCTCTGGCCGGCGATGGACGGGTACATCTCGACCGTGGAGTTGCCGTCGGCGCCATGGCAGGCCGCGCAGGCCGAGGCCTTGGCCTGCCCAGCCTTGGCATCGCCCCAGTGGGTCTTGCTGAAGTCCACCTCCAATGAGGCGGTGTTGATCGGCCCGTTGTCGGGCAGCGGGGTCAACGTGGTCTGCGCGAACGCAGCAGCGGCAACGACAACAGCAGTGGCAAGGGCGGATACGGCAAGAACGCGAGCGTGGCGCATGCTAAAGCTCCGTATGGACCGGGCCGGGCGGTGGCCGCCGGCATCGCCTGGATTATCAACGGCGTTTCCGCGCACGGTCAACGCAGCAGTGCAGCAAAATGCCCGCAGCGGCTGCCGGAACGGGCGCGCGGCGCCGCAACATGCGATCCTAGGCACATGTCATTGCTCATCGAACGCGCCCGTTACCACCTCTCGGCCCACAACGTGCGGCAGCTGCCGCCCGATGAAGGCGCCGAAGTGGCCTTCGCCGGCCGCTCCAACGCCGGCAAGTCCAGTGCGCTCAACGCGCTGACCCGCCAGAATTCGCTGGCCCGTGTCTCCAAGACTCCGGGCCGTACCCAGCAGCTGGTGTTCTTCCAGATCACCCCGGACGCGCATCTGGTCGACCTGCCCGGTTATGGCTACGCCAAGGTGCCGCTGGACCTGCAGGCCCACTGGCAGGCCTTCATCGACCGCTATTTCCGCACCCGCGAGGCCCTGAAGGGGCTGGTAGTGGTGATGGACATCCGCCATCCGTTGAAGGACTACGACCGGCAGATGCTGTCCTACGCCGTACAGCGCGGCATGCCGGCGCATGCGTTGCTGACCAAGGCCGACAAGCTCAGCCGCAGCCAGCAGATGCAGACCCTGCAGAAGGTGCGCAAGGAACTGCATTCGGCCTACGGCGACAGCGTCAGCGTCCAGGTGTTCTCCGGCGAGGACCGCACCGGCGTGGACGAAGCCCGCGGCGTGATCGGCGGCTGGCTGGGTCTGGCGTAAGGCGTCTCCGGTCGCCCGCCTGGCAGCCGGGCGCTACCCCTCTGCGGCCGCGCAGTAGCGGCCGCTGGCCGGCAACGACACCATGCCCGGCGACATTTCATTTCAACGGCGAATACTCCGCCGGCACCCACGCATAGGCCTCGCCTTCGCTGCGCAGATGGCCCAGGCCGGGGAACGGCAGGTGCGCACCGGCCACCCACCAACCCTCGGCGGTTGCCCGCTGCAGCACGCTGCGACGGCTGGCGGTGGCCGCCTTGCGGTCCGAATCCGCCTCAAATGCCGCCTCGGGGTGCGCAAACTGCACCGCATGGAAATGCAGGACGTCGCCCCACACCAGCAACGACTGGCCCTGGCTGTCGAACCGATAGGAGACGTGGCCGGGGGTATGGCCGTGGGTATCCATCGCCACGGCGCCGCCGGGCAAGGCATCGCCGGGGCGGAAGGTGCGCAGATGACCGCTGGCCCGATACGGCGCCACCGCATTGCGCGCCAACGGGAAAGCGAAGCGTACGCCCTGCGGCGCGCCGGCCTCGCTGGTGGGATCGAGCCAGTAGTCGGCATCGGCCTTGGACAGCCACACGGTGGCGTTGGGGTAGGCCGGCTTGCCCTGGGCGTCGAGCACGCCGCACAGGTGGTCCGGATGGGCATGGGTGAGCAGCACGTCGTCCACCTCGGACGGGTCCACGCCGGCGGCACGCAGGTTGCCCAGCACCTGGCCCAGGCCGGGGCCGAAGCACTGCGCGGTGCCGGTATCGACCAGGGTCAGGTGGTTGCCCTGGCGCACCAGGAAGGCGTTGACGGCGGTCTGCAGCCCCTTCCTGTCCTCCGGTACGTAGCGGCCGTCGAGCAGGCGGCTGACCAGGGTGGGGGACACATCGACCACTTCCTGCCGGCCCAGCGCGACCACGCCATCGAACAGGGCAGTGACCTGCAGGGCGCCAATGTGCTGGTGGTAGACACCGGGCACCTGCTGGGTGGGGGCGGGCGAGGTGGCTTCGGCCAGTGCGGCCAAGGGCAGGGAGGACAAGGCCAGCAGCAGGGTGGAGCGCAGCGGCAGGTGACGCAGGGTCATGGCGGTTCTCGGTGGATGACGGGGGTTCCGTTGGCCTAGCGTGCCGTGGCCGGCGTGCGCACGGCGCTCAAACCACTGCGCGGAATGCTCAGAGAGGGGGGGGCTGCAGGGCTGCGCCCTCACCCATGGGGGCTTGGCCGCGGCATTCATGCCGCGGACACTCCCGCGACCGGACCCATCCCGCCTTCGACAGATCTCCGCGATCTGTCGGAACAGCTCGTGGGGTCAGATCCGTTTTCCTACGGGAAACGGATCTGACCCCCGGAATTTCATTCGATATCTGAGAGATGTGTCGACCAAGGTCGACACCTACCAACAGCCGCCGGAATCTGTCAAAGGCGGGGCGGTGTGGGTGGGCAGGACCGTTGGCGCCATGGATGGCGCCATCGAGCCCCCATGGATGGCTTCACGGCGTGTCCTGCCCACCCACACCGCCCCGCCATCCCGCGGAATGCACGCTGTTGCTGTTGCTGTTGCTGTTGCTCCGGCTCTTGCACTCGCTTCGGCGGGTGCAGGGCGCAGCCCTGCCGAACCCCCTCAGATGTCTGTGGGAGCCAGTCCGTACTGCTCGGCGAAGCGCTTGCTGAAACTCGCCGTAGACCGGTAGCCCGCGCGTGCTGCGACAGTCTTCAGCGGCAGGTCGGTGGTGTACAGCAGCTGCATGCCATGTGCCAGGCGCGCCTCGGTCAGCAGTTGGCGCAGGCTGGTGGCCTCGGCGGCGAGGCGACGGCGCAGGGTCGCGCCGCTCAGCGCGAACTGTTCTTCCACATCGCGCGATTGCCAGTCCCGTGCCGGCTCGGCGGCGATGCGGTCGCGGATCAGTTCGCCCAGGCTCGGTGCGTGTGGCAACAGCAGGTTGCCGTGGCCTTGGCGGCACAAGGTCAGCACCAGCGTGGCCAGTGCCAGCCGCGCTTCACTGTAGCGGCCGTCCTGCAGCGACTGCCGCCACTGGCGCAGCACGGTGCCATGTTCGGCCAGTGGCAGCCGTGCCATCGCAAGGCCGGCGCTGGGCAGTTCCTCGCTCCACAGCGTGCGTGCAGCGGCCAGTACTTCGGCACACAGCGGCACGATCGCGCTGAGGTAACGGCCGCTGCGCGGATCAGGGCGGTTGACCACATCGATGCGGCAGCGCTGGGTCAGCAGCAGGATGTCGCCGGGCACGAATTCCAGTGATTGGTGCGCGGTGCGCACCTGCTTGCGGCCTTCCAGCAGGATCGCGAACTGCGGTTGCGGAATTTCCACCGAGCTGGCGCCATGCTCGCGGCGTGCGGTGATGCAGGCATAGCCTTCGGCGCGTTCGCAGCCGGCCAGGCTGGCCATTTCAGCCAGCAGCGCGGAGGCGGGCGGCAGCATGACGGTCATGACACGTGGGCGCCGAGCAGGTGGCCGACGCCGGCGGCGGCCGCCATCGCCAACGCGCCCCAGAACATCACCCGGATCGCGCCACGCACGGGCGGCGCGCCGCCGGCCTGCGCCGCCATCGCGCCGGTCAGGCACAGGCCGAGCAAGGTGCTGGCGGTGGTCATCGCCGCGACCCTGTCCACGGGTGCGAGCAGTGCGGTCACCACCGGCAGCGCGGCACCGCAGGTGAACGCGCCGGCCGAGGCCAGCGCCGCCTGCAGGGGACGCGCGCGCAGGGTATCGGTGATGCCCAGTTCGTCGCGCGCGTGCGCACCCAGCGCGTCGTGTGCGGTGAGCTGCTCGGCGACTTGTCGCGCCAGCGCCGGATCCAGGCCACGATGGCGGTAGATCGCACTCAGCTCTTCCAGCTCACTGTGCGGGTCGTCGTGCAGCTCGCGCTTTTCCATTGCCAGGTCGGCGTCTTCGGTGTCGGCCTGGGTCTGTACCGAGACATACTCGCCGGCCGCCATCGACATCGCGCCGGCCACGGTACCGGCGACCCCGGTGGCCAGGATGGTGCTGGCGGCGGCGCCGCTGGCGGCAACGCCGACCACCAGGCCGGCCACTGAGACGATGCCATCGTTGGCCCCCAGCACGGCGGCGCGCAGCCAGCCGACGCGCTCGGAGCGGTGCAGTTCGGGGTGTCGTGAATGGCGGCTCATGACCCAGAGTGTACGAGGGTCAAGAGGGCGTCGGTAGGATGCTGAAACCCGTCACCGTCGCATGACGCGGCGGAGTGCCACGCTATAGTGCGCCCTTGCGATGGAAGGCCCTGGGCCCCACATCCCCTGCCACTGTCCAGCGAGTTCTCCCCTTGTCGAGCCCCAGCCACGTCGCCGATACGCCCATTACCGACCGCTCGCAGCTGGTTGCGGAGATCGCCTCCGGCGAGAAGCCGCGTGCGCAGTGGCGCATCGGTACCGAGCACGAGAAGTTCGGATTCCGCCTGGATGACCTGCGCCCGCCGACCTTCGAAGGCGAGCGCGGTATCGAAGCGCTGCTCAAGGGCCTGGTCCGCTTTGGCTGGCAGCCGGTGCAGGAGAACGGCAACACCATCGCACTGCTGCGCGACGGCGCCTCGGTGACGCTGGAACCGGCCGGCCAGCTGGAACTGTCCGGCGCGGCGCTGGAAACCATCCACCAGACCTGTGTGGAGACCGGTACCCATCTGAACGAAGTGGCGCAGGTGGCCGGCGAGTTGCAGCTGGGCTTCCTCGGCATGGGCTTCCAGCCGAAGTGGTCGCGCGATGAGATGCCGTGGATGCCGAAGGGCCGCTACAAGATCATGCGCGCCTACATGCCCAAGGTCGGTTCGCTCGGCCTGGACATGATGACCCGCACCTGCACCGTGCAGGTGAACCTGGATTACGGCAGCGAAGCGGACATGGTGAAGAAGTTCCGCGTGTCGCTGGCGCTGCAGCCGATCGCTACCGCGCTGTTTGCCGATTCGCCGTTCACCGAAGGCAAGCCGAACGGCTACCTGAGCTACCGCTCGCATATCTGGACCGACACCGATGCCGACCGTACCGGCATGCTCGACTTCGTATTCGAGGATGGCTTCGGTTACGAGCGCTATGTCGATTATTTGCTCGACGTGCCGATGTACTTCTCGTACCGCGATGGCATCTACCACGATGCCAGCGGGCAGAGCTTCCGCGATTTCATGCAGGGCAAGCTGCCGGTGCTGCCGGGCGCATTGCCGACCCTGCGCGACTGGTCGGACCACACCACCACTGCATTCCCGGAAGTACGCCTGAAGAAGTACCTGGAAATGCGCGGCGCCGACGGTGGCCCGTGGAGCCGGCTGTGTGCGCTGCCGGCGTTCTGGGTCGGCCTGCTGTACGACGACACCGCGCTGGATGCGGCGTGGGATCTGGTGCGTGACTTCAGCCTGGCCGAGCGTCATGCGCTGCGCGACGGTGTACCAAAGCATGCGATGAACCTGCCGTTCCGCAGCGGCACGGTGCGCGACCTGGCCCGCGAGGCGGTGAAGATTTCGGTGGAGGGCCTCAAGCGCCGGGCCGCGCGCAATGCCGATGGCCAGGACGAGAGCAAGTTCCTGGACGTGCTGCAGGAAATCGTTGAATCCGGGCTGACCCCGGCCGAGCGCAAGCTGGCGCTGTTCCATGGCCGCTGGCATGGCGATGTCGATCCGGTGTTCCGCGAGTTCGCGTACTGACCGCCCTGCGGGGTTTCCGGCCAGCGGCCGGCACTACCAGAAGAAAAACCCCGGCATTGCCGGGGTTTTTCTTTTTCACACCTGCCTTGGATCAGGCCGCGTGCTTCATCGTCGCCATGTCGATCACGAAGCGGTAGCGCACATCGTTCTTCGCCATGCGCTCCCAGGCTTCGTTGACGTTCTTGATGTCAATCATCTCGACGTCGCTGACGATGCCGTGCTCGGCACAGAAGTCCATCATTTCCTGGGTTTCGGCCATGCCGCCGATCGCCGAGCCGGTCAGGTGCTTGCGGCCGAAGATCACGCTGCCACCGGTCAGCGGCGGGTCCAGCTCAGTCAGCACGCCGACCAGGCACATGGTCGCCTCGCGCTTGAGCAGGCCCATGTACGGGTTGGTGTCATGGCCGACCGGGATGGTGTTGAGCAGGAAATCGAAGCTGCCGGCATGTGCCTTCATCTGCGCGGCGTCGCGCGAGACCAGCACTTCGTCGGCGCCCAGGCGCTTGGCGTCGGCACCCTTTTCCGGTGTGGTGGTGATCATCACCACGTGCGCGCCGAGCGCCTTGGCGAACTTCACGCCCATGTGGCCGAGGCCACCCAGGCCGATCACGCCGACCTTCTGGCCCGGGCCGACCTTCCAGTGGCGCAGCGGCGACCAGGTGGTGATGCCGGCGCACAGCAGCGGCGCGGCGGCCTTCAGGTCGAGTGTGTCGGACACCTTCACCACGAAGCGCTGCTCGACCACCACGTGGTCCGAATAGCCGCCGTAGGTCGGCGCACCGCTCTCACGCTCGCGGCCGTTGTAGGTCCAGGTCGCCCCCTCGGCGCAGTACTGCTCCAGATCGTGCTCGCAGGCGTCGCAGTGGCGGCAGGAGTCGACCATGCAGCCGACGCCGGCGTGGTCGCCCACCTTGAAGCGGGTGACGTTGCTGCCGACCTCGGTCACGCGGCCGATGATCTCGTGGCCCGGCACCATCGGGTAGATCGAGCCACCCCAGTCGTCGCGGGCCTGGTGCAGGTCGGAGTGGCAGATGCCGCTGTAGAGGATCTCGATGCGCACATCGTCCGGGCCGACTGCGCGGCGTTCGAACTCGTACGGAATGAGCGGGTCGGTATGTGAATGGGCGGCGTAACCACGGGCGAGGGACATGGGGAATCCTTGGCAGGGTTTGTCGAAAGGCGTTTTACAATACGCGCCGCACCCAGCGGCAAGAAGCCCGGATATCGGCATGATTCATCAAGTGAAACTGCACAATCATGGCCACTGACAATCTCGCCCATCTGGCCGCCTTTGCCGCGGTAGCCCGCCATCGCAGCTTCCGCCGCGCCGGCGCCGAGCTGGCGCTGTCGACCTCTGCGGTGAGCTATGCGATCCGCGCGCTGGAGGAACGGCTGGGGGTGGGCCTGTTCCATCGCACCACTCGCAGCGTGGCCCTGACCGAGGCCGGGCAGCGCTTGCTGGAACGGCTGCAGCCGGCCTTGGGCCAGGTGCATGACGCACTGGAGGAGATGAACCAGTTCCGCGCCGCGCCGGCCGGCCTGCTGCGCATCAATGCCACCCGCGCGGCGGTGTCGACCCAGTTGGGGCCGCGGCTGGCGCGTTTCCTGCACGCGCATCCGGATGTGCGGGTGGAGCTGACCGAGAACGATGGCCTGGTCGATATCGTTGCCGAAGGCTACGACGCCGGCGTGCGCCTGCACGAGTTCGTGCCCGAGGACATGGTGGCAGTGCCGATGGGTCCGCCGCTGCGCGGGTTGATCGTCGGTTCGCCAGCGTATCTGCAGCGACGTCCGGCTCCCCAGCATCCGCGTGATCTGGCCGCCCACGAGTGCATCCGCTTCCGCTTTGCCAGCGGGCATCTGTACAAGTGGCAGTTCGAGCGTGACGGGCAGGCGCTGGAAATCGATGTGCCGGGACGGCTGACGCTGGGCGAGCAGGGCACCGTGGTCGGCGCGGTGCTTGATGGCATCGGCCTGGCCTATGTGCTGGAAGACACCGCGCGGCCGTACATTGAATCGGGGCAGATGGTAGCGGTGCTGGAAGACTGGAGTGAACCGTTCGCCGGCTTTGCACTGTATTACCCGAAGCAGCGGCAGATGCCCGGCGCGCTGCGCGCGTTCGTGGATATGCTGCGCGAGTGAATCACGCCAGGTGATGCAGGGCCGACCAACGGTCGGTGCCCACCACATTCGGGCCGGTTGATCCACGCCATGCGTGGATGAGGTTGGCTGTTCACTCCACCAGCGCGTCATACCCCAGGCCCACAAACTGGATCAGGCAGAAGCCATGCCCGAACGGATCGGCCAGCACCGCGATGCGTCCCCAGCGACGCTCGCGCACCGGATGCTCGACTGTTGCCCCGGCCGCGACCGCACGCGCCAGGGCGACTTCGATGTCATCCACCACCCAGTCCAGGTGCAGCGGTGTCCAGTGCCGCTCGTAGTCGCGCACATCGCCGTCTTCGGTGGCAGGCCTGCCGTGGTCGTTCTGCAGCAGGTACAGCGGGGTGGGGCCGCCCAGCAGTTCCACCACACCGGGCCCGAGGCGGCGGCCGATGCGCAGCCCGAAGGCTCGGATATAGAAGTCTTCGGCGGCGGCCAGGTCGGGCACGTCGAGGTTGACGATGAAGCTGTGGGCAGGGGCGTTCATGGCAGCGATGGGCGGCATCTGGGGGTCGCAGTCTAGTCCTGCCGCGTGCTGCTGCCGGTTCATCTGCTGCGCGCATTCGGGCAAGCTGGGCGGTCTCAATCGACAAGGACATCCATGAGCACGCTATCTGGCATCGAACAGGCCACCGGCCAGTCCTTCCCGCCGTTGTTCAGGCAACTGCAGGCAGCAGGCCGGTTGAGCTGGGGCAGTCCCCATCCGGAATGGTCCAAGGTGGTGTTTCCGACGCTGCAGGCGGATCCGCCGGTGCTGCTGTACGCCCAGGAATACGAACCACTGGAACACGATGCGCTGCTCGAGGCGTGGCAGGAACTGACCGCCGAGGATCATTACAACCCCCTGCGCGCGGACCTGCAGCTGCTGCCGTTTGCGCGGACGGGTGGCGGCGACAGCTACTGCTTCTGGAGCAACGCGCCCGGTTTTGCCGAGCCTCCCGTGGTGCTGGTGTGGCATGACGATGATCGTGCCGATGTGCTGGCCGCCAGCTACCAGGATTTCCTGTTCCGCAAGATGGTCGAAGCCGTTGCCGACTACCAAGCGCCGTATACGCTGCTTTCGCATGGCGAGCTGGCCAGCAACCTGCAGCGCTGGCTGCAGAGCCACCAGCCGTTCCTGCGTGATGACCAGTACGCAGCCTTGCAGCGGCTGTTCGCCCGTGTTGACGAGATCGCTGAAGGAAACATCAGCGAAGACGACGTACAGGCCATCGTCGCTGAGGTGATCGGCTTTGCGCGGCTGGACGAGTCGTTTGCCTACGTGCGCGAGGGCGCCTGAGGGCATGGGTCGGAGTCCCGCCACCGGCGGGGCTCCGACCACGCACGGCATCAGCCTGCGGCCGGGTAATCCAGGTAACCGGCTTCACCGCCGCCGTAATACGTGCTGCGATCGGGCGTGGCCAGCGCAATGTCGTGCTGCAGGCGCGCGACCAGATCCGGGTTGGCGATGAACGGCTGACCGAACGCAGCCAGGTCGATGGTACCGGCCTCGACCAGCTGTAGCGCGCGTTCGCGGGTCATGCCACCGGCCACGATCAGGGTGCCACCATAGGCCTGCTTGAACTGCTGCAGGAAGGCCTTGCCCAGCACTGACTGGCCTGCCTGCAGGTTGTCATTGAGATGCACATAGGCCAGGCCGCGCTTGCCCAGTTCCTCGGCCAGGTACAGATAGGTGGCTTCGTTGTCAGGGTAGAACGGCATGTCGAAGGTGAGATTGTTCGGTGCCAGGCGCACGCCGATCCGCTGCGCGCCGATCCGCTGCGCCATCGCATCGACGGTGTCCAGGATCAGCCGCGCACGGTTCGGCAGCGAGCCACCGTAACGGTCCTGGCGCTGGTTGATGAGCGGGTTGAGGAACTGTTCGAACAGATAGCCATTGGCGGCATGCAGCTCGATGCCGTCGAAGCCGGCGGCGATCGCATGCTCGGCGCCACGCACGAAGTCGTCGACGATGCCGGGAATCTCTGTGGTATCCAGTGCACGCGCCGGGGTCGGATCGGCATGGCCGCGGCTGCCATCGGCCAGGTACACGAACGAGGTGTTCTTCGGTGCGCTGGCCACCGGGCGCGTGCCGGCGCTGACCGGCTGGCCGCCGTCGGGCTGCAGCGAGCTGTGCGACATGCGGCCGACATGCCAGAGCTGGGCGAAGATCGTGCCGTGCGCGGCATGGACCGCCTCGGTCACGAGCCTCCATCCGGCCACCTGCTCGGCCGACCAGATGCCTGGCACGTCGATGTAGCCCTGTCCCTGCGGCGAGACTGGCGTGCCTTCGCTGATGATCAGGCCGGCGCTGGCACGCTGCCGGTAATACTGCGCGGTGAGTGCGTTGGCGACGGTGCCAGGATTGCGGGCGCGCGTCATTGGAGCCATCACGATGCGGTTGCTCAGGGCGGTGCCTGCCAGGTCGAACGGCTGGAACAGGGCGGCGGTCATGTCGGTCATCTCGGTGCGGGGGAGGGCGCCAGCGGCGCGATGCACACAGGATGGGGTTGACATGCAGGTGCATAAAGCGCTTCGATTTCCCTCGGTGCGGGAATATTTGTCCCCAATCGGGTGCTGAAAATGCTGCCACTGGAACCCCTGAACGGCCTGGTGACCTTCGTGACCACTGCGCGCTCCGGTAGCTTCACCGAAGCCGCCGATGCGCTGGGCATTTCGCGTTCGGCGGTGGGCAAGGCCATCGCCCGGTTGGAAACGCGGCTGGGCGTGCGCTTGTTCAATCGCACCACGCGGCGGATCGCGCTGACCACCGACGGCGAGGCCTACTACGCTTCGTGCGCGGCGGCGCTGGAAGAGATCTCCGCCGCCGAAGCCTGTCTCGGCTCGGGTGGCCTGCCCAGCGGGCGGCTGCGCATCGACATGCCGTCTTCGTTCGGGCGGCTGGTGGTGCTGCCGGTGTTGCTGAAACTGTGCCGGCAGTACCCGGACCTGCAGCTGACGATGACCTTCACCGATCACTTCGTCGATCCGGTCGAGGAGGGCATCGACCTGCTCATCCGCTTTGGTGGATTGCATCACGCCGAGCACCTGGTGGCGCGACGGCTCGGGCGCCAGCGCCTGGTCACCTGCGCATCGCCGGAGTATCTGCAGGCGCATGGCGTTCCGCAAACCGTGGAGGAACTGGCGCAGCACCGCAGCATCGTCGGCTTCCGCCATGGCCAGCCGGTGGCGTGGCGGGTCGGCAGCGATGAGGCAGAAGGGACATTCATCCCGAATGCCACCTACCAGCTCAACGACGGCGACGCGGTGATCGAGGGTGCCCTTGCCGGCCTCGGCATCTGCCAGATGCCGGCTTCACTGCTGCGCAGGCACCTTGAATCCGGTGCACTGCACTCGGTGCTGGATGCGCACATGCAGCGCCATATCGACATTCACGCGCTGTGGCCGCCAACACGTCACCTGCGGCCAAAGGTGCGCTATGTGGTGGACGAACTGGCACGGCTGGCAGGCCAGGGCGCATTTGACTGAGGCCGCGGATTGAGTCCGTAACGTCGCTGTGTATACTATCCCCCAGTATAGTTCCGAGGTGGCCCGGCCATGCCCCACTCCCCTGAAGAGAAAAAGAAGGTCCTGGCCCGCGTGCGTCGCATCCGCGGCCAGTGCGATGCGCTGGACCGCGCGTTGGAAGCCGGCGCTGACTGCGGGCCGGTGCTGCAGCAGATCGCGGCCATCCGTGGCGCGGTCAACGGCCTGATGTCCGAGGTGATGGAGGCTCATCTGCGCGAGGAGTTCGGCCAGCCCGCAGCCTCCGATGAACAACGCGCCGAACGCGTGCGCGACATGAGCGCGTTGATCCGCTCTTACCTGAAGTAAACGACGGCGCAACATTGCACCGTCCATCCTGTTACTGCCTGTCTTTGGAGAGTCCACCATGAAGTCCCGCGCCGCCGTCGCCTTTGGTCCCGGCCAGCCACTGCAGATCGTCGAAATCGACGTCGCCCCGCCGAAGGCCGGCGAAGTGTTGGTCAAGATCACCCACACCGGTGTCTGCCACACCGATGCATTCACCCTGTCCGGCGACGACCCGGAAGGCCTGTTCCCGGTGGTGCTGGGCCATGAGGGTGCCGGCATCGTGGTGGAGGTGGGCGAGGGCGTGACCAGCGTCAAGCCGGGCGACCACGTGATTCCGCTGTACACCGCCGAGTGTGGCGAGTGCCTGTTCTGCAAGAGCGGCAAGACCAACCTGTGCGTGGCCGTGCGCGCCACCCAGGGCAAGGGCGTGATGCCCGACGGCACCAGCCGCTTCAGCTACAACGGCGAGCCGTTGTACCACTACATGGGCTGCTCGACCTTCAGCGAGTACACCGTAGTGGCTGAAGTGTCGCTGGCCAAGATCAACCCGGATGCCAACCCGGAACACGTCTGCCTGCTCGGCTGCGGCGTGACCACCGGCATCGGCGCGGTGCACAACACTGCCAAAGTGCAGGAAGGCGACAGCGTGGCGGTGTTCGGCCTCGGCGGCATCGGCCTGGCCGTCATCCAGGGCGCGCGCCAGGCCAAGGCGGGCCGCATCATCGCGGTGGACACCAACCCGTCCAAGTTCGAGCTGGCGCGCGAATTCGGTGCCACCGACTGCATCAATCCTAAGGATTTCGACACGCCGATCCAGCAGGTCATCGTGGAAATGACCGGCTGGGGCGTGGACCACAGCTTCGAGTGCATCGGCAACGTCAACGTGATGCGTGCGGCGCTGGAATGCGCACACCGTGGCTGGGGCCAGAGCGTGGTGATCGGCGTGGCTGGCTCGGGCCAGGAGATTTCCACCCGTCCGTTCCAGCTGGTGACCGGGCGCAAGTGGATGGGCACCGCCTTCGGTGGCGTGAAGGGCCGCAGCCAGCTGCCGGGCATGGTCGAGGACGCGATGAAGGGCGATATCGAGCTGGCGCCGTTCGTGACCCACACCATGGATCTGGACAGGATCAACGACGCCTTCGACCTGATGCATGAAGGCAAGTCGATCCGTTCGGTGGTCCACTACTGAGCCGCGGCATGGGCTGGTTCGATGCCCTGCGCAGGCCGCGCGCGGATGACCCGCGCGCGGCGCTGGTCGAACCGATCGAGCAGGCACTGCGTGCGCTGGGCTGGGTCGACGGGCCGGTCGGGCCGCCGCGTGCCGTGGATTCACCCTTCGGTATCGATGAGATGCCGTTCGAGCACTGGTTGGGGCAGGTGTTCCTGCCCCGCCTGCACGAAGCGCGTGCCGACGGCCAATGGCCGCCGCGCAGCAACGTGGCGGTGGCCGCGTACCGCAACCTGGACGGCCGGCCCGGCGTCGAACCGCTGCTGCGCCTGCTGTCGCAGCTGGATGAATTGATCAACACACGTGGCGGCTGAAGCCGCCACGCAGGAGAGTTCCATGGAACGCATCGAACATCGCGCCTGTTTCGGCGGTTGGCAGGACGTCTACCGTCACCGCTCGGCCACGCTGGGCTGCGACATGCAGTTCGCCGTGTACCTGCCGCCGCAGGCGGAAACGCAGACGCTGCCGGTGCTGTACTGGCTGAGCGGGCTGACCTGCACCGAGCAGAACGTCATCACCAAGGCCGGTGCGCAACGCTACGCGGCCGAGCACGGGGTGATCATCGTCGCGCCCGATACCAGCCCGCGCGGCGATGACGTGGCCGATGCCGAAGGCTACGACCTGGGCAAGGGTGCGGGCTTCTATCTCAACGCCACCGAGCCGCCGTGGGCGAAGCACTACCGCATGCATGACTACGTGGTGCAGGAGCTGCCGGCGCTGATCGAAGCCCACTTCCCGGTAACCGGCGCGCGGGCCATCAGCGGGCATTCGATGGGCGGCCACGGTGCGTTGGTGATCGCGCTGCGCAACCCCGGGCGCTACCGCAGCGTGTCGGCGTTCTCGCCGATCGTCGCGCCCAGCCAGGTGCCTTGGGGGCAGAAGGCATTCACTGCCTATCTGGGCGACAATCCGGCCGATTGGGCGCACTGGGATGCCTGCGTACTGCTGGCCACTGCCGAAGAGCGCCTGCCGCTGCTGGTTGACCAGGGCGCGGCCGATGAATTCCTGCAGACCCAGTTGCAGCCCGAACGCCTGCAGCAGGCCTGCGAGGCGGTTGGCCACCCGCTGACCCTGCGCCTTCAGCCGGGGTACGACCACAGCTACTACTTCATCGCCAGCTTCATCGGGGAGCACATCGCCCACCACGCCCGCGCCCTGCACGGCTGACCCGCTCCGTCCCCTTTTTCAGCGTTGGATCACACCATCGTGGCGCCCCGCCGGGCTATTGTGCGCGCGTACGGCCTTGCGGATCGGGGGATGCATGCCGGTAGTGCTGGCGCTGCTCTATGTACTCTGCCACGGCCTGGTCCTGGCCCTGTGGCCGGGACCGGCGGGTGCGGGATCATTCGTGTTCCTCACCGCAGCACCGCTGCTGGCCGCCGCCGCCTGCCTGTGGCGGGCGCGCCGTGACGGTGCCGCGCTGGGCTGGCGCGCCACCGCATTGGCCCTGCTGCTGTGGGCGGGCGGCATGGCCTTCAACATGATCGACGCGCTGGGCGCCGGTCGTGCCGATGTCACGCCACGAGTCAGCCTGCTGCTGTATGTGCTGTACGGCGTGCCGCTGGTGTTCATCCTGGCCCGTGCCCGGCGCGAGCGGCTGAGCATCAGCCTGATCGACGCGGCGATGGCGGCGCTGCTGGGTGTGCTGTTCTTCGTGCACACGCAGTCATTCGCCAGCCGCATCGACATCGACGATCACGCGATGGCCAACATGCAGCGCATGTTCGACATCCAGAACCTGTGCATCGCCGCGTTTGCGGTGGTGCGCTGGCTGGTCGGCGATGTGTCCGAGCGTCGCAGCTTCTTCCGCGCGCTGGCCAAGTATGCCGTGGCCTATCTGCTGGTGGCGTACTACATCAATCACTACACCGAGGAGCAGTCGTTTGGTGCCTACAACGATCTGCTGATCGACCTGCCGTTCCTGCTGCTGGCCCTGCTGGCGCTGAGCCAGGCCCCGGCGCCCAGCCTCGTGCTGCATCCACGCCTGGCACGAACCGTGCAGGCGGCTGGCCCGATGATCCTGCCGCTGCTGCTGCTGGTGGTCGGCACGCTGGTGGTTGACCATGCGCGCCCGCTGGCGGTGGCCGGTTTCGTGGTCGCAACACTGGGCTTCGGCCTGCGCAGCATCCTGCTGCAGGTCGACCTGATGGAGCGGCAGGCGTCGCTGGACCAGCTGGCGCGCCAGGATGGCCTGACCGGTGTCGCCAATCGGCGCC
Source organism: uncultured Stenotrophomonas sp. (assembly GCF_913778665.1). GTDB lineage: Bacteria > Pseudomonadota > Gammaproteobacteria > Xanthomonadales > Xanthomonadaceae > Stenotrophomonas. Next base: position 135,324 of record NZ_CAJYVQ010000008.1, read on the forward strand.
AGTTCGATGCAGTACTGCAGGCCGAATGGAACCGCGCCCGCCGCAGCGGCAGTGAGCTGGCCCTGCTGCTGGTCGACATCGATCACTTCAAGGCGTTCAACGACCAGCACGGTCATCCTGCCGGAGACCGCTGCCTGCAAGCGGTGGCGACGGCGTTGAAGGCCACCGCCGGTCGCGCTGGCGACAGTGTCGCGCGTTATGGCGGCGAGGAATTCGCGGTGATCGTGTCCGGAAGCGCACTGTCGGGCGTGCTGGCGCTGGCCGAGCGGCTGCGCGAGGCGGTGGAGGTGCTGCCGCTGCCTGAAGGGTCAATCAGCATCAGTGTCGGCGTGGGCTACCTGCATCCCCCTGCGCTGGCCAGCGCCGACCAGTTGCTGGCCGATGCCGATGCCGGCCTGTATGCGGCCAAGCGTGCCGGGCGCAATCAGGTGGTGCTGCACGCGCATGTGCTGGATGACGAAGGAAACGAGCACGGCACGATGGATTGTTGAGTGCGCCGGCGGCGCCGGTAGTTGCCAACCAGGGTTGGCGTCCATCCGAGCGGGGCAGGTCAGCGGTTGCCGGTCTCCACCAGTACCGGGCACGGTGCGTGATCCAGCGTCCATTGCGCCACCGAGCTGTCGAGCAGGCGTTGCAGGCGGGACAGGTGGCGGTGGCCGATCACGATCAGGTCGCACTTCAGCCGCCTGGCCTGTTCGCTGATCACTTCGCCGGGTTCGCCGGAGGGAATCTGCGCGATGGCATCGACGCCGCGCTCGCGCAGCTCGGCCAGCGCTTCGGCCAGCACCGCTTCGGCACGCGAGCGCTGGCGCGCGGCTTCCGGGTATTCGATGCGGTCGGCCTCGCTGGCATCGGCGGCCAGCGCGAATTCGGGGTCGAGCACGCACAGCAGGTGCAGGCGGCTGCGCGGGCCGGCGATGGCCGCAGCCAGGTCCAGCACGCGTGCATGCTGGGGGCCGCCGTCGAGGGCGACCAGCAGGGTATGGAACATCGATGTCTCCTTGGCAGGCCGGGGATGGTCGCCGATGTCACCGGGCGCACCCATGCCGTGCGGCGCAGGAAATACGTGCACAGCATGCAATCGACCTTGTCTGAGAGTGTCGTAGAGTCATTCCACCCGCTGGAGACTGATATGCCCCTGCCCGACCTGAACCTGCTGTTGGCCCTGGATGTCCTGCTGGACGAAGGCAGCGTCGCTGGGGCGGCCCGGCGCATGAATCTGAGCGCGCCTGCCATGAGCCGCACCCTGGGGCGGATCCGCGACGCGCTGGGCGACCCGGTACTGGTACGCGCCGGCCGCGGCCTGGCGCCGACCCCGCGCGCGCTGGAACTGCGCGAGCAGGTGCGCGACGTGATCGAGCAGGCTCATCGGGTGTTCAATGATGGGCGTGAGGTGGACATCCAGACCCTGGAACATACCTTCAGCATCCGCGCCAACGACGTGTTCATCGGCAGCTACGGCGGCCGCCTGCGCGAAGTGTTCCACCAGCAGGCGCCACGTTGCACGCTGCGGTTCATGCCTGAAGGTGACTCCGACGATGACGCGATGGTGCAGGGCCGGATCGACCTGTACATCAGCACGGCCGGCAAGCATACGCAGGAAACCAAGGTACAGAACCTGTTCACCACGGCACTGCTCGGCGCAGCCCGCGAGGATCATCCGCTGTTCGACGGCGATATCACTGCAGAGCGGTTTGCCGCCTGCGACCACATCGCCGTCTCGCGACGCGGCATCGCGCATGGGCCGATCGATGACGAACTGGCACAGCTGGGCCTGCGGCGGCGGGTGGCGATGGTCATCCCCACCTTCCACGGCGCGATCTTCGCTGCAGCCTCCTCGGACCTGGTGCTGCCGCAGATGCCCAGCGTGATGCTCGATCGGATTGCCTACATGGGACTGCCACTGCGCATGTTCCCGCTGCCGGTGCCAGTACGCACGGTGGCGTTGGTGCAGGCCTGGCATCCGCGCATGGACAATGACCCAGCGCACCGCTGGCTGCGCCGTACGATCAAGAGCATGTGCGACGCCGACGCGGTGTAGCGTCGAGCTGGCTCGACGCTACGGAACGGCATTGCATGGAGCGCGGGCAAGGCGTGGGCGACCAAGCGGCACCTCGTTGAGCACGGCAACCCGTGCGTTTCGTGCACGGCTGGCATCGCATCCACGCCATTTTTCGCAGCAGTGGGCCTGCCTAGACTGCGCTCCCCACATCCACGGAGCGCACGCCATGTCGCTTCAACTGCCGCGCGCTGCACGGATCGGCCCGCACCCATGAGCGCGATCAGCCTGCCACGGACCCCGGCAGTCCCCGTTGCCCCCACATTCGATCGCCGCATCGGGGTCGGTCTGTGCGGCGTGCTGCTGGTGGTACTGCTGTCGGGCTTCAACGAGAACGTCACCAAGGTCGCGCTGGCCGACATCCGCGGCGCGATGGGGTTCAGTGTCGATGACGGCACCTGGATCACCGGCATCTACAGCGCCATGTCGGTCAGCGCGATGGCCTTCGCGCCCTGGTGCGCGGCTACCTTCTCGTTGCGCCGCTTCGGCTTGGTGATGATCGCCGCCTTCATGGTGCTGGGCGTGCTGTGCCCGCTGGCACCGAACCTGCCGACCTTCCTGCTGCTGCGCGCGTTGCAGGGCCTGGCCGGCGGCGCCCTGCCACCGCTGCTGATGAGCGTGGCGCTGCGCTTCCTGCCGCCGGGTATCAAGCTGTACGGCCTGGCAGGCTATGCGCTCACTGCAACGTTCGGGCCGAGCATGGGCACGCCGCTGGCCGCGCTGTGGGTCGAGCACGCGGGTTGGCAGTTCGCGTTCTGGCAGATCGTGCCGTTCTGCGTGGCCGGCATGGTGATGGTCGGCTGGGGCTTGCCGCAGGACCCGATGCGCCTGGAGCGCTTTGCCCAGTTCAACGGTGTCGGCCTGGCCCTGGGCCTGCCGGCGCTGGTGATGCTGGTGCTGGGCCTGACCCAGGGTGCCCGCCTGAACTGGTTCGATTCGCCGCTGATCACGGTGTTGCTGGGCGGCGGCAGCGGCCTTCTGGTGCTGTTCTTCATCAATGAGTGGTTCCACCCACTGCCGTTCTTCAAGCTGCAACTGCTGGCCCATCGCAATCTCAGCTATTCGCTGGTCACCTGCGTGGGTGTGCTGTTCGTGCTGCTGGCCGTCATCTCCATCCCCTCCGGGTTCCTCGCCAGCGTGCAGGGCTACCGCCCGTTGCAGACCGCGCCGATGTTGTTGTGGGTGGCGCTGCCGCAGATCATCGCACTGCCGCTGGTGGCTGCCCTGATGAACCAGCGTGCGGTGGACTGCCGCTGGGTGCAGGCGATCGGATTGTTGCTGCTGGCGGCGGCGTGCTTCATCGGCGCGCACCTGGACGTGCAGTGGAACCGTGACACCTTCCTGTGGGTGCAGCTGCTGCAGGTCGTGGCGCAGCCGATGGCGGTGCTGCCGTTGCTGTTGCTGGCCACCACCGGCCTGGCCCCGCAGGACGGTCCCTTTGCCTCGGCCTGGTTCAACACCGTCAAAGGCTTTTCGGCGGTGTTCGCCGGTGGCGTGCTCGATGCGGTCGGGCAGTCACGGCGACACCTCCATTCGACCGCGCTGGTCGACCACCTGGGCAACCAGCCGTGGGTGCCGGCCAGCGCCGATCTGCCCGCACGCCTGCACGCCCAGGTGCAGGCGCTGACTTCGGCGGACCTTTATTGGCTGGTAGCGCTGGTAGCCCTGGGCTGCCTGCCGCTGCTGCCGTGGGCAAGCCGTGTCCATCCGCCACGTGCTGTGGCCTGACCTTTACCCGCAAGGACTCCCGCATGAGCCTCAACAAGACAACCCTCAACATCGGCCTTGCGCTGGGCGTGCTGGCCCTGGCCGTCGGCAGCTGGTTGCTGCTGCGCGACGGGCGCTACCAGCGCACCGACAACGCCTACGTCAATGCCGATTTCACCGTGGTCGCCCCGAAGGTGGCCGGCTTCGTCAGCAGCGTCGAGGTGCGGGACAACCAACCGGTAAAGGCCGGTGACGTGCTCGCCCGCATCGACGACCGCGATTACCAGGTGGCGTTGCAGGCAGCACGTGCCGACCTCGCCAATGCCCGCGCGCAACTGGCCAACGCGCAGGCCGCGCTGGCCCAGCAGGGCTCGTTGATCGAGCAGGCCAAGGCCAGTGTCGATGTCAGTCGCTCCGAACTGACCCTGGCCAGTGCCGACCAGCAGCGCTACCGCGAGCTGGCCCGCGATGGCGCCGGAACCGTACAGAACGCGCAGCAGGCGCAGTCGAAGCAGGCTGTAGCCAGTGCCCATCTGCAGCAGGGCCAGGCGGCCTTGTCGACCGCGCGTCAGCGCACCGACATCCTCAGTGCGGGTGTGCAGGCCGCGCAGGCTGCCGTGCAACGCGCGGAAGCGGCGCAGGCACGCGCCGAACTGGATCTGTCGCACACCGTGCTGCGTGCACCGATTGACGGCACGGTCGGTCGTCGTGCAGTGCGCGTGGGTGCCTACCTGACCCCGGGCACCCCCGTAGCCGCAGTGGTGCCGCTGAAGCGTGCCTTCGTGGTTGCCAACTTCCAGGAAACACAGATGACCCGCATGCAGGCCGGCCAGCAGGTCGAACTGAAGGTGGACGTGTTCCCGGGCAAGCCACTACGCGGGCACATCGACAGCATCGCGCCGGCCACCGGCGTCACCTTCGCCGCCGTCGCACCGGAGAATGCCACCGGCAACTTCACCAAGGTGGTGCAGCGCATTCCGGTGAAGATCGTGCTGGAGCCGGGCCAGCCGCTGCTGGACCAGCTGCGTGCCGGCATGTCGGTGGAAGCCCGCGTTGACCTGGATAGCCGCGTGCGCACACAGCGTGTGCAGCACGGTCCGGGCCCATCGGCCGGGGAGGGCGCATGAGCACGCTTACCGTGTTCCGTGCGTTTGTCGCGGCTGCTCTGTGCACCGCACTGGCTGCCTGCACGATGGGCCCGGACTTCGTACGCCCGCAGGCCGAACTGCCCAGCCATTGGCAGGGTGAGGCTGTCGCCGGCAACGCCATCGACCAGGACGCGGTCTGGTGGGCCGGTTTTGACGATCCGCTGCTGGGCCAGCTGGCCAGCCAGGTGCTGGAGGCCAACCTCGACCTGCAGCTGGCGGCCAACCGCGTGCAGCAGAGCCGCGCCGCACGCGGCATCAGTGCCGCCGACCGCCTTCCCAGCGTCGGCGCCAGCGCCAGTGGCACCCGCGCACGCAACAGCGAAGTGGGCCTGAACGATCCCTCCGGTAACGGCGGCCGCGATGATTACGGGCTGTTCCAGGCTGGGGCCGGCCTGAGCTGGGAACTGGATCTGTGGGGGCGCGTGCGCCGTCAGCTGGAAGCCGCCGATGCACGCGTGCAGATGGCCGAGGAGGATGCACATGCAGTGCGCATCGCGCTGCTGGCGGAAACCGCGCGTGATTACCTGCAATTGCGTGCAACGCGGCAGTTGTTGGCGATCACCGAAGACAACCTCAGCATTGCCCACGACATCAAGCGCCTGACCGAGGCACGCCAGCAGCAGGGCGTGGCCAGCACGCTGCAGGTGTCCAGCGCGGCGGCGCAGGTAGCCTCGTTGCAGGCTCGCATCGCGCCGCTGCGGCATCGTGAATCGCAGCTGCGCAATGCACTGGCGTTCCTGCTGGCACAGCCCCCGCAGGCATTGGATGCGCGGCTGCTGGATGCACGCCGTGACTGGCCGGCACTGCCGGCGGTGGCGGTGGGGCTGCCCAGCGAACTGGCCGAGCGTCGCCCGGACATCCGTCGTGCCGAAGCGGCGTTGCATGCCGCAACGGCCGGCATCGGCGTGGCCAAGGCCAGTTTCCTGCCGCGCATCACCTTGAATGGCGACGCTGGCTTCCAGGCCAAGCAGCTGGATGATCTGGATGGCTGGAACGCGCACCGCTTCAGCATCGGGCCGTCGATCAGCCTGCCGATCTTCCAGGGCGGACGGCTGAAGGCCAATCTCGCGCTGAGCAGGCTGCAGCAGCAACAGTCGGCCCTGCAGTTCCGCCGTACCGTGCTGCGTGCGTGGCACGAAGTGGACGATGCCATCGATGGTTACGCCGCCGAACAGCAGCGCACCGTGCAGCTGCACGTGGCGGTGGACGAAAGCGAGACCGCGCTGGGTGCGGCGCGCCGGCAGTACCAGGCCGGCGTGGTCGACATGCTGGACGTGCTGACCACTCAGCGCATCGCGCTGGACAACCAGGCCGCACTGGCCAACAGCCAGGCTACGGCGGCAATCGCGCGGGTGGAGCTGTACCGCGCGCTGGGCGGTGGCTGGTAGGGCAATGGAAACGCCGGGCCATGCCCGGCGGGCACCTCAACGCACGTCGCGCAGTTCCCAGTGGCTGCCGGCCAGCAGGCGCAGGCGCTGCTTGAACACATCACTGTCGATGCGGGTGGTGGCGACCAGGTTGATGCGCAGGTCTTTCTGCTCGCCGGTCACGGTGGCGTCCGGATCGGTCACGCCCCACTGCGGTTCCACCGCGTCCGGGTCGGGCTGCTTGGCCTTCCAGCGCTCGAACAGCGTGCCGCTGCGCAGGGCATCCTGCAGCTCTTCGGCGAAACCGGCGGCGCCCTGCGAGTGGAAGGACAGGTCAGGGTCATTGCCACGGGCCTTGGACGGGTCGGGCAGGCTGATGTGGTACTGCGCAGGCATGGAGTTCTCCTTGAAGTGCGGCAAGACTGGCACAGCCGCAGTGGAATCGATGTGCAGATTCCCGCCGCGGTCGGCCTTCATTCAAATCGATGTGGCCCATCGGCGAAGCCCACGGTGACCGCGCCCTTGCCGACGTTGACCATACCGGTCAGGCTCATCACCGATTCGTAAACGCTCACCCCATGGGCGGCGCAGACCTCTTTCAACTGGGCGTAGCCGGGCAGGCTGCGCAGTTCGTCCAGTTCACCGCCATAGCTGACGCAGACTGTCGGCGTCATCAGCCCGGCGCGCACGCGCTGGCCCACCACTGAAAACAGTTTCTGCACGGCGTTGTCGAAGCCCTTGATCTTGGCCACCGGCCCGGTCTCGCCGCGGTAGCCATGCAGCACCGGCTTGATGTCCAGCGCGCTGCCCAGCGCGGCGCTGAGCAGGCCGACGCTGCGGTCGCCCTTGTGCCGTGCACGCGCACGCATGTAGTACAGGTCGCGGGTGACCATGTAGCCATGCACATTGCCGGCCAGTTCCTCCAGCCGCTCACGGATCTGCTGCACGCTGGCGTTGCTGTCGCGCAGGCGCACGGCCTCGATCGCGGTCACGGCCTGCGCCGCAAACAGGTTCTGGGTGTCGAGCACGCGCAGCGCGAACGGCGAGTGGTAGCCCGCCGCCTGCCGCACTGGCTTGTAGTCGTTGAGGATCGCGAAACTGGCCTGCAGCGCGTGGTCATGGATCGGGCTGCGGGTCTTGGTGATGGTCATGCAGAACACGTGGTCGTAATCGATCACCAGCTGCTGCAGGAACAGGTCGCGGATCTGGTTGACGCTGAAGGGGATGGTTTCCGCTTCAGCGCCATGCTCGGCCACGTGGGCGTGCAGGAAGCTCAGTGTGGCCTGCTCATCGCGGTGATCGGCCAGCACGGCTTCGCCGATGCGGACGGTGATCGGCAGCAGCACGATGTTGTGCTCGGCAATGAAGTCCTGCGGCAGGTCGCAGGCAGAGTCGACGACGATTCCGATGCGCATCCGCGGCTCCCCCTCCAGGGCGGTTGTAGTTCGGAAATGTGAAATCTATCTCAAAACCTGGCGTGGCGCGCGAGGGGAACACGCCACGCCCTGTTCAGCGATTGCGCTGCACCGCCACCGGCAGGCTGTCCAGGCGTTGCCATTCGGGCTGCTGCAGCAGGGCCGGATCGGCCAGTACGGCCGCCATCAGCGGGTGGGCGTCGTTGCCCCAGAACAGGTCCTGGTCAATGGCCAGGGTCGGGACCCCGAACACGCCCGCGCCAATTGCGGCTTCCGTGTTGCGCCGCAGTTGCTCTTTTACCGCCGGACCGGCAATGGCGGTTGCGACATCTTCGATGCCCAGCTGCGCACCCGGTTCGCGCAGGGCCTCGGCGCTGTCACCGGCGCGGCCATCGCGCCAGATCCAGTCGAACAGCACGTCCACCGCCTGCGCGCTGGCACCGGCGGCCAGGCACAGGCGCAGCGCCGACAGCGGATTGAACGGATGGCCGGGCGGAAAGCGCATCGGGGTGCCCTCGGCCTGTGCGGTCCACTGCAGGTGGCGGTAGGCGAAGCGGCGCTTGGCGGGGATTTCCGCCGGGCCCAGGTTGCCGAGGTGATGCAGCACCGCGCCGAAGGCGATCGGCACCGTCTGGATCTGTGCGAACTGCGGCAGCTGTTTCAGCTTCTGCCAGTGCAGGTAGGAGTAGGGCGAGACGAAATCGAAGTACCAGCGCAGTGTTGCCATGGGGGGTGTTCCTATGCGGTCAGGGGCGCGCGTTGCGCTGCAGGTAGCGATCGCGCAGGTCGGTCTGGCGCGAGCGCATCGGCATCGCGCGGCCGCCCAGCCAGACCTGTTCGGCATAGTGCGCCACGTCCAGCGGGTCGCCTTCCCACAGCACCAGGTCGGCGCGCTTGCCCGGCTCGATGCTGCCGATCTGCTCGGCCACGCCGAACGCCTGTGCGGGAACCCGGGTCAGCCCGGCCAGACCGTCGGCCCAGGGCAGGCCGTTGGCCACCGCATTGCCGGCCAGCTGGCGCATCTTGCGCGCGTTGTGGGTGGCGTCGCTGCGCTGCACGAACGACACCGGCACGCCGGCGCGCTGCAGGCGTGCGGCGTTTTCCAGGGTGGCGCCGATCTGGTCGAAGCTGGCCGGCAGGTTGGCCAGCACGTCAACGAACACCGGCACCTGTGCCGCAGCCAGCTCCGGCGCGACCTGCCAGGCTTCGCCGGCACCGGCAATGGCGATCTTCACCTTCTCGCGCGCAGCCCAGCGCAACAGCTGGCGGATGTCCGAGGCACGATCGACCTCCACCACGATGCGGCCCTGGCCAGCCAGGTAGCGGCTGAGCGTGCGGCGCCCGGCCGGAGTCAACAGCGCGTGCGGCGAATCCGCAGCAACCTGGCCGCGTGCTTCGTCGACCATCTGCTGCAGCAGCATCCATTGCGCGGCGCGCGAATGCCCGGTCAGCTCCGATGCCGCCGCGCCCAGACGCAGGAACAGCGCGCGCGGGCCAATCGGGTCGACGCTGCCGTCCAACCGCATCACGCCGCCCTGGCCGGCCACGAAGCCGCCACCGGTGGCGGCCCCAAGTGCGGTGAAACCGAAACCCTCCAGCCGCGTCACCGGGATCAGCACTGAGGCCGGGTTGTAGGCCAGGGTGACGTCGAACTCCGGGCGCAACGGCTGCTGGCCGAGCTTCAGCGAACTGTCCACCGTGCTCGATTCACCCGAGACCTCTTCAATGCCGGTCTCGGTGATGCCTCCGAACAGGGCCGGGGTCAGCGGCCGGCCGTTGGCTTCGACCACAGTCGCTCCGGCCGGCGCGGACAGGCCGGGGCCGACCGCGCGGATGATGCCGCCCTGCACCAGCACGTCGGCGTTCTGCAGGCTGCCGCGCGCGCTGGCAGTGTGCACTGTCGCGTTGCGCACCAGCAGGTCCTGCGCCGATGCCGTGGTTGCCAGCAACAGCAATGCCGCCACGGTAGCGCCGGGCCATGCCCGGCGATGCTTGTTCAACGCACCCATCAGCGTATCTCCTGCCCAAGCTGGAAATCGGAACGCGGCGTGCTCGCCGGCGCGCTGCGGTCATACAGCCGGCGGCCATCAATGAAGACCTGCTCGGCCAGCGCATACGAACTGAAAGGGTTGCCGTTCCACACCACCACGTCGGCCATCTTGCCGGCCTCCAGGGTGCCGGTCTGGTCCTCGATGCCCAGCGCCCTGGCGGCGTTGGCCGTCATCCAGGTAATGGCATGTTCGGGCGTGATCTCCGGCATGCGTGCACGTCGCGCCGAGGCCATCACCTTGGCCGCCTCCTGGTTCAGGCGCTGGATGCCCTCGGGTGAATCGGAATGTACGATGGCGCAGCTGTTCTTCGGGCGGTCGACCAGCGCGATGTTCTCCTGGATGCCGTCGAAGGCTTCCATCTTGAAGCCCCACCAGTCGGCCCACAACGCACCACAGACGCCGTCGGCGGCCAGCCGGTCAGCCAGCTTGTAGGCCTCCACGCCGTGGTGGAAGGCGGCCACCTTGAAGCCGAACTCCTTTGCCAGATCGAGCATGGTGGCCATTTCGTCGGCACGGTAGCAGTGGATGTGCACGCGGATGTCGCCTTCGATGGCCCCGGCCAGCGTGTCCAGCTTGAGATCGCGCTTGCCGCCGGCATCACCGGCGCTGTCGCCCTTGTCGCTGCCGAACCAGCCCTTGCGCTTGGCCGGCTTGGGCGTGTTCTTGGCGATGTAGTCGGCGGCATCGATGAAGGCGGCACGGTAGCCGGCCACATTGCCCATGCGCGTGGCCGGGGCTACGCCCTTGCCTTCGCCGTAGACCCGCTTGGGGTTCTCGCCGCAGGCCATCTTCAGCCCCCACGGCGCGCCGGGAAACTTCATCGCCTGGTAGGTGATGGCCGGTACGTTCTTCAGAGTGACGCCGCGGCCGCCGACCAGGTTGGCCGAGCCGGGCAGCACCTGCATGCTGGTCACGCCGCCGGCCAGCGCGGTGGCGAAGCCCGGGTCCTGCGGCCACACCGAGTGCTCGGCCCAGACGTTGGCGGTGACCGGCGCGGTGACTTCGTTACCGTCGCTGTGCGCGCCGACGCCCGGGCTGGGGTAGACGCCCAGGTGCGAGTGCACGTCGATCAGGCCGGGGGTGACCCACTTGCCCTGCGCATCGATGCGGGTGATGCCGGCGTCGGCCTGCAGCTGGTGGCCGACCGCAACGATACGACCGTCGCGCAGCAGCACGTCGGCATTGTCCAGGCGCTGGCCGGTGCCGGTCAGTACGGTGGCGTTCTGGATCAGCACCGGCGCATCCGGATGCGCCTGGTAGGTGCTGGGGTAGGGGTCGGCGACGAAGCGCGAGGCGCCCACCGCAGGAGCGGTGCTCAGTGAGGCCAACGCCAGGCCAAGCCCGGCGCGCAACAGCGTGGATGGCATGCAGATTCCCCTGGCAGGCGCGTGAATCCACCGACGCTATCCGGCGCCGGGGGAGGTTGCCAAGTGACGTTGGGCACGGGCGGATGTAGGAATTTCCCTATACAGAAATTGTGAACGAAGCATTAATTTTTGATGACACCTGCGATGTTCGAACGCAGCAGCGTGTAGCTCTCCTCTTGCTGCCAGCCCTGTGCCAACGCGCACGGCTGGCATCGCACTTCCCATGGAATTCAAGGACGTACCTGTTGATGAGCGTTTCCACGTCGTACCGTACCGCCGCTGCGCGCCGCGCCTTCCTGCCCTCGCCGCTGGCTTCGGCCATTGTCGGCTCGCTGCTGGTGGCGGCCTCGCTGCCGGCCCTGGCTCAGGGCAGCAGTGATGATCTGTCGCGTTATCAGTTCCAGCGCAGCCTGCAGGCTGCCTTCGCCGCCCCGGCGCTGGTCTCTACCGCCACCCCGTCGCGTGCGTTTGCCACGACCGCCGAGGATGAAGCCGCCGAGCCGGTCATGGGCCAGGCTGGTGATGCCGCCAGCTGGCGCACCAGTGAATTCAACAATGACTGGGGCCTGGGCGCGATCAATGCCGATGCCGCCTATGCGCGCGGCCTGACCGGCAAGGGCATCCGCCTGGGCGTGTTCGACAGCGGCACCGGCCTTGAGCACGACGAGTTCGCCGGCAAGGACCACCGCAGCATCCACCTGGCTGACGTGCTGGCCGATGGCAGCCTGTGCAGCCGCGAAGTGCTGGACGGCCCGGATGCCTGCTTCGTCAGCGATGGCGACCAGGTCGCGGTGTCCTACCAGCTGATCGACCCGGACTGGGAGCAAGTGCTCAACAACAACGGCTTCTACGAAGGCCTGAGCTACAACCTGCACGGCACCCACGTGTCGGGCACCATCGCTGCCAACCGCGATGGCAACGGCACCCATGGCGTGGCCTTCGGTGCCGACCTGAGCGTGGCCCGCCTGTTCTCCAACAGCGTCACCTACCTTTCGGTGGTGCGCATCGGCAACAGCCTGTACCTGGACGAACAGACCGTGGCCGCGATCTCGGCCGCCGATTCGATCTATCCGCAGTTGTACGCGCAGATGAACGAACAGGGCGTGCGTGCGATCAACCACAGCTGGGGCCTGGCCAACGAGCCGGAGACCGCTGAAGACCTGGATTTCTACCAGTCGCACCCGGTGTTTGCCGAAAGCCTGGCAGCGATGGCCGAAGGTTCGCGCAGCAGCGGCCTGATCCAGGTCTGGGCCGCCGGCAACACCAATGCCGTCAATCCTTCGCCCGAAGAAGCGCCGATCGCCGGCATGTTCGCTTCGCTGCCGCGCGCCATCGCCGATATCGAGCCGTACTGGCTGGCCGTGGTCAACGTCAATGAAGACCTGGAGCTGAGCAACCGCTCGATGCGTTGCGGCCTGGCCGCCAACTGGTGCCTGGCGGCGCCGGGTTCGAACATCACCTCCACCGTATACGGCGACGATTCGGTGCTCGAAGGCGACCTGTACGACGACAACGGCAACCTGGTACTGGAACTCCTGAACCAGGATCCGACCTCGGCCTACGCTGACATGAGCGGCACCTCGATGGCGGCCCCGCACGTGACCGGCGCACTGGGCCTGCTGTTCGAGCGCTTCCCGTACCTGGACAGCGCGCAGGTGCGCGACGTGCTGCTGACCACCGCCACCGACCTCGGTGCCGCGGGCGTGGACGATGTCTACGGCTGGGGCCTGATGGACCTGGCCAAGGCGGTCGAGGGCTATGGCTCGCTGCGCGTGGACACCGACGTGGTGATGAACCAGAAGGCAGGTGGCCTGAAGGTGTGGGAGGGCGATGCATGGGACGACTGGACCAATGACATCGGCGGCCCGGGCAAGCTGACCAAGAGCGGCATCGGCTGGCTGCGCCTGAGCGGCGACAACCGCTTCAACGGCGCCGTGGTGCGCGAGGGCGTGCTGGAGCTGGACGGTGTCAACGCGCTGACCAGCGCCGTGGAAGTGACTGGTGGCAGCCTGGTGCTGAACGGCACGCTGGAACGCACCGCGCTGAATGCCAACGGTGGCGTCAGCTTCGTCACCAGCACCGGCGTGCTGGACGGCTCGGACCTGAGCGTGTCCGGCGGCGTCGTCTCGTTCAACGGCGTGCAGACCGGTGGCCAGACCTTCGTCGGCGCCAAGGGCACGCTGAAGGGCGTGGGCAAACTGGGCGACACCACCGTGTCCGGCATCATCGCGCCGGGCAACTCGATCGGCACGCTGACCATCAACGGTGATTACGTGCAGACCGCCAGCGGCGTCTACCAGGCCGAACTGGCTCCAGGCAGCCGCAGCGACCTGCTGCACGTCACCGGTACTGCCACCCTCGGCGGCTCGCTGGTGGCACTGCCGGAAGCGGGCACCTACTATCTGGGCGAGCAGTTCAACTTCCTGCAGGCCGATGGCGGCACGATCGGCCAGTTCGCGACCACCGATTTCAGTGCGTTCTCGCCGTTCATGCAGTTCAGCCTGGTCTATGGCGCCTCCGGTGCCCGGATCGAGGTGGCCCGCGGCGCCGCACTGGCCACCGCCGCCACCACCGCCAACCAGCGCGCCGTGGCTGGCGTGGCCGACACCCTGGCCTTCGGCCAGGGCCTGCCGCGTCCGCTGACCCTGCTGTTCCCGGAACAGGTGGGTGCAGCGCTGGACGGCCTGAGCGGCGAGCTGCACGCAGCCACCGCGGCAGCGCTGGTGGAAAGCAGCCGCAACGTGCGTGATGCCGCGCTGTCGCGCCGTGCCGGTGTCACTGCACCGGGCGCCAGCGATGCCGACGCGACCGGCGTCTGGGTGCAGGCCATTGGTGGCAGCACCACGCTGGACGGCAACGCCAACACTGCCCGCACCCAGGCCAACAACAACGGCCTGCTGGTCGGCGTGGATCGCGAGTTCGGCGGCTGGCAGGTGGGCGTGCTGGCCGGTACCGGACGTACCGACGTGAAGCAGCAGCAGGGCCGTCGTGCGCGCTCGAAGATCGACAACACCCACTTCGGCGCGTACGCCAGCCACAACTGGGGCGGCTTCGGCCTGCGTGGCGGCCTGGCGGTGAGCAACCACGACGTGGACAGCACCCGCGAGCTGGCGTTCTCCGGCTACACCGACACGCTGAGCGCGCGCTACGACGCCCGTACCCGCCAGGCGTTCATCGAAGCGGCCTACCGCTTCGGTGGCCGTGAAGCCGGCCTGGAGCCGTACCTGCAGGTGGCCCGCGTGGAAGTGGACACCAAGCACATCGACGAGCGTGGCGGTGCCGCCGCCCTGCAGGGCCGGGTCGATGACGCCCGCACCACCGTGGCCACGGCCGGTGTGCGCTTCGACAAGGGCCTGAAGGCCTCGTTCCAGCAGGACAGCTGGCTGCACGTGCGTGGTGCGGTGGGCTACCGCCGGGCCAGTGGCGACCGTGACCCGTCGGCGACGCTGGCCTTCGCCAGCGGCAGCGACGCGTTCGTGGTCAGTGGTGCGCCGATCGCTGACAATGCGGTGGTGGCCGAGCTGGGTCTGTCGGCCTGGCTGACCCCGCGCCAGCAGCTGGAACTGGGCTACAGCGGCCAGTACGGTGATGAGAGCCGTGACCACGGTGCCAACCTGCGCTGGTCGGTGCGCTTCTGAGGCAGGTGATTCCCGCGGGAATCAATGGGAGGGCGGCCGCAGGGCCGCCCTTCTTCGTTGCAGTCAGGTGTGGGGCGGCAGGCGCGCGCCTACAATGGCCCCCCACGCCGTTCCGGACCGCCCATGAAGAGCAAGCAGGAAATCGTCGACAACTGGCTGCCGCGTTACACCGGCGTGCCGCTGGACCAGTTCGGACAGCACATCCTGCTGACCAACTTCGGCGGCTACCTGCACACGTTTTCCGAGCTGACCGGTGCGCCCATCATCGGCCTGGACCGG
Organism: uncultured Stenotrophomonas sp.; assembly: GCF_913778665.1. Taxonomy (GTDB): domain Bacteria; phylum Pseudomonadota; class Gammaproteobacteria; order Xanthomonadales; family Xanthomonadaceae; genus Stenotrophomonas. Next base: position 150,355 of record NZ_CAJYVQ010000008.1, read on the forward strand.
CCGATGGCCAGTGCCACCATCGACGGCATCACCATGATCAATTTCGGCATGGGCAGCCCCAATGCCGCGATCATCATGGACCTGCTGTCGGCGGTGATGCCCAAGGCGGTGCTGTTCCTGGGCAAGTGCGGTGGCCTCAAGCGCAAGAACCAGCTGGGCGACCTGGTGCTGCCGATCGCCGCGATCCGGGGCGAGGGTACCTCGGGCGATTACCTGCCGCCGGAAGTGCCGGCACTGCCGGCGTTCGCGCTGCAGCGTGCGGTGTCGACCATGATCCGCGACCTCGGCCACGACTACTGGACCGGCACCGTCTACACGACCAACCGCCGGGTCTGGGAGCACGACGAGGCGTTCAAGGAACGGTTGCGGGCGATGCGCTGCATGGCCATCGACATGGAAACGGCCACGGTGTTCGCGGCCGGTTTCGCCAACCACATTCCCAGCGGCGCGCTGCTGCTGGTCTCGGACCAGCCAATGATTCCAGATGGGGTCAAGACCGAGGCCTCCGATGCCAAGGTCAGCTCCCAGTTCGTGGAAAACCATATCCAGATCGGCATCGAGGCGCTTAAGCTTATCCGGCGCAACGGCAAGTCGGTCCGCCACCTGCGCTTTGACGAATGACGATGATGGCCTGGCGCGGCGCGCGGGCCCTGGAGAGTAGGTGATGGACGTTGCCGCGCAAGTGGTGGAATTCTGGAAGGAGGCGGGCCCTGCGAAGTGGTTCGCCCGCGACGATGCGTTCGACGCGCAGTTCCGCCGGTTGTTCCTGGATGAGCATTTCGCCGCGGCGTCGCGCGCGCGCGAGCATTGGCTGGGCAGTGCTGAAGGCGCGCTGGCGCTGATGCTGCTGCTTGACCAGTTCCCGCGCAACTGCTTCCGCGGGACCGCCCATTCCTACGCCACCGATGGTCTGGCGCGGCATTACGCCATGCGTGCGATCGAGGAAGGCCTGGATCTGCAGCTGGTGCCCAAGCTGCGCGCCTTCATCTACCTGCCGTTCGAGCATTCCGAGGATCCGCTGGACCAGGACCGTTCGGTGGCGATGTTCGATGTGCTGGGTGACAAGGAATATCTGCAGTACGCCGAACTGCACCGCGACATCATCCGTCGCTTCGGGCGTTTCCCGCACCGCAACGCGGTACTGGGCCGCATTCCGACGCCGGAAGAACTGGATTACCTGGCCGAAGGCGGGTTTGCCGGGTAGATGCACGCCATGCGTGGATACAGAAAACGCCGGCGAATGCCGGCGTTTTCTGTGCGGGGGGTCGGAGCCCTTTCCTGCGGAAAGGGATCCGACCCCATGCCGGGAAGATCAGTACTTCGGCACGCCGTTGTCGACGTCTTCGGACCAGGCATTGATGCCGCCGGTGACGTTGAACACCTTGGTGAAGCCCAGCGCGCGGAACTGCTCGGCAGCCTGGGCGCTGCGGCCACCGTGGTGGCACAGGAAGGCCAGCGCGGTGTCCTTCGGCAGGGCTTCCAGCTCGGCGCGTCCGTTGCCGTCGAAGCTCTTGAACGGCACGCCGACGGCGGCGATGGCGCGCTCGTCGGCCGGTCGCACATCCACCAGGGTGATGTTGCCGGCGCGCACCAGGTCATCGGCATCGCGCACGCTGATTTCCTGCACCGGCTTGGGTGCGTTCGGGTTGTCGATGGCCAGGCCCTTGCCGCGGATGTCGTCCACCCAGTCGATGGTGATGCCGTTGGCGCGGCGGGCGCTGGCCAGGTCGAACTGCACGCGCAGGCCGTTGGACTCGGCAGCAATCGCGCCTTCGTCGTGCGGGGCCAGCTGGAAGTTCGGCTGGAAGCCGGCATCGATGCTCAGCTGCAGGGCAGCGCCCGGGGCGTCGGCCAGCGCGCTCTTGAGCATTTCCACGGCGGCCGGGGTGACGGTGATGCTCGGCGGGGTGCGGTCCGGCGCGGCCAGGCCCAGCACGCTGCTCAGCTCACCGCTGGCGGCCATCTGCAGCACGATGTCGCTGCCACCGACCAGCTCGCCATCGATGTACAGCTGCGGGATGGTCGGCCAATCGCCGTAGGCCTTGATGCCTTCGCGGATTTCCTGGTCGGCCAGCACGTTGACGTGGGCGAACTCGACGCCCAGGTCCTGCAGGGCGCCAACGGCCTTGGCCGAGAAACCACACTGCGGCATCGACGGCTGGCCCTTCATGAACAGCACGACGCGGTTGGCGTTGAGAATGGATTCGATGCGCGAACGCAGGGCGGGATCGAGGGACATGGACGTCGGGGTTCCGGGAATTCGAATCAGTAATTCTACCCCCCATGGCATCATGGGGGATGAGCATCGCAGGAACATTGCATCGCATCCCGGCCCGCCCCTGGCGCTGGCTGCCCTGGCTGCTGCTGTCGCAACTGGCCGTGATCCTGGTCTGGGTCCTGGCCGGCTGGCAGTGGGGCCTGCCCGTGATGGTGGCCAGCCATGCCCTGTTCATGGTGCCGGTGTTCCTGCCCAACAGCGGTTTCTACGCGCCGGTGCTGAGCCGGCTGGCGGAGAATGGCGAGGGTGTCTGGCTGACCATCGATGATGGTCCCGGCCCGGACACCCGCGCGGTGCTCGACCTGCTGGATCGCCACCAGGCCCGTGCCACTTTCTTCCTGGTAGGCGAGCGCGCGCTGGCGCAGCCGGAGCTGGTGCAGGAGATCCTGCGCCGCGGCCATGACCTGGGCAATCACAGTCTCAGCCACCCGCAGGCCCGCTTCTGGCGGCTGGGCCCGCGTGCGATGCGGGACGAGATCGAGGGCTGCCAGCAGGCGCTGCAGGCGGTTGGTGGGCGGCCGGTGCGCTGGTACCGCTCGGTGGTGGGCATGACCAATCCGTTCGTGGCGCCGGTGCTGAAGGCGTTGGGGCTGGTGCGGGTGGGCTGGAGCGCGCGCGGTTACGACGGCGTCGGCTGCACCCCGGACGGCGTGCTGGCGCGGCTGCTGCCGGACCTGCGCCCAGGGGCCATCGTGCTGCTGCATGAAGGCGCCGCCCACGGCCACAATCTGGTGATCATCGAGCGCGTGCTGCAGGCGCTGGACGAGCGCGGGTTGAAGGCGCAGCTGCCGGCCCCGTAACGGCGGGTTGTCGCCGCGTGCGGTCAGCCGAGCGTGGGCTCGGCGCTGCAAGGGCTGGTGATCGTCCTGTAGCGCCCGAGCCGCGGCTCGGGCGGCGCGCAGCGCAGGAACGCGCCGGAGAGCAGCCGAACCAATACCCGGGCGGGACCCACATCAGGGGCGTTCGGCCACCAGCAGCCAGCTGTTGAACGGGGTTCGCCCGTGCAGGGGCCGCGGGGCCGTCACCTGCAACCCGGCCGCGGCCAGCGTCGCCTGCACGATCTGCGGGTCGGGGTAGTGACGTGGCCGCATGCCCATCCAGCCCACCAGCCAGGCCAGCCGGTCCGCCACCCGGGTGGTGCGGTCGCGGCCATCGCCGGTGGCCAGTGGCGTGCGCAGCAGCAGCCGGCCGCCCACCGTCACGCGTGCACTGGCGGCAAGCAGCAACGCCGCCTGTGCGCCCGCATCCAGGTACTGCAGCACGTCCAGCAGCAGCACATGCCCGGCCAGTGCCGGCAGCGGTGCCTGCACATCCAGGCATTCGAAGTGCACATCGGGCAGGTCGGTAGCGGCGCGCTGGGCGCGGGCGATCTTGCCGGCATCCATGTCCACACCCAGGTAGCGCTGGGTACCGCCGCGCTGGCGCAGTACATGAGCGAACAGGCCCAGCCCGCAACCCAGGTCCAGTACCGGCTGCCCGTCGTCGGGCAGGTGTTGCAGCACGCCGTCATACAGCGGATCGCTGCCGAGTTTGCCGCGGGTGTAGTAATAGTCGCGACGGTTGCCCCAGGGGTGTGCCGGGCGGAAGGCCGCGGCAATCGAACGGGCCTGGAGTGCCGTCAGGGGCGAGCAGGGCAGTGGCGGGCCGTTCCGTGGCGTGCCGTCCATCGCCTCAGCCCGTGCTGCCGAGCAGATGCGCGGCAACCGGCAGCGCGCGCTCGCTCCACAACGCGTACATCCGCGCTGAAGGGTGCAGGCCGTCCCCGGCGATCATCGCCGGGTCGTCACCCTGGGCGCGGCTGATGTCGGTGATGTCGACGAAGGCCACGCCGTGGCGGGTGCTGATCACTTCGGCGGCGGCATTGAACGCATCGGTTTCGATTCCGATCGCGGCCAGGTCCCGGCCACTGCCAGCACCGAACGGGGTCGCGCCCCAATCGGGGAAGGACAGCACCAGCACGCGGTCGGGGTGGCCGCCGGCAAAGCCGATCGCGCGCTGCAGCAGCGCTTCAAACTGCTCGCGGTACTCATCCAGCGGACGGCCACGGTACTGATTGTTGACCCCGATCAACAGGCTGACGAAATCGAACGGCCCGTGCGGGGCGGCCGCATCGATGCCAGTGTCCAGTTCGTCGGTGGTCCAGCCAGTGGTGGCAATCGTCTGCGGGTCGGCCAGGTCCACGCCCTGCGCACGCAGCTGAGCGGCCAGCTGGTGAGGCCAGCGGCCCTCGATCGCAACCGCTTCACCGATGGTGTACGAATCGCCCAGCGCCAGGTAGGACAACGCCACGGGTCAGGCCACCGAGCGGCGCGGCTTCATCGGCACGACCTTGGTCGCGTCCTCGGCACGGCGTGCCAGCACGCGGTCGATGCGGGCGAACACATCGCGCATCACCGATGCTTCCGGCAGCAGGGTCACGCGGAAATGGTGGCGGTAGGGCACGTTGAAGCTGGAACCCGGTACTACCAGCACGCCTTCGTTGTTCATCAGGTCCAGCGCGAAGGTGTGGTCGTCGAAGCCCTTGGCGGCGGCCCCGACCACGGCGGGGAACGCGTACAGCGCACCGGCGGGCGCGACCAGTGACAGGTGCTCGCTGGCTTCGCACGCTTCGATCACCGCGCGGCGGGTTTCATGCAGCCGGCCACCGGGGGCGCACAGCTCGGAAATGGTGTCCGGGCCATTCACCGCAGCCTCGATGGCGTACTGCCCCGGTACGTTGGCGCACAGCCGCAGCGCACCGAGCAGGTCGAGCGCAGCGCGGAAATCGCCCAGGCGCGCGTCGTCGCCGCTGAGGTGGGCCCAGCCCACGCGCCAGCCGCAGGCACGGTGCACCTTGCTCAGGCCGCTGAAGGTCAGGCACGGGTGGTCGCCGGCCAGTGGCGCGACCGGCTGGAACACCGCATCGTCGTACAGGATCTGGTCGTAGATTTCGTCGACCAGCAACAGCAGGTTGTGGCGGCGCGCGATCTCGACCACGCGCTCCAGCAGTTCGCGCGGGTAGCTGGCGCCGCTGGGGTTGTTCGGGTTGATCAGCACGATGGCGCGCGTGCGCGAGGAGACCAGCGTCTCGATCTCGCTCGGGTCCGGCTGGAAGCCGTTCTCCGGTGCGCAGCGGTAGTACACCGGGCGGCCGTCGTTGAGAATGGTCGAGGCCGACCACAACGGGTAGTCCGGCGAAGGCACCAGCACTTCGTCACCCGGATTGAGCAGTGCGCGCAGCGACAGGTCGATCAGTTCGCTGACGCCGTTGCCGACGAACATGCGGTCCGGGTGCGCATCGGGTGCACCGCGACGGGCGTAGTAGGCCGCGATCGCTTCGCGTGCCACCGGCAGGCCCTGCTGGTGGGTGTACGGGTCGGTACGGCCCATGTCGTCGGCGATCGCGCGCTGCAGGTGCTCGGGTGCACGGAAACCGAAGTTGCCCGGGTTGCCGATGTTGAGCTTGATCAGCTTGCGGCCCTGCGCCTCCAGCTCCCGCGCTCGCCGGGCCAGCTCTCCGCGGATTTCGTAGCGCACTTCGGAAAGGCGCTCGCGGATGGCCAGGGGCTTGGGCGAGGGGGTGGACATGGGGAATGGGCCGTCGAAAGGCATGGGGCTTCCATCCTACCGGAATTGCTGCATTGCATGGCAAGGGCGCAGGGCTTGCGGTTGCTGGGCTGGGAGGGCATCAGCACAGGTAGAATGACGGCGATGACCCAGACCCCCGATTTCACCGCCCTGCAGACCATCGGCTGGCCCTGGCCGGGCCCGGCGCAGCAGGCCGACTGGCAGGCCGCGATGGCCGTGCACCCGCAGGCCCGCCCGGCGCGGGTGATCGAACAGCACCGCACCCACTATGTGGTGGCAGATGGCCCGGACGCATCGATCAAGGCCGAGTCGCTGCCGGAATGGCAGCGCCCGCGCTTCCCCAGCCATGAACGGCCGGCAGTGGGCGACTGGGTGCTGCTGGACGGCATCCGCATCGTCGCCCTGCTGCCGCGCCGCACCGCGATCAAGCGCGGCGCCGCCGGCGAGCATTACCACCAGCAGGTGATCGCGGCCAACATCGATACGGTGTTCATCGTCTGCGGCCTGGATGCTGACTTCAATCCGCGTCGCATCGAACGCTACCTGCTGCTGGTCGGTGGTGGCGGTGCCGAACCGGTGGTGGTACTGACCAAGGCCGACCAGACCGAATACAGCGAAGACGCGCTGGCGGTGCTGGAAGAGCTGGAGATGCAGGGCATCGCGCTGCATGCGATCAACGGCCTGGATGCGGAAAGCGTGGCCGTGCTGCAGCCGTGGCTGGGCCCGGGCCGCACCGTGGTGCTGGTCGGTTCCTCCGGTGCCGGCAAGTCAACGCTGACCAATACCCTGCTCGGCGAGCAGCGGATGAAGACCAATGCAGTGCGCGCCAACGACTCGCGTGGCCGCCATACCACCACCCATCGCGCGCTGATGCCGCTGCCGATGGGCGCGTGCCTGATCGACACGCCCGGCATGCGCGAGCTGAAACCGACCGGTGAAGAGACGCTGTCCGAAGGCGGCTTTGCCGATATCGAAGCGCTGGCGGCACAGTGCCGTTTCAACGACTGCAAGCACCAGCAGGAGCCGGGCTGTGCGGTGCGAGCGGCGATCGAAGCCGGCGAGATTGAAGAGAGCCGGCTGCTGAACTACTTCAAGCTGAAGGAAGAAGTGGCCGCCGCTGCTGCCAAGCTGGCCGTGCGCCAGGCCGAGACCGCGCAGGAGCGCGGCGGCAAGAAGGGCAAGGGCCAGCAGTTCCGCCCGGCCGGAAAGCCGCGCCGGCGCTGACAGTGCAGCCGAGCGCGGGCTCGGCGCTACAACGCTTGCATCCCGGGACACCTTGTAGTGCCCGAGCCAAGGCTCGGGCGGCGGCGCACTGCGCCAAATACGGCAGGGCGCTATAGTCCGCCCATGGAACCGACCGCAACGCTGGATCGTGATGTGGCCCACCATGCAGCGCTCGACGCGCGCCTGGTCGAGGCCGTCGGAGGCATCCGCCTGCTCGGCCTGACCAGTTGGCCGGCGACGGTACAGGCACCGTTCCTGGACAGCGTGGCGCGCGGCCAGCCGGTGCTGCCCAAGGTCGACTATCCGCGATTGGATTTCAGCGAGGAACGCCGCGCGCTGGCTGCGATCTCTGCCGACTGCGACGACAGCCATCCGCTGGGCCACTATGTACGGCAGTCGGCGCAGAGCTGGGACCTGGCCGCGCAGTTGCTGGAAGGGCTGGGCACTGCCGCCGTCGACACCTGTTCGGTGCAGCTGTTCGGCGCTCCCGAGCAACCGCTGCCAGGCAACGGCCCGAGTACGCGCGAAGCGGCGCGGCACTTCATCCAGATCGCCGCCGAACTGGACCACGAACTGCTGGCGCCGGAAGAGCAGGTGCCGGTCTCGGCCATCGCCCTGCAACTGCAGCTGCAGAACGACCTCGATGCGTTCTTCGAATCGCGCATCATCCAGGTGCAGCTGGACCCGGAGCTGGTCTCCAAGGCCGCCGCCGGCCCGACCCGCATCCGCCTGCGCACCAGCGCGCGCTTCAGCGCTTACGATCGCGCGCAGCTGTTCCATCACGAAGCGCTGGTGCATTCGCTGACCGCATTGAATGGCCGCGAACAGCCGGTGCTGCCCAGCCTGGCGTTGTCCTCGCCACGGGTGACGGCGACCCAGGAAGGGCTGGCCACGTTCGCCGAGCAGATCACCGGCAGCATCGATATCGAACGTCTGAAACGCATCAGCCTGCGCACCGAGGCGATTGCGATGGCACGCGAGGGGGCTGACTTCATCGAGGTGTTCCGCTACTTCTGTGATGCCGGGCAGAACGCGGAAGAAAGCTTCGCTTCGGCGCAGCGCGTGTTCCGCGGCGTGCCACCGAGCGGCGGCCTGGCCTTCACCAAGGACACGGTGTACCTGCGCGGTCTGGTGTCCGTGCATACGTTCTTCCGCCACATGCTGGCCGAGGATCGCCTGCAGGTGTGCCGCTGGTTGTTCGCCGGCAAGATGAGCCTGACCGATGCGATTGCGTTCGCGCCGTTGTTCGAGGCCGGCGTGTTGAAGCCGCCGCGCTGGCTGCCGCACTGGGTGAGCCGGGCGAATGGACTGGCCGGCATGCTGGCGTTTTCGCTGTTCGCCAACCGGATACGGATGGACCAGCTGGCGCCGGAATGAAAGGCGTTGGCGGGATGATGCGCTGGCGCCTCGATTGATATCGCTGGGCAGCGGTGGCGCACCCTGGCCAGGACACGCCGTAAACCCATCCATGGGGGCTCGATCGGCGCATCCATGCGCCTCACGGTCCTGGCCAGGGTGCGCCACCGCCGCCAGACAGTTTCCCGCGCGGGCGGCAGCACATCACCGCGCCGAAGGGATTGCGCTTGAAAAGCTTGAATAGCGAAGAGCCGGGCATTGCCCGGCTCTTCGCTTTTTGCTCTTGCTTTCCATTGCCTCCGCGCCGGCGCAGGAAATTGTCGAGCGAGGTGGGACGGGCCGAGGCAGGACACGCCGCAAGTACGTCCCTGTAGGCTCGGTCGGCGCATCCATGCGCCTCACGGTCCTGCCTCGGCCCGTCCCACCTCGCCCAGCTGCGGTACTGATGCGCCGCAGCGCCCGCTTCTGACTTAGAACTCCGCCGCCACCGTCATGAACACCTGCCGCGGCGCGCTCGCATGGATCGCATACCGCGTGCCCTTCGGATCGGTCGGCGCGAACGAGCTCAGCTGGCCGGCATAGCGCTTGTTGGTCAGGTTGGTCGCGTTCAACGACACCCGCACGTTGCGCAGGCCCAGGCCCGGGCCGAAGTCGTAGCCCGCACCGGCGTCGAAGGTGGTCACGCCCGGCACCGACTGGTCGTTGGTGTAGGTGTAGTAGCGCTTGCCGGTGTACTTGGCACGCAGGCTGGCGAAGAAGCCGTCGCGGCTCCAGCTGATCTCGCTGGAGGCCATGCGCTGCGGCGTATCCACCGTGATCTTGCCGGCCACCGGCACGATCGCGCCGCCCGAGGTGTAGTCATCCTCGTAGGTGGTCTTGTTCCAGGACAGCGCGTTGTACCACTGCAGGCCGTCGATCGGCTTGAGGATGAACGTCAGCTCGGCACCGTGGCTCTTCACCGAACCGACGTTGATGAAGCGCGTCACGCACTCCGGGCGCGTGCCCACTTCGATGCTCGAACACGGGTTCAGTGACAGCAGGCGGTTGTCGAACTTGACGTTGTAGGCGGCGATCGAGGCTTGGTACTTCTCACCGAAGGTGCGGAAGCCGGCTTCCAGGCTCTTCGACTTCTCCGGCTCCAGGCCGGCGCTGGCCGCGAACGATTCCGGTGACACCTGCAGCGGGCCACCGCTGCCACCACCGACGAACGCGGCGATGTTCTCGGCATACGAGGCGAACAGCTCGTTGTTGGCGTTGAGCCTGAAGCCCAGGCCCACCTGCGGCAGCACCGATTCCTTGGCGGTCAACGTGCCCGAGGCGATGCTGGTTTCCACGCCGGGCTTGGCGGTGGCGCGCATGCGGGTGTTCGGGCTCTTGATGCCTACGTCCACGGTCAGGCGCTGATCGAGGAAGCGCATGCGGTCCTGCACGTAGAACTGGCGCGTGCGGATATCGAAGTCCTGGTTGAACAACAGACGGTCCGGGTTCTTCAGGTACAGGTCGTCCAGGAACGGGCCGCTGATGTAGTAGAAATTGCGCGAGACGTTATGGTCGTTCTGCTCATACCACAAGCCGGCTTCCAGCTCGTGGATGCCCACCGTCCACGACAGCGCGGCGGTCAGGCCATCGCGGTTGATCGTGTAGTTGGTGCTGCGGATCGAGATCGGCAGCATCTTGTCGGTGCCCGGGTAGGACGGCTGGCCCGGTGCCCACCAGTGGCCCTGGCCACGGTTGTCATGGTGGTAGGCCAGCAGCTTCAGGCGGCCCTGCTCGCCCAGGCGCAGATCGGCGTCGACCGAGTACAGGTTATCGTCACGCAGCGCACGGCTCTGGTAGTAGGCATCGTCGATGCTGTTGACGCCGCCGCTGAACGCGCAGCGTGCCTTGTTGTAGGTGCCCGGCGCGCAGTAGGCGGCCGCCACGGCGCGGTCCCAGTCCGGCGCATAGATGTTCCAGTCATAGCCCAGGCCGCGTGCCAGCATGTCCTTGGACAGGTAGGCGTAGTTGGCCTGGCTGGCGCGCGAAGTCGCCACGAAGGCGCCGAAGCGCTGGTCACCCACGTTCCACACCGCCTTGGCGTTGAACTGGCGGGTAGTCTGGTTCTGGTACGGCGCGGCCCACATGTCTTGGTCCTGGTGCACGCCGGAGACATAGGCCGAGAAGCCATTGATGTCGCCGGTATCCACGCGCAGGTAGCCGCGGCGCTGGTTGTTGTCACCCACGGTGACGCTGGCGCGGCCGCCGAATTCGGTGGACGGGTCCATCGAGAAGTACTGGATGGTGCCACCGAGATTGCTGGTCGAGGCAACACCGAGCGATCCGATGCCCTGCGACAGTTCGGCGCCGGCCAGGTTCTCGGCGATGATCGCGCGGGCGATGCTCAGGCCGTTGTAGTTGCCGTAGCTGTTGTCACCCAGCGGAATGCCATCGAGCGTGTAACCGAGGCGGCTCTTGTCGAAGCCGCGCAGGCTGATGGTCTGCGACTCTTCGTTGGCGCCGAAGGCGTCGTTGGACTGCACCGACACGCCCGGCAGGCGGTCGAGGATCTTCTGGCCACTGGTGCCCGGCGGCAGCACCTGCTTGTCGACGGCGGTGATGCGCTGTACCTGGCGGGTCTCGCCCTGGCCGATCACGGAGACGGTATCCAGCGTCTGCGCGCTCAGCGCGGCTTCGGTGCTGGCGTTGGCGCCGGTGTCGGCCACGGTGGCGGCATGTGCGCTGGCGGCGGCGGAGAGCGCGATCGCCACGGCGATCGTCAGGTGTCGGGTCTGCATGGTGGTCCGTTGCATTGGGGGTGGTCACCGGCATGCGTGCGCGGTGCATGGCCACTATGCGAACAGAACATGAAACCTTCTTTACGAAAATCCAACGAACGAGGCACTGCAATCGAGTCGTGGTGTGCGCGGCCATGGCGCGGCTCAGTGCCGGCTCAGTTCGACCAGCCGGTCGGCCTGCATCTCATCGGCCATCGGCAACGCCGCCGGTGTTGCCGCCAAGCGCAGCGCGGGCAACAGCATCATCGCGATGGTCCAGCCCCAGCGCTGCATGCGCGCACTTCCGGTGCTTGGCTCGTTGCCCGTATAGCACGGGTGCGGTGCAGGCAGAAAAAAGGGGCCGGATTCCCCTCGCAGGCGAAGGTTCTCCGGCTCCGGCGCACTCCGTGGGGGAGGGCTTAGCCCATGTACAGGCCACCATTGACCGGATAGTCGGCACCGGTCACGTACGAGGCTTCATCCGAGGCCAGCCAGGCGCACAGGCCGGCCACCTCCTCGGGGCGGCCGAGGCGGCGCACCGGTACCGAAGCCGCCAGCCGGTCCAGCACGTCCGGCGGGAAGCTGCTGATCGCCTGGCTGGCGATGTAACCCGGCGACAGCGTGTTGACGGTGACGCCGCGCGAGGCGACTTCGGCGGCCAGCGCGCGGCTGAAACCGTGCATCGCGGCCTTGGCGGTGGCGTAGTTCACCTGGCCGATCTGGCCCTTGTGGGCGCTGACCGAGCCGATGTTGATGATGCGGCCCCAGCCCCGGGTGGCCATGCCATCGACCACCTGCTTGGTCAGGTTGAACAGCGAATTGAGGTTGGAGGCGATCACCGCGTTCCAGTCTTCCACCGTCATCTGCCGGAACAGCAGATCGCGGCTGCCGCCGGAATTGTTGACCAGCACGTCCACCTCGCCGACCTCGGCACGCACCTTGGCGAACGCGGCGCTGGTCGAGGCCCAGTCGGTGGCGTTGCCTTCCGAGGCGATGAAATCAAAGCCCTGCTCGCGCTGCTCGCGCAGCCAGTTGGCTTTGCGCGGCGAGTTCGGCGCGCAACCGGCAACCACGGTGTGGCCGCTGCGGGCCAGGCTCTGGCAGATGGCAGTGCCGACACTGCCCATTCCACTGGTGACGTAAGCGATTCGAAGCGTCATTGCAGAAGGCTCCTTGGCAAAGGGTCAGGCGGCGAGGGGATACAGGCCAAACAGCAGGCTGCCGATCATCAGCAGCATCGAGATGGCGATGGCCCACTTCAGCGTGAACTTCTGGTGGTCGGCGAATTCGACCTTGGCCAGGCCCACCAGCAGGTAAGTAGACGGCACCAGTGGGCTGAGCAGATGCACCGGCTGCCCGGCCAGCGAGGCGCGTGCCATTTCCACCGGAGTGATGCCGTAGTTGCTCGCCGCCTCGGACAGGATCGGCAGCACGCCGAAGTAGAACGCATCGTTGGACATGAAGAAGGTGAACGGCATCGATGCCACGGCGGTGATCACCGCCAGGTACGGGCCCCACGATTCCGGAATCACGGCGAGGAAGCTGTGCGACATCGCTTCGACCATGCCGGTGTTGTTGAGGATGCCGGTAAAGATGCCTGCGGCGAAGATCAGCGACACCACCGACAGCACGTTCCCGGCGTGGTTGACCACGCGGCGGCGCTGTTCGGCCAGGTTCGGGTAGTTGATCACCAGCGCGATGGCGAAGCCGACCATGAACAGCACCGGCATCGGCAGCACGCCGATGATCAGCGCGGTCATCAGCGCCACGGTCAGCGCCAGGTTCACCCACAGCAGCTTCGGGCGCTTGATGTCTTCGGCGTCCTCCACGGTCGGCAGCGCATTGCTGTCATCGGACATGCTGCTGTCCATCCAGCTGCCACCCTTGGGCAGGGTCACCACGCCGAGGCGGCGGCGTTCCTTCAGCCCCAGGTACCAGGCCAGCAGCAGCACGCCGGCACAGGCGATCACCATGGACGGGATCAGCGGCACGAACACATCCGCCGGGTCCACGTGCAGCGCGGTGGCCGCGCGTGCGGTCGGGCCGCCCCACGGGGTCAGGTTCATCACGCCGCCGGCCAGGATGGTCACGCAGGTCATGTTCAGCGCGTTCATACCGAGGCGCTGGTACAGCGGCAGCATCGCCGAGACGGTGATCATGTAGGTGGTAGAGCCATCACCATCGAGCGAGATCAGCATCGCCAGCACCGCCGTGCCGAGCACGATCTTCATCGGATCGCCCTTGACGAAGCGCAGGATCACCCGCACCAGCGGGTCGAACAGGCCCGCATCGATCATCACGCCGAAGTACAGGATGGCGAACATCAGCATCACGCCGGTGGGCGCGATCTTCTTGATGCCTTCCAGCATCATCTCGTCGATGCCGGCGCCGAACCCGCCGATCAGCGCGAACAGGATGGGGATGGTGATCAGGGCGACAAGCGGCGACAGGCGTTTGCTCATGATCAAGTACATGAACGTAATGACCATGCCAAAGCCGAGGATGCTCAGCATCATCTGCGGACTCCTTGCGAAAACAGGACGTGGGGGAGTGGAAGGGCCCCGGGCGGCGTGCCCGGGAATCCGGGCTTAGAAGTCGTACTGCAGGCGGCCGGTGACCGCGCGCGTGCGATCCACCGTCACCCCGGCCAGGCGGTCGCGGTTGCGGCTTTCGATGACATTGAGCATGAAGCGCAGGTTGTCGCGCAGGTACCAGTTGCCGCCCAGCGTCCAGGATCCGGTGCTGCTACGGCGCAGGTCAGGCGCGCCATCGAGATGCTGCGCGCCCCACATCTGGTCATAGCGCAGCGCTACTTCGAAGGCACCGGCCTTGTGGCGGATGTCCTTGATCCGTGCGAAACGGCCGGTCTTGCGGTCATAGGCGCGGCTTTCGCCGGTGACGAACCAGCTGACCATGCCGTAGGCGGCCATCACGTCGCCACGCTGCGCGCCGTCATCGAAGGTGGCACCGCTGAACTCGCCCTGCCACGACAGCGGGCCGCGCACCTGCGCGTACTCCAGCGACCACTTGTTGACGTCGGTATCGCGGCCGGCGGAGAAGTCGACCAGGGTCAGGCGGCTGTTGTCGGACAGGTGGCCGGCCGGGCGCGGGCGGATCTTCAGGCCCGGCACGCCATTTGCGCCGGGGTTGTCATAGGCCTCGCGGGCCAGCGACAGGCCCAGGTGCAGCACGTCGCCATCGCTGGGAGAGGGCGCCCAGGTGACGCGGCCACCAGCGGCGCGGCCCTTCACCTGCCAGGCATCGATGCTCTCCAGGCTGTAGACGCTGGCCGCCCAGGTGAAGTCCCCCGGATTGGTTTGCCACGACGCGCCCAAACGGTACAGCGGCGCCAGCGTGGTGCCGGCGTTGCCGCGCTCCAGGAAGCTGCCGTAGTTGGAGCTGGTGCGGTCATCCAGCGAGAAATACTGCTTGAACTGGCCGACCGTCAGCTTGCCGGCCTTGCCGAAGCTGCGGCTGAGGTAGACGTCCTTGGCCTCGACGCGGTCGCCGGAGAAGTCCGCTTCGGCCTTGTAGTCGACCACGAAGAACTTGCCGGATACGTCGACCCAGGCGCGGCGGATCTCGGTATCGTCCTTGTTCGGCGTGCCACGGTTGTCGTTGTCGAAGGTGGCGAAGTCCAGGTGCAGGCGCCCCCCCAGGGTGGCGGTGACCGGACGGTCGTCTTCGGCAGCGAAGGCCGGCGCCGACAAGGCTGCCAGCGCCATCATGGCGACAGGACGCCGCCAGGCAAACGTGAATTCCACAAACCCTCCCAGGTGCGCGCCAGGCGCGCGGCAATCGTGGGCACCGGACGGTGCGCGGCCGCAGTCTGGGTCGCCGTAGCTGTCATCGTCCTGTCAACGGTTTGTGCGGTGCAGCGTAAACCAGTGCCCGGCGGGCGGACCGTGCGCCATGCGGTAGCATTCGCTTCCCCTCCCACCGTTGTGCCCATGCGCCTGTTGCTGGTCGAAGACAACCCGGACCTGGCCGATGCGATCATCCGTCGCATGCGTCGCAGCGGGCATGCGGTGGACTGGCAGGCCGATGGCCTGGCCGCCGCCAGCGTGCTGCGCTACCAGAGCTTCGACCTGGTGGTACTGGATATCGGCTTGCCCAAACTCGATGGCCTGCGCGTGCTGGCCGGTATGCGCGAGCGCGGCGACAGCACGCCGGTACTGATGCTGACCGCACGTGACGGCATTGAAGATCGCGTGCAGGCGCTGGATGTCGGCGCCGACGACTATCTGGGCAAGCCGTTCGATTTCCGCGAATTCGAAGCGCGCTGCCGTGTGCTGCTGCGGCGCGCGCGTGGCCAGGCCAGCGAAGTGGTGCAGATCGGCGGCTTCCAGTTCGACAACGCCGCGCACCGGGTCAGCCTCGATGGCGAGGCGATCGAGCTGCCCAACCGGGAGTACCGCCTGCTGGAAATCCTGGTCGGGCGCCTGGGCCAGGTGGTGGGTAAGGACGAGATCGGCAACGGCCTGTTCGGCTTCGATGACGAAGCCGGGCCGAATGCCATCGAGCTGTATGTCGGGCGCCTGCGCAGGAAGCTGGCCGGTGCGCCGCTGCGCATCACCACCGTGCGCGGCGTTGGCTATCTGCTGGAAGCCAGCGACGGCAGCGCCGACGCCGATGGCTGACGCGCGCGCTGCGACTGCGGCACCGGGTTCACTGCGGCGCACGCTGTTGTTGTACCTCGGTGCATTGCTGGCGGTGTTCGCGGTGGCACTGTTGTTCGCCGCGCGCGACTACGGCCAGCGCGCAGCAAACCGCTCCTACGATCACCTGCTGGTGTCCTCGGCGCTGTCCATCGCCGATTCGGTGGCGCTGGTCGACGGCCAGTGGCAGGTCGATCTGCCGTACGCGGCGCTGGATCTGCTGGCGATGGCCCCGGAAGATCGCGTGTTCTATCGGGTCGCCGACAACCGCGGCGGCCTGATCACCGGTTATGGCGATCTGCCGGCGCCGCCGCGTCGGCCCGGTACGCAGCCGCAGCTGTTCGATGCCGCCTACAGCGGTGAGACGGTGCGCTTTGTGGTGGTCAGCCGCAGCTTCGCTGCTGCCTCGGCGCAGGGCGAGGTGCAGGTGCAGGTCGGCCAGACCCGGCGTGCGCGCGAAGCCGTCGCACAGGACATGGTCAATCGCGCGCTGCTGGCGATTGGGGTGCTGTCTGGCCTGCTGCTGGCGCTGGTGGCGTTCGGCGTGCATCGCGCGTTCCGGCCGCTGGTGCGGGTTGAGCGCGAGCTGTCGCGGCGCGAACCGTCCGACCTGAAGCCGCTGGACGCGCGCGTGCCGCGCGAGATGGACCAGATGGTGGCTGCACTGAACCGCTTCATGGAGCGCTTGTCCAGCAGCAATGAAACGCTGCGCGCGTTCATGGCCGAGGCCGCGCACCAGATGCGCACGCCGCTGGCGGCACTGCGCGCGCAGGCGCAGCTGGCACTGGATGATGATGATCCGGACGACATGCGCCGCAGCCTGCAGGCGATCGAGCGCAACGCCACCCATATGAGCCGCCTGCTCAACCAGCTGCTCAGCGACGCCAGCGTGATTCATCGTTCGCACCTGCAGCGCTTTGCCGCGGTGGACCTGGCCGAGACCGTGCACCAGGCCTTGCATGAAGCCCTGCCGCAGGCCGGCCCGGCACCGCGCGTGCAGCTGGCGATGACCGCCGAGCCGGTGCAGGTGCACGGCGACGCGCTGCTGCTGCGCGAGGCGATCAAGAACCTGGTCGACAACGCGCTGAAGTATGGCGGCGACGGCCCCTTGCAGATCGCATTGACCGCCGAGGGCGGGCAGGCGGTGCTGACCATCGCCGACCATGGCGCGGGCATCGCGCCTGCCGATGCCGAACGCGTGTTCGAACGCTTCGCGCGTGGCGAGGGGGCACCCTCTGGCGGTGCCGGGCTCGGCCTGGCCATCGTCAAGCGCGTGGTCGACAGCCACGGCGGCCGCATTGATCTGAGCAACCGCCCGCAGGGCGGCCTGGTCGCCACCATCCGCCTGCCCCGGAGCAGTTCATGATCCGCCTGCTTGCTGCCGTCGTCATCCTGCTGTTGGCGTTGCCGGTGCTGGCCGCGCCGGGCGACGTGCGCCGCTTCCCGGCGCAGGGGGCCGCGACGGCGCAGTTGCGCATCCACGGCACCACCGACATCGAAGTGTTCGCAGTGGTGATCGCCGATTACCAGCGCCTGCATCCCGGCACCGAGGTGGTGTACGAGGACATCATCACCCAGGACCTGTACACGCGTTACCTGCATGACCGTGCCGGGCCGGCGTCGCCGGACCTGCTGATCTCGAGTGGCATGGACCTGCAGACCAAGCTGGTCAACGATGGCCATGCGTTGCCACATCGCTCGGCGCAGACCGCCGCGTTGCCGGCCTGGGCGCAGTGGCGCAGCGAGGCCTTCGGCATCAGCTACGAGCCGGTGGTGATGGTCTACAACACCCGTGCGCTGAGCGCAGCGAAGGTGCCGCACACGCGCCGACAACTGCTGGACCTGCTGCGCGCGGAAGGCACGCCGTTGCGCGGCAGGGTCGGCACCTACGATATCGAACGCAGCAGCGTGGGTTACCTGCTGGCGACCCAGGATGCCCAGCGCGGCAGCATCGCCGGCGCGCTGCTGGGCGCACTCGGCGATAACGACGTGGTGCGCGAGGAGCGCACCGGCGTGCTGCTGGACAAGGTGACCAGTGGCCAGCTGTCGCTGGTCTACAACGTACTGGGGTCCTACGCGCAGGCGCGCATCGACGCCGGTGCGCCACTGGCCATCGTCGAGCCCGAGGACTACACGCTGGTGGTGCTGCGTACCGCAGTGATTCCGCGCACCGGCCCGCACCCGGAAGAAGCCCGGCGCTTCCTCGACTACCTGCTGTCAGCGCGGGGCCAGCAGGTGCTTTCACGCGAGGCACGGCTGATGCCGATCGTGACCGGCAACGCGCGCGGCGACGACGCCCCCGGCCGCAGCCGCCGCCCGATCCAGCTCGGCCCCGGCCTGCTGGTGTACCTGGACGCACTCAAGCGCCGCCAGTTCCTCGACGCCTGGCGCAGCAGCGTGGAGCCGGCAGGGCGCTGATGCCCTGGCAGCGCCGGCCAATGCCCAGCGTAGGCCGTTTGCTGCCCGTACAATGGCCGCATGAGCGAATACACCATCCTGATCGCTGACGACCACCCGCTGCTGCGTTCGGCGGTGGTGCAGTCATTGCGGCAGAGCCTGCCGCTGGCGCAGGTGCGCGAGGTCGCCAGCGCCGAAGCACTGGCTGCGGCGCTGGACGCACAGCCCGATGTGGATCTGGTGCTGCTCGACCTGACCATGCCCGGCGCACACGGTTTCTCAGCGCTGCTGCACGTGCGCGGTTCGCACCCGGACATCCCGGTGGTGATCCTGTCGTCCAACGATCATCCGCGGGTGATCCGTCGTGCCCAGCAATTCGGCGCCGCCGGTTTCATCCCGAAGTCGGCCCCGGCCGAAACCATCGGCGAGGCGGTGCAGGCGGTACTCGATGGTGGCCTGTGGTTCCCGGCGATGGCCGCCGAGCGCTCCGAGGCCGACGCGCTGCTGGCCAGCCGCCTGGCGCAGCTGACGCCGCAGCAGTTCCGGGTGCTGCTGTGCCTGGCCGATGGCCTGCTCAACAAGCAGATTGCCTATGAGCTGGGCTTGGCCGAGAACACGGTGAAGGTGCATGTCACCGCGATCCTGAAGAAGCTCGAATGCCACAGCCGCACGCAGGCGGCAGTGCTGGTGAAGGCGCTGGAGCCCGAAGGCGATGCGCGCGCTGGGATGGATGGCTGATCGCGGCAAGGCATTGAATTGACTCGTTAACAGGTCGTTGTTGATTCTGTTCCGCTTCCTCGATCAGTTTCCGCTGATCGAATTCAGTTCCGGATCGGTAGAGAACATGAATCTGTTCTCGAATTCCGCGCCCAGACCCACGGATGTTTCGACGTAGCCGTATGTGGGAGACGATCGGTCTGACGCCAACCTCTGGCCCCATGCCTGGTGATCGGCATTGCTTCTGGCTCGAGCGATGCCAATGCATATGCTCAGGCCGCACGCGAGGCGCTCAAGAACCGCGTTCTGACCCATTGCGCGGGTTAAAGATGATCGATAGTGCCTGGTCAGGTCCTGCGCATCAGGGCTGGATGCTGCGTCGATGGTCATGCGTTCGATTGCTTCAGAGGTACTACGGCTGGACCGCAGAAGGTCTTCAGCAGTCTGGCTTGAGATGCCTCCATTTGCCATGAATCCAGATTCGGCCTGGAGGTGCTCGGATGTGCGTTCAATACGATTCATGACCAATGCCGATGCGCTTTGGTTCGAAGATGTGCGGCCACGCGGATTGGCTGACTCGGATATGTCTGGATGACGCTGGCTGGTGCTGCTTTCTTCTGTCGTTCTCTGTTGATTCCCGTCTGCTGCCGGTGATTTTCCATCGATGCATCCGCTGCAGCAAAGGCCGAGAAGCGCCGCCGCGATCGGGCGGAAGTATCTTGCAATTGCAGGAGATGCGGGAGAAACGGGCACGATCAATGCCTCTGGTCTGGCTGGCCGATTGGCCCGGTCATGCAATCTTCCGATCTTCAGCAACGGTGGTAAGTAGGGCAATTACTCGTCTGTTGTTCAGACTATGCCCATCCTCTGTTCATGGGTGGACCGCTTTTCAGCCTCCCCTCAAAGAGCGGCCGATGGTCCTCGCGGGGTGCAGCACCTTTACCCGCGATGCCGCAACAGCAACTGCGTCATCAATGCACGCAGCGCCGGTGGCCGCACCGGCTTGAGCAGGAAGCCCCAACCGTTCTCGGCAGCATGCGCCTTCAGCGCATCATCGCGCTCAGCGGTTACCAGGATCACCGGCGGCCGCGCCTGCCACAGCTTGCACAGCGCTTCATACAGGTCCGGTCCGTGCCATTGCCCCATGCGCACGTCCAGCAGCAACAGCTGCGGCACGTTCAACGCGCTGGCGATTTCCACCGCGCCCTGCGGGCCGTCGGCAAGTTCCACATGGCAGCCCCAGCGTTCCAGCAGCGCACGGGTCGCCGCGCAGACGTGGGGGTCGTCATCGATGCTCCATACCCGACATTGCCGCAGCGGGCTGTCATCGGACGGTTCGGTCGCGATGACCGGCGCCGTCGGCGGTGCAATCACCTCATCGGCGCGCCCGAGTGCCACGCTTACGGCGAATACGCTGCCCTTGCCCAGCGTGGAATGCAGGCTGATGCGGTGGCCGAGCAGGCGGCCGATACGCTCGACGATGGCCAGGCCCAGGCCGGCGCCACGTTCCTGCTCCACGCCGTCATTCAAGCGGCGGAATTCTTCGAAAATCTCGCCCTGCAGGCTTTCCGGAATGCCCGGCCCCTGGTCATGCACCTCGATGCGCAGCTGGTCACCTGCACGCCGGCAACCGATCAACACGCGTCCACGTGGCGTGTAGCGCAGCGCATTGGACAGGAAATTCTGCAGGATGCGCCGCAGCAGCGCTTCGTCGCTGATGACCACCGCGCGGGTGTCCACCCAGTCAAGCTGCAGACCGCGGCTCTGTGCGGCGATGCCGAACTCGCGCGCCAGGGTTTCCAGTAAAGGCGAAAGTGAAAAAGCGCGCACGCGAACCTGCAACGATCCCGATTCCAGCCGCGAGATATCCAACAGACTGTTGAGGATCGCATCCTGCGCCGCCAGCGCGGCGTCGATATGGTCGCTGGTCTGTTGCTGTGCGGGGTCACTGAGCTTCCCGCGCAGCACCGACACGAACATGCGCGCGGCGTTGAGCGGCTGCAGCAGGTCGTGCACCGCCGAAGCGACGAAGCGGGTCTTGTAGCGGTTGGCCTGTTCGGCCTCGCGGCGCGCTTCGTCCAGGTCGCGAGTGCGCTCGGCAATGCGGTGTTCCAGTGCATCAGCCAGCGAGCGCAGTTCGCGCGCGGCATTCTTGTAGCTGGTGATGTCGGCGTAGCTGGTGACGAAGCCGCCGTCGGGCAAGGGATTGCCACGGATTTCCAGCACCGTGCCGTCGTCCTTCTCGCTCTCGCGCATGTGCGGGCGACCACTGCGCAGGTGGTTCAGGCGACGCTCGATCGCTTCATCGACGGGACCGGGGCCGAGCAGGCCGCGACGGGCGTTGAAGCGGAACAGTTCCTCGATCGGGCGGCCGACGCGCACCAGGTCCATCGGGAAGCGGAACAGTTCCAGGTAGCGCGAATTCCACGCGACCAAGCGCAGGTCGCGGTCGATCACCACCACGCCCTGGGGCAGGTGTTCGAGGCTGCGGCTGAGCCCGCTGTCGGCGTCGGTGGCGGCCTGCAGCAGGCCGTCCTGTGCGGTACGCAACTCCTGCGCATGCTGCTTGAGCAGGGTTTCCAGTTCGCGGCGGCTGCGCAGACGGTGTTTGGCCAAGCGCCGGCGCTGCTGCACGAACAGCACCAGGAAGCCCAGTGCCAGCCATGCGGCACCGCCGGTGAGTGCGGCCGCGCGCCCGGCAGAGGTGGCTGCACTCGCATCGTGCAGCAGGTGCAGGTTCCAGCCTTCGGCAGGCAGCGGCAGGCTCTGCCACAGCATCGGCTGCGGCAACGCCGGGTCGAGCAGGCGCACCATGCGGCCGCCGTCGGCCAGCACGTCTTCGGTGCGCGCACGCAGCGGCTGCAGGGCACGATCGGCGTACTGGCGCGCCTCTAGCATTTCGCGGCGCTCGTCGGCGCCCAACGGGCGCAGCAGTCGGTAACGCCAGCTGTCACGGTTGGCCAGGAACACCACGTCGTGGTCATCGCTTGCCAGCACCACGTCCGGGCTGCTCAACCATTCCTGTTCCAGTGCGGACAACTCGACCTTGATCACCACCACGCCCAGCCGCTGGCCGTCTTCCTCGATCGCCTGCGACAGGTAGTAGCCGGGCACGCCGGTGGTCATGCCGATGCCGTAGAAACGGCCGCGGCCCTTGGCCAGTGCCTGGCGGTAATAGGGGCGATAGCTGTAGTTCTCGCCGACGTTGCTGGTTGGCTGGTCCCAGTTGCTGGCCGCCACCGCCACACCGTCGTGGCCGACCAGGGTCAGGGTGGAGGCGCGGGTGACTTCGTTGGCGCGTTGCAGCTTGAGGTTCAGTCGCTGCCGTTCGGCAGGTGAGGGCGGCACCCGCAGCGCGTGCAGCAGGTCCGGATCAAGCGCCAGTACCTGCGGCAACGTGCCGAAGCGGTCGATGCGCTGTTGCAGGCCCTGGCCATACAGCTGCAGCTGGCGTTGCACCTGGCTGCTTTCTTCGCCCAGTGCACGGCGCCAGGCGTAGTGGCCGGCGGCGACCGCACACAGCACCGTGCCGCCGACCATCACCAGGACGGTCAGCAACAGCATCCGGTGGCGGCTGAGCCAGTACATGGCGGCAGTCTACGCAGGGCCGGCGGGCGTGGCGTGCACGCCCGCCGGGATCTGACGTGGAAGGGGTCAGAAGTGCATCTGCGCGCGCAGTTCGAAGATTTCCGGCGTGCTGTGCACGCCACGACGGCTGGCGTCGACCTTCACGTAGTTGGCCTGGAACTTGAAGTGGCTGGTCAGGTACCAGTTCGCACCGACGGTCAGGTCGTGCTGGCGGCCACCGAGGATGCTGCCGTCGTCCAGGTCCAGGCGGCTGTAGCGGGCCACCAGTTCCACCGCGCCGTAGTCATGTGCCGGCTTGATGTTGGCCACCGCGCCGGCGTTGTACGGGCGCGATTCGCCGGTCAGTACCCAGCTGGCCATTGCGTACTGGCCGCTGCCGGTATAGTCGGGCAGGCCCTTGCGGGTGACGGTCGCCTGCAGGGCTTCGGCCTGCAGCGAGAACGGGCCGCGGATCCAGATGCCTTCCAGGCCGGTGCGGCTGATCTGGTCGGCGGTGACCAGCGCACCGGAATCGACGTAGCGGATGTCGGTCAGGCCGGCTTCCGGGCGTGCGCGCAGGCGTGCGCTGGCCTCATGATGCACATCACGGCCATCGCTGTAGCCACGCGGATTTTCCTGCGAATAGGCCACGCCCAGGTGGATCACATCACCCGGTGCCTTCACCGGCGTCCACACCGCACGCACCGCCTGGGTGGTGCCGGGGTTGTCGCCCTGCAGGTCCTTGCCGCCGTAGGCGCCGGCCTGCAGCAGGTACTGCGGGCGCTCCAGCACCCATTCCACGCCGGTGCGGCGGCCAGCGTAGAAGGCCTGTACGGGCAGTGCGGTTTCCAGGAACGTGCCGGCGCGCGAGGACGTGTTCGCGTCCAGGCCGACCGGGGTCTTCATGTAGCCGAAGCGGAAGCGGCCGACATCACGGCCGAAGAAGGCCTTGCTCTCGAAGCGCACGAACACGTCCAGCCAGGTATCGGCCTGGAAGTCGTAGTAGACCATCGCGTCGTACACGCCCTTCTTCTTCAACGTTGCGCCGAACTCCTTGCGACGCACAGCGTCGTCGTCCTCAAGGCCGCTGGCCGAGGAGAAGTCGTTGTAGTCGTAGGCGATGTTGGCGGTGGCGGCCAGTTCGGTGCCGTCGCCGAAGGTGTACTTGGTCGGCCAGTTGTCGAAATCCGCAGCCGAAGCGAAAGCAGGAAGGGCGGCCAGGGACAGGGCCAGCAAGGTGGGAATCGGGCGCATGTTGGGTGCGGCTCTCTCAGATTGCGTGTGGACAGGACAACAACGGCCGCAGGGGCCGAAACTTTCGCAAGGACACGCCCGGCCGTTCAGCCTGGGCCACCGGCCTCCCCAGGATCGGGCGGTGCGTCGCCAGTGTAGGCATCGCCGCCACCTGAACCGGGGGGCTAGTACCAATAGGTTATCTGCGCCGGCGTGCCCGGCGCGTACAAAGGCGTCCATTGGTCGCACCCAGCGCGTGCTGCGCGGGGCCTGCGAGCAGTTTCCACGGTAACGGCCCAGGTGCATCCCGGGACCGTACGTGCCTGAAAACGCCCCTTCCGGAGTCCGCCATGCACATCCCGACCGCAGCACCGGCGCCTGTCAAGCCGTTGCCGATCTATCGCCAGCTGTATTTCCAGGTGATCGTGGCGATCGTCCTGGGCGCCATCCTCGGCCACTACGAGCCGCTGATCGGTGAGAAGATGAAGCCGCTCGGCGACGCCTTCATCAACCTGGTGAAGATGATCATCGCGCCGGTGATCTTCCTGACCATCGTCACCGGCATCGCCAGCATGACCCACCTGCGCACGGTGGGCCGGGTGTTTGCCAAGGCGATGGCCTACTTCCTGTTCTTCTCCACGCTGGCGCTGATCGTCGGCATGGTGGTGGCGCACGTGGTGCAGCCCGGCGCCGGCATGAACATCAACCCGGCCGAGCTGGACCAGACCGCGGTGCACAGCTACGTCGAGAAGTCGCATGACCTGACCCTGGTCGGTTTCCTGATGGACATCATCCCGAAGACGCTGCTCAGCGCCTTCGTCGACGGCAACATCCTGCAGGTGCTGTTCGTGGCCGTGCTGTTCGGCATCGCGCTGGCGATGGTCGGCGAGAAGGGCAAGCCGGTGCTGAACTTCCTGGAAGCGCTGGTCGCCCCGGTGTTCAAGCTGGTGCACATCCTGATGAAGGCCGCCCCGATCGGTGCATTCGGCGCGATCGCCTTCACCATCGGCAAATACGGCGTCGGTTCGCTGATCAACCTAGCCTGGCTCGTCGGCTCGTTCTATCTCACCGCGTTCCTGTTCGTGGCGGTGATCCTCGGTGTGGTCTGCCGGCTGTGCGGGTTCTCGGTCTTCAAGCTGGCGCGCTACCTGAAGGCCGAGCTGCTGCTGGTGCTGGGCACGTCGTCGTCGGAGTCGGCGCTGCCGTCGCTGATGGAGAAGATGGAGCGCGCCGGCTGCAGCAAGTCGGTGGTGGGCCTGGTAGTCCCGACCGGCTATTCGTTCAACCTGGACGGCACCAACATCTACATGACCCTGGCCGCGCTGTTCATCGCCCAGGCCACCAACACCGAACTGACCCTGGGCCACCAGATCGCCCTGCTGCTGGTCGCCATGCTCAGCTCCAAGGGCGCGGCGGGCGTCACCGGCGCCGGCTTCATCACCCTGGCCGCGACCCTGGCCGTGGTGCCGGAAGTGCCGGTGGCCGGCATGGCGCTGATCCTGGGCGTGGACCGCTTCATGAGCGAGTGCCGCTCGCTGACCAACTTCATCGGCAATGCCGTGGCCACCGTAGTGGTCTCGCGCTGGGAAGGCGCGCTGGACCGCAACCGCCTGCAGCTGGCGCTGGACGGTCGCGAAAGCGAGCTGCCGCCGCCGGTGGACGCGCTGCCCGAGGCGCTGCCGGCCAAGGGTTGATCCAGGTGTGTGGTACCGCGGGGCCGATCACGACAGTGGTGCGGCCCCGCGGCGTTTCAGGGCGTCCCCTGGCTGTCATGGGAGACGCCGAAGCTGGTACCCGGTACCGTCGCATACGGCACGGAATTGTGCGGTCGCAGCATGGCTGCGACAGGATAGCGACAGGTCCGGACGCTCCAACGGGGGTATCATCCCCTGTCCCTTCTGCCCATTCATGTAACCCACATCGATGTCCAACGAAGATTTCAAACAGGCCGCCCTCGATTACCACCGGATGTCTCCGCCCGGCAAGATCAAGGTTTCCGCTACCAAGCCCATGCTGACCCAGCGCGACCTGTCGCTGGCGTATTCGCCGGGCGTGGCGTACGCCTGTGAAGCGATCAAGGCCGACCCGCAGCAGGCCAGCGAGCTGACCGCCCGCGGCAACCTCGTTGCGGTGATCTCCAACGGCACCGCAGTGCTGGGCCTGGGCAACATCGGCGCGCTGGCCGGCAAGCCGGTGATGGAAGGCAAGGGCGTGCTGTTCCAGAAGTTCGCCGGCATCGATGTGTTCGACATCGAAGTGGACGAGACCGACCCGGACAAGCTGGTCGACATCATCGCCTCGCTGGAGCCGACCTTCGGCGGCATCAACCTGGAAGACATCAAGGCGCCGGAATGCTTCGTGGTCGAGCGCAAGCTGCGCGAGCGCATGAAGATCCCGGTGTTCCATGACGACCAGCACGGCACGGCGATCATCGTCGGTGCGGCGGTGCTGAACGCGATGGCGATCACCGGCAAGAAGATCGAGGAAGTGAAGCTGGCGACCACGGGCATGGGCGCGGCCGGCATTTCCTGCGTGAACATGCTGGTGCAGCTGGGCCTGAAGCCGGAAAACATCCTGGCCTTCGACCGCGAGGGCGTGATCCACACCGGCCGTACCGATCTGGACCCGGAAAAGCAGCGCTATGCGCGCGACACCGACAAGCGCACCCTGGCCGAGATCGTCGACGGTGCGGACATCTTCCTGGGCCTGTCGGCGCCGGGCATCCTGACCGCCGAGATGGTCAAGACGATGGCGCCGGACCCGGTGATCTTCGCGCTGGCCAACCCGACTCCGGAAATCATGCCGGAAGTGGCGCGCGCTGCGCGTCCGGACGCGATCATCGGCACCGGCCGTTCGGACTATCCGAACCAGGTCAACAACGTGCTGTGCTTCCCGTATCTGTTCCGTGGTGCGCTGGACGTGGGCGCGACCGCGATCAACGAAGAAATGAAGATCGCCTGCGTGCGTGCCATCGCCGCGCTGGCACGTCGTGCCGCCACCGACATGGGCTCGGCCTACGGCGGTGAGACCCCGAGCTTCGGCCGTGAATACCTGATCCCGCGCCCGTTCGACCGCCGCCTGCTGGTGGAGCTGTCGGCTGCCGTGGCCCAGGCCGCGATGGATTCGGGCGTGGCCGCGCGTCCGATCGCCGACATGGGCGCCTACCGCGACAAGCTGGCCCAGTTCGTCTACCGCACCAGCCTGATGATGAAGCCGGTCTACGACCGCGCGCGCAGCGACAAGCAGCGCGTGGTGTACGCCGAGGGCGAAGAGGAAGTGGTGCTGCAGGCGGTGCAGAACGTGGTCGATGACGGCCTGGCGCACCCGATCCTGATCGGACGCCCGGAAGTGATCGAGTCGCGCATCGAGCGCCTCGGCCTGCGCCTGAAGATCGGCGAGAACGTTGAAGTCACCAACATCAACGACGATCCGCGCTTCAACGAGTACTGGCAGTACTACCACGGCCTGACCGGCCGTCGTGGCGTGACCGTGGCTGCGGCGAAGAACCTGATGCGTTCGCGCCCGACCCTGATCGCGGCGGTGATGGTGGCGCGTGGCGAAGCCGATGCGATGCTGACCGGCATCGTCGGCCGTTTCCACAAGAAACTGGGCTACGTGCGCAGCGTGCTGCCGCTGGAACCGAAGGTCACCTCGACCTCGGCGATGACCGGCGTGATCAACCAGCAGGGCGTGTTCTTCTTCGTGGACACCCACGTGCAGGAAGACCCGACCGCCGAACAGCTGTGCGAAGCGACCCTGCAGGCGGCTTACCGCATGAAGCTGTTCGGCATCGAGCCGAAGGTGGCGCTGCTGTCGCACTCCAACTTCGGCAGCCACGATTCCAAGGACGCCCTGAAGATGCGCCAGGTGCGTGAGCTGCTGCTCAGGCGCAACCCGCGTCTGAACGTGGATGGCGAAATGCAGGGCGACACCGCGTGGGACGAAGCGCTGCGCCAGAAGCTGCTGCCGGGCTCGACCCTGCAGGGCCGCGCCAACCTGTTCGTGCTGCCGAACCTGGAAGCGGCCAACATCGCCTACAACCTGGTGCGCGTGTTCACCGACGGTGTGGCGATCGGCCCGATCCTGATGGGCGTGAACAAGCCGGTGCACATCCTGACCACCAGCGCGACGTCGCGCCGGATCCTGAACATGACCGCCATCGCGGCGGTGGATGCGCAGATCCGCAAGCAGCTGGAAGCCGAAAAGAAGGCATAAGCCTTCTCTCCAGCGACAGCTGCAGAAACGCGCCCTACGGGGCGCGTTTCTGTTTCCGCAACACGGAAACGGGCAGGGTCGGCTGTTAGTCGACTGCTCTTCGTCCAGCCACCGAAAATGCCGCGCTTCGCGCGATAGTGGACCACCGGTCGACTCTACCGGTCCCCGCGCGGGGACCGCCGCTGCCACACGCGCGACGCCACCTGGTCATCGCCCTGCAACGCCGTTACGGCCCAATACGCCCACGCGGCCCGGCCGTGGAAGGAGCCGGACCGGGCTTCCCACCCTGGGCCCGCCCCACTTTTCATCAACGAGGGTGTCATGCGCAATCGAGCGACGCGGCGGTACTTCCAGCAGCTGTTCGCGCTGTACGCCGGCTTCGCACGTTCACGCTGAAGCCGCGCCGCCCACGGCGGCTCATTGCAGTGGGGGCGGCGCCAGCAGTTCGATCTCGGCCAGCGGCAGTCGTCCTGGCGCCGTGAGGCGCAGGCGGTACTCACTGTAGCGGCCGGGCTTCGCGATGCGGAACGGACGGGTCTGCCGGGCTGAATCGAAGTCTTCCGCGCTGCGCTGGTCGAGCGTGATCCAAGCGCCGCCGCCAGTGCGTGCTTCCAGAGTCCACGCACCGCCACGGATGCTGCCGTCACCGCTGGTCAGCGTGTACATCGTCGGGGTGCCATCGCTCAGCCCGGTCAGCGCGACGGTCGCACCGCCACCGAGGCCCACCGTGGTACCGGCATCATCATCGACCAGTGCGGGCAGCGCGCGGCCATCAGCCAGCGTCGCCTCCGCGCTGTGGCCAAGCAGATCGTGCAGCACCTGCGGATGCTGGCCACGCGCGGTCAACGAGCGCGGCACATCGTCCACGCCGCTGCCCCATCGCGACGGCTGTGGGCCCATCACGAAGTCCAGTGTGGCGCCCTTGGCGATCAGCTCGTGCGGCACCCAGGTTTTCGTCCACGGCGTGCCGTTGATCTTCAGCGATTGCACGTAGACGTTCTCGCGCGAGTTGTTGGCCGCGTTCACGGTCAACACCGCGCCGCCCTGCAGTTCAACACGCGCATGCCGGAACGCTGGCGAACCGATCACGTACTCCGGTGCGCCCATTCGCAACGGATACAGGCCCAGCGAGGCCAGCACGTACCACGCCGAGGTCTCGCCGTTGTCCTCGTCACCCGGATAGCCCTGGCCGATCTCGCTGCCCACGTACAGCCGCGACAGGATCTCGCGCACGTGCTGCTGGGTCTTCCAAGGCTGCCCGGCGTACAGGTACATCCATGGGATGTGGTGCGCCGGCTGGTTGCTGTGCGCATACATGCCCATGCGCACGTCGCGCGCTTCGGTCATTTCATGGATGGTGCCGCCGTAGGAGCCGGCGAACGCAGGGTCGGCGGTTTCCGGCGTGGCGAAGAAGGCGTCCAGCTTCGCCGCAAGCTTGTCGCGGCCGCCGTACAGCGCGGCCAGGCCTTCGCCGTCGTGGGCGGCGGTGAAGGCGAAGGTCCAGCCATTGGATTCGGTGTAATCGTGGCCCCACACGCGGGGGTCGTAATCCTTGGCGTCCACGCGCCAGCGGCCATCGGCAGTGCGGCCCTGGAAGAAGCCGGCGGCCGGATCGAACATGGTCGTGTAGCTGGCGGCGCGATAGCGGAAGTACTCGGCCTCGGTGCTGTAGCGCTCGCGTGCAGCCGGCGTGGTGGCGTGCTTGGCCAAGGCATCGGCCATGTTGGCGATGCCGAAGTCATTGAGCGCGCCTTCCATCGTCCACGACATGCCTTCGTGCACGTCCGCGCTGGCGTAGCCACGGAAGGTCGAACGGTCCATGCCCTTGCGGCCGACATGGCGGTCGGGCGGGACCACGGTCGCGTTCTTCAGCGCGGCGGCGTAGGCCTCGGCCGGATCGAAGCCACCGATGCCCTTCAGCCACGCATCGGCGAAGGCCACGTCCGAGCTGGTGCCGACCATCAGGTCGGCGTAACCCGGCGACGACCAGCGCGCGATCCAGCCGCCGGCGCGGTACTGCTCGATGAAGCCCTGCACCAGCTGGCCGGCATCGTCGGGCGTGAACAGCGCATAGGCCGGCCAAGTGGTGCGGAAGGTGTCCCAGAAGCCGTTGTTGACGAAGACCTTGCCGTCGCGCACGCCGGTGAAGCTGCGGTTGGCACTGCCGTCGGTGTTGTCATCGCTGGCGCTGGCCTGGTTGGCGTAGCGCCAGTCGGGCGCCGCCGCCGTGCCGGCATTCTCGTGGCCGGAGTTCGGGTACAGGTACAGCCGGTACAGGCTGGAGTACAGCGTGGTCTTCTGGTCGTCGCTGGCATCACCGATGTCGAAGCGGGACAGGCGCGCATCCCACGCATCCTGTGCGCGGCCGGCCACGCTCTCCAGCGTGTCGGCGGCGGCGATTTCCAGCGCGAGGTTGTGCCGCGCCTGCTCCAGCGAGATCAGCGACGTGGCGATGCGCATGGTCACCCGTCGCTCGCTGCCTGCATCGAACTTGATGTAGCCGGTCGGGCGGCCGGTGTCGAGGCGACCGCTGCTGCGCCAGGGTTTGTCGAAGCTGGCTACCACGTACATGCGGCTGGCGCCGTTGGACAGGCCGCTGCGCGTATCGGTGTAGCCGGACAGCGTCTGCGTGGCCGCATCCAGGCTCAGCCCACCCCGTGCATCGACGTTGTCGAACAGCAGGTTGGCGTCGCCACCCTCGGGGAAGTCGAAACGGAACAGCGCGGCGTGGTCGGTCGGTGCGATCGCGGCGTTGATGCCGTTGTCGAAGCGCACGTCGTAGCGGTAGGGGCGGGCGCTTTCGTGGCTGC
The DNA here is from genome assembly GCF_913778665.1 of uncultured Stenotrophomonas sp. Classification (GTDB taxonomy): domain Bacteria; phylum Pseudomonadota; class Gammaproteobacteria; order Xanthomonadales; family Xanthomonadaceae; genus Stenotrophomonas. The sequence goes on from NZ_CAJYVQ010000008.1 coordinate 181,130, forward strand.
GATCGAACGACAGCGCGCGCTTGCGGCGATCGGCCTCCGGCACGCCACGGCTGGCCGAGGGCATCACCTGGAAGGTCTGGCGGTCGCCCATCCACGGGCTTGGCTGGTGGCTTAGTGCAAGCGCCTGCAACTGCGGACGATTCTGTGCGTCGTTCTGCTCGTTCCAGCGGTACAGCCAGTTCAGCGCGCCGGCGTCGGTCACCGGGGTCCAGAAGTTGAAGCCGTGCGGCACCGCTGTGGCGGGGAAATTGTTGCCGCGTGAGAAGGTGCCGTTGGCCTGGGTGCCACGGGTGGTCAGCACCCAGTCGGAAGCACGCTGCGGCTGGTGCCGTGGCTGGTCACCCAGGCGCACATCGTCGATCCAGCCGGACACCGGCGCACCGCCGGCGCTGGCCACCTCCAGTTCGATCGCCACCACGCGGCGACCCTTCAATCCCGGCACATCGCCCAGCCGCACGGCCTTGCGTGCCCACTGCTGCGGGTACAGCGTCTTGGAATCGCCCTGTGCACGTGCGCCGATCGCCACGCCGTGCTGGTCGCGTGCTGCACCGGCCGAGACGCGGCTGCCATCGTCCAGGCGCAGATCCAGCGAGACATAGGTCGAGGCCACCGTGTCCTTGCCCACGATTTCCGGCAGCACCAGCCACGACAGCGTGGTGTCGGCCTCGATCGGCAGGTCGGTCTTGAACAGTTCGCGCCGCGCGCTGCCGCCGTCGCTGCTGTAGCGCAGGGCATGCAGGCCGCTGTAGCCGGCGTTGCGCTTGGCCGTGTAGGGCGCGGCCGGGCCGTTGCCGATGGTGACCTGCAAGGCGCCGGCGGCAGCCGCCGGGGCCGGCTCTCCGGGTTCGAACGAGGTCTGCAGCCCCTGTGCCAGCACCGGCGTCGCAGTGGTCGCACATGCCAGGGCCAGGGCGAGCGGAAGCAGGGCGCGGCGAGGATCGGACAGGGTCATGCAGGGGCTCCCGGAAGGGCTGGCGGCGGGCAGAACCCGCATCGGCGGACACCACGGACAGCATCGCTCTGCCCGCCACAGTGGCAGTGGAAGAGGCGATGCCGGTCCGGTGGGGGCGGGCCATGCGATCGGGTCGGATTGGGCAGGTCGGGTTGCGACCTGGGCCGATCCTGCAACAGCCGCCGCAGCCTGACAAGTGCCATTTAGTTCGATCCAAATACGGGAAATATGCGATTTGCCTGATTTCCGGCCACAACCCTGCAGATCCACCATGGAGTTTGAGAGGCCGGCGACAGCCGGCGTGCCTGCCCAGCTGCGCAGAATCGTCCCGCTGCGCCCCCCCCCCCTGCTGCACGCCATGTCGGGGCGGCCCGGATGCTAGAATCACGGGCCTCGCAACCCGTTCACCGACACCCGCCATGAGCCATACCGCCACCGCGCCCGCCAATGCCGAGAAGCGCTACACCGTGCACCGCAGCGATCTGCCGCTGAGCTGCCCGACCCCGGAAATGGCGCTGTGGAACTCGCATCCGCGCGTGTACCTGCCGATTGAAGACGAGCCCAACGGCGAAGCGCAGTGCCCGTACTGCGGTTCCGTGTTCGTGCTGGCCGACTAAGCGGCCGCCCCGTCGATGCGCCGATTGACCGTGGTGCAGTTGCTGCCGGCGCTGCACTCCGGCGGTGTCGAGCGCTCGACCCTGGAAATCGCCGCGGCACTGGTTGCTGCCGGGCATCGCGCGCTGGTGGTCTCGGCCGGTGGCCGCCTGGTGCAGCCACTGCTCGATAGCGGTGCCGAGCACCTCACCCTCGATATCGGCCGCAAGTCACTGCTGACCCTGCGCCACCTGCCGACCCTGCGCCGCCTGTTTGCCGAGGTTGGCGCGGACATCGTGCATGCGCGCTCGCGCCTGCCGGCCTGGCTCGGCCTGTACGCGATCCGTGCCATGCCCGTGGCACAGCGCCCGCATTGGGTGACCACCGTGCACGGCCTGAATTCGCCCAGCCGCTACAGCGCGGTGATGACCAGCGGCGAACGCGTGATCTGCGTGTCCAACAGCGTGCGCGAGTATGTGCAGCGGCACTATCCGAGCGTGCCGGAACAGACGCTGCAGGTCATTCCGCGTGGCGTTGATGTCGGCCAGTTCCCGCGCGTAGCACGTGCCGACCGCCGCCCGCGCCTGGCGCTGGCCGCCGATTACCCGTGGCTGGCCCGGGTCGACGGCCCGCTGCTGCTGCTGCCGGGGCGCGGCACCCGCCTGAAGGGCCACGCCCACGCGTTGCAGCTGCTGGCCGATGTGCGCGCCGCAGGCGTGCCGGCCCAGGTGTGGATGCTGGGCACCGATGAGCCGGGCCGCGAAGCCTACGTGGCCGATCTGCGCCGCCAGGCCACCGCGCTTGGCGTGGCCGAGGCCGTGCACATCAGCACTCCGACCGCGCGTATCGCCCAGGCCTATGCGGCCAGCGATCTGGTGCTGCAGCTGTCGGACAAGCCCGAAGCCTTCGGCCGCACCGTGGTCGAGGCACTTTCGGTGGGCCGCCCGGTGCTGGGCTGGGACCACGGCGGCGTCGGCGAACTGCTGCAGCAGCTGCAGCCCAGTGGTGCAGTGCCGTTCGGCGACGCCCGTGCACTCGGTGAACGTGCGCTGGCCCTGCTGGCGCAGCCGCCATCGCTGCCGGGCCGTATCCCGTTTACCCTGCAGGCCATGCAGCGTGACACTCTCCGCCTCTATGCCGACCTTGCCGGCTGATTCCGCCGTCAGCCTGCGCGATGATCGCGCCGGGCGCTGGGCGCCCTGGTGGGTGCTGGCATACGTGGCGCTGTGGCCGTTGCCGGGCATCGCCGAAACCGTGCTCGGCCTCGGTGCGCTGTATGCCGCCGCGCGCATGGTCATGCGGCGCCTGCAACGCCGCCCGCACCTGCTGAGCACGGCGGCGTGGGCGCTGACCTCGATCCTGTTCCTCGGCTATTGGCTGCCGCAGGCCATTTCCGCATTCGATGCCATCGACCCATCGGCGTCGTGGACCAAGGCTGCGGCCGGCCTGCGCTATCTGCCCTTCATGTGGCTGGTGGCGATCGCGGTGGCGACACCGGAGCGGCGGCGGCTGACCTTCAGCGGCCTGGCCCTGATCACCGGCGCGTGGACGCTGGATGCACTGGTGCAGGCCGTGGCGGGCACCAGCCCGTGGTTCTGGTCGCTGGAGCAGCTGAAGCTGGCGGTCAGCGGCCACGCGTTGTGCCCGGCCAACGAGGCCGCGCTGGCCGACCGTCTCAGCGGCGCGTTGGGGCCGTGCAATCTGAAGTTCGGCCAGGTGCTGGCCAGCCTGTCTCCGTTCCTGCTGCTGCCGGCGGCGCGCCGCTTCGGCAACGCGGGCTGGCTGCTGGCTGCCGCCTCACTGGGTGGCGTGCTGCTGCTGGCCGGTTCGCGCGCTTCATGGATTACCTTTGCCCTGGTGCTGGCTTACAGCGGCGTACGCCAGCTCGGTGTGAAGCGGATGCTGCTGCTGGCGCTGCTTGGCGTGCTGGGCGCCGGCGCGCTCACCGCCAGCGTGCCGCAGCTGCGAGAACGCTTCGCGCGTACCTCGATGGCGTGGGGCGGCGGCGAACGCGGCGTTGACGAGGCGCTGTCGGGGCGTGCGCGGATCTGGGAAGCCGCCGTCTGCATGATTGAAGAACACCCGTTCAACGGCGTCGGCGCACGCGGTTTCCGCGATGCCTATCCGGCCTGCGTGGCCGAAGCGGGACCGGCGGTCTGGGGCGATGCTCCCGCGCTGCATGCGCATCAGATCGTGCTGGAAATCCTCGCCGAAACCGGGGTGATCGGCCTGCTGCTGTGGCTGGCGGCAGTCGCCCAGGCCTGGCGTGCATGGCGCTACGCGCCGGGCAGTGCCCGCGAACGCGCACGCCCGGCGATGCTGGCCCTGGCAGTGACCGTGTTCCCGCTCAATACCCACCTGGCGTTCTACTCGGCGTTCTGGGGCGGCCTGACCGTATTGCTGGCCGCGCTGTTTGCCGGCAGCCTGCTGGCGCGCGACGCAGATGAATCACCGGCGCTGAAATAACGGCGCGTCCACGCATGATGTGGATCTACTGCAATAGCGGGACGAACATTGTCATGGTGAATCTGCGCTACGCGTGGATGGCACGCATCCCGATGCCCGATCATCTGCACTGGCTGATGAAGCTGCGCGGAGCAACCCTGGCCGAGTGCATGTCCCTGCTCAAATCACGTAGCAGGATGTACATCATGGCCAACCCGGTCCGCGCGGGCTGGGCGTGCGCGGTGGGGGAGCACCCTTGCGCCAAGTGCCGCTGGCCGTTGTGATCCCCCCCCGCCGGTTACCTGTAAAAATCGCTCCGCCCGCCCGGCTGCCGCTTGAATCGGCGGTGGATCCACAGGTACTGGTCGGGGGCCTCGCGCACCATCTCCTCGATGGCCTGGTTGACCCGCGTGGTATCGGCTTCCACATCCTCGCTGGGGAAATTCTCCAGCGGCGCGCCGATCTTCAGGAAGTACCTGCCGCCCTCGCGGCGGTGGAAGTACGGGATCACCGCGCAACCGGTCATCCGCGCCAGCTGGTGGGTAGCGGTGATGGTGGACGCGGTGTGGCCAAAGAACGGCACGAACACGGTGTCCTTGCCACGCATGTCCTGGTCCGGCGCATACCAGAGGAAGCCACCCTTCTTCAGGTGTCGCACGGTGGCGCGGATGTCTTCGTTGGCGAACATCGCCTTGGCGTAGCGCAGGCGGCCGAACTTCACCGCCCATTCGTACACCGGGTTCTTGTGCTTGCGGTACATGCCCGAAAGATCAACGTAGTCGCACAGCAGGCGCCCGCACATTTCCAGGGTCATGAAGTGACCCGACACCAGCAGTACGCCACGGCCCTCGGCCTGCATCTGCCGCAGGTGTTCCAGGCCTTCGATCTGCACCTGCGGGCGGATGCGGTCGATGCTGCCCCACCATGCGCGGATGCACTCGAACACGCCCACCCCCAGGGCATCGAAACTGTCGCGCACCAGGCGCTGGCGCCAGGCCTCGTCCTTCTCGGGGAAGCACAGCTGCAGGTTGACCTCGGCAGCGCGGCGGCGGCTGCCCAGCAGGCGCCAACTGATCCAGCCTACGCCCCGGCCCAGCGCGCGCTGCAGCATCCACGGCAGGCGGGCGATGGCGAAGGCGCCCAGCATGGCGGTGAACATCGGCCAGTGGCGGGGGTCGCGCAGCGAAGGGCGGACGGCGGTGGTGGCATCGGACATTGGCCCATTCTACCAAGGCGGCCGCGTGTCTTTCCCAAGGGCCTCCCGTATCCTTGCCGCATGCGCAAAGACCCTGTCGAATGGATCCTGCGCGGCCTGTATTCGGTCGTGCTCTACATCCTGCTGCCGATCACCGTGTACCACCTGGTCTGGCGTGGCTTCCGGGTCCGTGAGTACTTCCGCCGCTGGGACGAGCGCTACGCGTCCTATCCGCAACCGACCGGCCAGCCGCGGGTCTGGCTGCACGCGGTGTCGGTGGGCGAGGTCAATGCTGCCGCACCGCTGGTCAATGCGCTGCGCCAGCAGCGCCCGGACATCCGCTGGGTCATCACCACCATCACCCCGACCGGCTCCGAGCGCGTGCGTGCGCTGTGGGGCGATGCGCTGGACCACGTCTACCTGCCGTATGACGTGCCCGGCAGCGTCAACCGCTTCCTGGGCCATTTCCAGCCCAGCCTGGCCCTGATCCTGGAAACCGAGCTGTGGCCGAACATGCTGTTCGGCTGCCGCGACCGCGGTATTCCGGCGTACATCCTCAACGCGCGCCTGTCGGCCCGTTCGCTGCGCGGCTACCGGCTGCTGGCGGCACTGATCCGCCGCGCGCTGCGCACGGTGACCTGCGTGGCTGCACAGTCGCAGGATGATGCCGACCGTTTCGTACAGCTGGGGGCGGAGCCTGGCCAGGTGCAGGCCCTGGGCAACCTGAAGTTCGATATCACCACGCCGGACGTGCAGGGCTTCGTCGAACAGTTCCATGCCCGCGTTCCGGCGGGGCGACCGGTATGGATCGCCGCCAGCACCCACGATGGTGAAGAGCAGGCGGTGATCGATCTGCACCGGCGCCTGCGCCAGCAGCACCCCGGGCTGCTGCTGTTGTGGGCGCCGCGCCACCCGGAACGCTTCCCGAAGGTGGAGGCGCTGGCGCGTGAGCAGGGGTGGAGCGTCGCGACGCGGCGCGCGCAACAGTGGCCACAGGCGGACTCCGACGTGTTCGTCATCGATACGCTGGGCGAGCTGATGCCGTTCTATGCCTGCGCGCAGGTGGCGTTCGTCGGCGGCAGCCTGCAATCGATCGGCGGCCACAACCTGCTGGAGCCGGCCGCGATGGGGACCGCCGCGGTGACCGGTCCGCACCTGCACAACTTCTCGGAGATTTCGCGGCGCATGCGCGAAGCCGGCGCCCTGCTGATCGGCGAGGACGTACAGGCGGTCGGTGAACTACTGCTGCATCTTCTCGACAGCCCGCAAGCGCGCGAGGACATGGCGCGTGCGGGCTGCACGCTGATCAGCAACGGCCGCGGCGCGCTGCAGCGGACCCTGGCGCTGGTGGCGCCGCATCTGCCGCCACCGCGCAGCTGACAACGCCGTGCGGTCGCGCGGGCACACCGCCGCACTGTCGTGAACGACTGTATCAAGCCTGCTTAGCGACCGGATCGCTGTCGTCGCTGGACCGGAATTGCCTCATCGAGCGTGCCGGCGATCACATCCCTGCAGATGTGGCATCAAATCCGGTACCGCCGTGCCGCGTGGACTGCCAGCCTGCTGTCGACCGCGCTTGGGCGGATATCAAGGGAACTTGCGATGGACAGCGACAGTGGCAGCCTGGACGACATGGGACATGCCCGGCCCGGGACCGATCATCTTGCGGTGGTGGCGCTGACCCTGTTGCTGGGCGGCAGCGTGATCGCGCTGGTGGGTCAGCACACGGCGGCACAGGCCGGACCGGCGATCGTGCTGAGCCTGTTGCTGGCCGCCCTGGCGGCCGGCCTGGTGCTGTGCTGCGTGCGTGGGGTGCACCGGCACCTGCCTGGAACGGCCGGCTTGCACGGGTTGCTGGCGGCAGGTTGGGGCGGCAGGGTGGCGGGCCTGCTGGGTGCTGCCTTGCTGCTGGAACTGCTGGTGACCCTGGCCGGTGCCGCGCAATCGATGGCCGTTCATCTGCAGGTAGCGCTGGCCAATGCCGGCTTCGATCCGGGGTACGGCATGCCCGTCCAGGTCATTGCTGCGGCCGGCCTGGGGCTGTGGGGCCTGTGTGCGCTGATGCCGCCGCGGCGGGCAGTGCTGGCGGCGTGTGCCCTGGTGACGGTGAAGGTCGGCGTCGGCGCGTTGCTGTTGGTGCTGGCGGCCCGCCATGTGCACTACGCGCACTGGATACCCTGGCTGCCCGAAGCGATCGCGCCCTATCGGTTCGGGGTCGGCGGCGTACTTGCCGCAACCTTGCCGCTGCTCGGGGTCTTCGCCAGCGCCGGATTGGCGCTGGGACTGCCCGGCCTGCGCCGCAAGACCTCCGGCCGCCATGTGAACGCGTTGCTGGCGATGGTGCTGGTGGCAACACTGCTGTTGATCGCGCTGGCCGCGCTGCAAGCGGGGCTGGTCGAGTTCCCGGCGCTGGCCAGCTCGCGGCCGTTGTCGGTAGCGTTGCACGGCCACCCGTCCCTGCAGTGGCTGCTGCCGCTGCTGCCGCTGGCCGGGGTGGCCGGCCTGGCGGCGCTGCAGGTGGTGCTGTTGCTGCTGGCCGCGCCACTGGCAACGGCGATCTGGCCAGCAGATGGTACAGGGCCACGCTGCGAACGGCATCGCCGCGCCACCGTGTTCCTGGTTCTGGGCGCGATGCTGCTGGCATTGTGGGTGCCGATGGGCATGCTGCCCGCGCTGCCGGGCGCCGTGACCCTGCTGGTGATGGCTGCGCTGTGCCTGGCCGCGTTGCGCGTGGAGGCGGTGATGCCGCGCGTGATGCCGCTGCTGGCGCCATCGGCGGCGGCGCTGTGCCTGCTGGCGGCCGTCGACCGGATACGCTCCTGGCCGGTGTGATGCCCCGTGGATGCCAAGCTGCACGGAGGCTTCGCCCACAAAAAAGCCACCCTTGCGGGTGGCTTTTCCGTCGCAGGCAGAGCGACGACTCAGCGCGTGGTCGTTGCCGGGTTGCCCGCGTCCTGGGTCAGCAGGCGGTTGACGTCCTGCAGTTCGGCCACGTCCAGCGCACCCAGCGACTGGCTCAGCAACAGGCGGTTCTGCAGGAAAGTGTAGCGGGCCTGGGCATAGTCCAGCTGCGCCGAGAACAGGATGCGCTGGTTCTGGATCACGTCCAGCACCGTGCGGGTACCGACTTCCAGGCCGACCTGCGACGCGTCGTAGGCGCTCTGTGCCGAGACCACCGCCAGGCGGCGGGCTTCCACTTCGCTGATGCCCTGCACCAGGGTCTGGTAGGCATTGCGGGTGTTGCGGTCCAGGGCGCGCTTCTGCTGCTCGTAACCGTCCTGGGCGATGTCACGCTGGGCCAGTGCCTGGCGCACGCCGGACTGGGTGGCGCCGCCGGAGAAGATCGGTACGCTCAGGGTCAGGCCGATGCTGTTGGTGCGGGCATCGGGGGACAGCGAGCCGGAGCCGGTGCTGTCGCCCCAGGTCGCGGTCTTGCCCCAGCTGCCGCCCAGCGACAGGGTCGGGTAGTGGCCACCACGCGCGGCCTGCACGCCGGCTTCCGCGGCGCTGACCTTCAGTTCCTGCGCCTTCAGCGCCGGATTCTGGGTGGTGGCCTGGTGCACCAGTTCGTCGATGTTGCCGCGGTTGGCCGGCACTTCCGGGCGGAAGTCGGCCGGCAGGCCACGCAGGTTGACCACCGGCTGGCCGGTCAGTTCGGTCAGGGCCTGGTAGTTATCGGCCAGCGTGTTCTGCGCAACGATGGTGTTGGCGCGCGCCTGGTCGTACTGGGCGCGGGCTTCGTGCACGTCGGTGATCGGCGCCAGGCCCACTTCCAGGCGCTTGTCGGCGAAGTCGAACTGCTTCTTCGCGGCCGCTTCATTGGTCTGTGCGGCGTTCAGCGATTCGATCGCCACCAGCACGTTGAAGTAGGCCGCCGAGGTGCGCACGATCAGGCTGTCGTTGGCCGAATCGAGGGTGAAGTCTGCGGCCTTGCTCAGCTCGCGCTGCGAACGCAGGTTGTTGATCTGGGTCCAGTTGAACAGCGTCTGGCTGCCGTCGATCGTGTAATTGCGGCGCTTGTTGGTGAATGAGCCGGAGTTGATGTCGGCGTTCGGCTCGCTGCGCGTGCGGTTCAGCGTGGCCTGGCCATTGATCTGCGGCAGCAGGGCGGCGCGTGCCTGCACGGCGCCTTCCTTGTCGACCAGCCGGGTCGATTCGGCGGCGGACAGCTGCGGATCGCCGTTGCGCGCCATTTCGTAGACCTGCAGCAGGTCGGCGGCATGGGCGGACAACGGCAGCAGGGCAGTGGCCAGCGCAACAGCGAGGGATCGGCGGATCATTGCGGCTTCCTTGGACTCAGAGGTGGAACTGGGGGGCCGGGGCGGCACCACGCAGGTAATCGATATCGGTCTCGAACAGGGACTCGGTGCTGCCGTCGGCCTTGACCAGCAGGGCCTCCATTGCCGGCGAGCGACCGTGGATCACGAACAGGCGGCCACCGGGACGCAGCCACGAGGCGAACTGTGACGGCACCACGTCGACGGCACCAGTGACACAGATCACGTCAAAGCGGCGCTCGGTCTGCCAGGCCAGGGCATCGGCCACTTCGACGCGGATATTGCTGCCCAGGCCGGAAGCGTCCAGGCGGGCGCGCGCGGCGGCAGCCAGTTCCGGGTCGATCTCCAGGCTCAGTACGTCGCGCGCCAGCGCGCCGATGCAGGCGGCCAGGAAACCGCTGCCAGTGCCGATTTCCAGCACTTCGTCACCCGGCTGCAGGTCCAGCGCCTGCAGGGTACGGCCCTCGATGACCGGCTTCATCATCTTCTGGCCGTTGCCGATCGGCAGTTCGACGTCGGCGTAGGCCAGCGCCCGATGCGCGTCGGCGACAAAGGCCTCGCGCGGCAGGCGGGCCAGTACGTCGAGCACCTTGATGTCCAGCACGTCCCAGGGACGGATCTGCTGTTCCACCATCAGTTCGCGGGCGTGGGCGTAATCAATCGTCATGAGGTTCAAATCCAGCGCAGTGGGCCGGCCATTTTACCGGTGCCGGAGGCCGGCGGCGCGCCCAGAGCATCAGCTGCCGGGGGGCCGGGGTCGCAGTGCCGGAAGTCATCGCGACCTCCGGTTCATTCAGGTTTGCCGTTTCAGCCGGTTGCGGCCCCTCGCGGCGCGTAGGCGCGCAGGAAGAAGTCGATGCTGGCGGTCACGTGGGTGAGAGGGTCGCACTCCACCGGTGACAGTGGCATGCCGCACATCATATGCATGTGCACTTCGCCCTTCACCAGGGTCAGGAACTGCTGGCCGGCAAGGTAATAGTCGGGAATGTCCAGTTCGCCGCGCTCGCCGCGGGCGCGCAGGAAGTCGGCCAGGGCCTCGCAGGTGCGCTCCGGGCCGGCCTGCCAGAACAGCTCGCGCAAGCGCTCGTCGGTCTCCGGCGCCATCATCATGCGCTGGATCGAGATTGCCGCATCGGAGGTGATCAGCTTGAAGAAGGCCAGGCCGATGCCGATCAGCTGGTCGCGCAGCGGGCCATCGGCGTCGGCCACGAACAGCGCGTCGGGCAGCATTTCAATGCATTTGGACTGCACGGCCTCGGAGAACAGGGTCTCCTTGTCGCCGAAGTGGCTGTACACGGTCAGCTTCGAGACGCCGGCCTGGCTGGCGATGCTGTCCATGCTCACGCCGGTATAGCCCTGTTCGATGAACAGGGCCTTGGCTGCTTCAAGGATCGCCGCGCGCTTGCCGAGGTCCTTGGGGCGCCCGGGGCCGGCGGCCTTGGCAGCGGGCTTGGCCGACGGCTTGCGGGAAGTGGAAGAACTCATCGCATCAATACTAGACCAAGCGGTTCGATATTTATACTATACCGGCCGGTTTACTAAATTGGGCCGGTTGTCGCGGCTCCCCCTTGTTGGACCCTGCGTTTCAGGATGTTGACCGATGAAGATCGTGCGCTGGATGGGCGGTATGGTGTGGGTGGCTGCGCTGGCAGCCTGCTCGGGACAGGAACAGACGCCGCAGGCGGCCGTGCCGGTGCTGGTGGTACATCCGGGCGAGCAGGCCGGTCAGGCGCCGGCGGCGTTCCCGGGCACGGTCCGCGCCCGCCAGGAAAGCCCGCTGTCGTTCCGCGTCGGCGGCAACCTGGTCAAGCGCTACGTCGATGCCGGCCAGCGGGTGAAGAAGGGCGAGGTGCTGGCCGAGCTGGACGTGGCGGACTTCGCGCTTCAGGCCCGTGCCTCGCAGGCCCAGCTGGCTGCGGCCGAAGCTGACCTGGCGCGCGCCCGTGACGACCTCAAGCGCTACCAGGTGCTGGCCGACCAGCAGCTGGTCAGCCGCTCGCAGCTGGACCAGCAGTCTGCTGCGTTCAAGGCCGCACAGGGCCAGGCCAATGCCGCTCGCGCCAACCTCGATGTGCTGCGCAACCAGGCCGGCTACGCGCAGCTGCGCGCACCGGCCGACGGCGTGATCGCGAGCCGCGAGGCCGAAGCCGGGCAAGTGGTGCCGGCGGGCCAGACCATCTTCAATCTGGCCGCCGACGGGGGCCGCGAAGTGCTGATCGATCTGCCCGAAGCCACCATCCGCGACTACGCGGTGGGCCAGCCGGTCGCGGTGGAACTGTGGAACCGCCCGGGCCAGCGCCTGCCGGGCACGATCCGCGAGATTGCCGCCGCCGCCGATCCGCAGGCGCGGACCTATGCCACCCGCGTCAGCCTGGCCGCCGAAGCGCTGGCCGATGTCGAACTGGGCCAGAGCGCACGCGTCTACAGCAGCGCCGGCCGCCTCGGCACCCTGCAGTTGCCGCTGGGCGCACTGCAGCGCGGTGCCGACGGTGCCGCCAGCGTGTGGGTGGTCGATCCGGCCAACAGCACGCTGAAGGCTGCAGTGGTCACCACCGGTGCCTATGGCAGCGAGACGGTGCCGGTGCTGTCCGGTGTCGGTGCGGGTGACTGGGTGGTCGCCGCCGGCGGCCATCTGCTGCGTGCCGGCCAGCCGGTGATCGCGGTGGACCGGCAGAACCGCCCGGTACTGAAGCCGGCCGCCTCGCCCGCCGCTGCCAAGGCCAAGGAGTAAGCCGGTGCGCCGCTTCAATCTTTCCGAGTGGGCGCTGGCCAACCGCCCGCTGGTGCTGTTTGCGATGCTCGCCTTCGCGCTGATCGGCGCGTGGTCGTACAAGCACCTGGGCCAGTCCGAAGATCCACCGTTCACCTTCAAGGCGATGGTGGTGCGCACGTTGTGGCCGGGCGCCACTGCCGAGCAGGTTTCGCGGCAGGTGACCGAGCCGATCGAGAAGGCGCTGATGAACACCGGCGAGTACGAGTTCATCCGCTCTTACTCGCGCCCGGGCGAATCGCAGGTGATCTTCATGGCCCGCGACAGCCTGCGTTCCAAGCAGATTCCGGACCTGTGGTACCAGGTGCGCAAGCGCGTGGGCGACATCCGTGCGACGCTGCCGCGCGAGATCGTCGGTCCGTTCTTCAATGACGAGTTCGGTGATACCTACGGCAACATCTATGCGTTGACCGGCAAAGGCTTCGACTACGCCGTGATGCGTGATTATGCCGACCGCATCCAGCTGGAGCTGCAGCGCGTGCCCGACGTCGGCAAGATCGACCTGGTCGGCCTGCAGGACGAGAAGGTGTGGATCGAGTTGTCCAACACCCGCCTGGCCACGCTGGGCGTGTCGATGCAGCAGGTACAGCAGGCACTGGCCGACCAGAACGCGGTGACCGGCACCAGCTTTTTCGAGACCGCCACCGATCGCGTGCAGCTGCGCGTGACCGGCCAGTTCAATGACATCGAAGCGATCCGCCAGTTCCCGATCCGCGCCGGTGAGCGCACCGTGCACCTGGGCGACATCGCCGAGGTCAAGCGCGGCTTTGCCGATCCGGCGTCGCCGAAGATGCGCTTCATGGGTGAAGAGGCGATCGGCCTGGCGGTGGCGATGAAGGATGGCGGCGACATCCTCAAGCTCGGTGCCAACCTCGATGCCGAGTTCGAACGCCTGCAGAAGACCCTTCCAGCCGGCATGCAGCTGCGCAAGGTGTCCGACCAGCCGCAGTCGGTGGAGGAGTCGGTCGGCGAGTTCGTGCAGGTACTGACTGAGGCGGTGGTGATCGTGCTGCTGGTCAGCTTCTTCTCGCTGGGCCTGCGTACCGGCCTGGTGGTGGGCGTGACCATTCCGCTGGTGCTGGCGATGACCTTCTTCGTCATGCACTACTTCGACATCGGCCTGCACAAGATTTCGCTGGGCGCGCTGGTGCTGGCGCTGGGCCTGCTGGTGGACGATGCGATCATCGCGGTGGAAATGATGGCCACCAAGATGGAGCAGGGCTTCGATCGCCTGCGCGCGGCCAGTTTCGCCTGGGAATCGACCGCCTTCCCGATGCTGACCGGTACCTTGATTACCGCAGCCGGCTTCCTGCCGATCGCCACTGCGGCCTCGAGCACCGGCGAATACACCCGCTCGCTGTTCCAGGTAGTGACCATCGCGCTGGTGGTTTCATGGATCGCAGCGGTGCTGTTCATCCCGTATCTGGGCGACAAGATGCTGCCGGACCTGTTCAATCCGCAGCCGCCGAAGCCGGGCAGCCTGTCCGCGCGCTGGCATGCCAAGCGCCAGCAGTGGGCCGACCGCTACCCGTCGCTGGCCAACCTGATCGCGCCGCCGCAACACGGGCATGACCATGATCCGTACCAGCGTCCGTTCTATCGCAGCTTCCGCCGCTTCCTCGATACCTGCCTGCGCCACCGTTGGTGGGTGATCGCCGCGACCGTCGCCCTGTTCGTGTTCTCGCTGATGATGTTCCGCTTCGTGCCGCAGCAGTTCTTCCCGGATTCGACCCGGCCGGAGCTGATGGTGGACATCGAGCTGGCTGAGGGCGCGTCACTGCGCTCGACCCAGGCCCAGGCCGAGAAGCTGGAGAAGCTGCTGTCCAGCCGCGAGGGCATCGCCAACTACGTGTCCTACGTGGGCACCGGTTCGCCGCGCTTCTACCTGCCGCTGGACCAGCAGCTGCCGGCGACCAACTTCGCCCAGTTCGTGGTGCTGGCCAAGGACATCAAGTCGCGCGAGAGCACCCGCGACTGGCTGCTGCACGAGGTGATCCCGAAGTTCCCGGACGTGCAGATGCGCGTGACCCGCCTGGAGAACGGCCCGCCGGTCGGCTATCCGGTGCAGATGCGCATTTCCGGTGAGCACATCGAGAAGGTGCAGGCGATCGCGCGCCAGGTCGAGGCCAAGGTTCGCGAGAACCCGCACGTGATGAACGTCAACCTGGACTGGAGCGAGCCGAGCAAGGTGGTGCGGCTGGTGATCGACCAGGAGCGCGCCCGCGCGCTGGGCGTGAGCAGTGCCCAGGTCAGCCAGTTCCTGTCCAGTTCGCTGGCCGGGCAATCGGTGAGCGTGTACCGCGAAGGCAATCGCCAGATCGAGATGCTGCTGCGCGGCCCGGCCGATGAGCGCAACCAGCTGGAACTGCTGTCGAGCCTGTCGATGCCCACCGCCAACGGCGGCAGCATCACGCTGTCGCAGGTGGCGACGATGGAATACGGCTTCGAGGACGGCATCATCTGGCACCGCAATCGCCTGCCAACGGTGACCGTGCGCGCCGACATCAGCGATGGGATGCAGCCGCTGGACGTGGTGCACCAGATCCTGCCGACGCTGGACGGCATCCGTGCCGAGCTGCCCAGCGGCTACCTGCTGGAAACCGGCGGTACCGTGGAGGATTCGGCACGTGGTCAGAACTCGATCAAGGCCGGCATGCCGCTGTTCCTGGTGGTGGTGGCCACGCTGCTGATGCTGCAGCTGCGCAGTTTCTCGCGCGCGGCGATGGTGCTGGTGACCGCGCCGCTGGGCATCATCGGTGCGACGTTGTTCCTGCTGCTGTTCCGTGCGCCGTTCGGCTTCGTGGCACTGCTGGGCACGATTGCGCTGGCCGGCATGATCATGCGCAACTCGGTGATCCTGATCGACCAGATCCAGCAGGACATCGATGCCGGGCATGACCGTTGGCATTCGATCATCGACGCCACGGTGCGCCGCTTCCGCCCGATCGTGCTGACCGCGCTTGCCGCTGTGCTGGCGATGATTCCGCTGTCGCGCAGCGCGTTCTATGGCTCGATGGCGATCTCGATCATGGGAGGCCTGATCGTGGGCACCGTGCTGACCCTGGTGTTCCTGCCGGCGCTGTACGCCGCGTGGTTCCGGGTCAAGCCGGACGAATCCGGGGCGTAACGCCAACCAGGGTCGGATCCCTTTCCCTCGGGGAAAGGGCTCTGACCCCACCCATGCCGGTTGTTCCCTTCCCAGGTGGGTGCCAACCTTGGGTGGCACGAATGCATGGATCCACGCATGGCGTGGATCTACTGCAGCTGCAGGCCGGACCGCAGCACCGGCAACAACCACTCGATGAACACCTGCACGCGTTGCGCACGGTGTTGCCGATGAGGCTGCAGCAGGGTCACCGGCAGCGGCTGCGCCACGTACTGCGGCATCACTTCCACCAGTTCGCCGGATTGCAGTTCCGCCTGCACGTCGTAACGCGGAATCTGCAGCAACCCCAGCCCGGCCACGCAGCACGCGATCGACGCTTCTGCGCTGTTCACCCGCACCCAGCCGGGCATCGGCAATGTGCGCAGCTGCGCGCCCTCCTGCCACTCCCACGGTTCCACCCGTGCCGTGGTCGGCGAGGCGTAGTTCACTGCACGGTGCTGCTGCAGGTCGGCAGGCTGCTGCGGCATGCCGTGTTCACGCAGGTACGCCGGCGCGGCGACGTTAACGAAGTCGAGCCGGCCCAGCGTGCGCGCCACCAGGCTGGAATCGCCCAGCTGGCCGACCCGCAGCACCGCATCGCAACCGTCTTCGATCAGGTTCACCGCGCGGTCGGTCATGCCCAGATCCACTTCCACCTGGGGGTGCCGCGCGAAGAAATCCGGCAGGGCCGGGGCGATGATGCGGCGGCCGATGCGGCTGGGCACGTCGATCTTCAGCAGGCCCGTAGGCTGCGCGTCGTCCTGGCGGAACAGGGCTTCGACGTCTTCGACTTCGGCGATCAGGCGCAGGCAGCGCGCATGGAACACGTCGCCATCGTGGGTGGTGGAGACGCGGCGGGTCGAGCGCTGCAGCAGGCGGGTGCCGAGCCGCTGCTCCAGTTCGGCCACCGCTGCCGAAACCGTCGAGCGGGGCAGGCCGAGCTGGTCGGCGGCGCGGGTGAAGCTGGCACAATCAACCACACGGGTGAAGATACGGAAGCGATCGATCCGGTCCATTGTTCGCTGACTCTGGAAAGTTAAGTCAATGTGGCGGGCTTTATCCGCTTTTTCTGCACGATATCGTCGTCAGGGCAGGGTTGCCACCCCGGGCAGCCCCCTCCCGAGACCGAACCCATGTCCGATCATTCCCTCAAGGGCAAGACTGTGCTGATCGCCGGTGGCGCCAAGAATCTGGGCGGCCTGCTGGCCCGTGATTTCGCCGCGCAGGGCGCCCAGGCCATCGTCATCCACTACAACAGCGCCGCCACCCACGCCGATGCCGAAGCCACCGTCGCCGCGGTGCAGGCCGCCGGCAGCAAGGCCGTTGCCCTGCAGGGCGACCTGACCTCGGCCGCAGCGATGGAGCGCTTGTTTGCCGATGCCGTGGCAGCGGTCGGTCGCCCCGATATCGCGATCAACACCGTGGGCAAGGTACTGAAGAAGCCGCTGCTGGAGATCAGCGAAGCGGAGTACGACCAGATGAGCGCGGTCAACGCCAAGGCCGCCTTTTTCTTCCTCAAGGAAGCCGGTCGCCACGTCAACGATGGTGGCCGCATCTGCACCGTCGTCACCTCATTGCTGGGTGCGTACACGCCGTTCTATTCCAGCTACGCCGGCACCAAAGCGCCGGTCGAGCACTTCACGCGTGCCGCGTCGAAGGAGTTCGGCGAGCGTGGCATCTCGGTGACCGCGATCGGCCCCGGCCCGATGGATACGCCGTTCTTCTACCCGGCCGAGAGTGCTGATGCGCAGGCGTATCACAAGACCGCAGCGGCGCTGTCGGCCTTCACCCGCACTGGCCTGACCGACATCGCCGACATCGTGCCATGGATACGCTTCCTGGTGACCGATGGCTGGTGGATGACCGGGCAGACGATTCTGGTCAATGGTGGGTACACCACCAAATAAGGAAGCTACGCATGGAGTGGCTCTACAGCAGAGCCACCCCATGGGTGGCTGCGCACAGTTCAATGTCGGGCAGCGGCCACGACGGGTTGCCCGATGGATCAGGCCAGCTTTGCCAGTACCGCGTCGGTGGCGGCGGCCGTGCTCACTGCCTGGCCCCTGGCGGCCAGGTCGGCAGTGAACACACCCTCATCCAGCACCGCATGCACGGCCGCTTCCACCGCTGTTGCCTCCGCTTCCAAGCCCAGCGAATGGCGCAACAGCATCGCCGCGCTGAAGATCGTTGCGTACGGGTTGGCGATGCCCTTGCCGGCAATGTCCGGTGCCGAACCATGGATCGGTTCGTAGATACCCACCGCGCCCGGCTCTCCCAGCGAGGCCGAGGGCAGCAGGCCCAGCGAGCCGGCCAGCATCGAGGCCTCATCGGTGAGGATGTCGCCGAACATGTTCTCGGTCACGATCACGTCGTATTCGCGCGGCTTGGCCAGCAGGTGCATGGCCATCGAGTCGACCAGCTGGTGCTCCAGGGCAATGTCCGGGAATTCCTCGCGGCCGATGCGCGCGGCCACGTCACGCCACAGGCGCGAAGTCTCCAGCACGTTGGCCTTGTCCACCGAAGTGACCTTGCCGCGACGCTGTTGGGCCAAGCGGAAGGCGCTGCGCAGCACGCGCTCGATCTCGCCCACGGTGTAGCGGCACAGGTCGCTGGCGCTATCGGCGTCGCGGGTCTTGTCGCCGAAATAGATGCCGCCGGTCAGTTCGCGCACCACCACGAAGTCCACGCCCTGCAGCAGCTCGGCCTTGATCGGCGAGGCGTGCAGCGCGGCTTCATGGGTGCGCACCGGGCGCAGGTTGGCATACAGGCCCAGTGCCTTGCGGATCGCCAGCAAGCCCTGCTCCGGGCGCACCTTGGCATTCGGGTCGGACCACTTCGGGCCACCCACGGCGCCCAGCAGCACCGCATTGGCGGCCTTGCAGGCAGCCAGCGTCGAGGCAGGTAACGGTTCGCCGTGGCGGTCGATGGCGATGCCACCGATATCGTGCTCGCTGAAGGTGAAGGTGTGGTTGAAGCGCTCGGCGACAGACTTCAGGACGGCGACTGCTGCGGCGGCCACTTCCGGGCCGATGCCATCACCGGGCAGGACAACAATTTCAGCGTGCATGCTCACTCTCGTAACGTTCGATTTCAGGGACGCGGCCCAACAGATACCCCAACTGGTCGACACCTTCCAGCAGGCAGGTCTGCGAGAAGCCATCCAGCGGGAAGGAATAGACGCGGCCATCGGGGGTGCGCAGTTCGCGCGTGGCCACGTCGATGGTCAGCTCATCGTCCGGGCGCTGCATCAGCACCTGCACGTCGGCTTCGTCCAGCACGATCGGCAGCAGGCCGTTCTTCAGCGAATTACCGCGGAAGATATCGGCGATCTCGCTGCTGACGATGGCGCGCAGGCCGAGGTCGGTCAGTGCCCAGGGTGCATGCTCGCGCGATGAGCCGCAGCCGAAGTTGCGCCCGGCCAGCAGGATGCTGCGGCCGGCGTTGTGCGGCTGGTTGAAGGCGAAGTCGGCCACCGGCGAACCGTCGGCCTGCCAGCGCCAGTCATTGAAGGCGTTGCGGCCCAGACCGGCACGTTCGGTGGTGGACAGGAACCGCGCCGGAATGATCTGGTCGGTATCGATGTTGGTCTGGCGCAGCACCACGCTGGACGAGGTCAGGGTACGGAAACCGGCCATCACGCCACCTCCTGTGCGAACAGTTCGCGGGTATCGGCGACGTGCCCGTTCACCGCGGCCCACGCCGCGCTCATCGGCGACGCCAGCAGCGTGCGCGAACCGGGACCCTGACGGCCTTCGAAGTTGCGGTTGCTGGTGCTCACGGCCAGCTGGTCGGGTGCAACCAGATCGCCGTTCATGGCGATGCACATCGAGCAGCCTGGCTCGCGCCACTCCGCTCCGGCCGCACGCACGATCTCATGGATACCCTCGGCCTCGGCCTCGCGCTTGACGATCTCCGAGCCCGGCACCACCAGCATGCGAACCCGGTCAGCGACGCGACGACCGCGGAGCACCTGCGCCACCTCGCGCATGTCGCTCAGGCGGCCATTGGTGCACGAACCGACGAACACCACGTCCACCGGCGTACCGGCCAGCGCCTTGCCGGCCTGGAAATGCATGTAGTCCAGGCCTTTCTGCGCGGCGGCATCGTTGGCGGCCGGAATCGGCGCGTCCACGGCGATGGCCGTGCCCGGGTGGGTGCCCCAGGTCAGCGTCGGGCGGATGTCGGCCGCATCGATATGCACTTCGCTGTCGAAACGTGCGCCCTCATCGCTGCGCAGCTGCTTCCAGCGTGTGACGGCGGCGTCGAACTCGGCACCCTTGGGACCACGTGGCGTCCGGGCGACGAAGTCGAAGGTGACCTGGTCCGGCGCCACCATGCCGGCACGCGCGCCGGCTTCGATCGACATGTTGCACAGGGTCATGCGCTGTTCCATGTCCATCGCCTCGATGGTGCTGCCACGGAACTCAATGACGTGGCCGGTGCCACCGTTGACGCCGATCACGCCGATGATGTGCAGCACCACGTCCTTGGCACCGACGCCGGGCGCCAGCGGGCCATCGACGGTGATGGCAAAGGTCTTGGCCTTGCGCTGCAGCAGGCACTGCGTGGCCAGCACATGGCCGACTTCGCTGGTGCCGATGCCGAACGCCAGCGAGCCGAAGGCACCGTGGGTAGAGGTGTGGCTGTCGCCGCAGACGATGGTCATGCCGGGCTGGGTGAAGCCCTGTTCCGGCGCGATCACGTGGACGATGCCGCGGTTGTCCGAGGCCATGTCGAACAGTTCGATGCCATGTTCGGCGCAGTTGCGCGCCAGCGTGGCCACCTGCGCTTCGGAAGCGGCGCTGGCATAGGGCAGCGTACCGTCGGCGGCGGCCGGCAGGGTCGGCGTGGAGTGGTCCATCGTCGCCTTGGTGCGGTCCGGCCGGCGCGGCGACAGGCCACGCTCGCGGAGCTCGGTGAAGGCCTGCGGCGAGGTGACCTCGTGGATCAGGTGCAGGTCGATGTACAGCACGGCGGGCGCGCTGTCGGATTCGGGAACCACCACGTGGGCGTCCCACAGTTTGTCGTACAGGGTGCGGGGTGCGGAAGTCATGCGTGTGCCTGGCGGAAGTACGAAGGTGCGGACATCAGGAAAGATAGCGAAAAGTGTTGAGTCAGCGGCGGCGGGCGAGGACCCGCAGCCGCACGTAGTCGGCCAGCGGCTGGCCGGCGGTGTTGCGCGGCAGATCGGCCAGCAGTGCAGCCGCGGCGTCGCGCACAGTGGCACGGGCATTGGCGGGCAGGTCATCCAGCAGCGGCGCGGCGAAGACGCGCAGCCAGCCGGCCACGCCGGTCGGCAGCGCCGTCGGGCGCGGCGTGCATTCGATCAGCTGCACCTGGAAGCCATGCTGGCGCAGGCGGTCGGCGTAGGCATCGGCGGTCGGGAAGTACCACTGGAAGGCACTGGCGCCGTAGCCATGGGCCACGCGTGCGGCCTGCAGCGCTGCGATGATCGTGGCCACGTTGCCATGGCCGCCGAATTCGGCAACGAAGCGGCCGCCAGCGCGCAACGCCCGGCGCACGCCTTCCAGCACGCGGTCGGGGTTGCCCATCCAATGCAGCGCGGCGTTGCTGAACACCGCATCGAACTCACTGTCGAACGACAGCGCATGGCCGTCCATCACCTGCGCGTCGACACCGCGCGCGCGGGCGGCGATCACCAGTTCCGGCGAGGCATCCACGCCGTGGATGCGCGCACCGCTCAGCGCCAGCTCGGTGCTGAGTACGCCATCGCCACAGCCCAGGTCGAGGATGCGCTCACCGGCGCGCGGATCGAGCAGGCGCGCCACCGCGCCGCCGAGCAGTGGCACGAAGCCGGCATCGATTGCATAGTCCTGGGCATTCCACTGCTGGCCAGCGGCGCTGGTCGGGGTGGGGGTATCGAAGGCGCTCATCTCGGCTTCCTCAGGCGGTGGCGGGGGTAGCAATGTCGGTGCTGCTGTGGGCGGCGGCCTGGCGCTGGCGCAGCAGGCGGTTGGCAACATCCAGCCAGGCCAGCGCGGACGCTTCGATGATGTCCTTGCTGGTGCCGGTGCCGTCGTACTCCACGCCCTCGTGGCGCACGCTCAGGTTGGCTTCGCCACGCGCATCGGCGCCGATGCCGACGCTGTGCACGTGGTAGCTGTCCAGCATCAGCTGCACGCCTGTGGCAGCCGACAGCGCGCCAAACAGTGCATCGACCGGGCCGTCGCCCTGCGCGGTCTCGGCCACGCGGTTGCCGTCCGGGTCGGACAGTTCAACCAGCGCGTTGGCGCGGCTGCCGACGTCACTGATGGTCATCGAGGCCAGACGGTAGCCCTGTGCATTGGAGCCGCCCTGCATCAGCGTCTGCAGGTCGGCATCGGTGACCACGCGCTGCTGCTCGCACAGGCCCTTGAACTGTTCGAACACCAGCTTCAGCTCGTCTTCGTCCAGCCAGAAGCCCAGCGCGCGCAGGCGCGCTTCGACGGCGGCGCGGCCACTGTGGCGGCCCAGCACCATCTGCGAGTCCTCCCAGCCCACGTCTTCCGGACGCATGATTTCGTAGGTGCCGCGATGGCGCAGCATGCCGTGCTGGTGGATGCCCGATTCGTGAGCGAAGGCATTGGCACCGACGATGGCCTTGTTGCGCTGTACCGGCATGCCGACCAGGCGCTGCAGCAGCTGCGAGGTGCCGACGATGCGCGGAGTGTTGATCGAACTGTCCTGCTCGTAGAAGGCCTGGCGCACCTTCAGCACCATGGCGATCTCTTCCAGCGAACAGTTGCCGGCACGCTCGCCGATGCCGTTGACGGTGCACTCGACCTGGCGCGCGCCACCTTCGATGGCGGCCAGCGAGTTGGCCACGGCCAGGCCCAGATCGTTGTGGCAGTGCGCGCTGAAGATCACGTTGGCGGCATTGGGTACGTCGGCGACGCCGGCGATGACCTGCTGGAACATCGCGCGGATCTCTTCCGGCGTGGTGAAGCCGACGGTGTCGGGCAGGTTGATGGTGGTGGCGCCGGCGGCGATCGCCACGCGCGAGACTTCGATCAGGTAGTCCAGCTCGGTACGGGTGGCATCCTCGGCCGAGAATTCGACATCGTTGATGTAGGAGCGGGCCAGCGCTACATGCTTGTGCACCGACTCCAGTACCTGCTCGCGGGTCATGCGCAGCTTGTGCTCGCGGTGCAGCGGGCTGGTCGACAGGAACACGTGCAGGCGCGGATTGGCCGCCGCTTCCAGCGCACGGGCGGACGTTTCGATATCGGCCTGCAGGCAGCGCGACAGCACCGCCAGGCTCAGGCTCGGGCGGCGCAGTTCGCGGCCGATCAGTGCCATCGCCTCGCGGTCGGACTGCGAGCTGGCCGGGAAGCCGGTCTCGATGATGTCCACGCCCAGTTCGTCCAGCGCACGCGCCATCACCAGCTTCTGCGGCGGACTCATGCTGCAGCCGGGGGACTGCTCGCCGTCACGCAGGGTGGTGTCGAAGATGCGGATGCGCGGGGTGGTAATTCGTTCGATGGTGGTCACAGGGAAATCTCCTCGACAGCGGGCGTTGCGGCTTGCAGGTGGGAAGGGGAAGAGGTGGGGGCGGACGGCGTGCTGGCCCTGTCGGGCGAGCGGGGTGTTTCGCTGCGCCGTCGCCGCGGTTTGCGTGGCGGGCGCGGACGGATGTCGGTCAGCAGGCCGGCCAGCACGCCGGCATCAATGTTGCCGCCGGACACTACCGCGCACTTGCGGCGGCCGGCTACGCGGCGCCCGGCGGCCAGGGCCAGCGCGCCGGCTCCTTCGGCGATGATGTGTTCTTCCAGCGCCAGCCTGACCAGGGTTTCGCGCAGCTCGGCTTCGCGCACGATCACCACGTCGTCCAGCAGCGAGGTGCACAGGCGGCGGGTCAGGAAGCCGGGGATCTTCACTCGCACGCCATCGGCCAGCGAGGCGACGGGGGCGATCTCACGGATATCGCCGCGGATCGCGCGCGCCATCGAGTCAACGCCTTCCACCTGCGCACCAACCACGCGCACGCCCTGTGATTTCAGCGCCAGTGCAACGCCCGAGGCCAGGCCACCGCCGCCGATCGGCACGATCACCACGTCCGGTGCGTGCGCGGCCAGCTCGATGCCGACCGTGCCCTGGCCGGCAATCACATCGGCATCGTCGAACGCGGACAGGAAACGGTAGCCGTGGCGCTGCGCCAGTTCGACCGCGAAGGCGTAGGCCTCATCGTAACTGTTGCCATGCTGGCGCACGGTGGCGCCCCAGTGAGCGACGCCGGCGATCTTGGTGGCCGGTGCGCCGTGCGGCATCACGGTGATGGCCGGCACATCCAGGCGATAGGCCGCCCACGCAACGCCCTGCGCATGGTTGCCGGCCGAGGCGCAGATCACCGGCCGGGTGTCACCGCGCTCGCGACCGGCCAGCAGCGCATTCAATGCGCCGCGTACCTTGTAGGAACCGGTGCGCTGCAGGTTCTCCAGCTTCAGCCAGGTACCGAAGCGTTCGGCATGGTGCAGCGGGGTTGGTGGCAGGAAGCGGCGCAGGCGGGCCTGCGCTGCCAGGACGTCGGCAACGCTTACGTCGCCGACATCGCTTTCCTGGCTGGCATCAGCGGCCGGCATGGGCCACCAGCGGGGTGCGGGCGACCGCCGCATGCGGGCACGGGCGGCGAAGAAGACGCCTCCGTACCGGCACCGTGGTCGCTACGGTACGGGTGTTCATGACGATACTCCTTCCACGGCGGTGACCTGCACGGACACGCAGTCGTAGATCTTCTCGATCTGCCGGCACAGCGTCTCGGCGGGGCGCTCACCGTCCACCACCAGTTGCAGGTGCCAGCGGCCATCGTCGGCGGCCACGGGCGCACCGCTGATCGCACGCGGTGCGAAACCGCGGCGTTCGGCCATGCCGATCACGCGCAGCAGCGCGCCTTCAGCCGGGTGCAGCACCAGGTCAAGCCGGTAGTGCATTGGGGGTCTCCTGGCGAGCATGGGCGGGGTTGCTTTCCAGCATCGTGCTGTTGGCAGTGTTCGGCGGCACCAGAGGCCACACGTTGGCGCGGGCATCAATGGCCACGTGCAGCAGCGCCGGGCCGGGTTCGGCCAGCAGTGCGGCCAGGCCGCCTTCGACGTCGTCGCGTGCATCGATGCGGCTGGCGGCGATGCCGAATACCTGCGCCAGTGCCACGAAGTCCGGGTTGTCGGACAGGTCGATCTCGCTGTAGCGCTCGGCGAAGAACAGCTCCTGCCACTGCCGCACCATGCCCAGCGAACTGTTGTCCAGCAGCACGATCTTCACCGGCAGGCGGCAGCGGGCGATGGTGGCCAGCTCCTGGACGTTCATCATGAAGCTGCCATCACCGGACACCAGCACTACGGTGCGCTCGGGGCAGGCGAACTGCGCGCCCATCGCCGCCGGCAGGCCGAAGCCCATGGTGCCCAGCGCGCCGCTGGTCAGGTGGTTGCGCGGGTGGTTGAAGCGGCAGTGCTGGGCCACCCACATCTGGTGCTGGCCCACGTCGCAGGCGATCACTGCATCGGCTGGCGCCAGCTCGCTCAGGCGCTTCAGCAGCGCCGGGGCGTAGATGTGCTGGCCCGGTGCGTCAT
Organism: uncultured Stenotrophomonas sp.; assembly: GCF_913778665.1. Lineage (GTDB taxonomy): Bacteria > Pseudomonadota > Gammaproteobacteria > Xanthomonadales > Xanthomonadaceae > Stenotrophomonas. The sequence goes on from NZ_CAJYVQ010000008.1 coordinate 206,071, forward strand.
AGCGCGCGGCGAAGCGATCGCGATGCTGTGCACAGCGCCTGCGCCATGCGTCCTGGTGGGCCTTGGGGGAGGGGAAGGCCGCACGCAGGGCGCGGATCGCATGGCCGACATTGCCGGGCACGGCAACATCGGCGCTGCGCAGCTTGGAGATCTCATAGGCGTCAGCGTCAATATGGACTACGCGCGCGAACGGTGCGAACTCGGCCAGCTTGCCGGTGGCGCGGTCATCGAAGCGTGCACCCAGCACCAGCAGCAGATCGCTTTCCTGCACTGCCATGTTGGCCGCGCGGGTGCCGTGCATGCCCAGCATGCCCAGCGACTGCGGATGATGCGCCGGCAGCGCGCCCAGGCCACGCAGGGTCATCACGGTAGGAATCGCGCTGGCTTCAACGAAGTCGCGCAGGTCCTGCACCGCATCACCCAGCGCGATGCCACCACCGGCGTAGACCACCGGCTTTTCGGCTGCAGCCAGTGCGGCGATGGCGTCGGCGATGGTGGCGTCGGCCGGCGCCGCCGGTGGTTCGATGCTGCTCGGCACGTGCGCCGGCAGATGGCTGGCATCGGCCAGCTGCACGTCCTTGGGCAGGTCGATCAGCACCGGGCCGGGACGGCCTTCGCGGGCAATGCGGAAGGCGTCGGCGACCACGCGCGGCAGGTCATCGACGCTGCGCACCAGCCAGCTGTGCTTGACGATCGGCATGGTCAGGCCGAACACATCCAGCTCCTGGAAGGCGTCGGTGCCCAGCAGCGGGGTGCCGACCTGGCCGGTGATGCAGACCATCGGCACCGAATCCAGCATCGCGTCGGCGATGCCGGTGACCAGGTTCGATGCACCCGGGCCAGAGGTGGCCACGCAGACGCCGACCTGGCCGCTGGCGCGGGCGAAGCCATTGGCTGCCAGCGCCGCGCCCTGCTCATGGCGTACCAGGATGTGCTTCAGCGACGAATCCACCAGCGCGTCGTAGAACGGCATGATGGTGCCGCCGGGATAGCCGAACAGCGTGCGGACACCCTCGGCCTCCAGCGCCTGGGTCAGCCAGCGCGCACCATTGGGCGGCGCGCTGCGATGTGTGGAAGAGTTCATGGGGGAACCTTGCAAAGCGGGTGGGGGAGGGCCGCGCGGTTACGCGGCCTGTCCTTGCAACCAGACCATCTTGGCGCGCAGTTCCTTGCCCACCTTTTCGATCGGGTGCTCCAGGTCGGCCTGCTTGAACTTGTTGTAGTTCGGCAGGCCCGCTTCGTACTCGGCCACCCAGTTCTTGGTGAAGGTACCGTCCTGGATGTCCTTCAGCACTTCCTTCATGCGCGCCTTGGTGCCGGCGTCGATCACCCGCGGGCCACTGACGTAGTCGCCGTACTGCGCGGTTTCGGAGATGAATTCCAGCATGCGCGAGATGCCACCTTCATAGAACAGGTCGACGATCAGCTTCAGCTCGTGCAGCACTTCGTAGTAGGCGATCTCCGGCTGGTAGCCGGCTTCGACCAGGGTCTCGAATCCGGCCTGCACCAGCGCCGAAGCGCCGCCGCACAGCACCGCCTGCTCGCCGAACAGATCGGTTTCGGTTTCTTCCTTGAAGGTGGTCTGGATCAGGTTGGCGCGGGCACCGCCGAGGCCACCGGCATAGGCCAGGGCGTAGTCGGCGGCCTTGCCGCTCTTGTCCTGGTAGACCGCCCAGATGCACGGCACGCCGCGGCCGATTTCATACTCGCGGCGAACCAGCGCGCCCGGGCCCTTCGGTGCGACCAGCACCACGTCGAGATCCTCGCGCGGCTTGATCATGTCGAAGTGCACGTTCAGGCCGTGCGCGAACAACAGCACCGCGCCCTGCTTCATGTTCGGCGCCAGCACGTCGTCGTACAGCTTCTTCTGCACCATGTCCGGGGTCAGCACAGCGACTAGGTCGGCATCCTTCACGGCTTCGGCCGGTGCCTTGACGGTGAAGCCATCGGCCTGCGCCTTGACCTCGGTGGGGCCGCCCGGACGCAGGCCTACCACCACATCGAAGCCGGATTCGCGCAGGTTCAGCGCGTGGGCGCGGCCCTGGCTGCCGTAGCCGATGACGGCGATCTTGGTCTGGGGCAGGTCGTTGGTGCTCATGGGGGAGGTTCCTTGCGGTGGGAAGAAAAAGAACGGCCGGTCGTCGAGGTGACGTGCCGGCCGGTCAGGGGAAAACGGTGGAGGAGGCGCCGCGCATCGCACAGGCACAGCCCCCACGAGGCGTCGTGGAGGTGTGGGTCCGGGTTTTGCGATGGGCGGTGTGCATGGTGGTTGCGTCTGAAACCAGGTCCTGAAATGAAAAAACCCGCACCGGGGCGGGTGCGGGTTTTTGATGAGTTCCGGTGTGTTTGTTGCTTACACGCTGGCTCGTCCCGCACCTGTAGGTTGGGTAATAAGTACGAGCACAAGAATCGAACGCAGCGAGGCGGCGCCGGTGTCGGCGGCTTCGATGTGGGTTCGCGGTGGTGTGTTGTGATGCAACATGCAATCGAGAGAAACACAGCCATTTCGGCGGTGTCAACCCTCGTCGAAGAATTTTTTACGGTTTCGCAAGCATCCGGCGCAATCGCTTGCGGCACAAGGATGGTTGCCGCTGAAATTGTTTCGGTGAACCCGAATTCACTCTTTTCAGCACGTTTTTTGCGCGGATTCCGGGTGATTCTCACCCATCGAAAGACCATCGCCCATGACCTCTGCCCGATGCCCGCTGAGGGCTACAGCGGTGAAGATCGGGGAACCACCCTTCCATCGGAACCCGACCGTGTCCCGACGCCTTGCCCGTTCCCTGCTTGCTGCCGCCGTGCTTGTTGCCCTGCCGGCGCTGTCCTTCGCCGCCGACCGCATCACCGGCCACACCTTCGCCACCCGCTCGGAGGTGATCGCCCCGCATGCCATGGCCGCGACCTCGCAGCCGCTGGCCACCCAGATCGCGCTGGACGTGATGAAGGGCGGCGGCTCCGCGGTGGACGCGGCGATCGCCGCCAACGCGGCGCTCGGCCTGATGGAACCGACCGGCAACGGTATCGGCGGCGACCTGTTCGCCATCGTGTGGGACCCGAAGACGCAGAAGCTCTACGGCTACAACGGCTCGGGCCGCTCGCCGAAGTCGCTGACCCTGGCCGAGTTCCAGCGCCGCGGCCTGAAGGACATCCCGGCCACCGGCCCGCTGCCGGTGTCGGTGCCCGGCGCGGTCGATGGCTGGTTCGCCCTGCACGACCGCTTTGGCCGCAAGCCGATGGCCGACAACCTGGCCCCCGCCATCCGTTACGCCCGCGAAGGGCACCCGGTGGCCGAAGTGATCGCCTACTACTGGGACCGCTCGGTGCCGAAGCTGTCGAAGTACCCGGGCTTCAAGGAACAATTCACGATCAACGGCCACGCTCCGCGCAAGGGCGAGATGTGGAAGAACCCGAACCTGGCCAGCACTCTGCAGAAGATCGCCGACGGCGGCCGTGATGCCTTCTACAAGGGCGAGATCGCCCACACCATCGGCGATTACTTCAAGGCCAACGGTGGCTACCTGAGCTACCAGGACCTGGCCGACCACCACGGCGAGTGGGTCGAGCCGGTCAGCAGCAACTACCGCGGCTACGACGTATGGGAGCTGCCGCCGAACAGCCAGGGCATCGCCGCGCTGCAGATCCTCAATGTGCTGGAAGGCTACGATTTCTCGAAGATTCCGTTCGGCTCACCCGAGCATGTGCACCTGTTCGTGGAAGCGAAGAAGCTGGCGTTCGCCGACCGCGCGCGCTTCTACGCCGATATGGCGTTCCAGCCCGCGCCGGTGCAGAAACTGATTTCCAAGGAATACGCTGCGCAGCGCCGCGCGCTGATCTCGATGGACAAGGCGTTGAAGGAAGTGCAGCCGGGCACGCCGAAACAGCTGGAAGAGGGCGACACGATCTACATGACCGTGGCCGACGCAGACGGCATGATGGTGTCGCTGATCCAGTCCAACTACCGTGGCATGGGCAGCGGCATGGCGCCGCCGGGACTGGGTTTCATCCTGCAGGACCGCGGCGAGATGTTCGTGCTGCAGAAGAACCATCCCAACGGCTACGCGCCGGGCAAGCGCCCGTTCCAGACCATCATCCCGGCGTTCATCACCAAGGGCGGCAAGCCGTATGCCAGCTTCGGCGTGATGGGTGGTGCGATGCAGCCGCAGGGTCATGCGCAGATCGTGATGAACCTGGTGGATTTCGGCATGAACCTGCAGGAAGCCGGTGACGCACCACGCATCCAGCACGAAGGTTCGACTGAACCGACCGGGCAGGCCATGGCGATGACCGATGGTGGCGAAGTGAATCTGGAAACCGGCTTCCCCTACGAGACGGTGCGCGCGCTGATGCGCAAGGGGCATCGCATCGTGTTCGCCGACGGCCCGTATGGCGGGTACCAGGCGATCATGCGTGATCCGGATACGGGCGTGTATTACGGCGCGTCGGAGAGCCGAAAGGATGGGCAGGCGGCGGGGTACTGAGTTTCCCGGCCATCGGGCTGAGCCCCCTCGCGGCTGATCGCCAGAGCAGGTTCATGCGCTGGGGCGTGCGGGTGGGAGTGTCGGGGGACGCCGTAAATACGTCCTTGTAGGCTTAGCCGCGCCATCCATGGCGCGGATACCCCCGCCACTCCCACCCGCACGCCCCCCGAAAATTTCCGTGCGCGTCAACCACGGAAGAGAAAGAAGAAGATCAAAAGCAAAGGCAACAGCAACAGCCGCGCGCTGTGAGTTGGGGTCGGATCCGTTTTCCGAAGGAAAACGGATCCGACCCCCTCTTGTTTTCCGATACGCCACATCCACGCATGGCGTGGCGAACCAACCGTCACCGGAAAACTGTCGGAGGCGGGGAGGGGCAGATGGCGGGACCGTCCACGGCATGGATGCCGTGGACGAGCCTACACGGACATACTTGCGGCGTGTCCCGCCATCTGCCCCTTCCCGCCAAGCCAAGTAGTAACCCAGAGCCGCTCTGGCTTTTGAACTTGCACTTGCCTGAAAAAGCGGTGCAGCCGCAGGCTGCAAAACACCCTCAATCCCGATCCTGCGCGCGCGCCGCCTCCGCCTGGGTCTCTTCCTGCGCCGCCATCTCGCGCGCGATCCACGCATCGATCATGTGCCGCTGGCGCTGCGCCTGCAGCCGCTCGCGCGTGTATTCCTGGTCCAGCACCCGGTGCAGCGACACCATCACCAGCACCATCAGCAACGCGAACGGCAATGCCGCGATCGTGATCATCCCCTGCAGCGCATCCAGTCCACCCGCCAGCAGCAGGGCGGCTGCGATCAGGGCCACCGCGATACCCCAGGCCAGCTTGCGCTTCAACGGTGGATCGCCGGCCTCGTCGGTGGACATGCTGGCCAGCACCAGTACCGCTGAATCGGCCGAGGTCACGAAGAAGATCATGAGCAGCACCAGCGCGATGCACGACAGCAACAGCGGCAGCGGCATGCTGTCGAACAGGGTGAACAGCACCGTCTCATAGCCATTGCCCAACGCCTGCACCAGGTCGGCGTGGCCGAAGATCTGTGCCCACAGCGCGGTGCCGCCGAACACCGCGAACCAGAGGAAGCCCAGCAGTGTCGGGGCGAGCACTACGCCGATCACGAACTCGCGCACGCTGCGGCCACGCGAGATGCGCGCAATGAACGATCCCACGAACGGTGCCCACGAGATCCACCAAGCCCAGTAGAAGATCGTCCAGTCCGCCACCCACGTGCTGCCGGAGAACGGTGACATGCGCAGGCTCATCGTCACCAGCTGGTTGAGGTAGGAACCCAGCGTGGTAGTGAACGTATCGAAGATGAATCCGGTCGGCCCCAGCACCAGCAGGGTCGCCGCCAGCAGCGCGGCCAATGCCAGGTTGAAATTGGACAGCCATTTCACTCCGCGTTCCACGCCACTGGCGGTGGAGGCCATGTACAGCACGAAGGCAACGGCAATGATGATCATCTGCACTGCGACGGTGGCCTGCATGCTGAAGACGCGTTCGATACCGGCGGCAATCTGGATGGTGCCGAAGCCGAGCGTGGTGGCGACACCGATCGCGGTGGCAACCACCGCGGCAATGTTGACCACGCGCCCGATCCAGCCGCGATGGTGGCGGCCGATGATCGGCTGCAGCATGTCGCTGACCAGTCCGCGGCCATTGCGGTTGAACTGGAACCATGCCATCGCCAGGCCGATCAGCGCATAGATCGCCCACGGGTGCAGGCCCCAGTGAAAGAAGGCGTAGCGCATCGAGGCGCGCGCGGCGTCCATGCTTTGCGGCGCCAGTCCTTCCGGTGGCTTGCTGAAATGCGAGATCGGCTCGGCCGCACCCCAGAACACCAGGCCAATGCCCATGCCGGCGGCAAACAGCATCGACATCCAGCTGGCGCGCGAGAATTCGGGTTCGGCGTCCTCGCCGCCGATGCGCAGGTTGCCGAAGCGGCCGAAGGCCAGGTACATCAGGAACACCAGCGCCAGGAATACCACCAGCAGGTACAGCCAGCCGACACTTCGGATGACCTCCGCCAGCATGGACTGCACAACGGTATTGAAAGGGCCGGGCGCGATGCCGGCCAGCAGCACCAGCAGCAGAACCAGTGCGATGGAAACGCGAAACACCATGAAGGAGCTTCTCCGATCAAGGGGATTGAGGGGAGCGAGCAGAGCTTGCAGCAAAGGGCCGGCGTCATGCAGCGCGAACCGGGCAGGGGCCGCGGAGGCGGCGAGGGACGCATCGATCTCAGCGACGCGATGGGCGTGCACGTTACTGAACGCGGCGTCATGGTTCTGTTAACGCCGGCCCTGCGGTTGTTCAGTAGGTCCACGCCATGCGTGGATGAGCGGTGGGGGAATTCAGTGTCTTCTATGCTCTAATGCGTACCAAGAAGCGGGGGTACCGCGGCCATCTGGCCACGGTTGAGACAGTCCCTTGGAACCTGATCCGGCTCATACCGGCGTAGGGAAGCTTTGCAATGCAGCCATGCCCGGACTCCGCCCAAGGAGCGTCCGCGCGGGGGGCAGTGCGCCGCCGCTTCGTCCCTGACCTTCCTGGACGATGCCCGATGAACGCACAGCTCTCCGCCCTGCAGCAACAGGCCCAGCAACTCTCCGAATCCGTGACCCGGCCCATTCCCGGCTCGCGCAAGATCCATGTGCCCGGCTCACGCCCGGACCTGCAGGTGCCGATGCGCGAGATCGCGCTGACCCGCACGCCCACGCTGTTCGGCGGCGAAGAGAATGCACCGGTCACCGTCTACGACACCTCGGGCCCGTACACCGATCCGGAGGTGCGCATCGACCTGTCGGCCGGCCTGCCTGCATTGCGCCGTGCGTGGGTCGAGGAACGCGGCGATACCGAACAGCTCGACAGCCTCAGTTCGTCGTTCGGTCGCGGCCGCGAGCACGATCCGAAGCTTGATGCCGTGCGCTTCCCCGCGCGCACCCTGCCGCGCCGCGCGCGCGCCGGTGCCAACGTCACCCAGATGCACTATGCGCGGCGCGGCATCATCACCCCGGAGATGGAATTCGTCGCCATCCGCGAGAACCAGCGCCTGGAAGCGATCCGCGATGCCAGCCTGCTGCAGCAGCATCCGGGTGAAGCCTTCGGTGCGTCGATCCAGAAGATCATCACCCCCGAGTTCGTGCGCGACGAGATCGCCCGCGGCCGTGCCGTGCTGCCCAACAACATCAACCATCCGGAAAGCGAGCCGATGATCATCGGCCGCAACTTCCTCACCAAGATCAACGCCAACATCGGCAACAGCGCGGTGTCCTCCGGCATCGCCGAGGAAGTGGAAAAGCTGGTATGGGCGATCCGTTGGGGCGGTGACACGGTGATGGATCTGTCCACCGGCAAGCACATCCACGAGACGCGCGAATGGATCGTGCGCAACTCGCCGGTGGCGATCGGCACCGTGCCGATCTACCAGGCGCTGGAAAAGGTCGATGGCCGCGCCGAGGCGCTGACCTGGGAGATCTTCCGCGACACCCTGATCGAACAGGCCGAGCAGGGCGTGGACTACTTCACCATCCATGCCGGTGTGCTGCTGCGCTACGTACCGCTCACCGCCAAGCGCGTGACCGGCATCGTCAGCCGCGGTGGTTCGATCATGGCCAAGTGGTGTCTGGCGCACCACAAGGAGAATTTCCTCTACACGCATTTCGAAGAGATCTGCCAGATCATGAAAGCCTACGACGTGACCTTCTCGCTGGGCGATGGCCTGCGTCCGGGATGCATCGCCGATGCCAATGATGCAGCGCAGTTCGGTGAACTGGAGACACTGGGCGAGCTGACCAGGATCGCCTGGAAGCACGAGGTGCAGACCATGATCGAAGGCCCCGGCCACGTGCCGATGCAGCTGATCAAGGAAAACATGGACAAGCAGCTGCGCGAGTGCGGCGAAGCGCCGTTCTACACGCTGGGCCCGCTGACTACCGACATCGCGCCGGGCTACGACCACATCACCAGTGCGATCGGTGCGGCGATGATCGGCTGGTTCGGCACCGCCATGCTCTGCTACGTAACGCCGAAAGAGCACCTGGGCCTGCCCAATCGCCAGGACGTGCGCGACGGCATCATGGCTTATCGCATCGCCGCGCATGCCGCTGACCTGGCCAAGGGCCACCCCGGTGCACAGGTGCGCGACAACGCGCTGAGCAAGGCGCGCTTCGAGTTCCGCTGGGAGGACCAGTTCCATCTCGGGCTGGACCCCGAGAAGGCCAAGGAATTTCACGATGAGACGCTGCCGAAGGACGCGCACAAGCTGGCCCACTTCTGTTCGATGTGCGGCCCGCACTTCTGTTCGATGAAGATCACCCAGGATGTGCGCGACTACGCCGAGGCGGGCATGAAGGAGAAGTCGGAGGAGTTCCGCGCCGCCGGCGCCGAGGTGTACCACCAGGGGTGATGCCGCACCGGTAGCGTCGGGCCATGCCCGGCGGGTGCAGCGGCGCGGGAAAGACGCCGGGCGTGGCCCGGCGCTACCCGCTATGCTCCGATCATCGCCCAGCGGAAAGGACCCCATGCCCATCGCCTTGACCACCCGCTGGCTGGCGATCGCCCGCCGCCATCCCTCGGCCTGGCTGCTGGGGGCGCAACTGCTGGCGGTGCTGTTGTACCCGGCGCTCGATGACACCGCCGGTGGCCGTGCGGCGCTGGGCATGTTCGGCATGGCGGTACTCGGCCTGGCGTTGTGGGTGGTGCAGCGCAGTCCGTTGGGCACCTGGCTGGCATTGCTGCTGGCCATCCCCTCGGTGGTGTTCTCGCTGGCCGGCGCGCTGCTGGACCGCAGCGCATGGCTGACCACCGCGCAGCTGCTGGAGAGCCTGCTGTACTTCTACACGGCGGGCGCGTTGATCGCCTATATGCTGCAGGACCATAAAGTCACCCGCGATGAGCTGTTCGCTGCTGGCGCGACCTTCACCCTGCTGGCGTGGGCGTTCGCGTTCGCATTTTCGGTCTGCCAGCAGTGGTATCCGGGCAGTTTCCACGGCACCGGCGGCGAACCTCAGCGCAGTTGGATGGAGCTGCTTTATCTGAGCTTCAGCTTGCTGTCCGGTGTCGGACTGAGCGACGTCGTGCCGCTGCACCCACAGGCACGGGCGTTGGTCATGCTCGAGCAGTTCGCGGGCGTCATGTATATCGGCCTTGTCGTGTCGCGACTGGTCGGTTTGACGATGCTTCGGCGCATGTGAAAATGAACGCCAGATAAAAATTTCGCGCCCAAAAGGGCGCGAATAGTGATGCAGATTATGTGAATGCGTCGGCGAGAGAGAGCCTGAGTGTCGACCCGACATAGGCGGGGTAACCGGCTTAGGCTAATATCCGTAGGCGTTAGTGTTTTTGCGGTATGCGCCGATGCTTTGTGCGGAATCTGGCTTTTCGATGACCCTGTCCAGGGACGGTGGGGACGGTATTGCTGGTGAACCCTGCCCAGGTCCCGTCCCTACTGTATAGCGGAAAATGAACAGCAGCGAAGTCACGCCCCTCGAGGCCGACCGCATCCAGGTCGGCGACTGCGTCATTACCTTGTCCTCGCGAGAGGTCGAGGTCGAGGGTGCGCGTCGTCCTCGCCGTCTGACGCCGAAAGCGCTGGGCGTGCTGCGGGTGCTGATGCGCCAGCCGGGGCGAGTGGTCACCCGCGAAGAGCTGTTTGCCGAGGTCTGGCCGGACACGCTGCCCACCAATGATGTGCTCACGCAGGCCGTTACCCAGCTACGCAAGGCCTTTGCCAACGACGACGACAACGGCCAGCCCTACATCGAGACCATCGCCAAGAGTGGCTATCGGCTGCTGGTACCGGTGCAGGTGCTGGATGAGCTGGAGCCGCCGCTGGAGGCGGAGACGCTGGCCGAGGTGATGCCGCCGCTGGCCGCTGCCAGCGCGATCCCGATCGCGCCTCTGCCGATGACCCCGTCGCGCCGGCGTGGCTGGCGCCAGGTGCGCCGCCATCTGCTGTGGGTGCTGGGTGTGGTCATGTTGGCGGCCTTGGTGGTGATGGCCGCGCTGCTGCTGCGCCGAACGCCTGAGCCGAGTTCGGCTGTGGATGCGGCGGTGGAGAATGGCGTGCGGGTGATCGGCAGCCCGCAACGGCCGTATCGCCTGATCACCGCGACCAGTGGTTTTGAGACGTACCCCACACTTTCTCCCGACGGCTCCCAGGTCGCCTATGAAGGCGCCAATGAGGACGGTGCCGGCGGGGGCGCCATCAAGGTGCAGACCTCGGGCAATGCGCCAGCCCGGCAGTTGGCACTGCCGCCGAAGGGCGCCAGTGACCGCTTCCCGAGCTGGTCGCCGGACGGGCGCGAGATCGCTTTCGCCCGTTTCAGTGCCGATGGCGGTTGCCAGGTGCTGATCGCCAGCGCCACCGGCGGCGGCGTGCGACAGGCCACCCGCTGTGACGGCACCGAGCTGCTCAGTTTCGACTGGACACCGGACGGCCGCGGCCTGGTGTTCGGCAGCATGGTCGGGCGCTATGCGCACCGCGGCATCCGTGTGCTCGACCTGGGCAGCGGCCAGTGGCGCGCGCTGGATTACGCGGTCGATGCGAATGACTTCGACTACGCGCCGCGCTATTCGCCCGACGGCAAGTGGCTGGTGTTCGTGCGCAATCCACAGATGGGCGATCTGTGGCGGATGCCGGCAGGCGGCGGCCCGCTGGAGCAGCTGACCAACGAAGCCGCCGAACAACGCGGCTGGGCTTGGCTGGGCGATGGCCGCAGCATCGTGTTCGGCCGGCGCGTCGACAGCGAAGTGCGCTTGTACTACCTGGATGTCGAGCGGCGCACGCTGCGTGACGCCGGCCTCGATGATGCGCAATGGCCGGCGGTGTCACGCCATGGCGATGTGTTGGCGTTCGTGCATCGCCGCGCCCAGTTCGGCGTGTTCAAGGTACCGATGGCCGGGGGCGCTGCCGAACGGTTGTTTGCCTCCAGCGGGCGCGACGGACAGCCGATGGCGGCGCCTGACGGACGCCAGCTGGTCTTCACCTCGGACCGTTCCGGCAGTTTCGCGCTGTGGTGGGCCGACATGGAGCGGCCGGATTCGCTGCGGCCGATCGAGGGCCTCCGCCCCGAAGGGCGGCAAGCGCCGGACTGGTCGGCCGACAGCCGCCAGTTGCTGGTGGTCGGACGTGATGAGCATGGCCGCACCGTGGTCTACGAGATCGCACCGCGTGACGAGCGGCTGCAGCCGTTGCCGGTTCCGGTTGAGCAACCGCTGCAGGCCCTGTACGGCGCCACCCCGGAGCAGCTGCTGGTGGTGGAACGCGACGCGGAGCAACGGACCCGGCTGAGCCTGTTCGACCGCAGCGTGACGCCCTGGCGGCGCCTCGCCAGCATCGACGGAGTGTCGCAGGCGCGGTTCGACCGCGGCGCTGGCCGGGTGTTGTTCACCCGCCTGGCGGCCGGCGGGCTGTGGTCGGTGGACGCGAGGCTGTCACCGGCCAGCGTGCAGCAGGTCAGTGAAGACCTGCCCAGCCGCTGGCGCTACCGCACCTGGACCGTGGCCGGCACCGATGGCGTCGGCTATCTCGGCACCTCTACCGCCTGCGGCACCACGCTCGTTCACATCCAGGCCGGCGTCGAAGCCCCGGAACGGTGCCTGGACCGGCAGCGCCTGAGTGCAGGCAATGGCATCAGTGCCAGTGCCGACGGCAGCGACCTGTACATGGCGCTGGCGGTCAGTGACGGTGCAGACATCGGCGTCATGCAGTTGCCGAAGACCGCTCCGGCCCTGTTTCCGGCATTTCTCAAGTCTTTGATCCTGAAGAGAAATATTCATTCGTAATTTCTTCGTGCGGTTCTCGCCGCGAATTCGTGGCGATCTCGGCGGTTTTTCCTGACGGATTCACGCCTGATTAGGCAAAACGGAAGCCTGTATCTGGCAAACCCGTGGTGCTCCATGCGTCAACTCTCGCTGGCCGATCGTGGCCAAACCGTCTCCCTCGACAAGGCGATCGATGATGTCGCGCCTACCTGTTTGGGCGTCGCCCGGCTGGGCAGCCTGCAGACTGCGGGCAACAGCTTTACGGTCTGGCTGCAGGTGCGCGGCAATTCCTGGGTGGAGGCCAAGGAAGGACGCTTCCGTCTGCGTCACGGCGAGTGGATCGCCTTCGAGAAGGAGTCACGCCCACTGGTCCAGGCAGGGCGTAACGGGTTGTGCGTCGGCCTCAGCCTGAATGCGGAAGCGTTGCGGGTGCTGACCGAGATGGCCGATTGCGGCCTGTACGCGGGGCGCGGTCGCATGAACCGCAACGACGCACGCGTGGCGCTGCGCCTGTGGCGCGATGCGCTTGCCAGCGGTCTGCCTGCGCAGGCCCTGCGTCCTCTGCTGCTGCATCTGGCGGGCCTGCAACGCGATCTGGCCGACAACGTGCAGCGTTGCCCGGGCCGTTCGCGCAGCCGCAAGCGCCAGGTCTTCGGCCGCATGCAGCGTGCCCGCCTCTATCTGGAGGGCAACAGCCACCGCGTGGTGCGCATCGGCGAGCTGGCCGAACTGACCAACTTCTCCAGCTGGTACCTCTCCAAGACCTTCCAGAGCCTGTATGAAGAAAGCCCGCAGTCGCTTTCAGCACGGTTGCGCCTCGAACGCGCGGCCGATCTGCTGCGTGACACCGACATGATGGTGGGTGAGGTCGCTGCCGCCAGCGGTTTCGACAACTGCTGCAGCTTCGCACGGGCCTTCCGCGCCCGTTACGGGCAGTCGGCTTCCAGGTTCAGGGAGAACGGCGGATTGCTCCCGCCACACTCTGCAAAGTCTCCGGTTGGGTCGCGCAAATACAGCATCGCAACGCAATCGTAACGTGCTGGAGCGTTTTAACACGCTACTAACACGTACCTTGGAGAGATTGATGAACGTTCGCACCCCTGCCGTGCGGCTGGGCCTGCTGCCCGCCGGCATTGCGCTGGCGCTGGCACCGGCATTTGCTTCCGCACAGGAAGCCAGTGCCCCGACCACCCTTGATCGCCTGGAAGTCACCGGCTCCCGCATCCGCTCGGTGGATGTGGAAACCTCCCAGCCGGTCCTCACCGTAAGCCATGAGGACATCCAGCGTTCGGGCCTGGTCAGCGTCGGCGACCTGCTGCAGAACCTGTCCGTGGCAGGCACCCAGACCTTCAGCAAGGCGGCCGTGCTGGCGTCCAACCCGGAACAGGGCGGCCAGTACGTCAGCCTGTACAACCTGGGTGAGCAGCGCACGCTGGTGCTGGTCAACGGCAAGCGCTGGAGCTCCAGCCTGGCCGGCTTCACTGACATGTCGACCATCCCGACCTCGCTGATCGAGCGCATTGAAGTCCTGAAGGACGGCGCCTCGGCGATCTACGGTTCCGACGCCATCTCCGGCGTGGTCAACATCATCCTGCGCAAGAACTTCGACGGCGCCGAGGCCAGCGCCTACTACGGCCAGAACAGCCACGGCGACGGCGCCAAGACCCAGTACAGCCTGACCCTGGGTGCCACCGGCGAGCGTTCCTCGATCGTGTTCGGTGCGAACTACATCAAGGAAGATCCGGTGTGGGCCAAGGATCGTGGCCTGACCCAGTACACCTATGGCCAGGGTCACAAGGAAGACGGCCTGAGCCCGGCAGGTCCGTGGGGCCGCTTCACCGATCCGCGTGCCGAAGGCACCGCCGGTGCAGGCTCCTACAACAAGGCTGGCAAGTGGGTACCGAATACCTGGGTGGTCAACCACACCGGTTCCTGGGATACCCCGGTCGGCGTTGGTGAAGCCTCCAACAACTTCAACAACTACCACCTGATCGGTCTCGACGACTACTACAACGCCTCCCAGCAGATGATGCTGAACCAGGGCGCTGAGTCGAAGACCATGTTCACCTCGGCCAGCTACGACATCAACGACAACCTGCGTTTGAAGTCGACGGCGATGTACTCCGAGCGTGACTCCAAGCGCCAGATCGCCGGCTACCCGCTGACCGGCACCTCGCAGCCGCAGTTCCCGGTGGTGATCAGCAAGGACAGCATCTACAACCCGCTGGGCAACCTGGCCACCAATGGCGCCGGTGTTGACATTGCCGGCTGGGGCCGTCGCATCTTCGAACTGCCGCGCGTCACCGAGAACAACGTCAAGTCGCTGCACTTCGACGCGGCCCTGGAAGGCAACTTCGACTTCAACAACCGTCCGTTCGACTGGGATGTGGGCATCAACTACAACCAGTATGACGTCACCCAGACCAGCTCGGGCAACATCAACCTGCTGGCACTGAAGAACGCCCTCGGCCCGTCGTTCATCAACGCCAACGGCGTTGCCCAGTGCGGCACCGCTGCCAACCCGATCGCGCTGGGCACCAGCCCGGGCAGCTGCATCCCGTTCGACCTGCTGGGCGGCGCCAGCGCCGCGAACCCGGACGCGCTGAAGTACATCAACACTCTGCTGAACTCGACCGGCCAGAGCAAGAGCAAGCAGTACTTCGCCAACATCACCGGTTCGCTGTTCGACATGCCGGGCAATGCAGGCGAGTTCGCCTTCGCTGCCGGTTACGAGCACCGCGAAGTGTCGGGCTACGACCACCCGGACGCGCTGTCCTCCTCGGGTTACACCACCGAGCTGGCTGCACGCCCGACCGAAGGCAAGTACAAGACCAACGAGTTCTACCTGGAACTGATGGTCCCGCTGCTGCGTGACCTGCCGGGTGCGAAGGAGCTGTCGCTGGATGTCGCCAGCCGCTACTCGGACTACGACAAGTTCGGCAACACGCTCAACAGCAAGTTCAGCGTGACCTGGAAGCCGATCGACGACCTGCTGGTGCGTGCCACCTACGGCGAAGGCTTCCGTGCCCCGACCCTGGACGACACCTTCGGTGGCGGTTCGCAGACCTTCGACAAGTTCACCGATCCGTGCGATGCCGTGTTCGGCCAGCGCAGCAACCCGGCCGTCGCTGCACGTTGCGGCGCCGAAGGCCTGGCGTCCGACTTCCGTCAGACCGACGCTGCGGGTCGTCCGATCACTGCCCGTGACACCCAGGGCAACAACCCGTTCAACTCGGGCGTGGGCAACGACAAGCTGCAGCCGGAAACCAGCAAGACCCGTACCGCGGGCCTGGTCTGGAGCCCGAGCTTCGTCAGCGGCCTGAACGTCTCGCTGGACTGGTACAAGATCACCGTGGACAACGTGATCACCGCGCTGTCGGCGAACTATGTGCTGAACCAGTGCTACCAGAACGGCGTGCAGGCCTTCTGTGACCAGTACAGCCGTGGCGACGTCGCCAACGGCCAGCAGGTCACCGGCCTGAGCCGCGGCAACGCGAACCTGGGCTCGCTGGAAACCGAAGGCTACAACTTCGGCGTCCGCTACCGCCTGCCGGAGTACAGCTTCGGTACCCTGTCGTTCAACCTGGACACCAATTACCTGACCAGCTTCCGTCAGCAGGCCACCAAGGGTGCTGCATGGGATGACTACGCAGGCTACTGGAACTACCCGCGCGTCCGCGGCACCCTGGCCAGCACCTGGACCAAGGGCGACCTGTCGGCCACCTGGACCATGCGCTACTACGGTGGCTTCCGCGACTTCTGCTACGACCAGGAAAATGGCCTGGAGTGCAACCAGCCGGATTACTACACCGAGAACGGTGGCTGGAGCGGTGGCCTGGGTGCCAACAAGAAGGGCGCGATCGTCTATCACGACATCTCGGCCACCTGGCAGGCTCCGTGGAACGGCAGCGTGACCGTCGGTGCCCGCAACGTGTTCGGCAAGACCCCGCCGATCACCTACGCGGTGACCAACGCCAGCGCCGCACAGCTGGACCCGATGCTGGATTACGATCGCTTCCTGTTCATCCAGTACAACCAGCGCTTCTGATCCATCGAAGCCTGAAGGCAGGACCAGGAGGGCGGGCCGCAAGGCCCGCCCTCTTTCTTTCCGTCAGTAGACTTTCTGCGTGCTGTGTCGTCGCAGCAAAAAAAACGGGCCGTGCGGCCCGTTCTTCATTGCATGTGGTGCGCGCGCCGGCTTCATGCCTCGCTCGGCGCAAGCCCCATCAGGCTATTGGCGTGCTCGCGCCATTGCGGCAGCTTGTTGAGCACGCCCGCGCGCTGCAGGTAGTCCTCATCCACCGGATCGCCATTGACCAGCGCCAGTGCCACGTGCACCGCACCGGTCACCCAGAAGCTGCGGGTACTGGCGCGCTGCGGTTGCAGATGGAATGCCACCGCTTCGATGATCGGCATCGGCAGGCCCCACAGGCCCAGCAGGTAGGCACCGGCTTCGGCGTGGCCGGGGCGGAGGTCGCCGTCCAGCGCCGGTTCGCTGCGCTCGTTGCGTACGCCCGGCAACAGCAGGCCGATGTCGGCCAGCAGGGCCGCGGTCGCACCCAGTTCGGCACTCGATTCCGGCAGCAGGCGCGCAGCCAGGCGCGAAGCGAGCAGGGCACGCTGCTGCAGCGAATTGCGCTCGGCGGTCGACAGCGTCGGTGCCGAGAACACCTCACTGGCCAGCACCAAGTCGCGCAGCGTGGCCAGGCCCAATCGGGTCACCGCAGTGCGCAGGTCAGCGATGGTACGGCCCTGGCTGAAGAACGCCGAGTTCGACAGCTGCAGCACCTTGGCGGCGATCGCCGGATCGGCGGCGACCAGCTTGGCGACGTCGGCACTATCGGCATCGTCATCGTGTTCCAGCGCCTGGGTCAGGCTCAGGTACAGGTGCGGCGGTGATGGCAGTTTTTCGATGCGACCGATGGCGTCGCGCAGGCGCGGGCTGTCCAGCACTTCGCGCAGCTCTTCCAGGCTGGTCAGTGCTTCCAGTAGCACTTCCGGTGCCAGCGGCAACGGCAGGAAGCGATGGGCAACACCAATGAGGCGAGCCGGTGGTGGCCGGTTGCCATGCTGGGCGTCGACCAGCGCGATGCGGATGGTTTCCGGACGCAGCGTCCGGATCTGGCCCAGCAGCGTGGTGGCATTGAGGTCCGGCAGCTGCGGGCAGACAATCACCGCGTCCACGCCCTGGGTGGCCACCGCAGTCATCGCGGTGTGGCCATCGGTGGCGGTCAGCGGCTGCCAGTCTTCCCCAAGATCGGCAATGAATTCGGTCAGCTCAGCCGGCAGGCTGGCTGCATCCCCTACAAGCAGAATACGCACGACACATTCCCCTGGCTGTCTCGACGATGGATGTCGATGACGTGTGAAGTGACGCAATTTACCTAATACGACGGCAAGAGTGATGTGCCGTCGTCATGAAACGTGACCCGCATCGCTCCGACGGCCTATGTCGGAGCGATGCCGTTCAGGCTCAGGCCTTGCTGTCGAGGTGGCGCTGGTGCGCCTCGATCAGGATCTGCTTGGCCTCAGCCGCGCCGCCCCAACCGTCCAGCTTCACCCACTTGCCCTTCTCCAGGTCCTTGTAATGCTCGAAGAAGTGGCCGATGCGCTCCAGCCAGTGGCTCGAGACCTGCTCGATGTCTTCAACGTGGGCATAGCCGCTGAAGATCTTCGAGACCGGCACGGCCAGGATCTTTTCGTCGCTGCCTGCCTCATCGCTCATCTTCAGCACGCCGACCGGACGGCAGCGCACGACCGAGCCCGGCACCAGCGGCAGCGGCAGCACCACCAGCACGTCGGCCGGGTCGCCGTCGCCGCACAGGGTGCTCGGCACGTAGCCGTAGTTGCAGGGGTAGCGCATCGGGGTGGACAGGATGCGGTCGACGAAGATCGCACCGGTCTCCTTGTCCACTTCGTACTTCACCGGCTCCGAATCCTTCGGGATCTCGATGATGACGTTGATTTCTTCCGGCGGGTTCTTGCCGGGCGAGACGAGTTCCAGACCCATGGTCGTGCTCCAGGTGGGGGATATAGACGGATAGCCCCCCATTTTATGCCTTTGCCGGGCGACGTGCAGCGGCAGTGTACCCACCGCCGGTCACGGTGCTGGACCACCCGTCGGCAGGGGCTTTCCCGATGGGTACGGCGTGGGGCGCGGCGCAGGCTGACTACTCATCCCCAAGGAGTCCTGTCATGCGCTGGAAGACCTTGTGCTGTGCCGCCATCGCACTGCTTGTCCCGTTGCCCGGCCTGGCACGCGGGCCCCATGTGGATCTGATCGACTACCCGCAGCCGGAGGCCAACTGGAACCGGGCCTACGATCTGGAAGCGGCCCTGGCCCGCGAGTTCAGCGCGATCTGCGCCGATACCTTGTGCGAGGGCGAGTACAGCAACTACCGGGTAATGGAATTCCGCTGCGCCGTGCTGGCCCGCCGGGGCACCGTGCAGCGCTGCGTCTGGGTGATCGCCGCCAGCGAGCTTTCCGTGCACGCCGACAGCGGGCAGGTACAGGTCGACAACGGGCGCTGGACCTGCCAGCTGGCATTGCAGCCCGGCGTGCCCGTCGAGGCGTTCCATGCCGCGCTGGAGGCCCCCGGCGGCTTGACGTCACCGCTGCCCGGCCTGGACCACGGGCTGTTTGACCTGCTGCCCGACTGCCTGCGGTCGCAGGGGAGGGCCGGCTGATGCGGATCGTCCTTGAGTCAACCCTGCGGGTCGTACTGCTGCTTCTGAGCGCCGGTGCCGCGCAGGCGGGTCCGGCGTTCGTGGACGCGCGTGATTACCCCACCTCCGCCATGGGCCATGAGCGCTTCCTGGCCGCCGAACGCCGCCTGGTGCGCGGCTTCGACAATATCTGCGGAGACACCTTCTGCGAGGGACAGTATTACAACCTGTGGGCGATGCGCCTGCGCTGTTCGGTGCAGCGTGATACCGGCGTGGTCGGAAGCTGCGTCTGGACCTTCGCCGGCAGCGATACCCGGGTGCGCAACACCGGCCGGATCGACGTTGATCTGGGCAGCTATGCCTGCGTGCTGCCGGTGCCGCCCGGAACCCCGCTGAGCCAGTTGCTGGAGGTGTGGGAGACGGGTTCCGCGGACGACGCCCTGCATGCACCGTTGCCGGGCACCGGGCAGAACACATACGACGCGCTGGTCGATTGCCTGTAGCGCTTGCGGGGTCAATGCAAACGTGACGGATTCGCATTAACGGAGTAGCATGCGCGGCGCCTCCCCGTTCGTCGCCGGCTCCGCGCATGTCCTCCAATGCCGCCACCCTTACCGAACTGCTGATCCGCGAGCGGCCGGCATTGCTGCGCCGCGTGCAGCGCATCCTCGGCGGTGACAACGGCGCCGAAGACGTGATCCAGGCGATCTGGTTTAAGGCCCGCGGGGTCGACGACAGCCAGGCGATCGACAACCCCCGCGCCTATCTCTACCGGCTGGCCACCAACCTGGCCACCGACCACGGCCGCGAATCGTCCCGGCGCAATCGGCTGCTGGCGGACCACTACCTGTGGGGGCCGGACGAAGTGATCTCGACCGAGGAGCAGGCGATGGCGCAGGACGAGCTGCAGCGCGTGCTGGACGCGGCCGGCCATCTGCCCGAACCCACCCGTACGATCTTCCGGCTCAACCGTCTGCAGGGACTGACCCAGGCCGAGATCGCGCGCCGCCTCGGCGTGTCGGTGACCACGGTCGAGAACCATGTGCGCACCGCGCTGCAACGCCTGGCCTGGGCACGCAGCGGTCGATGATCGCACCGGCTTGGGACTGGGCCTCGCTGAAACGTCTTGATCACTGGACCGCGGATGCGGTCTAGTTCTCCCGCCCGCGCTTGAATGCGCCTGTCCGCCAGCCGATGAGCCCGCCGAACACGCTGCCCGCCGCCACTGATGATGTCCTGGCCGAACAGGCCCGGGAGTGGATTGCGTGGCTGGCCTCGGGTGACCTGACCGATGCGCGCATGCAGGCGTTCGAGCTGTGGCTGGCGCAGCCGGGCCATCGCCATGCGTTCGAACACGAACGCGCGCTGTGGCGCAGTGTCGGTCCGCGTCCGCAGGTTGGTCCGAGCGTGCGACGCCGGCCGCAGCGCTTGCGCTGGGCAATGGCTGCTGCGGCTGCACTGGCGATGCTGGCGGCGTGGCCGGAGGCCTGGTTGCGCCTTCAATCCGATCACCGCAGCACGCACGTCGTGCAGAACGTCCGCTTGCCCGATGGCAGCCGTGCCGTGCTGGATGTCGACAGCGCGATTGCCGTGCGTTTCGATGCGACGGCCCGCGACGTGGTGCTGCTGCGCGGCCGTGTCTGGTTCGAGGTCAGCCCTGATCCGCAACGGCGTTTCAGCGTGCATGCCGGCAATGGCGTGGTCGAGGACATCTCGACCGCCTTCAGCGTGGCACGCGGCGACGAACGCGTGGAAACCCAGGTCGGGCAGGGCCGGGTGCGTGTGGCGAGCCCGGCCGATGGCGGCTGGACCTATCTGCAGGTGGGACAGCGCGCGTCTTACAGCGAGCACAGCGGCGTGACGCGCCAGGGCGATGTGGCGGCCGACAGCGTAGGGGTCTGGCGGCAGGGCGAGCTGCTGCTGGAGCAGGCCAGCGTCGCCGATGCGGTACAACGGGTGGGACGCTACCGTGCAGGCCCGACTTTCGTGCGCGGTGACCTGTCACGGTTGCCGGCGGTGAGTGCGGCGCTGCGCATCGATCGACCGGAGCAGGCGCTGGACGCGCTGGCCGCGACCGCAGGTTTGCGGGTGACCCGCCTGCCGTTCGGCGTCGCCATCGTCCAGTAGATTCACGCCATGCGTGGATGATCATCGCCTTGCGCCGAACAACGATCGGCACTCACCGCTGCAACCTGCCGAGTATCGGTCGGCACCCGCCAGCACTCATCCGATCGAAAATTCCTCTTGGGGCTCTGGCCGGTCCACCCGTCTTACCCCGCGAACGTACCCGCCGCCGCCACGTACGTCCGCCGTGTCCGCCTGTGCTGCGGATGACGCCGCGCCCGCGGCACCGATTACCTGACAGGTTCCCCCATGTTCGATTCTTCCCGTCCGGGCCGCGTGGTGCGCCCGTCCCGCCTGTGCATCGCCCTGCTGGCGGCCGGCCTCGCCGGCGCCGCGCCGTCCGTATGGGCGCAGAGCGCTACCGGCGAGCACGCTGCCGTGCAGCGCTTTGAGATTCCTGCGCAGCCCCTGGCTGGGGCCCTGCGCAGCTACATGCGTCAGTCCGGCGTGCAGGTCGTGTATCCGGCCACCCTGGCCGCAGGCGTGACCTCACGTGCGGTCAGTGGCAGCCTGTCGGCCAGCGCGGCGCTGCAGCAGCTGCTGCAGGGAAGCGGCATGGCAGTGCGCCGGGTCAGCGCAGACGCGGTCAGGCTGGAAGCGGCGACGCCGGTGCAGGCCGACAGCGGGGTGATCGTGACCGGTACGCTGAGCGTCGCCGGCGACCGCATCGATCCCGGCACCGGCAGCGACGAAGCACGCCTGCTCGACAGCTACCGCAGCGTCGGTTCCACGACCACGCTCAGCCGCACGCACCTGGAACGCTTCCGCGGCACTTCCAACGGCGACATCGTCAAGGGCGTGGCCGGTGTCACCGCCGGTGACCCGCGCGTGGGCAATGGGTTCGACGTCAACATCCGTGGTATCCAGGGCCAGGGCCGCGTGCCGGTGATCATCGACGGTGGCCAGTCCAGCATGGATACCTACCGCGGCTATGCCGGCCAGTCGCAGCGCACCTACCTCGATCCAGACCTGATCTCCAGCCTGACCATCACCAAGGGCCCGAGCCTGCAGGCCAACGCCTCCGGTGGCATCGGTGGCGTGGTCGAGATGGAGACGCTGAAGATCGGCGACGTGCTGCGCGAAGGCCGCGGCGTCGGCGTACGCGTGCGTGGCGGCCTGGCCAACGCCAGCGCCAACAACCTGCCGTCCTACAGCGCCGCGCCGCGTTCCGACCGCAGCGCCACCGGCAGCCAGTTCTTCAACGTGGCCGCAGCCGGTCACTGGGACCACTTCGATCTGGTCGCCGCCTATGCTTACCGCGACAACGGCAACTATTTCTCCGGCAAGCACGGTTACGACGACTTCCCGCAGACCCGTCGCACGCTGGCACCGCTGAATCCGCCGCGTACCGAAGTGTTCAACACCTCGTCGCGTTCGAAGTCGGCGCTGCTCAAGGGCACCTGGCGCATCGACGATGCGCAGACGCTGGAAGCGGGCTACCGCCGCTACGAAGGCACCGCCGGCGAGATCATGGCCTCGCAGATCATCCGCGTCGACCGCGATCGCATTCCGCAGTGGGACCCGGGCCATGTCGACATGGACAGCTACACCCTGCGCTACCGCTTCAATCCGGACAGCGAGCGGGTCGACCTGCGTGTCAACGCCACATACACCGATACCGACAGCGTGATGTACAACAGCCTGACCGGCATCACCCCGTGGTACTTCGATCGCCGCACCGAGTGGTACGACGCTCCCAGTTTCAGTGGCGACCCCGGCTACAAGGATGCCTACCGCAATCCGCTGCGGCAGAAGCGCCTGGGCCTGGATGCCAGCAACACATCGAAGTTCGACACCCGGGCCGGCGCGTTCGCGCTGGACTACGGCCTTTCCTACAGCGACGAGGACATCGCACCGGGCAGTTCCGGTCCGGTCATGCACGACGATCTGGTCAACAACCGCTTCCTGCGCAACGCCCAGCGCAAGGAGTACAGCGCGGTGGCGTCATTGAAGTGGCAGCCCGACGAGCATTGGGAACTGCTGGCCGGCGGCCGCTGGAACCGCGTGGATGTGCATGACCGCAACCGCCTGGCCACGCCCGACGCCTATGAGGTACAGGGCCAGTACCGTTACACCGAACTGCTCAATGGCAACCCGGCGCTGCCGTCGTGGCGGGCCAAGCGCATCGCGCTGCTGAACTGGTACCCGGATGCCAACGGCGATTTCACCCGGGAATCGCTGCTGGCCTCGCCATACAAAAAGGGCACCGTGGGCGACATCGCCGGTTGGAATTTCTATGACGCCGGCGCGCCGCAGGATCTGGAAGTGCCGGTCAGCTGGACCTGGTCGCAGCCGATCCGCCGTCGCGACAACGCGTTCTCGCCGACTGCCAGCGTCGCCTACCGATTCAGCGAAGACACCATGGTCTACGTGAAGTACGCCGAGGGCACCAAGCTGCCGAGCCTGTTCGAGACCACGCTGGGCCTGTTCACTGCCGCCAAGCCGGTTGGCGAGCTGAAGCCGGAGCGCGCGCGCAGCTGGGAAATCGGCGCCAGCACCCTCCGCTACGACCTGTTCACTGCCGGCGACCGCCTGGCGCTGAAGCTGGCGTATTTCGATACCCGCATCGACGATCTGATCACCCGCGACTACCGCACGCTGTCGGCGGGCCTGATCCGCAATGTCGACCAGTTCAAGGTGTCGGGCATGGAGTTCCAGTCCAGCTATGACAGCGGCAAGGTGTTCGCCGATCTGTCCGCGCACTACTACTTCAAGGCCAAGACCTGCGCGCCGGACATCGCCGCCGAGCGCCGCGCGTACGGCGTGCAGCGCAGGAACGCGGAGCTGGCCGGCACGCCGGACTGCGTGGATGGCGGCTTCGAGGGTTCGTACACCAACACGCAGAACCCGCCGCGCTACATGGTCAACCTGACCCTGGGCTCGCGCCTGTTCGACGAACGCCTGACCTTCGGTACCCGAGTGATCCACAACGCCGGCCCGATCAGCAAGCTGGACAAGGAATGGAACGTTGGTCTGTCGGCGATCCAGCAGCTGTACCGGCCGAACACGCTGGTGGATCTGTTTGCCAGCTGGAACTTCAACGACCAGTGGTCGGTGGAAGCGGGCGTGGACAACCTGACCGACCGCTACTACCTGGATCCGCTCGCACTGGGCGTGATGCCGGCCCCGGGCCGCACCGCGCGCCTGGCGTTGACCTGGAAGTACTGATCGGTCGCGGATGAGCGGTGGGGTCGGATCCCTTTCCAGCGGAAAGGGCTCTGACCCCAGCGAGCCCCAACCGCCCTCGGTGGGTGCGGACCTTGGTCCGCACCGCCTTTGACGTGCGGAAGACTCCGCTTGCCCGGAACAACCGCTCTATATATTGGTTCTCAATCCGTTGGCTGGAAGGTCCAGTGAGAGCTCGACATCCGCCCAGTCTTCCTCAACCGGGAGGCGGTGGAAAAGGCTGAGAAACAGTTCGCTCAAGTAGCCAGCCCTGTTCCCGACTTCACCAAGCGGAAGTTCGTGTGGAATCAGGTTTCGCCAGTGATCTTCAGCGCTGTTCGTCCCTGCAAGGAAGCCCAGAGTGCTGCGGACCTGGGCACGGGCAGCGGGACCGAATGTCTCCAGGACTTTGACCATCTCACCGAACAGCCAGGCTCTGTCCTGCGCATCGTTCATCTCGAACGCCGCCAGTTCATCGTCCGGCATGGACAACAGCGGGTAGTAGAGGTAATGGATGTAGTTGATGTTCGCTACGTTCGCCATGGCGGATCAGCCTTGCTATTCCGCTCATCGTGATGGAAATGACGCGCTTCATCGAGGGCTGATTGCGACTGGGGTTTAGAATTTTCTCGGCAAGGGAGTTCATCCACGCGTGGCGTGGATCTACCGGACAACGGGTAGCGCCGGGCAGGGCCCGGCGAACGCTTACAGCCCGGTCGCGGCCTTCACTGCATCTTCGTGCAGCGACTCGTTCAGCTCATCCACAACGGTGCTCCACGCCGCATCGGCCTGCAGCGATTCGGACAGGAACTGGCGCTGGGCATCGTTCCAGTACGGTGCCTCGACCACTTCCACATCGGTGGCCAGCTGGTGCTCGCGGATGAAGCGGGCGATGCCCTCAGCACTGGCATCCAGGCCCAGCTGCAGGAACAGGTTGGTCATGCGCGGTTCGGTGGTGATCATCATCGGTTCCTGGTGGAAGTAGGGAGTGCCCCATTATCGGCACACACGGGCTTGGGGAAAGCCCCGCGGCGAACGTCTACAGCAGGACGACCCTCCCGACCTTCCCATGAACGCACATATCGCCCCTGAAGACAGCCGCAGCCTGCGGCTCAAGGCCGCCACCCGCGACAGCCACGGCGCGCTGGACAAGCGCATCATGGCCGGCGACATCTTCGCCGACCGCAGCAACTTCGCCCGCTTCCTGCGCGTGCAGTACCGTTTCCACCGCAGCATCGATGCGCTGTACGCCAACCCTGCACTTGACGCGCTGCTGCCGGACCTGCACGAGCGCCGTCGCCTCAAGCAGGTGTCACGCGACCTTCAGGACCTGGAGCAGACCCTGCCCGGTGCGGACATTGACGCGCTGCCGGCCGACCTGGCACTGCCGGCAGCGCTGGGCTGGCTGTACGTGGCCGAGGGCTCCAACCTCGGCGGCACCCTCCTGTACAAGATGGCGGCCAGGCTGGGCCTGGATCGCGACTTCGGCGCCCGCCACCTGGCTGCGCACCCGGATGGCGCTGCCCGCCATTGGCGTGAGTTCACCGCCGCGCTGGACGCGGTGCCGCTGAGCGCCGAGCAGGAACAGCAGGTAATCGACGCCGCCGACGCCGCGTTCCGCAGCGTGCATGGCCACGTTGAAGTGGAATTCGCCTGATGAACGCCCGCCACCCGCCGGTGCAGCGCTGATGCGCTGGCTCTGGTTCGCGCTGGGCTGGGTGATGGTCGGCCTCGGCGTGATCGGCGCGTTGCTGCCGGTAATGCCGACCACCATTTTCCTGATCCTTGCGGTGGGCTGCTTCGCGCGCAGCTCGCCGAAGTTCGAGCAGCGCCTGCTGGCGCACCCACGCTACGGCCCGTCGCTGCGGCTGTGGCGTGAGCAGGGCGCGGTGTCGCGCAAGGGCAAGGCGTTCGCCAGCGCCGGCATGGCGGTGGGCTTTGCCCTGTTCTGCTGGGGCGCGCACCCGTCGTGGCGCCTGCTGCTGGGCGTGGGCCTGTTCTTTGCGGTCAGCGCCGGCTATGTGCTCAGTCGACCAGCACCACGCATTGAACCCACACCGATGGTTGAAGCGGACGATGCCAACGATCCGCGCGCGGCCCGCCGCCGTGGCGCAGCCCCCGCTAGCGATGGAACCCGTGACGATGCTGCCTGCTGACCTGGCCCCCGTGGCCGCCCCTGCACTGACCCCGTGGGGCATGTACCTGGCTGCCGACGTGGTGGTGAAGACGGTGATGATCGCGCTGGCACTGGCGTCGCTCGCGACCTGGACCGTGCTGTTGGCCAAGGGCTGGGAGCTGGCCCGGCAGGCGCGGCAGCTGCGCGCGGCGCGCGCGCTGTTGCTGCAGTCCGCACAGTTGCCGGCACAGAGCGAAGCGGCAAGCCTGCAGCAGGGCACCGCACTGGCGATGCTGGACGCCGCACGCACCGAACTGCGCCTGTCGCAGGAGCTGGACAGCCGCGACGGCATCAAGGAACGCGTGGCGTCGCGGTTGGATCGCATCGAGCTGGAAACGGCACGCGTGCAGCGGCGTGGTATCGGCGTGCTCGCCAGCATCGGTGCGGTGGCGCCGTTCGTGGGCCTGTTCGGAACGGTCTGGGGCATCATGAACAGCTTCATCGGCATTGCGCACAGCAACACCACCAACCTCGCCGTGGTGGCGCCGGGCATTGCCGAGGCCTTGCTGGCAACCGCGCTCGGCCTGGTCGCTGCGATTCCCGCGGTCCTGGTCTATAACCACTTCAGCCGCGTGCTGGCCGGGCTGCGTGGCCTGCTTGGCGATCTGTCGGCGGCCGTGCAGCAGCTGGTTTCGCGCGATCTTGATCGTTCCGTTCCGTGTACCGCAGCAACGCCGCTGCGCGCGGTGCACTGAGGCGCGGCGATGGCGATCAGGACCGCCTCCGACCGCGACGACACGCCGGAAGAAGCCCACGAGATCAACGTCACACCCTTCATCGACGTAATGCTGGTGCTGTTGATCATCTTCATGGTGGCGGCACCGCTGGCCACTGTGTCGGTACCGGTGCAGCTGCCGGCGAGCAGTGCCAGTGCCACGCCGCCGGAACAGGCGCCGGTGTACATCACCGTGCAGGCCGATCTGTCGCTGCGCGTTGGCGAGCAGGCGGTGGCACGCGAAGGGCTGGCGGCTGCCCTGCACTCAGCCACGCAGGGCGACAGTGCACAGCGCGTCTTCCTGCGCGCCGACACCCGCGTGCCTTACGGCGAATTGATGGCGACGCTGGATGTGCTGCGTGGCGCAGGCTACCTGAAGGTGGCGCTGGTTGGCCTGGAGCAGGACGCGCGATGAGCGGACTGCGGCGCTGGGCGACCAGCCTGGCGATCGTGCTGCTGGTGCATGCGCTGTTGATTGGCGCGGCCTGCTGGTGGGCGGCCCGCGCACCGGTGAAGGCTGCAACGGCACCGCCTGCGGCGTTGATGCTGGAGCTGGCACCGATGGCGCAGGCACCGCCGGTACCGCCGCGCGAAGTCGCCATCGGGCCGCTACAGCAGCAACAGCAGCGGCAGGTGCCGAAGCCGGCCCTGCGCGAGCAACCGAAGGCGCCGGTGCAGCCGCAAGGTGACCTGCCACCGCCGCGTGCACCGGAGCCGACGCCTTCGCCGGATACCGCAGAGGCGAACGTCGCGCAGACCAGCGCACCGCCGCAGGTGGCGGCCGACGAGGCTGCCCGCTATACCGCGCCGCAGACCACGGCCGGCGAACGCAGTCGCGCCGAGACAATCTGGGAAGGGCGCCTGCTCGGCCATCTGCAGAAGCATCGGCGCTATCCGCGCCAGGCCGAGCGGCTGCGCCAGCAGGGCGTGGTCTACGTGCGCTTTGCCGTGTCCCGCGATGGTGCGGTATCCGGATTGAAGCTGGGCCGCAGCGGCGGTTTCGAACTGCTCGACCAGGAGGCGCTGGATACTGTGCAGCGCGCCAGCCCGGTGCCGGCGCCGCCGGCCGAAGTGGCCGGCGACCCGGTGGAAGTGATGGTGCCGGTGTCGTTTTTCCTGCGCGGGCGCTGACCTCGCAGGGTTACGCATGGCGCGGATCTACAGCAGCGGCACCAGCAGCAGTGCGACGATGTTGATGATCTTGATGAGCGGATTGATCGCCGGGCCTGCCGTGTCCTTGTACGGATCACCGACGGTATCGCCAGTCACTGCGGCCTTGTGCGCCTCGCTGCCCTTGCCACCGAAGTGGCCGTCCTCGATGTACTTCTTGGCGTTGTCCCACGCGCCGCCGCCGGTGGTCATCGAGATGGCCACGAACAGGCCGGTCACGATCGTGCCGATCAGCAGGCCGCCCAGCGCGCGCGGCCCGAGCAGCAGGCCGACCACCACCGGCACCGCCACCGGCAGCAGCGAGGGCACGATCATTTCGCGGATCGCCGAGCGGGTCAGCATGTCCACGGCCTTGTCGTACTGCGGCTTGCCGGTGCCCTGCATGATGCCGGGAATCTCGCGGAACTGGCGCCGTACTTCCTCCACCACCGCACCGGCGGCGCGGCCGACCGCTTCCATCGCCATCGCACCGAACAGGTAGGGGATCAGGCCGCCGATCAGCAGGCCGATGATCACCGTGTGGTCGCTGAGATCGAAGCGGAACTCCTGGCCGGGATTGGCCGCCTGCAGGTTGTGGGTGTAATCGGCGAACAGCACCAGCGCGGCCAACGCAGCCGAACCGATGGCATAGCCCTTGGTCACCGCCTTGGTGGTGTTGCCCACCGCATCAAGCGGATCGGTGATGTCGCGGATTTCCGAGGGCAGCTCGGCCATCTCGGCGATGCCACCGGCGTTGTCGGTGATCGGCCCATACGCATCGAGGGCGACGATCATGCCGGCCATCGACAGCATCGCGGTGGCGGCGATGGCGATGCCGTACAGCCCACCCAGCGCGAACGCCCCCCAGATCGCCGCACACACCGCCACCACCGGCAGCGCGGTGGACTTCATCGAGATGCCGAGGCCGGCGATGATGTTGGTGCCGTGGCCGGTGGTCGAGGCCTGCGCCACGTGCTGCACCGGCTTGTACTGGGTGCCGGTGTAGTACTCGGTGATCCACACGATCAGGCCGGTCAGCACCAGGCCGATCAGCGCGCAGCCGTACAGCGCCATCGGCCCGTGCACGTTGTCGCCCATCAGCCCGGTGGTGATCGGGTAGAAGGCAACGGCGGCCAGCACGCCGGAGACGATCACGCCCTTGTACAGCGCGCCCATGATCGAACCGCCCGGCTTCACCTTGACGAACAGTGCGCCGATGATCGAGGCGATGATCGACACCCCGCCCAGTACCAGCGGATACAGCACCGCATTGGCACCGGCTTCGGCCAGCATCAGGCTGCCCAGCAGCATGGTGGCGATGACAGTGACCGCATAGGTTTCGAACAGGTCGGCGGCCATGCCGGCGCAGTCGCCCACATTGTCACCGACGTTGTCGGCGATCACCGCCGGGTTGCGCGGGTCATCCTCGGGAATGCCGGCTTCGACCTTGCCGACCAGATCGGCGCCGACGTCGGCGCCCTTGGTGAAGATGCCACCGCCCAACCGCGCGAAGATCGAGATCAGCGACGAACCGAAGGCCAGGCCGACCAGCGCATGCAGTGCCTGTTCCATCGGCAGGCCCATGCGCAGCAGCAGCGCGTAGTAGCCGGCTACGCCCAGCAGGCCCAGCCCGACCACCAGCATGCCGGTGATCGCACCGCCGCGGAACGCTACGTCCATTGCCGCGCTGATGCCGTTGCGCGCGGCCTCGGCGGTGCGTACGTTGGCGCGTACCGACACGTTCATGCCGATGTAGCCGGCGGCGCCGGACAGCACCGCACCGAGCGCGAAACCAATCGCGGTGTACCAGCTGAGGAACACCCCGACCAGCACGAACAGCACCACGCCGGCCACGCCGATGGTCAGGTACTGGCGGTTGAGATAGGCACGCGCACCTTCCTGGATCGCGGTGGCGATCGCGACCATGCGTTCATTGCCGGTGGGTTGGCGCAGGATCCAGCGCGCCGAGACGATTCCGAACAGGATCGCGAGGATGGCGCAGCCCAGCGCCAATGACAGCCCGTGACGTTCCAGCATTAGACCCCTCCGCTAAATGGATGGACAAGCATCCAGTGGCGATGAACGCACCACGAGGGGGACGACGGGCTGCAGCCTGGAACCAACCCGTACCGACCTTGGCGGTCGTCCGACGTATGGCGGTGTTCAGCATTCCCTGGTGCCTGCAGTATGCGTTCGGCGCACTGCAGAGTCGAGCCGTGCTCGACTGCCTTTTGGGCGCCAGGTGTGACCCACGCGTCTTTTCACCCCGTTAAGCCATGCTCTGCAAGCCTGCGCACAGTCCTGAAGGAGATTCCCCATGCGCCTGTCCCTGTTGATGCTTGCCGCCCTGGTCCCGGCCGTGCCGGCATTTGCCGCGGAAACCCCGGAGCTGCAGCGTGCCGTGGGTGCCGCCCAGGCAGTGGGTGCGGCGCATACGCTGCGCCAGATTCCCGAGGCCTGCGCGCGGCTGGAAGGCGTTTTCACCGGCGATGCGGCAGCGCCCTACCGCTTCTCCGCCGTGCGTACCAGCGAGCAGTGCCAGCCGCGCGCGCGCTTCGTCGACTACGCCAAGGCGCAGCCAAGTGCCGACAAGGGCTGGAAGCTCAATGATGTGATCCGCGTACCCAGCGCCGCGTGCCCGGCGCAGCAGGCGGTGGTGCGGGTGTGGCGCCTGCCGTCCAGCAACAAGGTCGAGCTGGATGGCCAGGGCCAGTCGCGCATCTACCTGGAAGAGGCGAAGAAGCAGGCGGCGGCCGGCCAGATTCCGCAGGTGACGATGTTCGCCGCGCAGCTGCAGATGGAAGGCAAGGCCTGCAATTGAAACTGCGTGGGCAATGCACCCACGCAGTCATTCCACGGGTATTGCCTGCCGCTGGCCGGCAATACCACCGATCAGGCCAACGTCGCTCCCCGTGCCACCAGCAACGCGCGCAGCGCCGTGCGGTGGCAGTGCGCTTCATCCTCGCAGTAGCAGCCCACGCTGATGTCGCTGTGCTGCGACATCGCGGCCAGAAGATCCAGCGCGTGGGCGGCAGCGGGCGCCTTCATCTCAGCCTGGTAGTGGCGGAAGAAGGCATTCCAGTCGGTGGGGGTCTTCGCTTCATGCGCCTGCTTCACCAGTTCCGCGCTGGGTGACAGGGTCGGGAACCAGACGTCGTACCAGTCCTGCCGGGCGAACTCGCTGCGTGGCACACCGCGCGGTGGCCGCCGCACCGTGCCGATGCGCAGGCCTTCGCCAGGGGCGCGCGGCGTACCGAGTCGAACAACACGCAGTGCCATGGATGCCCCTCCGTCCCCTTTTTGCGATCAATCTTCGAAGGGCGGCAGCTTCTGCTTCACCGCCACGTTCTTCAGCGTGACGTACTTCGGCAGGCCGTCGGCGCCGTAGGGCAGTGGCGCTTCGCCCTTGATCAGCGGCGACAGGTAGACGCGCGCCTTGGCGGTGATGCCGAAGCCATCGCGGCGGATGAAGCCGGCCGGCATCTTTTTCTCGTGGTTGGCGATCTTCGACAGCGGCGCTGCCTCGATCTTCCAGCGATAGGGCGCATCGCTGCTGCGCACGATCACCGGCATCACCCCGTTCAGGCCCTTCAGCGCCAGCTGCACGGCGGCCTTGCCCACGGCCTGTGCCTGCTCCCAGTCGGTCTTGCTGGCCAGGTGGCGGGCCGAGCGCTGCAGATAGTCGGGCAGGGCCCAATGCACCTTCAGCCCCAACTGGTCCTTGACCCGGCCGGCCAGGTGCGCGGCCACGCCACCCAGCTGCGAGTGCCCGAAGGAGTCCTTGCCGCCACCGGCGTCGGCGACGAAGCGGCCATCGGCGGTGGCGATGCCTTCCGAGGCCACCACCACGCAGTAGCCGACGCGCTCGACCACTGCCTTCACCTTGGCCAGGAACACCGCCTCGTCGTAGGCGCGCTCGGGCAGCAGGATGATGTGCGGCGCTTCGTCATCGCCGTTGCCAGCCAGACCGGCGGCCGCAGCCAGCCAGCCAGCGTGGCGGCCCATCGCCTCGTAGATGAAGACGCGGGTGGAGGTTTCGGCCATTGCCGCCACGTCCAGTGCTGCTTCGCGTACCGATACGGCGGTGTACTTGGCCGCCGAGCCGAAGCCGGGGCAGGTGTCGGTCACCGCCAGGTCGTTGTCGATGGTCTTGGGCACGCCGATGCAGGTCAGGTCGTAGCCGGAGGCCTTGGCCAGCTGCGAGACCTTCAGTGCGGTGTCGGCCGAGTCGTTGCCGCCGTTGTAGAGGAACCAGCGCACGTCATGGGCACGCAGTACCTCCAGCAGGCGGTCGTAGCGGGCGCGGTCGGCGTCCAGCGATTTCAGCTTGACCCGGCACGATCCGAAGGCGCCGCCCGGGGTATGGGCGAGGGCACGGATGGCC
The DNA here is from genome assembly GCF_913778665.1 of uncultured Stenotrophomonas sp. Classification (GTDB taxonomy): domain Bacteria; phylum Pseudomonadota; class Gammaproteobacteria; order Xanthomonadales; family Xanthomonadaceae; genus Stenotrophomonas. Next base: position 238,700 of record NZ_CAJYVQ010000008.1, read on the forward strand.
GCAGCGCTCTCCTTGCTGGTGTCGATCAGTTCCTCGCGCAGTGCGCCGAGGATGCCGTTGCGCGCGGCCAGGACCTTGATGCCCTTGGCCCGCGCCTGCTCGATCACCGCCGCCGCCGTGGCGTTGATGACCGCGGTGACACCACCGGATTGGGCGTAGAGGAGAGTACCGTTGCGCATGCGTCTACCTGCTCGGGGGAAAGGACATTGCAGGGACATTACCCGGATGCGGTAAAGTGGCGCTATTGCGGTGCAGCGATACCGGTCCGTCCGGGACGCGAACCTTCTTTGTTTTCAACACGTTGGAGTCAGGTCAATGCGATTGGTTCTGTTGGGACCGCCCGGTTCGGGCAAGGGGACACAGGCGACGCGCCTGAAGGAAAAGCTGGGGATCGCCCACATTTCGACCGGTGACATGCTGCGCGCGGAAATCGCCGCGGGCACGGAGCTGGGCAAGCAGGCCAAGACGGTGATGGATGCCGGCAACCTGGTGTCGGACGACATCCTGCTGGGCATGCTGGAGTCGCGCCTGACCCAGGCTGATGTCGCCAAGGGCTTCATCCTCGATGGCTATCCGCGCAATGTGGCCCAGGCCAATGCGATGGACGGCCTGCTCGCCAAGATCGGCCAGCCGCTGGACGCCGTGGTGCAGCTGGACGTGGCCACTGAGCTGCTGGTCGACCGCATCGCCGGTCGCGCCAAGGAGCAGGGTCGCGCCGACGACAATCCGGAAGCGGTGCGTCAGCGCCTGCAGGTCTACAACGACCAGACCGCCCCGGTGGTCGACTTCTACGCCGGCCGTGGCACCCTGGCCCGCGTTGACGGCGTCGGTGAACTGGACGAGATCGAAGCCCGCATCCTGGCGGCGATCAAGGCCTGACCCGGCCAGGCCGGCCTGCTGCCGGCCCTTCGGGCGAAAAAACACAGGCCTGGTCCGCGAGGATCAGGCCTGCGTCGTTGGATAGGCGCCAGCAGAGGGCTTGCTCAGGGCCCCGCAGCATGAGCTCCCTTGGGGATGGCCTCTTGGGGAGTAGGACCGGTTCGGGTACTGCGGCTGGCAGTTCGAATTGTGTCCGGGTTCACAGAACATCGCTATCGGGAATTCCCTGACAGAAGATTGGAGTTTTCTCACATCCCGTGTAGGACTTGTCTTACCCGGGAGCGGACATTGGCCCTATACAGCCGTCTTCGGTCACAATCCTCGCTCATGAGCAGCGTACATATCCTTGCAATCGCCGGCACCTTCATGGGCGGCGTGGCCGCCCTGGCGCGGGAACTGGGCCATCCGGTCAGCGGCAGCGACCAGGCCATCTATCCGCCGATGTCGACCCAGCTCGAACAGCTGGGTATCACTCTGGACCAGGGCTATCGCGCCGACAGCGTGCCGGCCGGCACCGACGAGGTGGTTATCGGCAATGCGCTGTCGCGCGGCAATCCGGCCGTGGAAGCGGTACTCGACGCTGGCCAGCGTTACATTTCCGGTGCGCAGTGGCTGTCCGAGCAGGTGCTGCCTGGCCGCGATACCCTGGCTGTGGCCGGTACCCACGGCAAGACCACCACCACCACCATCCTCACCTGGCTGCTGGAAAGCGCCGGGCGCTCGCCGGGCTTCCTGATCGGCGGCGTGGCCGAGGACTTTGGCGTTTCCGCACGTTTGGGCCAGGGCCGCGAGTTCGTGGTCGAGGCCGATGAATACGACACCGCCTTCTTCGACAAGCGCAGCAAGTTCGTGCATTACCGGCCGCTGGTGGCCATCCTCAACAACCTTGAGTACGACCACGCCGACATCTTCCCGGACGTTGCCGCGATCCAGCGTCAGTTCCACCATCTGGTGCGCACGGTACCGGCGCGTGGCCGCCTGATCGTCAATGGCGAGGATCTGCACCTGGCCGAGGTGCTGGCGATGGGCTGCTGGACCCCGGTCGAGCGCTTCGGCTTCGACCCGTCGCTGGAATGGCATGCGGAGCTGCTGGCTGCTGATGGCAGCGCATTCCGCGTGCACCATCGCGGGCAGGCGCTGGGTGACGTGCAGTGGTCGCTGCTCGGCCGCCACAACGTGCTCAACGGCCTGGCCGCGCTGGCTGCCGCGCATGCGGTGGGCGTGGCGCCGGCCGAAGTGATCCCGGCGCTGGCGCGCTTCCGCAGCGTCAAGCGCCGCATGGAAGTGATCGGCAGCCATCACGGTATCACCGTCTACGACGATTTCGCCCATCACCCGACCGCGATCGCCACCACGCTGGAAGGCCTGCGGGCCAAGGTCGGCGATGCGCGCATCGTGGTTGCGATGGAGCCGCGCAGCAATTCGATGCGGCTGGGCGCCCATGCGCAGGCGCTGGCCCCGTCGCTGGCGCTGGCCGACGAAGTGGTGTTCCTGCACCGCCCGGAGCTGGCCTGGGATGCGGCTGCGGTGATCGCCGCGGTGCAAGGCGAAGCCCATGCAGTGCCGGATACCGACGCGTTGCTGGCGCAGTTGCAGGCCAGCGCGCGCAGCGGCGATCACGTGGTGTTCATGTCCAACGGCGGATTCGACGGCGCACCGCGCCGCTTCCTCGCCGCGCTGCAGGCGCGATGAGCGCCGATACCTCGCTGCCGCTGTTTCCGCTGCACACCACGCTGGTGCCGGGTGCGGCGGTGGGCCTGCGCGTGTTCGAGCGGCGCTATCTGGATCTGGTCCGCGACAGCGGCCGCAGTGGCGAAGGCTTTGGTGTCTGCCTGATCCTCGATGGCCACGAAGTGGGCGCACCGGCAACGCCGGCGGCTTATGGCGTGCAGGTGCGCATCGAAGACTTCGATGTCGGCGCCGACGGCGTGCTGCAGCTGCGCCTGCGCGGCACCCGCCGCTTCCATGTCGATCGCACTCGGGTGCGTGACAACGGGCTGGTGGTGGCCGACGTGCGCTGGTGCGAGGAAGACCCCGACGACGAACTGCGGCCACAGCATGCGTTGCTGGCCACGGTGCTGGGGCACATCATCGAACAGGCCGGTGAGGCCTACGCGCCGGCCAATCCGGCATTGCTCGACCAGGCCAGTTGGGTCGGCTGGCGGTTGGCCGAACTGCTGCCGCTGAGCGAGCAGCAGCGGTTGCAGCTGCTGCAGCTGGACGACCCGCACCAGCGTCTGCAGCAGTTGCTGGGCTGGATGCCGTAGAAGCCATCCACGCATGGCGTGGATCTACCTTTGCCGGGCAGGGCCCGGCATTGCCCGTCCGTGCTCCGGTAGCGCCGGGTCATGCCCGGCGGCTCCATCACGGTGTGGTCTTCAACCGCAGCACCGGCAAGCCGGTTTCTGTGTGCACATCCTCCCGCTGCGGGAGCCCCTGCACGGCACCCTTCACTGCGTTCATCGCCGGATCGACGCCGCGCACCGGGTGCCACATGCCGATCCATTCGAAATGGCGTTCGTAGCGCAGTGTCTGTGCGCTGCCCAGCCACAGCGGTGTGTTGCCCGGCTGCAGCTGTGCCGGTGCCGGCCATAGCCGCAGCACATAGCGCTCATCCGGCCGCGCGCCCTGGCGCACCATCAGCAGGGCTTCCACGCGGGTTTCCAGCGTCGCCGGCAGTACCGGCAGCTCGTCGGCGCCGGTGTTCTTGTCCAGCATCAGCAGCGCCTGCTGCCAGCCGGCTTGCTCCTGCTGCTTCCAGCCACGCGCTTCCAGCTGCGCCTGCAGCGGTGCCAGCGGGCCTGCCACCTGCACGTCCAGCGGCCAGCGCTGATCGTCGTCGAACTCATTGCGACGCGCAGGCAATGTCGCCCAGTCGTGCTGCCACCAGGCCTGCATGTCCATCGCCTGCGGTGCCGGCAGGGTGGGTTCAAAGCGCTCCAGCTTCACCGGGATATTGCGCGGCGCGTACCACATCGCCGCCACGGCAAAGACGCCGTAGAACAGCCAGGCTACCGGCTTCACCCAGAACGAGCGGTTGAAGCGGCGGCGATAGGCGATGCCCAGCACCAGCAGCCAGAACGTGCCGAACAACATGCCGCCGATCACATCGCTCAGCCAGTGAGCGCCAAGGTACAGGCGCGAGAAGCCGATCAGGCTGACCACGATGCCCGAAACCAGGTACGGCCAGACCCGGGTGCGGCCGGGCATTTCGCGCGCGATCAGCACCGCGAAGAAGCCGAAGGTGATGGTGGCCATGGTCACCGACACCGATGGGAAGCCGAAGCCGCTGCTGGCATCCACCGGGCGCACCACATCGACGGTGGCGCCGAGCAGCATGGTCAGCGCCAGGCCGAAGGCCAGGGCCGCCAGCCAGTGCGCGGCGGCCATCCAGCGCCGGCGCCAGATCAGATAGCCCATTGCCGCTGCGGTGGCCGGCAGCAGGACCTGCCACGCACCCAGCGATGCCAGCGCGGCCATCGGATAGTCGGCCAGCGGGTTGCGCAGTGCCAGCATGGCCTGGTGCACCAGCAGGTCGATCGCCAGCGGTTCGCCATGCGCGACCACCACGGTCAGCAGCGCGAACCAGCCCCAGCCCAGCAACAGCAGCATCAGCGCCAGCATCGCCAGCGGCACCGATTCGCGCCGCTTCGGGTCCAGAACGCCCACTGTGTAGCGGCCCAGCGTGGGGTGGCGGTTGGACCAGTCCAGCAGTCGCGCCAGCCAGTTGTCCATGCGCGCCGCCGACCAGCGGTAGCCATAGAGCACGATGGCCCAGACCAGGCTGAGGATCACGGCCAGCAGGCCGACCACCACCACCAGGCGCCCGGCCACCGCCGCGACCGCGTCATACGCTTCACCGAGGATCCAGCCCGGCGCCAGGAACAGCACCGCCCAGGAAATGCTGGCGATGCCGCTGGCCTGCACGTAGCGGCTGGCCGGCATCTTCATCATGCCGGCGATGGCCGGTACGAACGGGCGGATAGCACCGACATAGCGCGCCACCAGGATGCTCTTGAACGCGTTGCGGCGGAACAGGTTCTCGCCGCGATCCAGCAGCTGCGGATAGCGGCTGAACGGCCACACGCCGCGCAGGCGGTCGCCCCAGCGCCGGCCGATCCAATAACTGATGCCGTCACCGGCGAACGCGCCCAGCGCCGCCGCAGCCACCGCATACGGCCCAGAAATCTGGCCCAGGCCGATGAACACGCCGACGGCGAACAACAGCGGCAACGCCGGCACGATGGCGCCGAGAATGATGACCGCATCGCAGAAGGCGATGAGGAAAATAACGGCACCGGCCAGCACGGGGTGGGCGGCAATCCACGCGAGGGTGGCGTCGATCCATGAAGAGTCCATTGCCCGATTATAGGGGCGTGCAGGTGACTGGTTCCCAGCGCCTTGGTGACCGTTTGCAACCGGCGCCATCGCCTAGAATGGGTCCATGCCGCATACGCCCGACGCTCCACCGCATGCTTTGAAGGCCGACAGCTTCGGCCGCATCCTTCTCGTGGAAGGGCCGCAGGGCCCCTTCGTGCGCCGTGATCTGGGCGCCACACCGCTGTGGCTGCGGTTGCCTGCATGGTGGTTGGCACGTCGTGAAGCACGCGCGCTGCGCCATATCCACGGCATGGCCGATGTGCCGCAGCTGCTGGCCTGGGATGGCCGCCACCTCGACCGCAGCTTCATGGCCGGCGATGCCATGTACCAGCGCCCGCCGTGCGGCGACCTGGCCTGGTTCCGCGCTGCACGGCGCCTGCTGCAGCAGCTGCACCGGCGCGGCGTGGCCCACAACGACCTGGCCAAGGAAGCCAACTGGCTGGTCACCGACGATGGTCGTCCGGCGCTGATCGATTTCCAGCTGGCGGTGATCGGCAACCCCCGCTCGCGCTGGATGCGCCTGCTGGCGCGCGAGGATCTGCGCCACCTGCTCAAGCACAAGCGCATGTACTGCCGACAGTCGCTCACCCCGGTGGAAAAGCGCGTGCTCAAGCGCACCTCGTGGGTGCGCGAGCTGTGGTTCGCCACCGGCAAGCCGGTGTACCGCTTCGTCACCCGTCGCATCCTGCATTGGGAAGACAACGAGGGGCAGGGGCCGAAGCCGTGAGCGCATCGCAGATCGTGACAGGGCCGCCGAGTGCTGCCAGCGTACTGCGCGCGCAGTTGGCGGGGGCCGACTTCGTACATGCCTGCCAGGCCAATACGCATCGCCGTGGGCGGACCGCGCTGCAGGCCTATCGCGACATGGCGGCGGGCATTCCCGGCTGGTTCGATGGCTTGATGGCGCTGCGCAATCGCGGCATGCGCCTGCTCGGCATGAAGGATCTGGGTTCCCTGCGTGCAGTACAGGACACCGTCGATCCGCTTCCCGGCCAGCGGCTGGGCATCTTCACCCTGAAGTCGCTGGACGATGATGCCATCGTGCTGGAAGACGATGATCGCCACCTGCGCGTGCAGCTGGCCCTGCAGTGGCAGGGCGACGTGCTGGAAGCAGCGACCGTGGTGCACACCCACAATGCATTCGGGCGGTTGTACATGCTGCCGGTCGCACCGGTGCATCGGTTGATCGTGCCGCATCTGCTGCAGAAGCAGGTGCAGGCGTACCGGTGATTCGACACCGCGCTCGCCGGGCCATGCCCGGGGACACGCGGCGTTTCCGGGTTACGGCGTCGCCGGCACCACCTGCTGGCCGATGAAGTTGCGCTTGGCATCGAAGTCGTAGGCGATCTGCAGCTGGCCCACGTCCGGGCAAGCGTGGCAGTCGCGCAGCGGTGTGCGGTACAGCAGGCGGATCCCGCCGTTCTCCAGCGGTGTGGCTCCTGCCGATTGCGCCGGCGCGAACGGCGTGGCCTGTGGGTTGGCCTTCAACAGCTCCTGCACGGCTGGGTCGGCACGCAGCGCGTCGTCCAGCTGTACGGCGTCCACATCGATGCGCTTGCCGCTGGCGTCGACCAAGCGGGTTCCTTCGTTGGTGTTGGCCCGGAAGGGATACTCGACCGTGGCAATGCCCAGCCCCTCGTTCTCATGCCAGGCGGTGACATACGCCAGCTCCCCGGCGCTGGACAGTTGCTCGGCCGCGGTGATCGCCTCGGCGCTTGCGCCCCCCGCTCGCATCGCATCGCGCAGGCAATCCCGGGTGGCAGCATTTTCGCCCTGGCGGCATGCGTTCAGATCGCCATCCCAGACCACGGCCTCGCTCCAGCGCATCTTGCCGTCGGCGGCGGCCTTCTGCGCGCTGGGCGCGTCACCGGCGGGTGGCTCCTTGCCGGGTTCCGGCGAACGGCCCTGGCAGGCAGTCAGCAGGGCAAGCCCCAGGGCAGGCAGCAACAGGCGGGAACGGCGCATGGCGTGGACCTCGTGCGTTGGCTGGAGGCTCGAGTATCGTCAAGACCGGGTGAACTTCGTGTCGGCGCGTCATACTAGCGGTTCAAGGCATACGCTGGAGTGTGGAACGTGGGCAGTCTGCAGGGCAAAACGCTGTTCATCACCGGTGCCTCGCGCGGCATCGGCCTGGCCATCGCGCTGCGCGCTGCGCGCGACGGCGCCAACGTGGCCATCGCGGCCAAGTCATCGGTGGCCAATCCGAAATTGCCGGGCACCATTCACACAGCGGCCGAAGCGGTCAATGCGGCAGGCGGCCAGGGCCTGGCCCTGAAGTGTGATATCCGCGAGGAAGAGCAGGTGCAGGCGGCGGTCGCGGCCACGGTCGATACCTTTGGTGGCATCGATATTCTGATCAACAACGCCAGCGCGATCTGGCTGCGTGGCACGCTGGATACGCCGATGAAGCGCTTCGACCTGATGCAGCAGGTCAACTCCCGTGGCAGCTTCCTGTGCGCGCAGGCCTGCCTGCCGTACCTGCTGCAGGCGCCGAACCCGCACATCCTCACCCTGGCACCGCCGCCGAGCCTGGCACCGAAGTGGTGGGCGCCGCACACCGGCTACACGCTGGCGAAGATGGGCATGAGTTTCGTCACCCTGGGCCTGGCAGCGGAGTTCGGTCCGCAGGGCGTGGCGGTCAATGCCTTGTGGCCGCGTACGGTGATCGCCACCGATGCGATCAACATGATTTCCGGTGTCGACGTGGCCGGTTGCCGCACGCCGCAGATCATGGCCGACGCCGCGCACGCGGTGCTTGTACGCGAAGCGGCCGGCTTCCACGGCCAGTTCCTGATCGATGATGACGTGCTGGCGCAGTCGGGCATCACCGATCTGTCCGGTTATGCCGTGGATGCGTCGCGGCCGTTGCTGCCGGATCTGTTCCTGGATTGAGTGCTGCGTTGAACCACGGCCGATCGCTGCGGCTGTCGGCCCGCTACGTTAGAATGCGTGGCTGTAATCGTTTTCAGCAAGGATGTGAGCACATGACACGTACGCTTTCCATCGCGGCGCTGGCCGCTTCGCTGTCGTTGGTCCTGACCGCCTGCGGCGGCGAGGCGCCGGCAACGACGGGGGACTCTGGCGCGTCCGCCGCACCAGACGCCGCCACGGCGCTGTCCGACGCGCAGCAGCAGTTGACCGCCAAGCTCAACGCCTACATCGGCTGCTTCAACGCGCTCGATTCGAAGACCCACCGCAGCATCGAGTCCTACACGCGCTGGATCAAGGACGTTGACGCCGGCCCGACAGGCCGCGAGACGCAGGTCTATGGGCCGTCGGAAATCAGCGATTACGACATGAAGCAATGCGACGCTCCGGTGACCGAGGCGATGGCTGCCAAGCCGGCACTGGCTGATCTCGATGCGGCTGCGGGCCGCTATCAGCAGGCGCTGAAGGCACTGGTGCCGGTCAGCAAGGACGCGCACGACTACTACGATCGGCAGGATTACGAGGACGACCAGTTTGCCAAGGGCAAGCAGATGCACGCGCCCTTGATGGCGGCGTTCAAGGCCTTCGTGGTTGCCAGCGAAACGTTCAACGCCGAACTGGAGCGGCAGAACGACGCGGCCCAGCGCGAGCAGCTCAAGGCACTGGAACAGGCCGAGGGGCGTACGCGCGAGTATTACCGGCTGGCGATGATGCTGGAAGCGAAGGCCATCCTGGAGCTGATGAGCGAGGACGACTTTGATACGACCAAGGCCCGCGAACGGCTGGATGCGTTCAATCGCATTTCCGACGAAGCGCATGCCAAGGTGGCCGATCAGGAGCCGGGCAAACTGGACTGGAACAGCTTCGAGCGCGAAGCCGAGAACTTCCGCCGGGAAGGCAAGGAGCGCCTGCAGCGGGTCAGCAGCAAAACGCCCTACAGCGATTTCGAGCGGCGCATGCTGGACTCACCGTCGATGGCGCCGCGCGGTTCGGCCGGCAAGCTGATGCAGGAATACAACACGCTCGTTTTCCAGAGCAATCGTCAGTAGCCGCAGCGTTCTTTGCGCTATTTGTGTCGCAATCGATCAGGTCGATTGCGACGTACCGCATCACACACTCCCAAACGGTGCGGCCTTCCCGAGGCCGCCAATGCGGGTGTCCGCGTCATGCGCGAGGATGCCTGGCGCCTTTTTCTGCAAGGAATCGATTTGAACGCTCCAGCACGCACACTTCCTCTCCTTCTTCTCGGGACGCTGGCCGCTGTGGCCGGCTGCGACAACGTGCCGGCGCTGGCGGCGGCAGATCCCAGCCTCGGCAAGATCAACGCCTACATCGAGTGCTACAACGGCGTTGAACAGCCCATCCACGAGGGCTTCCAGACCTACACGGGCTGGATGAAGGATCCCGAGGCCGGCCCGACCGGCAAGGAAGCACAGCCGCGTTCGCCCGGCAAGGTGCTGTCGCACCGCGTCGAGTACTGCGGCCAGCCACTGACCGACGCGCTGGCGAAGACCCCGGCACTGCCGCTGGATGGCCCCGCACGGGACTATCAGCAGGCGTTCCAGGCACTGAATACCCTGGTCGAGCGCGCCGATGGCTACTTCACCCGCGAGGACTATCGTCGTGATGGCGGTGAAGGGATGCGCAGCCAGCATGCCCCGCTGATGCAGGCCTATGCCGCCTTCTTCGAGGCCAGCGAAGCGATGGATGTGGCGCTGGAGAAGAACGAGAACGATCGTCGCGCTGCGCAGCTGAAGCAGATCGAAGCGAGCGAGGGCCGCTCGCTGTCCTATTACCACCTGCGCATCGTCGGTGATGGCAAGCAGCTGGCTACGGCGTTCCAGGACGACGCGCCGGACGTTGCGGCATTGCGTAAGCAGCTGGCCGACTATCAGGCACTGGTGACGGAAATCCAGAACGGCGGTGTCGGCAAGGACGACCCGATGTGGGGCCACGTGCAGCGTTCGGCGGACAAGCTGGTGCGTACGGCGGGACGTGGCGTTGAGCGCCTGGAGCAGCACAAGCCGATTACCGCCGAAGCGCTGGCGGCAGAGCGGAAGGCATCAGGCAGCTGGCTCACCACCGACCCGGAAGGGGCGCAGTCAACGATCCTCGCCGCGTACAACGATCTGGTGACCACCAGCAACCGCATGCGGTGAGCAACGGCACGCGCATCCATGCGTAACCGCCGAGGGATAGTGCCGGCCGCTGGCCGGCATGCACCTCAGTGGCTGAACGCATCCGGCAGCTGCCCGCCGCACTTGCGGCAATGGCGGGCATCCGGCTCGTGGCCTTCCAGTCCGCAATGCGGGCAGCCGCGGGCATCGCGTCGCGCGGCCTGCTCGGCTTCGCGCATGGTGCTGGCCAGCTCCGCGGTGTAGATGCCGGTGGGCACGGCGATGATGCTGTAACCGATCAGGATCAGCACCGACGTAACGAAGCGGCCGAGCACTGTCTGCGGCACGATGTCGCCGAAACCGACCGTGGCCATGGTCACCACCGCCCAGTACATGCTGGCCGGAATGTTGGTGAAGCCATGTTCCGGTCCTTCGATCACGTACATCAGCGCGCCGGCGATGATGGTGATGGTGATCACCGTGAACAGGAACACCAGCACCTTGCGCCGGCTGCGCCACAGCGACGTCATGAGGACGCCGCTCTCTTCAATGTAGCGGGTCAGCTTGAGGATGCGGAACACGCGCAGGATGCGCAGTGCGCGCACCACCAGCAGGCTCTGCGCGCCGGGGATGAACAGTGACAGGTAGGCGGGCAGGATCGACAGCAGGTCAATGATGCCCCACACGCTCACCGCGTAGCGCAGCGGCCGCTTGACCACCGCCAGCCGCAGCAGGTACTCGGCGGTGAAGATGAGGGTGAAGCCCCACTCCAGGATGTACAGGCCGGTGGACCACTCGGCATGGAGGTGCTGCACGCTGTCGATCATCACCACCAGGATGCTGGCGACGATCGCCACCACCAGGATCAGGTCGAAATTGCGCGAGGGACGGGTGTCGTGGCGGTAGATGATGTCGAACCACCGGCGGCGCCAGCCGGTTTCGGTGGCGGGGTTCAGCTGGGGGGCGGAAAACGGTCGCATGGGCGCATTGTGCCGCAGGGGTTCCGGCGCGAGAATGGGCATTCCTGAACCCTGCCGACTGCCATGACCGCCCCGACCGATCCGCTGATCTCCCTTTCCCACTACTACCTGCCGGTCTACAAGCCCCGCCAGGTGGTTCTGGAGCGAGGCCAGGGCGCCCGCGTGTGGGACAGCCAGGGTCGTGAGTTCATCGACCTGGCCGCCGGCATCGCCGTGTGCGGCCTCGGCCACAACGACCCGGACCTGGTGGCCGCGCTGGTCGAGCAGGCGGGCAAGCTGTGGCACACCAGCAACGTGTTCTACAGCGCACCGCCGCTGCACCTGGCCGAGGAGCTGGTAAAGGCCAGCCGCTTCGCCGAGCGCGTGTTCCTGTGCAATTCCGGCGCCGAAGCCAACGAAGTGGCGATCAAGATGGTCCGCAAGTGGGCCTCCAGCCAGGGCCGCCCGGCCGACAAGCGCGTCATCATCACCTTCCGCGGCAGCTTCCACGGCCGCACGATGGGCGCGGTGACGGCCACCGCCCAGCCGAAGTACCAGGAAGGCTACGAACCGCTGCCCGGTGGCTTCCGCTACATCGACTTCAACGATGAAGTGCAGCTGGAAACCGCGATGGCCGCCGGCGATGTCGCCGCGGTGATGCTGGAGCCGATCCAGGGCGAGGGCGGCGTGATGCCGGCCAAGTCCGGTTTCCTCAAGCGCGTGCGCGAGCTGTGCGACCAGCACAACGCGCTGCTGGTGCTGGATGAGATCCAGGCCGGCATGGGCCGCACCGGCACGCTGTTCGCGCACTGGCAGGATGACGTGGTGCCGGACATGGTCACCCTGGCCAAGGCACTCGGCGGCGGCTTCCCGATCGGCGCGATGCTGGCCGGCCCGAAGGTGGCCGAGACCATGCAGTTCGGCGCGCACGGCACCACCTTCGGTGGCAACCCGCTGGCCGCTGCCGTGGCCCGCGTGGCGCTGCGCAAGCTGGCCTCGCCGGAGATCGCCAGCAATGTCAGCCGCCAGTCGAAGGCACTGCGCGATGGCTTCGCCCGCATCAACGACGAGTTCGGCGTGTTCAGCGAGGTGCGCGGCCGCGGCCTGATGCTGGGCGCCGTGCTGGGCAAGGACTTCGCTGGCCAGGCCGGTGCGATCCTCGACCACGCCGCCGAGCAGGGCCTGCTGACCCTGCAGGCCGGTCCGGACGTGCTGCGCTTCGTGCCGTCGCTGAACATCACCGACGAAGAAGTGGCCGAGGGCCTCAAGCGCCTGCGTGCGGCGATCGCCGCGTTCGTCGCGGCGCGCTGACTCCGGCGCCGGCCCCCCCTGTAGAGCCGAGCCCATGCTCGGCTCTACAGGATTGCGTAGCGCTTCAACACCTTGCCGAGGCCACGTCCATCGCGCACGGTTTCCGCGTGCAGGCCGGCGGCGCGTGCGCCGCGTACGTTGGCGAACAGGTCATCGACGAACAGCGTGCGCGCAGGCGCTGCGCCCAGTGCCTCCAGCGTGCGCAGGAACACCTCCGGCGCGGGCTTGCGCAGGCCAAAGTCGGCGCTGCAATACACGCGGTTCTGCAGGGCAGGGAACACCTCCGGCAACAGCGTGGGCATCGCCTGCTTCATCAGCGCGCCGTTGTTGGTCAGCACCGCCATCGGCAGTTGCAGCATTTCCAGCCGTTGCAGGACGGCGGACTGCGGATGGCTGGCAGCGTTGCGTGCGGCAATCCAGGTGGCGGCATCGACCGTCCTGCCAAGCAGCGCACCGAGCTGCGCCAGATAGGCGGGGACATCCAGTGCGCCACGATCATGCGCGGCTTCCAGACCGCTGTCGTACAGCGCGGCCTGCACGTGCTGCGGTTCCAGCGCCAGCGCCTTCGCCAGATGCAGTACGCGCTGAGCGCGCTGGTACTGCACCAGCACGCCATCCACATCCAGCAGCAAAAGGTCGATCCGCATCGGCCGAGCATGCCATCGCGGTGGTTGTGCGGGGAACCCTGGAGTGCGCGTGCGACAGACGGTCGCAGCCAGGCGGGCATGGGCCTGCCTAGAATGTGGCTGGAACCTGCAGGAGAGGCAACGATGAAGGCTTGGATGGTGGCAGCGGGACTGGGGGCGCTGATGTTGGCGCCGTCGGCGATGGCGCGGGTGTGCGCGGTGAGCATCGACAGCACCGACCAGATGAGCTTCAGCAGCCGCGAGATCAAGGTGGCCGCCGACTGCAGCGCGGTGGACCTGACCCTGCGCCACACCGGCAAGCTGGCCGCCACCGCAATGGGGCACAACTGGGTGCTGACCCGCACTGCCGACTACCAGCCGGTCGCGATGGCGGGCATGCGCATGACCCTGGCCGACAGCTATCTGCCAAAGGCCGACAAGCGCGTACTGGCGCACACCAGGGTGATCGGCGGCGGCGAGACCACGCGCGTGCGCTTTTCCACCCAGGGCCTGCAGAAGGGCGGCGACTACACCTTCTTCTGCTCGTTCCCCGGCCACTTCGCAATGATGAAGGGCAAGTTCGTCTTCGGTTGATGCCGCCTTTGGAGCCGAGCCATGCTCGACTGTTCTGTGCCAACCAAGGTTGGCACCCACCATGAGCAGGGTTCAGCGCTTGGCGGCCTTGAACGCCACGCGTGCAGCGGCGAGGGTCGCCTCGATCACTGCATCGTCATGCGCGCTGGACAGGAAACCGGCCTCGTACGCCGACGGCGCCAGGAACACGCCCTGCTCCAGCATCACGTGGAAGAAGCGGTTGAACGCCGGGATGTCACAGGCGGTGGCCTGCGCATAGGTCTCGACCTTTTCACTGGTGAAGAACAGGCCGAACATCGCGCCAACGCGGGTGGTGGTCACCGCCACGCCGGCCTCGGCGGCAGCGGCTTCGAGGCCGGCGCACAGGCGCGCGGTGCGCTCGGCCAGGTCGGCGTGGAAGCCGGGCTGCTGGATCAACTCCAGCATCGCCAGGCCGGCGGCCATCGCCACCGGATTGCCGCTCAGCGTGCCAGCCTGGTAGATCGGGCCGGCCGGGGCGATCTGCTGCATCAGCTCTCGACGGCCGCCGTAGGCACCCACCGGCATGCCGCCGCCGATGATCTTGCCGAAGGTGGTCAGGTCCGGGGTGATGCCGTAGTGCGCCTGAGCACCGCCCAAGGCGACGCGGAAGCCGGTCATCACCTCGTCGAAGATCAGCAGTGCGCCATGCTTCGTGCACAGTTCACGCAGGTGCTGCAGGTAGCCGTCGCGCGGCGGAATACAGTTGGCGTTGCCGACCACCGGCTCGATGATCAGGCCAGCGATGTCATCGCCCTGCTGTTCGAACAGCGCAGTGGCGGCTTCAAAATCGTTGTAGGGCAGGGTCAGGGTCAGTTCGCTCAGGCCGGCCGGCACGCCCGGCGAGGTCGGCACGCCCAGGGTCAGCATGCCGCTGCCGGCCTTGACCAGGAACGAGTCGCCGTGGCCGTGGTAGCAGCCTTCGAACTTGACGATACGGTTGCGGCCGGTGGCGCCGCGCGCCAGGCGGATCGCCGACAGGGTGGCTTCGGTGCCCGAGTTGACCATGCGCACCATTTCGCACGACGGCACCAGGCGGGTGATGGTCTCGGCCATGGTCACTTCGGCCGCGCACGGCGCACCGAACGACAGGCCGTTGTCGATGGCCTTCTTCACCGCCTGGCGCACGGCCGGGTGGTTATGGCCGACGATCATCGGGCCCCAGGAACCGACATAGTCGATGTAGCGGTTGCCGTCGACGTCGTACAGGTAGGCGCCGTCGGCGCGCTCGACGAAGAACGGTTCGCCGCCGACCGACTTGAACGCGCGCACCGGCGAATTGACGCCACCCGGCAGCAGTTGCTGGGCGCGGGAGAACAGGGCGTGGGACTGGTCGTGGTTCATGGGGCTTTCCTGGGCATTACGCGAACTGGGCGAGGTAGGCGCGCTGGGTCACGACCGGGTCCTGCGCGGCGTAGATGCCGCTGACCACGGCGACCAGGTCGGCGCCAGCATCGATGATGGGACCGACATTGTCCGGCGTCAGGCCGCCGATCGCCACCCGCGGCACGCCCAGCGCGGCGCTTTGCCGCAGCAGGTCGGTGTGGGCGCGGCTGTTGGTGACCTTGGTGGTGGTGGGGAAGAAGGCGCCGAAGGCCACGTAGCTGGCGCCTGCGGCCACGGCCTTCTCGGCATTGGCCAGCTGGTCGTAGCAGGAGGCGCCGATGATGGCGTCGGGCCCGAGCAGGGCGCGTGCGCTGGGAATGTCGCCGTCGGTGCCGCCCAGGTGCACGCCAGCCGCGCCCACGGCCTGGGCCAGCGCCGGGTCGTCGTTGATGATCAGCGGTACGCCGTCGTGTGCGCACAGCGCCTGCAGCGCGATTGCCTGTTCCTGCCGCAGCGCATCGCTGGCGGTCTTGTTGCGATACTGCAGCCAGGTGGCGCCTGCAGCCAGCAGCGGTGCGGTACGGGCCAGCAGGCGTGCGGTGTCGGGCTCGTCCGGGGTGATCAGGTAGACGCCGCGGGGCGCCCGGGAAGCAGAAGTCATCAATGGCTACCGGTGCGTGGGCTGCGATGGGACAATGGCGGCCCGTGAATCCAGCCCTGATTATCCGATGAGCGACGCCACCCCCACCACCCTGCGAACCTGGATGTGCGTGGTCTGCGGCTTCCTGTACAGCGAAGCGGACGGCCTGCCGGAAGAGGGCATCGCGCCGGGCACGCGCTGGGAGGATATTCCCGAGACCTGGACGTGCCCCGATTGCGGGGTGACCAAGGCCGATTTCGAGATGGTCGAAGTCGATTGATGCGGGTGGGTGCGGACCGTGGGTCCGCACGCCGATAAGCCTCAATGCAACCGCGGCATCGGCCCGCCGAGGTCGATCAGCTTCTCGCGCAGCCACTGCGCATCGCTGGCGCCCGGGTTGCGCTTCAGGTAGTGCCCCAGGTCGTGGCGGGCGCCGGCCAGATACTCCAGCTGCAGGTAGGCCAGGCCGCGGTCGCGCAGGGCGTCGTCCTGCTCCGGGGCCAGCTTCAGCAGGCGGTCGGCACTGCGTGCCGCGCGGTCCCATTCGCCCGCCTCGGCGTACACGCCATGCAGGTTGCGCAGCATGCGCATCAGGATCGCGCGCGCCGGTGCCGGATCGAGGATCTGCGCCAGCACCTGGTCATCAGGCATCTGCCCGCCCAGGTGAGACTTGGCGCGTTCGCGCAGCTCGTCCACGTCCAGCGGCCGGCCGCCGTTGAACGGGTCCATCACCAGCACGCCGTCGTCCACCGGCAGGCGCACCAGGAAATGGCCCGGGAAGGACACGCCATCCAGCGGAATGCCGAGCCGGCGCGCGACTTCCATCTGCACCAGCGCCAGCGAGATCGGGTTGCCCAGGCGCCGCTCGAACACCTGGTTGAGGTAGCTGTTGCGCGGGTCGTAGTACTGGTCGTGGTCGCCGCTGTAACCCAGCTCGTCGAACAGGTGGCGGTTGATCGCCGCCATCTTCATGGGGCTGGTGTCGATGCTCTCCACTTCCGAGCGCAGGTGGTCGACGTGGCTCTGGATCAGCGCGTCGTAGGTGGACGGCTGCAGATCGGGGTATTCATCGCGCGCGATCAGCAGCGCGGTGGGCAACAAGAGCAGCGCCTCGTCTTCGAGGTCGGCCAGTGAATCCCAGTCGGGGAGTGTGATCCGGTCCTGCATGGCCACAGACTGGCGTCATTCGCAGGCGGTTTCAAGCAGTGTCGCGTGAAAAATTCAGGGGTCAGACCCTTTTCGCTTGCGAAAGGGATCTGACCCCACTCGGGTTGCCGGCCGAGATCGACAGCTGCGCTGCCCATCCACGCGTGGCGTGGAGCTACTCGATGCCTGGGCCGAAGGTCAACGCGGTGCCATCCTTCAGTTTAAGCTTTTCGGCCTGGCCTGCATTGAGCTCCAGTACGTAACGCGCCGGGCCGCCGCTGGGGTAGGGCGGGCACATGTCGCCGGCCGAGCACGGCGGCACGTCGCGCTGCTGGCTGACCAGCTTGCGCTCGTTGTCGAAGTACAGGATGTCCAGCGCGATCTTGGTGTTCTTCATCCAGTACGCCTGCATTTCCTCGCGGTCGTGGATGAACAGCATGCCGTGGTCGGCCGCCATCTGGTCGCGGAACATCAGCCCGCGCGCGCGGGTTTCATCGTTGGTAGCCAGCTCCACCTGGTAGCGGGCGCCACCCAGTTCGACCCAGTGGCGGGCCGCGTCGGTGGCACAGCCGGCCAGGGCCAGCAACGGAAGCATGAGCAGCGAACGCAGCAGCGACATCGTCAGGATCCTCCGAAAGGGTCAGAGCACGATCGGCGGCTCGCCGCCGACGATCACCACGTCGGCACGGCGGCGCGCGAACAGGCCCACGCAGACCACGCCCGGCAGCTGGTTGAGCTCGCGCTCCAGCTTTTCCGGGTCGGTGATTTCCAGATTGTGGATATCCAGGATCTGGTTGCCGTTGTCGGTGACCACGCCTTCGCGCCAGGTGGGCTGGCCGCCGGTCATGTCGCGGATCTGGCGGGCGACCAGGCTGCGTGCCATCGGGATCACTTCCACCGGCAGTGGGAATTTGCCCAGCACGGACACCTGCTTGCTCGGGTCGACGATGCAGATGAAGCGCTCGCTGGCCTCGGCGATGATCTTCTCGCGGGTCAGCGCAGCGCCGCCGCCCTTGATCAGGCACTTGTTGGCGTCGCACTCATCGGCGCCATCGACGTACAGCGACAGGTTGCCGCTGTGGTTCAGCTCGATCACCTCGATACCGTGCTGCTTCAGGCGCACGGTGCTCTGCTCGGAGCTGGATACTGCGCCCTTGATGCGGTGCTGGATGCGGGCCAGGGCATCGATGAAATAGGCCACGGTAGAACCGGTGCCGACACCGACGATCATGCCGTCTTCAACGTACTCGATGGCTTTCTCGGCGGCCAGGCGCTTGGCTTCGGACATGGGGAGAACTCTCAGGCAGGGAATCAGGATTTCTTTTCCAGCGACAGCAGCAGCTTCCACTGCGCAGCGGTCACCGGGAACACCGACAGGCGGTTGCCCTTGGCAACCAGCGGAAAGCCTTCGCCGAGTTCTTCGGCGTGCAGCTTGATCTCGTCCAGCGCGATCACCTGCTTGAGCTTGCGGTCGAAGGCCACGTCCACCAGCATCCAGCGCGGATTCTCGCGCGTGCTCTTGGGGTCGTGGTAGTCGGATTCGGGATCGAACTGGGTGTCGTCCGGGTAGGCCGCGCTGGCCACCGTGGCTAGGCCGACGATGCCCGGCACCTTGGTATTGGAGTGGTAGAACAGGATGCCGTCGCCGACCTGCATGCCGTCGCGCATGAAATTGCGCGCCTGGTAGTTGCGCACCCCGTTCCAGGGTTCGACCTTGACCTTGGCCAGGTCATCGATGGAGAAGGCGTCCGGTTCGGACTTCATCAGCCAGTAGCGCTTGCGGGCGGTCATGCGTTCACGGGGGCAGCGGAGGGGAGCAGGATGCCGTCTTCGGTGCAGATCGCATCCACCGGCACGTCCCACGACGCCACCGGCAAGGACTCGACCTGCTGCACCGCGAACGCTGCACCAACCAGCCAGGGCGGTGCCGGCCGATCGTGGCGGAAGGCGAAGCTGCGATCATACCAGCCGCCCCCCATGCCCAGCCGCCGGCACTGCGCGTCGAAGCCCACCAGCGGGGTCACCACCAGGGCCATTTGTGCCGGTTCCAAGGTGTCTGCCGGCGCCACATCCGGTTCGGGAATGCCATAGTGGTTGCTGGTCAGCGGCTGCCCGGGCCGCCACGGCGCGAAGCGCAGCACGTCGCCGGCCAGCACTGGCAGGCAGTAGGTAACGCCTTGGGGCAACTGCAACTGCCAGCGGTGCAGCGCGATTTCGCCATCCAGCGCCCAGTAACCAGCGACGGCGCCTTCGCGCGGGGCGAATGGCAGCGCCAGCAGGGCATCGGCAAGGGATTCTGCGGCGGCGATGCGCGCAGCGGCGGAAAGTTCGCGGCGGCGTTGCCGCAGATCGTGGCGCAGGGCCTGGCGCGAGTCGGTCATGGCAGGTGGCGGCAGGAAACAGCGGCCATTGTGCCGGAAAGAACAAGGGCGACGCCCGAAGACGCCGCCCTTGCTGGAATATTGCATTCTCCGCAATGTCGATGCATGCGAAACGACCTTGAACCCGGGGGCTCAAGTGGGAACGCTGGAGAACCATCGGGCTTCCCGCTACAAGGCGGACCTGCACTCCCGGCGCTGTCGCGCTCCCGGTGTCGTTCTTAAGGGACAAGGCGAATGTTTGCACATGCCGTCGAGTACCGCAGAGAACGCGTGGCCATTATAGCCAGCGCGCAGATTCTGGATAGGCCGTTCGTCGGCAACAGTCCGTGCCAATTCAGATATGAGAAGACGCGTTGTGCACGACCTTCAGGCGCTGCCGTCGATCGCACGGTCCAGGCGCCGGTTCAGGTCGGCCAGCGTCTGCTGCAGGGCCACGGCTTGGCGGGCGTTCTCGTCGCGCAGCAGCTGCAGTTCGTGGGCCAGGTTCAGCGCGGCCAGCACCGCCACGCGATCGACGGCGGCCATCCGGTTACTGCCGCGGATCTCGCGCATGCGTGCATCGAGCAGGCGGGCGGCGGCCATCAGGCTGTCGCGTTCGTCACCGCCGACGCCCACCGTGTATTCACGGTCGAGGATGCGGACACTGACCGGTTCGGCACTCATGTGTGCTGCTCCAGGGATTTGAGCCGGCTGATCATCGCTTCCACCCGCGAGCGCGCCTGCTCGTTCTTGGCCAGCAGCGTGGAACGCTCGGCCACCAGCTGTTCCTGCTGGTGGCGCAGGCTGCGATTCTCCTCGGCCAGACGCTGGTTGCGTTCAAGCAACGCCTCCACGCGGGCGGCGAAGTCCTGCAACTGGGCGAGGGGGGTGGCGGGTTCCATGCGGGCACGATAGGCAAGCCGGGTCAGGGCGGTCAAGCGTTGTCGCAGCAAGGCTGGACGGCCACGGGAAGGAGGCCGTGGGGTTGCTACACTAAGGGGTCTGACGGGCGCGCGCGTGCGCGCTCCGGTTTTCCTTATCCGAACGAGCCGCACGATGACCGAACTTCCTTCCGTCGACGACGTTTCCCGCGCCAGCCAGGAGCTGGGCCTGGGCGCCACCGCTGCCGAGTTGCACGGTGCGCTGTGTGGCTGGCTGGCCGCCGGTGGTGCCCCCGGCAACGACTGGCCGGCGCGGGTGCTGGCCGACGACAACCTGCCGCCGGTGGCCGCTGACAGCGTGCTGGGGCAGCTGCTGCAGGCCACCATCAAGCAGCTGGAAGACCGCGATTTCGCTTTCGAGCTACTGTTGTCCGACAGCGATGAAGTGTCCGCGCAGGCCGATGCCATGTTCAGCTGGACCCGTTCCTTCCTCGGCGGCTTCGGCCTGGGCAGTGGTGGCCACCGCCCGGCCCTGTCCGAAGAGGGCGAAGAAGCGCTGACCGACATGGCCAGCCTGGCCCGTGCCTCCAGCGAGGATTTCGAGGCCGGCGGTGACGACGATGACGAAGCGCTGTCGGAGATCGAGGAGTTCATCCGCGTAGCGGTGCTGCTGCTGCACGGCGATGTGGTGCTGGCCGCGCGCCACCGGCAGCGCCTGAACTGATGGATATCAAGCAGCGCACCGGCATCGCGGCCGGCGAGTACAAGCGTCGCCGCCGCCAACTGATGGACATGGCCGGCGAGGACGCGATCCTGGTGCTGCCGGCCGCAGCCGAGAAGGTGCGCAGTCTCGATACCCATTACCCGTACCGGCAGGATTCGGACTTTCAGTACCTGAGCGGTTTTCCGGAGCCGGAAGCGGTGCTGGTGCTGATTCCCGGCCGTCGCCACGGCGAAGCCATCCTGTTCTGCCGCGAGCGCGATGCCGAGCGCGAGGCCTGGGACGGCAATCGTGCCGGCCAGGAAGGCGCGGTATCGCAGTACGGCATGGATGACGCCTATCCGATCGACGACCTGGATGACATCCTGCCCGGCCTGCTGGAAGGTCGTTCGCGGGTCTACTACCACTTCGGCCGCGATGCCGACTTCGACCTGAAGCTGATCGGCTGGGTGAACCGCGTGCGTTCGCAGGTGCGCCACGGTGCGCAGCCGCCACACGAGTTCCTGGAACTGGGCCACCTGCTGCACGAGCAGCGCCTGTTCAAGTCCGGCGCGGAGGTGGCGCTGATGCATCACGCCGCGCAGATCAGCGTGCGTGCGCACCTGGCGGCGATGCGTGCAGCGAAGGCAGGCATCCACGAATACGAGCTGCAGGCCGAACTGGAGCGCGTGTTCCGCGCCAACGATGCGGTGCCGGCGTATTGCAGCATCGTCGGTGCCGGCCGGAACGGCTGCATCCTGCACTACCGCGACAACAGCGCGCGTTCCCGCGATGGCGAGCTGGTGCTGATCGATGCCGGCGCCGAGTATCGCGGCTACGCCAGCGACATCACCCGTACCTTCCCGGTGAACGGCCGCTTCAGTGCCGAGCAGCGTGCGCTGCATGACCTGGTCGGTGAGGCGCAGGCCGCTGCGCTGGCGCAGGCCAGGCCGGGGATGCCGTACGAGAGTGGCCATCTGGCTGCGGTGCAGACGCTGACCGAAGGCCTGCTGCGCTTGGGGCTGTTGAAAGGCACGTTGGAAAAGAACCTGTCCGAGGGCCTGTACCAGCGCTTCTACCGGCACAAGACCGGGCACTGGATCGGCATGGACGTGCACGACGTGGGCGATTACCGCCTCGCTGGTGATTCGCGCCTGCTGGAGCCGGGCATGGTGTTCACCATCGAGCCGGGGCTGTACATCGGCGTGGACGACACAACGGTGGAGCCGCGCTGGCGCGGCATCGGCATCCGTACCGAGGATGACGTGCTGATCACCGATGATGGCCATCGGGTGCTGACCGAGGGCCTGGCGCGCAGCGCCGACGAGATCGAAGCGGTGATGGCGGGGTAAGGGTTATCGGCAGGGCTTGCAGCCCTGCACCCGCTACACGCCAGAGCAACAGCAACAGCGGGCTTTCCGTGGGGTGGCGGAGCAGTGTGGATTTGCGGGGACGCCGTAAACCCGTCCATGGGGGCTTGGTCGCGGCATCCATGCCGCTCACACCCCGCACACCGACAGTACCCCGCCTTCGACAGGTTCACGCGGCTGTGGGTAACGGCGGTAGTTGGGACGTGCGGCTGTTGGTAGGTGTCGACCTGGGTCGACACGGAGCGAGCGCAGCGGGCGACCCGCTTTTGCTTTTCTTTCTTTCTTCCGTGGTTGGACGCACACCGAAACTGTCAGAGGTGGGGCGGGGTGGGTTCGCGGGGGTGTCCGCGGCATGGATGCCGCGGCCAAGCCTCCAAGGATGGATTCACGGCGTCCCCCGCGAACCCACCCCGCCCCGCCAAGCGCGGCTTTTGCTCCAAGCGCCCAACCACGAGGGGCTCAGCCGTTCGCCGCCGCAAACACCGGCCGCGTCAGGTTGTCCGCCTCGCCCTCGGTGCACAGCACTTCGTCCTCGATGCGGATGCCGCCATAGGGACGGAAGAAGTCCACGCGATCCCAGTTGACCGCATCGCCATGGCCGGCCTCCTTCACTTCGTTCAACAGCATGTCGATGAAGTACAGGCCCGGTTCGATCGTCACCACCATGCCCGGCTCAAGCACGCGGGTCAGGCGCAGGTAGGGGTGGCCGGCGGGGCGCTCGATGCGGCCACCTTCGTCGCTGGCCGCAAAGCCGGCCACGTCGTGCACCTGCAGGCCGATCAGGTGACCAATGCCGTGCGGGAAGAACGCGGCGCTGACGCCGGTTTCGAGCGCGGTCTGCGGCGAGACCGTGATCACGCCGAAGTCCTTCAGCACGCCCATCAGCGAAAGATGCGCGTCCACGTGCAGCTGCCTGTAGTCGAAGCCCGGCCGCACCGCCGCGCACATCTGCTGCTGGGCGGCATCGACGGCGGCGATCATCGCGGCGAACTCGTCATGGCCGTGCGCCGCGTAGGTGCGGGTGATGTCACTGGCATAGCCGTGTGCGCTGGCGCCGGCATCGATCAGGAAGCTGCGCAGCGGCTGCGGCGCCTTGCGTCCCAGCTCGGTGTAGTGCAGCACGGCAGCATGTTCGTTCAGCGCCACGATGTTGCCGTAGGGCAGTTCGTTGGCATCCTGGCCGACGGCCTGGCAATAGGCCATGTGGATGCTGAACTCGTCGGCGCCATTGCGGAACGCTGCTTCGGCGGCACGGTGGCCGCGCACGCCCAGCGCCTGCGCCTGGCGCATCAGCGCAACTTCATACGGCGTCTTGCTGCCACGGTGCCATTCCAGGTAGTTCACCACCGGCGCCGGGTTGTTCGGCACGAACGCACCCAGCGCACTCTGCGGCTCGCCGAGGATCGCGCAGCGCGCCGGATCGGCCGGCAGCAGCGCCAGCGCCTCTTCGGGCTTGCGGATGATATGGATGTCGAAGTGGTCTACCCACCAGCCGCTCGGCGCGTCCGGCACCACGTGCCAGTAGTCGAAGGGCTGGTGGAAGATCACCGCCGGACGCTTGCCCGGGGTGAACACCACCCAGCTGTTGGGCACGCGGGTCAGCGGCAGCCAGGCCTTGAACTGCGGGTTCACTGCGTACGGGTAGTCGCGATCATCGAAGACCTGGTAGTGCAGGGTGCCGCTGGGCACGACCAGATGATCGAAGCCGCCGCGGGCCAGCGCCTGTCCGGCGCGTCGGCACAGCACGGCCAGGTGGTCGGGATACAGGGCGCCGGGGTCTTGCTGGATCATTGCGGTGGCTCGACACGGGAAACGGCCCTAGATTCTGCCGCATACCGCGAAAAACCGCTGTGCCGGAACCGGCGCTCAGGCCGTCGAAAGCGGTCCCTCGTCGCTGTCCTCGCCTACCCACTGGCGCAGCAGCTGCCGATGTTCGCGCGACAAGGTGAGGAAGCGGAAGCCGGTCCAGCTCTGCCCGGGGGCGTGCGCAGGCTCGCTCCACAGCAGGTGCACGCCCACGTCGATGACCTCCTGGCGGCCATCGACCATCGGCAGCGGGAAACGCAGCTGATACAGCGCGTCCTCGCGCAATGGCGCACTGGCCAGCATCAGCATGCCGGTTTCGGACACGTTGCCAAGCCGACCCACCACACATTCGCGCATCTGGTCGGTGACCGGCACCAGGTCGGAGACCTGGCGGCGGGGCGCGCGACGGGTGTCCTGCGGCGGTTGGGTGTTCATGCGGATGCTCCCCCGGCGTGGCCATCGGCCAGTGCACGCAGTGCGTCGAGGCTGGCCTGCCAGGCGCGATCCACCAGCCGGGCTTTGTCCTCGGTGACCAGATGCGCGCGGCCCGCGCTGATCTGCCGGGCCAGCGTATCCAAGTCGGTATCGGCGATCTTCTGCCCGCGCGCATTGACCAGCAGCGCGTGGCCGGTCAACAGGCTGTACCAGGACAGGCGCTGGCGGCGCAGCGTGCCAGCGCCATTGTCGATGTCGAACCAGCTGCCGAACGGCAGCGCGGACAGCTGCTGGTAAGCGGCTTGCTCGGCAGCGCTGCGCGGGCTGGAGCGGGCCGTGGTGGTGAGACCAGCCTGTTCTCCCAGGCGTGCGCGTGCCTTCAGGCGTGCACTGAGTTCGGTACGTGAGGTGCTCTCATCCTCGCCGCCGGGCGTGGCCAGCCTGCGCGCGACCGCCGCGGCTTCCTCGACGTGGTAGCCCACCTGCACCAGTGCGGCTTCCACATCGGCGGCCAGCGCGGCATCGGTGCCACCGGGGGCACCCACGGCCTGGGCCGTCACTCTGGCAATGCGTTCGGTCTGTTGCAGGCGCTGCTGCCACTGCGGCGAGTCATCGCCGTGGCGCAGGCGGGTCAGCGTCAGCGCATCGGCCCAGGCCTGGCGCAGCAGGGTCTGCACGAAGCGCGGTGGCGCCTGCGTATCGCAGCACTGGTCGATCTGCGCATTGGCCTGGCGACGCGCCAGCTCCAGCCGTTCCTTGCCACGGGCAGCTTCCACGTGACGGCGTTCGGCCAGTTCGGCGCGATGTGCCGCTGCGCGCTGGTGCTGCTGCACGTCGTCGTTGGCGGTGGCGAAGACATCCGGCGTGCGTGCATCCTCACCGAGCAGGCCCTGCACGCTCTGCGCCATGCGCTGCAGCAGCTGCGGGTCGACATCGTCGTCGTCCAGCCAGTGTGCGCCCACTTCGGCGATCTGGTTGAGCAGTTCGCGGGCAGGGTGTTGGTCACGCACGAAGAAGCCCGGGTCGGCCATTGCCGCACGCGCCAGCGGCACCTGCAGGCGTGCCAGCAGGGCGGCCGGCACCGGGTCGGGGCGTTGCTGCTGCTGTACCTGCTGCATCAGCAGCCGCAACAGGTCGAGATTGTCGCGGTCGTGGCTGGCCAGCTGGGCCTGCGCGCCATGCTCGCTGCGCAGCTGAGCGATCACCGCGGCTTGCAGGTCGGCCACGCCGGTGGCAGCGCTGGACTGCGCCTGCAGGCGCGCGAGAATGGCATCCACGGCGGCAGTGGGAACGGCAGCGGCCTGCTCGGGCGTGCTGCTGGCGTGCCGCGCCTGCTGCAGCAGTTCGTGCAATGCACTGCCGGCGAAGGCGGTCAGCCCGGGCACGGCGGTGCCGGTGGCGCCGGCATCCTGCACGGCGTCCTGTACCAGGTTCGACCACGAACCGGCACTGGACGGGCCGGTCCAGCCGGTCAGCGGCGTCGCGCTGCGCTTGGCCGGCTGTGTCGCACGGCCGCCACCGACCGACTGGGTGATGATGCGTCGGGTGCTGGACGACCGCGCCAGGTAGGGCGTGTAGACCAAACCTGGCAGCACACCTTGCTGGGCCAGCAGGGCGTTGGCGCGGTCCAGCACATCACCCAGGCGTTCCAGCACCTGCCGTTCGAAGCTGCGGTACAGCGCCAGTTGCACCTCGGTGCCAAGCGAATCCTGCTCAGCCAGCCTGCGCACCATCGCGCACAGCGCCTGCGGCGCCAGCGGCAGGGTGTCGGTGTCCAAGGCGGGCGTTGCCGCCAGCACGCCCATGCGCTGGCCGAGCAGGTTGAGCGAATTGGCTGAGCGCAGGGTTTCCCGGCGCACCATCTCGGTCAGCAGCAGGTCGCGGTCGACATCGTGCTCGGCCACCAGTGACAGGCCCAGCAGGCCGGGCAGTGGGGGCGGCGTAGCGGCGGACGGGATTGCCGTGGCAGGCTCACCCAGCCGCGTCAGCGCCTCGGCAAGCGCATCGAGCATGCGGTCCGGGAAATGCCCGGCAAACGCGTGCAGCTGGCCGCGCTGGGCCATCAGCTCCGCCTGTTGCATGGGATTGCGCGCGCGATCAGCGTCGTGCAGCAGAGCCTGCTCCAGCGCTTCCACGGTCAGGATCAGGGGGGCGGCCAGCGTCTGCCGGCACAACCCGATCAATGCCCCCAGCAGTTCGCGCACCCGCGGCGGCAGGTCGGCAGCGGCCAGGCGGGCCTTGTCGGCGGCAGTGGAGGAAAAAACAGCTGACATCTGCGAGTGGTACCCGGATTCCCGCGGATCGATCTGGTGAATCTACCGTGTCGGCCGATGTCGGCGCTACTTTAGCCTGAACGTGAAATGCATCTGCCGGGCATGGGCCTGGTGCGCGGTAGTGCCGGCCGCTGGCCGGCAACGTGGTCAGCACCGGCCAGCCGTTCATCGCACGGGATCATTCTTCCAGGAACAGGCTCACCACATCGTTGGTGAAGCGCCGCCCCAGTTCCGTCGGCTGCACGTGCCCGTTGTCGATCTGCAGCCAACCGCGCCGCACGGCCTCGGCCAGCGGTGCATCCAGCACACGGCGCGGCAAGCCGGTGCGCGACTCGAAATCGCGCAGGCTGAAACCTTCGTGCAGGCGCAGCAGGTTCAGCATGTATTCGAACGGCAGGCGCTCAGGCGCGATCACGTCGTCGCCACCGAACGAGGCGGGCGTGCCGGCACTGTCCAGGTACGCCTGCGGGTGTTTCAGCTTCCAGCGGCGCAGTACATGTTCTTCAGCGCCCGAGCTGATCTTGCCGTGCGCGCCGGCACCGATGCCCAGGTAATCACCGAAGCGCCAGTAGTTCAGGTTGTGCGCGCTCTGCCGGCCAGGGCGGGCGTAGGCGCTGACCTCGTACTGGCCGAAGCCGGCCTGGGCCAGCAGCGCCTGACAGTGTTCCTGCATGTCCCAGGCGTTGTCTTCATCGGGAATGCCCTGCGGCGGCCGTGCGAAGAACACCGTGTTCGGCTCCAGCGTGAGCTGGTAGTGCGAGATATGCGCCGGCTGCAGGGCGAAGGCACGCTCCAGATCGGTCTCGGCGCCGGCCAGGGTCTGTTCCGGCAGCGCGTACATCAGGTCGATGTTGAAGTTGTCGTAGCCCGCGTCCTGCGCCATCTTCACCGCGCGCTCGGCTTCGCCGCTGTCGTGGATGCGGCCCAGGCGCTTGAGCATCGCGTCGTCGAAACTCTGGATGCCGAAGCTGAGGCGGTTCACGCCGGCCGCGCGGTAACGGTCGAAGCGGCCGTGCTCGGCGGTGCCCGGGTTGGTTTCCAAGGTGATCTCGGCATTCGGCGCGAAGCGCAGCCGTGCGCTGGCCTGCTGCAGGAAGCGATCGATCGCGTCCGGCGGGAACAGGCTGGGTGTGCCGCCGCCGAAGAACACGCTGTGCACCACCCGTCCCCAGACCAGCGGCAGGTCCTGGTCCAGGTCGCGCAGCAGCGCATCGATGTAGGCATCGAACGGCAGCACGCCCTTGGCCTGGTGCGAATTGAAATCGCAGTATGGGCATTTGCGCACGCACCACGGCAGGTGCACGTACAGCGACAGCGGAGGCGGCACCAGCCGCGGCGGCGTGTCGTGGTCAGCGGAGCAGGCTTCGCCGGGCAGATGGTTGCAGTGGTCGTGGTGGTGAGAGTGGGGCATGGACTTCTTCGGTAGTGCCGGCCGCTGGCCGGCTTCCCTGGTTCGATCGGGCAGGGCGTCAGTACAGCGTCGCCAGCTGCCGCTTGAGCTGCTGCAGGGCAAGGGCACGATGGCTGATGGCGTTCTTCAGCGCCGGCTCCATTTCCGCGGCGGTCAGGCCGTGGGTGGTGTCCAGGAACACCGGGTTGTAGCCGAAGCCGTTGGTGCCGCGCAGTTCGCGGATGATCTGGCCTTCCCAGCGGCCTTCGCAGATCAACGGCTGCGGGTCGGTGGCGTGGCGCAGCAGCACGATCACCGCGTAGAAGCGGGCGCTGCGCTGGCCATCGGGCACCTCGGCCATGGCATCGAGCAGCTTGGCGTTGTTGGCTGCGGCATTGGTCGGGTGGCCGGCATAGCGTGCGCTGTACAGGCCCGGCGCACCGCCGAGCGCATCGACGATCAGGCCCGAATCATCGGCCAGTGCGGGCAGGCCGGTCGCTTCGCAGGCCGCGCGCGCCTTCAGCAGCGCGTTCTCGACGAACGTCAGGCCGGTCTCTTCCACGTCGCCCAGGCCCAGTTCGGCGGCCGAGGTGATCTGCAGCGGCAGGTCGGCGAGGATCTCCTGCATCTCCACCAGCTTGCCGGCGTTGTGGCTGGCCAGTACCAGTTTCTTCATTGACGGGGCTCCAGCAGGTCCCAGGTGTTGCCATACAGATCGCGGAACACCGCGACCGTTGCATAGGGTTCTTCGCGCGGCGCTTCCAGGAACTCGACGCCCGCGGCAAGCATCACCGCGTGGTCGCGGTGGAAGTCGTCGGTGTTGAGGAAGAAGCCCACCCGGCCACCGGTCTGGTTGCCGATGCGGCTGCGCTGTTCTTCGTCGCTGGCGCGCGCCAGCAGCAGGGCGGCGGCGCTGCCGTCGGTCGGGCCGACCACCACCCAGCGCTTGCGGCCCTGGTCGATGTCTTCCAGCAGCGTGAAGCCGAGCTTGCCGGTGTACCAAGCGATGGCTTCGTCATAGTCGGCCACCACAAGGGTGGTCAGCGCGATCCGGCGGTTCATGCCGACAGCGCCGCCTGCTGCGCGGCAAGCAGCTCGGCCACGCCCTTTTCGGCCAGGCCCAGCAGCGCGTCCAGCTCGTCGCGGCGGAAGGCGTGGCCTTCGGCGGTGCCCTGCAGCTCGATGAAGCCGCCGCCGTCGTTCATCACCACGTTCATGTCGGTGTCGCAGTCGCTGTCTTCGGCGTAGTCCAGGTCCAGCACCGGGGTGCCGCGGTACACGCCCACCGACACCGCGGCCACCGCGCCCAGGATCGGGTTGCGCTTGATGTCGCCACGCTTCATCAGCACGTTCACCGCATCGACCAGGGCCACGTAGGCGCCGGTGATGGCGGCGGTGCGGGTGCCACCATCGGCCTGCAGCACGTCGCAGTCCAGGGTGATGGTGCGCTCGCCCAGCGCGTTCCGGTCCACGCACGCGCGCAGGCTGCGGCCGATCAGGCGCTGGATCTCCAGCGTGCGGCCGCCCTGCTTGCCACGGGCGGCTTCGCGGTCGCTGCGGGTGTGGGTGGCGCGCGGCAGCATGCCGTACTCGGCGGTGACCCAGCCTTCGCCCTTGCCGCGCAGGAAGCCCGGCACGCGGTTCTCGACGCTGGCGGTGCACAGCACACGGGTTTCACCGAAGCACACCAGTACCGACCCTTCGGCGTGGCGGGTGAAGCCGCGTTGAATGACGACCGGGCGGAGCTGGTCGGGCTGGCGGCCGCTGGGGCGGGAATCGGACATGATGCAGGTTCCGTAATGGCGAGGGAGTACGCCGCCATGCCCGCGGCCTTCACGGGGCGGGCAAGGGGGCTCAGGTGAGGGCGCTAGGGTACCATTCCCCCTTTGCACGCACCGGACACATTCCATGATTCGAAGCATGACCGCCTATGCCGGCGGCGAGCGGGTCACCCCGTGGGGCACGCTGGGCTGCGAGCTGCGCTCGGTCAACCACCGCTTCCTGGAGGTCGGCACCCGCCTGCCCGAGGAACTGCGGGCGCTGGAGCCGCAGCTGCGCGAGCGCATTGCCGCGCGCATGAGTCGCGGCAAGCTGGATCTGGTGATGCGCCTGCGCGCGCCGGAAGCGGCGGCCAATCTGCAGGTGGACGAGGCGCTGCTGGGCCAGCTGGGCCGCCTGGCCCACCGGCTGACCTCCGATTTCCCCAACCTGCAGGTCAGCTTCACCGACCTGCTGCAGCTGCCGGGCGTGACCCGCGGCGAGGCCACAGACGCCGCCGCCCTGCAGGCCGAGTCGCTGGCGCTGCTGGACCAAGTGCTGGACGGCTTCGTCGAGGCCCGTGAGCGTGAAGGCGGCAAGTTGTCCGCGGCCATCAGCGAGCGCGTGGACGGCATCGAACGCATCGCGACTGAAGTGCGGACCTTGATTCCAGCCATTCGCGACGGTCAGCGCGCCAAGCTGGCGGCCCGCCTGGCCGACCTGCCGCACCCGGTCGACCCGGGTCGCGCCGAGCAGGAACTGGTGCTGTGGCTGCAGAAGCTGGACGTGGATGAAGAACTGGACCGCCTCGGCAGCCACATCGTCGAGATCCGCCGCGTGCTCAAGCAGCGCGAGCCGGTGGGGCGCCGCCTGGATTTCCTGCTGCAGGAGTTCAACCGCGAAGCCAACACGCTGGGCTCGAAGTCGGTGGACAGCCGCACGTCCAATGCGGCGGTGGAACTGAAGGTGCTGATCGACCAGATCCGCGAACAGGTGCAGAACATCGAGTGAGGTTGCAGGGGCGCCTTCGGGCGCCCCCATCGTTTCAGCGCACGCTGACCCCCGGCGTTCCCTCGCTCAACCGGCCGACCACGGCCGCCTGGCCGAACCCCGCCTCGCGGAAGCAGGCCAACACCGCGTCCACCGCCTCCGGCGTGCACGAGATCAGCAACCCACCGCTGGTCTGCGGGTCGGTCAGCAGTGGCTGCCAATGCGCAGCCAGGCCATCGGCGAAGCGCACGTCGACACCATACGATGCCCAGTTGCGGCTGGACGCGCCGGTCACGCAGCCGCGTTTCAGCAGCTCCAGTGTCTGTGGCAGCAGCGGCACCTGGGCACTGTCCACCTCGGCGGCAACGCCACTGGCGCGGCATACTTCCAGGAGGTGGCCGAGCAGGCCGAAGCCGGTGACGTCGGTCATCGCGTGCACGCCGTCCAGCGCAGCCACTGGCATGCCGACAGTGTTAAGTCGGGTGGTCGACTCGAGCATCTGCTGGTAACCGTCGGCATCCAGCACTTCCTTCTTCAGTGCCGACGAATACACGCCTACGCCCAATGGCTTGCCCAGCACCAGCACATCGCCGGCGCGCGCATCGGCGTTGCGCTTGAGGCGTTGCGGGTCGAGCATGCCGATTGCGGCCAGGCCGTAGATGGGTTCCACCGAATCGATGCTGTGGCCACCGGCCACCACGATGCCTGCGTCGGCGCAGGCGCGTTCGCCGCCCTGGAGGATGCCGCGGATGGTGTCCTGCGGCAGGGTGTTGATCGGCATGCCGACGATGGCCAGTGCGAACAATGGCCGTGCGCCCATCGCATACAGGTCGGATAGCGCGTTGGTAGCGGCGATGCGACCGAAGTCGAACGGGTCGTCGACGATGGGCATGAAGAAATCGGTGGTGGCGACGATTGCCTGGCGATCATTGAGGCGGTACACCGCGGCGTCATCGCTGGTCTCGCGGCCGACCAGCAGTTCAGCCGGCGCGGGAAGCGCTGGAACGCCACGCAGCAGTTCGGTCAGCACGCCCGGCGCGATCTTGCAGCCGCAGCCGCCGCCATGCGCGAGAGACGTCAGTCGTTGCGGAGCGTCGGCCGTCGAAGGGGCGGGGGACTGCGCGTGCGTGGCCATGCCGACATCTCCTGCGGAAACACGAATGGCGGAAGGCAGCAGGAGTCGAACCTACCAGGGAGCGATCGACGCCCCCTACTGGGTTTGAAGCCCAGCCGCATGCCCGGATGCGCATGCCTTCCGAAAGTACCGCGGTACCGGTCGACTCAGTCGCGGGCTGGGTTCCACAGCAGGTCGCCACGCGGCCGATGCTGGTCACCGACGCGTCGAGTGTAGCCAACGCGATTGAAGAACTCCAAGATCTGGATGCTGCGCTTGCGGCCCAGGCCGATGGCATCGCGGAAAGCGGCTGCATCCACCGTGCCGGTGGCCTGCGACAGCTGCGCGACGATCGCGGCGAGTTCCGAAATGCGCGTGGGTGCATAGAACAGGTCCGGCACCACCTGGAACAGTTCACCGCGTGCAGCGGCCCGGCGCATGACCCCGCGGACCTCATCCTCGGTCAGTCTCAGGTCGGTGGCCAGAGTGCGCACCCATGGCGGATCGAAACCGCCGGCATGCAGCTGCGGCAGCACGCGTTCGAGCAGCAGGCGCTCGCGTTGCGGTGGCGCGTGGTCATGGCCGGGCAGGCGCCACCAAGCGCCCACGCGCTGCACGCTGCCGTCGTCCAGAAGGTTCTGGAGAAGCGCGTTCCACAGGCCCGTTGCCATCGCGGGCAGGGTGCTGCGCTGCAGGCGCCCGCTGTCGACACCCGGTTCGTCCGGGCGTCGCCGATGCCAGCCGCGTAGCGAGGTGACTACCTGTTCGCGCAGCACCTGCCAGTGCGCGGCGAGGATGACCACCGTGTCGTCGCGGGTGACGATGCGCTGCGCGCCCGCAGGAAGATCGATCTGCTCGACCGCACGCCGGCAGTAGCGTTGCAGGGCGGCGACGGAGACACCGGTGGGCGCCTGCTGCAGCAGCGGGCCGATGCCGGCTCCGGCCGCCAGCCGCTCGAGTGCCCCCAGCCATGCCAGTCGTGCCGGGCTGCGCCGTCGCCGTTGTGGCGGATCCGGATCGAGCACGATGCCACCGCCCAGCGTACGCGTTGCCGCCGAATCGCGGGCGATGAAACGATCGCCGCACATCGCGCAGACCGGCGCATCGAATACCAGCTGCACCCGCTGCCCGTCACCGTGATCGTCATCTTCCAGCAGCACAACATGCGCCTGCCGGTGCATCGTGCCCCAGTGGATGTGCAGCGGCGCCCAATCGCGCAACGGCGCCGCCAGCGCGGAAAGCCGCAGGCGCACATCGACACGGGTGGTGGCCAGCAGCGCACGCGGGTCGGCGATCCAGTCGCCACGCTCGATCGCATCGCGAGCGATGGCGGCCAGGTTCAATGCGCAGCGCTGCCCGGCCGTCGCGGTTTCGCTGGCCTGGTTCTGCGCATGGATGCTGCGCACGCGGACCTCATTTCCGGCGGGCATCAGCTGCAGGTGCGCACCGACCCCGGCCACACCACCGTGCACCGCACCGGTCACCAGCGTGCCGTGGCCCGCCAGCGAGAATACGCGGTCCACCGGCATGCGGAACAGCTCGTCGCGCCGTTGCGTCGGGTGCGCGCTGGCCTGCTCGCCGGCCCACGCATAGAGATGATCACGCAACGCCGCGACGCCGTCATCGTCGGCATCCGTGCTGTTGCAGGCGAACACGGGCGCATCCTGCAGCGGCGTACCCGCCAGCAGTGCGGCGATCTCGATCTCGACCCGGGCGATGCGCTTGGCGTCCACACGGTCGATCTTGGTCAATGCCACTGCGCCGCGCTCCACACCCAGCAGCTGCAGGATTGCCAGATGTTCGCGGGTCTGCGGCATCACCCCGTCGTCGGCGGCGATCACCAGCAGGGCAACATCGATGCCCGTCGCACCGGCCACCATCGTATGCACGAAGCGCTCGTGGCCCGGCACGTCGACGAAGCCCAGGGTGGCGGTCGCATCGACCGGCACATAGGCGTAGCCCAGTTCGATGGAAATGCCGCGCGTACGCTCTTCTTGCAGGCGATCGGTTTCGATGCCGGTCAGTGCCCGCACCAGGCTGGTCTTGCCATGGTCGATATGCCCGGCGGTACCGACGATCATGCCTGCAGCGCGCTCCACTGCGCGAGGAAGCGCGCTTCGTCGTCGGGCTCCAGGCAGCGCAGGTCCAGCCACAGGGCATCATCGCCGATGCGGCCCAGCACCGGCTGCGGCAGCTGGCGCAGGCGCCTGGCGAACCGATCCAGTCCTCCGCGCCGGGTACAGGTGATGCGCAGTCCCGCGCTGGCCAGCTGCGCCTGCGGTTGCGCGCCGCTGCCGATCTGGCTGTGCATCGGTGCCAGTTCAATGCTGTAGTCGGCCGCCATCGCGGACCGCATCGGTGGCAGCAGGCGCCGCGCCTGCGCCTCGATATCCTGGCGCGTGCGCGACAGCAGGCGCAGGGTCGGGAGCCGTTGCGCCAGCAGTTCCGGTTCGCGGTACAGCGCCAGCACCGCTTCCAGCGCGACCAGTCCCATCTTGTCCATGCGCAGTGCGCGCTTGAGCGGGTTGCGGTTGATCCGCGCGATCAGGTCGGCGCGGCCGGCAAGGATGCCGGCCTGCGGCCCGCCCAGCAGCTTGTCGCCGCTGAACGAAACCAGATCGGCACCGGCGGCCAGTGTGTCCTGCACGGTCGGCTCATGCGGCAGGCCATAGGCGGCCAGGTCGCACAGGCTGCCGCTGCCCAGGTCGACTGCCAGCGGCAGTCCGTGCTGGTGCGCGATGGCGGCCATCGCCGCAGTGTCGACCTTGGCCGTGAAACCGGTGATCGCGTAGTTGCTGGCATGCACCTCCATCAGCAACGCGGTGCGTGTGCCGATGGCATGGGCGAAGTCGGCCGGGTGGGTGCGGTTGGTCGTGCCCACTTCCAGCAGGCGCGCGCCTGCGCTGCGCATCACATCGG
Organism: uncultured Stenotrophomonas sp.; assembly: GCF_913778665.1. Taxonomy (GTDB): domain Bacteria; phylum Pseudomonadota; class Gammaproteobacteria; order Xanthomonadales; family Xanthomonadaceae; genus Stenotrophomonas. Next base: position 273,620 of record NZ_CAJYVQ010000008.1, read on the forward strand.
GAATACGGAAGGCGCCGCCGATCTCCACCAGTTCGCCACGCGACACCACCACCTCGCGGCGGTTGGCCAGGCTGTTGAGCAGCAGCAACACCGCCGCAGCATTGTTGTTGACCACGGTCGCCGCTTCGGCGCCAGTCAGTTCGCAGACCAGCGCCTGCACCCGTGCATCGCGGTCGCCGCGGCGGCCACGGGTGATGTCGAATTCCAGGTCAACCGGCGCCGTCATTGCGCGGCTGACCGCGTGCACAGCGGCCTCGGGCAGCAAGGCACGGCCCAGGTTGGTGTGCAGCACGGTGCCGGTCAGGTTGAACATCGGCTGCAGGTCCTGGCGCGCATCGGCGGCCAGTGCCGCATCGATTGCCGCGAGCAGTGCCGGGCCTTCGATAGCGTGCTGCAGGTCTGCGGCCGAGAGCTGCCCGGCGCTGGTCCGTTCGCGCAGCACCTGCAGATGCGAACGCAGCAGGCGGGTGATGCGGATGCGGCCGTGGCCTTGGATCAGTGCCGACAGCGTCGGCGAGCGCAGCAACCGGTCCAGCGAGGGCAGGGCGGACGCCGAAGCCGGCGCAGGGGGTGTGCGTGGCATCGGTCAGTCGCCGTCGGATTGCCAGAGCAGGGGGTTCTGGCTGGCGCGCGCATAGCCTTCCTCGCCCAGCAGCAGGTCCAGCGCCAGCGTGCCGAGGTCGTCGGCCACCGGCTCGAGTGCCGGGTCCTTTTCCAGGTACAGGATCTTTCGGTAGCTGTGGCAGTGGTCGCAGGTCTCGGCGCGTACGGCGCTCTCGCGTACGACCTCAGCGGTATCGCCGTCCCTGTCGGCCAGGGCGCGGTAGGCGATGTCCTTGCCAGCTGCACCGCACTGGCTGCACTGCACGCGGACGTAGTGCCACTGGCAGGCGCACAGCGAGCAGGACAGGTAGCGGTAGGACGCGTACGGCGGACGGGCCTGTACCACGCTGGCCACCGGCAGTGTGCCGCACAACGGGCACAGGCCCGGTGCGTCGGCCAGCGGCTTCAGGTCGGTGGGACGGAAGCCGGCGGCCAGCACCACCCAGTACACCTGCAGCGCATTCATCACCAGCAGCGCAGCGACCGGATCCACCGAGGGCGCATCATCGCGGTCCAGCACGGCATGCGCCTGTGCATCCAGCCACGCGTCATCGGCGGCGGCGATCCGCTGCAGCTCCCGCCGCGTTTCCGCCGGCAGCCCGGCTTCGTCGGCGCAGTGCTGGCACAACGCGCGTAGCCAGTCGCGCCAGCGGCCATCGAGTTGCAGGGTGTTGGCCGGCCGCAACGGCATGCCGGCACCGGCCGCCGCACTCGACTGCTGCGCACGCGCCTGTGCCAGCAGGGCATCGCGTTGTTGAGGCGGCAGCCCGTCGAGCAGCGACTGCTGCGCATCGGCCAATGCCGCGAGCAGTTGCAGGTAGCCTCCGATGGCACTGTGCGCGGCCAGGCTGCGCAGGCGCGTGGCACGCTCAGCGAACAGGAACGACGTGTCAGGCAGGATGATGCGCGGAACATCGCGCGAGGCGAGTGTCTCGATCTCACCGGGTTCAAGGATGCGTTGCGCCATGCAGGGCCAGCCGGAAGAACCAGGCTCCATCCTCGCCGTTGTCGGTGCTGGCGTCCAGCGTATTCCAGGCAGCGCAGTCGAGCGAAGCAGTCGAGCATGGCTCGACTCTACAAAAACCGGTTTCGGTCGTTGCCGCGTTCAGTGTGTCGAGCAAGGTCGCCCCCCGCCTCCCCTCAGGCAGCCCGCCTTTGACGTTGACGTTGCTCCAGCGGGTGCAGGGCTGCAGGCCCTGCCGCTACCCCTGTTCCCGGCGCCCGCGCAGGATGTCGCGGAACCACTGCCGGTGGTGCTTGTACGCCCACCCATAGGTCACCTTGCCCTGGGTCATCGCCCGCACCGAGCCCTTGATCCAGATCGCCGCATAGATGTGCACCACGATCGCGCAGATCAGCACCCAGCCGAACAGCGCGTGCGCAAGCACCGAGAAGCGGATCACCCCGATCGGGAAGAAGTGGCTGAAGTACTGCCGCCAGATCACGAAGCCGGTCAGCAGCAGCGCCGACAGGCAGCCGATGATGGCCCAGAACAGCAGTTTCTGGCCGGCATTGAAACGGCCCACCGGTGGCAGCCGCTCGTCCTCGTTGCGCAGCACGTCACGCATGCCACGCATCCATGCGCGGTCATCGGCCGTCGGCAGATTGTCGCGCCACATGCGGAACGCCAGCAACGCAAAGCCCACTACCATCGCCAAGCCGACGAAAGGGTGCAGGATGCGCGTCCATGGCCCGCCACCGAACAGTTGGGTCAGCGGGAACAGGGCAGGGTGGAACAACGCCAGCCCGGACAAGGCCGCCAGCACGAAGCAGATCGCCACGATCCAGTGGTTGATGCGGGTCGGCGCACGGTAGCGGATGATCTGTCGCGGGTGCGGTGCGTACTTCATGGCCGCTGCTCCTCTTCGATCTTCTTCGCCTCGTGCTCGGCTTCCTCTTCCTCCTCGTCATTGACCGTATTGCGGCCGATGCCGATGTAATGCAGGAAGCCGGCGAAGGCGGTGGCGGCGATCGCCAGCACGCCCAGCGGCTTGGCCACGCCCTTCCAGACGTCCACCATCGGGCTGATCCGCGGGTCCTTGGGCAGGTCGGCGTACAGCTCGGGCTTGTCCACATGCTGCAGCACGTACATCACGTGGGTGCCACCCACGCCCTGAGGGTCGTATAGGCCGGCGTTCCCGTAGCCGCGTGATTTCAGGTCTTCCACGCGGTCGGCGGCATGTTCGGTCATCGCCTGCTTGCTACCGAAGGTGATCGCGCCGGTCGGGCAGGTCTTCACGCAGGCCGGCTCCTGGCCTACCGCCACCCGGTCCGAACACAGCGTGCACTTGTAGGCCTTGTGGTCCTTCTTGGAAATGCGCGGCACGTCGAACGGGCAGCCGGTGACGCAGTAGCCACAGCCGATGCAGTTCTCTTCCTGGAAGTCGACGATGCCGTTGGCGTACTGGATGATCGCGCCGGGCGACGGGCAGGCCTTCAGGCAGCCCGGGTCGCTGCAGTGCATGCAGCCTTCCTTGCGGATCAGCCACTCCAGCTTGCCCTTCTCGTCCTCGTACTCGCGGAACTTCATCACCGTCCACGACTGGTCGCTCAGGTCCGGTGGATTGTCATAGCTGCCGACGCAGCTGCCGACCTCGTCGCGCAGGTCGTTCCACTCCATGCACGCGACCTGGCAGGCCTTGCAGCCGATGCATTTGCTCACGTCGATGAGCTTGGCGACCTGTCCGGTGTGGGCGCTGCGCGCCTGTGGCGAGGGCGTGGTGGTGGCCGAGCGGCGGATGATGTCCAGCGATTGCAGTGACATGGTGTGTCTCCTACACCTTCTCGACCTTGACCAGGATGCACTTCGATTCGGGCGTCTGCGAGTTGCCGTCACCGATGGCGTTGGTCAGCGTATTGGCGATATAGCCGGGCTTGGCTGCACCGAGGAAGCCCCAGTGGATCGGAATGCCCACCTGGTGAACGGTCTTGCCATCGATCTGCAGGGCCTTGATGCGCTTGGTCACCATCGCAACGGCTTCAATATGACCGCGCTTGGAACTGACCCGCACGCGGCTGCCGTTGTTGATGCCCAGCTCGTCGGCCAGGGCAGCCCCGATTTCGACGAACTGTTCGGGCTGGATGATGGCGTTGAGCTTGCCGTGCTTGGTCCAGAAGTGGAAATGCTCGGTCAGGCGGTAGGTGGTGGCCACATGCGGGAACTCGTCCGGTGACCCGATCTGCGCACGGTCGCTGGCGAACACGCGGGCGGCTGGGTTGTTCAGCGTCTGGGACTGGCCGGGGCTGAGCGGATTGCTGCGCAGCGGGGTGTCGAACGGCTCGTAGTGCTCCGGGAACGGACCTTCGGCCATGCCGGCCTTGGCGAAGAAGCGGGCGATGCCTTCCGGGTTCATGATGAACGGCCCCATGCCGCCGGCCGGGTCTTCGTCGGCCTTGAAGTCCGGCACGTCCACACTGCCCCAGTTCTTGCCGTTCCAGGCCAGCAACGTGCGCCGGGGATCGAACGGTTGCCCAGCCACGTCGCACGAGGCGCGGTTGTACATCACGCGGCGGTTGGCTGGCCACGCCCAGGCCCAGCCCAGCGTATTGCCGATGCCGGTCGGGTCGCTGTTGTCACGCCGCGCCATCATGTTGCCGGTAGGGCCCCAGGCGCCGATGTAGATCCAGCAGCCGGAGGAGGTGCTGCCGTCGTCGCGCAGGTCGCCGAACGCGGCCAGCTGCTCGCCGGCCTTGCGCACCAGCCTGGTCGGGTCCTTCGGATCGAACACATCCACCAGCGCCTTGCCGTTGTATTCCATCGCCAGTTCTTCCGGCGTTGGTGCCTCGGGGTTGGAATACTTCCAGGCCAGGTCGCGCACCGGGTCCCACCACGCACCGCCGTCCTTCTGGTACATCGCTTTGATGCGGTGGAACAGCTCGGACATGATCTCAATGTCGCTGCGCGCTTCGCCCGGCGGATTGGCACCCTTCCAGTGCCACTGCAGCCAGCGCGAGGAATTCACCACCGCGCCGTTCTCCTCGGCGAAGGAAGTGGTCGGCAGACGGAACACCTCGGTCTGGATCGCGCTGGGATCGACATCATTCAACGCACCGTGGTTCTGCCAGAACGCGATGGTCTCGGTTTCCAGCGGGTCCATGCTGACCATGAACTTCAGCTTGGAGAACGCGCTGATCAGCTTGCCCTTGTTCGGTGCCGAGGCCAGTGGGTTGAAGCCCTGGCAGATGTAGCCGTGGATCTTGCCTTCGTTCATCAGCTCGTACGCCTGCAGCATGTCGTACGGCTTGTCGAGCTTGGGCAGGTAATCGAAACACCAGTTGTTGTCGGCAGTGGCGGCGTCGCCCCACCACGATTTCATCAGGCTGACGTGGAACTTCGGGTAGTTCTGCCAGAACGACATCTGGTTGGCGCGCAGCGGCTTCTGCGTGCGCTTGGCGATGTAGGCGTCGTAGTCCTGCTCGTCCTGTTTCGGCAGCGTGAGGTAGCCGGGCAGCAGGTCGGACATCAGGCCGATGTCGGTCAGGCCCTGGATGTTGGAATGCCCGCGCAGTGCGTTCATGCCGCCACCGGCCACGCCGATGTTGCCCAGCAGCAGCTGCACCATGGTGCCGGCACGCACGTTCTGCGCGCCGATCGAGTGCTGCGTCCAGCCCAGCGCGTACAGGATGGTCATCGCCTTGTCCTTGCTGGCAGTGGACGCGATCATGTCCCAGATCTGGCGGATGCTGTCGGCCGGCGTGCCGCAGATGCGTTCGACCATCTCCACGCTGTAGCGCGCGTAGTGCTGCTTGAGCAGGGTGTAGACGCAGCGCGGGTCCTTCAACGTCGGGTCGCTGCGCACGAAACCATCATCGCCGTACACGTAGTCCCAGCTGGAACGGTCGTAGCTGCGCTTCTCGGCGTTGTAGCCCGAATACAGACCGTCCTTGAAGGCAAACTCGTCCTTCACCAGGAACGACATGTCGGTGTAGTTCAGCACGTACTCGTGCTGGATGCGGTCCTCGGTCAACAGGTAGTTGATCAGGCCGCCCAGGAACACGATGTCGGTACCGGTGCGGATCGGCGCGTACACGTCGGCCACTGCGGCCGAGCGGTTGAAGCGCGGGTCGACCACGATCAGGAGCGCCTTGTTGTGGGCCTTGGCCTCGGTCACCCATTTGAATCCGCACGGGTGCGCCTCGGCGGCATTGCCACCCATGATCAGGATCAGGTCGGCATTCTTGATGTCGACCCAGTGATTCGTCATCGCACCACGGCCTAGCGTCGGGGCAAGACCTGCCACCGTCGGGCCGTGTCAGACACGTGCCTGGTTGTCGAATGCCAGCATGCCCAGGGAGCGCACGACCTTGTGGGTCAGCACCGCGGTTTCATTGCTGGTGGCCGAGGCGGCCAGCATGCCGGTGGTCAGCCAGCGGTTGACCGTCTGCCCGGCCTCGTTCTTCTGCACGAAGTTGGCATCGCGGTCTTCCTTCATCAGCCGCGCGATGCGGTCCAGCGCATCGTCCCAGCTCAGCCGCGTCCACTCGTTCGAGCCCGGTGCGCGGTACTCGGGGTAGAGCAGGCGCGACTTGCTGTGGATGATGTCGGCCAGGCCGGCACCCTTCGGGCACAGCGTGCCGCGGTTCACCGGATGGTCCGGGTCGCCTTCGATATGGAAGATGCTCGGCTCGGCGTTCTTGGCGCCATCGCCGAGGCTGTACATCAGGATGCCGCAGGCCACCGAGCAGTACGTGCAGGTGTTGCGGGTCTCGGTCGCACGGGTCAGCTTGTACTGCCGGACTTCCGCGAGCGCGATGCCGGGCGCGAAGCCCATCAAAGCCAGGCTGGAGCCCACCAGGGTTGTCCCGGTGACCTTCAGGAACTGGCGGCGACTCATCGAGGGCATGCCGTTCTCCTTGGATGGCGGGGCGGCACGCAGACCACCCGGCTGTCGGTAGGTACCGCCCGGTTATAGCACAGGCCCCCGGATGGCCATGTGGCACAAGGGCCGGGCCGGCCGGGCGGGCGCGCAAAGGGGCCGCTCTGGTAAAGTTGCGTGCCCGCACCCCGGGGAAGCGTCTGCCGGGCCTGGTTCCAGGATGTTCCGCGCAGCCCCCGCCGTCCTTGCGCGATCCTCCGCGCCGGATCTGGAACATCGAGGAAAAATTTTGCGAAATCAACCCGTTGGATTCCCCGCATGAGCGTTCCGTTGAAGCCGTCGAAGCCGTCGGACGCCGTTGCACGCGGCACGCTGTATATCGTTGCCGCCCCTTCAGGCGCCGGCAAGAGCAGCATCGTCAACGCCACCTTGGCGCGCGACCCGCAGATCGCCCTGTCAATTTCCTTTACCTCGCGCGCGATGCGCCCGGGCGAAGTGAACGGCCAGCACTACCATTTCGTCTCAGCGGAGAAGTTCGAGGAAATGATCGCCGCTGGCGACTTCTTCGAGCATGCCTGGGTGCACGGCGACTGGAAGGGCACTGCCCGGCAGTCGGTGGAGCCGCAACTGGCCGCCGGCCAGGACGTGCTGCTGGAAATCGACTGGCAGGGCGCGCAGCAGGTGCGCCAGCTGGTGCCGGGTACGGTCACCGTGTTCATCCTGCCGCCGTCCAAGCAGGCCCTGCAGGATCGCATGCGCAAGCGCGGGCAGGACAGCGAGGCGGTCATCGCCCAGCGCCTGGGCGCGGCCCGGGATGAAATGCTCCACTTCAACGAGTTCGACTACGTCATCGTCAACGAGGTGTTCGACACCGCCGTGGACGAGCTGTGCGCCATCTTCACCGCCAGCCGCCTGCGCCGGGAGGCCCAGAAGGTCCGCCACGCCGGCCTGATCCAAGCCCTGCTGACCCCCGATCCGGGCGCAACTGACTGATTCCAAAAGAATCGAGTGGGGGTTGGCTTGATTTTGTCCAGCCCCTGCAAGTACACTCCGTCCCCTTTCCCTCATTCGACTGAGCGGCCGACCGGTCGCCGGGAGCCCGTATGGCCCGCATTACCGTAGAAGATTGCCTGGAAGTCGTTAACAACCGTTTCGAACTGGTCATGATGGCTTCCAAGCGTGCCCGCCAGCTCGCCAACGGCGTGCAGGCAACGCTGGACAACAGCGAGACCGAGGACAAGCCGACCGTGCTGGCGCTGCGCGAAATCGCCGCCCGCAAGATCGACAACGCGCTGATCGACGAAGTCGAGAAGGCCGAGCGTGAGCGCGCCGAACGCGAAGCGCTGGAGTGGGCCGCCGCCGAAGTGGTCGCCGACGAGGACATGTCCAAGAACGACGATTGATTGCATCGATCAACGTCATTGCTGGATCGCCGAACAGCCCGCCCCGTGCGGGCTGTTTCGCATTCAGGATTTGCCGTAAACGTCGCGCTGGAATAGGCTTCGGGCATGAACCCAGGCCCCACTGCCAAGGTCGCCGCAGCCCCCGCTGCCGCCGTACCCGACTACGTCCTCCAGCTTGAACGCGCCGCCCACTACCTGCCGCCGGAACAGCTGCCCCTGCTGCGCCGCGCTTGGGAAGTAGGAGCCGCCGCGCACGCCGGGCAGACGCGCAAGTCGGGCGAGCCCTATATCACCCATCCGGTGGCCGTGGCGCAGGTACTGGCCGAGCTGGGCCTGGACGTGGAGGCGCTGATCGCTGCGATCCTGCACGACACCATCGAAGACACCCCGCTGACCCGCGAGGCGCTGGCTGCCGAGTTCGGCGAAGCCGTTGCCGAGCTGGTCGACGGCGTCACCAAGCTGGACAAGCTGAAGTTCCGCGACCGCCAGGAAGCGGCCGCCGAGAGCTTCCGCAAGATGCTGCTGGCGATGTCGCGCGATCTGCGCGTGATCATGATCAAGCTGGCCGACCGCCTGCACAACATGCGCACGCTGGGCGCGCAGAGCCGCGAAGCGCGCGGCCGCATCGCCCGCGAGACGCTGGAGATCTACGCCCCCATCGCCCAGCGCCTGGGCATGAGCCTGGTCAAGAGCGAGCTGCAGAACCTGGGCTTCAAGGCGCTGTACCCGTGGCGCCACGCGATCATCGAAAAACACATCCGCAGCCAGCCGGTGGTGCGCCGCGAGGCGATGGCGCAGGTGGAAGTGCAGCTGTCGCAGCGGCTGGCCAAGGAGGGCATCGAGCACCGCCTGGTCAGCCGCATCAAGACGCCGTGGAGCATCTACAACAAGATGCGCGACGAGAACAAATCCTTCGACCAAGTGATGGACGTGTTCGGCTTCCGCCTGGTCGTACGCAGCGTGCCCAGCTGCTACCACGCGCTGGGTTCGGTGCATGCCACCTTCAAGCCGCTCGATGGCCGTTTCCGCGACTTCATCGCCATTCCCAAGGCCAACGGTTACCAGTCGCTGCACACCGTGCTGTTCGGGCCGTACGGCTCGCCGATCGAAGTGCAGATCCGTACCGAGGAGATGGACCTGATCGCCGAGCGTGGCGTGGCCGCGCACTGGACCTACAAGTTCGGTGGCGATACTCCCAACAGTGCGCAGAGCCGCGCCCACGCCTGGATCGTCGAACTGATCGATTCGCAGCGCGCCGCCGGTTCCTCGCTTGAGTTCCTCGACAACGTCAAGGTCGACCTGTTCCCGGACGAGGTCTACCTGTTCACGCCGAAGGGCAAGATCCTGGCTCTGCCGCGCAACTCCACCGCGCTCGATTTCGCCTACGCTGTGCATACCGACGTCGGCAACATGGCGGTGGCCTCGCGCGTGGACAAGAAACTGGTGCCGCTGCGCACCAAGCTGGTCTCGGGGCAGTCGGTGGAAATCATCACCGCGCGCTCGGCCACGCCGAAGCCGCAGTGGCTGGAGTTCGTGGTTACCAGCAAGGCGCGTACCGCCATCCGCCACCAGCTCAAGCAGCTGGAGCACGAAGATGCCGTGCAACTGGGCCATCGCATGCTCGATCGTGCGCTCGAAGCGATGGATTCTTCGCTGGAGCGCCTGCCGAAGGGGCGCTTGGATGCGTTCCTGGCCGAACACCGCTTCCCGCGCCTGGAAGCCCTGCTGGCCGAGGTCGCGCTGGGCAACTGGATGCCGACCCAGGCCGCGCAGGCGCTGATGGCCTATGCCGAACTGCGCGGTGGCCCGCATTCGCGCCACCATTCGCAGGAAAAGATCCTGATCAACGGCAGCGAGCGCGGCGTCGTCACCTTCGCCGGCTGCTGCCAGCCAATTCCCGGCGACGAGATCATGGGTTACCACACCGCCGGCAAGGGCATCGTGGTGCACCGCATGGATTGCCCGAACCTGGCCGAGCTGCGCAAGTCGCCTGAGCGCTGGGTGCCGATCGGGTGGGACACCACCGTCTCCGGCGACTACGACACCTCGCTCGTGGTGGAAGTGGAGAACGGCACCGGCGTGCTGGCGCAGCTGGCCGCGGCGATCGCGCAGAGTCACTCCAACATCGAGCGCGTGGATTACCTGGACCGCGACTTCAACGCCGCCGTGCTGGCATTCAACATCCAGGTGCGCGACCGCAACCACCTGGCCGAAGTGATGCGCCGCCTGCGCCGCCTGTCGGTGGTGCAGTCGGTGCGCCGGCAGTGACCCGACCCCGGTAGCGCCGGCCGCTGGCCGGCAATCGTGGTGAGGCACGCCCTGCGTGGATGATGTTCCGCGAACGTGGCGCATGGAGCCAGAGCCGTTTCCCGCCGGGGAACGGATCCGACCCCAACCCCATCACTTCACCTGTTCGCGCCAGTAGGCATGCAGCGCCGCGATATCCCCGGCGGTCAGCAGCGGCATCGCCGTCTGGATGTGCGCCAGCGGCCACTCCCACCATGCCATTTCCAGCAGCCGCGCGATGTCCTCCGCTGCGAACCGGCTGCGCAGCACCTTGGCCGGGTTGCCGCCCACGATCGCGTAAGGCGCCACGTCGCGGGTCACCAGCGCCCGGCTGCCGACCACGGCACCATCGCCAATGCGCACTCCCGGCAGGATCATCGCCTCGGCGCCGATCCACACGTCATTGCCGATGACCGTGTCACCGGCCGGGTTGAAGGCGTCATTGGCCGCAGCAAAGGCCGGCTCTTCCTGCATGTAGAAGAATGGGAATGTCGATGCCCAATCGTGCCGGTGGCCCTGATTGCCGGCCATGATGAAACTGGCGCCGCTGCCGATCGAGCAGAAGCTGCCGATGATCAGCTTGTCCACGTCATCGCGGTCAGGCAGCAGGTAGCGCGCACAATCGTCGAAGCCGTGCCTGTGGTAGTAGCCGGAGTAGTAGCTGTAGCGGCCGACCAGGATGTTGGGGTTGGTGACCATTTCGGTCAGCAGTTTGCCCTTGAAGGGCGAGTCGAACACGTTTGCCATGGTGTGGCCCTGCCGGAATCTGCAGTCAGTCTACGCAAGCCCACTCCGGGGCATGCGTGGATGACTGTTGTAGAGCCGAGCCCATGCTTGGCTGCTTTGGCTTGCAGCAGCCAAGCATGGGTTCGGCTCTACACGTGGGGCACCAGACCGGTCCAGTAGATCCACGCCACGCGCGGATGAAGCTCTCGTAGCACCGGGCCATGCCCGGCGAGCGCACAGCGCGGCATGAATGAAGGCATGGGGTTGGATCCCTCGCCGACGGAGGCGGCTCCGACCCCAGCCGACATCGCGCCTACCCGGTACAATCACCGCTCTGTTTTCCCCCCAACCCACCGGAGCGACCATGTCCCGCCAGATCATCAACACCGAAAAGGCTCCCGCCGCCATCGGCCCGTACTCGCAGGCCGTGCGCGCTGGCAACACCGTGTACTTCTCCGGCCAGATCCCGCTCGACCCCGCTACTGGCGACATCGTCGGCGCCGGCGACGTTGAAGCGCAGGCCCGCCGTGCCTTCGACAACCTCAAGGCCGTGGCCGAAGCCGCCGGCGGCTCGCTGGACAAGGTCGTGCGTCTGGGCCTGTACCTCACCGATCTGGGCGAGTTCGCCAAGGTCAACGCGGTCATGCAGGACTACTTCCAGGCCCCGTACCCGGCCCGTTCGACCATCGAAGTGTCCGGCCTGCCGAAGGGTGCCAACTTCGAGGTCGACGCGGTGATGGTCATCGACTGACCGCCACGTGGCACGCAAGGCGGCGGTCACTCCGGTCCTGTCACCGTCCGGCGAAGCATCCCTGGCGATGCTGGCGGGCGTGGGACCGGCCGTGGCCGCCAAACTGCAGGCGCGTGGCCTGGCCACCCTGCAGGACCTGTGGCTGCACCTGCCGTTGCGCTATGAAGACCGCACCCGGCTGACCCGCATCGAAGAGCTGCGCAACGGCGTGCCGGCGCAAGTGGAAGTACGGGTGGTTGCGGTCGAGCGCGGCATGCGCCACCGGCCCATGCTGAAGGTGGCGGTGGAAGACGAAGGGCAGGGCACCCTGGTGCTGCGCTTCTTCCACTTCCGCCAGCAGCAGGTCGGTCAGTTTGCAGTCGGCAACCGGCTTCGCTGCTTCGGCACGCCCAAGCCCGGCCACCTGGGCCTGGAAATCGTCCACCCCAGCTACCAGGTGCTGGGCCGCAACGACGATCCCGGACTCGGCGACCGCCTCGACCCGGTGTATCCCACCGTCGAAGGCGTGGGCCCGATGACGATGCGCAAGCTGATCGGCCAGGCACTGGACCGCCTGCCTGAGGAAAGCGCGCTGGAACTGCTGCCCAATGGTTGGCTCGATGGCCTCGGCCTGCCGTCGCTGCGCAGCGCACTGCTGACCGTGCACCGGCCACCGCCGGATGCCGATCTGGCCGCGCTGGCCGCAGGCACGCACCCGGCGCAGCGTCGCCTGGCGATGGAAGAACTGCTGGCCCACCACCTCAGTCTGCGCCGCCAGCGCATCGCATTGCAGGCGCACCATGCGCCGCCGCTGGCTGGCCCGGGCACGCTGGCCAAGGCGCTGCTGAAGCAGCTGCCGTTTGCCCTGACCGGTGCGCAGGCGCGCGTGTTCAAGCAGATCCGTGAAGACCTCGCCCGCCCCAGCCCGATGCTGCGGTTGGTGCAGGGCGATGTCGGTTCGGGCAAGACCGTGGTGGCCGCGCTGGCCGCCATGCTGGCGGTGGAGCAGGGCAAGCAGGTCGCCCTGGCCGCGCCCACCGAACTGCTGGCCGAGCAGCACCTCAACAATCTGCGTGGCTGGCTGGAACCGTTGGGCGTGCGCGTGAGCTGGCTGGCCGGCAAGGTCACCGGCAAGGCGCGCGCCAAAGTGATCGAGCAGGTGGCCAACGGCGAAGCCCAGGTCGTGGTCGGCACCCATGCGCTGATGCAGGACGCGGTGGTGTTCCAGGACCTGGCCCTGGCCATCGTCGATGAGCAGCACCGCTTCGGCGTGCACCAGCGGCTGGCCCTGCGTGACAAGGGCGCGGGCGCGCACAGCGTGCCGCACCAGCTGGTGATGACCGCCACGCCCATTCCGCGCACGCTGGCGATGTCCGAATACGCCGACCTGGATGTCTCGGCCATCGACGAACTGCCGCCCGGCCGCACCCCGGTGCAGACTGTGGCGCTGAACAACGACCGCCGTCCCGAACTGATCGAACGCATCGCCCTGGCCTGCCAGGAAGGGCGGCAGGTGTACTGGGTCTGCACGCTCATCGAGGAAAGCGAAGAGCTGGACGCCACCCCGGCGCAGGCCACCTACGAATCGCTGCAGGCGCTGCTGCCCGGCGTGCGCGTAGGTCTGGTGCATGGCCGCCTGAAGGCGGCGGAAAAGCTGGCGACGATGGTCGCGTTCAAGGCCGGCGAGATCGATCTGCTGGTGGCCACCACGGTCATCGAAGTGGGCGTGGACGTGCCCAATGCCTCGTTGATGGTGATCGAGAACGCCGAGCGCCTGGGGCTGGCGCAGTTGCACCAGCTGCGGGGGCGGGTAGGGCGCGGCTCGGCCGTGTCGCGCTGCGTGCTGCTGTACCAGGCACCGCTTTCGCAGATGGCGCGCGAGCGCCTGCAGACCATGCGCGAAACCAACGATGGCTTCGTCATCGCCGAGAAAGACCTGGAGCTGCGCGGACCCGGCGAGCTGCTGGGCACGCGGCAGACCGGCCTGGCCGGCTTCCGCATCGCCGACCTGGCCCGCGACGCCGGCCTGCTGCCCGGCGTGCACGAGCTGGCCGAGCGCCTGCTGGCCCAGCAACCGGCGCTGGCCGACCGCGTGGTGCAGCGCTGGATCGGCACCGCCGTGCGTTACGCCTCGGCGTAACTGCCATTTCCGGAATGCTCACCCACGCATCGCGTGGATCTACATCGCGCTGCGCGCGTGAGTCGCGCATGGGCCCGGCTCCACAAAGATCATTCTCGATCATCTTGTGGACGTGTCGACCAAGGCCGACACCTACCAGGGCAGGATGCTGTTCCGACAGACTGCAGGGTCTGTCGAAGGCGGGATGGGTCCGGTTGAGGGGGTGTGAGCGGCATGGATGCCGCGGCCAAGCCCCATGGATGGGTTTACGGCGTCCCCCTCAACCGGCCCCCCTCGCCATCCCCCGGAAAACCAGCTTTTGACGTTGCCGTTGCTCTTGCCTCCGCGGGTGAAGGGCGCAGCCCTGCCGAACCCCAGCCTCCGTACTTGCAACGGTCATCATCCCGGTCCACACTTCGTTGCCGATCTGAAGACGGCAACGATGACCCACAAGATCCCCCTGTTGATCGACACCGACCCCGGTGTGGACGACGCTCTGGCCCTGTTGATGGCCTTTGCCGACGAACGGCATGACGTGGTCGCCCTGACCATCGCCGCCGGCAATGTCGGCCTCGAATACACGGTCCGCAACGCCCTCAAGCTCTGCGACATTGTCGGCCGCACCGACGTGCCGGTATTTGCCGGCAGCCCCGATCCGCTGCTGCACCCGTCGATGGACGCTGCCCACGTGCATGGCCGTGATGGCTACGGTGACGTGGACCTGCCGCCGCCCAGCCGCCAGGCCGAAGCCGAGCACGCCGCGCTGGCCATCCTGCGCCTGTCGCACGAGCACGCCGGCGAACTGATGCTGGTGATGCTCGGCCCGCTGACCAATCTGGCGCTGGCGCTGAAGCTGGACCCGACCCTGCCACAGCGCATCAAGCGCATCGTGGTGATGGGCGGCGCGGTCACCTGCCACGGCAACATCACCCCGGCGGCCGAATTCAACATCGCCTTCGACCCGGAAGCGGCGCACGTGGTGTTCACCTCGTTCAAGCACCTGCTGGTGTCGGACTGGGAAGCCACCGTCGCCCATGGCCTGCCGCTTGAGCAGGCCGAGCAGTGGCTGCAGGCCGATTCCGATCGCGCCCGCTTCTACGAGCTGATCTCGCGCAAGACCCGCGCGCTGTCGGAAGACGCCAAGGGCGGCCGCTGGTACACCGCCGATGCGGTGGCCATGGCCTGGGCGCTGAACCCGGAAGGGCAGCTGCAGGTGGAATCGCGTCCCATGAACGTGGAGCTGAACGGCACGTTCAGCCGGGGTGCCACCATCGTCGACTGGAACCGCCAGACCGGCCAGCCGGACAACTGCGATCTGCTGATGGCCTACGACCAGCAGCGTTTCGAGGCTCTGGTGCGCCAGGCCCTGGGCGCGGACTGAAGTCGATTGACCCGCACCGGTTGCCCCGGGCGGCAACCGGTGCTTATAATGCCGCTCTTGACCACCAGCCCATTTACGGTGTGAGCCCATGAAGGCCGATATCCATCCGAACTACCGCGACGTCGTCTTCCATGACGTCACCTCCGATTTCAAGATCCTGACCCGCTCGACCATGGCGACGAAGGAAACCATCAAGTGGGAAGACGGCAACGACTACCCGCTGGTGAAGGTTGAAATTTCCTCGGCTTCGCACCCGTTCTACACGGGCAAGCACAAGGTCATCGACACCTCGGGCCGTATCGACAAGTTCCAGAAGCGCTACGCGCGCTGATCTGTCGATCCAGCTTCGAACCGACGGCCGCGCTCTGCGCGGCCGTTTGTTTTTCCTCAACGCCTGCCCAACGGGCGTTTGGATGGACGGAACACTGCGTTCGTGTGACAGTGTTTTTGCCGATCCGGGCCGCTCAACGGCCGGCGTCTGGCCGCCTGTCGCATACGACTTCCGTCTAGCACCCGACAAATGCTGCTGTGCGATAATGACCTGATCCCCGGCACAGGCCGAGGACGTCATTCACGTGCCTGACCAATGCGCTTGGGCAGGCGCCTTCCCATGAAGGAGCGCACACAGTGTCCGATCTTGATCAGGTCACGCTCAACGCCGGCGATAAGTCGGTCGTTCTGCCCGTCATCAAACCCACCCTTGGCAACGACTGCGTCGACATCGCGAAGCTGACCAAGGAAACGGGGTATTTCACCTACGATTCCGGCTTCACCGCGACGGCCAGCTGCAAGTCCGCCATCACCTACATCGACGGCGACAAGGGCGTGCTGCTGTACCGCGGCTACCCGATCGAACAGCTGTCGGAAAAGTCGAGCTACGTCGAAGTGGCCTACCTGCTGATCAACGGCGAGCGCCCGAGCGCCGAGCAGCTGAAGGCCTTCACCGATGAGCTGGCTGCCGAAGCCAACGTCGACGATTCGATCAACACCCTGATCGGCAGCTTCGCCAAGGATGCCCATCCGATGGCGATCCTGGCCGCTGCGATCGCGCAGCTGTCGGCTATCTACCACGACTCGCTGGACCTGTCCGACGCCGAACAGCGCCGCCAGGCCGCCGTGCGCCTGATCGCAAAGGTGCCGACCCTGTCGGCGCTGATCTACCGCCATGGCAAGGGCCTGCCGGCCAACAAGCCGGACACCTCGCTGGACTACGTCAGCCGCTTCCTGAAGCAGACCTTCGAGTCGGCTGACGGCCAGTACGATCTGAACCCGGACGTGGTCAAGGCGCTGGACCTGCTGTTCATCCTGCACGCCGACCACGAGCAGAACGCCTCGACCTCGACCGTGCGCCTGGTCGGTTCGACCGGTGCCAACCCGTACGCGTCGGTCGCCGCTGGCGTCACCGCGCTGTGGGGTCCGGCCCACGGCGGTGCCAACGAAGCCGTGCTGAAGATGCTGGAAGAAATCGGCACTGCCGACAACGTCGAGTCCGCCGTGGTCAAGGCCAAGGACAAGACCTCCGGCTTCCGCCTGATGGGCTTCGGCCACCGCGTCTACAAGAACTTCGACCCGCGCGCCAAGGTCATCGGCGAGATGACCAGCAAGGTGCTCAAGCAGCTGGGCGTGCAGGATCCGCTGCTGGACGTGGCCGTGAAGCTGGAACAGGCCGCGCTGCAGGACGAGTACTTCGTCGCCCGCAAGCTGTACCCGAATGTCGATTTCTACAGCGGCATCATCTACAAGGCGCTGCAGATCCCGACCGAAATGTTCACCGTCATGTTCGCCCTGGGCCGTACCTCCGGCTGGGTGTCGCATTGGCTGGAACAGCAGGTCGACCCGGAAATGAAGATCGGCCGTCCGCGCCAGGTCTACACCGGCAGCGACGTGCGCGACTACCAGGGCTGATCGCCCGAGGTAATTCGTGAGAAGAACGCCCCGCATCCGCGGGGCGTTTTTTTTTTGCCGCTAGCCCGGTGGGTGCCAACCTTGGTTGGCACGCGCTTCACCGCGCAAAGACCGCGTGATTCAAGGGTCTCGCCAGCTTCACAACCGCTCGCGCAGCCTCAGGACGCCAGCTGCATCCGCAGCACCTGAAATGGAGCGTCCACACCATGAGTACCCGATTCGACCCACCCGAGCGCGGCCCGCTTGGCCCCGACGTCGCCGCTGTCGTCACCGCACCCATCGTCGCGCCGCCCAGCGAAAGCGCCGTGTCCTGGGGCGCGATCTTCGCCGGTGCCGCCGCCGCTGCCGCACTCTCGCTCGTCCTGCTGATCCTCGGCGTCGGTCTCGGCTTGTCCTCGGTATCGCCGTGGTCCTTCGAGGGCGTCAGCAAGGAAACCTTCGGCTGGTCCAGCATCGCTTGGCTCACCTTCACCGCGCTGGCCGCCTCCGGCCTGGGCGGCTACCTCGCTGGTCGCCTGCGCACCAAGTGGACGCAGATCCATGGCGATGAAACCTACTTCCGCGACACCGCACACGGCTTCGTGTCGTGGGCCGTGGCAACGCTGCTCACCGCCGGTCTTCTGACCTCGGCCATCGGTGGCGTGCTGGGCGCCGGTGCAAAGGTCGCAGGTGCCACCGCAGGCGCCGCAGCGTCCACCGCCGGTGTTGCCGCGGCCGGTGCGGGTGCGGCAGCTGCAGGTGCAGGTGCAGGTGCCCCTGAAAGCGACCTCAACTATTGGGTGGATTCGCTGTTCCGCAACGCAACCACCCCGGGCCCGGACGTTGGCGCTGCGCCGCCGACCCCGCCTGCACCGGGCGCCGCCCCGGGCAATGGCCCGATGGACCCCGCTGCACCGCCGCCGCCGCCGTCGGCCGCCAGCCCCGGCCCACGCGATGCACGCATGGCCCCGCCGCCGCGCCCGATGCCGGGCGGCGGCCCAATGGGCGACCGTCGTGAGGTGCGGGCCGAAGTGAACCGCATCATCGTCAACAGCCTGCAGGGCGATGGCCTCGATCCGGCCGACACCCAGTACCTGTCGCAGCTCATCGCGCGCGAGACCGGCATGAGCCCGGCCGAAGCGCAGGCCCGTGTGACCGATGTGCAGACGCGCATGCGTGCCGCGCTGGAGAAGGCAAAGACCACCGCCAAGCAGGCGGCCGATGATGCGCGCAAAGCAACGGCTTACGCCGCACTGTGGCTGTTCATCACCCTGCTGATCGGCGCGTTCTTCGCCAGCCTCAGCGCCACCTGGGGCGGCCGCCGCCGCGACCTGTAACCCGCATTCCATGCAAGGAGACCTGCCATGAAAATGATTCTGCTCTGGCTGTTGGGCGTGCCGATTCCGCTGCTGATCCTGTACGCGATTTTCTTCTGATCGCACGCGTTTGAATGCTCTGACCATCAGGCCGCCGCAAGGCGGCCTGATGCGTTTGGCATCCGTGTAAACAACCCACGCATGGCGTGGATCTACTGGCGCTCGCTCTCCATCCGGTAGCGCCGGGCCATGCCAGCCGGTTGTTGGCGCAATCGACCACTCTCCACGCCTTCCTCGCAAACGCGCAATGCATCTTCTTGCATTCTGCAGTGAGGCAAGTTGCATTCAGTCGGATCATTGAGCCGCGTCGAGGAATGCGCTTAACAATCCGCGATTTAGGAATCGTTGAATGGATTCGTGACGGGTCGGATTTCTACCATTGTCTCCGTCGCCACTTTCCCACCCGGAAGTCGCGACGCTTCCCTTCCTCCTTCTCCTCCTGGGAGGGAAGCTCTCCCTTTACTGTCCGAGAGAGACAACCCGATGAATGCCATTCTGAAGAAGGCCGCGCTCGCTGCAGCGCTGGTCACCGCGTCGCTGTCCGCGCACGCCGCCGAATCCCACATCCAGGTCTACGCCGACGTCGACCTGACCCTGGCCCTGCTGAAGGAAGACGGCAGCGCGCTGCCCACCGAAGTGCGCCTGACCCATGTGCCGGGCCTGGGCCTGACCCCCCACACCGAGCGCGTGCGCATCTACACCAACGACGAAGACATGGACGTGGGCGTGCGTTTGATCACCGCGCCCAGCCTGGTGCGTACCGACGGCGCCGCACCGGCCGTGCCGCTCACCGTCAGCCTCATGGGGCGTGCGCTCACCGTGGCCGAGCAGGACTTCCTGGCTGCGGATCTTTATAGCGGTGCGCTGGAAGGCCATTCGGTTGTGATGGATCTCAATATCGGCCAGACCACCCGCGCCCCGTTGACCGTGGCCGGCAAGTACGAAGGCATGGTCAGCATCGCGATGGTGCAGAAGGCCGGCACCCCGTAACACCCTGTGCCGGCCCGCACGCCGGGCCGGCCTTTCCAGGCCATTCCCCATGAAAGCCCACGCACCTGCCGTCACCCGGCTGGCGGTGGCGCTCGCCCTGTCGATGGCCACGCCGCTGGTCGCGGCACGCGGCGTCCCCGCCGGTTTCGAAGATCTGGTCGAAGGCCAGACCGAACAACTCGACATCCGCCTGTTCGGTCGCAGCGCCGGGCTGTCGCCCGTGCGCGTCACCCTGGAACACGTCCAGGTGGAAGACCCCGCGCGCGTGCTGCAGGCGCTTGACCTTCCCGCCGAGGCCCAGGCCGCACTGCTGTTGGCGCTGTCGCAGCCGCTGCCGCGCAACAGCCACCTGGCCTGCCGCTACGGCAGCGGCACCGCCGGCTGTGGCTATCTGGATCCGCCGGAAGACCCCGCGGCCGTGCGCGCGCTGTACGACGAAGGCGAGGGCGCACTGCGTCTGTTCGTGGCCCGGCAGTGGATCCGCGGCGAGCCGGCCAACGACCGCTTCCACCAGATCAGCCGCAACGCCGAAAACGCCTTTCTGCACCAGCAGACCCTCAATTTCAGCGGCGGCCGCGGCTATCAGGCGCTCACTGCGCAGGGTGCCGGCACGCTGGGCCTGTTCCAGCGCGGCCACGCCATGGTCGATTGGAACTTCAACAGCCAGCAGTACCGCGGTGGCCGCCGCCGCCAGGATTTCCAGTTCGACAATGCCTATTACCGCCACGACCTGGGCCAGCAGCACTACCTGCAGGCCGGGCGCATGGACCGCCGCAACCTGTCCAGCCCGCTGGGCGGCACCTTCAGTTTCAGCATGCTGCCGATGGACCGCTTCCAGGGCCTGCGCGTGGGCACCACCCAGGCCTACGTGGATGCAGAGAGCGCCGTGCAGGCCACGCCGCTCACCGTGCTGCTGGCGCGCGATGCCCGCGTGGATGCATTCGATGGCGAGCGCCTGCTGCAGACCTTCTACCTGCAGGCCGGCATCAACGAACTGGACACCCGCCGCTTTCCGTTTGGCAGCTACACCGTGATGCTGCGCATCTACGAAGACGGCGTGCTGGTGCGCAGCGAAGACGCGCCGTTCGACAAGGGCGGCAACTGGGCCAACGGCAGCGTGCAGTGGTTCCTGCAGGGCGGCCGCCGCAACGAGCGCCGCGATGATCGCTTCAACGATGAACTGGCGGCCATGGCCGGCCTGCGCGTGCCGCTGGGGCGCGATGCGGCAGTGACCGCCGGTGTGGCTGACCTCGGCGGCTTCAGCTATGGCGAGCTGCGCCTGGACCTGCGCCGGCAGTTTGAGACCCAGGATATACGCGCCACCTTCAGCGGCCTGCGCGGCAGCGATGGCAGCAGTGGCCAGCAGCATCAGCTGTCGTACCGCCGCCATGCGTCGTGGAATGTTTACCACCAGCGCCTGCGTGGGCAGGCCTGCCAGTTCAACGATGATGCGCGCGACCGCCTGGGCTGCGCCGATTCACTCAGTGCTTCGGTGTCGCTGCCACTGGCAGGCGGCAGTGCCTACTTGGCCTACACCAAGCGCCAGACCTGGAGCCGTGGCGCGCTGCTGCGCGACGAATGGGACGACCCCATGGCCGGCCTTGACCCGCTGCTGCCGTGGCAGCCGCGCTACCAGCGCGAACCACGGCAGAGCCGCACCTGGCAGGCCAGCTACAACCGCATGCAGCGCTGGCAGGAATTCAGCGTGTCCGCGCGCGTGGGCGTGTGGCAGCAGCACAGCCGCAGCCGCCTTAATGGCGATCGCGACCGTGGTGTGTTCCTCAGCCTGTCCTTCAGCCGCCTGCAGCGCCGCGATATCGGCTCATCGCAGCGGCGCTACAGCGTGGACATGCGCCAGCCGCAGCACGCGCGCCCGGAAGTGAACTACAGCGCCGCGCAGACCCTGCGCCAGGAAGTGGATACGCAGTTCCGCGAGGCCACGCTGGAAGTGCGTGGCAACAACAACGAACGCTACAGCGCCTCGCTGGGCGGACAGCTGCAGAACCGCCTGGGTCATACCTCGATGGCGGTGGCGCACTACGCGCAGCACGGCCGCGATGAGCTGTCCTACAGCGCCACGCACAGTTCCGGGCTGGCATTGAGCCGCCGCGGCTTCTACTGGGGCGGCGGCGTGGGCGCCGATGCCGGCCTGGCCGTGCAGGTAGATACGGTGGACGACCTGGAACTGACCGGCGTGGCCGCCGAACTGCAGGTGGGCGGCCTGCGCCGGCAGAAGCTGGCGCTGGGCGAGCGCCGCCTGCTGCCGCTGTCGGCCTACCAGTCGCACCGCGCCGAAGTGCAGGACGCCAGCGCCCTGGGCAGCGATGCCGCCATCCGCGTGAGCGGCGTGGGCGGCGCGCGCCCACTGTTCCTGGCGCCCGGCCGCCTGCTGCGCCTGCCGGTGCCGATCGAGGTGACCTACACCTTCATCGGCAACGCGCGCGACGTGGCCGGCGCGCCGCTGGGCGGCGCCCGCATCCTCAACGCACCGGTGCCCGGCACCGGCGCCAACGGCGGCTTCGTCGCCGATTTCCCGCGTCGCGAACGCACGCTCTACCTGCTGCAGGACGACCGCCTGCTGCATTGCCCGCTGCAGGTGCGCGAGCGCCGCAGCGTGGTGATGCTGGTCGGCGCCGTGCACTGCGAACCGCTGGCCGTGGCCCAGCTGCCGGCGGAGATCCGCCAGCAGGCCCGCGTGACCCGGTTGCTGCAGGAACAGGCGCTGATGGCCGCCACGCCGCAGACCGCAGCAGCAGGAGGTGCGCCATGAACCGGCGTGGAGTGTGGGTGGTGATGGTGATGAGCGCGCTGATGGTGCTGGTGTGCGTGCCGAAGGCTTGGGGGCAGAGGCCGCCGGAGACGCATCCGGTGAGTACTACGCAGGACATCGTGATGACTTGGGATCGTTCTGCGATGCCGGGGGGAATTGAGTTGTGGGCGCCGAGGACACTGCTCGGCTATGACGATGCAAATGCTGCGCGTGAGTACGGAGCGCTTCACTTAGTGTGTCAATCAGAAAGCAATTCTGAAAAAGGTCTGTGTCCAACTTTAGGTCAAAACATTGATCTCGTGGGAATTCATCAGATCCGCTTGAGCTTCACTGAGCGCAGGTCAAATCTCAGAACCGAGATCTCGCTCGATGGCGCTGTTCAACGAGCTATGTCCGGCCGAGCTTGCCTTGGAGATTTCTGGCAAAACGCTCTTTATGCGCCGTGGTCAAGCTATGGAGTGCGTTGCGCAAGCGATCTGCCCGCTGGCACGGGAGGGCAGCTCCGGTTGAGCGGCGAGGAAGTGGCGAAGCTGGTCGCTGGCCATTGGCAGGCAACTCTTGAGCTGGGCCTAATGACGCCGCGAAATGGAAATGTCGCCACATACATCTTCAACTTTGACTTCACCATTACCGACCACAATGCCGCATCCATCTATTTCCCCCAGTTCGAAAGCACCACCCCGCTCGTAAACCTCGACGCCCGCTACGACCCCATCCAACAAACGGTGGGTGGTCGCACGGTCGTGGAGATGTGCCTCTACGACGGACTCGGCTCGCAAGCCTCCTACCTGGCCGTAACCGCGCGCGATATCAGCCCGCGCTCGGCAGGCAACAGCGGCTTCTCGCTCTGGCACGACAGCAGTGGCAGTGATCCCAGCCAACGCCTGGATTACACGGTCACTCTGGATCACAACGGCGCACGCGTACCGCTCAGCAACGGCGTCGAAGAACAACTGACCGGTATCGACAGTTCGCAACTGCGGCTGGTGATGCTGCCCGGCATGAGCCAGCCGGTGTTCTGCGTGAACACGCCGATGACGCTGGACATGCCGCGCGTGCCGTCGACCTCCAAACGCTCAGGCATCTATTGGGGTGACCTGCAGCTTGAACTCCGTGTGCCTGCCGGCACGCCCTGATCCCAAGGAGATTCCATGAAAGCCCTTGCCCTCTTCCTGTTGCCGCTGTCATTGCTGCTGGCGCTGCCCGCGCAGGCCAATCTGACCGTGCACCCCATGCGCTCGTCGGTGGACGCCAAGCGTGGCACGCAGATCCGCATCTACTCGCAATCCACAAAGCCGCAGTACATCCAGGCGTCGCTGAAGCGCATCGACGACGCGGCCGACCCCGGCGAGCACGAAGTAGACGTGGAATCCAGCGAAGCCGCCATCGCCATTACCCCCGGCAAGTTCGCGCTGGCCGGTGGCGGCAACCGCCTGATCCGGGTCATCCCGCTACAACCGGTGCAACAGGAAACCGCGTATCGCGTGTACTTCGAAGGCGTGCGTGGCCCGGAGGAATCTGGCGTGGATTCCACCGAGAGCGCGCAGGCCAACGTGGGCGTGAATCTGGTCTGGGGCGCACTGGTGAATGTGCTGCCCGCCGACGGCACCGTGCTGCCGCGCGTGCACGGCCGAACCCTGCGCAACGAAGGCACCCTGCGCCTGGGCATCACCAGCATCTCCGACTGCGAAGGCACGCGCTGCACCGCCCATGCGGTGTCGCGAAGCCTGTACCCGGGAAGCGAACTGACCCTGCCGTTCGAAGTGTTGCCCGGCCATAGCGTGCAGCTGCGCTACCGGCTCAGCCGCGATGGCTACCGCGAGCACGTACAGACCCTTTCCCCCTGATCCCCACACCCCGCCGCGCGCAACGGTGCCGGCGGGTCGCGTTTCCTTCCATTGTTAAGGAGAACCACCATGAACAAGATCTACCGCAAACTCTGGTCCACCGCCCGGCAGTGCTGGGTGGTTGCCAGCGAACTGACCACCGCGCGTGGCAAGGCCGCACCTGCAACCCGCGTCGGTGCCAGCCCGATCCTGCTGGCGGCCCTTGCTGGTGCACTCGTGCTGCCAGGTGCACAGGCCTCGCACTTCCTGGGCTGCGACACAAGAGCCGGGGGCCAGCTGGTTCGCTGCGCGCCGTTCGCAGGACATACCGATGGCGTGAACTACGCCGATGCTGCCAACGGTAGCGAGAACTACATGGGATTCGGCGCGGGCAACTACACTGACGGTTCCTACTCGACCAGCTTTGGCAACAGCAGCTATGCCAAGGGTGACTACGTGGCAGTGTTTGGTCACGGCGCCCGTACTACAGACGGCTATTCGGCCGTGTTTGGTGCCCGTGCGCTGGGTGACGGGTTGGGCACCAGCGCATTTGGCAACGATGCCAAAGCGCGCGGAAAGAACAGCCTTGCTTTCGGCAGTGGCGCGCAGACGGCCGATGGTGGGGGGGAAGATCGCATTGCCATCGGCGGCGATGCCCATGCTGGCAACAGCGGCTATACCGGTGCTATTTCCATTGGTGGCAGGGCCAGATCGACCTATGATGGTGTCTCCCTTGGCTTCCAGGCGAACGCACAGGCAGCTGGCGCCGTAGCACTGGGCAAGGGCGCGCAGGCACAGCAGACAGGTTCGGTAGCGTTGGGGCGCGATTCGATAGCCACGCAGACCGACACGGTCTCCGTTGGCAATGCAACGAAGAAGCGCAGGATCGTCAATGTCGCCGATGGCGCAGTGAGCAGCAGCAGCTACGACGCGGTCAACGGTCGTACGCTGCAGCGCGAGAAGAACACGCTGAACGCCAGCATTGGAACGGTGCGCACCGCTGCCAGCACCGCCAAGACGGCTGCCGACAACGCACGGTCGGTCGCAGACCGCGCGCTGGCGCAGGCCACCACCAACGGCTATGCCGTGGCCACGGGCTCGCCCATCACTGATACCAACAAGGCTACCGCCAGCGGCGACGTGTCGGTGGCGATGGGGCATTCGGCACGCGCCGAGGGTTTGGCGGCCGCCGCATTCGGCAACGGCGCAAAGGCGCTGGCCAACAATGCCATCGCCATGGGTAGCGTGGCCGAGGCCAGCGGCGCCCATGCCATGGCACTGGGTGGCAACAGCAAGGCGACCCACGACAATTCCGTCGCGCTGGGTGAGCGTTCGGTTACCACCGGGACCGACCAGATTTCGGTGGGCAACGCCACGTTGAAGCGCAACATCGTCAATGTGAAGGATGGCCGCCTGGCCGCTGGCAGCAGCGAGGTTGTCACGGGCAACCAGCTGCATGCCACCAACACGCAGGTCAATGCGGTGAAAGCCCGCTTGGACGCCGCTGCCGTGGCATTGGGCAGTGCCGCGGCCGCTGAGGGCGGTGGTGCAAGTGCCAGTGCCGCGCTCGGATCCGGCGCCAAGGCGTACAACAGCAACGGCATCGCGCTGGGTGCCGACGCACGTGCCAATGTCGATGCCGCAGGCAACAAGAGCACGGGCACCGGGGGCGTGGCGTTGGGCGCAAACAGCCGCAGCGGGAATGGGGCTGTCGCTGCCGGCCTGCGTGCATCTGCGGTTGGCGACCGCGCTGTGGCGATGGGTAACGGTGCTGCAGCCGACGCCACGCACGCCACTGCCGTGGGACACAACGCGGTGGCCAGTGCCAACCAGTCGACCGCAATCGGTAGGGAGTCAGCTGCTTCAGGTTCGTTCTCAACCGCACTCGGAAACATTGCCAAAGCAAGCGGTGCCAGTGCGGTCGCCTTGGGAGACCGTGCCCAGGCAACGCATGCTGGCAGTGTGGCCCTGGGCAATGGCTCAGTCACCACAGGCAACAACCAGGTGTCAGTTGGCACCACCACCAGCCAGCGGAAGATCGTCAATGTGGGCGATGGCGCGTTGAACGCCACCAGTACCGATGCGGTGACCGGCCGCCAGTTGCACGACACTAACCAGCGCATGAGCGGTCTGGTGAAGCAGGCATCGGCCAGCGGTAACCTCTACCTGGGTGCGGAGAACACCGGCAATGTACTGACGGTGAGCAACAAGGACGGCGGCAAGCGCTATCTCAATGGCGTGCAGAACGCCACGCTCAGCGCATCCAGCAGCGATGCCGTGACCGGCCAGCAGCTGTTTGCCACCAACAACAACGTAACCACCGCACAGGACACCGCGACGGCAGCGCGGACCGCTGCCGGTAACGCCCAGACCACGGCCAACGCGGCAGTGGCAAAGGCCGATGCGCTGGGCGGCTTGGTAAGCCAGGTATCTGCCACCGGCAACGTGCGCGTGGGTGGTGAGAACACCGGCACGACCCTGGATATTCGCAACAAGTCCAATGCCAACCGCAAGCTGAGCGGCGTGGCCGATGCCGCGCTCAATGGCACCAGCACCGAAGCGGTGACCGGGCGTCAGCTCAATACCACGAACACCAATGTGACTACGGCCCAGAACACCGCCACGGCGGCGCAGACTGCGGCAGGCACGGCACAGACCACGGCCAATTCCGCCGTGGCCAAGGCCGATGCGCTGGGTGGTCTGGTCAGCCAGGTGTCGGGCAGCGGCAACGTGCGCCTCGGTAGTGAGAATACGGGCAATGTCGTGGATGTGGCCAACAAGAACGGCGGCAAGCGTCGGGTCTACAACATCGCCGATGGCGTTGTATCGCGTGGCAGCACGGATGCGGTGACTGGTAGCCAGTTGTTCGCGACGAACGAGCTGGTGCGGGTGCAAGGCGAAGCGCTGACCGCACATGACGGACGCATTGCTGACAACCGCAGCGAGCTGCAGAAGCTGCGCGGAGAGTTCGACAACTTCGATCCTGATCTGGACGGCGTAGTGAAGTTTGATGCCGATGGCCATGTGGATGTGGCAGGCGGCAAGGTGAAAGGTGTTGCTGCGGGGGATATCAGTTCTGCGGGGAGCACGGATGCGGTAAATGGTGGGCAGTTGTTTGCGACTAATGAGCGAATCAGCTCTCTGCAGAATGCATCGAAGTTTGTGAGGGTTGGCATAGATGGTGAAAGCGAAGCGGCTGTCGCGGGAATATTTGGAGTTGCTATTGGAGATTCTGCGATTGCATCGCCTAAAAGCGAGGGGGGGACTGCACTCGGTAGCTTCTCTCAGGCGCTTGGCATCAATTCCGTGGCGCTCGGTCGCGCGGCGATGGTGCATGAACAGGCAATTGAGGGATTCGCGCTGGGTGCAAGTGCTGCAGTTGAGGTCTCTGGAGGCATAGCATTGGGGGCTCAGGCTCAAGTGAAGGCGTCGGCTCGCAACAGTGTTGCGCTTGGCTACGCTTCATTTGCTGGCGAAGAGAACACTCTCTCCATCGGTAACACTTCGATCAAGAGGCGAATTGTGAACGTCGCTCGTGGCAAGGACTCCCATGACGCTGCGACCGCTGGTCAACTTGGCGAAGCTGTTGGAATGTTTGGTGGTGGCGCAAGTTTGGATTCCAATGGGAACCTTAACTCGCCGATCTACAACATCCAAGGCGGGACGCAGAACAATGTTGGGGATGCTCTGGCGGCACTGGACAGTGCCGTGGTAACCGGTGGTGCGCGCGTGGACCGCGTGGAGCATCAGCTTCGTTCAGTGTTCCAAGATGGGCCTTCTGTCCGCTCTGATGGCTTCGGCCAGATCAACCTCTCCGGTGCCAATGGCATGATCCTGTCCAACCTGGCTGACGGCCGCGTTGCAGCGGGTAGCCGTGATGCGGTAACTGGCAATCAGCTGTTTGATGTCAAGCAGGACATCGAGAGGAATCGTGCGGGTCTTGAGGACCTCCGGGCTGGTAGTGGCGGAAATCCGTTGTTCGGTTCCATGTCTACAGCACAGGGGGGCGTGATCGACTTCGGAGATTCGCGCTTGACGGGGGTTGCTGATGGTTCGCTTTCAAGCGAAAGCCGCGATGTGGTGAATGGTGGGCAGTTGTTTGCGACCAATGTTCGGATCGATGGTCTGATTGAGCAGGCGCAATACTTCGTTGTCGGCAGCGATGGTCTCAGTGTCGCTGCTCGGGCGGGCCTCGTTGGTGTAGCTGTAGGCGATGGCGCAGAGGCGTCTCTGAGTACTGAGGGTGCCACTGCAGTTGGCACATACGCCACTGCTCGCGGTAAAAACTCAGTGGCGCTGGGGCGTGCTTCTTACGTACATGAGGAAGCAGAGGACGGATTTGCGCTTGGGGGCAGATCCCAGGTCATGACGTCTGGAGGCGTTGCACTGGGTGCAGAGGCTAGGGTGCTTAATACAGCGGCCAATGGAGTCGCGTTGGGCTTTCAGTCGGTGGCTGATGAGGCAAATACGGTATCAGTCGGCAGTGCGGGCTTGAAGCGTCGCATCGTCAACGTAGCCAACGGCCGCAACGCCACGGACGCCGCCACCGTCGGCCAGCTCCGCGGGGCGCTCGCCTCCCTCGGCGGCGACATCGACGCCAACGGCAACATCATCAATCCCACCTTCAACGTGCAGGGCGGCCAGCAGTCCACGCTCAACGATGCCCTGGCCACGCTCGATTCGGCCGTCATCACCGGTACCCAGCGCGTGGACCGCGTGGAATCGCAGCTGCGCTCGGTGTTCCAGGACGGCCCCTCGCTCCGTTCCGATGGCCTGAACCAGCTGAACCTGGCCGGTGCCAACGGCATGGTCCTGTCCAACGTGGCCAACGGCTACGTCGGTGCCGGCAGCCGCGATGCGGTCAACGGCGGCCAGCTGTACTCGTTGCAGCAGCAGCTCAATGGCCGCGTGGATGGCCTGGAGCAGCGTCTGGACGGCCAGCCGCAGGCACCGCAGTCGCGTGCGCTCACCATCGCATCGGCTGATGCCGGTGCGCCGGCCGCCGTACCTGCTGCATCGCCCGAGCCGGAGACCCCCGCCACGCCGCCGTCTGCCGCCGACAACAAGGTGGCCGACAACGGCACGCCGCCGCCGCCCACCCCGCAGGCCGATGCACCGAAGCCGGAAGCGCCCACTCCGCAGGTGGACACCGCGGAGCTGGAGAAGATGCTGGCCCGTGCCAACGAGTACAGCGATGGCATCAGCCGCGAGGTCGACCGCCGCCTGGACAAGATGGACAAGCGCTTCAACCGCATGGCGGCCATGAGCAGCGCGCAGAGCGCAATGGCCATGAACACCGCCGGCCTGAACACCTACAACCGCCTCGGCGCGGGCGTGGGCTACAGCGAGGGGGAATCGGCCATGGCCGTGGGCTACCAGCGCGTGTTGAACGACAAGGGCTCGGCCACCTTCAGCCTCAATGGTGCCTTCACCAACAGCGGCGAACGCAGCATGGGCGTGGGTGTGGGCATCGGCTGGTAAGCCATGACGCCCCGGCGTGGTGCGCGTAACGGGCCCCGCCGCGTCGGGGCATTGGCGGAGGAGATGGCAATGTACGGTTGGGTACGTCGATTCATGAGCTACCGCAGCTTCTATCTGTGGCGCGCGCGGTATCGCTATTACACCCGCCATCTGGATGCCTGGACGCTGACTACCCTGCTGTGCCTGTCGGGGATGGTCGTGGTGCTCTGGTATTACTGGCAGTTCACCAACGTGCCACCGCCGCGGGTGCATCCGCAGGCGGCGGCCCTACGGTTGGAGAGCGTCTCCCACGAGGCGATCAACCGCATCGTGCTGGTGCGCCACGGCGGCAACCCGTCGGGCCAGGAGTTCACCACTGCTGCCGGCATCCGCGCCAACGCACAGCGGACGATGCGGGTACGGCAGACGCTGGAAAGCGAAATGGTCTGGCGGCTGAAGGCCCATATGCTGGCGGACATCGCCGATTACATTGACGCCACGGATGGCTGCGCACCCTACCAGTGCACGCAGGTGGTGGACCGCATCACGTCGTTGCGGGAGGCGGCAATGGAGAACGCGGCGACCAACCGGGCGCTGCAGCGGATCCTCGATGGCCCCGACGATCTGGTGCCCTGCTTGGAAAGCAGTAACCGCCAGCGGCTGAAGACGGGATGGTCGGATCCGTTCAACGATGTCTACTACCAGACCTGGTTGCTGAATGATCTGCATACGATGCATGCGCGGATGATGACCGAGTATCCCAAACGGGCCCCGCTGCCGTGGCTGGCGGCGTGGTTGAGTGACCCGGAACCGCCGCGCGATGCAGGAATGCCGCTGTAGAGCCGGGCCCGCGCTCGGCTGCGTTCCAGCCAGACAACCAGGCAGCCCGAAGCACAGTGCGGACCAACGGTTCGCACCCACCCAGGGCAGGTGCCGCTGCGCTCGCCGGCCAAGGGCCAGCGCTACCGTCGTCATCCGCCGATGTACGCGGTGATCTCCGCTTCCGCCAGCACCTGCCGCAACTGCGCGACAGACGCGCGCCGCATCGGCTTCTCATCCACCGGCGACAACGGTGCTTGGCGCAGGGCGTCGTACGGCAGTACGGCCAGGTCGAAGGTCAGCTCCTCGGCACTGAACACCCACACCGGCACGTCCAGGCTGCGCTCGCGGTCCATGCGCAGGCGGCGTACCCGCGATTCTGCGGGAATGCCATGCTCGTCCAGGAAGCGATGCACGGCCTCCGGTTCATCGCTGTGCAGGTGCAGCTGCACGGGGCTGTTGGCGTCGGCGGTGCCGTCCAGCACCGGGCCGGCCAGGCGCGGGGAGAAGCTGTGCAGGAACTCCAGCGCACGCATTGCGGCCTCGCGACGACGCTGCAGTTCGTTGCCGTGCTGGGGCCCGGAGAACAGCCGCTGGTACTCGCGCAGGGCGTCTTCGATCTCGGTGTTGCGAGGCAGGGAGGCATCGTCGTGGATGCCGAGCCGGCTGGCGGCCTTCAACTTGGCCTGGTGGTAGTCGCGGATGCCGCCTTCGGCCATCAGGCGGGCGGCTTCGTGGGCGAGGCGGTGGCGCCGCTCGCGGGTCTGGCTGGCAGCATGCTGACGGGCGCGGTGCATGCGATGACTCCCTGTTGCGACCTGGCTACAGACTAGCGCACGGATGTGACATCTGCGTCGGTATGACCGATGTTGCTGCTCTGGCAGGTGCCGACCAAGGTTGGCCGCTACCGGGGCAGGGCAGGCCGTTGATCCTGTAGAGCCGGGCCCATGCTCGGCTCTGCAAAGGCGGGGCCAACCAGGGTTGGCACCCGCCCCACCTGCCTCTTAGAAGATATCGAACGCGGCGGCGTCGGCCTGCGGCGTATTGAGGTTCAGGTCGTAGTCGGTCAGGCGGTCCATGTCTTCCACCTTCACCCACTCGGTCGCGCCGTTGAGGGTGGCCTGGACCATGCCGCTGGGCGGATCGTTCTGCGCGATCGGGGTGTCCTTCAGCGCGGTGCGCATGTAGTCGATCCAGATCGGCAGGGCTGCCTTGCCACCGTACTCGCGGTAGCCCAGCGAGCGGAAGTCGTCGCGGCCCACCCACACGGTGGTCACGTACGGGCCACCGAAGCCGGAGAACCAGGCATCGCGGTGGTCGTTGGTGGAGCCGGTCTTGCCACCCACGTCCTCGCGGCCAAGTACCTTGGCCTGCACGCCGGTACCGCGCTGCACGACGTCGCGCATCATCGATACCAGCTGGTAGGCGGTGCGGGCGTCGATCGCGCGCGGGGCGGTGCGGGCATCCGGGTTGACCGGCGCGGCCGGGGTTTCGGTCTTGGCTTCGGCCTTGGCCGCAGCGGCCGGGTCCACCTTCGGGGCCGGGGCGCCGAAGTTGAAGCCGTCCACCACCTGGTTCACCGGCTGGTCGCTGCTGCCGGCGCACTCGCGGCAGGCCAGCGCCGGGTTTTCCTTGAACACCAGGTTGCCGTCGCGGTCGTTCACCTGGTCGATCAGCCAGGTGTCCACGCGCGAGCCGCCATTGGCGAACACGGCGTAGCCGCGGGCCACCGACAGCGGGGTGAGCGACGCGGTACCCAGCGACATCGACAGGTTCGGCGGCAGTTCCGATTCGGCAAAGCCAAACTCGCTGATGTACTTGCGCGCGTAGTCCACGCCCATGCCGTCCAGCAGGCGCACCGAGACCAGGTTGCGCGACTGCACCAGCGCTTCACGCAGGCGCATGGGGCCTCGGAAGCCGCCGCCGTCGTTCTGCGGGGCCCAGGTCTTGCCGCGGCGGTCGCGGAACACGACCGGGGCGTCGAGCACGATCGAGGCCGGGTTGTAGCCCTTGTCGAAGGCGGCCGCGTAGACGAACGGCTTGAAGCTCGAGCCCGGCTGGCGACGGGCCTGGGTGGCGCGGTTGAACTTGTTGCCGGAGAAGCTGAAGCCACCGACCAGCGCCTTCAGCGCGCCGCTGTGGGCATCCAGCGAGACCAGCGCGGACTGGCCGCGCGGGATCTGGTCCAGCAGCCACTCACCTTCCTTGGCACCGGCCCGCACGCGCACGATGTCACCGCGCTGCACCAGCTTGCCCGGGGTCTTGTTGGTCCACTTGGCGGCACCGGCCGGCAGCACGATCTCGGTGCGGTTGGCCAGCACCACGGTGGCGCTGCCATCGGCGCCGGTGCTGGCCACGATGGCCGGCAGCAGCCCGGCCTGGCCGTACATGCCGCGCAGGTGTTCGGCCAGGGCGGCCGCATCGTCACCGGCGCCCAGGGTTACCTGCTTTTCCACGCCGTGCCAGCCGTGGCGGTGGTCGTACAGCAGCAGGCCATCACGCACGGCCAGATTGGCCGCGGTCTGCAGGGTCGAGTCGATGGTGGTGGTGACGTGGTAACCCTTGTTGACCACATCGCCGCCGAAGCGGGCGATCATTTCCTGGCGCACCAGCTCGGCCACGTACGGCGCATCGACCTGCACCGGCGGCTCGTGCGCGCTGGCATGCATCGGCACCGCCTTGGCTGCATCGGCCTCAGCCTGGCTGACGAACTTCAGGTCGGCCATGCGCTGCAGCACATAGTTGTCGCGGCGCTGGCGCGCGCGTTCCGGGTTGGAGATCGGGTTGCCTGAGGACGGGAACTTGGGGATGCCGGCCAGCGAAGCCATTTCATCCAGGTCCAGCTCGTTCAGCTTCTTGCCGTAATAGAACTCGGCGGCGGCGGCCACGCCGTAGGCGCGGTTGCCGAAGAAGCTCTTGTTCAGGTACAGCTCGAAGATCTCATCCTTGCTCAGCTCGGACTCGATCTTCCGCGCCAGCAGGATCTCGGCCAGCTTGCGGGTGTAGCTGTACTCGGAACTGAGGAAGAACTGGCGGGCCACCTGCTGGGTGATGGTGGAGCCACCCGGCACGCGCTTGTCGCTGGTGGTGGCCAGCAGCCACACCGCACGGCCGATGCCCATGTAGTCCACGCCGCCATGCTCGTAGAAACGGGCGTCCTCGGTGGCCAGGAACGCCTGCTTCAGCTTCTCCGGCACGTCCTTCATGGTGATCGGGGTGCGTCGGGTCTCGCCGAACACCGCCATCAGCTTGCCGTCGGCAGCATAGACGTACATCGGCTCCTGCATTTCCACGTCGCGCAGGGTCTGCACGTCGGGAAGCTTGGAGGACACAGCGTAGTACAGACCGCCCACGGCGGCCGCGCCGATCAGCGCCAGGACCAGGACAATCAGGAAGATCCAGCGCAGCCAGCGGCGGAGTCGAGTCATCGGGTTCAGATTCCGATTGCGAATTTCGTGGTCGCAGAGTATAGATTACGCAAGGTGGCGGCTGGGGTCGGCACCGGGGAGCGCAAGGGGAACAGTCAGGGGCTGCATCGTGAATCCGTGAGGAACTTCACAGCAGGGCCGTTGCCATTTGCTAAGAATACGTTATTAATGCTCGGACGCAGGTCTTGCGTCCAAGTGCCCGTCGGCAGGGGAGAAACCGTGGGGCTCATCCCAAAAAGTCAGTCGCCGCTTGTGGGCGTCGACATCAGTTCGACTGCGGTAAAGCTTTTGCAGCTGTCCCGCAGCGGCAATCGTTTCCGTGTGGAACACTACGCTGTGGAACCTCTTCCGCCGAATGCGGTGGTGGAGAAGAACATCGTGGAAGTGGAGGCCGTGGGTGAGGCCATCCGCCGTGCGATGAACCGTTCAGGCAGCAAGGCCAAGCTGGCCGCTGCCGCCGTCGCCGGGTCGGCGGTGATCACCAAGGTGATCCCGATGCCGGCCGAGCTCGACGAGAACGACATGGAAGCCCAGATCGAGCTGGAAGCGGTCAACTACATTCCGTACCCGATCGAGGAAGTGAACCTGGACTTCGAGGTGATCGGGGCGATCCCGAACAACCCGGAGATGGTCCAGGTGCTGCTGGCCGCGTCGCGTTCGGAGAACGTGGAACTGCGCCAGTCCGCGCTGGAGCTGGGTGGCCTGCAGGCCAAGGTGATGGACGTGGAGGCCTTCGCGGTCGAGAACGCCTACGCCCTGGTCGCCAGCGAGCTGCCGGTATCCATCGACGGCGTGGTCGCGCTGGTCGACATCGGCGCCACCATGACCACCCTCAATGTCCTGCGCGGTGGCCGCAGCCTGTACAGCCGCGAACAGGTGTTCGGTGGCAAGCAGCTGACCGACGAGATCATGCGCCGCTACGGCCTGAGCTACGAAGAGGCCGGCCTGGCCAAGCGCCAGGGCGGGTTGCCGGAAAGCTACGAGATGGAAGTGCTGGAGCCGTTCAAGGAGGCGACGGTCCAGCAGATCAGCCGCCTGCTGCAGTTTTTCTATGCCGGCAGCGAGTTCAATCGCGTCGATCACATCGTGCTGGCCGGCGGCTGCGCAGTGTTGGGCGGCCTCACTGAGATGGTCGAGGAACAGCTGGGCGTGCCGACCGTGGTCGCCAACCCGCTGGCACAGATGACCCTGGGCCCGAAGGTGAACGCGCATGCGTTGGCCCAGGATGCCCCCGCGCTGATGATCGCGACCGGTCTGGCGCTGAGGAGCTTTGACTGATGGCACGCATCAATCTATTGCCCTGGCGCGCCGAGCGGCGCAAGCAACGCCAGCGCGAGTTCTACGCAATGCTGGGCATGGCCGCGATCGGTGGCCTGCTGCTGTCGTTGATGATCTGGTTCTATTACGACCGCCAGGTGAGCGGCCAGATGGACCGCAATGCCTATCTGTCGGCCGAGATCGAGAAGGTCAAGGAACAGAACAAGGAGATCGATCGCCTTGACGCGCAGAAGGACCGCTTGCTGGCGCGCAAGAAGGTGATCGAGGAACTGCAGGCCAAGCGTTCGCAGATGGTCCATCTGTTCGACGCGCTGGTGCGCACCATCCCCGATGGCGTGGTGCTGACCGCACTGAAGCAGGAAGGGGATGTGCTGACCCTGGAAGGGCGGACCCAGTCCAACGCCCGCGTTTCGGCGTATATGCGCAACCTGGAGACCTCCGGCTGGATGACCAACCCGGAGCTGTCGATCATCGAGGCGCGTGAGCCAGAGAAGGACAAGGACGGCAAGCTGGGTCCGGTGACCGATATCAAGGCGTTGCCGTATGTGTTCGTGGTCAAGGTGAAGCTGCCGGCCCAGAGCGAAGAGGTCGCGGCGACCCCCGGCCTGAACGCGGATGGCACGGTGGCTGCCGCACCGTCGGCACCGGCTCCGGTGGCACCGCTTGCCGCCAGCCCGGACGCTGCCGCATCGGCTGCGGGCCACACCGCGGCGCCGCCGGCATCGGCGCCTGCAGCACCCGCTGCCAGCGCTCCGGCCGCTGCCCCGGCCAAGCCGGATCAACCGGCCGCACCGGCGGCCAAGCCGGCCCCGAAGCCTGAGGGGAGCCGCTTGGCGCAGCCGCCGCAGGCCTTCTCTGCGCCGCTGCGGGGGGACCGCGCATGAGCCAGAAGATCGATCTGAAGAACCTGGATTTCAACGACATCGGCAACTGGCCGCAGAAGGCCAAGATCGTCTTCTGTTCGCTGCTGGCGCTGGTCATCATGTTCCTGGCGTGGATGCTGCTGATCAGCGGCAAGCGCGAGGAACTGGCCGGCCTGGAGTCGAAGGAAGTCGAGCTGCGCGCCGAGTTCACCAAGCAGCAGGAGCGTGCGGTGAACCTGGCACCGCTGAAGCAGCAGCTGGCGCAGATGGAGCAGGTCCTGCAGCAGATGCTGCGGCAGCTGCCAAGCAAGACCGAAATGCCAGATCTGATCATCGATATCTCACAGACCGCGCTGTCCAGCGGCCTGACCAACGAGCTGTTCGAGCCGGAGCAGGAGCAGGTCAAGGAGTTCTACGCCGAAAAGCCGATCAAGCTGCGGATGGTGGGCAGCTACCACCAGTTCGGCGCCTTCGTCAGTGGCGTGGCCTCGCTGCCGCGGGTGGTGATCCTGACCATGCACGACATCAACCTCAAGCCCAAGGACAAGACCAAGGGCAACGTTCGCAGCGGCGCGCTGGAACTGTCCGGTACGGTCAAGACCTATCGCTATCTGGACGAAACCGAAGTGCAGGCCCAGCAGGCTGCAGCCGATGCTGAGGCGAAGAAGAAGGGCAAGGGGGCCAAGAAGTGATGCGCACGTACATCGCACGCAGTGCAATGGCGTTGACGGTCCTGTTGCTGGCGGCCTGTGGTCGTGGCGTGACCAGCACGCCTGGCGATGCACCCAACCTCGAGAAGTGGGTGGAAGGCGAGCGTGCGCGACCGGCACAGCCGCTGGAGCCGCTGCCGGTGATGCAGCAGTTCGAGACCTTCGAGTACTCCGCGCAGGGCATGCGCGATCCGTTCACCGATGCCTGGACCAATCCGCAGCAGGGGAACGGCGGATTGCGTCCGGATCCAAACCGACGCAAGGAGCCGCTGGAAGGCTTCCCGCTGGACGCGCTGGACATGGTCGGTACCATCGGCACCGGCGGTGGCACCGTGGCGCTGGTGATGGGGCCGGACAAAGTGACCTACCGGGTGCGCCCGGGCGGCTACCTGGGGCAGAGCGACGGGCGGGTCACGGCGGTCTTCGAAGACCGCGTGGAGCTTATCGAACTGGTGCCGGATGGCGCGGGCGGCTGGCTGGAACGGCCGGCAATGCTCTCGCTTGAAGATCAATGATCGTTTACTGGGGATAGCACGATGACCTTTCACCAAGCCAAGGGGCTGCGTCCCATCCGGCGCTCTACCTTGAACCGTGTCAGCGCGCTGGGAGTCGCGCTGATGCTGGCCTGCGCTCCGGCGCTGGCCGCCGCACCGGCGGAGAAGCCGGTGGGCACCACTGTTGCCCCGCCCACGGCGCCGGCCGGCCTGTCGGTGTCCAAGATCGACTTCAAGCGCGGTGACGATGGCGCCGGTCGCCTGATCGTGCAGTTCGACGGTCAAGGCGCTATCCCGGATCTGCGCACGCAGGGCAACAGCGTCGTGGTTGATGTTGGCAATGCCCGCTTGCCGGCCAACCTGCAGAAGCCGATGAACGTCACCGACTTCGCCACGCCGGTGCAGCGCATCGATCCGAAGCCGTCCGGTGCCGGCACCCAGCTGGTGTTGAGCACCGGCGGTGCAGTGGAGTCGCTGGCCTACCAGAGCGGCAACGAGTACGTGGTCGAGATCAGCCCGCGGCAGGCTCCGGCCGCTGTCGGTGCGGTCACTGCCGGCAGCGTCACCCAGGCCGCAAAGGCCGTCGGCCAGCGTGGCTTCACCGGCAAGCCGGTGACCTTCAACTTCCAGGACGTGCCGGTGCGCACCGTGCTGCAGTTGATCGCCGAGGAGTCCAACCTCAACGTGGTGGCCTCAGATTCGGTGCAGGGCAATGTGACCCTGCGCCTGGTCAATGTGCCGTGGGACCAGGCACTGGACATCGTTCTGCGTGCCAAGGGCCTGGACAAGCGCCGCGACGGCAGCGTGATCTGGGTTGCTCCGCAGGCCGAACTGGCCAAGTTCGAGCAGGAGAAGGAAGACGCGCGCATCGCCATCGAGAACCGCGAAGACCTGGTTACCGACTACGTCCAGATCAACTATCACAGCGCTACGCAGATCTTCAAGGCACTGACCGAGGCCAAGGGGATTGGTGGCAGCAGCGGGGGCGGCGGCGGTGGCAGTGGTGGTTCGGCCTCGCAGGAAGACAGCGGCTTCCTGTCCGCACGCGGTCGCATCGTTGCCGATGAACGTACCAATACGCTGATGATCAGCGACATCCCGAAGAAGATCGCACGCATGCGTGAGCTGATCGGGGTGATTGATCGTCCGGTCGACCAGGTACTGATCGAAAGCCGCATCGTCATTGCCACCGATACCTTCGCTCGCGAGCTGGGTGCGAAGTTCGGCATCAGTGGCAGCCGTGACAATGTGTACTTCGGTGGCAACCTGGATGCCAATGCCGACACCATCAAATCGCAGGCCGATACGGCCGCTGCCAATGCCAAGGCCTATCGCGACTGGCAGGCCGGTGGCAGTGTCGGGCCGGCGCCGGTTCCGCTAATGTCGGCGATCAAGCGTGGCCTGAACTTCAACCTGCCGGCCGCATCGACGGCGACCCCCGGTTCGCTGGCGCTGTCGATCCTCAACGCCGGCTACCTGTTGGACGTCGAGCTCTCGGCGATGCAGGAAGAGGCCCGCGGCGAGGTGATCTCCAATCCGCGCGTGGTCACCACCAACCAGCGTGAGGCGCTGATCAAGCAGGGCAAGGAAATCGGCTATGTCACCATCAGTGGTGGTGGTGCTACCGGCGTCTCCACGCCAAACGTGCAGTTCAAGGAAGTCGTGCTGGAACTGAAGGTCACGCCGACGATCACCAACGACAACCGCGTGTTCCTCAACATGCAGCTGAAGAAGGATGAAGTGGAACGCCTGATCCAGCTGCAGGGCTATGGGACCGTGCCGGAGATCAACCGCCGTGAAGTCAATACAGCGGTGCTGGTGGACGACGGCCAGACCGTGGTCATTGGCGGTGTGTACGAGTTCACCGACCGCAGCAGCGTGAGCAAGGTCCCGTTCCTGGGCGACGTGCCCTTCCTGGGCAACCTGTTCAAGCAGCGTGGCCGCAGCAAGGACAAGGCCGAGCTGCTGGTGTTCGTGACCCCGAAGGTGCTGCGCGTGGCCAAGTAGAACTGGGCCAGCGCACCCGCCACACGAAGAAGGGCTGCCATGTGCGGCCCTTCTTCGTTCATGCCGGATGACATCGGTGGGGATGAGTCCGTAGATCCACGCCATGCGTGGATGGGATACCCGTTCAGCCGTTCTTGATGCCAATCGCAAGGCACCCTGCGATGATGTCGGGAACCCGTGCCGTCCTGCGCCGGTCAAAGGCCCCCATGAACCTGCCTCCGCCGATGCCCGAAACCGTTTCGCCGCCGCCCTCGCCGGCCACCTCCCGCCTGCATGGCGCCTTCAGCGCGCTGCGTGATGCCCTGTCTGCCGAGATCGTCGGTCAGGCCGCGCTGGTTGAACGCTTGCTGATTGCATTGCTGGCCGACGGCCACCTGCTGGTGGAAGGCGCCCCGGGCCTGGCCAAGACCACAGCGATCCGTGCGCTGGCTTCGCGCCTGGAAGCCGACTTCGCGCGCGTGCAGTTCACGCCGGACCTGCTGCCCGCCGACCTGACCGGCACCGAGATCTGGCGCCCGCAGGAGGGCCGCTTCGAGTTCGTGCCCGGACCGATTTTCCATCCCATCCTGCTGGCCGACGAGATCAACCGCGCACCGGCCAAGGTACAGTCGGCCCTGCTGGAAGCGATGGGCGAGCGCCAGGTCACCGTTGGGCGCCATACCTATGCACTTCCATCGCTGTTCCTGGTGATGGCCACGCAGAATCCGATCGAGCAGGAAGGCACGTTCCCGCTGCCGGAAGCGCAGCTGGATCGTTTCCTGATGCACGTACGCATCGGCTACCCCGACCAGGCGGCCGAGTCGGAAATCCTGCGGTTGGCCCGCGAGCGCGCCCGCGGCGCCCTCGGCGAGCCCGCACCCGCACCGCAGAAACTGCCGATGCAGGATGTATTCGACGCCCGCCGCGAAGTGCTCGGCCTGCACATGGCACCGGCGCTGGAGCGCTACCTGATCGAGCTGGTGCTGGCCTCGCGCGATCCATCGCGATACGACGCGGGTCTCGCGCGCCGCATCGCCTGGGGCGCCAGCCCGCGTGGCTCGATCGCGCTGGAGCGCTGTGCCCGTGCGCGTGCCTGGCTGGCCGGTCGCGAATTCGTCACCCCGGATGACGTCCGCGCAGTTGCCGCCGATGTGCTGCGCCATCGCGTGCTTCCCAGCTACGAGGCCACCGCCGAGGGCTGGGATGGCGAGCGCCTGGTGCAGGAGCTGCTGTCCCGGGTGCCGGCACCCTGAGCCTGCGCATGTCCGATCCATCCCAGCAACGTGCCGCCACCGTCAGCGACGGAGACGGGCTGCGTCCGCAGTTGTCCGAGCTGGTGGCGCTGCGCCGGTTGGCGCAACGTCCGCCGCCGCCGCGTCGCGGCCGTGCCGGCAATGCCGGGCAGGCGCCGTCGCCGCTGCGTGGACGCGGAATGGAGTACGCCGAGTCGCGCGAGTACGTGGCCGGTGACGATGCGCGCCATATCGACTGGCGGGTCACTGCGCGCACTGGTCGAGCCCATACCAAACTGTTCCAGGCCGAGCGCGAACGGGTCAGCCTGATCGTCGCCGACACCTCCCCAGCGCTGTATTTCGGCACCCGCGTGCGCTTCAAGTCGGTACAGGCCGCACGTGCCGGCGCCGTCGCCGCATGGTCGGCGCAACGTCGTGGCGACCGGGTCGGTGCGCTGCGTGGCAGCGACCGTGAGCCGCCGATCGCGCCTGCTGGCGGGCCGCGTGGTGTGCTGCGCGTGCTTGACGCGCTCAGTCGCTGGTACGCGCAGCCGCCCGCCGATGATCTCGGCCTGGAGCGCGCGTTGGACCACGCGGGGCGCGTGCTGCGCCCAGGAGCACGCATGCTGGTGCTGGCCGATCCGCAGCAGGCCATTCATGTTCCGCCGGCGCGCTGGAGCGCGCTGGCCCAGCACCATGACCTCAGCCTGGTGCTGCTGGTCGATCCGTTGGAGATGCAACCGCCGTCGGCTGCGCTGCAGTTCCAGGCCGCGCAGCAACGCGTTGGCCTGGACCTGCGCCGCGGCGACGTGCAGGCCCGCTGGCAGTCCCATTTCGTCGAACCGCTGCAGGAGCTCCGGCGTCAGCTCGGTGCGCGCCGCGTCGATGTGCAGGTGCTGTCCACCGATGCGCCAAGCGATGCCTGGCTGGCACCGTCGCCCACCGAGGTGCCGGCATGAGTGCCACCCTGCCGCTGCGCGACGTGCAACTGCCGCCAGCACCATCGTGGTGGCCGCCAGCGCCGGGCTACCTGATGATCGGCGGTGTGGTGCTGCTGCTGATCCTGTTGCTGTCCCTGCTGTGGTGGAAGCGCCGCCGTCGTCGCCAGCGCTGGTTGCAGGCGTTCGACCAGGAACTGGCCACCGTCACCGATGCCACGGCCGAACTGGCAGCCATCGCCGGCCTGCTGCGGCGTGCAGCACGACAGGCACAGCCGGGCAGTGAATCCCTGCGCGACGCGGCCTGGTGGCAGCGCGTGGACCCGCAGGGCACATTGCCGGATGCCCGCCGCAGCCTGCTGGCCGAAGGTGCCTATCGCCCCCGCGTGGACGCCGGTGACGTGGCGGCAGTGCGCAGCTGGGCGCGCGAGCGTTATCTGGCGATGCTGCTGGAGCGCCGCCGATGAACCTGCTGGCAAGTTACTGGCCGTGGCCGGACCTGCAGCTGGCGTGGCCGCTGGCGCTGCTGGCATTGCCCCTGCCCGTGCTGATGCATTGGTGGAAGCGTCGCGCCGAGCCGGGCGCGGCATTGCGCGTACCGTATGCCGCAAGCGAGCTGGAAGCGCTGTCCGGTGGCGGTCGCGTCGATGTGTCGTGGCTGCGCACGCTGCTGTTGTGGCTGGCCTGGTGTGCGCTGTGCATCGCGCTGGCGCGCCCACAGCAGCTGGGTGAAGCGATCACGCCGCCGCAGCAGGGCCGGCAGATGATGCTGGCGATGGATGTGTCCGGCAGCATGGGCGAGGGCGACATGGTGCTGGGTGGCCAGGCGGTGGATCGACTCACCGCCGCCAAGGCGGTGCTGGCCGATTTCCTCGACCGCCGTGCCGGCGATCGCATCGGCCTGCTGATCTTCGGAGACCGCGCCTACACGTTGACGCCGCTCACCGCCGATCTGGCCAGCGTGCGTGATCAACTGCGTGACAGCGTGGTCGGGCTGGCGGGCCGCGAGACGGCCATCGGCGATGCGATCGGCCTGGCAGTGAAGCGCTTGCGCAGCCAACCCGAAGGGCAGCGCGTCCTGATCCTGATGACCGATGGTGTCAGCAATGCCGGCGTACTGGAGCCGTTGCGTGCGGCCGAAGTGGCGCGTGCCGAAGGCGTGCGCATCCATACCGTCGCCTTCGGTGGCGATGGCAGCATGCGCTTCCTCGGCATTCCCATTTCCGCCGACCAGGACCCGGTCGATGAGGCCACGTTGAAGAAGATCGCCAGCATGACCGGCGGCCAGTTCTTCCGCGCACGCGATACCGCGCAGCTGGCCGGCATCTACGCCGAGCTCGACCGGCTGGAGCCGATCGCGGCGAAGGGACCGAGCCTGCGCCCGCGCGAGGAACGCTATGCATGGCCGCTGGGCCTGACAGTGTTGTTGGGCGCCTTGGCTTGGCTGTGGCCGGAGCGACGCCGATGATTGCCCTGGCCGCGAATCTTCCCGACTGGAACGCGCTGCACTTCCTGCGTCCGGAATGGCTGTGGGCGTTGCTGGTATTGCCGGTGATCATCGCGCTGACGCTGTACCGGCAGCGGCGCGGCAATGCGTGGCGGCACGCTGTGGATGCGCACCTGTTGCCGCATCTGCTGGCGACCGGTCAACGTCGTCGCGCGCGCTGGCCGTGGGCGATGGTGTTGGGCTGGACCCTGGCGTCGCTGGCGATGGCCGGGCCGAGTTGGCGCCAGCAGGCACAACCGATGTTCCAGCCGAGCGCCCCGCTGGTGGTGGTGCTGGACCTGTCCAGCCGGATCACCGCCACCGATCTGCCGCCGTCGCGGCTGCTGCAGGCGCGGGCGAAGCTGGGCCAGCTGCTGCGCGCGCGCCAGGGCGGGCAAGTCGGGCTGGTGGTCTATGCCGACGATGCCTACACCGTGGCGCCGTTGACCGACGACGGCAGCAACGTCGCGCTGTACCTGGATGCCTTGTCGCCGGATGTGATGCCGCGCGATGGCGCGCGTGCCGACCGCGGTATCGACTGGGCGACGCGGTTGATTCGGCAGATCGGCGCGCCACAGGGGCAGATCCTGCTGGTCAGCGATCAGGCCGATGGTGAAGCTGCGCTGGCGGCATCACAGGCACGCGGGCTCGGCCTGCAGGTGTCGGTGTTGGGCCTGGGTACACCGACGGGTGCTGCGTACCGTGACGGCGCCGGCCAGATCCGCCAGGCGGCGCTGGCGGAAGGCAGCCTGCGCGCGGTGTCCACCGCAGGTGGTGGCCGCTATGCGCGCATCGCCGCCGATGACAGTGATCTGCGCGCGCTGGGCGTGCTGGATGCACGCGAAGGCAGTGCGTCGCAGCGGCCGGGCGAAGGCAAGCAATGGCGTGATGAGGGATTCTGGCTGTTGCCACCGCTGATGCTGCTGGCACTGCTGGCCTTCCGCCGTCGTGCGGTGCTCGCCGCCGTGCTGGCGGTGGGCGTGCTGCCCTGGATGGGCGAGGT
Source organism: uncultured Stenotrophomonas sp. (assembly GCF_913778665.1). GTDB lineage: Bacteria > Pseudomonadota > Gammaproteobacteria > Xanthomonadales > Xanthomonadaceae > Stenotrophomonas. The sequence goes on from NZ_CAJYVQ010000008.1 coordinate 317,227, forward strand.
ACACGCACAGGCGTCCGCAAGGCCGCCGCCGCAGGGCACCCTGTGGAAGCGCAGCGACCAGCTGCAGCACCAGCGCCTGATCGAGGGCGTGCAGGCGTACCGCAGTGGTGACTTCGCCGCTGCGCGCAAGCAGTTCGAGGGCATCGACAACGATGCAGGCTGGTACAACCTCGGCAACACGCTGGCGCGTGAAGGCAACTACGACGAAGCAATCGCAGCCTACGACCGCGCGTTGGCGCTGCACCCGGGTATGGCCGATGCGGTGGCCAACCGTGCCGTGGTCGATGCCGCGCGCAAGCGCAAGCCGCCCGGCAGCAAGGGGCAGGATCAGCAGAAGTCGCAGGACGGGCAGCAGAAGCAACAGCCGAGCCCACAGGGCCAGCCACCGCAACCGGGTCAGAAGGACCCCGGACAGGGCCAGCCTTCACCGGGCCAGCAGGGCCAGCCCAGGCACGGCGATGACAAGGCGTCCTCGAATCCGCAGTCCGGCGAGCGCGGCCGCGATGGCCAGCAGGCGCCGCCGCAGGCCGAGGATGCCAAGGCGCAGGCACAGGCGGATGCACAGCAACGCCTGCGCATGCAGCAGGCCATGCAGCAGGCAGGCGAGGGCAAGACGGACAAGGACGGCAAGCCGGCCTCTACCGGCGACGTCCGCACCCCGGGCCAGCGCGAAGAACAGCAGGCGGTTGAGGCGTGGATGCGGCGCGTGCCGGATGATCCGGGTGCGTTGCTGCGGGCCAAGTTCCAGCTGGAAAACGAACGCAGGAAGAGGGAAGGGCGATGACGCGGGCGAACAACATGCACGGGCGCTGGCCGCAGCAGGTCCTGGCGGCACTGCTGCTGTGGCTGCCGCTGTTGGCGTGGGCACAGCCGCGGGCATGGCTCGATCGTGATCGCATCGCGGTGGGCGATACGGTCACGCTCAATGTCGAGAGCGATCAGGGCGCACCGGACTTCACACCGCTGCGCAGCGACTTCGACCTGAGCGGGCAGACCAGCAGCCGTCAGGTGGAGTGGAGCAATGGCAGCATGCAGCAGCGCAACCTGTACGGTGTCGCGCTGACCCCGCGGCGCAGTGGCGCGCTGGTGATTCCCGGTCTGGTGGTCGGCAGCGCACGCACCGCACCGCTGACCCTGCAGGTGGATGCAGCCACGGTGGCTGGTCCCGGCAGCAACGCGATGGCCTTCATCGAGACGGTGGTCGATGACGAAACGCCCTACGTCCAGCAGAGCGTGGGCGTGGTGGTGCGGCTTTACTTCGCCGCACAGCTGGCCTCCGGCGAACTCGTGCTGGATACGCCGGCCGGTGCGTCGCTGCAGCGGGTGGGCGATGACCGCACCGATGTGCGTCAGGTCAATGGCCGGCGCTATAACGTGGTCGAGCGCCGTTTCCTGCTGATTCCCGAACGCAGCGGCGCGTTGCGGTTGGCCGGTGCGCGCTTCAGCGGACGCAGTGCCGGTGGTTTCTTCGACGATTTCTTCGGGGGGGGCGACGGGCGCATGAATGCCACCAGCGCCGACCGCACCCTGCAGGTGCAGGCACAGCCGGCGCAGGCACCGCAGCCTTGGCTGCCGCTGCAGAGCCTGCAGCTGCGCTATACCAGCGCGCCGACCCGTGCCCGTAGCGGCGAGGCCGCGAACGTGGTGGTCGAGGCCGTTGCCGAAGGCGCGACCCGCGCTCAGTTCACCGACCTGCCGGTGCCCGACCTCGGCAGCAGCGCGCAGGTGTTCGCCGAACCGGCGCAGTACGAGGAAACCTTCAATGGCAGCACGCCGAGGCTGAAGATCACCCGTCGCTATTCGATCGTGCCGCGCCAGCCGGGGGCGCTGGTGGTGCCGGGGCCGCGGCTGCCCTGGTGGGATGTGCGCAACGGCAAGGCACAGGAAGCCCGGTTGCCGGACCTGACACTGGAGGTTGCGGCCGGTAGCGGTGGCGCCGCTGCTTCGCCGGCGCCGCTGCCTCCGATTGATACCAATGCGGCATTGCCGGGCACCGATGCCCAGGACAGCCGTATCGCGGCGACCGATCCGCGTGCCAGCGGCCTGTCCGAACGGCCATGGCCCTGGATGGGCGCAGCGATCGGCGTGACGTTGCTGTGGTTGCTGACCCTGCTGTGGGGCTGGCAGCGTGGCCGCCGCCCCCGTGCTGCCGCGCCCGCGCTGGGCACACCGGCTGTGCCGACTGTGGCGAGCGGACGTGCCGGCTTGGCCGAGCTGCGCCGCGCGCTGGATGGCGAGGGCTTCGATCAGGTCGAAGCGCAGTTGTGCGCGATGGCCGGCGTTGAACGTATCGAGCAGGTCATCGCCCGGCTTGATGACCCGTCCCAGCGCGAGGTGTTGCAGGCGCTGCAGCAGGCACGCTGGGGCGGGCAGGGCGATCTGGCATCGCTGCGCGCGCGCCTGCGCGAGGCCTTCCGTGACGGACCGCACTGGTCGGCCATTGCTGGCCCCGCCGACACTGGCCTGGCGCCGCTGTATCCACCGCGGCGAACCTGAACCGGCGTCGCTTGCGGGCTTTGTTAGAGTGCATTCATTTTTCGAGGAAACCCGCGTATGACAGCAGCTGCTGCCGACAAGAAGAAGTTGCCCCTGCATTGGAAGATGGGCATCGGCTTTGCGATCGGCCTGGTCCTGGGACTGATCGTGCACGCCCTGGGCGGCAGCGTCGATGGTCTGCAGGCCGGTGCCAAGTGGGTAATGGACTACGTCACCACCCCCGCGTCGGGCCTGTTCCTCAACCTGATCTTCATGCTGATCGTGCCGCTGATCTTCTCGGCGCTGATCATGGGCGTGTCGGAGATGGGCGACATCCGCGCCCTCGGCCGCATCGGCTGGAAGACCCTGGCCTACACCGTGCTGCTGTCCGGCATTGCGGTGGGCATCGGCCTGGTGCTGGTCAACGTGCTCAAGCCAGGCGCCGGCGTCGACCCGCAGACGGCGGCGCTGATGCTGTCGGAGAACGCCGAGCGCAGCAAGGAAATCGTCGCTGGCATCCATGGCACGCCGAAGGGCATGGACATGCTGCTGTCGATCGTACCGAGCAACGTGCTGCAGGCGGCGTCGGACAACGGCGCGATCCTGTCGCTGATGTTCTTCGCGCTGATGTTCGGTATCGGCATGGTGCTGACCGACAACGAGAAGGTCGCCCCGCTGCGTCGCGCCATCGAAGGCGTGTTCGAAATCTCGATGACCCTGATCAACCTGGTCATCCGCCTGGCCCCGTACGCGGTGGCCTGCTTCATGTTCAACCTGGCCGCACTGTTCGGCTTCGAGCTGATCATCCGCCTTGGTGCCTACGTGGGCGTGGTGGTGCTGGCGCTGGGCCTGCACATGATCGTGACCTACGGCACCGCGGTGTGGCTGTCCGGCCGTTCGCCGCTGTCGTTCTTCCGCGATACCCAGGAAGCGACGGTGATGGCCTTCTCCACCGCCTCCAGCAATGCCACCCTGCCGACCGCGCTGCGCGTGGCCGACCAGATGGGCCTGCCGCAGCGCGTCTCGCGCTTCGTGCTGACCGTGGGCGCCACCGCCAACCAGAACGGTACCGCGCTGTTCGAGGGCGTGACGGTGATCTTCCTGGCCCAGTTCTTCGGCGTGGACCTGAGCATCGGCCAGCAGTTCATGGTGATGGCCGTCTGCATCCTCGGCGGCATCGGTACCGCTGGCGTGCCGTCAGGCTCGCTGCCGGTGGTGGCGATGATCTGCGCCATGGTCGGCGTGAACCCGCTGGGCATCGGTCTGATCCTGGGCGTGAACCACTTCCTGGACATGTGCCGCACCGCGCTGAACGTGACCGGCGATCTGGCCCTGACCACCTTGGTGGCCAAGGGCGAGTCGCACGACGGTCCGGCGCTGGCCCCGCACCAGGACTGAGCGCGGGACCACTGCTGGTGACCTGATCGGGGTCGGATTCCATTCCTCTGGGAATGGATCCGACCCCTTTTCACATGCGGAATCCAGCGGAAATCCTGACGTTGCAGGCCAGCCGCCGGCACGACCGGGCACGGTGGGCTGACCCCCCGCCCGGCGACTATGGGACAATAGGCCGCCCGCACGTCCGCGGCCGCCTCCCGATTCCGACAGAACCATGACGCAGCCTACCCGTCGCCAGTTGGCCAACGCCATCCGCTTCCTTGCCGCCGATGCGGTTGAAACCGCAAAGTCCGGCCACCCCGGCATGCCCATGGGCATGGCCGACATCGCCGAAGTCCTCTGGAACGACTACCTCCGCCATAACCCGAGCAATCCGCACTGGTTCAACCGCGACCGTTTCGTGCTGTCCAACGGCCACGGTTCGATGCTGCAGTACGCGCTGCTGCACCTGAGCGGTTACGATCTGCCGATCGAGCAGCTGAAGCTGTTCCGCCAGCTGGGCAGCCACACCGCCGGCCATCCGGAACGCCATGAGACCCCGGGCGTGGAAACCACCACCGGCCCGCTGGGCCAGGGTTTCGCCAATGCCGTGGGCTTCGCCTTGGCCGAGAAGCTGCTGGCACAGCGCTTCAACCGCCCGGAGCTGGAAGTGGTCGACCACCGCACCTGGGTGTTCATGGGCGATGGCTGCCTGATGGAAGGCGTGTCGCATGAAGCGGCGTCGCTGGCCGGTACCTGGGGCCTGCACAAGCTGGTCTGCTTCTGGGACAACAACCACATCTCCATCGACGGCAACGTCGAGGGCTGGTTCACCGACAACACCCCGGAGCGTTTCGAAGCCTACGGCTGGAACGTGGTCCGTGACGTCGACGGCCATGACCCGGAAAGCATCAAGGCCGGCATCGAGGCCGCGCTGTCGCAGAGCGACAAGCCGACCCTGATCTGCTGCCGCACCACCATTGGTTTTGGTTCGCCGAACAAGGGGGGCAAGGAATCCAGCCACGGTGCCCCGCTGGGCAAGGACGAACTGGAAGCCACCCGCAAGCAGCTGGGCTGGGAATACGGCCCGTTCGAGATCCCGCAGGCGATCTACGACGGCTGGCGCGCCGATGGCGCCGGCACCCTGCGCCAGGCCGAGTGGGAACAGCTGTTCGACAAGTACGCCAGCCAGTACCCGGGCGAAGCCGCTGAACTGACCCGCCGTTCGCACGGCGAGCTGCCGGCCGACTTTGTTGCCAAGGCCGACGCCTACATCGCCCAGGTGGCCGCTGAAGGCCCGACGATCGCCTCGCGCAAGGCCTCGCAGCTGGCGATTGAAGCGTTTGCGCCGCTCCTGCCGGAAATCGTCGGCGGCTCGGCCGACCTGGCGCACTCCAACCTGACCTTGTGGAAGGGCAGCACATCGGTTGCCAGCGACGACGCCAACGCCAACTACGTGTACTACGGCGTGCGCGAGTTCGGCATGACCGCCATTGCCAACGGCCTGGCCCTGCACGGTGGCTTCATTCCGTTCGACGCCACCTTCCTGGTGTTCAGCGACTACGCCCGCAACGGCGTGCGCATGAGCGCGCTGATCCCGGCCCACGCCATCCATGTCTACACCCACGACTCGATCGGCCTGGGCGAAGACGGCCCGACCCACCAGCCGGTGGAGCACCTGGCCTCGCTGCGCTACATCCCGAACAACGACGTGTGGCGCCCGTGCGATGCCGTTGAATCGGCAGTGAGCTGGAAGGCCGCGATCACCCGCCAGGACGGCCCGAGCTGCCTGGTGTTCAGCCGCCAGAACCTGCCGCACCAGCCGCGCAACGCCGAGCAGATCGCACAGATCGAGCGCGGCGGTTACGTGCTGGCCGATGCCGCCGGTACCCCGGACGTGATCCTGATCGCCACCGGTTCGGAAGTCTCGCTGGCCACCGAAGCCAAGGCCCAGCTGGATGCGGCCGGCCTCAAGACCCGCGTGGTCTCGATGCCGTCCACCGACGTGTTCCTGCGCCAGGATGCGGCTTACCGTGAATCGGTGCTGCCCAACGCCGTGCGCAAGCGCGTGGCCGTGGAAGCCGGCGTCACCGGTTTCTGGCGCCAGTTTGTCGGCCTGGACGGCGCGGTGATCGGTATCGACACCTTCGGTGCTTCGGCCCCGGCCGATCAGCTGTACAAGCACTTCGGCATCACTACCGCCCACGTGGTGGAAGCCGCCAAGGCCCTGTAAGCAGCTTCGCGGAGCAATGAAGAAGGGCCGGCGCACGCCGGCCTTTCCTTTTCTCAGGCGGTATGCGCCAGCGCCAGGCGCAGCAGGCGTGCGTTCAAGCGCTCGTCGAAATTCTTCGGCGCCTGCAGGCCCATGCGTTGCAGGTACACCGCATCGCCGTCGCCGGCCGGTTGTCGCAGCGCGGCCCAGACCGTGCGCAGCTTGTCGCCACGGGTCTGCGTGTTGGCCTTCAGCCAACCCAGTGCCTTCACCAGCGCCTGCTCGATCTCGTTGAAATCGCTGCCGAGCGGATAGTCCGGCAGGCTGCCATCGGCGCGGAACGGTGCCAGTGCCGCGGCCAATGCCTGCGGCGTGTTGCGCTGCAGGCGCTCGGGATCCGGCTGCGTGGCCTTCAACAGCTTGCGCGCGGCCTGCGCCTGTTGCAGCAGGCCACCTTGGAACGGCGCTTCGGTGATCGCCGTCATCGCATGCACGCAGTCCTCGTCGGTCAAGCCACGCAGGTCGGCGATGCCGTATTCGTTGAGGTAGATATCGCGAAGGTGGCGCGGAATAGTGGTGTGCCCGTAGTTCCAGCGCACGTTGGATTCGCGTTGGCCCTTGTCATCGCGCGCGGCGCGGAACATCAGCACGCTGCGCGCTTCCGGCAGGGCATGTGCCATCGCCACGAAGTTGTACTGGCCGCCCACGCCGGATACCACGCGACCATCGTCCAGCGCATCTGAGACGGCGGCGCCCAGTGCGGTGGCCATCATGCACGAGTTGAAGAATCGGGCATGCCGGCGTTGCAGGCGTTCCAGCCTCTCGTTGCCGCCGTACAGCTGGTTGATCTCGCTGATGCGGCGCATGCCGATCGCGCGGCACTCATCCTCCGGCAGCGTGCGCAGCCACTCGTAGAATTCTGGCGAGCCGAGGTAGAAGGCGCCGTGCAGGTATTCGCCCTCGGCAGCCAGCGTGGCGTGGTCGATCGACAGCGTGCTGCCGTTCTCGATGCGTTGCATCAGCGCCAGGTCGTCGTGCACCTTGCGCTTGATCACCCCGGTCTGCACCAGCCGGCGGAAGCCCTCGTTGAGCATTTCGCTGCAGCCGTACAGGCCGACCTCGAACGGATCCAGCCCGCCGATTTCCTGCACCAGCGGGTGGCTGGCCAGCTGCGGGTCCAGTGCATGCAGTACGCGGCGGTAGCGCGCATTGTCGGTGTGGCGCAGCACAAGCGCATGGCTCAGTGCATCGGCCAGCGTGCCGATGCCGATCTGCAGGGTACCGCCGTCGCGGACCAGGGTGCTGGCATACAGGCCGATGGCGTAGTCGGCATCGCCGACCGGCTGCCGCGGCAGGCCGAACAGTGCCGGGTACGGCGGTGGCGGGGTGATCACCAGATCGAAGAACGACACATCCACCGTGGCCGAACCGCCCAGGTAGGGCAGCTGCGGGTCGATCTCGGCGATCAGCAGGGGCCGCGGAAGGCCACGCGCTGCAATGGCATCGAGCGTGTCCTGGGTGATGTCGTTGTTGCACGACAGCGACAGCCGGCGATCACCCGCCCGCATCGCCACCTTCTGCACGATTACCTGCGGCGCGCGCTGGGCGACCGCGTCGGCGGCGTGGGTGTAGTTCAGGCTGGTATAGCTGGACTGCGCCTGGCGCGAACCGAGCAGGGCGCCGGATTGCATGTAGAACTCTTCCACCTGCACATGTGCCGGCAGCGCGTCGCGTGCGATCGCATCGGCATAGGCCAGACGCGGGAAATCGTCGCCGAAATGGCGCTGCGCGAACGGTGCCATGAAGCGCGCTTCCAGGCCGTTGCCGCGCGCCTTCGGCGGGTTCAACGATAGCGCGGTATACAGCTGCAACGGCCGCGACGGGTCGTGCTCGACGCGCGCGTACAGGGCATTGAGCAGCCGGTGCGGCTTGCCCAGTGCCAGCGGTGCCCCGATCCGCAACGGCCCTTCCACGCGCGCAAACAACCAGTCGACAGCGGCGTCCAGGTCGGTGAGGTGTTCGGTCATGCGCGGCAGTCCTGCGTGTGGGGGAGTGCTGGCATTACAGCATGTCGGGCTTGAACCGCCGTCGACGCGAGACTTCGGCGCCGGCCACCATGAACTGCCCATCGCCGCGGTAGTGCACCGTGCGCGGCAGCTTCGGCCGTGGCGCTACGTGTGCGCGCACGATTTCCCAGATGAACAGGTTGCTCGATGCCACCTGGCTGTCGTCGTACAAGCGGCATTCGAAGTTCGAGTGGCATTGCCCGACCAGTGGCGCGCCGACCTCGCGTGCGGGCAGCGCGTCGAGGCCGAACCGGGCGAACTTGTCGACCTCGCGGCCGCTGCAGTTGCCGATGTCGACCACGGTATCGAGCAACTCCACGCCGGGGAGGTTGATCACGCACTCGCCACTGCCGACGGCCAGTGCATGGCTGTGGTTCTCATTCCACAGGTAGGTGGCGACCAGCGACGGCGAGAAGCCCATCACCATGTGCCAGCCCATCGTCATCAGGTTGCGCTGGCCGCGCCAGGCGGTGCTGACCAGCACGATCGGGCCGGGTTCGAGGAAGCGGCGGGCCTGCTCGACCGGAAAGTCCTTCTTGGGCAGCGCTTTCATCCGGGGCCTGGTGGCGGGAGGAACCGATGCTGGCTCAGCCGGGATGAACCCACAGTCGAGGAGCTTGACAGGCGGATTGATTACGCGCGTAATCGCGCTGTCGATTACGGATGTAAATCATGCCGCCGATCAGCGAAGCCGAGACCGTTGTGATGGAGGTGCTGTGGCAGCAGGCACCGCGTAGCGCCGAAGACGTGGTTGCCGCGCTGGCGCATCGCGACTGGGCCGAGCCGACCATCAAGACCCTGCTCAACCGACTGCTGACCAAGGGCGCGATCGCCGCCGAGCGTGACGGCCGGCGCTACCTGTACCGGCCGCTGCTGCGGCGGCAGGCGTGGGTGGAAGCGCAGAGCCAGGACTTCATTGGCCGCGTCTTCGAGGGCCGCGTGGCGCCGCTGGTGGCGCACTTCAGCGAACGTGGGCAGCTGAGCGCGCAGGACATTGCCGAACTGAAGAAGCTGATCCAGGGGCTGGACCATGACTGAGCTGCTCGATGGGCTGTGGCAGGCCAGCCTGTGGCTGGCAGTGGGCGCGCTGTTGCTGGCGGCACTGCGACCGCTGCTGGTGAGCCTGGGCGGCGCCGGGCTGGCCTATCGCAGCTGGTGGCTGCTGCCGTTGCTGCTGGTGACCTTGCTGCTGCCATTGCCACGGGCTGCGGTGTTGCAGCACGTGCCGACAGTGCCGCTGAAAGTGGTGCCGGGGGCCGTGGATGGACTGACCGGGCAATCACTTCCGTGGGTCCTGCTGGTGCTGCTGGCATGGGCGCTGGGCATGGGTATCTGCCTGCTGCGCGAACTGCGTGCGCAGCACCGTTTCGAACGCAGCATGGGCCCACTGCGTGCGCGCGCCGACGGCAGCTGGCAGGCCAGCGGGGATCCCGGGCTGCCGGCGCTGGTCGGCCTGTGGCGGCCGCGCATCGTGGTCGGCCCGGCATTCGATCAACAGTTCACCGCACGGGAACGGCACCTGATCCTGCAGCACGAGGACAACCATCGCCGCCATGGCGACCACTGGGCCAACGGTTTCCTGCTGCTGATGCGCGCAGTGTTCTGGTTCCACCCGCTGCTGCCATGGGCCGCGCGCCGCTTCCTGCGCGATCAGGAACTGGCCTGCGATGCCCGCACCATCGGTCCGCAGCCTGCGCTGCGCGGCCTCTATGCCAGCACGCTGCTCAAGGCGCAGCTGGTCCACCCGGTTGCGCCCGCGGTTTGCCATTGGCGTAGCCAACCCGTGTTGAAGGAGCGTATCGCCATGTTGAAGCAGTCCAAGCGGAAGGCATTGTTGTGGGTGCCGGGGCAGGTGCTGGTGGTTGGGGTGTGCGTGGGAATGGGCGCAGTGGCATGGGCCAGCCAGAGCGGTGCGATGGCGGATGGCGTCGCCGTGGCCGTCATGGACCGGGAGATCCAGGTCGACAAGATGCCGCCGCCGTCGTATCCGAAGTCGGCAGTCGAACAGCGCCAGGAGGGGGTGGTGACCCTGCGCGTTGAAGTGGATGCCAAAGGCCATCCCAGCGATGTCCGCGTGCTCGGCGCAACCAATCCAGGCGTGTTCGATGCGGCGTCGATCGCCGCTGCGCGGAGCTGGAACTATCGCCCCGCGATGAAGAATGGCAAGCCGGTCGCAGGAGCGGTGAAGATACCGATCACCTACGCCATGGACGGCAACGAGGACGGCCAGTGAAGTCCGCGCCGCTGACGCTGGTGGTGATCCTGCTTGCAGGATGCGCGACCCGGGAGCGCGTGACCACTGTCGACACCCGCAGCGAGAATGTCGGCCACCAGCGCCTGGAGCCCCATGCAGGCGGAGGTGCTGGGCAGATCCAGCCCTATACCCTGGCCGACAGCGAGGGCTACCGGATGCCGCAGTTGCACATGGCACCCGATCCGGTGGTGGGCGAGAGTGACCCGCGCACATCACTGCCGCCGACTACGGTCTGCCTGCAGGTGGTGGTGGATGCGCAGGGCAGCGTTGAACGCAGCATGCCGCTGACCGACCGGAGCGAATGCAGCGCGGGTGGAGCGCCGGAGAATGCGCCCCTGCTGCAGGCCGCGCAGGAGGCGGTGGCGACGTGGCAGTACAAGCCCGCAGCGGTCTGTCACTTCGCAGCGGGCAAGGTGCCGGCGGATCGCGGCGACTGCCGCAGCGCCGAGCGCGTCGAGCCGGTGGCCGTCACCCTGCAGTACGCCTTCACCTTCGAGATCGTGAAAGGCAAGCATGTCGTGCGCACGCAGGGCCGGTAGCGCGCGCATGCCCGGCGAGCGAAGCGGCGCGTGTCAGGCCCCGCCCTGGATGTTGGCCTTCACCGCCGGCTGCATCAGCGCCGGTTCGGCCAGCGTGGCATCGCGGGCCTGGCGCACGCTGACGAACTCGGCCTCGGCCACGCCGTCATGCACGTGGATGTTGTGCGCGCGTTGTTCGCCGATGGTGGTTTCGTTGGCGAAATCACGACCGCCCGGACCGTAGTCGTGGCAGACGAATACGCGGGTGGCGTCGGGCAGGGCCAGCAGGCGCTGGATCGAGCGGTACAGCTGCGCGGCATCGCCGCCCGGGAAATCGCACCGGGCGGTGCCGCCGTCTGGCATGAACAGCGAGTCGCCGGTGAACAGTGCATCGCCGATCAGGTAGGCGACGCTGTCGCTGGTATGGCCGGGCACGGCGATCACGCGTCCATCCAGTCCGCCAAGGGCGAAGGTCTCGCCATCGCTGAACAGGTGGTCGAAGATGTCATCCGCAGCAGGAAGCTGCAGACCATAGCGTGGTGCAAACGTGGCCTGCACCGCACGGATGCCTTCGCCGATGGCGAGCGTGGCCTGCGGAAAGCGCTGCTTGAGGCGACGCCCCGCCGACACATGGTCGGCGTGGGCGTGGGTTTCCAGCAGCCAGCGCAGTTGCAGGCCCTGCTGTTCGATGGCCTGCAGCACCTCGCGCAGCGGTGACTCGCTGCTGGCATCGGTGTCCGGGTCGTAGTCCAGGACCGGGTCGATCAGCGCGGCCTCGCCGCTGGCCGGGTCGCTGGCCAGGTAGCTGAAGGTATTGCTGTCACGGTGGAAGAACGACTGCACCTGGACTGACATTGGAACGCTCCTCAGCGCGTGCCAAGCACGCGGTTCAGCAACTGCGCCAGGTTCTCGCCGGCCAGTCGCAGCTGCGCTTCGGCCAGCGGCCGGTAGCGCTCGGTGTATTCATCACCGATTTTACGCGTGGCCGGATAAACGCCAGCTTGCATGGAAATGCGGCAGCTGGCCTCGGCCCACGTCTGCGGGTCGCGCTGCGGATTGGACTGGCGTGCCAGCTTCGGCGCGCGCAGTCCCTGCAGCAGCGGCAGGTAGCTGTTGTCGTCCAGCTTGCGGGTGTTGAGCATGCCGCTGTCCCACAGCGAGTGCAGGTTGGTACCGCGGTTGCCGAACTGCAGCTGGAAGTCGTTGCCGCCCTTGTCGTGCGCATAGCCGGCGTGCATCGGCTGGTGGATGTCGCCGACCAGGTGAACGACGAACTTCAGCGCCTGCAGGCGCTCACCGTCGGTCAGGCTGCGGTCGCCGAGGATGGCACTCTGCGCCTTCAGTGCCTCGACGATGCAGTTGCCGTTCCTGCAGTGCTTGGGTGCCTCGTAGTGGCAATCGTCTTCGGCGATGTTGACGTAGTGCCAGCCGGCCGAGCGACGGCCCAGGCCGGGGTCCTTGGCGCGCAGCTGGTCGGCCCAGGGCGCGATGCTGGCCAGGGTCGCGTCGGGCTCGGTGGCCAGCAGGCGGTCTACTTCGGCGCGGGCAGCGGGGTTGAGACGGGCGTCGGCGACTTCGGCGACAAGGCGGTGGCCTTGTGCGCCCCAGGCATGGGCCGGGGCGGCGACGGACAGCAGGGCCGGCGCCAGGGCGGCGGCCAGGAACAGGGAGTGCAGGGCTTTCATGCGCATATTCTAGCGGGGTGTCACAGGCCCGGGCTTGACCGGGTCGGGCGTTCGCCACATGGCCTTGATGCGCCGACCGCTAGGGTGACCCGGGCACATGCGGGGAGGGGCCGATGGCGATCACCGACAGGCGCATCATGGCCGGGCATCCCGATGACGACGGGTTTGCCGCCGCGTTCAACGCCCAGGTGGTCTGGCGCATGCGCTGGGCCTGCGCGGTTGCCGGCGCGCTGTCGCTGGGGTTTGCCGTGCTGGACACGTTCTGGCTGCCTGCCGAGGTCCACGCGATGGTGTTGCGCTGGCGGCTGGGCGTGCTGCTGCCGGTACTGCTGCTGGGCGTCGTGCTGACCTTCGTGCCGGTACTGCGGCGCCACCTGCAGTGGTTGGGTGGCAGCGTCGTGCTGGTGAGCGGGCTGGCGCTGGTGACGATGATCTGGACCGCGCACCGCGCCGGCGTGAACTACCCCTACGAAGGCATCAGCCTGTTCCTGCTGCTGAACTATTTCCTGTGCGGGTTGCGCTTCGGGGTCGCGACGCTGACGGGCACGCTGATCGCGCTGGCGTTCGTGCTGGCCGAGCTGCAGGTCGGCCGGCACTGGGCGCAGATGCTGCAGAGCGTGATGTTTGTCCTGGCCAGCAACCTGGCCGGCATTGTCGGCAGCTACATCTCCGAACGGCAGACGCGCGCCACGTGGCGGGCCGAGCAGCGCCTTGATGCGTTGGCCAACCACGATGGCCTGACCGGCCTGCTCAACCGCCGCGCCTTCGATCGCCGGGCCAACCAGATCTTCCAGCGCTATCTGCGTACACCGCATGCGCGTGGCGCACTGCGCATCGCCATGATCGATATCGACTACTTCAAGCGCTACAACGACCACCACGGTCATCCCGCCGGCGACACCGTCCTGCATGCGGTGGCAACCACCCTGGCCGCGCAGTTGCGCGGTAGCGACTCGGTGGTCGCGCGCTATGGCGGCGAAGAGTTCGTGGCGCTGGGGCATTGGGTGCCGGGAGAGCCTGAATCGGCGCCGTTCGAGCAGTTGCGGAAGCAGGTGCAGGCGCTCGCGATCGCGCATGCCGACTCGGATGCGGCGCCAGTGGTCAGCGTGAGCATCGGCGTCGCGCGCTGGCATGACGACGGTGGCGACACGCTGGAACAGGCGTTGGCGCGCGCCGACGCGGCGCTGTATCGCGCCAAGGAAGGCGGTCGCAACCGGGTGGAAGTGGCGGCAGACCAATGACCGGCAATCGATCCGTTCCATGTAGTCACGGCAACGCGCCCGTCGGTAGATCCACGCCATGCGTGGATGAACCATCCCGTCGGAAAAAAAGGCCCCGGCAAATGCCGGGGCAACATGCTGCTAGGGTGCTGGTAACGCGGTGGGCGGAGGCGAAGCCCCCGCCGTGAAAACACCGCTTAGAACTTGAAGACGTACGACGCGCCGTAAACCAGCGGATCAATGTTGACCGTGCCGATCTTCTCGCCGTTCAACTTCACCTTGCTGTCGATGTCGATCCAGCGCATGTCCACGCGCAGGGCGCCCTTCTCGCCGATCGCAAAGTCGACGCCGGCATGTGCGGCCAGGCCCCACGAATCCTGCAGCTTCAGCTTGCTGCCGGCCAGCGCGCCGGTGGTGTCTTCGCTGAAGAAGGTCGTGTAGTTCACGCCGGCGCCGATGAACGGCGACACCTTGCCCTTGCTGTTGAAGTGATACTGCAGGGTCACCACCGGCGGCAGCTGCTTGGTGCTGCCCACGCGGCCCAGACCGTTGATGTTGATGTCATGCTTGAACGGGAGTGCGGCCAGCACTTCGATGCCCAGGTTGTCGGCGATGAAGTACTCGCCGGTGATGGTCGGCTTGACGTCGTTGTCGACGTCGACCTTCAGGGTGTGGCCGGCCAGCCAGCCGTTGTTCGACTTCGGCGCCACCTGGTGGACGCCGGCCGAGACGGTCCAGTCACCCTTGGACTGGGCCATGGCCGGGGCGGCGGCGAAGGACAGGGCGGCGGCCAGGCCGGCCAGGATCAGGGGGGAGGTCATGCGCATGGGGGTGATCTCGTTGCTGGGTGGATGGCGACAGTCTCGGCCTCACGCCGCGCTAACGCTTTGATCCGGATCAAATCCTGTCCGCCGGCCCTCTGGCGGCCGGGGCTGGACCCCGGTGGCCAGCCCCGGTTTGCTAGACTTGTGGGCCCTATCCATCCCGCCGCACCCGTCGCGGCTGCAGGAGCTTGAGAACATGGCAATCAAGGTTGGTATCAACGGTTTCGGTCGCATCGGGCGTAACGTCCTGCGCTCGGCGGTGCTGAACTTCGGCGACGACATCGAAATCGTGGCCATCAACGATCTGCTGGAGCCGGATTACCTGGCGTACATGCTCAAGTACGACTCCGTGCACGGCCGCTTCAAGGCCGATGTGGCCGTGCAGGGCAACGACCTGCTGGTGAACGGCAAGAAGATCCGCCTGACCCAGGAACGCGACCCGGCCAACCTGAAGTGGGACGAAGTCGGCGCCGACGTGGTGCTCGAAGCCACCGGCCTGTTCCTGACCAAGGAAACCGCGCAGAAGCACATCGATGCGGGCGCGAAGAAGGTCATCATGTCGGCCCCGTCGAAGGACGACACGCCGATGTTCGTGTTCGGCGTGAACGACAAGACCTACGCCGGCCAGGCCATCATTTCCAACGCGTCGTGCACCACCAACTGCCTGGCCCCGCTGGCCAAGGTCATCAACGACAAGTGGGGCATCAAGCGTGGCCTGATGACCACCGTGCATGCGGCCACCGCCACCCAGAAGACCGTCGATGGCCCGTCCAACAAGGACTGGCGCGGCGGCCGTGGCATCCTGGAAAACATCATTCCGTCGTCCACCGGTGCGGCAAAGGCCGTCGGCGTGGTCATTCCGGAACTGAACAAGAAGCTGACCGGCATGAGCTTCCGCGTCCCGACCTCGGACGTGTCGGTGGTCGACCTGACCGTCGAGCTGGAAAAGGAAGCCACCTACGCCGAGATCTGCGCCGAAGTGAAGGCACAGAGCGAAGGCGCGCTGAAGGGCATCCTGGGCTACACCGAAGACAAGGTGGTGGCCACCGATTTCGTGGGTGAAACCCACACCTCGGTGTTCGACGCCGACGCCGGCATCGCCCTGGACGGCACCTTCGTCAAGCTCGTGTCGTGGTACGACAACGAGTGGGGCTACTCGAACAAGTGCCTGGAAATGGCCAAGGTTGTCGCCGCCAAGTAAGGCCGGCGAAGATCGCACGCGGACCCCGGCCTGGCCGGGGTTCGTCGTTTATGGGGCCAGCCCTGTCGTAGCATGGCCCGGTTGACCGCTGCCGCTGGGGCGCGGGATCGCAATGGAAGCACGCAATGGAAGCATTGATAGCCCTGGTCGTACTGGTCCTGCTGGCCATCCCGCTGCTGCTGGTGGTGGCGCTGGTGATGATTGCCGGCCTGCGCCGCCGTGTGGCCGCGCTGGAAGGTGTCCTGGCCGTCCGGCCTGCCGCTGCGGCCACCGCCACCGAAGCGGCGCCTGCTCGGCCGGCGGCGGCGGCGACACCACAACCGCCGCCGGCGCCGCAGCCGCCGGTGTCTGAAGCCCCGCCTGCCGAGACGCCTGCGCCCCGTCCCGTCACGCCGCCGCCGGTACCGGTGGCGCCACCGCTGCCGGCCGAACCGGCATTGCCGAATTTCATCGAACGCGGCATCGGCGCGGTCAAGCGGTGGTTCACCGAAGGCAACGTGCCGGTGAAGATCGGCATGCTCGTGCTGCTGGCCGGTGTCGCCGCGCTGCTCAAGTACGTCAGTGACCAGGGCTGGCTGGTGCTGCCGATCGAACTGCGCCTGGCCGGTGTCACCGTGGGTGCGCTGGGCCTGCTGGCGTTCGGCTGGCACCAGCGCGAGCGCCGGCGCCTGTTCGCACTGGCACTGCAGGGCGGTGCCATTGGCGTGCTGCTGCTGACCATCTTCGCCGCGTTCAAACGGTTCGAGTTGCTCAACCCCGGGTTTGCCTTCGCCAGTTCGATCGCGCTGGTGGCAGGCCTGTGCGTGCTTGCGGTGGTGCAGAACTCGCGAACGCTGGCGGTGCTGGGCATCCTGGCCGGCTTCATGGCGCCGCTGTGGCTGTCCACCGGCAGCGGCAACCATGTGGGGCTGTTCAGCTACTACGCCGTGCTCAATGCCGGCATCTTCGCCATCGCCTGGTTCCGCCCGTGGCGCGCGCTGAACCTGCTCGGATTCGCCTTCACCTTCGGCATCGGTACGTTCTGGGGCGTGCTGCAGTACGCACCGGACAAGTTCGGCAGTACCGAACCGTTCCTGCTGCTGTTCTTTGCCTTCTACCTGCTGATCCCACTGTTGTACGCACGCCGGCAGCCGGCCGGGCGCCGCGATCTGGTCGACGGCAGCCTGGTGTTCGGTACGCCGCTGGTCGCGTTCTCGCTGCAGGCCGGCATGCTGCATGAGCAGCCGATGACGCTGGCATTGTGCGCGCTGGGGCTGGCGGCGATCTACGCAGTGCTGGCGTGGGCGTTGATCAAGCGTGCGTCGTACACCGTGCTGGCGCAGTCGCATGCGGTGTTGGCGGTGGGCTTTGCCACGCTGGCGGTACCGCTGGCGCTGTCGG
The DNA here is from genome assembly GCF_913778665.1 of uncultured Stenotrophomonas sp. GTDB lineage: Bacteria > Pseudomonadota > Gammaproteobacteria > Xanthomonadales > Xanthomonadaceae > Stenotrophomonas. The sequence continues at coordinate 334,439 of NZ_CAJYVQ010000008.1, forward strand.
CACGCGCCACCGGTGCCGTATTCGCGTTGGAAGGTGCCGGCCTGGCCTGGCTGGGGCTGCGCCAGAAACGCTGGCTGCCACAGGTGTCCGGTGCCTTGCTGCAGCTCGGCGCTGCGTTCGCCTTCGTGGCTGGCGGCGACCACTGGCACGAGGACCTGCGTTTCCTGCTCAATCCGACCGCCATCGGCGCGCTGTTGCTGGCACTGGCGGGATTCGCCTCGGCCTGGAGCTATCAGCGCAGGCCCCGGCACGAGATCGCACTGGTCTACTACCTGTGGGGCCTGCTGTGGTGGCTGGGTGGCCTGGCGCACGAGATCATCCGCTTCTTCCCGTATCGCAGCGAAGTGGATGCGCTGCTGGTACTGGCTGCAGTCACCGCATGGTTGGCGGCCGAGATGCAGCGCCGGCAACCGGCGCGCGCGCTGGGGGTGACCGCGCTGGTGATGCTGGCGCTGGCCTTCCCGCTGGCCCTGCTGCAGAGCGATGCGCATCAGCAGCCGTTTGCCGGCTACGGCGCACTGGCCTGGGCGTTGTTTGCCGTGCTGGGTGTGCGCACCCTGCTGTGCCTGCGCCAGGGCGGCGACACCGTGGCACGCATCGCGCAGTTCCTGTGGTGGCTGCTGTGGCCGTCGCTGCTCTCGTTGCTGGCGCTGTGGGGCGGTGGCGAGGCCAACCTGGCGCAGGGCTGGACCACCTTGCTGGTCACACTGCCGTGGCTGCTGATGGCGGCCCTGTCGCTGTGGCGCTGGAACGCGCTGCGTTGGCCGCTGGGTGAAGCGTTCGACAGCGTGCGCGCGCTGCTGCAGTGCGTGCTGTTCGGCCTGTTGTCGGTCGGCTGGCTGTTCGGCCAGCTGTTGCCGGGCGATGCCGCGCCACTGCTGTGGCTGCCGGTACTGAACCCGGCCGAGATCGGGCAGTGGCTGAGCCTGCTGCTGCTGGTGCGCTGGCTGTACAGTGACCAGGCGCCGCAGGCCCTGCTGAACATCCGCATGCCGCTGCTGTCACTGGCAACCTTCGTCGCATTGACCAGTGTGGTGCTGCACGGCGTGCACCAGTGGGGTGGCCTGGCGTGGAATGCGTCGATGTTGCGCTTCAGCCTGGCGCAGACCAGCCTGACCGTGCTGTGGAGCGTGCTCGGCGTGATCGCCTGGGTGTGGGGCTCGCGTCGCGGCCAGCGCGTGCTGTGGATGGTGGGTGCGGTGCTGATGGGCGTGGTGCTGGCCAAACTCGTGATTGTCGATCGCCAGCATCTGGGCAACCTGCTGGGTATCGCATCGTTCATCGCCTACGGCCTGCTGTGCACGGTCGTGGGCTATCTGGCACCGGCACCGCCCAGCGCGGCGCCGGCCGTGGAGGAAAAGCAATGAGGACGTGGAGCAGAGCGCTGCTGCCGGCACTGTTCGGCCTGCTGGGCGCCGTCGCGGTGCAGGCCGCCGATTATCGGACGCAGTACGCCGAGCAATGGCCGCTGACCTTGTCCAGCGCGCAGTCCGGTGCCTACCGCGTCGTGCTGGAGCCAGCGATCTACCGTCGTGCCGGTGCGGCCGATCTGGGTGACCTGCAGGTGTTCAACGCCGCCGGCCAGTCATTGCCTTCGGCGCTGCTGGCACCCGATCAGCCGCTGGCGCAGCCGCCGGTACAGCGTGAACTACCGTGGTTCGTGCTGCCGCCGCTGGCCGAAGCGCAGCGCAACGATCTGCAGCTGCTGACCGAGCGTGATACCGACGGCCGCGTGCGCCGGGTCGAGGCACGCGTGAGTGGCAGTGCGGTGGCGAACGGGCAAGGCGGTTGGTTGATCGACGCCAGCGTGCTCGGCCAGCAGCCGGTGGCGGCCCTGGTGCTGGACTGGGCCGACGCCGGCCAGCCGCTGCAGGCGCAGGTGCAGCTGGATGCGAGCGACGACCTGCAGCATTGGCGTTTGATCGGGCGTGACATCCCGCTGGTGGACCTGCAGCGCGCCGGCAAGCGCTTGCTGCAGCGTCGCCTGCAGGTGGATGGCGAGGCACGCTACCTTCGCGTGCTGGCACAGGGCGACGCACGCCTGCCGTCCCTGCGCAGCGTGCTGGCCGAATTGCCGCCGGCGCCGGCCACCGTACCGTGGGAATGGCTGTCGCTGGAACCGACGTCGAGCGGCAAGGGCGAGTACACCTTCGAGCTGGACGGTCGTTTCCCGGTGGCGCGTGCCGACGTGGCCAGCACTGACAACAGCCTGGTGCAGTGGACGCTGTTCAGCCGTGATGATCCGGGCGCGGAGTGGCAGCGGCGCAGTGCGCCGTGGATCGCTTACCAGCTGCAGCAGGGCGCGCAGGGCCAGCGCCAGCAGTCGGCGGCGCAGCCGCTGGGGGACGTGCATCGTGACCGCTACTGGAAGCTGGTGGCCAACCCTGCAGAAACCGGGACGGCGCCTACCCTGCGCCTGGGCTACCAGCCGGAAGTGTTGGTGTTCCTGAGCCAAGGCGCTGCGCCGTATGCGCTGGCGGTGGGCAGTACGACTGCGCGCCGGGTGGAAGCCCCGATCGGTGTGCTGATCGAGGAGCTGCGGCAGCGCAATGATCCTGCTTGGCAGCCGACGCTGGCACGCCTGGAAGGCAGCGCGGAGCCGCTGGCCGGCGACGCCGCGCTGAAGCCGCAGCACGACTGGAAAGCTTGGTTGCTGTGGGCATTGCTGGGCCTGGGCGTGCTGGTGGTGGGCGGTCTGGCGCTCAGCTTGCTTCGGCAGAAGCCTGCGCCTTCGGCGTAGGTTCCGGCGAACGGCGCAGCCCCTGGTGGGTGGGCGGTTGGTCGCGTAGAGCAGAAGCCGCGCTTGGCCGGCCGGGTGGGTTGTCTGGGGGACGCCGTAAATACGTCCCTGTAGGCTCGGTCGCCGCATCCATGCGGCTCACGCCCCCAGCCAACCCACCCGCCCGGCCTTTGACAGTTTCCGGTTGCGTCCGCCCACGTAGAAGAAAAAAGAAAATCAAAAGCGGGTCGCGCGCTGCGCGCACTCGCTGCGGGGTCAGGTCCGTTTTCCGCAGGAAAGCCGATCTGACCCCGTTCTTTCTCCATCCGACATCAGAAACCGCTCTTGCCTTCGCTTTTGCCATCTGCTCGCCTCATGAACCTGTCGAGGCCGGGGTGCTGTGGGGTGGCAGGGGTGTGAGCCGCATGGATGCGGCGACCAAGCCCCATGGACGGGTTTACGGCGTCCCCTGCCATCCCGCAGCACCCCGGCCCACCTGCAGCACCACGAAGCGCCAGCGCTTTGGCTGTTGCTGTTGCTGTTCGCCTCTGCCTGCCGCAGGCATCGGCCCTCCCGCCACCGGCAGCCGATACAATGGCCGTCTGCCGCATCCCGGCATCCCGTCCCTGAGCCAAAGAGTTGCCCATGTCCATCGTCCGCATGACCGACCTCGACCTCTCCGGCAAGCGCGTGCTGATCCGCCAGGATCTGAACGTGCCGATCGAGAATGGCCGCATCACTTCCGAACAGCGCATCACCGCTTCGCTGCCGACGCTCAAGCGCGCGCTGGAGCAGGGCGCGGCGGTGATGGTCACCTCGCACCTGGGGCGCCCGAAGGAAGGCATTTGGAGCGAAGCCGATTCGCTGGCGCCGGTTGCCGCGCGCCTTTCCGAACTGCTCGGTCGCGAGGTTCCGCTGGTGCGCGACTGGGTCGATGGTGTCCAGGTGCAGCCGGGCCAGCTGGTGCTGCTGGAAAACTGCCGCATGAACGTGGGCGAGGGCAAGGACGACGAAGCGCTGTCGAAGAAGTACGCCGCGCTGTGCGATGTGTTCGTGATGGACGCCTTCGGCACCGCGCACCGCGCCCAGGCCTCCACCCACGGCGTGATCCGTTTCGCGCCGGTCGCCGCTGGCGGCCCGCTGCTGATGGCCGAACTGGACGCGTTGGCGCAGGCGCTGGGCGCGCCGGCCAAGCCGCTGCTGGCCATCGTCGCCGGCAGCAAGGTCAGCACCAAGTTGGAACTGCTGGCCAACCTGGTCGGCAAGGTCGATCAGCTGATCGTCGGTGGCGGCATCGCCAACACCTTCATCGCGGCCGCCGGCTACAAGGTCGGCAAGTCGCTGTACGAACCGGATCTGCTGGATACCGCGAAGAAGATCGTCGCCGACGCCAAGGCGCGTGGCGCCGACATCCCGCTGCCGGTCGACGTGGTCACGGCCAAGCAGTTCCTGCCCGATGCCGTTGCCGAAGTGAAGGCCGTTGATGCCGTCGCCGAAGACGACCTGATCCTGGACATCGGCCCGCAGACCGCCGCGCAGTACGCGCAGCTGATCGAGAAGGCTGGCACTGTGGTCTGGAACGGCCCGGTCGGTGTGTTCGAGTTCGAGGCCTTCAGCAAGGGTACCGAAGCGCTGGCCCGTGCCATCGCCAGCTCCAAGGCTTTCTCCATCGCCGGTGGTGGTGACACCCTGGCCGCGGTCGACAAGTTCGATGTCGCCAAGGACGTGAGCTACATCTCCACCGGTGGCGGCGCGTTCCTGGAGTTCCTGGAAGGCAAGACCCTGCCGGCGGTGGCCGCACTCGACGCGCGCGGCGCATGAGTGCCGACCCGCGCAAGGATGTCCTGTTCTTCGACCTCGACGGTACGCTGATCGATTCGCAGGTCGGCATCACCACGTGCATCGCCTATGCGCTGCAGAAAATGGACCATCCGGTGCCGCCGCAGGAGATCCTGCTGGGCTGGATCGGCCCGTCGTTGCGTACCACTTTCGCGCCGCTGTTCGTTGAACCGGCAAGGGTGGAACAGGCCGTGGGCTACTACCGTGAACGGTTCGACGCCGAGGGCTGGTGCGAGCACACGGTGTATCCGCAGGTGGAAGACACCCTGCGCACGCTGCATGGTCGCGGCCACCGCTTGGCGGTGGTCACGGCCAAGAACGAGCCGCATGCGCGCCGCATCCTTGCCCACCTGCCGTTTGGTGGGCTGTTCGAGGAAATTGTCGGCTCCACCCTGGACGGTTCACGCAGCCACAAGCCGGAGCTGGTCGGCGAGGCATTGCGCCGGTTGCAGGTGCAGCCCGCACAGTGCTGGATGATCGGCGACCGCCGCATGGACATCGAAGGCGCACGCCACCACGGCCTGCGCAGCGTTGGCGTGCTGTGGGGTTTTGGCGGTGAAGCGGAGCTCGCCGAAGCCGGCGCCGGCCAGCTGGCGCGCGAGCCGGCTCAGCTGATGACGCTGCTGGCATAAGCTCCTGTAGAGCCGAGCCCACGCTCGGCTCTACGGAATGCCCTGCGCCACCGTATGTCCTGGGGTTGTCCGTTCGATGACCCGCGAAGTCAGGCAGCACAAGGCTGTAACCGTATACATGCGGCGTGAAGGATGTGCTAATTTCCGTTCTTTATCGGGAGAGGCCCATTCACCATGTTCGAGCGTCAGCGTCGCACCAAGATCCTTGCCACCCTCGGTCCGGCCACCGATCCGCCGGGCGTGCTGGAGGATCTGTTCCGCGCCGGCGTCAACGTGGTGCGCCTCAACTTCAGCCACGGTGACCCGTCGGGCCAGGCCAAGCGTGCCGCCGAAGTGCGTGCCGCCGCGGCCCGCGTGGGCGTGGAAGTGGGCATCCTGGCCGACCTGCCGGGCCCGAAGATCCGTATTGAGCGTTTCGCCGAAGGCAAGGTGCAGCTGAAAGCGGGCGACCGTTTCGACCTGATCGCCAGCGAGAACGCCGGCCCGGGTAATGCCAGCCAGGTCGGTGTCAGCTACCTCGGCCTGCCGCAGGACGTGGGCCCGGGCGATGTGCTGCTGCTCGACGACGGCCTGATGCAGCTGCAGGTGGTGGAAGTGCAGGGCGACCGCATCGTCAACACCGTGCTCAACGATGGCGTGCTGTCCGACCGCAAGGGCCTGAACAAGCAGGGGGGCGGCCTGTCGCTGGGCGCGCTGACCGAACGCGACAAGGAACTGATCGGCATCGTCGCCAAGATCGGTGTCGACTTCATCGCCGTGTCGTTCTGCCGCAACGCGCAGGACATGAACGATGCGCGCGACATCGCCCGCTCGCACGGCTGCGACGCCGCGCTGGTGTCGAAGATCGAGCGCACCGAGGCGATCGAGAATCTGGAAGAAATCGTCGAGGCCAGCGACGTAGTGATGGTCGCTCGTGGCGACCTCGGCGTGGAAATCGGCGACGCCGAGCTGCCGGGCCTGCAGAAAAAGATCATCAAGGCCTCGCTGGCGCAGAACAAGGTGGTGATCACCGCCACGCAGATGCTGCAGTCTATGGTGGAAAGCCCCATTCCGACCCGCGCCGAAGTGCTGGACGTGGCCAACTCGGTCATCGATGGCACCGATGCGGTCATGCTGTCGGCCGAAACCGCCGCCGGCGCCTACCCGGTGAAGGCGGTCGAAGCGATGGCCCGCATCTGCCTGGGTGCCGAACGCCAGTTCCAGACTGAGACGGACTTCAACGCCTCGCCGCGCAATCTGGAACGCGCCGACCAGGCCATCGCCATGGCCACCATGTTCCTGTCGCAGCACGTGGGCGTGCGCGCCATCGTGGCGATGACCGAATCCGGTGGCACGGCCCGCTACCTGTCGCGTTTCCGCGCCAAGGCTCCGGTGTTCGCGGTCACCCGCCATGACGGCGCCCGTCGCCAGATGGCGCTGATGCGCGACGTGTTCCCGATCAACTTTGACAGCCGTGGGCTGACCCCGCGCGAGGCCGCACGCGGCAGCATCCGCCTGCTGGTCGAATCGGAGCTGCTGCAGGCTGGTGACCGCGTCGTGTTCACCAGCGGCGAGCACATGGAAACCCATGGCGCCACCAACACGCTGCGCCTGCTGGAAGTGGGCCAGGACGGTCGCGCCAGCGGCCTGGGCGATCTGTAAAAGCCCTGACGGTGTCGGGTCGGCGCTGCCAATCCGGGGTCAGAGCCCCTGCGGGGATCTGACCCCACGCCCCTTCGCGCAGGACATCACGTGTCCTGCGCAGACATGGAAGCGTTTCCATCCTGTCCTCCACGGCGAGGCAACGGGCGGCGGGGCTATACTTACGTTTTTCCCGCACCCGCCACAGGAAATACATGAGCATCGAACAGCTGGCTGAAACCGCCCAGGCCATGGTCGCCCCGGGCAAGGGCATCATCGCGATCGACGAATCCACCGCTACCATCGCCAAGCGTTTTGCCGGCGTCGGTATCGAGAACACCGAGGAGAACCGTCGTGCCTACCGCGAGCTGCTGCTGACCACGCCGAAGCTCAACGAGCACATTTCCGGCGCGATCCTGTACGACGAAACCATCCGCCAGTCGACCAAGGACGGTGTGCCGTTCGCCAAGTACATGGCCGACCACGGCATGATTCCGGGCATCAAGGTCGACAAGGGTGCGCATCCGCTGGCCGGCTGCCCGGGCGAGCTGGTGACCGAAGGCCTCGACGGGCTGCGCGAGCGCCTGCAGGAGTACTACAAGCTGGGTGCGCGCTTCGCCAAGTGGCGTGCAGTGATCAACATCGGCGAAAGCATCCCGTCGGGCACCTGCATCGAATCCAACGCGCACGCGCTGGCCCGTTATGCGGCCCTGTGCCAGGAATGCGGTCTGGTGCCAATGGTCGAGCCGGAAGTGATCATGGACGGCGACCACGACATCGAGACCTGCTACGAAGTCACCGAAGCCACCCTGCGTTCGCTGTTCGACGCGCTGTACCAGCAGAACGTGCTGCTGGAAGGCACCATCCTGAAGGCATCGATGGTCATCTCCGGCAAGAACTGCGATGAGCAGGCCGACGTCGAGGAAGTGGCCGAGTCGACCGTGATGTGCCTGAAGAGCACCGTGCCGGCGATCCTGCCGGGCGTGGTGTTCCTGTCCGGTGGCCAGAGTGACGAACAGTCGACCGAGCACCTGAATGCGATGAACCAGCTGGGCAATCTGCCATGGCCGCTGAGCTTCTCCTACGGCCGCGCCATGCAGCAGGCTGCGCTGAAGCTGTGGGCCAAGGATATGAAGGGCAACTACGCCGCTGCGCAGAAGACCGTGTACGAGCGCGCCAAGGACAATGGCCTGGCTGCGCTGGGCAAGTGGAACGGTTGATCCGTCCCATCGCTGGATGAACAGGGCAACGCCGGCATCACGCCGGCGTTTGCTTTTGCGGGTATCGTTTCCGGCCCCGCGCGCCCGGCCGGCGCACGGGAACTACATGGAAGGCCAAGGAGAAACATCATGCGTTTGGCAGCACTCACACTGACCATTGCCACGGTCCTGGTCACCGGCGGTTGCAACCGCATCGGCAGCAGTGGTGACGCAGGCAAGGCCGCGTCGCTCGATTTCGACAAGCCGGTGTCCGGCGAGATCACATCGCGCAGCGGCATCAACTTCAACGACGGGAGCCATCACCAGCTCTACCAGATCAAGCTGGAAGACAAGGATCTGGTCGGCCTGAAGCTCACCGGTGCCCTCAGCGGCTCGATCGCCGTGTTCAACAACGGCAGCCTCGTTTCCACCAGTAACACCGGTTACGAACGCGAAGGCGACGTCTCGCTGGCGTTCCGTGCCAACGGCGGCGGCACCTACCAGGTGGCGGTCAATGCCGATGGCCCGACCGCCTTTGGTCCGTATCGCCTGCGCGCCGAGAAGCTGAAACCCTACGACGGCAAGCCGTTGGCGGGCAGTGGCGAAATCGTGGACATGCTGGCCAGTGACTCGCAGGACTACACCCTGCAGGTGGACAAGGCCGGCCTGTACGAAATCCGCCTGGTGTCGGACGTCTTCGATCCGGTGCTGAAGCTGTCGGGCCAGGGCGTTGAAGCCGAAAACGACGATGGCAACGACAGCACCAACTCGCGGCTGACCCTGTCGCTGAAGCCGGGCAAGTACACCCTGACCGCGCGCGGCCTCGGCAGCGGTGTCAATGGCATGTTCACCCTGTCTGCTACCCGCATCGAACTGCCGGGGAATCTGGTCGAGCGCGATGGTACCGCCCTGCCGAAGTCGGGCAGCGTGTACACCATGCTGGACAACGAAGGCCGTCGCCGCTTCCTGCTGACGCTGGATCGTCCCGCCGACGTGCGCCTGGATGCGATCTCCAGCCAGGTCGATACCGTGCTGCGCGTGGTCGGTGGCGATGTCGAGCTGACCGACGACGACGGTGGCAACGGTACCAACTCGCGCCTGGAGGAGACCCTGCCGGCCGGCCACTACACCGTCGACGTGTCCAGCCTGAACACTGGCGCAGGCATGGTGGAAGTGCGCGTGCAGGTGGATGGTGCCAGTGCTGACGGAGCTGCCGCCTCCGCGGCCCGCGCTGCTGCTGACGCTGCAGCCGCCGTGGCCGATGACGCTGCTGCGGTGGAAGCTGCCAGCCGTTGAGCGTGATTCACGCCATGCGTGGATGACATCAATGGTGCAACGGAAAAGGCCGGGCAATGCCCGGCCTTTTCTTTTCCATGCTGTGTGGCGTTTCAATGCGCGGCGGCGAGGCCCGCATCGCCCAGCGGCGGCAGCATCGTGCTGCGTGGCTCGCTTTCAGCGCTCTGCCCGGCAGCTGCCAGGGCCTGCTGGTAGGCCTTGGCCGTTGCCGTATTGAACGCGACCAGCACGATGCGCATCGGCTGCGCGTGGCTGCGCTGCCACGCCAGTGTCTCGGTTACGGCGATGTGCGCGGCCTGGTACAGCGGATAGCCGTACACGCCGCAACTGATCGCGGGGAACGCGATCGACTGCACGCCCAGCGATTCGGCCAACTGCAGCGACTTCCAGTAGCAGTTGGCCAGCAATGCGGGTTCATCGCGCTGGCCGTCGTGCCAGACCGGCCCGACCGTGTGCAGTACGTGCCGCGCGGGCAACGCATATGCGGCCGTGGCGCGCACTTCGCCGGTCGGGCAACGCACGCCCGGGCGTACCTCGGGCAGCTGTTCGCACTCCGCCAGCAACGCGGGGCCGGCCGCGCGATGGATCGCGCCGTCGACACCGCCGCCACCGAGCAATGTTTCATTGGCCGCGTTGACGATCGCATCCACCGCCAGGGTCGTGATGTCGCCCTGCCAAACTTCGATCTTCATGCGTCCGTCTCCTGCCTGTGAGGTGATCCGCGCAGCATCTGCGCCGGCTGTTCCCACGGTAGGGGACAGGGCATCGATACTGCGTCATGACCGTCTCACGCGCTGCGATCCGACGGCCTTCACGCACGATGGCGCGCGATGCCTTCATGCAGGCTGAAGCAGAAAGGGGGCAGATGCTTTTCCGGACGGAAAAGCTCTGACCCCCATGTTTCCGTGGTGCGCCGGCAGGGCCGGAGCCCTTCCCCGGATGGGGAGGGCTCTGACCCTGTGCATCACGGCAGGCCGGCCAGCCACTCGTCGTCGGAGCCTTCATTCACATCGGCAAACAGCGGCGTGGAGAAGTAGCGTTCACCGGTATCCGGCAGCATGGCCAGAATCACCGAACCCGGTTCGGCCCGCGCGGCCACGTCCAGTGCGCTGGCCACGGTAGCGCCGGCAGAGATGCCGACGAAGATGCCTTCCTCCGCGGCCAGTCGACGTGCGGTAGCGATCGCGCGGTCATCGTCCACCGAGACCAGTTCATCCACCACATCGCGGTTCAGCACGTCCGGCACGAAGTCCGGTGTCCAGCCCTGGATCTTGTGCGGCTTCCAGTCATCGCCCTTCAGCAGTGCGGCGCCGGCCGGCTCGGTGGCGATGATGCGGGTCTGCGGTCGCGCGACCTTCAGCACTTCGCCTACGCCGGTGAGCGTGCCGCCGGTGCCCCAGCCGCTGACGAAGTAGTCCAGGCGCTTGCCGGCGAAGTCGCGCAGGATCTCGGCGGCGGTGGTATTGCGGTGATACGCCGGATTGGCCGGGTTGGCGAACTGGCTGGCCAGGAACCAGCCATGCTGCTCGGCCAGTTCGCGCGCCTTGCGAACCATGCCGCTGCCGCGTTCGGCGGCCGGGGTCAGGATCACCTTGGCGCCATATGCGCGCATCAGCTTGCGACGTTCCACCGAGAAGGTCTCGACCATGGTCGCCACGAATTTGTAGCCGCGCGCGGCAGCGACCATTGCCAGCGCCACGCCGGTGTTGCCCGAGGTGGCCTCGACGATCGTGTCGCCCGGCTTGAGCACGCCGCGCGCTTCAGCGTCCAGGATGATCGCCAGCGCCAGCCGGTCCTTCACCGAGCCGCCGGGATTGAACGACTCGACCTTGGCGTAGAGGCTGACCTGCGGCGGCGCCAGGCGCTGCAGCTTGACGATGGGGGTATTGCCGACGGTATCGAGGATGGAGTCGTACAGGGCCATGGAAGCGCTCCGGAAACGGGGCCGCGCCGGGCTTCGGCGGGCGAAGGGGGAGGGCTGGCTGTTCAGGCCAGCGGCTGCCGGCTGACCGTAGCGCCGGCATATGACGCCCGGAAATGACCAGATACCTTTCTTAAACAACCTTTGGTTATAAGCTGGTGACGGCAATTGACCCTAGAGTGGACCTCCGCCCCACGCCGCCCGCCTGCCCATGACGCTGACCCAGCTGCGCTACCTGGTTGCCATCGCCGACGCCGAGCTGAACATCACGCTGGCCGCCTCACGCGTGCACGCCACCCAGCCCGGCCTGTCCAAGCAGCTCAAGCAGCTGGAGGACGAGCTCGGCTTCCTGTTGTTCGTGCGCAAGGGCCGCAGCCTGGAGTCGGTCACGCCGGCCGGCACCGAGGTCATCGCCCGCGCCCGCGCGGTGCTGGCCGAGGCCAACAACATCCGCACCTATGCCGCCAACCAGCGCCGTGAAAGCCAGGGCCAGCTGATCCTGACCACCACCCACACCCAGGCACGCTTCGTGCTGCCGCCCGCGGTGGCCGCAATCAAGCAGGCCTACCCGCAGGTGAGCGTGCACCTGCAGCAGGCCGGCGAAGCCGACGCGCTGGACCGCCTGAACCAGGGCGATGCCGATATCGCGATCATCAGTACCGCCGGTGGCGAACCGACCGATGGCACCGCGGTGCCGCTGTTCCGCTGGCGCCGCCTGGTCGTGGTGCCCAAGGGGCATCCACTGGATCGCGCCGGACGTGCACCGGATCTGGCCGCGTTGGCGCGCCAGCCGCTGATCAGCTATGAATCCTCGACTCGTCCGAATTCGTCGTTGCAGCGCGCGTTCGCCGCGCATGGCCTGGTGCCGGACCTGGCACTGACCGCGCTGGATGCCGACCTGATCAAGACCTACGTGCGCACCGGCCTGGGCGTTGGCCTGCTGGCCGAGATGGCGGTGAGCTCCAACGATGAAGACCTGAGATCGTGGCCGGCGCCGGATCCGATCGCCGAGTGCATTGCCTGGGCGGTGCTGCCACGCGACCGGGTGCTGCGCGATTACGCGCTGGAGCTGGTGCATGTGCTGGCCCCGCAGATTGATCCGCGCGACCTGCGGCGGGTGCTGGATGGCAATCAGGCTGCCGCGTGGCCGGTGCCGCCGACGTGGGAGTCACTGACCCAGACCATCACGGTGTGAGGTGGGGGCGGGCAGGGCTTGCAGCCCTGCACCTGCTGCGGCATTCAAGCAACAGCAACAGCAACAGCAGAAGCGTGCATTCCGTGGGTTGGCGGGGCGGTGTCGGAGTGCGGGGACGCCGTAAACCCATCCATGGGGGCTTGGCAGCCGCATTCATGCGGCTGACACCCCGCACTCCGACACCGCCCCACCTCTGACAGATTCCGGCGGCTGTTGGTAGGTGTCGACCTTGGTCGACACGGTAGATCCACGCCATGCGTGGATGAATCTCCATCGAAATCGAATATTTCGAATTGAAATCGAAAAGCATCCACGCATGGCGTGGATCTACTGCAGATCGCGGAGATCTGTCGAAGGCGGGGTGGGTCCGGTTGCGGGAGTGTCCGCGGCATGGATGCCGCGGCCAAGCCCCCATGGATGGGTTTACGGCGTCTCCCGCAACCGGACCCACCCCGCCATCCCACGGATTGCCCGCTTTTGACGTTGACGTTGACGTTGATTCGGCAGGTGCAGGGCGCCGCCCTGCCGATAAACCCCCTCCTGCGACGGTTCGCCGCACGGGCAACCCTGGACCCGCCTCTACACTAGCGGAGTGACCCGCCTGTCCCGCCCGCAGCGTCTCCTGCTCCAGCTCGCCATCCTGGCGACGCTGTTGATGGTGCTCGCGCCGTTGGTCAGCCGCGCGCTGCAGGTGGCGCCGATGGACCACACCGCGATGGCGGGCATGGACCCCGCCGCCATGGGCCATGACATGCACGACATGGCCATGGCCGGGCACGACCAGCATGGGGCTGCGCCGGCAGCGCCCAACCGACCGGCCGACCCCCACGCCATGCATGGCGAAGCCTGCGAATACTGCGTACTGGCCATGCGCCTGCTGCCATGGCTGGCGGTGCTGGTGCTGCTGTTGCCGCTGCTGTGGCAGCCACGCCTGGTGTTCCCGTGGTCGCAACAGGTGCTGCCCGCATCGCACTGGCCCGCACATGCCGCACGTGGGCCACCGCGCGTCTCCATCGTCCGCTGATATCCCCGTGAATCTGCCGCACGACGCCTGACCGGGCGCCGTGCGCGCGTGCGTACCCTGGAGCTGTTCCGATGAAAATGATTTCCCGCCCGGCGGCCGCCTGTGCGCGCCTGCCGGTTGCCCTTGGCCTGGCCCTGGCCGCGTCACTGGCCCACGCTGCGCCTGCCGAAGAAGCGCGCACCCTCGACACGCTGGTGGTCACCGCCGCCGCACCGTCGTCGCCCCTGCACTGGGTGACCGATCCGCGCCTGCCGCGGCAGCCGGTACCAGCCAGCGACGGCGCCGATTACCTGAAGACCGTTCCCGGCTTCTCCGCCATCCGCAACGGCGGTACCAACGGCGACCCGGTGCTGCGTGGCATGTTCGGCTCGCGCCTGAACATCCTCAGCAACGACGGCAACCTGATCGGTGCCTGCCCGTCGCGCATGGACAATCCGTTGTCCTATATCGCGCCGGAGAGCTTCGACCGGCTGACCATCATCAAGGGACCGCAGAGCGTGCGCTGGGGCGCTGGTGCGTCGGCCGGCACCGTGCGCTTCGAGCGCGACACGCCGCGCTTCGAGGAGCCGGGCCTGCGTGCCGATGCCAGTGCGCTGGTCGGTTCGCGCAACCGCAACGACCAGGTGCTGGACCTGACCCTGGGCAACCCGACGGGGTACGTGCGTGCCAGCGGCAACCGTTCCGAAGCCGATGACTACAAGGACGGCCACGGCGAGGTGGTGCCGTCGAAGTGGCGCAAGTGGAACGGTGACGTGGCCATCGGCTGGACGCCGGACGCCGATACGCTGCTGGAAATCTCCGCCGGTGCCGGCGATGCGATCGCGCGCTATGCCGGGCGTGGCATGGACGGCGCCGCGTTCGAGCGCACCAGCTACGCGGCACACTTCGAGAAGCGCAACCTGCCGGGCGCGTGGGACACGGTGCAGGCCAACGTGTACTACAACGAAGCCGACCATGTGATGGACAACTACACGCTGCGCACGTCGAATCCCAACAGCATGATGCCGATGCCGATGGCTTCGAATGTGGACCGCCGAACCCAGGGCGGCCGGGTCAGTTCCGAGTGGCGTTGGCAGGACGTGCAGCTGGTAGCGGGGGTGGATAGTGAAGACAGCCGCCACCGCGGCCGCATGGGCATGGGCCGCGATACTTACCGGCAGGCGGTGTGGGAGACCGATGCCAACTTCCGTCGCCATGGCGTGTTCAGCGAACTGACGCTGGGCGCTGGCACCGACCAGCGCTGGATCAGCGGCCTGCGCATCGATCGCGCCAGCGTGCGCGATGAGCGGCCCTCGATCCGCGGCATGATGGGGAGCATGCCCAATCCGACTGCGGGCCAGCATCGCAAGGAATGGCTGGGCAGTGGCTTCCTGCGCTACGAGCAGGACCTGGACGGTGGCCTGACCTGGTACGCCGGTCTTGGCCACAGCCAGCGCATGCCCGATTACTGGGAGCTGTTCTCGCCCGATCACGGCCCGGCCGGTGCAGCGAACGCGTTTGCCGGCATCCAGCCGGAGCGCACCACCCAGCTCGACGTCGGCCTGCAGTACAAGGGCCCGCGCGTGCAGGCGTGGGTCTCGGCGTACGCCGGGCAGATCCAGGACTACATCCTGTTCACCTATCACGGCAGCGGCATGATGGCCATGAGCCAGGCCAGCAACATCGATGCGCGCATCGCCGGTGCCGAGGCGGGGCTGGAAGTGAGTGTGGCCGAGCGGTGGAGGCTGGGCGGTACGCTGGCCTACGCCTGGGGCGAGAACCGCGACCAGCAGCGTCCGCTGCCGCAGATGCCACCACTGGAAGCGCGCCTGAGCGCTAACTGGGAAGGCCAGCGTTGGAGTGCCGGAGCACTGCTGCGCGCAGTGACCCGCCAGCATCGCGTGGCAGACGGGCAGGGCAACGTGGTCGCCCAGGACCTCGGGCCGAGTGCTGGTTTCGCCACGCTCGCGCTCAATGCGGCGTACCGCTTCAACTCGCAGCTGCAGCTCAGCGCCGGTGTCGATAACCTGTTCGACCGCGCCTACAGCGAGCACCTGAACCTGGCCGGCAGCGCCGATTTCGGCTTCCCGGCCGACCCGGTGCGCATCAACGAGCCCGGGCGCAGCCTGTGGATGAAGGTGAACTACCGGTACTGATCCGCCGGCCATGGCCTGGCGCTGCCTGCGCGGCGGGCAAAAAAAAACGGGGCCGGATCCCCGCCAGGATCCGCCCCCTGCCCAACGCCCTCCGTCGGGCAGCTTCGACTCTACGATGGCAACGCCTGCGGTGCACGGCTGGATACACCCCGACACACGCCGACACCGCGGCCATCAGCCTTGCATGGAACGGGTTCAAGGCGCTATCGCAGTGCCGGTTCAACGCCGGTAAACGCTTGGCACATACCGCTTTTGCAGGCCCTTGCCTACACTCGGCGGCCGTGGATCAATCAGGACCGTTCATGTTGGCTCGTATCGCTTCGACCCTGGCCCTTGGCCTCAGCCTGGCCGTGCTGGCCGGGTGCGCAGGCAAACAGGAGGCCGCCGCGCGTCGGCAGGGCGAAGCAGTGCCGGTCACCGCGCAGGTCGTGCAGCCCACGCAGTGGAGCGACACCCTGCAGGCACTGGGCACCGCCAAGGCGCGCGAGTCGATCAGCGTCACCGCCAAGGTCAGCGAGATCGTCGAGAAGGTGCATTTCGAAAGCGGCCAGCACATCGCCGCCGGTGCCCCGATCGTGACCCTGCGCGGGCAGGCCCAGGAAGCGGCGCTGGTGCAGGCGCAGGCCACCTTCCACGAGGCCGACCAGCTGTACAAGCGCCAGCGCGAGCTGGCCACGCAGCGGTTGGTGTCCAGCGCCACGCTGGATACGCAGAAGTCGATCCGTGATGCCGCTGAGGCGCGCGTGATGCAGATGCAGGCCGACATCGGTGATCGCCGTGTGCGCGCACCGTTCGCCGGCGTGCTCGGTATCCGCCAGGTCAGCCCTGGCTCGCTGGTGACCCCGACCACGGTCATCGCCACGCTCGACGACATCGAGCACATGCACGTCGATTTCCAAGTGCCGGAAGTGGAACTGGCCGCACTGGGCGTCGGTGACAAGGTCAGCGCCACCAGCGTGGCGTGGCCGGGCCGCACCTTCGACGGCGTGGTCAGCACCATCGACGCACGCATCGATCCGGCCACCCGCGCGGTGACCGTGCGCGCCGACTTCGCCAACGGCGACCATGCGCTGCGCCCGGGCATGCTGCTGGACGTGCGCCTGTTCCGTCCCGAGCGCCCGGCGCTGGTGGTGCCGGAAATCGCCGTGGTGCAGGTCGGCCGCGACACCTTTGTGTACCGCATCAAGAACGACGACAGCGTCGAGCGCGTGGACGTGGTGACCGGCGCGCGCCGTGCCGGCGTGGTCGAGATCAAGCAGGGGCTGGAGGCCGGCCAGCGCATCGTGGTCGACGGCACCGGCAAGCTGCGCCCGGGCCTGAAGGTCGCGGCCAAGGATGCGGCACCGTCCAGTGCGGCCAAGTCAGCTGACGTAGCGGCGCCGGTCGCGGCCGAGGGCCACGGCGGATGAAACTGTCCGACATCTCCATCCAGCGGCCGGTGTTCGCCGTGGTGATGAGCCTGCTGCTGCTGGTGCTGGGCGTGATGTCCTTCACCCGGCTCACCCTGCGCGAGCTGCCGGCCATCGATCCGCCGATCGTCTCGGTGTCGGTGGACTACACCGGTGCGTCGGCAGCGGTCATCGAAAGCCGCATCACCCAGGTGCTGGAAGATGCGCTGGCTGGTATTGAAGGCATCGATACGATCAACGCGCGCAGCACCAACGGCCGCTCGCAGGTCAGCATCGAGTTCACCTCCAACCGCGATATCGAAGCGGCGGCCAACGACGTGCGCGATGCGGTCAGCCGCGTCGCCGACCGCATGCCGGAAGAAGCGCGCCCGCCGGAAATCGCCAAGGTCGAAAGCGATGCCGATCCAATCATCTGGTTCAACATGGTCTCCTCGACCATGGACACGCTGGAACTGAGCGACTACGCCGACCGCTACGTGGTCGACCGCTTCTCCAGCCTGGACGGCGTGGCCCAGGTCCGCATCGGTGGCCGCCAGCGCTACGCGATGCGCATCTGGCTGGACCGTGACCAGCTGGCCGCGCGCGGGCTGACCACCGGCGATGTGGAAACCGCACTGCGCAACGAGAACGTAGAACTGCCGGCCGGCCGCATCGAGTCGACCGACCGCGATTTCACCCTGCGCGTGGAGCGCAACTACATCAAGCCGGAAGACTTCGCGACCATCCCGCTGGGCAAGGGCCGCGACGGCTACGTGGTGCGCATGGGCGACGTGGCAAAGATCGAGCTGGCCTCGGCGGAGCGTCGCGCGTACTACCGCAGCAACGGTGAGCCGGGCATCGGCCTGGGCATCGTCAAGACCTCCACCGCCAACTCGCTGGATGTGGCGCGCACCGCGCGTGCCGAAGCCGAGCGTGTGGCGCTGTCGCTGCCCAAGGGCACGCAGATCTTTGTTGCGTTCGACAACACCACCTTCATCGAAGCCGCCGTGGACCGCGTCTACGCCACGCTGGTGGAGGCGATGATCCTGGTGCTGGCGGTGATCTGGCTGTTCCTCGGCAGCTTCCGCGCCGCACTGATTCCGGCGGTGACCGTGCCGGTCTGCCTGGTGGCCGCGTTCATCGCACTGTATGCGTTCGACTTCTCGATCAACCTGCTGACCCTGCTCGCTCTGGTGCTGTGCATCGGCCTGGTGGTGGACGACGCGATCGTGGTGGTGGAGAACGTGCAGCGCCGCATCGATCTGGGCGAGCCACCGCTGGTGGCCTCCAAGCGCGGCACCGCACAGGTCGCCTTCGCGGTGATCGCCACCACCGCCGTGCTGGTTGCGGTGTTCCTGCCGGTCGGTTTCCTGGAAGGCAATACCGGCCGCCTGTTCCGCGAACTGGCGGTGGCGCTGGCGGCAGCGGTGGCGTTGTCCGCGTTCGTGGCGCTGACGCTGACGCCGATGATGGCGTCCAAGCTGCTCAAGCCGCACACGGGTCAGGCACCGCGTGGCCTGCATGGCTTCATCAACCGCAATCTGGAACGTCTGGCCTCGGGCTACGGGCGCGTGCTCGACCATCATGTGGACCGCACCTGGATCTACCTGCTGGTGATGGTGGCCGCGCTGGCCGCCAGCTGGGGCCTGCTGAAGCTGCTGCCGTCGGAGCTGGCGCCGGCCGAAGACCGCGGTTCGTTCCAGATCATGATCGACGGCCCGGAGGGCGCCGGCTACGACTACACCGTGCAGCAGGTGCAGCAGGTGGAAGCGCTGCTGGCCCCGCATGTCGGCCCGGACAAGCCGATCGTGCGCGCCAACCCGCGCGTGCCGGGTGGCTGGGGGGCCAGCGAGGAAATGCACACCGGTCGCGTCAGCATCTTCCTGCAGCCGTGGCGCCAGCGCAGCGAGGCCACGCCGGATGTGGCCAATGAGCTGCAGAAGGAACTGAACACCATCCGCGGCGTGCGCGTGCGCACCCAGGTCGGTGGCGGCCTGGTGCGCGGTGGCGGCCAGCCCTTCCAGATCGTGCTGGGAGGCCCGGAATATGCCGAAATCGCGCAGTGGCGCGACCGCGTCCTGCTGCGCATGGCCGACAATCCCGGCCTGGTCGGCCCGGATTCGGACTACAAGGAAACCCGGCCGCAGATGCGGGTGAACATCGACCGCCAGCGTGCGGCTGACCTGGGCGTGCCGGTCACCGCGATCGGTTCGGCGCTGGAAACCATGATGGGTTCGCGCCGCGTCACCACCTTCGTCGACAACGGCGAGGAGTACGACGTGCTGGTGCAGGCCGGTCGCGATGGCCGTGCCAGCCCGGCCGACCTGGCTGCGATCCGCGTGCGTGCCACCTCCGGTGAGCTGGTGCCGCTGTCCAACCTGGTCACACTCAGTGAAGTGGCCGAGGCGGGCACCCTGAACCGCTTCAACCGCCTGCGCTCGATCACCATCACCGCCGGCCTGGCGCCGGGCTACCCGCTGGGCGAGGCCATCGGCTGGGCGCAGAACGTGGCCCGCGAAGAGCTGCCGCAGTACGCGCAGCTGAACTGGAAGGGAGAATCACGCGAGTACCAGAGTGCCGGTGGCGCCGTGCTGCTGACATTCGCGATGGCCCTGCTGGTGGTGTACCTGGTGCTGGCCGCGCAGTTCGAGAGCTTCATCCACCCGCTCACCATCATGCTGACGGTGCCACTGGGCGTGCTCGGCGCGCTGGTCGGGTTGTGGGTGAGCGGAGGCACGGTAAACCTGTTCAGCCAGATCGGCATCGTCATGCTGGTCGGCCTGGCGGCCAAGAACGGCATCCTCATCGTCGAATTCGCCAACCAGCTGCGCGACGACGGGCGCACCGTTCGCGAGGCAATCATCGAATCGGCGATGGTGCGCCTGCGCCCGATCCTGATGACCTCGATCGCCACCGTGGTGGGTGCGATCCCGCTGGTGGTGGCCGGTGGTCCCGGCTCGGCCAGCCGTGGCACGATCGGCATCGTGATCATCTTCGGCGTGACCCTCTCGACCTTCCTGTCGCTGTTCGTGGTGCCGGCGTTCTACGCGCGGCTGGCCCCGTACACCCGTTCGCCGGAAGCAGTGAAGCGCGAGCTGGAGAAGCAGGAAGCGGAGTCGCCGTCGGTGGGCGGGCATGCCTGACCGGCCCGCCAACGGGGTCGGATCCCTTTCCGAGCGGGAACGGGTCCTGACCCCAAACCTGCAGGGCGACGGCTTTCGACTGCGTCCCTGGCGCCCGGATGATCTGGAGTCACTGCTGCGCCACGCCAACGACCCCGACGTATCGCGGGGCCTGCGCGACCGCTTCCCGTACCCCTACACGCGCGAAGACGGCGAGGCCTTCCTCGCCGGCCGTGTGCTGAACCCGGGCACCCTGAACTTGGCCATCGAGATCGATGGCCGGGCCTGCGGCAGTGTCGGCGCGCAGCAGGGCAGCGCCGAGCGCGGTCATATGGCTGAACTTGGCTACTGGCTGGGCCAGGCATATTGGGGCCAGGGCCTGATGACCCGCGTGGTCGGTCTGTTCGCCCCCTGGGTGATGGATGAGCTGCGCCTGTTCAGGCTGCAGGCCGGGGTAGTCGACTTCAACCTCGGCTCGGCGCGGGTACTGGAAAAGAACGGCTTCCAGGAAGAGGGCGTGGAGCGCTGCGCGATCCACAAGCGCGGCGAGCTGCATGACCTGCGTCGCTTCGCCCGGGTACGCACGCAGCGGCCGTGAGCGCGCGGGCTGGTCGCTGTAGAGCCGAGTCCATGCTCGGCTGCCCTCGGGCGCCCAAGCCGAGCATGGGCTCGGCTCCACAAAACAGCGCTACCGCAGCGGCCTGCGATCAGGGAGAATCGACCGGTCCCCGCCAGCCGACGGGACGTCCTTACAACCCGCCGACTGGAGAGAGCGCGCGTGGAAGCTACCGTACATT
This sequence comes from uncultured Stenotrophomonas sp., assembly GCF_913778665.1. Taxonomy (GTDB): domain Bacteria; phylum Pseudomonadota; class Gammaproteobacteria; order Xanthomonadales; family Xanthomonadaceae; genus Stenotrophomonas. Next base: position 355,326 of record NZ_CAJYVQ010000008.1, read on the forward strand.
TCATCAACAGCATCATCTGGAGCAAGGCACTGATCTTCATGTGCCTGGCCGCCGGCCTGTTCTTCAGCCTGCGCACCCGCTTCATGCAGATCCGGGGGTTCGTCGAGATGTGCCGCCTCACCGTCAGGGGTGAGAAATCCGACGCCGGCGTGTCCTCGTTCCAGGCCCTGGCCATGTCGATGGCCGGCCGCATGGGCATCGGCAACATCGCCGGCGTGGCCACCGCCATCGCCTTCGGCGGCCCGGGTGCGATCTTCTGGATGTGGGTGATGGGCTTCCTCGGCGCGTCCACCTCGTACGTGGAATGCACCCTGGCACAGATCTACAAGACCAAGGATGCCGAAGGCCGCTACCGCGGTGGCCCGGCCTATTACATCGAAAAGGCGATGGGCCTGAAGTGGTACGCGCTGGCCTTTGCCATCGCCACGATCATCGCTGCCGGCTTCCTGATGCCGGGCGTGCAGGCCAATGCCATCGCCGACAGCATCATCAACGCCTGCCGTGGTACCGCGCTGTGCGGCCCGCTTGATGGCCAGGCCTTCGGCATGGAATCGGTGCAGGCGCTGAAGCTGGGCATCGGCATCGTGGTGGCGCTGCTGCTGGGCGTGGTGATCTTCGGCGGCGTCAAGCGCATCGCCAACTTCGCTGAAGTGGTGGTGCCGTTCATGGCCGCCGGTTTCATCCTGACGGCCATCGTCATCATGATCATCAACTATGACCGCGTGCCGGAAATGTTCGGCATCATCTTCAAGAGCGCCTTCGGCACCCACGCCGCATTCGGCGCGATGATGGGCCTGGCGGTGGAGTGGGGCATCAAGCGCGGCATCTACGCCAACGAAGCCGGCCAGGGTTCGGGCCCGCACGCGGCTGCGGCCTCGGAAGTCTCGCACCCGGCCAAGCAGGGTTACGTGCAGGCCTTCGCCATCTACTTCGACACCATGATGGTGTGCACCGCCACCGCGTTCCTCATCCTGGCCAGCGGCACCTACAACGTGTATTCGCCAGTGGAAGGCGCAGCGCCGATCTTCCAGGGCCTGGCCGGCATTCCGGAAGGCGCCGGTTACGCGCAGGCCGGCGTGGAAGCGGTGCTGCCGGGCTGGGGTTCGGCGTTCGTCTCGATCGCCATCTTCTTCTTCGCCTTCACCACCATCATGGCGTACTACTACATGGCCGAGACCAACCTCAGCTATGTGAACCACAACAAGAAGCGCCCGCTGACCGTGCTGCTGCTGCGCCTGGGCATCATCGGCATGGTCGTGTTCGGCGCGTTCCACAATGCCACCCTGGCCTGGGCGCTGGGTGACATCGGCGTGGGCCTGATGGCCTGGCTGAACATCATTGCCATCCTCATCATCCAGAAGCCGGCGATGCTGGCCCTGCGTGATTACGAACGACAGAAGAAGCTCGGCCTCGATCCGACCTTCGACCCCGATGCCCTGGGCATCAAGAACGCCGATTTCTGGCGTCAACGCAAGCTGGAGTTGTCCCGTAGTGAATGATCCCTGGAAGAATGCCCGCCGCCCGTCGTCGCGACCGCCGCGGGCCACCCCGCTGCCTCCGCGCGAGGGCGGCACCCCGCCGCCGCCGGGGCGTGGCAACGACGAGCTGCGCCTGTATGGCTGGAACGCCGTGCAGGCGCTGTTCGCCAAGCGCCCGCAGGCGTTGCGCAAGCTGTATCTGGTGGACGCGCTGATTCCGCGCATGCAGCCGGTGCTGAAGTGGTGCGTGGCCAACCGCGTGGGCTATCGCGTGGTGGAAGAGGGCGACCTCAACAAGCTGGCCGCCACCACCCATCACGAAGGCCTGGTGGCCGACGTGCTGCGCGCGCCGGTGGTGCCGCTGGCACAGTGGCTGGAGGATCTGGGCGAAGGCCCGGCGCTGGCGTTGTGGCTGGATGGTGTCGGCAATCCGCACAACTTCGGCGCGATCCTGCGGTCGGCCGCTCACTTTGGCGTCAAGGCGTTGTTGCTGCCGGCCGGCAGCACGCTGGCGCTGTCGGGTGCTGCTGCGCGCGTGGCCGAAGGCGGTGCGGAATCGGTACCGCTGGTGCAGCTTCCGGAGACTGCACTGGCGATGGCGCAGCTGCGCGGAGCTGGTTTCGGCCTGGCCGCGACCTTGGTTGAAGGTGGTGATGACGTGTTCCGCGCGTCCCTGCCGGCACGCCTGGTGTACGTGATGGGCGCCGAGGGTGAGGGCATGGACCGCAGCCTGGCCGCGCAGTGCGATCAGCGGGTCTCCATTCCCGGCAGCGGCGCGGTGGAGAGCCTGAACGTGGCCTCGGCCACGGCCGTACTGCTGGCGCAGTGGGCGAGCCGTCGCGACGATTGAGGCGGCTCTTTCATCGCGTGGCGACCAGAAGCCCGGTCCTCGTGGCCGGGTTTTTTGCGCGGATCCTGCAAGACGCCAGCGTGACCATGCGGATCGCACGCGGGATGCCGCCTGCAAAGCATGCTGATTGCGACCGATCATGATGCATCAAGCATGCTTGATGCATGAGTACGCGCTTTTAGAATTTGTCTCATTGTTGAGCCGCATCCTGCATCGCACGGTGGACCTCCATCCAACGTCGGACAGGAGTGGTTCCCATGCATCGAATCCAACGCCACGCGCTGCGCGCATCCCTGCAGCTGGTGCTGTGCGCGCTTGCGGCCCCCGCGGTGCAGGCCGAAGAGCGCAGCCTGGAGGGGGTCAATTTCACCGGGCCTTTGATTACCCCCAATCCGGCGGGCCTGCCGCAGGGCAACTGGTACATCGAACCCTATCTGGTGCGGGTCGACAGCCGCGCCCACTACGACAATAACGGGGATCGCCGCCGCAGCGCCGAGCGTAGTGGTGCGTGGGTGACCGTGGTGCCGATCATCTACGGCTTCAGCGACCGGGTGATGGGCCAGGTCAATCTCAGTGCGTCGCGTGCCGAGCAGGGCAGCGCGCGCAGCAGTGGTTTCCGCGCTGGCGATACCACTGCGCGCCTGCAGTACCTGCTGCAGGCGCCCAATGCCGATGGCACCCGTCCGGCCATCTCGGTCGCGCTGGTGCAGCGTTTCAGCACCGGTAGTCATGATCGCATCACTGGCAATCCGCTTGATGCACAGGGCGACGGTGTGCAACGCACCACCGCCGCATTGGGCGTGCAGCAGGTGGTCTGGCTGGGTGACAACCGCCCGCTGCGCTGGCGTGCCCAGCTCAGCGCCGGGCCTGCGCCGTCGCGGACGGCGATCTCCGGGGCCAGCGTCTACGGCACCGATGACAGCTTCCAGGGGCACATCTCCCGAGGGTCGGTGCTGGGCCTGTCCGTGGGTGCCGAGTACAGCTTCAATCAGCGCTGGGTCGGCGTGATGGAAGTGGCCGCGAGCCGTGAGACCGGCCAGCGCCTGAGTGGTTTCGCGCGCAACGCCAGCGGCAACGTAGAGCGCATTGACGAACATCGCCCAGCCAGCCGCAGCGTCACCCTGGCGCCGGCCGTGGAGTACCACTTCAGCCCGTCACTGGGCTTGATCGCCGGCGTCGAGTTCAGCGTGGCAGGCCGCAACACCGGCCGCATCATCAGCCCCCAGGTCGCCCTGGGCATGTTCTTCTGAGGGGCCGCCGATGAATATCGAATCCATCGTCAATGCAATCCTTGGCGTTGTCTGGAGCCCCTATCTGGTGGTGCTGTGCCTGCTCACCGGCCTGTACTTCAGCGTGCGCACGCGCTTCATCCAGCTGCGTGCATTGCCGGAGATGCTGCGCCTGATGTTCCGGCATGAGCGCTCCGACGCCGGGGTGTCGCCGTTCCAGGCGTTGTCCCTTTCGCTGTCCAGTCGCGTGGGCGTCGGCAACATCGCCGGCGTCGCCATGGCCATCGCCTTCGGTGGGCCCGGCGCGATCTTCTGGATGTGGATCGTCGCCTTCCTCGGCGCCTCCAGCGCCTTCATTGAGTCCACGCTCGCGCAGATCTACAAGGATCGCGACGGCAAGGGGCAGTACCGGGGTGGCCCGGCGTACTACATCGAAAAAGGCCTCGGCCAACGTTGGTATGCAGTGCTGTTCGCACTGGTGACGGTGCTGGCTGGCGCGATGCTGGCCGGCACCCAGTCCAATGCGATCACCAGTGCGGTGAGCGAAGCCTGGGACGTGCCGGTGATGACCACCACTGCGGTTCTGCTGGTGGTGCTGGGTGCCATTCTCATTGGCGGGGTGCGGCGCATAGCGCGCGTGGCCGAATGGGTGGTGCCGCTGATGGCCGTGGCCTACCTGCTGGTCGCGGCGCTGGTCATGGTGCTCAACGCGGACAAGGTGCCGGAAGTGATCATGCTGGTGCTGCGCAGTGCCTTCGGCGTGGATGCGGCGTTCGGCGCGATGATCGGTACCGCCATCCAGTGGGGCGTGCGCCGCGGCGTGTTGTCCAACGAGGCCGGCATGGGCAGTGGCGCGCACCCGGCCGCCGCCGCGGAGGTTTCGCATCCGGTCAAGCAGGGCCTGGTGCAGTCGTTCTCGGTCTACATCGACACCATGGTGGTGTGCAGCGCGACCGCGTTCCTGATCCTGTCCACCGGCCTGTACAACGTCTACGACCCGGCGGTGAACGGCATTCCGGACGAGGCGCGCCTGCTGTTGGGTAACCTGCCCGGCGTCGAGGCGGGGCCGCGCTTCGTGCAGCATGCGGTGGAATCCGCGCTGCCGGGCTTCGGCCGTTCGTTCGTGGCGCTGGCGATCCTGCCGTTCGCGTTCACCACCATCCTGGCGCTGTACTACATGGCCGAGACCAACATCAGCTACCTGTGCCGCGATCGACCGACGCCCTGGGTGATGGGCAGCTTCCAGCTGCTGTTCCTGGCAGCAACCGGTTACTCGGCGGTGAACAGTGCAACGGTGGCCTGGTCGCTGGGTGACATCGGCGTCGGCCTCATGAGCTGGCTGAACATCCTTGCCATCCTGCTGCTGCAAAGGCCTGCCCTGGCCGCATTGCGCGATTACGAGGCGCAGAAGCGCATGCAGCGTGATCCGCAGTTCAAGCCGCAGGCGATCGGGGTAAGCAACATGCGGGTCTGGGAAAGCTAACGCGATCAGGGTTCAGGGCCCTCGCCAAGTGCGAGGGCCCTGAACCCCTTGGGTCACCGCCTCACTCATTCGGCGGCGTGGTCGCCTTCGCTTCACTGCCGAAGCTGCCATCGGCTTCCGCCGCCAGATACGCGAACACGGTGTACGCGGCCACGTTCTGCGCCAGTGCCTTCGGGTCGATCTTGTCGAGCGTGTCGTCGGCAGTGTGGTGCAGGTGGAAATAGTCCGAGCCATCCTGCGCCAGCCACGCCCACGCACCGCCCTTGGCTGCGAGCGGGCCGACATCCGGGCCCGGGCCACCCTTGTCAGCCTGATACTCGATGCCGAGCGGCTTCATCACTTCGGCAATCTGCCGGGTCGCTTCGCGGGAGCCCTCCGGGTTCGGCGAACCGGTGTTGAAGGCATAGATGCGGCCGGCGCCGAAGTCGCTCTCGGCGGCCAGCTGATGCAGGGCCACGTCCTTGGCATGCGCTTCGGCGTAGGCCTTGCCGCCGTAAAGCCCCTGTTCTTCGTTGGCGAAAGCGATCACGCGGATGGTGCGCTTCGGTGGCTGCTTGAGCTGGCCGATCAGGTGGCCTGCGGCCATGGTGATGCCCACGCCCGCGCCGTCATCCACCGCGCCGGTACCCAGGTCCCACGAATCCAGGTGGCCGCCGATGACGACCACTTCCTTCGGCAGCGTGCGGCCGGTGATCTCACCGATCACGTTGTACGAGGTGGCGGTGCCATCCCAACCGCAGTCCAGTGCCACCTTCACGGTGGTCGCGCCACGCGCCAGCAGGCGCGCCAGCTGGTCGGCATCGGGTACCGACAGCGCCGCCGACGGCACCGGGGTCAGGCCTTCATCGAAACGGGTGATGCCGGTGTGCGGCACGCGGTGCGAGTCAGTGCCCGCAGAGCGCATCAGGAAGCCGACTGCGCCCTTGCGGATGGCCTCGGACGGGCCCTTGCTGCGGATCGCGCCGCCACGACCGTAGTCGCGACCATCGCGGAACGGCAGCATCTGGTAATCGACGAAGGCGATCTTGCCCTTCAGCGAACCGGCCGGTGCGGCCTGCAGCGCGGCCAGATCGGCGAAGCGCACCACTTCCGCCTCCACTGTGCCGCCCGGGCTGCCACCCAGTGCGGTGATCTGCAGCGGCTGCGGGTTCCTGCCGGTCACTGCGGCGTGTTCACTGCGGCGCTCCCACTTCGGGAACGTCACCGGCTCTTTCCACACCTTGTCGAAGCCGAGTGCCTTGAATTTGGCTTCGGCCCAGGCCACGGCGCGGGCGTCGGCTTCGCTGCCAGCGATACGCGGACCGATCTCGGTGGTCAGCGACTCGACGACTTTCCAGCCGGTGTCATCGGCCAGCGCCTGGTCGCGCAGCTGCGCGGCGGTGGCCAGCGAGGCCGGCGGCAGGGTGGTGGTGTGCGGCGCCGCGAAGGCCGGAGCGGCCAGCAGGGCAAGGGAAGATGCGATGGCAAGAACGCGGCGACGCATGGGCAACTCCGGAAGGGACCAAGCCTTGGAGCTTAACAGTCGTTCAGGCCGGCGCATGGGCGGGAGGTCATGGCGGGCGCGAATGCTGTTTTCCGCCATGTCCGGCAAAGCGAAAGCCCCGCCGGGGGCGGGGCTTTCGTGCTGTCGCGGTAGCGCTGGCCGGCACTACCGGCAGGTGGCCTTATTTCTTCAGGCTGTCGCGGATCTCGCGCAGCAGCAGCACGTCTTCCGGCGTGGCGGCCGGGGCGGCCGGAGCAGCTTCCTTCTTGCGCGACAGGCGGTTGATCGCCTTGACCACCACGAAGATGGCAAAGGCCACGATCACGAACTGGATCAGCGTATTGATGAAGTCGCCATAGCCGATCACCACAGCCGGGATCTCCTTGCCATCCGGGCCGAGCCGGGCCGGCGACAGCGTCCAGGCCAGCTCCGAGAAGTCCACCTTGCCGATCAGCAGGCCCAGCGGCGGCATGATGATCTTCTCCACCAGCGCGGTCACGATCTTGCCGAAGGCCGCGCCGATCACCACGCCGACGGCGAGGTCGATGACGTTGCCGCGCATCGCGAATTCCTTGAACTCGGTGAGCATTCCCATTGTTGTTTTTCTCCGTTGGGGGAAGAGGACAGGGCGCAGGGTAGCGCAGGTGATGTCAGCCGGCGATCACGCCGTGGCGCTCGGCCACGTTCTCCAGGCGCGCGCTGAAGCGGTCGCCCGGCTTCAGTGCGGCCACCCCGGACGGGGTGCCCATGAACACCAGATCGCCGGCGCGCAGCTGCCACAGCCTGGACAGCTCATGCAGGATTTCCGGCACGTTCCAGATCATCTGGTCCAGCAACGCCTGCTGGCGTACTTCGCCGTTGACCTCCAGCGACAGGTTCAGCGCGGCAAGGTCGCCGACTTCGGCGGCATGCACGATCTCGCTGATGGGCGCGGAGGCATCGAAGCCCTTGGCCGCGTCCCACGGGTGGCCTTTTTCCTTGGCTGCGGCCTGCAGGTCGCGGCGGGTCAGGTCCAGGCCGACGGCATAGCCGTAGACCAGCGCATCGGCATCGGCCACGGCCAGCTCACCGGCGGGCGCATCCCGGCCGATCGCCACCACCAGCTCCACTTCGTGGTGCAGGTTGGCGGTTGCGGGCGGATAGGGGATCACATCGTCGTGGCCGACCACGATCGCGTCTGCCGGCTTGCTGAAGAACATCGGGCGGCCACGGTCATCGGCCGCCGGCACCGTCGCGCCCATTTCGCGGGCATGGTCGGCGAAATTGCGGCCGACGCAGTAAATGCGGTGCACGGGGAAACTGCCGCCACCGACCACCGGCACACGCGGCAGGGCTACGGCAGGGATCACATCGGAGACATCGGACATGCGGGCATCCAGGAAGGGCGTGCCCGCAGTCTAGAACGCATGGCGCCCGCCGTCAGCGGGCGCGGAAAACTGGATCAGCGCGAAGCCGGCAACACCGGCTTGCGGACCACGCGGTACTCACCCTCGACCACGGTCGGGTCGACCGGACGCGTGGCGCCGGGCTTGCGCGAGGCCAGCAGCTTCCACGCCAGACCGACCAGGATCATCGCGGCACCGACGAACACGCCGATGAACACCATCGCGGCCAGGATCGCCAGGCCGAGCAGGCCCACGGCAACACGCACCAGCGGGTGGCGCGGCTTGCGCGGCGCAAACAGGGTGCGGAACTGGGTGAAGGCGGATGCGCGATTGAACATGGCGGCTCGATAGGCTGGGATCAGCGAAACCAGAGTATCGGGAGGTACCACTGTCATTGAGTGAAAAACTCGTTAAATATAGCCTGTGCTTATTACGGATCAATGACTTGTGTTCATGTCGCAGCCAGTGACCTGGAGCAGGCATGCGACAATTCCGGTTTACCGTCCGAGCCTTCGCCATGACTACCGCCGCTGCCCTGATCGCCCTTGAAGCCATTGCCGATGGCGCTTTTGCCGAGGTCGAAGCGGTGGTCGATGGCGATGCCGAGTCGCTGGTGCTGTACCGCGACGGCGCGCAGGTGCGGGCGTTCCTGAACATCTGCCCGCATGCCGGCCGCCGCCTGGACTGGGCGCCGGGCCAGTTCCTGAAGAGCCGCGAGGGCCACCTGGTGTGCGCGGCGCATGGCGCCTCGTTCGCGCTCGACAGCGGCGACTGCATCGCCGGCCCGTGCAAGGGCGACCGCCTGCGTGCGGTGGCGGTGGATGTGCGCGACGGGCAGGTCTACCTGGCCTGAAGGCGAGGGCCAGGTAGGTGCGGACCGTTGGTCCGCACCTACCGCAGGCTCCGGGGCCTCAGAACATCAGGTTGATCATCAGCACCACCACCAGCGTGTAGATCAGCGACAGCGGGCCGCCGACCCGCCACATCTCGCGCGGCGTGTAGTTGGCCGGGCCTGTGATCATCGAGATCACCGGGTTGGAGGCGGTCATCAGGTTGTTGGACGCCGACAGCGCCACGATCAGCGCGAACGCGGTCGGGTTGCCGCCGGCCGCCAGTGCCAGGTTCACGGCAATGGGCACCATCACGATGGTCGCGCCCACATGGCTGATCACCAGCGAGAACGCCGTGGTCAACAGCGCCAGTGCCACTTCCAGAACCCACAGCGGAATGCCGGTAGGCAGCTTGTCGATGGTATGCCCGGCTACCCACGCCGCTGCGCCGCTGGAGTCCATCGCCCAGCCGAGCGGAATCAGCCCGGCCATCATGAACACTGTCTTCCAGTTGATCGAGGCGTAGGCCTCGTCCATGCGCAGCACACCGGTCAGCAGCATGCCGGCCACGCCGGTCATCAGGGTCAGCGCCACCGGCAGCTTGCTGGTCAGCGCGATCAGGATGGTCAGCGCGAAGATCGCCATCGCGATCTTGAACTTGTGCGGTCGCTGTTCCCCGGTGGGGAAATCGGTGACCACCACGAAGTCGCGGCTGCGCGCGGCCTGCGCCAGGTCGGTCCATATGCTGTGGAAAACCAGCATGTCACCGGCGCGCAGCTGTACGTCGCGTACGTCCTCGCGGATCACCTGCTTGTCGCGGTTGATCGCCAGCAGGCTGATGCCGCGCTCCTTGCGCAGGCGCAGGTCGGCCGCGCTCTTGCCGATCACGTTCGAGGTCGGCGGCACCACCGCTTCGGAAATGCCGGCGCGGCTGGGGTTGAACAGGTCGCCCAGGTGCTTCAGGCGCGAGGACATGCGCAGGAACTGGTTCTGCGCGAAATCGCTGATCTGCTCGCGCGGGCCCATCGCACCCAGCACGCTGCCGACCCAGATGCGCATCTCTGCCGGCGGCGCCAGGCGGGTGTCGTTGCCGGTCTTCAGGGCCAGCAGCAGCGGCGCATCGTGCAGGTTTTCGGCCTCGCCCAGGGTCATCCCGACCAGCGGGCTCTCGGCGCTGACCACCAGCTCGAACACATCGCCTTCGATGCCATAGGTCTTGGCGAAGTAGCTTTCGGTACGCGCCGGGGTGACCCCGTCGTTGACCAGATTCTCTTCCTCGATCAGCTTGCGGTCGCCGTAGTAGCGGAAATACAGCAGCGAGGCGACCAGCAGCGCCACGCCGATAGGCAGCGGCGCGAACATGCGCAGCGGCTCGATGGTGGCAAGGCCCGAAGGCAGGTTGTTGTTGGCCGAGGCCAGCAGATCGTTCAGCAGGATCAGCGGTGAATTGCCGACCATGGTCAGCGCGCCGCCCATCACGATCGCCGCGGAAATGGGCAGCAGCAGGCGCTGCAGGGTCAGCCCGGTGCGCGCGGCCAGGCGCGAGGCCACTGGCAGGTACAACGCCATCACCGAGGGGTTCTGCATGAACGAGGAGTTCAAGCCGGCGATGGCGGTGGTCATCATCAGCAGCCGCTGTTCGACGCCGTGGCCACGCCGCAGCAGCCACGCGGCCAGCCGGTTCAGTGCACCTGTGCGGTCCAGGCCCGCACCGAGGATGGTGGTGGCGATGATGCTCATCACCGCGTTACCGGAAAAGCCCCCGAAGATTTCCTCGGGGGCGATCAGGCCGGTCACGCCCAGCACCACCAGCACCACCAGCGCGACAACGTCGGCGCGGATGCGCTCGAACAGGAACATCGCCATCGTGAAGCCGACCAGCCCGAGCACGAGCTTCATGTCGTTGGTCAGCGTCAGCGCGGTATCCATGTGGGGCGCGGCGTCCTCAGGCGTTGATCAGGTGCGGTCGTACAACAGGTCCCAGACGCCGTGGCCGAGCTTCTGGCCGCGGGTCTCGAAGTGGGTCTGCGGGCGCCAGTCCGGGCGCGGCACGCTGCCACGCGGGCCGGCACGGTTGACCAGCCCGGCAGTGGCATCAAGCACGTCCCACATCTGCTCGGCGTAGTCTTCCCAGTCGGTCGCGCAGTGCAGGCGGCCACCGGCGCGCAGCTTGCGCACCAGCAGGTCGGCGAACGCCGGCTGCAGCAGGCGCCGCTTGTTGTGGCGCTTCTTGTGCCACGGGTCCGGGAAGTAGATGCGCACTTCATCGAGCGCGCCGTCGGCGATCTCGTTCTGCAGCACTTCCACCGCATCGTGGTGGTACAGGCGCACGTGGTCGGCGTTGTCCTCGGCCAGCGCGTTCAGCAGGCGGCCCACGCCCGGAGCGTGCACCTCGATGCCGATGTAGTCGCGCGACGGGTCGTGCTGGGCGGCGAAGCGCAGCGCGGCCCCGTTGCCGAAGCCGATTTCCAGCACCTTGTGCGCCGAACGGCCGAAAGTGGCATCCAGGTCACGCGGCTGGCCGTTGTAGTCGATGCCGAAGCGCGGCCAGCGTTCGTCGAACGCGCGCTGCTGGGCGGGAGTGAAACGGCCTTGGCGCAACACGAAACTGCGCACTTCGCGGCGGCCTTCGCTGACGGTGAAGGGCTTGGGCGGGGCCTTGGAACCGGCGCTGTCGAAAGGATTGGTCATCAGCCGATCAACCCATCCACCGGCGAGGACGCGCTGGCGTAGCGCTTGCGCGGGATGCGACCGGCCAGGAAGGCCTCGCGGCCGGCCTCGACTGCCTTGCGCATGGCGCTGGCCATCAGCACCGGCTGGCGCGCACCGGCGATGGCGGTGTTCATCAGCACGCCGTCGCAGCCCAGCTCCATGGCGATCGCGGCATCGGAGGCGGTGCCGACGCCGGCGTCGACGATGATCGGCACCTTGGCGTCTTCGATGATCTGCAGCAGGTTGTACTTGTTCTGGATGCCCAGGCCCGAACCGATCGGCGCGGCCAGCGGCATGACCGCAGCGCAGCCGATCTGTTCCAGGCGCTTGGCCAGGATCGGGTCATCGGAGGTGTAGACCATCACCTCGAAACCATCCTTGACCAGCTGTTCGGCGGCCTTGAGGGTCTGCACCACGTCCGGGTACAGCGACTTCTGGTCGCCCAGCACTTCCAGCTTGGTCAGGTTGTGGCCGTCCAGCAGCTCACGGGCCAGGCGGCAGGTGCGCACGGCATCGTCGGCGGTATAGCAGCCGGCGGTGTTGGGCAGGATGGTGTAGCGCTCTGGCGGCAGCACGTCGAGCAGGTTCGGCTCGCCGGGGTTCTGCCCGATGTTGGTGCGGCGGATCGCCACGGTGACGATCTGGGCGCCTGCGGCCTCGGTGGCCAGGCGGGTTTCTTCCAGATCCTTGAACTTGCCGGTGCCGGTCAGCAGCCGCGAGCCATAGGTCTTGCCGGCGATCACCAGCGAATCGGGGGAGACTTGAACGTTCATGGCGCGATTATCGCTTATCCGCCTGAAGATGGGGTCGCTGCTTCGACGCCGCCGGGCATGGCCCGGCGAGCGCGGAGCAGGGAGGCGTTACCTCAGCCACCGCCCAGCGCATGCACGATCTCCACCACGTCGCCCTCTGCCAGGACGTGCTCGCCGTGGCGGCTGCGGCTGACGATCTGGCCGTTGACCTCCACGGCCACCCGGCGCTGCAGCAGCTGCTCGGCCTGGAGCAGGTCGTGAAGGGTTGCCGCGGCGGGCAGGGTACGGGGTTCGCCGTTGAGCTGGATGTTCATCTGTCCATTGTCGCTGATAGCCCGCCAGGATCGGAATGTTTGCAATCTGCACCGTACGCCAATTCCGGCACAGCGGGTTTTCCGGGGATCGGGCGACAATCCATGCGGCGGCGCAGCGTGAGCAAAACGCGGCGCAGTGAAACCATTCACCGTGCGCCGGCGTACGTCCGCCGGGTCCTCAACGATATCCCCACAGGAGTTTCCTACATGCTGCTCAGCAAACACCCGATCCGCTCCCTGATGGCGGCCGCGATCGCGCTGGCCGCGCTTCCGGCCATGGCAGGCGAAAACCCCTACTCCAAGGCGGTGTTCTTCGGCGACAGCCTGACTGACGCCGGCTATTTCCGTCCGCTGCTGCCGGCAGCAACCCAGGGCGCCACCGGCCAGTTCACCACCAACCCGGGCTGGGTGTGGGCGCAGCAGGTCGCCAACTACTACGGCCTCAACAGCGGCGCCAACGGCAACGGCCAGAACGGTGACAACTACGCTGCCGGCGGTGCCCGCGTCAGCGTCGACGTGCCCAGCGCGCTCGGTGTCATCCCGTCGCTGAAAACGCAGGCGGCCCGCTACCTCGCCGCCAATGGCGGCAAGGCGGACAGCAAGGCCCTGTACGGCGTATGGGGCGGTGCCAACGACCTGTTCGCCGCTGCCAGCGCTCCGGCGCAGGCGCAGGCCATCATCGGTGCGGCCGTCACCGACCAGATCGCCTTGGTCGGTTCGCTGAAGCAGGCCGGTGCACAGTACGTGATGGTGCCCAACCTGCCGAACGTCGGCCTGACCCCGGCCTTCCGCGGCCCGAATGCCGCTGCCGCCACCGCGCTGTCGGTCGGCTACAACAAGGCCCTGTACGGTGGCCTGAAGCAGGCCGGCATCGAGTTCATCCCGCTCGATACCTTCACCGTGCTGGGCGAAGTGGCCGCCAACCCGGGCATGTACGGTTTCACCAACGTCACCAGCACCGCCTGCAAGATCGACCCGAACAACTCGACGGTCAGCATCCTGACCTGCAACCCGACCAGCTATGTCAGCCCGGATGCCTACCAGACCTACCTGTTCGCCGACGGCGTTCATCCGACCGTGGCGGGCCACCAGCTGCTGGGCCAGTACGCCGTCTCGGTGCTGGAAGCACCGCGCCTGCAGCAGGTGCTGAGCCACTCGGCGCAGACCATTGGCCGCGCACGCGCGGACCAGGTCAGCAACCACCTCGGTGCCCGCCCGGCTGACGGCCTGTCGTGGTGGGGCGGCGTGCGCGGCGATCTGCAGCGCTATGACCACGCGGACCTGTATGACGGCGTGGCCCCGGCCGGCCTGTTCGGTATCGACTGGGCGCGCAACGGCATGGTGGTCGGCGGCTTCGCCGGCTTTGGCCGACTGAATGCCGACTTCGGCAACAGCCGTGGCGACTTCACCCAGAAGGACACCACCGCTGGCCTGTTCGCGGCATGGTACGGCGACCGCGTCTGGGTCAACGGCCAGGTCAGCTACACCTGGCTGTCGTATGACGTGAATCGCAAGGTCCAGCTGGGTCCGGCCACCCGCGAACATGGCGGTTCGCCGGACGGCAGCAACCTGACCGCCGCGCTGAACGCCGGTTACGAGTTCGGTACCGAAGGCGGCTTCCGCCACGGCCCGATCGCGTCGGTGATCTGGCAGAAGGTGAAGATCGACGGCTATGCCGAAAGCGCGGCCGCCGGCACCCTGGCCACCGCCCTGGGCTATGACCGCCAGAACGTCGATTCCACCGTCGGCCGCATCGGCTGGCAGGCGCGTTTCGATGGCGGCACCGTCAAGCCGTATGTGCAGGTGACCTACGACCACGAGTTCGAGGACACCAAGCAGGCCAGTGCCTGGTTGCAGACCCTGCCGGAACTGGGCAGCTACCGCGTGCCGGGCCTCGACTTCGACAAGAACTACGCCACCGCTGTGCTGGGCGCGCGCATGGATCTGTTCGGCCTGCAGGGCAACCTTGGCGTGAGCACCACGGCCGCGCAGAAGCGCGCCCGCGATGCAACGATCTTCGCCACGGTCGGCGGCAGCTTCTAAGCAGACGCCAGATGGGGGCGGAGCCCTTTCCACAAGGAAAGGGCTCCGCCCCTGCTCCGATTCGGCAGCCACCATTGCGCAACACCGGCCCCACCGCATAGACTTTCACCCACAATGCGGGCGTAGCTCAATGGTAGAGCTGTAGCTTCCCAAGCTACTGACGTGGGTTCGATTCCCATCGCCCGCTCCATCCTGCCCCTCCATCATTCCTGATCGAGCAGGCCGCCCAGCGGATCCCGTGCAGAGCTGGCTTCGTGTATGGGCGCTGGCGCGGCTACTCGGCTGAAAGCGCTTTGATCCCGGCAAGATGTTCCTTGAGGCGCTCGAGCCGGGAAGTGCCCGCCGGCATTTTCGTCAGCCTTTCAACGTCACTGAGCACCTGCGAGCAGAACGTGTTCTCCTGCGTTGGTGCGGGCAGCACCACAGTGACATGAAGAACCCCGTTCAGCATCATGCCGACGTCGTAAGGGTCGAAGTCAGATTCGCCCTCGAACTCGAACAAGGAAAGCCTGGCGTAGAAGTCGACTTCGTCCACTTCAATGCCAACACAGCCGCGACCCGCCCGGTCAACGTTGAATCCTGCGTCGAGGTGGTGATCCAGCATGTCCTTGTCGCGGTAGAACAGGAAGCCCAGGCCGTTGCCGAGGCGGTCCACCTCCATCTGATAGCCGAACGTATCCCGGAAACAGGCCATGAGGTCCTTGGCCAGTTCAAGGAGGGGACGGTTGGTGTAGATGATCGTGGGATAGCCGGTCCATTCCGCCATCGTGTCCGTCCGCCGTTGAGTGATCGAAGGTGTCAAGGTACGACATGTACAACGCTGGATATCGCGCTCGGCAACTCTTGGCCTGCGAGCGCACATGCTGGAGGTCGACGTGATGGGTCACAACGAACAATCACAGCGGGAGGCCGCAACCTGTGTTGAATCTGCTGCGCCGGTCCGGCCTGTCTGCCTGGTCGTGGCGGCAACGCTGACGGCCATGACCGCGCTGCTGGCAGGCGTGAACAGTCTGTTCGTCCCGTTCGCGCCTCCCCATCAGATCGGGCGGCGCAGTAGCCGCACTTGGGGAAGGTGGCTCGCTTCTGCTGCCAGATCTGCATGGCTTTGAATCGAAGCACGCTTCGCCGATACACCCAATGGCTGCCCATTCTGATCTGGGTTGTCGTCTGTGTGGCGTGGTGGTCACCTCTGGGGGTGATCGCCGGCTTGGCCGCGTGTCTTGCGTTGGGAGGCATGCTGCAGCGCTTTGATCTGATCGGCGATGCGGTAGGCGGTGAACGGTTGCGCTCGCGATCACCAGGGCGCTTTGCCAATCGGCCGCCTGCCCACGATGTGCAGCTGGAATGGGGCGAGTTGGGCATGGGAGGGCCCGTCTACAGCACCCAGATGCTGCGTGATGGTGCCATCGTGGAAGACATCGCCATTGCAGGTGGCCGTGATGCCAGCTGCGGATGGGCGGACGTTCCGGGAAGCGCACTGCGATGGGCCTCCGGCTACGTTGACCGGCGCGAGGCCGTCATCGTCTACGACGAGCATCACAAGGTGGTGCATGTGCTGGCGATGCCTTGCTGGCAGTTCTGTCAGCAACTGGACGCGCAGCGGCAATCCGAAGGAGACGCTGGCGCAGTGTCGTGGCTGCGCAGCCTGCCCAGCAGCACCAGGCAGCTGTATCCCTGCCGCGGTCTGTGGCTGGGCCAGGCGCACCCGGCGCTGAGCGCTGGAGTGCCGAAGGAGCTGCGGCACGTGCTGCCTGATGGACGGGTGCTGCAGGCGATTCCCCTGCTTCCCGACGATCTGCGCCTGACCGCACACCCGACGTTGTTTGCGCGCGTCTGCCCGTATTCCCTTTCCCTCGATGGTGAGCCCAGTAGCCGCCACACCTGTCAGCCTGAGAGATTTGTCACCAGCCCGTCTGGTCGATGCCTGGTAGTGGAGGGCAACGTGCTTGACGAAGACCTGCGTCCGATCGGCGGTGCATGGCTCGTTCACTGGCAGGGACGTTGGCAAGCCGTTGCTCGCCATGCGACGGGCGGGAGCGGCAAGGCCCAGAGCCTGGTCTGGATCACGGTGATCGAGGCCGGCGATGACGGCACACTCCGATGCGAGGCTTACGAGGAACGCTGGGAGTTTGACGACATCACGCGTTGCCCGACAGTACACACCTCGCTGGGGCTTCCCGTGGAGTGGCGGGACACTCCGTTGCCACTGCGTGTTCGCAGTGGACGCTTCAGCATTCGCATCCCTTCTCCCTGATCAGGCCGGGAGGGCGAGCTCGCCTGCTTCGCGCAGTCGTTGCGCATACTCCTCGGTAAACAGTCCCGCCAGAGCCTGCCGCTGTGTTGCGTCGATCTCACGTGCCGCATTGGCCGCATAATCGAAGTGCACCATCACGCAGCGCCCGCTGGCGACCAGCACATCGTGCTGGAACGCCTGCTGCACGATCGACAACGAAGACCGGCCGATGTTCTCGATGCGGGTCTCGATCCGTACCTCACGCCCGGCGTGGATCTGCTGCAGGAAGTCGATCTCGTAGCGGCGCAGGATCAGCGACAGGTCGCGCATGCTGGCCTCTTGGCTGAAGTGGCGGAAGATCGCCTGGCGGCCTTCCTCGAACCAGACGGGCAAGGCGGTGTTGGTGACGTGGCCGAGAACATCCACTTCGGAAAAGCGCGGAAAGACGGTAATGGACATGGGGTTCCTCGCGGGCAGGCCTGGCCCTTGCAGTGTGCCGCCAGTGCCAGGCCAAGCCAGGCCGCAGGGCATCATCCACCCGCCACACGCCCGCGCTATGCTTCGCGCCTGCCGACCGATACCGCCGCGATGAAGCTCGCCATCCTGTCCCGCAACAGCTCCCTGTACTCCACCCGCCGGTTGGTCGAGGCGGCACGCGCGCGCGGCCATACCGTGCGCATCCTCGACCCGCTGCGCTGCTACATGCGCATCGCCGCCGATGGCTTCTCGATGCACTACAAGGGCCGGCCGATGACCGGCGTGGACATGGTCATCCCGCGCATCGGTGCGTCGATCACCCGCTACGGCACCGCCGTGCTGCGGCAGTTCGAGCTGATGGGGGCGCGCACGCCCAATCCCTCCGACGCGATCCTGCGCTCGCGCGACAAGCTGCGCGCGCACCAGCTGCTGGCAGCCAAGGGGATCGACATGCCGGTTACGGTGTTCGGCGACAACCCCGACGACACCGTCGACCTGCTGTCCATGCTCGGTCCGCCCCCGCACGTGGTGAAGCTCAACGAAGGCACCCAGGGCCGCGGCGTGATCCTCACCGAGAAGGCCAGCGCCTCGCGTGGCATCGTCGAGGCGCTGCGCGGCCTGTATGCCAATTTCCTGATGCAGGAATTCATCGGCGAGGCCAAGGGCGCCGACCTGCGCTGCTTCGTGGTCGGTGACCAGGTGGTGGCGTCGATGCAGCGGCAGGCGCCGGAAGGCGATTTCCGCTCCAACCTGCATGCCGGTGGCACCGCCGTGGCCGCCAAGGCCAGCCGCGCCGAGCAGCAGGTCGCTGTGCGTTCGGCCAAGGCGCTGGGCCTGTCGGTGTGCGGGGTGGATCTGATCCGCTCCGCACGGGGCCCGCTGGTGCTGGAGGTCAACTCCACGCCGGGGCTGGAAGGGATCGAAGCCGCCTGCGGGGTGGACGTGGCCACTCGCATCATCGAGCATGTTGAGAAGCTTAAAAAGCCTTGATTATTCAGTGGCTTGAAATTCTTTCCGGCGGATGAGACTGCACTTAACACGCCTTTAATCGGCCCGGGCGTAGCCTTCAGCGAACCGCAGCTCTGCCTCTCAGCAGGATCGGTATCGGGATACAACTTCAGACCCAGGCGGGGGCACCGCCTGGGTCTTTTTTATGCCTGCCGGAGGTCCCTTGTGGGCGCGGCGTGACGGCCGTAGAGTGGCCGCCATCGTTCCTGGATGGATCGGAGGCTGGCGATGTACCGCATCACGATGATCGCGTTGTTGCTGGGTCTGGCCGGAGCCGCAGCGGCCAAGACGGAAAAACCCGTTGTACAGATGGACCGGCAGTCGCCGGTGGCCGACCAGGTGCGCCAGGTCGAAAAGGCGCTCGAGGACGGCGATTACAGTGAAATCTCCGCAGATGACCGCAGCGAGGTGCGCCAGGCACTGGCCCGCATCACCGCGCGCATGGGTGACCGCCAGAGCCTGCAGGAGCTTCCGCCGCAGGTACAGGGCGAGGTCTTCAACGACCAGGAGCGTATCAATACCCTGCTGACCCGCGCCCACGATGACAGCCGGCAGGTCTGCCAGTACACGCGCACCACCGGCAGCAACATGCCCAAGAGCCGCTGCCTGACGGTGGCCGAGCGGCGCCGGATCGCGGAGAAGGGCAAGGCGCTGTTGAATGACCAGCGCACCTTCAACAATTTGAATCCGGAAACCTCGCGCTAGGCTCCCAAGGCCCCGACCATTGGCACTTGCTGGCGTGAAGGCGGTGCGAATAGAGTCGGGATTCGCCACAGACAAGGATTTGTTTGCCATGAAACAGGCTTTGATGTCGGCCGTCCTGTTGTCAGGACTGGCCCTGGTCAGTACCGCATCGGCGTCCAAGACCAAGGACGTGTTCGTGCCCGGTCAGCCGCTGCAGCAGCAGATCGCGCGTATCGAGGTGGAGCTCAAGGACGGCGAAACCTATTCGGAGCTGAAGCAGGAGGAGCGCACCCGCGTCAATGACGCGCTGTCGCGCATGCGCACCGCCGTGGAGCAGTATCCGACGCGCGATTCCATGCCTGAACCGGTGCAAACCCAGGTCTTCAACGATCAGCAGGTCGTGAACACGGTTTTGACACAGGCGCGTGAAGATAGTCGTCTAATATGCCAACGTGAAAAGCCCATTGGTTCAAACCGGACCACCACGCAGTGCATGACCGTCGCCGAACGCGCCCGCCAGAAGGAGCGGGCACAGCAGGACATGAGGCAGGTCATGCGCGTCGGCAATACAGTCAATTAGAGGTGACAGTGAGAATCCTGGTAATCGAAGACAACAGCGACATTGCGGCCAACCTGGGCGACTATCTGGAGGACCGCGGGCATACGGTGGACTTCGCCGCTGATGGCGTCACCGGCCTGCATCTGGCCGTAGTGCACGAGTTCGATGCGATCGTGCTGGATCTCAACCTGCCAGGCATGGATGGCATCGAAGTCTGCCGCAAGCTGCGCAATGAAGCGCGCAAGCAGACCCCGGTGCTGATGCTGACGGCCCGCGATTCGCTGGACAACAAGCTGGCCGGCTTCGATTCCGGCGCCGACGACTACCTGATCAAGCCGTTCGCGCTGCAGGAAGTGGAAGTGCGTCTGAACGCCCTGTCGCGCCGCGGCAAGGGCGTGCAGACCCGCGTGCTGGAAACCGGCGACCTGGAGTACAACCTGGACACGCTGGAAGTGCGCCGCCAGGGCAAGCTGCTGCAGCTCAACCCGACCGCACTGAAGATCCTGCAGGCGCTGATGGAAGCTGCACCGGCGGTGGTGACCCGTCAGGAACTGGAAACCCGCGTGTGGGGCGAGGAACTGCCCGACTCGGATTCCTTGCGCGTGCATATCCACGGTCTGCGTGCGGTGGTCGACAAGCCGTTTGAAGTGCCGCTGATCCAGACCCGCCATGGCATCGGATACCGCATCGCCACCCCGGAAGCCTGATTCCGTGGCAACCAAGGTTGAGCGCCGGCGCACGCCCTACCGGCGGCGCCTGCGCAGCCGCATCATCGTGTCGTTCGTGTTGTTGGGCTTCTGCCTGACAACACTGTTCGCGTTCGCCACCAACTGGGCCCGCTTGCGCGTGGAAAACCAGCTGGTGGAAGAGTTGATGAACCGCAACATCGACGAGTACGCACGGCGCTACTACGAGCATCCCGGGCACAACCCGGATGCGCCCGTGCTGCAGATCAAGGCATACGCCTATTCCAAGGACAAGTTCGACCGGGTGCGGGAAGAGCGCGCGCAGTGGGCGGGCTTCTCAGACGGTATCCACAGCGTCAGCGGCGATGAGCACGGCGAGCCGTACTCCTACAAGCTGGCGGTGCGCAAGACACCCGACGCCTGGTTCTTCCTCGCCTACGACATGACCGACAGCGTGCGCGGCGGCAAGCAGCTGAACCGTGCACTGGTGTTGTCGGTGCTGGTGTTCAGCGTGCTGTCGCTGGTGCTGGGCTGGTGGTCGGCCTCGAAGGTGATGAAGCCGGTCTCGGACCTCGCCGCCCGCCTGCGTGCCTATCGCGGTGGCACCAGCGATCCCGAGCCCCTGGCTCCCCGCTTCCCCGATGACGAGGTGGGGCAGCTGGCACAGGCGTTGGACGACTATTCCTCGCGGCTGACCGAAGTGGTGCAGCGCGACCGTGAGTTCAATGCCGACGTCAGCCATGAATTGCGTACCCCGCTGGCAGTGATCCGTGGCGCCACCGAACTGCTGCTGACCCGCCCCGGCCTGGACGAGAAGGTCCTGCAGCGCCTGCAGCGCATCCAGCGTGCCGAACAACAGTGCAGCGACCTGATTGGCGCCCTGCTGCTCCTGTCGCGCAACGAGCGCGGGCAGGGCACCAGCAATGTGGCCCGTGTCGCCGAACAGCTGCTCGACGCACACCGCGCACAGCTGGGCGGCAAGCCGCTGGAGCTGGCGCTGGAAGGTGAGCGCAACCTGGTGATCGATGCGCCCGAGGCGGCCTTGTCGGTGGCACTGGGCAACCTGATCGGCAATGCAGTGAAGTACTCGCAGGACGGCGAGGTGCGGGTCTTTGTCGGCGCCAACTCGGTGTCGGTGACCGACAGTGGTCCGGGGCTGAGCGAAGAGGATGCCGCCAAGCTGTTCCAGCGAGGTTATCGCGGCACGCACGCCGGCCACTCGCAGGGCGGCGGTATCGGCCTGTCGATCGTCAGCCGCCTGTGCGACCTGTACGGCTGGCAGGTGAGCGTGCGTCCGGGCGGCGAGCGCGGTGTGATCGCGACGCTGACGTTCTCGCCGAAGCCGCTGTAAGCGGGCTTCGCCCTGCTTTGGTGGGTGCCGACCTTGGTCGGCACTGAAGCCTCCGCAAGGCCCCATATGGCTCCAATGTCGCAAGCAACACGAAAGCGCCTCTTCGAGGTAGTAGGAACTTGAAACCGCGCCTGTCGCTCGGTTGCGGCGGCGTGTCGTGGCTCACGGTTCCGGCGATCCGCACCGCGGTTGCCGCATTTACCTCCTGACAGACTGGCATGCAGATGGCCAGATGCATGCGCCGGAATCGCCCGTCGTCAGCCAGGAGCGTCGCCATGTCAGACCGCACCCGTTACCCCAACCTGCACCAGCTGGTCGGCGAGTCGGTCAGCCAGCTGTCGGCGCACGTTGCCCAGCGTGTCGAGAACCTGTTGTCCCGGTGCGACGGCCTGATGCCGATCCTCGTGGCACAGATGGACATGGATGACATCACTGGCGGCGCAGCACAGCGCGCCGGGCTGGAACCACCGCAGGCCGGCACGCTGGCCGACGTCCGGCACACCGTCGCAGGCATCACCCTACTGACAAGGATGATGTATGCCGCACATATCGCACGCACGCGCGGAGGCCCGCTGCAGGTCGTATCACCGGACGCAGTGGAAGGGCTGCTGCTGGCCGCACGCGAACTGACCTGCTACGCGCAGCAGCAGTTGCAGGCAGAGAGGGCCCGGGGTTCGGCGACGCTGCAGTAAACGTCGACGTAGATCCACGCCATGCGTCGATGCTTACGCAGGGAAATTTCCCGCCAACCCCAAATATCGCGCATGCAGCGCTTCCACCTGCGCCTGCAGGTCCTCCGGCCGCCCATCATTGACCACGACGTCATCGGCCAGCAGCAACCGCTGCGTGCGGCTGGCCTGGGCGGCGATCATGCGGTCAGCCAGCGCGGCGTCGATGCCGTCGCGCTGCATCAGGCGGGCATGCTGCACGGCTTCCGGCGCATCCACCAGCAGCACCCGATCCAGCCAGGGGTAGGCGTCGCGCCCACCCACCTCGGTCAGCAGCGGGATGGCTGCAATCGCATACGGACTGGTCGCCTGCTCGCATTGCTGTTGCATCAGCAGGCGGATGGCCGGGTGGGTAATGGCTTCCAGCGCCGTGCGCTCGGCCGGGTCGGCAAACACGTGGGCACGCAGGCGACTGCGGTCCAGCTTGCCGTCGGCCTGCAGCATGTCGGCTCCAAACCGCTCGGCGATGCGGGCCAACGCCGGGCTGCCGGCGGCGACCACCGCGCGGGCGGCCAGGTCGGCGTCGGCCACTACGATGCCCAGCGCTTCGAAGCGCCGGGTCACCTCGCTCTTGCCGGCAGCAATGCCGCCGGTCAGGCCCACCACATACCGGCTCATGGGGGATCCCCTCAGCGCAGCCCGCTCAGGACCAGATACTGCTCCACCAGCGGCGCGCCCCACATGAAGTACAGCCAGCCGGCGATGGCCAGGTAGGGGCCGAACGGGATCGGGGTGGCGCGGTCACGGCCCCGGCTGTACAGCCAGATCGAGCCGATGATGGCACCCAGCACCGAGGACAGCAGGATGATCGGCAGGATGCCCTTCAGGCCGCACCAGGCGCCGAGCGCCGCCAGCAGCTTGAAATCGCCGTGGCCCATGCCTTCCTTGCCGGTCAGCTGCTTGAACAGCCACCAGACGGTCCACAGCGACAGGTAGCCAACCGCCGCGCCCACCAGGGCGGGCTTGGCCGGCATGTACAGGTTGTCGATGCTGCCTATCAGGCCCAGCCACATAAGCGGCAGGGTCAACTGGTCCGGCAGCAGCTGGGTGCGCAGATCAATGCCGGACAGGGCAATCAGGAAGCAGGTCAGCACGATGGCGCCGAAGCCCTGCCAGCCGAAGCCGAACTGCCAGACGCAGGCCAGCACCAGCACCGAGGTCAGCGCTTCCACCAGCGGGTACTGCAGCGAGATCGGCGCCTTGCAGTGGCGGCACTTGCCGCCCTGGATGATCCAGCTGAACAGGGGAATGTTCTCGTACCAGCTCAGCTTGTGCTTGCAGTGCGGGCAGTGCGAAGGCTCGACCACGATGCCCGGTGGGGGTGGTTCATAGAAGTCCGGTTCTTCCAGGACCTCGCGCGCGTCGCGCTTCCACTGCCATTCCAGCCGCTTGGGCAGGCGCAGGATGACGACGTTCAGGAAACTGCCCAGCAGCAGTCCGAAGGCGGCCGCGGCGGGGTAGCCGAGGCCGGGATGCTGGTCTAGAAAAGCCATGTATGTTTTATCCGACGACGGCGCCGAGTTTGAAGATGGGAAGGTACATGCCGATGACCATACCGCCAACGACGACGCCAATGAAGACCATGATCATTGGTTCGAGCAGGCTGCTCAGGGCGTCAACGGCATTGTTGACCTCCTGCTCATAGTACTCGGCCACCTTGAACAGCATGGCGTCCAGCGCGCCGGCTTCCTCACCGATGCCGGTCATCTGGATGACCATGTGCGGGAACAGGGCGGTCTGCTTCATCGCCATGTTCACCGGATAGCCCACCGACACGTCGTCACGCATGCGCAGCACGGATTCCTCGTAGACCTTGTTGCCGGTCGCGCCAGCGACGATTCCGAGTGCTTCCACCAGCGGCACGCCGGCCTTGAAGGTCACTGCCGTAGTACGGGCGAACCGGGCAATCGAGCTGTTGTGCATGATCTGGCCGATCACCGGCACCTTCAGGATCAGACGATCCATCGAGTGCTGCATCTTTGGCGATCGCTTGTATGCCATGACGAAGCCTACGCCAGCGCCGATCACGACGATGAGCATTAGCCACCACCAGGACACCATGAAACGCGAAGCAGCAACGATCATCTGGGTGAAGGCGGGCAGTTCCGCGCCAAAACCACGGAAGACCTCTTCGAACTGAGGAACCACGAAGATCAGCAGGATTGCACTCACGGCAATCGCGACGGCGACAACCATGGCCGGGTAGAACAGCGCTTTCTTGATCTTGCCTTTAAGGCCTTCGATGTTCTCTTTATAGGTGGCAACCGTATCGAGGACCGTTTCCAGGACGCCGGCGCCTTCGCCGGCGCGGACAAGGTTCCGATAGAGCTCGTCAAACTGGACCGGATGCTTGCTGACCGCCTCATAGAGCGATGAGCCGCCTTCAATGTCCGTCTTGATGGTTTCTACCATCTTCTTCATGCGCGGGTTCTTGTGCCCACTGCCGATGATGTCCAGTGCCGATACGATCGGTACGCCGGATTTCATCATTGTGGCCATCTGCCGACTGAAGAAGGCAATGTCCTTAGGTGAAACGGGTTTACCTGCCGCGCCGAACAGCGGCTTTGGCTTGGGCTTGACCTGCCCGGGGTTGATACCCTGTTTACGCAACTCAGCTCGCAGCAGATTGGCGTTCTTCGCCAACTGCTCGCCCTTCATCTTGATCCCCCGCTTGTCGGTCCCCTCCCAGACAAACGGTTGCAGCTCCATGGTGGCGCGGGCCACCGGCTCCCTCTTGATCGCACTGCGACTGACAGACATATCGGCTCCCCAAGACCCGCCATCCCCAGGCGGGCGTCTAGCCGTCGATGGTAGCGGGTTCGCGCCCGTCTGGGCAGTTGCCAGACGGGCCGTCATGCGAAATCGTGCCCGATGCCGGCCAAAGGTGACGCACTGCGTCACATTGCCGCGTCCATCGCAGATTCGCAGTCAGGGGGTTCCCATCCGCAAAATTGCTGCCATCATGGGCGCGGGGAAATCCAGGGGGAGGCGTGCCGGGGTTGGCACGCAACCTGCGTTGATCCACCCGCAGGGGCAGGACCCGCTCAGCCGACCATCGGTCGGATCGATCCTGTCCGCTGACATCAACCACCACTATCTTGGGGATGTACCAAAATGAAGAACCAGAAGGGCTTCACCCTTATCGAACTGATGATCGTCGTTGCGATCATCGCCATCCTGGCTGCCATCGCTCTGCCGGCGTATCAGGACTACACCGTCCGCGCGCGTGTCTCGGAAGCCTCCGTCATCGCTGCTGGCGCCAAGGTGACTGTTGCCGAGAACATCGCCAACAACGGCGGCGCGCTGCCGGCTGACGCCTGCGTCGGTGTCGACACCACGATCCCGGCCGACAACCCGAACGTTGCCTCGATGACCTGCACTGCCAATTCCGGCGCGATCCAGGTCACCATGACCACTGACAAGGGCAAGGGCACCATCCTGACCTACACCCCGACCGCCCAGTCGGGCGCAGTGGGCACCACCTGGCGTTGCGTGGGCAGTGGTAGCGCTGCGAAGTACTACCCGGCGGAATGCCGTTCGTAATAGCGGCTTCTTAGCTCACTCAGAGAACCCCGCTTAGGCGGGGTTCTTTGTTGGAGTCCGGGGGATACGTCAAATTTTGAAGGTCGTGCCTATTGGGGAGGCACACATATGCGCGCAAATAGGGGATTTACGCTCATCGAGTTGATGATTGTGGTCGCAATCATTGCAGTTCTGGCAGCGATCGCGTTGCCAGCGTATCAAGACTACACCGTGCGGGCCAGGGTTTCAGAGGCGCTCCTGCTGGCATCAGCGGCGAAAGTCACCGTCACTGAAAATGTCAATAACATTAATAGGTTGGATGCAACGGCTTGCGTCGGCGTCGACGATACAGGCGCGGCTACAAAGAACGTGGGCTCGTTGACCTGTACGGGCAACGGCGTACTCACTGTAGTCACGACTGAGATTGCAGGGCAAGTGACGTTGCAACTCGCGCCCGCCTACAATCCAAACGAAGTCATTCGTTGGACCTGCACGCGAATTGCGGGGCCCGACAAGTTTGTTCCATCGGAGTGTCGGTCTTCCTGATGCCGAGTAAATAGCAGGGTAGCTCACGGAAGAGTGTGATCCTTCGCCAGAATTTGGTGGCGAATGGCATGGGGAGATAGGAATGCAAAGCGAGAGGTTCTCGCAGTGGGGGCGGCTGATGAACGTCTCGGCGATCGCTCGCCAGTGCGTCTGTGCAGCAATTGTCGGCATGGCACTCCTGCTGGTGCAGTTGTGGCAGATCGTTGAGAACTTCGGACTGAACAGCGGTGGCGTAAAGAACAACGTGATGCAGATGCAGATCGCGGCACAGATTGCTTCTGATCCGTTGACGGCTGCTGCAATCGTGGCGTTCGCGCTGCTTGCAGTGATTAGTCATCTGCTGCTTGCTCTGGGCGCGGTGGCTGTGTACAGGGGCGGCTGCAGGGTTGTTGCACCTGCCCGCCGGGATTCTCTACTCCTTTATCTTGCTTTTCTGACAGCGGTGATGGTTTCGGCCATCTTGGCCAATCAGTGGCTGTACCCTCTGTCAGAGGCATTTGCATTCATGGACTTGCTTCTGGTCCAGACATGCTCGCCCTTATTGCTTGGGCTGTTGTGTCTGCTGTGCGGCGGGATGTTGCTTGCATCGATGATCACGCTTGTGCAGCACTTCCCGCGGGTGTCGTATGCGCTTGTGCCTATGCTGGCGATGATTGCAGGTGGCCCGTTACTTTGGCAGCTCCTGCCTGCAGTGAAGGCAGGGGATTCGGCACGTAGCCAGCCGGATGTCATCATCTTGGGAATCGACTCTCTCCGACCCGATTTCATCCCTGCGTATGGGCAATTTCCAGCTCGTTTGACACCTGCTATCGATCGAGCACTGGAGCGAGCGGTGATCTTGAGGGATGCAAGAACTCCTCTGGCGCGTACATTTGTGTCTTATTCAAGCATCCTCACCGGACAGAATCCGGTCAATAACGGCGTCCGGTTCAATCTTCATCCCAGGTCAGATTTTGGTCGCGACAACACAATCGCTTGGGCTCTCAAGGAGCGCGGTTATCAGACATTGTTCGCGATGGATGAATCGAGGTTCGCCAACTTCGACGCGAGCTTCGGGTTCGATGTGCTGGTGGGGCCAACGCCTGGGGCATTGGACTTTGTTGTAGGTGGCACATTTGACACGTTTGCTACCAATTTGCTTCTATCGGTCCTGCCGACAACAAGCGCGTTGAGTCCGGTCAAGGGCAATCGCGCCGCCTATCGCAGTTACAGGTTGAGCGATCATCCGCAGCGCGTCATCCGCGAGCTGCGGGATCTCTCGCCTGACAAGCCCTTGTTCATGATGGGTCACCTTTGTCTGCCTCACTGGCCCTATCTGCCAAGTGACGTGCATGGTGACGATCTGCCCGCTTGGATCCGGGAAGTCAATGGCTACGCGGATGCGCCAGCTCAGTATCTTCGCGCGTTACAAGGTGTGGATGGACAGTTCCAAACCATCTGGAATGAGCTGGAGGCCCAAGGTCGGCTCGCCAATGCTGTAGTGGTTGTGCTCTCCGACCATGGCGAGGATTTCGCGATGGAGCGAGATCGGCTCGCAGCGAATGACCCAACTCGGCCGGATTTCCGGTTCTTTGGCCATGGGAACTTTGCTCTCTCCAGAGCGCAGAATCACGTGGTCATGGCCATTCAACAGTATCGCGATGGGCGACCACTTTGGGCGCCAAGGACGATGAATGGTGCCGCATCCACGATCGATGTCGCACCGACGTTGCTGGATCTCGTTGGTGCGCAGACAGACCGTTTGGAGGGGCAATCGTGGAAACAGGCGCTCGACCAACTCGGGCATCTGCCTGAGGACCGGATCCGCTTTTTCGAGAATGGAATCCGATCCGCTGGCGTGGAGCGAGCGCAGATCGACGAAAGGGCTGTCGCTGGCGAGATGTCGTATCTGTATCGAGTCACGCCCGATATGCGCTTTGAGATCCGACCTGACCTGATTCCTGGAAAGCTTGCGGAGAAACAGAGGGGCGCTGTGCGAGGAAATGTCGGCGTGATGACTGATCCTCCGATAGGATTCGATATCCAGGCATCTGCGCCGTGTTGGCAGGTTGTTGACTACACCGCTCGGACAATGGGATGTACTGGCTATCCGTCCGATATCATTGGCGTTTGGGAGCTGCAGGCCGCCGTATGTCGACATTTCCGCGATGACCCCGGATTCGAGGCCGCCTGGTGTCGCAGTAGCAAGCCAGTTGCGGAAGAAGAGGAGATCGTCAAGGAAGGGTAGAGATAGGCTGAGCGTCGTATGATCTGGGTGTTTCGTTCGGTAGCTCTCCAAAAGCAGTCGTTGGTGGGCTATCAAGACAAGGACCAAAAGCTTAAATGGGTTCTGATGTGCATGGAGCATCTACATCGCCCCTCATGTAGGCCGCTTCGCGGGAAATCCGCAACAAGGGCTTTAAATCCAATCAAGAGGGCATCATGAACACCGCTACCACCACCAACCTGGTCGGAATCACCGGCCTGGCCCGCCGCCTGGTCCAGGACGGTGCCCTCGACGAGGCCGCCGCCCGCGACGCCATGGCCAAGGCCGCCGCCGCCCGCCAGCCGCTGCCGCAGTGGTTCGCGCAGAACAAGCTGGTCAGCGCCTCGCAGCTGGCCGCCGCCAACGCGGTCGAGTTCGGCATGCCGTTGTTCGATGTGTCCACCTTCGACGCCGGCCAGAACGCGATGAATCTGGTCAGCGAGGAGCTGCTGCGCAAGCACAATGTGCTGCCGCTGTTCAAGCGTGGTGGCAAGCTGTTCGTCGGCACCAGCAACCCGACCCACTCGCTGGATGAGATCAAGTTCCACACCAACCTGGTGGTCGAGCCGATCCTGGTCGACGAGGACCAGATCCGCCGCACGCTGGAGCAGTGGCATGCCAGCCATGACACGCTCGGTGATTCGCTGGGCGGTGACGACGAAGGCATGGGCAACCTGGAGGTAGCTGCGGGCGATGAGGATCTCGGCGCCGGCAGCGATTCCGGCATCGATGCCAAGGGCGACGACACCCCAGTAGTGAAGTTCGTCAACAAGGTGCTGGTCGATGCAATCCGCAAGGGCGCTTCGGACATCCACTTCGAGCCCTACGAAGACGATTACCGCGTGCGCCTGCGCATCGACGGCCTGCTGAAGATGGTCGCGCGTGCGCCGGTGAAGTTGAACCAGCGCATCGCGGCGCGCCTGAAGGTGATGGCGCAGCTGGACATCGCCGAAAAGCGCGTGCCGCAGGACGGCCGCATCAAGCTCAATCTGTCCAAGACCAAGCAGATCGATTTCCGTGTCAGCACGCTGCCGACGCTGTTCGGCGAGAAGGTGGTGCTGCGTATCCTGGACGGCAGCGCAGCCAAGCTGGGCATCGACAAGCTGGGCTACGAGCCGGACCAGCAGAAGCTGTTCCTGGATGCGATCCACAAGCCGTACGGAATGGTGCTGGTGACCGGCCCGACCGGTTCGGGCAAGACAGTGTCGCTGTATACCGCGCTGGGCATCCTCAACGACGAGACGCGCAACATCTCCACCGCCGAAGATCCGGTGGAAATCCGCCTGCCCGGCGTCAACCAGGTACAGCAGAACAACAAGCGGGGCATGACCTTTGCCGCTGCGCTGCGCTCGTTCCTGCGACAGGATCCGGACATCATCATGGTCGGCGAAATCCGTGACCTGGAGACGGCGGAGATCGCGATCAAGGCGGCGCAGACTGGTCACATGGTGCTGTCGACGCTGCACACCAACGATGCGCCGCAGACCATCGCGCGCCTGATGAACATGGGGATCGCGCCGTACAACATCACCAGCTCGGTGACGTTGGTGATCGCCCAGCGCCTGGCACGCCGGTTGTGCGGCAACTGCAAGAAGCGTTCGGAGCTTCCGGCGCATGCGCTGCTGGCCGAAGGGTTCACCCAGGCGCAGCTGGATGCGGGCATCGAGCTGTATGAGGCGGTGGGCTGCGACGAGTGTACCGAGGGCTACAAGGGCCGTACCGGTATCTACCAGGTGATGCCGATGACCGATGAAATCGCCACCATCGTGCTGGCCGGTGGCAACGCACTGCAGATTGCCGATGCCGCGCAGCAGATCGGGGTGAACGACCTGCGGCAGTCAGCGTTGAAGAAGGCCGCGGCAGGCATCACCAGCCTGGCCGAGATCAACCGAGTCACCAAGGATTGAGGTAGATCAACGCCGCGCGTGGATAGCGCGGCCCCACTCACCGCGCGGCCGAGCATGGGCTCGGCTCTACTCCATCCCCAGCTTCTTCAGCTTGTAGCGCAGCGCGCGGAAGGTGATGCCCAGCTGCGCGGCGGTGCGGGTCTTGTTCCAGCGGTTCTCTTCCAGCGCGCGCTGGATGGCGCTGCGCTCAAGCTGCTCGATGTACGAGGGCAGGGCCGCGCTGCCTGGCTGCAGGTCGGCCACCGCTTCGGCGGGCGCAGCGCTGCCGGGTGCGCGCGGGGCGTGCTGCGGCAGGCGAAGGTCGTCGGCGCCGATGCAGTCTTCCTCGGCCAGGGCCAGAGCGCGTTCCAGGATGTTCTCCAGCTCGCGTACGTTGCCGGGGAAGCCGTACTGCGCCAGTGCTTCCAGCGCCGATGGCGCCAGCAGCGGGGTGGCACGGCCGTGGCTGCGGGCCAGCCGTGTCAGCACCGCAGCTGCCAGTTCCGGCAGGTCCTGGCGGCGCTCGCGCAGCGGCGGCACCTTCAGTTCGATGACGTTGATGCGGTAGTAAAGATCGTGGCGGAAGCGCCCGTCCTCGACCAGCTCGGCCAGGTCCTTGTGGGTGGCCGAGAGGATGCGCACGTCCACCGGCTCTTCGTTGGCGGCGCCGACCGCGCGTACCGACTTCTCCTGGATCGCGCGCAGCAGCTTCACCTGCATCTGCAGCGGCAGCTCGGCCACTTCGTCCAGGAACAGGGTGCCGCCATGCGCGGCCTGGAACAGGCCGGGCTTGTCGGCATGCGCGCCGCTGAAGCTGCCCTTGCGGTGGCCGAAGAACTCGCTCTCCATCAGCTCGCCGGGAATGGCGCCGCAGTTGACCGGCACGAACGGGCCGGCCGCACGCGCGCCCTGGGCGTGGATGGTGCGCGCGACCAGTTCCTTGCCGACTCCGGATTCGCCCAGGATGTAGACCGGTGCCTGGCTGCGCGCGACCTTGCCGATGGTGGTACGCAGCACGTCCATGGCCGGCGAGTCGCCGAGCAGGCGCGCGCCCTGTTCGGCACTGGGACCGGGCGCGGGGCGCTCGGCGTTGTTGAGTTCCAGCGCGTGCTTGACCAGGCCGCGCAGCACCGAGATGTCCACCGGCTTGCTGACGAAGTCGAAGGCGCCGGCCTTCAGGGCTTCCACGGCCAGGTCCATGCTGCCGAAGGCGGTGATCATCGCCACCGGCGTGCGCGGGTAGTGCTGGGCGATCTCGCTGACCAGCTCGATGCCGTTACCATCCGGCAGCCGCATGTCGGTGATGCACAGGTCATATGGGTTGCTGGCCAGCAGCTCGCGCGCTTCGGCAAGGTTGGCGGCGGTACTGATGCGCAGCCCCATGCGGCCGAGGGTCAGTACCAGCAGTTCGCGGATATCGCGTTCATCGTCGACGACGAGGGCGCTGCGGGTTTCGTTCATGGGCGTGAAAGATAAACGAGGGGGCTGGATGCGACAAATGTTTGACGCACAGATTCGGAGTCAGTGCGGCAACAGCGTATGCGGGCCGGGCAGCACCAGGCGGAAGCAGGACCCTCCGGCCGGCACCGGGATGTAGTCCAGGCGGGCCTGGTTGGCCCGACACAGCTCGCGGGCGATGTACAGGCCCAGCCCGGTGCCGTGCTCGGAGGTGGTGAAGAACGGACGGAACAACTGCGCGGCCACGCTTTCGGGAATGCCCGGGCCGCGGTCCATCACGTCGATCACCGCGCTGCGCTCGTGCTGGGCCACGCGCAGGCGCACCCGCGCCGGCTGTTGGCCGATCCGCCCGTACTTCAGCGCGTTGTGCACCAGCACGGTCAGCACCTGGTACAGGTGGCGGGTATCGACCTGCGCCATCACCGAGGTGTCGTTGATGATCGGTTCGATGCTGTCCGTCTCCAGCGTCTGCCCCTGCTTGTACTCCAGCACGAAGCGGCGCACGAAGGCGGCCAGGTCGACGTTTTCGGGGGTGGCGCGTTCGCGCCGGGCCAGGCCCAGCACGCTTTCGACGATGCCGTTGGTACGCTGGCACTGCTGGCGGATGATCTGCAGCAGGCGGCGGTCACTCTCGTTGAAACCGGTGCCTTCTTCCAGCAGCTGCACGGCGTAGTTGATCGCGGCCAGCGGATT
Organism: uncultured Stenotrophomonas sp.; assembly: GCF_913778665.1. Taxonomy (GTDB): domain Bacteria; phylum Pseudomonadota; class Gammaproteobacteria; order Xanthomonadales; family Xanthomonadaceae; genus Stenotrophomonas. The sequence goes on from NZ_CAJYVQ010000008.1 coordinate 387,961, forward strand.
GCGGATCTCGTGCGCGAGGCTGGCCGAGAAGCGCCCCATCGCCGACAGGGTGAGCGATTCGGCGCGGCGCGAGACCACGCTGGAGTCGTCCAGGAACACCAGCGCCAGGTCGCTGCCGGCCAGCAGCCTTGCGAAGCGTGGCTGCACTTCAGGCTGGTCGGGATTGAGCTGCAGCGGCAGTTCGTCCTGCGCCCAGCCATTGCGCCAGCGCTGCAGGCGGCGGGCCAGTTCGGGCGCGGCGCTGGCCAGATCCAGGCGCCCGCTCTCGCCGTTGCCGTCATTGTCGCCGAGCAGCACCGAGGCGGCTTCATTGGCCAGGGTAATGCGGTTGTCGGCGTCGACCACCAGCACACCGGTGCGCATGCGGCGGATGATCAGTTCGTTGATCTGGAACAGGTTGGCCACTTCGTCGCCGCGCTGGTTGGCCAGCTGCTGGTTGCGGCGTGCGCGGCTGCCGACCTGGTAACTGATGAAGGCCAGCGCCAGGTAGCTGGTGGCAAACATCGCCAGTTCGGCCAGGGTGCGCGTCGGGTCGCCGCCTTCCAGCAGCTTCCAGGTGTATTCGACGCCGGTGGCCAGGCTGGCGGCCAGCGCCAGGCCCAGGCCCAGGCTGAGCGGCAGCAGGGTGGCGGCGGCGGCAAGGTTGAACAGCAGCGACATCGAGATGCCGGCACTGGCGCCGGGCAGGGCATGCGACAGCAGGGTGGCGGCAACAATGTCCACCAGCACGCCACAGACCACGATCGGGCGCAGCCAGCGCTCGTTGCGGCCGATCGCCAGGGCCAGCAGTGACAGCACCAGATAGATGGCGGCGACGGCATCGGCCAGGCGCGGGTGATGGGCCTCGCCGACCATGGCCGACAACGGGCTGTAGAGCAGGGCGGCGATGACCGTCGCGATCAGCACCCGGTACAGCGCGAAGAAGTACAGCTCACGCCGCGGGATCGATTCGATGCGGTCGATCAATGAAGCACTGGGTGACACGCCGGAACTCCCCTTCTGGCTGCCTGGAACTGGGTTTTGACGGCGGTGGCCGACAGCCGATGTTCCCCCGATCATCGGAATCGCGTTGCGTAGCCTCCAGCTTGCTCCACGGCTTCGGTCGAACCGGGCGCACGCCGTCGAGCGAACTCGACGCTACCAGGGCGAGTATAGGCCCCGCGCAGCTCGGCGTGGTGCCGTTTGCAGGCGCCGGGCAGGTGGTTCGGCTGCGCAATCGGGCTGCCTGCCGATACCGGTGGCCTGGGCCGGCCCGGGCGCAACTACCTGAATGGCGGCGGAAATCTGCCCGGGTCTGGCCATTTGTCCATACTTCTTTGCGCCCCGGCGCCGGCTCGGCCACAATAGTGGGCCCGCCGCGGTCCATGCCGGCGCCCCGCCGGGGCCCCTGAGGAATTGCGTGCGGTCGTTCCTATTCCCACGGTGACGCATGAATTTCCACGAATACCAGTCAAAACAACTGCTTGCCGAGTACGGCATCCCGGTCCCGGCCGGCAAGGTCGCTGCGACCCCGGACGAAGCGGTTGCCGCTGCCAACTCCCTGGGCCAAGGCCCCTGGATGGTCAAGGCGCAGATCCACGCTGGCGGCCGCGGCAAGGCTGGCGGCGTCAAGTTCTGCAAGACCACCGACGACGTGAAGGCCGCTGCGGCCAAGATGCTCGGCACCAAGATGGCCACCTACCAGACCGCAGGCGTTGAACTGCCGGTCAACCTGGTGCTGGTGACCACCGCCGGCGAGATCGTCAAGGAACTGTACCTGTCGGTGCTGGTTGACCGTGGCACCAAGACCATCACCTACATCGCTTCTTCGGAAGGCGGCGTGGAGATCGAGCAGGTCGCGGCTGAAACCCCGGAGCTGATCCACTCGCTGAACGTCGACTTCGTCGAAGGCGTGCAGGGCTACCACGGCCGTGATTTCGGCTTCAAGCTGGGCCTGACCGCCAAGCAGGCCGGCCAGTTCGCCAGCATCATGGTGAACCTGTACCGCCTGTTCAACGAAAAGGACCTGGCGCTGGTTGAAATCAACCCGCTGGCGATCCTGGACGACGGCAACCTGTACGCGCTGGACGGCAAGTTCGACAGCGACGACAACGCCGCGTTCCGCCAGAAGGCCCTGGTCGCCATGCGCGACAAGACCCAGGAAGATCCGACCGAAGTGATCGCTTCGGAACTGGACATCAACTACGTCACCATGGACGGCAACATCGGCTGCATGGTCAACGGCGCCGGCCTGGCCATGGCCACCATGGACGTCATCAAGCTCAACGGCGGCGAGCCGGCGAACTTCCTGGACGTGGGCGGCGGTGCCAACAAGCAGCGCGTCATTGAAGCCTTCAAGCTGATCCTGTCCTCGGACAAGGTCGAAGGCATCTTCGTCAACATCTTTGGCGGCATCGTCCGCTGCGACATGATCGCCGAAGGCATCATCGCTGCCGTGAAGGAAGTGGGCGTCAAGGTTCCGGTGGTGGTTCGCCTGGAAGGCACCAACGTGGAAGAAGGCAAGCAGCTGCTGCGTGACAGCGGCATGGCCATCATCCCGGCTGACAACATCAACGATGGCGCCAAGAAGATCGTTGACGCTGTCAAGAACGCCGCCTGATACCGACACCAAGGAATTCCAATGTCTGTTTTGATCAACAAGAACACCAAGGTGATCGTGCAGGGCTTCACCGGCCAGCAGGGCACCTTCCACGCCACTCAGATGATCGAGTACGGCACCCAGGTTGTCGGCGGCGTGACCCCGGGCAAGGGTGGCACCACCCATATCGACCTGCCGGTCTTCAACACCGTGGCCGACGCCGTGCAGAGCACCGGCGCCAACGCTTCGGTCATCTATGTGCCGCCGCCGTACGCCGCTGACGCCATCCTGGAAGCCGCCGCTGCCGGCATCAAGGTCATCGTCTGCATCACCGAAGGCATCCCGGTGCTGGACATGCTGCGCGTCAAGAACGTGCTGACCCGTTCGCATCCGGACACCGTGCTGATCGGGCCGAACTGCCCGGGCGTCATCACCCCGGGTGAGTGCAAGATCGGCATCATGCCGGGCCACATCCACCAGCCGGGCAAGATCGGCATCGTGTCGCGTTCGGGCACCCTGACCTATGAAGCGGTCAAGCAGACCACTGAAGTCGGCCTGGGCCAGTCCACCTGCATCGGCATCGGTGGTGACCCGATCAACGGCCTGAACTTCGTCGACTGCCTGAAGCTGTTCAACGAAGACCCGCAGACCGAAGGCATCATCATGGTCGGCGAAATCGGCGGTGATGCTGAAGAAGCTGGTGCCGAGTACATCAAGAACCACGTGAAGAAGCCGGTTGTCGGCTTCATCGCCGGTGCGTCGGCTCCGGCCGGCAAGCGCATGGGCCACGCGGGCGCGATCGCCTCGGGCGGCAAGGGCACTGCGGAAGGCAAGTTCGCCGCCATGGAAGCTGCCGGTGTCGTCACCGTGCGTTCGCCGGGCGACCTGGGCGCTGCCATCGCCAAGCTGGTGAAATAAGATTGTTGCCGGCTTCCGGCCGGCACGATGGGTAGAGTCGACTGTCAGTCGATTGCTTGAAACAGAGAAGCCGCCTCCGGGCGGCTTTTCTGCGTCTGGCAGCATCCCGGTCGACCCATCCACGCAGGGCGTGGATCTACTGGGGATGGCCCGGCGGGCGCACGGTGCGGCGTTACAATGGGCGCATTGCAACCACAGGCTGGACCCCCATGGCTTCGATCCGCATCGCGATGGCGCAGTTCGACTTTCCGGTCGGCGATGTCGCCGGCAACACCGAGCGCATCATCGAGATGATCGGCCAGGCGCGCGATGAGTACGGCGCCGAGCTGGTGATGTTCCCCGAGCTGGCGGTCAGCGGCTACCCACCGGAGGACCTGCTGCTGCGCCCGGGCTTCCTGTACGAGTGCGAGCAGGCGATGGCGCGCATCGCCGCGGCCTGCCGTGGCATCACCGCCGTGGTCGGCTGGCCGCAGGCCGCTGGCGCAGTGGTCTACAACGCCGCCAGCGTGCTGCGTGATGGCCTGGTGGAACAGACCTACCGCAAGCGCGAGCTGCCCAACTACGCGGTGTTCGACGAACGCCGCTACTTCGATGTCGACCCCGACGGCGGCAGCTGCGTGTTCGAGGTCAACGGCATTCCGGTCGGCCTGCTGATCTGCGAAGACCTGTGGTTCGCCGAGCCGCTGGCCGACACCGTGCGTGGCGGTGCACAGCTGGTGGTGGTGCCCAATGCCTCGCCCTACGAGCGTGGCAAGCATGCCCAGCGCGACGCGGTGCTGGCCGCGCGCACCCGCGAGAGCGGGGCGGCGATTGCCTACCTCAACGTGGTCGGTGGCCAGGATGCGCTGGTGTTCGACGGTGCCTCGGTGGTTGCCGATGGCGACGGCACCGTGCACCCGGCGGCGGCGGCCTTCGTCGACCAGTGGCTGGTGGTGGATTACGACGGCGAAACGCGCCGCTTCCTGCCGCACGTGTGGATGGACGATGGCGACGAGAGCATGGACGCGCTGGCTTGGCGTGCGGTGACCCGCGGCATCCAGGACTACTGCCGCAAGAATGGTTTCAAGAAGGTATGGCTGGGCCTGTCCGGCGGTATCGATTCGGCGCTGGTGCTGGCCCTGGCCGTGGACGCGCTCGGTGCGGAGAACGTCACCGCCGTGCGCCTGCCGTCGCGCTACACCGCCGGCATGTCCAACGACCTGGCGGCCGAGCAATGCCAGGCACTGGGCGTGAAGCTGGAAGCGGTCTCGATCGAGCCGGCATTCAAGGGCCTGATGGAATCGCTGGCACCGATGTTCGAGGGCACCACGCCGGACGTGACCGAAGAAAACCTGCAGTCGCGCAGCCGTGGTGTGATCCTGATGGCGCTGGCCAACAAGTTCGGTGGCCTGCTGCTGACCACCGGCAACAAGAGCGAGTACGCGGTGGGCTACGCCACCATCTACGGCGACATGTGCGGTGGCTATGCGCCGCTGAAGGACTTGTACAAGACCGAGGTGTTCGGCTTGTCGAAGTGGCGCAACACTGTGGGCGGCGCACCGGTGATCCCGCCGGCGGTGATCAGCCGCCCGCCGTCGGCCGAACTGCGCGAGAACCAGCTGGACCAGGACTCCCTGCCGGCGTACGACGTGCTGGACGGCATCCTGTACCGCTACATCGACCAGGAGCAGTCGCGCGGGGAGATCGTCGCCGCCGGCTACGACCCGGCCGTGGTTGACCGCGTGCTGCGCCTGGTGCGCATCAGCGAGTGGAAGCGGCACCAGGCCGCGCCGGGGCCCAAGGTCTCGCGTCGCGCGTTCGGCCGCGAGCGTCGTTACCCGATCAGCAACGGCTACAAGGGGTAAGGGCGGCCCGGCCCCCCTTCCCGGGTAGGTGCGGACCTTGGTCCGCACGGTGTTCGACGATCATCCACTCAGGGCGTGGAACTACTGCGCGGCGTCCAGCAGTTCTTCCAGGCCGGTGGCTTCGGCGGCTTCGTCGAAGCGGGCATCAGCCAGGCGACCACGTACGAACACCAGCCCATCCGCAGCCGCTGCATCCAGCGTGCCTCGATGATCAACCGGATAGCGACGGAATGCTACCGGCTCGCCTCGCAGGGTCAGGCCGGCGGCATACAGCAGGGTGGTCAGATAGGGCACATCGCGGTCTTCGCTGCCATGACCCAGCATCAACGGCTGGCTGAAACCGCGGCGCGGTACGCCCAGATAGTCGTAAAGCAGGACCCAGATGCCGGGCACGCTGGTCAGTGGTGCGCTGAACATCGACCCGGTATCGGCCCCCTCCAATGTGGCCGCCAGTTCGCCCAGGCATTGCTGACGTGCCAGCGCGACCCGCGCGCGGCCTTCATCGCTGAGGACGCGGTCGATCTGCGGCGCAACCTGCAACAGGCCGTCGAGCAGGTAGGCGTGATACGCGTTGAGCGCGCCGGGATTGGCGACGCGGTTGTCCGGCTTCATCACCAGGGCAGTCAGCTCCACCGCGGTGGGCGTTCCCGTGGTGAAGCTGCCGCGGTATCGCAACGAAGCCCCACCGTAGGTGGGCGCAAGGTAGCCTGCAGTGAGCGCGGCGGCGCCGCCCTGCGAATGACCTACCGAGACCCAATGGGGGGACAGGCGGTTGCCGAGTAGCTGGTGGCTGGCCTTGACGAGATCGATCGCGTTGCGCGCGGCAGTGCGCACGTGCAGGTAGGCATGGTCGCCTGGACTTCCGAGGCCTTGGTAGTCTGCGGCGACGACGGCGTAGCCCTGTGCCAGGAACTGATCGAGGAAGCGCCCGTCGCGTTCGGGTTGATAGGGGCCGGAGACCGAGGGCGCGCAGTGATCTGCGATGCCCTGGGTGCCATGCGCCCAGGAAACGACCGGCCAGCCGCCTGCTGGCGCCGTGCCTGCAGGCAGATAGAGTAGACCGGTGCCCCGCGCCAGCCGACCGTGATGATCGGGCGTACGGTAGCTGAGCAGGTATGCCTGGGATGCCTTCGAGGGCACCCAGGCGGCACGATAGGGCGCTGCGCTGAGCAGCTCGCCCGGTTCTGCGGCCTGGACGGCGATGGGCAGGCCCAGCAGGGCAGCGGTGACGGCGGCCAGCAACGGGCGGGCGCGGGAAACGGATGGGGACATGTGGACTCCAGACAGGCGGAAATGGCCGTGCGCCGGAGTGTGGAAGGCGTTGCGCGTGCGGTCTGGGAACGGCATCGCAACGGCAGGGAATTCGTAGTATTCCTAGCGCCGATGGCCGGGTCCCTTGGGCGCGCCTGCCATCCACGCACCGTGGATCCACCGGGTAAAAAAAAGGCCCCTTGCGGGGCCCTTTTTCTTATTTCTTTTCCAGTCGCGCGTTGCGCTGGCCGGTGCTGGCGGACTTCTCGCCAGCGAACGGGTTCAGCTTGCGGATCATCCACGGGTACTTCGGCCACTTGCCTTCCAGCCACGGGTGATCCGGCTGGTTCAGCTGAAGGACGCGACGGGCGTCATCGGCCAGGGTCTTGTTGCCCAGGTGGGTGTAGGAATCGGCCAGCACCGCGACGGCATCGTACTGGAAGGCGCTTTGCGGGTAGTTTTCCAGCAGGTAGTTGGCGCGGCCGGCGGCCGAGACCCAGGCGCCGCGGCGCATGTAGTACAGGGCGTTGTCCAGCTCGTGCTGGGCAAACACGTCACGCAGCTCCAGCATGCGCTGGCGTGCATCGGCGGCGTAGCGGCTGTTCGGGTAGCGGTCGACCACGATGTTGAAGTCCGAATACGCCTGGTGCGGCGTGGACAGATCGCGGCGGCTGGCGTCCAGGGACCATACGCGGCGCAGGAAAACCGTACTGCGGTTGGAGTTGGCCAAGCCGCGCAGGTAGTACAGGTACGCGATGTTGCGATGGGTCGGGTAAGTACGGATGAAGCGGTCGATGCTGGACACCGCGTCATCGTGCTTGCCGGCCTTGTACTGGGCGTAGGCGGTTTCGATCATCGCCTGTTCGGTGTACGGGCCATACGGATACTGGGCCACCAGGCGGCGGAAGCTGCTTTCAGCCCCGCTCCAGTTGCCACCCTGCATCAGCTTGTGGCTCTTCTCGTACAACTGTTCGACCGGCGTCCCTTCATCGGGCCGATCGCCCTTCTTGGCGCCACGGTGGCAGCCGGTGGCGGCGATGACCAGCACCAGCAGCAGGGCGGTGAGGCGGACGGGCGCGGAGAGCATGGAGGAGCGTCGGATCATGAGGTCGAGGCGGGACGCGGCTGGAATACGAAGGGTCGATGATAGCCTAGTGTCCTGTCCAGCGACTGAAACCGGCCGCCGGGACCCCAAAATTTCAAAGAATGCCCCCTGCCATGTCTGAACAACCCTCTGAATCGGCCCGCCAGGCCATCGTCCCCGACACTGCTGCCGGCCGCCGTTTCGACGCCGTCGTGGCCGAATTGTTCCCCGAATACTCGCGTTCGCGCCTGACCGAGTGGATCAAGGCCGGTGAGGTCCTGCTGGATGGCGCCCAGGTGCGCCCGCGCGATCCGTTGCGCGGCGGCGAGGTGGTGACCCTCAACGTGGTGCTGGAAACCCAGACCGACGCCCAGCCGGAGGACATCCCGCTCGACGTGCTGTTCGAGGATGAGCACCTGCTGGTGATCAACAAGCCGGTCGGCCTGGTGGTGCATCCGGGGGCCGGCAACCACAGCGGCACCCTGGTCAATGCCCTGCTGTTCCGCGACCCGTCGGTTGCGGTGCTGCCGCGCGCTGGCATCGTGCATCGCCTGGACAAGGACACCAGCGGCGTGATGGTGGTGGCCAAGACCCTGGAAGCGCAGACCGCGCTGGTCGAGCAGCTGGCCGCACGCGACGTGCATCGCCAGTACCTGGCGATCGTGATGGGTGCGCTGGTGGCCGGTGGCACCGCCGATGCCCCGATCGACCGCCATCCGCGCGACCGCCTGAAGATGGCGGTGCGCGAGGACGGCAAGGAGGCGATCACCCACTACCGACTGCGCGAGCGCTTCCGTGCGCACACCGCGCTGGAGTGCCGCCTGGAAACCGGGCGTACCCACCAGATCCGCGTGCACATGGCGCACGTGCGCCATCCGATCATCGGTGACCCGCTGTACGGCGGTGCGCTGAAGCTGCCCAAGGGCGCAAGCGACGAGTTGGTGGCCGCGCTGCGCGGCTTCAAGCGCCAGGCCCTGCATGCCGAGACCCTGGAGTTCACCCACCCGATCACCGGTGAGCCGGTGCGCAATACCGCGCCGGTGCCCGAGGACATGCTGCACCTGATGAAGGTGCTGCGCGAAGACAGCGAAGCCTTCGCCGCGCGCGAGCGGGACCGCTGGTGATGACCACCGCGCTGCCGTTGCTGAAGGCCGACTGGCCGGCGCCTCCGGGCGTCCACGCGCTGACCACGCGCCGGCATGGCGCGGGCATCTCGCCGGCACCGTTCGCGCAGTTCAACCTGGGCAACCGGCACGCGGCCGAGGGTGACACCCCGGCCAACGTCGAGCACAACCGCCAGCTGCTGCAGCAGGGGCTGGCGTTGCCGTCGGCACCGCACTGGCTGCGCCAAGTGCACAGCAGCACCGTGCTGCGCTTCAACGCGCCGCCGGTGCCGGGTGCCGCCGAGCCGGTGGCCGACGCCGCAGTGACCTCGGTGCCCGGCGTGGTGCTGGCGATCCTGACCGCCGACTGCCTGCCGGTGGTGTTCGCCGCCGCTGATGGCAGTGAGGTGGGCGCGGCCCACGCAGGCTGGCGTGGCCTGGCCGACGGCATGCTGGAGGCCACCGTGGCCGCCATGCAGACGCCGCCAGCGCAGTTGCGCGCTTGGCTGGGACCGGCCGCCGGGCCGGCCGACTACGAGATTGGCGAGGAGGTCTATCACGCGTTCGTCGGCCACGATCCGGCCGCCGAGGTGGCGTTCGCAGCGACCCGCGCAGGTCATTGGAAGGTGGACCTGTTCGCGTTGGCCCGCCAGCGCCTGCAGGCGGCGGGCATGGACCCGGCGCAGGTATACGGCGGCACGGTGTCGACCATGGCCGATCCGGACCTGTACTCGCACCGGCGCGACCGCCGCACCGGACGCATGGCGACGTTGGCCTGGATGCAATGAAGCCGGTTGACGGTCCAAGCCAGACGGCGGTGATCGTCTTCGACGGCGTCTGTGCGTTGTGCAGCCGCTGGGTGCGCTTCCTGCTGCGCTTCGACCGGCAGGGGCGTTACCGCTTCGCGGCGATGCAGGGCGCGCAGGGCAGTGCGTTGCTGCGCGCCCACGGCCTGGACCCCAACGACCCGCTGTCGTTCCTGCTGGTGGATGCGCAGGGCGCGTGGACCGATACCGATGCGATCCTGCGCGTGCTGGCGGGACTGGGCGGTGCCTGGCGCCTGACCGGCGTGCTGCGGTCAGTGCCGCGCGGCTGGCGGGATGCCGCGTATCGCGTGCTGGCGCGCAACCGCTACCGCTGGTTTGGCAGGCATGATGCGTGCCACCTGCCGGCGCCGGAACACCTCGCGCGGTTCCTGGATTGATCACCTGTCTTCTGTAGCGTCGAGCAAGCTCGACGCTACAGGGGCGGCCTCGTCAGCCCTCCAGCACGTCCAGATAGCTGCGCCGCCAGTGGTTGATGTCGTAGGTGCGCAGGTGCTCCATCATTGCGTGCCAGCGTTCCTTGCGCCTGTGCAGCGACATCGTTGCGGCCGTGGCGATGGCGTCGGCCACGCCGTCCAGATCGTGCGGGTTCACCAGCAGCGCCTGCTTCAGTTCGTCGGCGGCGCCGGCCAGCAGCGACAGCACCAGCACGCCGGGATCGTCCGGGTCCTGCGAGGCCACGTATTCCTTGGCCACCAGGTTCATGCCATCGCGCAGCGGGGTGACCAGGCCCACCGCCGCCGCCCGGTAGAAGCCGGTGAGGGTGGCATGGGTGAAGTTCTGGTTGACGTAGCGCAGCGGCGTCCAGTCCGGCTCGGCGTGGCCGCCGTTGATGTGGCCGGCGATCTGCTCCAGCTGGCTGCGCAGCTGACGGTACTCGGTGACATCACCGCGCGAGACCGGGGCAATCTGCAGGTAGGTCAGCGAACCGCGCTGGTCCGGGTGGCGCTCCAGGTAGCGCTCGAAGCCGAGGAATCTTTCGGGCAGGCCCTTTGAATAGTCCAGGCGGTCGACGCCGATCGCCAGTTGGCGGTCGCGCAGGCTGGCGCGCAGGTTCTTCACTGCCGCCTTGGCCGCGGCGGTACCAGCCTGCCGCGCGATCAGCTCGGTGTCGATGCCGATCGGGAAGGCTGCTGCACGGAAGCGACGTCCGCCCGGCGCTTCCAGCTCGCCGTTGTCGAGCACGCGACCACCGCCGAACAGGCGCAGGTAGGTCTGGAAGCGATCAGCATCGCGCTGGGTCTGGAAGCCAACCAGATCGTAGGCATACAGCGCCGAAAACAGCCGCAGGTGATCGGGCATCGCCTGCAGCAGGTCGGCCGAGGGCATCGGGATATGCAGGAAGAAGCCGATGCGGCAGCCGATGCCACGCTCGCGCAGCAGCGCGCCAAGCGGGATCAGGTGGTAGTCGTGGATCCAGACGATGTCGTCTTCGCGCAGCAACGGTGCGAGCTTGTCGGCGAACAGCGCGTTGACCTTGTGGTAGGTCTCGCGGGTACCGCGGTCGTAGTCGACCAGGTCGAGGCGGAAGTGCAGCAGCGGCCACAAGGTGCGGTTGGCGAAGCCATTGTAGTAGCCATCCACCTCGCGCTTGCTCAGGTCCAGGGTGACGAATTCGATGTCGCCGTCCTTCTGCGTGTGCAGCGTGCCACTGCCATCGCGCACGCTCTTGCCGCTCCAGCCGAACCACATCCCGCCGCGTTCCTTCAGCGCGGCAAGCAGGCCGACCGCCAGGCCGCCGGCACGGTTTTCGCCGGGCACGGCTACACGGTTTGAAACCACAACCAGACGGCTCACGACGCCTCCTGCCAGGATCGCGACAGGCGCATCGCGGCGGTGATCAGGCCGACGTGCGAATAGGTCTGCGGGAAATTGCCCCAGGCCTCGCCGCTGTCGAAGGCCAAGTCCTCCGACAGCAGGCCCAGGTGGTTGCGCTGCTTCAGCAACGTCTCGAACATCTCGCGTGCCTCATCCAGACGCCCGATCGCGGCCAGCGCATCGATGTACCAGAACGTGCAGATGGTGAAGCTGGTTTCCGGTTCGCCGAAGTCATCCGGTGCCACATAGCGGTACAGCGAGTTGCCATGCTTGAGGTCGCGTCCGATGGCTTCGACGGTCGCGATGAAACGGGCGTCCAGTGCATCGATGAAGCCGATATCGGCCAGCAGCAGCAGCGAGGCGTCCAGGCGATGGCCACCGAAGGTATCGGTGAAGTGCCCCAGTTCTTCACTCCACGACTCGGCCATGATGCGCGCGTGGATGGTGTCGGCACGCTCGCGCCAGTGGTGGGCACGGTCGTCGCGCTTCAGGCGCACGGCGATCTTGCACAGGCGGTCGCAGGCGGCCCAGCACATTGCGCTGGTATAGGTATGCACCTCGGTACGGCCGCGGAACTCCCACAGGCCGGCATCGGGTACATCGTGCAGCGCGAAGGCCTGCTCGCCGAGGGGTTCAAGGCGGGCGAAGGTGTGTGCGTCACCCGGGTCCTGCAGGCGGCGGTCGAAGAACAGCTGGGTGGAGGCCAACACCACGCTGCCGTACACATCGTGCTGGCGCTGCACCCAGGCCAGGTTGCCACGGCGCACCGGGCCCATGCCGCGGTAGCCGGACAGCGTGGGCACCTCGTCCTCGTCCAGCTTGGCCTCGAAGCCGATGCCATACAACGGCTGCAGCGTGCCGTCGGTGGTAGCCAGGTTGAAGATGTAGCCGAGGAACTGCTCCATCGTGCGCGTGGCGCCAAGACGGTTCAGTGCACGCACCACGAAGGCGGCATCGCGCAGCCAGCAGTACCGGTAATCCCAGTTGCGCACGCTGCCGGGCGCTTCCGGAATGGAAGTGGTCATCGCCGCGATGATCGCGCCGCTGTCTTCGTACTGGCACAGCTTGAGCGTGATCGCGCTGCGGATCACCGCATCCTGCCATTCCAGCGGAATCGACAGGTAGCGCACCCATTCGCGCCAGTAGTCGCGGGTGCGCTGGAAGGCTTCCTGCACGTAGCCGCTGATCGATCGGTTCAGCGATTCATCCACACCCAGGATCAGGTGGATGGGGTGGTTGAGCACGAACGGCAGGCCCTCGCGCACGAAGCGCACGGGGACGTCGGTGGTCAGCCGCAGCACGTGCTCGGGCAGGATCCAGCGTACGTGGTTGCTGCCCCACGTGGACTCGGGAACGCGCGCGCCCCAGTCGGCCAGCGGACGTGCACGCACAGTGATGCGTGGGCTGCCGGCCAAGGGGCGCACCTGCCGGATCAGGCTGACCGGCCGGTAGAAGCGGTCGTTCTGGCGCCAGCGCGGGGCGAAATCGAGGATCTCCAGCGCGCCGCCATGCGTGTCACGCAGCACGGTACGCAGGATCGCGGTGTTGGTGAGGTACTCCTGCTCGCTGTCGGCAAAGTCCTCCAGCTCGATGGCGAAGTCGCCGCCGGTCTGCTGGTTGGGGCCGAGCAGGGCGCAGAAGGTGGGGTCGCCGTCGAAGGTGGGCAGGCAGCTCCAGACAACGCGGGCATGTTTGTCGACCAGGGCGCCGAAGCTGCCGTTGCCGACCACGCCCAGATCAAGATCGGGTTGGGTCATCACGCGGTACATCTCGGTTGCGGCCGTGGGGGTTGGCCGGGTCAATAGGCATTCTCACGCAGCCAGGCGTGCACGCTGCGTATGTCGGGCAGTGCGAACACCGCTGCGCTGGGTTCACGTTCACCGACCAGCACGCTCCAGCCATGCTGGCTGTTGGCAGCATCGAAGCCGAATTCATCGGTGAGATCATCGCCCATGAACACGGGCAGGCGGCCGCGGAACGGCATGTACTGCATCATCCTCCGCACTGCACGGCCCTTGTCGGTGCCGACCGGCACGAACTCGACCACGTGGTCGCCGGGTTGCAGGCGGTAGCCGGCGCGGCCGCGCACGTGGCGGTCGGCGAATGCGCGGACCTCGCTGGCGGCATGCGGTGCGCCGCGCCAGTGCAGGGCCAGGCCAGCGCCCTTGTCTTCGATCAGTACGCCGGGATGGCCGTGGGCAAAGCGCATTGCCTGCTGGTGCAGCGCGTGCAGCCATTCGGCGGTGTCATCGTCGTGCTCATCGCGCAGCACGCGGCCGTCCTGGCCACGCAGCTCGTGGCCATGCAGGCCGGCGGCCGGAAGTTGCAGGGGAGCGAACAGCTGGTCCAGCTGTTCAAGCGGACGACCGCTGACCAGTGCCACGGCACCTTCCAGGCGGTCGCTGATGCGACCGATGGCTTCACGCACATCGGGCAGCAGCTGCACGGCATCCGGGCGTGCAGCGAATTCAATCAGGGTGCCATCGACATCGAGGAACAACGCACAGGCGTCGTCCAGCAAGGGCGGTGGCGGACGCAGGGGGAGCGGTTCAGCCATGGCCCTCACCTTGCCAGCGTGGGCGTGTAGGGCAGGTCGAGGCAGGGCGACAGTTCACTGACCTGCCGGCCCTGGACCCGGCGACGGGGTAGCGTCGACTGCTCTTCGCGCAGATCGCGAAAATCCCGCGCTGCGCGCGATAGTCGACTAACAGACGACTCTACCCCGTCGATTCTGCGAATCAGAACGTATAGCGGACGCGGCCGTAGTAGTACGCGCCGTTGCTGCCGATCGGCGACAACACGTCGTACGGCAGGTTGCCGAAGTAATGGATATCGCTGTTGGATCGATCCGGGTAGTTGTCGGTCAGGTTCTGGCCGCCGATGGCGACGCTCCACTGCGCGGTGATGCGGTATTCAACTTCCGCATCCAGCTGCCATTCGGCCTGGTAGGTCTGGCGCGGGATGTAGCCATCACCGAAGTTGAACACGCGGGTGGCGCTGCCATAGCGGTTCACGCGCGTGCTCAGCGACCAGCGGTCGTTGCTCCATGCCGCCGAGAAGCTGCCACGGGTACGCGGCGTGGCATCCGTGAGCGTGTTGGTTTCTTCGATGCCGAACAGCGCATAGTCCGGATCCAGCGCCTGCAGCTGCGCCGGCGTCGCCAGCACATTCTTCAGCGTGGTCCTGGTGTAGGCATAGGTGCCGGTCAGCAGCAGCTGGCCATCGCCCAGCGACTGGCGCCAGTTGCTCACCAGCTCGGCGCCGCGGGTACGGGTGTCGGCGGCATTGACGAAGAAGCTGGCGCTCTGCAGGCCGGTGACGCCGTAGTTGGCGGCCACGTAGTCGGTCAGCGCATCGCCGGTGATGCTCTCCGAGAGCGCGATGCGGTCGTCGATGTCGATCTGGAAGAAGTCCAGCGACAGGTCGAAGTGCTCGCCGATGCGGCTGGTGAAGCCCAGCGAGGTGTTGAGCGACTTCTCCGGCTTCAGGTCACGTGCGCCGAGGCCGCGCGCGATCGGGTTGTTGACCGAGAGCAGGCGGCCCTGCACCAGCTGGCCGCCGGCGTTGTAGCCGGTAGAGGTGGATTCGTAGCCGATCTGCGCCAACGACGGCGCACGGAAGTTGTTGGAGATGGCACCACGCAGCGCGAACGCCGGGGTGAACGCGTAGCGCAGGCCGAGCTTGCCGGTCAGTTCGCCACCGAAGTCATCGTTATGCTCGTAGCGTGCAGCCAGATCGGTGGAGAACTTGTCGCCGAACTGGCTGGACAGGCTGGCATAGGCACTGGCGACATCGCGCGACAGGCGCGCTGCATCCTGCGGGGTCAGGCCGCCACCGGCCTGCGAGCCGGTCGGGCGATCGATGTACGGGCCGGCGGCGTAGCTGGCCGGGTCACCCGGACGGGTCTGGTAACGCTCGTGGCGCCCTTCCACGCCCAGGCCCAGCGTGTGGCTGATGCTGTCGCTCTGGGTGAACACGCGGCTCAGGTCGAGGTTGCCCACGGCCTGCGCGTACGCGTAGTCGGCGGTCTTGAAACGGGTCGGGCTGGTCGGGCCCAGTGAGGCGTTGAGCGAATCGCGCAGGCGGTAGGTGAAGTCGTTCTGGCCGTAATCCAGGCTGCCGTCATAGCTCCATTCGCCCCACTGGCCGCGCACGCCGGCCACGGCCTGCACGTCGCGGTTTTCGCCTTCGGATACCGGCCGGTAACCGTCCGGATAGACCTGCTTCCAGTTGGCGTCGCTGTCGGGGTAGCGGAAGTAGTTCGCGCCTTCGGTATCACGCTGGTTGAAGGTGCCGAATGCATAGAAGGTGGACGTCTGGCCGACCGGGATTTCGGTATTCAGCCACAGGTTGATGTCCTTGCTCCTGCCATCGCCCAGCACGTAGTTGCGCTTGCCCTGCAACGCCAGGTTGTCCGGAGTCTGGTCCCACGGCGGAATCTGGTCGAAGCCGGCGCGGTTGGTGCCGTTGCGGTGTTTGTACTCCAAACCGACGCGCAGGAAGCCGCCGTCCTCGCCCAGCGAGGTGCCCACCTTGGCGCTGATGTTGCCGGTCTGGCCATCGGTGAGGGTGCGGCCGATGGGTTTCAGGTCGGTGTGGTTGGCGCCGTAGCTGGCCTCGATCTCACCACCGTCGCCGCCGTTGTCGAGGATCACGTTGATCACGCCGGCCACCGCATCGGAGCCGTACAGCGCACCGGCGCCATCGCGCAGCACTTCAATGCGCTTGATCGCGCTGACCGGAATCGAGTTGAAATCGACCGGGGTGGTGCCCTTGCCGATCTTGCTGTCGGTGTTGACCAGCGCGGTGTGGTGGCGGCGCTTGCCGTTGACCAGCACCAGCACCTGGTCCGGCGACAGGCCTCGCAGCTGAGCGGCGCGCACGTGGTCGGCGCCACCGGAGTTGGACTGGCGCGGGAAGTTGAACGACGGCAGCAGCGCCTGCAGTGCGCTGCCCAGCTCACCGTTGACCACGCCGGCCTTGCGGATGTCCTCGGCGGTGAGCACGTCCACCGGCGAGGTGGATTCGAGCACGGTGCGGTCGGCGGCGCGGGTGCCGGTGACGATCACCGTGTCCAGGTTGGTGGCGTCCTGGGCCAGGGCCGGGACGGCGGCGGAGGAAAGCGCGAGGGCGATGGCGACGCCGAGCGGCGACGCGGACGGACGGGTGGACATGGGGGCTCCAGCAACAACGACGACGGGGAAGGGTGAGATAGTTTCACTTACATCCATCCGGATGAAGCGATATATTATCTTCGCGTGATGGCCGGTGCCGATGCAAGCCCCTGCCGGTCCGGCATGAGCTGATGCCCTGTTGGCATCAGCACGCCGGGCCAGTGGCGCTGTACGCTGCCGGCTCGCCCTGTCCCCCTTCCCCGGAGCTGTAACGATGAAACACCTTGGCCTCGTCTTCGCTGTGCTGCTGGCCACCAGCGGCTGCGCCAGCCTGTCCTCGCAGGCGCCCAGCGCCTATGCCTCGGCCACCACCGCCGACCTGAAGGGCGATGCCGCGCGCCCGTCCGATGGCCATGGCTGGGTACGCAGCGAGCTGTACTTCGGCGTGGGCGAGGAACAGGGCGCGGGCAACCGTCCGCAGGCCGACACCATCAGCGAGGCGCAGTGGCGCGCCTTTCTGGACAAGCAGGTGACCCCGCGCTTCCCGGATGGCCTGACCGTGTTCGATGCCTATGGCCAGTGGCTGTTCCGTGGCGATGCCTCGCCCAACCGCCTGCGCACCAAGGTACTGGTGGTGCTGCACGAGGACACTCCGCAACGTCGCGCTGACATCGAAGCGATCCGCCTGGCGTGGAAGCAGCAGACCCAGCATCAGTCGGTGCTGTGGTCGCGGCAGCCGGTCGAGGTATCGTTCTGAGTTGAAGGTGCCGCTGCGGTGCCGCAGGAAGCGATGATGAACTACAGGGAATGCGTGCTGGGCCTGGTGCTGGCAGGACTGCTGGCACCGTCGGCGCAGGCACATGGCGACGACGGCGAAACGCTGCGCTTCCAGGTGGCCGCTCACGTGCAGGCGCACGCTGACCCCCAGCGGGATGGCAGCATCGCCGTGCAGTTGTCGCCGTCGGGCAAGCGCCAGGTGCTGGCTGGCGCGGAAGATGCCGACGGCAATTCGCGGTGGTCGCTCGAAGACGTCGATTTCGATGGCTACCCGGAACTGGTTGCACGCGCTTCGGTGGGGATGGTCAACGAAGCGTTGGCGGTGTACCGGTTCGACCCGGCCAGCCTCTCGTATCGCGCACTGCAGGCCGAAACGCACGGCAACGACAGCTGCGGTGATCTGATGGGGCTGAGCGTCGAGGCAAAGACCCGCACGCTGACCAGCAGCTGCCGCAGCGGCCCGATGTGGTACACCGACCAGTATCGGTTTGCGGGCGCAAAACTCTATCTGTACCGCAGCGAGCGCCTCCTGATGCTGGGCGATACGCTGAACGCGGCCCTGCATTGGGGGCAGACCGACGACCAGGGGCCGTTGGCCGTCTGGCGGACCTATGCTGCCGATGGACGCGTGCTGGAAGCGGCCATCGCCGATGGCCTCGGCGCGCCACCGGAGGGGCCACTGCGTGGCCAGCAGGCCTCCGTTCTGGCGGCCCGCGTGTTCCTGTTCGATCGCCCCGGTGCATCGAGCACGAAGCGTTACCTGGTGCAGGGCGATCGCGTTGAGATGCTCGATGAACAGGACGGTTGGATGAAGCTGCGCTACCGCAACCCGAAGCAGGGCGTGGTGGAGGGCTGGATCAACGTCAATGATTGACGAGACGTCTACCCGCAGTTTGCATATCGAGGCGATGCGCAACTTGCCCACGGAGGCATCACTTCATCGGGTCTAGCCTCGGGCATTCCCCCGTTCGAGGATGTATCCGATGAGCAAGCGCGTGGCCGAAATCGTGGTGGATGCCCTGCAGCAGGCTGGCGTTCGACGTTGCTACGGCATCGTCGGCGATACGCTCAACCACGTGACCGATGCGATGCATGGCAGCGATATCGCGTGGGTGCACGTACGCCACGAGGAAGTGGCCGCCTTCGCTGCCGGCGCCGATTCGCTGGTCAGTGGTGAGCTGACCGCCTGTGCCGGGTCCTGCGGGCCCGGCAGCCTGCACTTCATCAATGGCGTGTTCGAAAGCAACCGCAACCGCGCGCCGATGGTGCTGATCGCCAGTCAGGTGGTGACCAGCGAGCTGGGCATGGAATTCCCCCAGGAAGTGGACTTCAAGGCGGTGTACGCCAGCTGTTCGGTGTTCTGCGAGCAGGTGCACAGTGCCGAGCAGGCGCGGCGTGTGGTGACCCTGGCCTGCCAGGCAGCGATCAGCCGCCGCGGCGTGGCAGTGGTGATCCTGCCGGCCGACATCAGCCAGGCCGAGGTGAAGCACGATGTGCCGTTCTCGGTGCACTACACCCAGCCCGTACTGCGCCCTTCAGACGCAGAACTGCAACGCATCACCGAACTGCTGGGGCAGGGCAAGCGCATCGGCATCTATGCCGGCGCCGGCTGCCAGGGTGCGCACGCGCAGTTGCTGGAGCTGGCACGACGCCTGCAGGCGCCGGTCGCGCACACCTCGCGCGCCAAGGATTTCGTCGAGCCGGACAACCCGTACAACATGGGCATGACCGGTATTTTCGGCATCGAGTCCGGCTTCCACACGCTGATGGAATGCGACACGCTGTTGCTGCTCGGCGCCGACTTCGCGTGGGGCCAGTTCTATCCGGACAAGGCGACGATCATCCAGGTCGACCGCGACGGCAGCCACCTTGGCCGTCGCCACCCGGTGAGTCTGGGCGTGGTCGGTGATATCGCACCGACGCTGGACGCGCTGCTGCCGATGCTGCCGCCGCGCGAGGACAGCACGTTCCTCGATGAGTGCATCGTGCGCCGCGACAAGGCCCTGAAGAAGCGCGAGCAGGAAGAACAGCCGGGCGAGGGTGAGCTGATCCATCCGCAGCACCTGACTGCGCTGCTGTCGAAGTACGCCGCAGACGACGCGCTGTTCACCGCCGACGGCGGCTCGCCGATGGTGTGGGTACTGCGGCATATCCGTGTCAATGGTCGCCGCCGGACGCTGACCAGCCTGCTTCACGGCACGATGGCCAACGCGATGCCGCAGGCACTGGGCCTGCAGAAAGCGTTCCCGGGCCGGCAGGTGATCTCGCTGTCCGGCGATGGTGGCCTGGCGATGCTGCTCGGTGATCTGCTGACCGCGGTGCAGGAAAACCTGCCGATCAAGGTGGTGGTGTTCAACAACGGCTCGCTGAACTTCGTCGAGCTGGAACAGAAGGTGGAAGGCCTGCTGGACAACTACACCGATCTGAAGAACCCGGATTTCGGCCGCCTGGCCGAAGTGATCGGCTTCCACGGCCGCACCGTGACCCGCAGTGAGGATCTGGAGGAAGCGGTGCAGGATTTCCTCGCGCAACGCGGCCCGGCGTTGCTGGACGTGCACACCAGCCGCGCAGAGCTGGTGATGCCGCCGCAGATCGAAGCCAAGCAGGTGGCCGGTACCGCGTTGTATGCCGCCAAGGCGGTGTTGAATGGCCGCTTCGACGACGTGAAGCATCTGCTGGTGGACAACTTCCTGAAGAAGTGAGGGTTGGGGCTGGATGCTGGGCTGCGCCCTGCACCCGCAGAGGCCAAGGCAACAGCCGAAGCAACAGCAACAGCGGGCATTCCGTGGGATGGCGGGGTGGGTCCGGTTGCGGGGGACGCTGCAAGTACGTCCTTGTAAGCTCGATCGCGCCATTCATGGCGCTCACGCCCCCGCAACCGGACCCACCCCGCCCTCGGCAATCTTCCGCTGCTGTTGGTGGGTGTCGATCTTGCTCGACACGGTAGATCCACGCCGTGCGTGGATGAACGAACGAATGATCGGAATGATCTTCTGTAGAGCCGAGCCATGCTCGGCTCAGAAGCCTCGCGTATATCAGCCGAGCATGGGTTCGGCGCAACAACGAGAGCCTGCCTTTGCTTTTGATCTTTTGATTCTCTTCCGTGGCTGGCACACGCAGGGAACTGTCAGAGGCCGGGCGGGTGGGCGTCGCGGGGGTGTCCGCGGCATGGATGCTGCGGCCAAGCCCCGAGGATGGGTTCACGGCGTCCCCCGCGACGCCCACCCGCCCCGGGCCAGCCCGGAAACTTGCGATTCGCGCCCAGGCACGAGGGGCCCCGCCGTTGGCTGGAACCCATCATTCCACCGTGGAATTGGCGCCCGGGCCCCGCTGGGCCTACCATCGGCGGTCCCCACCCCCACCGCCCCTTCCATGTCCGCTCCCGCTTCCGCCGCACCGCGTCGCTGGTTCGTCTCCGGCGACTTCAACGGCTTCTTCGGCCTGGTCGTCGACAACCTGTCCATCCTCGGCTTCATTGCCATGGCCCTGGTCGGGATCTTCCAGTTCCCCGCCGACGTGGTGTTCGGTCGCATGTTCCCCGGCACCGCCTTCGGCGTGCTGGTCGGCAATCTGCTGTACACGCTGATGGCACGGCGCCTGGCCGCGCGCACCGGCCGCGACGATGTCACCGCCATGCCGCTGGGCCTGGACGCGCCGACCAGCATTGGCATGGCCCTGCTGGTGCTTGGCCCGGCCTTCATCGCCTTCAAGCAGCAGGGCCTGGACCCGCACGCGGCAGGCATCGCCACCTGGCAGCTGGGCATGGCCGCGCTGGTCATCATGGGCGTGCTCAAGTTCGTGCTGTCGTTCTTCGGCGAAGCGGTCACCCGCGCGCTGCCACGCGCGGCGCTGCTGGGCTCCATTGCCGGCATCGCGCTGGTGCTGATGGGCCTGCTGCCACTGCTGGAAACGCTGCGCTCGCCGCTGGTCGGCTTCACCACGCTGGGCCTGCTGCTGTATGTGCTGATCGCCAAGGGCAAGCTGCCGGTGCGTGGCCCCGGCGTGCTGCTGGCCTTCGTGTTCGGCACCGTGCTGTATTACGGCCTGGGCGTGGCCGGACTGGGTGCACCGGGCTTCCATGTGCCGGAATGGGTGCCACCGCAGGTGGTGCTGCCGCTGCCGACGCTGGGCTTCCTTGAAGGCCTGCCCACGGCGATGACCTACCTGCCGTTGCTGCTGCCGTTCGGCCTGCTGATGGTGGTCGGTGGCATCAACGTCTCCGAGAGCGCACGTGCGGCCGGCGATGACTATCGCACCCGTGACATCCTGCTGGTGGAAGCGGTGGCGACGCTGGTGGCCGGTGTCTGCGGCGGCGTTGCGCAGACCACACCGTACATCGGCCAGCCGGCGTACAAGCACATGGGCGCACGCAGCGGCTATACGCTGCTCACCGGCCTGTTCGTCGGCATCGGCGGCATGCTCGGCATCATCTCCGGGCTGGTGCAGTGGCTGCCGCTGGCGGTACTGGCGCCGATCATCGTGTACGTGGCGATTGACATCACCACCCAGGCGTTCCAGGCCACGCCGCGCCACCATACCGGTGCGATGGTGTTCGGTTTCCTGCCGTCGGTGGCCTACCTGCTGGCGATCAAGGCGCCGGGCTGGATCGCACCGGACCAACTGCCGCAGCTGCTGACCAAGCTCGACGGCCACGGCCTGCCGGAACTGGCGGTGATCTTCACCCTCGGCAACGGCTTCATCATCACGTCAATGCTGTGGATCTCGGCGGTGGCGGCGATGGTGGATGGCCGCCTGCGCCGCGCCTGCTGCTTCCTGCTGGTGGCGGCGCTGCTGACCCTGTTCGGCCTGATCCATTCGGTGGACCCGCGCGGCGGCATCTACCTGCCGTGGGATCTGGAAGGCCTGGCGCGCATCATCAGCTGGCAGTTCGCGGGCGCCTACGTGGCACTGGCGGTGCTGCTGGGATTGTTGTCGCTGCAGAAGCAACCGGTGAAACCGCTGGGTGACGGCACCGATCATTGACCGGGGACGCCGCGCATGGCCCGGCGATACTGTCCGGAATCCAGCTCCGGGTAATGGCGGAAGATGCCGTTGGTGTTGAACGGCACCCTTCGTTCCGAGGCCAGGTAGGCGGCGATGTTCGGCCGCTTCGCCACCCGCTCCTGCAGCGCACGCAGCAGGGGCAGGGTGGGGCCGAGGGCCTGCATGCGGCGCGGGAACATGTAGTCCAGCCCGCTCAGCAGCTGGAACAGCGACAGATCCACATAGGAATGCTCACGCAGTGCGTGGCGGCCGCCGTTGGCGGCCAGTACCTGTTCGAAGTAACCAAGGAACTTCGGCAGGCGTTCATCGCGTAGCGAGACCGCCCGCGCCTTGGCTTCGGTCTTCTGTTCTTCGTAGTACTTCGAGGCCGCGATGGGGTGGTGGGTGTCGTGCACCTCGGCCACCAGGTCGGCAATGGTCAGCTGCACTTGCAGCGCTTGCATCCGCCGCGAGGCCGCCTGCGGCACCAGGTCCAGCGTTGGGCCGAGGAAATCGAGGATGGCCGCGACCTGAGCGATCACCTGCCGGCCGGCCTTCAGGAACGGCGGCGCGAACGGTTGCATGCCTTCGCTTCCACCATCCAGAAACGGGTGCATTACCGCATCGCCGTGTACCCGCGCCATGTCGATGTAATCGGCCCCCGCGTCTTCCAGTGCCAGGCGCACGAATTCACCGCGGCCCTGGATGCCGGTCCAGTAGTACAGCGCGTACTGCATGGGAGTGCCTCCTCAGGACAGGACGCATAGCGTCGCGCTACCCACGCAAAGCGCGCGTGAGTGCGATGCCTGCCTGGTATTGGGCATTGGACGGCGGAGTGTTCAGTCCGATGGCACGATGGTGATGATGTCGTGCTCATTGACGCTGCCAGCCAGCGTGTAGCGATATCCCTTGGCCAGGACCTCAACGTAGCTGTCATGTGCGGCAAGGATGAAAAGCTGCAGGTCGTGGACATTGCGAGGATCGTAGTGCGCGAGCAGCGCTGCAAGGCCAGGATCGTCGATGACCCGGTAGAGGCCGGGGAACGGGCAAAGACCGGTTCGCCGCCAATATGCGGTTTCATCGGCTGGTGCGGCTCCCTCGACGATCTCGCCGTGGCGCATCTCATGAAGATTGCCGCCCCGGCAGCGCGCTTCATGGACAAGTTCGAAATCCACCTGCAACGAGCGGTAGCGCATCTCCGGTTGCGCTGCATAGTCCTCCAACGTCTGTGCCTCCACGTTCACCTGTGCGCTCGCGTTCTGCTCGCGATACACCAGCGTCAGGTCCAGCGTGCTGATGCGGAAAGGCACGGGTTCCGGGCGAAGCTCCATAGGTCGTTCGTCGAGGGGGCAGGACTGTTCATTGGGCCGTCCGCCGCACGGCGCTGTCAACGCGTTTTCCGAACCGCACCGCAACGGGTGGGGAACCCTCGGAAATCAGCCGGGTCACACCCTGTCCATGCAGGTGAAACGATGAGGTGATGCGTCATGCAGAGCGGAAAGGCGGTATGGCCCTGGGTGTTGGGCGTGGTGGTGATCGGTGGCGCGGGTGGCTGGCTGTTCCGCGATCAACTGAAAAGCCTGGCAGACGGTGTCCCGGTGCCGGTGCAATCGACTCCTGACGCCACCCGCGCACCGCCGCAACCGACGGCCGCTGCGGAACCCGCGCCGGCGTCAGCCCCGATCAAACATCCGCTGGATACCGAGGCCGCCGCCGACCCGGCGCTGCCGAAGCTGGCCGATAGCGATGCCGCAGCCTGGGGCGCGCTCAGCCAGCTGTTCCAGGGCGAGGGGCCGCTGACCCTGCTGCTGCGCGATCACCTGATCCAGCGCCTGGTCACCCAGGTCGACAATCTGGACAAGCCCAGTGTGCCGCCCACCGCGCTGGCCGCACGGCCGCTGCCGGGCAGTCTGCAGGTCGAGTCCGCTGAGGACGGCGAGCGGATCGCTGCCAGCAACGGGGCACGCTACACGCCCTATGTGCAGGCATTCACCGCGATGGATCCGGCGGCGACGGCTACCGCGTACAAGCGCTTCTATCCGCTGATCCAGCAGGCCTATGTGGACCTGGGGCGGCCTGAGGGTTACTTCAACGACCGCCTGGTCGCGGTGATCGATCACCTGCTGGAGACCCCGGACCTGGCGCAGGCGCCGCTGGTGCAGCGCGATGAGCGGGGCCGCTACCGCTTCGTCGATGCGACCCTGCAGTCGCGATCGATCGGCCAGAAGGCGCTGCTGCGCATGGATCCGGCGCAGGCGCGGGCGGTCAAGCAGCAGTTGCAGGCGATCCGCAGTGCGATCACGCGTGGTTGAGCCGGCGGCCGTCAAAGGGCCTGCAGGAAGGCTTCGATGTCCTGCAGATCCTGCCTGCTGAGCCCGCGGGGACGCAGCAACGGGTCGGGTTCCGGGAAGGGTGCGGCGTTGGCCGGCAGGTCGGCCGGCGCACGTGGCCGGGCGCCGCCGACGTTGTAGAACGCCAGTACCCCGGACAACCTCGGGATCATGCCGTTGTGCATGTACGGTGCAGTAGCTGCAACACCGCGCAGCGAGGGGGTACGGAAGCGGCCGCTGTCGGCGGGATCGCCGGTCACCGCGTAACGCCCCAGGTCCTGCCGTGCGCGCCCATGGAAATGCAGGCCCAGGTTGTGGAAGCCGTTGTCGGTGAGCGCCGCCCCGCTATGGCAGTTCATGCAGCCGGCCTGGGTGCGGAACAGGTGCAGGCCACGCAACTGGGCATCGTCCAGCACACGCGCATTGCCACGCAGGAAGCGATCAAAGCGGCTGTTGCGCGGGGACAGGCTGCGCTCGAAGGCGGCGATGGCCTGGCCAAGCTGGGCGGCATCGATGCGTGGCTGCGCAAACACTTCGTTGAACGCGTAGCGGTAGGACGCATCACCGCGCAGGCGGCGCACCGCGCCCTGCGTGGTGAATCCCATCTCGATCGGATCGGCGATGGGGCGCAGGGCCTGCTGCTCCAGCGTGGTGGCGCGGCCATCCCAGAACAGCGGCGCAATGTGCGCACTAGCCGCGACGCTCGGTGCATTGCGGCGACCGGGGCGACGGTCGTGCCCGAATGACACACGGCGGCCATCGGCCCAGCCCAGGTCCGGGTCGTGGCAGCTGGCGCAGGCGAGTTGCCGCGACTTCGACAGGATCGGGTCGAAAAACAGCCGACGACCCAGCGCCACCTTGGCTGGCGTAGCGGGGTTGTCCTCGGGGTCCACCGCCGATGGCAGCGGGGCCAGCTCCTGCCAGACCACGCCGGGCTCCACGTCGGGCGCGGGCCAGCTTGCGCTGGGCCCGCTGTACAGGGCGCGCAGGCAGGCGCCTTCCGGCCGCGCAGGCAGCACGTCGGGGCACGGCATATCACGCGCGGGCGCAGGCATGCCCGCGCCGCCCAGCAAGAGGGCGGCGACGGGCAGGACCAGCCACAAGCGCCGATGGGCGCGCATGCCGAGGGGCGGTACAGCGGTCATCGGCACGACGCGGTCAGTAGCGGTAACCCACTTCCAGCCAGAACTGACGGCCGATGTCATACAGCGGTGCATTGCCAACGGCGGAAGATGCGCCGTGGACGTTGCGGCGGTTCAGCAGGTTGGTGATGTCCACGTTGGCGTAGACCGTTCCCCGCTGTGCAGACAGTTCACGTTGCCAGCCCAGCCGGGCGTTCCAGGTGAGCGATGGGGAGTACTGTCGCTCTTCCCACACGTCGATGCGCTCGCCCTGGTACATCTCGGTCTGCAGTGTCCTGGCGATCCTTCGATAGCCGGCCGAATAGACCAGCATGTTGGTCACGGTCAGTTCCAGCGGCGCGATGCGGGTAATGGTGTTCATGCGCGCCGTCCATGGACGGGTGTAGTTATTGGCCGGTTTCTGCTGGTAGCGCACGTAGCGGCCGTCGTAGCGGATCCATGGGTTCAGGTAGAACAGGTCAGCGCTGTCGTCGTAAAACGGCACCGCCTTGCGCACGTCGGTCCAGTCCAGCGAGAACAGCGCTTGAGTATGCGTGGCCCCGGCAGACCAGCCGTGCAGCGGCTGCGCGGTCAACGAGTAGATGTTGCTCAGGCCGCTGCCGGTGCTGGACCAGGTGCTGTAGTTGCTGGCCAGCGCGGGATCGTCCGGCGTGATGCCGGTGATGCGCCCGCTCACGTTGATGACCTGGTCGCGCAGCCGACGGTTGACCGCCTTCAGGTTGAAGCGCCAGCCCGCCCAGTCCTGCCGCCACGCCAGCATCAGTTCATCTGCGTAACCCACCTTGCCGATGTTGAAGTAGGTGTCATTGCCGGCCCGCGTGCCCGTGGTCCATGGGCTGTTGAGGCTGGTCCGGCGTTCGTTGTTGTAGCGCAGCTGGTTGACGCCGTCGCGAAGCTTCCAGGTGGCCATGTTGCGGCCGTAGTAGCGGTTGGCGCCCAGGGTCAGCAGGGTGCCGTCGCGCGGCTCCCAGCTCAGCGCAAAGCGAGGAGCCACCGTGGTCTGGCCGATGTAACTGTCGCGCTCGATGCGCAGACCCGGTCGGATCGAGACAGCGCCGTAACGCATGTCGTCGTCGATGTGCGCAGCGAAGCTCTCCACGTTGAAGCCGATGTGGCCGGTGGCGTAGCGGGTGCGGCGGGTGAAGTACTGACCGGGCCAGCCCGCCAGCGTGGTCAGGCCCATGTTGCAGGCAGTATCGATCTCGCCTGTGTTCAGCGTGCAGGTCGTGGTACGCGCTGGCGTGGTGTAGGTGCTGTTCTCGGTCAGGCGGCGATAGTCGAACCGTTGCCGGGTCAGCTCCACGCCGGTGGTCAGCTGATGGACGCCATCGCCAAGATCGAAGGCGTGGGTCTGTGCCTGCGCACTGTAGGTGAGGCGTCGCTGCCGTTGTTCGATGTCACCGAACTCGCCTTCCAGTGTGGATGCGTTGGTGCCCCAGTCCTTGCTGGTCGAGCGCAGCCAGGTGAAGTGGTCATCGCTCTGGGCATCACGTGACTGCTCGGTGCTGCTCCAGCTCAGACGTTGGTTGATCGTGCCCCAGTCCGCCTGCCAGGTGCCTCCCAGGTTGATCATCGTGCCGCCGCTGTCGATGCGCACGCCGGCGCCGCGGATGTTCGACCGGAACAGCTGGTTTTCCGATGGCGCGTGCGTGAAGGACGCATCGACGGTCAACCGATCGCTGGCCTCCCAGACCGTTTTCACCATCGCCTGGTCCGAGCGCTGGCGCTGCACTTCGCGCTCCGATCCGTAGCTGTCGACCAGGTGAGCGGAATAGAAGTAGGTGGGAATCGTGGAGCGCTTGCGGGTCAAGTTGGCCAGCACGCCCAGCGTATCGGTCACCTTGCCTTCCAGCGTGGCACGCCAGGTTTCCTTGGTGAACTCGGGTTGGCCATCGCCCCACGAGGACGCATTGGCATAGTCCTCGCGCATGCTTTCATCCAGCAGGTAGCGGGTCCAGGACGAGCGCGTGGTCTGGTAGGAAACGCTGCCGGAGAAGGCGTCCTTAGGCGTGCGGACGTTGGCTTCAATGACGCCACCGCTGAAACCGCCGTAGGCGGCCGGGACGTTGCTGTCCAGCACCGTCAGGTCGGCCAGCAGGTCGGTGTCCAGGGCGAAGGCCTGGCTGTTGCCCGGGGCGGTCGCAAGGCGGTAAGGGGACGGGTCGCCACCGGGATCGATGTCGTTGTTGAAGTTCATGCCATCGACCACGAAGGCATTCTGGTAAAACGGCGCACCGTTGATGCTGACATTGGCCGGAGAGATGTCGCCGGGGGTGAAGCTGCTCGATTGGGCGTTGTCGAACTGGACGGCGGGGTTGATCCGCAGCAGGCGCCCGATGTCACCGTTGCCGGTGGTCTGGGCATGCATGTAGTCCTGGTCCAGGCGCAGGCCTTCGGCATAGCGGAACGGCTGGACCTCACCACTCACGCGCAGCGGCAAGGTCTTCCGTGCTGCTGCCATCGGCACTGCGTTGCCCGCTGCCTGCAGCGTGTAGCTGCCGCCTGCGCCAGGCTGCAGGCGCAGGCCGGTACCCGCCAGCAGCCGAGCAAAGCCCTGTTCGGTGCTGAAGGTGCCCGACAGTGCCGGCGCCATGCGTCCGGCGGCCAGCGCCGGGTCGAAGGACAGGGCGATGCCACGCTGGGCGGCGAAGGTGCTCAGGGCCAGGCCGAGCGGGCTGGCGGCCTGTGCGGTAGCGGCAACGGCCTGCATCGGAGCCTCATGGGCGAACACGGGCGTGGTCGTCAGGGCAATGGCCAGCAGGCTGAGCCGGAAGGGTCGGGTCATCGAGGGCATGGAGGGCACGCAAGGAAAGGATTCACTCCCTTTGCCACCCGAGCGTGGAAAAAGTGTCACTGCTGGCGATGCGGGCCGGTCAGCGTGGCGTTCCGGCGCGCAGCCGGGTCCACAGTCCGGCCGGTCCGCGCTGTATGTCCAAGCCGTAGAGGGCGGCCAGCATGGCTACGCTGCGGGCCGGGTCATCCACCGGAAACGCGCCGGACACCTGCTGGGATGCGATCGCATCGTCACAGCCCAGCCAGCCGGATTGATAGCGCCCCAACTGTTCAAGCACGCGGCGCAGGGGCTGTGCATCGACCACCAGCATGCCGTGGCGCCAGGCGTCGACGGCCGGTGCGATGGCATGCACCGGCGCGAAGGCATCCGCGTGGAAGGCCACCTGCCGCCCAGCCTCGATGACGCGTTGCTGCTGCGTCTCCGCCAGCACGACCCGTACCGCCCCTTCCAGCACCGCCAACACGGTGGCCGCGCCGGTCTGCTGCACATTGAAGCGCGTGCCCAGGGCCTGCATGCGCCCTGCCGGACTGGCAAGCACGAACGGCCGGGCAGGCTGCTGCGGGTCGGGCACGGTCTTAATCAGCACTTGGCCATGTCGCAGCCGCAGCAGGCGCTGCTGGCCATCGAAGGCGATGTCCACGGCGGTGTCGGTGTCCAGCTGCAGCACGCTGCCATCGTCCAGCATGTGGCGGCGGCGTTCGCCGATGGCGGTGCGCACGCTGGCATTCCAGGCGGCATCGTCGTACAGGCGCCAGGCCAGCCAGCCTCCCAGCGGAGCAACCAGCAGTGCGGCGACACCACGCAGCAGCGCACGGCGGCCGGGCGAGGGCGCGCGCTGCAGTGCGCTGTGGGCCAGTGGCGATGGAACCTGCCCGCTCAACGCCAGCAAGCGTTCCGCGCGCTGCCACGCGCGTGCATGGTCGGGATCGGCATCGTGCCAGTGCTGCCACCGTGCGCGCTGCACCGCGCTGCCGTCTTCGTGCAGGCGCATCAGCCAGTCGGCAGCCTGTTCCAGTGCGCGTGGCGGAAGGGCCGGTGCGGTGGCGGTCTCAGCCGGCATGCGCAAGGCAGCCCATCAGCGCCCGTTTCATGTGCCGCTTCACCGTGGACAGCGACAGCCCCAGCTGATCGCTGATGGCCTCATAGCGAAGCCCGTCGAACTGCGCCAGCAGGAACACCCGGCGCGCCATTGCCGGCAACCCGTCCAGCATCGCATCGATCTGCTGCAGGGCCTCACGCACCAGCGCCTGTTCTTCCAGCGAGGGCTGCACCGGCTCCGGCACCTGTGCCAGGTATTCCAGGTAGGCGCGTTCCAGCGCCTGGCGGCGGAACCAGTTGGCGGCCAGCCCGCGCGCGACCGTGGTCAGGAACGCACGCGGCTCACGCAGGGCTGCGAGATCGCGCCCGTGCAACAGCCGCGCGAAGGTGTCCTGGGTGAGATCGTCGGCCACGTCGCGATTGCCCACGCGTCCGCTCAGCCAGCCGTGCAGCCAGACACGATGGTCGCGGTACAGCATGCCCAGTTGTTCGTGTCGGGGGCCCATGAAAGAGGATGTGTGGCCTTGATAGAAATGAGAATGATTCGCAAGTATCGCACCCGCGATGCTCGGATTCCAGTGCCAGGCGCGCAGTGGCTTGCGCTGGATCAACGCGGCGGCAACATG
Source organism: uncultured Stenotrophomonas sp. (assembly GCF_913778665.1). Lineage (GTDB taxonomy): Bacteria > Pseudomonadota > Gammaproteobacteria > Xanthomonadales > Xanthomonadaceae > Stenotrophomonas. The sequence continues at coordinate 418,185 of NZ_CAJYVQ010000008.1, forward strand.
CGGTGCGGCATGCTGGCCACTGGCTGACTGGCCTCGGGGTGCAGTCGCAGCCACCCTTGAAACAGGGTGGGGCAACCGCATCTTTCCAGCATTGCCGGCGCGGGCCGGCCCTGATGACCGATGAGGATTCGCAATGCGGATGGACAAGCTCACCTCGCGTTTCCAGCAGGCGCTGGCAGACGCACAGTCGCTGGCCGTGGGCCGCGACAACAGCATCATCGAACCGGTTCACCTGTTCAGTGCGCTGTTGGACCAGCAGGGCGGCAGCACGCGCCCGCTGCTGGCCCAGGCCGGCGTGAACGTACCGGTCCTGCGCGAGCGCCTGACCGAAGCACTGGACGCGCTGCCGAAGGTGTCCGGCCAGGCCGGCAATGTCTCGATGGGCAACGACCTGGGGCGCCTGCTGAACCAGACCGACAAGCTGGCCCAGCAGCACGGTGATGCCTTCATTGCCAGCGAGTGGTTCGTGCTGGCGGCGCTGGACGATGGCGGCACGCTGGGCATGGCACTGCGTGCCGCCGGTGCGGACAAGACCCGCCTGCAGGCCGCGATCGACAAGCTGCGTGGCGGCGAGAACGTGCAGTCGGAGAATGCCGAGGAACAGCGGCAGGCGCTGGAGAAGTACACCATCGACCTGACCGCGCGTGCCGAGAGCGGCAAGCTCGATCCGGTGATCGGCCGTGACGAGGAAATCCGCCGCACCATCCAGGTGCTGCAGCGCCGGACCAAGAACAACCCGGTACTGATTGGCGAGCCCGGCGTGGGCAAGACTGCCATTGTCGAAGGGCTGGCCCAGCGCATCATCAATGACGAAGTTCCCGAAGGCCTGCGCGGCAAGCGCGTGCTGTCGCTGGACATGGGCGCGCTGATCGCCGGTGCCAAGTTCCGCGGTGAGTTCGAAGAACGCCTGAAGGGCGTGCTCAACGATCTGGCCAAGAACGAAGGCCAGATCATCCTGTTCATCGACGAACTGCACACCATGGTCGGCGCCGGCAAGGCCGATGGCGCGATGGATGCCGGCAACATGCTGAAGCCGGCGCTGGCGCGTGGCGAGCTGCACTGCATTGGTGCCACCACGCTGGACGAATACCGCAAGTACATCGAGAAGGACGCTGCACTGGAGCGCCGCTTCCAGAAGGTCTTCGTCGGTGAGCCGTCGGTGGAGGACACCATCGCGATCCTGCGCGGGCTGAAGGAAAAGTACGCGGTGCACCACGGCGTTGAGATCACTGACCCGGCCATCGTGGCGGCTGCGACGCTGTCCAACCGCTACATCACCGACCGCCAGCTGCCGGACAAGGCCATCGACCTGATGGACGAGGCCGCCTCGCGCCTGCGCATGGAGATCGACTCCAAGCCGGAGGAGCTGGATCGGCTGGAACGCCGGGTGATCCAGCTGAAGATCCAGCGCGAGATGCTGAAGAAGGAGAAGGACGAGGCCTCGCGGCAGCGCCTGGCCGATCTCGAGAACGACATCGACGGGCTGGAGCGCGAGTTCTCCGACCTCAATGAAATCTGGAAGTCGGAGAAGGCCGCGCTGCAGGGCGCCACCAAGATCAAGGAACAGGTCGAGCAGGCCAAGCTGGAGCTGGAGGCTGCGCAGCGCCGCCAGGATTTCGCCAAGATGAGCGAGATCCAGTACGGCCTGTTGCCGCAGCTGGAAAAGCAGCTGGCCGCGGCGCAGGAAGCCGAGCACAAGGACTTCAAGCTGGTGCAGGACCGGGTCACCGACGAGGAGATCGCCGAAGTCGTGTCGCGCTGGACCGGCATCCCGGTCAACAAGATGCTCGAAGGTGAGCGCGACAAGCTGCTGCGCATGGAAGAGGTGCTGCACAACCGTGTGGTCGGCCAGGAGGAAGCGATCAAGGTCGTCTCCGATGCCGTGCGCCGCTCGCGTGCCGGCCTGTCCGACCCGAACCGTCCGGCCGGCTCGTTCCTGTTCCTCGGCCCGACCGGCGTCGGCAAGACCGAACTGTGCAAGTCGCTGGCCGAGTTCCTGTTCGACAGTGCCGACGCGATGATCCGCATCGACATGAGCGAATTCATGGAGAAGCACAGCGTCGCCCGCCTGATCGGTGCGCCCCCGGGCTACGTCGGCTACGAGGAAGGTGGCTACCTGACCGAGGCCGTGCGCCGTCGCCCATACTCGCTGATCCTCCTGGACGAAGTGGAGAAGGCGCATCCGGATGTGTTCAACATCCTGCTGCAGGTGCTCGACGATGGCCGCCTGACCGATGGCCAGGGCCGTACCGTGGACTTCCGCAACACCGTCATCGTGATGACCTCGAACCTGGGCTCGCACCAGATCCAGGACATGAGCGCCGACGACAGCCCGGAGGCCTACACGCAGATGAAGGCGGCGGTGATGGGCGTGGTGCAGGCGCACTTCCGCCCGGAGTTCATCAACCGCCTGGACGACATCGTGGTGTTCCACCCGCTGGACAAGCAGCAGATCAAGCAGATCGCGCGCATCCAGATGCGTGGCCTGGAGAAGCGCCTGGCCGAGCGCGGGCTGAAGCTGGCAGTGTCCGATGCGGCGTTCGACCTGCTCGGCAACGTCGGCTTCGATCCGGTGTACGGCGCGCGCCCGTTGAAGCGTGCGATCCAGTCGCAGCTGGAAAACCCGCTGGCGCAGCAGATCCTGTCCGGCGCCTTCGTCAACGGCGACACCATCGAAGTCGGCAACGACGGCGGTAACCTGGTGTTCGCCAAGGCGTGAATCATGCGGGGCGCTGCCTGATCGCAGCGCCCCGTTTCCTGCGAAGTACGCCGGGCCATGCCCGGCGCTCACTCAGAAGCGGTGCGTATAACCGCTCATCAAGCCGAACTGGTTCGCCTTCTGCACGATCGGGCTGTCGGCGGCATCGCCAAGCAGGCGCGTGCCTTCGGCCGAGATGTACCAGTTGCCGTTGCGGCCCACGCGGTGGCTCCACTTCAGGCCGATACCGGCACTGACCAGGCCGGCCTTTGGCTTGTGCTGGGCAAAGCCGCTACGCGCCGCCTGTTCCGGGCTGACGCCGTACCAGGTCTCCATGTAACCGCGGTTGCCGTAGTCGGTGGAGACACTGCCGCTGACCACGCCACCGGCCAGGTCGAACAGGGGCATGGTCAGGTTCAAGTGCACCTGCTGGGTGGCCAGGCCGTTCTCGGCCTTGTCCTCATCCTTGCGGGTGAACTGCCAGGAACCGCTCAGCACGGCTTCGCCCAGCGTAAAACCAGCCGAGACGCCGACCAGGGGACGGGTATCGATATCACCCATGCCGCGCAGGAAGTCGGAACCACCGAGCAGGGAGTCCTTTTCCTTGCGGATGCCGCTGGCGCCGACGTAGGCCCGCACGCGGGTGTGCTCGCCGATGGAGGTGCCCCAGCCGATGCCGCTGGTGCCCAGAAACCAGCCTCCCGGCGAGGTGACATCAAAGGACAGCGAAGGCGTCGCACGATACTCCTCGCTGCCGCTGTAGCGCGGCGCCACGCCACCGCCGGCAGCGACCTCGAAGGTCCAGTGGTCATCCTTGGCGTGGGCGATCGGGGCGGCGAACAGCGGCAACAGGGCCAGGCAGAACAGGGCGGGGGAACGGCGAAGCAGGGACATGGAAACTCTCGACAATGGGAGGAAAGCAGCGCGCGCATCCGGCGAGTGCTGCAGGGTCGCTAGCGTGGCGATACGCCGGCGACCGATCCGTCCGCAGTTGTGCGGGAGTTGTAAGCAACTGTAATCGTGCCCGTGGGCGTTCAGCTGGCAGCCAGCGGCCAGTGCATTTCCAGGCGCGCGCCGCCCAGCGTGGCGCGGCTGATGCGCAGCTCGCCGCCGTGTCGGGCGGCGATGCGGTTGACGATGGCCAGGCCCAGGCCGAAGCCGCCGGTATCGCGGCTGCGGCTGTCGTCCAGGCGGGTGAATGGACGCATCACCTTCTCACGATCGGCTTCGGCGATGCCGGGGCCGTCGTCATCCACACGCAGGCAGGCCCGGCCGCCGACGCCGACCAGCGAGACTTCCACCTGCGAATGCGTGTGGCGCAGCGCATTGCCCACCAGATTGCTCAGTGCCAGCTGCAGCAGGCGCGGCTCGGCATCCACCCGTGGCAACGCACTGGGCTGCACGCGCAGGACCACGCCGCCGCGTTCGGCATCACGGCGTGCATCGGCCAGACAGGCCTGCAGCCAGTCGTCGGCTTCGATGCGCTGCATCGGCTCGCCTTCGCTGGGATGCTCCAGACGCTCATAGGCCAGCAGTTCGCTGACCAGCCGGTTGAGTTCGGCCAGATCGCCATGCAGCCCCTGTGCCAGCCGTGCACGGCGTTCGCGATCATCACTGTCCTGCATCAGGTCCAGGCCGAATGCCACGCGCGCGATCGGCGTGCGCAGTTCGTGCGAGATCGCATGGGTCAGGTCGCGCTGGCGCTGCACCAGTTCGGCCACGCGTGCGGCCATGCGGTTGGAATGGTCGACGATGACCCGGATCTGAGAGCGCGGCGAGACCTGGGCGCGTGCCTGCAGATCGCCGGCGCCGATGCGGTCGGCGTGCAGGCGCAGCGCTTCCAGGTCGCGCCAGAGCAGGCGTACCCACGCATACAGGCTGGCACCGACCAGCAGCAGGATGCTGAGGTAGGCGGCAATGGTCATGTACGTTGTCATCTGCACCGCGCCAGGCAGGCGCAGGTGCAACCAGCGCCCATGGATGCCCTCGATGGGCAGCAGCACCTGCTGGTACTGATCGCGCACGATGAAGCCATCGGCCTTTACGGCTGCCTGTTCCTGCGCGTCGAGCGCGGGAGGCGTGGCGAGCAGGGTCAGGGCGATGCCATAGTGGGGCTGCCACTGCTGCAGGCGCTCGCGCTGCTGGCCGGCGTCCAGGCCCGCCAGGCCGCTGCGCAGGGCGTATACCTGTCCGCGCACTTGCTCGACGAACACGCGATCCTGCACGGGCGTGTAGATGCCGTCCAGGATGTGGTTGAGGAAAAACACCGACACCAGGAAGCAGGCACCGGTGACAAACCACAACCACAGGAACAGCCGCTTCATGCGGTCCAGGCCGACGGGTTGAACTGGTAGCCGCGGCCCCACACGGTCTTGATCCGCCGCGGTTCGCGCGCGTCATCGCCCAGCTTGCGGCGCAGCTTGCCGATGCTGACATCGACACTACGGTCCAGGCCGTCGAAGCCGATGCCGCGCACCGCCTGCAGGATCTGGTCGCGCGACAGGATCTGCCCCGGCTGGCTGGCCAGCAGCCACAGGATCTCGAATTCGGTGGTGCCCATGTCTACCGGCTGGCCATGCAGATGCACCTCGCGCTGCATGCGGTCGATCAGCAGTTCACCATGCATCAGTCGGCAGGGCGTGCCGGTGTTGCTGCTGCCGTGGCGGCGGCGCAGCAGCGCGCGCAGGCGCGCCAGCAGCAGGCGTGGTTCGATCGGCTTGTGCACGTAATCGTCGGCGCCCGATTCCAGGCCCAGTACCTGCTCGATATCGTCCTCGCAGGCGGTCAGCATCAGGATCGGCACATCGGAGAAGCTGCGGATCTGTCGGCATACGTCGATGCCGCCGAGGCCGGGCAGCATCAGGTCCAGCACCACCAGCTCCGGCGCATGCTGGCGGCAGGCCGCGCCAGCCAGGTCGCCACGAGCGATGTGCTGCACGGCAAATCCATGCTCGTGCAGGTAGTCGCTGACCAGTTCGGCCAGGCGACGATCATCTTCCACCAGCAGGACCTGGGTGGGTGTGCCGCTGGCGGCGGGTGTCCAAGGGGATGGCTGCATGCGCGTTGGGCCTCCGTGCCCGGGCAGGAGCGCCCGGCGGCGAAGCCTAGCAACGGCCCATGACCGCTGCCTGAATCGCGGCCAACCTGATAACCGGCGGTACGGACGTCATCGCCAGCGGCTCTCAGTGCCACGCCCCGGCTGGCCTATGGTGGCGGTTTCCCCGGATGGAGCCTGGCGCAATGAGCGACCCGCAGTGGCAACTGGAAACCCTGGCCGTGCACGGCGGCTACCGTCCCGACCCGACCACCCGCGCGGTGGCGGTGCCGATCTACCAGACGGTTGCGTACGCCTTCGATGACACCCAGCACGGGGCCGACCTGTTCGACCTGAAGGTGCCAGGCAATATCTACACCCGCATCATGAACCCCACCACCGACGTGCTGGAGCAGCGCCTGGCCGCCCTGGAAGGTGGCATCGGCGCACTCGCGCTGGCCTCGGGACAGGCCGCGATCACCTATGCCATCCAGACCATTGCCGAAGCCGGTGACAACATCGTCGCCTCCAGCGCGCTGTACGGCGGCAGCCTCAACCTGCTGGCGCACACGCTGCCGCAGTACGGTATCCAGGCGCGTTTCGCCGATCCTGCCGATCCAGCTGCGTTCGCTGCGCTGATCGACGACCGCACCAAGGCGGTGTTCGTCGAATCGATCGGCAACCCGCGCGGCAACGTCACCGACATCGCCACCATCGCCGAGGTCGCGCATGCCGCCGGCGTGCCGCTGATCGTCGACAACACAGTGGCCACACCGTTCCTGCTGCGCCCGTTCGAGCACGGCGCCGACATCGTGGTGCATTCATTGACCAAGTACCTGGGCGGCCACGGCAACAGCCTGGGCGGTGCAATCATCGACTCGGGGCGTTTCGACTGGGCCGCGCAGCCAAAGCGTTTTGCCCGCCTCAACCAGCCCGATCCCAGCTACCACGGCGTGGTTTACACCGAAGCACTGGGCCCTGCCGCCTACATCGGCCGCGCGCGGGTGGTGCCACTGCGGAATACCGGTGCGGCGCTGTCGCCGTTCAATGCGTTCCTGATCCTGCAGGGCATCGAGACCCTGGCCCTGCGCATGGAACGCATCAACGCCAACGCACTGGCCGTCGCGCAGTACCTGCAGGCGCATGACAAGGTTGCCTGGGTGCGATACGCCGGGTTGGCCGACGATCCGGAACATGCTGCCGCACAGCGCTACCTTGGCGGGCACGGCTCGGGCGTGTTGACCTTCGGCCTGCCCGGCGGCCGCGAGGCAGGCGCACGTTTCCTCGATGCGCTGAAGCTGTTCACCCGGCTGGTGAACCTGGGTGACGCCAAATCGCTGGCGACCCATCCAGCGTCCACCACCCATCGCCAGCTGGATGCCGCTGAACTGGCCAAAGCGGGTGTGAGCGAGGACACCGTGCGGCTGTCGATCGGCATCGAACACATCGGCGACCTGCGCGCGGACCTGGAGCAGGCGCTGGCGGGCGCCTGATAGCCGCGCGCTTGGTGCATATCGCCACAGGCGATCACCACCGGTGCCGCGATGCGCTACGGTGGAACTGCCTCTCCAAGGCGTGGCAACGTGGCGATCCAGATCCCCGGTCGATGCGGGTCGACCGGGGATTTTTTTGTTTCCGGGGTCAGATCCGTTTTCCTGTGGAAAACGGATCTGAGCCTTGCGCCGACGTGTCGACCCAGGTCGGCACCTGCCAAGGCAGAACGCCGTTCCGACAGATCGCAGGAATCTGTCGAAGGCGGGGTGGGTCCGGTTGCAGGGGCGTGAGCGCCATGGATGGCGCGACCGAGCCTCCATGGACGGATTCACGGCGTCCCCTGCAACCGGACCCGCCCCGCCATCCCACGGATAGTCAGCTTTTGCTTTTGCCGTTGCCTTGGCAGGTGCAGGGCTGCAAGCCCTGCCGCACCCACACCCCTCACACCACCGGAATGCTGTGCTGCCCCAGATTCCGGTACGGCGGCGTGGACATGATCATCTCCGCCAGCGAATAGGCCAGCTCGCGCTCGGCCATCACCGTGCCATCGGCGCCGTGTTCCAGCAGATGCTTCACTTCGGCATCGCTGTGCGCGCGTGCCAGCAGGGTCAGGTCCGGGTTGATCGCGCGCAGCTTGGCCAGCGCCTCACCGGCTTCCAGCGGCTGCGGAATCGCCAGCACCGCGATCTTGGCGCGCTCCGGATGGGCCTCGGCCAGCACCCGGTCGGCGGCGGCACTGCCGCGGATCGCCGCCAGGCCCTTGGCATGCGCCTGTTCGACATGTTCCTTGTTGTCATCGATCACCAGCACCGGCACGCCGCGATCACGCAGCACCTGCGCCAGCTCGCTGCCGACGCGGCCGTAACCGATCACGATGGCGTGGCCATGCAGGTCGCGGGACGGGCCGATGGCCTCCGGCGGCTCCGGTGCCTGCGGTTGCTGCTCCTGCTTGGCCTGCCAGCGGTCGAGCAGGCCGAACACCAGCGGGTTGAGCATGATCGACACCAGCGCACCGGCCAGCACCAGCGACTGGCCTTCCTTCGGCAGGATCTGCAGAGCCACGCCGAGGCCGGCGATGATGAAGGCGAACTCGCCGATCTGCGCCAGGCTGGCCGAGATGGTCAGCGCGGTGCTGGTCGGGTGGCCGAATGCACGCACGATGAAGAAGGCGGCGGCCGACTTGCCGAACATGATGATCAGCACCGTGGCCAGCACCTGCCACGGATGCTGGATGAGGATGTTGGGGTCGAACAGCATGCCGACCGACACAAAGAACAGCACCGCAAATGCGTCGCGCAGCGGCAGCGAATCGGTCGCGGCCTTGTGGCTCAATTCCGATTCGTTGAGCAGCATGCCGGCGAAGAACGCGCCCAGCGCGAACGAGACACCGAACAGCATGGCCGAGCCGAACGCTACGCCCAGCGCGATCGCCAGCACCGACAGGGTGAACAGTTCGCGCGAACCGGTACCGGCGATGCGTTCGAGGATCCACGGGATGACCCGGCGGCCGACCACCAGCATCACCGCCACGAACAGGCCCAGCTGCACGAACGTCCAGCCGATGTCGGCCAGCACGCTGCCCAGCGAGTGCGATTCCTTGGCCGCATCGGGACCGAACACGCCGGCCATCACCGGCATCATCACCAGCGCCAGTACGCAGGCCAGGTCTTCCACGATCAGCCAGCCGACCGCGATCTTGCCGCGCATGGTTTCCAGCAGGCGGCGTTCCTCCATCGCCCGCAGCAGCACCACGGTACTGGCGGTGGCCAGCGAGAAACCGAAGATGACGCCATGGATGGCCGGCCAGCCCATCAGCGAGGCCACACCCCAGCCGAGCAGGGTGGCGACTGCGATCTGGCCGATGGCACCGGGGATGGCGATGGCCTTGACCGCCATCAGGTCCTTCAGCGAGAAATGCAGGCCGACGCCGAACATCAGCAGCATCACACCCAGCTCGGCCAGCTGATTGGCCAGCGCCTGGTCAGCGACGAAGCCGGGGGTGAACGGGCCTACACAGATGCCAGCAACCAGGTAACCGACCAGGGGAGACAAGCGGAGCTTGTTGGCCAGCGCGCCAAAGATGAAGGCGAGCCCCAGGCCAACGGCCACGATGTTGATCAGGTCGGTGTCATGGTGCATCGGCACTCGCAGAAATCGGGGGGATGCCCCGATTTTCACCGATGAGGCCAGATACGGCAAACCCGCCGGCCACGTGCCGTGGCCGGCGGGTTTGCCCACGCATTTCTACCCCCGCCTTCTACTGGATATGCGGCGAGGGTATTCCGGCCAGCGGCCGGCACTGCCGCTTACCAAGTGTACTTGATCCGCCCGTACACATACGCGCCGTTGAAGCCGAACGGCGAGTAGTTGCTGTACGGCAGCATGCCGAAGGTGGAATTCTGCAGGTCTTCGGTGCGGTCCGGGTATTTGTCCAGCAGGTTGTCGGCGCCCACGGTCAGGGTCCAGTTGCTGCTCGGCTTGTAGCTGGCCGAGGCATCCACGACCCAGGCATCGCCGTAGGTCTGGTCGCGCAGCGCGGTGGCCGAGTTGCGCACGGTGAACTTGCCGTAGCGGGTCGCCGCCAAGCCCAGTTCCCAGTGGTCCGAACGCCAGGTGCTGCTCAGGATCGCCTTGTCGCGCGGGTAGCTGTCCTCGATGCGGCCGATCTCATCACGGCCGATCAGCGACTGGGTCAGGCCCAGCGTGCCAAACACCGCCGGGGTGCCGCTGACGCGGCGCACTTCGGTGTCGTTGTAGCTGTAGGCGGCGGTCAGTTCCAGGCTGCTGGCACTGAACGGCACCGTGTAGCTGGACACGAAGTCGACGCCGCGGGTGCGCGTATCCAGGCCGTTGGTGAAGTACGAGAACGCGGTCACCTGCGGCAGGCCGAGGGTGCCCAGCAGCGCGCTGGTGGCGGCGTTGGTGGTGATGCTGGACGACAGCGCGATGCGGTCATCGATGTCGATCTGGTAGGCATCGACGGTGATGTACAGGCGGTCCACCGGCTGCAGCACCAGGCCCAGGCTGTAGGAGGTGGAGGTCTCGGCCTTCAGCGGCGAGGCGCCCAGCGCCTGCGCGGCCGGGCTGGTGGTCGGGAAGGTGCCGCGTTCAACGAACACGCCATTGAGGAACTGGCTGGTGACGGCCTGGTAACCCTGCTGCGCCAGCGACGGTGCACGGAAGCCACTGGACGCGGTAGCGCGCAGCGCGACCTTGTCGGTGAACGCGTAGCGCGCCGACAGCTTGCCGGAGAAGCGGTCGCCGAAGTCCGAGTAGTCCTCGTAGCGGCCGGTGATGCCCGCCGAGAACTTCTCGGTCAGGTCCGCTTCCAGGCCTGCATAGACCGCGTAGTTGTGGCGGTCGGCATGCACTTCATTGGTCGGGGTGAAGCCCGCGAAGCCCTGCGCGCCGCTCCCGGTGTACGAGTTCAGCTCGCCCGGCTTCTGGTCCCATTTCTCCTTGCGGTACTCACCACCGAAGGACAGCGTGACCGGGTAGGCCAGGCCCCAGTCCAGCGACTTGGTCAGGTCGGCGTTGAAGATGTCCTGCTGGTACTTCAGCGTGCCGTCGTAGAACGAGCGCGGACTGGTCGCACCGAGGCTGTAGTTGATGCTGTTGCGGGTGTGGAAATCGAGGGTGTTCTCGCCATGGTTCAGGCTCAGGTCCCAGGTCCAGCCGTTGTCGGTGTTGCCCTTGACCCCGGCCACCAGCGAACGGTCCTTGGAATACTGGTTGATCTCCGGCACGTAGCCATCCGGGTAGGTCTGCGCCAGCAGCGCGCTCTGCCCGCTGTGGTTGCGCGAGCGGTAGAACGCGAACGAGGTGATGTCGCGGTTGCTGAGCAGCGCGCTGGCGTAGCCGGTCACGTGGTCGCTGAAGTCGAAGCTGGCGTTGGCCGAGGCGGCGGTGGCATCCACGCGCGGGTCGCCGACGATGAAGGTCTTCTGGCCGATGCTCGGGAAGTTGCCGGTATTCGGCGTGGTGCCGCGGTACGGGCCGGCGCGGTTGCTCTCGTCCTGCTGGCTGATCTGGCCGGCCACGTGCACACGGCCACGGCCGTTGCCGAACTCGACGCCGGTATCGCCGGACAGCTGGTACTTGTTGCCGTCGCCGGCCGAGTACTGGCCGTAGTCCACCGCCAGGCTGCCGCCACGGCCACTGCCCTTGAGCACGATGTTGATGACGCCGGCGATGGCGTCCGAGCCGTACTGTGCCGACGCGCCGTCGCGCAGCACTTCCACGCGCTCGATGGCAGCGATCGGGATCGCGTTGATGTCCACCGCCGACGAGCCACGGCCGATGCTGCCGTTGACGTTGATCATCGCCGAGGTGTGGCGGCGCTTGCCGTTGACCAGCACCAGCACCTGGTCCGGCGACAGGCCGCGCAGCTGCGCCGGGCGCACGCCGCTGGTGCCGTCGGTCAGGGCCGGGCGCGGGAAGTTCAGCGAGGGCAGCGCGCGCGACAGCGCCGTGGCCAGTTCGCTGGTGCCGGTGGACTGCAGTGTTTCGGGGGTAATGATGTCGATCGGCGACTGCGATTCGGCCACAGTGCGGTCGGCCACGCGGGTGCCGGTGACGATCACTGTGTCCAGGGTGTTGGCGGCGGTGCCGGCCTGCTGGGCAGCGGCGACGAACGGAGAGCCACCGAGTGCGACAGCGACGGCGGCGGCGATCAGGCTGGTCTTGCGGGTCATCGGGATGGGGCTCCGGTTGGCAGGGGCGGCACCGGAATCGACATCACGGGGGTGAGGCGGACGGCGGTTGTTGCGGTGCGCAATACAGCAATTAACGGGATATTCAGTGCGTGTCAAATGCCGGGCGTCAGAAAAAACGTTGCAGCAGCAACCATTTAGCGACAGCTGGCAGTGGCGCGGCGTGGGGGTCCGGGACTGCGCGGGGCCGACGAGGGAGAGAGTTGGCCTGCCGCCGCGCATCCCGGGACGCGTCAAGTATTCGTTAACGCTAGAATTGCGTCGCAGGAACAGTGCTCACCAGCACATTCCATCCGGTTATATGGACCCCTCCCCCGATGATCTCCCTTCGTAATTTCGCCTTGCGCCGCGGCGAGCGGCTGCTGTTGTCCAATGTCGACCTGACCCTGCACGCCGGTTACCGGGTAGGTGTGGTCGGCCGCAACGGTGCTGGCAAGTCCAGCCTGTTCGCGGCGGTGAAGGGCGAGCTGGAGGCCGACAAGGGTGACGTCGACCTGCCCGGCAAGGTCCGTATCGCCAGCGTGGCCCAGGAAACTCCGTCGCTGCCGGACCCGGCGCTGAGCTTCGTGCTGGGCGGCGATACCGAGGTGGCCGCGGTGCTGGCCGAAGAGGCCGAGGCAACCGCCCGCGAAGACTGGGAGGCGGTGGCCAACGCACACACGAAGATGGCCGAGATGGGCGCCTACGACGCCGAAGCGCGCGCCGGCAAGCTGCTGCACGGCCTGGGCTTCCCCGCCGAGACGCACCACCGCGCGGTGTCCTCGTTCTCCGGTGGCTGGCGCGTGCGCCTGAACCTGGCCCGCGCGCTGATGATGCCCAGCGACCTGCTGCTGCTCGACGAACCGACCAACCACTTGGATCTGGACGCGGTGTACTGGCTGGAGCAGTGGCTGCTGAAGTACCCGGGTACCCTGCTGCTGATCTCGCATGACCGCGAGTTCCTCGACAACGTCGCCACCCACACCCTGCACCTGCACGGTGGCGGCGCCAAGCTCTACCCGGGCGGCTATACCGATTTCGAGCGCCAGCGCGCCGAACAGCTGCGCCAGCAGCAGATCGCGCACGAGAAGGAACAGGCCGAGCGCGCGCACCTGCAGAGCTTCATCGACCGTTTCAAGGCGCAGGCCAGCAAGGCCGCGCAGGCGCAGAGCCGCATGAAGCGCCTGGCCAAGCTGGCCGGCACCGAAGCGGTGCGTGCCGAGCGCGAGTTCCGCATCGAGTTCGCGCCGCCGGCCAAACTGCCGTTCTCGCTGATCCGCCTGAACCACGTCGAGGCCGGCTACGGCAAGGACGCGGTAATCCTGCACAACGTCGGCTTCGGCCTGGAAGCGGGCCAGCGCATCGGCCTGCTCGGCCCGAACGGTGCGGGCAAGACCACGCTGGTGAAGACCCTGGTGGGCGAGCTGGCGCCGATCGTCGGCGAGCGCATGGCGCACCCGGACCTGAAGATCGGCTACTTCGCCCAGCACACGGTGGAGTCGCTGCACGAAGGCCAGTCGCCGATGGAGCACTTCCGCGAGATCGCCCCGGACGCACCCAACCAGTCGTTCCGCGATTTCCTCGGCAAGTGGAATTTCCCGGGTGACCGCGCGTTCGAGCCGGTCGATGGCTTCTCCGGTGGCGAACGTGCCCGCCTGGCACTGGCGCTGATCGCTTGGCAGCAGCCGAACGTACTGCTGCTGGACGAACCGACCAACCACCTCGACCTGGAAATGCGCGAGGCGCTGGCCGAAGCACTGGCCACCTTCGAGGGCGCGATCGTGATGGTCTCGCATGACCGCCACCTGATCGGCCTGGTCTGCGATACCTACTGGCGTGTGGCCGATGGCGTGGTCGAGCCGTTCGACGGCGATCTGGATGCCTACGCCGCCTGGCTGCGTACCCGCCCTCAGGCACAGGGTACCAAGGCGCGCATGGAGCAGGTGGAAGAGCCGGTGGTGGTCAAGACCGCGCCGGTGGCGCAGGTGGTGCAGAAGAAGCCGGTGAACCCGCACAAGCTGGCCGCTGCCGAAGCCAGGGTGGCCGAGCTGGAAGGGGTACTGGCCGAACTGGACCGGCAGCTGGCCGACCCGGCCAACTACGCCGATGCCACCCGCATGGCCGTGCTTGGCCGCGATCGGGAAACCGCCGCCGCGCAGCTGGAAAAGGCTGAAGCGGCGTGGATGGAGCTGCTGGAGTCCTGACCGGTCGTGCCGGCCAGCGGCCGACTGGCTCTTCTGTAGAGCCGAGCCACGCTCGGCTTTCGCACGCAGCGCGGCATTGGACACAGAGCAGCCGGGCGCGGGCTCGGCGCTACATCATCCCTGCGCCTGCAGCCACTCGCGGAAACGCTTTGCCGGCTCACGCTCGGCGCGAGAGCGCAGCCGGGTCAGCCAGTAGCGGCCCAGCTCCAGCGTGGTGCTGAACGGCTGCAGCAACCGGCCCTCGGCCAGCTCCTGCTCGAACATGCGCAACGGCAGCAGCGCCACGCCGGCACCGCCAGCCGCCGCCATCGCCACCGTCAACGACGAATCGAACACCGGCCCGCGTGCTTCCACGCCGTTGACACCCGCCGCCTGCAACCAGCGCGGCCATTCGTCGCTGCGGTAGGAGCGCAGCAGCGGCACCGAGCCCAGGTCGCGCGGCTGTTTCAGCCGACGTGCCAGGGCCGGTGCGCACAGTGGCGCGAATGGCGCGTCGAGGATTGCGGTGCAGGCCTGGCCCTGCCAGTCGCCGTCGCCGAAGCGGATCGCCAGGTCAAGGCCTTCGCCAGCCAGATCGATGCGATTGTTGTGGGTCTGCAGGCGCAGCTCGATGTCCGGGTGGGCGGCCTCGAACGCGGCCAGCCGCGGCAGCAGCCAGCCGGTGGCGAAGGTGCCGACCACACCGAGGGTCAGCACCTCACGCGCCGGCCCGCCGGTGTAGCGCGCGATGCTGGCCGAGATGCGTTCGAACGATTCGTTGAGCACCGGATACAGCGCGGCGCCTTCATCGGTGAGGGCGACACCGCGCGGCAGGCGGTGGAACAGGCGGATGCCGAGACGGTCCTCCAGGCCTCGGATCTGATGGCTCAGCGCCGCTTGGCTGACGCACAGCTCCAGTGCGGCACGGGTGAAGTTCTGATGGCGGGCGGCGGCTTCGAAGGCGCGCAGCGCGTTCAGCGGCAGGGTGGGGTGCAGCATGGCGCAGTCGTGAGCTGGAATGATGGCTGATCGTAACCCGTTATCTGTAAGTGCCGTCAATTAAGGGGTTGAATGCGCAACACATGAATTGAACTAATGTCTGGCGATGATTTTTTGCGCTGGTCGTCCTTGGAAGAGGGGGCCAATAATCCATTGGTCCCCAGGAGAACCCCGCATGCTTGCCCGTCGCCGATTCCTGCAGTTCAGTGGTGCCGCCGTTGCTTCCTCGCTCGCCCTGCCGTTGCTGGCACGCGCGGCAGGCGCGACCTCCACCGCCGGCCCGACCGATGCCGCCATCACCGCCGCCCGCGATTTCGCCGCGCTGGAAAAGGCCTGCGCCGGACGCCTCGGCGTCACCCTGCTCGACACCGCCAGTGGTCGCCGCGTCGGCCATCGCCAGGACGAGCGTTTCCCGATGTGCAGCACCTTCAAGAGCATGCTGGCCGCCACCGTGCTCAGCCACGCCGAACGCACTCCCGCCTTGCTGGACAAGCGCGTGCCGGTGCGCGAGGCCGACCTGCTCTCGCATGCGCCGGTGACCCGCCGCCATGTCGGCAAGGACATGACCGTGCGCGATCTCTGCCGGGCCACGGTCATCACCAGCGACAACACCGCCGCCAACCTGTTGTTCGGCGTGGTCGGCGGGCCGCCTGCGGTCACCGCGTTCCTGCGTGCCAGTGGCGATACGGTCAGCCGCAGCGACCGGTTGGAGCCGGAAATGAACAGCTTCGCCGAAGGCGATCCGCGCGACACCACCACGCCGGCGGCGATGGCTGGTTCGCTGCAGCGCGTGGTGCTGGGGCAGGTGTTGCAGCCGGCTTCGCGCCAGCAGCTGGCCGACTGGTTGATCGACAACGAAACCGGCGATGCCTGCCTGCGTGCGGGGCTGGGCCAGCGCTGGCGGGTGGGCGACAAGACCGGCAGCAATGGCGAGGACGCGCGCAACGACATCGCCGTGCTGTGGCCGCGCGCGGGCGGCGCACCGTGGCTGCTGACCGCCTATCTGCAGGCAGGCGCAATCAGCAACGAGCAGCGTGCGCTCGTGCTGGCCCAGGTGGGGCGGATCGCCGATCGGCTGATCGGATGAGGTAACCGGGGTCATTCAGACGCGGCTTGCCGGATCGGTTCGGCGCGCGCATCCTGCGCGCGTTCGAACCCCACGGAAGACCCCGATGAGCCATGAGTTGATCTACCTGCTGCTGATCTTCGCGCTGCTGGTGATCCCGCGCGCGCTGCAGCGCTTCAGCCTGCCCGCACCACTGACCTGCCTGCTGTTCGGCATCATCGGCATGCTGTGG
The DNA here is from genome assembly GCF_913778665.1 of uncultured Stenotrophomonas sp. Taxonomy (GTDB): domain Bacteria; phylum Pseudomonadota; class Gammaproteobacteria; order Xanthomonadales; family Xanthomonadaceae; genus Stenotrophomonas. The sequence goes on from NZ_CAJYVQ010000008.1 coordinate 434,582, forward strand.
CTGGGCGACCAGGCCCACGATGCTGTGATCGGCCTGCTGGCCACGCTGGGTATTTCCTCGCTGTTCCTGTTCGCGGGCCTGGAAGTGGACCTGCAGGCGCTGCGCCGTGGCATGTGGCCGCTGCTGGCGCACCTGGTGATCCGTAGCGCGACCTTGTTCGGCGTGGGCTGGCTGGCTTGGCGCTATGCGGGGCTTCCCTGGCAGGCCGCGGGCCTGTTGGCGCTGGCGCTGCTGACGCCCTCCACCGGTTTCATTATGGATTCGCTGTCGCGGCTGGGCTTGAGCGAGGACGAGCGGTTCTGGGTGACCAGCAAGGCCATTGCCGGCGAACTGCTGGCGCTGGCCGCATTGTTCATCGTGCTGCAGGCGGGCGATCCGGGCCACATGGCGCTGTCCAGCCTGGCCCTGCTGGCGATGATGGTCGGCCTGCCGCTGCTGTTCATTGCATTGGGACGCTGGGTGGCGCCGCACGCGCCCGGCTCGGAATTCTCGCTGCTGGTGATGGTGGGCATGGTGGCGGCCTACATCACCTACCTGTTGGGCGTGTACTACCTGGTCGGCGCGTTCATCGCCGGGCTGGTCGCGCGCCTGCTGCACCAGCGCATGCCGCTGCTGGCCTCGCACGAAAACCTGCACGCGCTGCGCCTGTTCGCCTCGTTCTTCGTGCCGTTCTACTTCTTCAACGCCGGCACCAAGGTGCCCAGCGAGGCGCTCAGCTTCGAGGCGCTCGGGCTGGGCATCGTGATTACCCTGGTGGTCCTGCCGCTGCGCATCGGCGTGGTCTGGCTGCAGCGCCGGGTGATGTTCGGCGAGAGCTTCCGCAGCAGCCTGCGGGTCTCGCTGGCGCTGGCGCCGACGCTGATCTTCACCCTGGTGCTGGCGGCGATCATGCGCGAGCGCTTCCAGATTCCGGCGGTACTGTTCGGCGCGCTGCTGCTGTATGCCGCGTTGACCACGCTGCTGCCATCGCTGGTGTTCCGCACCCCGTTCGATGTCGATCCGGTGGAACAGGAGCCGGCAGGCGAGGGCGAGGCGGCACCGGTTGCGGCGACCGAAGCGGTGGCGGCAGCACCGCACGCCAAACGCTGAGCAGGCGCGGCGTGCGGTTTGCGCCCATCGTTCATGGCCGTTAGGGTTGGGGCATGAGACTGCCCGCCGTTGCCACCGCCACCGTCCTCCTGCTCAGCCTCGCTGCGTGCACGCAGCGCACCGATACGGTCGCCCATGACCTCGCGACCGCACCGGCCGATGCGTTCTTGGCTGCGGTCGCCGCCCACTGCGGCCATGCCTATGCCGGCAAGGTGGTCGAAGACACGCCGGCCCCGACCGGCAAGGATCCGTTCGCCGGACAGCGCTTGGTGATGCATGTGCGTGGCTGCGCCGATCCAGCACATGAGCTGCGCATCCCGTTCCACGTGGGGGATGACCACTCACGGACCTGGGTGCTGACCCGCACGCCGAACGGGCTGCGCCTGAAGCACGATCACCGCCATGAAGACGGCAGCGCCGACGCGATCACCCTGTATGGTGGCGACAGCACGCCGCCGGGCACCGCCGGGCGCCAGCAGTTCCCGGCCGATGGCGATTCAGTGGCGATGTTCCGTCGGGCCGGCATGCTGGCGTCGACCTTCAACATCTGGGCGATGGAAATCGACCCCGACCAGACGTTCGTCTACGAACTGACCCGCCCGGACGGCCGACGGTTCCGCGTGCAGTTCGACCTGAGCAAGCCGGTCGACCTGCCACCGCCACCGTGGGGTGACGACAAAGCGCCCGCACCGTGATCGCGGTGTCGGATCCCTCCTGCGGAAGGCTCCGACCTGGGAAAGATGGCCGGTAGATCCACGCCATGCGTGGATGCGGGATCCCCGGCCGGAGCAGAGCCCTGGCCATCGGCCAGGGATGCGACCGCAGACTCAACGCACGCCGAAGCGCGCGCGGCAGCCGTTGCTTACCCACACCTGGCCGCGCGAATAGCCCCAGCTGCGGCCTTCCTGGCAGGCACTGCCGGACAGCTGCTGCTGCAGCACCGGTCGGCCCTGGCGTGCATCCCAGTCGCAGGTCTGCGTGCGGTTGTTGTTGCTGCTGCAGGTGACGGAGTAGTTGCGGTCACCGCCGCCCCAACCGCCGCCGCCGCCGCCGCCCCAGCCGCGGGCTTCGGCAAACTCGGCGCGACAGCCGCCGTTGACCCAGACTGCACCGTTGCGCACGCCCCAGGTACGCCCTTCCTGGCAGGGGCTGCCGGACAGCTGGCGGACCAGGCGGGCGTTGCGCCAGCCGACCGGGCAGCTGCGCTCGCGGTTGTTCTGGCTCTCGCAGCGGATGGTCTCGCCGGGGCGGCCGTTGTTGCCGCCCCAGCCGCCGCCATTGCCGCCGCCCCAGCCGCCACGCGACTCGACGAACTCGGCGCGGCAGCCGCCGGTGACCCAGATGGTGCCGTTGCGGCTGCCCCAGGTGCGGCCTTCCTCGCAGGGGCTGCCAGACAACTGGCGGACCAGCTGCGCGCCGCGCCAGCCGGTGTTGCAGACGCGTTCGCGATTGCTCTGGCTTTCGCAGCGGATCACCCCGTCCTGCGCAGAGGCGGACGGAGCGGGCAGGGCGAGGGTGCCCAATGCACCCAGGCTGAGGGTCACGGCCAGGCTGGCCAGGGACAGCGGTTTCATGGCGGCATCCCATACGGTGGCAGGTGTCCGACTATAGGGAGGGAGGCGATCAAGCCGGTGTGACTGGGCGGATTTGCCCCGGCCGGGGCCTCGGCCGCAGAATACGAGGCTTTCCGGCCCCCATCCGGTGCCGGCGTTCTCCAGCGGAGCTTCCCCCCATGCGTACCCACTTCTGCGGCCTGGTCGACGAGACCCTGATTGGCCAGACTGTCACCCTCGCCGGCTGGACCGACGTGGCCCGTAACCAGGGCGGCGTCTGCTTCATCGATCTCCGGGATCATGAGGGCATCGTGCAGGTGACCGTGGAGGTCGACAACGCCGAAGTGTTCGCCGTGGCCGCGTCGCTGGGCTACGAGGACGTGCTGCAGGTGGAAGGCGTGGTGCGCGCGCGCCACGCGGTCAACGACAAGATGCGTACCGGCAAGGTGGAAGTGATCGCCACTGCCATCACCGTGCTGAACAAGGCCGCGCCGCTGCCGTTCCACGCCCACGAGAACCCGGGCGAGGAAACCCGCCTGAAGTACCGATACCTGGACCTGCGCCGCCCGGAAATGCAGCGCATGCAGCGCACCCGCATCAAGCTGGTGCAGGCCCTGCGCCGTCACCTCGACGAAAAGGGCTTCCAGGACATCGAGACCCCGATCCTGACCAAGGCCACCCCGGAAGGCGCCCGCGACTTCCTGGTGCCGGCGCGCATGCATCCGGGCGAGTTCTACGCCCTGCCGCAGAGCCCGCAGCTGTTCAAGCAGATCCTGATGGTGGCCGGCTTCGACCGCTACTACCAGATTGCGCGCTGCTTCCGCGACGAGGCCCTGCGTGCTGACCGCCAGCTGGAATTCACCCAGCTGGACATGGAATTCGCCTTCGTGCGCGAGCGCGACGTGCAGGACTTCGTCGAAGACATGATCCGCGCCATCTTCAAGGAAGTGGTTGACGTCGAGCTGGACGCCAGCTTCCCGCGCATGACCTGGGCCGAGGCCATGCGCCGTTACGGTTCGGACAAGCCGGACCTGCGCATCGCGCTGGAGCTGGTCGACGTGGCCGATCTGGTCAAGGACAGCGAATTTGCCGTGTTCACCGGCCCGGCCAATGATGCCGAGGGCCGCGTTGCCGCGCTGCGCATCCCGGGTGGTGCGTCGCTGTCGCGCAAGCAGATCGACGAGTACGCCGCGCATGCCGCCAAGTACGGCGCCAAGGGCCTGGCCTACATCAAGATTGCCGACAACGGTGAAGTCAGCTCGCCGATCCAGAAGTTCTTCAGCGAGGAATCCTTCGCCGCGCTGGTGGCCCATGTCGGCGCTGGCAACGGCGACATCGTGTTCTTTGGCGCCGGCAGCTACAACAAGGTGTCCGACTTCATGGGCGCGCTGCGCCTGAAGGCGGGCAAGGACTTCGGCCTGGTCGCCGACGGCTGGTCGCCGCTGTGGGTCACTGACTTCCCGATGTTCGAGTGGGACGAGGAAGAACAGCGTTACGTCGCCCTGCATCACCCCTTCACCGCACCGGCCGTGGACGATATCGCCGACCTGCGCGCCAATGCCCGTACCGCCGTCTCGCGCGGCTACGACATGGTGCTCAACGGCAACGAAATCGGCGGCGGTTCGATCCGTATCCACCGTCCGGACATGCAGAGCGCGGTGTTCGAACTGCTCGGCATCGGCGCCGAAGAGGCCCGCGCCAAGTTCGGCTTCCTGCTTGACGCGCTGAACTACGGCGCCCCGCCGCACGGTGGCATCGCCTTCGGCATCGACCGCATCGCCGCGCTGATGGCCGGCACCGATTCGATCCGCGACGTCATCCCGTTCCCGAAGACCACCGGTGCACAGGATCTGATGACCGACGCGCCGTCGCCGATCGTCGACGCGCAGCTGGCCGAAGTGCACATCCAGGTTCGCCCCAAGACCAACTGATCAGGAGATCCAGGCAATGACCGAGTTTGCGTTTTCGCTGGAGTGGGAAAAGCTGGGCAATGAAGGCTCCGAGGCCAACCTGGTCACCGAGCGTGCACGTGTGTTCGGTGGTTGGCTGGTCCGTGTCGGTACCAACCCCTCGGCGATGGCCCTGACCTTCGTCGCCGACGGCGAAGGCCGCTGGGATGGTGAAGACTTCGGCGTCGAGGATTACGAAGACGACGAAGAGGAAGAGGAAGAGTACGACGAGGACGAAGACGAGGAAGGCGAGGAAGAGGACGAAGAAGAGGAATACGAGGACGAGGACGACGAAGCCGCCGAAGCACCGGAAAAGGCTTGACCCACCCTTCGCCCTGACGTCAACTTGCTGCATGTATTCGATCCGCCGCGCCACCGTGGACGACGCGCCGACCCTGTCGGCGCTGGCCGCCCGCACGTTCACCGAAACCTTCGGCCATCTGTATCCGCCGGAGCACCTGCAGGCCTTTCTCGATGAGGCCTACGCGGTCGAGCGCCAGCGCGTGATCCTGGCCCACCCCGATTACGCGGTGTGGCTGCTGGAGCTGGACGGGGAGGCGGTCGGCCATGCCGCCGCCGGCCCCTGTGGCCTGCCGCACCCGGAGGTGAAAGCAGGCGATGGCGAGCTCAAGCGCCTGTACCTGATCAAGACCCAGCAGAGCTGTGGCTGGGGCAGCCGCCTGCTGGAAACCGCGCTGGCCTGGCTGGAACACGACGGCCCGCGCACGCTGTGGCTGGGCGTGTGGTCGGAGAACTTTGGCGCGCAGCGCTTCTACGCCCGCTATGGCTTCGAGAAGGCCGGCGAATACCTGTTCCCGGTCGGCGACACCCAAGATCTTGAGTACATCCTGCGCCGCGCACCGCGCGCTGCCTGACGTTCACCGCCGCTTGCTGCGCGCGCGTGTTCAATCACCGTACGTTCCTGCCCCGCTCACTGCCAGGCTGTCTGCATGACTCCCCCCGTATTGCTGCTGCATGGCATCTGGAATGCCCGCGCCTGGGTCGGGCCACTGGCCTGGCGCCTGCGCGCACGTGGTTTCCAGGTGCACGCATTTGGCTATTCCTCGGTCTTCGGTGGCCCCGACGTGGCAGTGCCGCAGCTGCTGGAGCGGCTGGCCGATGCCGGCCCGCTGTCGCTGGTCGGCCACAGCCTCGGCGGGCTGCTGGCGCTGGAGGCGCTGCGCCGCAATCCGCAGTTGCCGGTGCAGCGCGTGGTCTGCCTGGGCTCGCCGCTGCGCGGCAGCGGCACGGCGCGTTCGTTGTCCGAGCACGGCTGGGGCCTGGCGCTGGGCCGCAGCAGCGAACTGCTGCTGGACGGCTTGCCGGACTGGCAGGGCACGGCCGAAGTCGGGCTGATTGCCGGCTCGGTGCCGCATGGTCTGGGCAGCCTGCTGGGCGCGATCGACGACGCCTCCGACGGCACCGTGGCGCTGGCCGAGACCCGCCTGCCGGGCCTGGCCGACCATTGCGTGGTGCGCACCAGCCACAGCGGCCTGGTGGTGTCGCCCGATGCCGCGCGGCAGACCGCGCATTTCCTGCGCCACGGCCAGTTCGATCACAGCCGCGACGCCGCCGCCGCATAGGGGGAGGGCGGGGGCGCCCTGCAGAGCCGAGCCCATGCTCGGCTGTATTCGCGTTGGGCCCATTGCGCCGAGCATTGGCTCGGCTCTACAACAATACGGCCCTAGACACGGTTGCCGCCCCCGATCAGGTAGAATCCGCGCCTTGATCCTGAAGCAGCCAGACGGTAGCACCCATGGGTAGAGGTCCCTCCATCGAAGCCCGCAAGAACGCGTCCGACGCGAAGCGTGGCAAGATTTTCACCAAGATCATCCGTGAGATCGGCGTTGCCGCGCGCGGCGGTGGAGGCGACCCCAACAACAACCCGCGCCTGCGCACGGCAATGGACAAGGGCCTGGCCGTGAACATGTCCAAGGACGTGATCGAGCGCGCCATCAAGAAGGCCACCGGTGAACTGGAAGGCGTCGATTACGAGGAAATCCGCTACGAGGGCTACGCCCCGGGTGGCGTGGCCGTGATCGTGGACTGCCTGACCGACAACCGCGTGCGCACCGTGGCCGACGTCCGCCATGCGTTCAGCAAGTGCGGCGGCAACATGGGCACCGAAGGCTCGGTGGCCTTCATGTTCAAGCGCTTGGGCGTGCTCAGCTTCGCTCCCGGCGCCGACGAGGATGCCATCACCGAAGCAGCCATCGAGGCCGGTGCCGATGACATCGTGGTCTATCCGGACGATGGCTCAATCGATGTGGTCACCAGCCCTGACGCGTTCAACGCGGTCAAGGACGCAATGACCGCTGCTGGCCATGTCGCCGATCACGCCGAGATCACCTTCCGCGCCGACAACGACATCAAGGTCGAGGGCGACGTCGCCCTGCAGGTCAAGAAGCTGCTGGACATGCTCGAAGACCTGGACGACGTGCAGGACGTGTATTCCAACGCCGAACTTGGCGCCGACGCCTACGCCTGAGCCGTCTTCGACGGCCTGGGCGCGGGCCGTTGAACGGTCACCGCGGACAGTCATGAGCCCATACGCCTGCCAGCGCACTCCGTTCCGCCCCGCCAGGAGCGCCGCATGACCCGCATCCTCGGCATCGACCCCGGTTCGCAGCGGACCGGGGTCGGCATCATCGATGTCGACGCCGCCGGCCGCGTCAGCTACGTGCACCACCAGCCGCTGGTGCTGCTGGGCGCCGACGACTTCCCGCAGCGCATGAAACTGCTGGTGCTGGGCCTGGCCGAGCTGTGCCGCGAGTACCAGCCGCACGAAGTGGCCATCGAAAAGGTGTTCATGGCCCGCAACCCGGACTCGGCGCTGAAGCTGGGCCAGGCCCGTGGCGCGGCGATCTCCGCCGTGGTGCTGCGCGACCTGCCGGTGCACGAATATGCCGCCAGCGAGATCAAGCTGGCCGTGGTCGGCCGCGGTGGCGCCGAAAAGCAACAGGTTCAACACATGGTCGGGCTCATGCTCAACCTGAAAACCAAGCTGCAGGCCGACGCGGCCGACGCGTTGGCGGTGGCGATCACCCATGCCCACGTAAGGGCAACGGCCAACCGCCTGGGGCTCAGTGCCCGCCAGGCGTGGGGCCGCAAATGAGGAGCTGCACGCAATGATCGGTCGACTGCGCGGCATCGTCGCCTACAAGGCGCCGCCGTGGCTGGTGGTGGACGTGAACGGAGTGGGCTACGAGCTGGAGGCGCCGATGAGCACCTTCTACGACCTGCCCGAGCTCGGTCGCGAGGTCACCCTGTATACCCATTACGCGCAGAAGGAAGACAGCGTCTCGCTGTACGGCTTCCTGCGCGAGGGCGAGCGGCGCCTGTTCCGCGACGTGCAGAAGGTCAGTGGCATCGGCGCGAAGATCGCGCTGGCCGTGCTGTCCGGCGTCACCGTCGAAGAATTTGCGCGCATGGTCCAGGCCGGTGACATCACCGCGCTGACCCGTATCCCGGGCATCGGCAAGAAGACCGCCGAGCGCATGGTGCTGGAGCTGCGCGACCGTGCGGCGCAGTTCGGTGCCGGCGGCGCGCTGCCCACCGGCAGTGGCCCGGCCCCGGCCGACCCGCTGTCCGATGCCACCGTGGCGCTGCAGCAGCTGGGCTACAAGCCGGCTGAAGCCGCCCGCATGGCCCGCGACGCTTTCAATGAAGGCGATGAAGTGGCCACCGTGATCCGCAAGGCGCTGCAGTCGGCGCTGCGCTGATCCGCCTTCCTTTCCTTCAACACACCGCCTGAGCTTCGCCAGGAGTCCCATGTCCAGCAGTCAAACCCCGCACGCAGCTGCCCCCGGCGGCCACGGTCACGCTCCTCCAGCCGGAGGCATGGCGCTGATCATCGGTGCGATCGGCGTGGTCTTCGGCGATATCGGTACCAGCCCGCTGTACACCCTGAAGGAGGCGTTCTCGCCGCACTACGGGCTCAACAGCGACCACGACACCGTGCTGGGCGTGCTGTCGCTGGCGTTCTGGGCGCTGAACATCGTGGTCACCCTGAAGTACGTGACCATCATCATGCGCGCCGACAATGATGGCGAGGGTGGCATCATGGCGCTGATGGCGCTGACCCAGCGCACGCTGCGCAACGGCTCGCGCTCGGCGTATGTGGTGGGCATTCTCGGCATCTTCGGCGCCTCGCTGTTCTTCGGCGACGGCGTGATCACCCCGGCCATTTCCGTGCTGGGCGCGGTTGAAGGCCTGGAGGTGGCGGCCCCCGGGCTGCATGCCTTCATCGTGCCGATCACCGTGGTGGTGCTGCTGATGGTGTTTGCCGCGCAGCGCTTCGGCACCGAGAAGATCGGCAAGGCGTTCGGCCCGATCACCTCGGTCTGGTTCATCTCGCTGGCAGCGATCGGCATCTACAACATCGTCGACGCGCCGGAAGTGCTGAAGGCGTTCAACCCCTGGTGGGCGATCCGCTTCTTCATGGAGCACAGCTGGCACGGCATCTTCATCCTCGGTGCGGTGGTGCTGGCGGTGACCGGTGGCGAAGCGCTGTACGCCGACATGGGCCATTTCGGCGCCAAGCCCATCCGCCACGCCTGGTACTTCTTCGTGCTGCCGTGCCTGGTGCTGAACTACCTGGGGCAGGGCGCGCTGGTGCTCAACCATCCGGAGGCGCTGAAGAACCCGTTCTTCGAAGCAGTGCCGTCGTGGGCGCTGTACCCGATGATCATCCTGGCCACGATGGCGGCGGTGATCGCCTCGCAGTCGGTCATCACCGGTGCGTTCTCGGTCTCGCGCCAGGCCATGCAGCTGGGCTACATCCCGCGCATGCGCATCAAGCACACCTCGCACGACACCATCGGCCAGATCTACATCCCGGGCATCAACTGGGGCATCGCAGTGATGGTGATCGGCCTGGTGCTGGCCTTCCGCAGCTCGTCCAACCTGGCCGTGGCCTACGGCATCTCGGTGTCGGCCACCATGCTGATCGACACCCTGCTGCTGGCCCTGGTCGCCCGCTCGCTGTGGCCCAAGGCGCGCGCCTGGATCCTGCCGCTGTGCGTGGTGTTCTTCATCATCGACCTTGGCTTCGTCATCGCCAACGGCGCCAAGCTGCTGCAGGGCGCCTGGTTCCCGGTGGTGCTGGGCATCTTCCTGTTCACCATGATGCGCACCTGGCGCCGCGGCCGCGAGCTGCTGCGCGATGAAATCCGCAAGGACGGCATCCGCCTGGATACCTTCCTGCCGGGCCTGATGCTGGCCCCGCCAGTGCGCGTGCCGGGCACCGCGGTGTTCCTCACCGCTGACCCGAGCGTGGCGCCGCATGCGCTGATGCACAACCTCAAGCACAACAAGGTGCTGCACGAGCGCAACGTGTTCCTGCACGTGGTGACCCTGCCCGTGCCGTATGCGCCGGAGGGGCAGCGGCTGAAGATCGAATCGGTCGGCGACGAGTTCTATCGCGTCTACGTGCGTTTCGGCTTCATGGAAACGCCGGACGTGCCGCTGGCGCTGATGCGCTCGTGCGACCACGGCGGCATCTACTTCGACCCGATGGACACCACCTTCTTCGCCAGCCGCGAGACCATCGTCGCCACCGCCAACCGCGGCATGCCGATCTGGCGCGACAAGCTGTTCGCGCTGATGCATCGGAATGCCGCGCCGGCCACGGGCTTCTTCCGGATTCCAGGCAACCGTTTGGTCGAGCTGGGCGCGCAGGTGGAGATTTAATCTCCACCTGCGCTACGCCCCACGATTTGCTACGCAAACCGCGGGCCCCGCGCGCATTCCACCTTATCCCCCCGCCTGTCGGCGCGCCCCCTTGAACAACAAGGGGGCTCCACTTGCGGAGATGCCGCGCGCCTGAGGCTGAGCCCACTCTCCTCCACTGTCCCATCCAGGCATGGCGTGGATCTACCGTGTCGACCAAGGTCGACACCCACCAACAGATCGCGGCGATCTGTCGAAGGCGGGATGGGTCCGGTTGAGGGGGTGTGAGCGGCATGGATGCCGCGACCAAGCCCCCAGGGATGGGTTCACGGCGTCCCCCTCAACCGGACCCACCCCGCCATTTCACGGAACGCCTGCCTTTGCTTCGGCCTTTGACGTTGCCGTTGCCTCTGCGGGTGCCGGGCGCAGCCCGGCCGAAACCCGTACTTTTGCCGCATAATCAGCACATGACCGACGACCGCATCATCGGCGCCGGCGCCACCCGCGAGGATGACGCCGCCGACGCCAGCATCCGCCCCAAGCGCCTTGCCGACTACCTTGGCCAGGCCCCGGTGCGCGAGCAGCTGGAGATCTACATCGAAGCGGCCAAGGCCCGTAGCGATGCGCTCGACCACGTGCTGATCTTCGGCCCGCCGGGCCTGGGCAAGACCACCCTCAGCCACGTCATCGCCAACGAGCTGGGCGTGGCGCTGCGGGTCACCTCCGGCCCGGTGATCGAGAAGGCCGGCGACCTGGCCGCGCTGCTGACCAACCTGCAGCCGCACGATGTGCTGTTCATCGACGAGATCCATCGCCTGTCGCCGGTGGTGGAAGAAGTGCTGTACCCGGCGATGGAAGACTTCCAGATCGACATCATGATCGGCGAGGGCCCCGCGGCGCGCTCGATCAAGATCGACCTGCCGCCGTTCACCCTGATCGGCGCCACCACCCGCGCAGGCCTGCTGACCGCGCCGCTGCGCGACCGCTTCGGCATCGTCCAGCGCCTGGAGTTCTACAGCGTCGAAGAGCTGACCCGGATCGTGCGCCGCTCTGCCGCCATCCTGGGCATCGACTGCACTGCCGATGGCGCCGGCGAGATCGCGCGCCGCGCGCGGGGTACCCCGCGTATCGCCAACCGCCTGCTGCGCCGCGTGCGCGACTACGCCCAGGTAAAGGCCGGTGGCCACATCGACGAGCCCGTGGCCCAGGCAGCCATGAAGATGCTCAAGGTCGACCCGGAAGGCTTCGACGAGCTCGACCGGCGTCTGCTGAAAACGATGGTGGACTACTTCGACGGTGGCCCGGTCGGTATCGAATCGCTGGCTGCGGCGCTGTCCGAAGAGCGCGGCACGCTGGAAGACGTGGTCGAGCCGTACCTGATCCAGCAGGGTTTCCTGGTGCGCACCGCGCGCGGCCGCATGGCCACCCACAAGGCCTACCGGCACATGGGCCTGAAGCCGAAGAACCCGCCGCAGGACCTGTTCGCGGAGGTTCCCGATGTCGGTTGAGCCGCGATTCAGTTGGCCGACACGCATTTACTGGGAAGATACCGACGCAGGTGGCGTGGTCTACCACGCCCGCTACGTGGCCTTCATGGAACGGGCCCGGACCGAATGGATGCGTGCGCTGGGCTACGGCCAGGAGCGCATGCGCGCCGAGCACGGGATGGTCTTCGCGGTGCGCTCGATGCAGATGGATTTCATCAGGCCGGCACGGCTGGATGACACCCTGCAGGTGAGCGCCCGCCTGGTCCAGCTGAAGAAGGCCAGCATGGTCTTCGACCAGCAGATCCTGCGCGACGGCGAGCTGCTGCTGTCGGCACAGGTCCGCATCGCCGCACTGGAAGCGGCCAGTTTCCGCCCGCGTGGCATGGACGACGCCGTCCTTGCCGTGCTGCAACCCCACCTCCACCCCGAATCCGAACTTTGAGGAACAACGGATGATCGCAACGCTCCTGGCCCTGCAGGCCACGGTCACCGAGGCACTGCCGGCCGATGTCAGCAACGCCGCGACCCAGACCCTTGCCCAGGCCACCACCGGCGGCGGGATCAACTACCTCGAACTGATGGCCAAGGCCAGCCTGCCGGTGAAGATCATCGTGCTGTTGCTGCTGGTCGGCTCGTTCGTCAGCTGGGTGATCATTTTCCGCAAGGCCCGCGTGTTCAAGCAGGCCACCCGTGAAGCCGACGAATTTGAAAACCGCTTCTGGTCCGGCGCCGACCTGGGCAAGCTGTACAGCTCGGCCACCGACCGCAGCCGCAATGTCGGCGGCCTGGAAGCGATCTTCGAAGCCGGTTTCCGCGAATACACCCGCCTGCGCGACAAGCGCCGTCTGGATGGTCGTGCGCAGCTGGAAGGCGCGCAGCGTGCCATGCGTACCACCTATACCCGCGAAGTGGACCAGCTGGAGCGCAATCTGGAACTGCTGGCCAACATCGGCTCGACCGCGCCGTACGTGGGCCTGGTCGGTACCGTGTTCGGCATCATGGTGACCATGCACGACATGATCAGCAGCGGTGCGCAGGCCGGTATCGCCGCCGTCGCCCCGGGCATCTCCGAAGCCCTGTTCGCCACCGCCATCGGCCTGTTCGTGGCGATTCCGGCGGTGTGGGCCTACAACCGCTTCACCACCCGCGTGGAGCGCATGTCGGTGCGGTTCGAGACCTTCGCCGAAGAGTTCAGCTCCATCCTGCAGCGCCAGAGCGCTGGCGACGAGTAAGCGCCTGACCCGGGAGTCCAAGCCATGTCCGCTGCCATCGGTCGCCGCAAGCGCCGCAAGCTGAAATCGGAAATCAACGTCGTTCCCTACATCGACGTCATGCTGGTGCTGCTGATCATCTTCATGGTCACCGCGCCGCTGCTCACCCTGAGTTTCGACGTCGATCTGCCGCAGTCCAACGCCAAGGCGCTGGAAAGCAAGCAGGATCCGGTGATCGTCTCGGTGCGCCAGGACGGCCAGCTGAGCCTGAAGCTGCCCGACGCCAAGGAACCGGCTGCGGTGTCGGCCGAGGAACTGGAAGGGCGCCTGGCCGGCATCGTCGCCCAGGACAAGGGCGTGCGCGTGATCGTCGCCGCCGACCGCGCCGTGGCCTATGACAAGGTCATCGCCGCCATGGATGTGATCAAGCGCGCCAAGGTAGACAAGGTAGGCCTGGCCACCGATGCACGCTGACGCCCTGCCACCCCCGCAGCAGCGCGAACCCGGCTGGGGCCTGCCCCTGGCGCTGGCGGTGCTGGTGCATCTGCTGGTCGCGCTGATCTTCATCGGCGCCTGGCTGTGGTCGCCCGAACGCAACACCGATGCCGCCGCCGGCGACCCGTCGGTCGAGGCCAGCCTGGCGCTGTCCGCGTCCGAGGCCGCCGCCGCACGCCAGGCGCTGCGCCAGTCGGAAAAGCTGGAAGACCTGCCGCCGCCGGTGGCCGAGCCGATCCCGGTGCCCGAAGACACCGTGCCGCCGCCGCAGCCGATTCCCGAACCGCGCCCGCAGGACGCGCCGACGCCGCAGCAGCAACAGGCGCAGGAGCGTGTGGCCCAGCCGGACACCAAGGACCAGGAAGCGGTCAACGCACTGGCCATCTCGCAGGAGAAGGCCAAGCAGGAACAGGAAGCCAAGCGCCGGCAGGAGCAGATCGACCTGACCGAACGCAAGCGCCAGGAAGAAGCCGAGCAGAAGCTGCGCCTGGCCAAGCAGCAGGAAGAAGACGCCAAGAAGAAGCTGGCCGAACAGGCGCGCCAGGCTGCGGACAAGGCCGAGGCCGAGAAGCAGAAGAAGATCGCCGAGATCCGTGCCAAGCGCGAGCAGGCCGAGAAGGAAGCCAAGCTGGCCGAGCAGAAGCTGCGCCAGGTGGCTGCCGCGCGCAATGCGGCGGGTACGGCCGCTGCCGGCGCCAGTGGTGCCGCGCAGCCAGCGGCCGGCGGCGGCGGCAACAGCGACGATCTTTCGGCCAAGTACGCCGCAGCGATCCAGGCCAAGGTGCTGTCGCAGTGGGTGCGTCCGGATACGGTGCCGCTGGGCCAGCGCTGCCAGATCACCATCACCCAGATCCCGGGTGGCACGGTGATGCAGGCCAAGGTCAGCCCGAGCTGCCCGTACGACGAGGCTGGCAAGCGCTCGATCGAGGCCGCCGTGCTCAACGCGCAGCCGCTGCCCTACCGCGGCTTCGAGTCGGTGTTCGCACGCACGCTCAACTTCACCTTTACCGCCCAGGATCGCTGAGGCAGGGCAGGGCAACCGTCCGGTCGCCCCTGCCCAAGCCACCCCAAGGTGGCCGCGACGTTAACGGTGCGTGACAACACGGGCTGGAACTGACCCGGAATTCACGTACCCTTGGTTCATGATTGCGAAGCGGTTCACTTCCGCTTTGCTATCCCTCGTTCCGGTTTCCCCCTATTGAGCGCTCCATGAAAAAGATGCCTCGCTGGCTTGCCGTGTTTGCGGCCCTGTTGCTGCCCTTTGCTGCCGTCGCGCAGCAGAAGGGGCTGGATATCGACATCATCGGCGGCAATGCCTCCGCGCTGCCGATCACCATCGTGCCGATGCCTTACCAAGGCTCGGCGGCCGCCCCGCAGACCGACGTTGCCGGTGTGGTGCGCGCCGACCTGGAGCGTTCAGGCCAGTTCCGCACGCTGCCCGAAGCGCAGATCGTCGAAAAGCCGGTGCGCGGCGGCGATATCCAGTTCGCCACCTGGCGTGCGCTGAAGCAGAACTACATCGTGGTCGGCCGTGTGCTCGACGCCGGTGCCGGCGCCTACCGCGTCGAGTACGAACTGTTCGACGTGCCCAAGGGCGAACGCCTGCTCGGCCTGGCGATGACCGCCCGTGGCAATGCCATGCGCGACGTCGCCCACCAGATGGCCGACGCCATCTACGAGAAGATCACCGGTGTCCGCGGCGCTTTCTGGACCCGTATCGCCTACGTGACCGCCAGCGGCAAGGGCGACGCCATGCGCTATGCGCTGATGGTGGCCGACTCCGATGGCTACAACCCGCAGACCATCGTGCGTTCGGCCGAGCCGCTGCTGTCGCCGTCGTGGAGCCCCGATGGCAGCAAGCTGGCCTATGTCAGCTTCGAGCGTGGCAACTCGGCCATCTACATCCAGAACATCGGCACCGGCGCGCGTGAGCTGGTCACCAGCTTCCGTGGCATCAACAGCGCCCCGGCGTTCTCGCCGGACGGTCGCAAGCTGGCCCTGACGCTGTCGCGCTCCGGCAATCCGGAAATCTACGTGATGGACCTGGGCAGCAAGCAGCTGACCCAGCTGACCAACCACTTCGCCATCGATACCGAGCCGACCTGGGCGCCGGACGGTAGCGCGGTGTACTTCACCTCCGACCGCGGCGGCCGTCCGCAGGTCTACAAGGTCGGTGCGGGCGGCGGCAGCGCCGAGCGCGTCACCTTCCAGGGCAACTACAACGCCAAGCCCTCGGTGTCCTACGACGGCAAGAAGATCGCCGTGGCGCAGGGCTCGGGCAACAGCTACAAGATCGCGGTGATGGACAGCTCGCTGGGCTCGCCGCGCTGGAGCACGCTGTCGCCGGGGTCGCTGGATGAATCGCCGAGCTTCGCGCCCAACGCAAGCATGGTGCTGTACGCCGCCCGCGAAGGTGGCCGTGGTGTGTTGTATGCCGTTTCGGCCGATGCGCGGGTTCGCCAGCGCCTGGTCCTGGCCGATGGTGATGTGCGCGAGCCGGCATGGTCCCCATACCGTACCCAGCGCTAAAAGAGTGTTAATATTTTCGTTGTCTTGAACCCCTCATCGGCCTAGGAGCCACAAAGGTATCGCCATGAACAAGTCCACCCGCGTTCTGCTTGTTTCCCTGCTGTCTGTGGCCGTCCTGGCCGGTTGCTCGAAGAAGGTGAAGGAAGAGCCGCAGGCTCCGGTCGACACCGGCACCTCGACCACCACCCCGACCGGTCCGTCCACCTCCGGCCTGTACGGCCCGGGCGACCTGGACACCGACGCCTGCCTGCGCCAGCGCGTTGTCTACTTCGACCTGGACAAGGAAGACGTGAAGCCGGAATTCCAGGCCATCATGGCGTGCCACGCCAAGTACCTGCGTGACCGTCCGTCCTCGCGCATCACCCTGCAGGGCCACACCGACGAGCGCGGTTCGCGCGCGTACAACCAGGCCCTGGGTGAGCGTCGTGGCAACGGCGTCAACTCGGCCCTGCAGGCCAACGGTGGCTCGGCTTCGCAGCTGACCGTCGTGTCCTACGGTGAAGAGCGTCCGGTCTGCACCGAGTCGAACGAGGCTTGCTGGTCGCAGAACCGTCGCGTCGAAATCGTCTACACCGCGCAGTAATCCATGCGCATTGGCATCACATTGATGCTGGTCGTTGCGGCAGCCCTCGCGGCTGCCGCACCGGCGCATGCACAGCGACAGAGCCTGGCCGATCGTGTCGGCGCGCTCGAGCAGCAGATGTACAACAACAGTGCCAACCAGGACCTGTTGAACCAGATCAACCAGCTGCGGCAGCAGGTGACGAGCCTGCAGGCCTCGATCGAGCAGTTGCAGCACGACAATGCCCAGCTCAAGCAGTCCGCCCAGGATCAGTACCTGGATCTGGACAGCCGCCTGAACCGGTTGGAAGGGGGCAATGCAGCCCCGGCCCTGCCGCCCGTTCCGGCGAGCGCGCCGAAGGCCGCCCCGGCCCCGGCAAAACCCGCAGCGGCGGCCACTTCCGAGCGGCCGCCTTCCGTCCATGGTGATGCCGGCAGCCTGGCCGCCACCGGCGACGAGCGCACCTCCTACAACGTCGCCTTCGATTCGCTGAAGGCTGGCAAGTACGATGATTCGGCGCAGCTGTTCCTGAGCTTCCTGCAGCTGTACCCGAACGGCGTCTACGCGCCGAACGCGCTGTACTGGCTGGGCGAGAGCTACTACGCCACCCGCAATTTCCCGATGGCCGAGACCCAGTTCCGCGAACTGCTCGCGCGCTATCCGACCCACGACAAGGCCGCTGGCGGCCTGCTCAAGATCGGCCTGTCGCAGTATGGCGAGGGCAAGATCGATCAGGCCCAGCAGACGCTGGAGACCGTCGTGGCGCAGTACCCGGGCTCGGACGCCGCGCGCACCGCCCAGGACCGCCTGCAGTCCATCCGCCTCGGCAGGCAGATCCGCTGATCCGCTGACCGGGCGTACAATGGGTGCCCTGTAGAGCCGAGCCCACGCTCGGCTGCTTTCGTTTCCGGAACGGCAAACCCGGCCGGATCCGGCAGCGCCGGGCCATGCCCGTCCAGTTGCTGTGTTGTAGAGCCGAGCCATGCTCAGCTGCGTTCGTTACCGGCCACGGTAGCCCACCCGCCACGTGTCCCACCAAGAAGTGCCCGCCATGACCGCCGTTACCCTGTCCAACGCCGTCGCCACCCCCAGCGACATCGTGCAGTCGCCGCTGCCGCGCCTGAAGATCACCGAGATCTTCACTTCGCTGCAGGGCGAGGCCGACACCGCCGGCTGGCCGACCGTGTTCGTGCGCCTGACCGGCTGCCCGCTGCGCTGCCAGTACTGCGACACCGCCTACGCCTTCCATGGTGGCACCTGGTGGGATATCGACGACATCGTGGCCGAGGTGCTGGCCCAGGGCGTGCGCCACGTCTGCGTCACCGGCGGCGAGCCGCTGGCGCAGAAGCGCTGCCTGGTGCTGCTGCAGAAGCTGTGCGATGCCGGCATGGAGGTCTCGCTGGAGACCTCCGGCGCGCTGGACGTCAGCGCGGTGGACCCGCGCGTATCGCGGGTGGTCGACATCAAGACCCCGGGTTCGGCCGAAGTGGCGCGCAACCGCTGGGACAACCTGCCGCTGCTGACCGCCCACGACCAGATCAAGTTCGTCATCTGCAGCCGCGAAGACTACGACTGGGCCAAGGCCCTGCTGGCCCAGCACGATCTGGTCAAGCGCTGCACCGTGTTCTTCTCGCCCAGCAAGGGCGAGATCACCGCGCGCCAGCTGGCCGACTGGATCGTCGAAGACCGCCTGCCGGTGCGCTTCCAGATGCAGTTGCATAAAATCCTGTGGAACGACGAGCCGGGCCGATGAGGCCGGGCAACGTTCCCTGATGTAACTCCGGCGCGGGACAGCGTGCTGGCTTTCCCCCTCCCAACCGGATGTTTTACCCATGAAGAAGGCAGTCGTGCTTCTCTCCGGCGGCATGGATTCAGCCGCCGTCATCGCCATGGCCCAGGAACAGGGCTTCGCCGTGCATGCCCTGAGCGTGCGCTACGGCCAGCGCCACACCTCCGAACTGGACGCCGCCGCCCGCGTGGCCAAGGCCCAGGGCGTGGTCGCGCACAAGACCGTGGACGTGGACCTGCGCAGCATCGGCGGCTCGGCACTGACTGACGACATCGACGTGCCCGAGGCCGGCGGTGCCGGCATCCCGGTCACCTACGTGCCGGCGCGCAACACCATCATGCTGTCGCTGGCCTTGGGCTGGGCCGAAGTGCTCGGCGCCAACGACATCTTCTGCGGCGTCAACGCCGTGGACTACTCCGGCTACCCGGACTGCCGTCCCGAGTTCGTAGCCGCGTTCCAGGCGCTGGCCAACCTGGCCACCAAGTCGGGCGTGGAAGGGGCGGGCATCAAGGTGCATGCCCCGCTGCAGTTCCTCAGCAAGGGCCAGATCGTCAGCGAAGGCGTGCGCCTGGGCGTGGACTTCGGCCTGACCGTGTCCTGCTACAACGCCGACGCCAACGGTGCCGCCTGCGGCCACTGCGACGCCTGCCGCCTGCGCGCGCAGGGCTTCGCCGAAGCCGGCGTGCCGGATCCGACGCTGTACGCCTGAGGTGATGGGGGGGCGATGTCCCCATGGTAGGTGCCAACCGTGGTTGGCACTGAGCGCCGGGCACGGCCCGGCGCTACCGTTGCCGCAACCACCCCGACGCTTCAATAAACACCCGCACCGCCTCGGCATCGTCATAGTCCAGCTCGATCATCCGCGCGATCCCCGCCTTCTCATCCGGCTGCTGCCGCATGTACTCCTGCGCGATGCGATACCCGGCGTAGTACCCCACATCACTCACCCCGAACGCATTGCCGGCGTTGTTGTACAGCCAGTTGTCGAGGTCGGCCCCGTCCATCTCGGCAATGAAGCGTGCGCGGATATCCGCCTCGTGCGCGGGCCCGTAGGTGTATAGCGGCAATGCCGGCCGACGCCCGCTCAGCCGCTCGGCCACATACTCGGCCACACCCTCGCGCACCGCATACTGGGCCAGGCTGCCGGTGGTCTCGCGCTGCTGCGTGTGCACGTATTCGTGCAGGTTGTTCTGCGCGTTGTTCGCACCTGGCCGGCTGTCGTAGAAGATCCGCAGGCGCCCGCGCATTCTCTCCGGCAGCTCGCTCACGTCCACGCGCGCGTCGCCCAGCGCCATCTCCGCCCCGATCAGTACCTTGTCGCCCAGCGTGGTGCCGCCGGTGCGCAGCACACCCACTGCGTAGGTGATGGTGGCCGGTCGCAGCGCCGGGTAAAGCGCACGGAAAGCGGCCAGATCGCGCTCCAGCGTGGCACTGGCCTGCTGTGCGTTGGCGGTCAGCGGCCGCACCGAGGTCCAGAAGCGCGGCCACGCCTGCATGGCCTCTGCGTACTCGCGGGCGGTGTAGTGGCGCACCTGCATCAGCGCATGCAGTCCGGGGCTGCCCGGATCGATGTAACGCTGCTGCACCAGCGCCACGCGGCGCTCGGGATCGGGTTCGGCGCGGACCGCATCGTAGGTGGCCCAGAAGCGGGCGATGTCGTCGGTAACGACCTGGGATGGGGCGGCCAGGGCGGTGCAGGGCAGCAGGGCGGCAAGCAGGCTGACGATCAGGCGCATCCGTGGCTCCGGGAAAGGATCACAGATGGGATGCGCCGATGGCCCGAATGGTTTAGGCCCACAGCCCAGATCGGGCTAGTGCCGGCCGCTGGCCGGCAACCTCGGCACACCAGGGTTTCACGCGACCGGCCAAAGTAGGGTAGAATGCCCACCCCGCCGAAAGGCTGGGGCAGTGCAATGGGCCGTTAGCTCAGTCGGTAGAGCAGAAGACTTTTAATCTTTTGGTCGAAGGTTCGAATCCTTCACGGCCCACCATTGCGATCAATGACTTAAAGCGCCCTTGTGGCGCTTTTTTCGTCGGCTCCGCAATTGCGTCTGCAATACTCGTCTACAGCCTGCGGAAATTTGGCCACTCGTTAGGTATTCTTCGGCTGCTGATCGAGTAGGACGCTATCGGCTAGCGCGGTTGCGAGCCAGTGTCGAAATTGCCTTTGGAGGGGTAAAGGCACTCGTTGGCGGGGCTTCTAAGTCCCGCTCTGAAGATCAATCTTTGTCATCGCGGGATCTCGCTTGCCCTCTCTTGGAGCGACTGGGACGAGCTGTTGAAAGAAGCTCTCGAGCCAGGATGGCTCAGATAATCGTCGTATTGACGATCTAGAACGGCCGATGAGTCTCATCACGAAGACGATGGGGCTTGAAGATTTCTAGCTATCGCACGAGTAATGGGGTAAGGCATGGAATCCAAGTGGATCTCGCTCGCGGGTGTGGTAGGAACAGCAATCACTGTGATCCTTGCTGTTGCAGTACCGTTGTGGCAACGGGAGACCTCGGAGCTTTCAGTAACCGTTGTGTCAAAGGCAAATCTGAATCCAGCAGTGCCAGACGGGTTTGCTCCCCAGGTCAGTTTATCGATTGACGGTAAGCAGGTGCAGCAGCCTCATTACTCTGTGATAGAGGTGGAAAATTCGGGGTCGCGCGCGATATTGGCTGAGTCGGTCGAAGAACCCTTGCAGATCAGATTAAAAAAGGGCGTTATCGTGAGCGCAGAGGTGATTAGCGCTGAGCCCGATGCACTGAAGCCGCGGACGCGACTCCACTCCGACAGCATCGAAATTGTTCCGGCCCTTTTGAACTCCGGAGATAGATTTCAGGTCGGAGTAATCTCAGCAGGCGGATCGCCGTCTTTCATAGCCGAGGGGCGCATAGCGGACTTGCGATCGATCAGCGTTGCCGAAAAGTCGTCTTCAGATGCCAAGATTCCCGGTATGCGATATCTTCTTGGCATAGGGCTAATTCTCTGTTCAGGCATGCTGACGGCGCTGGGAGTTAACGGAACGTTTTTTCGCGATAGTGAGATGCGTGCAGCTCCTAGGCCGGCCGCCGCACTTGTGCTCTCCTTCGTTACAGCCATAGCGTTTGCGTTCCTGGTTCAAGAAGCATTCCTCGAAGCCATGGCGGCGTATCCAAGATGGCTCGTCGTTTCTCTTTTCGTGGGCGGGGCAACTGGCATGCAGGTTCTTGGTCAGGCCATATTTATCACGCGTGAAAGGCGGATTGCTACTTAGGGTCTTCAGTTCTTTGGTTGAATCAAGAGACGAAGGATTTACCTGCTGAAAGTTCTGTCATAAGTTTTCATCATGGCATTGCTAACCCCAAGTGCATCTTGGCGATCCGCTCGATTACCCGCTGTATCGGTAAGGCCCTTGCGTTTGAGGTCGTGCAGGCTGAAGCGCTCCTAGGCCGTAATGATCGCCGCGCTTATTGAAAGTTGGATGAATCGCTGCAAAGTGCTGTCCAAGCTGGTTTTCTGCGGAGGTTCGCCGTGCTAAGCAAGGAACGGGTGGCGCTCTTCGGCGCGCAGATGGACTGGCATGCTGTGGAGTTCAATGATGACCTCACGGCGCGCGATTGCAGCATCCCATTCGCTTCGTAGTCGCGAGAGCCACTCCACCAGATTGTCGCGGCTGCGTTTACGGCGGTTGGTGTGCAGCCCTTCAGTCGTGCCTTGCGCCTCGTTCAGCGTGAGCGTCTCAATTTCGCGCAGTCTGCAGAGAGCACCATGACCATCCAAAGATGGGGTGGTGCCGAGCCCTCAGTCCTCGCCGTTCGCATGGAGCGCTCCTAGGCGATGCATAGGCTGCATTGGTAAGAAGGCGCCGGCGCTTATGCACTTTTGCCTGTTCGAGTCCCTGGACGGGATCGTGATTAATGATTCCCCGGTCAAGCGTCAAACGGAACACCAAGCGCCAGTAGCGCAGCACCATACTCGCTTTCGTAGGCGTGCTTGCGGATTCGATCTTGTCGATCAGATCATGGAAATTGTAGTTGCGCAGCTTTGCCGCCTGAAGCTTGCCGAATGGCACGCCAAGGTTGGCGGGATAGTTGATCAGCACGCTCCGCGCTGACTCGTAATCGTCACGGGTGCCTGCGGCCATGCGTCCCTCCCGACGTTACCAAGGATTCTGCACCGCGCCCATTTTCCTTCTGTCTGGGTCCAGACGGATGAGCGCTGGTTGCTTCGGTACAACAGCCGGGAGACGACCAGCGTCACTCCTGACGGCGGCCCCCCTGGGGCGGCGCCTGAGGATGGAAGGCCGGAAGATGTGGCAGGTGAAGGAAGTGCGCGCTGCGAACGCCCGGCAGGCGAAGCGGTATGGCGAGTGGTCGTGCGCGGCCAGGCTCTATCCCCTTCTGCCTCTGCGTGAGGCTGTCGCCAAGCTGACATACAGCACCTCGATCCTGCCAGAACCGCCGTTGCCCGGCCTGTCGCCCACCCGGGAGCAGTAGCAACAAGCGCGTCGTCTGGCCGAAGCTGACAACGAGGACGAGGAGTGGATCAAGGCGGCGTTGGAGATTCGTAGGCTTCAGGTCGACTCGAAGCCCAGGGTGAAGAACCCGGTTAAGAGAGGATTAGGGCATGCGCAGTCGTTCTCGTTGAACGTCATTGAGTCTCGGGACAGGGCTAGCGGCTTCTCCGACGTCCCCCCGAGATTGAGTAGCGCGACGGTTTGGAGTCCAATCCTCAACGACAAGGAGATTGGACGTGAAGAAGCGCTTTTCCGAAGAACAGATCATCGGCTTCCTGCGCGAGGCCGAGGCGGGCATGCCGATCAAGGACCTATGCCGCCAGCATGGCTTCAGTGAGGCCTCGTACAACCTGTGGCGCAGCAAGTTCGGTGGGATGAGCGTGCCCGACGCCAAGCGGCTCAAGGACCTGGAAGCGGAGAACTTACGCCTGAAGAAGCTGCTGGCCGAGCAGGTTTTCGAGAACGACGTAATCAAGGATGCGTTGCGAAAAAAGTGGTGACCGCACCGGCACGCAGGTTGCTGGTGCGGAGCATGGTCGAGAAAGGGCTGAGCGAGCGGCGCGCGTTGGTGGTTGCACGCATGAGCGCCAGCGCGCTGCGTTACGAGCCCAGGCCGGACCACAACGTTGAACTGCGCGAGCAGATCGCTGCACTGGCACACAGGCATCGACGTTACGGCATGGGCATGATCCATCTGAAATTGCGACAGAAGGGGCATGTCGTGAATTACAAGCGCGTGGAGCGCCTTTATCAGCAAGCAGGTCTGCAGGTGCGTCGCAGGAAGCGCAAGAAGGTACCTGTCGGTGAGCGTCAGCCTTTGCTGCGCCCGTCCGCCGCCAATCAGGTGTGGTCGATAGATTTCGTGTTCGACCGCACCGCGGAAGGCCGAGTAATCAAGTGCCTGACCATCGTGGACGACGCCACCCACGAGGCCGTGGCCATCGAGGTGGAACGGGCTATTTCCGGGCAGGGCGTTGCCAGGGTGCTGGACAGATTGGCCGTTCAACGCGGTCTGCCGCAGGTGATCAGGACAGACAACGGCAAGGAGTTCTGTGGAAAAGCGATGGTGGGGTGGGCTCACGAGAAGAGAATTGCCCTGCGCCTGATCGAGCCGGGCAAGCCGAACCAAAACGCTTACGTTGAGTCCTTCAACGGGCGGCTACGCGATGAATGTCTGAACGAGCACTGGTTCCCGACGTTGCTCCATGCCAGAACCAGTATCGAAAGCTGGCGGCGCGACTACAACGAGGAAAGGCCTAAACGAGCACTTGGCGGACTGACGCCCGCCCAATACCCCGCGCAGTTGGCTGGCAAGAGGGATAAGATCAGCACCGGACTCTAAACCCGACCGCTACTGAGGACGGGGGGACGTCGGAGGATGCCCAAACAGGAGCGCATTCTGCCGGCGCGAAGCTGCTGCTGATCCCTCAGCACAACCTGGTGCTGGCCACTCGCGGTTCCACCCAGTTCTTCCTTCGCATCTACGAGCTGGCTCTGCAGGCCAGTTTCCGCGCGGACTTCACAATGGAGCAGCTGTCCGCTGAGCTGGGCTTGGTGGTGGACCAGCTCTGGCCAAACTACGAGAAGGCAGCGGCCGAAGCCGGCCTGCCGCTCGAACAGCTCGGGACCGAGCTGGTGCTGGGTGGTTGGTCGCCAAAGAACGGGCGAATGATGGCAACCGGATATGCCAAGAGCGACAGTCGGCGCCCGACCCGGGTTCAACCGATCGGGGGCCAGCTCGCGTCGCCAAGCGAACCGCTACAGGCGGTGACGCCGAGCATGGCTCAGGCTGATCTCATGGCCCACGCGCGTCTGCAGGCCAGCCACCTCAATGAGCAGATGGGCCGGCGGGTCGCCGGCGGCCGTCTACTGATCGGAGTCCTCCAGCAGGGGCAGGCGGTGGTGAAGGACCTTGGCACCATCTGAGTGCATTGGCCTATCAAGGTCGAGCTGTGCGCTGCGGCCTAGCCAAGGACCGCAGCGCACATCAGTCAATCTGTTACTTGGTTCTTACGGGCGTCCATCCGTAGTTCCATAGGAGTTCTGGCGCCATGGATTGACACGGGGAAGAGCCGATCAGGGTACATGCCTCTTGTCGTGTGAAGGGCGGGTTGCCTGCCAGGATGATGGATAGAGTGTTGTCTACGCCCACGTGACACTGATCGTCTTCAGGCGGGCAGAATTCGGTGGCTCCGCATCCCGTAGTGATCTTTAGGAAAATGGAAGACGTCGTGTTGCCTCCCGACCATTGCACACCATTGCAGTATGAGGCTGTCTGCCCTATTGGCGAGCCGTTGGCGTCAAAGTAGATGTAGTTGCTCGCTTTGTAGCGGGCAGCGCTTGCGCTGGTGCTGATGGCTGTGAGCGATAAAGCCAGTAGAAACAAATTCACTGCTTTCACTGATACACCTCCATATGTAGAAATTGCGCGCATCGCCTGGGCTGCATGTAAGGTTCACTCGCGCGTGTTTGGCACATCGTCCCCGTTCTGGAACTTCCAAGCCGGATTTGCCAGATGCGGTTAACCACTGTCAAATAGAGTTCTGTGACATTGTCCCAGCTCTGATGCAGCACTTCGTTGAGGAGCGCAGCGGCAAATGCGTCTGCGCATGCACGTCACTGGAACTCGATGACTTCGCGCATCGGTTGCGTCCAGGTGTCAGTTACTACGCACGCTCCTTCATGACAGAAGGTCTGAGTGCAGCGAGCCATGCCGCCGCCGGTGGGGACGCACGAAGTGTGGAAGGAAGCGGCATTGGCGACGGGCGCAATGCCTACAGTTCCGGCCGCTCCAGCGGCAGCAACGATCAAACCAAGCAAGACACTTTGGATCTTCATGATCACTCCATTGTCAAGTTGATGAATGCCCGGTGGGCAACCGGAAAGTCTCAACGGACTTGGAAGTTAGCAATAGGAAAATTGCTCATGCCTCTGTAGGGAATTACCGACGGAGCCGCTTGGAGGGGCATTTCGAGGGAGGTCTGAGCGGTTAAGGCGGACTATTGGGCGAATCGCAGCGATTGAGACGGCCAACCGTATCCCTCCGGCCATGCTTCACTCGCACGGCTACCAAGGTTTCCGCTCAGCACCGCCACCCTCTGGCTGGGTCCAGACGGGTGAGCGCTGGGCGCTCTGGTACAACGGCCGCGAGACGGCCAGCGTCACGCCCGACGGCGGCCCCGGGGTGCGCCTTTGGATGGAAGGCCAGAAGATGTGGCAGGTGAAGGAGGCGCGCGCCGCCAACGTCCGGCAGGCGAAGCGGTACGCTGAGCGCTGGTGCGCGGCCAAGCTCTATCCTGATCTGCCCCTGCGTCAGGCGGTCGCCCGGCTGACCGACAGCACCCCGATCCAGCCTCAGCCCGCGCTGCCTGGCTTGCCGCCAACCCGCGAGCAGCAGCAACAGGCTCGGCGCCTAGCCGAAGCCGGAGCGAAGGAGGTCGAGCGAATCAAGACGGCACTCGAACCGCGCAAGCCGCCAGCAGAGACGAAACCCCGAGCGAGGAACGCCCGCACTAAGGCGTGGGTGAGGGCAGGGCTGCAGCAGATGCGGCGGGGTGTTTAAGCGGACCAAGATCGTTCCGCAAAATTCCCTAACCCCTTGTGCCGCAAGACTTTGAAGTGCTCGTTTTGATCTTCTATGCGGAACAGATAGACGCGTAAGGCGTTGAAGGATCTATGGTTGTCCCGTGACTTTTAATCTTTTGGTCGAAGGTTCGAATCCTTCACGGCCCACCATTGCATCAATGATCCAAGTCATTCAAAAAGGCACCGCCAAGCGGTGCCTTTTTTGTTGCTTGTGCCAACTCCTACTTGGCCTTGGCACCCTGCGCTCGCGCCGTGTCGCGCTCCGCCGCTGCCTGTGCGGCAGAGGCTGCGGCGTTGGCGGCCCGCTCCGCCGCGGCACGATCCGCATCGAACCGCGCCTGCCGCTGGACGCTGTAGGTGCGCTCCAGTTCCAGCGACGCCAGGAAACTGTCGGGGTGCTTCGCGGCACAGGCCTGCTGTACGAGCTGCACAGCATGATCGGACAGCCCGGGCTGGATATTGCCCAGCAGGCAATCGGCATACGGTACGGATGCAGCGGGGCCGCCAGCCAGCGCGGCAACGATCACGACATTCAACATACAAACCTCCTTGTAGGTTTCGATGGGACCCGGTACCGGCCGGTCCGGCCCCAGTATGGCCCGGTTTGCGGTACAGGGTGATGCTACTCCGGCCGCACGTCCCGACACACCAGCTCGGCCAGACTGCGGCAGGCAAAGAACAGCCCTTCAACCACGCCGGCATCCAGATGCCGGTCCGGCGTGGCCATGGCCCGGCAGCGGTCGGCGGCGTGCAGCATTTCCGCTACGGTCAGCATGCCGATGGCGGCCCGTTCCACCCGCGACAGGGCAACCCCGCGCCCTGTGGAAACGTTCGTTTCAGGCCAGGGCAAGCCATCGGCGCCTTCGCCCGCGCGGATGCGTTTGAGGCAGCCCAGAAACGTGCTCAGTTCGGGCGAAGGGTTGTCGTCGTCATCGTTGATGCTGGCGGCGTATGAAGCATAGGGCGGACGGTCGGTCATCTCGGCTTCCTCGGCTCTGGAGTGGGCGTGCCACCGCGCAGGACGGGTGGCGGGCGATGCGTGGCTGCAAGCCGGAATGACATCACGCAGTAACCGGCGGGCCCGAAGACCCCCACGCACCGCCCGCCATGAAGGCCGACGGATCACCCGCCGGCACGGTCCAGAGACAGCGTCGGCGGGTGAGCGCAAACAACAGCGTGAATGTCATTGCGGGCTTGCAGGCCCGGTGCCACCCGTTGTCGGTGGCGCTGCATGGTGTTTACGCATGCGCTTGGATTTCAATGAGGATTCTCCGAAGAGAAATGCGGAACCAAGGCGCGCGGCGATGGTGGCGCAGACACATCTGATGCAGCAAGCGACAGCACGCGACGTGTTCGTTCTAGTGCTCAGTCAATCGCGTTGGAAAATGTCGAAATCTGCTGATGGCGGCGAGCAAGTCGTGAGCATTCGCATGGAACGTGGGCGTCACTTTTGCATGAGTTGGTTGCTTGGCCAGCGAATCATGCCCTCGAAAATGGGTGCATTTGCGACGACCATGGGGCTGACTTCCGCGCCTGGGTGAGGTGTTGTAGAGCCGAGCCATGCTCGGCTGCGGTTCGCGCCAATGCCTAGCCGAGCGTGGGCTCGGCTCTACAGTGGTCCATCCGCGCTTGGCGTGGATCTACGCATTTCGCAGGGGTGGTAAGCATGCCGAAGCCGCCAATGCCTGCGGCAGGGCGGTATCCTCGGTCTCTTTCCCAGGATGGGTTTTCCCCATGCGCCTCATCGTGCTGTCGCTGTTGTTGTCCGCTGTCTCCACCACGCCACTGATGGCCGCCGAACCGGCGCCGTCCGCGCAGACAACGCCGGCCACGCCGCTGGTCATCGGCGAAACCTTCACCATCGAATCGAAAACGCTGGGCGAGACCCGCCGCATCAATGTCTACCGCCCGCAGCCGTGGGGCCTGGACCCGAAGGCGCCGCTGCCGGTGCTCTACATGCCCGACGGTGGCATCGGCGAGGACTTCCTGCATGTGGCCGGGCTGGTGCAGGTACTGACCGGCAACGGCAGCATGCGCCCGTTCCTGCTGGTCGGCATCGAGAACACCGAGCGCCGCCGCGACATGACCAGCCCCAGCAAGGACCCGCAGGACCAGAAGATCGCGCCGCGCATCGGTGGTTCGGCGGCCTACCGCGCGTTCCTGCGCGATGAACTGATGCCACAGGTGCGCCAGCGTTACCCGACCACCGACGAGCGCGCGTTGATCGGCGAGTCGCTGGCCGGGCTGTTCGTGGTCGAAACGCTGCTGCAGGAACCGACGCTGTTCAACAGCTACATCGCGCTGGACCCCAGCCTGTGGTGGAACCGGGGCACCATGCTGGCGGGCGCGACCAAGCAGCTGCCGGCAGTGACGCGCGCACAGCCGCGCGTGTTCCTGGCCAGCAGTGGTCAGCCGGAGTTGGCGGCCTCTGCTGCGCAGCTGGCAACGCTGCTGGAGCAGGCGTCGCCGTCCCCGCTGGTGAAGTACCTTCCGCTGCCGGAGGAAACCCACGCCACGATCTATCATCCGGCCGCGTTGCAGGCGCTGCGCACGCTGTTCCCCGCGCCGCCGCCGGCCTCGCCCTGACCGCACTGGCAGCGGCTTGCGCACCATGCAAGGATGCGGCAGCGGCGCCATCGGGTGCGCCGTCCGCAACGGGAGCGTGTGGATGCAGCGTGTGCGTGGATGGAGTGTGGCGGCCTGCCTGGCCGTGAGTGGCTGTGCGATGTCGGTGGCGCCGCCGGCAGCGCAGAGTGAAGCGAAGGAAAGCGCGGCCGCCGCCGTGTCGGGCGTGGTACTGCCGGACACCGAAGCGCTGCGCGTGCACGATCCGGTCGGCCGCGATTACCCGGTCTGGGTGGCGTTGCCGGCCGACTACGCCGCACATCCGGAAAAGCGCTATCCGGTGCTGTACGTGACCGATGCGTTGTACAGCTTCCCGCTGGTGCGCAGCGTGCGCAACCTGGTGGGCCAGAAGGGTGTCAACCTGGAGGATTTCATCCTGGTCGGGCTGCCGCCGCAGGAGGGCCTGACGTCCAAGCAGAGCCGTTCGCGGGATTACACGCCCAGCGACCCGGCGCGTACCGATCCGCGTGACTACAGTGATGACGTCAGCTACGGCGGCGCAGCGCACTACCGCGATTTCCTCGCCGAGCAGGTGCTGCCGATGATCGATGCGCGTTACCGCACTGATCCGGCTCGGCGTGCCTATGCGGGGCATTCCTATGGCGGCCTGTTCGGCGCCTATGTGCTGACCACGCGCCCGGACATGTTCCGCACCTACATCCTGTCCAGTCCGTCGCTGTGGTTCGACGACCATCGGGTGCCGCGCATGCAGGCCGAGGCCAAGGCACCGGCGCAGCCGACCACGGTGGTGCTGTCAGTGGGCAGCTTCGAGACGGTCAAGCCTGAACCACGCTATTTCACCCGCAACGACATGCTGCGCCACAACGCCGACTTCGCCGAGCAGCTGCGCAGCAGCGGGCGATCGTTGAAGGTGGAGGACATGGTGATTGATGATGAGGATCACTTCACCGTCTACCCCGACATGATCACCCGCGCGCTGCTGAGGGTTTTCCCGGGTACCGGGCCCTACAGCAGCGGTTGATGGTGGACGCCATCCGCGGATGAATGCCTCACGCCGCCTGCGCATCCGGCCCGGTCAATACGCCGACATCGGCATGCCGGAAGCACAGCCGGATGGCATCCAGAAGCTCGCTCATGTTGTAGGGCTTGGGCAGGAAATGGATGCCGTCGCGCAGCTGCGGCAACACCTGGTGCTGGTCCATGCCCGAGGTCACCAGGATCGGCAGGTGCGGGTACAGTCCGCGTACCTGGTTGGCAGCTTCAATACCGCTGATCGCACCCAGGTTGACGTCAGTGAACAGCAGGTCGAAACGCTCTCCAGCGGCCAGCAGGCCCAATGCTGCTTCGGCGGAGCTCACGCCCACCACGTGGCAGGCCTGGCTTTCCAGCGCAAGACGGCTCAGCTCGCGGGTTTCCTCGGCGTCCTCGATCAGCAGGACGCGGGGTTCAACGTGGCGCTTGGACAGCAACATGACGCTACAGCTCCGGAAAGCAGCAATGAAAAGGCGCGCAAGTATGCGCAAGCCGGGGGTGATCCCGGCGTGCACGCCAGGCTAAGCGGGCGTTACAGCGGGCGTGGGCGTCGCCGGCGTACCTGCCAGGCCAGCACCGCCACGGCCAGCACCGCCACGGCCAGCAGCGCGGTGCCGATGCGCAGGTTGGTGGCCTGCCAGCCGAGCGCGACGGTGTCATCCAGGCTGAATACATTCCAGGCCAGGTTCATCGATACGTGCAGCACCAGGCCACACCACAGGGTGTCGCCGTCCAGGTGATCCAGCCAGGCGAAGATGAAGCCGCCCAGGGCAATCACCGCGCCGACGAACAGGGCGGTCCCGCCACCGTCGAAGCCGCCGAAGCCCAGCCAGTGCACCCAGCCGAACAGCAGCGCCTGCGGCAGTGCCAGCACGGCCCATGGGCCACGAATGAGCTTCACCAGCAGTACGAAACCGAGGCCGCGGAACAGCACTTCTTCGGCCAGTGGGAACAGCCCGGCGAGCATCGTTGCATCCAGGGCGGTCAGTGCGGTGTTGGGCGTGCCCAGTAGCGCCAAGCCCAGCCAGCACGGCAGGCTGGCCAGCAGCACCCACATCGGGCCACGCCAGCCGTTGCTGTGCAGCCCCAGGCTGGCCATCAGACCCATCCCGCGTGGACGCAGCAGCGCGGCCAGCAGCAGGGCCAGCAGCACGGCCAGTGCGTTGTCGAGCAGGCTGCCGCCATAGGCAATGGGCAAGGCGGGAATCGGCGTGCCTGCGGCCACCGCGATATCGCGCAGATTCAGGCCAACGCCGACGCCGAGCAGCGCCAGCACCCATCGCACGGCGTTGGCCAGACGGGAAAGAATGGTCATGCGCGCACTCCCTGCGGAACCAGCGTGCAGTGTGAAAGGTGGCGAGGGACGCCGGCACGCGCCGGAAGTCCCTGTGCCATCGGTCATGCGTTGCCGCACAGTCATCGCGGTGCAGGTACAGTCGATGCCAGACTGACAGGAGCAATGCCGATGCTGTGCCCCGTGTGCAAGACCCAGACCCTGCAGATGGCCGAGCGCCATGGCATCGAGATCGACTATTGCCCAAGCTGTCGCGGTGTGTGGCTGGATCGTGGCGAGCTGGACAAGATCATCGAGCGCGCCGGCGCGGGTGCAGCGGTACCGCCGCCCGCCGCGGTGCAGTCGCAGCCAGCTGCCGCGCCGCCGCCGGTGATGCACCGTGACACCCGCCATCTGGGCCAGCGCTACGAGGACAACCGTGGCCAGCAGTACGGTCACAGCTACAAGAAAAAGAAGAAGGACAGCTTCCTGTCAGAGCTGTTCGACTTCTAGCCGCTTCGCTCTTTGTAGCGTCGAGCCACGCTCGACGCTACGGGGGCCGCATGATCACGGCCGGCGCAGGATGAACTCGCGATCGCGGGTGTCGCCGACGATGAAGTCGTACTCGCCCACTTTGCTGCAGCCATAGCGTGCGTAGAAGCGCTGCGCGCCGAAGTTTTCTTCCCATACGCCCACCCACAGGGTGCGGCGCTGCGGTTGGTCCAGCCACTCCATGAACGCCTGCATCAGGCGCGCGCCGTGGCCGCCGTTCTGGTAGTCGGCCAGGATGTAGAAACGCTTCAGTTCAATGTCGCCCTCGCGGGCCTCGGCATGCGGCAGGGTGTTGGCACCGGCGGCCAGGTAGCCGACCACGGCGTCGCCGTCCATCAGCAGCCAGATGGCACTGCGTGGGTCGGACAGTTCGATGCGCTGCGGTTCGCTGCTGTAGTGCGCCTGCAGGAAATCGTGCAGTTCCTGCGGCGGATACGAGTCGCCCCAGGTTTCGTTGTAGGTGGCGATGGCGGTGGCCGACAACGCGTCGACGTCGGCAAGGGTGGCGCGGCGGATCTGCAGCGACATGGCGGGGCCTGCAATGGAACGAGGCGCAGTGTAGCCGGCCCCGGTGGTTGCCGGGGCTGGCGGTTGCTCACGATCCGCTGCTCAGAACCACATCCGCACGCCGGCCACCCAGCGCGTGTCGC
This sequence comes from uncultured Stenotrophomonas sp., assembly GCF_913778665.1. Lineage (GTDB taxonomy): Bacteria > Pseudomonadota > Gammaproteobacteria > Xanthomonadales > Xanthomonadaceae > Stenotrophomonas. Next base: position 467,077 of record NZ_CAJYVQ010000008.1, read on the forward strand.
GCGCGTGGTCAGCGCCGTAGTCGGCGGTGTCGCCGAAACTGCGTTCGTGGCTGATGCCGATGTACGGAGCAAAGCGGCGGCTGAACTCATAGCGCAGCCGCAATCCGGCTTCGACCTTGTTCAGGCCGCGGCCGATGCCGTACTCCGGTTCATCCTTGGCCGCGACGGTGGCTTCCAGCAGCGGCTGCAGGATCAGGCGGTTGGTCAGCAGCACGTCGTACTCGACTTCGGCCTTGGCCAGCACCTGGCCACCGGAGCCCATGTACAGCGTGGCCGAACTTTCGAACTTGTACGGCGCCAGGCCCTGGATGCCGATTGCCGCCCAGGTGCGCGAGTCGGCGGGGCGGAAGTCCTGGCGCACGCCGACCAGCACGTCCCACCACGGCGACACGCTACGGCCGTACAGGGCCTCCAGCGATGACGACTCGGTGCGGCCCTGGCTGCGTTCACCATCGGTGCGCAGCCACAGGCGGTTGATGTTGCCGCCGATCCAGCCGGTGGCTTCCCAGGCCTGGCCGTTGCTGCTCTTGCCATCCCAATGCTCAAGCCGGTCGATCAGCAGCAGGCTGTTGATCTCCGGCGCGTGCTCCATCGCGCCATGCGCGATCGGCGGGAAGGCGGCGGCGCGGTCGGCGTCGGTCGGGACCGGGATCGGCTCGCGTGGTTCGGTCGGCGCGGGCGCGCCGTGACCCATGGCGGCGTGGTCCATCGTTGAATGATCCATCGCGGAATGGTCCATCGCCGCCGGCTGCATCGCGCCGTGTTCCATCTTCGAGTGATCCATGGTCGAGTGGTCCATCTTCGAATGATCCATCTGCGAATGATCGACCGGTTCGATCGCGGACGTCGCAGTCTTCGCCGGCACGTCCATCGTGCCCATGTCATGCCCGGCATGCGATTGCGCGAACACCGGCAGTGCGGTGGCCAGGCCCAGCGCCAGCAGGCTGGGGGAAAACAGTGAGCGCCTCATTCTTCGATCCTCACTTCGCGCATCATGCCCGCTTCCATGTGGTACAGCAGATGGCAGTGGTAGGCCCAGCGGCCGAGGGCATCGGCGCGCACGCGGTAGCTGCGGCGGGTGCCGGGTGGCATGTCGATGGTGTGCTTGCGGACCTGGAATTCCTCCCGCGCGTTTTCCAGGTCGCTCCACACGCCGTGCAGGTGGATCGGGTGCTGCATCATGGTGTCGTTGACCAGCACGATGCGCATGCGCTCGCCGTAGTTCAGCCGAAGTGGCTCGGCGCTGGCGAAAGGGATCCCGTCGAACGACCAGGAGAATTTCTCCATGTGACCGGTCAGGTGCAACTCGACTTCGCGGCTGGGCTCGCGACCATCCGGGTCTTTGAAAAGGCTGCGCATCGCGCCGTAGGTCAGCACCTGGCGGCCGTTCTCGCGCAGGCCGATGCCGGGGTCGTCCAGCTTCGGCTCGGTGGCCGAGCTCTGCATGTCCACCAGCGGATTGTTGCGCTCGCTGGCCGGGTGCTTTGGCGCCTTGCTGGCGGCATCACCGCCGCCGTGCGCACCGTGTCCCATGCTGGCGCCGCAGCCGCCTTCCATGCCCTTCATCGCGGCCATGCCGTGGCCACCATGGCCACCCGCGCCCATGTCATGACCCATGTCGCTCATCGTCAGCAGCGGGCGCGGGTCGCGTGCAGGGATCGGCGCCTGCAGGCCGTGGCGTACCGCCAGCGTGCCGGCGGCAAAGCCGGTGCGGCCCATGTCCTGGCAGAAGATGGTGAACGCGTCCTGGCCGCTGGGTTCGACCAGCACGTCGTAGGTTTCGGCCGGGGCGATGCGGAACTCGTCGATGCTGACCGGATGGATGTACTGGCCGTCGGCGGCCACCACGGTCATCTTCAGGCCGGGGATGCGCACATCGAAGTAGGTCATCGAGGCGCCGTTGATGAAGCGCAGCAGCACCTTCTCGCCGCTGCGGAACAGCCCGGTCCAGTTGCCGGCCGGGGCGGTGCCGTTCATCAGGTAGGTGTAGGTGTGCGCATTGATGTCGGATATATCGGTGGGCGTCATCCGCATCCGGCCCCACATGCCGCGGTCGGACAGCGCGGCAGACCAGCCGTCGCGCTTCACGTCACGCAGGAAGTCCGGCAGGGTGCGCTTGTAGTAGTTGTCGTGCTCGGCGAGCTTCTTCATGCGCCGGAACAGCGCGCCCGGATCCATGTCGGTCCAGTCCGACAGCAGGATCACGTGTTCGCGGTCGTGGTGGTACGGCGCCGGTTCGGCCGGGTCGATGATCAGCGCGCCGTACAGGCCGGCCTGCTCCTGGAACATGGAGTGACTGTGATACCAGTAGGTGCCCGACTGCTTGAGGTCGAAGTGGTAGTGGTAGGTCTCGCCGGGGCCGATGCCGTTGAAACTCAGGCCGGGCACGCCGTCCATGTTGGCCGGCAGCAGGATGCCGTGCCAATGGATCGAGGTCGGGTGGCGATCGAGCGTGTTGCGCACGAACAGATCCACGGTCTGGCCTTCGCGCCAGCGCAGGATCGGTGCCGGCAGCGATCCGTTGACGGTGATCGCCGGGCGCGTGCGGCCGGTGAAGTTGGCCAGCGATTCGCCGATGGACAGTTCCAGGCGGGTATCGCTGAGTACGGCAGGGGCGCCGGCCAGGCGCGGGGTGGCGCGGGCGGCGGCCAGCGCGCGCTGCGGCACGCCGACGGCGGCGATGCCGGCAACCACGCCGCCGGCAGCCAGGCCTTGGACGAACAGGCGACGCGACGGCAGGGGCGGGGCGCCCGGGCCGGGGGGAATGCGGGTATTCATGAGGTGACTCCAGACACGGAAAAACGCCGGCAGGCCGCCGGCTCCGGTGCGCAGCGCGCACAGTGCATGGGGAATCAGCCGATGGGAGGGCGCGAAATCGGCGGCATCGGCGGCGCCGGGCGGCCAGTGGCCGGCATCGGCTGGGGGACCAGCGACAGGCCCGGGCCCGTCAGGTGCGGCAACGGCTGCACCACCAGCAGCGGGTGCTGCGCGCAGCTGCGCACGCAGTCCTTGATCTGGCAGTGGGCGTCGTGCGCGGGTGCCTTGGCCTGCGGGGCTTCATCGGCCTGCATGCCAGCGTGGTGATGGCAGTCGGCATCGCCGCCCTCAACGCTGGCCGCAACCGCGTGTGCCATCCGGCCCATGTCCTCGTGTCCGCTGGCCATGGCCGCGTTCAGCCCGTTGAGCAACAGGCTGAGCATGAGCACGACGCGGAGCAGGGTCGAGGCGAGGGACATGGCGTCAATTTAGCCGCAAGTGCGCGCGGATGCACTTCTTGCTGAATGGACGGTTCAAGATTGGAGCGGCACCCATGTGGAGCCGGGCCCACGCTCGGCTGCTTCTGCGCGAACAGCGGCCGAGCGTGGGCTCGTGGGTGCCCGCGCGCCGTTGGGGGCATGCCAGGCGGGCGCGCAGCGCGGCACCGCGTTACCGTCAGCCCTCTTCGCGCACGATCTCCACCAGGCGCGGGCCGTAGCGGCTCAGCTTGGTGCCGCCGATGCCGCCGACCCGTGCCAGTTCATCCAGGCTGGTCGGGCGCTGTTCGGCGATGTTGCGCAGGGTGCTGTCGTGGAAGATCACGAAGGCCGGCACGTTCTGCTCGCGCGCCAGTTCGGCGCGCAGGCCGCGCAGGGCGTTGAACAGGGCCAGATCCTGCGGCAGCACCGACAGGCCGGTGCGCTGGGTACTGCGCTCGCGCCCGCTGCTGCCGCTGGCCGGATCACGGCGCATGCTGATCTGGCGGCGGCCGGTCAGCACGTCGCGGCTGGCATCGGTCAGGCGCAGGCCACCGTGGCCCTCGCTGTCCACTTCCAGCAGGCTGGCGGCGACCAGCTGGCGGAACACGCTGCGCCAGGTGCGCGCATCGAGGTCGCGGCCGATCGCATAGGTGCTGAGCTTGTCGTGGCCCTGCTGCTTGATCTTCTCGTTCTCGCTGCCGCGCAGGATGTCGATCAGGTGGCCGACGCCGAAGCGCTGGCCGCTGCGGTAGACGCAGCTCAGCGCCTTCTGCGCGGGGATGGTGGCATCCCAGGCGGCGGGCGGGGTCAGGCAGTTGTCGCAGTTGCCGCAGGGCCGGGGATAGGTCTCGCCGAAGCCGGCCAGCAGCACCTGGCGGCGGCACTGCATGGATTCGCAGTAGCCCAGCAGGTGGTCGAGCTTGGACCGCTCCAGCTGCTTGCGCTCTTCGCTGGCTTCGGACTGCTCGATCATCTGCTTGAGCAGCACCACGTCGCCCAGCCCGTAGCACAGCCAGGCCTCGGCGGCTTCGCCATCGCGGCCGGCGCGGCCGGTTTCCTGGTAGTAGCCTTCCATCGACTTGGGCAGGTCGGTATGCGCGACGAAGCGCACGTCCGGCTTGTCGATGCCCATGCCGAAGGCGATGGTGGCGCACATGACGATGCCGTCCTCGCGCAGGAAGCGGCGCTGGTTGTTCGCGCGCACTTCCGGCGGCAGGCCGGCGTGGTAGGGCAGGGCATTGAAGCCCTGGCCGCAGAGGAATTCGGCGGTTTCCTCGACCTTGCGCCGCGACATGCAGTAGACGATGCCGGCCTCGCCACGGTGGCCGCGCAGGAAATCGGTCAGCTGCTTGCGGGCATTGTCCTTCTGCACCACGGTGTAGCGGATGTTGGGGCGGTCGAACGAGCTGACGAAGTGGCGGGCCTCGGCCAGGTCCAGGCGCTCGGCGATCTCGCGCTGGGTGGGCGGGTCGGCGGTGGCGGTGAGGGCGATGCGCGGAATGTCCGGCCAGCGCTCGTGCAGGACGGTCAGCTGGCGGTATTCGGGGCGGAAATCGTGGCCCCACTGCGACACGCAGTGCGCTTCGTCGATCGCGAACAGGGCGATGTGGCTGCGCGACAGCAGCGACAGGAAGCGGCCGGTCAGCAGGCGCTCGGGCGCGACATAGAGCATGTCCAGCTCGCCGGCGAGCAGTTCGCGCTCGACGCGGCCGGCGGTTTCGGCGTCCAGGGTCGAATTCAGGTACTCGGCGCGCACACCCAGCTGGCGCAGAGCCTCGACCTGGTCCTGCATCAGCGCGATCAGCGGCGAGATGACGATGCCGCAACCGTCACGGAGCAGGGCTGGCACCTGGTAGCACAGCGACTTGCCGCCGCCAGTGGGCATGAGGACGAGTGCGTCATGTCCGGCAGCCACGTGCTCCACGATGTCCTGCTGCGGACCACGGAAATCGTCGTAACCAAAGACGCGTTGGAGCAGGTCGTGCGCGGGACGGGAAGCCATCCGGCTAGTTTACCCCGGCGGGGGAGTCGGCAGGGCTGCGCCCTGCACCTGCTACGAGTCAGAGCAACGTCAACGTCAAAGGCGACAGCCTGCTCTGGGCTGTCTGCTGGCTGGGCACGGCGGTGTGGGCTTGCAGGACACGCCGTAAACCCATCCATGGGGGCTCGATGGCGCCATCCATGGCGCCAACCGTCCTGCAAGCCCACACCGCCCCACCCCCGACAGATCGCCAGTGACGGTGGGGCCATCCACGCGATGCGTGGATCAAAATCCATCGAAATCGAATATTTCGAGATCGAAACGAAAAGAGTCGAGCATGGCTCGGCTCTACAAGGGCAGGCAGGCCGCGGGAAACTGTCGAAGGCGGGGTGGGGCCGGTTGCGGGGGCGTGAGCGCCATGGATGGCGCGACCGAGCCTCCATGGACGGATTCACGGCGTCCCCCGCAACCGGACCCACCCCGCCAACCCCACAGGAAGCCAGCTTTTGCTTCGGCCGTCGCTGTGGCAGTTGCCGTTGCCTGGGCCTCTGCGGGTGCAGGGCGCAGCCCTGCCGCCCCCCCAAAAAACCCTTACTGGAGCAGGGAACGCAGCATCCAGGCGTACTTCTCGTGGGTCTGCAGGCGCTGGGTCATCAGATCCTCGGTCGGGGCGTCGTCACCCTTGGCGGCCACGTCCAGCACTTCACGTGCCGTACGGCAGACCGCTTCGTTGGCGACCACCAACTGGCGTACCATTTCACGCCAGTCCGCACTGTCGGTCAGGCCCGGTTCCTCGGCGATCGAGGTCAGCGCAGCGAATTCCCGGTAGGAGCCCGGGGCATTGAAGCCCAGCGCGCGGATGCGCTCGGCCACGTCGTCCAGTGCCGCCCACTGCTCGGTGTACTGCGTTTCGAACATGGTGTGCAGCGAGTTGAACATCGACCCGGTCACGTTCCAGTGGAAGTTGTGCGTCTTCAGGTAGAGCGTGAACGCATCAGCCTGGAAGCGCGACAGACCGTCGGCGATCTTCTTGCGGTCGCCCTGGGTGATCCCGATATCGATGTTCGGCGCCGACGGTGCCGCCGCTGCAAGCTTCTGCTTGCCGGTCTTGGCCTTGGTCGTGCTCTTGGTCTTCGCCATGGGGTTCCTCCTTGTGGAATCGTTGGCCTTCACAATAAACCGGTCGTGATGACTGGTCGCTTTCAAAGTCTTGAACGAACCGATTGATGAACTCTATCGATAAAAATCCATCGCCCCGCCTGCGCCAACAGCGCGCCGCCATCAACGGCGCCATGAGCCGCGACCGGGGCCGTTTGCTGGGAATGCTCTCGCGGTGCCAGGCCAAGCCACAGGATGCGGCACTGGCCGCCACCTTCGAGCAGGCCTTGCAGGCGTCGGTGCAGCGCCGGCAGGCGCGGGCGCAACAGCAGCCGTCCATTACTCTGGACCCGCAGCTGCCGATTGCGCGTGAAGCCGACGCGATCATCGAGCTGATCCGCGATCATCAGGTGGTGGTGATCGCCGGTGAAACCGGCTCGGGCAAGACCACCCAGCTGCCGAAACTGTGCCTGGCCGCAGGCCGTGGCCAGGCCGGCATGATCGGCTGCACCCAGCCGCGACGGATTGCCGCACGTGCGGTGGCCAGCCGCGTGGCGCAGGAACTGCAGAGCGAACTGGGCCAGCTGGTCGGCTACCAGGTGCGCTTCAACGACAAGGTCAGTGACGACAGCCGCATCAAGTTCATGACCGACGGCATCCTGCTGGCGGAGATCGCCAGCGACCGCTGGCTGTCGAACTACGACACGATCATCGTCGACGAAGCGCACGAACGCAGCCTCAACATCGACTTCCTGCTGGGCTACCTGAAGCAGCTGTTGCGCAAGCGTCCGGACCTGAAGCTGATCGTGACCTCGGCCACCATCGACACCGAGCGCTTCGCCCAGCATTTCGACAATGCGCCGGTGATCAGCGTTGAAGGCCGTACCTACCCGGTGGAAGTGCGCTACCGCGCGCTGGAAGGCGAGGGCGAAGACCAGGGCGAGCGCACGGTCAACGATGCCATCGTGTCGGCCATCGACGAGATCACCCGTCTTGATTCGCGCGGCGACGTGCTGATCTTCCTGCCGGGCGAACGCGAGATCCGCGATGCGCACCAGTCGCTGGAGCGCCGCAAGTACCGAAATACCGAGGTGCTGCCGCTGTACGCGCGCCTGTCCAACCAGGACCAGGACCGCGTGTTCAACCCCGGCCCGAACCGGCGCATCGTGCTGGCCACCAACGTGGCCGAAACCTCGCTGACGGTGCCGCGCATCCGCTACGTGGTCGATCCGGGCTTCGCCCGCGTCAAGCGCTACAGCCCGCGCAACAAGCTGGACCGCCTGCACATCGAGCCGATCTCGCAGGCCAGCGCCAACCAGCGCAAGGGTCGCTGTGGCCGTATTGCCGAGGGCATCTGCTACCGCCTGTACGCCGAGGCCGATTTCCAGGCGCGGCCGGAGTTCACCGATCCGGAAATCCGCCGCTCCAGCCTGGCCGGGGTGATCCTGCGAATGCTGCAGTTGGGCTTGGGCCGCATCGAGGAGTTTCCGTTCCTGGAAGCGCCGGACGAGCGTGCAGTGGCCGACGGCTGGCAGCAGCTGACCGAACTGGGTGCGATCGACGCCGAGCGGCGCATGACCACCATCGGCAAGCAGATGGCACGCCTGCCGGTGGACGTGAAGCTGGCGCGCATGCTGGTGGCCGCGCAGGCCGCCGGCTGCCTGCGGCCGATGCTGGTGATCGCCTCGTTCCTGGGCATCCAGGATCCGCGCGAACGCCCACCCGAAGCGCGCGGTGCGGCCGACAGCGCGCATGCGCAGTTTGCGGACAGCCGTTCCGAGTTCGTCGGCGTGCTGCGCCTGTGGGACGCCTACCGTCAGGCGCACGAAGACCTGACCCAATCCAAGCTGCGCGACTGGTGCGGCCGTCATTTCCTCGGTTTCCTGCGCATGCGCGAGTGGCGCGAGCTGCACCGCCAGCTGCGCCTGCTGTGCGAGGAGCTGGGCTGGAAGGAAGAAGCCAGTGATGCCTCGATGGCACCGCTGCTGGCTGGCAGCAGTGCACCGGTCCCGGCGCGTGATGATGCCGCCGCAGTGAAAGCCACCCGTGGCCAGCTGCACCGTGCCGCGCGCCTGGCCCGCGAGGGCAAGGCCGAAGCAGCGTCGGCGCCAGTGGCCGTGCGTGCACAGAAGGAACAGGCACCGGTGGGTGGCGGTTTCAGTGAGCGCGTGCGCGCGGCCGCCTACCAGACCCTGCATCGGGCGCTGGTGGCGGGCCTACCGACGCAGATCGGCCACCGCACCGAGAAGGGCGATTTCCAGGCGCCGCGCCAGCGTCGCTTCCTGCCATTCCCGGGTTCGGCGCTGTCAAAGCGGCCGCCGCCGTGGCTGCTGGTGGCCAACCTGCTGGATACGCAGAAGGTGTGGGGCATGACCCTGGCCGCGATCGAGCCGGACTGGGTGATCGCCGAGCTGCCGCACCTGCTGCTGCGCAAGCACTTCGACCCGCACTGGTCGCGCGCGCAGGGTCAGGTGCTGGCCTCCGAGCAGATCAGCCTGTTTGGCCTGGTGCTGGCACCGAAAAAGCCAGTGCACTACGGCCGCATCGAGCCGGGCGAAGCGCATGACATCTTCGTGCGCCAGGCGCTGGTGACTGGCGAGATCAACACCCGCGCCAGTTTCGTGGCCGACAACCAGAAGGTGCTGGAGATCGCCCGCGAGGAAGAAGCGAAGCTGCGTCGCGCCGGCATTGTTGCCGACGAGGACTGGCAGGCACGCTGGTACCTGGACCGGGTACCGCCGCAGATCCACTCGGCGGCGGGCCTGGATACCTGGTGGAAGGGCCTGGCACCGGAACAGCGCAAGACCCTGCACTGGTCGCTGGTCGATCTCTTGCCGGGTGAGGGCAGCGAGCAGGAACGCTACCCGAAGTATCTGCCCCTGGGCCAGGCGCGCCTGCCACTGCACTACCGCTTCGAGCCGGGTGCCGATGATGACGGCGTGACCCTGGACGTGCCGCTGCACCTGCTCAATGCGCTGGACCCGGTGCAGCTGGGCTGGCTGGCGCCGGGCTTCGTCGCCGACAAGGCCTCGGCACTGATCCGCAGCCTGCCCAAGGCGATGCGCCGCAACTACGTGCCGGCGCCCGACTTCGGTCGTGCGTTCTTCGAGGCATTCCCGCAGCCCAGTGCCGATGCCATCACCGGCGAGCTGGCGCGTTTCCTCTCGCGCGCGACTGGTGCAACGGTGACCGCGCTCGATTTCGAGCCCGGTGCGATCGAGCCGCACCTGCACATGAACCTGCGCCTGCGCGACGAGCACGGCAAGGTGCTGGCGACCTCGCGTGACCTCGATGCGCTGCGTGCGAAATTCGGCGGCCGTGCAGGTGATGCCTTCGCGGCGCGTGCCGGGCGCGAGATGGCGGCCGACGGCCTGCGCACCTTCCCGGCCACGCCGATTCCGCTGCAGGTGCCCGGCGAGGCCGGTGTGCCGGCCTACCCGGCGCTGCTGGATGAGGGCGACAGCGTGGCGCTGCGTATCTTCGCCGACCGCCAGCAGGCACAGGAGGCTCATCCGCTGGGTGTGCGCCGCTTGCTGGAAATTGCCCTGGCCGAGAAGGTCAAGCAGGCCCGCAAGCAGTTGCCGGTCGGTGCGAAGACCGGCCTGCTGTACGCGGCGATCGAATCGCAGGAGCGCCTGCGTGGCGATCTGGTCGACGCGGCAATGAATGCGGTGCTGGTCGAGGGCCTGGATGAGATCCGCGATGCGCAGGCGTTCGAACAGCGCCGCGAGCATGCGGCCAAGGCGCTGTTCGGTGAGGCGATGTCGCGGCTGAAGCTGGCCGAGAGCATCCTGGCGCTGGTAGCAGAGTTGAAGCCGCTGCTGGAAGCGCCGCTGATGGGCTGGGCGCGCGGCAACCTGGATGACATGGAAGCGCAGCTGGCCGGGCTGATCCACCCTGGTTTCCTGCGCGATACACCGGCTGATGCGCTGGCGCAGTATCCGCGCTACCTGAAGGCGATGATCCTGCGCACCGAACGCGCCAAGCGCGATCCGCCCCGCGACCAGGCGCGCATGCTGGAACTGCATCCGTTCCTGGAGGCACTGCAGGTGGGCGAGCAGCAGGGCCTGCGCGAGCGGCCGCAGTGGCAGGCCTTGCGCTGGGATCTGGAAGAGCTGCGGGTGTCGCTGTTCGCGCAGGAACTGGGCGCACGCACCGGCATTTCGGCGAAGAAGCTGGCGCAGCGGGTGAGTGCATTGCGCCAGGCGTGAATGTGATGCGGTAGAGCCGGGCATGGGCTCGGCTCTACAGGTAAAGCCGCGGCGCTACTTGGAGCGGCGCACCTTTGGCTGCGCGTTGACGCCTTCCACCTTCATGTACCACACGCCCATCACGCCGGGCTTGATGCTGACCTTGGGCGACTGCTTGCGCACACCGACCACGCTGGTGCTGTCGGTCTGCTCCCACTCCTGGCCGTTGTCCAGCACGTAGACACGACCCTTGCCGAAGCCGCGGAACTCGCCCTGCAGCGCGCCGGTGATCGGCTCGCTGCTGCCGAAGTCGAAGAAGCCGCGGTTCTTCACGATCACTTCCTGACGTCCCTGCTCGCGGGCTTCCTCGCGCACTGCGGCCACGGCCTGGGTGGTGGCCGCCTCGACCTTGCCCTGCAGCCAGTGGTTGAGCGTGGCCAGTTCCTGCGCGCTCAGCTTGTCCAGGCCGGCCGCCTTGAACTCGGCCGGCGACATCTGCTGCTGCAGGTCGCCATCGACCACGCGCTGGGCCAGCGCAGGCGCGGACAGGGACAGCAGCAGCGCGGCGCAGGCCAGCAGCCGTGGGCGGAAACGTGGGGTGATCGAGGGCATGGCGGAACTCTCCTGGGTTTGCCCGCGAGTGTAGCGGCATGTGCTGATGCCCGGCGATGCACTCACAGCGATTGTCCCTGAACGGTGCCGGCGCTAGTGTAGGGGCCTCTGTCTTGCCTGCTCGATGCTGTGAACCGCGCTTCCGTCCCCGGCCTGGATGCCTTGTTGAACCGTCCCTCGGCAGCGGTGCTGCCTGCTCCGCTGCGCCAGGCCCTGCGCGAGCACTGGGAAGCGCCGGAATGCGATCACCAGATGCGCGCCAGCTGGTCGGTGCTGGGCGACACCCTCGATGCGCTGTCGATGCTTTCGGCCGACGAAGGCGCGGTGGTCGCGGCCCTGCTGTTCGACCTGCCCGGGTTGCGTGCCAACCTCGACCAGTTGCCGCTGGGCAACCACAAGACGGCGGTGATCGGCCTGCTCGACGGCCAGGACGCCGCCGACCCGGTCTGGGCGCTGCACGCCGGCCGCGAGGCCGGGCGCAACAGTGAGGGCCTGCGCCGGCTGCTGCTGGCGATCATCCGCGATTTGCGCGTGGTGCCGATCCTGCTGGCACGGCAGCTGGCGCGGATGCGCGCGGCCGACAAGCTGGACGACGAACAGCGCCGTGCGCTGGCCCAGCTGACCCGCGACATCCACGCGCCGCTGGCCAACCGCCTGGGCATCTGGCAGCTGAAGTGGGAGCTGGAGGATCTGGCCTTCCGCCACCTGGAACCGGAAACCTACCGGCGCATCGCCCGTGAGGTGGACGAGACCCGCATTGCCCGCGAGCGTTACGTCGAGAACGTCAAGAAGGTGCTGTCGCGCGAACTGATCGCGCAGGGCATCAAGGCAGAGGTCAGTGGCCGCCCGAAGCACATCTACAGCATCTGGCGGAAGATGCAGAAGAAGCGGCTGGCGTTCGACCAGCTGTACGACATCCGCGCGGTGCGGGTGATGGTCGACGACGTCGCCGCCTGCTACGCCTCGCTGGGCGTGGTGCATGCACTGTGGGCACCGGTGCCGAGCGAGTTCGACGACTACATCGCCCGTCCCAAGGCCAACGACTACCGCTCGCTGCACACTGCCGTGGTCGGCCCTGAAGGGCGCACCATTGAAGTGCAGATCCGGACCCACGAGATGCACTCGCAGGCAGAGCTGGGCGTGGCCGCGCACTGGAAGTACAAGGAAGGCGGCAAGGGCGCGGAGAAATCCTTCGATCGCAAGATCACCTGGATGCGGCAGCTGCTGGAGCAGGCCCAGGACGGGCAGGGCAACGAACTGGCCGGCGCGCTCGATGCCGAGCTGACCGAGGACCGGGTCTACGCGCTGAGCCCGAAGGACGAGGTGCTGGACCTGCCGCAGGGCGCCACCCCGCTCGATTTCGCCTACCAGGTGCACACCATGGTCGGCCACCGTTGCCGTGGCGCCAAGGTCAATGGCCGCATCGTGCCGCTGACCTACCGCCTGCGCAGCGGTGACCGCGTCGAGATCCTGACCGGCAAGGAGGCCGATCCGCGCCGCGACTGGCTGATGCCGGCCCACGGCTTCCTGGCCAGCAACCGCTCCCGCGAAAAGGTGCGCAGCTGGTTCCACAAGCTGGATCGCGCGCGCAACGTGCAGGCCGGCCGCGAACTGCTCGAGCGCGAGCTGAAGCGGCTGGGGCTGCAGCATTCTGACCTGTCAGTGGCGGCGAAGAAGTTCCACGCTGACGGCATTGATGACCTGTACATCCAGGTGGCGCTGGGCGATACCGGCCCCAACCAGGTCAGCCGGGCGCTGCTGGAGGCCGAGCGTGCCGCAAGCCAGCCGGCACCTGCGCCGAGCCTGCCGCGCCCGACCGCACGCCGCGAGAACCTGGGCAAATCCAAGTTCACCGTGCAGGGCGTGGGCAACCTGCTGGTGCAGTTGGCACGCTGCTGCCAGCCGGTGGCCGGCGAGCCGATCGTCGGCTACCTGACCCGTAGCCGGGGTGTCACCGTGCACCGTGCAGACTGTGCTGCGCTGGCCCGGCTGGCCGCCACCAGCCCGCAGCGCATCCTGCCGGTGGAGTGGGGCCAGGCCGGCGGCGGTTATGAAGTGGACGTGGTGGTCGATGCGGTCGACCGTCGCTGGCTGCTGAAGGACATCACCAACCTGATCGCCCAGGAAGACGCCTATGTGCTCGACATCCACAGTGACAACGTGCGCAACAGTGGCCGCGCCCACCTGCGTCTGCGGCTGAAGGTCAGCGATTACGGCCAGCTGTCGACCCTGCTGGGCAAGCTGGACGCGCTTCCGGGCGTGAGCGAGGCCCGTCGCCTGGGCTGAGCTTCACGCTGCCCCGGCTATCCTGCACGCATGGAACGCGAGCCTCTGCATCGCCCGCACGGTGCTGGACATCCGGCGCTGGACCGCGTCCGCCGCGAAGGCCGTTGGTGGTGGCTGCAGGCACGCCATGCGCGCCGGGTCTGGCGCTGGGCGCTGCTCGCGGCGCTGGCGGTGTTCGTGCTGCTGGTGCTGCTGCGCAAGCCGCTGGCTGACTGGTTCTGGGATGAGCCGCAGATCGAGCAGTTGTTGACCGAGGGTGATCGCGCACTGGCCGCCGGCCGTCTGAGCGCAGCCGATGGCAGTGGCGCACGCGAGCGCTACCAGGCAGTGCTGGCCCTGGATGGTGATCGCCTGCAGGCGCGACAGGGCCTGGCACGCACGGGGGCGGCAGCGCTGCAACAGGCGCGCGACAAGCTGCAAGGTGGCGACCTGGACGGTAGCGCGCAGGCACTCGCACTTGCCCGCGAACTACAGGTGCCACAGGGTGAAGCGGATGCCGTCGCGCGCCAGTTGCAGGCCCGGCGCAATGCCGGGGCCGGGATCGGTGCGCTGCTGGCGCAGGCCCGTAATGCCTTCGCGGCCGGGCGCCTGGATGATAGCGAAAGCAGTGCACTGCCGCTGTTCCAGCGCATCCTGGTGCTGCAGCCGGACAGCCTGCCCGCGCTGGAAGGGCGTGAGGATGCACTGAGCGATCTGTTGCAACACGCTCGCACGCTGGCCGGACGCGGGGAACTGGCCGAGGCCAACGCGATACTGCTGCGCGCGCGCCAGTTCGATGCCGGCCACGCCGATCTGCCAGCCAGCCAGGAGGCGCTGGCGCAGGGGGTCGATCAGCGCTTGCGGCTGGCGCAGCGGGCGTTGCAGCGGCACCAGCTGGAAACGGCAGCGAAAGGGTTCCTGGCAGTGCTGGCGGTGGCGCCGGACGATCCGAGGGCGCAGCGCGGCCGCGAGCAGACGCTGCAGGCCGTGCTGGCGCGCAGCCAGACCCAGGCCGACGATTTCCAGTTCGAGGCCGCGCAGCGCGATGCGGTGCTGGCCGAGCAGTTGGGCGCTTCGCTGGCGGCGCGACAGCAGCTGGCGCAGCGTCTGCAACGCGCGCAGCAGGCCCAGCAGGCGCTGCAGCAGCCTGCGCTGGGCCGCCCCCAGCGCGAGCGGCAACTGCGCGACTACCTGCGCAGGATCGAACGTGCCGAGAACGCCGGCCAGTGGATCAGCCCGCCCGGGCACAGTGCGTTTGATGCGCTGCGCGAGGTGCAGGCATTGGCGCCGCGCGATCCGCGGGTCAAGGCTGCCGCCGCGCGCCTGCTGCCTGCCAGCCGTCGTTGCTTCGACGACAACCTGCGGCAGAACCGCGTGCAGGCGGCGGGTGCCTGCCTGCAGGCCTGGCAGACCCTCTCACCTACCGCGAGCGGCCTGCCCGCGGCGCGCCAGCGGCTGGCACAGCGCTGGCTGGCGATCGGCAGCGAGCGCCTGGGCAATGGCGATGTGGCATTCGCCGAACGCGCGCTGCAGCAGGCCGGCGAACTGGGCGTCAGCGCCTCCAGCAGCGAGTACCAGCAGCTGCGGCAGCGCCTGCGCGATATCGGGGTGTCGTCGCCATGAGCGATCTGATGCTGCAGTGCTCGTTATAGTGGGCAGCCCCGCCGCGATGTCCCACGGAGTGCCGATGACCGTCCTTGTTTCCGGAGCCACCAGCCAGATCGGCCGCTTCCTGCTGCCGCGGCTGATGCAGGCGGGCATGCAGGTGCAGGCGGTGAGCCGGCAACCGCAACCGGCGCAGGACGGCGTGCAATGGCTGTGCGGGGATCTGGCTGGCGCGCTGGACAGCGTGCCGTCTCCCCACTGGCAGGCCATCGCCAGCTTCGGGCCGCTGGAAGGCCTGGCCGCCTGGCTCGGCCGGCAGGCCACCGCGCCGGCGCGGCACGTCATCGCCACCAGTTCGATGAGCGTGCTGAGCAAGCAGGACTCCGCACAGGCTGACGAGCAGGACGTGGTGGCGATGCTGCAGCGGGGCGAAGCAGGCCTGATCGCGCAGGCCGAGCGGCTGGGCATGGCGTGGACGATCCTGCGCCCGACCCTGATCTATGGGGCCGGCATCGACCGCAGCATCACCCCGATCGTGCAGCGTGCACTGCGCCTGCGCGTGTTCCCGATTCCGCTGGCCAGTGGCCTGCGCCAACCGGTGCACGCCGATGACATCGCGCGGGCGGTGCTGGCCTGCATCACCACCGGTGCGGGCGCGGCGCGCGTGCTGGAAATCGGTGGTGGCGAGCGCCTGCCGTACCATGCGATGTTCCGTCGCGTGCATGCCAGCCTGTCGCAATCGACGCTGGCGCTGCCCCTGCCGGGAGGCACACTTCGCGGACTGGCGGCGTTGCTGCCGCGTGCGCGCGGCCCAGTGTCGCGCCTGCAGCAGGACCTGATCGCCGACAACGGCCCGCTGCAGGCATTGCTTGGCGTGCAGCCCCGGCCGTTCCGGCCGGAGGCGCAGACGTGGCAACCGATGAGCGCCGCGCAGGCGCTGCAACGGATCGCCGCGGTGCCCGGCAATCACTAGTCAGCAGCGGTATCCGTGCATCGCCGGGGGCTCTGCTACCATCGCCCGGCCTTGTTCCCTGCGAGTACGCTAGATGCCTGACGCGCCATACCGATCGGCCCCCGTCGAGCGCATTGGCGTTGCGCTGTGCACCTACAACGGTGCGCGCTACCTGCAGGCGCAGCTGGACAGCATCCTCGACCAGGATCTGCCGGTGCACGAGATCGTGATCGGCGACGACGGCTCCAGCGACCAGACGCTGCCCTTGCTGCGGGCCTTCGTGCCGCGTGCCGAAGCACTGGGCATCCGGGTCGAGCTGGTGCAGCACACGCGCAACCTGGGCTATGTGCGCAACTTCACCGACGCGCTGCAGCGCTGCGGGGCCGATATCCTGTTCCTGTGCGACCAGGATGATGTCTGGCATCCGGGACGTGTGCGCACCTTCGTGCAGCGCTTCCAGGCCGATGCCGGACTGTTGCTGCTGCACAGCGATGCGCGGCTGGTGGATGCGCAGGGCGCGCCGCTGGGCCAGCGCTTGCTGGACGTACTGAAGGTGCACCCGGCCGAGGTGGAGCTGGAGCGGTCAGGCCAGGCGGTCGAGGTGATCCTGCAGCGCAACTTTGTCACTGGCGCGACCTGTGCCCTGCGCCGGACGCTGCTGGCCGGATCGCTGCCGGTACCTGCAGGTTGGAGCCATGACGAATGGCTGGCGATCCATGCATCGCTGCAGGGTGGGCTGGACATGCTGGCCGAGCCGACCATCGACTACCGGCAGCACGGCAACAACCAGATCGGCGCCAGCCGCCGCAGTTTCGTGCAGCGGTTGCGTCGTCTCGACCTGTTCGATGCGCAGGCGCGCCAGCGCACGGGGGGGCGCCTGCTGGGCCTGGATGCCCTGCTGCGGCAGCGTGGCGTCACCCTCGCACCGGCGCGTTTGAAGGGCCTTCATGCGCTGGCCTGGCGCATGGCCTGGTCGCGCGTGCAGCTGTATCGGCGTGCGGATGTTTCCGTGCGCTGGATCGCCCATGACACCCCGCGACTGCTGGCCCGGCTGGCTAATGTGTGCCTGGCCGGCGCCGGCTGGAAGGGCGTGCGCGCCGCGCTGGCGGGGGCCACGGCCGGCTGGCGGGCACCGCGCGCAGCTTGAACTGCAGTGAAACCGCGGTCCAGCGGCTGCCAGCCACCACTGCGCCTGCGTTAGACTCGCCAGACCCTACCTGCCCGCATCCCCGTGCCCCGACGCTACGATTCCGACGACATCGACGATATCGACGACGACCCGCAGGACGATAGTCCGCTGTGGCGGCGTCGCCTGATCACCTGGAGCATGGCTGCGGTCGCGTTGGGATTGGGTTTCCTGATTCCGTATACGCTCTACCTGAACCAGCAGGTGACCCAGCGCTTCGGTGAACTGCGCTGGCAGATCCCCACCCGTGTCTACGCGCGTCCGCTGGTGCTGGCGCCGGGCAAGGCGATGGACGCGGCGACCCTGAAAACCGAATTGGCCGCTTCGGCCTACCGCGATGACGGGCAGGGCAAGGAGCCGGCCACCTATGCGGTGAACGGCGGCCGCTTCGTCATTTCCAGCCGAGGCTACAACGATGTCGACGGCCGTGTCGCCGCGCGCCGGCTCGAACTGTCGCTGGCCGACGGTGGCGTCGCCTCGCTGCGCGACGCCGACACCCGCAAGGCGCTGAAGGCGGCGCGTCTGGACCCGGCGCGCATCGCCACCCTGTACGGGCAGAAGCAGGAAGAGCGTCGCCTGATCCGCATGGACGAAGCGCCGGATCTGCTGGTGACCGGCCTGCAGGCGGTGGAGGACAAGGACTTCAACCGCCATCACGGCATCGACCTGTCCGGCATCGCGCGCGCGGTGTGGGTGACAATCCGTTCCGGTGGCCAGAGCCGCCAGGGTGCGTCCACGCTGACCCAGCAGCTGGCCCGCAGCGGCCTGCTCGGCATCGGCAAGGAGCAGACGATCACCCGCAAATTCAATGAAGTGCTGTATGCGCTGATCATGGAGGCGCGCTATGACAAGCGCACCATCTTCGAGGCCTATCTCAACCAGGTGTACCTCGGCCAGCGCGGCAGCCAGGCGATCCATGGCATGTCGTCCGGTGCGGAGTTCTGGTTCGGGCGTGACCTGTCTTCGCTGGAGACCGAGCAGATCGCATTGCTGATCGGCCTGGTCAAGGGGCCGTCGTTCTACGACCCGCGGCGCAACCCGGAACGCGCGCTGGATCGGCGCAACTTCGTGCTGGGCAAGCTGCACGAGGCCACGCTGATCGACGATGCCGAGTACCAGCGTGCGCTGAAGGCACCGCTGGGCGTACCGAAGACCCCGGGCCTGGTCGCAGCCAACCGCTTCCCGGCTTATGTGGACCTCGTCCGACGCCAGCTTGGCCATGACTATCCGGAATCGGCGCTGCAGGGCGCGGGCCTGAGCGTGATGACCGGCATGTCGCCCTCCGCGCAGGCCTATGCCGAAGGCGCGGTGACCCGCACCCTCAAGTCGCTGGAAAGCAAGCGTCGCCCGGAACTGCAGGCCGGCATGGTGCTGACCGACGTGCACAACGGTGACGTGCTGGCGGTGATCGGTAGCCGTGAAGTGTCCGAAGTGGGCTTCAACCGAGCGATCGAGGCACAGCGCCCGGTGGGCTCGCTGCTGAAGCCGTTCGTGTACCTGCTGGCGCTGGCGCAGCCGGATCGCTACTCGTTGGCCAGCTGGGTCGACGATTCTCCAGTGACCGTGCAGCTCGGCCGCGGCCGCAACTGGAGTCCGGGCAATGCGGACAACCGCAGCCATGGCACGGTGCGCCTGATCGACGCGCTGGCCCATTCCTACAACCAGGCCACCGTGCGCGTGGGCATGCAGGTCGGCCCCGAGCGGGTGACCCAGCTGATCCATGTGCTGGCGGGCATCAAGGCCGATCCAAACCCGGCGGTGATCCTCGGCTCGACCGATCAGAGCCCGTACGCGATGGCACAGCTGTACCAGTTCCTGGCATCCGGTGGCGAGATCCAGCCGCTGCATGCCGTGCGTGGCGTGCTCGATCCGCAGGGCAAGCTGCTCAAGCGCTATGACAAGACCCCGGCGCCGGCACAGGAAGGCGACTCGATCGCCGCCAACCTGATCAGCGTGGGCCTGCAGCAGGTGGTCGCCAGCGGCACTGCGCAGCGCCTCAACGCCGACGGCCTCAGCCGCCTGCAGCCAGCGGGCAAGACTGGTACCACCAACGACGGCCGCGACAGCTGGTATGCCGGTTACACCGGCGACCACCTGGCGGTGATCTGGATCGGCAACGACCAGAACGAACAGGCTGGCCTGTACGGCGCCACCGGCGCGATGCGGGTGTGGTCGGGCATTTTCCAGCGCTTGCCGAGTGCCCCGCTGCGGGTCAGCAACAAGGGCCTGGACTGGCAGTCGGTGGCCGCCACCGGCATCAACAGCACCGATGAAGGCTGCCCGGGCGCGCGCCGCTTCCCGTTTGTGGTGGGCTACGCACCGGCCTATGCGCCGTGCGCGCCGGCCGTTTCGCCGGAGGCCCAGGAGGGCGCCGAGGGCGAAGGTGGTGGCTGGCGCAGCTGGTTCGGCCTGGACCGCAAGCCGGAGCCGCCCGCAGAACCTGCCGCAGCCCCGGCTGCGGCCACTCCCCCTCCGAGCCGATGAAACCGATGAGCATCCGAATCCTTCTGCGTCCCTTGGCCGTGACCGGCCTTAGCGTGGCCCTGGCCGCCTGTGTCAGCAGCGCGCCGCCGGTGAGCAAGCCGGTCGATGTCACCACGCCGGCGCAGCGCCTGGCGGCGGTCGATGCCGCGGCGGGGCCGGACGACAAGGAACTGTCGGTGCAGCCGCTGCGTGATTCGCAGGTGGAAGACCTGCGCATGACGGCGCAGGCACAGCGCCAGGCCAACGACCTGGCCGGCGCGGCCATCAGCCTGGACCACGCCTTGCAGATCGTGGCCGGTGACCCGGCGGTGCTGCAGGAGCGTGCCGAACTGGCGTTGCTGCAGGGCCAGTGGGCACAGGCGGAAACGTTCGCACGCAAGGCGGTCGATCTGGGTTCGAAGACCGGGCCGTTGTGCCGCCGGCATTGGGCGACGATCGAACAGTCGCGCCTGGCGCGGGGCGAGAAGGAGAATGCGGTGTCGGCGCACGCGCAGATTGAAGGCTGCACGGTGCCGGGGATCAAGCGGTACTGAGGTATTCCACTCCATCGGGCGCTGCCCCCTCTGCGGCGCGCACGTACTGATGGATGCGGGTGGTGGGCACGCAGCAACCCAGAACCATGAACACCGCTGTTGCTGTTGCACCTGCCCTGGCTTGAAACGGGTGCCGGGCAGCGCCCGGCCGGGTATCCTTTCCCTCTGATGTCCGACCTTGTCCATGCCAGCCGCGAAGCCCTCAGCGATGGCGGCGCGCTCGCTTCGCAGCTGGATGCGTTCGTCCCGCGTCCGGCCCAGCTGCGCCTGACCGAGGCCATCGCCGATGCATTGCAGCAGCGCGACCTGCTGCTGGCCGAGGCCGGTACCGGCACCGGCAAGACCTTCGCCTACCTGGTACCGGTGCTGCTGTCCGGGCTGCGCACGATCATTTCCACCGGCACCCGCGCGCTGCAGGACCAGCTCTACCACCGCGACCTGCCGCGTGTGCGGCAGGCACTTGGGGTCGGCCTGCGCAGCGCGCTGCTGAAAGGGCGCGCGAACTACCTGTGCCGCTATCGTCTGCAACAGGTGCGTGGCGAGCCGCGCTTTTCCAGCCCCGAACAGGCCGCACAGTTCCAGCGCATCCTGGCCTGGTCCGGTCGCTCGCAGTTCGGCGACATCGCTGAACTGGACGGTCTGGCCGATGATTCGCCGCTGCTGCCGATGGTCACCTCCACCGTCGACAACTGCCTGGGCACCGACTGCCCGTTCTGGGACGACTGCTTCGTGGTGCGTGCGCGGCAGCGCGCGCAGGCTGCAGACGTGGTGGTGGTCAACCATCACCTGCTGCTGGCCGACCTGGCACTGAAGCAGGACGGCTTTGGCGAGTTGTTGCCTGGGGCGCAGGCCTTCGTCATCGACGAAGCGCATCAGCTGCCCGAGTTGGCCGCGCAGTTCTTCGGCGAAGGTTTCGGCATGCGCCCGTGGCAGGAACTGGGCCGCGACTGCTTGGCCGAAGCGCGTGGCGTGGGCGGCGCGCAGTCGGCGCTGCAGGACCCCGTCGACCAGTTGCAGCAGTCGCTGTTGGCGCTGCGCTCGGCGATGGAGGGACTGCCGTCGCGTGGCACGCAATGGCGCGCGCTGGCGATGCCACAGGTGCGCGACGGATTCGATACGGTGATGGCAGGGTTGGTGACCCTGGAGCAGGCACTGCAGCCGCTGCGCGAAGCGGCTGCGGGCCTGGATGCTTGCCATGCTCGGGCGCGCGAGGCGGTCTCGCGACTCAGCCGATGGCTGGGTGATGATGAGCCAGCCCTCCATTTCGATACCGACCCGACGCAGGTGGCGAATGCCGCAGACGTGCTCTGGTACGAACTGACGCCACGCGGTTTCCGCTGCCAGCGCACGCCGATGGATGTATCCGGCCCGTTGCGCGAGCATCGCGAACGCAGCCGCGCGGCGTGGATCTTCACTTCGGCCACGCTGACCGTGGGCAGTCGTTTCGATCACATCGCCACGCGGCTTGGCCTGGAGGATCCGCAGACGCTGGTCCAGCCCAGCCCGTTCAATTGGCCGGAGCAGGCGTTGTGTTACCTGCCGGAGGGCCTGCCCGATCCGGCCGCACGCGGCTTCGGCACCGCGCTGATCCAGTCGTTGCGGCCGGTCCTGCAGGCCTCGCAGGGCAGGGCGTTCCTGCTGTTCGCCTCGCACCGTGCGCTGCGCGAAGCGGCCGAGGCGCTGCGCGACGGGCCGTGGCCGCTGTTCGTGCAGGGCGAGGCGCCGCGTGCGACCCTGCTGCAGCGCTTCCGCGAATCGGGTAATGGCGTGCTGCTGGGCTCGGCCAGTTTCCGTGAAGGCGTCGACGTGGTCGGTGAGGCGCTGAGCGTGGTGATGATCGACAAGCTGCCGTTTGCTGCCCCGGATGACCCGGTGTACGAGGCGCGGCTGGAGGCGATCCGCAGCCAGGGCGGCAACCCGTTCCGCGACGAGCAGCTGCCGCAGGCGGTGATCGCGCTGAAGCAGGGTGTCGGCCGGCTGATCCGCAGCGAGAGCGATCGTGGCGTGCTGGTGCTGTGCGACCCGCGACTGCTCAATCGCGGCTACGGCCGGGTCTTCCTCGATTCGCTGCCGCCGTTCCGCCGCACCCGCAGCCTGGCCGATGTGCAGGCCTTCTTTACGCCACAATGGGCGCCCGTGGCCAATGATGCCGTGCCGGATGCTGCCCCCGTGGCGGGCCCGGAGCCGGCGCCCGGTGCCACGTTCCCCCTGTTCTGACCTGATCCGATGAAACTGCTCGCCTTTGAAACCGCCACCGAAGCCTGTTCCGTTGCCCTGCATGTCGATGGGCAGGTGCTCGAACGTTTCGAGATCGCCCCGCGCCGGCATGCCGAACTGAGCCTGCCGTGGGCCGAGGCGCTGCTGGCCGAAGCCGGCATCAGCCGCCGCCAGCTGGACGGCATCGCCCTCAGCCGTGGTCCTGGTGCTTTCACCGGCGTGCGCCTGGCGATCGCCATCGCGCAGGGCATCGCACTGGCGCTGGATCGTCCGTTGCTGCCGGTCTCGACGCTGCAGGTGCTGGCGCTGCGGGCACCAGCGGAGGAAACGCAGATCCTGTCGGCGATCGACGCACGGATGGGAGAGTTGTACGTTGCGCGCTTCGAGCGTGTTGACGGCCTGCCGCTCGCACGCGATGGCGAGCGTGTATGTGCACCGGCAGCAGTGGCGCTGCCGGACGGGCTGTCGGCCTATGGCGTCGGCACCGGCTTCGGCGCAGCCGACGGCGCGCTGGTGGCGCAGTTGGGCAGTGGCCTTCGCGGATTCGATGCGACAGCACTGCCGCGGGCATCGGACGTGCTCGCACTGGCGGTGCCGGCGTTCGCGCGTGGCGAGGCGATTGCGCCGGAGCAGGTCGAGCCCGCGTACCTGCGTGACAACGTGGCACTCACCCTGGTCGAGCAGCAGGCCGCGCGTGAGGCGAAGGCGAAGGCCAACGGCTGAGCCTCTCGTGGCGGGGTTGGCCGCGTGAATCAAAAGCCGTGGCTTGGCCGGGCGGGTGGGCTGCGCAGGGGCGCTGCAAGTACGTCCATGTAAGCTCGATCGCCGCCTCCATGCGGCTCACGCCCCTGCGCAGCCCACACCGCCCAGCCAAGCTTCAGTACACCGACCGCCGCTGTTGCTGTTGCCTTTGCTCCAGCCTTGCAGCGGGTCCCGGGCCGCAGGCCCGGGCAACAAACCCCTACCGGTCGTCGCGCAGTTGGCCGCCGGGCAGGAACACCCACGTGCGGGTCACCTGCAGGATGTCGATCGCGTCCTCGGTCTTCGGCAACGGCGGAAACGGCTGCGCCAGCTTCACCACGCGCAGCGCCGCCTCATCCAGCAACGGCGTCCCGCTTGAACGCAGGATCCGGCTGCTCTCCACGCTGCCGTCGCGGCGCACGCCCACGCTGATCACCACTTGGCCGCCGAGACGGCGCTGCCTTGCCTCGTCCGGGTAATTCAGGTTGCCGACCTGCTCGGCGCGGTCGACCCAGGCGCGCAGGTAATTGGCATAGGCATATTCACGCGTGCTGGCCGACACGAACTTGCGGTTCGGGCGCTTGGCATACTGCGCCGAACGCAGGTGTACTTCCGCCGCCAGTCGCGCCATCTCCATATCGCGCTGCTCGCGCGCGGTCAGTGGCGCGTCCGGCTCGGGGCGTTCCGGGGTTGGCCGGGCCTGCGCCTGCGCCACCGTGTCCTGGCCATTGCGGCTGCTGACCACGCGCGCCTGCGGCGGCGGAACGGGCGCGGCCGTTTGTTGCTGCTGTGGTACCGGGCTCAACCCGGACTGGGCCTGCGGCACGACGCCGGCCTGGTTGTCTCGCGGACGTTGCGCGCGGTCGTGCTCGCCGCCGCCTTCCTGGTTCGCGGCAGCAAGGAAGTCGGCCTGCTTCGGCGTCAGCGCGGTGCGGGTCTGGCTGAAGATTACTTCCAGCGTTGGCACCAGCGGCGCGTCGCCCTTCACCGCGAAGCCCACGCCCAGGATCAGCAGGGCGTGGACCACGACCGACAGCGCGATGGTCGCCCCCAGCCGCTGCGCTTCGCGCGGCGGCGGTGGCAGCACGGCGGGTGCGGCGGCCATCAGCGCAGGCCGGCCTCGATCGCGTCGAACAGGGTGCCGGCGATGTTCAGGCCGTACTGGGCGTCCAGCTCGCGCACGCAGGTCGGGCTGGTCACGTTCACCTCGGTCAGGTAATCGCCGATCACGTCCAGGCCGACGAAACGCATGCCGCGGCGCTTCATTTCCGGGCCGACCTGGGCAGCGATCCAGCGGTCGCGCTCGCTCAGCGGGCGGCCTTCGCCGCGGCCACCAGCGGCGAGGTTGCCGCGGAACTCGTCGCCCTGCGGAATGCGCGCCAGACAGTAGTCCACCGGTTCGCCGTCGACCAGCAGGATGCGTTTGTCGCCGGCGCTGATGTCGGGAATGAACTTCTGGGCCAGCGCCAGCTTGCGGCCGCCGTCGGTCAGGGTTTCCAGGATCACGTTCAGGTTCGGGTCGCCCTGGCCGCTGCGGAAGATCGAGCGGCCGCCCATCCCGTCCAGCGGCTTCAGCACGGCCTGGCCATGTTCCAGGGCGAACGCCTTCAGCGCCTTGGCGTCGCGGCTGACCAGGGTCGGCGGGCAGCACTGCGGGAACAGCAGGGCGGCCAGCTTCTCGTTGTAGTCGCGCAGGCCCTGCGGGTTGTTGACCACGCAGGCGCCGGCAGCGGCGGCCACGTCCAGCACCTGGGTGTCGTAGACGTATTCGGCGTCGACCGGCGGGTCCTTGCGCATCAGCACGATCTGGCCCGGGCCGAATTCGGTACGGCTGAACGCGCCCAGTTCATACCAGCCGGCTGGGTCGTCGCGGACCTGCAGCGGGGCGGTCTGGGCCACCGCGACGCCGCCTTCCAGAGCCAGCCCGCCCGGCCGCACGTAGTGCAGGGCATGGCCGCGGCGCTGGGCTTCCAGCAGCATGGCGAAGGTGGTGTCCTTGGCGATCTTGATGTGGGCGATGGGGTCCATCACCACGATGAGGTTCAACGGCATGGGCGCACCTGTCAGGCAAGGCGTTGATGGTAGCGGCAACGCTGGCCGCGCGCCTCCCCGTTGTATTGCAACGCTGCGTCCGCCCGGCACCCGCGCAGTCATTGCGAAACCGGTCACGTTCAGCAGGGCGCCGCGCCCCGTGCCGTGGGGCGGCCTTGAAGCGGGCGCGGAAAGTGCGATATAGATACGCTTTCGTAGCGGCCTCCGCCACAGATCGGGCCGTTCGCTTGGGGATAGGCAATGACTGAAAACACGACTGCGGGCGGGGAACTCGCAGGACTCCGGGTGATGGTCATCGATGATTCGAAGACCATCCGCAGGACTGCGGAAACGCTGCTCAAGCGCGAAGGCTGCGAGGTGGTCACCGCCACCGACGGCTTCGAAGCGCTTGCGAAGATTGCAGACCAGCAACCGCAGATCATCTTCGTCGACATCATGATGCCGCGCCTGGACGGGTACCAGACCTGTGCGCTGATCAAGGGCAACCAGCTGTTCAAGGCGACCCCGGTCATCATGCTCTCGTCCAAGGATGGCCTGTTCGACAAGGCGCGGGGACGCATCGTCGGCTCGGAGCAATACCTGACGAAGCCTTTCACGCGTGAAGAACTGCTGG
This sequence comes from uncultured Stenotrophomonas sp., assembly GCF_913778665.1. GTDB lineage: Bacteria > Pseudomonadota > Gammaproteobacteria > Xanthomonadales > Xanthomonadaceae > Stenotrophomonas. The sequence continues at coordinate 492,842 of NZ_CAJYVQ010000008.1, forward strand.
GTGCCATCCGCACATACGTCAACGCCTGACCAGGGGGGAAAGGCACAATGGCTCGTATCGTTCTGATCGAGGATTCACCGACTGACCGCGCTGTGTTCACCCAGTGGCTCCGCCGTGCCGGCCATGAGGTGCTGGAAGCGGACAACGCCGAGGATGGACTGCAGCTGGTCCGCGACCAGGTGCCGCAGCTGGTGCTGATGGACGTGGTCCTGCCCGGCATGAGCGGCTTCCAGGCGACCCGGGCCATGGCCCGCGACGCAGCGATCAAGCACATCCCGGTGATCATCGTCAGTACCAAGGCGATGGAAACCGACAAGGCCTGGGGCCTGCGCCAGGGTGCGGCCGATTACATCGTCAAGCCGCCGCGCGAGGATGAACTGATCGCGCGGATCAACGAACTGGTGGCCTGATGCGCTCGCCTTTCGACATCCTCGAAGCCTACGAACGGCGCAGCCTGGCCCATGCGGTGCAGCTGCCCGAGCGGCAGTTCGCCCAGGACCTCTGGCGTGGCGTGGGGTACCGCGTCGGCCAGCGCCGGCTGGTGTCCGATTTCCGCGAAGTGGTGGAAATCGTGCCGATGCCGCCGGTCACCCCGGTGCCGTGCGCGCAGCCGTGGCTGCTGGGCGTGGGCAACCTGCGCGGCAACCTGTTCCCGGTGGTCGACCTGAAGTACTTCCTGGAAGGCACGCGCACCGTGCAGCAGGAAGGCCAGCGCGTGCTGATCATGCGCCAGGCGGGCGGCGACGTCGCGCTGACCATCGATGAGCTGTTCGGCCAGCGCAGCTTCGAACTGGACCAGCAGATCGCAGCCGGCACGCTGGCCGAGGGGCGCTACGGCCATTTCGTCGACCGCGCCTTCCATGCCGACGGCCATGACTGGGGCGTGTTCTCGCTCTCGCTGCTGTCGCGCACCCCTGAATTCCGGCAAGCCGCGGCCTGAGGCCGGGCATCGCCCCCTGCATTGAAGATCGAGGTTGAACGATGAGTACTGCTTCGGACGCCACCAAATCCGGCAAGCTGCGGCTGGGCGGCAGCAACCTCTGGCTGTTCCTGCTGCTGGCATCGATGATCCTGTTCGGCGTCAACACCGGCGTTGCCACCTGGCAGGGCAGCCGCCTGGCCGACGCCGGCTCCAAGGCCGCCGACCTGCAGGTGCTGTCGCAGCAGCTGGCCAACCAGGGCCGTGACGCGGTGGGCGGCAACGCACAGGCGTTCACTGCCTTCAAGGCGACCCGCAACGCGATCGAGCAGAACGTGTCGACCCTGCAGGGCCGCTACGGCAAGGAGCCGGGCGTGTCCGGCGCGATCACCACGCTGGGTGAAACCTGGGCGCCGCTGGGCAAGCAGGCCGGGCAGCTGGTCGCCAGCGAGCCGGCGGTGCTGGCGCTGGCCGGCAACGCCAACAACTTCACCGGCGCAGTGCCGGGCCTGCAGGCCCAGCTGAACGAGCTGGTGCGTGCGATGTCCGCCTCCGGCGCACCGTCGGCGCAGGTGTACAGCGCGCTGCAGCAGGTGGTGGTGGCCGGCTCGATGGCCCGCCGCGTGACCGAAATGCGCGCCGGCGGCAGTGCTGCGGCGACTGCCGGCGATGCGCTGGCACGCGACATCACCGTGTTCTCGCAGGTGCTTGACGGCCTGCGCAATGGCAACGAAGAACTGGGCATCACCGCCGTGCGCGGTGCCGCCGCCGTGGCCGCGCTGGAGCAGTCGCAGCAGAAGTGGCAGGCGATGAAGCAGGACGCTGACGCGATCCTGGCCAGCTCGCGCCAGCTGTTCGCCGCGCAGTCGGCCGCCACCGCGCTGGGCCAGGGCTCGGCGCACATGCTGGACGACAGCCGCAAGCTGTTCGAAGCGTTCTCCTCGTTCGGCTCGGTGTCCGATACCCGCCTGTTCCCGAACTTCTGGATCGGCGTGGTGTCCGGTGCGCTGTCGCTGATCGCGATCATCGGCTTCGTTTCCACCAACGTGCGCAGCCGCTCGCGCGAGCAGGAGCTTCGCTACCAGACCCAGGTGGAATTCAACAGCCGTAACCAGCAGGCGATCATGCGGTTGCTGGATGAAATCTCCTCCCTCGGTGAGGGTGACCTGACGGTGAAAGCCTCGGTGACCGAGGACATGACCGGCGCGATCGCCGACGCAATCAATTACGCGGTTGACGAGCTGCGCCACCTGGTGACCACCATCAACGACACCTCGGCCAAGGTTGCGGTGTCCACCCAGGAAACCCAGGCCACCGCCATGCAGCTGGCAGAGGCGGCCGGCCACCAGGCCAACCAGATCACCTCGGCCTCCGACCGCATCGGCGAAATCGCGGCGAGCATCGAGCAGGTGTCGCGCAACTCGGCCGAGTCGGCCGACGTGGCACAGCGCTCGGTGGTGATCGCCGCCGAGGGTGCCGGCGTGGTGCGCGAGACCATCCAGGGCATGGACCAGATCCGCGACCAGATCCAGGAAACCTCCAAGCGCATCAAGCGCCTGGGCGAGTCGTCGCAGGAAATCGGCTCGATCGTGGAACTGATCAACGACATTTCCGAGCAGACCAACATTCTGGCGTTGAACGCCGCCGTGCAGGCGGCCTCGGCCGGTGAGGCCGGCCGCGGTTTCGCGGTCGTGGCCGACGAAGTGCAGCGCCTGGCGGAACGTACTTCGGGTGCGACGCGACGCATCGAAAACCTGGTGCAGGCCATTCAGGCCGATACCAATGAAGCGGTGACGTCGATGGAACAGACCACCGCTGAAGTGGTGTCCGGTGCACGCCTGGCCGAGGACGCCGGCACCGCGCTGACCGAGATCGAGCGCGTGTCCAATGCACTGAACACCCTTATCAAGAACATCTCCATTGCCGCCCAGCAGCAGTCGGCCGCGGCCTCGGACATCACCCGCACGATGGGCGTGATCCGGCAGATCACCGGCCAGACCTCGCAGGGCGCTGGGCAGACCGCCGAATCGATCGGCCACCTCGCGCAGCTGGCGGCGGACCTGCGTCGTTCGGTCGCCGACTTCAAGCTGCCGGCGTGACGCGGGCAGGGCGGCGAGCAAGGAACCAGTCGATGAAGCATTTCCATTCCCCACGCCAGAACTCGCGCGGCCTCCGCGCGGCGGCGAACGGAGCGCGTCAATGAGCAGTCTGCGCGATGCGATGAGCCACGCAGCACTGGGCTGGGTCAAGCCCGAGCTGGACGAGACCCTGCGCCAGGTACGCAACGAGGTCGAGTACTACGCGGAAGACCCTGCCGATGCCAGCCGCATGCGCATCTGCGCCGGCTACCTGCACCAGGTACAGGGCACCCTGCGCATGGTCGAGCTGTACGCCCCGGCGATGGTGGCCGAGGAGCTGGAGCAGCTGTCCAACGCCATCGGCGCCGGTCAGGTTTCCGACCGCGACGAGGCTTGCGCAACGCTGATGCGCGGCAGCGTGCTGCTGCCCGACTACCTGGAGCGCCTGCAGAACGGTCACCGCGACATTCCGATCGTGCTGATGCCGCTGCTCAACGAGATCCGCGCCGCGCGCGGCGAAGAGGGCGTGCATGACAGCGTGCTGCTGGCCTTCGCGCCGGACAGCATCACCGCCACCGAAGCCGAGCTGGACCATGCCCGTGGCAGCCTGAGCGGGCGCAACCGCGAGCTGCTGGATACCGTCGGCAGCGCGGTGAAGGAAGAACTGCTGCGCATCAAGGATGCGCTGGACCTGCACCTGCGCACCGGCGGCGCACCTGAACAGCTGCAGACCCAAGCCAATGAGCTGGGCGCGGTGGCCGATACGCTGGGCATGATGGGGCTGGGCGTGGCCCGTGGCGTGGTCGTGCAGCAGCGTGACGCGCTGCGTGGCGTGGTCGAGGGCCGCCAGCAGATCGACGAGAACCTGCTGCTGGACATCGCCGGTGCGCTGCTCTATGTCGACGCCTCGCTGGACGACCAGGTCGCCCATCTGGGTGCCGGTGGCAGCGGCGAGGACGACCCGAGCGCGGTGGAGAACCGGCGCACGGTGGAGGTGCTGGCACACGAAGCCATCGCCAATTTCGCCGCGGCGCGCGAACACTTCGTCGCTTTCATCGAAACCAGCTGGAACCATGCCGAACTGCAGGACGTGCCGCGCCTGCTCGGCGATGTCGCCGGTGCATTGCGCATGCTTGATCTGGGCACCGCCGCTGACTACCTGCGCGGCGTGCAGCAGTACATAGACGCCGAGCTGATCGGACGCCAGCGCGTGCCCAGTGGCCGCCAACTGGACACCCTGGCCGATGCGATGGCCAGCCTGGAGTATTACCTGGAAGCCCTGCGCGACCGCCGTCCGGGCCGCGAGGACATCCTCGACATCACCCGCAGCAGTCTCGAGGCGCTGCGCTACTGGCCGCTGCCCGAGCGCAATGCGCCCGAGCCGCCGGCAGCGACGGTTCAGCCGATCGAGCGTGAAGCGATCGCCGTGCAGGCCGCGCCGCTGCAGCCCGAACACATCGAGATTGCAGTGCAGTCGGCCGCGCCTGCGGCGGGCACGATGCCGGTACCACTGCCGGACTTCACCTTTGATCCGCCGCCGGCCGCTCCGGCCCGGCCGGTGGCCGACAACAGCCTGCTGTTCGGTGCGCTGGGCAGCGCCGCGGTCGGTACGGATGCCGGTGCCGCCTCCGCGCCGTTGTCGCTGCAGGACGGTGCAGGCGCATCGCTGGTCTTTGCCGCCTCCAGCGCGCCTGCACCGGCCGTTCCGCAGTGGGATCTCGCACCATTCGATCCGGAGGCCGAGCCGCTCGCGCCGGCCGGTGACGAGCGCAGCCCGACCTTCGCCAGCCTCGACCCGGTCAGTTTCGAGCAGGCCGATGCGGAGCCGGCTGCTGCGACGCAGTGGAGCCTGGCCGAGCCCCTGCCGCCGGTTCCGGCCGATGCAGCGGCGTCGGATATCGAAGACGCGACCGATCCGGTGATCTCCATCAATGCCGATGCGCCTGCCGCAACGGCGTTCGATCCGGTGGCCGCCGAGCATGATGCGGTTGCCGCAGGCGACGACGTGGTGTTCCGTTTCGACGCCGATGCGCTGGACAACGCCGACGACGTGCTCTCGCTGCACGCGATGGAAACGCTGTCGCTGGACGGCGATGTCGTGCTGCTGCCGTCGCTCGAGAGCGATGATGATGCCTTGCCCGCGTCGGCCGATGCAGCGGCCGACACTGCGGACGAGGTGGCGATGCCACCGGGCGAATCGGCGACGGTGGTGTCGGTGATCGACATAGACACCATCGCGCCGATCGATTTCAGTGAAGCCGACGCACAGTTCTTTGCCGAGCTGAGTGCCGCTGCTGCGGACTTCGATCCGCAGGCAAAGGCCGCGCCTGCCAGCGCGGGAGCGGCTGCCGTGGCCGATGCCGATGCCGGTTTCGAAGCGGGCTTCGATGACGACGCCGAGAACATCGATGAGGACATCCGCGAGGTGTTCCTGGAAGAGTTCGATGACGAGCTGGGCAACCTCGGCGACCTGCTGCCTGCGTGGCGCATGCAGCCGGACAACATGGACCGGCTGCGGCCGATCCGACGCATTTTCCATACCCTCAAGGGCAGTGGTCGTCTGGTGGGTGCGCGCACCCTGGGCGATTTCGCCTGGAAGATCGAGGGCATGCTCAACCGCGTGCTCGACGGCAGCCGCCCGGCGTCGCCCGCCGTGCTGGCGATGGTCGACAATGCGCACGCCGCGCTGCCGCAGCTGAACGCCGCGCTGCGCCATGGTCAGCGCATCAGCGTCGACCTGCAGGCGATGCAGTCCATCGCCGACCGCGTCGGTGCCGGTGAGGAAACCTTCTACGTGCCGCTGCCGGGCCCCGCCGCACCGGCCGCTCCTGTGGCTGATGCCGAAGGCCAGGACGGGATCACCCGCATCCTCGAGGCCGAGGCCATGGCATCGGTGCAGGCCGAAGCCGATGCCGAAGTTGCGCCAGTGGCCGAAGCGCCGGGTACGCCCGCCAACATCGACAGCGTGCTGCGCGAGATCCTCGAAGCCGAAGTGGAAGTCCATCAGGCGACCCTGCTGGACTGGCTGCGTTCGGCGCAGCAGGCACCGCAGCCGGTCAGCGATGCGCTGCTGCGCGCAGTGCACACCATGAACGGCGCCTTCGCGATGACCGAAGTGCCGGAGATCACCGCGGTCACCGGCGGGGCCGAGTCCTATATCAAGCGCGCGCTGGCCGCCGAAGTGGTGCCGGGTGAGGACGGCGTGGCCGCGCTGGACGCGACCGCGCAGGCGATCACCGCGACCATGCAGGCGCTGCAGGCCGAACAGCCGCGCGTCGTGCCGCAGGAGGCGCTGGTGCAGCGCCTGCAGGCGCTGGCCGGCGAACTGCCGGAAGCGCGCTGGCCGATGGCCGGCCTGGACGACCATGACGATGATCTGGCGTTCGATGCCGAGACTGGCACCGATGCCAGTGCGCTGGCCGAGATTGCAATCGAGGATGTGCCGCAGCTGCGTGCCCAACCGGAACCGTCGCCTGCGCCCGCGCTGGAAGCGATTGCAGACGACGAGCCGCTGACCGAGCGCGACGGACTGATCGGCGCTGACCTGCAGGTCGCCGAGCTGACCGGGAGCGACGATCTTTCGCGCTACTTCGACGCCGGATGGCCTTCGGTACCGGGCGAAGGCGAGACCACTGCCGATGCCGCCGGATCGATTGAATCGATCCAGACCGACACGACGGACATCACCGCGCCCGCAGCCGACGAACCGCAGGCACTGACCGTCTTGTCGCCTGAGGACGAGCCCGGCCTGACCGGTGTCGGCGACCTGTCGCCGTATCTGGATGCCAGCGCGTTGCCGGTCGACGACCGCGATGCGGACGACACCGTCGTGGCCGTCGAGCTTGGCGCCAGGGACCTGAATGCGCAGCCGTCGACGCACATCGGCGGTGCGGACGAAGACGTCCTTGAAGACGCTGCTGCATTGCCACTCGACAGCGAGCTGTCGAGCCTGCAGGATGAAATGGCTGCGCCGGGTTTTGCAGAACCGGTCACGCTGGCAGCCGCGCTCGAGGCCGGCCTGCACGTGATCGACGAAGAGCAGACCGTGGCCGACGACGGGCGATGCCCCGTGCTCGGTCTGCAGGCCAGCGAACTCGCGCCGGGCGAGGCGGAAGCCTTCGCCGAGGATGCGGACGTCGGCGGGGAGGCGGCGGTCGGTGAAGGAGAGAGCGCCGACCAGCCGTCCCCGGCGACGGTGAATGAGCCCGTCGCGCAGGTTGCCGCGCCGGTGCGCTTGTTCGAACTGGAAGACGCGCCGGGCCAGGCCCCGGTGCAGGTCGAGCCGGTGGAAGCCGAAACCGGATCCGGAAACGAGCGTCCGGCGGCCGAGCCGATTGCGCTGGACGTCGCTGCTGTAGCGGAAGCCGATGAGGCCGCCGACGCGCTCGATTTCAGCGTGTACGACCGCGAGCTGGTCGATATCTTTGTTGAGGAGGGCAAGGACCTGCTCGACCACTGCGATGGCCTGATCAGCGAGCTGCGCGCCGCGCCGCAGGACCGCGAGGCGCTGGCCGGCCTGCAGCGTGACCTGCATACCCTGAAGGGTGGCGCACGCATGGCCGGCATCAATGCCATCGGCGACCTCGGCCACAGCATCGAATCGCTGCTTGAGGCGGTGGCCGCCGGTCGTACCGAAATCGAACGCCGCGATGTGCAGCTGCTGGAGCGCGGTTTCGATCGTTTGCACCAGCTGTTGACACGCACCGGCGCGCATCGCGTGGTCGAGCCGGCGCAGGATCTGGTCGAGGCGTTCGAGGTCCGCACCAGCATCAATACCGCCGCTGCGGCCGCGCCTGCGGTCAGCCAGATCGATGCCGCGCCCGCGCCGGTCGCCAGCCCGTCGCTCAGTGCGGTCGATGCACCGCTGTCAGCGCCGTTGCCGGCCGAAGGCACGACCGACGAAGACCCGCTGGCGCGTCCGCAGCAGGAACAGGTGCGCGTGCGCGCCGATCTGCTCGATCGCCTTGTCAACCATGCCGGCGAAGTGGCGATCTACCGCTCGCGCCTGGAACAGCAGCTCGGTGCCTTCCGTGGCGCGATGGGCGAACTGGAGCGCACCAATGCGCGACTGCGCGACCAGCTGCGCCGCCTCGATCTGGAAACCGAAGCGCAGATCGTCGCCCGCTACCAGCGTGAGCAGGACCAGGCCGACCAGAAGTTCGATCCACTGGAGCTGGACCGCTTCTCCACCCTGCAGCAGCTCAGCCGCGCGCTGAACGAATCGGCCGCCGACCTTGGCGGCCTGCAGGGCGTGCTGGACGATCTGTCGCGCCAGTACGACGCGCTGCTGCAGCAGCAGTCGCGTGTCAGCTCGGAGCTGCAGGATGGCCTGATGCGCGCGCGCATGGTGCCGTTCGACGGCCTGGTGCCGCGCCTGCGCCGCGTAGTCCGCCAGTCCGGCATGGACACCGGCAAGCAGGTGCACCTCACCCTGGAAGGGACCCACGGCGAACTGGATCGCAACGTGCTTGACCGCATGGTCGCGCCGCTGGAGCACATGCTGCGCAATTCCGTGGCCCATGGCCTGGAAGCGCCGGAACAGCGCCGCGCCGCCGGCAAGCCGGAAGAAGGCGAGATCGCCATCCGCCTGCACCGCGAAGGTTCGGAAATCGTGCTGGAGGTGGCCGACGACGGCGCCGGCCTGGACCGCGAGGCGATTCGCCGACGCGCCATCGACCGTGGCCTGCTGGCCGCCGATGCGCAGCCGGGCGAGCAGGAACTGGACAACCTGATCTTCGCCTCCGGGTTCTCCACCGCCGACCAGGTCAGCCAGCTGGCGGGCCGTGGCGTCGGCATGGACGTGGTGCGCAACGAAGTACGCCAGCTCGGTGGCACGGTCGACATCCAGTCGGTACGTGGTCAGGGCGTGCGCTTCACCCTGCGCCTACCGCAGACGCTGGCGGTCACCCAGGCGGTGTTCGTGCAGATCGGCGAAACCACCTTCGCCGTGCCGGTGGCTTCGGTCAGCGGTATCGGCCGCCTGTCGCGCGAGCGTTTCGAAGCCGCCGACAGCAGCTACCGCTACAGCGGCGAAGACTACCCGCTGTACGACCTCGGCAGTCTGGTCGGGCAGGCCCCGGCGCGCGCCGATGGCCAGCACCAGGTGCCGCTGCTGCTGGTCCGCGCCGGCGACCTGCGGGCCGCGGTGGCGATCGACCAGGTGCTCGGCAACCGCGAAATCGTGGTCAAGCCTGTCGGCCTGCAGATCGCCTCGGTGCCGGGCATCTACGGCGCCACCATCACCGGCGATGGCCGCGTGGTGGTGATCCTGGACGTGGCTCCGTTGGTGCGCCGCTTCCTCGCCAACCCGACGTTGCCGGTGCTGGCCAGTACGCCGCGCCAGGAGCGCCAGGTGCCGCTGGTGATGGTGGTCGACGACTCGCTGACCATGCGCAAGGTGACCGGCCGCATCCTGGAACGACACAACTTCGAGGTCGCCGTTGCCCGTGACGGCGTGGAAGCGTTGGAGCGGCTGGAAGAGCGCGTGCCCGACCTGATGCTGCTGGACATCGAAATGCCGCGCATGGACGGCTACGAGCTGGCCACCGCGATGCGCGCCGATCCACGCTACAAGGATGTGCCGATCGTGATGATCACCTCGCGCAGCGGCGACAAGCACCGCCAGCGCGCTTTCGAGATCGGTGTCCAGCGTTACCTGGGCAAGCCGTACCAGGAGCTGGACCTGATGCGTAACGTGTACGACCTGCTGGGGATCGCCCGTGTCCGTGAGTGAAACCCATCCGGCCCCGGCCGTTGCCCTGCTGGCCCGCGCCGGTGCGGCACGTGAGCGCCTGCGCGAGGCACTGTCGCACGCCGACGTGCAGTTGGTGCTGGAAGACGATCCCAACGATCTGGAGCCGCAGCTGCTGCAGGACGCTCGCCCACAGATCGTGGTGATCGCGCTGGAGGCAGGCATCGAAGATGCGCTGGAGCGCCTGGAAGCCGTGCTTTCCGCGCCCGAGCTGACCCTGGTGTTCGACGAGGCCGAACTGGCCGCGCGCCGGGACGGTTGGGAAGCGCAGCGCTGGGGCCGCCACTTGGCCGCCAAGCTGCACGGCCACCAGCAGGTGCTGCCACCCGGTGCGGAAGAAGAGCCGGGCCTGCAGCTGGAGCCGGGCCATCCGGCCCCGGCGCCGGCGCCGCAGGAAGATGCGTTGCAGCGCCACCTGGAGCAGGCGCTGAGCTGGGCTGACGAGGTGCCGGCCGATGGCCTGTACGCACCGCCGGCACAGCTGCAGGAGCCGGTTGCATTGGAACAGGCACTGGCGGCGCTGCAGCCGGTCGTGCCCGAACCGCTGGAGGCGCCGCCACTGCCATCGCCACCGCCGGCTGAGCCGGCAGCGCCGAAGGCACCACCGGTCTCCTTCGACCATACCGCGTGGTCGCTGGTCGATGACGTGGCCGATGTGCCCGCACCCGCCGCCGAGATCGTCGCGGTGGACGTCGCGCCTCCGTCATTCGACACCGACCACCTGAGCCTGGTGGATCTGGATGCCGCAGCGCCGTCGGGCGCGCGTGCTGGATCGCTGCTGGTGCTGGCCGGCATTGGTGGTCCGGATGCACTGCGTCGCCTGCTCGGTGCGCTGCCGTCCGCGCTGGCCGTGCCGGTGCTGGTGCACATGCGCCTGGATGGTGGCCGCTACGGCAACCTGGTCAAGCAGATGTCGCGCGTGTCGCCGCTGCCGGTGCAACTGGCCGAAGCAGGCCAGCGCGCGGTCGCGGGCGAAGTGCATGTGCTGGCCGATGACATCGGCGTGCGTGCGGCCAGCGATGGCCTGCATTTCCTCAGTGACGCCAGCGGCATTTCGCTTGCCGCGCTGCCGGCCGAACACACCGCGCTGGTGCTGCTCAGTGGTGCCGACCTTGCCCATGTCGGCCCCGCGCTGGACCTGGCCGCGGCCGGAGCCTGGGTGGCAGGACAGGTGGGCGAGGGCTGTTATGACCCGGCGGCGGCCACAGCGGTGGTAGCCGCGGGCATGGTGGCCGGCGAACCGCAGGAACTGGCGCAGGCGATTGCCGCGCGCTGGGGTGAGCAGGACGACAACGGAGAGGCACCATGAGCTACGCCAGCAATGACGAAATCCGCGGCGTCCTGATTCAGGCCGGCCACGAGCGCGTGCTGCTCCCCAACGCCACCGTGGCCGAAATGATGTCGCGCGTGCCGGTGCAGCCGGTCGCCGATGCGCCGCGCTGGCTGGTCGGCGAGATCGGCTGGCATGGTTGGCAGGTGCCGTTGGTGTCGTTCGCGCGCCTGTCCGGACTGGGCGAGGAAGGGGTGGGCGGGCACAACAAGGTGGTGGTGCTGAAAGCACTGAGCGGCAACACGCAGCGCCCGTACTACGCGCTGCTGACGCAGAACTTCCCGCAGCTGATCTCGGTGCCGCGAGACGGCCTGCTGGCCGATGCCTCCGAGGAAACCCTGCCGCAGACCGTGCACATGCGCGTGCTGCTGGGTGAGCAGAGCGCGCTGCTGCCGAACCTGGACGCGCTTGAAGCCGCGCTGGATTCGCTCGCCGCCTGATCGGGAATCCGCCGGGCATGGCCCGGCGCCACCGCAGGCGTTCCGGATTCCCGGTAGTGCCTGCCGCTGTGCGAGGCCTACCCCAGATCCCCCAGCCGCGCCTGCAATGCCGCGATCGCGGCCAAGCCTGCAGTTTCCGTGCGCAGGATCCGCGGGCCCAGCTGCAGCCCTTGGAAACCCGCCGCCGCCAGCTGGTCACGGTCGCGCGGTGACCAGCCGCCTTCCGGGCCAATCGCGATCACGATGCCACCGGCCGGCGCTGCATCCAGCGTCGACAGGCGATGCGCGCCCTGCGGGTCCAGGGTCAGCCGCAGGGTCTGGGCCGGCAGCGCTGCGGCCGCCTGCGCCAGCGACAGCGGCGAACCGACCTGCGGGATACGGGCGCGCCCGGACTGGCCGCAGGCCGAAGTCACCACACTGTTCCAGTGCGCCACGCGCTTCTCGGCACGCGCCGCATCGAGCTTCACCTCGGTGCGCTCGGCGTTGACCGGAATGATCGCGGCCACGCCCAGTTCGGTCGCCTTCTGCAGGATCAGGTCCATCTTCTCGCCACGGGCGATGCCCTGCAGCAGGGTGATCGCCAGCGGCGATTCGTTGTCCACCGCCTGCAGCGCATCGATGCGTGCTTGCACTTCGCGCTTGCCGACCACGGTCAGGGTCGCGCTGTAGTCGTGGCCGTCCCCGTTGAACAGCACGCAGGCATCGCCTTCGCGCATGCGCATCACGCGCACCAGGTGGTTGGCCGTTTCTTCCGGCAGGGTCACGGTCTGGCCGCTGTGCAGCGCCAGGTCGATGGGGCAGCGGGTCACGCGCATGCAATCGCCTCGTCAATCGCCGCCAGCGTGGCATGTGCCAGCAGCTCCAGTTGTTGGTCATCCACGCAGTACGGGGGCATCCAGTACAGCACGTCTCCCAGCGGGCGCAGCACCACGCCACGCTTCAGGGCGGCCTTGTAGGCGTGCAGGCCCAGCCGCAGCGCCGGGTCGAACGGCGTGCGCCTGTTGCCGTCGCGCGACAGCTCGAAGGCCACCACCATGCCGGCCTGGCGCACATCGGCCACGTGCGGGTGATCGTTGAAGGGCGCGGCCAGCGTACCCATCACCGAGGCGATGCCGCGGTTGCGGACGATCACATCGTCATCGTGGAAGATGTCCAGGGTGGCCAACGCCGCAGCGCAGGCCAGCGGGTTGCCGGTGTAGCTGTGCGAATGCAGGAAGGCGCGCTCGCGCGAGTCGTCGAGGAAGGCGTCGTACAGCGCCTGCGTGGCCAGCACCGCGGCCAGCGGCAGGAAGCCGCCGGTCAGGCCCTTGGACAGGCACATCAGGTCAGGTATCACACCGGCCTGTTCGCAGGCGAACAAGGTGCCGGTGCGGCCGAAACCGGTGGCGATCTCGTCGGCGATCATGAACGCGCCGTGCGCGTCGCACAGTTGGCGCACGCGCTGCAGGTACACCGGGTCGTGCATGCGCATGCCACCAGCGCATTGCAGGCGTGGTTCCAGGATCACCGCGCAGATCTCGCCCGGATGCTGGTCAAACAGGGTCGCCAGGCTATCGGCGGCCTGCCGGGCGCGGTCGGCGGGACTCTGGCCCGGCTCGGCCAGGTACGCGTCGGGCGACGGCGCAAACAGGCCCTCGGCCAGCAATGGTGCATAGACCCGTCGATACAATGGGATATCGGCCATCGCCAGCGCACCCAGGGTCTCGCCGTGGTAGCCGTTTTCCAGCGCGATGAAGCGCGTGCGTCTCGGCTCGCCGCGGTTCTGGAAATACTGGAAGGCCATCTTCAGCGCCACTTCCACGCCGGCCGATCCGTTGTCGGCATAGAACACCTTGGCCAACGGCTCGCGGCCGGGCTGGCGGGGCGCCAGCGCCAGCAGGCGCTCGGCCAGGGTGATCGCCGGCTCGTGACCGAAGCCGGCCAGCATCACCTGTTCCAGTTGCCCGGCCTGCGCCGCGATGGCGCTGCCGATACGCGGCTCGGCATGGCCGAACAGATTGGTCCACCAGCTGCTGACCGCGTCCAGGTAGCGGTTGCCATCGTGGTCGATCAGCCATGCGCCTTCACCGCGGGCGATCGGTACCAGCGGCAGGGTATGCGGGTGCTCGCGCATCTGCGTGCACGGGTGCCACAGCACCTGCAGGTCGCGTTGCCGCCAGTGCTGGGCCAGCGGGGAGGGGGTTGGGTCTGCTAGCATTTCGGGCTCATGAACATGTTGCTGCCTGCACATTCTATCGGCCCCGGCGCTGGCGCCGGCCGCCGCGGAGATTCCGCATGAACGATGACCGTGCCGGCCGTCGCTTGCCGATCATCCATCGGATCACTGATGAGGAAAACGGCCCCTTCCAGCGCCAGCACCTGGACCTGGAGTTCTCCAACGGCGAACGCCGCCGCTTCGAGCGCCTGGTCAGCCGTGGCCACGGCGCGGTGGTGGTCGTGCCGATGCTCGATGACGAGACGGTGCTGCTGGTACGTGAATACGCCGCCGGCATGCACCGCTACGAGCTGGGCCTGGTCAAGGGCCGGATCGATGCCGGCGAGACCCCGGAGCAGGCCGCCGACCGCGAGCTGAAGGAAGAAGCCGGTTACGGTGCGCGCCGGGTCGACGTGCTGCGCGCGATGACCCTGGCCCCGACCTACATGAGCCACCAGTCGTGGCTGGTGGTGGCACGCGATCTGTACCCGGAAAAGCTGGCCGGCGACGAGCCGGAGGAACTGGAAGTGGTGCCGTGGAAGCTGGCCGAGCTGGACCAGTTGATGCTGCGCGAGGATTTCTCCGAGGGGCGCTCGCTGGCGGCGCTGTTCATCGCCCGCCAGTGGCTGCAGGGCACGCGATGATCAAGCTGACCACGGACCTGCGCGAGACCGTCATCGCCATAGCCCAGGACGCCGGACGGGCCATCATGCAGGTGTACGCCGATGGCTTCGAGGTGCAGATCAAGGGTGACAACAGCCCGGTCACGGCCGCCGACCTGGCTGCCAACCAGGTCATTGAACAGGGCCTGCAGCAGCTGACCCCGGACCTGCCGATCCTGTCGGAGGAATCGGTGCAGGTGCCGTGGGAGCAGCGCCGCCACTGGGGCGCCTACTGGCTGGTCGACCCGCTCGACGGTACCCGCGAGTTCGTCAAGCGCAATGGCGAGTTCAGCGTCAACATCGCGCTGATCTACCAGGGTGCGCCGGCGTTCGGCGTAGTGCTGGCGCCGGTTACCGGCATCCTCTGGCATGCCATGCGCGGCGAACTGGCGTACCGGCGGCAGGGGGTGCACGACAGCGTGCTGCGCACCCGCACGCCGGCCACCACGCCGCTGCGGGTCGCCGCCAGCCGCTCCCACCGCTCACCGGAAACCGAGGCGCTGCTGGCGCGCATGGGCCGCATCGAGACCGTCGCCCAAGGCTCATCGCTGAAATTCTGCCGGATCTCCGAGGGCGGCCTGGATGTCTACCCACGGCTCGGCCCGACCTCCGAATGGGATACCGCGGCCGGCCAGTGCGTGCTGCACGCCGCCGGTGGCGCGGTGCTGTCGGCAGCGACCGGCAAGCCGTTCCGCTACAACCGCCGCGAAACCCTGTTGAACGGCGATTTCATTGCCCTTGGTGACACCAGCCTGCCGTGGCGGGACTGGCTGTCCGACTGATCCTGGAGGCCGCATGAGCGCTCACGACACCCCCGCCACCAGCAGCGCCGCCACCCACGAACTGGAGCGCCTGCTGGCGATCATGGCGCGCTTGCGCGACCCGCAGGGGGGCTGCCCGTGGGACCTTGAGCAGAACTTCGCGACCATTGCCCCGTACACCATCGAGGAAGCCTACGAGGTGGCCGATGCGATCGACCGTGGCGACCTTGATGATCTCTGCGACGAGCTGGGCGACCTGCTGCTGCAGGTGGTGTTCCATGCGCGCATGGCCGAGGAGCAGGGGGCGTTCGCTTTCGCCGAGGTGGCGCGCGCGATCAGCGACAAGATGCAGCGCCGCCACCCGCACGTGTTCGGCGACGTCAGCGTCGACGATGCCGACGGGGTGACGCGCAACTGGGAAGCGATAAAGCGCGCCGAACGTGCCGCCAAGGGCGAGCAGGACACCTCCGCGCTGGCCGGCATCTCGCGTGGCCTGCCGGAATGGCTGCGTGCAGTGAAGCTGCAGTCGCGCGCGGCCAAGGTCGGTTTCGACTGGCCAGGGCCGCTGCCGGTGCTGGACAAGGCGGCCGAGGAACTGCAGGAGCTGCGCGAGGAATTCGAGCGCGGTGACATCGCCGGCAACAAGGCGCGCCTGCAGGAAGAGCTGGGTGACCTCCTGTTCGTCTGCGCCAACCTGGCCCGGCATGCCGACATCGATCTGGGCGCTGCGCTGCGCGGGGCCAACCACAAGTTCGAGCGTCGCTTCCGGGCCATGGAAGCGCAGGCCGCAGCGCAGGGCGGAACGTTGGCCGCACTGGACCTGGATGCGCAGGAAGCACTGTGGCAGCACGCCAAGGCTGGTGAAAAGGCGTGAAGACGCTCGGCCTGTTCCTGCTGACCGCAGTGGCCGAGATCGTCGGCTGCTATCTGCCGTGGCTGTGGCTGCGCAAGGATGGCAGCATCTGGTTGCTGCTGCCGGCGGCGGCCAGCCTGGCCTTGTTTGCTTGGTTGCTGACCCTGCATCCCACCGCCAGTGGCCGCGTCTATGCCGCCTACGGTGGCGTCTACATCGGCACCGCGCTGTTCTGGTTGTGGGTGGTCGATGGCATCCGTCCCAGCCGCTGGGACCTGTTCGGCGCCGCCCTGTGCCTGGCCGGTATGGCGGTGATCATGTTCGGGCCGCGCACCTCATCGGTGTAGGGCCGGGCATGGCCGGCCTCTCCAGCCTTCTGTAGAGCCGAGCCCACGCTCGGCTGCTCTTCCTTCCGACCGCGCGGGCACGCGCAAGCCGAGCGTAGCTCGGCTCAACAACGCAGCCCGGAAGGCGCATGATGGTGGCGACCCTGGTCCCCGGAGCACGCGCATGTCCCGCTTCGCCAGCTTCCGCGAGTTCTATCCGTTCTACCTCAGCGAGCATCGTCATCCGGTGTCGCGCCGGCTGCACTTCATCGGCAGCTGCGGGGTGCTGCTGCTGGTTGCTGCGGCGATCCTGCGCGGTCAACCGATCCTCCTGCTTGCCGCCCTGTTCTGCGGTTACGGCTTCGCCTGGCTCGGTCATTTCTTTTTCGAGAAGAACCGTCCGGCTACCTTCCAACATCCCCTGTACTCGTTCATGGGCGACTGGGTGATGTTCGTCGACATCCTGCGCCGGCGCGTGCCTTGGTAGCGACCGCTGTGGAGACCGCGTTCACGCGCTATGCTTGGCCTGGACGTCATAGATAAGGAAAGCGCGATGTTCCCGACCATGTTCTTTACCGTGGTACTGGCCTTCGTCACCGTGGTGATCCTGTTCAAGGCGGTGCGGATGGTGCCGCAGGGCTATGAATGGACCGTCGAGCGCTTCGGGCGCTATACGCACACCATGACGCCCGGCCTGCATTTCCTGATTCCGATCGTCTACGGCGTCGGCCGCAAGGTGAACATGATGGAGCAGGTGCTGGACGTGCCCAGCCAGGAAGTGATCACCAAGGACAACGCCGCCGTACGCGTGGATGGCGTGGTGTTCTTCCAGGTGCTGGACGCGGCCAAGGCGGCCTATGAAGTGGCCAATCTGGAAGTGGCGATGATCGCCCTCGTGCAGACCAACATCCGCACTGTGATCGGTTCAATGGACCTGGACGAATCACTGAGCCAGCGCGAGGTGATCAACGCCCAGCTGCTGAGCGTGGTCGACCATGCCACCAACCCGTGGGGCGTGAAGGTCAACCGCATTGAGATCCGCGACATCCAGCCACCGCGCGACCTGCTGGATGCGATGGCGCGGCAGATGAAGGCCGAGCGCGAGAAGCGCGCGCAGATCCTCGAAGCCGAAGGCTCGCGGCAGTCGGAAATCCTGCGTGCCGATGGCGAGAAGCAGGCCACCGTGCTCGAGGCCGAAGGCCGCCGCGAGGCTGCGTTCCGCGATGCCGAGGCGCGTGAGCGCCTGGCCGAGGCGGAGGCCAAGGCGACCCAGATGGTGTCGGCGGCGATCGCCGAAGGCGACGTGCAGGCGATCAACTACTTCGTTGCCCAGAAATACGTGGAAGCGTTCAAGGAGCTGGCGAGCTCGCCGAACCAGAAGCTGGTGCTGATGCCGATGGAGGCCAGCGGAGTGATCGGTTCGATCGCCGGCGTGGCCGAACTGGCCAAGCAGGCACTGGGCGACCAGAACACCAAGGCCGCGGGCAAGCGACCGCCGCCGATCGGAGGCTGACATGCGCTGGGAAGTCGTGGGCTGGGGCGCGTTGGCATTGCTGCTGTTTGCCGCCGAGGCGCTGGCGCCGGGCGCGTTCATGCTGTGGATCGGCATTGGCGCGGCCGCCGTGTTCGTGCTGGTGGCCGTGTTCAGCGGCATTCCGTTGTTGTGGCAGGTGGTGGCCTTCGTGCTGCTGAGCGTTGTGTCGATCCAGTGCTACCGGCGCTGGGGCAGGGCGAGGGCGCGGCCCAGCGATGCGCCGTTGCTCAACCGTCGCGCCGAACAGCTGGTCGGGCGCGTGGTGCCGTTGCAGCAGGGCATTGTTGGCGGGCAGGGCCGGGTCAGCATCGACGACGCGTACTGGCAGGTCAGCGGTCCGGAACTGCAGGCCGGCAGCCTGGTGCGGGTGGTGGCGGTGGAGGGCACCACGCTGGTGGTCGAAGCGGTGGCCTAGGGGTTCCCAACCAGCGGCGGAGCCCCTCGTGGGCAGTCGCGGAAGGCGGTTCATGTGCTCGGGTCGGGTGGGTTGGGTGCGCGGGACACGCCGTCAACCCATCCATGGCGCCAACGGTCCCTCGAACCCAACCCGCCCGACCCCCGACAGTTTCCGTGCGCGTCCAGCCCACGGACAGGAAATCAAAAGCGAGGAGCAAAAGCCGGTGAACTAAGCCTTTGCGCTCTGGCTGCAGAATGCGGCGCTGGCCGCAGGCCGGCTAACTCTCCCCCGCTGCGCTGCGGCGCGACCTGCGGGCGACCGATCTGGGATAATGGGGATTCTTGTTTCCTCTGCTGCCGGACCCGGTCATGACCCAGAAGACGCTGCTCAACGATACCCACCGCGCCCTCGGCGCCAAGATGGTCGATTTCGGGGGTTGGGACATGCCCATCCACTACGGCTCGCAGCTGGACGAGCACCACCTGGTGCGTCGCGAGTCGGGTGTGTTCGACGTCAGCCACATGACCGTCGTCGACCTGCGCGGTGACCAGGTCAAGCCGTTCCTGCGCCGCCTGCTGGCCAACTCGATCGACAAGCTGAAGGCACCGGGCAAGGCGCTGTACTCGTGCATGCTGAATCCGCGCGGCGGCGTCATCGACGACCTGATCGTCTACTACCTGGGCGACGATTTCTTCCGCATGGTGGTCAACGCCTCCACCCGCGAAAAGGACCTGGCCTGGCTGCGCGAGCAGGCTGCGCCGTTCGGTGTCAGCGTCGAGCAGCGCCCGGATCTGGCGATCCTCGCCGTGCAGGGCCCGCAGGCGCGCGAGATCGTGATCGGCCTGGCCCGCGAATCCGAGCGTGAGGCGCTGACCAAGCTGGGCCGCTTCGCCGCCCTGCAGGTGCAGTCCGACGACGGCATCGAGCTGTTCGTCGCGCGCACCGGTTACACCGGCGAAGATGGTTTCGAAATCCTGCTGCCGCAGGACGCCGTGGTTGCGTTCTGGAACCGCCTGCTGGCGGCCGGCGTGAAGCCGGCTGGCCTCGGCGCGCGCGATACCCTGCGCCTGGAAGCCGGCATGAATCTGTACGGCCAGGACATGGATGAGGAGATCAGCCCGTATGAAGCGGCGCTGGCCTGGACCGTGTCGCTGGACGAAGGCCGCGACTTCATCGGCCGCGATGCGCTGGAAGCGCAGAAGGCGGCTGGCAACGCGCGCCAGATGATCGGCCTGGTGATGGACGAGAAGGGCGTGCTGCGCCATGGCCAGGCGGTGACCACCGCTGGCGGCCAGGGCGAGATCCTGTCCGGCACCTTCTCGCCGACCCTGGCCAAGGGCATCGCCTTCGCGCGCGTGCCGGCCGGCGAACTAGGGGACGTCACCGTCGACATCCGTGGCCGGCAGGTGCCGGTGCGCGTGGTCAAGTTCCCGTTCGTGCGCGAAGGCCAGGCCCAGCCTGGCGTGCTTGCCGACGCCTGATCCGAACATGCCGGTCGTCACTGACAGCAGTGGCGGCCGGTTGGTTACACTAGCCCCGTTTTTCCACCCCTGCATATCTCTGGAGCAGTCCCATGAGCGAGATCCCCGGCGACCTCAAGTTCCTCAAATCCCATGAGTGGGCCCGTGTCGAAGGCAATGGCCGCGTCACCGTCGGTATTTCCGACCATGCGCAGGGCCTGCTGGGTGACCTGGTCTACGTCGAACTGCCGGAAGTCGGCGCCGACGCAAAGGCGGGCGAGCAGATCGCCGTCGTCGAATCGGTGAAGGCCGCTTCGGACGTCTACAGCCCGATCAGCGGCAAGGTCGTCGAGGTCAACTCGGCCCTGTCCGACAAGCCGGAAACCATCAACGAAGATGCCTACGGCGAGGGCTGGATGTTCGTGGTCGAACTGTCCAATGCCGAAGAGCTCAACGAGCTGCTGGACCCGGACGCTTACGCCGAAGCCCTGGAAAACGACGACCACTGAGTCGTCGGTTCCAGGTTCGGACACGGCCACCTTCGGTGGCCGTTTTTGTTTTGGCGCCCGCGTCGGACTCATGACGCCCGGTTCGTTGCCGACCCTCGACGCGGCATCAGCGGTCAGCCGAGCGATGCCGATAAGCGTGCGCAGTTTTGCGCAAATCCGCGTTTCCACCCCGCGTCGGCGCGTCCGGATGTGAAAAGTTTTCGCCCCTTGTTGCGGTGCCGTTGTGCTGGCGTTGGCGAGGGGGACACCGCTCGCTGCGGGCGCGAACGTAAAGTGCTATCCAATCCGCATGCATCTGCGCGGAGTGCTTATTTCAAGTGCTTTTTGTTCAACGCTTGCGTTGGCGTTGTTGTGCCCGGCGTGCGTACACGGCGTGCCGGCGGTGGTTGTGGACGGAGCACGGCGGCCGTGCCGGTGCCAGCGCCGACGCTGCGGATGTGAAAATTTTTCGCGGGGGTTGTTGACAGTAAAAAAAACCGTGATTAGGTTTCGCCTCAGCAGACCTTGCCTGCCCAACCGAGTGCGCAGAATCAATCGTCCGATGCGAAGCAGCCCCTTCAAGACCACCGCGATCCTGATGACGGTGGACATGGCCCCGCTTCCCCCGGAGAAATGCAAGGCAACTCCCGTTCCGATGCCCGCTCCGCCGATCGAGGCGGGCATCGCCGCATCCGTAACGGCGCGCCTGACGCGCCGGCGGTCCCCGCACGCAGCATCTGCGGGTTTGATCCACCTGGGCGTTTCAACTCCCTATCACTGACGAGGAGCCATCCCATGGCAACCAAGAAAGCTGCGAAGAAGAAGCCCGCCGCCAAGAAAGCGGTGAAGAAGGTCGCGAAGAAGGCCGCTGCCAAGAAGGCAGTGAAGAAGGTAGCCAAGAAGGCGACCGCCAAGAAGGCAGTGAAGAAGGCTGCGAAGAAGGTCGCCAAGAAGGCCACTGCGAAGAAGGCAGTGAAGAAGGCGGCGAAGAAGGTAGCCAAGAAGTCCACTGCCAAGAAGGCCGCGAAGAAGGCCGTCAAGAAGGTAGCCAAGAAGGCCACCAAGAAGACCGCCAAGAAGGCAACGGCCCGCAAGCCGGCCAAGAAGGTCGCGAAGAAGGCCACTGCCAAGAAGGCTGTCAAGAAGACTGCCAAGAAGGCAGTGAAGAAGACCGCGAAGAAGGCCACCAAGAAGGCTGCTCCGAAGAAGGCAGCGAAGAAGGTTGCCAAGCGCAAGCCGGCCGCCCGCAAGAAGAAGGCCGCCCCGGTCGCTCTGCCGGCAACCCCGGCGCCGCTGATCTAAGTACTTCCCGATAGCCGTACCCTGAAACCCCCTTCCCCGACTGCCCAGCGGGGAGGGGGTTTTTTTATGCACGTGTATGTGCAGCGTCGCGCAATGCTCGAGGCCGCCAGGCTTGTAGCGTCGAGCTCGCTCGCCCGCTTTTCGCATTCGTAGAGTCGAGCTTGCTCGACTGCTCTGGCTCGATCAGTCGAGCAAGCTCGACTCTGCAAGCCAACAAAAAGGGCGACCCATGGGCCGCCCTTCGTGCTTGGGATCGAGCCCACCAGGTCAGCGCGGCGAGGCTACCGCGCGGTTGCCCGAGGCACCCTTGCCCTTGCGCTTGTCCTGCTGCGCCGGGCCCGCACCTTCGGCCATCAGGTTGTCGCTGCCGAAGTCGGTGTCCACATCCAGCCAGCGCTGCGCCGGCAGGCCGAGTGCGGAATCGAGCACGGTCGGCAGCAGGCCGCTGGGCAGGCCGCTTTCGCCGTTCCACAGGATCGCGATGCCGAGGTCGCGTTCCGGTACCAGCGCGACCAGGCCGCGATAGCCCTGCACGGCGCCGGCATGGAACACCACGTCGTGGCCGGCGTAGTCGAAGGTGCGCCAGCCCAGTGCGTAGCCGGCCGAATGCAGGCGCTCACGGCGCCAGCCCGAACGCATCTCGCCGGGGGTGTTGATCAGGCTCGAATGCAGGGTGGCCAGCAGCGGCGCCGGCAGCACGTCGGGGCGATGGCCGGTGTGGGCCAGCAGCCACTGCGCCATGTCGCTGGCGCTGGCGTTGACGCCGGCGGCCGGGGCGACGCGGTAGTAGGTGGGCTTCGGCGTCAGCGAGACCCAGCCGTTGCGGCTGCGCACATGCGGACGTGCCCAGCGCGAGCTGGCCTGGATGCCGGCCAGGCCGAGGCTGGCGTCGTTCATGCCCAGCGGCTTGAAGATGCGGCGCTCGACCGACTGCTCGTAGAAGCTGCCCGAGGCCGCATACACCACATCGCCGATCAGGCTGAAGGCCACGTTCTGGTACGCGTAGCAGTCGCCCGGCAGGCACTTGAGGCTGGTGTTGGCCAGCTTCTGGGTCAGCGAGTAGTACTCGGCGTTGCCTTCGATGTCGCGGTCGTAGGCGTTGTACGGCAGGCCGACGCGGTGGCTGAGCACATCGGCCACGGTCAGGCGGTCGGTGGCTTCGGGCGAGTTGAGGCGGAAGCCCGGCACGTAATCGGTCACCTTGCTGTCCCAGCGCAGGGTGCCATCGTTGACCAGCAGGCCGGCCATGGTGCCGGCGAAGGCCTTGGACAACGAGGCCAGGCGGAACACGGTATGCGCATCGACCGGCAGCGGATTGTTGACGTCGGTGACGCCGTAGCCGCGCGCGCTGAGGATGCGGCCGCCCTGCACGATCGCCACCGCCATGCCCGGCACGCGCTCGCCATAGGTGAGCTGCTGCGCCATCGATTCGATGTTGGCGACGTTGAAGCCGGCGGCCGGGGCCTGTACCTGCGTTACCAGCCCGGTGCGGTACGCCGCCGGCTGGGTGTGGGCAACGGCCGGGGCAGCAGAAGATTCGATGTTGGCCGGCATCGGTGGCAACGGCGGCGGGGTCTGCGCGGTGGTGGACAAGGCAACGGGCATCAACATGCCCAGCAAACCGGTGGCCGCCGAACGGATCGGACGACGCAGGCTGTTCTTTTTCATCGGTTGGACCCGTGCGCGACTGCTGATGGCGATTCTAGCGCCGGTTTTCCCCTGTGCACAAACAAAGCGAAGATGAATACGCATCTCTTTGAAAAAGTTGGGATTTTGACGCTCCAAGGGTGTGTGTCGGAACGTGTCATCCGGGGCTGCTCATGACGCCCTGTTGCAGCGCTGCGTGGCACCGGCGCTGGCGATGTTGCAGTGCATTGGCTAACGTACGCGCTTCACTGCCCCCGGAGCCTGCGATGCCGCTGTCCAACCGCCGTTCTGTGGCGAGGGGCGCCGCGTGAGTGCGGCATCGCGCAAGGGGCCGCTGCAGGGCCTGTTCGCCGCGCTGCGCGAGTCACCCGCGCTGTGGTGGTCGTTCCTGTATTTCTTCTGCCTGCTCAGCGGCTACTACGTGCTGCGCCCGGTGCGCGAGGCGATGGCGGCCTCGGCCGACCTGGAGACGGTTTTCCCACCGCTGCTGATCGCCTGGTTCGAGAGCCACGGCATCGCGCTGAAGGACTTCGTGCTGCAGTTCCTGTTCTCCTGCGTGTTCGTGATCATGCTGGTGCTGCAGCCGGCTTACGGCTGGCTGGTCAGTCGCTTCCCGAGGCGGGTGTTCCTGCCGGCGGTGTATGGCTTCTTCATCGTCACCCTGCTGGGGTTTTACGCGATGTTCGACAGCGGCGTGCCGGGCCGCGGCATGGCGTTCTTCTTCTGGATCACTGTCTTCAACCTGTTCGCGGTGGCGGTGTTCTGGAGTTTCATGGCCGACGTGTTCTCCAACGCGCAGGCGCGTGCGTGGTACGGCTACATCGGCGCGGCCGGCACCATCGGCGCCTTCCTCGGGCCGATCATCACCAGCGCGCTGGTGCAGCGCGTGGGCATCGCCAACCTGATGCTGGTGTCGGCCGGTTTCCTTGCCATCTGCCTGTTGAGCATCTGGAGGCTGCGGCACTGGGCGGTGCTTCGTGAGCAGGAACAGCAGTTGGTGTCGGGCGAAAAACCGATGGGCGGCAGTGTGCTCGATGGTCTCAAGCTGATCGTTTGCGAGCCCCTGCTGCGCTGGCTGGCGATCATGGTGGTGTTCGGCGTCGGCGTTGGCACGCTGCTGTACAACCAGCAGGCCACCATCGTGCGTGCCTCATTCAGCGATGCAGGCGCCGCCACAGCCTTCTTCTCGCGCATCGATCTGGCAGTGAACGCGCTGGCGCTGTTGATGCAGCTGGGGCTGACCCGCTGGCTGCTGTCGCGCCATGGCATTGCACCGGCGCTGCTGATTCCCGGCTTCGCGATCCTGATCGGCTTCTCGGTGCTGGCCGCTTCGCCGATGCCGTTGATGGTGGCGGTGGTGCAGGTGATGACCCGCGCCAGCGAGTTCGCCCTGGCCAAGCCAGCACGCGAGACGATCTACACCCGCGTGGACCGCCAGTGGCGCTACAAGGCCGGTGCGGCGATCGACACCGTGGTCTACCGCGGTGCGGACCTGAGCTTTGCCTGGGTGCACAAGGGCCTGTCATTGTTCGGCTCGCACGTAGTGTTCATCGGCGGCATGCTGGTGGCCGCGTGCATGACTGCCGCCGCGTTTGGCGTGCTGCGCGAAGAAAAGAAACTGCCACGCGACCGCTGATTTTCCGGGGTCAGATCCCTTTCCCGCGGGGAAAGGGATCTGACCCCATTCTTCTTCCCCCGTCCAAGGAATCGCCCATGTACTGGATCGCTCTCGCCCTGACCTTGTTGGTCGCCCTGCTGCACGTCTATTTCCTGGTGCTGGAGATGTTCCTGTGGACCCGCCCGCTGGGCCTGAAGACGTTCCGCAACACCCCGGAGAAGGCGGAGACCACCCGTGTGCTGGCCGCCAACCAGGGCCTGTACAACGGCTTCCTTGCGGCAGGTATCGTGGTAGGGGTGGTGATGGCGCAGCCGGTGCTGGTGACGTTCTCGCTGGCGTGCGTGGTGGTGGCGGGGTGCTATGGCGCGTACAGCGTGAGCCGGCGCATTTTCATGATCCAGGCGCTGCCGGCGATCCTGGCGCTGGTGCTTCGCGCGGTGGCGTAGTTTCCAGCCAACGGCGCAGCCTCTCGTGGGTTGGTCGCTTGGAGCAGGTCATGTGTTGGGTGGGGCGGTGGGCCGTGCAGGGGGCGCTGCAAGTACGTCCCTGTAAGCTCGATGGCGCCATCCATGGCGCCAACGCCCCTACACGGCCCACCCGCCCCACCCCTGACAGTTTCCGTGCTCGGCCAGCCCACGGAGAAGAAGAGAAGATCAACAGCAACAGCGGGTCGCTGCGCTCGTGGGTTCTGCACGCATGAAAAAAGCGGCTTGTGGGCCGCTTGTGCTTCTGCTCTTCTTTTTTCTCTTCCGTGGCTGGACGCCACAGAGACCTGTCAGAGGCCGGAGGGGTGGGGCCGGGCGGGGTATCCGCGCCATGGATGGCGCGGCTAAGCCCCCAGGGATGGGTTCACGGCGTCCCCGCCCGGCGTCACCCCTCCGGCCCAACCGATAAACCGCTTTCAGCATCCAACCACGAGGGGCTGCGCCGTTCGCGGGAACACTACTTCGCCGGCGACATCCACATGTCGATGACCGCGCTGAACACCTCCGTCCCGGCACGATCCCGCACACTCACCGTCACCGGCAGCGCGTAGCCCTGCGCCGCCGCCACGATCGGCTGCGCCGGCAGCGCCACCGCCTGCAGCGTGCCGCGCGCCTTGGCCAGGTACTGCACCTGCATCCCCTTCGGAATCCAGCGCATGCCCTTCGGCAATGATGCATCCACCATCAGCCCGGCGGTCAGCTCGGCCAGGTTGCACATCGCGATCGCGTGCACCGTGCCGATGTGGTTGCGCACCCTGCGGCGGTCGGCCAGCGTGCCTTCGCAGCGGCCGTGTTCCAGGCGCGTGATGCGCGGTGCGATGCTGGCAAAGTAGGGCGCCTTGAAACACACCGCGCGCGAGAACAGCCAGTTGCCAGCGGGCCAGCGCTGCAGGCGGTGATAAAGCGAAAGCAGGGGCGTGGACATGATCGGCTTCCGGTCGGCGGATGGAACGACGGCGGGCCGAGGCCCGCCGTCGAAGGCAACGCGTGTCGCGGGCGATCAGGCCGCCTGCGAATGCGGATCCTTCTGCTGGCGGTCGTAGTAGCTGGCCGCGCGCAGTTCGTGGGTGTCGAAATCGTCCACGGTGATGGTGTCCAGGGTCAGCGTGCGCAGCTCTTCCAGCAGGCTGCGCTCGTCCTGGGTGATCACGCCTTCAGCCACGGCCTCGTCCAGCTGCGCCTTGAAGTCCAGCGCCTCGATGCCCTTGCTCTTCAGCGCCTTCAGGAACTTGCGCTCCACCGGCTCGGCCATGATCGCCTTGCTCAGGTAGCTGTTGATGCGGCCACCCGGGTTGTTCTCGCACGGGGTCAGGAACACGCCACTGGCCAGGCGGTCGCGGGCTTCGTTCGGTGCCATCAGCAGGGCGGCGACGCGGCGGCTCAGACGGTCGCCCGGGGCTTCGGCACGACGGCCCAGCGGGAAGATCAGCGCCCACATCAGCCAGCCGATCGGACGGATCGGGAAGTTGCGCAGCGCCGCCGACAGCGACTCTTCGATCTTGTGCACGCTGTCATGGAACGCCCAGGCCAGCAGCGGCTGGTCGGCCTGCGGTGCGCCTTCGTCGTGGTAGCGCTTGAGCATGGCGCTGGTCATGTAGACATGGCTCAGCACGTCGCCCAGGCGCCCGGACAGCGATTCCTTGAACTTCAGCTTGCCGCCGAGGGTCATCATCGAGATGTCGGCCATCAGCGCCAGGTTGGCCGAGTAGCGGTCCAGCTTGCGGAAGTAGCGGCGGGTGTAGGCGTCGCCCGGGGCGGCACCGAAGCGCGCACCGGTCAGGCCGAACCAGAACGAACGCACGGCATTGGAGAGGCCATAGCGGATGTGGCCGAACAGGCTGCGGTCGAACTCCTGCAGGCCAGCACGGGTATCCGGGTCCTGCGCGGCCTTCATTTCCTTCAGCACCCACGGGTGGCAGAGGATCGCACCCTGGCCGAAGATCAGCAGGCTGCGGGTCATGATGTTGGCGCCTTCCACGGTGATCGCGATCGGCGCGGCCTGCCAGCTGCGGCCGGCGAAGTTGCGCGGCCCCAGGATGATGCCCTTGCCGCCGATCACGTCCATCACGTCCGAGATCACTTCACGGCTCATGCTGGTGCAGTGGTACTTGGCGATCGCCGACGGCACCGACGGCACGTCGCCGCGGTCGACCGCTGCAGCGGTGGCCTGCGACAGCGCGCTGATCTTGTAGGCCTTGCCGCCGATGCGGGCCAGCGCTTCTTCCACGCCTTCGAAGCGGCCGACCGACAGGCCGAACTGCTTGCGGATGCGTGCGTAGGCGCCGGTCACGGCAGCACCGGCCTTGGCACCGCCGCTGGCGGTGGAGGGCAGGGTGATCGAGCGGCCCACGGCCAGGCACTCGTTGAGCATGTTCCAGCCCTTGCCGGCCATGGCTGCGCCACCGATCAGCTGGGTCAGCGGAATGAACACGTCCTTGCCGCGGATCGGGCCATTCTGGAACGTCGAATTCAGCGGGAAGTGGCGACGGCCGATTTCGACGCCAGCGGTGTCACGCGGCAGCAGGCCCAGGGTGATGCCGATGTCGCGGGTATCGCCGATCAGGCCGTCCGGATCGTACATGCGGAAGGCCAGGCCGATCAGCGAAGCGACCGGGGCCAAGGTGATGTAGCGCTTGTCGAAGGTCAGCTTGACGCCGAGCACCTGCTCGCCGTTCCACTCGCCCTTGCAGACGATGCCGTAGTCGGGAATGGAGGTGGCGTCGGAACCGGCAAACGGACCGGTCAGGCCGAAGCATGGCACTTCGCGGCCATCGGCCAGGCGCGGCAGGTACTGGTCCTTCTGTTCCTGGGTGCCGTAGTGCACCAGCAGTTCACCCGGGCCCAGCGAGTTCGGCACACCGACGGTGGAGCTGACCACCGAGGACACCGAGGCCAGCTTCTGGATCACCTTGTGGTGGGCCAGCGCGGAGAAGCCCAGGCCGCCGTATTCCTTCGGGATGATCATGCCGAAGAACTTGTTCTTCTTGATGAAGGCCCACAGCTCCGGCGGCAGGTCGGCATGGACGTGGGTGATTTCCCAGTCGTTGACCATCGCGCACAGCTCTTCGACCGGGCCATCGAGGAAGGCCTGTTCTTCGGCGGTCAGCTGCGGCTTGGGGTAGTTGAGCAGGATGTTCCAGTCCGGATCGCCGGTGAACAGCTCGCCCTCAAAACCGACCGAGCCGGTTTCCAGCGCGATGCGCTCGGTCTGCGATAGCGGCGGCAGCACCTTGCGGAACACCTTCATCATCGGGCCGGTCAGCAGCGGCTTGCGGATGAACGGCAGCAGCAGCGGCACGGCGATCACCGCCAGCACGGCGGCCGCCACGATCGTGGCGGTCTGGTTGACGTAGGGAATGAACCAGCAGGCGACCAGCAGGGCAACGCTGATCAGCGTCCAGGTAACCAGCCGCATGCGGTGGTAGGCGACGAACGCGCCTGCCAGCAGCAGGGCGAGGAAGGGAAGAACGATGCTCATGAGCGTGCTCCGGTGACGTGCTCGTTTGTGGCGGACGAAGCTGCAGCATCCGCTGCGGGCAACACGTCCAGATAGTCCAACACAGTAGCGGTAAAGGCGTCGTTGTCATCGCCGGCGACCATGTGCGTGGCCTGCGGCAGCTGCACGTGGCGCGCGTGCGGTGCCAACGCCAGGAATTCGGCCACTGTCTGCGGCGTGACCAGATCGCTGCGCCCGCCGCTGACCAGCAGCAGCGGGCATTTCACCTGGCGTGCGGCCTCGGCCAGCGCGTCCTGGTGCTGCTCGCTGTCGCGGGCCAGCTCGGCCACCAGGCGCGGATCCCAGTGCCAGCGCCATCGACCGTGGCCGTCCTCGCGTAGCAGCGCGCGCAGCGACTGCTCGGATTTGCGCGGACGGTGCGGCATGTAAGCGGAGATCACGTCGGCGGCCTGCGTCAGCGAGGCGAAGCCGTCGGGATGGGCCGTCATGAAGGCCAGGATGCGTTCGACGCCGGCGGTGTCCCAGCGCGGGGTGATGTCGACCAGCACCATCGCCGAGAACAGGCCCGGCCAGCGCGATTCAGCCAGCAGGCCGAACAGGCCGCCCATCGAGGCCGCCACCAGCACCGGCGGCCGCGGCTGTTCCCCAGCCAGCACGATCAGGTCATCGGCGAACTGTTCGCCGTGATAAGGCAGGTCGGCGGCATTCCAGTCCGAGTCGCCATGGCCGCGCGCATCGTAGGCCAGCGTCTGCAGGCCGGCCGCACCGAGTGCGCGGGCGGTCGCGTTCCAGGCGTGGCGGGTCTGGCCGAAGCCATGCGCGAACAACACGCGACCGCGGCGGCCATGGTCGCTGGCGGTGGCGGCCAGTCGCGCGCCATGGGCTGCGTCCAGGCGCAGATCATGGAATGCAGCGGGAGGAGGGGACGTAACCATACTTGCTAGTATGGATCGCTTGTGAGGGAAGTCAATACTGCACGGTATGGTGCGCTGCGGCAGGTGCCGGGCAGGTGATGCGACGGTGGCGGCCGCAACCGCGTACTGCAACGAACTCCGGCGTATGGTTAAATCAGCGCATGAATCAACCTGACGCTTCCGCCGGCGAACCGCGCGCCGGCCGCAACAGCCGCCTGAGTGCCGAAGACTGGGCCCAGGCGGCTCTCGACCTGATTGCCGAACAAGGCGTGGGCGCCGTCGCGGTGGAGCCGTTGGCCCGGCGCCTGGGCGTGACCAAAGGCAGTTTCTACTGGCATTTTCCCTCGCGCGATGCGTTGCTGCAGGCGGCGCTGGAACGTTGGGAACTGTTCGAACAGGAGCAGGTGTTCGGCAGCCTCGAAGACGTGCCGGATCCACGCGTGCGCCTTCGCCAGCTGTTCCAGATGGTGGCCCACGAAGTGCAGCCGCACATCATCTACAGCGAACTGTTGAAGGCGCTGGATCATCCGATGGTGCGCCCGGTGATCGATCGCGTCTCGCAGCGCCGCCTCGATTACCTGGTTGCCTCGTTCCGCCAGGCGGGCCTGAGCTCGACCGACGCGCGGCACCGCGCGCGGCTGGCCTACGCGGCCTATGTCGGCTTCCTCCAGCTTTCGCTGCAGCTGCAGCAACCCAAGCAGGCCCGCGAGGATTTCGAGGCCTATGTCGAGCATCTGATCGAGACGCTCATCCCCAGCTGAATGGGGGGGCTGTCCTGTATGTCCCGATTGGGACATACAGGACTGTCTCAATGCGCCAACGTATGTCGTAGCGAGAGCGATTTCACGCGTTTTCGGCGTTTTCTTAACGACTCTTTAATTCCAGATCAAGTGTGGCTACTATCGGGTCACCAACCGTTTTTTGTGCCTCCCTTTTGGGGCACGTCGGTTGGACTCAGCACACAACCCAAGATCCATGGAGAGAGAGCCCATGAAGTTGAACAGCAACAAGCTGCGCGATGCTGTGTGCGTCGCGCTTGCGGCCAGCGCCGCGTCCGTCGGCGGTACCGGCGTGGCGTTCGCCCAGCAGGCCACCAACCTGGACCGCATCGAAGTCACCGGTTCGCGCATCCGCACCGTCGATGTCGAAACCGCCCAGCCGGTCCTGACCCTGAACCGCGCTGACATCGAGAAGCAGGGCTTCTCGTCGGTCGCCGACATCCTGCAGAACATCAGCGCCGTGGGTACGCCGCCGATCAGCCGTGCCCAGCCGCTGTCCTCGGGCGAAGCCGTCGGTGGTACCTACATCAGCCTGCGTGACCTGGGCGCGACCCGTACCCTGGTCCTGCTCAACGGCAAGCGCCTGGGCATCACCACCGGTGGCCTGCAGGACATCTCGACCGTGCCGGTCTCGGCCATCGAGCGCATCGAGGTGCTGAAGGACGGCGCGTCGTCGATCTACGGTTCCGATGCCATCGCCGGCGTCATCAACATCATCACCCGGACCAACTTCGAAGGCGCCACCGGCAGCGTCTACTACGGCCAGTACAGTGAAGGCGACGGTGCCACCCGCACCATGGACTTCACGATGGGCGTGAAGGGTGAGCGCGGTTCGCTGACCATCGGCGCCGAGTACGCCAAGGAAGACAAGGTGCGTGCGGCGGATCGTCCGTACGGTGCCTTCCCGCGCAGCGCCAACCACCCGGACTTCGGCTGGACCACCGTCGGTGAATTCGGCGGTTTCGTCAGCCGTCCGGCCGATGGCCTGACCGGCGTCACCTATCCGGCGGCCAGCGCGAGCAATCCGAACCGCGAAGTGCGCGTGATCCTGCGTGAGGGTGGCAACCCGAACAACAAGGCCGACTACATCGCGCAGAACGTCAACAGCTTCTCCACCCAGGACAAGACCAACACGAACCTGCAGACCGACCTGCGTACCCCGCAGGAGCGCCGCGCGGTGTTCGTCGATGGCATCTACGACCTGACCGACAACGTGCGCCTGCGCACCAACATGCTGTACAGCTACCGCGATTCGAACCGCCAGATCGCCGGCTATCCGTACGGCGCGCTGGCCTTTGGTTCGCCGATTTCGGCCAGCAGTGCGTTCAATCCGCTGGGCACCGACATCGCCAACTGGTGGCGTCGTACTTCGGAAGTGCCGCGCAACACCCGCGCCGAGCTGACCACCTTCCGCTTCAGCGGCGGCCTGGAAGGCACCTTCGAGTTCTCCGATCGCCTGTTCGACTGGGATGTCGGCTACCTGTACAACAACAACAAGCTGGTCCAGACCAGCACCGGTGACCTCAACCTGACCGCGCTGCGTGCGGCGGTGGGCCCGTCCTTCATCAACAGCAGCGGCGTGGCGCAGTGCGGTACCGCGGCCAACCCGATCGGGTTGAACCAGTGCGTGCCGTACAACCCGTTCCTGCGTGCCGGCATCCAGAGCAACGGTGCCAATGGCGCGTTGACCGGCAATACCGCCCTGCAGAACCTGCTGTTCCCGTCCGCGCACTCCACTGCCGAAACCACCACCAAGGTGATCACCGCCAACGTGGCCGGCAGCCTGTTCACCCTGCCGGCCGGCGACCTGGGCTTCGCGGTGGGTATCGAACACCGCAAGGAAACCGGCAGCTTCAGCCCGGACGCGCTGACGCAGTCGGGTAATACCTCCGGCCTGGCCAACTTCCCGACCGGTGGTGGCTACAAGGTCGACGAGGTGTACGCCGAGTTCAACGTGCCGATCCTGGCCGACCTGCCGGGTGCCCGCGAGCTGAGCATCAACGCGGCCACCCGCCACTCGAAGTACGACACCTTCGGCAATACGCTGAACAGCAAGTTCGGCTTCAAGTGGAAGCCGATCGATTCGCTGCTGATCCGCGGTACCTGGGCTGAAGGCTTCCGTGCCCCGACCATCGCCGACCTGTACGGCGGCGGCTCGCAGTCGTTCGACTTCTTCACCGATCCCTGCGACGTGGTCTACGGTGCTTCGCGCACCAACGCCGCGGTGCGCGCCCGCTGTGCCGCAGCACTGCCGGCCGGTGTCAGCGCCAACGCGTTCCGCCAGCAGCAGCAGGGCTTCACCCCGACCACCGCGGCGTCGTCGCAGACCCCGCTGGCCTTCGTCTCCGGTTCCAACGATCAGCTGACCCCGGAAACCTCGAAGTCCAAGACCCTGGGCTTCGTATGGAGCCCGGGCTTCATCCAGAACCTCAACGTGTCGCTGGACTGGTGGGAAATCCGTGTCAACAACACCATCATTTCCGACACCGCGAACCTGATCCTCAACGACTGCTACGTCAACAACATCGCCTCGCGCTGCTCGGCGTTCACGCGTGACCCGGTGACCGGCATCGTCAACTACCTCAACCGTACCGGCATCAACGCCGGTTACCGTGAGGTGGAAGGCTTCGACCTGGATGTCGGCTACCGCCTGCCGACAGATCGCTTCGGCAACTTCAGCGTGCAGTGGACCAGCACCTACACCACGCGCGATGACCTGGTCACCACCAAGAACCCGGTGACCCATCCCAACCCCAACACGGGCGTGGGCTGGGCCGGTACCACCACCGGCACGCACTTCCGCGTGCGTTCGAACGTGAACCTGGGTTGGGAGCTGGGTGATTTCGGTGCCAGCTGGACCGTGCGCTACTACTCCGGCATGAAGGAATCGTGCCTGAGCGCGACCACGTTCCCGGAAGAGTGCAACAACCCGAACTACGCTTCGCCGAACAACCAGGGCGTGGCGGTGGGCAGCCCGACCAACGAGCGTGGTGCGACCGTGTTCAACGACGTCCAGCTGCGCTGGACCGCGCCGTGGAATGCGACCGTGGCGGTGGGTGCCAACAACGTGTTCGGCCGCGTGGGCCCGACCATGTACAGCCAGCCGAGCTCCAACGTCTCCTACTACGGTGGCTTCGACATCGGTCGCTTCCTGTACATGAAGTACACCCAGCGCTTCTGATCGCAGCGTAGTCGGTACGTGTGACATGGCCACGCCCCGCAAGGGGCGTGGCTTTTTTCATGGGGCCGGGGGGATGGCGCAGGTGTGTGGCCTGTAGCCTGCGCCGGATCACGCTGCGTGCACGCGCATACGCAGCGCCAGGCGGCCGGTCGTCATTGAAGTGAGAGGGGAGCACCGCGCGCAGCTGCGTCGCGGTGATGCGGCAGGGGCCTTACAGGTCCTGCTCGTAGCGGACGTAGGGCACGGTGCCGTCGTCATTGCTTTCGTTGCGCGGCGAGAACGGGTTCTTGCCACGGCTGATCACGTTCTCGGCGCCCACGGTGAGCTGGCCGGACCAGGGCGTGCGCCAGGTCAGGCCGATACCCAGGCCTTCCCACTTGCCGGGCTTGCCGGGCACATCGATGACGCGGCCGATGATGCTGCCGGTGAAATTGCCGTAACCGGCACCGATGCTCAGGCTCTTGCTGTCCCAGCGGTCGGCGATCGCCGGCGAGGCGTCGGCCAGCGGCACCAGGCGGGCCTTGGCGTAGGTACCGGCGATGGAGACGAAGCCCTCGCGGCCGATGTTCTTCTGGGCGAACACGGTCAGATCGTTCTGCTCGGCGCGCAGCGAAGGCGACTTGTTCGGGCCTGCCAGCCAGGCCGGCAGGGTTTCACGGCTGTTGCCGGCGGTGATGCCCAGACGGCTGTTGCCGCGGTTCAGCGCGGCGGTACCGGTGAAGCGGCGGCTGTTCAGGTCATCGTCGTCGCCGAGGCTGGCCAGCATGCAATGACTGGCCAGGCCGCTCATGCTGGTTCCGCTGCTGCTGCAGAGCAGCCCCAGCGAATCGCCGGAGGACAGGCCGAACGCCGCATCCAGCGAGTTGCGGCCGAAGTGCCAGCGGGCACCGGCCGCCTGTTCACCGGTGGGCTCCAGGTACAGCAGGGCCTCGACCTTGCCGCTGCCCTTGTTCCACACCGGCAGCACGGTCCGGGTGTCCTTGCTCTGCGCGTGCACGCCCGTGATCGCGCCCAGGGCGATCATCAAGGCCAGCGGTAGTCGCAGGTAGGTACGCATCAGACCAGTTCAGACAGGGACAGACAACGGAAGTTCCCGCAGATACGGGAACTTGATCCTAGGGTGTTTATGAATTCTTAACAAGCCTTGATCCCCCCAGATGCAAGACAAGCCGTTCACTGCAGCCGTTCAGGTGCCGGCACGGTCCCCTCGGCACCGTGGAACAGTATGCCGAACTCCGTCAAAGGAAAGTGATACTCGCGCCCGCAGAATTCGCAACGCACATCGACCGCACCGGTGTCTTCGGCGGCCGCACGAGCCTCGTCCTCGCCCAGTGACTGCAGCATCGAGGCCACCCGCTCGCGCGAGCAGGAACAGGCGAAGGACAGCGGCTTGCTGCCCATCAGCGCCGGCTTCTCTTCATGGAACAGGCGGTGCAGCAGCTGTTCGGCCGGGGTGGCCAACAGCTCGGCCTTGCCCAGGGTTTCGAACAGGGCGCTGGCGCGCGCCCAGCCGTCCTCGTCACCTTCGTCGCCCGGCAGCTTCTGCAGCAGCAGGCCGGCGGCGCCGTTGCGGTCGGCGGCCAGCAGCAGGCGGGTCGGCAGCTGTTCGGACTGGCGGAAGTAGTCCTCGAAGGCCTCGTCCAGTTCCGGCGCGGTCAGCCCGACCAGACTCTGGTAGCGCTGCGGTTCGCGCGGGTCCAGGCCCGGATTCTCGATGGTGATGGCGAGGATGGCGTCATCGCCCAAGGCGGACAGGTCGCGCGGCGCATCGGCGCCTTCACTGAGCTGGGCGATGCCGCGCAGGGTACCGGCGGCGGTGCACTCGGCGAACAGGGTACGCAGGGCGGTGCTGCTGCGCAGCTGGATCGACAGGCGGCCATCGATCTTGGTGTGGCCGGTGAACAGTGCCGAGGCCACGCAGGCCTCGCCGAGCAGCTCGGCGGCGGTGTCCGGGTACGCGGCGTGGGACAGGATTTCCTCCCAGGTGGCCTGCAGGCGCACGTGGACGCCGCGGACACCGGCGTCGGGAAGCAGGAAGCGGATCAGGGAATCAGGGTTGGCGGTCATCGGCTCACATCGCGCGTAAACAGGGGCGGTTGCCGGATAATGCGCCGACAACCAGGCAGAAGAAGGATGCACCAGTAATGGGGGCAGCGGGAGAACAGCACAAGGTAGAGGCGGTGGCGGCACCGCCGCGCCGTCGCCGCTGGCACTGGAAGCGGCTGCTGTGGCTGCCGGTGCTGCTGGTGGCCTTCAGCTGCTTGCAGGTGCTGGTGCTGCGGTTCATCGACCCGCCGGTGTCCACGGTAATGCTGTGGCGCTACGGCGAGGCGCTGGGCGAGGCGGACTGGTCCTATCGGCTGCATTACCAGTGGCGTGACCTCGACCAGATGGCGCCGAGCCTGCCGATCTCGCTGGTGGCGGCCGAAGACCAGCGCTTCCCCGACCACAATGGCTTCGACCTGCAGGCGATCGAGAAGGCCCGCGACCACAACGCCAAGGGCGGGCGCCTGCGCGGTGCCAGCACGATCAGCCAGCAGGTGGCCAAGAACCTGTTCCTGTGGCAGGGCCGCAGTTGGATCCGCAAGGGCCTGGAGGTCTGGTACACGGTGCTGATCGAAGCGCTGTGGCCGAAGGAGCGGATCCTGGAGATGTACGCCAACATCGCCGAGTTCGGCGACGGCGTGTACGGCGCGCAGGCGGCGGCGCAGACGTTCTGGGGCAAGGATGCTGCCCGGCTGAGCCCGTCGGAGAGTGCGCGGCTGGCCGCGGTGCTGCCGGCACCGCGGCGCTACAACGCCGCAAAGCCGGGGCCGTACGTGCAGCGGCGTGCGGCCTGGATCCAGCGCCAGGCACGGCAGCTGGGTGGCGCCGCGTACCTTTCGGAAGAGTGAGTGTGCGCCGCCTGATCTACGGGCGGCGGCAACGTACAATCCGGGCATGATCCGCGAACGGCTTACCTTCGTCATCGCCGCCTACAACGAGGCCCTGGCACTGCCATTGCTGCATCCGCGGCTGTGCGCGGTGCTCGACGGCCTGGCCGGCATCGACGGCCACATCCTGTATGTGGACGACGGCAGCCATGACGGCACCTGGGAGGTGATCGCCGGCCTGGCACAGGCCGATGCGCGGGTCTCGGCGTTGAAGCTGTCGCGCAACTTCGGTAAGGAAGCAGCGCTGACCGCCGGCCTGGATCTGGTGCGCGAAGGCGCGGCGATGATCCTCGATGCCGATGGCCAAGACCCGCCTGAGCTGGTACCGCAGTTCGTCGCGCGCTGGCGCGAGGGTTACGACAACGTGTATGGCACGCGCATGGCCCGCGACGGCGAGGCTTGGGTCAAGCGGGCCACCGCGGCGGTGTTCTACCGCTTGATGGGGCGCCTGTCGCGCACGCCGATCCCGGCCGACACCGGTGATTTCCGCCTGCTGTCGCCGCGAGCGCTCAGTGCGCTGCGCGAGATGCGCGAGCGCCATCGTTTCATGAAGGGGCTTTTCAGCTGGGTCGGATTCAAGCGGATGGCCGTGCCCTATCACCGCCACGCGCGCGTGGCCGGCACCAGCAAGTTCAGCCTGTGGCGGCTGTGGAATTTCGCGCTGGAGGGCATCACCGGCTTTTCCACCGTGCCGCTGCGTGCGGCCACCTATCTTGGACTGGCGACCGCGACGGTGGCTTTCTTGTTTGGCCTGTGGGTGATCGTCAAGGCGGCGCTGTACGGTGACCGGGTGGCGGGCTGGCCGACGATGATGGCAGTGATCCTGTTCCTGGGCGGCGTGCAGCTGATCGCGCTGGGGCTGATCGGCGAGTACCTGGGGCGGCTGTACGAAGAGTCCAAGCAGCGACCGTTGTACCTGGTTGACGCGTGGCTAGCATCGGCCGTGGCAGACTCGGCCCTGCAACCCACCCTCGGAGGGCAGGCAGATGACCACGGTACGGCAACTGTTGGACGGCAAGTCTCCTGAAGTACATGCGGTCGCGCCGGATGCGGCGGTGATCGATGCGATCCGGTTGATGGCGGAAAAGGGCATCGGTGCGGTGCTGGTGATGGACGGGCCGAAGCTGGTCGGGATCCTGTCCGAGCGCGATTACGCGCGCAAGATCGTGCTGTGCGATCGTTCGTCGCGTGATACCGCGGTGGCAGAGATCATGACGGCCCAGGTGGTGACGGTGTCGCCGGGCGAGCAGGTGGAGCACTGCCTGCAGCTGGTGACCGATTACCGCATCCGTCATCTGCCGGTGGTGGAGGGCGCGCAGGTGCTGGGCGTGATTTCGATCGGTGACCTGGTGAAGTCGGTGATCGATGCGCAGCGGCGCGAGCTGGATCACCTGCAGCAGTACATCGTCGCCGGGTGAGGGTGTCGCTGGCGGGCCTGCGGCCCGCCAGCCCGCTTTTTGAAGCCACAGCCAAAGCCAAAGCAGCGCCTTCCTGATACGTTGGAAGGCGGAGGGTGCGGCGGGGCAGGACACGCGGTAAACCCATCCATGGCGCCATCGAGCCTAGAGGGACGGTCTTGCGGCGTGTCCTGCCTGGGCCACCCATCCCCCTCAAGCCGCGATCAATGCAGGCGCCGCGAACAACGCTGTAACCCTACTTCGCATACTGCCCACCGCAGTCGGCATCCTTCCCCGGCCCCAGCTCGATCGTCGCCAGCAATGCCGCCGGCGGGGCAATGCTGCCCAGCGCCAATGCCACGGCGCCTCGAATGCCCAGCGCCTTGAAGTCCGGACGGAACGAGGGGTCCTTGAACGTGCCCGTGATGTGCAACGGCGAGCGCAGCACCAGGATGCTCTTGTCCTTCGGGCGAGGCCTCAGCAGCAGATCCAGGGTTTCGTCGTGCAGGCTCACCGTGCCTTCGCCGATGAGGATCGTGTCGGTGGTATCCACCGCCAGTGCCTGGCTGGTCATCAGGCCGTCGCGCACGCCGAAGTCGGCGAAGGCACAGCGCAGCGGAATCTGCTTGTCGCCGGTCACCAGGAATTTCAGCGACTCGGTGATGTCCAGCCCGGCCAGTTCCATCACCAGGTTGCCGACGTGGCCGCGACCCATCGCCAGGCCGACCTTGCCACTGCTGCTGCCCAGCATCGCGGCGATCGAGTTGCCACGTCCGCTCAGGTCCACTTCGCCACCGATGCCGCCCTTGGCCTGCTCGGCCAGCTTCGCATCGGGGAACAGCTGGCCCAGCTGCACGCCGCGCACGGATGCCTTCAGCGCGGTGCGGATCTGCGGTTGGCGTGCATCCATGCGGATCGTGCTGCGGATATCGCCGCCGGCCACGCCGAAGTTCAGCGGGTCCAGCCGCAGCACGCCATCATCCAGCAGCAGATGCGCGTCCATGTCGTCCAGCGGTAACGAGGGTGCGTTGATACGGTGGGCCTTCCAGCGCACATCGGCGTCCATCGCACGCAGCTTGCCCAGGTTGTAGGGCGTGTCGGGCAATACCCGGCTGCTCGCTGCAACACGGGCGGCCTGTGCCTTTTGTTCGGCATTGGCGGTTTCACCGCTGCCGGTCTTCGGTGGCGCGCCGACGAAGCCGGCCAGGTCATCGAAGTCCAAGCGCCTGGATTCCAGCGTCGCGGTCAGTCGTGGACGGTCGCGTCCCACCTCGAACTGCAGGTTGCCACCCAGGTCGCTGTCGCCAACCTTGCCGGTGAAGCCGTCGTAACGCCAGACGTTGTGGTCGCGCTTCAGGCGTCCGTCCAGCGCATAGGGCGGTGAGGGCGGGATGGCAATGCCGAGCAGCGGGTAGAGATCGGCCAGGTCCTGGCCGCTGAGCGCGAACTGCAGGTCGAACACGCGCAGCTGGAACGGGTTGGTGAGCGTGCCGCGGGCGACGGCGTGGGTGCTGCCTGCGCGGCCGTCCAGATGGATGCGGAACGGGTGGTCGCTGTCGGTCAGCTCCAGCGGTGATTCGGTGCCGCCCTGCAGGGTGAACGGGTTGCCCTGCCAGTGCCCCTTGCCCTGCACCAGCAGCGGTGGGGCGGCATCGGCCTGCTTTGGTTGGCCGCTGCGTACGTCCACGCGGATGTCGGTGCGGCCGCGTGCATCGAGGTACTGCAGGCGGCCGTCGTCGATGCGCAGGCGCTTCAGCTCGGGACGCGTGCCGCCGCTGCTGTCGCCGAGGAAATCCCAGTTGCCCGGTTGATCCTTGCGTGGGGCGGTTTCCAGCAACACGTCCGGCCGTATCAATCGCACTTCCGGCAACTGCACGCTGCCGCGCAGCAGGGGCCAGACCCGCACGTCAATCTCGACACGGTCGGCGCTGGCCATGTTCGGCTGCTTCGCCCACCCGGCGTTGGCGAAGGTGATCGCATCGGCGCGGACCGTGCTGGTGCGCCCCAGGTCGACATCCAGGTGGCCGATGTGCAACGCACGGCCGGTGCGTGCCTGCACGGCGCGCTCGACCGGGCCCTTGAACCAGTTCCAGTCCCATAGCGCGATCAGCACCAGCAGCGCGGCCAGCAGGAATATCAGGATGGCCAGCCAGCGCCGACCGCGCGGTCCTGGGGGGCGCAGCCAGCGCGACGTACGAGGCGCGGCAGGGGACGTGGCAGCATTCACACGGCCATGGTTGCCCTCTCATCGTGGACGGGGCGCGAAGCGTCCATGTGCATCATGTGCACGTGCGGCACGCGGGCCAGTGCTTACAGCACCTGCATGGTGACCGCGACGAAGTGGCAGACGCTGCCGCCGATCACGAACAGGTGCCAGATCGCGTGCGAATACGGGATCGATTCGCGGTGGTAGAAGTACGTGCCCAGCGTATAGGACAGGCCGCCCGCCAGCAGCCAGCCCAGGGTCCAGCCGTCGATCGAGGCCAGCATCGGCTTGACCGCGACGATCACCAGCCAGCCCATGGCCACGTAGATCGCGGTGGACAGGCGCTTGAAGCGGCCGGTGTAGAACAGTTTGAACACCACCCCGGCCAGCGCCAGCGTCCAGATCGCGGCGAACAGGCCCCAGCCCCACGGGCCTCGCAGGCCGATCAGGGTGAACGGGGTGTAGGTGCCGGCGATCAGCACGTAGATCGCGCAGTGGTCGAACACCTTCAACCGGCCCTTGGCCACCGGGTGCTGGATGGCGTGATAGAGGGTGGAGGCGGTGTACAGCAGCAGCAATGCGATCCCGAACACGATGGCGCCGGCCAGCTGCCAGCCATCGCTGTAGATCGCGGCCAGAGTGATCAGTACCGCGCCGGCCCCCAGCGCGAACACGGCACCGAGGCCGTGGGTCAGGGCGCTGGCGATTTCTTCGCGGATCGAAGCAACGGAAGTCGTGGACATGGCGTAGGCATCGTTGGCGGGGAGGGGGACCCGCATGGCCTCTATCATCGCCGCGATGGCGGTTGCTTGCACCCCCGCCACCGTATGGTGGGTGAATCGCGGGCTGGCGCCTTGCCCGCCGTGGATGAATGCTGGCCAGCGCCCATTGCGCTAGATCCACGCCATGCGTGGATGAATGCCCGTAGTACCGGGGTCAGAGCCCTTTCCTGCTGGAAAGGGATCCGATCCTGTTGTTCAGCCTACCGAAACCGTGTGCGCCGCTTCGCGGGTAGCCGAGAAGCGCACGTCCGGCGAACGTTCCTGCGCCAGCTGCAGGTTGACCCGGGTCGGTGCCAGGTAGACCAGGTGGCCGGCCGCATCCAGCGCCAGGTTCAGCGCGTTCTTTTCGCGGAACTCTTCCAGCTTCTTCTCGTTGCTGCAGTGAACCCAGCGCGCAGTGGTCACGCTGACCGGCTCGAAGGTCGCTTCCACGCCGTATTCGTCCTTCAGGCGGTAAGCGGCCACGTCGAACTGCAGCACGCCGACCGCGCCCAGGATCAGGTCGTTGCTGGTCAACGGACGGAAGAACTGGGTCGCGCCTTCCTCCGACAGCTGGGCCAGGCCCTTCTGCAGCTGCTTGAGTTTGAGCGGATCGCGCAGGCGGGCGCGACGGAACAGCTCCGGGGCGAAGTTGGGAATGCCGGTGAAGGTGACCGCTTCGCCTTCGGTGAAGGTATCGCCGATGGAGATGGTGCCGTGGTTGTGGATGCCGATCACATCGCCCGGCCAGGCCTCCGCCGCGATCTCGCGGTCGCTGGCCATGAAGGTCAGCGCGTTGGCCAGCTTCATTTCCTTGCCGGTGCGCACGTGGAAGGTCTTCATGCCGGCACTGAAACGGCCCGAGCACACGCGCATGAACGCGACGCGGTCACGGTGCTGCGGGTCCATGTTGGCCTGGATCTTGAACACGAAGCCGGTCAGCTTGTTCTCCTCGGGGGCGATCTCGCGGCCGGTGGTGGAGCGTGCCTGCGGCGACGGCGCATGCTCGACGAAGAAGTCCAGCAGCGGCTGCACGCCGAAGTTGTTCACGCCCGAGCCAAAGAACACCGGGGTCTGCTTGCCATCGCGGTAGGCCTGCAGATCGAACGGGTGGCTGGCACCCTGCACCAGTTCCAGTTCATCGCGCAGGTCGGCCAGCATCTGTGCACCGATCTTTTCGGCCAGGCCGGGAGCGTCGATGGACGGGAAGATGGTGGAATCCTGGCGGGTGAAGTTGCGGCCCGGCTCGTACAGGTGCACTTCGCCGGTCAGCAGGTGCACCACGCCCTTCAGGCGCTGGCCCATGCCGATCGGCCAGGTGACCGGCGCGCACTGGATCCCGAGCACGGTTTCCACTTCATCCAGCAGCTCGATCGGGTCCTTGCCCTCTCGGTCGAGCTTGTTGATGAAGGTCATGATCGGGGTGTCGCGCAGGCGGCACACTTCCATCAGCTTGATGGTGCGCTCTTCCACGCCCTTGGCCACGTCGATCACCATCAGTGCCGAGTCCACCGCGGTCAGCACGCGGTAGGTGTCCTCGCCGAAGTCGGCGTGGCCAGGGGTGTCGAGCAGGTTGACGATCTTGCCTTCATACGGGAACTGCATCACCGAAGAGGTGACGGAGATGCCGCGTTCCTTTTCCAGCGCCATCCAGTCGGAAGTGGCGTGGCGGGCGGCCTTGCGGCCCTTGACCGAACCGGCCATCTGGATCGCGCCTCCGAACAGCAGCAGCTTTTCGGTCAGCGTGGTCTTGCCGGCGTCAGGATGGGAAATGATGGCGAAGGTGCGGCGACGCGACGCTTCGGTGGCGACTTCGGACATGGCAGTGGCGCCCGCCCGGGGCGCTTTTCAAAGAGATAAGCGGCCGATTATACCGGCCGGGGCCGGTCAGCGCCCGGTGCTGCCTTCGGCGTCGCCCTGGCGTGCGAACTGCAGTTGGCCCTGCGCGGTGAAGATGCGTGCCGGCACCGAGCGCAGGCCCATGCCACGATTGACCTGCACCACGAAGTGCAGATGCGGGGCGCTGCTGTAGCCGCTGTTGCCGGACAGGCCGAGCGGCTGCCCGGCCTGCACCGCCTGGCCGCGACGCACGCGCATGCCGCCGGCCTGCAGGTGGCCGTACAGGGCCATGCTGCCGTCGCTGTGCAGGACACGGACGAAGTTGGCGCGGCCGCCGTCGCGTTCACGGTCCAGGCCATTGCCCTGGAAGCCGTCCTGGATCTGCATCACCGTGCCCTCGCGCGCAGCCAGCACCCGCGTGCCCTCGGGCAGCGCGAAGTCGACCGCATCGCGGTTCTCCTCGTCATCGTGGCTGAACCTGCCCTGCGGTGCCTGGTCCACGCGCAGGCGCGCGGTGTCGAAGGGCAGCCGGTAGGCGACATCCTCGGCCTGCGCGGCCGGATTGCCGGGCACCACCTGCAGGCGCAGGTCCAGATTGTGGCCGTTGGCGGGGGCAGGCAGGTGACCGACCACCAGGCTGCTGTCGCCCTGGATCAGTGACTGCACCGGCAGGCCTTCGACGGCGCGGCCAGGCGCGGCGCGCAGCTCGATCTGCAGCGGGCCCGCCAACGCGTTGTCGATCCGCGCCTGCCACTGTTCGCCGACCGGCTGCAGGCGCAGCTGGGCCATCGGAATGGCTTCCTTTGCGGCGCCCGCGCCGGTGCTGGCAGTGCTGGCGCTGGTGGGCGGCTTCGGCAGCATCCCCCAACCCTGGCGCCAGTCGCTGGCGCCGGCGGAGGCACTGGCCAGCAGCGGCAGGAGCAGGCAGGTCAGGGGCAGGCGTGGCATCGGCGATTCAGGAACATGGACCGCCCGGACTGTACCCGATCCTGAACGGAGCGACCGCGACGCCTCTCGCATACTGGGATGAAAATATTCATCGCTTTATCCGCATGAAGGGATTGACAGTGCCCGGAAGGGCTGGCATCGTGGCCTCACCATCGAGACCGGCAGAGGGACAGGCCCTTTGAAGCCGGGGCAGCCCGCGGATGCGAAAGCGTCCGCGTAGGTGCCAAATCCTGCGGGGACCGTGGCGTCTACCGAAAGATGGTTCGAACCATGCACCGCACGTGCATCTCGAACGCGAGCCCCGCGAAGGCTCGATGGCCGATTCCCCAACCGGATCCCGCCATGAGCTTCGCTGCCAGTACCGCCGTTCGCCCCGAGCCCTTTGTCCCCGTCAGCGTGCCGGTCGAAGACCGCGTGCATGCCGAGCGCGGCGAGTTCGCCGCGGTGCTGTCGATGCGTCATGCCGGTCCCAGCCCGGTGCGCCTGCGCTACGAGTGGGTCGGCCCGGCCAACGCGCCGGTGGTGGTGCTGGCCGGCGGCATTTCCGCGCATCGCCATGTGGCCTCCAATCCGCAGTTCAGCGAGAAGGGATGGGCCGAGGACCTGGTCGGCAGTGGCCGCACGCTGGATCCGCAGCAACTGCGCGTGCTGGCCTTTGACTTCATCGGTGCCGACGGTGCGCTGGACGTGCCGATCGATACCGCCGACCAGGCCGATGCGCTGGCGCTGTTGCTGGACCATCTCGGCATCCGCACGCTGAAGGCCTTCGTCGGCTATTCGTATGGCGCGCTGGTCGGCCAGCAGTTCGCGATCCGCCATCGTGCCCGCGTGCGCCAGCTGGTGCTGGCCAGCGGCGCGCATCGCCCGCATCCGTATGCCGCCGCGTGGCGCGCGCTTCAGCGCCGTGCCGTCGCCCTCGGCCAGCTGCAGTGCGGCGAGGACCACGGCCTGGCCCTGGCCCGGCAGTTCGCCATGCTCAGCTACCGCACCCCGGAAGAGTTCGGCGAGCGCTTCGATGCCGCGCCGGAAGTGATCAACGGCCGCGTGCGCGTCGCCGCCGAAGACTATCTGGATGCTGCTGGCGCGCAGTACGTCGCGCGCACGCCGGTGACC
The DNA here is from genome assembly GCF_913778665.1 of uncultured Stenotrophomonas sp. GTDB lineage: Bacteria > Pseudomonadota > Gammaproteobacteria > Xanthomonadales > Xanthomonadaceae > Stenotrophomonas. The sequence goes on from NZ_CAJYVQ010000008.1 coordinate 537,615, forward strand.
GCCTACCTGCGCCTGTCCGAATCGATCGACCTGCACCGCGTGGACCCTGCCGCGATCCTGCCGCCCACCGTGGTGGTGGCGGTGGAGGGTGACCGCCTGGTACCGCTGGCCGATCTGGTTGGCCTGGTCGAAGGACTGGGCCCGCGCGGCAGCCTGCGCGTGCTGCGCTCGCCCTATGGCCACGACGCCTTCCTCAAAGAAACCGATCGCATCGACGCGATCCTCGCTACCGCCTTCCGCACTTCTGGAGAGTCCGCATGAGCCTGCACGCCACCGAGTCGTCCTGTAGTCGCACCACCGCCGCTGTCCGCGCCGGCATCGATCGCGATACCGCGCATGGCGCGGTCACGCCGCCGATCGTGCTGTCGTCGAACTTCAGCTTTGAAGGCTTTGGCAACAAGCGCCAGTACGACTACACGCGCAGCGGCAATCCCACGCGCGACCTGCTGGGTGAAGCGCTGGCCGAACTGGAAGGCGGTGCTGGCGGCGTGATCACTGCTACCGGCATGGGCGCTATCAACCTGGTGCTGAACGCACTGCTGCAGCCGGGCGATACCCTGGTGGTCCCGCACGATGCATACGGCGGCAGCTGGCGCCTGTTCAATGCGCTGGCGAAGAAGGGCCACTTCGAACTGGTCACCGCCGACCTGACCGATCCGCGCGCGCTGGCGCAGGCGCTGGCCACCCAGCCGAAGCTGGTGCTGGTGGAAACCCCGTCCAACCCGTTGCTGCGCATCACCGACCTGCGCTTTGTGATCGATGCCGCGCACAAGGCCGGTGCGCTGGTGGTGGTCGACAACACCTTCCTGTCGCCGGCGCTGCAGCAGCCGCTGTCGTTCGGCGCCGACCTGGTATTGCACTCCACCACCAAGTACATCAACGGCCACAGCGACGTTGTCGGTGGTGCGGTGGTTGCGCGCGATCCGCGGTTGCACGAGCAGCTGGTGTGGTGGGGCAATGCGCTGGGCCTGACCGGTTCGCCGTTCGATGCGTTCCTGACCCTGCGCGGCCTGCGCACGCTGGATGCGCGCCTGCGCGTGCACCAGGAAAACACCGCGTTGATCGTTGCGCTGCTGGACCAGCATCCGGCCGTTGGCCGCGTCTATTACCCGGGCCTGGCCGATCACCCTGGCCATGCCATCGCCGCACGCCAGCAGAGCGGCTTCGGCGCGATGCTGTCGTTCGAGCTGGCCAACTGCGAAGGCGACGATCCGCACGCTGCCGTGCGTGCGTTTGTGGATGGCCTGCGCTGCTTCACTCTGGCCGAATCGCTGGGTGGCGTGGAGAGCCTGATCGCGCACCCGGCCACCATGACCCATGCCGCGATGACTGCCGCGGCGCGTACCGCCGCGGGCATCAGCGAGGGCCTGCTGCGCCTGTCGGTGGGCATCGAGGCCGAGCGTGACCTGCTCGCCGACCTGGGGGCCGCGCTGCAGCGCGCCGAGGCGGTGATCGATGCGGCTGCGCGCCGCAAACAAGTGGTGGATGCATGAGCGCGCTCGCCGCTGACATTCCCGCGCTGGGCGCAGGTCGCCTGGCGCTGCTGGGCACCGGCACGGTTGGCTCAGCCTTCGTGCAGCGTTACCAGGCATTGCGCGCGCGTGGGCTGGAGCTGCCCAGCGTGCAGTGGCTGGCCAATTCGCGCACCGCGCTCGCGATCGATCGCGACCTCGCATTGCCGCTGGAACTGGCGCGACGTGCACCACGCGATGGCCACAGTTCACCGCCGTGGGCCAGCGCCGAAGGCCTGGAGCGTGGCGATGTGGTGGTCGACGCCACCGCCAGCGAAGACGTCGCCGCGCGCCACGTGCACTGGCTGGCGCGCGGCGTGCACGTGGTGACGGCCAACAAGCTGGGCCGGGGGGCGCAGCTGGCCCGCGCGCAGGCGATTGCCGAAAGCTGCGCCGACAGTGGCGCGCGCTATGGCGACAGTGCCACGGTGGGTGCGGGCCTGCCGTTGTTGAGCAGCCTGCGCGCGCTGGTGTCCGGGGGCGATCACATCCATGCCATCGAGGGCGTGCTGTCCGGTTCGCTGGCGTGGCTGTTCCATCGCTATGACGGCCAGTCGCCGTTCTCGGCGGCGGTGCGCGAGGCGCTGGCAGCTGGTTACACCGAACCCGATCCGCGCTTGGACCTGTCCGGCGAAGACGTGCGGCGCAAGCTGCTGATCCTGGCGCGCAGCAGTGGATTGGCGCTGGATGCCGCGCAGGTGCAGGTGGATTCGCTGGTGCCTGCGCCGCTGGCGGCATTGTCGCGGGAGGAAGCGGTAGGCGCGCTGGAACAGCTGGATGCGCCGTTGCAGGCACGCTGGCAGCAGGCGCGCGACAACGGACGCGTGCTGCGCTTTGTCGGTCGTGTCGATGGTGGGGGCGCACAGGTGGGCCTGCGTGAGCTGCCGGCCGATCACCCACTGGCGCAGGGTGCAGGCACTGACAACCGCGTGGCCATCCACAGTGATCGCTACCAGCGCCAGCCGTTGTTGATCCAAGGGCCGGGTGCAGGCGCGGAAGTCACCGCCGCCGCGCTGCTGGATGATGTATTGCGGATCGTAGGGTGAGGGATCGCCGGGCAGCGCCCGGCGCTACCCATGCCGATCCTGGCCGCACCGGGCCATGCCCGGCGGACAGAAAACCTCAACGCGCCTTCAGCGCCTTCAACAACGCGCTGTTGAACTGCTTCGGGTCCTGCACCTGCGGCGAATGGCCCAGTTCGGCGAACTCGACCAGCGTCGCGCCGGGAATCGCTGCGGCGGCCGCTTTGCCGAGTGCCGGATAGTTGCCCAGCGTTGCCTTCAGTTGTGGTGGCGCCTGGTCACGACCGATTGCGGTACGGTCCTTCTGGCCGATGAACAACGTGGTCGGCACCGGAAGCCGCTTCAGCTCGTAGACCACCGGCTGGTTGAACACCATGTCCGAGGCCAATGCCTGGCTCCACGCAACGGCCTGCTTGCCCGGGCCTTCGTACATGCCCGACTGCATCCGCGCCCAGGTTTCATAGGCGGGCTTCCATTGGCCGTCGTAGTACACGTCCAGCTGGTAACGGCGGATGCTGTCATAGCTGGTCTTCAGTTCGCCAGCGTACCAGGCATCCACGCTGCGCCACGGCACGCCGAGTGCCTTCCAGTCTTCCAGCCCGATCGGATTGACCAGCGACAGGCTGCGCAGGTCCCGCGGGTACATCAGCGCATAGCGCACCGCGAGCATGCCGCCCATCGAGTGCCCGACCAGATGCACCGGGGTATCACCCAGTTGCAGTTGCTGCAGCAGCGCATGGGTATTGGCCGCCAGCTGTGTGAATGTGTACTGGTAGCGCTCGGGCTTGCTGGACTTGCAGAAACCCACCTGGTCCGGTGCGATCACCCGGTAACCGGCGGCCAGCAAGGGCTTGATGGATTCCTTCCAGGTCGCGGCACAGAAGTTCTTGCCGTGCAGCAGCACCACCACCCCGATCGGCACCCTTTTCGGCGCGAGGTCCAGGTAGGCCATTTCCAGCGGTTGCTGCTGCGATTCCAGCGCGAAGGTCCTTACCGGATAGCCGTAGTCGAAGCCCTCCAGCCGCGGCCCGTAGGTGGGAGCGGCGAGCGCGGACAACGGAAGGCAGGCAAGGAGGGCGGTGGCGATCACGCGCATGGGACAGTCCGGGGCAGGGGAGCCCCGAGCCTAGCCGGAACGCAGTGACGATGTCGTACGACCCGGCAAGGGGGACTGGGTAGAGCCGACTGTTGATCGACCGTTCTTCCCACAGACCCCCGGCGGCGCCGCGCCGGGGCCGGGCACCCTCAGCACTCGATGACGTTCACCGCCAAGCCACCGCGGCTGGTTTCCTTGTACTTGTCCTGCATGTCACGGCCGGTATCGCGCATGGTCTTGATCACCTTGTCCAGCGACACCTTGTGCTTGCCGTCGCCACGCATCGCCATGCGCGAGGCATTGATCGCCTTCACCGCGCCCATCGCGTTGCGCTCGATGCACGGAATCTGCACCAGGCCACCGATCGGGTCGCAGGTCAGGCCGAGGTTGTGTTCCATGCCGATTTCCGCGGCGTTCTCGATCTGGCTGGGGTTGCCGCCGAGCGCGGCGACCAGGCCTCCGGCCGCCATCGAGCAGGCCACGCCCACTTCGCCCTGGCAGCCGACTTCAGCGCCGGAAATCGAGGCGTTTTCCTTGTACAGGATGCCGATCGCCGCCGAGGTCAGCAGGAAGTCGAACACGCGCTGCTCGTTCGCACCCGGGCAGAAGCGATCGAAGTAGTGCAGCACCGCCGGCAGCACGCCGGCCGCGCCGTTGGTCGGCGCGGTGACCACACGGCCACCGGCCGCGTTCTCCTCGTTCACTGCCAGCGCGTACAGATTGACCCAGTCCAGCGTGGTCAGCGGATCGCGCATCGCCGCTTCCGGCTTCGACGACAGCTCGCGGTACAGCGCCGGTGCACGACGGCCGACTTTCAGGCCGCCCGGCAGCACGCCTTCCTCGCGGATGCCACGCGCCACGCAGGACTGCATCGCGCTCCAGATCTCGCGCAGGTTGGCGCGGATCTCGTCTTCGCTGCGCCAACACTTCTCGTTCTCGAACATCAGCTGGGCGATGCTCAGGCCGCTGCGCGCGGTCTGCGCCAGCAGCTCGTCGCCGCTCTTGAACGGGTAGGGCAGCGGGGTTTCGTCGGGCACGATGCGGTCATCGGCCGCGTCGTCCTGGTTGACCACGAAGCCGCCGCCCACCGAGTAGTAATCGCGGGTGGCGATCACTTCGTCCTCGGCGTTGTACGCGGTGAAGCGCATGCCGTTGGTGTGGTAGGGCAGCTTCTGGCGCTTGTTCATGCCGAGGTCGCGCTTCTCGTCGAAGGCGATCTCGTGCTGGCCCATCAGCTGGATGCGCTTGCCGCTCCGGATGCGTTCCAGGGTGGCCGGGATGACGTCCGGGTCGATCAGGTTCGGGCGCTGGCCTTCCAGGCCGAGCAGGATCGCCTTGTCGGTGCCATGGCCGCGGCCGGTCAGCGCCAGCGAGCCGTAGACATCGGCGCGGATGCGCGCGACCTCGTGCAGGCGGCCCGGATCGAGCAGCCAGCGATGAATGAATCGCTCGGCGGCCTTCATCGGTCCGACGGTGTGCGAGGAACTCGGACCAATGCCGATCTTGAAAACGTCGAACGTGCTGACAGCCATGGATGCCGTACTGCGGGTACCGGGAGAGACCGCTATTCTAGCGGTTCATTGCCGCAATCCATGGCTGCGGCGCAGCATTTCCAGCAAGGGGCCCGAACCGGTGTTGACCCTGTTCCAGCGTGACGACTGCCAGCTGTGCGACATGGCCCTGGCCGAGCTGGCCAAGGCGCGGGCGCCGGAGTTCGAATCGGTGTTCCTCGACGACCAGCCGGCGCTGGAGGCGCGCTATGGCGCGCGGGTGCCGGTGCTGCGCGACGAGGCGCGCGATCGCGAGCTGGACTGGCCGTTCGATGCGGTCACAGTGCAGGCTTGGCTGGCCGCGGGTTGAATCCGCCGGGCATGGCCCGGCGCTAGCCTGTGTCACCGTTCTGCAGTAGCGCCGGGCCATGCCCGGCGGCACACCCGTCTTGTTTATTTCGCGTCGAACTTCACGATCGTGCTGATCGCAGTGTCGTCCGGGATGGTCTTGGTGTCGGCCCAGTCGCCGCCGCCGACGCCGAAGTCCAGGCGCTTGACCGTGGCCTTGCCGGTCAGCACCGGCTGGGTACCCGGCTTCCAGGTGAAGGTGAGGGTGACCGGCTTGCTGACGCCGCGCAGTTCCAGGGTGCCATCGGCGGCAAACTGGTCATTGCCGACGGCGCGGAAGCCCTTGGCGGTGTAACGCGCGGTGGCGAACTTGCCGACGTTGAAGAAGTCGGCGCCCTGCAGTGTAGAGTCACGGTCGCTGTTGCCGCTCTTGGCGCCAGCCAGCGGGATCACCACGTCCAGCGAACCGGCGGCCGGGTTGGCCGGGTCGAAGCTGAGCTTGGTGGCAAAGCCCGGGAAGCTGCCGGTGAACACTTCGCCGTCGTACTTGCTGGCAAACACCAGGATGGAGCCGGCACCGGGGGCCTGCGCGTACTCCGCGGCGAGCACCGGGGCAGTGGCCAGCATGCCGGCCAGGGCGGCGGCCACGGCGGCCGGAGTGGTCAGTTTCAGTTTCATCGGTCAGTCCTTCTGAGGGGAGGCGAGCCAGCCGCGCGGCAACATGCGGGACAAGGTTGCATCGCGCTGGAACAGGTGGTGGTAGAAGGCAGCGCCGGCATGCGCCAGCACCACCGCGATCAACAGCCAGAAGCCGTATTCGTGGATGGCATGCGATACCGCGACCACCTGCGGGTCGGGGCCGCTCAGCTTGGGCACGTCGACCAGGCCGAACCAGCGGAACGGGCGCAGGCCGCTGGCCGAGTCATACAGCCAGCCCGACAGCGGGATGGCGAACATCAGCACATACAGCAGCACGTGGGTGGCACTGGCGATGCGCTCCTGCCAGCTGGGCACGCCCGGCACCGGCTTGGGCGCGCCGGCATACAGCCGCCAGCCGAGGCGGAACAGCACCAGCGCCAGCACGGTGATGCCGATCGACTTGTGCGCGGTATAGACCCAGAAGTACTTCGGAGTCTTGGGCAGCTCGCCCATGAGCAGGCCGACCACGCCCAGGGCGAGGATCAGCAGGGCAATCAACCAATGCAGGATCTGGCTGACACTCCCCCAGGCGGCGGGGGTGTTCTTGGCGGTCATGAAGGGTCCTTGGGGGCCGTCTTGGGGTCGGAGTGTTGAACGGGAGCGGGAGTTCCCGGGGCGTCGCTGCGGTCGAGGGTGGCTTCAGCCTCGATCCGCAGCTGCACGGCATCGCCGATGACGCCCGGCCAGGCGGTGATGCCGAACGCGCGCCGGCTCAGCGTAGTGGTGGCGGAAAAACCGGCAGTGCGTCGGAACGGGGGGAGCGGATAGCGCTTGATGGCGTTGAGCGTCACATCCAGCGTGACTTCCTGGCTGACGCCGCGCAGGGTGAGCGTACCGATCACGTGGGCGCGCTTGGCATCGATCGGTTCGACCCGGGTCGAGACGAAGCGTGCGTTCGGGAAGCGTTCGCCATCGAGCAGGCTGCGCGCCAGCGTGGCCTCGTTCCACTTGGCATCGCCCAGGTCCAGTCGCGACACCGGGACGTTGACGTCCAGCGTCGCCCCACGCCAGTTGTCGGGATCGAACTGCAGGCGGCCCTCGCTGCCCGACACCGTGCCCATCGCCTGCGAATAGCCGGCATGGTCGATGCTGAACAGCACGCGGGTGTGTACCGGATCGAGGCGATAGATATCTGCGTCGGCCCAGGCGGGGGCAGTGGCGAGCAGCATGGGCAGCAGGGCCAGGCAGGGACGCATCGATGGCGGGCTCCGGAAGGGGACGTTGCGATCATACGCACAGCCTCCTGCCAACGTTGCGTGCATGGCTGCAACAGTTCGTGGCGGCCTCGCTCCCGGCAACAGGCTGTTGCGGTCATGGACCCGGCCTGTGTGACAATCGGGCCAGGACAGGGGGGGCAGGATGAGGAGCGGCTGGCGCCGGTGGTGCCTTGGCATCGTGGGTATGGGACTGCTGCAGATCGCGTTTGCCGCGGCCGCTGCGTCCCCGGACATGGCAGAAACACCGCGCCTGCGCCGCTTCGGTGCCGCCGAAGGCATGCCATCGCGCATGGTGCTGGCGCTGGCCGAGGATCGCCAGGGGCATGTCTGGGCCGCCACCGACGGAGGCCTGGTGCGCTACGACGGCAGTAGCCTGCGGGTCTGGGAACATGACCCGGAACAGCCTGGCTCGCTGCCCGGCAACGAGATCGAAACCCTGCTGGTCGATCCGCTGGACCGCGTCTGGGTCGGCATCAATGGCAAGGGCCTGGCCCGCCTGGATGCCGACCGTGAGCGGTTCAGGACTTTCGATGCGGTCAATGGCCCATGCCTGGGCCAGTTCTGGACCCTGGCCTACACCGACGACGCGCTGTGGATCGGTACCAGCACCCACGGTGTCTGCCGGTTCGGAGAGGACGGTAGTCTGCGCTTCTTCCAGCATGACCCGGCGCGTGCCGGTGGACTGCCCAACAACACCATCTTCAGCAGCGTGGTCGATGCGCAGGGACGGCTGTGGATCGGCACCGAGTCCGGGCTGGCGCGCTGGAATGGCCATGACTTCGAGGCGGTGGCACCGGAGACGCTGGGCCGCCTGAGCGTGCTGCGCCTGAGCCGTGATCCCGATGGTTCGGTGTGGGTCGGGAGCCAGAATGACGGGCTCTACCGCGTCGATGCACAGGACCGGGTCAGCCGCCCACGCTGGAGCGACGGTGCCCGGCTGCGTTCGGCGCTGGTACTGGCCGATCGCCAGGGCGGCTACTGGGCCGGCACCTCCGATGGCCTGCTGCGCGGCGATGCCGGCACGCTGTGGCGGCTGGAAGGCGATCGTGGGGGCGGCTTCCTGACTGCGCAGAGCGGCGTGCTCGATCTGCTGCAGGATCACGAAGGCGGCCTGTGGGTGGCGTTGCTGACCCAGGGCCTGGCCTACCTGCCTCCGGACTGGCGACGCTTCTCGATCTGGAACCAGCTCGATGGCAAGCCCCTCGACAGCCAGTACCTGCTGAGCGCGGCCAGCGACGGCCGCAACTACTTCGTCGGTTCGGCGCACGGCGTGTACCAGCTGGACGCGCAGGGCACGCTGCGGCTGCTGGCCAGTGACCGCGAAATCGGTAGTGGCGCGGTGTGGTCGGTGCTGCCACGACCGGACGGGCGGCTGTGGCTGGGACGGGCCGGTCGCATCAGCGTGTACGACCCGGCCACGCGCGCGTTGCGCGATTGGCGGATCGACGGTGGCGCCGACCTGCGGCAGCGCATCGACCTCATGCGGCAGGCGCCGGACGGGACGGTCTGGCTGTCGGTGATGAACCTGGGCCTGCAGCAGCGCAGCGGCGACGGCCGCGTGCTGCGCAGCTATCCGCTGGAGGATCTGCGTGGGATGGGGGACGTCCCGATCGAGCAGATCCGCTTCGATCCCCATGGCAAGGCCTGGGTGATGGGCGATATGGGCCTCTGGCGGCAGCAGGCGGAACGTTTCGAGCCGGTGCCGGGTGTCTCGCGCGGCAACATCTTCGATCTGATCTGGATCGATCCGCAGCAGGTGTGGCTGGCCCGCCAGGGAGCGTTCGAACGCTACCAGTGGGATGGCATGAGCCTGCACCTGATCCAGCGCATCGACGGCGGTGCCGGCGTGCCGCCGGTCAGCATGGGCGGCTTGGCGCTGGCCGACGACGGTCGCCTGTGGGCGACCACTCCACGTGGCTTGCTGCGCTGGGACCCGAAGGCACGACGGTTGCAGCAGTTCAACGAGCGCGTTGGCCTGCCCGATGCCGAATTTACCGGCCGGCCGCCGGCGGTGAATGCCGATGGCCGCGTGCTGGCCGTCGCGCAGACCGGCTTGGTCGCGTTCGATGTCAACGCCGCCGATGTCACGCTGCCTGACTCGTCGCTGGTGATTGCCGAGGTGCGCGTGCGCCGTGACGATGCACGCGGCTGGCAGCCACTGCCGAACACCGGCACCCTGCTGCTGGGGCCGGATGACCGGGACCTGCAGATCGATGCGCGGCTGTTGTCGTACGCCAACCCGCAGGGCAACCGCTACCGCTTCCGGGTGCAGGGCTATGACCAGAACTGGGTGGATCAGGGCGGCGACGGCCAGCGCACGCTTTCGCGGCTGCCGACCGGAAGCTATGTCATCGAGGTCCAGGCGGCGACCGCCAACGGCGCCTGGACAGCTTCGCAGCGCCTGCAGGTCAAGGTGCTGCCGCCGTGGTGGCGCAGCGGCATGGCGATCTTCGGTTACATCCTGATCGGCTCGCTGCTGCTGCTGACCCTGGCGTGGTCGATCCGGGCGCGGCTGCGCCGCCGCCAGCAATGGCAGCTGACCGTGCACAAGCAGGAACTGGCCGAGCAGGCCTCGCAGGCCAAGAGCCGCTTCCTGGCCACGCTGGGGCATGAGGTGCGCACGCCGATGACCGGCGTGCTGGGCATGAGCGAACTGCTGCTGGCTACGCCGCTGGACCCGGTGCAGCGCAGCTATGCCGGGTCGATCCAGCAGGCAGGCAGCCACCTGCTGCGCCTGGTCAACGATGCGCTGGACCTGGCCCGCATCGAGGCCGGACGCTTGGAGCTGGACCTGCGGCCGTTCGACCTGGCCGGGCTTCTGGACCAGGTGCAGGCGCTGATGCAGCCGATGGCGAAGCAACGCGCGCTGGACTTCCAGCGTGGCCACGATCCGGCCGGGCCGATCAGCGTCAGCGGCGACGAGATGCGCGTGCGCCAGATCCTGCTCAACCTGCTTGGCAATGCGATCAAGTTCACCGAGCGTGGGCACGTCGGTCTGGGCGTACGCCTGGAGGAGAACGGCGCGGGCCTCTGTTTCGAGGTGCACGACAGCGGTCCGGGCATCAACGCCGAGCAGCAGGCGCGCCTGTTCCATCGCTTCGAGCAGGCTGACGGTCCGCGCACGGCGTCGCGCTATGGCGGTAGCGGGTTGGGCCTGGCGATCTGCCAGGAACTGGCCGTGGCGATGGGCGGGCGCATCGAAGTGGACAGCCAGCTGGGCAAGGGCGCGCGCTTCCGGGTTCGGTTGCCGTTGCCGTGGACCCGGCAGGCCGCCAGTGCGCCGGGCGACGCGCCAGCGCAACCGGTGCTGCCGCCCTTGCGCATCCTGCTGGTCGAGGACGATGCCACCGTGGCCGAGGTCATCGCCGGCCTGCTGCGCAGCCGTGGCCATCATGTCGTGCACGTGCTGCATGGCCTGGGCGCCCTGGCCGAGATCGCCACCGACGGCTTCGATGTCGGCCTGCTCGACCTCGACCTGCCGGCGCTGGATGGCACCGCCGTGGCCCGCCAGCTGCGGACCCTCGGCTATGAACTGCCGCTGGTGGCGGTCACCGCACGCTCCGATGCCTATGCTGAATCGCAGGTGCTGGCGGCCGGCTTCGATGGGTTCCTGCGCAAACCGGTGACCGGCGACATGCTGGTGGCGGCGATCGCGCAGGCGCGCGCCAAACGCCAGAGCCCAGCGTGAGCGCGCCGGCGCCGGGCGTGACCGGCGCGACTTTCGGTTTACCATGCCGACGCCCGCAGCGCGGGAATCATCAGGGCAGCGTGAGGAGGCAATCGGTGGTGTATCTGCGGGCGGCGATGCTGCTGGTCCTCCTGTGCTGCCTGTCACCTGCTGCTGCACAGCCGGTGCCGCCGAGCCCGCGCCAGGTGACGGTGTTCGATGGCCTGCCGTCCAACACTGTCAACCGCATGGCCGAGGACCGCTACGGCTACCTGTGGATCGCCACCAACGACGGGCTGGCCCGCTACGACGGGCGCAACTACCGCATCTGGCGTTCGGAGGATGGGCTGCGCGACAACCGCATCTGGACCGTACTGGTCGATGCGCGCAACCAGCTCTGGATCGGTACCGAGAACGCTGGCCTGATACGGATGTCGGCCGACCGCCGCCAGCTGCATTTCTACGACCGCAGCAGCCAGCCGCTGATGGGCACCAACACGATCTGGAGCCTGGCGACCACGCCGGATGGCTCGATCTGGTTCGGTACCCATGAGGGCGGCCTGTACCGGTTGGACAGCAACGACCGCCTGCAGCGTTTCCTGCCCGAAGCGAACAACCCGCGCAGCCTGCCTGCAGCTTCGGTGCCCTACCTGGCAACACTGGCCGACGGCAGCTTGTGGATCGGCACCAAGCACGGTATCGCGCGCTGGACCGGTACCGATTTCGAACGGGTCGGCGCCGACGTCATTCCCAGCCTGCTGATCAATGGCCTGACCAGCGAACCCGATGGCAGCCTGTGGATCAGCACGATGGCAGGCGCCATGGTGCGTCGCCCCGACGGCCGCTTTGAAGCGCTGCCCTGGAAGCTGCCGGAGGGTGAGCAGGTGCTCGGCATGATGCTGCGCGACGAGCAGGGCGGGCACTGGCTGGATACCCGCAGCGGCCTGGGCCGGGCGGTGGATGGCCAGTACCATACCGTGCCGTTGTACAGCGCAGTGGCGCGCGGGCCGGTCAGGCCGAACTGGACCGGTGCCTACGAGGACCGCGAAGGCGGCATCTGGCTGGCCAGTACCAACGCCGGTCTGTGGCACCTGTTGCCGCGCTGGTGGCAGTTCTCGGTGCTGTCGCGGCTGGAGGATGACGCCGGTTCGTTGCGCAATGCGTTCGTGCTGGGCACCAGCCCTTCCAGCAATGGTGGCATCTGGACGGTCGGCAGCCACGGTGCACTGGACCGCTTCGATCCCAAGACCGGAAAAATCGAGCAGCACCGCACCTGGGTCAACGGCATGCATTGGCTCTCGTCGGTGCGTGAGGATCGTCGTGGCCAGGTCTGGATCGGTTCCAACGATGCGCTGCTGCGCTATGACCCGAAGCGCCGCGATCTGCGCCGCTGGGGGCGTGATGCCGGGGCCGATGCGACCATGGAAGGGGTGGTCGAATCGATGATGACCTGCGACGGCGACAGCCTGTGGTTGATGCTGTCGGCCGGGCTCCAGCAGCGCGACCTGGACGGGCGCCTGCTGCGCCAGATGGAGAATGGCCAGCGTGGCCTGCAGCACGGCCAGCTCAACCTGGACGTGGAATGCGGGCCGCAGGACCACATCTGGCTGGCCAGCAGCCGCGGCCTGTTGCAGTGGGTGCCGGAAAGCGGGCGTTTCCAGCCGGTGCCGGGGGCGCCGGCGGCGGCGATCCATGCCTTGCACGTGGGCCGCGATGGCCAGGTCTGGCTGTCCGAGGATGGCCGCCTGTCACGCTATCGCTGGAGCCAGGGCCGCCTGGAACGGCAGGCGGTGGTCGGCGCCGAGCAGGGCTATCCGGCGATTTCCGCGTCGGGGCTGGTGGTCGACGCGCACGGCGTGGCCTGGGCCACCAGCGCACGCGGCCTGGTGCGGGTCGGTGCCGACGGCCAGAGCGTGCGCCTGTATGGCGTGCATGACGGCCTGCCGAGCCAGGAATTCCGCGAGCACACACTGACGATGTCCGCCGACGGTCACCTGGTGGCCGGTACGCCGGCCGGCGTGGTGGTGTTCGACCCGGAGCAGGTGCGGCCATCGGTGCGGCGTGCGCCGCTGGTGATTGAACGGGTCGAGGTCCGTCGCAGCGAGCGGGTGCTGGACCTGACCCACGAAACGCCGCTGCAGATCGCCGACGGTGACCGTGACCTGCGCATCGTGGCGCGGCTGCTGTCGTTCGCCGATTCCGCATCCAATAGCTACCGCTACCGGTTGGCCGGCTACGACCCGGACTGGGTGGAAGTGGGGCCAGCCGGCGAGCGCCTGTTCTCGCGCCTGCCGCCCGGCAGCTATCGCCTGGAAGTGCAGGCACGCTCGGCGGATCATGTCTGGTCGCGAGTGCAGAGCCTGGAGTTCCGCGTGCAGCCACCGTGGTGGCGCAGCCTGTCCGGCCTGCTGGTACTGGCTTCGATCGCGTTGTTGCTGACCAGCTGGTTCGCCTGGCTCTACCGGCGCCGCCTGCAGCGCCGCCATGCTTATCAGCTGGCCCTGCACAAGCAGGAGCTGGCCGAGCAGGCCTCGGCGGCAAAGACCCGTTTCCTGGCCAACCTGGGCCACGAGATCCGCACCCCGATGACCGGTGTGCTCGGCATGAGCGAACTGCTCCTGTCATCGCCGCTGGATCCGCAGCAGCGTGGCTACACGCAGTCGATCCTTCATGCCGGTGAACACCTGCTGCATCTGGTCAATGATGCACTGGACCTTGCGCGGATCGAATCGGGACGGCTGGAGCTGCAGGCCAAGCCGTTCGCGCTGAGCTGCCTGCTGCACGACCTGGCCGCACTGATGGGACCGCTGGCCGCGCAGAAGGGCCTGCGTTTCAGCCTGGACAACCAGTTGCCGCCCGGCCTGGAGGCGACCGGTGATGCGATGCGGGTGCGGCAGATCCTGCTCAACCTGCTCTCCAACGCGGTCAAGTTCACCAGCCGCGGCACCGTCACCCTGCACGCGCGCTGCGATGGCGAACTAAGCGCGCTGCAGTTTGAAGTGCGCGACACCGGCCCGGGCATCAGCCAGGAACAGCAGCAGCGCTTGTTCCGCCGCTTCGAACAGGCCGACGGCGCGCGTACTGCCGCGCAGTACGGTGGCAGTGGCCTGGGCTTGGCGATCTGCCGCGAACTGGCGCAGGCGATGCAGGGCCGGATCCAGGTCGAGAGCCAGCTCGGTCGCGGTACCTGCTTCGGCGTGAGCCTGCCGTTGCCGATGCGGGTGCAGGCCGGTGCCGATGCCGAAGCGACGGATGCAGCGCATCGCGAAGAGGCCGCGAGTATGCCACCGCTACGCGTGCTGATGGTGGAGGATGACGCCACCGTTGCCGATGTGGTGCGTGGCCTGTTGAGCGCCCGTGGCCACGAGGTGGTGCATGCCGGCCACGCGTTGGCGGCGCTGCGCGAGATCAGCGCAGGCGATTTTGACGTTGGCCTGCTCGACCTGGACCTGCCGGGCCTGAGCGGTTTCGAGCTGGCCCAGCACCTGCGCAACCAGGGCTACATGCTGCCGCTGCTGGCAGTGACCGCACGCACCGATCCGGACCTTCAGCAGCAGGTGGAGGCGGCTGGCATCGGCGGCTTCCTGCGCAAGCCGGTGACCGGCGAACTGCTGGTGGAAGCGATCGCCCGGGTGATGGGGCGGTAGGGTTTATTGCAGGGCTTGCAGCCCTGCACCTGCAGAATCAACGTCAATAGCCTGCATTCCGTGGGTGGTGGGGCGGTGTGGGCTTGCAGGACACGCCGTAAACCCGTCCATGGGGGCTCGATGGCGCCATCCATGGCACCAACGGTCCTGCAAGCCCACACCGCCCCACCACCCACGGAATGCTCGCTGTTGCTGTTGATTCGGCCTCTGCGGGTGCAGGGCCGCAGGCCCTGCCGCCCCCCTCACTCCGCTACGTGTTCGACCTGCCGTGGCTCCGGCTTGGTGTCGGGCAGTTGCCAGAAGATCATCGTCGAGGTCAGGGTGATCGCACCGACGCACAGGAACGTGGCATGCAGTGCGGCCGTGGCGTCGGTGCTGTCCAGATGGTTGCCGAACGCAGCCAGCAGGCTGCCCGCAGCGGCAGCACCGAAACCGGCAGCGAGCATCATCACCATCGACAGCAGGCTGTTGCCGGAACTGGCGAACTCGCGGTCGAGGTCGCGCAGGGTCACGGTGTTCATCACGGTGAACTGCAGCGAATTGACTGCGCCGAAGAACGCCAGCTGCAGCAGGCGCCAGGCCAGGTGCTGGCCCGGTGTCATCAGGATGAAGCTGGCCATTGCCAGCCCCACCAGCACTGTGTTGACCATCAGCACGCGGCGGTAGCCGAAGCGTTCGACCAGCTTCACCGCCAGCTGCTTGGACACCATGCCGGCGGCTGCCACCGGCACCATCATCAGGCCAGCGTTCATCGGGCCCAGGCCGAGGCCGACCTGCAGCAGCAACGGGATCAGCATCGGCATGGCGCTGCTGCCGATGCGCGAGAACAGGTTGCCGAGGATGCCGATGCGGTAGCTGGGCACACGGAACAGCGCCAGCGAGAACAGGGGTGCGGTGGAATTGGCCGCGTGCAGCCAGTAGCCGACCAGCGCGGCCAGGCCGGCCACGGTCATCAGCATGATCAGCGCGTGCGGCGTGCCCAGCCCGGAGATGCCGTCCAGTGCCAGCGACAGCACCACCATCGCGAACGCCAGCATGATGTAGCCGCGCAGGTCGAAGCGGGTGCGGTGGCTGGCGTAGTGGTCGGGCATGATCTTCATCGCGGCGACGAAACCGATCACGCCGATCGGCAGGTTGATCAGGAACACCCAGTGCCACGAGGCGATTTCGACCAGCCAGCCGCCCAGCGTCGGACCGATCAACGGGCCGACCAAGGCCGGAATGGCGATGAAGCTCATCGCGCGCAGGAAGTCCTCGCGCGGCACCGAACGCATCACCGCCAGCCGTCCGACCGGCAGCAGCATCGCGCCGCCGATGCCCTGCAGCACGCGTGCGCCGACCAGCTGGTGCAGGTGCTGCGCCAGCGCGCAGGCCAGCGAGCCGAGGGTGAACAGGATGATCGCCACCAGGAAGGTTCGACGGGTGCCGTAGCGGTCGGCGATCCAGCCGGAGGCGGGAATGAAGGTAGCTACCGCCAGTGCGTAGCTGAACACCACCGACTGCATCTGCAGCGGACTTTCACCCAGGCTGGCTGCCATCGCCGGCAACGCCGTGTTGACGATGGTCGAGTCCAGCATCTGCATGAAGATCGCCAAGGACACCAGCCACAGCAGGGGACGCTGGCGGTTGTAGGTCGATGGCGATGTGGACATGGAGTGCGGCCGGTGCAGCGTGGGGGCGCCATGATCGCGCACTGCAGGTCACGGCGCGATCAATATCGCGCCGCAACCGCAACCGCGTGCGGCATGCTCAGCGCTGGCTGTGCGCGTGCACCGCGTCGACCAGCACCTGCACGTGCGCCGGGTCCATGTCAGGCGACATGCCGTGGCCGAGGTTGAACACATGGCCCTCGCGCGACCCGCCGTTGCCGGCGGCATAGGTGTCGAGCACGCGCGCGGCAGCGGCGGCGATCGCATCCGGCGAGGCGTACAGCGTGGTCGGGTCGAGGTTGCCCTGCAGGGCAACGCGGCCACCGGTGCGGCGCATTGCCTCATCCAGGTCCAGCGTCCAGTCCAGGCCCAGGGCATCGGCGCCGGTCTGCGACAGCGCTTCCAGGTGCAGGCCGGTGCCCTTGCCGAACAGGATCAGCGGCGTACGCTCGCTGCCTTCGCCACGCTCCAGGCCTTCGGCGATGCGCTGCAGGTAACGCAGCGAGAACTCGCGGTACATCGCCGGCGACAGCACACCGCCCCAGGTATCGAACACCTGCAGCGCCTGCGCACCGGCCGCGCGCTGCGCACCGAGGTAGGCGATCACCGCTTCGGTGGTGACCTCAAGCAGGCGGTGCAGGGCCTGCGGGTGGTTCAGCGCCATCGCCTTGATCCGCGCGAAGTCCTTGCTGCCGCCGCCTTCCACCATGTAGCAGGCAAGTGTCCACGGGCTGCCGGAGAAGCCGATCAATGGCACCTGGCCGTCCAGTTCGCGGCGGATCAGGCGCACCGCGTCCATCACATAGCCCAGGTCCAGCTCCATGTCCGGCACCGCCAACCTGGCGATGGCACCTTCATCACGCACCGGGTGGCGGAACTTGGGGCCTTCGCCTTCGACGAAGTACAGCTCCAGGCCCATCGCATCGGGGATGGTGAGGATGTCCGAGAACAGGATGGCCGCGTCCAGCGGGAAGCGGCGCAGCGGCTGCAGGGTGACTTCGCAGGCGATCTCCGGGGTCTTGGCCATGGCCAGGAAGCTGCCGGCCTTGGCCCGGGTCGCGCGGTACTCCGGCAGGTAGCGGCCGGCCTGGCGCATCAGCCAGACGGGGGTGCAGTCCACCGGTTCGCGGCGCAGGGCGCGCAGCAGGCGATCGTTGCGGAGAGGGCTGGTCACGATGGGCATTCCTTGGACGAAAGTTGGCAGCGGCGTCAGTCGCCGTGCGAAAGGATCTGGAAGCCGCGATGCAGTTCGGCATCGCGGGCTTTCTCGAAGGCATGGCGGGCTTCGTCTGCCTGCAGGAACAGCTCGCGCCGCAGCTGCGAGCGGCTGCCGACGCGGCCGCTCTCGCGCAGCAGCTCCCAGCCGCCAAACAGGTCCGGCTGCAGGCTCAGGCGCAGGAAGCGCGGTGCCTGCGCACCGGCCTCGGGATGTTGCAGGTAGACGTGCATGGACCGATTGTAGCGGGGCCAGGGTGACCCCGGCCGCAACGCGGCCGGCTCTACCGGGCCGACAGCACCTTCAGCACCGCGGCCTCATCCACGTCCGGCACCACTTCGGCGCGGCCCATGCCCCGCCACAGCACCAGTCGCAGGCGGCCGGCCACGTTCTTCTTGTCCAGCCGCATGCGGTCGAGCAGGGCCTGCGGATCGAGTCCGGCCGGGATCGTCACCGGCAAACCGAGGCGTTCCAGCAGGGCCTGCAGGCGGACGCGGTCGCTGTCCTCGGCCAGGCCCAGATCGGTGGACAGCCTGGCCGCCAGCACCATGCCCACGGCCACGGCCTCGCCATGGTTCAGCGCATCGCGGCCGGGGGCCGAGTAACCTTGTTCGGTCTCGATGGCGTGGCCGAAGGTGTGGCCCAGGTTCAACAGCGCGCGCTCGCCCTTCTCGAACGGATCGCGTTCGACGATGGCGGCCTTGTGCCGGCAGCTGCGCGCGATGGCTTCGGAAAGCACCGCATCTTCACCGGCGAGCAGCGCATCGGCATGCTGCTGCAGCCACTCGAAGAACACCGCATCGCCCAGCGCGCCGTACTTCACCACTTCAGCCAGGCCGGCGCGCAGTTCGCGCGGTGGCAGGGTAGCCAGCACGCGGGTATCGGCGATCACCGCGCGCGGCGGATGGAAGGCCCCGACCAGGTTCTTGCCGGCCGGGATGTCGACGGCGGTCTTGCCGCCCACCGACGAATCGACCATCGCCAGCAGCGTGGTCGGCAGCTGCACGCAGTCCACGCCGCGCATCCAGCAGGCCGCAGCGAAGCCGGCCAGATCCCCGACCACACCGCCGCCGAGGGCGAACACGCAGGCATCGCGGGTGGCACCGAGGGCCGCCAGCGCTTCGATCGCATGGCCGAATTCGGCCAGGGTCTTGGACGCTTCACCGGCAGCCAGCACGTGCTCGCCGATGATCAGGTCCGGGCGTGCGGCCAGCAGCGTCTGCTTCACCGCTGCCAGGTAGCGCGGAGCGACTTCGCTGTCGCTGAGCAGCAGCACGTGACGGCCGCGCACATGCGAGGCCAGCGCAGTGCCGTCGGCCTGCGCACCGGCGCCGATGGTGATGGAGTAGGGGCGGTCGCCGCCAACGGCGACCTGCAGCAGGGCGGGGGAGGTCATGCAGTCAGGTCCTGGCGCTGCCATTGCGTGGCCAGCTTGACCACCAGCTGGGCGGTCGCATCGGCAGCGGTATACGGGTCGGTATCGAGGGTGAGGTCGGCCAGTTCGCGGTACAGCGGGTCGCGATGAGCGGCCAGTTCGTGCAGCACCTGTTCGCGGTCCGGGCGCTGCAGCAGCGGGCGGCCCTTGTCACGGGCCAGGCGCTCCAGCTGCGCGGCCACGCTGACCCGCAGGTAGACCACGAAGCCGCGCTGGGCGATCAGGGCCCGGTTGTCCGCATCCAGCACCGCGCCGCCACCGGTGGAAACCAGTTGGCCGCAATTGGCCAGCACGCGGGCCAGGGCCTCGCGTTCATGGCTGCGGAAGCCGGTTTCGCCGGAGTGCTCGAAGATGGTCGGGATGCTGGCACCGGCGGCGTCGACGATGGCCTGGTCGACATCGACGAAGTCCAGCGTGAAGCGCTCGGCCAGGCGGCGGCCGATGCAGGTTTTGCCGGCGCCCATCGGGCCGATCAGGATCAGGTTCGGAGCAGGATTCATGCCCTCTGATGCTAACACCTCCGTGTCCCGGCCTTTACGCTCTTCACGTCAGGGTGGCTGTTCCTGCGGGGTTTCCCGCGCCAGCTGGAGTACAGCCCATGTCGGTCGCCAAGGTCATCGAAATCACTGCCTCCTCGCCGGAAAGTGTCGAGGACGCCGTACGCAGCGGGTTGAAGAAGGTCTCCGAGACGGTCAAGGGCATCCAGGGCGCCTGGGTGAACGAGACCAAGGTGGTGACCAATGGCAGCGGCGAAATCACCGAATGGCGGGTCAACCTGCGGGTGACCTTCGTGGTGGAGTAGTCGCCTTCAGCGCACGGCCTGCACCTGGCGCTGGCTGTCCAGCACCACCACATGGTCGGCGAGCGCGGGCAGGGCCTGCAGTGCCTGCCGGCTGACCCGCTCGTAGTACTGCACGAAGCGCTCCAGCTGTGGCCGGCTCATGCCGTGCCGGCCCGGCTGCGCGGCCTGCAGGTTCTGCTCCTGCTGCCAGCGCCAGCGCGGCACCACCGAAAAATCCGGCGGCTGCAGGAACCACAGCCGGTCGCAGCGCTGCCACAGCGCCGGGTAGTCGCGGGCCAGTGCCAGGTTGCACCAGCGCCGCCAGCGGCCGTCGCCATCGGCTTCGCGTTCCAGTGCGTTCAACGGGCTGTCCAGCGCGCCGTCATCCTGCGCGGGTGTGCCGAGGAACCAGCCTTCGAACACCAGCAGGTCGAGCGGTCGTTCAATTCGCGGCCACCGCGCGTCGGGCAGCCTTTCGTCGGCCAGCTTGTCGAAGCGGGGCAATGCGAAGGGCTGGCGCGCGGCTACCGCGTCCAGCACGCTGTGGGCCAGCGGCAGGTCATGGGTGCCGGGTGGGCCGCGGGTGATCAGCAGCGGGTGCACCTGTCGGGCCAGTCGCTGGCGCTGTGCGCGGGTCAGGTAGACGTCATCGATGGACAGCGTGGCCGCGTTCAGGCCCCGCGCCTGGGCACGTGCCACCACCTGCGTGGCCAGCGTCGATTTGCCGCTCCCCTGCAGGCCGCTGATCGCCAATACTGGAACCGCTGCGCCGCTGCCCAGCGCATCGTCCAGCGCCTGGTCGGCCAATGTTTCCGGGAATCCTTTCACCTGGGGCATATACGCAGCAGCGGCCATGCAGCCACAATAGCCCAATCCGTGTGAGAAGAACTCAATCATGAGCGACCTGTACGCCGAAGCCCTGTCCACGTTTGCCGCCCTGTTCGAAGAGGCCAAGCAGAGCCGCGAGGTCGAGCCGAATGCGATGACCGTGGCCACCGCCGATACGCAGGGCCGTCCCTCGGCGCGCACCGTGCTGCTGAAGGCCTTCGATGAGCGCGGCTTCGTGTTCTACACCCACCTGGACAGCCACAAGGGACAGGAACTGCAGGCCAATCCGCAGGCGGCGCTCCTGTTCCTGTGGCGCAGCCTGCGCGAGGCGGGAATCCAGGTGCGCATCGAAGGCCATGTCGAGCAGGTGGCCGATGCCGAGGCCGATGCCTACTTCGCCAGCCGCCCGCGCATGAGCCAGATCGGTGCGTGGGCCTCGCAGCAGTCGAAGACGCTGGCGACGCGCGAAGAGTTCGACGCGCGCGTGGCCGAGGTCGAAGCCCGTTTCGAGGGCAAGGACGTGCCGCGCCCGGAGGGCTGGAGCGGCCTGCGCGTGGTGCCGGACCGCATCGAGTTCTGGTACGGCGCGCAGTTCCGCCTGCACGAGCGCTGGTGCTACGAAGCGGGTGCCGAAGGGCGCTGGAGCAAGCGGCTGTTGTACCCGTAAGGCGGCAGGAACGACGCCGGCAGAGCCATGCCCCTGTTCTGCCGGATGGAGCAGGGTCTGCGGTCAGCAGGCGCTGCTGCGATCCATCAGGGATGCCGCCGAAAACCAGTCGTCCATGCGATCGGCAACCGGGTTGTAGCCGTCGACGAAATCACCGCTCACGGCGGCCATCCAGGTGTTGATGACAGTACAGGCATCGCGCGCGGTGGCGGTGGCGTGTTCCAGATCGAGCTGATGGGCGCTGTTGCGCGACGTGCCCTTGCGCAGGTGAAGGCTGAGCTCATAAGGGCATGCGGCCGCCGGCGCGTAGTGCACATACAGCGATGCCCGCACACGCTCACCCTGGCGCAATGCGAATTCTCCGCTGGCGTAGAACACCATGCCGCTGAAGTAAAGGTCGCGCAGCAGGAAGGCGAGATCCGGGTCTGACACCTCATCAAGTACGGCCGGGGTTGCATCCAGCAGGTTGTTCTTGGCAAAGCACCAGCCCCACGGCGCCAGGAAATACGGCAACGGATGCTGCTGCCGCAGTCGTCGGTCCAGCTGGATGAACGTGTCGATGTGCAGTCTCCTGTGCCGGTGCAGGCCGGCGGTCACACGGCACTACCTGGCCAATGGCGTGTTCCAGGCAACCTGCGGTTGCGTGGGACAGCGGGAAAATCCACTGCGACCAGCACGTGTCGCATCCAGACCTGTGCGCTTCATGCGCGGGCAGGGGGCTGGCGGGCACACTGCGTTGAATACCCTCGATTTCCGGAGTTGCCATGCCCCTCTGGCGTTGCTTGTTTGCCGTGCCGCCCCCTCGCGGAGGCGTGGAAGCGGCCCTGCTGCTGCTCGCCCGCATCGTGGCCGGGGTGATGTTCTGCGTATCGGGCTGGAACAAGGTGTTCACCGCAGCCGGCCGCGAGCGCATGGTGCATACGCTCATTGAAGCCAGCATTCCGTTCCCGGTGTTCAGTGCACCGGTGCTGGGCACGATTGAATGGATTGCCGGTGGGCTGCTGGTGCTGGGCCTGCTCAGCCGGCCCTCGGCCCTGCTGCTGGCGGGCATCTGCGCGGTGGCTGCTTTGACCGATGGCATCGCACGCATTCCGGCAGGGCTGAGCGTGCCGGACTGGCTGAGCTGGTTCTTCTACCTGAGCGAAGTGCCGCTGGGTGTGCTTTTGCTGTGGATTGCCGCGGTGGGAACGGGGCGGTTCGCCATCGAGGCGTGCTGGCGGCGTTGAACAGCGAGTGAAACGGAGGCAATGGGGATCAATGATGTGATCAAGTGAGTGGCTCGCGCATGCCCAGATCGCCGGAATGCTGATTGCGTTTCGGCGGCCGAGGTCATGCGTCGCTTGGGTATTGCTCCTCACTGCGATATGTGGATGTCCTACATGGCGATCAATGGTGCGCTGCCTCCCGTGCCCGGTAGGCTTGAGTTGTTGCGTATGGTTGGCCCTGGAATTCCGAAGATTCCCGACCAGGCTGATTGTTTCGGGGCAAGAGCGGTCTCGATGGAAGAGCTTCCATCACTTCATTGCGTGGTACGTCGATGACGCAGGTAAATCCTAGCGCCGGGTCATATTCGACTGGTGGCGCGCTATAGCGTCGCGCACGGCTCCGCTCTACAACCCCTCCGCGCGCAGCCAGCGCCACAGCGTGGTGCGTGACACGCCCAGCGCCTGCGCCATGCCCTCGCGGTCATTGCGGTGTTCCTGCAGCAGTGCCTCCAGCTGCGCACGCGGCGGGCGTCGGCCAGTGCTTTCCAGCGGCAGTGCGGCGCCGCCGTCACCGGCCAGTTCCGGCGCCAGCTGCAGCAGGCGCACGGCATCCATGTTGCCTTCGGCCGGCTGCCAGTGGATACGCAGGCGATCCACAAGATTGCGCAGTTCGCGCACGTTGCCAGGCCACTCGGCGGCCTGCAGGACGGCCAGCGCGCTGTCATCCAACGGTGCATCCACGCCACGCAGCTGGCGGAAGAAATGCCGCGCCAGCGTGGCGACGTCCTCGCGGCGCGTGCGCAGTGCGGGCAGTGCGATACGCAGCGCGGCCAGCCGATAATAGAGGTCGCGGCGGAAGCTGCCGGCCTGCACGCGCTGCTCCAGCGACTGCAGCGTGGCGGCCACCACGCGCAGGTCCACGCTGGTCGGTTCGGTGGCCCCCACGCGCAGCACTTCGCGCTCCTCCAGCACCCGCAGCAGGCGGGTCTGCAGGGGCAGCGGCAGCTCGCCGATCTCATCCAGGAACAGGGTGCCGCCGTCGGCCGCCTCCACCAGGCCGACCCGGCCGCCGCGGCGCGCACCGGTGAAGGCACCATCGCTGTAACCGAACAGTTCGGCTTCCAGCAGCGATTCGCTGATCGCCCCGCAGTTCAGCGCCACGAAGCGTCCGCGCCGGCCACTGGCTGCGTGCAGCTGGCGAGCCACCAGTTCCTTGCCGGTGCCGGTTTCGCCGGTGACCAGCACGGTGCTGTCGTGCGGGGCGTACAGGCTGATCAGCTCGCGCACCGTGTCCATCGCAGCGCTGTCACCCAGCAATGGGGTTTCCGCGCTGCGGGCGCGGCTGCGGCGCCGCAGCGGGGCAACGGCACGCCCGGAACGGGCCAGGGTCTGGGTCAGTTCCAGCGCGTGCTCGAAGGCATGGCGTACCGAATCGGCCGAGTACAGCAGCACGCCTGGCATGCCCACCTGTTCGGCATGGTCGATGGCCATGCCGGTGCCGACGATCACTTCGATGCCGTTGGCGCGCAGGTCGGCGATGCAGTCGCGCGCGTCCTCGCGGGTAACGAAGCGGCGGTGTTCGATCTCCAGCCCGAAACTCTGCTGGAAACTGCTGAACACCGGCACGTCGCTGGCATGGGTGACCAGGCCGATGCGCGGGGCGATGCGGCGCGCGCGCGCAAGCGCTTCCATCAGGTCGAAGCCGTTGGCCTGGATCGGCACCAGCGGCACCTCCAGCCGGCTGCGCAGGTAGGCGGCGTTGGAGCCGCCGGCAATCACCACGTCGCAGTGCTCGCGGCGCAGGCGTTGGCCGATCACATCCACCGCCTCCTCGAAGCCCAGGTTGATCTGCTCGATGCGCGCGCGGCGGTCGAATTCGGGAATGACGTCGCCCAGCAGGCCGGTCAGCCGCGAAACGCTGACCGTCCAGATCACCGGGCGGCCCGGGTCGGGGTCGGGGTAACGCAGCGGAGAGCGGGGCAGGTCCATGGGCAGTCGGCAGAGGGCGGATGTTTCATGATACATCTGTTTCAATGTTTCATATGTTTCAACGGTGCGCCGCGGTCATCTGCGTGAAATCAACGACTTGCAGGTTGGCACGGTGCTTGCGCTTACCTCTCCGTATTGCCCCTTGTCAGACAACTGGACCCCTGCATGAGTGCCACTGCCCCCGTTTCCGCCGGTGCCCGCTTCCGCCAGGCGCTGGCTGCCGAATCGCCGCTGCAGGTGATCGGCGCCATCAACGCCAACCATGCCCTGCTGGCCAAGCGCGCCGGCTTCCGTGCCATCTACCTGTCCGGTGGCGGTGTCGCCGCCGGTTCGCTGGGCCTGCCGGACCTGGGCATCAACACCCTGGAAGACGTGCTGATCGACGTGCGCCGCATCACCGATGTCTGCGATCTGCCGCTGATGGTGGACATCGATACCGGCTTCGGCCCGAGCGCCTTCAACATCGCGCGCACGGTGAAGTCGCTGATCAAGGCCGGCGCCGCCGCCTGCCACATCGAAGACCAGGTCGGCGCCAAGCGCTGCGGCCACCGCCCGGGCAAGGAGATCGTCTCCCAGGGTGAAATGGTCGACCGCGTGAAGGCCGCCGCCGACGCCAAGACCGATCCGGATTTCTTCCTGATCGCCCGCACCGACGCCATCCAGGTGGACGGCGTGGACAAGGCCATCGAGCGCGCCATCGCCTGCGTCGAGGCCGGTGCCGACGGCATCTTCGCCGAGGCCGCCTACGACTTGGACACCTACCGCCGTTTCGTCGACGCGGTGAAGGTGCCGGTACTGGCCAACATCACCGAGTTCGGTGCCACCCCGCTGTTCAGCCGCGATGAACTGGCTTCGGCCGGCGTGGCGATCCAGCTGTTCCCGCTGTCGGCCTTCCGTGCGGCCAACAAGGCCGCCGAGAACGTCTACCAGGCGGTGCGCCGTGATGGCCACCAGCGCAACGTGGTGGAGACCATGCAGACCCGCGAAGAACTCTACGACCGCATCGGCTACCACGCCTTCGAGCAGCAGCTCGATGCACTGTTCGCCGCCAAGAAATAAGCAGTACCCTGCACCATCAGTTTTCGGAGGGAAACATGAACGATACGACCGCAACCCCGACCTTCAAGCCGAAGAAGTCCGTCGCCCTGTCCGGCACCGCTGCCGGCAACACCGCGCTGTGCAGCGTCGGCCGCAGCGGCAACGACCTGCATTACCGCGGCTATGACATCCTGGACCTGGCCAGCACCAGCGAATTCGAGGAAATCGCCTACCTGCTGGTACACGGCAAGCTGCCGACCCGCGCCGAGCTGGTTTCGTACAAGGCCAAGCTGAAGTCGCTGCGTGGCATCCCGGCCGCGGTGAAGGCGGCGCTGGAAGAACTGCCGCCGTCGGCGCACCCGATGGATGTGATGCGCACGGGCGTGTCGGTGCTCGGCTGCGTGGCGCCGGAGAAGGATGACCACAACCATCCGGGTGCACGCGATATCGCCGACAAGCTGATGGCCTGCCTCGGCTCGATGCTGCTGTACTGGTACCACTGGAGCCACAACGGCCGCGCGATCGACGTGGAAACCGACGATGACTCGATCGGCGGCCACTTCCTGCACCTGCTGCACGGCGAGAAGCCGCAGGATTCGTGGGTGAAGGCGATGCACACCTCGCTGATCCTGTACGCCGAGCACGAGTTCAACGCCTCCACTTTCACCTGCCGCGTCATTGCCGGCACCGGCAGCGACATGTACAGCGCGATCTGCGGTGGCATCGGCGCGCTGCGTGGCCCGAAGCACGGCGGCGCCAACGAAGTGGCGTTTGAAGTGCAGAAGCGCTATGACAACCCGGATGAGGCAGAGGAAGACATCAAGGCCCGCGTCGAGCGCAAGGAAGTGGTGATCGGTTTCGGCCACCCGGTCTACACCGTCTCCGATCCGCGCAACAAGGTGATCAAGGACGTGGCCCGCGAGCTGTCCGAAGAACAGTCGAGCATGAAGATGTACGACATCGCCGAGCGCCTGGAATCGGTGATGTGGGACATCAAGAAGATGTTCCCGAACCTGGACTGGTTCAGCGCCGTCAGCTACCACATGATGGGCGTGCCGACTGCAATGTTCACCCCGCTGTTCGTGATCGCCCGCACCGCCGGCTGGAGCGCGCACATTGTCGAGCAGCGCATCGACGGCAAGATCATCCGCCCGAGCGCCAACTACATCGGCCCGGAAGATCGCGACTTCGTCGCCATCGACAAGCGCGTCTGATCCACCTGCTGTATCCCTCCGGCCGGCCTCGTGCCGGCCGGATGCTATCGCCGCCGCACCGCCGGCACCCGGCCCGCCCCAAGCACTCCGCCAGCCCATGAATACCGATTACCGCAAGACTCTCCCCGGCAGCTCGCTGGATTATTTCGACGCGCGCGCCGCCGTTGATGCCCTCCAGCCCGGTGCCTACGCCGCGCTGCCGTACGTATCGCGCGTGCTGGCCGAGAACCTGGTGCGCCGTTGCGATCCCTCCATGCTGGCCGATTCGCTGAGGCAGCTGATCGAGCGCCGTCGCGACCTGGATTTCCCGTGGTTCCCGGCGCGCGTGGTGTGCCATGACATCCTGGGCCAGACCGCGCTGGTCGACCTGGCCGGCCTGCGCGACGCGATCGCTGACAAGGGTGGCGACCCTGCCAAGGTGAATCCGGTAGTGCCGGTGCAGCTGATCGTCGATCATTCGCTGGCGGTGGAGTGCGGTGGTTTCGATCCGCAGGCCTTCGAGAAGAACCGCGCCATCGAGGATCGCCGCAACGAGGACCGTTTCCACTTCATCGACTGGACCAAGCTGGCGTTCCAGAACGTCGATGTGATTCCGCCGGGCAACGGCATCATGCACCAGATCAACCTGGAGAAGATGTCGCCGGTGGTCTACGTGCAGGACGGCGTGGCCTTCCCCGATACCTGCGTGGGCACCGACAGCCACACCCCGCACGTGGATGCGCTGGGCGTGATCGCGATTGGTGTTGGCGGCCTGGAAGCGGAGAACGTGATGCTCGGCCGCGCCTCGTGGATGCGCCTGCCGGACATCATTGGCGTCGAACTGACCGGCAAGCCGCAGCCGGGCATCACCGCCACCGACGTGGTGCTGGCCTTGACCGAGTTCCTGCGCAAGGAACGCGTGGTCGGTGCCTGGCTTGAATTCTTCGGCGAGGGTGCCGCGGCACTGACCATCGGTGACCGCGCCACCATCTCCAACATGTGTCCCGAATACGGCGCCACCGCCGCGATGTTCTACATCGATGCGCAGACCATCGATTACCTGCGCCTGACCGGTCGCGAGGAATCGCAGGTGGTGCTGGTGGAGAACTACGCACGCACCACCGGCCTGTGGGCCGATGACCTGGCCACCGCGCAGTACGAGCGCGTGCTGCGCTTCGACCTGTCCAGCGTGGTGCGCAACATGGCCGGACCGAGCAATCCGCACCGCCGCCTGCCGGTGTCCGAGCTGGCCCAGCGCGGCATCGCCGACGAGGCCAAGCTCGACGCGGGCAAGGCCGAGCAGGCGCAGGGCCTGATGCCCGATGGCGCGGTGATCATCGCTGCCATCACCAGCTGCACCAACACTTCCAACCCGCGCAACGTGATTGCCGCCGCACTGCTGGCACGCAACGCCAACGCACGTGGCCTGCAGCGCAAGCCGTGGGTGAAGTCGTCGCTGGCACCGGGCTCGAAGGCCGTGCAGCTGTACCTGGAAGAATCCGGCCTGCTGCCGGACCTGGAGCAGCTCGGCTTCGGCATCGTCGCCTTCGCCTGCACCACCTGCAACGGCATGAGCGGCGCGCTGGACCCGAAGATCCAGCAGGAAATCATCGACCGTGACCTGTACGCCACGGCCGTGCTGTCGGGCAACCGCAATTTCGACGGCCGCATCCATCCTTACGCCAAGCAGGCCTTCCTGGCCTCGCCGCCGCTGGTGATCGCCTACGCCATTGCCGGCACCGTGCGCTTCGACATCGAGAAGGACGTGCTGGGCGTGGATGCCGAGGGCAACGAGGTGCGCCTGAAGGACATCTGGCCGAGCGATGCCGAGATCGACGCCGTGGTGAAGGCTTCGGTGAAGCCCGAGCAGTTCCGCAAGGTCTACAACCCGATGTTCAACGTGCGCGTGGAGAACGGTGCGCCGGTCAGCCCGCTGTACGACTGGCGCCCGCAGAGCACCTACATCCGCCGCCCGCCGTACTGGGAGGGCGCACTGGCCGGTGAGCGCACGCTGTCCGGCATGCGCGCGCTGGCGGTGCTGCCGGACAACATCACCACCGACCACCTGTCGCCGTCCAACGCGATCATGGCCTCCAGCGCTGCCGGCGAATACCTGGCGAAGATGGGCCTTCCGGAAGAGGACTTCAATTCCTACGCCACCCACCGCGGTGACCACCTGACCGCGCAGCGCGCCACGTTCGCCAATCCGAAGCTGTTCAACGAGATGGTGCGCAACGACGACGGCAGCGTGAAGCAGGGCTCGCTGGCGCGCGTGGAGCCGGAAGGCAAGGTCATGCGCATGTGGGAAGCGATCGAGACCTACATGGACCGCAAGCAGCCGCTGATCATCATCGCCGGCGCCGATTACGGCCAGGGCAGCTCGCGTGACTGGGCCGCCAAGGGCGTGCGCCTGGCCGGCGTGGAAGCGATCGTGGCCGAGGGCTTCGAGCGCATCCATCGCACCAACCTGATCGGCATGGGCGTGCTGCCGCTGGAGTTCAAGCCGGGCACCACCCGCCTGACCCTGGGCATCGACGGCACCGAGACGTTCGATGTTGTGGGCGAGCGCACCCCGCGCGCCGAGCTGACCCTGGTCATCCACCGCCGCGACGGCCAGGACGTGATCGTGCCGGTTACCTGCCGCCTGGACAGCGACGAGGAAGTGGCGATCTACGAGGCGGGTGGCGTGCTGCAGCGCTTCGCGCAGGACTTCCTGGAAGGCGCCAAGGTGGCGTAAGGCAGCAGATAGTTGCCTTGTGTCGAGTTGCCGCCATGCTGGCTTCGGCCCGCATGGCGGTGGTTACGGAGGAGAGGGGCGTTGCCCCGTCTGCATGGGAACGGCGTTCTACAACATCGCAGGTACGGTCAACACCGCCTTCATCCTGCTGAGCCTGTTGGGTGTGGGGGCGCAGTTGCGCTTGGTGCGCAACCGTCGGGAGCGTGCGGATGCGACTGACAGCGCCACTGCAGTTCTGTCGCTGAATCAATTCACGGTCAGCTTCCTGGCGTACCTGTCCTTCTTCGTCTATGGCTACAGCGTCACGCCGTTCAATCACTTCATTGTCTGGCCACGCTTGCTCGCGTCGGTGCTGGTCATGGCCATCCTGGTGGAGATCTGGCGCGACCGACGGAATCGCTCCGCCACGACCAGCGTGTTGGCAGCCGCGCTGCTGCTGATCTGCGCGCTGGCCGGTCTGGCCTGGGGTGATCGTCACGTGGACGAGGGCAGGGGGGTGGCCAGCGCGATGATCGTGGCCATTACTGCCTTGCTGGCGCAGGGCTACACGCACCAGATCCTGCTTATCCTGCGCAATGGCCATACCGGTGCTGTATCGCTGCGGATGAGTCAGTTGATCCTGCTGATGGACCTGTCCACGATCGTATTTGCCTTTGCCATGGGCCTACGGATGGGATGGCCGTTGCTGCTGCTAGCAGTGGTGAGTGGCAGTACCAAGCTGGTCATCCTGTATCTGTTCCGATGGCAGCAGGGAACGTCCGCCGCAGATCGCCGTCGGCAGCGGGTTCAACCAGCGTAAAGCGTGCGTTCTTCACATAATCGAGAATTCCATGACCTTCCTCCCCCAACTCCGTATTCCCGCCACCTACATGCGCGGTGGCACCAGCAAGGGCGTGTTCTTCCGCCTGCAGGACCTGCCCGGAGCGGCGCAGGTGCCGGGTCCCGCGCGCGATGCGCTGCTGATGCGGGTGATCGGTTCGCCTGATCCGTATGGCAAGCAGACCGACGGCATGGGCGGTGCCACGTCCAGCACCAGCAAGTGCGTGATCATCTCCACCGCTTCGGTGCCCGACCACGACGTGGACTACTTGTACGGCCAGGTGTCGATCGACACCGCCTTCGTCGACTGGAGCGGCAACTGCGGCAATCTCAGCACTGCGGTGGGCCCGTTCGCGATCGCCAATGGCCTGGTCGATCCGGCCCGAGTGCCGCGCGATGGCCTGTGCACCGTGCGCATCTGGCAGGCCAACATCGGCAAGACCATCATCGCCCACGTGCCGATGTGCAATGGCGAAGTGCAGGAGATCGGCGATTTCGAGCTGGACGGCGTGACCTTCCCGGCCGCCGAGATCCAGCTCGAGTTCATCGATCCTTCCGACGACGGCGATGCCGGCGCGATGTTCCCGACCGGCAACCTTGTCGATAACCTGGATGTGCCGGGTGTGGGCAGTTTCGAGGTGACCATGATCACCGCTGGCATCCCGACCATCTTCCTCAACGCCGCCGACCTCGGCTACGCCGGCACCGAGCTGCAGCCGGCGATCAACGAAGACAAGGGAGCGCTGGAGCGCTTCGAGAAGATCCGCGCCTACGGCGCCTTGCGCATGGGTCTGATCAAGAACCTGGAAGATGCGGCGACCCGCCAGCACACGCCGAAGGTCGCCTTCGTGGCACCGGCGCAGGACTACGTGTCGTCCAGCGGCAAGGCCATCCCGGCCTCGGCCATCGACCTGCACGCGCGTGCGCTGTCGATGGGCAAGCTGCACCACGCGATGATGGGCACTGCCGCCGTGGCGATCGGTACCGCTGCGGCGATTCCGGGCACCCTGGTCAATCGCGCGGCCGGTGGTGGTGAACGCGAAGCGGTGACCTTCGGCCATCCCTCCGGCACGCTGCGCGTGGGCGCGCAGGCCGCGCTCGTTGACAGCCAGTGGACGGTGGCCAAGGCCATCATGAGTCGCAGCGCCCGTGTGCTGATGGACGGCAAGGTGCGGGTGCCGGCCGATACGTTGTAAGGCAGGTTCATTGCAATAGCGCCAGGCCATGCCCGGCGCTACCGGAGAACACATGATGTCCGACAGCCACAGCCCATCCAACGAGCGTGCAGCGTGGGATGCGCTGCTGGTGGACATCGTCGACTACGTACGCGACGCCCGCATCGACTCACCGCTGGCGTTCCAGACCGCACACCATTGCCTGCTCGACACCTTCGGTTGCGGGCTGGAGGCGCTGTCCTTCCCGGCCTGCAGCAAGTTGCTCGGGCCGCTGGTGCCGGGCATCAGCATGGTCAATGGCGCGCGCGTGCCCGGCACGCATTACGTGCTGGACCCTGTGCAGGCCGCCTTCAACATCGGCGCGATGGTGCGCTGGCTCGATTTCAACGACACCTGGCTGGCGGCCGAATGGGGCCATCCTTCGGACAATCTTGGTGGCATCCTCGCCGTCTGCGACTGGCTGGGGCGCAATGCCCAGGCCCTGCGTCGCCCGCCGCCGACGCTGCACGATGTGCTGCTGGCGATGATCAAGGCGCACGAGATCCAGGGCGTGCTGGCGCTGCAGAATTCCTTCAACCGGGTCGGGCTGGACCACGTGGTGCTGGTCAAGGTCGCAACCACCGCGGTGGTCTCGCAGCTGCTCGGTCTGGATCGCGAGCGCATGCTCAATGCGTTGTCACTGGCCTGGGTCGATGGCCAGGCGCTGCGCACCTACCGGCACGCGCCGAACACCGGTTCGCGCAAGAGCTGGGCCGCCGGTGATGCGACCAGTCGAGGCGTGCGCCTGGCGCTGATGGCGGCCAGCGGCGAGATGGGCTATCCCAGCGTATTGAGTGCACCGACCTGGGGTTTCGAGGCCGTGTCCATGCACGGCCAGGCGTTGACGCTGGGGCGGCCGCTGGGCAGCTACGTGATGGAGAACGTACTGTTCAAGATCAGCTATCCGGCCGAGTTCCATGGCCAGACTGCGGTGGAGGCGGCGATCACGCTGCACCAGCAGCTGCGCGCGATGGGGCGGCGGGTCGAAGACATCGCGCATATCGCGATCCGGACCCAGGAAGCCTGCATCCGCATCATCGACAAGCAGGGCCCGCTGCACAACCCGGCCGACCGCGACCACTGCGTGCAGTACATGGTCGCCATCGCGCTGCTGCATGGGCGGTTGACGGCCGAGGACTACGAGGAGGACGTCGCCGCCGACCCGCGCATCGATGCCCTGCGCGCGAAGATGGCCTGTCATGAGGATCCGCAGCTCAGCGCCGATTACCTGGACCCGGACAAGCGCAGCATCGCCAACGGCCTGAGCGTGCGCTTCAGCGACGGTACTGAGCTGCCCGAGGTACTGGTGGAATACCCGCTGGGCCACGCGCGCCGACGTGAGGAGGGCATTCCGTTGCTGATGGACAAGTTCCGCCGGCACCTGGCCCACCGCTTCCCGACCACCCAGCAGCAGCGCATCCTGGCCGCATCGCTGGACCCCGTGAAGCTCGCCGCCATGCCGGTGCCCGACTATGTGGACCTGTATCTGCCAGGGTAGGGGGGGCTGGCCAGCGGCCGGCACTACCCGACTGCCGGGGCGTCAACACCTTGACGCGGCGCGCCTATAATGACCCCCTCGATCAAGGAGTGACGACATGAGCGGTCCGGCGCGGCGGAAGCGGTGGGGATGGGCGGCGGCGGTACTGGCAGGAGGCCTGTTGCTGGGCCTGGTCGGCTGCCGCAACGACAGCGGGCAGTTGCCCAAGGCCAGCGGTGAAGCCATCACCACCAAGGCCGAGCAGGTGAAGGAGTTCACCCTGCTGCGTGCCTACCCGGACCAGAAGAATGACGGCCTGTCGCTGGCGCTGGAGTTCTCGCGCCCGTTGGTCGGCACCCAGGATTTCGACACACTGGTGCGCTTCGAAGAGAAGGTCGGCACCGATGACAGCAGCTGGACCCTGTCCGATGACGGCCTGACCCTCCGTTACCCGTTCGTCGAGGCCGGCAAGGAGTTCAGTCTTGTGGTCTCGGCCGACCTGCTGGCCGCCGATGGCAGCCGCCTGGGCAAGGAGCTGAAGCAGAAGGTGTTCAGCGGCGAGTTGAAGCCGGTGGTCGGTTTCGCTTCGCAGGGCAGCGTGCTGCCGGCCAAGGACAGCCGAGGCCTGCCGGTGGTGTCGGTGAACGTGCCCGAGGTCGACGTCGAGTTCCTGCGCGTGCGCGAGAAGGACCTGCCAACTTTCTTCAGCCAGTACCAGCGCGGCGGCCGCCGCGGCAGCTGGGAACTGAGCAGCGACTACGAGCGCAGCCCGATCAACAAGCTGGCCGAGCCGGTCTACGTCAACCGCTTCATCCTTGGCGGCAAGCAGAACGAGCGGGTGCTGACCTACCTGCCGACCCAGGACATCAAGGAGCTGCAGGAGCCGGGACTGTACTTCGCCCTGCTCAAGCGCACTGGTGACTATGAGGGCGAGTTCGATACCGCGTTCTTCTCGGTCAGCGACATCGGCCTGCATACCCGTGCCTACAAGGACAAGCTGTTCGTGCACACCGCCGGCCTGAAGGACGGTGCGCCGCTGAAGGGTATCGACCTGCGCGTGCTCGATGCCAAAGGCGAGGTGGTACTGAAGGGCAGTACCGACGGCAACGGCAATGCGTTGCTGAACTACACCCTGGATGCCACCCACGTGCTGGTTGCCAGCAGTGGCAAGGACACCAGCTTCCTGCCGTTCAACCAGCCGGCGCTGGACCTGAGCGAATTCGCCGTGGCCGGCCGTGACAACGCGTGGTTCGATGTCTACGCCTGGTCCGGCCGCGACCTGTACCGCCCAGGCGAGACCGTGCGCCTGTCCGCGCTGCTGCGCGACAACGACGGCAAGCCGGTCAAGGCGCAACCGGTGTTCCTGCGCCTGAAGCAGCCTGACGGCAAGACCTTCCGCGAGACCCGCCTGCAGCCGGGCGAGCAGGGCTATATCAACTTCGAGCAGGTCATCCCCGCCGAGGCGCCGACCGGGCGTTGGCAGGTCGAGTTCCGTACCGACCCGGCCAGCAAGGAAGCGATCCAGGGCATGACCCTGCGCATCGAGGAGTTCCTGCCCGAGCGCATGAAGCTGGACCTGGACAGTGCGCAGAAGACGCTGAAGCCGGGCGAGGAACTGCGCCTGCAGGCCAATGGCGCCTATCTGTATGGTGCGCCGGCCGATGGCAACCGCTTCACCGCGCGCATGGCGGTGGCTGCCGAGCAACAGCCGGTGGAGGGCCTGCCGGGCTACTTCTTCGGCGACCCGACCCTGCAGCTGCCGCGCGAAGCCAAGGACGTGATCGATACCACGCTGCCGGCCAACGGCCAGCTGCGCGAGGACGTAGCGTTGCCAGAAGAGGCGGCCAAGGCCAAGGCACCGATTGCCGTGGTGCTGTCCGGCAGCCTGTACGAGACGGGCGGCCGTACGGTCACCCGCACCTTGAAGCGGGTGATGTGGCCGGCCAATGCGCTGGTGGGCGTGCGCCCGCTGTTCAATCCCGAAGATGGCGCCGATGCCAACGGCAATGCGCGCTTCGAGCTGATGCGCGTGGACGCGGTGGGCAAGCCGCAGCCGGCCAAGGGCCTGAAGATCACCCTGGTGCGCGAGCTGCGCGACTACCACTGGACCTTCAACGACAACCGCTGGGACTACGACTTCACCCGCCGTTTCGAGAACAAGGAAACCCGCACCGTCGATGCCGGCAGCAGCGCGGTCGCCTTTGACTTCCCGGTGGAGTGGGGCGAGTACCGGGTGGACGTGTTCGATCCGTCCACCGGCCTGACCAGCCGTTACCCGTTCCGTGCCGGTTGGAGCTGGGGTGATGACAACCGGGGCCTGGATGCACGCCCGGACAAGGTCAAGCTGGGCCTGGACAAGACCGGCTACAAGGCAGGCGACACGCTCGAGGTGACGGTGACCCCGCCGCACGCCGGCAAGGGCATTCTGATGGTCGAGACCGACCGCATGCTGTACGTGCAGGACATCGACGCCAAGCCGGGTTCGACCTTCAAGATCCCGGTCACCGCCGACTGGGAGCGCCACGACGTCTACATCACCGCGCTGGTATTCCGTGGCGGCAGCGCGCCGAGCAAGATCACCCCGGCCCGTGCCGTGGGCGTGGTGCACGTTCCGATGGACCGCAAGGGCCGCACCGTGGCGGTCGGCCTGGCGGCGCCCAGGCAGATGCGCCCGGAGCAGGACCTGCCGGTGACCGTCAGTGCGCCGCAGCTGGCCGGCAAGACCGCGCACGTCACCGTTTCGGCCGTGGACGTGGGCATCCTCAACATCACCCGCTTCCCGGTGCCCGATGCCGGCGCGCACTTTTTCGCCCAGCGTCGCCTCGGCATCGATGCCTACGACATCTACAGCCGTGTGATCGAGAGTTTCGACGGCGGCGCCGGCAAGCTGAAGTTCGGTGGCGACATGGCGCTGCAGGCATTGCCGCAGGCCAAGCGCCCGACCGCGCGCGTGCAGACCGTGGACCTGTTTTCCGGCCCGGTGCAGCTTGACGCCAAGGGCATTGCCCGCATCCGCCTGAAGGTGCCGGACTTCAACGGCACGCTGCGCGTGTCGGCGCTGGTCTACAGCGATGACCAGTACGGCAAGCGTGACGTGGAAACCGTGGTGCGCGCGCCGATCCTGGCCGAAGCCAGCATGCCGCGCGTGCTGGCCCCGGGCGACCGCAGCACGGTGACCCTGGACGTGCAGAACTTCACTGGCAAGCCGGGCCAGTTCAACGTGAAGGTGGAAAGCGAGGGTCCGCTGAGCCTGGGCGAGGGCAGCCGCAGCGTGCAATTGAATGCCGATGCCAAGACCACGCTGAGCTTCCCGTTGTCCGCACGCGAGGGCCACAGCGTGGCCAAGGTGAGGGTGCGCGTGGACGGCAACGGCTTCAAGGCCGATCGCCGCTACGACCTGCCGGTGCGTGCGGCGTGGCCGCAGGTGCTGCGTTCGCAGGTGCGCACGCTCGACCCGCTGGCCGCGGTCAGCCTCGACAACAGCGTGACCGAGGGCCTGATGGCCGAGTCGGTGAACGCGCGCCTGCTGGTCAGCCCGTTGCCGCCGATTCCGTTCGCCAGTGCACTGCAGGGCGCGTTGAACTATCCGTATGGATGTGCCGAGCAGACCACCAGCAAGGGCTACGCTGCGCTGATCCTGGACCAGGCCACCTCGTCGATGCTCGGCGCCGATGGGCTGGATGCCAAGACCCGGCGGGAGCGCATGGAAGGCGCATTCGGCCGCCTGGCATCGATGCAGGTGGCCAACGGCAACTTCTCCATGTGGGGTGACGACGGCTACGTGAACCCGTGGCTGACCCCGTACATCACCGAGTTCCTGCTCGATGCCAAGGATGCCGGTTTCGCGGTGCCTGACAATGTCCTGCAGAAGGCGCTCAACCGCCTGAGCGAGGACCTGCTGTCCGGTGGCAACCCGTTCTACGGCCAGGACGACCGCGAGAAGCTGAAGTTCGCCAACCAGGCCTACTCGGGCTATGTGCTGGCGCGGGTCAACCGCGCACCGCTGGGCACCCTGCGCACGCTGTACGACAACGAGCGCAGCAAGGCGGTCGGTGGCCTGTCGCTGGTCCATCTGGGCGTGGCGCTGTCGCTGCAGGGCGATGCCAAGCGTGGCCAGGCGGCGTTGGCGGCAGCCTTCGCCAAGTCCAGCAGCGAGCGTCCGTCGTACTTCGGCGACTACGGCAGCGCGATCCGCGATGATGCGCTGATGATCGCGCTGACGCACGAGAACAAGCTGGCCAAGCCGGCCTGGGACGCGCGCGCGGTCGATCTCGGTCGCGGCCTGGATGCGCGCCGCAATGCGGGCTGGATGTGGCTGAGCACGCAGGAGCAGGTAGCCATCGCCCGCCTCGGCAAGGCACTCGCCGCCAACCAGAAGGCGCTGGTGGCCGGTGAACTGGTGATCGGTGGCAGCACCGAAGCGATCGGCGAGCGCAAGCTGTTCGGCCGCAACTTCAGTGCCAGCGAACTGGCCAGCGGCGTGCGCTTCACCCCCCAGGGCCAGCCGCCAATGTTTGCCAGCATCGACGTGGCCGGCATCCCGCGCAGCGCACCGGCGCCGGACAACAGCGTGCTGGGTGTTGAACGCAGCTACTTCGGCACCGATGGCAAGCCGTGGACGCCGCGCCCGCTGAAGGAAGGCGAAGCGTTGATCGTGCGCGTCACCGTCACTGCCGACACCACAATGCCGGATGCGCTGCTGACCGACCTGCTGCCGGCGGGCCTGGAGATCGAGAACTTCAACCTCGGTGATGCCAAGCAGTGGGCCGACGTAGTGGTTGATGGCATCACCATCAGCGACCGCAGTGAAGCGGCCGATACCAAGCACGAAGAGTTCCGCGACGATCGCTACGTGGCCGCGCTGAAGCTGTCGCGTGGCAGCAAGGCCAACGTGTTCTACCTGGTGCGTGCGGTGACCCCGGGGACCTACTCGGTGCCGCCGCCGCTGGTGGAGGACATGTACCGGCCGCAGCTGCGTGGCGTTGGCCGCAGCAACCCGACCACGATCACGGTGGTGCAGCCGTGATCGCACGGATGGGCCGCGACGGCGCGGCCCGTCCTGCGGGCAATGTGCAATGAAAGACGCAATGGAAAACCGGCTGGCGGCCCTGCGCCGCCAGCTGCAGCCGCTGTGGCCGTGGCTGCGCTGGGGCACCGCGGCGCTGCTGGCGCTGCTGCTGGTGCTGGATCTTGCCTTCCCGCCACCCTTGCCGAAACAGCGCGACACCAGCACTCTGGTGGTATCGGCGGACGGCACGCCGCTGCGCGCCTTTGCCGATGCCGAGGGCGTGTGGCGCTATCCGGCCTCGATCGACAGCGTGTCGCCGCTGTACCTGCAGGCGCTGCTGACCTACGAAGACCGCTGGTTCTGGACCCATCCGGGCATCAATCCGCTGGCGATCCTGCGGGCAAGCGGCCAGCTGCTGCGCGGCGGCCGCATCGTGTCCGGTGGCTCGACCCTGACGATGCAGGTCGCGCGCATCCTCGATCCGCATTCGCGCACCCCATGGGGCAAGCTCAAGCAGATGCTGCGCGCGGTGCAGCTGGAAGTGCACCTGAGCAAGCGGCAGATCCTGGCGCTGTATCTGGAGCGCGCGCCCTACGGTGGCACCATCGAAGGCGTGGAAGCGGCCAGCTGGGCGTACCTGGGCAAGCCGGCGGCGCAGCTGTCGCATGCCGAGGCCGCGCTGCTGGCGGTGCTGCCGCAGGCGCCGAGCCGGCTGCGGCCGGACCGTCATCCGGAAGCGGCGCAGAAGGCGCGCGACAAGGTGCTGTCACGCATGGCCGAACTGGGCGCATGGACACCGGAAGAGGTGGACGACGCGCGCATCGAGAACGTGGTGGCGCGCTCGCTGCGGCCGCCGCTGCACGCCGCGTTGCTGGCGCAGCGCCTGCATTCGGCGCATCCGGGCCAGGCTCGCATCCAGAGCAGCATCGACATCGGCCTGCAGCGCACGCTGGAAGAGCGCGTGGCCAGCTATTTCTCGACGCTGCCCGAGCGTACATCGGCGGCGCTGCTGGTGGTCGACAACCAGACCCTGCAGGCGCGTGCCTATGTCGGCACGCTGGCCTTCGGCGACCGCCAGCGGCTGGGCCATGTGGACATGGTACAGGCGTGGCGTTCGCCGGGGTCCACGCTCAAGCCGTTTCTGTACGCGATGGCGCTGGATGATGGCCTGATCCATTCGGAGAGCCTGCTGGTTGATGCGCCGCAGAGCTTCGGTAGCTATCGGCCCGGCAACTTCGACATGGCGTTCAACGGACCGGTCGGCGCGTCCAGCGCGCTGCGGCTGTCACTCAACGTGCCCTCGGTGGACCTGCTGCAGCGGGTCGGCGCGGCGCGCTTTGCTGCGCGCTTGTCGCATGCCGGCATCCAGCTGCGCTTCCCGCCGGGCAGCACGCCCAACCTGTCGTTGATCCTCGGCGGCACCGGCGCGCGACTGGAAGATCTGGTGGGTGCCTTCGCCGCGCTCAACCGCAACGGCATCGCCGGCCGCGTGCGCTACACCGATGACGAGCCTATGATCGAGCGGCGGTTGGCCTCGCCGGGTGCCAGCTGGATCGTGCGTGAGATGCTGGAGTCGAATCCGCGGCCGGGTTATGGCGTCGGCACGTTCGACGTCGGTGGGCGTCCACGCGTGGCGTGGAAGACCGGCACCAGCTACGGCTACCGCGACGCCTGGGCGATCGGCAGCACTCGCCACTATACGGTAGGGGTATGGGTAGGGCGGCCGGATGGCACGCCGTTGCCGGGGCAGTACGGCGCGGTCACTGCGCTGCCGTTGATGTTCGAGGTGGTGGACAGCCTGCCGCGCCAGCGCGGTGACTCGGCGGCTGCGCCGATGCCGGCCAGCGTCAGCCGGGAAGACATCTGCTGGCCCACCGGCGAGCGTGCCGAGGCCCTGCCTGCTGCGCTCTGCCAGCGCAGGATGCCGGCCTACCTGCTCGACGGCGCGGCACCGCCGACCTTTCCCGAGCGCGAGGCGCGGCGCTGGCAGCCAGGGCGGCAGCGTTTCCTGGCAGACGCCCGCAGCGGGCTGCGCGTGTCGGCCGATTGCCGCTTGCCGCATGAGGAAGTGGAGCGCGAGATCGCACGCTGGCCGGCGTTGCTGTCACCGTGGCTGCCCAAGGCCACGCGCGAGGCCTCGCAGCTGCCGCCCTTGTCGCCGGATTGCCGTGACGATGGCCGCGAAGCCAGCGTCGCGCTGCACATTGATGGCCTCAATGACGGTGCCGCATTGGCGCGTGCACCCAATGCCGAACATGGCGTACGCCTGCAGCTGCGCGCGCTGGGCAGTGAGCAACGCGTGGACTGGCTATTGGACGGTCGCTGGATCGCGCACACGCAAGGCGCGCAGTTGATGCAGCGCGAGTTTGCCGATCCCGGCACATACACCCTGACCGCGCTGGCGGCCGACGGCGCCTGGACGCAGGTGCGCTTCACCGTCCTGCGGTAGGCGCCGGCCGCCCGTAGAGTCGAGCCCATGCCCGGCTGCTCCTGCGACGTGTGTGCAGTGCTCAGCCGGGCATGGGCCCGGCTCTACAACGCCGTAGGTGGCAGCGAGCGCGTGGCGTAGCCGCTATTCCCCGATCCACCCATCCAGCAGATCGGCGAACTCGTCGGCGTGTTCTTCTTCCTGCGCCAGGATTTCCTCGAGGATGCGCTTGGTGGTGGTATCGCGGTCGCCGATGAAGTTGATCATCTCGCGATAGCTGTCGATGGCGATTCGCTCGGCCACCAAGTTTTCGCGCACCATGTCGCGCAGGTCGCTGCCTTCCTTGTACTCGGCATGCGAACGCGCGGTCAGCGTATCGGGGTTGAAATCGGGTTCGCCGCCGAGCTGGACGATGCGCTCGGCCAGTTTGCCGGCGTGTGCCTGTTCCTGCTGTGCATGCTCCAGGAACTCGGCCTTGACCGCGTCGGCCAGCATGCCCTTGGCCATGAAGTAATGCCGGTAATAGCGCAGCACGCACACGTACTCGGTGGCCAGTGCATCGTTGAGCAGCTTGATCACCACCTCGCGGTCGGCGCTGTAGCTGTCGGTGATCGCGCCGTCCTCGATGTTTCGCCGGGCACGATCACGCAGGGTATTGCGGTCGCTGATGCCGGGAACCTTCGGGGCGGGCTTGGGGGCTTTGGCTGGCTTGCTGGACATGGCTGGCCGTTTCCTTATGCGGTGGAAAAATCAGGTGGGCAGGTGCTCCAGCACGTACTGGGCTGAAGAGATTTCGAACTGGCCGGGTTGTTCGACCCAGGCCGCGCGCACCACGCCATCGACCACGTACAGCGCGAAGCGGCGCGAGCGGATGCCCATGCCCGAGGCAGTGGCATCGAGTTCCAGGCCGAGCGCGCGGGTCAGTTCGGCATTGCCGTCGGACAGCATCAGCAGACCGTCAGGCACGCTCTGCTGGGCGGCCCAGGCCTTCATCACGAACGGGTCGTTGACCGCCATGCAGTAGACGTCGATGCCGCGCTGGCGGAAGTCCCGGAATTTCTCGACGTAGCCGGGCAGGTGGCGCGCCGAGCAGGTCGGGGTGAACGCACCGGGCACTGCAAACAGCACCACCTTGCGCGCGTCGAACAGCGAATGCGTATCGAGCGTCTCGATGCCCTCGCGGATGCGCTTGAGGGTGACTTCCGGAATGCGGTCGCCAACGTGGATGGTCATGGTGAACTCCTTGCAGGGGCATGCTAATGGCCAGCATGGGACAGGGGTGTCAAGACATTGGAAAACCGGCGTGCAGGCCCCATCTTCAACCTTTGCCGCGCGGGCTTCCAGCCATAGCCTGGGGTAGGCCGATGGCAGGGGCATTGCGCAGGATCAGTCGGCCTCACCGGGGCCGCACGAGCGCCGGCGTAGCATCGCCTGCGCGTAGAATGAACCCGGGGCGGCGCCACCGGCGCGGCCGAAGCGAATCGAGGTAGCTGGATGGAATTCAAGGATTACTACGCCACCCTGGGGGTGGAACCGAGCGCGGGCGAGGCGGAGATCAAGACCGCCTACCGCCGGCTGGCACGCAAGTACCACCCGGACGTCAGCAAGGAAGCCGGGGCCGAGGACAAGTTCAAGGCGGTCAACGAGGCCTACGAGGCACTGCGCGATCCGGAGAAGCGCGCGGCCTACGACCAGTTGCGCGCGCAGGGTTACCGCCCGGGCGAGGAGTTCAACGTGCCGCCGAACTATGGCGGCGCCGGTGGCTTCAACTTCGAAGAAGTGTTCGGTGGTGGTGGCGCCAACGGCGGCTTCAGCGATTTCTTCGAAAGCCTGTTTGCGCGCCAGCGCGGCGGGGCGGGCGGTGGACCTGGTCCGGGCTTCAGCAGTCATGGCCACGCGCCCAACCGCGATACCCGTGCCAAGCTGTCTGTTCCGCTGGAGGCCGCCTACAGCGGCGACAGCCTGCGCATCACCGTCAACGGCAAGCAGCTGGACGTGCGCGTGCCCAAGGGCATCCGCCCGGGCCAGGTGATCCGGCTGGCGGGGCAGGGCAATCACGGTGGCAACCTGTTGCTGGAAGTGGAGTACGCCGCCCACCCGCAGTTCGAAGTGGACGGGCGCAATATTCTGCACACCCTGCAGGTGACGCCCTGGCAGGCTGCGCTGGGCACCAGCATCAGCGTGCCGACCCTGGGCGGCAGCGTGGAACTGAAGATCCCGGCCGAGTCCGACGCCGGCCGCAAGCTGCGCCTGCGCGGTCGCGGGTTGCCGGGCAACCCCGATGGCGATCAGATCGTGGAGTTGGAGATCGTGGCCCCGGCCGCGACCGAGGATGCGCAGAAGAAGGCGTACCGCAATCTGGCCAAGGCGTTCGGCGAGTCAATCTGAGGCGTTGGTAGGTAGAGTCGAGCCATGCTCGACTCTACAGACGTGTGCCAACCAAGGTTGGCACCTGCCGGGAACCTCTCAGCCCTGCCCGGCGAACACGCGTTCCAGCACCTCGGACAGTTCGTCTTCCGAGAACGGCTTGGTGATGTAGGCCTTGGCGCCCTGGCGCATGCCCCACATGCGGTCGGTGTCCTGGTCCTTGGTGGTCACCAGGATCACCGGAATGTGCCGGGTCGCCTCGTCGCGGGCGAGGGTGCGGGTGGCCTGGAAACCGTTGAGGTTGGGCATCACCACGTCCATCAGGACCAGGTCGGGCAGCTCGGCCTTGGCGGTCTCGACCCCGGCGGCGCCATCGGTGGCGGTCAGGATCTGGTGCCCGAGCTTCTCGACGATGCGCTGTATCCCCAACAGCTGCGACGGTGAGTCGTCGACGATCAGAATGCGTGCCATGTTGTTCCCCATGTAATGCCCGCAGTGTAGTGCGGCCACATTACCGGCGGGAGGGGCGGCCCTGCCGTCCGTCGCCTGCCTGCGACGTTCAGTCGATCCGCACCACGGTGCGACCCAGCGATCCACCGGCCAGCATCCGCTCGAAAACGCTGTGCAGGCCATCCAGGCCGATCTCGGCGGTGCAGATGCGTTCCAGGTGCTGCGGCTTCCACGCATTGCCCAGGCGTGCCCACACCTCTTCGCGCAGCCTGCGCGGCGCATTGGCCGAGGATACGCCCAGCAGCGAGACGCCGCGCAGGATGAACGGCATCACCGTCACGTCCAGCGCCGGGCTGGCGGCCAGGCCGGCGCTGACCACGCTACCGTAGGGCACGGTCTGCGCCAGCAGGCTGGCCAGCAGGCTGCCGCCGGCATTGTCCAAGCCACCGCCGAAGCGTGCCGACTGCAGCGGGCTGGTATCGGCCAGAGCGTCGCGCGGCAGCACCTCGGCGGCGCCAATGCTGCGCAGGAAGTCGGCCTGTTCGGGTTTGCCGCTGATCGCGTGCACCGCGTAACCGGCACGGCTGAAGATCGACAGCGCCAGCGCACCTACGCCGCCGCTGGCCCCGGTCACCGCCAGCGGACCGAGGTCCGGGGTCTGCCGGTTGTCCTGCATGCGCAGCAGTGCGAGCGCTGCGGTGAAGCCGGCGGTGCCCAGCACCATCGCCTCACGCGGGGTCAACCCGGCAGGCTGCGCGATCACCGCGCTCGATTCCAGCCGCACGTACTGGCTGTAGCCGCCGTCGCGCGTCTCGCTGAGGCCGCAGCCGGTGGCCAGCACGGCATCGCCTTCACGCCAGGCCGGGTCGGTGCTGGCGACCACGGTGCCCGCCACGTCGATACCGCCCACCAGCGGGAAGCGGCGCAGAATCCGGCCCTTGCCAGTGCCGGCCAGCGCGTCCTTGTAGTTGACCGACGACCACTGGGCGCGGATCAGCACCTGGCCGGG
This sequence comes from uncultured Stenotrophomonas sp., assembly GCF_913778665.1. Lineage (GTDB taxonomy): Bacteria > Pseudomonadota > Gammaproteobacteria > Xanthomonadales > Xanthomonadaceae > Stenotrophomonas. Next base: position 581,822 of record NZ_CAJYVQ010000008.1, read on the forward strand.
GTTGAGGTCGTCCAGGCCGAGCTGGGCCAGGCCGCTGCGGTAGCCGGCATCGTCGTTTTCGATGCGGAAGGCGGTAAACGGGGTGGTGGGGGCCATCGGCGTTGCCTGACTTCGAGGAAAACGCCACCTTACCCGCTCGGGGCCCTTTCGATCCTGCCGATCCGCCCCATCTTGTATGATCGGTGATGGTTTCACGGCTGGTGGTGCGGGAAGGGCCCGCGCCGCAGCCCAAATCTTGATGGAGCGTGCATGGCCTGGAATACACCCGGCGGCAACAAGGGCGGACAAGGCCCCGAGGACAATCGACGCGGGCCGTTCGGGTCGCGCGGCGGTGGCAATGGTGGAGGCTGGGGCGGACTGCCCGGGCCGCTGAAGGACCTGTTCGACGGCGGCATCGTGCGTTGGATCGTGGCGGCCGTGGTGTTGCTGGTGCTGTTCTCCAGCTTCCAGCTGATCGGCGAACAGCAGCGTGGCGTCGTGCTGCGCTTCGGCCAGTTCTCGCGCATCCTGCAGCCGGGCCCGAACTTCAAGCTGCCGTGGCCGATCGAATCGGTCACCAAGGTCAACGCCACCGAGATCAAGACGTTCTCGATCCAGGTGCCGGTGCTGACCCGCGACGAGAACATCGTCAATGTCTCGCTGAATGTCCAGTACCGCATCGACGACCCGCAGCAGTACCTGTTCGGGACCGTGGATGCCAACCAGGTGCTGGAGCAGTCGGCGCAGAGCGCGGTGCGTGAGGAAGTCGGCCGCGCCGACCTCAACGCCGTGCTGAACAACCGTGGTCCGCTGGCCGTGGCCGCCGAGGAGCGCCTGCAGGCGTTGCTGAAGGCGTTCAAGACCGGCCTGACCGTGACCGGCCTGACCCTGCAGGACGCCCGTCCGCCGGAAGAAGTGAAGCCGGCCTTTGACGAGGTCAACGGCGCCCAGCAGGTCAAGGAACGCCTGATCAACGAAGCCCAGGCCTACGCCGCCAAGGTCGTGCCGGAAGCCCGTGGCCAGGCCTCGCGCGCCCGTACCACCGCCGAAGGCTACAAGCAGGCCGTGGTGTCCAAAGCCGAGGGTGACGCGCAGCGCTTCAGCCTGTTGCAGGCCCAGTACAAGGACGCCCCGGAAGTGACCCGCAAGCGCCTGTGGCTGGAGACCGTGCAGCAGGTGCTGAGCGAGAACCGCAAGGTGATCGGCGGCGATGGCCGCCAGCTGATCTACGTGCCGATGACCGGCGATACCCGTCCCACCACGTCGGCCCCGCCCGGCGTCACCAACCCGGAGGTGGTGATGCCGTCGCTGCCGGGTACGGCGGTGGAACAGTCCCGTGATCCGGGCCGGCCGGTGGGCCGCCCGACCGGGCGACCGAGCGGCCGTGAGGAGGGCAGCCGATGAAGAGTCCAATCTGGATCGCCGTGATCGTGGCGGTAGTGCTGGGCCTGCTCGGCTCGGTATACGTGGTCCGTGAGGACCAGACTGCCATGGTGCTGAACCTGGGCAAGGTGGTGCGTTCGGATATCAAGCCGGGCCTGCACTTCAAGGTGCCGGTGGTGGAGACGGTGAAGGTCTTCGACCGCCGCTTCCAGGTGCTAGACACCGCCCCGGCGCGTTACTTCACCGCCGAGCAGAAGGACGTCAGCGTCGACTTCTTCGCCATCGGTTACATCTCCAACGTGGGTGACTACTTCCGTGCCACTGGTGGCGATCCGCGTATCGCCAATGCCCGCCTGGCACCGATCATCACCGACTCGCTGCGCAACCAGATCAACTCGCGCACCCTGCAGCAGCTGGTGTCCGGCGACCGCAGCGAGCTGATCGCCGAGCAGCTGAAGGGGATCAACGAAGCCGTTGCCGGCTTGGGCATGCAGATGATCGACCTGCGCATCAAGCAGGTGGACCTGCCGACCGACAGCCAGGTGATCAACGACGTGTACGAGCGCATGCGCGCCCAGCGCAAGCAGGAAGCCGCCAAGCTGCGTGCGGAGGGCGAGGAGCAGTCGCTCACCATCCGCGCCCAGGCCGACCGTGACAGCACCGTGCTGATCGCCGAAGCCGAGCGTGATGCCCAGCGCCTGCGCGGTGAAGGCGATGCCGATGCCGCCCGGATCTACGGCAAGGCCGGCTCGGCCGACCCGTCGTTCTACGCGTTCTATCGCAGCCTGGAGGCCTACCGTGGCTCCATGACCGACGGCAACGGCGTGATCGTGCTGGACAAGAACGACCCGTTCCTGCAGTACCTGAAGAACGACCGCTGAGGTCGCAGGGCAATACCCCACGGGGCCCGGCCAGATGCCGGGCCCCGTGCTTTTTCCGGAGTTCCCCATGAAAGATCTGTTCGCTGCCCTGTGCCTGGTGGCGGTGCTGGAAGGCCTGTTCCTGTTCGTCGCCCCGTTCGCCTGGAAGCGCATGGCCGAGCGCCTGCTGGACCTGCCCAGCCCGGCGCTGCGCAGCTTCGGCGGGCTGGTGCTGCTGGCCGGCCTGAGCCTGCTGTGGTGGGCCCGCCATTGAGAGGGGGGGCCGCCCGCTGGCCGGCACGACCGGGCGGGGCGGCTGACCGGCCGGTAAAGCCGCCCGCCGGAAAGGTGGCACCGGACCCTGGAAACCCGGATAATGCACAAAAGCCGGACGGGCCTCCCCCGTTCGGCTTTTTCCGTGTCTGGGCCTTCCATCGCCGGCAGCTCCCCGTTTGGAGCCGCCCTCCAGGTGCTGGCCAGCCCTGCCACGGTTTACCCGTCCGCGGCCCCGATGGCCGCAACAAAATCGAGGAGCCCGTCATGGGTCAGTCTGTCGTAGTGTTGGGTGCCCAGTGGGGCGATGAAGGCAAGGGCAAGATCGTTGATCTGCTCACTGAGGAAATCGGCGCCGTGGTGCGCTTCCAGGGCGGCCACAATGCCGGCCACACCCTGGTCATCAACGGCAAGAAGACCGTCCTGCACCTGATCCCGTCGGGCATCCTGCGCGACGATGCGCTGTGCCTGATCGGCAACGGCGTGGTGATCTCGCCGGCCGCGCTGCAGAAGGAAATCGCCGAGCTGGAAGCCTCCGGCGTGGAAGTGCGTTCGCGCCTGAAGATCTCGCCGGCCGCGCCGCTGATCATGCCGTACCACATTGCCCTGGACCAGGCGCGCGAACGCGCTGCCGGTGGCAAGGCGATCGGCACCACCGGTCGTGGCATCGGCCCGGCCTACGAAGACAAGGTGGCGCGCCGTGGCATCCGCATCGCCGACCTGCACTACCCGAAGCAGCTGGAAGAACTCCTGCGCACCGCGCTGGACTACCACAACTTCGTGCTGACCAAGTACCTCAACACCGACGCGGTCGACTTCCAGAAGACCTTCGACGAAGCGCTGGCGTTCGGTGAGTACGTGCAGCCGATGAAGTCCGACGTGGCCGGCATCCTGCACGACCTGCGCAAGCAGGGCAAGCGCGTGCTGTTCGAAGGCGCTCAGGGCGCACTGCTGGACATCGACCACGGCACTTACCCGTACGTCACCAGTTCCAACACCACCGTCGGTGGTGCGCTGGCCGGGTCGGGCGTCGGCGCCGATTCGATCGACTACGTGCTGGGCATCGCCAAGGCCTACGCCACCCGCGTCGGCGGCGGCCCGTTCCCGACCGAGCTGGACGACGAAGTCGGCCAGGGCATCCGTGACCGCGGCGCCGAGTACGGTGCCTCGACCGGCCGTCCGCGTCGCTGCGGCTGGATGGACATCGTCGCGCTGAAGCGTGCCGTGGCCATCAACGGCATCAGCGGCCTGTGCATCACCAAGCTGGACGTGCTCGATGGCATGGAAAAGCTGAAGGTCTGCATCGCCTACGAATACAACGGCAAGCGCACCGAGTACGCGCCGCTGGACGCGCAGGGATGGGAAGAGTGCACCCCGGTGTACCTGGAGTTCCCCGGCTGGAGCGAGAACACCCACGGCATCACCAACTGGGACGACCTGCCGCCGGCCGCCCGTGCCTACCTGCGTTCGCTGGAAGAGCTGGCCGGTTGCCCGATCAGCATCGTCTCCACCGGCCCGGACCGCGACCACACCATGGTCCTGCAGGATCCGTTCGCCTGAGGGCGTGACTGGTAGCGCCGGGCCACGCCCGGCGTCGCTGAAAGAAGAAGCCCCGCGAAAGCGGGGCTTTTTCGTTACTGTGTCGGCGGGGCCGGCGATGAAGCGAAGCGATGACCAGGATGCCAGCGTGAAAGGCGAGACCGTGGTGCGGATCACCCTGTGGGTGTTGTGGAGCCTGTGGGGCGTCGCCTGCGTGGTGCTGGCGCTGGGCGCCATCGCCAATCATCTGGCCTCGCGCACCCAGACCCTGCCGCTGCTGCTGAGCCCGGGCGCGACGGCCGAGGTCACCGTCTACCGCTTCATCGATGACCAACTGCGGCTGCGACTGCGCTATGCCGCGGACGGTACTCAGGCTGACCCTGAAGTTCTGCTGCGCATCGATACTCCCTCCGATCATGGAGACTTCCGCGCGGGAGAGCGTTCGGGCGTGGCCGGGCAGGGCATCAACCGCAGGCTGGCATCGGTTAAATCCAGCGGCCTCACGGCGCCCTACTTCGGCTATGGCCGCGGCGATGCATTGCCGCGCGGCCGTTCATGGCTGCGGGTAACCGTGCTGGAGGTGGACCCGGCTCTGGCCGGCCGTGCGGCCTCGGTGGACCTGCAGCCACCGCTGGACCTGCTGAAGCTGACCGACCTGGATTACATCTGGTTGTGGCCGTTCTTCTTCTGGAAGATGGCGGCGCTGTTCCTGCTGATTCCAGGGGTCGCGTTGGCCGTCTTTACTCTGGTGTTGCGGCGCTCGCGGCACCGGGCATCAGCGCCGCCGACTTCAGCAGGGGATAGGGGTTGATCGATTCCCCCTTCCACCACTGCTTCTCCGGCCCCAGCACGTGCACCTCGAAGTGCAGGTGCGGCGCGTCGGCACTGGCATTGCCGGTGCTGCCTACATAGCCGATCACCTCACCGCGCTTGATCACCTGCTTTTCGGCCAGGCCATCGGCATAGCGCTGCAGGTGCGCGTAGTAGTAGCACCAGCGTCCGCTGGGCTCGAACTGGTAGATCGTCAGCCCACCGCGCTTGCTGTCAAACAGTTTTTCCACCGTGCCATCGGCCACGGCCAGCACCGGCGTTCCGGCATCGGCCATGATGTCGATGGCATCGTGTACGCGTCCTTCGCTGCGGGCATCGGTGAAGGTGTCGCGCAACTGCGAGGGCAGTACGCCCTGCACCGGCAGCAGCAGACCGCCCGGTGCTGCGTCCAGGCTGGCCGGCAGCGGCGCGCTCGGTGTGGTCGCTTCCGCCGTCGGCGTTGCCGCCTCGGTGGGGGGCTTTGCTGGCGAGGACGCCGCCGTGGGTTCGGCGGCATCGCGGCGCAGCCACCAGCCCAGTGCCACGCCCAGCAGCACGCCCAGCACGATCAGCTGCGAAAGACGCATTGGCTTACTCCTGCATCACCACGGGGACGGAGGTATCCACCGCATCGGCCACGCGCAGCGCATCCCAGTTGGTCATGCGCACGCAGCCATGCGATTCGGTCTTGCCGACATGGCTGGGTACCGGCGTTCCGTGCAGGCCATAGTGGGGTTTGGACAGATCGATCCAGACCCGGCCCACCGGGTTGTTCGGACCGGGCGGCAGCGTAGCCTTCTTGTCGCCCTTGCGCGCATCCCAGAACAGCTTGGGATTGTAGTGGAACGGCGGGTCACGATACACGCCGAGAATTTTCCATTCACCGATTGGCAGCGGATCATGCTGGCTGCCGGACGACACTGGCACCTGTGCGATCACCTTGTCCTGCGCATCGAGCAACTGCAGGGTGGAATCGGACTTGTCGACCACGATCTTCGCCGCCTTCGGCAATGCCGCAGGCGCGATGTTGGGTACCTGGATGCGGTTGCCAGCCTTGGCCAGATCAACGCCGGGATTGAGTGCTTTCAGCAATGCCGGCGAGGCATGGAAGCGCTCGCCGAGTGATTCCTCGACGCTGCTGTAGCCCAGCGCCTTCAGCTTTGCCTGCGCTGCGGGCGTCTTTGGAACGGCGACGAATGGCCCTGCCACGTCCTCAGCGGTGAGCGTGTGGCTGGCCAGTGGCACGACCGTATCGGCCTGCAGGGCCTTCCAGGTGATGTCGTCCAGCTCTCCGCTCGCCGTCAGGCCGTGGGCGGCCTGGAAGCCGGCCACAGCGCGGCGCTGGTTGCTGCCGACTTCACCATCGATCTCCCCCGGGGAGAAATTGGCACGATCGAGAAGCACCTGCGCGTGCAGCGGCGAACGGGTCGCGGTATCCGGTCCGGCCTTCTCGGCAATGGGTTCCGGCAGGTGGGCCGGCGGCGGCACCTGCGCGAAGGCGGGCGACACCAGCAAGGACAGGGCGAGCAGGGCGGGGCGGCGTACGGGCATGGAGATCTCCGGCAGATGGCAGCTCCACCCTGCCCGCAGAGGCTGCGCAGCCTCCGTGAAAGCAACCTGATGCCGGCATGAGCAGGGCAGCCCTGGTGTGGCCCAGGCCCTTGTCGCAGCGGTACGGGACGGGGCCTCACCAAGGTGAACGGCTGCCGACGCCCGTGCGCGTTGCCGATCAAGATTGCCGGTGGCGCGGCCGATACGGGCGCATCCCCCCGTTTTGGATACCCCCAATGAATTACTTGAGGAACGTCAGGGTTGCCTGGCGTCTTGGGCTGGGCTTTGGCCTGTTGCTGCTGCTGGTTGCCGCCGTGGTAGCCACCGGCGCCACCGCCAGTGTCGTGCAGAAGCGCGCGATGCAGCAGGTGGTCGATATCAGCGTGGCCAAGGTGCGTCTTTTGTCGCAGATGCTCGATGCCAACAACCAGATGATGGTGGTGCGGCGCGAGATGCTGATCCGCCAGGGCGATGACCGGGGCCACGATGAGCAGCGCATCGCCGATCTGGTCAAGCGCTACGAGGCCAGCTGGACCGCCTACCAGGCGCTGCCCAGCGACGCCGATGGCAAGGCCATCGCGGAAACCATCGCGGCCAAGCGGGCCATCGCGCGCCCGCTCAACAAGCAGACCAGCGAACTGATGGAGCACGGCGACTATCCCGGCGCCGTGGCGCTGACCCTGGGCCCGGTGCAGGAAGCGGCCAATGGCTGGAACAAGGCGCTGTCCGATGGCGTGGACTTCGAAGAGAAGGAAAGCCGTGAAGCGGCCGCCGAAGCGATCCGCCTGGGTGAGCGAAGCCTGCTGCAGCTGCTGGTGCTGGGCGGCGTTGCGCTGCTGGTCGGTATCGGTGCCTCGGTGATGATCGGCCGCAGCCTGACCGGCCCGCTGGCCCGCGCGGTGAACCTGGCTGAGCGCCTGTCCAAGGGCCAGCTGGACCAGGAGTTCCGTCTGGGCGGCCGTGACGAACTGACCCAGCTGGGTGAGGCGATGGCCAGCGTGCGGCAGAGCGTGCAGGCGGCCATCGGCGCGCAGCTGCAGATGGCCGAGCAGCACGAAGCCGGGGCGATCCGCTATCGCATGGACGCCGGTGCATTCCCGGGCGACTTCGGCCGCATGGTGCAGGCCACCAACAGCCTGGTCGAATCGCACGTGCAGGTGGAACTGCTGATGGCCGAGGTGATGCAGCGCTACGCCATCGGCGACCTCAGCCGCGACCTGCCGGATTACCCGGGCGAGAAGGGCACGCTGACCCGCACCCTGGCCGCTGTGAAGCAGAGCCTGATGGCGATCAACGCGCAGATCGATGAACTGGCCCGCGCCGCTCGCGCCGGCGATTTCAGCCTGCGTGGCGATGCCGCTGCGTTCCAGTACCAGTTCAAGGCGATGGTCGAGCACCTCAACGGCATGATGGCCAGTTCGCAGGCCAGCATCGCCGATGTTTCCGACGTGCTGCGCGCGATCTCGCACGGTGACCTGACCGCGCGCATGGACGGCGAGTACGACGGTGTGTTCGCGCGCATGCGTGACGACGCCAACACCACCACCGCACAGCTGACCGGCATCGTGCGTGGCATCCAGGTGGCTGCCGACAGCATCAACAACGCGGCGCAGGAACTGGCCGCCGGCAACAACGACCTGTCGCGCCGCACCGAGCAGCAGGCGGCCAACCTGGAAGAAGCCGCGGCGTCGATGGAGGAACTGACCTCGACCGTGCGCCAGAACGCCGAGCTGGCGCGACAGGCCGACAGCGAAGCGCATGCCGCCGGTGCCGCCGTGCGCGAGACCGAGCAGGCGATGGCACAGATGGCGTCGGTGATGGGTGAGATCGATCAGTCCTCGGCACGCATCTCGGAAATCTCCACCGTTATCGACGGCATCGCGTTCCAGACCAACATCCTGGCGCTGAATGCTGCAGTGGAAGCCGCGCGTGCAGGCGAGCAGGGCCGTGGCTTTGCCGTGGTCGCCAGCGAAGTACGCACGCTCGCGCAGCGCGCCGGTGTCGCCGCCAAGGAGATCAAGGAGCTGATCGAAGACGCCGCTGCCAAGGTGAAAAGTGGCCTGGCAGTGACCGTTGAATCGGAAGCCGCGATCGCACGCGTAGCCCAGGCCAGCTCGCGCACCACCCAGCTGATGAGCGACATTGCAGCGGCGAGCAAGGAGCAGGCAGCCGGTATCGAACAAGTCAACCAGGTGGTGGTGCAGATGGACCAGGTGACCCAGCAGAACGCGGCGTTGGTGGAAGAAGCCACCGCCGCCAGCCGCGCGCTGGAAGAGCAGGCGCATGCACTGACCACGTCGGTGTCGGTGTTTCAGCTGGAAGGTGCACCGGTTCCTGCTGTGTCCCGCCGCGCAGCCTGAGCCGGCTGCCGGTGTGGCGACAGGAGTACGGCCGCCTTGAGCGGCCGTATTTCGCTGGAAGAGCAGCATCCACTGCTACAGATCCTTGCTGACGCAGCTGCAGCCGAAGTGGCCGCGTGGATGAGGACGTTGCCGCGTTGAACGATGTGCTCAGCCGCGCGCGCGGGTGCGCGCGGCTTTCTTCGCTGCCACCTTGCGCACGGTCTTCTTCGCCGCGGTCTTCTTTGCGGCTTTCTTGGTGGCTGTCTTGCGAGCCGGTGTCTTCTTTGCCGCCGCCTTCTTGACTGTCGTCTTCTTCGCAGGTGCCTTCTTCGCCGCCGTCGTCTTGGCTGCGGCCTTCTTTGTGGCCGACTTCCTGGCAGGCGACTTTTTGGCAGCCTTCTTGCTGGTCGCCTTCTTCGCGCCCTTGCGGCCACTGCCACTGCGCTTGCCACCGCCATCCTGCTTGTTGACGGTGGCCCAGGCGATGCGCTCGGCTGTGCTTTCACTCGCGCCGCGCGCGCGCTCGCTTTCCTCGATATGTTCGGCCTGGCGCTTCTGCTTGTCGGTGTAGGCAGATTTGTCACCCTGGGACATGTCGTTTCTCCGGGAAGGATGATTCAGGCCAGCAGGCGCAGCTTGGGTTCGCGCGCCCACTGGCGGGTGGCCGCGGCAGCCAGGAAACCCTTGGCGTCCTCGGCCTCGACGATGCCGGCATCGTTGCCCACGCGCGCGGCCTTCAACAGCGCCTGGCCACCCGCATCGCAGGCGATCGCCTTAAGATGGGCCCAGGCATGGCTGACGAACTCCACCGCGGCCGCTTCCTTGACCAGCCCTTTGGCGGCGTCTGCGCTGAGCACCACCGCCACCGCATCGAACAGCACGGACGGCGTGCCGGCCAACTGGCCGTCGGCGGCCTGCACCTTGCCATCGCTCAGGCGCGCGCCGCCCACCTTCGGCGCGACCAGCTTCACCTCGGCGCCGGCCTTCTGCGCGGCCTTGCGCAGGCTGGCGATCAACCCCGCATCCGAGCCTTCGTCGAACAGGATGCCGATGCAGCGCCCCTGCAGCGTGTCCTTGGTACGGCCGATGATGCGCACTTCGGGAATGGCGGGCATGTCGCGTGCCGGCGTTGCGGTCGGCGCGGGTTCGGGCAGGTCTGCCAGCGCCAGTCCGTCGGCCACGCGCTTGGCCAGCGATTCATCGATGTTGCGCAGATGGCTGATCGTACGCACGCGCACCTTCAGCGTTTCCACCTTCGACAATTCGAACACCAGCGCCGAGGCGAGGTGTGCCTGCTCGGGCTTTTCCAGGCTGCGGAAGAACGCCCGCGCCTGGCTGTAATGGTCGGCGAAGCTCTCTGCACGGGTGCGCCCCTTGCGTCCGTCGTCGGCCGTGGCGTGGCTGCGGAAACCAGCCTGCGTCTCGCGCGGGCTGTCGTCTTCCAACGAACTGGGGTCATACGCCACGCGCCCCTTCGGCACCTGCATCTGCATGTGCCCATCGCGCTGGTGGTTGGCGAAGGGGCACTTGGGCGCATTGACCGGAATCTGGTGGAAGTTCGGGCCGCCCAGCCGGATCAGCTGCGTATCCAGATACGAGAACAGGCGCCCCTGCAGCAGCGGGTCGTTGCTGAAGTCGATGCCCGGCGGCACGTTGGCCGGGCAGAATGCCACCTGCTCGGTTTCGGCGAAGAAATTGTCCGGCCAGCGGTCCAGCACCATCCTGCCGATCACCTGCAGCGGCACCAGCGATTCGGGAATGATCTTGGTCGGGTCCAGGTGGTCGAACGGGAACGCTTCGGCGTCTTCCTCGCTGAACAGCTGCACGGCCAGTTCCCATTCGGGGAAGTCGCCGCGCTGGATGGCCTCGAACAGGTCGCGACGGTGGAAGTCATTGTCGGCGGCCTGCAGCTTCAGCGCTTCGTCCCAGACGGTGGACTGGATGCCCAGTTTCGGCCGCCAGTGGAACTTGACGAAGGTGGAATCGCCGGCCTCGTTCAACAGGCGGAAGCTGTGCACGCCGAAGCCTTCTATCATGCGCAGGGACCGCGGAATGGCGCGGTCGCTCATCGCCCACATGATCATGTGCATCGACTCGGGCATCAGCGAAATGAAATCCCAGAACGTGTCGTGCGCGCTGGCCGCTTGGGGGAAGGCGCGGTCCGGTTCCATCTTCACCGCGTGCACCAGGTCGGGGAATTTCATCGCGTCCTGGATGAAGAAGACCGGGATGTTGTTGCCCACCAGGTCCCAGTTGCCTTCCGGCGTGTAGAACTTCACCGCGAAGCCGCGCACGTCACGCGGGGTGTCGACCGAACCGGCGCCGCCGGCCACGGTGGAAAAGCGGGTGAACACAGGCGTCTTCGTGCCCACCTCGGTGAGCACGCGGGCGCGGGTGTACTTGCCCAGCGACCGGGTCAACTGAAAGTAGCCATGGGCGGCGCTGCCGCGCGCGTGCACGATGCGCTCGGGAATGCGCTCATGGTCGAAGTGGGTGATCTTCTCGCGCAGGATGAAATCTTCCAGCAGGGTGGGGCCGCGTGGCCCCTGGCGCAGCGAATTCTGGTTGTCGGCAACCGGGATGCCCTGGGCGGTGGTCATGGGCGGGTGCGTGCCGCCGGCGTGCAGATGCAGTTCGTCGCCTTCGCCGCGGCGCTGGCTGGGGGACGGGGTGGGTGCGCGCTTGCCGGTCTGCTTGCTGGCGGCCATCGGGAGCTCCGGGATCGAAGGACAAAGAAAGACTAAACAGTCGCCCCATGGCCGTTAACCCAGGGTCCGCCGCGGGTGAACGTACGGGCAAAAGCAGGCTCGGGTATGCTTGCCGCATGCGAGTCGAGCCCGCCGACATCGAAGCCCTGTTCGACGCCATTCCGGACGTGCTGTTCTTCATCAAGGACCGCCAGGGGCGCTACACCCACGTCAACCAGACCATGCTGCGGCGGCTGGGCCTGCGCGCGCGCAAGGACGTGATCGGGCGCACCGCGGCCGAGATCTACCCGACCGGGCTCAGCGCAGACTACGTTGACCAGGACGCGCGCGTGTTGTCCGGCGAGGTGATCGAGAACCTGATGGAGCTGCATCTGTTCGCCAACCGCGAACCGGGCTGGTGCCTGACCTGCAAGCGCCCGCTGGTGGTCGATGGGGCCATCGAGGGGTTGATCGGCATTTCCCGCGACCTCGGCCAGAAGGACAGCCTCGGCACCCAGTACGAGCAGCTGAGGTTGGCGCTGGCCCACCTCAACGCGCACTATGCCGAGAACGTGCGCATGCAGACCCTGCTGGACATCACCGGCTTCTCGCTGTCGAAGCTGGAGCGCAGTTTCCGCAAGGTGTTCCAGATGACCCCGCAGCAGGTGCTGACCCGGCTGCGGATCCAGATGGCCATGCACCTGCTGCATGGCGACGACAGCATCGCCTGCATCGGCCAGGCCTGCGGTTTCAGCGACCAGAGCGCCTTTACCCGCAAGTTCAAGGCTGAAACCGGTTTCTCGCCGCGCGCCTACCGCGCCCGTATTGGTGGCAACGTCGGCGAGCCCGCACTGGCGTGAGCCGCCTGCTGCGCTGTGCCTATCCCCGCGGGCATGGGACAGGGTAAGGTGTCGCCCCTGTAGCCCGCCGCCAGCCCCGCCGATGCCCAACTCGATTCCGACCGCTTCGCCGTCCCGCCTCGGACACTCGCTCAAGCCCCGCCAGCTGATCATGATGGGCCTGGGCAGTGCCATCGGCGCCGGCCTGTTCCTCGGCTCGGGTGTGGGCGTGCAGGCGGCCGGTCCGGCGGTGCTGGTGTCCTATCTTGTGGCCGGCGCGCTGGTCATCATCGTGATGAACGCCCTGGGCGAGATGGCGGCGGCCAAACCGACCAGCGGTGCGTTCTCGGTGTATGCCGCCGATGCCATGGGCGCCACTGCGGGCGCTACCGTCGGCTGGTTGTGGTGGGTGCAGCTGGTGATCGTGATCGCCGCCGAGGCGGTGGGGGCGGCCGGGCTGCTGGCCACCGTCTGGCCGGCGATACCGGTGCCGATGGCGGCGCTGGCCTTCATGCTGTTCTTCACCGCGATCAACCTGCTCGGGGTGAAGAACTTCGGCGAGTTCGAATTCTGGTTCGCCATCCTCAAGGTGGTGGCGATTCTGGCGTTCATTGCGATCGGCGTGGCGCTGCTGATGGGCTGGTTGCCGCAGGTGACCTCCCCGGGCCTGAGCAACTTCACCGAACACGGCGGCTTCGCGCCGAAGGGCCTGGCCGGCATCGGTGCAGCGCTGCTGGTGGTGGTGTTCGCCTTCGGTGGCACCGAGATCGTGGCCGTGGCCGCGGCCGAGACCGAAGACCCCGAACGCAGCATTGCCCGCGCCATCCGCACCGTGGCCTGGCGCATCCTGGTGTTCTACATCGGCTCGCTGGGCGTGATCATCGCCGTGGTGCCCTGGACCAGCGAGGCGCTGAAGTCACCGTTCGCGGCGGTGCTGGATATCGCCCGTATTCCGGGTGCGGGCACCGCCATCACCCTGATCGCGGTGATCGCGCTGCTGTCGGCACTCAACGCCAACCTCTATGGCGCCTCGCGAATGATGTATTCGCTGGCGCAGCGTCGTGAAGCGCCCGCCGTGCTGGGCTGGACTGATCCGCGCCAGGTGCCGGTGATCGCCGTTCTTGCCAGCGTGCTGTTCGGATTCGCCGCCACGGTGATGGAACTGCTGTTCCCGGACCGGGTACTGCCGGTGCTGCTCAACATTGTCGGTTCCACCTGTCTGCTGGTATGGACGCTGTCGCTGGTCTCGCAGCTGGTGCTGCGCCGCCGCGCCGATCGCCTCGGTACCCGCCTGCCGTTCCGCATGGCCGGTTTCCCTTGGCTGACGGTATGCGCGCTGGCGATCCTGGCGCTGATCTTCGGCCTGCTGCTGAGCGAGGCGCATACCCGCCTGCAGTTCCTGTCGATGGTGGCATTGACCGCCACGATCGCGGCTGGCAGTGCCATCGCACGGCGTATGCGCGAGGCGTGATTGGGTAAAGCCGGCCCTGGGGTCGGCTGCCGTCGCCGAATGTCCTGTAGCGCCGCCCCTATGGCCGGCTGCTTTGCGTGGTCGCCAGCCGAGCATGGGCTCGGCTCTACAACAGGCACACACTCCGCGTGGCACTGTGCAGGCAGGCCGTCATCGGCCCGTCGACCAGGAGTACCGCATGCTGCGCAGTCGCCCCTTCCTGATGTTCACCGGCCAGGCCGAGGCCGCCCTGGCCGTGTACGCCGAAGCCTTCGCCGATTTCCGCCTGCTGGCCCTGCAGCGTCACCCGGAGGGCGCTGGAGCCGGCGTACCGGGGCAGGTGCGCCAGGCCGTTTTCCTGCTCGGCGGCACCCACTACCTGTGCTTCGACAGCCTGGACGTGCACGACTTCACCTTTACCCCGTCGATCTCGCTGTTCGTCGAGTGTTCCGGTGCCGAGCAGTTCGAGCGCGCCGCGCGCGTGCTGGGCGAGGGCGGGCACTGGCTGATGCCGGTGGGCGACTATGATTTCAGCAACCGCTATGGCTGGGTGCAGGACCGCTTCGGCGTGTCGTGGCAATTGAGCCTGGGGCAGATGCCGGACCCGTGACCGGATGTTCGTCGGTGTGGACCTTGGCCCACACGGCCTCATGAAAACGGCCCGCTTGCGCGGGCCGTTCCTGTTTCCGATGGAGCGAGGAATCACGCCTCGACTTCATCATCCTTGTAGGCATCGACCGGGATGCAGGCGCACATCACGTTCTTGTCGCCGTACACGTTGTCCACGCGTGCCACCGGCGGCCAGTACTTGCTCTGCTTCAGGCTGGCCAGCGGGAAGGCGGCCAGCTCGCGCGGGTAGGCGTGGGTCCACTCGCTGGCGGTCACCGAGGTCGCAGTATGCGGCGCATTCTTCAGCGGGTTGTCCTCGCGGTCCAGGCGGCCGTCTTCGATCGCGGTGATCTCTTCGCGGATCTGGATCATCGCGCTGATGAAGCGATCCAGCTCGTGCAGCGATTCGCTCTCGGTCGGCTCGACCATCAGCGTGCCGGCGACCGGGAAGCTCAGGGTCGGGGCGTGGAAGCCGAAGTCGATCAGGCGCTTGGCCACGTCTTCGGCGCCGATGCCACTGGTCTTCTCCAGCGGACGCACGTCGAGGATGCACTCGTGCGCGACCAGGCCGTTGCGGCCGGTGTACAGGGTCTTGAAGTGCGGGGCCAGGCGCTTGGCGATGTAGTTGGCGTTGAGCTGCGCGACCTGGGTGGCCTTGCGCAGGCCCTCGCGGCCCATCATCGCGATGTACATCCAGCTGATCGGCAGGATCGAGGCACTGCCGAAGCTGGCCGCACTGACCATGCCGACCGGACCGTTGTCACCCAGCTTGCCCGGCAGGAACGGGGCCAGGTGCTCCTTGACCGCGCACGGGCCAACGCCCGGGCCGCCGCCGCCGTGCGGAATGCAGAAGGTCTTGTGCAGGTTCAGGTGCGAAACGTCCGAACCCCACTTGCCCGGCTTGGCCACGCCGACCAGGGCGTTCATATTGGCGCCGTCGGTGTACACCTGGCCGCCGTGCTGGTGGATGATCTCGCAGATCTCAACCACCTCCTCCTCGAACACGCCGTGCGTGGACGGGTAGGTCATCATGATCGCGGCCAGGCGGTCGCTGTACTTCTCGGCATTGAGGCGGATGTCTTCGACGTCGACGTTGCCGTTGGCGTCGGTCTTGGTCACCACCACCTTCATGCCGCACATCTGCGCCGAAGCCGGGTTGGTGCCGTGCGCCGAATCCGGGATCAGGCAGATGTCGCGGTGGCCTTCACCGCGCGAGCGGTGGTAGGCGCGGATCGCCAGCAGGCCGGCGTACTCGCCCTGTGCGCCGGAGTTCGGCTGCAGGCTGACCGCATCGTAGCCGGTGCATTCGACCAGCATCGCTTCCAGCGAATCGATCAGTTCCTTGTAGCCCAGCGCCTGGTCGGCCGGTACCAGCGGATGGATCTGCGAGAACTCCGGCCAGGTCACCGGGATCATCTCTGCGGTGGCGTTGAGCTTCATGGTGCACGAGCCCAGCGGGATCATCGTGCGGTCCATCGCCAGGTCCTTGTCGGCCAGCGAACGCAGGTAGCGCAGCAGTTCGTGCTCGCTGTGGTGGGTGTTGAACACCGGGTGGGTCAGGAACGCGGACTGGCGCAGCAGGCCGGCCGGCAGCGCGTCGGCGGTGCTGGCGTCCAGTACATCAATGTCGGCCTGCGCACCGAACACCGCAGCCAGCGCGACCACATCGGCACGGGTGGCGGTTTCGTCCAGGCTGATGCCGACCGAGTCATTGTCGATCGCACGCAGGTTGTAGCCGGCGGCGCGCGCCTTGGCGTGGATCTCATCGGCATGCACGCCGGTCACGTGCAGGGTGTCGAAGAAGTCGCCACCGACCTGCACGCCGGCGTTGCGCAGCGCCGCGGCCAGGATCGAGGCCAGGCGGTGGGTGCGGCGGGCGATGCGGGTGAGGCCTTCCGGGCCGTGGTAGACGGCGTACATCGAGGCCATCACCGCCAGCAGTACCTGCGCGGTACAGATGTTGGAGGTGGCCTTCTCGCGGCGAATGTGCTGCTCGCGGGTCTGCAGGGTCAGGCGGTAGGCCGGGTTGCCCTGGGCATCCACCGAGACGCCGATCAGGCGGCCCGGCATCGAGCGCTTGTAGGCGTCACGGCAGGCCATGAAGGCCGCGTGCGGGCCACCGAAGCCGAACGGCACGCCGAAACGCTGGCTGTTGCCGACCACGATGTCTGCGCCCCATTCGCCCGGGGCGGCCAGCAGGGTCAGTGCCAGCAGGTCGGTGGCCACGGCCACCAGGCCGCCGCGTGCGTGCACGGCTTCGACCAGCGCCTTGTAGTCGCCGACCTGGCCGAAGGTATCCGGGTACTGCAGCAGCAGGCCGAAGGCTTCCGCTTCCAGCGCTTCGGCCGGGGTGCCGACGCGCAGCACGATGCCCATGGGCTCGGCGCGCGTGCGCAGCAGTTCCAGGGTCTGCGGGTGCACGGCGTCGTGCACGAAGAACACATCCGACTTCGACTTGGCCGAACGCTTGGCCAGGGTCATCGCTTCAGCAGCGGCGGTGGCTTCGTCCAGCAGCGAAGCGTTGGCGATTTCCATGCCGGTCAGGTCGGCGCACAGGGTCTGGAAGTTGATCAGCGCTTCCATGCGGCCCTGCGAGATTTCCGCCTGGTACGGGGTGTAGGCGGTGTACCAGGCCGGGTTTTCCAGGATGTTGCGCAGGATCACGTTCGGCGTGTGGGTACCGTAGTAGCCCTGGCCGATGAAGCTGCGCAGCACGGTGTTCTTGTCGGCGATCGCGCGGATCTTCGCCAGCGCCTGCACTTCGGTGATCGACTCCGGCAGTGCCAGCGGTGCCGGCGACTTGATCTTGGCCGGGACGATGGCATCGGTCATCGCATCCAGCGATGCGTGGCCGATGACGCCGAGCATCTGCGCGATCTCGGCATCGTTGGGGCCGATGTGGCGCTCGACGAACGCCGAATGGTGCTCGAGCTCACGCAGGGAAGGGGTGTTCTGGGACATGGCGAAGGATCCGTCAGGAAAGGGCACACGCACGGGCACAAGCCGCCGGTCGGCGGTCTGCGGGCGCCCCTCTGTCCTTTTGCCTGAGAGTTTAAAAGCGCGGAAAACCGCAGCTTCGTGCCCCTTCGGCGCCGGATCGAACCGGTCTCTCCAGAGTTCTGTTACGGGTGGTATCGGGCCTGAGCGATTACGGGCGTTGCGCCTTCGGCAGCGGTGTTCCGCTTCTCCCACCGTGTTGCCCACCGATTATAGCCCGTTGCGGGCCCGCCGGCCGACTCCGGACCCACCCGCTGCGGCTGAATGGCCGATGGCCCGGCCGTGCGTTTTGTGCACCGCTGCATGGCATCGGGCGCAATCCCCACCTATGATGGGGGGATACCCGAATTCATCTGGCGCCCTCCCCGTTGCAGCGGGACGGGCGCCCGCCGTGCGTGCCCCGCATGGCCCTGCCGGACGCCTTCTCCATGACCGCCGCTGTTGCTCCCTCCACCCGCCGCATGGCCCTGCTGCTTGCCGGCCTGGCCATGTTCGGCCCGTTCTCCATCGACACCATCTTCCCGGCGTTCCCGCAGCTGGCCCAGCGCCTGGCGGTGGACGAGGTGGCGGTGCAGCAGACCATCAGCGTGTACCTGCTGTTCTACGGCCTGATGAGCCTGGCGCACGGCCCGCTGTCCGATGCCTGGGGCCGCAAGCGGGTGATCCTCGGTGGCCTGGCGGTGTTCGTCGGCGCCTCGGTCGGCTGCGCGCTGTCCACCGACCTGAGCACGCTGCTGGCTTTCCGCGCGCTTCAGGGCCTGTCGGCAGGCGTGGGCATGATCGTCGGCCGCGCGGTGATCCGCGACCTGTACCACGGCCATGACGCACAGCGGCTGATGAGCCAGGTGTCGATGCTGTTCGGCATCGCCCCGGCGATCGCGCCGATCATCGGCGGCTGGATCCTGCTCAGCGGCGCCGGCTGGCCGCTGATCTTCTGGTTCCTGGTGGTGTTCGGGCTGGTGCTGCTGGCCGCCACCGCGCGTTTCCTGCCGGAAACCCACCCGGTCGAGGCGCGGCTGCCGTTGTCGCCGCGCGTGCTGCTGCGCGATTACGTGCGCATCGGTTTCAACCCGCGCTTCCTGCGCCTGGCGCTGGCCGGCAGCATCGGCTTCGGTGGCATTTTCCTGTACATCTCCTCGGCGCCGGTGTTCGTGATGCAGCACCTGCACCTGGGCGAGGGTGGCTTCGCTTGGCTGTTCATTCCCACTATCGGCGGCATGACCACCGGCTCGTTCCTGTCCGGGCGCATGGCTGGGCACACCACGCCCACCCGCCAGGTATCCATTGGATTCGGCCTGTGCGCGTTGTCGGTGCTGCTGAATGTCGGCTACGTGGCGCTGTCGCCGCAGTTCGTGCTGCCGTGGGCGGTGCTGCCGATCTTCCTGGGCGGCATGGGCATGGCGCTGATCTTCCCGATCCTGGCACTGGCGGTGCTGGACATGTACCCGCACCAGCGTGGCCTGGCCTCGTCCCTGCAGGCGTTCGTGCAGCTGATGATCAGTACTGTGGTGGCCGGCGTGGTGTCGCCGCTGCTCAGTGCCAGCCCGCTGCACCTGGCGCTGGGCCAGGCCGCATTCTTTGCTGCCGGCTTCGTGTTCTGGTACTGGGAACATCACCGCGAGCGCGCGGCGCAGGCAGTCTGCACTGGCCATTGAACAGCACGCAGGGGTAGGGCGGGGCCGTGATGCCCGCAACGCTTGCGACGGCCGGCGACCGGGATAGGCTGGAGACTCCAGCCAGCCAGTGCGTGGATGCACGACAGCCAGCCGATCCGATGTCGTCGCATGAGGTTCCCCCATGGCTGCGCAGCAGACCTACCGCCTGTTCGAGGTGGCGCTGAAGGAGCGCCGCGTTCTTTCCCCTTCCCTGGACCGCATGGTGTTCACCGGTGCCGACGTGGCACGGATGAAGACCGAAGGCCCGGACCAGCGCATCAAGGTGTTCTTCCCCTTGCCCGGCCAGGACGTACCGCAGGTGCCCCGCGGCGAGGACTGGTACCGGCGTTATCGGGCCCTGCCGGACGACCAGCGCCCGCCGATGCGGACCTACACGATCCGGCAGTTGCGCGCGGAACAGTGCGAGGTTGACGTGGATTTCGTCCTGCATGGCGAAAACGGGCCGGCTTCGCGCTGGGCCATCCACGCGCGGCCGGGCGACCGCGTGGTGCTGCTGGCCCCCGATGCCGACTGTGCGGACAGCAGCGAAGGCTGGGAATGGAAGCCGCCGGCAGGTGTCGGCCAGGTGCTGCTGGTCGCCGACGAAACCGCGCTGCCGGCAGTGGCCGGCATCCTCGAGGAACTGGCCGCGCTGGCCGATCCACCATCCACGCTGGCGCTTCTGGAAGTGGCGCAGGCCGGCGACGCGGTGCCGCTGAAGGCGCCGGCCACGGCCGAACTGGTCTGGTTGCCGCGTGGTCAGGCGGCCCACGGCCGGCCACTGCTGCAGGCAGTCCAGGCGCGGCTGGCGGCGGCCTCGGCGGTGTTCGCCGGTGACGAACTGGAGGAGATCGATGTCGACGCGCAGATCCTGTGGGAGCAGGCCGATGCCAGCGCCGCCGGGCCGCTGTATGCCTGGGTGGCAGGCGAGGCTGGGGCGGTGATGGCGATCCGTCGCCATCTGGTCCGCGACTGCGGGCTGGACCGCCGCGCGATCACCTTCATGGGCTACTGGCGGCACGGCAAAGTGCTGGACTGAAAGGGCGTGAAGCAGCGTGGCGGGCGGGGTGCGCTATCCTTGCGCCCCCCTTTCGCAGCGGTACCGCACCATGTCCACCAGCTCCAAGACCCGCCGCGACCAGCGCCGTCGCCAGGAAAAGCAGGCCGCCAACAAAGCCGCTGCCCAGGCCTCGCCGGTGGAGCCGCATGCGGAACTGCGCGATGCACAGCGCACCCTGCTGGCCGGTGTCGTGCGTCGCGACGGCGAATGGGTGCTGGGCATGGATGGCCGCATAGCCGGCCACAGCGAGAGCGCTGCGCAGGTGCTTGCGCTGATCATGCAGGCCGGTGAGCTGCACGAACGCAAGGGCACGCCGGTACGCCTGGTGTACTCCGACGCACTGCGCGATGCCGCACAGGCCGAAGCCAGGGAGAAGGGCCAGACCTTCGAGGAATTCAAGGCCGAGCTGGCTGTAGCGATCGCCGCGAAGAAGAACAGCTGATTGCGCCCAATATGTGGAGCCGAGCCATGCTCGGCTCTACAACACGAAGAAGGGGCGGATCCTCGCGGACCCGCCCCTTCTTTCATTTCGCCGCCGGCGCCGCGTTGGCCTGCCAGCCGCACATCTGGCCTTCGTTCTGCTGCTTCAGCCACTCGTTGACCGGCGTGAAGTACTCGATCATCGGGCCGGCATCGAGCTTGTCGGTGCCGGTCAGTTCCTTCAGCGTGGCCTGCCACGGCTGGCTGGCACCCTTGCTCAGCATCGCCCAGTACTTCTGCCCGGCTTCCTTGTTGCCGTAGAAGGTGCACTCATGCAGCGGGCCCTTGTAGCCGGACGCGTCGCACAGGCCCTTGTAGAACTGGAACTGCAGGATGCGCGCCAGGAAGTAGCGGGTGTACGGGGTGTTGCCCGGCACGTGGTACTTCGCGCCCGGATCGAAGAATTCTTCGCCACGGGTGCTGGCCGGGGCCACGCCCTGGTACTTGGCCTTCAGGTCCCACCATGCCTTGTTGTAGTTGTCGGCGGTGATCGAACCGTCGAACACGCCCCAGCGCCAGCGATCGATCATCAGCCCGAACGGCAGGAACGACACGCCCGACAGCGCCATGCGCATCTGGTTGTTGATGACCGCCTCACGGCTCTCGGTCGGCGCATCGACCAGGCCGATCGAGCTGAGGTACTTGGGCGTCATCGCCAGCACGATGGTGTCGCCGATCGCTTCATGGAAGCCATCGTTGGCACCGCCCTGGAACAGCGGCGGCAGCGGGTTGTAGGCCAGGTCGTAATAGATGTGGCCCAGCTCGTGGTAGATGGTGGTGAAGTTCTCTTCGTTCGGCTTGATGCACATCTTGGTACGGACATCGCCTTCCATGTTCATGTCCCAGGCGCTGGCGTGGCAGACCACGTCGCGGTCATCGGGCTTGATGAACTGGGTCTTGTCCCAGTACGACTGCGGCAGCGACGGCATGCCCAACGACACGTAGAAGTCCTGTGCGCGCTCGGTCATCTGCTTGGCAGTGCGCAGTTCGGCTTCGCGCTGCGCCTTGTACTGCGCGGCGACGTTGGCGTCCTTGCCGGCCTTGGCCAGCGCGGCGCTCAAGTTGGCCTGGTACTGCTTTTCCAGCGCGGCGGTGATGTCCAGGCTGCCGGCACCGGGGTACGGTTCCAGCTGGTCCCACAGGTTTGACCAGTCCTGCTGCCACATGTTGCCGAGCAGGTGCGCGGCGATCAGGCCGTTGCCCACTTCGGCCTTGTCCTTGCCGTAAGTCTTGTCCAGCTTGCCGCGTGCGTAGCAGTGCAGCTGCTCGTACATCGGCTTGACCTGCTCCCACAGGCGGTCGGTTTCCGGGCCGATCTGCTCCGGCGGCATGTCATAGCCGCTGCGCCACATCTGCCCGGCATCGGTGAAGCCCATGCCCTTGGCGCCTTCGTTCACCAGGCCGACAAACTTCTGGTAGTCGCCACGCATGCTCTTGGTAGTGCTGTGCCAACCCTGCCATGCATCGAGCTGCTTGTCGTAGTCGCGGCTGCGCGCCAGCACCTGCTCCAGCTCGCCGAGCTGGCGGCAGGAGTTCGGATCATTGGCATCGGTGCAGTACTTGCCGGCACCGTAGCTGCCTTCCATGCGGGTGGCGATCTGGGTCAGCTCGGCCAGCTTGGCCGGGTCGCGCGGCGCCGGCATCGAGGACATCAGCTTCAGCAGGTGGATGGCGCGCTTGCTGTCCTCGCTCATCGGCTTGCCATCGAATCTGGCGGCCTGTTCGATCCAGCTGTTGAGCTGGGTCAGCGAGCGCTCGTTGGCCTTGGCCGCGATGCGTTCCGAATCACTGTTGATGTAGGTGGAGGACAGCCACTGCGCCGAGGTCATCTCCGGGTAGGCGGCCTTGAATTCGGCATTGATGCGGGCCACGAACTGGTCCGCGGTTTCGCCGGCCGGGGCGCTGCTGCTGGCGGTATCGGTGCCTGGGGTGGGTTCCTTCTTGCAGGCGACCAGGGCCAGCGTGGCGGCGGCGATTGCCGAGGCCAGCAGGAGATGACGGTGTTTCACGGGCGGTCCTTGGGTGGTGAACGACGGCCGAAGGCTAGTGGGCAGTCGCTGTCACCGCAAGTGGCGGAAGTCGGCCGGGCGGCGCCCGGCACCCGCAGAGGCCGTCAAGCAAGGGCAACGTCAACTTCAAAAGCAACGATTCCATGGTTTGGCGGGGCGGTGTGGGCTTGCAGGACACGCCGTAAACCCGTCCATGGGGGCTCGATGGCGCCATCCATGGCGCCGACGGTCCTGCAAGCCCACACCTCCCCACCTCCGACAGATTCCGTGTGCTGTGGGTAGGTGTCGACCTTGGTCGACACATCTGTCAGGTATCGACAATCAAAATGGGGTCAGATCCGTTTTCCTCCGGAAAACGGATCTGACCCCAAGGTCATTCCAGCAGATCGCGGAAAACTGTCGAAGGCGGGGTGGGTCCGGTTGAGGGGGCGTGAGCCGCATGGATGCGGCGACCGAGCTTACATGGACGTACTTGCAGTGTCCCCCGCAACCGGACCCACCCCGCCAACCCACGGGATGCCAGCTTTTGCTGTTGCTTCGGCTCTGGCCTCTGCAGGTGCAGGGCTGCAAGCCCTGCCGAACAAACCTCAACTCTCGCAGTTGGCGAACACGTCGCGATCGCGCTCGTACAGCGAGGTCTTCACCTGCATCAGGCCCAGCACCGACGGGAACAGGTTGTCATGGTCGGTGTACGCCGCTGAACGCTTGCGCACGCACTGCAGGTCCAGCCCGCGGCTGCTGGCAAAGCCCGGCGAGAACCACATCGTCATCGGTACCCGGGTCTGTTCGGCCGGCGCGATGGCATACGGCACGCCGTGCAGGAACAAGCCCTTCTCGCCCAGCGACTCGCCGTGGTCGGACAGGTAGATCATCGCCGTGTCGTAATCCGGCATGCCCTGCAGCGCACCGATGGTTTTGGTCAGAAAGTGATCGGTGTACAGCACGGCGTTGTCGTAGCTGTTGGTGATCTCTTCGCGCGAGCAGCGGCCGATGTCACGGGTGTCGCAGGTCGGGGTGAAGCGGCGGAACGCGGGCGGATAACGCTCGAAGTAGGCCGGGCCATGGTTGCCCAGCTGGTGCAGTACCACGACCCGGTCACCCGGCTTGGCCCGCACCTGGGTGGCCAGGTCCTGCAGCAGGATCTCGTCCATGCACCGGCCATCGGCGCACAGGCCCGGCGTGGTCGCGTCGGACAGCGACTGGAACTCCAGCCCCTCGCACACGCCCTTGCAGCCGGACTGGTTGTCACGCCACAGCGTCGCGATGCCGGCGCGGTCCAGCACGTGCAGCAGCGACTGGTGCGCGCGGATCTTCTTTTCGTCGTACTCGTGGCGCCCCCACGGCGAGAACAGGCACGGCAGCGAGACCTCGGTGCTGGTGCCGCACGAATGCATGTCCGGGAAGTTGACCACGCTGGCCTGGGCCAGCTCCGGCGTCGTGTTGCGGCCACCGTTGAGGCCCCAGTTCTGTGCACGCACGGTCTCGCCCATCACGATCACCAGCAGGCGCGGCTTGCTGGCCGGCGCACGCGGCGTGGCCTTGGCGTCGGTGCCGATCGGCAGCTTCGGCGCGCGCTGCACCGGGTTGTCGCCACGCAGTGCGCGCGGCATCCCCAGCAGCACGTTGGCCGGGGTGGCGAGATAGCGCACTTCGCGCTGGTTGCGCATCAGCGCCGAGACGTCCTGGAACGAGATCAGCGCGCCGCCAACGGCGGTCACCGCTGCCACCACCAGCAAGCCGAGGCGCCACAGCAGGCTGCGGCCCCAGCTGCGGCGGCGCAGTTGCACGCGCCACAGCACCACCATCGGCAGCACGGCCAGCAGCAGCACCGGCCACAGCAGCGACACGGTCATCAGCTCGCGGCTTTCCTTGGGGTCGGTCGCCAGCACGTTGCGCAGCATGTCCGCATCCAGGTAGATGTGATAGCGGCTCATGTAGTGCGCGGCGAACGCGGTCACCAGCAGCAACAGGCTGATCACCACCTTGGCATTCCAGCGCCAGACCAGGATGCCGAGCAGCACGCCGTGCGCGCCCAGGAGCAACAGCAGCAGCGACAGTGCGTAGCGCAGGCTGCCCGGGTGGCTGGCCATGGCGCTGTGCCAGAACAGCCCGTTGCCGGCGACCGCGAAGAACAGGCTGGTCAGCGCAATCAGTGCTTCGGTGGAAAGCTGCGGCCGCCAGTGGCGCAGTCCCGCCAATGCAGGAACGCGGGCGGGGCGTTGGACCGATGCACTCATGCGTTTGCCTCCTGGCGGTTGGGACGGTCCAGCTGACGGCGGGTCAGAACGCGTTTGACGATCAGGTACAGGCCCAGCGAAAGCAGCCAACATATCAACGCGGTTGCAACGTCATGCGAGAGGAAATGGGCGCCCCGCAGCTGTTGGCTGATGCCGAACACCAGTCCGGTGCCCAGGCCGATCCACAGCCCGGCCCAGCGCCAGGACGGCCGCCACAGCAGGGCGAAGAAATACAGGCAGAGCCACGCATAGCCGGCACTGGCGTGGCCTGCCGGGAAGCAGGCCTGTGCCGCCATGCCTTCCGGGCGCAGAGTGAACAGACCGATGAAAGGCTGATGGCCGCCGTAGCGCAGCAGGTCCCAGGGGCATTCCATCGGCACCCGCGACTTCAGCAGGGAGATCACGCCTGTGCCGAGTGCCACGGCAATCACGACGTAAAGCAGCGCCCATCGCAGGGTGCGATCACGTTGTTTGCACCAGTGGTTGAAGCACAGCAGCATTACCACCAGCGCCGCTGCCGTACTCAGCCATTTGCCAGCTTTGTGCACGACGGAGCGGGTGATCCAGGCGTCCTGCAGCGCCCAGCGGCCGCCTTCAAGACGGAACAGGTGGTCGGCCACCCATTGATCGCCGCCGAAACCCATCAGCAGCGTAAACAGGGGCAGACCGATTGCGACAGGCAGCCAGAGGTGAGTTACGGCAAATCTTGACGCCAGTGGCGATGTCGCAAGCGGCGCTACCGAATCAATGGGACGGACGGGCATGCTGGGCAAGGGCGGTTCGGGAATCCGCGGTCATGCTCGTCACCTTGATGTCGGAGAAGGGTCGGACGCTCGTTCGTCCCGGGTTAATGTTTGCCCGGCCCATGTCAACGTTCAGTCTTCTTCGGCGGTCGATCCTGTCCGCTCGGCATGGCAGCCCGGGTTCCATGCGGTACCGGGAAGCAGTTGCCAACGATTCCTGTTGGCAACACCGATATCGATCACCTTGGCCGGATCCACGCAGGGGCTCATCGCATCGTCCAGCACCAGCAGCCAGCGCTTGCCAGGCGCCTCGGCCAGCCACGGGCCGGCGTCGTGCCATTGCTCGGCCCAGGGCCGCTTGAAGCCGAACTCGCGTGCGGGGCGGTCGGCCTGCAGCAGGTTCTGCTCACGCCAAGCGACCAGCGCCAGCTCAGCGTCCGGGCCGATCCGTGCACCGACCCGGCGCATCAGCGCCGAAGCCGAGGCGTAGGGGTCCAGCGCCGGGATCAGCACCAAGCCGTAGAGCATCCACAGCATGCCGTGGGTCAGCAGCACCAGCGTCGCCGCACGGCGCACCCGCAGCCATACGATCAGGGTGGCCAGAGCGATGGCGAAGGTCAGCAGACCATCGCCCAGCACCGGCAGCAGGGTGTCAGGCATCGCCCGGCGCTCCAACTGGGCCACGGCCCACGGGTGCTCGGTCATCAGCATCACGCCGAGCACGCCGGTGGCCAGCATCAGCACCACGCTGTAGCCGAACAGGTAGCGGCGAACGCACAGGCGGCGCAGCAGGCCAGGCAGCAGCGGCGCTACGGCCAGCGCCATCGCCGGCAGCATCGGCAGCAGGTACACCTCGCGCTTGCCCGGGCTGGCGCTGAAGAACAGCAGCACCAGCACTGCCCAGCCCAGCAGCAGCCACTGGCGGCGGTCGCCACGGCGCAGGCGGCGCCACCACGGCTTGAACAGCATCGGCAGCAGCAGGCTGCCCGGCAGCCACAGGGTCAGGATCACCTGCAGGTAGTACCAAGCGGGCTGCCGGTGGTGCCAGGCGTTGGCATAGCGGGTGCCGGTCTGCTTGAACAACAACTCGTGCGCGTACGCCTGCAGTTCGGCGCTGGGCGTGTGCAGCAGGGCCCAGCCGAGCGGCGCCAGCCACACGCCCACGCCCAGCAGGAAAGCCGGGATCAGCCACAGCAGGGTGGCCGGATGCGGGGCCTCCACCGCGTAGCCACGACGGCGCTGGTACAGCCACCAGCCGAACCAGGGCAGCACCATCAACAGCGGCAGGAAGCCCACGCCCTTGGTCACCGTACCCACGCCGGCGGCAAAGCCGGCCAGCCACAGCGCGGGCAGATTGCGGCGTTCGCACAGGTGTCGCATCAGGCCCCACAGGGCCACGGTGGTCATGCCCACCAGCACCATGTCGATCTGCGCGCGCTTGGCCATCAGCCCGAACTGCAGGGTGCAGAACAGTGCGGCAAGGGCATAGACCGCGTGCCGTGGCGACCACAGCCGGCGCGCCAGGTCCGATACCAGCCACAGGCTGAGCAGGGCGCCCAGCAAGGACGGCAGCAGGAACGACCACTGCCAGCTGCCGACCACCTCGTAGGCGGCGGCCTGCAGCCACATGAACACCGGCGGTTTCTCCGCGTACAGCTCCACGCCCCGGTGCGGCAGCAGCCATTGCCCGCTTTCGACCATGGTGCGGGCCGCCAGCACGAAGCGCGGCTCGTCCGGCGGCTGCGGCTGGCGAAGGCCGATGCCGGCTGCCAACGCAGCAATGATCAGCAGCCACAACAGGGGCAGGCGCCAACGGCGGGGCAGGGCTACGGGCACGGCAGGCTCCGGGAGCAAAACGGCCATTCTGGGATGGCAGCGGTGGGAAAAGCGTCGGAGGTGGGCACGGCGACCGCATTCCGACATGCGCAGCGCTACCATGGTACGAACTTCCGTGGATGTTTCGTGCATGCGTCTGTTGGTGATCGAGGACAACCGCCAGCTGGTGGCCAACCTGTTCGACTATTTCGAGTCGCGCGGGCACGTGCTCGATGTGGCCCCGGATGGCATTACCGGGCTGCACCTGGCCGGCAGCCATCCCTATGACGCGGTGATCCTGGACTGGATGCTGCCGCGCATGGAGGGTCCCGAAGTACTGCGCCGGCTACGCGCCGAGCACGCCTCGGAAGTGCCGGTGATCATGCTGACCGCGCGCGACGACCTGCCGGACAAGATCGCCGGCTTCCGCGCCGGTGCCGACGACTACCTGACCAAGCCGTTCGCCCTGCCCGAGCTGGAGGTGCGGCTGGAGGCGCTGCTGCTGCGTGCGCAAGGCCGCAACCCGCGCAAGCGCCTGCAGGTCGGCGACCTGGTGCTGGACCTGGCGACCCTTGAGGCCCAGCGCGGCAACCAGGTGCTGCACCTGTACCCGGCCTGCCGCAAGCTGCTGGAGGTGTTGATGCGTGCCAGTCCAGGCGCGGTCACCCGCCAGCAGCTGGAATTCGCCCTGTGGGGCGACGAACCGCCGGATGGCGATCTGCTGCGTTCGCATGTCTACGAACTGCGCCGCAGCGTCGATGGTCCGTTCGTCGAGAAACTGATCCATACCCTGCCGCGGGTGGGCTACCGGCTGGCGGTGACCACCGCCAGCGATGCGGGCAAGGTTGACGATGAAGGCGCGTAAGCCGGGGCCGCTGTACCGGCGCGTGGTGTGGTGGTTGCTGGGCTACCTGGCGCTGCTGTCGATCGCGGTGTTCAGCGTCGGCAACTATGTGCATGAACATGCCGAGCATGCCGCCTGGCGCGCACTGCTCAATTCCGAACTGGACAGCATCGTCGAGCACGTCGAGCACGAGCCGCATTACCGCTGGCAGGATTCGGACACGCTCAGCCTGTACCGGTTCGATGCGGTCAACCTGCCCGAGGGCCTGCGCACATTGCATCCGGGGCTGCATGACGGCGTGATGGTGAAGGGGCGTGAGACGGCGGTGATGGTGCGCGAAACCGAGTCGATGGGCCGGGTCGCGCTGGTTCTGGACATCTCCGATTTCCATGACCTGGAACAGTTCGCCACGCGCTGGGTGATGCTGGCCGGGGTGATCATGATCTTCGTCACCGTGCTGATGGCGTCGTTCGGCATGGAACGCATGGTGCGCCCGTTGAGCCTGCTGGCGCAGCACATCGCCGCGCTGCGGCCGGGCGTTCAGGGCCAGCGCATCGAGGTCGATCCGCGTGGCAGCTCGGAGCTGCACACCATCGCCGATGCGCTGAACGATTATCTGGACCGCAACGAGCAGTTCGTCGAACGCGAGCGGGTCTTCATCAGCACCGCCAGCCATGAACTGCGCACGCCGATCGCGGTGATGACCGGCGCTGCCGAGCTGGCGCTGGAGCAGCCGGGGCTGCCCGAGCGCGCGCGTCAGCAGATGCAGCGCGTGCTGCGCACCGCGCAGAGCGTGGAACAGTTGATCGAGCTACTGCTGGTGCTGGCCCGTGATCCGGCGCGACTGGCCGCGCGTGCCGAGCGCATCGCGCTGGACCAGCTGCTGCCGGAGATCGTCGATGACCACCGCCACCTGCTGGGTGACAAGGACCTGAGCATCGGCATCCAGGCTGCGCCGGTGGACATCGTCGCGCCGCTGGCCGTTGTGCAGGCCGCGATCGGCAATCTGCTGCGCAATGCCATCGAGAACAGTGGGCGCGGCCGTATCGAGCTGCGGCTGAGTCCGTCGGCGGTGCTGACCCTGCAGGACCCGGGGCACGGCATGAGCCCGGAGGAGATCGCCGCGATCCACGCGCGGATGGCCCGCGGCGAGCGCGCCGACCGCGGCGGCGGCATCGGCCTGGACCTGATCGCGCGGCTGTGCGAACACCTCGGCTGGACCCTGCAGCTGGATCCCTGCGAGCCGCGCGGCACGCGCGCTGTCCTCGACTTCAGCGCATCACGACCGGGCTGATCCGGCCACCAACCTGCTTGGCACGCTGCCCGTCGACCCAGCCCCGGCTGGCCGTGTCACCGCGCGTTCGGGCGTGCCACATGCTGGTCGATCAGGATCACGTTGCCATCCGGATCGGCCAACTGCACATACCCGGTGCCTTGCCCCTCCGGATCGGTGCGCACCGCCAGCTCGATGCCCTTGCCATCCAGCTCGGCCTGCAGCTCGCGCACATCCTGGAAATGGGGCAGTTCCTGCCTGTACTGGTCCCAGCCGGGATTGAAGGTGAGCAGGTTGCCCTCGAACATGCCCTGGAACAGGCCGATCACAATGCCGTCGTTGCGCATCACCAGCCAGTGCCGTGCCGGCTCGCCGCCGGTCACCGAGAAGCCCAGGGCCTCGTAGAACGCACGGGAGGCCGCCAGGTCCTTGACCGAAAGGCTGACAGAGAAGGCGCCGAGCTGCATGGGGAGGCTCCGGGAGAGGGCAGCCGGCACTGCAGCATGACCCGGCGTGAAGACAATGTTAATCTCGGGGTGCGCCGCTTTATGCGGCGCTTTTTTTTCCGCTCTTTCGATCGACAGAGGATCCCATGCCGACCGAACCCGCTACTGCCCTGATCAGCAACGACATCGTTGGACTGGGCCTGATCGCCGCCACCCTGGCCCTGATCTTCTGGGCTGCCAGCGGCCCGACCCCGCTGCTGAAGAAGATCTTCGCCTGGGTGCCGGCACTGCTGCTGTGCTACTTCATCCCCGCCATCTACAACACCGCCGGTGTCATCGATGGCCACAACACCTCGCTGTACAACCCGGTCGCGCGTGACGTGCTGCTGCCGGCCGCGCTGGTGCTGCTGACCCTGTCGATCGACCTGAAAGGGGTCATCAAGCTCGGCCCGAAACTGCTGATCGTGTTCTGCGCAGGCACTGCCGGCATCATGCTGGGCGCCATCGTCTCGTTCCAGCTGATGAAGCTGATCCACCCGGAAACCGTAGCCGGTGATACCTGGGCCGGCATGGCCGCGCTGGCCGGCAGCTGGATCGGCGGCGGCGCCAACATGGTCGCCATGCGGGAAGTGTTCGGGACCGATGCCACCACCTTCGGCCAGTTCGCCGTGGTCGACGTAGCCTGCGCCAGCCTGTGGATGGCCATCCTGTTGTTCCTGGCCAACCGCGCGCAGCAGATCGACACCCGCAACGGGGCCGACACCCGCGCCATCGACGAGATGAAGGCACGCATCAGTGCCTATGAGGCGCAGAACGCACGCATCCCCAGCATGACCGACCTGATGGTGATCGTGGGCGTGGCACTGGGCGGCGTTGGCCTGGCCCACGCCATCGCTGCACCGTTGTCGGGCTGGTTCAAGACCAACGTCAGCTGGGCCAGCCAGTTCAGCCTGGACAGCCAGTTCGTATGGGTGATCCTGCTGTCTACCGCGATGGGCCTGGGCCTGAGCTTCACCCGCGCGCGCCGGCTGGAAGCGGCCGGTGCTTCGCGGCTGGGCACGGTGTTCCTGTACTTCCTGATCGCCTGCATCGGCATGCAGATGAACCTGCTGTCGCTGCTGGATCGGCCGTGGCTGTTCCTGCTGGGTGCGATCTGGATGGCCACGCACGTGCTGGTGCTGTGGATCGTCGCCAAGTTGCTGCGCGCGCCGCTGTTCTTCTTCGCGATCGGCTCCCAGGGCAACATCGGCGCGGCGGCTTCGGCACCGGTGGTGGCGGCGGCGTTCCATCCGACGCTGGCCCCGGTGGGCGTGCTGCTGGGCACGGTGGGCTATGCCACCGGTACCGGGCTGGCGTATGTCACCGGCCTGATCCTGAAGTGGATGGCCAACGCCTGATCACGCGGGGCTGCAGCGCCGAGCCCGTGCTCGGCGGCTGCGGGGCGTGACGCATGCGCCAGCCGCTGCCGAATCTGTGCGGCGGATAACGGAATGTCGGGCGTGTGCCACGTAGCGTGGCGGCATGCGTCGCGAGGGGAAGCAGGGGGCTCGCGGCGCAGCCTCCGCTGGCGGCTGCCAGCTTTCCCGACAGGTATGTTCATGACGAATCAATGGATGTTTCGTGCATCGGCGCTGCTCGCGCTGATGCTGGGCAGCGCTTCGGCGCTGGCACAGGCCCCGCTGCAGGCGCGACCCGGCGATGTGCAGGCGATCACCGATGCCAGTGCGCGCGATGTCGCTGCGCTGATCGCGCAACCGGGCTTCGCCGACGCCGCACGCTCGGCCCTGCGCGCGGCGCCGGAGCGCGGCGTGGCGCTGCAGCAGGTGATGACGCGGTTCGATCCGCAGGCGCGCACGCTGGCCAGCAGCAGCCTGGCCCGGCAGGACGGGCTGCTGCGGCTGCGCAAGGGCCTGCCGGAGCAGGGGCCCTCTCTGCTGCAGCTGCGTGCCTACGTGCCCGAAGGCGCGTCGCTGGATGCCATTGCGACGCGCGAGCTGTGGGTGGCCAGCCTGCCGCGTGGCAATGACCGCGACTGGACCACGCTGACCGCCTACGACGCCCAGGGCCGCGCACATGTGCTGGACGCGAAGCAGGCCCCGGATTTCCCCGTGCTGATCGTCGATGTCGATACCCGCCGCTCGGTGGCCGAGGGCATGGCCTTGGTCAACGCCGGGCTGCGCGCGCGCGGCCTGCAGTCGCCCGAGCGCATCAGTATCGCCGCCAATGATGCCAGCGCGTCGCTGGACATCACCCGGCTGGACCGCATCCGCCTGGCCGAGGACCAGGAGCCATGGGCCTTGGGCGCGGCAGAGGTATTCGCTGTCGTTTCCGGCCTGCAGGTCGACAAGACCGAACCGGAAATGGTCACGGTCGACATGCCGTACCTGGACTATGACAAGACCGATTACACCCCGCAGCAGGCGCTGGTGATCTGGGGCAACTACCGGTTCAACGCGGCCAACGTGCAGTTGTTCGAGGATGACGGCGACACCAACTACCAGGAGTTGCTGGTGGCCTTGACCACGGGCGTGAAGACCGCGCTGGGCGCGTTCGCGCCGGAGTATGCGGTCATTGCCGACATCGCAGGTGCGATCCTCAAGGCGATGCCGTCGTCCTGGTTCGCCAACGACATCGATTACCTGGACAGCTTCTACATGCTGCAGCGTGGTCAGGCGTACACCGATCGCATGGGGGCGGCCAACAACGCGAAGGTCACTCTCACGCCCATCACTCTGGTGGAGTAGGCCAGCAGGGCTTGCAGCCCTGCACCCGCTTCAATCAACGGCAACGTCGAAAGCCGAAGCGGCATTCCGTGGGATGGCGGGGTGGGTCCGGTTGCGGGGGACCCCGTAAATCCGTCCATGGAGGCTCGGTCGCGCCATCCATGGCGCTCACGCCCCCGCAACCGGACCCACCCCGCTTTCGAGTTTCACGCGGCTGTGGGTGGGGGCCGACCGTTGGTCGGCACATCGGTCAGATATCTATAAACAGAATGGGGCCAGATCCGTTTTCCTTCGGAGAACGGATCTGACCCCGCATGTGTCTCGCCGTCACCGGCAATCCGACACCGCCCCGCCAAACAAACAGAAACCCAGAGCCGACGCTCTTGCAGTTGCAGTTGCAGTTGCTCCGGCTTCGGCGGGCGCCGGGCTGCAAGCCCGGCACCCACCCAAATACCTCAGCAGCAGCGACCGCCGTTGCGTCCGCCGTAACGCGCTTCCTGGCGCTCGCGGAAGAACGTCTTGTAGTCCATCGGTTCCTGGTCCGGATGCTTCTCCAGCATGTGCCGGACATAGTTGTCGTAGTCAGGAATCCCACAGCACAGGCGTGCGGTCTGTACCAGGCGCCGCCAGATGCGGCGGTGTGCCTGGTACTGGCCGACGGGAACCAGTTGCGTACTCATCACAGATCCACCATTTCATGCGGCTTCAATGCCACGTACGGGGTCTCGCGGTCGCTGCGCTGCGGATTGCGGCGGGCAGCCAGGATGGTCTTGACCGCATACACCAGCACCGAGGCCACCACCAGCAGGAACAGCGCGGTCAGGCCGGTGTTGACGTAGGCGTTGACCACGATCTGCTGCATCTGCGCCACCGACTTGGCCGGCGCGGTGATGGTGTCACTGGCGATCGCGGCCTGGAACTTGTGCGCCTGCGCCAGGAAGCCCTGCGCCGGGTTGCTGTCGAAGATCTTGATGAAGCCGGCGTAGGTGGTGCAGATCAGCAGCCAGATGGCTGGCACCGCCGTCACCCAGGCGTAGCGGTCACGCTTCATCTTGAACAGCACCACCGTGCCCAGCATCAGCGCGATACCCGCCAGCATCTGGTTGGAGATGCCGAACAGCGGCCACAGCGTCTGGATGCCACCGAACGGATCGACCACGCCGGTGTAGAGCAGGTAGCCCCACAGCGCCACGCAGCCGGCGGTACCGATGATGTTGGCGGTCCACGACTCGGTTTTCTTCAGCGCCGGCACGAAGTTGCCAAGCAGGTCCTGCAGCATGAAGCGGCCGGCACGGGTGCCGGCGTCCACCGCAGTCAGGATGAACAGTGCTTCGAACAGGATCGCGAAGTGATACCAGAACGCCATCATCGCGTCGCTGCCACTGGGAATTGCTTCGTGCAGGATCTGCGCGATGCCCACTGCCAGGGTCGGCGCGCCACCGGCACGATGCAGGATGGTCGGTTCACCGATGGCCGCCGCAGTCGCGGTCAGCTGCTCGGGCGTGATGGTGAAGCCCCAGGTGTTGGTGATGTAGTGCGCGGCCGATGCAGCATCGGCACCGATCACCGCTGCCGGGCTGTTCATCGCGAAGTAGATGCCCGGATCGATGATCGAGGCCGCGACCAGTGCCATCACCGCCACGAACGATTCCATCAGCATGCCGCCGTAGCCGATGTAGCGCATGTGCGCTTCATTGGCCAGCAGCTTCGGCGTGGTGCCGGAGGAAATCAGCGCGTGGAAGCCGGACACCGCACCGCAGGCAATGGTGATGAACAGGAACGGGAACATGCCGCCTTTCCACACCGGGCCATCGCCGCTGGCGGCGAACTGGGTCAGCGCCGGCATCTTCAGTTCCGGCATCACCACCAGGATGCCGATAGCCAGGGCGATGATGGTGCCGATCTTGAGGAAGGTCGACAGATAATCGCGCGGGGCCAGCAGCAGCCACACCGGCAGCACCGAGGCAACGAAGCCGTAGCCGATCAGCATCCAGGTGATCTGGGTGCCGGTGAAGGTGAACGCCGGGCCCCACACCGGATCGGCGGCGACCTTGCCGCCGTACCAGATCGCGGCCAGCAGCAGGATCAGGCCGACCACCGAAATCTCGCCGATCCTGCCGGGGCGGATGTAGCGCATGTACACCCCCATCAGGATCGCGATGGGCATCGTCGCGATCACCGTGAACATGCCCCACGGGCTTTCGGCCAGGGCCTTGACCACCACCATCGCCAGCACCGCCAGGATGATGATCATGATCAGGAACGCGCCGAACAACGCGATCGTTCCGGGCACCTGGCCCATCTCCTCGCGCACCAGGTCACCCAGCGAACGTCCGTTGCGGCGGCTGGACAAGAACAGCACCACGAAGTCCTGTACCGCACCGGCCAGCACCACGCCCACCACCAACCACAGCAGGCCGGGCAGGTAACCCATCTGCGCGGCCAGCACCGGGCCGACCAGCGGGCCGGCACCGGCGATGGCGGCGAAGTGGTGGCCGAACAGCACGTGCTTGTTGGTCGGCACGTAGTCCAGGCCATCGTTGTTGATCACCGCCGGGGTGGCCCGGGTCGGATCGAGCTGCATCACCTTGTTGGCGATGAACAGGCTGTAGAAGCGGTAGGCGACCAGGTACAGCGAAACAGCGGCGACGACGATCCACAGCGCATTGATGTGTTCGCCGCGCCGCAAGGCCACGGTGCCCAGACAGAAGGCGCCGAGCAGGGCGAGGGCCGCCCAGCCTATTTTGGAAAACCCTTTCATGAGGTGCTCTCTCCCGGAAAGACAGTCAAAGAGTCCCGCGTGCCTTCGACAGGGTCAATTGGCACAGGACGAATCGGCGGTAGTACTTTGGTCGTACGGTTGTTGTGCTGACGTGCAGCGAACATCAGGGATGGAACAATCGGTTGCGGCGCCGTCCATTGGCGTGCGGCCGTCTGGCGTCCATCTTCAATGGCATCCATCCAACAGGAGTCGCCATGAGCTTTCCCGAACCGGTCCGCGTGCTGCGGACCATCCGTGGCATGCCCACCTCCGACGGTGCCGGCGTGCGCCTGACCCGCGTGATCGGTGGCCCGACGCTGCCTGACCTGGACCCGTTCCTGCTGCTCGATGAATTCGGCACCGATCGCGCCGAGGACTACATCGCCGGCTTCCCGGAGCACCCGCACCGCGGTTTCGAGACGGTCACCTACATGCTCGACGGCCGCATGCGGCATCGCGACAACCACGGCAACGAAGGCCTGCTGACCCCGGGCAGCGTGCAGTGGATGACGGCCGGCCGTGGCCTGGTGCATTCGGAGATGCCCGAGCAGGAAAGCGGGAAGATGCGCGGTTTCCAGCTGTGGGTGAACCTGCCGGCACGCGACAAGATGACCGACCCGCAGTACCAGGAGTTCGCCCCCGAGCGCATTCCGGTGGTGCAGCCGGACGCGGGCGTGACGGTGAAGGTGATCGCCGGGAGCGTGGATGGCACCCAGGGTCCGATCGTGCAGCCGGCCACCGATCCGCTGTACCTCGATATCACGCTGGCGCCCGATCGCGCCTGGACCTACACGCTGCCGGAATCGCACAGTGCCTTTGCCTACGTGTTCGAAGGGGCGCTGACGATCGGTGAACAGGATGCTGCGCGCGATGTCGACCGCCAGGAACTGGCGGTGCTGGGCGGTGGCGAACAGCTGCATCTCTCGGCGGGCAGCGAGGGCGCGCGATTGATCCTGGTTGCGGGCCGCCCGCTGCGCGAGCCGGTGATGCGGCACGGCCCGTTCGTGATGAACACGCGGCAGGAGCTGATGCAGGCCTTCGTCGATTTCCAGGAAGGCAAGTTCTGAGGAACGCCGCCGGTTCCTGCCCGGCGGGCGTCCGACGCATTGGATGCTGCGGGGATGCTGCGATGCAGGCATCCCCGTCACCGTCAGCGCCCGGCGGCCACGGCCGACGGCGTCAGGCTCATGCCCTGCGCCAGTTGCTGCAGCGAGCCCAGCTCCTGCGCACTGTCCGGATACAGCGAAATCTGCGCGTAACGCCCTTTGTCGAGCTTGACCACACTGATCCGGCGCTCGGCGTAGCCGGGCGGTTGCTGGCCCCCCAGGTCGGGCTGGTACCAGTACAGCGATTCACCGCCGAAGCTGCCTTTCTCCTGCCGCAACGAGCGGTTCAAGGGAAGGTTGGGATCGCGCGCGCTGAGCATCAGGCTCAGCACTTCGCGGCCATCGCCGGTGCTGGCGCGGCAGACCAGGAAATCGGCCTGGGCCTGCTGGTGCCACTGCAGGCCGCTGCTGGCCGGCAGCGAAGGACATTCGGTGGGAGCCTGGGCGGCGGCCTGGGCCGCAGCGAACAGCAGGCTCGACAACACTACAGGCGCGAACTTCATGCATCCCCCAAGGTGGTGTGTCGTTGGCTCCGCCGGATGGGCCGGCGGCCTTGGCATCCCATCCCCGGATGCCCCCCCCGCCGGCATGTGCACGGCAGGTCAACTCAACCTTAACGGAACGTGAGCGATCGCACAAATTGCGGTTACAGGCGTAACCATTGCGACCGGAGATCGGCCGCAATGGTGCGCGCACGCCTCAGCGGTCGTTGCCGATCCACTTGTAGAGGATGCCGCCGATCGCGCCGCCCAGCAGCGGGGCGACCCAGAACAGCCACAGCTGGCTGACCGCGCCGCTGCCGGCGAAGAAGGCCACCGCCGTCGAGCGGGCCGGGTTTACCGAGGTGTTGGTGACCGGGATGCTGATCAGGTGGATCAGGGTCAGCGACAGGCCGATCGCCAGCGGCGCGAAGCCGGCCGGCGCCTTGCCGTGGGTGGAACCCATGATCACGATCAGGAACACTGCGGTCAGCACCACCTCGCACAGGAAGGCCGCCGCCACGCTGTAGCCACCGGGTGACAGCGCGCCATAACCATTGCTGGCGAACGCACCGGCCTGGCTGCCGTCGATGGCGAAGCCGCTGGCGCCCGAGGCGATCTGCAGCAGGATGAAGCCGGCCAACAGGCCGCCCGCGACCTGGGCGATGATGTAGGGGATCAGGTCCCTGGCCGGGAAGCGACCGCCGGCCCACAGCCCGACGCTGACCGCCGGATTGAAGTGCGCCCCTGAGATATGGCCAAACGCGTAGGCGCCGGTCACCACGGTCAGGCCGAACGCCAGGGCCACGCCGAGGAAGCCGATCCCCAGCGGATTGCCATCGCCACCGAACTTGGCCGCCAGCACCGCGCTGCCACACCCCCCCAGAACCAGCCAGAACGTGCCGAGGAATTCGGCGGACAAGCGTTTACCCATGCTCATGTGATGCACTCCTTTGACGGCCAAAGTGTGATTTATGTCACATTTCAGTGTTCAACAGGTGACTGTAGCGTCAACGCCGGGTGCAGGAGTACACCTTCGGATGTGTGCAGCATGCGATGTTCAGTACTGCGGCAGCGGGATGAACTCCTTGTCGTCGCCGGGGATGGTGCCGAAACGGCCGGCCTCCCAATCGTGCTTGGCCTGCTCGATGCGCTCCTTCGAGCTGGATACGAAGTTCCACCACAGATGGCGCGGACCATCCAGCGGCTCGCCACCGAACAGCATCGCCTTCACCGGCGTCTTCGCGCGCAGGCGGCCGACCGCGCCGGCTTCGGGAATGATCAGGTGCTGGGCAGGCACATCCACGCCATCCAGCTGAGCCTGGCCTTCAAGGATGTACAGCGCACGCTCGCGATGACCATTGTCGATATCGATCTCCGCATCCGGGTCGAGGTCGATCGCCACGTTGAGCGTGTCGGCGAACACCTTCACCGGCGATTCCTCGCCATAGGCGCGGCCGGCAATCACGCGCAGCCATGCGCCGTTGCGGCGCTGCTCGGGCAGGGTGGCGGCGGCGTGGTGATAGAACGCGGGCTCGACTTCCTCATGCGATTTCGGAAGCGCCACCCAGGTCTGCATGCCGTGGATCGGGTTGTCATGGTCGCGGTCCGGTTGCGGGGTGCGTTCGGAATGGGCGATGCCGCGACCGGCGGTCATCCAGTTCACATCGCCGGGGCGGATCACCTGGTCCGAGCCGAGCGTGTCGCGGTGGCCGATCGCACCGGACCACAGGTAGGTCACCGTGGCCAGGCCGATATGCGGATGCGGGCGTACGTCGATGGCGGTGCCGGGGTGCATGAGTGCCGGGCCCATCTGGTCGACGAACACGAACGAACCGATGCTGCGGGCCTGCAGGGTAGGGACGGCGCGACGGACTTCGAGGCCGCCGATGTCGTGCACGCGCGGGGCGATGATGGTGGTCATGCGGGCGTTCTCGCTGGCAGGGATCAGGCGGCCAGCATCGCATGCAGAAGTGACGGGGGCATTCCCCGTATGGGCAACAGGTTGTTCCAGCCAACGGCGCAGCCCCTCGTGGCTGGGCGCGCAATGCGTATTCCGTGTTTGGCCGGGCGGGTGGGTGACGCAGGGGACGCTGCAAGTACGTCCATGTAAGCTCGATCGCCGCATCCATGCGGCTCACGCCCCTGCGCCACCCGCCCGGCCCCTGACGGTTCCCGTGTGCTGTCCAGCCACGGAGAAGAGAAAAAGAAAATCAAAATCAAACGCCGGTCGCTTCGCTCCTGATGGCGACCAAGGTAGCCACCCACACGTCCGTGGTGATCCCGATCGGAATCGCAGTTCACCAACCGTCACCGGGAAACTGTCAGGGGTGGGGCGGTGTGGGCAGGCAGCACCGTTGGCGCCATGGATGGCGCCATCGAGCCCCCATGGAAGGGTTTACGGCGTGTCCTGCCAGCCCAGACCGCCCCACCCAACAAACAGAAAAACCAGAGCCGGCTGTTGCTCCGGCTCTGGCTCTGGCTTTTGCTGTGGATTGAAATGCGGGGGCCGGGCCGCAGGCCCGGCCGATCAACTCACACCACCGGTTCGCGCAGGGCGGGGTTGTCCCAGCCCGGGCGAGGGGCGAAGCGGTCGCCATGCCGCTGCTGCAGTGCCTTCAACCGCTCGACGATCACATCGGCACCGACTGCACGGATGTGCTGGATCGGGCCGCCGCGGAACGGGGCAAAACCGGTGCCGAAGATCACGCCGGCATCCAGCAGGTCCGCGTCGGCCACCACGCCTTCGTGCAGGCAGGCCACCGCTTCGTTCAACAGTGGCAGGATCAGGCGGTCCTCAAGATCGGCCGGGGCCTGGTAATCGCTGGCCACGTCCGGCTTCTTCGGCTTGCCGTTTTCCCAGGTGTAGATGCCCTGGCCATCCTTCTTGCCACGCTTGTCCGGTTCCACCGTCTGCAGCGCGGCCGGAATCTGCAGGCCCAGGAACGGCGCCAGTTCGCGGCCGACGCCGGCGGCCACG
Organism: uncultured Stenotrophomonas sp.; assembly: GCF_913778665.1. Taxonomy (GTDB): domain Bacteria; phylum Pseudomonadota; class Gammaproteobacteria; order Xanthomonadales; family Xanthomonadaceae; genus Stenotrophomonas. The sequence continues at coordinate 621,752 of NZ_CAJYVQ010000008.1, forward strand.
TCCAGGCCCACGGTGTCGATCAGTTCGATCGGGCCCATCGGCATGCCGAATTTCACTGCGGCCTTGTCGATCACCGGGCCCGGAATGCCTTCGGCATACGCGGTGGCCGCTTCCAGCATGTACGGGAACAGCACGCGATTGACCAGGAAGCCCGGGCTGCCGGCCACCGGCACCGGGAATTTGCCCAGCGCCTTGCAGAATGCGGCCAGGCGGCGCTCGGTCTCCGGCGCCATGCCGTCGTGGTGGATGATCTCCACCAACGGCATCTGCGCCACCGGGTTGAAGTAGTGCAGGCCAGCAAACTGGGCTGGGCGCTGGATGTGGTCGCGCAGTTCCACCAGCGGAATCGACGAAGTGTTGGTGGTCAGCAGCGCGTCCAGTTTCATCTTCGGTTCCAGCGTCTGGTACAGCGCACGCTTGGCTTCCGGATTCTCGATGATGGCTTCGATCACCAGGTCGGCCTCGGCCACGCCGTTGCCCTCCAGGTCGGCACGCAGGCGCGCGGCCACGGCGGGGCGCTTGCTCTCGTCGCGCACCTTTTTGGCGAACAGTGCCTGCGCACGTTCCATGGCCGGGTCGATGAAGCGCTGCTCACGGTCCTGCAAGGTCACTTCAAAGCCCTTGTAGGCGGCCCACGCGGCGATGTCTCCCCCCATCACGCCAGCGCCGACCACGTGCACGTGGCGGATGCCGGAATCGCCGCTACCGAGGCCCTTCAGGCGCTCGGTCAGGAAGAAAATGCGGATCAGGTTGCGCGCGGTCGGCGTACTGGCCAGCTTCACCACGGCGCGCCGCTCGGCGTCGAGGCGTGCCTGGATCGGCTTGCCGCCGCTGCGCTGCCAGGTGCTGATCAGCGCGTAGGGCGCGGGGTACTGGTCCTTCTTGGCCTTGCGTGCGACCTGCTTGACCATCTGCGGCGCCAGCAGCGTGCGTGCCAGCCAGGTGTTGGTCGCCCACGCCGTCGCGCGCTGCTTGAACGGGCGGGTAGTCCCGGACAGGGCCAGCGCCACCGCAGTATCGAGCACGACCGCCGGTGCCACCACCTTGTCGACCAGACCGATGCCACGCGCCGCCGAGGCCGACAGGGTACGGCCGGTCAGCATCATGTCCATCGCCGCCGGTGCGCCCACCAGCTGCGGCAGGCGCGCGCTGCCACCCCAGCCCGGGAAGATGCCCAGCTGGGTCTCGGGCAGGCCGATGCGGGTGCTGCTGTCATTTGAGGCCACGCGGTAGCGGCAGGCCAGCGCCAGCTCGGTGCCGCCGCCCAGGCAGTGGCCGTGGATGGCCGCCACGGTCGGGCAGGGCAGCTCGGCCAGCTTCTGGTAGGTCGACTGACCGCGACGGATAGCGTCGTTGACGGTACCGCGTCGGTCGAATTCCTGGAACTCCTTCAGGTCCGCGCCAGCAATGAAGCCGGCCTTCTTCAGCGACTGGATCACCACGCCCTTGGGCGGGTCCAGCGCGATGCGCTCGAGCAGGTCGCCCAGTTCCAGCAATACGTCCTGCGACATCGCGTTGACACTGCTGTCCTGACGATCCAGTGAGAGGACCACCACGCCGTCGTCGCGGATCTCGGGGTGCCAGTGGCTGAAGCGGAGACCATCGAAGCCTGAGAGCATGGACGTTCCATCCGGTTGTGTATGGAGAAGCGGCTATGATCCAGAGGTTGTTTCCTCCGCGTCAAATCCCAATAGCAGGGGAGTGGCGACCCCGGATCCATGGCCGTGGACCGGGACGCTAACGGAACGGTGGTTAAAAGCTGGTGCGGCGCCGCGTGATCGGTGACTGAACTTTTCCCGGGATTGGCAGTCTCATTGCCCGACGTCGGTTGGGCTGACAGGAGTGCGGCCCCTCATGGCCGAGGTTGATACACCACAGGAGCTGGACCTGGAACTGGTCCGGCGCGTGCAGCACGGCGAGAGCGCCGCGTTCGATGTCCTGGTGCGCAAGTACCAGCATCGCGTGGTGGCCCTTGTCGGTCGCTACATCGCCGACTGGAGTGAATGTCAGGACGTTGCCCAGGACACTTTCATCCGCGCCTATCGCGCGATCGGAAGTTTCCGTGGCGACGCCCAGTTCTCAACCTGGTTGCATCGAATCGCCGTGAATACCGCCAAAAACTACCTGGCTTCACACAATCGACGGCCACCGACCGATGACATCGACATCGGCGACGCCGAGCAGTTCGACAGCGGTACGCGCCTGCGCGACACCGACACGCCCGAACGCGAGTTGATGCGCCAGGAGCTGGAACAGACGGTGATGAAAGCCGTCAACGCGCTGCCGGAAGAACTCCGGTCGGCGATCACCCTGCGCGAGGTGGAAGGCCTGAGTTACGAGGATATCGCGCAGAAGATGGGGTGCCCGATCGGCACCGTGCGTTCACGGATCTTCCGGGCGCGCGAGGCGATCGACACTGAACTCCGGCCGCTGTTGGACATCGGCAGCGCCACCCGTGAGAAGAGCCGCGTATGACCAGTAATCCGCTCAACGAATCTCAGAACCACCAATCCCCCGCCGGGCAGCGCCTGGACCAGCGCCACCGCGAACAGCTGTCAGCCCTGGTCGATGGCGAGCTCGGTGCCGATGAGGCGCGCTTCCTGCTGCGCCGCATGGAGCGCGACCCCGAGCTTTCCGGATGCCAGGAACGCTGGCAGCTGCTGGGCGATGTGATGCGCGGGCAGGCCTCGGCGCTGGCGCCGGCGGGCTTCAGTGCCGCCGTGGCCGCGGCCATCGCCGCCGAACCGGCTCCGCAGGCCGAGCCGCGGCGTCAGGTGCGCCGCAGCGGCTGGCGGGCCTGGGGCGGTGGTGCAGCGCTGGCCGCTTCAGTGGCGGCAGTGGCCCTGTTCATGGGCGGTGAGAAGCTGAAGGAAGCCACGCCGGGCGAGCCGTTGGCGCCGCAGGTGATCGCCAGCCAGGCGGAGCTGCCGGCCGCGCCGACCGCTCCGGCGCCGGTCACCGAAGCCTCGGCGGACACCGCTGCCATGGCAGTGGCGGCGGCGCCGGCCTTGGCGATGGCCGCAGCCGGTCGCCGCCAGGACACCCGCCGCGCCAGCGCCACCCGCAGCCAGCAGGCCGCCCGTGCCGCGCAGCGCGACGACCTGCCGCAGCGTGCGGTGGCCGCCGCGCAGGCACCGCTGACCCCGACCGTGCCCGCCGGCACCCGCCGCGACCTGCCGTTCGGCGAGGTGGGGGGATTGCAGGCGCGACCGTGGCCGCGCTCCAGCCTGACGCCGGCCGCCGGCGGGGCACTCAACGCCAGCTTCCCGGCCCACGCCGGTGGCACCGCGTTCTACCCGTTCGAGCCGCGCCTGCAGGATGACCTGCCGGTGTCGCCGCGTCCGCGCGACTGAGCCGGGCGCTTTCACGCCCCGCCGTCGGCGGGGCCCGTATTCCTCTTTCCACCCGATCCGGAGGTTGCCGTCCGATGACTCCCCGACTCCGCACGCAGGCTATCGGCCTGCTGGCCCTGACTCTGCCGCTGGTGGCCTGCGCACAGGCCCCGGCGCCTGCCGCCCCAGCCCAGCCTGCGCCGGCCGCCGCGCCGAGGGCGCCGGCACAGCCGCTGGTCAGCGGCCTGCCCGATTTCACCCATCTTGTTGAACAGGTCGGGCCGGGCGTGGTCAACGTGGACACCACCATCGTCCGCAGCAACCGCCAGGCCTCGCGCGGCCCGATGGGCGGCGACGATGACATGCCGGAGTTCTTCCGCCGCTTCTTCGGTCCGGACTTCCCGATGCCGGGCCAGGGCCCGGGTGGGCAGGATGGGGGTCCCAGCATCAAGGGCCGCGGCATGGGCTCGGGCTTCATCATCTCGCCCGACGGCTATGTGCTGACCAACTACCACGTGGTGGCCGATGCCAGCGAAGTGAAGGTCAAGCTGGGTGACAGCCGTGAATTCAAGGCCAAGGTGGTGGGCAGCGACCAGCAGTACGACGTGGCCCTGCTGAAGATCGACGGCAAGAACCTGCCGACCGTGCGCGTGGGCGACTCCAACACCCTGAAGCCGGGCCAATGGGTTGTCGCGATCGGCTCGCCGTTCGGCCTCGACCATTCGGTCACCGCCGGCATCGTCAGTGCGCTGGGCCGCAGCACCGGTGGCGCCGACCAGCGCTACGTGCCGTTCATCCAGACCGACGTGGCGATCAATCAAGGCAACTCCGGTGGTCCGCTGCTGAACACCCGTGGCGAAGTGGTCGGCATCAACTCGCAGATCTTCTCCGCGTCCGGCGGCTACATGGGCATCAGCTTCGCGATCCCGATCGACCTGGCGATGAGCGCGGTCGAGCAGATCAAGAAGAGTGGCAGGGTCACCCGTGGCCAGCTGGGTGCGGTGGTCGAGCCGATCGATTCGCTGAAGGCACAGGGGCTGGGCCTGCCCGACAGCCGTGGCGCGCTGGTCAATCAGATCGTGGCCGGCAGTGCCGCCGAGAAGGCCGGGGTGCAGATCGGCGACGTAGTCCGCTCGGTCAACGGCAGCCCGGTCAACAGCTGGTCCGACCTGCCGCCGCTGATCGGCGCGATGGCGCCGGGCAGCCGGGTCACTCTGGGCGTGATCCGCGATGGCAAGCCGCGTGACCTCAGCGCCACGCTGACCGCACTGAGCGAAGACGGCCAGGCCACTACTGCCCGCGGGCCGGCGGCCGGCGGTGCCGAGGCGGTGCCGCAGTCCGGCGCCAACGCCCTGCTGGGGCTGGACGTCAGCGAGCTGAACTCCGTCCAGCGCAAGCAGTTGGGCCTCGACGGCAAGGAGGGCGTGCGCATTACTGGGGTCAAGGGCCAGGCAGCGCGTGATGCCGGCCTGTCGCCGGGGATGGTGATCCTGCAGGTCGGCCGCACACCGGTCGGCAGCGTGGAGGCCCTGAACCGGGCGCTGTCCAGCTACAGGAAGGACGACGTGGTGATGCTGCTGGTGCGCACCGGCAACGGCAACAGCGCCTTCGTGGCGGTCAAGGCCGGCCAGTAAGGCCTGGCCGGGCCGCCCGCGCGGCCCTTGTCCGCCCCCCCCGAAGCCCCGCCCCGGCGGGGCTTCGGCCGTTTCTGGCCGGTCCGATGAGGCCGCTTTCGCGGGGAGGCGCCGGGCATGCGATAATCGACCGTTACCCTGACGACGCCGCGCGCCGCCGCCACCTATGCCTTCTGATTCGATGCGGAACATCCGCAACTTCTCCATCATCGCCCATGTCGACCACGGCAAGTCCACGCTGGCCGACCGCATCATCCAGCTCTGTGGTGGCCTGCAGGCCCGCGAGATGGAAGCGCAGGTGCTCGACTCCAATCCGATCGAGCGCGAGCGTGGCATCACCATCAAGGCGCAGTCGGTGTCGCTGCCGTATGTCGCCAAGGACGGGCAGACCTACCATCTGAATTTCATCGACACCCCCGGCCATGTCGACTTCTCCTATGAAGTCAGCCGTTCGCTGGCCGCCTGCGAAGGCGCGCTGCTGGTGGTCGATGCGGCCCAGGGCGTGGAAGCGCAGTCGGTGGCCAACTGCTACACCGCGGTGGAGCAGGGCCTGGAAGTGGTGCCGGTGATCAACAAGATCGACCTGCCCACCGCCGACATCGAGCGCGCCAAGGCCGAGATCGAGGCCGTGATCGGCATCGATGCCTCTGATGCCGTGCCGGTCAGCGCCAAGACTGGCCTGAACGTGCAGGACGTGCTGGAAGCGATCGTGCACCGCATCCCGCCGCCGCAGCCGCGCGACACCGAGAAGCTGCAGGCGCTGATCATCGACTCGTGGTTCGACAACTACCTGGGCGTGGTCTCGCTGGTGCGCGTGATGCAGGGCGAGATCAAGGCCGGTGACAAGCTGCAGGTGATGTCCACCGGCCGCAACCACCAGGTCGACAACGTCGGCGTGTTCACGCCGAAGCGGAAAGTGCTGCCGGCGCTGCGTGCCGGTGAAGTGGGCTGGGTCACCGCCAGCATCAAGGACGTGCACGGCGCCCCGGTCGGCGACACCCTGACGCTGGCCGGCGACCCGGCCCCGAAGCCGCTGCCAGGCTTCCAGGAAATGCAGCCGCGCGTGTTCGCTGGCCTGTTCCCGGTCGACGCCGAGGACTACCCGGACCTGCGCGAAGCGCTGGACAAGCTGCGCCTGAACGATGCCGCGCTGCGTTTCGAGCCGGAAAGCTCCGAGGCGATGGGCTTCGGCTTCCGCTGTGGCTTCCTCGGCATGCTGCACATGGAGATCGTGCAGGAGCGCCTGGAGCGCGAGTACAACCTGGATCTGATCAGCACCGCACCGACGGTGGTGTATGAAGTGCTGAAGACCGACGGCTCGATCATCAACATGGACAACCCGGCCAAGCTGCCGCCGGTGAACCAGGTCGAGGAGATCCGCGAGCCGATCATCCGCGCCAACGTGCTCACTCCCGAGGAGTACATCGGCAACATCATCAAGTTGTGCGAAGAAAAGCGCGGCAGCCAGATCGGCATCAACTACCTGGGCAGCCAGGTGCAGATCAGCTACGAGCTGCCGATGGCCGAGGTGGTGCTGGACTTCTTCGACAAGCTGAAGTCGGTCAGCCGTGGCTATGCCTCGCTGGACTACCACTTCGTGCGTTTCGACGCCGGCCCGTTCGTGCGCGTGGACGTGCTGATCAACGGCGACAAGGTCGATGCGCTGTCGCTGATCGTGCACCGCAGCCATGCCGACCGTCGCGGCCGCGAGCTGTGCGAGAAGATGAAGGACCTGATCCCGCGGCAGATGTTCGACGTGGCCATCCAGGCCGCCGTCGGCTCGCAGATCATCGCCCGCACCACGGTCAAGGCCATGCGCAAGAACGTGCTGGCCAAGTGCTATGGTGGCGACGTTTCGCGCAAGAAGAAGCTTCTGGAAAAGCAGAAGGAAGGCAAGAAGCGCATGAAGCAGGTCGGCCGCGTGGAGATTCCGCAGGAAGCGTTCCTGGCCGTGCTGCAGATGGACAACAAGTAATCCGCACCGGCCCTGCGGGGCCGGTCGTCCGGTGACGTTGCAAAGGACCCTGAATGAAACTGTTTGAGATCCTCCTGGTCGTGCTGACCCTGGCCTCGGGCCTGATCCTGCTTGCGGACAAGCTGTACCTCGCCAAGCGCCGCGCCCAGCGCGCGGGCCTGCTCGATTCTGAGCCGGTGCTGGTGGACTACTCGCGTGCGTTCTTTCCGGTGCTGGCGATCGTGCTGATCGTGCGCAGCTTCATCGCCGAGCCGTACAAGATCCCCTCCAGCTCGATGATGCCGAACCTGCTGATCGGCGATTTCATCCTGGTCAACAAGTTCTCCTATGGCCTGCGCCTGCCGATCAGCAACACCAAGATCGTGCCGTTCGGCGAGCCCTCGCGTGGCGACGTGGTGGTGTTCCACTTCCCCGGCCACAGCGACAACGACCCGGCCAAGGGTGAGAACTTCATCAAGCGCGTGATCGGCGTGCCGGGTGACACCGTGGTCTTCGAAGGCGACAGCGTGACCCTCAACGGCGAGCCGCTGAAGTACGACAACAAGGGCATCTACGCAGGCCACAAGGGCCAGGGCGAGGGCGCCAACCTGCTGGTCGAGCACCTGCCGGGCCGCACCCACACCGTGCTGGAGACCGATTACCCGCGTGGCCAGGGCCAGTGGACCGTGCCGGCCGGCAAGTATCTGGTGATGGGCGACAACCGCGACAACAGTGACGACGGCCGCTTCTGGGGCCTGCTGCCGGAAGAGAACCTGCGCGGCAAGGCGTTCCTGATCTGGCTGAACTGCCAGGGCTGGTTCTGCAAGGATGGCTTCGAGCCGTCGCGGATCGGCTCGAGCATCAACTGACCGGGCTTCAACTGAGTACCTTCACATCCAACGCGTATCTGGGGAGAACGCAATGAAGACGATGAACACGCAGCGCGGCATGACCCTGACCTCGTTCCTGACGGTCCTGATCGTGGTCGGTTTCTTCCTGTACATCGGCATGAAGCTGTTCCCGATGTACCAGGAGTACTACGCGGTGCGCTCTGCGATGAAGAGCCTGGCCAACGAGCCGGGTGTGGGCAGCATGGAGCCGGCCCGGATCCAGGACCTGTTCTTCAAACGCCTGTACATCAACTACTCGGAAAACGTGAAGCCGGCCGACGTGAAGTTCGATCGTCGCGACAATGGCTGGACCCTCAAGGTCAACTACGAAGTGCGTCGCCCGCTGATCGGCAACCTCGACGTGGTTGGCAAATTCGATTCCTCCCAGGACCTGACTCGAAGCGGTGCCGAATAAACCTTTCCAACGTGGTGACCTGATCGGTCATCCTTTCCGCGATGAGGCCCTGCTCAGGCAGGCGCTGACCCATCGCAGTGCCGGTGCGCCCCACAACGAACGCCTGGAGTTCCTGGGCGACAGCATCGTCAACATGATGGCCGCCGAGGCGCTGTACCGGCGCTGGCCCAAGGCCGACGAGGGCGCGATGACCCGTGCCCGCGCCGAACTGGTGCGCGAAGGCGCGCTGGCGGTGATCGCACGGACCCTGCAGCTGGGCGACCGCCTGACCCTGGGGCCGGGTGAAATGAAGTCCGGCGGCCATCGCCGCGACTCGATCCTGGCCGACGCGCTGGAGGCCGTGGTGGCCGCGATTTTCCTGGACGCCGGCTTCGATGCCTGCCAGGCGGTGGTGCTGCCCTGGTTCAGCGCTTCGATCGAGGCGCTGCCGGCCTCAGGCCGCCCCGAGAAGGACCCCAAGACCCGCCTGCAGGAATGGCTGCAGGCCCGGCAGAAGGCGTTGCCGCAATACGAACTGGTGTCAGAATCCGGTGACGACCACGCCAAACACTTCCGGGTACGCTGCAATGTAGCCGACCCGGCCGTCAGCACCGAGGGCGAAGGCGCCTCGCGGCGGCTTGCCGAACAACAGGCGGCTGCGGCCGTCCTAGAACAACTGGATTCCAAGTGAGCGAACAAACTCCCCATCATTGCGGCAGCGTGGCCGTCATCGGCCGCCCGAACGTGGGCAAGTCGACCCTGACCAATGCCCTGGTCGGCGCCAAGGTCAGCATCGTTTCCAACCGCCCGCAGACCACGCGTCATCGCCTGCTGGGCATCGCCACCTACCCGGAAGGCCAGCTGGTGCTGGTCGACACTCCCGGCCTGCACAAGGTGCAGAAGCGGGCGATGAACCGGGTGATGAACCGCGCCGCGCGCGGCTCGCTGGAGGGCGTCGACGCCGGCCTTCTGGTGATCGAAGCCGGTCGCTGGGACGAAGAAGACAGCCTGGCCTTCAATGTGCTGCGCGACGCCGGCATCCCGGTGGTGCTGGTGGTCAACAAGATCGATCGCTTGAAGGAAAAGGGCGCACTGCTGCCGTTCCTGCAGCAGGTGACCGAGGGCCGCGATTTCGCCGCCGTGCACCCGATCTCCGCGCAGAAGCGCAACGGCCTGGAAGCGCTGGTGCGCGACGTGCTGAAGCTGCTGCCGGAAGCCCCGCCGATGTTCGGCGAGGACGAGATCACCGATCGCAGCCAGCGGTTCCTGGCCGGTGAACTGGTACGCGAGCAGCTGATGCGCCAGCTTGGAGAAGAGCTGCCGTATGCCACCACCGTGGAGATCGAGCGCTTCACCGAAGACGGCAACCTGCTGCGCATCGGTGCGGTGATCTGGGTCGAGCGCGAAGGCCAGAAGGCCATCGTGATCGGCAAGGGGGGGGCCCGCCTGAAGGAGATCGGTGCCAAGTCGCGCCTGCAGATGGAGCGCCTGTTCGGGGCCAAGGTGTTCCTTGAGACCTGGGTGCGCGTGCGCGAAGGCTGGTCCGACGACGAGGCCGCACTGAAGGCCTTCGGTTACGAGTAAGCCAACGCGGTCGCTTCGATGATGATCGAGGACGACACCGGCTTCGTGCTGCATGCACGGGCCTACCGCGAGACCAGCCTGCTGGTCGAGGTGTTGAGCGCGCAGCATGGCCGCATCGGCCTGCTCGCGCGTGGTGTGTCAACGGCGAAGGGGCAGGTGCTGCGCGCCGCCCTGCAGCCGTTGCAGTGGATCCGCTTCAGTGCCCTGCAGCGCGGTGAGCTGGCCCAGCTGCGCGGCGCCGAGGCGCTGGATGCGGCGCCGCGGCTGGTCGGCCAGGCGATGCTGGCTGGTTTCTACCTGAGTGAGCTGACCCTGCGCCTGGCGCCGCGCCAGGACCCGCTGCCGGAGCTGTACCTGGCCTATGGTGAGGCGCGCGCGCGGTTGGCGGTGGGCGCGGGCCTGGCCTGGACCCTGCGCCGTTTCGAGCGTGAACTGCTGTCCGCGCTGGGCCTGGGCTTCGAGCTGGACAGCGCCAGCGATGGCCAGCCGATCGACCCGGCTGCGCGTTACGAACTGGACCCGCAGGAAGGCGCGCAACGGCTGCTGAGTGAGCGCGGCGGCGAACGCCGGGCAGCCGCCACCGGTTCGGCATTGTTGGCGCTGGCCGCCGATGAAGAACCCAACGCGGCCGACCTGGCCAGCCTGCGCCTGCCGATGCGGCGGGTGCTGGCCCATCACCTGGGCTCGCGCGGCCTGAAATCCTGGGAACTGCTCGAGCAGCTGGCACCCCGACGGTAGGGTGTTTGGAAGGGCTTGCAGCCCTGCACCTGCCGAAGCCGAAGCCGAATCAACGTCAACGCCAACGTCAACGGCAAAAGCTGGCTATCCGTGGGTAGGCGGGGTGGGTCCGGTTGCGGGAGACGCCGTAAACCCGTCCTTGGGGGCTTGGCCGCGGCATCCATGCCGCGGACACTCCCGCAACCGGACCCACCCCGCCTTTGACAGTGTTCCGCGAGCTGTCGGAACGGCGTGGAGTCGGATCCGTTTTCCGCAGGAAAACGGATCCGACTCCAGATTGATTTCGATATCTGACAGAAATTCATCCACGCATGGCGTGGATCTACCCGATCGCGGGAAACTGTCAGAGGTGGGGCGGTGTCGGAGGGCGGGGTGTCAGCCGCATGGATGCGGCTGCCAAGCCCCATGGATGGGTTCACGGCGTCCCGGCCCTTCGACACCGCCCCGCCAACCCACGGAATGCCAGCTTTTGCTTTTGCTTTTGCTGTCGCCTTGGTTTGAAGCCTCGGCAGGTGCAGGGCGCAGCCCTGCCGGACACCCCTCAATGCAGCAGGGCAGCGACCGCTTCGCGGAAACCCGCCTGGGCCTGCCCGGACTCCGGCGCGTGATGCAGCTGGCGCACCGCACGGCCCAGCCGTGCCGCGCCGACGAAGCCACAACTGGCCTGTAGCCGGTGCAACTGGCTGCGCAGCTGGCGCTCGTCGTGCTCGTCCACGGCCTGTTCGACCGCGTCGCGTACGCCCGGCAGCTCGGCCAGGAACAGCTCGCGCAGGGCGATCAGGTGGTTGCGTTGGCCATTGAGCGCAGCCAGTGCCGCTGTTTCATCCCAGTCCTGCACCTGCAGTTCGACCGCTGCCGGCACCTGCGCCATGAAGATTTCGGCCGGGCTGTTCACCAGCGCGCGGCGGACTGCCTTCAGCAGCTGGTCACGGCCCAGCGGCTTGACCAGGGTGTCGTTGAAACCGGCTTCACGCAGCCGGGCATGAATGGAGGTATCGCCGTCGGCGGTATGCGCCAGGGCGGGGGTATCGGGGTGTGAACGGCGCAGTTCGCGCAGCAGCTGCGCGCCGTTGCCATCGGGCAGATTGACGTCGATCAGCCACAGATCATGCGCACCGGGCTCGGCACTGGCCAGCGCACTGGCCAGCGAATCGGCGGTGTCCACATCTGCTGGTAACGTTTCCAGCGCCGCTTTGAAAAAACCGCGGCTGATGATGTCGTCCTCGACAAGCAGGAAGCGGGGCCGGCTGGTCCGCGGGGTCATCTGCATCAGGGCTGCCTCCATGTCAGCTGGTCCAATCATCAAGCACGACGGCGGCGGGCGCAAGCGGGTCCGGACCCTGCCGGTCAGGATCTGCGACAATACGCCCCCATTTTTGCCCGCAGCCTGTTGCCACGTGGCCCGAACCCGCTCCCGCATCGACCGTACCCCGTTCCAGACCGAGATCCTCGACCTCAGCCATGATGGTCGCGGCGTCGCTCGCCGAGAAGGCGAGGGCGGCAAGGTCACCTTCATCAGCGGCGCCCTGCCGGGCGAGGTGGTGATGGCCGAACAGACTGCCCGCAGCCGCCATTTCGATGAAGCGCGCACGGTGCAGGTGCTGCAGGCCTCGCCGCAGCGGGTGACGCCGAAGTGCCCGCACTTCGGCACCTGCGCCGGCTGCGTGCTGCAGCACCTGGACGAAGACCAGCAGATCGTCGCCAAGCAGCGCGTACTGATGGACAACCTGGAGCGCATCGGCCACGTGAAGCCGGGCACGGTGCTGCCGCCTCTGGTCGGCGAGAGCTGGGGCTACCGCCGCAAGGGCCGCTTTTCGGTGCGCCGGGTCGAGAAGAAGGGCAAGACCCTGGTCGGTTTCCGTGAACAGGACCCGCGTTTCGTCGCCGATCTCAGCCAATGCCTGACCGTGATCCCCGAAATCGGCACCAAGGTCGAGGCGCTGTCCCTGTTCATCGAGTCGCTCGATGGCAAGCGCGATATTCCGCAGATCGAGTTCATCGCCGGCGATCAGGCGGTGGTGCTGACCGTGCGCCACCTGCAGCCGCTCAGCGATGCCGACCGTGCCGCCTGGGCTGCCTTTGGCCAGCAGCATGGTTTCGTGATCTACCTGCAGTCCGGTGGCGTGGATACCGTGCAGCCCCTGGACGGGCAGGGCGTGCCGCTGTCCTTCCGGCTGGCGCCGTGGGACGTCGAACTGGCGTTCCGTCCGCTGGACTTCATCCAGGTCAACGCCAAGCTCAACGAGAAGATGATCGCCCACGCCCTGGACCTGCTGGAGCCGGGTGAGGACGAGCGCGTGCTGGACCTGTTCTGCGGCCTGGGCAACTTCACCCTGCCGCTGGCCCGCCGCGTGCGTGAAGTGGTCGGCGTGGAAGGCGATGCAGGCCTGGTCGCCCGTGCCCGCGAGAATGCCGATCGCAATGGCCTGGCCAACGCGCAGTTCTTCAGCGCCGACCTGACCCAGGACCAGCGCAGCACTGCGTGGATGCGCCAGGGTTTCGACAAGCTGCTGCTGGACCCGCCGCGCTCGGGCGCGATCGAAGTGCTGCAGCAGCTGCCGCTGAAGCAGTTCAAGCGGATTGTGTACGTCAGCTGCCACCCGGGCTCGCTGGCGCGCGATGCTGGCTACCTGGTCAACGAGCAGGGCTTCACCCTGGTCAGTGCCGGTGCCATGGACATGTTCCCGCACACCGCGCATGTGGAAAGCATCGCGGTGTTCGAGAAGCGCTGATCGCCTGTCATGCCCATCGCGCATAATGGTGCGATGGGCATCGAAATCGAACGCAAATTCCTCGTCAGCAGTGACGACTGGCGTGCCGCCGCGCACCGGGTGATCCCGATGGCGCAGGGCTATATCAACGACATGGGGGCGCTTGATCGCGGCACCCAGAACGCCTCGGTACGGGTGCGCATCGAGGGCGACCACGCCGCGCTCAACCTGAAGTCGCGCACCATCGGCCACACCCGCCAGGAGTTCGACTACCCGATTCCGGTCGAGGACGCGCGGGCGCTGCTGGCGCTGTGCGTGGGCGGCCTGATCGACAAGCGCCGGCATCTGGTCGAGCACGCCGGGCTGACCTGGGAAGTGGATGAGTTCCTCGGCGACAACGCCGGCCTGGTGGTGGCCGAGGTCGAGCTGGACAGCGCTGACCAGGCCATCGACCTGCCGGACTGGGTCGGCGCCGAAGTCACCGACGACGCCCGCTACTACAACGTCGCCCTGGCCAATCACCCCTATTCACGCTGGTGAACCATCAGCAGGGGCGCAAAGGGGATTCGTTGGATCAGTCCCCTCCGCCCCTTTTTTCGGTGGCAGCGGTCCCCATGTCGTGCGCATGAAGATCGATATCTACTCCGACGTGGTCTGCCCCTGGTGCTGGATTGGCAAGCATCGCTTCGAGCAGGGTGTGCAGTTGCTGGGCGCCGGTGCGCCTGAACTCGAGATCCAGTGGCAGCCGTTCCAGCTGGATCCGGATGCCGGGGACACCCCGGTGCCGCTGCGCGAGGCCTACGTGCGCAAGTTCGGCGGCGCCGAGCGCACCGAGCAGATCCTGGGACAGACCCAGACCACCGCGCGTGCCGAAGGCCTGCCGATGGACTTCAGCCGGGGCCAGGTGCGGGTGACAACGCTGCCGGCGCACCGGGTGTTGTGGCTGGCCGGCCAGCACGATGTACAGGACGCGGTGGGCGAGGCGTTGTTCCGCGCCCACTTCGAGCAGGGCCAGAACCTGGCCGACCCTGCAGTGCTGGTCAAGGCGGGCGTAGCCGGTGGCCTGGACGCCGGCGAGATCGCGCAGATGCTGGCCTCCGACCGTGGTCTGGCCGATGTTGAGGCCGCATTGGCGCAGGCCCATGCGCTGGGCATCTCCTCGGTGCCGACCTTTGTCATCGATGGGAAATGGGCCATTTCCGGGGCGCAGCCGCCGGAGGCGTTTGCCAACGCCCTGCGCCAGATCGCCGCCGAGCAGGGCGCGCTGGAGTCCCCGGCCGATAGCGACGAGGCCTGTGGCCCGGACGGCTGCAAGGTCTGAGCCGGGCAGGGTGAGTGCCCCTGCGGCGATCCGACCCCGGGGTCGGATCCGCACTGCGGCGCTGACCCCGCACGTCCCTTCTACCTTGACCACTGCGCCCGTCGGCCGGTTCTGCGACAATGCGGCACTGCGCCATGCGGGCGCGCGTTGTGGAGATCGACCATGCTGCTGATCGGCGTTGCCGGCACCGAACTGACTGCCCAGGAACGCGACTGGCTGCAGCACGATGCCGTTGCCGGGGTGGTGCTGTTCAAGCGCAACTTCGCCTCGCGCGAGCAGGTGACCGATCTGAGCGCGGCCATCCGCGCCACCGCTCCGCGTCCGCAGCTGATCTGCGTGGACCAGGAAGGCGGCCGCGTGCAGCGTTTCCGCGAAGGCTACAGCGCGCTGCCGCCGCTGCAGGAGATCGGCGCGATGTACGCGACCGATCCGCAGCAGGCGCTGGCCCTGGCCGAACAGCACGCCTGGCTGATGGCCAGCGAAGTGCGCGCCAGCGGCCTGGACCTGAGCTTCGCGCCGGTGGTCGACCTTGGCCGCGGCAACCGCGCCATCGGCGACCGCGCCTTCAGTGAAGACCCGCAGGTGGTGGCCGCATTCACCGCCGCCTACGTGCGCGGCATGCACGCGGTCGGCATGGCCGCCACGCTCAAGCATTTCCCCGGCCACGGCACCGTGCTGGAAGACACCCACGTCGACACCGCGATCGATCCGCGCGCGCTGGACGAACTGCGTGCGCAGGACCTGGTGCCGTTCCAGGCCGGCATCGCCTCTGGTGCCGATGCGGTGATGATGGCGCACGTGATCTACCCGCAGGTGGCGCCGGAACCGGCCGGCTATTCGCCGCGCTGGATCCAGGAGATCCTGCGCGGGGAGCTCGGCTTCCGCGGCGTGGTGTTCTCCGACGACATCGGCATGGCCGCCTCGCACAGCGCCGGCGGCGTGCCCGCGCGCGTGCATGCCCATCTGGACGCCGGCTGCGACGTGGTACTGGTCTGCCACCCGGAGCTGGTCGATGAAGCCCTGCACGCGGTGCAGGGGCGCTCCCTCAATACCGCTGCGCTGCTGGGCCTGATCGGCCGCGGCGCACTTGGCTGGGATGGCCTGCTGGCCGATGCCCGCCATGGCGATACCCAAACCCGTCTGCTTGAAACCCTTGGAAGAACCGTCTGATGCCCAACCTCACCATTTCCCAGGCCCTGGCCCAGGCTGACCTGCTGGTCGACCGCCCCACCATCGACAAGGCCATCGCCGGTATCGCCGACGCCATCGCGCGCGATTACAAGGGCGAGGTGCCGCTGTTCCTGTCGATCATGCACGGCGCGCTGCCGTTCGCCGGCCAGCTGGCGCTGGAGCTGGGCGCGCGCGGCCAGGACGTGCAGTTCGATTACCTGCACGCCACCCGCTACCGTGGCGAAACCACCGGCGGCGACCTGGTCTGGAAGCACAAGCCGGCCACCTCGCTGTTCGGCCGCCGCGTGCTGCTGGTCGACGACATCCTGGACGAGGGCTACACCCTGCAGGGGGTGCGCACCTGGTGCCTGGAGCAGGGCGCTACCGACGTGCGCATCGCCGCGATGACGGTGAAGAAGCACGACCGCGCGCTGCCGGACGTGACCGCCGACTATGCCGGCATCGAGCTGCCGGACCGCTACGTGTTCGGCTTCGGCATGGACGTCAACGAAACCTTGCGCTGCGTGCCGGCCATCTACGCGATGAAGGAATAACGACGCCGCCGACTCCGGCACGTCTTGTTCCACCGCCGGCATCCTCGGGTGCCGGCGTTCGTCTTTTCATGGAGTGCTTCGAATGCAACAGATCGCCCTGGCCGTGATTGGCGGTACCGGTGTCTACAACCTGGCCAAGCTTGACGGCGTGCAGACCCACGAGGTCGACACCCGCTTCGGCCGCCCGTCCGGTCCGGTGCGCGTGGGTACGCTGCTCGGCCATCGCGTCGCGTTCCTGGCGCGCCATGGCGAAGGCCACTCGCTGCCGCCGCACAAGATCAACTACCGCGCCAACCTGGCCGCGCTGCAGCAGCTGGGCGCGCAGCGGGTGCTGGCATTGAACACGGTGGGCGGCATCACCGAGGACTTCGGTCCTCGCGTGCTGGCCTGCCCGGACCAGCTCATCGACTACACTTGGGGCCGCATCAGCACGATCTGTGAAGAAGCGGGCACCGACGTGGTTCACGTCGATTTCGGCCACCCCTACACGCCGATGCTGCGCAGCAAGATCCTGGCCGCCGCCAAAGTGACCGGTGTCACAGTCCATGACGGTGGCTGCTATGGCGCTACGCAGGGCCCGCGCCTGGAAACCATCGCCGAAATCGCCCGCATGCGCCGCGACGGTTGCGACCTGGTGGGCATGACCGGCATGCCGGAGGCCGCGCTGGCACGGGAGCTGGGCCTGGATTACGCCTGCCTGGCGATCATTGCCAACTGGGCGGCGGGTTGCGGTGATGGCGAGGAGATTACGATGGCCGAAGTGCTGGCCAACGTGCAGGCGGCCAGCAACGGACTTCCGGAACTGGTGGGCGAATTGGCGCGGGGGTGATTGTCTTCCCCGAGCAAGCTTTGCATACTCAGCTTGTGCGCGGGTTCAGCGTACACCACCCATTCATTGCATAAGGTCTCGCATCACCATGCCGAACGGTACCGTCAAGTGGTTCAACGACGCCAAGGGATTTGGCTTCATCTCGCCGGAGGATGGCAGCGCCGACGTGTTCGCGCACTTCTCCGCCATCAACTCCAAGGGCTTCCGCAGCCTGCAGGAAGGCCAGCGTGTCACCTATGACGTGACCCAGGGCCCGAAGGGTGCCCAGGCTTCGAACATCACGCCGGCCGAGTGATCCACTCGACAGTGCGTTGAAAACCCCGCTCCGGCGGGGTTTTTTTTGAGCAGTAGATCCACGGCATGCGTGGATGCCGTGCGCGGCGTCCGTTCTCCATTCGCAACCTGCCTCGGGCACAATGCGGCCATGACGGAACGACTGCGTATCGCCGTGATCGGCTACGGCACTGCTGGCCAGGCATCGGCCATCCTGTTCACCCGTGACGGTCACGCGGTGGAGATTTTCGAACGCGTGCCCACGCCGGGGCCGGTGGGTGCCGGCTTCCTGCTGCAGCCCACTGGCCTGCAGGTGTTGTGGCAGATGGGCCTGCTCGATGCGGTGCGCGCGCATGCGGCGCCGGTGCACCGCCTGTATGGCGACACGCCCTGCGAGCGCGCGGTGATGGACATGCGCTACGCCGGCCTGGATGCGCGCTTGCACGGCCTCGGCATGCAGCGCGGGGCGTTGTTCTCGCTGCTGGACCAGGCGCGTGCCGGTGCGGGCCAGTTGCATGCGGGCACCACCATCATCGAGGTGGACAGCGTGCAGGGCCGTCTGCGCGACAGCGAAGGCCGCATGCATGGCCCGTTCGATCTGGTGGTGGTCGCCGACGGCGCTGCCTCCACGCTGCGCGGCACGATCAGGCAGGGCGCCGGCCTGGACCGCGTGTATCCGTGGGGTGCGCTGTGGTGCCTGCTGCCGGCCGAAGACTGGCCGCACCTGCAGGAGCTGCGACAGCGCTACGTGGCCGCGCGCAAGATGATCGGGCTGCTGCCGGTCGGTACGCGTCCCGGTGATGACACGCCGCGCTTGAGCTTCTTCTGGAGCCTGCCACGCGCCGATTTCGAGCGCTGGCAGGCCGACGGCCTGGCGCCGTGGCTGGATGAACTGCATGCACTGTGGCCGCAGGCCAGCGCCCGATTCGCGCATCTGCATGATGCGGGCCAGCTGGCGCGTGCGGTCTACCGTGACGCGGTGATGACGCGCTGGCATCAGGGGCGCATGGTGCTGGCCGGTGATGCCGCGCATGCCATGAGCCCGCAGCTGGGGCAGGGCGTGAACATGGCCCTGCTCGATGCCGTGGCGCTGCGCGATGCGGTGCGCACACACGGCGCTGGTGCCGATGCGTTGCAGGCCTACCAGGCACGGCGCAGGGCGCATGTGGCGGTCTACCAGCGCTGGAGCCGCTGGCTGACGCCGCTGTTCCAGTCCGACCGTGATGCCCTGGCCAAGGCGCGCGACGTGCTGCTTGGGCCGATGGGGCGCCTGCCCGGTGGGCGTGGCCACATGCTGCGGGTACTCAGTGGCACCCAGCACGGCTGGTTCGGTGCACTGGCGCTGGATCCGGCGTTCGTCGGCGCCATGCAGAGCGGCGTGCAGGACCATGCCGCCAGTGTTGCCGCCGCCGATGCGTGAAGCACTTCATCACGTGAATTAACGGTTGCCTCACCGTGGATATGCGAGAACAAACAGGCACGCGACAGCCGCGTCGCCCGTTTTCCTTTCCGTGATCAACATCGCGCGTGGCCTGGGCGGCACTGCCGTTGCGGCCTGTTGCGGCCCGGACGTGCCGCGCGATGTAGAAGAGGAGGACGCCATGTTGTTCGCGGTCGAGGAGCTGGAATCGGAAATCTGCAAGCTGCGCGGACTGCTGCAGATGCTGCACGAAGACCAGCCCGACGTACTGGAGGATGTGTTCGAGTTCCATGTCGGCAGCCTGATCAGCCATGCCGCAGCGGAGCACCATGCACGCATCCGCGCCTGCGCACAGGAAATGCTCGCCGCGATCCAGACGCTGCCCAGGCGTCGCTACGATGTAGGCGCCGATTTCCAGCTGATGCCGGAATTGAGCATTAGCCCGGCCTGATTCAACGCACGGGAAGCTTCACCAGCGCATCCTCCACGCAGGCGATCATCCGCTCGCCGCTGGCGGCGACCGGCACGATACCGGCGGTGAAGGCGGAGAACGCCGGCAGGACCGTCACGCCGTCGCGCAGCCAGAAGGCGGGAAATCGCCGCCGCAGGGGCGGCAATGCGATCTGCGGATGCAGATGCCCGGCGATCACGTGCAGGTCCGTGTCCGGCACTGGCTCATGCCGCAGCAGGAACGGCGGCAGGCGGACCGTGTCGTGGGTCTGCACCTGCAGCTGCGCATGCGGCAGATGCAGGTCGTGGTTTCCGCGCAGCACATGCACGTCCAGCGCTGCATTGCGTTCGCGCCAGCCCAGCCAGTGCTGGTACCACGCCGCGCGATGCGCCGGCCCATGCAGGATGTCGCCGAGGATCCACAGTTGGCGGCAGGCGTGGGTATCCAGCAGCCGCTGCAGGCGGCCCAGGTCGTCAACAGTTCCGCCACTGGGCAGGGCGATGCCGGCACGACGGAAGATATCGGCCTTGCCGAGGTGCAGGTCGGCGATCAGCAGGGCCTGCCGCGCCGGCCAGTACAGTGCGCGGGCGCCGAGAAACCGCATGGGCTCGCCGGCAAGCGGCAGCAGCTGCTCATCGACCATGACGGCGCTCCAGCTGCTGCGCGGCACGCTGCACGCGGGTGCGCCAGTCTTCGTTGCTGAACTGCCCGCGCAGGCGCTCGGCCCACAGTGGAAAGCCCAACGGCGTGAGTGATGCCGGCCGCTGCAGCGACAGCGCCTGTGTGCCGATCCGGTCCAGGACCTGCTGCAGGCCAGGCAGGTCCAGGCTGTCGTGCAGGACTTCGTGCTCGGCCAGTGCCAGCAGCAGATGGCCGGGGTCGTGCTCGCACAGCACGTCATAGAGCAATCCCGCCGAGGCCTGCAGCTGGCGCAGCGAACGCGGCACGCCGCCGGGCAGGCTGGGAACCAGCAAGCCGGCCACGCGCGCGATGCCGCGGAACTGGCGGCGGGCCAGCTCGCCCAGGTTCACCGCCGCACGCAGGTCTTCCAGCAGATGTTCACGGCTGAACAAGGCGCGCCACTGCGGCGGGTCGAGTTCGATGGCCTGCGCCGGCGCAAGCACCAGGCCGTGATCGTTCACCGCATAGCCGATGCTGTTGCGTCGGCCGCGGGTGCAACGCAGCGCCAGCAGGGCGGCCAGGGCCTCGTGCACGTGGCGGCCGGCAAAGGGATAGACGAACAGGAACTGGCCATCGCGGCGCCTCACGTCTTCCACCAGCAGATGATCCGCACCGGGGCGCGCCGACAACTGCGCCTGCAATGCCAGCAGCGGCGCCAGCCAGCGTGACTCGGCGCTGTCATCGGAACCGGACAGAACCGCTTCCAGCTCACGGCCGAGCGCCATCGACAGCGGCAGCTGGCCGCCCTGCCACCGCGGCACGACGCCGTCACCGCGTCCACGCGCCAGGCGCACGAAGGCGGTCATGTCACGCAACTGCACCAGTTCCAGCAGGCGCCCGGCGAACTGGAAGCGATCACCCCGGCGCAGCCGGCTGGCGAACTGTTCCTCCACCGCACCGAGCCCACCACCGCGCAGGAACTGCACGCGCACGCTGCCATCGCTGCTGATGGTGCCGATCGACAAGCGGTGACGCAGCGCCTGGCGGCGATCATGCATGCGGTAGCGGCCATCGGCATCGCGCACGACCTTGTGGAAATCCGGGTACTGCGCCAGCGCCTGCCCACCCTGCACGATGAATTCCAGCACGGCCTGCCACTGTTCATCGCCCAGCGTGGCGAAGGCATGCGTGCCACGCACCTGCGCCAGCAGCGCATCACTATCGAAGCCACCCGCGAGCGCGCGACTGACCGCATGCTGTGCCAGCACGTCGAGTGACAGCGTCGGTGGCGGACGCGCTTCAACCACGCGTTCGTGCAGCGCGCGGCGCACCGCTGCATATTCGGCCAGTTCGAGGGCGTGGGTGGGAATGCAGACGATGGCACCGCTGGCGCCGGGACGATGGCGTGCACGCCCGGCGCGCTGGCGCAGCCGCGCCACGCCCTTCGGGCTGCCCAGCTGCAGTACCTGTTCCACCTCCGGGAAATCCACGCCGAGGTCGAGGCTGGAGGTCGCCACCACGCAGCGCAACGCGCCTGCGCGCAGGCCGTCCTCCACCTGCTGGCGAAGGGCCGGGTCCAGCGAGCCGTGATGCAGCGCCAGCGTGTCAGCGTCTTCCGGCCATACCGCCGCCAGCGCCTGATGCCACAGTTCGGCCTGCGCGCGGGTGTTGGTGAACAGCAGGCTGCTGCGTGCGGCCATCAGCGCGTCCAGCACGCGTGGCAGCTGCGCCAGTCCGAGGTGGCCGGCCCAGGGGAAGCGTTCGCCGGGCTCTGGCAGCAGGCTGCGCACGCTGATCGCCCGCGGGCGCACGCCCTGCACGATCGGTGCGTCCGGTTGGCCAGGCAACAGTACGTCCCGGGCCTGCGGCAGGTTGCCCAGCGTGGCCGACAGTCCCCACAGCTGCAGGGAAGGGGTGGCGTCGCGCATCACCGCCAGGTTCAGCTGCAGCAGCACGCCGCGCTTGTTGCCCAGCAGTTCGTGCCATTCGTCCACCACCACGCAGCGCAGTTGGCGCATGCGGGGCAGCGTGTCGGGATAGCTCAGCAGCAATGCCAGCGATTCGGGCGTGGTCACCAGCACGTCAACGCGACCCTCGCGCGCCTGCCGGCGCTCGCGGTTGCTGGCATCGCCGCTGCGCAGGCCGACCCGCCAGCCCAGCCCCAGCCCGTCGATCACTGTCTGCAGCGCACGTGCGGTATCACTGGCCAAGGCCCGGAGCGGCGTCACCCACAGCACCTGCAGCGGCCGCACCGCACTGGCCCGGCGCGGTGCCGGCGGCGGATCGAGCATCGCCTGCAGCAGCGGGCCACCGAACATGGCCAGCGTCTTGCCGCTGCCGGTGGGCGTGTGCAGTAGACCGGAGTCGCCTGCCAGATAGTGCCGCCACATCGCGCGCTGGAACGGCAGTGAGCGCCAGCCGCGCGCAGCGAACCAGTCTTCCAGCCTGCGCAACGCCTGGCGGCGGTTCATCGCGCCAGCGCCTGAAGCGTGGCCAGCCGGTCGGCTTCAGTAGCAGGCTTGTCGTGGCGCCAGCGCAGGATGCGCGGAAAGCGCACGGCGATGCCGGATTTGTGCCGGCTGCTGCGGTTGACCGCCTCGAAGCCCAGTTCGAACACCTGCTCGGCACGCACGCTGCGCACCGGGCCAAACCGTTCGCGGGTGTTGGCGCGGATCCAGCGGTCGAGGGCCAGGATTTCCTTGTCGTCCAATCCCGAGTAGGCCTTGGCCACCGGCACCAGCACATCGCCGTCCCAGACGCCGAAGGTGTAATCGGTGTACAGCGTGCTGCGCCGTCCATGGCCGGCCTGCGCGTACAGCAGCACGGCATCGATGGTCAGCGGGTCGACCTTCCATTTCCACCAGTCGCCGCGCCGTCGCCCCGACTGGTAGGTGGACGTGCGGCGTTTCAGCATCAACCCTTCCACGCCTCGCTCGCGGGAGGCCTCCCGCAATGCGGCGGCCTGCACCCAGTCTTCAGCGGGTACATCGGGCGACAGCTGGATGCGCGTATCGCCCAGAGCACCGATCACCTCGGCCAACTGTGCTCGCCGTTGCTGCAACGGCAGCCCACGCAGATCCTCGCCGTCGCGTTCAAGCAGGTCGTAGGCGAGCACGCGCACCGGGGTGTTGCGCAACGTCGCTGCGCCTGGCTTGCGGCGCTGGATGCGGGTCTGCAATGCGGTGAAGGCGCGCGGCAGGTCGTCGCTCTCGTCCCAGGCCAGCAGTTCTCCGTCCAGTACGCAGCCGTCGGGCAGCGCCATCGCGGCCTGTTCAATTTCCGGGAAGCGCCCATCCAGCCGTTCCTCGCCCCGTGACCACAGCGCCACTTCACCGCGTCGGCGCAGCAGCTGCAGGCGGATGCCATCCCATTTCCACTCCAGCAGCCAGTCTTCGATCGGGCCCAGCCGTTGGCCCGGCTCGCCCTCCAGCGGCGAGGCCAGGAAGAACGGGTACGGCTGCTGCCGGTCCAGTGGCAGTTCGTCCGGCGACAGCAACTGCTCCAGCGAGCCGGGTGAGGGCACCCACTCGCCGAGCATGCGCTGGGCAATGCGCGCGATGTCCAGGCCGGACCATTCGGCCAGCGCCTGTTGCACCTGCCGTTGTGAAACACCCACGCGCAGCGCGCCGGTGAGCAGCTTGTTGAACACCAGGCGCTCGCCGCTGCGCAGCTGTCGCCACCCGGCGACCACCGCTGCGCGTCGCTCCGCCTCCGGATGGTTGGCCACCGTCAGCAGGTGCTGTTCAATCCAGTCCGACAACGGGCGGTCGGCGGCGGGATGCAAGGGGTCATCCATCAGCAGGGTCAGTGTTTCAGCCAGATCGCCGACCTGGGCATAGCTGTCTTCCACCAGCCAGGCGGGCAGGCCGGATTCTTCGGCGATCCAGCTGCGCAGCTCGCCACTGGCGGCGATCTTGCGGCGTGCGCCGCCGACCTTGCCGCCGCTGAGCAGGAACAGCGCCCACGCTGCATCGTGCGGCGCGGCGTGGCGGAAGTAGTCGATTAGCGCGGCGCGCTTGTCCAGCGTCGCGGTGCTGCGGTCCAGGCGCTGGTAGAGCGCAGCGAAGGCCTTCACTCCTCGCTCCCGTAATCGGTGCGGAACGCCTCGGCGGCGACGCCGCGTTCGCGCAGGAAGGGAATCAGGGCATCGGTATTGCCGTGGGTGGCGATCACCCGCGTCGCGCCGGTCTGTTCGATGGTCTGCAGCAGGGCAGGCCAGTCGGCATGATCGGAAATGACGAAGCCGCGGTCGACATTGCGGCGGCGCCGGTTGCCGCGCAGCTGCATCCACCCTGAGGCGAACCCCAGTTGATGGGGGCCGAAGCGGCGCATCCACGGCGTGCCTGCGGCCGAGGGCGGGGCCAGGATCAGCTGGCCGGCGGCATCGGGGTGCCGCCCCTGTTCGGCCACGGTGAGCGTCTCCAGCATCGGCACGCCGGCCTGCCGGTAGACCGCCACGCCATTGGCGATGGCGCCATGCAGCCAAGCGGGGCGGCTATCCAGCGGCAACAGCTCGGCCAGCACTCGCTGCGCCTTGCCCAGCGCATAGCAGAGCAGGATCGCCGCTTCGCCGCGCTGCTCGCAATCGCGGCGCCAGGCTACGATCTCTGCGGCAACCGCCGGGGTGTGCGGCCAACGATAGATCGGCAGCGCGAACGTCGCTTCGGTGATGAAGGTATCGCAGGGCACCACTTCGAAGGGCGTGCAGGTGGGATCGTGCTGGCGCTTGTAATCACCGGATGCCACCCAGACCTGTTCGCCATCATCAATGCGCACCTGCGACGAGCCCAGCACATGGCCCGCCGGGTGCAGCGATACCTGCACCTTCCCGAGCCGGAACGCCTCGCCCTCGGCGTGCGCCTGCACGTCGACATCGCCCAGCCGCCAGCGCAGGATCGGCAGGCTGCCTTCGCTGCAGTGGTACTCGCCCATCCCCGGGCGCGCGTGGTCGCCATGGCCATGGGTGATGACCGCGCGCGGCACCGGGCGCCAGGGATCGATGTGGAAATCGCCGGCGGCGCAGTACAGCCCTTCCGGACGCAGCACCACCAGATCGTCATTGCCTGCCATGCGGTCACTGTGGCCTGCGCCTCGTGCAGGCGGCGAGAACTGGCCTGAACACGGGCTTGGCGGAGGATGCTGCACAATCGGAGCGCATACCTCTTGCCGCCAGGACGGAACGGATGAGCGAACCCGGCTCCAGCAGCAACGCCCCCTTCGAAACCCACGTGGTGCTGAACCAGCCGCCGCCCTTCGCCGGCCACCAGTTGTGGACCGATGACGTGGCATTGATGGAGGCAGTGCAGCGCGAAGGCGCCGCCGGTTTCGCGCCACGGCTGGCGGTGTATGGCGCGCTGGCCGGTGACGAGCTGTACCGGCTCGGCTTCGACGCCAACCGCGATCGTCCACGGCTGCGCACGCACGATGCGCAGGGCCATCGCATCGATACCGTCGAGTTCCATCCGGCCTATCACCAGTTGATGGACGCAGCGAAATCGCATGGCGTGGCCGGGCTGTCCTGGCACGAGCCGCAGCCCGGTGCGCACGTCGCGCGTGCTGCCTTGAGCTACCTGCATCACCAGGCCGAGGCCGGCACCAGTTGCCCGCTGACCATGACCCATGCGGCAGTGGCAGTGCTGCGGTCGCAACAGAACCTGGCCGAGTGGGCACGCAAGGCGGCCGCGCCGGTCTATGACCCGCGTGACGTGCCGGTGGCGGACAAGGCCGGCATCACCCTGGGCATGGGCATGACCGAAAAGCAGGGCGGCTCGGATGTGCGCGCCAACAGCACGCGTGCGGAGCCGGTCGATGGCGAGCGCTATCGGCTGGTCGGGCATAAGTGGTTCTTCTCCGCGCCGATGTGCGATGGCTTCCTGGTGCTGGCGCAGGCACCGGGCGGGGTGACCTGCCTGCTGATGCCGCGCCGGCTGGCCGACGGCGACCGCAATGCGTTCCGCTTGATGCGGCTGAAGGACAAGCTCGGCGACTGGGCCAACGCGTCCAGCGAGGTCGAGTTCTGCGGTGCCCAAGCGTGGCGCGTAGGCGACGAGGGCCGCGGCGTGGCCACCATCATCGGCATGGTGATGATGACCCGGCTGGACTGCATGCTGGGTGCGGCGGCGGAAATGCGCATGGCGCTGGCACAGGCCCTGCACCATGCGCGCCACCGTCGCACTTTCGGCAAGCTGCTGGTCGACCACGCGCTGATGGCCAATGTGCTGGCCGACCTGGCGCTGGAGTCGGAGGCGGCCACGGTGCTGGCCATGCGTATCGCGCGCGCGGTGGACCGCGCCGGCGTGGATGCCAACGAAGCGGCACTGGCGCGCCTTGGCACCGCGCTGGGCAAGTACTGGGTGTGCAGGCGCGCGGCTGCGTTCGTCAACGAAGCGCAGGAATGCCTGGGCGGTGCCGGTTACGTGGAGGAGTCGATGCTGCCGAGGCTGTACCGGCAGGCGCCGCTGAATTCGATCTGGGAGGGCAGCGGCAATATCCAGTGCCTGGACGTGCTGCGTGCGCTGGCACGTGAGCCGGAGGCGATGGTGGCGCTGCGCGGTGAGTTGGCCGCGGTGGCCGATCGCGATGCGCGTTATGCAGCGGCGTTGCAGCGTTGGGCAGCGGCGCCGATGCCGGAGGAGTCGCAGGCGCGGCTGTTCTGCGAGCGGACTGCGCTGTTGCTGCAGGCGGCGCTGCTGCTGCGTTCGCGCAGTCCCATGGCGGAGGCGTTCGTGCGCAGCCGGTTGGAGGGCGAGCACGGGTTGGCCTTCGGAACGCTACCGGCGGGGCTGGAGCTGTCGGCGATGCTGGCGCGCGCGCTGCCGTAGAAGATGGCCAACGGCGGCGCCCCCTCGCGGTGGGCGCTGATACGGTTGGATGGGCCGCGCGGGTAGGTTGCGCAGGGGCGCCGTGAATACATCCGCGTGGGCGCGGGTCCGTGCGCAAAATGCCCGCGCGGCCTTGGACACTTTCCGTGAGCGTCCACCACGGAATCAAAAGAAGACGCGAAAAGCAGAAAAGCCGCGGCAGCGTCGCGGCTTTTCCTGCAGCGCCGAGCCCACTCTCGGCTGCCGATAGGGCTTAGTGCCTGGCTTCTTCCTTGGCGGCATTCGCCTTCGCGTCATCGGCGACGTCGCGCGCCTTGTCGGCGACCTTCTGCGCAGCGTTGGCGGTGGCGTCGCTGGCGTGTGCGGCGGCGTCGGTGGCGGCGTCCTTGGCCTGGTCAGCGGCATTGGCGGTGGCGACCGCTGCCTTGTCCAGTGCTCGCTGGGTATCGGCAGCGGCCTGCTCGGAGGCGGCTGCGGTCTTGTCGGCGGCATCGCGGGTGGCGGCGGCGGCCTTGTCCACGGCGTCACGTGCGGCCGCGCCGGCGCTGTCGGCCGCCTGCTGCGCGTCCTGCTTGGCCTGTTCGGCTTCAGGGCCCTTGCAGGCGGCCAGGGCCAGCAGCAGGGAGGCGGCCAGCACAGTGGTGGTGATCGGACGAATCTTCATGGCGGTCTCCGGTACTGCTATGGATGGGGACGCCAGCCTATTCATGCCGTTGTGAAGAGCGGGTCGCGACGCCGGCGTTCCCGCGCAGGCAGCGGCGCAAAGAAAAAGCCGCTGGCGAACCAGCGGCTTTTCCGGAACAGCGTGAAGAAAGAAGTTATTACTTCTTGGCTTCTTCAGCAGCGTCCTTGGCCTTCTCAGCGGTGGCTTCGGCAGCCTTGGCGGCGTCCTTGGCTTCGCCAGCGGCGGCGTCGGTGGCAGCAGCGCCAGCCTGGGCAGCAGCGTCGGTCGAAGCGTCAGCAGCGGTGGCGGCGGTGTCAGCGGCCTGCTGGGCAGCGTCGGCGGTCTGGGCGCCAGCAGCGGCAGCCTGGTCGGCAGCAGCCTGGGCTTCGGTGGCGGCTTCGTTGGCCGAAGCAGCGGCGTCCTGGGCAGCTTCCTGCTTCGAGCAGGCGGCCAGGGCCAGAGCCAGGGACATCGCGACCAGCAGCTTGTTGATGCTCATTGTGTGAATCCTCGTCGTTGGAATTAGGCAACGCGCATGCTGCGCGCCGACAACATGATGACAAGCCAAGATTGGGTGTCAAGCGATCCCGCATTCATTTTTGCGAAATCGTCGTTAAATCTTTTCAAATCAATTCGATGGCGATTGCGGTCGCTTCGCCACCACCGATGCACAGGGTGGCAATGCCGCGCTTGCCACCGCGCGTGCGCAGGGCGTTGACCAGGGTGACCACCAAGCGTGCGCCGGAGGCGCCGATGGGATGGCCCAGCGCGCAGGCACCGCCATTCACGTTGAGCTTCTCGTGCGGGATGCCCAGCTCGCGCATCGGTGCCATGGCGACCACGGCAAAGGCCTCGTTGATTTCGAACAGATCGACCTGGTCCAATGACCAGCCGGTCTTGGCCAGCAGCGTGTGCAGCGCGCCGATCGGGGCGGTGGTGAACCACTCCGGTTCCTGCGAATGGGTGGCATGGCTGACGATGCGCGCCAGCGGGGTGATACCGCGCGCAGCGGCATCTTCTTCGGTCATCAGGACGACCGCGGCGGCGCCGTCGGAAATGCTGGAGGAGCTGGCGGCGGTGACGCTGCCATCCTTCTTGAAGGCCGGACGCAGGGTCGGGATCTTGGCGATGTCCGAGCGGCCCGGCTGCTCGTCGATGGCGACTTCCACCTCGCCCTTGCGGCTGGCGACCTTCACCGCGACGATTTCATCGGCGAACGCGCCATTGGCCTGCGCGGCCTGGGCACGCTTCACCGATTCGATGGCGTAGGCGTCCTGTTCTTCGCGGCTGAACTGGTACTTGTCCACCGCGCACTCGGCGAATTCACCCATCGCCTTGCCGTCGTAGGCATTGACCAGGCCATCGTGGGCCATGTGGTCGACCGCCTGGAAGTTGCCGAAGCGGTTGCCCGTACGCGAGTTTGGAAGCATGTGCGGGGCATTGGACATCGATTCCATGCCGCCGGCCACCACGATGCTGGCCGAACCGGCCTTGATCAGGTCATGGCCGAGCATGATGGTCTTCATGCCCGAGCCGCACACCTTGTTGAGTGTGGTGGCACCGGTCGACAGCGGAATACCGGCGGCGATCGCGGCCTGGCGGGCGGGCGCCTGGCCGAGGTTGGCCGGCAGCACGCAGCCCATCAGGACTTCGGAAACGTCGCTGGCCGGGACACCCGACTGCTCCAGGGCGGCGGCGATGGCGGCCGCACCGAGGGTGGGGGTGGGCACGCCGTTGAACTGGCCGAGGAAGGAGCCGATGGCGGTGCGCTTGGCGGCGGCGATGACAATGTTGGACATGGCAATCTCGTTGATGCGTAAGCAATGTTCGGAAAGGAGACCGCAGGCGTTGGAAGCGCCCCGGTTTCCCGGCAGACTGCGTGGGGGTCGGCCCAAGTATAGAGGGTCGCGGAGGGCCGCCGCTGGGCGCGGCCGCACACCTGCCAGGAACACGGCAGGACAACGTTCATGGGACGGAAACGATGGAACGCAGGATGAGGGTGAAGTCCGCGCTGGCAACGGCACTGGCAGTGGGGTTGACGGCCTGTGGCGGAGGCGGCGGAGGTGGCAGCAATGTGCGCGTCGACCCGCCACCGACCACGCCACCCACCACACCGCCGCCGACCACGCCGCCGCCGGCCAAGCCGCAGGAACCGACCTTCGATGGGCACCTGGCAGTCACCAATGCGCGTGCGGCACAGTCTGCCGGGCTGACCGGGCAGGGCGTGCGCATCGGCATCGTCGATTCCGGCGTGCAACGCAATGCGGTGGCGCTGAATGGGCGGGTGCTGGCCAATTTCAATTACATCGATCCGGCCAGGAACAACCTGCAGGTCGATGACGTGGTCGGGCATGGCACCGCAGTGGCCAGCCTCGCCGCCGGTGCGGCAGTGGGGTCCTGGCCGGGCGGCATCGCGCCAGGCGCGCAGATCGTTTCGGCGCGGATCATTTCCGACAAGGCACCGACCGACGACGGCAGCGGCCAGGGCAATGCCTTCAGCGGCCCGTTG
Organism: uncultured Stenotrophomonas sp.; assembly: GCF_913778665.1. Taxonomy (GTDB): domain Bacteria; phylum Pseudomonadota; class Gammaproteobacteria; order Xanthomonadales; family Xanthomonadaceae; genus Stenotrophomonas. The sequence goes on from NZ_CAJYVQ010000008.1 coordinate 651,622, forward strand.
GGCGTGGCCCAAGTCCACCAGGACCTGATCAGCTACAACGTGAAGGTGATGAACAACTCGTGGGGCGGCCTTTACTGGACCGACCTGCCGACCACCGCGCAGGTGGCGGCCGAGTACCGTCCGTTCGTGATCAGCCACGGGGGACTGGTGGTCTTCGCATCAGGCAACGAAAACCGCAGCGAACCGAGCAGCCTGGCCGCGCTGCCCAGCCAGAAGGGCGTGGCCGGCACCCTGCCGGCGGCAGACCTGGAGCGTGGCTGGCTGGTGGCGACCGCGGTGGATCCGTACGCACCGGGTACGCTGGCCAGCTATGCCAATGCCTGCGGCCAGGCCGCGCGCTATTGCCTGGCGGCTCCCGGCAGCGCGGTCTATCCCGATGCCAATGGCGGCAAGTACTACTGGAACTACGGTACGTCGTTCGCTGCACCGCTGGTGTCCGGTGCGGCGGCGCTGGTCTGGCAGCGCTTCCCCTACTTCAACAATGATCTGGTGCGGCAGACCCTGCTGGGTACCGCCAAGGACATCGGCGCGGCCGGCGTGGACCCGGTGTTCGGCTATGGCCTGCTCGACATCGGCCGCGCGGTCAACGGTCCCGGCCGCTTCGACTGGGGCGATGTGGTCGCCAGCGTCGATGTGGCGTCGACCGGTTCGCTGTGGAGCAACAACATCGTCGGCGCGGGTGGTCTGGTCAAGCAGGGTGCCGGCACCCTGGTACTGAGCGGCAACAACAGCTATTCCGGCGCCACCCGCATCGAGCGCGGCATTCTGTCACTGCAGAACGGTGGCGTGATCCGTTCCAACGTAACCATCCTGGGCCAGCCCGATCCGGACTCGACCGGCCTGCAGTTCAACGCGGGCACGCCGCGGGTGATCGGCAACGTGATCAACGGCAGCAGCGTGTTCGTCACCACCGGCAATACCACCGCGACCATCGAGGGCAACTACAACCAACAGGCTGGCGCGCAGCTGATGATCGCCCTCGGTGCCAATCCGCTGCAGGTGACCGGCAACGCAACCCTCGACGGCGGCGTGCGTGTGCACGGCTTCGTCTCCGGCTACGTGCCGCAGAACGGTACCCGCCAGGACCTCATCCACGCGGCTGCCGGGCTGAGCGGCACCTTCAGCACCCCGGCCACCTCCACCGGCCTGCAGGGCCTGTCGCTGCTGCAAAGCAGCTACGGCTACGACAGCAACAATGCCTGGTTGAACCTGACCGCGGTCAGCGTGACTGCCGCCGCCAGTGGCCTGGGTGCTTCCGCGCAGGCGTCCGCGCAGCGCGTGGAGGGGGCGTTCTCGGCGCTGGACAGCAATGCCGGCCTGCAGGGATCGCCGTTCGGTGCGGCTGCTGGCGCACTGCAGTGGACCGGCGGTGGCAACGAAGGCCTGGCCGCCAGCCTGCAGAGCCTGTCTGGGCAGGCGCATGCCCGCGCCGAAGGCGCCACCTTCGACGGCGTCGACATGTCGCGCCGCGCGATTGCCGAGCGCTTCGATCGCGTGCTGACCGCTCCGCGCCTGCGTGGCAGCTGGCAGAGTGCGCTGGGTGAGACCGGGCAGGGCAGCTTCGCCGGCAACAGCGCCGACAGCCGTGGCTGGATGGCCGGCCAGGACCTGCCGCTGGGCAGCAATGGCCTGATGGGCGTGGCGTTCGGCGAGACCCGCAGCAACGGCGGCAGCAGCGTTGGCGGCGATCGCGGTCGTGATCGCCAGGCGCAGGCGCAGCTGTATGCCGGCTGGAACCTGGGGCGTGGCTATGCGCTGGCCCAGCTCGGCAGCGGCCAGTTTACCCGCGCGCTGGATCGCCAGTTGCTGCTGGGGGGCGGCGCCTACGGTGTTTCCGCGCGTTACGGTGGTCGTTTCAGTACCGCCAGCGTTGAAAGTGGCTATCGCTTCGGGCGTGCCGGCGCGTCCTTGACGCCGTACCTGGGTGCCAGCACCACGCGCGTGGACACCGATGCCTTCAGCGAACTGGGTGGATTCGGTTTCGGCCTGCGTGGCGATGCCAACCGCGTACAACGCAGCCAGATGCTGGCCGGCCTGCGTGGTGAACGGGGCTGGGGACGGTGGACCGTGCGCGGGCATGCCGAGTGGCAGCAGCGCCTCGATGGCGCTGATGCGGCCTGGGAGGCCAGCTTCGTCGGCGTCGATGCCTGGGCACCGTTGGTGGGCTGGGATGCGCCGCGTGGCAGTGCGCTGATCGGCCTGGCGCTGGAATCGTGGTGGGGCCGCAATGGCCGCCTGAGCCTGGGCTTCGACCAGCGCATCGGCGGCGAGGGCGCGCGCCAGGCGGCATTGCGCTACAGCGCCGGCTTCTGAGGGATGGTTCGCGCCGGGCGCTGCCCGGCGCGAAAATGGCAGGCTCAGCCGCCGCGCAGGTTGCCCAGGCGCGGGGTGCTGCGGCCCAGCGGCATCTTCAGCTTGCCGATCGACAGGATGCGGCTTTCGGCGATGCGGTCGGCCGCGCGCTGCGGCGCGATGTTCTCGCGCTGCGACAGCTCGAAGATGCGAGTGAGGTTGTGGTAGATGCTACGGATCAGGCGCATCGCACGTTCGCGGTTGTAGCCATCGATCTCCAGCGACACGTTCATCACGCCACCGGCATTGACCGCATAGTCCGGTGCATACAGGATGCCGCGCGCATGCAGTTCGTCGCCGATTTCCAGGCTCGACAGCTGGTTGTTGGCGGTGCCGCAGATGATCTTGGCCTTGATCCGCGGCAGGGTGTCGGCATTGATCGCGCCTTCCAGCGCGCAGGGGGCGAACACGTCGGCGTTCACTTCGTGGATCTCGTCCGGCTTGACCGCTTCGGCGCCGAAATCGCTGACCGCGCGATCGACCAGCGCACTGTCCAGATCGGTGACATACAGCTTGGCGCCGCGGTCACGCAGCAGCTTCACCAGCTCCATGCCGATGTGGCCCAGGCCCTGCACCGCGATGCTCGTCTTGCCCACTTCCTCATGGCCGAACTTGAAGCGCATCGCCGCCATCAGCGCCTGCAACGCACCGTAGGCCGTGAAAGGCGCCGGATCGCCGGAGCCACCGTGGACCTGGTGCACGCCGGTCACGAACTGGCTTTCCAGGTAGATGTTCTCCATGTCGTTGACGTCGGTGCCGACGTCTTCGGCAGTGATGTAGCGCCCGCCCAGCGAATCGACGTAGCGGCCGAAGGCGCGGAACAACACCTCGGTCTTGTCCACCTTCGGGTCGCCGATGATCACTGCCTTGCCGCCGCCCACGTTGAGGCCGGCCAGCGCATTCTTGTAGGTCATCGTCCGGCTCAGCCGCAGCACGTCGGCCAGCGCCTCGTCGGTGCTGGCGTAGGGACGCATGCGCACACCGCCCAGGGCCGGGCCGAGGGTGGTGTTGTGGATGGCGATGATCGCCTTCAGGCCGGCATCGTGGTTGTGGCAGAACACCACCTGTTCGTGGCCGGTGGTGGCGAGGGTTTCGAATAGCATGGCGTCTCCGATGGCGCGAACAGCGGCGAACTGCAGCGAACGGCCAGTGAACGGTAGGGTCCCAAAAACAAAAAAAGCGACGTCGTCGGTGCAGGGTGACGGGTCGCGCGGCGCCATTCTAGTCCATTCCCCCGGTCGCTGCCGTCGACATCGGCGGCCTTCCGGTTAAAGAAGATGAAAGTGCGGCCGATGCTGCGACGACGGCGGGTGGCCGGATTGGCGTGAAGAGGCAGGCAGTCAGTGACGGCAAGGGCACCACAACAACAGAGCGGGCGGCGATGACGCCGGCCTGGTGGCGATCGCTGCGTGGCTGGCTGGCGCGCCTGACCGGGGCGGCTCCGTCACGCCTGGCGGCGGTTTCGCGACAGGCGGTGGCCGCCGCCGCGGCCAGCCTGCAGGGGGAGGCGCTGCCCGCGGGCGAGATCGCGGCCCACCTGCAGCGCGGCCTGCATGCGCTGGCCCTGTACCCGCGTTTGGCCGACGGGCCGGCAGCGGCCGAGGTATCAGCGCTGGGCGAGGCGGTGGCGCGCGCGCTGCAGGACCGCGACTGGGCGGCCCGGCAGCTGCCGCGCCGCCCGCAGCTGCTGCCGCAGCTGATCCAGACGGTGAACGACGATGCGGCTTCGGCGCGGGTGATGGCGGCGATCATCGGCCAGGACCCGGTGCTGACCGGCAACCTGCTGCGCATCGCCAACAGCCCGGCCTACAAGGTGCATGAGCGGCCGGTGGAGAGCCTGCAGCGGGCGGTGACCCTGGTCGGCACCGAAGGGGTGCGCCAGATCATCAGCGCGGTGCTGGTGCAGCCGGTGATGCAGCTGCAGTGCGAGGTGTTCCCGCAGTTCAGCACGATTATCTGGGAGCACGCATTGCTGGCCTCGCGTGCAGCGGCCGATCACGCGCGCACCGTCACCTTCGGCGATGCCTTCGCCGCACAGTGGCTGGGCCTGGTGCAGGGCCTGGGCGCGGCGCTGGTGATGCGCCAGTTGCTGCAGGAAGCGCAGGCGCGCGGTGAAACCGTGGAACCGGCGCTGGCCCTGCAACTGCTCCAGCAATGGTCGTTGCCCTTGGCACAACGCGTGGCTGCGGCCTGGGAGCTGCCCGAACCGGTGCACCAGGCGCTGGCCCCGGAGGCCGAGGGGCCGCTGGCCGACAGCCTGCGCCTGGCCAGCGCCGCCGCAGCGGCCAGCCTGCTGTGCCGGCATGGCCATGCCAGCCAGAACCGCATGCTGGCGCTGCTGGAACAGCTGCCGTCGGCGCCACCGCACGCGTTGCGCTGGATCTGGCGGCGGCTGCACGGGCGCAGCGTGGAAACCCTGGATGAGGCCAGCGCGGACCAGGCTGCGGTGAACCCCTGAGGGTTACAACTGCGATTCCACCGGCAGCCAGCTGATCACCCGTGCAGTCCAGCGCTTGCCGAGGTTGGCACCGGGCTCGGCCTCCACCCAGTGCGGCGGTGGCTGCCGTTCCAGCCAGCGCAGTTCAGTGCTGCGATCCAGGGCCAGCCACCAGCTGTGCGCAGGGCTGGCCAGGCGCAGGTACTCCTGGCGCAGCTGCGCACCCAGCACCGGATCGTCGAACAGCACGCCCATCTCGGTGTTGAGATAGGCCGAGCGGGGGTCGAGGTTGAATGAGCCGACGAAGCCGCGGCGGTCGTCGACCACGAAGGCCTTGGTGTGCAGGCTGGCGCCGCTGCTGCCGAACAGGCTGGTGTCGGGCCGTCCGTGCGCCTTCAGCTCGTACAGCTGCACGCCGGCCTGCAGCAGCGGCACGCGGTAGCCCATGTAGCCGCCATGCACGGCCGCCACATCGTTGGCGGCCAGCGAATTGGTCACCACGCCGACCTGCGCCCCCCGCGCGGCCAGCCTCGACAGCGCCGCCACGCCATCGTCGCCGGGCACGAAATAGGGCGAGATCAGCAGCGCGCTGCGGCGGGTGCTGCGCAGTTCCTCGCTGAGCGTGCTGACCAGCCAGTGGTGGCGATCATCCTTGCGGTGCTTCATCGGCGGGTCGGAGGCGATGAGCACGTCGGCACTCCAGTGCAGCGGCTCCGGGCTGGGCCGCTGCAGCAGGCGCGACGCGGCCACGCGCTGCAGGTAGGGCTGGGCCTTGGCCTGCATCGCATCCAGGTCCGATTGGCGCACCAGTTGCCGCAGCTGAGCGTCGGTATACGATGCCAGTGCGGAGATCGGAATCGCCGCGCTGCTGTTCCAGTAGTCGTCGAAGATCCGGTTGGCCTGCTGTACGGCCGGTCCGGCCACCACCAGGTCCAGGTCCTGGAAGTTCACATCGTCGCGCGCGCTGAAGTATTCCTCGCCGATGTTGCGGCCGCCGACGATGGCGATGCGGCCGTCGGCGATCCAGCTTTTGTTGTGCATGCGGTGGTTCACGCTGAAGGCGCGTTGCACCAGTTCCAGCGTGCGGGCGATGCCACTGCGGTTGCGGAACGGGTTGTACAGGCGGATCTCGATGTTGGGATGTGCATCGAGCGCCATCATCAGCGCGTCCTTGTCCTTGGCGTTCATGTCGTCGAGCAGGATGCGCACGCGCACGCCGCGCTCGGCCGCGTCGTACAGCGCCTTGGCCATCAGGTGGCCGACCAGGTCGTCATGCCAGATGTAGTACTGCAGGTCCAGGCTGCGGCCGGCGTGCGCGGTGATCATCGCGCGCGCGGCGAACGCGTCCATGCCATCACTGAGGAAGGCCACGCCGGACTTGCCCGGATGGGCGTCCTGCAGCGGCACGATCTCCCGGTCGATGCGGGTCTGCGCCGGCTGCAGCGGCAGCACCTGAGAGGGTGCGCCCTGTGCCTGCGGCGTGAGATGGTCGGCCAGCAGCAGGCCGGACATCACCAGCAGCAACAGCGCGGCGAGGACGATTGCAGCGATGCGCAGCAGGCGCCGCCACAGGGGCTTGGGTAGGCTCATGCCCCGATGGTAGATCCACGCCGTGCGTGGAGGAATGTCTGCAGGATCAATCCGGGGCCAGAGCCCTCGCCGCAGGCAATGGATTCAATCCCGGCGGGTGTTACGGGAGGGCGCTGGCCCCGGCGCCTCAGAACCGCTCGTCGCTGCCCAGGTAACGCCACTGTCCCGGCGGCAGCGGTCCCAGCGCCACGCGGCCCACGCGCAGGCGACGCACCGAGGCCACCTGCAGGCCCGCTGCGGTCACCGCCACGCGCAAGCCCTTCGCCGTCAGTCCCTTGCCGGCGAACCGCAGCCGCTGTTCGCTCTGCCAGCTGACCTTGGCGCCGCCGGATTCCTGCTGCAGCCGTGCCATCAGCCACGGCCCACGCTCGGGCCCGCCCTCGGCCACTTCAATCAGATACTCCTGCTCGGTGCGACCCAGGTTGCGCTGCAGGTGGGCCAGCGTGGCCGGGTCCTGGCTGACCACCACCAGGCCGCTGTCGCTGGCCGGAAGCGCAGCGGCCAGCTGCAATCCATGGAAGTGGCGCTGCAGTGGCCGGATATCGCTGGCATCCAACTCGCTGCGGCTGTCACTGCTGACCAGCGCACACAGGGTTTCGGCGGCGACGCCGGCCGGCTTGTGCAGCAGCATGCTGACCCGTTCGGCCTTTTCATCGCTGGCCTGCTCGGCCACTACGATCTTCGCGCTGTCATCGACCGGGCGCTGCGGCTGCTCGACGACCTCGCCGTTGACGGTGACCCAGCCACCCTCGATGTAGCGCCGGGCTTCACCGCGCGGGATGCCGAGCAGGGCGGACAGGCGTTTGTCGAGGCGGATCGGTTCCATGGCAGGCAGGTCGGGCAGGGGCGCGCAGTGTAGCTGCTGCGGGCGGTCAGCGCTGGCTGCGGTTGGCCAGCTCGGTCAGGTACAGGCGGGTATCGAACTCCAGCTGCAGGTAATTCGGCTCCATGTGCTGGCACAGCTGGTAGAAGGCCTTGTTGTGGTCGGCCTCCTTCAGGTGCGCAAGTTCGTGCACCACGATCATGCGCAGGAAGGCCGCGGGGGCCTGGCGGAACACGGTGGCGATGCGGATCTCGCGGCTGGCCTTGAGGCGCCCACCGTGCACGCGGGAAATCGCGGTGTGGGTGCCCAACGCGTGCTTGATCACTTCCAGGGTGTTGTCGTAGCAGACCTTGTTGAGCGGCACTGACTTGCGCAGGTAGCGATCCTTCAGCGCCTGGGTGTAGTCGTACAGCTGGCGGTCGCTGCGTACCTCGTGCGGATCGGGGTAGCGCTGCTGCAACCAGGGGCCTAGCTTGCCCTGCGCCAGCAGTTCGCTGACCTGGGCGACCAGGGGTTCAGGATATCCGGTGAGATACTTCAGGACAGCCATGCAGGGGCGGCGGGGCGTCGGTAGAATGGGGCATCCAAGATTACACGCGGTACGGACCGACCATGGCAAAGCCCAACGCGCTGCAGGAACAATTGCTCAAGGCCGGCCTGGCCAAGAAGTCGCAGGCCAGCGCCGCCGCGAGTGCGCAGGCCAAGGCCCGCCAAGGCAAGGCCGAATCGACTTCCGGCGAGGTCCAGCGCGAAGCTGAACGCGCTCGCGCCGAGAAGGTCGAACGTGACCGCGCGCTGGCCGCCGAGCGCAATGCGCAGGCCCGCCAGGCTGAACAGAAAGCCCAGGCCAAGCAGATCATCAGCGTCCACGCCGTGCCCCACAAGGGCGACGACGAGTACCGGTTCAGTGATGGCGCCGCGATCCGCACCCTGCTGATCGACCCCAAGCTGCGCAAGGCGCTGTCGGTGGGGGTGCTGGTGATCGTCGCCCACGGTGACGGCTATGTCCTGCTGCCGCGCGCCGCCGCGGAGAAGGTGCGCGAACGCACGCCGGAGGCGATTATCGTCGACCACGGCCAGCCGGGCTCGACCGCCGAGATCTCCACCGGCAACGCCGAGGACGACGCCTACTACGCGCAGTTCCAGGTACCCGACGACTTGGTCTGGTAAGGCGCGGCTGAACCGGCGGCTTCGGCCGCCGGGCATGGTCCGGCGCTAGCCTTTGCGGCGCAGTGAATCGTCCCCATATCAGGCGACACACCTGCGGAGGATGGCCATGGCCACCGGTTGGGCGGGAGATGGCGCGGTCCAGGACCAGATCGACGCCACCGTTGATGATGCGATTGCGCGCGCGCGGCGCCAGCTGCGCCAGGGCCCCGGTCTGGAACACTGTGAGGAATGCGATGCGCCGATCCCGTTGGCGCGGCGTCAGGCTGTGCCTGGTGTACGCCTGTGCGTGGCGTGCCAGCAAGCGCGTGACGACGAAGAGCAGGCGCATGCCGGCTACAACCGGCGCGGCAGCAAGGACAGCCAGCTGAGATAAAGGCTTTTTTATTGCAGGGCTGCACCCTGCACCTGCCGAAGCCAGAACCAGCGCAACGTCAAAAGTCGAAGCGGCATTCCGTGGGATGGCGAGGCACTGTGGGTTTGCGGGGACGCCGTAAACCCGTCCATGGGGGCTTGGTCGCCGCATCCATGTGGCTCACACCCCGCAAACCCACAGTGCTCCGGCTTCGACAGATTCCGTGCGCTTTTGGTGGGTGCCGACCATTGGTCGGCACATCTGTCAGTTATCGGATGAATTCATTCGTGCCAACCAAGGTCGACACCCACCAGCGCAATGCGTCGTTCCGACAGCTCGCGGAGAATTATCGAACGCGGGGTGGGTCCGGTTGCGGGAGTGTCCGCGGCATGGATGCCGCGGCCAAGCCCCCAGGGATGGGTTTACGGCGTCTCCCGCAACCGGACCCACCCCGCCATCCCACGGATAATGCTTTTGCCGTTGCCGTTGCTCCAAGCAGGTGCAGGGCTGCAAGCCCTGCAAAGAAAAAGTCCCTCAGCCGTCGCCCTGGATGCCGCCCGGTGCCTGCGCCGGGTCGCGCCAGCGGCGCACCGTGCGCTGGAAGAACAGGTTGTTCGGCAGCTGCAGCACCGTGCCTTCGTGGCCGTCGCCGGTCTCCTGCAGCGTGGTGTAGATCAGGTTCACGTCAATCACCCGGCCCTTCAGGCCCGGTTTCTCGCCGTTTTCCAGTACTTCGATGTAGTCGTGCAGCCGGAACGGGCGGGTGGTGAAGATCAGCAGCGTGCAGAAGATGTTGGACAGCACGCTCCACGCCGCGAAGAACGCGACCGCGCCCACGGCCGCGAAGCCGGTGAACGCGGTCCACAGCACCGAGGGCTTCGCGCCGAGCAGGCTGAGGATGTACAGCAGGGCACTGAAATAGACCACGAAACTGGTGATCCGGCGCGCCCCCATCACCATTTCCGGCGGCAGCGTGTAGTGCTCGGCGAAGCGCCGGATCAGGCGACGGGCGAGCACGCGCAGCAGCCAGGCCACCAGCAGTACCAGCACGATCTGCAGGGCGACGCCTGCGTAGTTCAGCCACGGATGGCTCCAGGCAGGCAGGTGATCCTTCAGCGACAACATCATGGGGCGGCAACAAGGGGCAGTAACGGCCTTCGATGTTACCCGTCGCGTGCCGGGGTTTCGACTGTCGGTGTCCAGGCCAGGCAGACCAGTTCCTGATGGTGCTGCTGCAGGCAGGCACGGCCGTTGTTGGGGCGCAGCTGCAGCGACAGGCCCAGCGCCTGCAGCACGACGCAGGCGGCGATCACCAGCAGGGCGGCGCAGGTTGGGCTGGACATGGCAGGACTCCCGGAATGGGTTTTCGCGAAGGACCTTCCATGGATGCAGCGGCCGTCGAAAAGGTTGCATGCCATCGATCGGCGATCGGCTATAAACCTTTTCCCGGGTCGCCGCATCCAAGCGATATGCTCGACACCACCATGCCCGCGCCGCCTGCCGCCAACGACACCGTCGATGAACCCGCCCTGGTGCGGGCCGCAGCGGCAGGCGATACCGCCGCCTATGAACTGCTGTACCGGCGGCATGCGCCGCGCGTGTTCGCCGTGTTGTGGCGGCTGTGCGGGGGCCAGCAGGCGCGCGCCGAGGATGCGCTGCAGGAAGCCTTCCTGCAGGCCTGGAAGGCGCTGCCGGGATTCCGTTTTGAAAGCAGCCTGTCCACCTGGCTGCATCGGCTGGGTGTGAACGCGGCACTGATGGAACTGCGTGGGCGCGCAGGCAGGCAGGACCACGACAGCCTGGACGATGTCGAGGGAGGCCTGCAGGAGCTGGCCGTGCATGACCGTTGCGCCGGCACCGAGCGCGACCTGGAGCGCGCGTTGTCAACGCTGCCACCACGGGCCCGTGCGGTACTGGTACTGCACGATATCGAAGGCTGGAAACACCAGGAAATCGCCGAGCAGCTGCAGATGGCCGTCGGCAGTTCCAAGGCACAGTTGCATCGTGCGCGCGGTCTGTTGCGTGCACGGCTGGGAGACATGACATGAATACACACGACCACGATTCCGACCCCGAACTGCTGGCACGGCTGCGCGCATTGCCGCGTGAGCGCAGCGTACCCGCCGATGGCTGGTCGCGCCTGTCGGCCCAGCTGCCGCCACGTGAAGCACAGAGCCGGCCTCGGCCAAGCGACAACGTGGTGGCGCTGCCGGTGCGTTCGCGGCGCCGCTGGTGGCTGCCGGTGGGTGCCGCGCTGGCGGCCAGCTTGGCGCTGTATGCGGTGGCGCCGTGGCGCCACGTGCAACTGGGCGCGCCGGCGCCGTCCGCGCTGCAGCTGCAGGCCGCGGCGATGACCGAGCAGTACCAGCAGGCCGTGGCCGCGTTGCCCGATGGACGGGCGCCGGAATGGCAGCCGGCGCTGCACGAACTGGATGAAAGTGCGGCGCAGATCCGTGCCGCGCTGGCGCAGGACCCGCGTGCACCGCACCTGCTTGGCCAGCTCAAGCGTACCTACACGCTGCGGCTGGAACTGACCCGGCAGGCGGCCTATGCCGCCGAGTCCGGCTTGACGACCTGAGGAGCCTCCGATGACCCGAACCCTGATTTCCTGCTGTGTTGCGCTGCTGCTGGCACCGTCGCTGGCACTGGCCGATACCCGAATCGATGAGCGTCACACGCTGGCAGCGGGCGGGCGCATCGAGCTGAGCAACGTAGCCGGCAAGGTGACCGTTCGTGGCTGGGACCGCAACGAGGTGCAGCTGACCGGCACGCTCAGCGACGGCCTGCAGCTGCGCCAGGAGAAGAGCGCCAACCGCGTGCGCTGGGAGATCGAGTACCCGCGCCGCAACAACAACGGCGGCGCCACGCTGGTGCTGAACGTGCCGCGCGCGGTGGAACTGCTGCTGAGTACGGTCAGTGCAAGCCAGGACATCAGCGGCATCGATGTGCGTCGCTTGCAGGCCGATACGGTCAGCGGCAACCTGAGCGCCGTCGGCCGCAGTGCCGACAGCAAGCTCAACACGGTCAGTGGCAGCGTGAGTGCGCGCCTGCAGACGCCGAGGCTGGATGTGAACACGGTCAGTGGCCGGATCGAGGCTGGCGGCGGCGTGTCCGGCGACATCGATGCGCAGACGGTGTCGGGCCGGGTGGAGGTCGATGCGGGTCGCGTGCAGCGGCTGGCGGTGGAGACCGTGTCGGGCAGCATCGATCTCGCAGCGACGGGGCTGGCGCCCGGCGGTCGCATCAACGTCGAGTCGGTCAGTGCGTCGGTCACGCTGAGCCTGCCGCGCGCGGTGTCGGCGCAGCTGTCGGTGAACAGCTTCAGCGGGTCGATCAACAGCGATGCAGGCCAGGTGGAGCGGCCGCGCTATGGCCCGGGCAGCCACCTCGATACGCGGCTGGGCGGCGGCGACGGTGACATCCGCATCCAGTCGCATTCGGGCAGTGTCCGGGTCCGCCTGGACCGCTGAGCAGGGCCAGGCAGGCCGCGGCGGCAGCGCCGCCGCGGTCAGGGCCGGGTCAGCTGGCTTTCTTCAGCGCCCAGGTGTTGCCGAGGACTTCGATCTTGCCACCGGCCTTGCGGAACGCAGCGAGGTCCGAAGCGATCGAATCACTGCTGACAACGGTGCTGGCGGCCGCGCCCTTGCGTTCGCTGCGGATGCTGTTGCTGGCCTTCGCGGGGGTCTTTGCCTTGCGGGGCATGGTTGCTCCTGTCAGGTGGAAGGGGAGGAAAGCGCCCAGGCATCGGCCTGGCGCAGGTAGTCCTGCCGCTCGCGGCGGCAGTCATCGCCGCCCATCGAAAACTGGCGGCAGATCGCCGGGCGCTGCGAATAGATCGTGCAGCGCAGGTGATAGGGATCGATCGCCGCGCACCAGCCTTCCTCGTTGCGCGCCATCACGGCACGGCCGTGCGCGTCGCGCGAAAGGAACTGGCCGGGCACCTGGTCGCCGGGCTGCAGCAGCACGGGCAGCCGGCAACAGACCGCGTCACAACGGCGGCAGTCGATGGGTGCAGGTGCTGCGTCAGGTTGTAAGGCCTCTGGGGCCTGGCGGGTGCCCAAAGCGGGTCTCGATGGCGGCTCCGGTGGTACGCGGACCATGAACGAGCCAGGAAGGCATGGCCGCTAGGCCCGCAGGGCGGGCCGGGCTGCACGGCAGACACACACCAGCGTGGCCGGTGGAAGGTGCAGCGGAGTTCTAGCCGACCAAGAGTAACTTAGATGGCGTAACGTTTTGTTAATCCTGGCTGGCTGCCGCCAGCGCCAAGCCCTGGACCACGCCCAGCGAGGGTTCGCCGTGGACCATGCGTGCGCCAGGGAAGGCTTCGGCCACAACCTGGCGCAGGTAGCCGGCGCGGGACATGCCGCCGGTGAGGAACACCGCATCGGGGTGGCCGCCGATGTCACTGCGAACCTGCGCCAGCAGTTCGCGGATCTGCTCCAGGTAGCCATGCGCCGCCGCGGCCAGGCCCTCGGCACTGCTGTCGGCGTGCAGGTCGCGGGCGATGTAGTCCAGCGTGCTGCGGTGCTCGCTGGCCGCGCTGAGGGCGATCTTGGCGCGCTCGACATCGCGGTATAGACGCGCGGTGTTGCCGGTGTCCTGCAACGCCTGCAGGCGTGCGCCCCACGGATCATCGACGTGGTCGTACTTGTGCTGGCGGAAATCGCGCTGGCGGGTCATGTCCTGCACGGTGGCCGCTTCGACGTAGTGATGGGCGGGCACGCGGGTGATGCCGCGGCCGAACAGCGGCATGTAGCTGGACAGGCTCAGCGCCAGGTCGATATCGGTGCCGCCGCGGGCGATGCCCCAGGCGCGGTGGATGCGTGGGGCGTCGTCGCCGCCAACTTCGGCATGCGCGATGTCGGTGGTACCGCCGCCGATGTCGACGATCACCGCCTGGTGCCGTTCGCGGCTTTCAGCGTGGTAATGCATGGCCGCCGCGGCCGGTTCCTCAAGGAAATCGATCTGGTCGAAACCGGCCTGGGTGGCGGCTTCGCGCAGGATGTCCAGCGCCTGGTCGTTGCCGGCCGCGCCGATCGAGCTGCGGAACTGCACCGGGCGGCCGAGCAGTGCCGCGCGCAATGGCTGGCCGAGCTGGGCGCTGGCGGTCAGGCGGATATGTTCGAGGATGTGTGCGGCGATGCCGGTGATGGTCTGCCTGGCGCGCGGGTGCAGGTTGTAGCCGAGCATCGACTTCGGGCTCTGCACCAGGTTGCCTTCGTGTTCCTCGAAATAGGCTTCCAGTGCTTCATCACCGTAGACCGCGTTCTGCAGCAGGTCGCTGGCGCTGCGCTCCTGGCCGGCGCGCGCTTCCATCCATTCCCGGCGCAGGGCGCGCAGGGCTTCGCGGCGCAGCGCCTGCGGCGTACGTTCCTGGCCGGCGGCGCGCGCTGCGCGGGCGGCACTGTCGATCATCTGCTGCAGCTGGTGTTCCTGCCCGTCGTCGAGCTGGAAGTCGTCAGGGTCGGGCACCACGCCGGGGAAATACACGCTGGTGCGGAACTGCTCGGCATCGCCGAAATGGATCGGCAGCAGCTTGCCCTCATGCACGATGGCGGCGGCGGAGTTGCTTGTACCGAAGTCGATGCCGAGGCGCATGGGGAGTTCCGGAGGGGGCAGGGGCCGCGCACTCTGCTGCAGTTCGCCGTCGACTGCAAGTGTTCAGCGCCGCCGCTTGCGGGTGGGCGGGACCGGCCGCAAGCCGTGCGGGAGTGGCCCGATGGACGGGCGGTTACAATGGCTGCTGTTGATTCATTTTGAGGTACTTGCCGATGTCTTCCGCCCCCGCCTGCCCGCAGTGCACCCTGGAGAACACCTACGCCGATGGCGCGCTGTGGATCTGCGCCGATTGCGGTTTCGAATGGACCACCGAGGAAAGCGCCGGTTCGAGCCTGGTGGTGCGTGACAGCAACGGCAATACCCTGCAGGCAGGCGACACCGTCACCGTGATCAAGGATCTGAAGGTGAAGGGTTCCTCGATCCCGCTGAAACAGGGCACTGTGATCCGCAACATCCGCCTGGTCGAGGACGATGCCGAGCACATCGAAGGCAACTCGGACAAGATCAAGGGCCTGGTGCTGAAGACCTGCTTCCTCAAGAAGGCCTGATCGCGCTCAGCGCCTGGCCTGCTGCTGCGCGCGCCAGCGGGCCAGGCTGTCCAGCTTGGCCTGGTAGCGCGCCTGCTCCGGTGCACCGCCCAGCAACTGCGCGCGCGTCAGTTCACGGTCGGCACGCCCAAGCTGGCCGGACAGGAAGTACACCCGCGCCAGACCGAAATGGAACTGGTGCGCGGTGTCGTACAGGCGCACGGCCTGCCGGTAATGGCGGATGGCTTCGGCCAGCTTTCCTGCACGTTCGGCCTGCGTGCCCAGCATGTACTGCGCGAACGGATCCTCGCGCTGCACCGACGCCAGGCGGCGCGCCAGTGCATTGGCCTGCGCATCCAGCCCCAGCCGCCGATACAGTGCGCTGGCGTTGGTCAGCGCCGCATCCTGGCGGCCGTCCAGGCGCAGGGCGCGGTCCAGTGCCTGCCGCGCTGCATCGGCGTTGCCCTCACGGCTGTCGAGCACGCCGAGATTGTTCCAGACCGAGGGGAAGGCGCGATCCTGCACCACCGCAGCATCGAAGAACGCACGCGCGCCGGCGAGATCATTCTCGGCCATCCGTTCCGCACCGCGGTTGTTGTAGAAGTGGGCGAGCGCACGTGCGCGGCTGACCGGTTGCGGGCCGTGGCGGTCGTACAGCACGTTGCGATCAAGATCGACCGTGGCGTAGCGCCCGGCTATTTCCACGCCGGCATTGACGTGGCCGACGCTGTAGACCACGCCGGCGTCCTGATCCTGGTACCACGACACCACCTGGCCGACTTCCTGTACCCGCGCCTGGATGCCGGCTTCGCGCGCCAGCGCCACGAACATCAGGGTGAACGCCAGGCAGTTGGCGCGACGTTGCTGCCAGACTTCGCCCACGGTGTAGGTCGCGTTGGCGTCGTACTGCAGGTCCAGGCCTTGGCGGCCGAAGATCATTTCCACCAGCGCCTGCAGCCGCTGCTCGCGCGACGAACTGCGGCCGATGACCTGCGCCTGCAGCATGACGCGCATCGCAGGAGGAATGGCGAAGACCTGTTCCGGCGACGGGACATCTGCTGCGGCGATGATGCCGGCGGCAGGCGCTGCGTCGATGCGGGGGCGGTCCTGCCCGCAGAGCGGAAAGGCCAGCGAGGCGGCCAGGGCCAGAACGAGGATGCGGGCGGAAGAACGGTGCATGGCAGTTCCCGGCAGCGGCGGGCGCTCCCGCCTGGGGCGAGTGTAGACCCGTGGCGCCAGCGCTGCAGGGACCTCGGGTCGGCGTGTTGTCGGCGTGGGCGTTCATCCACAACCGGTGTGGACCAGCGCACGACAAAGCTGTGGACAACCGCGTCCAGGCCCTGCACAGCAAGCGTTGTGAGTGTGTGGTGAAAAAAGCACCAGCTTGCCGCGCGACAGCAGAGGCGGGATGATCCGGGCATGGACTTTTCACCGCTGACGCTTGCTCCGGCGCAGTGGCAGGCGCTGCAGGACCAGTACGCAACGCCGCCACGGGCCTACCACCACTTCGGCCATGTGCGCGCGGTGCTGCAGCACTGCCAGGACGTGGCCGACGGTCCGGGCTGGCGGCAGCCGGCCGAGGTGTATCTGGCCGCGCTTTACCACGATGCGATCTACCAGGCCGGGCGCAAGGACAACGAAGCGCGTTCGGCGCAGCTGGCGCTGCAGGCAATCGCGCAGGCGCCGGAACTGGCCGGCGTCGATGCCGCACGGGTGGAGCAGCTGATCCTGCTGACCGCCCGCCATGGCGACCTGCGCGCAGACGACGTCGATGCCGAGGCCGCGCTGTTCCTGGACTGCGATATGGCGATCCTGGCCGCGCCGGAACCTGTGTTCGCCGCCTACGACCGTGGCGTGGCCGAAGAGTACAAGGGCGTGGTGCCGGGCTTCCTGTACCGCGCCGGGCGTCGCCGCTTCCTGCGGGGGCTGCTGCGAGCGCCGCGCATCTTCCTCAGCGACTTCTTCCATCAGCGCCTGGATGCGGCGGCCCGAGAAAACCTGCGCCGCCAGCTGGGCCGCTGAGCCGGGCCGTTACACTGGGGCCTGTTTTCCGGATACCGCCTGCCACCGTGTCTGCTCCCGATCCCGATCCGCGTCCGCTGCCCCCCGAAGAGCCCGGCCCCAACGAATGCTGCGGCAGCGGCTGCCCGCTGTGCGTGCTGGACCTGTATGCCGATGAGCTGCAGCGCTATCGCAAGGCGTTGGCCGAATGGAAGGCACGGCATCCGGAGGCAACGCCATGAGCCGTGCACGCCCGGCGGCAGTGCTGGCACTGGTGGCGTTGCTGCTGTTCGTGGCCACTGCGCTGTGGACCCAGTTCGCACGCACCGACCTGGACTGGATGCGGGCCACGCTCAGCCTCTACCTGCATGGCCCGTGGGGGCTGGCGTTGCGCGTGGCGTACTGCGTGCTGGCGCTGGCCATCGCGGTGCTCGGCATCGCGCTGTATCGCGGCAGCGTCGGCCCACGCCGCAGCGCTGCCGCACCGCTGCTGTTCACCGTTTCCGCGCTGGGCCTGTCCACCGTCGCCATCGGTGACAGCTGGCTGCCGGACGCAACCCCGCTGCTTGCACCGTTCATCCATGGGTTGGCGGCCAACACCGCGTTCCTGTGTGCCAGCGTGGGTATGCTGCTGCAGGCCTGGTACCTGCGCCGCGAACCGGGCTGGCAGTCTGCCGCTGGCCTGCTCTGGGGCTGGGCCTGGCTGGCGTTCGTGCTGTTGTGGCTGCATGTGCTGTGGCGCGCCGGTCCGCCACGCGGGCTGGGCCAGAAGGCCGTGATCGTCGTGATCTTGGGCTGGCTGTTGTACCTGGCGCTGGCGCTGTACCGGCGCAGTCGCCGCACCGTGGCCCACTGAATCCCCAACGGCCTGCGCCGGTACGTGCCGTGCACGCGGCGGCGGCGTATCGTGTGCGCATTCCATCGGGGACGCGATATGAAGCGTGCAGGGCTGGGCAGGGCAATGGGTGTGGTTCTGGCGCTGGCGGCGCTGCCGGCAATGGCGGCGGCCAACGTGCAGCAGTTCAGCCACGGGCGGTTCGAGCAGATTCCGGTGCACATGCCGGCCGGCACGCCGCAGCGGGTGGTGATCTGGTTCCATGAACCCACCGCCGGTGGTGATACCAGCCGCCTGCCGATCGAGGCCCTGCGTGCTGATGGCGCGATGGTCGCGGCCGTGGACATCGCGCATCTGCGCGGCGTGCTCAATCGCGAGGGTGATCCGACCTGTTCGTTCGGTTCCGGCGACGTCGAGAACTTCTCGCGCTGGCTGCAGGCGTCCTTGCATCTGCCCGGCTACCACCTGCCGCTGGTCGGTGGTGACGGCGAAGGCGCCGAGATGGCCTATTCGCTGGCGGCACAGGCCGATACCCAGGTGTTCGCCGGCCTGCTGACCACCGGCTTCTGCCCGGACCACAGCCACGAGCGCATGGTCTGCGGCGACGGTGTGAAGCACAACACGTTGCAGCCTGCCGAGTTGAATTTCCCGTGGCTGAGCGCTGCGGGCGACCACGGCTGCAAGGTCGGCGAGGCCAGCCGGTTCGTGCAGCAGGTGGCGATGGCGCGCGAATTCAAGCGCACTGCACGCGGCGATGCTTCGCCCGGGCTGGTCGCGGCGGCGCGGGTGATAGGGGCGCAGGCGGGCGTCAGCCTGGCGCCACCGCCGGCCGCATTGAAGGGGCTGCCGGTGGTGGAAATGCCGGCCACCGGCAACGGCGACACCCTGGCCGTGTTCGTCTCCGGCGATGGCGGTTGGGCCGGCCTGGACAAGGAGGTGGCGTCGTCGCTCAACGAGCATGGCGTGGCCGTGGTCGGCATCGATTCGCTGCGTTATTTCTGGAGCGAACGCACGCCGAAGGGTTTCGCTGCCGACCTGCAGAAGGTCATCGACCACTATCGGCAGCAGTGGCGGCGCGACAAGGTGATGCTGATCGGCTTCTCGCAGGGCGCCGATGTGCTGCCGGCGACGATCAACCAGCTCGATCCCGCTTCCCGTGAGGCGCTGAAGCGCATCGTGCTGCTGTCGGTGGGCAAGAAAGCCGACTTCGAATTCCACGTCAGCAACTGGCTGGGCGGCGGCGGCGGCGGTCTGCCGATCGCACCGGAAGTGGCGAAGCTGCCGGCCGCCAAGACCTTGTGCGTCTATGGGCAGGATGACGAAGACGCGCTGTGCCCGGGCCTGCCGGCCAACGATGGCGTGCAGAAGGTGAAGCTGCCAGGCGACCACCACTTCAATGGCGATTACGACCGCCTGGCCGACGTGATCCTCAAGGGCGGCGCGTAAAGCGGACGGGGGGGGCGAACCAACGGTTCGCACCCGCCAGAGCGAGCCGGTAGCGTCGGGCCATGCCCGGCGACAAGCGGCGCGTCAGCTCCGCCGCGGGTCCAGCGAGATCAACCGGGTGGCATCCAGCAGCGCTGCCGGCAGGTGCATGCCGCCCGGGGCGGCCAGGTAGCGTGGCCGCCACTGCGGGTCGAACTTCGACTTGAACCGGCGCAGGCCACTGAATCCGTAGAAGCGTTCGCCATGCCGGGCCAGCAGCCCGGCCAGCCGGTTCCAGCGGCCCGCCAATCGATGCTGGGCCAGCCCGGATAGCGGCGCCATGCCCAGCGAGAAGCGTGCATAGCCCTGCGATCGGCCCCACAGGAACAGCTCGATGAACAGGAAGTCCATCGTGCCCTTCGGTGCTTCGTTGACGTGACGCATCAGGTCGACCGACAGCTCGGCACCGGCCGGTGCCTGCCACAGGTTGGCGAACGCGACGATCTGGCCTTCGGCTTCGACCAGTGCCACCGGAAAGCGCGCCAGGTAGTCCGGATCGTAGCTGCCCAGCGAGAAGCCCTTCTCATCGCCGGCCTTGTCTTCCAGCCAGGCGTTGGAGATCGCGTGCAGGCGCGGCAGCAGGCTGGGAATTTCCTCCACCGGTGCCACGCGGAACGATAGGCCGCTGCGCTTGCCGCGGTTCCAGGCTTGGCGCAGGTCGGCGCGCTCTCGGCCTTCCAGGCCGAAGTCGTGAAGTGGCACGATGGCTTCCTCGCCCAGCTTGACCAGGCCCAGGCCCAGGTCCAGATAGGTCTGCCAGTAGGTTTCACCCACCTGGTAGAACACCGGACGCAGCCCCAGCCGGTCGGCTTCCTCGCGGAAGCGCCAGATCAACGCGCGCGCGACCTCGGGCGGGCCGACCGGATCGCCCATTGCAATCAACGAGCCGCCATAGCGCTGCATCATCACGAAGCCTTGCCTGGCATCATCGCGCAGCACCGCCTTGTCGGCAGTCAGCACCAGGCAGGCCTGGGTGTCGGTGGCGCCAGCGAGCACCGGTGCCAGCGATTGCAGGGTGGCTTCGTCGGCGGCCGGCAGCGGACTGCGCGTGCTGTGCAGCAATCGCGCCAGGCCAAACATCACCAGCGCGATGGCGACCACCAGCAGCGCACGCAACGCACGCGGGGCGTTGCCAGACACCGCGAATTCCCACCACAGCTCGTTCTGGTACTCGACGTGGCTGTAGGTGAAGAACAGCAGCCAGGTGACCGCGACCAGCACCAGCCCGAGGTTGCGCAGCCATGGCCACGACCACGCTTCATCCAGCAGTGCGCCCTGGCGGTAGAACTCGCGGCGCGCAGCCCACAGCGCCATCGCCGCCAGCACGGCGGACACTGCGATCAGCCATTGGCCACCACGTAGCCACAGCGGCAGCGGGGTCACCACGCACACCGCCATCGCCAGCATCCACGCCGCATGGCTGCGCCGGGCCAGGCCCTGGCCGATCAGCAGCAGCGCGACGCCGCTGAGGCTGCCGATCAGGTGCGAGGTTTCCAGGATCGGTAACGACGCATTGACCAGGTGCCGGCGTGGCGTGGGCAGGGTGCCGTCGATGACCAGCGCGGCACCGATGCTGAACACCGCCAGCGCGATGATCTGTGGCAGCCAAGGCCGCAGGGCATTCCAGCCGGCACGGGTCGCGCCGGCGCTGGCCTGCAGCGGTTGCCGCAGCGCAGGCGCCAGTGCGAGCAGGGTGGCCAGCACCAGTGGCAGCACATAATAGGTGACGCGGTAGATCAGCGCAGCGGCCAGCACTGCCGCGGGCGCGACCTGCGGCAGCAGCTTCAACAGGCTCCACTCGAACACGCCCAGGCCGGCCGGCACGGTCGAGACCAGACCGGCCAGCACCGCAACCAGGTACAGGCCGACGAAGCCGGGCAGGCCGGTGGGAGTGGAGTCGGGCAGCAACACATAGAACGCCGCGCTGGCCAGCACCAGCTCGATCACGCTGAGCGCGGTGACGCCGATCATGGTGCGGCGGTCGGGCAGCCACAAGGCGTGCCCGAGGATGCTGAACTGACGACCATCGCGGCCGACCAGCACCAGGGTGGCCGCATAGGCCACAAGCGCGACGATGCCAACCACGCGCACCGCATCCGGGTCCAGCGGCAGTGCCAGCGCCGCCGCCGCCGGTTCCATGCACAGCGCCACGCTGATCAGCAGCCATGCACCGAACACGAAGCCGAGCGTGCTCATCAGCACCACCTGGCCGATCTGCGCCAGGTCCAGGCCGGCGGTGCGATAGCCGCGCAGGCGTACCGCGCCGCCGGTGAGTGCAGCAAAGCCCACGGTCTGGCCTAGCGTGTGTGCCAGGAACGCGGTGATGCCGATGCGCGCCGGATGCACGCGGATGCCGCTGCGGCGCAGGCCGATGGCATCGAAGCCGATCAGGCACGCGTAGCTGGCCAGGCCGAGCAGCACGGTGAGCGCGATCTGCGTGCCGCTGAGCTGATGGAAGGCATGACGGATGGCGCGGTAGCCGTTCTCATCGAACTCGTTGGCCAGGCCGTGCAACGCAAGCGCGAGGATCAGCAGCGGGACGACGATGGTGAGGACCCGCTTCCATGCCGGGGTGGAGGGAGTGGTGGCGGGGTCGGTGGTTTCGGTCATCGGCGCAAGGGTGCGTCAGGGAGGGCGAGGGCGGTGTCAACACGGGCGTGGCGCATCGTGCGCCTGTCGCTGGCATTTGACCAGCGCTGCTGTCGGAAGCCGGTAGTGACGCTGCGCGGAGGCTTGCCTGCACCCACCGTTGATCGGTTTGGAGGACAATGCAGGCCTGATCACCCGCAGGAGCCACGCCCATGATGGAGCGTTACGACGTCGGACCGCGCATGTCCGAAATGACTGTGTACAACAAGGTCGCCTACCTTTCCGGCCAGATTCCGGAGGACACCAGCCAGGACATCACCGGGCAGACCCGGCAGGTGCTGGCCGAGATCGACAAGCTGCTGGCGCTGGTGGCCAGTGACCGTCAGCACGTGCTGCGCGCCGAAGTATTCCTGGCCGACATCGCCGACTTCGAAGGCATGAACAAGGCGTGGGACGAATGGGTGGTCGAGGGCGCAACCCCGGCCCGCGCCACGTTCGAAGCCAAGCTGGCCCACGCCGAGTGGAAGGTCGAGATCGTGGTAACAGCGGCCGTGCCGTAACCATTGAACGGGGTCGGATGCCCTTTCCGTTGGAAAAGGCATCTGCCCCCTTCTGCAGACACCGTTACAGGGGCAGCATCTCGATGCAGTCCACCGGGCACGGCGGGATGCACAGTTCGCAGCCGGTGCACAGGTCGGCGATCACCGTGTGCATGTACTTGGCACCGCCGACGATGGCGTCCACCGGGCAGGCCTGGATGCACTTGGTGCAGCCGATGCAGTCGGCTTCCACGATCAACGCCACCTGCGGCGCCTTGTGCTCGCCGCGCGAACGGTCAAACGGCAGCGCCGGCACGCCCAGGACCTGGGCCAGCGCACGTGCACCGGCATCGCCACCGGGCGGGCAGCGGTCCACACCGGCCTCGCCACGCGCCATCGCCTGCGCATACGGGCGGCAACCGTCGTAGCCGCATTGCCCGCATTGGGTCTGCGGCAACAGGCGGTCGAGGCGTTCGGTCAGCGGCGGGATCAGGCTCATGCGTGGCGAAGGCTGCGCGTTGGGGTTACTTCATGGGTTTGCCGCGGAACCAGCGCTCGTGGGCCAGAGCCAGCATCGGCTTGTCTTCGGAACTGTCACCGTAGGCATGGATGCGCACGTAACGCGACAGATCGAACCGGCGGCGGATGTGCTCGACCTTGCGCGGGCCACAGTCGCCACCGGCGTAACGACCGGTCAGGCGTCCGTCCTGGCTTTCCAGCCGGTTGCAGATCAACTGCAGGCCCAGCTGCTCGCACCACGGCCGCAGGTACAGGTCCAGCGAGCCGGACACGATCACCACGGTGTGCTGCTGCTCCTTGTGCCAGCGGATCTGCTCCAGCATTTCCGGGCGCACCACCTCGGGCAGGAACTCGCGCGAGAAGCCGACGGCCAGCGTGGCGATGTCGTCACTGTGGCGGTCGCTGAAGGTCAGCCGGGTGACCCGCGCACGGATGCGTTCGGCCGAGATCAGCTTCAGCTTGTACGCGAGCAGCCACGGGCCGACCTTCCACCAGGCCTGCGCCAGCTGTTCGGCAGTGGCCACGCGGCGCAGGAAACGGCCATAGGTATCGCAGGTGGTCACGGTGTGGTCGAAGTCGAACAGCGCCAGTTCCATTCCGTTGCCTCCCATCGCATTGCCTCCGGTGGCCGGTGGTGCCGGCGGGCGTGGCCGCAACCACGCCCGCTGCGGGCATCAGCGAACCGGCATGCCCGGCTGCGCGCCGCTGTCGGCGTCGAGCAGGGCCAGCGCGCCGCCGTCGAAACCGGCCGACAGGATCATGCCTTCGCTCAGGCCGAAGCGCATCTTGCGCGGGGCCAGGTTGGCGATGAACACCACGCTGCGGCCGACCAGCGTCTCCGGCTCGCCGTAGCTGGCGCGGATACCGGAGAAAATCTGGCGCTTGCCCAGCTCGCCGGCGTCCAGTTCGAAGCGCAGCAGCTTGTCCGAACCGTCCACGAACTCGCAGACCAGCACCTTGCCGATGCGCAGGTCGAGCTTGGCGAAATCGTCGATGCCGATATAGGCCGGGGCGTCGGCGCCTTTGGCATCGTCCTTGGCCGTTGCCGCTGCGGCCGGCTTTGCGGCCTTTACCTGGGATGCTTCAACCTTGGCGGCGGGGGCGGCAGCGGCGGCCGGCTGCAGGGTGTCCTTGGAGGCGTCGATCATGGCGTCAATCTTCTTCGGGTCGATACGGGTAAACAGCGGGGTGTATTCAGTGATGCGGTGGCCCAGCAGCGGCTGCGCCAGCTCGGTCCAGTCGTTCACCGGCGCGGCTAGGAAGGCCTCGGCCTGCGCGGCGGTGGCCGGCAGCACCGGCTTCAGCGCGGTGACCAGTACGCGGAACAGGTTCAGCCCCTGGCTGCACACCGCCTGCAGCTGCGCGTCGGCGCCTTCCTGCTTGGCGATCACCCACGGCTTGACGTCGTCGATGTAGCGGTTGGCTTCGTCGGCCAGGGTCATGGTCAGGCGGATCGCCGCGGCCGGGTCGTTGCGCTCGTAGGCTTCACGGATCGGCGCCAGGCCATCGACGAAGCGCTGGTACTGCGCCGCGTCGGGCAGCTGCGCGGCCAGCCGGCCATCGAAGCGCTTGCTGATGAAGCCGGCGCAGCGGCTGGCCAGGTTGACGAACTTGCCAACCAGGTCGGCGTTGACGCGGGCAATGAAGTCACCCAGGTTCAGGTCGAGGTCGTCCACGCCACCGCCGGACTTGGCGGCGTAGTAGTAGCGCAGCGCTTCGGGTTCCAGCCCGGCGTCGAGGAAGGTACGTGCCATCACGAAGGTGCCGCGCGACTTGCTCATCTTGGCGCCGTCCACGGTCAGGTAGCCATTGACGTGCAGGCGGGTCGGCGCGCGATGGCCGGTGCCGTGCAGCACCGCCGGCCAGAACAGGCCGTGGAAGTTGACGATGTCCTTGCCGATGAAGTGGTGCAGCTCGGTGCTGGTACCGGCACGCAGGTGCGCTTCGAAGTCCTCGCCAATCTTCCCGCACAGCGTCTGGAAGCTGGACAGGTAGCCGATCGGCGCATCCAGCCAGACATAGAAGTACTTGCCCGGCTGGCCGGGAATCTGGAAACCGAAGTACGGCGCATCGCGCGAGATGTCCCACGCGCGCAGGCCGCCTTCGGCATTGAGCCACTCACCGAGCTTGGCCTTCACGCCCGGCAGCGCCACATCACCGGTCAGCCATTCGCGCAGGAACGCGTCGAAGTGGCCGACCTCGAAGAAGAAGTGCTCCGAATCGCGCATTTCCGGCGTGGCACCGGAGATCACCGAACGCGGTTCCTTCAGGTCGGTCGGCGCGTAGGTGGCGCCGCACACTTCGCAGTTGTCGCCGTACTGGTCGGGGCTGCCGCAGTTCGGGCAGATGCCTTTGACGTAGCGATCGGGCAGGAACATGCCCTTGGCCGGGTCGTAGAACTGCGCCACCGAACGGCGGCTGATGTGGCCGGCCGCTTCCAGCTTCAGGTAGAACTGCTCGGTCAGCGCCTGGTTGGCCGACGAATTGGTCGAATCGTAGTGGTCGAAGGCCACGCCGAAGGCGGCGAAATCGCGCTCGTGCCCGGCCTGGATGTTGGCGATGAAGGTTTCCGGAGTGACTCCGGCCTTCTCGGCGGCCAGCATGATCGGCGTGCCATGGGTGTCGTCGGCGCAGACGAACCAGGCCTTGCCGCCGCTCATTCGCCGCGCACGCACCCAGATGTCGGCCTGGATGTAGCCGACCAGGTGGCCCAGGTGCAGCGGGCCGTTGGCGTAGGGCAGGGCGGTGGTGACGAGCGCGGTACGGGTCATGGTCGCGGGGGTGAAGCCGAGGGGAACCGCAGAGTATCGCATGCCCGCAACGCGGTGACCCGGCCGGGGCCGGGTCACGGGGGTCCTGCGCTGGCCTGGGCGGTTACTCGCGTATCCAGGTCTGGGTGCGGCAGATGAAGGCGATGCAGCCGGCCACGTCCAGCTTGGCGCCGCCGGCCTGCAGTTCCATCTTCGACTTGTAGGTCTTGCCGTTGGCCGGGTCGAGGATAGTGCCGCCGGACCACTTGCTGCCGCCATCGGACTTCAGGTTCCAGAGGATGGTCATGCCCTTCACCGGCTTGTTCTTGTTGGCGCCTTCGCAGCCATCACAGACCGGGTTCGGGCCCTTGTCCGAGTGCAGGATCTCGACCACCTTGCCGGTCAGGGTGCCGTTGGCGGCCTGGCTGATCTCGACGATCGACTTGACCTTGCCGGTCTTGTCGTCGATGGTCTTCCAGCGGCCGGCGGCACTGTCGGCGGCCTGAGCCGAGAGCGCGGCCAGGCACAGCGGCAGCGCCAGCAGCAGGGTCTTGAAGGTCTTGCGCATGGTCCCCTCCCAGGGTTCATTCCGGCACGATGCCGGTACAGGTCGACTGTATACCCATTCGGCGGGGTATGGGGAAGGGGGGGCTTGCAGGGCTGCGCCCTGCACCCGCAGAGGCAACAGCAACAGCAACGGCGGGATTTCGTCGGATGGCGGGGCGGGTCCGTTTGCGGGGGCCGCTGCAAGTACGTCCCTGTAAGCTCGGTCGCCGCATCCATGCGGCTCACGCCCCCGCAAACGGACCCGCCCCGCCTTCGACAGGTTCCGTGTGCTGTGGGTAGGTGTCGACCTTGGTCGACACGGTAGAGCCACGCCATGCGTGGATGACGTTTCCGGTGGCGGCGGTCGGGTCAGATCGCAAGGGGCGTCAACCGACTTCGTACAGCTCCAGCGGCAGACCATCCGGATCGGCGAAGAAGGTGAAACGACGGCCGGTGTATTCGTCCACCCGGATCGGTTCGCAGTCCACGCCGTGCTCTGCCAGGCGCTGGATGAACGGTTCCAGTGTGGCCACGCGGAACGCGAGGTGGCGCAGGCCCTGGGCTTCGGGGCGGCTGGGGCGCGGCGGTGGCGAGGGGAAGGAGAACAGCTCCAGCTGGCCGCCGTCGGGCAGGGCCAGGTCCAGCTTCCAGGAGTCGCGCGCGGCACGGTGGTTCTCGGCCAGCACGCGCAGGCCAAGGATGCGCACGTAGAAATCCTTCGATCGCGCATAGTCGCTGCAGATCAGCGCGGCGTGGTGAATGCCCAGCAGGGCGTCCGGAGCAGCAGTCATTGCAGGGAGTCCAGCCAGCGCTGGGCGATCTTCAGCGCCAGCGGATAGGGTTCGGGGTCGTTGCGATTGGTCAGCACGATCACGGTCAGGTGCTTTTCCGGATGGCGCAGGATCACGTTGCGGAAGCCGATGCTCTCGCCGCTGTGCCACTGCACCGGGCCGTTCAGGCGCCAACCGAAGCCGTAGTGCGGCACATCGGTTTCCGTGGTGGCGGTGGCCGGGCTGAACATCGCGCGGCGCGACGGCTGCGACAGCAGGCGGTCGTCATACAGCGCGGCATCCCAGCGGGCGAGGTCGTCCAGCGAGGAGTAGATGCCGCCATCGCCGAGCACGGCGCTGGTGGTGCTCTGGTCGGTGCGTTGCCAGTGGCCGTCGATCCAGCTGTAGCCGTAGGCACGCGCGGCCACCGTATCGACGCCGTCCTGATGCGCCACGGTGTGGGCCATGCCCAGCGGCGCGAAGATGCGCTGCTGCAGGAAGGCGGCGAAGTCCTGGCCGGAGGCGCGGGCAACGATCAGTGCCAGCAGCGCATAGCCGCTGTTGCTGTAGCGGTACTGCGTGCCGGGCGCGAAGTTCAGGCGGTCCTGGCGCGACAGCAGGGTCAGCACGTCGGCGTCATGCACCTGACGCGTGTCGGCCGGGTCCATCAGGTCTTCGTAGTCGAGCAGGCCGCTGGTATGCGAAAGCAGCTGGCGCAGGGTGATCGCCGCGGCCGCTGGTGGCAGCTCGGGCAGCCATTGCCGCGCGGGCTGGTCCAGGCCCAGTCGGCCGTCTTCGACCAGCAGCAGCACCGCTGCGGCGGTGAACTGCTTGCTGATCGAGGCGAGCCGGAAGGTGCTGGCCGGCGTCACCGCCGTGCTGTCTTCCACTACGGCCAGGCCGTAGCCGCGGCGGAACACGGCTTGTCCGTCGTGCAGCACCAGCACGGCTGCGCCCGGCACCTGACCATCGTAGGCCTGCATCAGGCCATCGATGCCCGCATCCGGTGGGGTCAGCACCGGTGCGGCGGTGGTCGCCAGCGGCAGCAGGCCCAGCGCGGCGGCGATCAGGACGATGGCAGGGCGCATGGCAGCTCCGGATGGATCAGGGGGACGGCGTGGGCGCGGCCGCGGGGCTGGCCGGTTGCGCCATCCAGCGTTCCATCTTGCGGTCCAGCACGTCCAGCGGCATCGAGCCATCCTTCAGCAGTTCGGCATGGAAGCGGCGCAGATCGAAGGCGGCACCCTGGCGTGCCTTGGCCTTGTCGCGCAGGGCAACGATGGTCGTCAGCCCCGCCACGTTCGACAGCGCCTGGCCGGGCTGGGCCATGATCCGCTCGACTTCGGCGTTGGCGTCGTCGCTGCTCATGTCCACGGTCTTCTGCAGGTAGGCCACGGCCTGCTGCTTGCTCCAGCCCTGTGCATTGACGCCGGTGTCGGCCACTACGCGCGCGGCACGCAGCAGGCGCGAGTACAGGTAACCGATACGGTCGTAGGGATCGGTGTAGACGCCGAGGTCTTCGCCCAGCGTTTCGGCGTACAGGCCCCAGCCTTCGACGAAGGCAAGATCGCCGCCGAGGCGACGGAAGCGCGGCAGCTTGGCCAGTTCCTGCTGCAGGCCGAGCTGCACATGGTGGCCGGGAATGGCTTCATGCAGGTACTGCACCGGCACGCTCCAGCGCTTGCGGCTGGGCAGGTCGCGGGTGTTGATGTACAGCACGCCGGGCTGTTCGCCCGGCGACGGCTGGTAGGCCGCGGCGGCGGCGGTCAGCGCACGCTCCGGTTCCACCGCACGCACTTCCAGTGCGGACTTGGGCAGCGTATCGAGCACCTGCGGCAGGCGCGTGTTGACCTGCAGCTGCACCTGGCGGTAGCGGTTGATCAGTGCATTGGCATCGCTGTACTGGAACTGGCGATCGTTGCGCATGCTGCGCAGCAGCTTGGTCGGCGTGCCACGCAGCTTGGCGTCCTTCATTACCGCGGCGATCTGCGCCTGCAGTTCCTGCACGCGCTGCTCGCCCAGCGCGTGCAGTTGCGCGGCGGTCTGGTCGCTGGCGGTGGTCTGCACGATCAGGTTGGCATACCAGGCCTGCCCATCAGGCAACGCGCCCAGCCCGCTGCTGGCGCGCGTGGCCGGCAGGTATTCGGTGGCGATGAAGCCGCGCAGGGCGCGGTAGGCCGGCATCAGGCGCAGTTCGATCATGCGCTTGTATTCAGCACTGATGCGCGCCTTGTCTTCGGCGGCGATGGTGGTGGGCATGGTGCGGATCGGCGACCAGAAGATGCTCTCTTCGGCGGTCGGCTTGATCACCGCATCCAGCTGCGGCAGCACCTTCTCCATCAGGTCGCGCGGTTGCACCACGCCGGCCTTCATGCCCTGGCGCATGTTGTCGATGGCCTGGTCGAACAGTTCGGGAATGCCAAGCGAGCGGCGCGACCAGGTGTCGTAATCCTGCACGGTGTTGAACGGCTGCGCGCCGGCACCGGAGCCGAGGATCGCCATGATGCTGCCGATGTTGTAGTACTGGCTGATCGGCATCATCCAGCTCGGGTAACGCTCGGCGGCCAGCGAGGCCCGCGCGTCGCGCACGAAGATTTCGTAGCTGAGCAGGTCCTGGCCCTGCAGGCCGTCACTGCCGAGTTTTTCGACCTTGCCCAGCCACTGCGTGGTGAAGTCGTGCGACTGCTGGCGCCAGGCGGCGGACAGGATGTTGGGCAGCTGGTCGTTGTAGCGCGGTTCGCCCTGGAAGGTGGCCTGTAGCGGATTCAACCGCATCGAGGCATCCCAGTACTCGTCGTACAGACGTTCCAGCTGGACCTGCTTGGGCACCGCGCGTGCGGGGGCAACCGGGCGCGGCGCGGCGCGGCGCGCCGAACTGCCACGGGCTGGCGCGGAGGCGCGGGCGGGCTTCGCCTTGGGCTTGGCGGCCTGGCGGGTCTGCGCGGCGGCAGGGCGGCTGGCCTTCTTCTTCGCTGCTTCGGCCGACGGCACGGCACTGAACAGGAACAACGCGGCGATGGCGGCGGCCAGGACGCGGGTGGGATGCGGCATCAGGAGCTTCCGTGGAACACAGACCGTGGAGCTTGCACGATCCGGCCGCGTACGGCCAGCGTGAAGACGCAGTCAGCTTCCGCCTGCTGTGCCTTCAGTCAGCCGCTGCGGCCGCCCGCAATGCGGCGGCGCGTTCAGCCCCCAGGTAGCCGGTGATCGCGCGCCGCATCAGGTACAGCAACGGAATCAAGGCGATCGCAAAGCCCATCTTGTAGATGTAGTTGACGCTGCTGACGGCCAGGAACAACGAGGTGGGCCAGTGCTGCGGGCCGAGCACGAAGGCGATCCAGATCACCACGAAGCTGTCCACCACCTGCGAGATCGCGGTCGAGCCGGTGGCACGCAACCACACATGGCGTTCGCCGGTCGCCTGGCGGATGCGATGGAACACCGCCACGTCGATCAGCTGGCCGAGCAGGAACGCCACCAGTGAACCGGCGATGGTCCACATGCCCTGGCCGAACACCGCGGCGAACGCGGCCTGGTAATCGGGCACGCCGTGGCTGTCCATCGAGGTGACCCACCAGCTGGCCGGCGCCAGCGAAATGGCGGCGAAGGCGAACAGGAAGCCGTAACTGATCAGCACCACCGCCAGCCACGAGATGAAGCGCACGCCGCGCTTACCGAAGAACTCGTTGATGGTGTCGGTCATGATGAACACCACCGGCCACAGCAGGGTGCCGGCGGTGAAGCTGAGCGAGCCGGTCTGGCCGAACAGGTTCCAGTTCAGCGGATCGATGCCGAGGGTGTCTTCCAGAGCGAAGATCTTCACCCCGATCAGCTCGGCCAGCACCGCGTTGCCGCAGAAGAACGCGGCCAGCACGATGAACAGCAGGACCGCGCGATCCTGCAGCGGGCGCTCGATCGGCGCCGCGGTCATTCGCTGCGTTCGCCCGCGCGGGTGAACGGCACGCTGGACGGCGCCACGGCACCACCGGAAATGATGAAGCTCATCGCCTGGTCGACGGTCCAGTCGGTGGGGGTCAGCAGCTCCACCGGCACGATTTCCAGGTAGCCCGAGGTCGGGTTGGGCGTGGTCGGCACGTACACTGCCGCCAGCTCACGGTCCGTGCCGTGCTCCTTGATGACCCGGGTGACCAGCCCGACCGACTTCATGTCGCGGTGCGGGAAGTCGATCAGCACCACGCGCTGGGTGCTGCCCGGCTCGGTCTGCAGCATGTCCAGCAGCTTCTTGGCGCTGTCGTAGATGATGCTGGCCAGCGGAATACGCTTGATGACCGCGCCGACCCAGCGCAGCAGGCGCTGGCCGAGCACGCGGCGGCTGGCCACGCCCACGGCCAGGATCACCAGCAACGTGGCCAGCAGAGCGATGGTGTCCTGGATCCACTCGGCGCGGACCCAGCCCAGGTAATGCGGGAAGCTGGTCGCGATCTGTTCGGACAGCGGCACCACCAATGGGCTGGAGATGCCCGACAGCAGCACGAACACGAACTTGACCACGACCCAGGTCAGCCAGATCGGCAGCAGGGTCAACAGGCCGGTCAGGAACAGGCGCTGCAGGGAGGGGCGGGGAACCAGGGCGGGGGCTTCGAGCGACATGCGCGCATTGTAGCGTTCACCGCAGGTCGATTACGCTGGGCAATCAACGGTGGCAACAGCACATGGAAGGGAAGCTGTGTTGAAGATTCTGCGTGGACTGGGCTGGACCGTGGCGGGCCTGCTGGTGCTGGCGATCGTGGTGTGGTGCGCCTCGCGCATGTGGCCGGTGCCCGAATCGAGGCGGCAGGCGCAGCAGCGGCTGGAGGCACGGCTGCCGGCAAGCGGAGACAACGGCTATGCACTGCTGTGGACGCTCGCGTTCGATGACCTGGACTCCCGTCAGCGCGAGCAGGCGCTGGCCGAGGACCTGCGCCGCTGGAAGGCCGATCCGCGCGGCGAGGCCGGCGCGCAGCTTCATCTGACCGGACTGCATGGCGGACTGCGGCCGCGGTCGGCCGCCAGCTGCGGGCCGACGGCCGGCAACTGCCTGGCCCAGGTGCGTGCCGATCCCCAGCGCTTCATCGACGCGCATGCCGGGCACCAGCAATTGCACGCGCGCCTGGACCAGCTGGCCGATGCGGACCACTTCGTATCGCCGTTCCCGCCCAAGGGCGAGGGCATCGTGGTACCGCTACCCACTTACGGATTGATGGTTGATGCGACCAGCGCACGCGCGCTGGCCTACGTGCAGGGCGATGTCGACGGCGCCCTGCGTGGCAGCTGCCGCGGGCTGCAGCTGGGTCGCCGGCTGGTGCCGGGCGGCAGCTACCTGGTCGACAGCCTCATCGGCGCCAGCCTGGTGCAGGCCAATGCGCAATTGCTGGCCGACATGCTGGTCGAACTGCCGCCCGATCATCCGTTGCCGCCGGAATGCGAGGCGGCGATGCGACCGGTGCTGGCCGAAGAGCAGAGCCTGTGCCGCGCCCTGCAGGGCGAGTTCGCGATGAGCCGCGCGGTGATCGAGCGGTCGGGGGAGGGGTTCGGTGTCGCACTGCTGCTGGACCGCGGCAGTACCCTGGCGCGCAGTGCCGGCAATCTCGGCTGGGCCTGTGGACCGGCAGCGCTGGCGGCACTGGAGGCCGATCGCCCCCTGTTGGTGGCTGCGCCGCCGCAGCGTGATTTCGGCTGCCTGTCGAACTACCTGGGGTGCGCGCTGACCGATATCGCTGCGCCGGCCTACCCCGCCTATGCAGCGCGGACCCAGGATGCGGCGGCGATGGTACGCCTGCTGGCGGCACAGCGCTGGCTGCGGCAGCAGGCCGATGAACCGGTCGAGGCCCTGCAGCGGCTGCCAGCGCAGTTCCGCTCGCCGATGCGCGCACCGCAGCTGTCCGCTGACGGCCGTCGCCTGCAGGTGCCGCGACGCGCGCCGGCGCGCAGTCCGGACGAAGCGGCCTGGTTGACGGTACCGCTGCTGGCGGCCGATGCGGGCTCCAGCGTCGCCGCTGACTGAGAGCGGACTCAGCCGCCGGCGGCTACCGGATCGAAGCTCCAGCCGTCGCCGACAGTCTCCAGCGTCCAGCGTTGGCGGCCACGCAGCGGCTCCCAGCGCACGCGTTCCTTGTCGTCCTCGATGCTGCCTTCGACCCGCTTCACCTTGCGCGTGGAGAAATTCACGCTCACCGACGTGGTCTGCCCGGAGTTGCGCATTATTGAATCCTGGTCGTAGCCGATCAGCACGAAGGCACCGTCCTGCCAGCGGAAGGTGAACGCAGTGGTGCCCATTGACCAGCTGCCTGCGCTGGCGAAAGAGAACAGCGCCACCTTCAGTGTGCCGTGCTGGATGCTGACGCCCCCGTCTTCCAGCGGGTCGCTCATCACCGGGTTATCCGGGCGTGGAATCAGCTGGTGGTCCTGCGCGGCAAGCACATAGCCCGACGGGCGCGACCAGGCGATGGCGAGGATGCGCGGGTTGCTGTCGTAGGGCGAAGGACCGAAGCCGTCGTGCTCGATGACATTGCGCGGGTCCTGCTGGCGCAGCACCAGCACCAGATCCGCGCGGCCGTCCTGGTCAAGATCGCCTTCGATGCTCGACTCCAGCGTCCAGCCCGAGGGCACGAAGCCGGCGGCATCGGCGGCCTGCACCGGCAGCGTCGGATACTGGGTAGGCGGAAGCGCCCGGGCGTGCGCTGCGCAGGGCAGCGCAACCAGCAGTGCGGCAAGGGCGTAACGGCGCATCGGAGCCTCCATGGCAGTGGAGGAGAGGATAGCGCCTGCGCGGCAATCAGCGTGCGTGCGGCTTCAGACGCAGGTAGACCTGCTTGCGCACCTGGGCGACCACCTCGCCGCTTGCATCGACCACGTCGTTGCTGAACCAGCGCAGCACCTTCTCACCGCTGGCCGCCTCGGCACGCAGCTCGTCCAGCAGCACCTCGTCGATGCGGAACGAAGTGCGTACGGTGCCGCGGCCGGGCTTGAGGAAATCGATGGCGCCGGCACGATCCCACACGTAGTAGTCGCGGCCGAGGGTATGCATCAGGCCGAGCATCCAGAACGGATCGGTCATCGCGAACAGGCTACCGCCGAAGTGGGTGCCAACGTAGTTGCGGTTCCACGGGCGGAGGCGCAGCTCGACGTCGATCTGCTGGTAATCGGGCGTGATGCGGGTGACATGGATGCCGGTGAACAGGAACGGCGGCCAGAGATTGATGCCGAAGCGGAACAGGCGGGCGTTCATGTGGGTCCGGGCGCAGGGCAGGGGCTCCAGTCTAACCATTCGCATGCGTATGTTGAACGCCCCGGGCCGAAGCGGACCCGCACATAGCCTCGAGCCTGCTCGACGGCTTTCGGCGTTGATGCGGCGAGCAAGCTAGGCGCTAGGGGGATGGCGCTTGGCGCCGGCTATGCGCCGTCGATCGTGTAGCCGTCGCGGCCGTTGGCCTTGGCCAGGTATAGCGCGGTATCAGCGCCCTCGACGAAGTGATGGGGTTGCAGTTCGCCATCCGGCACGCGGGTGAACACGCCCACGGTGAGCGTGACTCGATCATCGTGGCCATCCCCATGAGGCGGCAGCGCACGCACGCAGGCGATCAGGTCCTCGATCACCTGCCGCGCGCCTTCGGCCGGGGTATCGGGCAGCACCAGCGCGAACTCGTCGCCACCGTAGCGCGCGGCCATGTCGCGCGGACGCCGCGCATGCGCACCGATCAGCTGGGCAACGTCGCGCAGCACGCGGTCGCCTACCTGGTGGCCATGGCGGTCGTTGTGCCGCTTGAAGTGGTCGACGTCGATCAAGGCCAGGCTCAGTGGCTTGCCGCCACGTCGTGCGGCGTCGCATTCCTGCTGAAGCGCCTGCTCGAAGCGCAGTCGGTTGCCCAGACCGGTCAGTGCATCGCGGTTGGCCTGTCGGTGCCACGCCGAAATCCGCCACATCGCCCATGCCAGCAGTACCAGCAGGATGCCCAGCATGGCGGTGGCCGGCGCCCACCACAGGTTGCTTGCACGCAACAGCAGCCAGCTCAACAGCGGGGCCAGCGGCAGCGAAGCCAACGCCGCCAGCCACGGCAGGCGCAGGCCGAGCAGGACCACGCACAGCGCCACCAGTACGCCACTGATGGCGTGCTGCCAGAGGCGCGGCAGCACGTTGATCTGCTTGCGCTGCAGCAGCATCGAGGCGATGTTGGCCTGGTACTCGCTGCCGCTCATCCAGAACTCGCGGGTGGTCGGGGTCAGCAGCCGCGGCGCGATGCCGCTGGCGGTCATGCCCACCACGATGCGGCGGCCATGCAGCATGGCCATGTCGACATGGCCGTCGAGGACGTCTGCATAGGAGACCTGCGGAAGGCGTTCGGGCGGACCGGCGTAACGCACGCGCACGTAGTCGTCGCGCCGCCACTGGTAGGGCGAGTCCATCTCCGGATCCGGGTCGGGTAGCCCGTGTACCGCGTCTGCGCGCAGCCCGGCCAGGGCCAGGCCGAGCGCCGGCCAGTGGGGGTGGCCGATCCCTGCCTGCAGGTACACGCCGCGGGCAACACCATCGCCGTCCACCTCCACATCGGTGTGGCCTATGGCGGCGGCACTGGCAGCGATCTGGGGGATCGGCAGCATTTCCTCGGCCATGCGATCACCGGCGGCAGGCGCGGCCAGCACCGGCAGCACGACGCGGCCGTTGCGGCGTATCGCGGCGGCCAGTTCTTCGTCCTGGTGGCTGTCGCGGCGGTCCGGTTCGGAGAGCATCAGGTCCAGCGCGACGCGTTCGGCGCCAGCATCGGTCAGCCGGTCCAGCAAGCGTGCATGCACCGAGCGGGGCCACGGCCACTGGCCGATGCGTTGCAGGCTGCCTTCGTCGATGGCCACGATCAGCACGCTCGGATCCGGGCGGTACTCCCAGCCACCGACCATCGCGTCATAGGCGGCTTCGTCCTGGCGCCACAGCCACTGGCCCTGGCTGGCCACGATCGTCAGTATTCCGGCCAGCAGGGCCAGCAGGATGCGCTTCGACCAGGGCAGTGGCGAGCGCCTCACAACAGCAGCCACAACAGCAGTGCACCACCGCCAGCGCCGTAGCAGAGGCGGCACGGCAGGCCGATCTGCTGGGCCGGTGAAAACTCGCCGGCATGACCGTCATCGTCGATGTACTGCACGCGCACGTGCAGGGTGCCGCGCCACGGGCGCTTGAAGCTGACCTGCGGTTCGCTCACGGTCTCGTCAACCAGCGGTGCCTTGAAGTCACCGCGGCGGTCGACCTGCACCCGATAGCGTTGGCCTTCGCCGCCCGCCTGCCAGCGCAGGGTCAACCTGCCGTGCGCGGCTTCGGGCGGCTGCAGCGCCGGATCGACCGGTTCGTTGCTCAGCTGCAGCGGCAACGCTTGCCCATAGCGGCCCTGGTGGCCTTCGGCGTCGCGCGACGCTACCCGCCAGAAGTACTGTCCCGGCGGCAGCGGCTGGGTCAGGCGCAGGTCGGTGCCGTGGCTGGCCTGTTCCTGCAACGGCTGCACGAAGGTCGGTTCGGCGGCGATCTGCAGCACACTGCTGCGCGCGCCGGGGGCCTGGCTCCAGCGGAAACGCGGGCGATTGCTGTTGACGGTCTGCCCATGCAGCGGCGACACCGTGAGCGGAGGCGGTGGCTGGTCGCTGAGTTCGAAATCGGCGCTGGCGTCGAGGCCTTCCACGCCCTCCGCATCGACGGCGCGCAGCAGGATGCGCAGCTGGCCCGGCGGCAGGTCGCCGATCGCCAGCCGGGTGTCGGCAGTGGTGGCCGCAAACAGCAGCACTTCCGGCGTCGCCGCCAGCACTACTTCCACGCGGTAGTGGTCGGCGCCGGTGACTGGCTCCCACGCCAGCAGCGTCGGCAGCGGTGCCAGGTGCAGTTCGCCGTTGCGCAGCTGCGGTGCCGGCAGCAGCGCGGAAACCGCAGCGGGTGCGACATCGGCGCTGCCGCTGCGGGCGGCCTGTCCTGGCCGGACCAGACGCTGGCCGTGGATATTGCCGACCTGCACCTTGCCCTGCAGCACTTCGGTAGCGGCGACCTGGCCGGTATCGCCGGCGCTGACCCGGAACACGGTGCCGCGCACGCTGCTGGTCGCCGTCGGCGCATCGATGATGTAGCGCGATGCCGGACCGCGCGCGGGCGTAACCCGGTTGCTCGCGCGCCCCTGCTGCAGGCGCAGGCGGGTGTCGACCATGCCGGTGTGGCCATAGCGGCTGAGCTGGTCCAGGCGCAGGCGCGAATACTCGCGCAGCTGCAGGCGCGAGGCGTCGGCGAATTCCAGGGTGACGCTGGATTCACCTTCGGTCTGTACGGTGTCACCGATGTGCAGCTGCTCGCCGGCCCGGATGGCGCGGGTGGCGCTGCCATCGGCGCTGGACACTTCAGCCTTGCCGCGGACCGAGAGCACCCGCGCCGGCGCGGGCTCGGTGCGCAGCCAGCTGATCGGGAAGCGCAGCAACTGGCCGGGCGGCAGCTGGTAGGGATTGTCGATGCGGTTGTGCTGCTGCAGCTGCTGCCAGCGTACCGAGGGCTTCAGGTACGCGCCGCCCAGGTCCCACAGCGTATCTCCGGGGCGGACGCGATAGTTCCAGTCCTGCGCGGCGGCCAGCGCCGGCAGCAGGAGCAGGGTACAGAGCAGGGCGCCCTTGAAGCGCATGGCGAACGACAGCGAGCGGACGAAGGTCACAGGTTTGCAATCCCGGCAATGCGGGGGTGCGCCTGCAAGACCCCATTGGCCCCGACCTCATCCCCCCGAACGGATCGTGGCAGCCGTACGGCCGCCATCGCGCGCATTATTGCCCGCCTGCAATGCAGGGATTCTGAACGAACCCGGCTCCCGTTCAGAACAGCAGGGACGCCATCCTGCGGCGGTACTGGCCGACCAGATCCTCGTCGGAGATCACATTGAAGGCGTCGATGAGGGCCTTGCGCGGCAGGCCTTCCTCGAAACCGCGGTCGATCCGCAGCATCTCCAGGAACTGCGCCAGCGCGGCCTCGTCGTGGCCACCGAGCAACAGCTGCACGCCGCGCAGGTGGCGGGCCTCGAGGTCGTTGCCGTCGGCGGCGATGCGTGCTTCCAGGACCTCGGCAGCGGGCGCATCCTTCAGCGCAGCGGCGAAGGACAGGCGGGCGCGGGCACGCACGGCGCGGTCGTCGGTGGCGAGGTTGGCGGGCAGGCCGTCGATCAGCGTGCCGGCTTCATCGACGCCGCCGATCTGCAGCAGGGCCAGCGCCAGGTCGAGCTTCAGCTCATCCTTGTCCGGTTCGGCGGCGATCTGCGCGCGCAGCACATCCACTTGGGCCTGCGGATCCAGCGGCGCCTCGTCTTCGGCTCCGGTATCGCCGATGTCGGCCGGCACCACGCCGTGCTGGGCCAGGAATTCACGCAGCTGGCCTTCCGGAATGGCGCCGGGGAAGCCGTCCACCAGCTGTCCGCCCTTGACCAGGAACACGGTCGGCACCGACCGGATCTGGAAGGCCGCCGCGATCTGCTGTTCCTTGTCGACGTCGACCTTGGCCAGTTCGAAGGCGCCGTTGTACTCGGCGGCCAGCTTTTCCAGCATCGGGCCCAAGGTCTTGCACGGGCCGCACCAGGGGGCCCAGAAATCGACCAGCACCGGCGTCTGCAGCGACTTCTGCAGGACTTCGGCCTCGAAGGTCGCAGTGGTGGCGTCGAATACGTAGGTCGTCTCGGTCATGGGGAGGCATCGTTTGGCATCTGGAGACCGATTCTATGGTGACGATCGATGCCGGTCTCAACCCGGGGTGCGGCAAATGCCTGACAATGCGGTCTTCCCGTTGCCGTTGTTCCGGAGCCTGCATGTCGCCCCTGTCCCCGTTGTTGCGCCTGTCCGGCCTGTGCGCCGCGCTGCTGTTCGTACTGGCGGTGCTGGGCTTCGGCGCAGGCCTGGATGGCTATGCGCAGGTCCGGCATCCGGTAGCGCTGCTGGGCGCGCATGGCGTACCGCATGCGCTGGCGTTCAACCTGCTGGGATTCTTGCTGCCTGGCCTGTTGGCGGTGGTAGTGGCCGAGGGCCTGCGCCGGCGCCTGCCGGCCACCGCCGGCTGGGCGCCTCGGGTCGGCAGCCAGATGCTGCTGCTGGCCGGGCTGGCGTTCGCCGCCATGGGCCTGCTGCCGCTGGATGTGGACGACCTGCATGGCTCAGCCAGCCAGCTGCATGCCAGTGCCTGGATGATCTGGGTGCTGGGCTTCGTCGCCGGCACCCTTCTGTTGGGTATTTCGCGGTTGCGCCAAGCGCAGGGCCGTGCGCTGGGGCTGGCAGCGGTCGCCTGCGGCGTGTTGGCGGCGCTGGCGGCCTTTGCCCTGCAGGGCGTGCTGTCGGCCCCGCTGGCGCAGCGCCTGGCGTTTGCCTGCTGGGCAATCTGGCTGGCGGTGGCGCTGCCGCTGTTGCGGCACCGCTGAGGGCGCGGCGATGGCCGCGCCCGGTCCGGATCAGGGCTGCTGGTAGCACTTCACCTGGAACCCGACAGGGCCGAAGGTGTCATAGATCCAGGCGATGGTCTGGTTGATCGCGTCCTGCTGGGTGTCAGCCTCCACAGCGTAGAAGCCGGAGTCACCAGGTTCGCTGGTGATGGTGTAGGCGCAGTTGAACGTGGCGGCCTGGGCGGTGGCGGCGCTGCCCAGCACCAGTGCAGCGGCCAATGCCGCCTGTTGCAGCAGTTTCATGGTGGGTCTCCTGTGGCTGGCCCCAGGGAGCGGCCAGCGGCCGACGGGACAGGGAGCCGGCCGACCCGCAGGTTCAGCTTCGGTCGGGATGGGCGGCGCAGGCAGCAGGAAATGCCGGAACGGGGGTAGGTAAATGCCGGGCCAGCAGCGTTCCGTGACCGGCGTCGTCCTTGCCCGCAAACGCCATCATGGCAACCCCCGGGCCCCGTCGTGGCCGGCACAGTCGGCGGTGCCGCAGCCGGGACGGCAGCGACCGCTGGCCGCACTTCCCGGGGCAGGATTGGAGCCATTTGCCGCACTGCGGTACGCTGTACCGCTTTGCCGCCGCATCCGCGTGTTCCATGACCAGCGCTGAAACCAACGCCTACGACCCGCAGCAGGTTGAATCCGCCGCCCAGCAGTATTGGGACGCCACCCGTGCCTTCGAAGTCGACGAGACTTCGGACAAGCCGAAGTACTACTGCCTGTCGATGCTTCCGTACCCGTCCGGTGCGCTGCACATGGGCCACGTGCGCAACTACACGATCGGCGACGTGATCAGCCGCTACAAGCGCATGACCGGCCACAACGTGTTGCAGCCCATGGGTTGGGACGCATTCGGCCTGCCGGCGGAAAACGCGGCCATCAAGAACAAGACCGCGCCGGCGGCCTGGACCTACAAGAACATCGACCACATGCGCAGCCAGCTGAAATCGCTGGGCTATGCCATCGACTGGTCGCGCGAGTTCGCCACCTGCCGTCCGGACTATTACGTCCACGAGCAGCGCATGTTCACCCGCCTGATGCGCAAGGGCCTGGCCTACCGTCGCAACGCCGTGGTGAACTGGGACCCGGTCGACCAGACCGTGCTCGCCAACGAGCAGGTCATCGACGGCCGCGGCTGGCGTTCCGGCGCCCTGGTCGAGAAGCGCGAGATCCCGCAGTGGTTCCTGCGCATCACCGATTACGCGCAGGAACTGCTGGACGGCCTGGATGAGCTGGACGGCTGGCCGGAATCGGTCAAGACCATGCAGCGCAACTGGATCGGCCGTTCCGAAGGCCTGGAAATCCAGTTCGACGTGCGTGATGTCGATGGCGGCGTGCTGGACCCGCTGCGCGTGTTCACCACCCGTCCGGACACCGTGATGGGGGTGACCTTCGTGTCGATCGCCGCCGAACATCCGCTGGCGCTGCACGCGGCGAAGAACAACCCGGAACTGGCTGCGCTGCTGTCGGAAATGAAGCAGGGCGGCGTCTCCGAGGCTGAGCTGGAAACCCAGGAAAAGCGCGGCATGGATACCGGTCTGCGCGCCATCCATCCGGTCACCGGCGAGAAGGTGCCGGTGTGGGTCGCCAACTTCGTGCTGATGGGCTACGGCACCGGCGCGGTGATGGCCGTTCCCGGCCACGACCAGCGCGACAACGAAGTGGCCAACAAGTACGGCCTGCCGATCGTGCAGGTGATCGCGCTGAAGGACCCGCGCAACGACGACGAGCGCAACTGGGACGGCGCGCGCTGGCAGGACTGGTACAGCGACAAGAGCCGCCAGACCGAGCTGGTCAACTCGGCTGAATTCGATGGCCTGGATTTCCAGGGCGCCTTCGAAGCCCTGGCCGAACGTTTCGAGCGCAAGGCGCAGGGCCAGCGTCGCGTCAATTACCGCCTGCGCGACTGGGGCGTGAGCCGCCAGCGCTACTGGGGCTGCCCGATTCCGGTGATCTACTGCGCCAAGTGCGGCGCGGTGCCGGTGCCGGAAGAACAGCTGCCGGTGATACTGCCGGAAGAC
This sequence comes from uncultured Stenotrophomonas sp., assembly GCF_913778665.1. Taxonomy (GTDB): domain Bacteria; phylum Pseudomonadota; class Gammaproteobacteria; order Xanthomonadales; family Xanthomonadaceae; genus Stenotrophomonas. The sequence continues at coordinate 692,900 of NZ_CAJYVQ010000008.1, forward strand.
GTCGCGTTCTCGGGCACCGGTTCGCCGATCAAGACCGATCCGGAATGGCGCAAGACCACCTGCCCGGACTGCGGCGGCGCGGCCGAGCGCGAGACCGACACCTTCGATACCTTCATGGAGTCGAGCTGGTACTACGCGCGCTACACCTCCCCGGGTGCCCGCGATGCCGTCGACAAGCGCGGCAACTACTGGCTGCCGGTCGACCAGTACATCGGCGGCATCGAGCACGCGATCCTGCACCTGATGTATTTCCGCTTCTACCACAAGCTGCTGCGCGACGCGCGGATGGTGGACAGCAACGAGCCGGCACGCAACCTGCTGTGCCAGGGCATGGTGATCGCTGAAACCTATTACCGCCCGAACCCGGACGGCTCCAAGGACTGGATCAACCCGGCCGATGTGGAGGTGCAGCGCGACGAGCGAGGCCGCATCACCGGCGCGACCCTGATCGCCGACGGCCAGCCGGTGGTGGTTGGTGGCACCGAGAAGATGTCCAAGTCGAAGAACAACGGCGTGGACCCGCAGGCGATGGTCGGCAAGTACGGCGCCGACACGGTGCGCCTGTTCTCGATGTTCGCCGCGCCGCCGGAGCAGTCGCTGGAGTGGAACGAGGCCGGCGTGGACGGCATGGCGCGCTTCCTGCGCCGCCTGTGGGCGCAGGTGCAGAAGCATGCCGCCGACGGCACCGCCCCGGCGCTGGACGTGGCCGCGCTGGACGCCAACCAGAAGGCCCTGCGCCGCAAGACCCACGAGACCATCGGCAAGGTGGGCGACGACTACGGCCGCCGTCACAGCTTCAACACCGCCATTGCCGCGGTGATGGAACTGATGAATGCGGTGGCCAAGTTCGATGACGGCAGTGCACAGGGCCGCGCCGTGCGCCAGGAAGCGCTGCAGGCGGTCGTGCTGCTGCTCAATCCGATCACTCCGCACGCCAGCCACGCGCTGTGGCAGGTGCTGGGCCATGGCGAGACACTGCTGGAAGACCAGCCGTTCCCGCAGGCCGACGCCAGTGCGCTGGTGCGCGATGCGCTGACCCTGGCTGTGCAGGTCAACGGCAAGCTGCGTGGCACCATCGAAGTGGGCGCCGATGCCGCGCGCGAGCAGGTCGAGGCGCTGGCACTGGCCGAGCCGAACGCGGCCAAGTTCATGGAAGGCCTGACGGTGCGGAAGATCATCATCGTGCCGGGCAAGATCGTGAACATCGTCGTCGCCTGACGTACCCCATACCGGCCATCCAGGTGATGGCCGGTATCTTTCCGGTGGGGGCCATGCGCTTGATGCCCCTGCATTCACGCGGCTTCGGGCACGCTGTGTGTTGCCGTGATCGCCCGGCTCCGCCAGACTGTCTCCATGACCCGAATCCTGCTTGCCCTCGTTCTTGTCCTCGGCCTTGCCGGCTGCGGTTTCCATCTGCGCAACAAGCTGATGCTGCCGACCGACACGGCACCGGTGAAGGTGGTTTCCACCGCGCCCTACAGTGAACTGGTCAAGCTGCTCAACCGCAGCCTGCTGGCGTCCGGCGCCAGGCTGGCCGACGAGGACAGCACCGGCCCCAGTACCCAGCTGCAGGTGCTGTCCGAGCGCTGGGGTGACCTGCCGATCGCGATCGACTCACAGGGCCGCGCCCAGGAATACAGCCTGCGCTATGCGGTGATCTTCATCTTCCGCCGCGAAGATGGCAGCGAACTGGTGCCGCAGCAGGTGATCGAACTGTCGCGCGACTACGTGTCGCCGCCGACCGACGCCACCGGTACCACCACCGAACGCGAGATCCTGGCCGATGAACTGCGCCGGGAAATGTCCGCCTCGATCATCCGCCGCATCGACAGCGTGGTCCGTGCCGAGCTGGAGAAGGGCGGCAGCCTGTCTGCACCGAAGGCCAAGCCGGTTGACGGCGCGGTGCCGGCCGAGCCGGTTCCCGCAGCCAAGCACTGAGCCGCGGCGATGGAACTGCGTCCGGAGCAGCTGGCCAGCCAGGGCGCTGATACCCCGCTGGCGCCGGTCTACCTGATTGCCGGCCCGGAAACACTGCGCGTGCTGGAGGCGGCCGACGCCATCCGCGCGCGCGCGCGCGCCGCCGGCATCGGCGAACGCGAGGTGTTCGACGCCGATGGCCGTGATTTCGACTGGAACCAGCTCGACGCAAGCTTCAATGCGCCCAGTCTGTTCAGCGCCCGCCGCCTGGTCGAGGTGCGCCTGCCCAGCGGCAAGCCGGGCAAGGACGGCGCCGAGGTGATCAGCCAGTTCTGCGCCAAGCCTGCGCCGGACGTGGTGCTGATGATCACCGCCAACGAATGGAGCAAGGCCCACCAGGGCAAGTGGGCCGAGGCGGTCAGCCGCATCGGCGTGCTGTCGGTGGCCTGGGCGATCAAGCCGCACGAGCTGCCGGACTGGATCGAGCGCCGCCTGCGCGGCAAGGGCCTGCGTGCCGACCCGGCGGCGGTGCAGCGCCTGGCCGAGCGGGTCGAAGGCAATCTGCTGGCCGCGGCGCAGGAAATCGACAAGCTGGCGTTGCTGGCCGACGGCCAGCCGCTGGACGTGGAGCGCATGGAGTCGCTGGTTGCTGATGCGGCCCGCTACGACGTGTTCCGGCTGCTGGAAGCCACGTTCTCGGGCCAGCCGCCGGCGGTGCTGCGCATGCTGGCCGGCCTGCGTGGCGAAGGCGAGGCCGTGGCCGCGCTGATGCCGATGGTGATCCGTGAGCTGCTGGCCGGGGCCGGCCTGGCCCGCGTGCAGGCACGGGGCGGCAACCTGGCCGCCGAGATGAAATCGCGCGGCATCTGGGAATCACGTCAGGCGCCCTACAAGCGCGCGCTGCAGCGGCACCCGGAAGGCAAGCGCTGGGAGCGCTTCGTGGCCGAAGCCGGGTTGGTCGACCGCATCGCCAAGGGGCGCGCCGACGGCGACGCCTGGCTGGCGCTGGAGCGCCTGCTGGTGGCCGTGGCCGAACCGCGTGCCGTGCGCCTGCTGGCGCGGGCCTGATTGATGAGCCTGCGGATCTACTACGGGGGCACCTTCGATCCGGTGCACCTCGGCCACCTGGCGATCGCGCGCGCCGCCCGGGATGAGCTGCAGGTGGCGGTGCGCATGCTGCCCGCCGCCGACCCGCCGCACCGTGCGGTGCCGGGGGCGACAGCCGAGCAGCGCTTCGCCATGCTGTCGCTGGCCATCGGCGACGAACCGGGGTTGCTGCTGGACCATCGTGAACTGGATCGCGCCGCGCGCTTCCCGGGCCGTCCGTCCTACACCGTCGACACCCTGCGCGAGCTGCGTGGCGAGCTGGGGCCGAGCCGGCCGCTGGCCTGGCTGGTCGGCGCCGACAGTCTGCTCGGCCTGCCCAGCTGGCACGAATGGGAGTCTCTGTTCGGGCTGGCGCATTTTGTCGTGGCTGAACGTCCCGGCAGTCCGCTGCAGGCGTCGGTTGATGGCGAACTGGGGCGCGCGCTGGAGGGGCGATGGGCCAACAACGAGCAGGCGCTGTTTGCCAGCCCGGCCGGCCGGATCCTGCGCCTGCACCACCCGCTGCGCGAGGAATCGGCCAGCGCCGTGCGTGCGCAGATCGGCGCCGGCGGGCCCTGGCGGGCGCTGCTGCCACCGGCCGTGGCCGACTACGTGGCCGCACATGGCCTGTACCGCTCCCCTACGCCGTGAATGCCGCCGCCCCGGCTTGCCCGTATAATCGCCCCTACGTTTATCGAGTCGATCCACTTTGAGCAACCAGACCCAGCCCCAGACCATCAAGGTCGATCTGCCCAGCCCGCCGCCGTCCGTGCCGGAACTGCTGGCCAGCGTCCGCCAAGCCACCGAAGACCTGAAGGCCAAGGACCTGGTCGAGATCGATGTGCGCGGCCGGTCCAGCGTTGCCGATTACATGATCGTCGTTTCGGGCACTTCGACCCGCCACGTCAAGTCGATCGCCGATGAAGTCGTGCGCTTCGCCAAGAACCTCGACGTGATGCCGCTGGGTGTTGAAGGCGAGCGCGAAGCCGAATGGGTGCTGGTCGACCTGGGCGACGTGATCGTGCATGTGATGCTGCCGCGCGTGCGTGAGTTCTACGCCCTTGAGCGCCTGTGGACCGTCGGCGACCAGCCGCCGTCCAGCGACGACGAAGTGGCCTGAGCCGCGCGTTGATGCATCCCTTCGACGGCGCCGATGGCGCCGTCGACGTTTTGGAGAAGCGCTCATGAAAGCCCGCCTGATCGCCACCGGTGAACGTGCCCCCAGCTGGGTGGCGCAGGGCTTCGCCGAATACCAGAAGCGGCTGTCGCACTGGTTACCGTTCGAACTGGTGGAAATCGAGCCCGGCCTGCGTGGCAAGGGCCGCGATCCGCGCCGCGCCACCGAAGACGAGGGCAAGCGGGTGATCGCCGCACTGCCGAAGAATGCCTATGTGGTCGCGCTGGACGTGCCCGGCCGCCAGCTCAGTTCTGAACAGCTGGCGCAGCGCCTGGAGCATTGGCGCGGGCAGGGCAGGGACCTTGCCTTCCTGATCGGCGGCCCGGAAGGGCATTCGCCGGACGTCTCCGCGCTGGCCGATGAGAAGTGGTCGATCGGACCATTGACGCTGCCGCACATGCTGGTGCGATTGGTGGTGGCCGAGCAGTTGTATCGGGCGGCCGCAATGATTGCCAATCACCCCTACCATCGCGCGTGAAGAGTGGTTATACTAGTCGTCTGCCCGAATAGCTCAGCCGGTTAGAGCACTTGACTGTTAATCAGGGGGTCGTTGGTTCGAGTCCAACTTCGGGCGCCACCTTGAAGAGGCCTGCATCGCAAGATGCAGGTCTTTTTTTTTGCCGTGTTGCAGAGCCGAGCCCATGCTCGGTTTCGAGGCTGCCGCCGAACATGGGCTCGACTCCACAATCCAGGGTCATCGACTACGGATGTTGATCGTGCGTCCACTCCTGTCCCTGGGTTCCCTGCTGCTTGCGATGTTGCCGTTCGTTGGAGCGAACGCAGCACCTCCGACCTGGCATCCGCCGCAGGGCGCCACCGAGCTGCCGTTGTGGCCGCAGGGCAAGGCGATGACACCGCCGAGGCTGAAGGGGCCTGAGCAGGTCAGCGAGACGATCTCCAAGGCCAGCGGCGAGCACTGGCTGATGCTGCAGAACGTGGCCGTTCCCACCCTCACGCTGTTTCCCGCGCAGGGCACCGCCAATGGAACCGCGGTGATGGTGGTGCCTGGTGGTGGCTACAACGTGCTGGCGATGGACCTGGAAGGCAGCGAGATCTGCGACTGGCTGACCGCGCGGGGCATCACCTGCGCACTGCTGAAGTACCGCGTGCCGGCATCCGGTCCGAACTGGAACCAGGACTGCAATTGCCGCGACATTCCGTCGGTACCGATGGCGCTGCAGGATGCGCAGCGCGCCATGGGCCTGCTGCGCGCGCAGGCACAGCGCTGGAACATCGACCCGAAGCGGATCGGTGTGATCGGCTTTTCGGCGGGCGGTCATGTGGTCGCCGGCCTGAGCACGCACGCGCGTCGCAGCTACACGGCGGTCGACGCGGCCGACTCACAGTCCAGCCGCCCGGATTTCGCAATGGTGATGTACTCCGGGCACCTGTGGGCCGGGCACGGAAAGGGATTGTCGCTGGTCAAGGACATCGTCGTGGCTGACACGGTGCCGCCAACGTTCATCGCACAGGCCACCGATGATCGCACCGATGACGTGCGCGAATCGCTGGCCTACTACCGCGCTCTGATCGATGCCGGCGCGCCGGCGGAAATGCACCTGTTTGCACGTGGCGGCCACGCGTTCGGGCTGCGCGTGAAGGACGCCCCGGTGGCGGCATGGCCACGCCTGGCCGAACGCTGGATGCAGGATATCGGCATGCTGCCGGAACGCCAGCTGTAGAGCCCGGCCATGCTTGGCTGCCTGCGTCAAGCCGAGCGTGGGCCCGGCTCTACAGTGCCAGCTCGCCTCTGGAGAACGCCACCAGCGTAGCGATGGCAACCACCAGAATGGCACCGAACAGCACCCACTCCCAGCGTGTGAATACCTTTTCGCCACGCTGGTGCCGGGTGAACGCGAACAGCACCACACCGGGCACATACAGCAGCACCGACAGCAGCAGGTTGTCGAGGCCGCCGGCATACACCAGCCACAATGCATAGGCACTGGCGAGCAGGGCAACGACGAAATCGCGCCAGCGCATACCCGGTTCACCCGCATAGGCCTGGCCACGCCAGGCCAGCTGCACGCCGAACGCTGTCGACAGGAAATACGGCACCAGGCTCATCGACGCGGCCAGCAGCACCAGCCCGGTATAGCTGCCGGAGTTGACCAGCACCAGCAGCAGGAACAACTGGATCAGCCCGTTGCTCAACCACAGCGCATGGGCCGGCACGCCGCGTGCGTTTTCGCGACCGAGGAATGCGGGCATGGTGCCGTCGCCGGCCGCGGCATACAGCACCTCGGCACACAGCAGCACCCAGGCCAGAAGTGCGCCCAGCACGGAGATGATCGATCCGACGATGATCACTGTCGCGCCCCATTCGCCGACGATCGCGCGCAGCACGTAAGCCATCGACGGATTGGGCAGCCCGGCCAGCTCGGCCTGCGACAGCACGCCCATCGACAGCACGCTGACCAGCACCAGCAGCAACCAGACGCCAAGGAAACCGATCACCGTGGCGCGGCCGACGTCGGCGCGCCGGGCCGCGCGCCGGGAGTAGATGCTGGCGCCTTCGATGCCGATGAACACCCATACGGTGACCAGCATCATGCCCCGCAGCTGCTGGCCGAGATCACCCAGTGCGGGTGTGCCGAAGAAGTCGGCGCGGAACACATCCATGCGGAACGCACCGGCGGCCAGAATCAGGAACAACGTGATAGGCAGCAGCTTGGCCACCGTCACCAGTCCGTTGACGATGGCGGCGGTGCGCAGGCCACGCAGCACCAGCAAGTGCACGGTCCATAACAGCAGCGATGAGGCGGCCACCGCTGCTGGCGTGTTGCCTTCCCCGAAGATCGGCATGAAGTGGCCAAGGCCACTGAAGATCAGTACGAAGAAACTGGCGTTGCCCAGCACAGAGGCAACCCAGTAGCCCCACGCCGCGGAGAAACCGATGTAGTTGCCGAAGCCCTCGCGCGCATACGCGTAGATGCCGGTATCCAGATCCGGGCGGCGATTGGCCAACGCCTGGAACACAAAGGCGAGCATCAGCATGCCCGCGCCACTGACCGCCCAGCCCAGCAACGCCGCTGCCGGTCCGGCGCTGCGCGCTACGTTCTGCGGGAGTGAAAAGATGCCGGCGCCGACCATCGAGCCGACCACCAGTGCGGTCAACGCGGGCAGCCCGAGGCGTTGTGAGGTCGCGGCCATGATGTCCCCCGCGGCGGTGGTGCCGCACTCCCACGGTAGCGGTGTGCCCGTGAACAAGCACGCAAGGCGCCGCAACGACGAAGGCCCGGGCAGATGCCCGGGCCTTCGAAGGTGGTGCGCTGAACGGTATTACTTGAAGGTGTACTTGGCGCCGACGGTGAAGTAACGGCCGATGGCACCGCTGAAGTGCAGCGGGTTGTAGTTCACGCCACCGTAGGTGGTCGGATCGAGGGGAGCAATGCGATCGAACACGTTCTGCACCGAGGCATTCAGTTCGAACGCTTCGGTGATGTTCCAGCGGCCGGACAGGTCGAAGGTGGTGAACGAGGAGATCTTGGTGACGTCGGTGCCGTCGGCGTACGAGAACTGGTACGAGCCCTCCGGACCACGGAAATCCTTGTTTTCCATCTTGGAGATGTAGTTGGCGACGCCGCTCACGCTCCACGGACCCTGGCGCCAGGTGGTGCCGAAGTTGATGCGATCCTTCGGCGTGCCGATGCAGTTGGTCACGTCGCAGTTGCCGTGCGTACCCGCATAGTCGAAGGTCTCATCAGAGTCGGTGCGCTCGTACTTCAGCACATGGCTCCACTGCAGATCCATTTCCAGCTGGCCCGGGCCGATCTCGAAGGTCTGGCGGATATCGGTGTCGATACCGCGCACGCGCGTGGATGCCGCATTGATGTACGCGGTGTTGACCGCCAGGATGCTGCCAGTGCCAGCGATGCCGTTGATCAGGTCGATGTCACGCAGCACATTGCCGGCGGCGATGGCATCGGCCGTGGAGCCTTGGGCGATTTCGTTGGTGCGCTTGATCTGCCAGGCATCGACGGTCATCGAGGTGGTGGAGGTCGGCTGCAGCACGATGCCCACCGAGTAGCTCTTGGACTCTTCCGGCTTGAGGTCCTTGTTCGGGCGCGTGATGATCGCGACCGGACGCGAGCTGCAGTTGGTGCCGACATCGGCCGGCGGGCTGGCGGCGCAACGCACCGGATCGCGGGCGTTGGAGAAGGCGGCCAGGCCGCCGTCGCCGTTCTCGGCCGGGTTGGGGGCGCGGAAGCCTTCGGCGTAGCTGGCACGCAGGGCAATCCAGTCTGCCGGGGTCCACTTGATGCCCAGCTTCGGCGTTGCCTTGCCTTCGCCGCTTTCGTACTTGTCGTAACGCAGCGCGCCGGACAGTTCCAGCTGCTCCAGCACCGGTGCCGACAGCTCGACGTAGCCGGCGTAGACATTCTGCGTACCGTCGTAGGCCGAATAGCCCAGGCCGATGATGTCACCCTGGTCGGTGTAGGTCTGCGGGGTCAGGCTATTGCTGGTCTTGCGCCATTCGGTACCGATCGCCAGGCCCAGCGGACCGCCCTTCAGGTCCATCAGGCTGCGCGACACGGTGAAGTCGAACATGTCCAGGCTGGACTTGGCGCGTGCACTGATGGTCGGCGAGATGTAGTCGTACAGCGCCTGCGAGTTGAGGTTGGCATTGTCGCCAATACGCCATACGCCGCCGGCACAGTTCGGGTTGCCCAGCGCGCACTGCACGGCGCTGTAGCGCAGGAAGCCGGTGCGCTTGTTGACCAGATCGGTACCGGAGTGCAGGTAGGCGGTGTCGTAGCTCCAGTCACCCCAGTTGCCCTTGACGCCGACCAGGAAGCGGTTGAACTCGTTGGTATTGTCGGTCACGCGCGGGCCGACATCCCAGGCCGAGTAGCGCAGGCGCGAGGCCTGGCCCGGAATCGGGTTGTCTGGATGGGTCGGCGACAGCACCACGGCGCCCGGGCCACTGCTGGCGTTGCGCGGGCCGAGCGGATAGCCCCAGCTGCCGGACACGCCGGACGGCGTGTTGCTGAAGATCGTTTCCTTCTTCGAGTAGCCGATCTCGGTGTAGATCTCGCCGCCTTCGCCAAAGGCGAAGCTGGCGCGGCCGAACACGTTGACGTACTTCTCTTCCGGGGTCAGATCGCGGTACAGCTGGTTCGGATCCCACAGGCAGCCCTGCGCGGCCACCGAGGCATCGGTCTGGCCCGGAATGGTGGTCAGGCCCTGGCAGCCGGGCAGCGGTACCAGTTTGGCCGGATTGGTCGCGGTGACATCACGGTCGTCAAATACCGAGCCGTTCGGACCCACGCCACCGCTGGTGCGGCCGTTGAGGTAGGCACCGCCGAGGAACTGGGCGTTGTTGCCGTAACCCCACGGACGGATGTCGCCGGTGCCGATCCACTTGCGGTTCTTGCGATCGCTGATCTTGATCGCGTCGGTCTTGCCGACGTCCAGGCTGAAGAACGCATTCCAGCCGTCAGTGGCCAGATCGCCGGTGCCGGCGGTCAGGGTGGCCTTCTTGGCGTTGCCGTCGCCGTCGCCGGAGGTGCCGTAGGAAGCGCGCAGGATCGCGCCCTGGAAGTCACTGCGCAGGATGATGTTGACCACGCCGGCGATGGCATCGGAGCCATAGATCGCCGAGGCGCCATCCTTCAGCACTTCCACGCGTTCCACCGCGTCGAGCGGGATGGTGCTCAGGTCGGTGAAGACCTTCTGGCCGTCGTCGGCCAGGCCGTAGGTGGCCATGCGACGGCCGTTCAACAGGACCAGGGTCGAGCCGGCGCCCAGGCCGCGCAGCGAAATACCGGCGCCACCGCCGGCGAAGCCGTTGCCGAAGGTCTTCGGAATGGAGCCGGAGCCGTCGGCGGTCAGGGTCTGCAGGTATTCGGCAACCGTGGTCTTGCCGGTGCGGTCGATTTCCTGGCGGGTCACCACCTGCACCGGCGACGGTGTTTCGGTGTTGGTGCGCGGAATGTTCGAACCGGTGACCGTGATGCGGTCCAGGTTGGTGGCCTTTTCCTGCGCGAAGGCGGAGGTGGAAGCCACGGCGCCAACCAGCAGCAGGGTGCCGCCGGTAAGGATATGGGTGATGGACGATGCCAGGGTGGTGCGGCGGCGGCTGGCGGGCCGTTGGATCAGGTGTTTCACAGCTTCTCTCCTAACTGGAAAACCGTAGCGTTGAGGGCTGTCTCCGGAAGGTCCGGGACGGGCCAATCTAGGTTTCCGACGGGTGACGAAGTAGTGAAATTTTGCTTAATTCGTAACGCTTGAATTGAAACTTTGCCGAGTTTGGCGTTTCGGTGGTGTGGGCCGGCCCGGGGGGGGGGCCGGGCCGGCCCTGAGCCGTCAGTCCGGCAGCGAGAACTGCACCGGCACCAAGCCGATCGCCGGCACCGCCACGCCGTCGCGCTGGGCAGGTTCAAAGCGCCAGCGCTTCAGCACCTGCTGGCGCGCGGCCTGGTCCAGGCTGCGAGAACCACTGCTGCGCTCGATGCTGACCGAGACCGGTTGGCCGCTGCTGTCGACCTCCACCCGCAGCAGCACGGTGCCCTGCTCATGGTTGCGCAGTGCCGGTACCGGATAGGACGGCGGCGGGGCGCTGCGGTACTGCAGCTGGGTACCGGCCAGCGGTGTCGAGCTATCGATGCTCGGGACCGACGGTAGCGGTGCCGATTCGGCGGCGGGCGTGATGATGCCCTGCGCCTCCTCCAGCGTAGCGGTCGGCGTCGGCAGCGGTGTTGCCTGCTTCGGCACGCTCTGCTGCTTTGGCACCACGTCCACGTGCTGGGGTTCGCTGTGCAGCCTGGGCGGCGGCAGCGGCGTGGGCCGTTCCTTGGGGATCAGCCGCACCGTGGTGTTGTCGCGCGGCAGGGTGGTGATGGCCTGATAGGTGGCCGGGATCAGCAGCAACAGGAACGCGAGCAGATGCAGGGCGATGGCCGCGCTCCAGGCGGCAACGCGGGCGGGGTCGAAGTGCGGGGATGCAACGGGATACGTACGAACCATGGTCCACCTCCATGCCAGTGACGAAGTCCTCAACGCACCAGGGCCCGTGGCGGGGTTGCCGCACGCGGCTGGCAGTGCATCAGTAGCGCGGCGGAACGGCCACTGCCTAGAGGCAGGGTTGGAATCGTTGGGCTGGCCTTCAGCCAGCGCCGGCGGCAGGCATGAAAAAAAGGCGGGCCCCCTGCGGGACCCGCCTCTACCTACGCAACAGGATGCGATCAGCGACCCAGTTCGAACACCACGTCCAGGTTGACCGACACGGTGGACTCACCCGGCGCGACCGGCGTGGCCTTGTCCATCGCCGCACCGGCGGCCATCGCACGCATCATCGGCATCGGGCGGTACCCGCCGCCGGCATTCTCGGAGATGCTGACGATGCGGCGCACCTGCAGGCCCAGCGACTTGGCATAGGTCTGCGCACGGGCCTGGGCCTTCTTCAGCGCGGCCAGGCGGGCTTCGTCATACACCGGTTCGGGCTGGTCGATCTCGAAGCTGGGGCCGTTGATCTGGTTGGCGCCCTGCGCGGCCAGCGCGTCGAGCACCTTGCCGAGCTTGGCGATGTCACGCACCTTCAGGCTGACCGTGTTGCTGGCCTGGTAGCCGGTGATCTTCGGCGCTTCGTTGTCGGCGTAGCGGTACTGCGGGTTGAGGCTGACGCCACTGGTCTGCACGTCGCGCTCGGCGATGCCGGCGGCCTTGATCGCGGCCAGCACCTTGTCCATCTGCTGGGCGTTCTGGCGCATGGCGCTGTTGCCATCTGCGGCCTGGGTGACCACGCCCGCCGACAGGCTGGCCACGTCCGGCACGCGGGTGGCTTCGGCATTGGACGAGATGTTCAGCAGGGTGCCTTCGGCCGCGGCGGCGATCGACGGCGACGACGGGGCGGCATGGGCGGTCATCGAGGTTCCAAGGGCGAGGGACAGGGCGAGCAGCAGCGGGGTGGCGGTCAGGCGCATGGGATCTCCTTGTTGTGCGGGTGAGGGTGGTGTCGTAGCGATGAACGCGCTGTGAGCCTGATCGGGGTTGGAGGCGTTCCGTAACGGGTTGCCGACGATTCAGGTGGCGGCCTCAGGTTATGCTGTGCCGATGCTCTATCTTGCTTCCCGCTCCCCCCGACGCAACCAGTTGCTGGCCCGACTCGGACGCCCCTTCCAGGCCCTGGACCTGGAGGTCGTCGAGCAGCGCGCGGCGACCGAAAGCGCCGAACAGTATGTGTGCCGGGTTGCCGCCGACAAGGCACGCGCCGGGCTGGCCCGGGTGCGCGCCGAGGACCCGCAGGCGCGGGTCCTGGGTTCGGACACCGAGGTTGTGCTGGACGGTGAGGTGTTCGGCAAGCCGGCCGACGCTGCCGATGCGCGCGCGATGCTGGCGCGCCTGGCCGGGCGCACCCACCAGGTGATGACCGCGGTGGTGGTGGTCGGCGCCGACGGGCTGGACAGCGAACTGGTCATTTCCGAAGTGACCTTCGCGCCGATCGATGCCGCCGACATCGCCGCCTACGTGGCCAGCGGCGAGCCGCTGGACAAGGCCGGCGCCTATGCCATCCAGGGTGGGGCCGAGCGCTGGATCGAACATCTTTCCGGCAGCTACTCCGGCGTGATGGGGTTGCCACTGCTTCATACCGATCGTCTGCTGGCGCGCTGCGGCGTGCCGGCCACCATTGCCGATGCCGCCAGGGAGGCTGCCGATGTCTGAGGAAATCCTGGTCAATGTGACCCCGCGCGAGACCCGGGTCGCGGTGATCGAAAACGGCATGCTGCAGGAACTGCACATCGAGCGCGGCTGGCGCCGCGGTGTGGTCGGCAACATCTACAAGGGCAAGGTGCAGCGGGTCATGCCCGGCATGCAGGCCGCGTTCGTCGAAGTGGGTTTGGAGCGCGCCGCGTTCCTGCACGCCAACGACGTGGTGCGCCCGGCGCCGGTGGCCAGCGCCGATACCGAGAACACCACGCTGCCGCCGCCATCGAGCGTGCCGATCGTCGAGCTGCTGCGTGACGGACAGGACATCGTGGTGCAGGTGGTGAAGGACCCGATCGGCACCAAGGGTGCACGCCTGACCACGCAGATCAGCATTCCCTCGCGCTACATGGTGCTGCTGCCGCAGTCGAAAGTGGTGGGTGTATCGGCGCGCATCGAGGACGAAGGCGAGCGGGCACGGTTGAAGGCACTGGTGACCGAGCTGTCGGCGCAGCATGGCGGCTACGGCTACATCGTACGCACCAATGCCGAGGGACAGCCGGCCGAGGCCATCGCCGAGGACGTCGCCTACCTGTCGCGTGTGTGGAACGTGGTCGAGCGCCGCGGCCGCGAAGCCCCCTCGTGCAGCATCATCTATGAAGACCTGAGCCTGCCGCTGCGTTCGGTGCGCGACCTGATCCGCAAGGATGTGGACAAGGTGAAGGTCGATTCCAAGGAAACCTTCGCACAGCTGCAGGCGTTCGTTGCCAAGTACATGCCGGTGCTGGCCGAGAAGATCGAGCTGTACAGCGGTGATCGCCCGATCTTCGACATGTTCGGGGTGGAGGACGAGATCGGCCGCGCGCTGGACAAGCAGGTGCCGCTGAAATCCGGTGGCTACCTGGTGATCGACCAGACCGAGGCGATGACCACCATCGATGTGAACACCGGTTCGTTCCTCGGCCAGCGCAACCTCGAAGAAACGGTGTTCCGCACCAACCTGGAAGCGGCGCAGGCGGTGGCGCGGCAGCTGCGGCTGCGCAACCTGGGCGGCATCATCATCATCGACTTCATCGACATGGACGATGCCGAGCATCGCCGCCAGGTGCTGCGCACGCTGGAAAAGGCGCTGGCCCGCGACCATGCCAAGACCACCGTCTACGACTTCTCGCCGCTCGGCCTGGTCGAAATGACCCGCAAGCGCACGGTGGAAAGCCTGGAACGGCAGCTGTCGGAAACCTGCCCGCAGTGCAGCGGCCGTGGCTCGATCAAGACCACCGAAACGGTGACCTACGAGATCTTCCGCGAGATCACCCGCGCGGTGCGCCAGTTCGATGCGGCGCGCCTGCTGGTGATCGCATCGACCAAGGTGGTCGCGCGCATCACCGACGAGGAATCCTCGGCGGTGGCCGAGCTGGAGGAATTCCTCGGCAAGAGCATCCGCTTCCAGGCGGATGAGCAGTACCTGCAGGAGCAATTCGATGTCGTTCTGCTCTGATCCTCGCCGGCTGCAGGCCGGCGGTGGCCGATGAGCGCGCCGCCGCGCCTGCGACTGCGAAGGATCCGCCGTCATTTCATTGCTGCCTGTGCGGTCGGCCTGGTCGGGCTTGCACTGCTGGTGGGAACGCTCAGCCAGCTGCTGCCGCTGGCCGAGCGCCATCCCGAGAAAATTGCCGCCTGGCTGAGCGAACGTGCCGGCCAGCCGGTGCGCTTCGACCAGCTGCAGACCGCCTGGACCCGTCGCGGTCCGCTGCTGCAGTTGAAGGGCCTGCGCATCGGTGCAGGGCAGGGCCTGGCGATCGGCGAGGCCGAAGTGCTGGTGTCGATGTACAGCGGCCTGCTGCCTGGCCGCTCGCTGACCGAGCTGCGCCTGCGTGGCCTGGCGCTGGACCTGCAGCAGGGCGAGGACGGCCGCTGGTCGGTGCGTGGCCTGCCGCAGTCCAACACCGGTGGCGACCCGCTGGACGCGTTGCGCCGGCTGGGCGAATTGCAGGTGATCGGTGGTCGCCTGGGCGTGCATGCGCCGGGCCTGGGCATCGACACCACGCTGCCGCGTATCGACCTGCGCCTGCGCGTCGATGGCGACCGCCTGCGGGTGGGCGCGCGCGCCTGGGTGCAGACCGAGGCGCTGCCGTTGACCGCGGTGCTGGACGTGGACCGCGCGCGCGGCAATGGCCAGGCCTGGCTGGGCGGTGATCCGGTTGACTTCCATGCCTGGTCGCCGCTGCTTGCGGCCGGCGGCGTGCGCCTGCGCGAGGGCAAGGGCGAGCTGAACCTGTGGCTGACCCTGCGTGACTTCGCGCCGGTGGCGCTGACCACCGATTCGGACCTGCGTGACGTGCGCATCGATGGCGCGCCGATGCCCGGGCTGGCTGCGCCGCAGCTGCAGTTGCAGCGGTTGCAGGCGCGCCTGCGCTGGCAGCGCCAGGGAGACGGCTGGCTGCTGCAGGTGCCGCAGCTGCGCTTGAAGACGGACCAGGACGAACAAAAGCTCGATGGCCTGCAGCTGCAGGTCGGCAAGCAGCTGCGGGTCAGTGCCGGCGATGTGCAGGCGGGTACCGCGCTGCGGGCGCTGGCGCTGAGTGATCGGCTGGAGCCGGGCCTGCGCCATTGGCTGTTCCTGTCCAAGCCGCAGCTGGAGGTGGCTGAGCTGCAGCTGGCCGGTGAACGCGATGGCCCGTTGTGGGCACAGGGCGAGCTGAAGTCGCTGGGTTTCTCCAGCGTCGGCAATTCCCCGGGCCTGCGTGGCCTGGGTGGACGCTTCGAGGGCGATGCCGATGGCTTCAGCCTGCAGCTGCAGCCTCAGCGCCAGTTGCAGTTCGACTGGCCGACCGGCTTCGGCGTGCGCCACGATCTGCACTTGGCCGGCCAGGTGGTGGGCTGGCGTGATGAAGGCGGTGGCTGGCGCATTGGCACGGCGGCGATGCGGGTGGAAGGCACCGACTATGCGGCCGATGTGCGCGGCGGCGTCTGGTTCCAGGGCGACGGCACGCGGCCGTGGCTGCAGCTGGCGGCCAAGCTGGACGATGTGCCGATGACCGCGGCCAAGCGCTTCTGGATCCACTCCAAGATGAGCAAGGGCGCTACCGACTGGCTGGACATGGCACTGGCCGGTGGCCAGGTGCGTGGTGGCGTCGGCCTGGTCAGCGGTGACCTGGACGACTGGCCGTTCGACAACAATGACGGTCGTTTCGAGGCCACGGGCCACATCAGCGACGGCGAGATCCGCTTCCAGCACGATTGGCCGCTGATGCGCCAGGTCGACGCCGATATCGCCTTCATCGGGCCGGGCTTCGACATGCGCGGGCGCGGTGACCTGGCCGGCGTGGCGGTGGAAACGTTCGAGGCCGGCATTCCGGACTTCGGCCACCAGCCGCTGTACGTGCGCGCCAACGCGCCGAGCGACGCCGGCAAGCTGCTGGCAATGCTGCGGCAGAGCCCGCTGCACAAGGACTACGGCGATACCCTGGACAACCTGGCGGCCAGCGGCCCGGCGCATGTAACCTTCGATCTGCTGCAACCGCTGCACCAGGACGAAGGCGAAGGCCATCTGCAGGGAACGGTCGACCTCAACGGCGCCAAGCTGGTCGACAAGCGTTTCCAGCTGACCTTCGACAACATGCACGGGCAGGCGCGCTACAGCAACGGCGGTTTCGGCGCCGAAGACCTGGCGGTGCGCCACCTCGGCCAGGACGGCCGCCTGAGCCTGCGTGCCGGTGGCTACGTGCACGACAGCTCGCGCGCCTTCGAATCGCAGCTGACCGCCCACCTCGACGCCGGCGTGCTGATCGACCGCGCGCCGGAGATGGCCTGGCTCAAGCCCTACATCAACGGCACCTCGGCCTGGACCATCGCGGTCAACCTGCCGAAGGTGGCGCCGGGGGCCCCGGCACCGCCAAGCGAACTGCGGTTGAGTTCGGACCTGGTCGGTACCCGCCTGGACCTGCCAGCGCCGCTGGACAAGCCTGCGGGTGAGCCGCTGGCGACCACGGTGGCCGCGCAGCTGCCGATGGGCGCGGGCCGCATCGACGTAGCCTTTGGCCAGCGCCTGGCCCTGGCCGCGCGTAGCCACAACAACCAGACCGGTGTGCAGGTCACCCTGGGCAGCGACCATGTCGATCGCGATCCGCCGCCGAGCGGGCTGTCCGTCAACGGCCATAGCCCGACCCTGGACGCGCTGGAGTGGATCGGCCTGGCCCGTGGTGGCAATGACGATGACGGCATGCCGCTGCGCGTGGCGGACGTGCAGGTTGGCAAGCTGATGCTGATCGGTGGCGTCTTCGAACAGACCCGCCTGCAGCTGCAGCCGGGCCCGCAGGCACTGGATGTGCGGCTGGACGGACCTTCGCTGGCCGGCAACCTGACCGTTCCCAATGCCGAGGGCGGCACCATCAGTGGCCGCCTCGATCGCGTGCACTGGCAATCGCTGCCGCCGGCACCGGGCGCGGCCGCTCCTGCGCGGGTGCAGGCCGGTGCCAATGACATGGACCCGGCCAAGCTGCCGCCGTTCGCGCTGGACATTGCTGACCTGCAGTTCGGCAAGGTCGTGCTCGGCCAGGCCGTGCTGCGTACGCGTCCGCTCGCCAATGGGCTGAACGTGGACGAGCTGCGTTTCCGTGCGCCGGACCAGGAGATCGACATCACCGGCCGCTGGCTGGGCCGTACCGGCGGTGCCCGCACCGAACTGACCGCACAGGTGCGCAGCGAAGACCTTGGCGGCCTGATGCAGAACCTCGACTATGGCGGCCAGCTGCGCGGCGGTTCCGGCCAGGCACAGCTGCGGGCCTCGTGGAGTGGCGGTCCTTCGGACTTCCAGCTGGCCAACCTGCAGGGGCGCCTTGACCTGAACGCACGCAACGGCCAGCTGCTGGAGCTGGAGCCCGGTGCCGGTCGCGTGCTCGGCCTGCTCAGCGTCACCCAGCTGCCGCGGCGCCTGATGTTCGATTTCCGCGACTTCTTCTCCAAGGGCTTCGCGTTCAACCAGGTCGACGGCAGCGTGCAGTTCGGCCAGGGCATGGCGCGCACCGACAAGGTGCTGATCGAAGGCCCGGCGGCGAACATCACCATCCGTGGCCAGGCCGACCTGCGCAACCAGCAGTTCGACCAGACCATCGACGTCAACCCGCGCGCCGGCAACCTGCTGACCGTGGTCGGCGCGGTGGCGGGTGGCCCGGTCGGGGCTGCGCTCGGCGCGGCCACCAATGCGGTACTGTCCAAGCCGCTCGGCGAGATCGGCGCCCGTACCTACAAGGTGACCGGCCCCTGGAAGGAGCCGAAAGTGGAAGTGATCGAACGCAGCCGCGACAAGACGCCGCCCTCGCCCGCACCGGCACCGGCGGTTCCGCCGACGGTGACCGACCTGCCGCGCTCGCGTTCGCGCTGAGCGTGGCTTTCCTGTTCACGGGGCTTGCCTGAGCGCCCCCGCACCCCCAGATCGAGACCATGACTGATATCGCCCTGACGCTTGCCCAAGACCGCCTGCTGCGCCCCGGCGGCCTGGATACCGCTGGCCTGGAGCGCACCTTCGGCCAGTTGCTCGGCCCGGGTGTGGACTTCGGTGACCTTTATTTCCAGCACGCCCGCCGCGAGAGCTGGAGCGTGGAGGATGGCATCGTCAAGGACGGCGCCCATTCCATCGAGCAGGGGGTGGGCGTGCGGGCCATTTCCGGTGAGAAGACCGGCTTCGCCTACTCCGACGACATCCATGCCGACGCGCTGCTGGCCGCGGCGCAGTCGGCGCGTGCGATCTCGCGCGAAGGTGGCGCGCAGTCCGGGCGTTCGCTGCTGCGCGGCAATGCGCGCGCGCTGTACCCGGCGCTGGACCCCATCGACGGCATCGGCAACGAAGCCAAGGTGGAGGTGCTCAAGCGCCTGGATGGCTACCTGCGCGCCGCCGACCCGCGCGTGAAGCAGGTGATGGTCAGCCTGTCCGGCGGTGTGGACACGGTGCTGATCGCCCGCAGCGACGGCGTACTGGGCGCTGACGTGCGCCCGCTGGTGCGCCTGAACGTGCAGGTGATCGTCGAACACAACGGCCGCCGCGAATCCGGCTATGCAGGTGGCGGTGGCCGCTATGGCTATGAGGAACTGTTCGCTGATGGCCGCCCGGAAGCGTTCGCGCGCGAGGCCCTGCGCCAGGCGCTGGTGAACCTGGAAGCCGTGCCGGCGCCGGCCGGCGTGATGCCGGTGGTTCTGGGCCCGGGGTGGCCCGGCGTGCTGCTGCACGAGGCGGTTGGTCATGGCCTGGAAGGCGACTTCAACCGCAAGGGCACCAGCGTGTATGCCGGCCGCATCGGCGAACGCGTGGCGGCACCAGGCGTGACCATCGTCGACGATGGCACCCTCGACGGGCGTCGCGGTTCGCTCAACATCGACGACGAAGGCCACCCGAGCCAGTGCACCACGCTGATCGAGGATGGCATCCTGGTCGGCTACATGCAGGACAGCCTCAATGCACGCCTGATGGGCATGGCACCGACCGGCAACGGGCGTCGCGAATCGTTCGCGCACCTGACCATGCCGCGCATGACCAATACCTACATGCGTGCCGGCCAGCACGATCCGCAGGAAATGATCCGTTCGGTGAAAAAGGGCCTGTATGCGGTCAACTTCGGCGGTGGCCAGGTCGACATCACCAGCGGCAAGTACGTGTTCTCGGCCACCGAGGCCTACCTGATCGAGGACGGCCGCATCACCGCGCCGGTGAAGGGCGCGACCCTGATCGGTAACGGTCCGGAGACCATGCAGAAGGTGCGCATGGTCGGCAACGACCTGGCCCTGGATGAGGGCGTGGGTATCTGTGGCAAGGACGGGCAGAGCGTGCCGGTGGGTGTCGGCCAGCCGTCGCTGTTGATCGAGGGCATCACCGTCGGCGGTACCCAGGCCTGAGCCGGGCGATGGCCAGCGCCACCGCCCGTGCCAGCGCGGACTCAGTCCTCGTCGGCTTCGTCGGCCTCGACGTGGCCGGCGTCTTCGGCGCTGGCCTTCAGGCCGAGCGCCGCCGGCAACATCAGTGCGCGCAGCACCTGGTAGATCTCGCGGTAGGCACGCGGCGGCTTGTTCTTCGCCTTCTCGGCCTGCGCATTGCGCACCAGCGTGCGCAGCTGCTGGCGGTCGGCCTGCGGGTAGTCGTCCAGCAGGGCGGCCAGCGCCTTGTCACCTTCGGCCAGCAGGCGCTCGCGCCAGTCTTCCACGCGGTGCATCATTGCCACCTCGCGGCGGCCGGTCTCGCTGTTGGCATCCAGCGCATCGCGGATTGCATCCAGCGTGGCGTCTTCTTCGCGACGCATGTGCTTGGCCAGGAACGCCAGCTGCCGCTTGTGGGCGATGTGGGCGGTGATGCGCTTGCACTCGGCGATATGCGGCAGCAAGTCTTCCGGGATCGGCAGGCGCGCCAACTGGGCCGGGGTCAGCGACACCAGTTTCTCGCCGAGAGCGAGCACATCGAGCGCGTCGCGCCGGTTCTGGCTGCGGCTCTTGTCGTGGAATTCACCGGTTTCTTCGTCGCGTCCGCGCATCGTTCCTACCTGATTTCTAAAAAAAGTCGCCCGGCGTGATGCCGGGCCCAACCTGTACAGGATAAAGCATTGAACGTGATTGCCCCTGAAGTCGCCGTCGGCGACGACAGCCCCGCCCGGCTGGAACGGTTGGCCGACCTGTCCCAGCAGCTGCTCGACCGCGCCCGCGCGCTGGGCGCCAGCCAGGCCGAGGTCAGCTGCAGTGAGGACCGTGGCCTGGAGGTCAACGTCCGTCTCGGCGAGGTCGAGACCGTGCAGTCCACCCGCGACCGCGGCATCGCGGTGACCGTGTATTTCGGCCAGCGCAAGGGCAGTGCCAGCACCGGCGACCTGAACGAGGCCAGCTTGGCGGCCACCGTCGAGCAGGCCTGCGCGATCGCCCGGCATACCGAGGACGACCCCGCCGCCGGCTTGGCCGACGCTGATCTGATGGCCACCGACTTCCCGGATCTGGACGGCTGGCACCCCTGGGCGCTGCAGGCCGACGAGGCGCTGGACCTTGCCCTGGCCTGTGAAAACGCCGGCCGTGAGGCCGACGCCCAGATCCGCAATTCCGACGGCGCCTCGGTGTCGAGCATGCAGAGCCTGTCGGTCTACGCCAATTCGCAGGGCTTCATCGGCCGCGAGCGCGGCACCCACCATTCGCTCGGCTGTGCGCTGATCGCCGGCCAGGGCGACGGCATGCAGCGCGACGGCTGGTACACCAGCGCGCTGGCCTGCGAGGACCTGGAGGAGGTGGGCCGGGTCGGCCGCCAGGCGGCCGAACGGACCATCGCCCGCCTGAATCCGCGCTCGCTGGCCACTGGCAGCATGCCGGTGCTGTTCGCCCCGGAAGTGGCGCGCAGCCTGGTCGGCCATCTGCTGTCGGCGGTGTCCGGCGGCGCCTTGTACCGCCAGGCCAGCTTCCTGCTGGACAGCGTCGGCCAGCGCCTGTTCCCGGAATGGATGCAGATCGACGAACTGCCGCACCTGCGCCGTGGCCTGCGCTCGGCGGCCTTCGATGGCGATGGTGTGGCCACCCGAACCTCGGCGCTGGTGCGTGACGGCGTGCTGCAGCGCTATGTGCTGGGCAGCTACTCGGCGCGCAAGCTGGGCCTGCAGACCACCGCCAATGCCGGCGGCGTGCACAACCTGCAGCTGGCGGCCAACGCCGGCGCGTTGAAGGACATCGCCCGCCAGATGGGCGACGGTCTTCTGGTGACAGAGCTGATGGGGCAGGGCGTGAACGGCGTGACCGGCGACTATTCGCGCGGCGCGGGCGGTTTCCGTGTCGAGAACGGCGAGATCCAGTACCCGGTCGATGGCATCACCATTGCCGGCAACCTGCGCGAGATGTTCAGTTCGATCGAGGCGGTCGGCAGCGACGTCGACCCGCGCTCGCACATCCGCACCGGGTCGATCCTGGTGGGGCGGATGACCATTGCCGGTAATGATTGATGGCATTGATGGCGTAAGCTATGCCCGCCTGACGCAATCAGCCTGGTGCTGCTGGGTCAAGACCACCCAATAAAAGGAGTTTTGTCGTGAGTGAATTCGATAACGTCCCGCCGCCGCCGGCCACCACCAACGCGCCGGCCGACCAGCGCACCATGGCCTTGGCTGCCCACCTGCTGGGCATCTTCACCTGGTTCATCGGCCCGCTGATCATCTGGCTGATCAACAAGGACGATGCCAGCAAGGCCTTCGTGACCGACCAGGCCAAGGAAGCGCTGAACTTCCAGATCACCATCACCATCGCGATGCTGATCTGCATCATTCTGGCCATCGTGATCATCGGCGGCATCCTGGCCCCGATCGTCGGCCTGCTCAACCTGGTGTTCTGCATCATTGCCGCAGTCAAGGCAAACAACGGCGAAGCCTACCGCTACCCGTTCGCGCTGCGCCTGGTCAAGTAACAGCCTCCGCACGCGGATACGAAAACGCCCGGCACTGCCGGGCGTTTTCCGTTGCGTGGCAGCGCCGGGCGCCGATGGTCAGTGATCGCGTTCCACCGCCAGCGTCGCCAGCGCACGCAGCGCATCGGCCTCTTCGCCGTAGCCGGCCAGGAGGGAGTGCATGCGTGCGGCCAGTTCGTGCAGCTGCGCCTTTGCATCGTCCATGCCAAGCAGGGCCGGGAACGTGCTCTTGTCCTGCGCCTGGTCCTTGCCGGCGGTCTTGCCCAACTGTTCGGAACTGGCTTCGACATCCAGGATGTCGTCGCGCACCTGGAACGCCAGGCCGAGCGCATCGGCGAAGCTGTCCAGCTGGGCCAGCTGTGGCTCGTGGGCCTGGCCGCACAGCGCGCCCATGCGCACCGCCGCACGGATCAGTGCGCCGGTCTTCAGCGCATGCATGCGGGTGAGTGCCGCCAGCGTCTGCTGCTGGCCGGTGGCATCGATGTCCAGCGCCTGGCCGCCACACATGCCGGCGGCGCCGGAGGCATGGGCCAGGGTCTGCAGGCAGGCGACGCGCAACGTGGCCGGCAGCGGTGCATCGGCCAGCAGGCCGAAGGCGCGGGTCTGCAGGGCGTCGCCAGCGAGGATCGCGGTGGCTTCGTCGAAGGCGATGTGGGTGGTCGGCTTGCCACGGCGCAGGGCATCGTCGTCCATCGCCGGCAGGTCGTCATGCACCAGCGAATAGGCGTGGATCAGCTCGACGGCCATTGCCGCCGCATCCAGGTGTTCCGGCTGCGCGCCGAACAGGTGTCCGCTGGCGTACACCAGCAGCGGGCGCATGCGCTTGCCGCCGCCCAGCACCGAATAGCGCATGGCCTGGTGCAGGCCCTGCGGCGCTTCGGCCGGCGAGGGCAGGGCAGCGTCGAGCTGGCTTTCGATACGGTCGCGCCAGCGCGCGAACAGCGCCTCAGCCGTCATGGCTGGGCGGATCGAAGGGTTCGGCCGTTTCCGGCTGGGCCGGATCGCTGAGCAGGCGCACGCGCAGTTCAGCCTGCTCCAGTGCCTGCTGGCACTGGCGGTACAGACCGACGCCACGTTCGTAAGCACTGAGCGAAGCTTCCAGGCTCAGCTCGCCGGTTTCCATCTGCTCCACCAGCTGTTCCAGTGATTCGAGCGACTGCTCGAACTGGGCGACGGGGGAGGCGTTTTCAGGGGACTTCTTGGCCATGCGGCAAGTGTGGACGGGCCGCGCGCGGGGGTCAATTCACCAGCCGCCGGGACGCCATTGCAGTTGTGCCGCGTGAGCCTGCAGCCACGCCTGCAAGGGTGCGGCGATGACCACGTCGGCGGCGGCCAGCAACTGCTCGCCGGCAAACAGCAACGGCAGCTGCGCGCGGCGCCAGGGCGCAAGGTGTTCGCGTTGCAGGCAATCCTTCAGCGCATGGGAATGCTGGCGGCCGGGCAGCAGGATGCGCTCGCCGCCCACGCGCGCACGGACCTGCAACGGCTGCTCGAACGCGCTGGCGCCGAGCAGGCTCAGCTGGCCACCATCGGGCAATGGCAGCGGTGCACGGCCATCCCATGCGGCCTGCCAGTCGCGAGGCAGCGAGGGCAGCTGTGCCGGCAGCAGGTAGGCGTGATCGCGCCATTGCTGGATCGCATGGTCGTGCCAGCGTACCCGTGCCTGGCGATCGTTGTCGGCCGGCAGCAGTTCGTCCAGTGCCTGCTGCAACACCGTGGCCGGCAACGGGGCTGCCGCGTGGCCGAGCACCCAGGTCCGCAGCACACGCGCCGCACGACCTGGTGACACCTGGCGCAGTAGTTGCAGTGACAGCACCCGCGGAGCGACTTCCAGATGCGCGATCAGTTCGGCGTCTTCTTCGTCCAGCAGTTCGCGGGTCTGCCGGCAATGCGAAGCGCTGCCAGCCAATGCCGCCGCCGCATGCGGCCAGCGCTGGCGCAGCAACGGCAGCACCTGCAGGCGCAGGAAGTTGCGATCGGCGTGGTCTTCGGCGTTGCTGGGGTCTTCGATCCAGCGCAGCGCGTGTTGCCGGGCGTAATCGAGCAGCGTGCTGCGCTGTGCGTGCAGCAATGGGCGCCACAGACAATGCGTACCGAGCTGACTGTGCTCGGCCATCGCGGCGAGGCCATCGACGCCGGAGCCGCGCAGCGCGCGCAACAGGAAGGTCTCTGCCTGATCGTCCTGGTGCTGCGCCAGCGCCAGTGTTTCTCCGTCGCGCAGTTCGGCGGCGAATGCCGCACGCCGTGCCTGGCGCGCGGCGCCTTCGAGACCCAGGCCTGCGGTGTCGTCGATCCGTACGTGGTGCACGGCCAGTTCGACGCCCAGCGCGGTGCACTGCTGCTGGCAATGGCGCACCCAGTCATCGGCTGCCGGTTGCAGTCCGTGGTGTACATGCACCGCGCGCAGCGGTGTGGCAGAGGCCTGCGCGCAGCGCCACAGCCAGTGCAGCAGCACGGTCGAGTCGACACCGCCGCTGTAGCCCACCAGCAGCGGCGCATCCAGCGGAAGGGGGGCAGGGAAGGCAGTCACGACGGCAAGTATAGGGTGGGGTTTACTTGGCAGGGCTGCGCCCTGCACCCGCGGTAGTGCCGGTCGCTGGCCGGCAACAGCAACAGCAACAGCAGAAGCGGGTTTCCTGAGGGTAGGCGGGGTGGGTCCGGTTGCGGGAGGCGCCGTAAACCCATCCCTGGGGGCTTGGCCGCGGCATCCATGCCGCGGACACTCCCGCAACCGGACCCACCCCGCCTTCGACAGACCCCGCGATCTGTTGGACATGCCGATGGGGTCAGATCCGTTTCCCTGCGGAAAACGGATCTGACCCCGGATTCAATTCGATATCTGACAGATTTCATCCACGCATGGCGTGGATCTACTGGCCACCAGCCAACCGTCGAAGGCGGGGCACTGTGGGTTTGCGGGGTGTGAGCCGGATGGATGCGGCGACCAAGCCCCCATGGATGGGTCTACGGCGTCCCCGCAAACCCACAGTGCCCCGCCATCCCACGGAATACACGCGGTTGCTGTTGCTTCGGCCGTTGCTGTTGCCGTTGCCTCTGCAGGTGCAGGGCGCAGCCCTGCCGACACCCTACTTCACCCGACGACCCGAGCGATCGATCCGGAACCACTCGCCGCCTTCCATCGGTGTGTGGCCATCGGCATCCGGTCTGCCGCGACGGCAGCCGTTGCAGACCTCGGCCACGCCGTCGCGGAACGGCCAGGCGAAATCGAAGGTGCCCGGCACCACCTGGCGGAATGCCAGATCGAAGTAGCCCACGCGATTGCCGACGCGCCCGCGCAGCAGGCCTTCCTCCGGTGTCTCTGGGCCGTTGTCCCAGGTCAACACCGGCAGGCTGCGGCCCGTGCGATCGACGTAATGGAAGCCTTGGTCGGCATACACCACGGCAAGGCCGTGGTCATCAAAGTTCAGGTCTTTGAGCCTGTCCGGCTGGATCTTCGGCCGGTGCTCCACCACTTCGCAGTCGGGCAGCGGCCACAGGCCGTGTTCGTCGGTCAGCAGCTTGCACGCCGGTGCCTGTGCCAGCGCGTTGGCACAGGCCAGCACGCCGAACAGGGCCAGCGACCACGCGAAGCGGCCGCCGGCGAGGGCAGGGTGGGCCTGCCGCAGGGTCACTTGTCCTCGACCTTGCGCTCGAACGCGGTCGGTGCCGGCAGCTGCACCGGCACACCCTTGTCGTCGCAGGTGCCGGCCTGGCACAGGCGCTCGCGCAAGGCCGGGGTGGCCTGCACGATCATGTGGTAGATCGCGTTCTGTTCCAGCGTGCCGCGGATCGCCTTGCTGCCCGGTCCACGCGCCCAGATGCCGACGTCTTCGCCACCGTGGGATTCGGACTTCATCGGCACCAGCGCTTCCTGCATGTAGTCCGGGTGCTCGGTATCGACCTCGCGCAGGTTCGGGCGGCCGTTGGCCGGTTCGAAGCTGCTCGGGTTGTGCGGGTAGCGCTTGGGGCCGGCCGGCTGCTGGTTGCTGGCACCGGTGTGGCCGGGGCCGTTGGCGTAGGTCAGCGTGGTGTAGGGCTGGCCGCTGCCGTCCAGCGCATAGTCCAGCTTGCCGGCACCGTCTTCGCCGCCCTTGTCCTTCACCTTGCCCAGGATCGGGTTGCCGCGTGCCGGGTAGCCGACGAAGTTCAGGGTGTGCGAGTGGTCGGCGGTGACGATGATCAGGGTGTCATCGGCCGAGGTCAGTTCGTTGGCCACGCGCACCGCGTCGGACAGCGCCACGGTCTCGGTCAGGGCGCGGTAGGCGTTGCCGCTGTGGTTGGCGTGGTCGATACGTGCGCCTTCGATCATCAGCACATAGCCTTCCGGGTGCTTGGCCAGGTTCTTGATCGCCGCAGCGGTCAGCTCGGCCAGGCTCGGCTCGCCACCCGGATCCTGCGGGCGCTCGTACTCGTAGCGCATGTGGTCCGGCTCGAACAGGCCGAGGATGGCCGGCGCATTGGCTGCGGCCGCCAGCTGCTTGCTGTTCCACACATAAGCGCCCTGCGGATGCATCTGCTGCCATTCCTGCACCAGGCTGCGGCCGTCCAGGCGCTGGCCGACCTTGTCGTCGTACTCCGGGTCGCGCTCTTCCACCGTGGTGAATTCACCACGACCGCCGCCGAGGGCGACCAGCGGGCCACGGCCATAGCGCGCGGTGGACAGCAGCTGCTGGGCGATGTCCTTGCAGCCGGCGGCCTTGGCCGCGTCGGTCAGGTCAGTGTCGTTTTCCCAATTGCGCTCGGGCGAGTGCGCGTAGGTGGCGGCCGGGGTGGCATGGGTCAGGCGCGCGGTGGACACCACGCCGGTGGCCAGGCCGGCGCTGTCGGCCAGCTGCAGCCAGGTCAGCAGGCCCTTGGACAGGCTGTCGGCACAGTCGGTGCGGTTGCCTGCGCTGACGCCGATCGCGCCCATGTGGGTCTTCACGCCAGTGGTGATGGCGGTCATCGTGCCAGCCGAATCCGGCGTCTGCGAATCGGTGTTGTAGGTCTTGCTGAACGCCGTGGCCGGGAAGCGCTCCCAGGACAGCAGGTTCTCCTCGCCCGAGCCGCCCTTGCGCTGGCCTTCGTAGATCCGCGAGGCGGCCACCGTGGTCAGGCTCATGCCGTCACCGAGGAAAAGGATGACGTTCTTGGCCTTGCCCGACATCGCGCCGTTCGCTGCGGCCTGGGCCGCGCCGCTGCGGTACCACCACTGCGGCGTCTCGCCGGCCGGGTGGGTAACGGGATCGACGGCGACCTTCAGGCCGCCCGGGGCGGACGCGGGGGCGGTGCTGGCGCAGGCGCCGAGCAGCAGGGTGGTGGCGCAGGCGGCCAACAGGGAGACGGAACGGCGCATGGACGCTGGGATCTCACAAACTGTAACGGGACGTTCATTATGCCCGCCCCTGCAAGGCACGCCGATGACACACTGATTTGTCGGCGTGGCGGTCGTTCCGCGGCTCCCGTTGGGCTATCGTGCCAGCATCCCTTCCTTCCCTCTGGATTGCCTATGAAGCTGGTCTCTGCCTGGTTGCGGATTCCATTCTGGCAGCGCGTGGTCGGTGGCTTCGTGCTCGGCGCGCTGGCCGGCTGGGCGCTCGGCCCGGCCGCGGAAACGTGGTTCGGCCCGCTCGGCGAGCTCTACGTCACCCTGATCAAGATGATTGCGGTGCCGCTGGTGTTCTTCGCGGTCATCAACGCGATCTCGTCGCTGCACGGCCAGAAATCGGTCGCCGCGCTCAGTGGCCGCACCTTCCTGTGGTTCGTGATCACCGCTGCACTGGCGGTGTGCGTGGGCCTGGCCGTAGGCACCGTGCTGCAGCCCGGCGCCGGTGGCCTGCAGCTGTCGATGGCCAGCAACTACGTGCCGCGCGAAGTGCCCAGCGTGGTGCAGGTGCTGCTGGACGTGGTGCCGGCCAATGTCTTCTACGCGCTGTCCGGCATCGGCACCAAGGTCAACGCCGCCGGTGAGACCGTGCTGGCCGCCGGCCGCGGCTCGATCCTCCCGGTGATCTTCTTCGCCGGCCTGGTGGGCTTTGCCATCGTCAAGCTGGGCGAGAAGGTGACCGAGGCGCGCAAGCTGGTCGGCCAGATGAGCGACATCATGATCCAGGTGACCCGCTTCGTGCTGGAAGTCACCCCGATCGGTACCTTCGGGCTGATCGCCGGCCTGGTCGGCAGCTACGGCTTCGAGAAGCTGCTGCCGCTTGGCCACTTCGTGCTGGCGCTGTACGTGGCCTGCGCGCTGCATATCGTGGTGGTCTACAGCGCGCTGCTGCTTGCGCACGGCCTGAACCCGCTGAAGTTCTTCCGTGGCGCCGCGCCGGGCATGCAGGTGGCCTTCGTCAGCTCGTCCAGCTTCGCCGCGATGCCGGTCGCGCTGCGCTCGATCACCCACAACCTGGGCGTGAACAAGGACTACGGCTCGTTCGCGGTGCCGCTGGGCGCCAGCATCAAGATGGACGGCTGCGGCGCGATCTACCCGGCGCTGTGTGCGGTGTTCATTTCACAGTACAGCGGCGTGCCGCTGACCCCGGAGCAGTATGTGGTGGTGCTGATCGCCTCGGTGCTGGGCAGCTTCGGCACCGCCGGCGTGCCGGGTACGGCGGTGATCATGGCCACCGTGGTACTGAGCGCGGCCAATCTGCCGCTGGAGACCATCGGTTACCTGTACGCCATCGACCGCATCCTGGACATGATGCGCACGATGACCAATGTGACGGGCCAGATGCTGGTGCCGGTGATCGTGGCCAAGGAGACCGGGCTGCTCGACCAGGCGGTGTATGACAATCCGTCCAGCAACGTAGGCGTGGATGATCCCGACCCGACGCCACCACGCGCCTGAGGTTGTGTGGAGATGAAAGGCCCGCCCTGGCCTGGCGGGCCTTTTGTTTTGGGGGGGAGGGGTCGACGCGGTGCCGGGCAAGGTGGGCCCCTGGTAGATCCCCGCCATGCGTGGATGGAGGCGGTGCCGACCCACGCTCGGCACCCACCAGGGCGGGGCCCCGCCATTGCAGGCCCAACAAAAAAGCCGCTGCAGGGCAGCGGCTTTTCGAATCAAGCGGCTTGCTGGCGCCGACCGGTCAGAGGTCGACCCGGCGGGCCTGCATGAACTTGTTGCCCCAGTAACCACTGAGCAGGGTGTCCACGCGCACGTCCTTGCCCGAGCTCGGCGCGTGCAGGAAGCGGCCATCACCGACATAGATGCCGACGTGGTCGACCCGGCCCTTCCGGCCGAAGAACACCAGGTCGCCGGCGGCCAGCGCGGTGCGGTCGTTGATCAGTTCGGCGTTGTCGTCATGTGCCATTTCGCGCGAGACGCGCGGCAGCTCGATGCCCAGCGCCGAACGGAACACGTAGCCGACCAGGCCACTGCAGTCGAAACCGCTGTCGGGGTTGCTGCCGCCCCAACGGTACGGAGTGCCCAGCAGGGTCATCGCACGGCGCAGCAGCGACTGCACCTTTCCGTTGTCGGCAGCGGTGCCGACGATGCTGCCATTGGCGGCACTGCTGGTGTCGTAGTTGGCGAGCAGGCGGCTGAGATCACCGGCGACCACGGCCGACCGGTCCATCAGCGGAATGGTGTCGTTGGCAGCCAGGTGCGGCAGCAGGGCGGCCAGGGTGGCGCTGGCGGCGGCATCGACGCGGCTGCGCTGGGGAGCGGCAGCCTCGGACTTGGTGGCCGGCCGGGCGGAGCTCTCGGCCACCGGCGCCGGGGTTGCATCGGAACGGTTCGGAGCAGTCTGCGACCAGGCCGGGAGGCTGGTCAGACACAGTGCCAGGCCAAGCAACAGCGGGCGGGCACTACGTGAAGATACGGAAGTCTGGCCTTCGCTTTTCAGGTCGTCAGTCGTCACGCGTCGGTCACAGGAAAAAAACGATGGGGCATCATGCCCTGTAAAAGCGCGGATGAGTTAAAAATTCCGTTAGTAATCCGTTAGTTTCAGGGTGATGTCCGTCACAGTTTTGAACATATTGCCTGTTCAGCTTAGCGAAGGACACGTTTCGCGCCGGTGTAGTGGTCCTTCCAGTAGGGCCCGCTGAGCGAGTCGAGCCGGACCGTGCCGCCGGTGCTCGGCGCGTGCACGAAGCGCCCTTCGCCGACATAGATGCCGACATGGGTGACGTTGCCGCGGCTGCCGAAGAACACCAGGTCGCCGGTGGCCAGGCGCTGCGGATCGATCTTCGGGCCCTGCACCGCAGCCAGGTCACGCGAGGTGCGCGGCAGTTGCAGGTCCAGCATCTCGCGGTAGACATAGGCGACCAGGCCGCTGCAGTCGAAGCCCGAATCGGGGGTGTTGCCGCCATAGCGGTAGGGCGTGCCGACCAGGCTGATGGCGCGCATCAGCACCGAATTGGCCGCATCGGGGTTGTCCGGTACGGTCTTCGGCCAGTGGGCGGTCGGCGGCGGCGGCGCAGGGCGGGTCGCCTTGCCGCCACCACAGGCGCTCATCAACAGGGGCAGGGCCAGCAGCAGGGCCGGGGCGAAGCGCCGGCGCAAGCCGGACGAAACTGGCGTGATGTGCATGATCTCCGGATAATGCGCCACCTTGGATTGGCCGTCATGATGGCGGCGTCCCCGCCGGGCGACAACCCGCCCCAACCCGCCTGCCTCCGGCAGATCCAGACAGAGTTGCGCATGAAGATCGAAAAAGACCGCGTTGTCCGCTTCCACTACACCGTTTCCGAAGTCGGCCAGGAGCCGATCGAATCGTCCAAGGACCGCGGCGAGCCGCTGGCGATCCTGATCGGTCACGGCAACATCATTCCGGGCCTGGAAAACGCCATGATGGACAAGGAAGCCGGCGCGACCTTCAACGTCGACGTCAAGGCGGCCGATGCCTACGGCGAGCGCCGCGAGGGCCTGTCCCAGCGCGTGCCGAAGAAGCACTTCGGCAACACCAAGCTGGCCCCGGGCCAGCAGGTGGTGCTGCAGACCAACTTCGGCCCGCGCGCAGTCACCGTGCAGAAGGTCGGCATGAGCGTCGTCGACGTCGACCTGAACCACCCGATGGCCGGCAAGGACCTGCATTTCGACGTGGAAATCGTCGACGTGCGCGAAGCCGTCCAGGAAGAGATCGACCACGGCCACGTCCACGGCGACGGCGGTCACCAGCACTGATCGCCACGCGATCGTGATGGCAGCAACGGCCCGCTTCGGCGGGCCGTTGCATGTGTGGAACACGGCGCGGCCCTCCATGCTGCATGGGCGGGCGGCATAATGGCGGACCTGCCCGACGGACGTCCTGTGAACGCCGCTTCTCCCTCCCTGCAACCGCTGGCTTCCGGCGAACGCATCGCAGTGCTGGACGTGCTGCGCGGTGCCGCGCTGCTGGGCATCCTGCTGATGAACATCGAGGCCTTCAGCGGACCGCTGGACCTGGCCTTCACCGGTATCGACACGCACTGGCACGGCATCGACTACTGGGCCGATGCATTCGTCTACGTGTTCGTGCAGGGCAAGTTCTTCACCCTGTTCTCGCTGCTGTTCGGCGCCGGCTTTGCGGTGATGGCGCGGCGCGCCGAAGCGGCCGGGCGCGATTTCGCTCCGTTCTATCTGCGCCGCAGTGCCGGCCTGCTGCTGATCGGCCTGTGCCATGCCCTGCTGGTCTGGTCCGGCGACATCCTGGTGCTGTATGCACTGGTGTCGTTGCCATTGCTGGCCTGCCGCGAGGCACCGCGCAGCTGGCTGCCGTGGATGGGCGTGATCGTGTATCTGGGCGGCGTGGCGATGATGCTGCTGATCGGCGCGATGGTGTCGATGGCCTCGGCCGACGACGTGCAGAAGATGCTCACCGATGCGCAGCAGACCATCGGCCTGCAGCGCCAGGTGTACGGGCATGGCAGCTGGATGCAGGCCAATGCGCAGCGTCTGCACGAGTTCAGCGCATCGCTGGGCGCGATGCTGATCACCGGTCCGGAGGTGCTGGGCATGTTCCTGATCGGCAGCTGGTTTGCCGGCAGTGGTGCGCTGGCCGCACCGGAGCGTTTCCCCCGCCTGTATGCCGCGTTGCGCTGGGTGGCGCTGCCGGTGGGCCTGCTGGTGACACTGCTGGGCGTGGTCTGGAAGCCGTACCTGGCACCCGGCGCCTACGACCTGCCGGCGACCGCAGCGATGGCGCTGGTGACGGCCGGTGCACTGCCGATGTGCCTGGGCTACCTGGCCTGGATCGTGCGCTGGCGCACGCAGCTGGCCTGGCTGGCACCGGTCGGGCGCATGGCATTGACCCATTACCTGGGGCAATCGCTGCTGTGCACATGGCTGTTCTATCACTATGGCCTGGGCGTGTTCGAGATGATGCCGCGCAGCGTGCAGCTGCTGTTCGCGCTGCTGCTGTTCGCACTGCAGGTGTGGCTGTCGCGCGCGTGGTTGCGCCGTTTCCGCTTTGGTCCGATGGAGTGGGTGTGGCGTGCGATGACTTACCGCCAGTGGCCGCCGATGCGGCGCGGAGACGGGCAGGGCTGAGCGATGGCGGGCACGCGCGAGGATGTGATCGTGGTGGGTGCCGGTGCCATCGGTCTGGCCACCGCGCTTGCGCTGCGCGCGCACGGTCGCCAGGTTCGCGTGATCGATCGTGGGCACATCGGCGGCGCGACCTCACATGGCAACTGCGGCACCATCACGCCCAGTCATGCGCCACCGCTGGCGGCCCCCGGCGTGCCGCTGCGTGCATTGCGCTGGATGCTTGATCCGTGCGCGCCGCTGTATGTGCGCGCGCGGCTGGATCCCGCGCTGTGGCGTTGGCTGCTGCAGTTCAGCGCGCGCTGCAATGCACGCGACTGGTTGCAGTCCACGCGCGCACGCGCCGCACTGCTGAACGATTCGCGGCTGCGCCTGGCCGAGTGGGTGCGTGCGCATGCGCTGGACTGCGAGTTCGCCACGCAAGGGCTGGATTACGTGTTTGGCGATGCGCGCAACTTCGACCATCATGCGGCCGTGTGCGAGGCATTGAACGCGCAGGGCATTGCCACGCGCTGCATCGGTGGCGCCGACTATGCGCGCGACAATCCGGCCTTCCATGACCGGCTTGCTGGCGCGATCCACTTCCCCGGCGATGCGCAGCTGCGCCCGGATCGCTACACCGCCGCGCTGGCGCGCGTGCTGCGTGCGCAGGGCGTGGTGATCGAGGAGCAGGCGGGCATGCAGGATTTCATCGCCGACGCGCAGGGCGTACGCGTGCACGTCGGCGAGCGCAAGCTGCATGCGCGCGAACTGGTACTGGCCACCGGACCGTGGTCGCGGCACTGGTCGCGGCGGCTGGATCTGCGCGTGCCGATCCAGCCGGGCAAGGGCTATTCACTGACCTGGTCAAGACCGTCGCAGGTGCCGCAGCGCCCAGTGGTGCTGAAGGACCACTCCGTGTTCGTGATCGCCTGGCGCGAGGCCTTGCGCCTGGGCGGCACGATGGAGTTTGCCGGTGCCGACCCGCAGCTGCGCGCGACCCGCCTGCAGGCGTTGCAGCACGCCGCTGATCGCTACCTGCGCACGCCGCGCGGCGGGCAATTGCAGGAACAGTGGTGTGGTTGGCGACCCATGAGCGTGGACGACGTGCCAATGATCGGTCGCGTGCCCGCGCATCCTCACGTCTGGCTTGCAGCGGGGCATGGCATGCTCGGCATCAGCATGAGCGCCGGCAGCGGCCAGCTGATTGCCGATCTGATCTGCGGCTGCGCGCCAGCGATCGATCCTGCCCCTTACCGACCCGAGCGATTCCGATGAGCACTGCACCCTATGATTACGACCTGATCGTCCTTGGCGGCGGTTCCGCCGGCCTGGCCGGTGCGATCCGCGCGGCGCAGCATGGGAAGCGGGTGGCGATGCTGGAGCCCGGCGAACTGGGCGGTACCTGTGTCAACGTGGGGTGCGTGCCGAAGAAGGCGATGTGGCTGGCGGCCGACCTGCACGAGCGCATCGGCTTGGCCAGCGCGATGGGCTTCGATGTCGAGGCGCGCCCGGCGCTGTCTTGGAAGGAACTGGTGATCCATCGCCAGGCCTACATCAGCAACATCCACACCAGTTATCACAAGCGCCTGGATGAAACCGGCGTGGTGCGCATTCCGGCGCGCGGCCATCTGCTCGATGCACACACGGTGGCCTGCAGTGACGGCGTGCGTTACAGCGCCGAGCACATCCTGATCGCCACCGGCGCACACCCGTTGCGCCCGGACATTCCCGGTGCCGAACTGGGCCTGGTCTCAGATGACTTCTTCGATCTGCGCGCGGCGCCGGCCGAGGTCGCGATCATTGGAGGGGGCTACATCGCGGTGGAACTTGCCGGCCTGCTGCAGGCACTGGGCAGCCGGGTGAGCCTGCTGGTGCGCGGCAAGCGGCTGCTGGAGCGCTTCGACTACGAACTGACCGATCAGCTGGCCGAGAACCTGAGGCAGCAGGGCGTGCGGATCCATTTCGACTACCGCCTGCGCGAACTGCAGCGCGATGGTGACCGCGTGCGTGCGTTCGGCCATGAGGGCCCACTCGACAGCGTGTTCGATGCGGTGTTCTTCGCTACCGGTCGCCGCGGCAACAGCCGTGATCTTGGACTGGAAGCGCTGGGCATCGGCATTGGTGAGCACCAGCAGGTGGAGGTGGACGAATGGCAGACCACGAGCGTGCCGAGCGTGCATGCGGTCGGTGACATCGCCGGCAAGGTCGGCCTGACGCCGGTGGCGGTGGCCGCTTCGCGGCGCCTGATGGATCGCCTGTTCGGCGGCCGTCCGCAGTCGAAGATGGACTACGGGAACGTAGCCAGCGTGGTGTTCTCGCATCCTCCGCTGGGCGCGGTGGGCATGAGCGAAGAGGAGGCGCGCGCCCGTTTCGATCAGGTGAGCGTGTACCACAGCCGCTTCCGCCCGATGCTGCAGGCGCTGGCCAACGGTACCCAGCGCAGCCTGTTCAAGATGGTCTGCGTGGGCCCGGAGGAACGCGTGGTGGGCATCCATCTGCTCGGCGAGGCGGCGGACGAGATCCTGCAGGGCTTCGCGGTGGCGGTGAAAATGGGCGCGACCAAGGTCCAGTTCGACGACACCGTGGCGATCCACCCGACCTCAGCCGAGGAAGTGGTGCTGATGCGCTGACCTGCGGTTGTAGGGTAGAGCCATGCTCGCTGCGGTATGAAAGCGGTCGAGCGCGGCTCGACTTACAGAAGGTGGTCGCCGCCCCCGTGCGACAATGACGGCCCCCACGTCTTGCCTGGCCGCACCGCGCGGCCTGCCGCTGTCCTGATGTCCAACCCCGTTTCCCGTATCGCCACCGCCTCCCCGCGCATTGCGCTGGGAGGCATCGGCCTGGCCGCGATCGGCGCCATCGCCGCGTCCGGCAAGGCCATCATCGTCAAGCTCGGCCTGCGTCACGGCGTCGATGCCACCACGCTGCTCGCGCTGCGCATGCTGATGGCGCTGCCCTTGTTCGTGCTGATGGCGCTGTGGGCCGCGCGCCGGGCCGGGCCGCTGTCCTGGGCCGACCGCGCCCGCGTGCTGTGGCTGGGCTTCACCGGCTATTACCTGTCCAGCCTGCTCGATTTCCAGGGCCTGCAGTACATCAGCGTGACCCTGGAGCGGTTGATCCTGTACTTGAACCCGACCCTGGTGCTGCTGATCAACGTGCTGCTGGCGCGGCAGCGTCCGGGGCGCTGGCAGATCGGCGCCCTGGTGCTGAGCTATCTGGGTGTGCTGCTGGCCTTCGGCCATGACCTGCAGCGCGAGGGTGGGCAGATCATCGTCGGCAGCCTGCTGGTGCTGGGCAGCGCGCTCAGCTATGCGTTGTACCTGTTCGGCAGCGGGCAGGTGGTGGCGCGCACCGGCGCGGTGCGGCTGACCGCCTACGCCAGCTGCGTGGCCAGCGTGCTGGTGCTGCTGCACTTTGCGGTGACCCATCCGCTGCCGCTGCTGTGGCAGGCGCCGGCAGTGGTGCAGTGGTTGTCGCTGATCAATGCCACCGTGTGCACGGTGCTGCCCGTGCTGGCGATCATGCTGGCGGTGCAGCGCGTGGGTTCGTCGCTGGCCGCGCAGGTCGGTATGCTGGGCCCTGTTTCCACCATCGTGATGAGCCTATGGCTGCTCGACGAACCGATGGGGCCGGCGCAGATCGCCGGCACCGTGCTGGTGCTGATCGGCGTACTGCTGGTGACCCGCCTGCGGCGCTGACGCCGGAGCAGGCGCGTGCACGCATCCTGGCGGTGATCCGCGCGATCCCCGCGGGGCAGGTGATGGGCTACGGGCAGGTGGCGATGCGCGCCGGCCTGCCGGGACGTGCGCGGCTGACCGCGCGCATCCTTGGCCAGAACGACGATCCGGACCTGCCCTGGCACCGCGTGCTGCGCTCGGACGGGCGCATCGCCATGGAAGAGGGCTCGGCTGGCTGGCGCGAGCAGTCGCAGCGGCTGCGCGACGAAGGCGTAGTGGTGGAGAACGGCCGGGTGCGGATGCCCGTCACCGATCCGGCCGCGGCGCTGGATGCGGCCGTATGGGGGCCCGGCTGAGCGCCGCTGGCGACTGAACGGGCTGCGCCTGCAAGTCGCCAACAAGACACGGTGCTGCGGCTATGATGGAGGCCGTTCCATGCCGGTGCTCCCATGTTCCCGCGACTGCCAACCGTCACCAAGGCCCTGCTGATCGCCAACGCGATCCTGTTCCTGCTGCAGCAGCCGTTCCTGCTCGGCATGCAGACCTTCGAACCGTTCATGCTGCAACCGCTGCAGCAGGGCTTCGATGCGTTCTCGCCGGGCGTCAACTTCCAGCCGTGGCAGCTGCTGACCTATGGCTTCCTGCACGGCAGCTTCGGCCACCTGTTCTTCAACATGCTGGCGGTCTTCATGTTCGGCGCGCCGCTGGAGCAGACCTGGGGCGAGAAGCGCTTCCTGCTGTACTACCTGGTGTGCGTAGCCGGCGCCGGTGTCTGCCAGCTGCTGGTGGGTACGCTGCTGGAGAATCCGGCCACGGTGCTGGGCGCGTCCGGCGGCGTGTTTGGCCTGCTGCTGGCCTACGGCATGCTGTTCCCGAACCAGCGGGTGATGCTGCTGTTCCCACCGATCCCGATGAAGGCGCGCACCTTCGTGATTCTGTTCGGCGTGGGTGAGCTGGTGCTGGGCATGACCGGCTGGCAGCCGGGCGTGGCCCACTTCGCGCATCTGGGCGGCATGCTGTTCGGCTGGTTGCTGATCCGCTACTGGCGCGGGCAGTCACCGTTCAA
Organism: uncultured Stenotrophomonas sp.; assembly: GCF_913778665.1. Taxonomy (GTDB): domain Bacteria; phylum Pseudomonadota; class Gammaproteobacteria; order Xanthomonadales; family Xanthomonadaceae; genus Stenotrophomonas. Next base: position 730,304 of record NZ_CAJYVQ010000008.1, read on the forward strand.
CAAGCGCCGCCCGCCAGGCCCACCGAACCGCCCCAACCATCTGCGCAGCGTGAAGTAAGGCGCGATGCGCCTCGCTTCACGCGGGTAGGTGCCAACCTTGGTTGGCAATCATCCCTGTCGTTTCGTGGCAACCGAGGTGGGTACCCATCAACGGCAGGTCATGCACGCGGCGGGTACCTGTGAATCCACGCACGGCGTGGATCTACAGGTCCTGCAACACCACCTGCGCGGCATTGTGCCCGGGCGCACCGGTGACACCACCACCGGGATGGGTGCCCGACCCACACAGGTACAACCCGGGCAGCGCACCGCGATAGCCGGCCTGGCCAACCATCGGCCGGGCCGAGAACAGCTGGTTGGCGCTGAGCGCACCGTGGAAGATGTCGCCGCCGATCAGACCGAAGGTGCGTTCCAGATCCAGCGGCGACAGCACCTGACGGCCCAGCACGCTGTCGACGAAGCCCGGCGCGTACTGCTCGACGGTGGCGATCATCAGGTCAGCCACGCTGTCGCGATGATCATCCCAGTGGCGACCCGCAGGCAGAACCGGCGCCACGTGCTGGCAGAACAGGCTGGCGACATGCTGTCCGGGCGGCGCCAGTGAATCGTCCAGCGTACTGGGGATCAGCATCTCCACGATCGGCTGGCGTGACCAGCCATCGCAGCGCGCATCCAGCCAGGCGCGGTCCATGTAGTCCAGGCTGGGCGCCATGATGATGCCGGCGCTGAGGTGATCGCCGGGGCCGGGCAGGGCGCGGAACTGCGGCAGCCGCGACAGCGCCAGGTTCATCCGGAAGGTGCCGGAACCGCAGCGCCAGTGCGCCATCCGTTCGCGCGTCGCCGCTGGTACCTGCGCCGGTTCCAGCAACTGCTCGTACAGCAGCTTCGGATTGACGTTGGCGATCACCGCGCGTGCGCGCAGGGTCTCGCCGTTGGTCAACACCACCCCTACTGCCTGGCCATGTTCGACCAGCACGCGCTGCACGCCGGCATCCACGCGCATTTCGGCACCGGCATGACGCGCGGCAGCGGCAATCGCCTGGCTGATCGCGCCCATGCCGCCGATTGCGTGGCCCCAGGCACCCTTGACGCCGTTGCACTGGCCGAACACGTGATGCAGCAGCACGTAGGCGCTGCCGGGCGTGTACGGACTGGCGTAATTGCCGACGATGCCGTCGAAGCCGAACAGCGCCTTGATGGGTTCGCTCTCGAACCAGCGGTCCAGGTATTCCGCTGCCGAAAGCGTGAACAGGTCCAGCAGTTCCTGACGCAGCGAAGGATCCAGCGCTGCAAGTTCGCGGCCGAGACGGCCCATCTGCCACAGCGCGGGCAGGGCACGCCAGCCGGCGGCCACACCGAGGTCCGGCGGCGCACGCAACGCCCACGCACGCAGCACGTCAGCGAAGATCTCCAGGCGCGCTTCATAGGCGGGCAGCACCTGCGCATCGCGCGCGGAGAATTTCGCGACTTCGGCCTGGGTGCGGCCCGGCGCCGACAGCAGGTAGCGGCCATCGGGCAACGGCAGGAAGTTGTTGGCCGGACGCGCAACGATGCGCAGTCCGTGGGCAGGCAGCTGCAGGTCGTCGACCACCTTCGGTTGCAGCAGCGATACCGTGTACGACGCCACCGAGTTGCGGAAGCCGGGATGGAATTCCTCGGTAACCGCAGCACCGCCGAGCACGCCGCGGCGTTCAAGGACCAGTACCTTCTTTCCGGCCTTCGCCAGATAGGCCGCGCAGACCAGCCCGTTGTGGCCACCGCCGACGATGAGTGCATCCCAGGTCATCAGCACCTCTGGAAAAGGGGACGGAGGGGATTAAGTCGTAATCGGCATCTGAGCACGCATCCATGCGGGAAGCGACTTAATCCCCTCCGTCCCCTTTTTTGATGGCGGCTTCGATGGTGGCGATGTCGATCTTCTTCATCGGCATCATCGCGTTGAATGCGCGCTTGGCCAGTGCCTTGTCCGGGCTGGTCACCGCTTCGATCAGCATGCGTGGGCTGATCTGCCAGGAGATGCCCCAGCGGTCCTTGCACCAGCCGCACTGGCTCTCCTGGCCGCCGTTGCCGACGATCGTATTCCACAGGCGGTCGGTCTCGGCCTGGTCCTGGGTCTGGATCTGGAACGAGAAGGCTTCGCTGTGCTTGAACGCGCTGCCGCCGTTGAGGCCGACGCACGGGATGCCGCAGACGGTGAATTCGACGGTCAGTACGCTGCCCTCCTTGCCGTCAGGGAAATCGCCCGGCGCGTGATGCACGGCGGTGATCCTGCTGTCGGGCAGGAAGCTGGCATAGAAGGTAGCGGCCTCGAGCGCACCGTTGTCGTACCAGACACAGATGGTGTTCTTGTGCGCCATGTTCGGGCTCCGCGATGGACGAAGCCGCAGCGATAGCACGCCCGGTGTTAACCCGGGATCGTGCTGCAACCGCAAAAAAAAAGGGCGCCCGAAGGCGCCCTCTGCATTACCTGCACAAGCGATGGCTCACCGCCAGACCTTGATCTGCTCGGCTTCGCCGCGCTGCATCGGCTGGCCGGCCTTGCAGCTGAAGGTGGCGCCGAACGCCGGCAGGTTGGCCAGCGTGCCGTTGCTGCGCCACAGGCCCGGCGCACGGATGTCGGCGGTCAGGCGGCGCACCGCTTCGTTCGGCGACAGCTGCTGCGCCCACAACGCCGACCACGCGCGGAAGAAGCCCTGCTGCTGTGCCTGCTTGGCCTTCGGCTCCTGCGCGGTGTAGGCGGCCCAGGCCAGTTCCAGGCCGGCGATGTCGGCCAGGTTCTCCTCCTGGGTGAGTGCGCCGTTGACCTTGGCACCCTTCACGCCCGGGAAGTCGTAAGCGCTGTACTGCGCGGCCACGCGGTTGCCGAGCAGGGTCCAGGCGGTCTTGTCGGCCGGGGTCCACCAGCTGCGCAGCTCGCCCTTGGCGTCGACCAGCGCGCCCTTGGCATCGATCGCGCGGGTCAGCTCATGGCCGACCAGGCCACCGAAGCTGCCGAACTTGTCGGCGGCCTCAGCCTTGGCGTTGAACACCGGGCCTTGCAGGATCGCAGCGGTGACGATCAGTCGGTTCTGCGCCAGGTCATAGGCCAGCGAAGGCTGTTGCGGCAGCACGTCCCAGCGACGGTCGGCGTTGCCCTTGCCGATGCGGCGCATTTCCTCACGGTGGCGCCAGGTCGATGCGATCAGCATGTTGCCGCCGAACGAGCCGCGGCCCATCGGCTGCACCGAGTAGTCGAGGTCACGCAGCGGCGTACCGATCTCGATCTTCAGCGCGGCCAGCTTGGCCTGGGCTTCGGACTTGGCCTCGGCGCTCATCCAGCTGCTGTTCTTGACCGCTTCGATCTGCACCTCACGCACCTTGTCGACGATCCACGCGGCCTGGCGGCGGTCTTCGGCCGACAGGTAACGCGCGGCGTACTCGCGGCCGACCATCGGGCCGGCGGCCACGTTGATCGCATCGAGCACGCTTTCCCAGCGCTGCGGCGGCAGGGTTTCGCCACGCAGCACGCGGCCGCGGAATTCGAACTCGGCGTCGCGGTAGGCCTTGGACAGGTACGGTGCCATCGAGTCACCCACGCGCCAGCGCAGATAGGCCTTCCACTGCTCGGGCTTGAGCTTGGTGACCATGCCATCGAGCTGCTTGAACAGGCCCGGATCGGCCAGCGAGACCAGGTCGTCGTCCACGCCCTGCGCCTTCAGGAACGCATCCAGCTGCAGGTTGCGGTAACGGCTGTTGAGCTCCTTGGTGGAGATCGGCGCGTAGTTGTTGAACGGGTTGTTGATACCGGCCAGCGACTGCGCATTGCGCGCCAGCTCGGTTTCCAGTGCGATCACCGACTGAGACTCTAAATCGAGCTTGGCGGCCGGGGTGCCGGTCAGTGCCAGGATCTGCTTGACGTAGGCGCGGTAGCGGCCCATCACGGCCACGGTGTCGGCGTCGGTGCGGGTGTAGAACGCCGGGTCCGGCAGACCCATGCCGCCCTGCATGAAGTAGCCGATGTGGCGATCCAGCGCCTTCAGATCGACGTCGGGGCCGAAGTTGAAGGCCACCGGGATGCCGACCTGGTGCAGCGCGGCAATCGAGGCCGGCACGTCCTTGGCCTTCTTGATGGCGTTGATGCGGGTCAGCAGCGGGGCGATCGGATTGGAACCGTCGGCTTCCACCGCCGCTTCGTCCAGGCCGCTGGCCCAGAAATCACCGAGCAGTTTCTGCACGTTGCCCTGCGGCGCCTTCATCGCGGCGTCGAGCAGTTCACGCTGCTGCTGGCGGCTGCGGTCGACCAGCTGACCCAGCGCGGTGGTGGCCCCGGTCTGCGGCACCGGGTTGGCCTTCAGCCAGCCTGCATTGGTCGCGTCGTAGAAGTCGCTGCACTGGGCACTGACAGCCGGGGCGCGGGCGGCCTTCTTCTTGGCGGCGGCGAACGCATCGTGGGTCGGAACCAGAGTCGCCAGGCTGATGCCCAGGGCGATGGCAAGCGGACGGAAGTTGGGCATATGGAACGAATCCGTGATGGATTGAGGGCGCGCGCACTATAGCAAGCTGGGCATGGGCGCGGGATGCACGCATCACGGAGCATTCGCCGATCATGCGCGGCGCTACCGGGTGGGTGGCACGGCGGGGCGGGATGCACGCGTCGCGTTGCTTTCGCCGACCAAGGTCGGCAGCTACCGGAGAGCGCCGGGATCGGTAGTTCCACGCCATGCGTGGATGACAGACACCGCCAAAAACAAAGGCCCGGGAATTCCCGGGCCTTTGCAGGTCTGCAGCTTCAGCCGTGGCTTACCAGATCACCACCTGCTGGTCGCCGCTGCGGGCCATCGGCGAACCGGCCTTGCACTGGAACGCGGCCGCGAAGGTCGGCAGGTTCGACGGTGCACCCATGGCGCGGAACTGCGCCGGTGCGTGCGGGTCGGTCGCCAGGCGGACCTTGGCGTTCTCCGGGGTGTACTTGGTGCGCCACACGGTGGCCCAGTTGAAGAAGAAGCGCTGGTCGCGGGTGAAGCCGTCGACCTTCGGGTCTTCCTTGCCGGCGCTGGCCTTCTGCAGGGCGTCGTAGGCGGTGGCCAGGCCGCCCAGGTCGGCGATGTTCTCGCCCAGGGTCAGGTGGCCGTTCACTGCCTGGCCGTCGACCTTGTACTGGTCGAACTGCTTGACCAGCTTGCCGGTCAGGCCTTCGAAGTTCTTCTTGTCAGCCGCGGTCCACCAGTCTTCCATGTTGCCGGTCGGCCCGAAGCGCGCGCCCTGGTCGTCGTAACCATGGGTCATTTCGTGGCCGATCACCGCGCCGATGCCGCCGTAGTTCAGTGCGTCGTCGGCCTTCGGGTCGAAGAACGGCGGCTGCAGGATGGCGGCCGGGAACACGATCTCGTTCTGCAGCGGGTTGTAGTAGGCGTTGACCGTCTGCGGGGTCATGCCCCACTCGGTCTTGTCCACCGGCTTGCCGATCTTGGACAGGTTGAATTTGTAGTTGAACTCGTTGGCCGCGCGCACGTTGCCCAGGTAGCTGTCGCGCTGGGTCTGCAGGCCCGACCAGTCACGCCACTTGTCCGGGTAACCGATCTTCGGGGTGAAGGTTTCCCACTTGGCGATGGCCTTGGCCTTGGTCTCATCGCTCATCCAGCTCAGGCCCTGGATGCGTTCCTTCAGGGAAGCAGCCAGGTTCTTCACCAGCTCTTCCATCTTCGCCTTGGCTTCCGGCGAGAAGGCGACCTTCACGTACAGCTGGCCAAAGGCTTCGCCGGCATCGTTCTCAATGGTGCCCAGCACGCGCTTCCAGCGCGGCTTCTGTTCCTTCTGGCCGTTGAGGGTCTTGCCGTAGAACTCGTAGTTCTCCTGAACGAAGGCGTCGGCCAGGTACGGCGAGGCACTGTCCACGGTGTGGAAGCGCAGGTAGGCGCGCCACACCGACGGATCGGTGTCGCCCAGCGCCTTGCTCACTTCCTCATGGAAGGCCGGCATCGCCAGCGAGAACTTCTCCGGCGCGGCCACGCCCTGCGACTTGAAGAACTCGGTCCAGCTGAAGTTCGGGGTCAGCTTGTCGGCGTCAGCCAGGGTGACCGGGTTGTAGTACAGCTCGACGTTGCGCGACAGCTCGACGCGCGACTTCGAAGCCTTGGCCAGGCGGGTCTCGAACTTGACCACTTCCTCAGCCTGCTTGGCGGCGTCGGCAGCAGCAACGCCGGACAGCTCCAGCACCTTGGCGACATGCGCCTGGTAGGCCTTCAGCTTGTCGGCATTCTTGGCGTCGGTGTAATAGGTGCTGTCCGGCAGGCCCAGGCCGCCCTGGCTGGCGTAGGCCAGATTCACGGCCGAGTTCTTGAAGTCGGCTTCGGCACCGAAGCCGAACAGGATGTTGTCGCCCTTGGCGGCACTGGTACGCAGGTAGTTGGCGATGGCTGCCTTGTCCTGCAGGCCGTCGATCGCGGTCAGGTCGGCCTTCAACGGCTCGATGCCCTGCGCGTTGATCTTGGCTTCGTCCATGCCGGTCGCCCACAGGTCGCCGACGATTTTCTCGATGTGGTTCGGGGCCTTGACCTGCGCGACCTGCTCGGCCAGCTGGTGCTGCACGGCGACCGAACGTTCGTCGAGGATGGTGAAGGCGCCCCAGCTGGTACGGTCGCCCGGAATTTCATTGGCTGCCAGCCACTTGCTGTTGACGTAGTCGCCAAAGGCGCCGCAGGCGTCCTTGCTGGCGTCCAGATCGCTGGGCTGGAAGGCGTTGTAGGCCGGCAGCTTGCTCTCGTCCAGGGTGTACTGGGTGGCCTGGGCGGGGGCCGGCGTGGAGGCGGTGGCATCCTTGGCCGGGGCTTCAGTCTTGCCGCAGCCAACCAGCGCGGCCGAAACGGCCAGGGTCAGCAGCACGATCTTGGGAGTACGGGTCACTTTGATGGCCTCCAGGCCGAGTGAGTCAGGGAAGGGCCGCGGGGACGGCCGTGGGCCGAACGATACGCCGCCGGCCTGCCCTGCAAGGGTGTCGAAGGTCATGGCCAGGTGCAAGGGGCTGCACGCGAGGCGCCATGAAAGGAAAAAAGAAGGCCCGTGCAATTGCACGGGCCTTCCGGGTCAACGGTGCTGCCGGATGATCAGAAGTCGTATCGGGCAGTGAAGCGGAAGTAGCGCGGGGTCGAGTAGTTCAGCTCACGACCGTACTCCGGGTTGTAGTCCGCAGCACCGCGGTACGGCGAGGCGGCATAACGGGAGTAGTAGCTGCCGGCCACCTGGCGGTTCAGCACGTTGATCACATCAGCCTGCAGGGTCAGGCCCTTGGCCCAGTCCGGCGTGTAAGCGATGTTCAGGCCCAGGTTGAACTGCCACGGTGCCTTGCCATGCGAGCCGCGCGGCGAAGAGCCGTAATCCGACGACGGCGCCACGTAACCCGGGGTGCCCGGTGCGGTGCCGCTGCCCGGCAGGCCGCAGTACCAGTAGTAGGAACCGTCGTAGAGGCCCTTATCCGGGGTCGGGTACATGCTGGTGCAGTTGTTCGGGCGGCCTTCGGCCACGGTCAGGCTGCCGCCGACGCGCCATTCGGGCGTCAGCTTCATGTAGCCGAACGCCTTGAGCACGTGGCCACGGTGGTTCGGCAGCAGGCCGTTTGCGCCTTCCATCAGCTGCGGCAGGTCCCAGTCCTGGGTAACCGAGACGTCTTCCTGGCCGCCAGCACCGGTATCGAGGTCCGAATTCAGCTGGCCCTCGGTATTGCCGTAGTTGCGGCTGAAGGTGTACGTGACCTTGCCGTACCAGTTGTCAGTGCGCTTTTCCAGGAACAGGTCCAGGGCGTAGTACTTGCGCTTGAGCTTGGGCAGGCGCAGATCGGCCGCCGAGTAGTGCACCTTCTTGTAGCTGCCATCGGCCTGCTCTTCGTAGAACGTATTGCCCACGCCAGGGTTGAACAGGAAGCAGGCGCCGCCCAGGGCCGGGGTGCAGGTATCGTCGATCGCGCTCTTCAGTTCACGGTAGGTGAACTTGGCGCCCCAGACGGTATCAGCGGCCAGCTGCTGCTCCATGCCGATGATGTACTCGTCCTGGTAGTGCGACTTCAGGTCAACCGCAGCCAGGGTACGCGGGTTCGGCGCATTGCCGCATTCCAGGTTGCTGGCGACAGCGTTGGTGCCCGGGCACAGGTAGCCCTTCGAGGCATCGACCGGGATCGAGTTCAGGCCGGTCGGCGCGCCGGTGTTCGGATCGACGCCGGTGTAGGTGAAGTACTCATTGGTGTTCAGCGAGCCGGAAGCGGCGCGCACTGCCACGTTGTTCGGCATTGCCAGATGGTAGCGGCCGGCATTGGCGAACAGCTTCAGCGAGGAATCGCCATTGACGTCCCAGGCCACGCCCAGGCGCGGTGCGATCTGCGTCTTCTGGCTTGCGTACTTCTCGCCGGTACCGGTGTAGTTGGTGAACTGCTCGTTGCGCAGGCCCAGTGACAGCAGAACGTTGTCCGACACCTGCCAGCGGTCTTCGATGTACTGGGACGCCTGCTCGGTCTTCGGCTGCGCCAGCTTGGTGCTGTACAGGCGATAGACGTAGTAGCCCTGCGCGCCAAGGCCACCGCCGCTCGCTGCCGAGCCTACGCCGTGCGATGCGTCGATCGGGGTGTTCGGGTTGGTGGAACGACGGTAGATCCAGCCGTAGCTGCCCGGGTACTCGGTGCCGGTCAGCGATTCGGCATCCTGGCGATCGAAGCCGAAGCGGAGTTCGTGGTTGCCCACGCGCCAGGTCAGGTCGATGCGGCCACCCTTCGTTTCGTCGAAGGCGCCCGGCGCGCTGACCAGCGAGGTGGTGCTCTGGCAGCTGCCGTACTTCAGGCCCGGGGCCTGTGCGGTAGCGCCGGCGCTGATGTACGGGCAGCTCGGGTCGTAGTTGAACAGGCCCTGCGAGTGCTCGATCTTCTGGCGGCCATACAGGGCCGACAGGGTCAGGTTGTCGGTCAGATAGCCGGTGTACTTGCCGATGTAGAGCTTGGAGTCGTCCTTGGTGCTGATGCCGCCGGTCTGCACGTTGCCGTGGCTGAAATCGTTGTAGTTGAAGGAGGAGTACTCGGCGTCATACTTGGTGACGTCGGACACGCCTGTCAGCTCGATGACATGGTTGTCGGTGATGTTCCAGTCGACCTTCGCGGTCCAGCGCGGATACTCGTAGGTGTATTCGTTCCAGCCGCGGGTCAGGTTGGCGGCGCTGGTGTTGGTTGCGTAGCGGGCGCTGCTGCCGTCGGTCTTGGTGAACTCACCGTTGACGAAGAAGAACAGCTTGTCCTTGACGATCGGGCCGCCGACGTAGGCGCCGGTGGTGTTCTGCCAGGAGCTGTTCTTGTTGCGGTACTGGTACAGCTTGCCATCGGTCTGGTAGGCCGCACCACGCGGATCATTGGCGGTGAAGTGGCCGGTGTTGGCGTAGTACATGTTGCGCGGCGAGGCGCGCAGCGACTCCGGGGTCCAGATTTCGTAGGCGCCAGCCTTCCATTCATTGGTACCGCGGCGCGTCACGATGTTGACCACGCCGCCGGTGGAGCGGCCGAATTCCGCACCGAAGCCACCCGTGAGCACCTGCTCCTGGGCAATGGCCTCGAACGGCAGGGTGGTCGAACCAATGCTGGTCAGCGGGTTGGTCACGGCGAAGCCGTTGATGTAGTAGGCGTTCTCCGAGGCAGCCGAGCCACCGAAGCTGGGCACGCCGCTGTAGCTGTTGCTGGCGATCGCGCCCGGGGCCAGCAGGGCAACGGCGGTGATGTCGCGCGGCAGCGGGAGGCTGCGCAGGTCTTCGTAGCTGAAGACCGTGCGGGTATCGACCTGCGAGACGTCGACCGATGCGATCGAAGCGGCGCGCACCACGATACCGTCCAGATCGGTCGCCTTGCCGCCAGCGAACGAGACTTCGGTACCGGAGGCGATGTTGACCGCCACGTCATTCTGGGTGGTGACCGTGGCGCCGTCACGGCGCAGTTCCACCGAGTAGCGGCCGTTGGGCAGGTCGGACGCGCGGTAGCGGCCATTGGCGTCGACCGGCAGGGTGCGTGTGGCACCGGTACCCAGGTTGCGGACAACCACGGTCGAACCCGACCCGGCCGGGGCCTGGCCGTAGATGTAGCCGGTCACGGACTGTGCGTGGGCAACCGAGAACAGGCAGCCGGACAGGGCGGTAGCCAGCGCCGCACGGCGCCAGAACTTCGTTTGCATCAGGACTCTCTCCGATGTGTAGTGGGTGCGCCTTGTGACGAAAAGGGAACACGGTCACAAACGACGTAGCTCATTTATAAATGCCTCGTGAATAAAATTGCAATGGTCCCTGAACGAAAATTTTGCAATTTCGCACCCGATGTTCTCTTCTGTATCGAATGTCGGCAATTGAGGCGTCAATTGACGCCAAGTTTCGCTTAACATTTCATTCACCAAATGAAGGCTTTTCAGGAGTCCGAGGTAGACATGTAACGTTTGGCGACAGTTCATGAAGCGTGATGCGCAGGCCCACCAGGTGTGGTCACCGGTTGTCGGCACTGACCGGCGGTATCCGGGCCCGGGTGTGCAGGCATGAAAAAGGCCCCGCCGGAGCGGGGCCTTGTTGTTTCGCCAGAGGGGCGCTTACTTCCTGCCGAAGTCGTACTGCGCCTGCACGTAGATCGCACGCCCGTAGGCGTTGTACAGGGAGTTGTTGTACGGCACGTCGATATTGCCCGCGTAGGAGTGCTGCTGGTTGTCCGGCACCTTGTTGAACAGGTTGTTGACCATCAGCGAGAACGTCAGGTTGTCCATCGCGCGGTAGTTCACGCTCAGATTGTATGTGGTGTACGAGCCCCACTTGCCGGCCTTGTAGCCGGAGGTCGGGTCGACGTAGTCATAGCTGCGGCCGATGTAGGACATGTAGTTCGGCGTGCGGCCGATGTAGTTGAAGTACAGCGTGGTGGTGAACTTGTCGATTGCCCAGCCGATCGAGCCATCGGCACGGACCTTGGCATAGGAGTCGTACACCCACATCGCGTACGGGTTGCCCAGCAGGTCCAGGAAGGGGTCGTTGAGCTGCGGCTGCAGTTCACGCTTGAGCATGTTGGTGTAGTTGCTGGCGAACTGCAGCGAACCGAAGCGGCCGATGTCCTGCACGTACTTGAAGCTGGCGGTCACCGCCTCGAGGTTCTGACGTGCCACGTTCAGCTTCGGCGTGTAGATCTCATCCAGCGCACCGGTTGCATCGCGGGTGACCCAGTTGGCCACGTCCTCGCAGGTGGCGCCCGCGGTGTTGGTCAGGCCGTTGCGGCAGTAGTACTCGGCCAGCAGCAACTGGTCGGAGCTGAGGGTGTTGACCTCGTTCTTGATCTTCCAGTTGTAGTAGTCCACCGACACCGACAGGTTGTTGATCGGTGCCCACACCAGGCCTGCGTTCCACACATCGGCGGTAATCGGCTTCAGCTCGGGGTTGCCCGACTGCGTACCGAACACCGAGACGCTGCCGTAACGGCAATCGACCGTGTTGGACGGATCGAAACCGAGCTGGCCGCAGCGGTAGTAGTCCTTCGCGCTGTTGGCGTAGTAACCGCTCTTGCCCTGGAAGGCGTCGGGCAGGGACGGTGCGCGGAACGCGGTGCCGTACTTGCCGCGGACCAGCAGGCTTTCAAACGGACGGAACTCCAGGCCGACGCTGTAGGTCGGCTTGTCGACGGTATGCCCGGCAATCTTGAAATTGTCGTAGCGGCCGGAGGCGGTGACGGTCAGCATGTCATGCAGCGGCAGACGCAGTTCGCTGGTGACGGCGTAGTTGCTGCGATGGCCGTTGCCGGCCACCGAGGTGGTACCGAACACCGTGCCGTCGGTCAGGCGCACATCCGGCGTGTAGTTCCAGCCCTCGCTGCCGCCCTCGACCACCGCGGCGAAGCCGGCGTCGCCGCCCGGCAGCTTGAACAGCGAACTGTTGGTGATCTGCGCACGGGTCTGGGTCTGCCAGGTACGGCTGCGGCTGGTGGTGAAGCCGGTGAAGCTCTGGAAGGCACCCTCTGGCAGCCTGGAATAGAAGGCACCCCAGTTCGGGTTGTAGATGTTGTAGCCGTCGTCGGTCTGGCCCAGCACCGGACCGAGCACGTTGTCGGCGAACCAGTTGTTGATCGGGTCGTTCCAGCGCGCGTAGCCACGCTCGTTGAGCTTGTACTCGCCGCGGGTAATGCTGGCCTCGTAGTCCCAGTTGCTGCCGATCGCGCCGCGCGCGCCCAGAGTGACCTGGTAGGACTTGCTGCGGTCGGTATTCATGATGTCGCGGTAGCCGCCACCGCCGATATCTTCGGGGGCGAACACGCGCTGCAGGCCCAGGTAGCGGCCGCTGCCCTCATCAAAGAACGGGCCCATGCTGATGTCCGTGCCCCAGTAGTTGTAGCCGGCGCCGGTGTTGTACTTGACGGTCTCGTAGCTGTAGAGGACATCGCCGAACAGCTGCAGGTTGTCATTCACGTCGTAGGTCAGCGACGAATAGAACTGGCTGCTTTCCTTGCTGTTCTTGATCGTCTTGTAGCCCGCGCTGAACGCGGAGCCGCACGATTGGCCCGCGCGGCGCGTGCCGAGGACGGTGGTCCCGTCGAACTGGCCGGCAATACCGGCACAGTTGTTCGGGTCCATCATCAGGAAATCATTGTTGTCCGCGTCGAAGACCAGGAAATCGTTGGAAGGCAGCTGGCGGGTGTAGCCGCGCGGATTGTTCTGCTTGGTGATATCGCGCTGATAACCCCAGATCGGCGTGGTCTTTTCATACTGCACGTTGACCAGTGCACGGAAGCGGTCGTCCTTGCTGTTGAAGCCATTGGCGCCGCTCACGCGGAAGCTGGCGCCGCCGCCATCGGAATACGCACCACCGCGCACGTTCAGCGTGCCGCCGTCCATACGCTCCTTGAGAATGATGTTGACCACGCCGGCGATCGCGTCCGAGCCGTACAGCGAGGACTGGCCGCCCGGCAGCACTTCGATGCGGTCGACGATGTCGATCGGAATGCCGCTGATGTTGTTGAACGCGTCGCTGCCGTTGTACAGCGCCGGGTAGGACAACATCGGCCGGCCATTGATCAGGTACTTGGTATAGCCCGGATTCAAGCCGAACATGCCGGCCGCTTCCGCGCCCTGGGTGAACGATGCCGAGGTCTGGCCGCCCTGCAGGCCGCCGGTGGTCAGCGAGGACTGCTGCAGCACTTCGGCGACGCTGGAGAAACCGCGCGCCTGGATCGCTTCGGCGCTGATGGTCAGCACCGGCGTCTGGGTTTCGATCTGGGTCTGCGGGATCAGCGAGCCGGTCACCGTGACCCGGTCGAGATTGGTGGCGGTCTTGCTGCTGTCCTGCGCCACTGCCGTGGCGCTGGTACCGGCCAGCAGGAGGCTGGCAAGGACGGCATGGGTGAGCGGGTGGCGCGAGAATGCGAAGCGGCGACGAGACATGCGATTACTCCGTGTGATCGTGATGACGCGTTTCCCGTTCCTGGGAATTCGGATTCTGTTCAGCTGCCCTGCCTGTACGGTCTGGCGGCGTGGCGTCAACGTAACACACGCTTAACTTGCCTTGCGCGGCTCTGTAACGGTTGGTGACGGGCGGTTGCGCGCTTCGTGAAAAACCCTTTGTCACTAGGCATTTTTCCCGTTTTGCGGATTATCCAAGAGCGCCAGAATGATGAATGTTTGATAAATTCAACTGGTATTAACAATCGATACATTGCCGACGTCCCGGCGGCGTATGGAGGGCAAAAAAAAGGCCCCGCCGAAGCGGGGCCTGGTCCAGACACAAAGTCCGGAAAACGACGGGATCAGAAGTTGTACTTGACCTGGGCCGAGATCTGGCGGCCGTAGACGCTGTAGAAGCCGTCATTGAACGGGGTCGATTCGTTGCCCGGGTAGTTGTAGCGCTGGCCTTCCGGCAGCTTGTTGAACACGTTGTTGACCATCAGCGACAGGACCAGATCGTCCTGTGCCTGGTAGTTCATGCTCAGGTTGTACGTGGTGTACGAACCCCACTTGCCGGCCTTGGCGCCGGACGAGTGGACATAGCCGTAGCTGCGGCCGGTGTAGGCCAAGTAGTTCGGGGTGCTGCCGACGTAGTTGGCGTACACGGTGGTGGTGAACTTGGCGATGTTCCAGGCCACCGACAGATCGCCACGAACCTTGGCGAAGTTGTCGTAGTACCACATGTTGTACGGATCGCTCAGCAGGTCGAGCTTGGCGGCGCCCGGCATCGGCTGCACTTCACGCTTCAGCATGTTGGTGTAGTTGCCGGAGAACATCAGCGAGCCGAAGCGGCCGATATCCTGCTGGTACTTGGCCGCCACGGTCACCGCTTCCAGGTTCTGGCTGGCAACGTTGAGTTTCGGCGTGTACACGCGGGTCAGGTTGCCGCCGGCATCGCGCGACACCCAGTCAGTCACGTTCTGGCAGCTGGCCGAGGTATTGTTCGGCAGGCCGTTGCGGCACTGGTACTCGGCCAGCAGCAGCTGGTCGGTGCTCAGGGTCTTGACCTCGTTCTTGATCTTCCAGTTGTAGTAGTCAGCCGACAGCGAGAAGTTGCTCACCGGGGCCCACACCACGCCTGCGCTCCACACATCGGCGGTGATCGGCTTCAGGTCCGGGTTGCCGGACTTTTCGCTGTACACCGAGGTGGTCTTGTAGAACGAGCAGGCCTCGTCACGCAGGCCGTAGCCCATCTGGCTGCAGCGGTAGTAATCGTTCTGGCCGGACGAGTACGAGCCGCTCATGCCCTGGAAGGCATCGGACAGGGTCGGCGCGCGGAAGGCGGTGCCGTACTTGCCGCGCAGCAGCAGGCTCTCGATCGGACGGAATTCCAGGCCGACGCTGTAGGTGGCCTTGTCGACGGTCTTGTCGGCGATCTTGAACGCGTCATAGCGGCCGGAGGCGCTGACGGTCAGCTTTTCCAGCAGCGGCATGCGCAGTTCGCTGGTGACCGCGTAGTTGCTGCGGTGACCGGCGCCGGCGACGGCGGTGGTGCCCCACACGTTGCCATCGATGAAGGCCTGGTCCGGCGAGTAGTCCCAACCTTCGCTGCCACCTTCGAGTACGACGGCCAGGCCGGCGTCACCGCCCGGCAGGCTGAACAGCGAGCCGTTGGTCACCTGCACGCGGCCCAGGTTCTGCCAGGTCTTGCTGCGGTGGGTGCCGTAGCCGGTGAAGCTGGCGAACTGGTCCGGGGTGATCGGCGAGTAGAAGGCGGCGTAGTTCGGGTTGTAGATGCCGAAGCCATCAGTGGTGGTGCCCAGGCGCGGGCCCAGCACGGTCTGGCCGAAGAAGTCCTCGATCTTGTCCTTGAAACGCACGAAGCGGTTCTGGTCCAGGCGGTACTCGCCACGGGTGAAGCTGGCGCTGTAATCCCAGTCGCCGACCATGCCCTTGCCACCCAAGGTGACCTGGTAGGCGCGGCTCTCATCGGAGTTCAGGATGTTGTTGTAGTGGCCCGGGCCGATTTCTTCCGGCGCGAAGGCGCGCTGCAGGTTCACGACCTTGCCGGCGCCCTGGTCGTAGAAGCCCCCCATGACCGACTTGGTGCCCCACCACAGGGCGCTGGAGCCGGAGGTGAACTCGGTCTTTTCCTTGCTGTACAGCACGTCGGCGAACAGCTGGAAGCTGTCGTTCACGTCGAAGGTCATCGACGAGTAGAACTGGCCGCTGTTCTTGCCGTTCTTCAGGGTCTTGTAGCCGGCGCTGTACACCGAACCGCAGGACTCGCCCGAGGCGCGCTTGCCGACGACGGTGGTGCCGTCGTACAGGCCTGCCACGTTGGCGCAGCGGCTCGGGTCCATCATCAGCAGCTTGTTGTCTGCGTTGGTGATGACGGCGAAGTCGTTCGACGGCACCTGTGCGGTGTAGCCGACCGGGTTGTTCTGCTTGGTGATGTCACGCTGGTAGCCCCAGATCGGGCTGCCGTTTTCGATCTGCACGTTGACCAGCGCGTGGAAGCGGTCGTCGAACGCGTTGAAGCCCTTGGCTGCGCTGAAGCGGATGTTGCTGCCGCCGCCTTCAGTGTAGGTGCCGCCACGGACGGTCATCGTGCCGCCGTCCATGCGCTCCTTCAGGATGATGTTGACCACACCGGCGATCGCGTCCGAGCCGTACAGCGAGGACTGGCCGCCCGGCAGCACTTCGATGCGCTCGACGATGTCGATCGGAATGCCGCTGATGTTGTTGAAGGTGTCGCTGCCGTTGTACAGCGCCGGATACGAGAGCATCGGGCGGCCGTTGATCAGATACTTGGTGTAGCCCGGGTTCAGGCCGAACATGCCGGCTGCTTCGGCGCCCTGGGTGAACGAGCCCGAGGTCTGGCCGCCCTGCAGGCCGCCGGTGGTCAGCGACGACTGCTGCAGCACTTCAGCAACGCTGCTGAAGCCGCGGGTCTGGATGTCTTCGGCGGTGATGGACATCACCGGGGTCTGGGTTTCAACCTGGGTCTGCGGGATCAGCGAACCGGTGACGGTGATCTTGTCCAGGTTGGTCGCCTTGTCCTGGGCCATTGCCGGGGCGGCGGCCATCAGAGCGGAAATCAGGGCGACGGCGAGCGTGTTGCGACGTGCGGTGTTGCTTACGTATTTCATGTAGTTCCAATAGAGAGCAAAAACAAAAACGGCACTGCGCATGCGCCATCGTGCGTGCTGGAGACCAGCTCCGCAGCCCAAAACAGTGCCTTGGGAACGTAACATGAACTTAACAATCTGTGCACGAATCTGTCGCAATCCTGAATTTCAGTCAGGTTACGTCCAGCTTGTATGATGTTCGGTTCTTCCCCCTGATCTGCCGGTGCCCGTTGTGAACAGTTCTCCCCGCCGTCCCCATGCCAGCCAGGTCCAGAAGGGACTGACGCCGCATGCCCGGATCCGCAACGTGATCGCGGTCGGCTCGGGCAAGGGCGGCGTCGGCAAATCGACCACGGCAGTCAACCTGGCGGTGGCACTGCAGCAGCTCGGCGCACGCGTCGGCGTGCTCGATGCGGACATCTATGGCCCCAGCGTGCCGGCCATGCTGGGCCTGTCCGGTCGCCCGGAAAGCCCGGACAACAAGAGCATCGAGCCGCTGCGCGCGTTCGGGGTGGACACCATGTCGATCGGCTATCTGATCGAAGAGGACACGCCGATGATCTGGCGCGGGCCGATGGCCACCTCGGCGATGACCCAGCTGTTCAACGACACGCTGTGGGATGACCTGGATTTCCTGCTGATCGACCTGCCGCCGGGCACCGGCGACATCCAGCTGACCCTGACCCAGAAGATCCCGCTGGCCGGCGCGGTGATCGTCACCACGCCGCAGGACATCGCCACGCTGGATGCGAAGAAGGCGCTGAAGATGTTCGAGAAGGTCGAGGTGCCGGTGCTGGGCATCGTCGAGAACATGGCTGTGCATACCTGCAGCAATTGCGGGCACGTCGAGCACCTGTTCGGCGAGGGCGGTGGCGAGCGCATGGCCGCGCAGTACGGCGTGCCGCTGCTGGGGTCGCTGCCGCTGCAGATCGGCATCCGCGAGCAGGGCGATGCCGGCACCCCGATCACCGTGGCGCAGCCCGATTCGGTGCCGGCGCAGGCCTACCGCCATGCCGCGCAGCGCCTGATCGAGGAAGTAGGCAAGCGCCCGCGGGCGTCGATCCCGATCCTGTCGTCGCTGCTCTGAGGGGGGCCGTAAAACAAAAAAAGCCGCCGGCGCGAGGCCGGCGGCAATCTGGAACGTTCCTGGAGAGGAAGCTGCTTACCAGTCGTACTGGACCTGGAAGCGGACGTAGCGCGGCGTGGTGTAGTACTTGCCCACGCCCACGTTGTTGTAGGTACGGTCGTAATCTTCGTCGCGCGTCACTTCATAGACCTGCAACGGCTTGATGCTGTTGAAGGCGTTGAGCACCGATGCCTGGATGCTCAGGCCCGACAGCCAGTTCGGACGGTAGGTCAGGCTCGGGCTGACGTTCAGCGTCCACGGCGTGCGGCCGGAAGTGCCTTGCGGCGACACCTCGCCATTGCAGTAATGGAAGGCTGCACCGTAGCCGTACTCGGTGTCGAACGTGCCGGAACCACCACCGAAGCAGCTGATCGGGGAGCCGGATTGCGCCTGGATGTTCAAGCCCAGCTGCCATTCCGGGGTAAAGTCGTACGAGCCGAACAGCTTGATCGAATGACGGTGGTCATTGAACAGGTAGCCATCGGCGCCGTACATGATTTCGGCGAAGTCGAAGTCCGACGTGGTGCCGGTATCGTCCTGGCCATTGGCGCTCTTGACCAGGCCCTCGTAGTTGCCATCGAGCTTGGACCAGGTGTAGGACAGGCTTGCGTACCACCGATCGGTGCGCTTGTCCGCGCTCAGCGTCAATGCCTTGTACGCGCGCTTGGCCTTCGGCCCGAGCACGTTGCCCGGCACGTGGATGTCTTCCGGGGTGCCGTCGCCGTTGACGTCCAGCGAAATGTTCAGGTCCTGTCCCGGATTGAACAGATAGCAGCCTGGCAGACTGCCCGGAACGCTCCATTCGCTGTCCCAGCTCGAGACGTCGTAACCGGCGGCCACGGCGGCGTTGTAGATGGCGCGGGAATCGCAGGTATCGTCGATGACGTTGTGGATCTTGCGGTAGGTGGCCTTGATGCCGACCGTCCAGTCGTTGAAGAAGTCGTTGGCGCTGGACAGCTGGTACTGGTAGCCAAGGATGGCTTCATCCTGCGTGTACGGCTTCAGGCCGCGGCTGGCGACTGCCTTGGGGTCAGGCGTGGAGCCGTTCTCGCCGTTGTAGACCTGGCTGTCGTAGGGCGTGCTGGCGACATTCGGCTTGCCCGATACCGGGTCATAGGAGCCCAGATAGTCGTAGTAGTCGACCGTGTAGTAGGACGGACTGGCGGCGCGCAGGGAAACGTTGGCGGCGACCGGCAGCGAGTACCGGCCCAGCGAGCCGAATAGCTTGCTGCGGCCATCGCCGGTGACATCCCACGAGAAGCCGAGGCGCGGCTGCCAGATGTCGTCCTGCTTGACGAAGCTCACGCCATCGGTGTTCTTGTTGTTGAACGAATCATTGCGGATGCCCAGGTAGAGCATGAAGTTGTCGGTGATCTGCCAGTTGTCCTGCAGGTACCAGGACTTCTGATCGATGCTGACACTGCCGCCGGTGCGGTAGTTGATCCGGTACGCGTCCGGGCGGGCGCGGGTCGGGCGGATGACCCAGTAGGCGCCTGAGGAGTAAGCCGTACCCTGGGTGGACTTCCATTCTTCATCGCTGTAGCCGAACGCAAGCCGATGGTCGCCCAGCTGCCATTCGAAGTCCAGCTTGCCGCCCTTGCGCTCGTTCTTGCCCCCCAGCATGTCGACTGACGAGGCGACCGAGCAACCGATCGGGTTGCCGTTGTAGACGACATAGGGGCAGGCGCCGTCCGGGGAGTGGACATTACCGTCGTAGTAACTCATAACGCCATTGCGGTCCACGGTGAATTCAGACGCCTTGTTGCGCATCTGGCCGTACTGCAGCGAGGCGGTCAGGTTATCGGTGAGGTAGCTGGTCCACTTGAAGATGTCGGTCTGGCCGCCGCGCTTGCCGATCAACTGACCCTTGTAGCCGGTCCGGTTCGAGCGTTCCGCAGCGACGTCATAGACGTTGTTGTAGTAGTCGTAGGTATACCGGTTGCCGTTGTCGAACCCGGTGTACTCCAGGTGATTGTTCTCGTTGAGGTACCAGTCGACCTTCAACAGCCAGTAGGGCGTCTTGACCTGATAGTCGTATGAGGTGCTGCCAGTAGCAGCATCGGTGTACTCGGAGCGCCCGCCGTAGACCGAACTCTTCGAGTTGCTGAACTGGCCCATGGCGAACACGAACAGCTTGTCCTCGATCAGCGGACCGCCGACCCAGGCCGAGTAGACGTTGGAAGAACTGTCCGACTGGCTGTAGTCGCGGAAAATCTCGCCGTCATTGCGATGCGAGTTCGGGATGTGATCACGCCCCCACGACGGCGCGCCCGTCCACGAGAAGCCCCCCTTCCATTCGTTGGTGCCGCGCTTGACGTTGACGCTGGTCACACCACCAGTGGAGAAGCCGTACTTCGCGCCATAACCACCGGTCTGCACGTCCAACTGATCGATCGCCTGGTAGGGGATCTCCGAGAAGGACAGGCTGTCGTAGAGATTGGTGACGTTGAAGCCGTTGACGTAGTAGCTGTTCTCCGCCGCCGACGCGCCACCGAACGATGCTGGGCCGAAGTAGCCGCTGGAGGAGACGGTGCCGGGCGTCAACAGAGAGACGCTGGTCACGTCGCGTCCGACCGGCAGCGAGTTGAGCTGCTCGGCGGTGAAGGTGGTGCGCGTTTCAACGCTGCTCAGGTCGATGGGTGCGACGCCGGTCGCGCGGACGTTGACCGTATCCAGCGACGTAGCACTGCCAGCGGCAAAGGTGGCCGTCGCGGTCTGGCCGGCGACGACGTTGACGCGGGTGCTGCCTACCTGGTTGCCGCCGCTGTAGCTGATGACCTCGTAGGTACCGGTCGGCAGCTGCGAAAGGCGGAATCTACCATCGCTGCCAACAGTGGCTTCGCGCGTCGCACCGGAGGCCAGGCTCTTGACTTGGATCTTGTCGGCGGACGAAGCCGTACCGACGATATCGCCGGAGGTGCTCTGGGCGTAGCTGGCGCCGGCGAGGGCTCCCAGCACCATGGCCAGAGCGGTGCGCTTCAGGGCGCGTCCATTGAAATTCAGATTCATCGTGTTCCTTTGCGGTTGCAGAGGGGTAGCGGTACGTTTTTCAAGACGGCCTGAACGGATTGTTCAGGATGAATGAAACCGTAACGATGAACTTTTTCTCGTGCAACGTTCACCTGGCGCTCATACGCCGGGATCTGCTTCCCGCGGCTTGCAGATGATTGAAAAAAAAGGGAAAAATTTTTTATGTCGATGTATGTCGCGGTAGGCGTGATGATTGAAATCGACATAATGCTGTGATAAGTGATTCGTTTTAACTTTCCTGGTCTCATTTGTTACCTGGCCTTTCTGTCCCGCCGTTGCGTTGGCGACGCGCCCCTCGGCTCCCCGGGCGAAAGGGAGAAACATGGCCGGCACAGTCGGCCCGCCTGTAGAATCGCCGCCTCGGGCGCAGCCCGGTTCCCCCTCGTTCAACAGGACAGAGCATGAGCATCAAGAGTGACCGTTGGATCCGCCGCATGTCCGAGCAGCACGGCATGATCGAGCCGTTCGAGGCAGGGCAGGTCAAGCAGGCCAACGGTGAGCGCATCGTCAGCTATGGCACGTCCAGCTATGGCTACGACGTGCGCTGCTCGCGCGAATTCAAGGTGTTCACCAACATCAACTCGACCATCGTCGATCCCAAGCATTTCGACCCGGGCAGCTTCGTGGATATCGTCGGCGACGAGTGCATCATTCCGCCGAACAGCTTCGCGCTGGCGCGTACCGTCGAGTACTTCCGCATTCCGCGCGACACCCTGGTGGTGTGCCTGGGCAAGAGCACCTACGCGCGCTGCGGCATCATCGTCAACGTGACGCCGCTGGAGCCGGAATGGGAAGGCCACGTCACCCTGGAATTCAGCAACACCACGCCGCTGCCGGCGCGGATCTACGCCAACGAAGGCGTAGCGCAGATGCTGTTCTTCCAGGCGGCGGCCGATGACATCTGCGAGACCTCGTACCGCGACCGCGGCGGCAAGTACCAAGGCCAGACCGGCGTGACCCTGCCGCGGACCTGATCGCCCGCGTCATCGCATGACAAAAACGCCGGGCATGGCCCGGCGCTTCCTTATTTGCCGCGGCCGAACAGCATTGCGATGCCGACACCCACCAGTGCCACCGGCCACCAGGTCAGCAGCAGCTTGGACAGGTTCAGGTGCGTCCAGCCGAGGTTGCTGGCGAGCATGAACAGGCCGATGAGGATCAGCAGGATGGCGGCAACGAGGTTGAATCGCATCGGGTCGGCGAAGGCTCAGGAGTGGGCTGGATATCCTAGCCGTTCCTTCCAGTAGGCGACATGCTGGTCCAGCGCCGCCGGCTCGTAGCGGTGCGCCGGGCCGCTGCCCCAGACCGGCCCGGGCCAGGCCGGGTCGCCGTCGTGGCGTCCGATCACGTGGAAGTGCAGCTGGCGCACGATGTTGCCCAGCGCGCCGATGTTGATCTTCTCCACTCCATCAGAGCCCTTCAGGGCCTTGCAGGCGCGGTTGAGCTCGGTGCGCAGCTTGTCCTGCTGCTCGCCGTCCAGCTCGATCCACTCGGTGACCCCGGCCAGGCGCGGCACCAGCACCAGCCAAGGGAATCGTTCGTCGTTCATCAGCCGCACTTGCGACAACGGTCCTTCCGCCACCAGCACGCTATCGGTGGCCAGGCGTGAATCGAGTTCGAAATCGCTCATCCAAGATGCTCCGAGAAGAAGTCCAGGGTGCGTTGCAGCGCCAGGGCGGCGCTGTCTGGATCATACGCATGTCCGACCTCCCGGTTGAAGGCGTGGTCGGCCGGATAGACGAAGGTGGCCATCTGCGGCAGCTTCTCGCGGTGGGCCTGCACCGCCTCTGGCGGGATGCTCTTGTCCTGGGCGCCGAAGTGGAAGATTACCGGTGCCTTCGGCGCCTCATCGAGGAACTGCACATCGCGCGCGCCGTAGTAGCTGGCCGAGGGCAGGCCCAGCCGCAGCGCGGACAGCATCGCCACGGTGCCGCCCCAGCAGTAGCCGACGGTGCCGACCTTGCCGTACGGCGCCAGGCGCGTCGCCGCCGCGCGGACCACTTCCAGCGCGCGATCCATGCCCAGTGCGCCGACCCGCTCCAGCCCCTGTTTCACGCCATCGGCATCGTAGGGCAGGGCATCCGGGGCGGCCTCGAGCCCGTCGACCAGGTCGAAGAACGACGGCGCCAGCACGGCATAGCCTTCGGCAGCGAAGCGCTCGGCCACGCTACGGATATGTGGATTGGCGCCGAAGATCTCCTGGATGACCACCAGCCCGCCACGCGGGGTGCCTTCGGGGAGTGCCTGCCAGGCCCGTACCGCGCCGTGGTGCGTATCCAGGGTGATCCACTCATTCATCTGGGCTGCCTCGTGTCGGAAGTTGTAGCGGGATTATCCGGCGCGAACCAGTGTGCGTCATGTCGCCGGATGTGCCGGATCGGGTGAGCTGCAGGCTGGCGACTCCATCGATCCTGTCCCGGGAGCTGTTGGACACCAACGGATTCTGGTGGTTAGATCGAATGGCACCACTGCGGCTCATCGTAGTTGGCGCCGCACGTGCGTTTTTTCGTCAAATTAATGGAGTGATTGATGAAGAGCATGATTGTGATGGCAATTGCGGGACTTTCGCTTCTCGTCGCGGCCGGGTCTGCCAAGGCTGCAGATCCCTATCCCAGATGCACTGCGTGCTCGCGGGTCTGGGCCGAGTGCGTTGCGAACAATGGCGCTGATCACCCGATCTGCCAGCATAAGCAGCTGGTGTGCGACCAGATCTGTGCATGGGAGATTCCGGTCGTGGGTGCTCCGTACGCGCTCGACAAAGCCGGAGCAGATGTTGAGCCGAACCGTTTGGAGCTCGCGCTGAGCCCGGCCAAGCGGTTGTCCAGGTCCTGAGGTTCCAGGGGCCGGAGACGGCCCCTTCCCCAGGAGGGGATCAACACGTGGCCTGGGCGCTGGTTGGTGCGCCGGCACGTGTAGGGCTGTCGGCGCACAGGCTGGCCATTCAGAGCGAGGCCACCAACCCCGGTATACTGGCGCCCTTTCAGGCCCCGGCCCCCAGGATCCCCTGCCATGCCGGCAGGGGCCCAGGCCCCCAGAGTCCCGCGATTCCATGTCCCAGCTGAACCCCAAAGTCGGCTTCGTCAGCCTTGGCTGCCCGAAGGCCCTTGTCGATTCCGAGCGCATCCTCACCCAGCTCCGCTCCGAGGGCTACGACATCGTGCCGTCCTACGACTCGGCCGATGTAGTGGTGGTCAACACCTGTGGTTTCATCGATTCGGCGGTGACCGAGTCGCTGGATGCGATTGGCGAGGCGATGAACCAGAACGGCAAGGTCATCGTCACCGGCTGCCTGGGCAAGCGCCCGGAGCAGATCCGCGAGGCGTACCCGAACGTGCTGGCGGTGTCCGGCCCGCAGGACTACCAGAGCGTGATGGAGGCGGTGCACGAAGCACTACCGCCCAAGCACGATCCGTTCGTGGACCTGGTGCCTGACTACGGCATCAAGCTGACCCCGCGCCACTACGCGTACCTGAAGATTTCCGAAGGCTGCAACCACAAGTGCAGCTTCTGCATCATTCCGTCGATGCGCGGCAAGCTGGTGTCTCGCCCGGTCGATGAGGTGCTGCGTGAAGCCGAGCGCCTGGTGCGTGGTGGTGTACGTGAGCTGCTGGTGGTGTCGCAGGACACCTCGGCCTACGGCGTGGACGTGAAGTACGCCGAGAAGATGTGGCGCAACAAGGCCTACCAGACCCGCCTGAAGGCGCTGTGCGAAGGCCTGTCCGAGCTCGATGCCTGGGTGCGCATGCACTACGTCTACCCGTACCCGCATGTGGACGAGGTAGTGCCGCTGATGGCGGAGAACCGCATCCTGCCGTACCTGGACATTCCGTTCCAGCACGCCAGCCCGCGCATCCTGCGCTTGATGAAGCGCCCCGGCGCGGTCGAGAAGACCCTGGAGCGCGTGCAGAACTGGCGCCGCATCGCGCCGGACATCACCGTGCGTTCGACCTTCATCGTCGGCTTCCCGGGAGAGACCGAGGCCGAGTTCGAAGAACTGCTGTCGTTCCTGGACGAGGCGCAGCTGGATCGCGTGGGCGCGTTCGCCTATTCGCCAGTCGAGGGTGCCACCGCCAACGACCTGCCCGATGCAGTGCCGGAAGAAGTGAAGCAGGAGCGCCTGGCCCGCTTCATGGAGAAGCAGGCGCAGATTTCCGCCGCGCGCCTGGAAGCCAAGATCGGCACCGTGCAGCAGTGCCTGGTCGATGCCATCGAGGGTGACATCGCGGTGGCACGTTCCAAGGCCGATGCGCCGGAGATCGACGGCCTGGTGCACATCCAGAACGCCGACCAGGTGCCTTTGCGCGTGGGCGAGTTCGTCGATGTGGAAATCACCGAGAGCGACGAGCACGATCTGTACGGTGATGCGCTGGCGGCTGCGGGCCGCCCGGCGTTCGATCTCAAGGTGCTGTGATCGCAACGGCCGCCGCCGGTGACAGCGGCGGTCCGCGGCGCTTCGTGCCGCCGCCACGCGCGGCGGTCGATCCACGGGTGTTCGCGCACCCGCTGTTCGCCGGCCTGCAGGACTTCCGTGACCTGTTGGACGGTGCGGCATGGCCGTCCATTGCTGCGCTCGACACGCGGCTCGCGCTGCACGGCAAGTGCTTGGTCGAACAGGACGCCGCGCTGCTGGCCGACGGTCTGCATTACGAAGCACGCATCGCGCAGGGGCGTATCGCCACCCGCGCCGACAATTGGCATGACCTGTTCAATGCCCTGGTGTGGGCGCGGCATCCACGGTTGAAACGGGCGCTCAACGTGCAGCAGTGCCTGCATATCGATGCCATGCCGCCCGGCCAGCGCAATCGCGCACAGGCGGCGCTGACCCAGTTCGATGAAACCGGCGTCATCGTGTGTGTGCGCGATGAAGCGGTGCTGGCAGCATGGGATGCGCACGCGTGGCCAGCGCTGTTTGAACCCCCGCATTGGCGAAGCGGTGCCGTGGCCATCGCGGCGGTGTTCGGTCATGCGCTGATGGAGCAGGCGCTGCTGCCCGGTCGTCTGCTGGTCGGCAAGTGCGTGGTGGTGCCGGGCGATGATGAAGATGCCTGTATCGCCGGGGTCGTTGCCGCCATCAGCGAGGGCCGGGCGCTGACCGATCCGTTGCAGCTGCGACCGCTGCCGCTGGCGGGTATTCCGGGCTGGCATGAACGTCAGGATGCCAGCTTCTACGCCAACACCGACTACTTCCGCCCGCTGCGTGCCGGGCGCAAGTACCCGCCACCGCTGCCCGTGGCCCTGTAGAGTCGACTGTCAGTCGACTGCTCTTCGTACCGATGTCATGAACGCCTGATAGATGGCTTCGGTGAGTCATCAACCGCGATGGGGATCGCGGCGCGTTTGCCGTCTGGCTGCGGAGGTTTGCGCCGCGCTTCGCGCGGTAGTCGACTGACAGTCGACTCTACATCCGCTCGTATTCCACACCGATCACCGCGAAGGTGAACTGCCCGCCGGGCAAGTCCACCGAGAACTCGTCATCCAGGCGCTTCTTCAGCAGCGCCCGCGCCAGTGGCGAGTCGATGCTGATCCAGCCCAGTCCGGCATCGGTTTCGTCCGGGCCGACGATGCGGTAGCGGCTGGTGTCACCGCTGTCGAGGTTCTCCAGCTCCACCCACGCACCGAAGAACACCGCCTGCGGATCGGTCGGCGTGGTGTCGACCACGCGCAGCGATTCCAGCCGCTTGGTCAGGTAGCGCACGCGGCGGTCGATCTCGCCCAGCTGCTTCTTGCGATAGGTGTATTCGGCGTTTTCGGAACGATCACCTTCCGCGGCAGCGGCGGCCAGCGCCTTGACCACTTCTGGGCGGCGCACGCGCCAGAGTTCATCCAGCTCGGCCTTCAGGCGCGCGTGCCCGGAGGCGGTGATCAGGGCGGTGCTTTTTTCTGCGGGAGGGCGCCAACGGGACATGCGGTAGGACTTCTTTTCAGGGGAACGATGGGGTCTGGGCCCTTCCAGCTGGAAGGGCTCTGGCCCCACGAAGTGATCTCAGCGCTTGCCGCCGAAGATGCCACCCAAGATGCCGCGCACGATCTGGTTGCCCAGCTTGGTGCCGACGGTGCGCGTGGTCTGCTTGGCCATGGTCTCGATCATGCCCTGGCGGCGCTTGGTGCCGAAGATCGCATCCTTGATCGCCTGGCCGAAACCGCCTTCCTGCGCCTCGTCCTGCTCGCGGCTGCGGGCGGCGGGCGTCTGTGCCTGCTCGACGCTCTTCTGCGCGCGCTGGGCCAGCAGTTCGGCGGCCGATTCGCGGTTGATCGCGGTGTCGTAGCGGCTGCCGACCGGGCTGCCGGCGCGCACCTGTGCGCGTTCGGCCTCGGTGATCGGTCCCATCCGGCACCGCGGCGGCGCGATCATCGTCTGCTGCACCGGCATCGGGACGCCCTTGTCCTGCAGGGTGGAGACCAGCGCCTCGCCGGTGCCGAGCTGGCTGAGCACCTTGGCCACGTCGAGCTTCGGGTTCGGCACGAAGGTTTCGGCGGCGGTCTTCACTGCCTTCTGGTCGCGCGGGGTGAATGCACGCAGTGCATGCTGCACGCGATTGCCGAGCTGGCCAAGGATGTTGCCCGGCACGTCATCGGGGAATTGCGAGCAGAAGTACACGCCCACGCCCTTGGAGCGGATCAGCCGCACCACCTGCTCGATGCGCTGCACCAGCGACGCAGGCGCGTCGTCGAACAGCAGGTGGGCCTCGTCGAAGATGAAGACCAGCTTCGGCTTGTCCAGGTCGCCCACTTCCGGCAGCTGTTCAAACAGTTCCGAAAGCAGCCACAGCAGGAAGGTGGAATACAGCTTGGGCTTGAGCACCAGCTGGTCGGCGGCGAGGATGCCGATCATGCCGCGGCCATCGTGATTGACCCGCATGATGTCGGCCAGTTCCAGTGCCGGTTCACCGAAGAAGTTCTCGCCGCCGTCCTGTGCCAGGCGCAGCACCGAGCGCTGGATCGCGGCGATCGACTGCGCGCTGACCAGCCCGTATTCGGTGGAAATGTCCTTGCGCTCCTCGGCGACCAGGCCGAGCAGGGCGCGCAGGTCGTCCATGTCCAGCAGCAGCAGGCCACGGTCGTCGGCCAGCTTGAACACGATGTCGAGCACACCGGCCTGGGTATCGTTCAGTTCGAGGATGCGCGACAGCAGGGTCGGGCCCATCTCGCTGACTGTGGTGCGCACCGGGTGGCCGAGCTTGCCGTACAGGTCCCAGAAAATGGTCGGGCTGGCCGCCGGCGCATAGTCGGCCACGCCGATCTCGGCGGCGCGCTGCAGCAGGTTCTCGGCGCCGGTGCCGGGGACGGCCAGGCCGGCCACATCGCCCTTCACGTCGGCCAGGAACACCGGCACGCCCAGCCGCGAAAAGCCTTCGGCCAGGGTCATCAGGGTCACCGTTTTGCCCGTACCGGTGGCGCCGGCCACCAAGCCGTGACGATTGCCGAGTTTCGGCAGCAGGGTGACCGCAATGTCGTCAGTGATGCCTTTGCCGAGCAGAATCGGATCCATGGTCCAGCCCTTGTGATGAATAGCCCAATGTTAACCGCCGACGGTGACGGTCCGAAGGTCTGCTTGCCCGGACCTTGGCGGCGCCGCTACTCTGCTTGCCTGTTTTATACACAGTGCCATCAATGCCCGTTCCTGTCCTGATTTCCCGCGGTTGGCCGCTGCTGGCCCTGGCCGGCCTGGTTTCCTTGGCGCCCGACGCCCATGCGCAGCGGGTTTCGGCCCGGGACAAGGTGAAGGTGGATGCGCTGCAGCAGCGCATGACCGCTGCCGAGAAGCGCTATGGCGACGCCCTGCTGCTGGTCGCCAATTCCGATCCGAAAGGCAGCAACGAGGCCGACGCGGCGCTGGAGGACATGGAAGATGTGCTCAACGACTGCGTGAAGCAGAAGGGCTGCCAGATGGGAACCCTGCTGGCCAGCTACAAGCGCCTGCTCAAGCACGATGCCGATGCCGCCGCCAGCGATGGCATCGCCGACGAGGGCGGTGACCGCCTGGAAGCCGACCCCGACCATATCGGCCCGCTCACTGCCGACGTGCCCGAAGCGGCCCGCGCAGCCGCGCTGCTGAACGACAAGCGGCACGCCTTCGACAGCATGGTCGAGTACAACCCGGCGGTGCAGGCCGGCATCCGCCGCTGGCTGACCGACATGCGTCCGGCGCTGCTGACCAGCTACGAGAACTACCAGAACCTGCGTGCGGTGATGTGGCCGGAATGGGAAAAGCGCGGTCTTCCCGAGGCGCTGCTGTTCGGCATCATGGCCAAGGAATCCAACGGCCGCGTGCATGCCTCCTCGCGTGCCGGCGCCGCTGGCCTGATGCAGTTCATGCCGGCCACCGGCCGCCGTTTCGGCCTGGGCCCGGACGGTACCGGCTTCGATACACGCTTTGATGCGCGCAGTGCCGCCGAAGCCAGCGCCAGCTACCTCAATGAGCGCCTGCGCGAACTGAACAACAACGTGGAAATGTCGGTGGCCGCCTACAACGGTGGCGAAGGCCGCGCCGCACGCGTGTTCAAGCAGAGCGCCGGCCAGAGCTTCTGGACCGACAGCGTCTACAACCAGTTCCCCGGCGAGACCAAGGACTACGTGCCGATGGTGATCGCGGCGGCCTGGATCTTCCTGCACCCGCAGCAGTACGGCGTCGAGTTCCCGAAGATCAGCGCGCAGCCCGCCACGCTGCGCCTGGCCAAGTCCACCACCATCTACGAACTGACCATCTGCCTGGGCAGCCACGGTACCCGCGATGGCTACATGCGCGCGCTGCGCAACCTCAACCCGCGTTATGAAGCCGATGGCTGGATTCCGGCCGGCACGCTGATCAATGCCACCACCCGGATCGCCGGCCTGTACCAGCGCAACTGCGTCAGCGGCCCGCGCGCCGACCTGGCCCGTACCCTGATCACCGCCGATCTGAACGCGGCGATCAAGCGTCCGGCCGTCGCCAGCTACACCGGCAGCGTGGCCGTCGGCGGCGTGGTGCCGGTGGCCGATGCCGCCGCGTCCACCAGCGTACCGACCGCGCCGGTGGCCTCGGTGGCGACGCCGCGCGCGGCCCCGGCCGCACGCCCGAAGCCGGTGCGCAACCACAAGGTGGGCAAGGGCGAGACGCTGGGCGCAATCGCTGCCAAGTTCCAGTGCGACGTGCCGACCCTGGCCCGCGCCAATGGCCTGAAGGCCCCGGCCTACAGCCTGCGCCACGGCCAGACGCTGAAGCTGCAGGGCTGCGACAAGTAATCCCCACGACCTCTGGAGCCCGCATGGACCTCGAAGACACCCGCAATCTGTTCGCCAATCTCCGCGAGAACACCGACTGGGACATCAAGGGCCCGTTGCTGTGGGGATACTTCTTCGTCCACTCCAGCGCCGAACCGCTGCAGGCGCTGGGCGAGTACCTGCAGCGGCAGGGCTACAGCTTCGTTGAACTGTTCGAGCAGGAGCCGGAAGAGGGCGACGCGCCGTTCCACGTGCTGCACGTGGAGCGCGTGGAGATCCACGACGAAGCCTCGCTGGATCGCCGTAACCAGGAATTGGCCGCGCTGGCCGCGGAAAAGGGCGTGGAAGACTACGACGGCATGGACGTTGGCCCGGCCCCGGCCCTGCAATAACGCGCTTCTGGCGGTAGATCCGAGCCCACGCGCGGCTGTCTTTGCCGGCAGTCGAGCGAGCTCGACGCTACGAACCCGGTAGTGCCGGGCGCTGGTCGGCACTCCGTCGAATTCGTCCATGCATGGCGTGGATCTGTGGTCAGCGCAGCCTGGCCAGTGCCTGCCCCAGCTGCACCGGGCATTCGGCGCCCAGCTGCGGGGCGAAGTCAGCCACGCCCGGCGGCAGCAGCACGATGACGGTCGAGCCATAGTTGAAGCGCGCCATCTCGGCGAAGCGCTCCAGCTGGATGCCCTGGCCACGGTAGTCCTTGCGGGTGATGCGGTCGCCATAGGCCGGGATTTCCTCCCCGCTCCACACCGTTTCCACGCCTGACACCAGCAGCGCACCGACCATGACGCTGACCATCGGGCCGAAGCTGGTATCGAAATGGCAGACCAGGCGTTCGTTGCGGGCGAACAGGCGCGGCACGCCGTTCACTGCAGCCGGGCCGACGCTGAACAGGCGGCCGGGCACGTGCACCGTCTCGCGCAGGGTGCCGGTCCACGGCATGTGCACGCGGTGGTAGTCACGCGGGGACAGGTACACCGTGGCGTACAGGCCGTCGTTGTACGGCTTGGCGTCCTCGTCGCTGCCCAGCAGCTCGGCGGCGGTGAAGGACTGGCCCTTGGCCTGGAAAATGCGGCCGGCCTCGATCCTCCCCAGCTGGCTGATGCGGCCGTCGGCCGGCATCACCAGGCTGCGCGGATCGGCATCGGCCACGCGCGCGCCCGGCTTCAGGGCGCGGGTGAAGAACTGGTTGAAGGTCGGGTAGCTGCGCGGGTCCGGGTTGGCCGCTTCGTCCAGGTTGACGTTGAACTTGCGGGTGACGGTGTCGATCAGCCAGCGCGACACGCGCGGATCGTCCGAGTACGCCAGCGAACGCGCCATCGAGGACAGCAGGCGGTGGGGCAGGGCATACGTCAGGGCGGTGGTGAGGCTCATGGGGCGGTTTTCTCGGTCAGCTTCTGCAGGTCGCGGGCAATGGCCGGCGCGTTGAACGGGGGCCGCACCAGGCCGGCAAGGCGGCCCTGCGGGTCGAGCACGGCCAGGCTCGCCGAGTGCTCGACGGTGTAATCCTCTGGGTTCTCGTCGAAGTGCTTGCCCGGCACTTTCTGGAACACGAAGCCCAGCGAAGTGGCGAAGCGCTCCAGCGAAGGAATGTCGGCGGTGGCGGCCAGGGTGTCCTTGTGGAAGCCGTGCACGTACTCGCCCAGGCGGGTCGCGCTGTCGCGGTCCGGGTCGACCGAGATGAACAGCACGCGCGGGCGCAGCGTGTCAGGCAGGGCTTCCCACTGGTTCTGCGCGCCGGCCAGCTCGGCCAGGGTGGTCGGGCAGACATCCGGGCAGAAGGTGAAGCCGAGGAACACCAGGGTCCAGTGGCCCTTCAGTTCGCCCGGGATCAGGCGGGTGCCATCGGACTGGGCCAGGTTGAAGTCGGGCAGCACGCGCGGCTGCGGGTACAGCGTGACTGCTTCGGTGGCCGGGGCGTTGGCCGGCGGCTTCGGCGCGAACACCCGCTGCGCGGCCAGCAGGCCGAGGCCTGCGGCCAGGGCGATCAGCAGGATGATGCCGGCGTTGCGATTGAACATGAGGGCTCCCGCGCGAAGTGGGCTCCATCATACCGGCTGCGACCGGATCGTTTCCGCCGCAACGGATGCCGCCACCGGCGCCAGCCCCTATAATCGGGGGCCACTTTGCCCGCAGTACCGCCATGACCGCTGAAACGGCCGCCGAACTCCACACGATCATCGATCTGATCCGCTACGGCACCAGCCGTTTCAATGAAGCCGGGCTGACCTTCGGGCACAGCTACGACAACGCACTGGATGAGGCCACCCAGCTGGTGCTGCACAGCCTGCACCTGCCGCACGACCTGGGCCCGGCCTATGGCCAGGCGCGCCTGCTGCAGGCCGAGAAGCTGCGCGTGCTGGAGCTGTTCCAGCGCCGCATCGACGAGCGCATTCCGGCCGCCTACCTGACCGGCGAGGCCTGGTTCGCCGGCCTGAGCTTCAAGAGCGACGCGCGCGCCCTGGTGCCGCGCTCGCCGATCGCCGAGCTGATCGAGTGCGGCTTCGAGCCGTGGCTGGCCGGCCGCGACGTGCGCCGTGCGCTGGACCTGTGCACCGGTTCGGGCTGCATCGCCATCGCCATGGGTCACTACTACCCGAACTGGGAAGTGGACGGTGTCGACCTGAGCGACGATGCGCTGTCGCTGGCCGAAGAGAACAAGGAGCGCCTGCAGGCGCACAACGTCACCCTGCTCAAGTCGGACCTGTTCAACGGCCTGACCGGCCGCCACTACGACCTGATCGTCACCAATCCGCCGTACGTCACCAACGACGAGACCGATGCCCTGCCGCAGGAGTACTCCTACGAGCCGGAAATGGGCCTGCGCGCCGGCGACGACGGGCTGGACCTGGTGCTGAAGATCCTGCGCGATGCACCGCTGCACCTGAGCGAAGACGGCCTGCTGATCTGCGAAGTGGGCGAGTCCGAACAGCACCTGATCAAGCTGCTGCCGGAAGTCGATTTCGCCTGGATCGAATTCAAGGTTGGGCAGATGGGCATCTTCGCGGTCGAATGCCGCGAACTGATCGCTCACAGCGCCCGCATCACCGAACTGGCGGCGCAGCGCCCGTGAGCTCCAATTCGTTCGGCAAGCTGTTCACCGTCACCACGTTCGGCGAGTCGCACGGGCCGGCCATCGGCTGCGTGATCGATGGGTGCCCGCCGGGGCTGGCGCTGGACGCGGCCGAATTCGCCCATGACCTGCAGCGCCGCGCTACCGGCAAGAGCCGGCACACCTCGGCACGTCGCGAGGCCGACGAGGTCGAGATCCTGTCCGGCGTGTACGAGGGCCTGACCACCGGCACCCCGATCGCGCTGCTGATCCGCAACACCGACCAGCGCAGCAAGGACTACGCCAACATCGGCCAGCAGTTCCGCCCGGGCCATGCCGACTACAGCTACTGGCACAAGTACGGCATCCGCGACCCGCGCGGTGGCGGACGTTCCTCGGCGCGCGAGACCACCATGCGCGTGGCCGCCGGCGTGGTCGCCAAGAAGTGGCTGGCCGAGCGCTTCGGCGTGACCGTACGCGGCTACCTGTCGCAGCTGGGCGAAATCCGTCCGGCCGGTTTCGACTGGTCGGCGGTGGAAGACAACCCGTTCTTCTGGCCGCACGCCGAACAGGTGCCGCAGCTGGAGGCGTACATGGATGCGCTGCGCAAGTCCGGTGATTCGGTCGGTGCGCGCGTGGACGTGGTGGCCGACAACGTGCCGCCGGGCTGGGGCGAGCCGATCTACGGCAAGCTGGACGGCGACCTGGCCGCCGCGCTGATGAGCATCAACGCGGTGAAGGGCGTGGAGATCGGCGACGGTTTTGCCAGCGCCGCGCAGAAGGGCACCCAACACCGTGACCTGCTGACCCCGCAGGGTTTCGCCAGCAACCATGCCGGCGGCATCCTCGGTGGCATTTCCACCGGCCAGCCGGTGGTGGCGTCGATCGTGCTGAAGCCGACCTCCAGCCTGCGCCTGCCGGGCCCGTCGCTGGATACGGCCGGCAACGTGGTCGAGGTGGTCACCACCGGTCGCCACGATCCGTGTGTCGGCATCCGCGCCACCCCTATCGCCGAGGCGATGGTGGCGATGGTGCTGATGGACCAGGCGCTGCGCCATCGCGCGCAGTGCGGTGACGTCGGCACGATCACGCCGCGCATTCCCGGGCAGATCGATGGCTGACACGCGGCCGACGGTGTGGGTGAGCCAGCCGCTGATCGACGCGGCCATCGCGCCGTTGCGCGATCGCGTGCGGCTGCGCACCACCGGCACCGTTACCGCCTGGACGCCCGCGCAGATCGCCGAACAACTGGCCAGTGCCGACGGCGCGATCATCACCCTCAACGAGCGTATCGGCGCGGCCCAGGTGGCCGATGCCGCGCAGCTGCAGGTGATCGCCAACGTCGGCGTGGGCTACAACAACCTGGACGTGGACGCGCTCAACGCGGCCGGCATCCTGGCCAGCAACACCCCCGATGTGCTGACGGAAACCACGGCCGACATGGGCTTTGCCCTGCTGATGGCCACCGCGCGTCGCATCACCGAATCCGAGCGCTGGCTGCGCGAGGGCAAGTGGGGGCAGTGGTCGTTCCAGACCATGCTCGGCGCCGATATCCATGGCAGCACGCTGGGCATCCTCGGCATGGGCCGCATCGGCCAGGGGATTGCCCGCCGCGGCGCGCACGGGTTCGGCATGAAGGTGCTGTACAACAACCGTTCGCGCCTGGCGGCCGACACCGAAGCTGCACTGGGCGCGACCTACGTCGATCTGGACACGCTGCTGGCGCAGTCCGACCACCTGGTCACCGTGCTGCCGTACACCCCGGCCTCGCACCACATCATCGATGCGGCTGCGCTGGCGAGAATGAAGCCTTCGGCCACGCTGGTGAACATCGCCCGCGGCGGGATCGTCGACGAACTGGCCCTGGTCGATGCCCTGGCCGACGGCCGTCTGGCGGCCGCCGGCCTGGATGTCTACGAGGGTGAGCCGAAGGTGCGCCCGGAACTGCTGGCGCTGCGCAACGTGGTGCTGACCCCGCATATCGGCAGTGCCTCGCTGGGCACGCGCACGGCCATGGTGCAGCTGGCCGTGGACAACCTGCTGGCAGGCCTGGGCCTGTCGGGCAGCCCGACCGCCATGCCGAGCGCGATCAATGCCGACGCGGCCCTGGCCGCGCGTGCCGTGCTGGGTAAAAAAAGCGGAAAACGATAGGGAACCTCCACGCGCCCCGTCCGAGGAGGTTCCCCGAACCCAGCTGTCGTGCGTGAGTTTTCCCCTTCCCGTTTTTCGTGAGAGTTCCCCCATGAGCAATGCACAACGCAGCTTCCACGTCGCCATCGTCGGCGCCACCGGTGCGGTCGGCGAGACCATGCTGTCCATCCTGGCCGAGCGCGGCTTCCCCGTCGGCACCCTGAGCCTGCTCGCCTCCGAGCGCTCGGCCGGTGGCGAGGTCGAGTACGAAGGCCAGAAGATCAAGATCCAGGACCTGGCCACGTTCGATCCGAGCGGTGTTGAGATCGCCCTGTTCTCGGCCGGCGGCAGCGTGTCCAAGGAATTCGCGCCGAAGTTCGCCGCTGCCGGTGCGGTGGTGATCGACAACTCTTCGGCCTTCCGTTACGACGATGACGTGCCGCTGGTGGTGTCCGAGGTCAACCCGGACCAGGTCGGCAACCGCCCGCGCGGCATCATCGCCAACCCGAACTGCTCGACCATGCAGATGCTGGTCGCGCTGGCGCCGCTGCACCGCAAGTACGGCATCGAGCGCATCAATGTCTCCACCTACCAGTCGGTGTCCGGCGGTGGCCGTTCGGCGCTGGAGGAGCTGGGCAAGCAGACCGGCCAGCTGCTGAGCTTCCAGGAGATCGATCCGCAGCGCTTCCCGGTGCAGATCGCCTTCAACCTGATCCCGCACATCGACGACTTCCAGGACAACGGCTTCACCAAGGAAGAGATGAAGCTGGTCTGGGAGACCCGCAAGATCCTCGGCGACGACAGCATCCTGGTAAACCCGACCGCGGTGCGCGTGCCGGTGTTCTACGGCCATTCCGAGTCGGTGGCGATCGAGACCCGTGACAAGGTCACCGTGGCCGAAGCGCGTGCGCTGCTGGAGCAGTCGCCGGGCATCGAAGTGGTGGATCGCCACGAAGCCGGTGGCTACCCGACTCCGGTCACCCACGCCTCGGGCACCGATGCGGTGTACGTCGGCCGTATCCGCGAGGACCTGTCGCACCCGCGCGGTCTGAACCTGTGGATCGTGTCGGACAACGTGCGCAAGGGTGCAGCCTTGAACGCCGTGCAGCTGGCCGAGCTGGTCGCCGCCGAACAGCGCTGATCACCGCGGTTGCCTGACCGGTAGTGCCGGCCGCTGGCCGGCATTGCCGAAGGTCATCCATCGGTGGGTGCGGACCTTGGTCCGCACGCTTTATAGTGTCGCCCATGAATAAACGGGCCCGGGGCGCAAAGCGCCCGCTCAGCTATCTTTCCGCTGCACTGCTGGCCCTGGCAAGCAGTTCGGCGCTCGCCCTTGGGTTGGGCGACATCCGTGTCCTGTCCAAGCCGGGCCAGCCGCTGCTGGCGGAAATCCCGGTGGTCTCGGCCGATCCCTCCGAACTGGAGAACCTGCGCGTGGCGCTGGCGTCGCCGGCCACCTTCGAGCGCGTCGGTCTGCAGCGGCCAGCCGGACTGGTCGGCGAACTGCAGTTCGAACTGACCCGCAATGCACAGGGCCGGGCGGTGGTACGGGTGACTTCGCAGGCACCAGTGGAGACACCGTCGCTGAGTTTCCTGATCGAGGCCGACTGGGGCCAGGGCCGGCTGGTACGCGAGTACTCGGCCCTGGTCGATGCGCCTGCCAGCGCTCTGGCCGTGGCGGAACCGGAAATCGTCGCGCCGGCCGGCACCCTGTCCAACGTCATTGCCCGCGAGACAGCATCTGCGCCGGCCGCCGCGCCGGCCAGCGCGCCTGCGACCGCACCGGCGCCGGCACGACCGCGTGCGGCACGACCTGCCGTTGCGGCAGCCCCGGCCGAAGGCAGCATCACCGTGCAGCGCGGCCAGACCTTGTCGCAGATCGCCGGCCCGGTCGCTGCCGGCAACCAGGTCAGCCGCGATCGCGCGATGATCGCGTTGCTGCGAGCCAATCCCGAGGCCTTCATCCGTGGCAACGTGAACCTGCTCAAGCAGGGCGCGGTGCTGCGCCTGCCCGGCAACGATGCGTTGGCTGCGGTCGATGCCAGCGAAGCCGCCGCGCTGGTGCGCGAGCACGCGGCGCAGTGGCGCCAAGCCCGCACCGTGCCGCAGCCCGCAGGCACGGTCGCGCCGGTTGCGAAAGCGGCCGCCACGACCGATTCCGCCGCGGCTGCGGCCAACGGCGCACGTCTTGAAATCGCTCCGGCATTGGCGTCCGACGCCGCGCGCGCGGGCACAACCACCGGCACCGCTGCCGGCAGCGAGGGTGACATGCTGGGCAACGAACAACTGCGCCAGGCGCGTGAAGACATCGCTACCCGCGACGCCGAGATCGGCGAGCTCAAACAGCGCGTGGCCGAACTGGAAAAGCTGAAGGAACAGCAGCAATCGCTGATTGCGATGAAGGACAACGATCTGGCGGCGGCACAACAGCGCCTGGCACAGGCCCCGGGTACGCGCGATGCAGCGACGCCGTGGTACTGGCTGGGCCTGCCGGTGCTGTTGCTGGCCGCCGCTGCCGCATGGCTGCTGCGCCGTCGCAAGCCGTCGCCATTGCCGCCGCTGCGCGAGGAAGGTGACGCAAGTGCCCTGACCGCGGCGGTGCCGGCCGGCGCCGCACTGGATACGCTGGCCGAACAGGCGTCCTGGGCGTCGGTGCCGGCTGACGGTGGCCGCCAGGAACCGGCGATGCCGGGCTGGGCGAGCGAACCCGGGACGCAGGACGCCGCCGTCGCCGATGAGGCGGCACCGGCGGATTGGCCGGCGCAGACGCTGCCTGAGGACGAGGTGGTGGCGCTGCCCGATGCGGTGGCCGACCTGCCGCGCTGGGACGAGCCGGAGGTGAACGATGGCGATGTGCCGCGGGCGCACGCCGCGCCGGAGGCCGCCGCTGACGTGGAGGTGCCGGATTACGCCCTGCACGCCGAACAGCAACCCCAGTTCCGTGGCGTATTCGACCTGCCGGCGGAGCCGCATGACGACGCGCATTCTGCCGAAGCGTTGCATGGCGCGGTCGAAGCCGAACACCAGCACGACAGCGCGGCGCCGGCCAGCGATGCAGGCTGGTCGCCGCGTGCCGGCCAGGAACGCCTGGAGCTGGCCATCGCCTACCTCGACCTGGGTGACGCGCAGACTGCGCGCACGCTGTTGCAGGAAGTGGCCGAAGATGGTGACCTGCACAGCCAGGCTCACGCCCGCGAACTGCTGGCGCGCCTGCCGTGACCGAATCTGCCGACAGGGACCTTGCCATGAGCCGCGAGCGCCGCATCGACTACGTTGAATTCGCCTCCAGCGACCCGGCCGCCAGCCGTGCCTTCTTCGAGAAGGTGTTCGGCTGGTCGTTCGTCGACTACGGCAGCGACTACACCGCCTTCGACGATGGGCGCCTGCAGGGCGGCTTCTTCCGTGGCCAGCCACAGCGGGCCAGTGACGCGGGAGCGCCGCTGCCGGTGCTGTACGCCGAGGAGTTGGCGCCGGTCGAGGCGGCCGTGCGCGATGCCGGTGGAGAGATCGTGCGCCCGGTGTTCTCTTTCCCCGGTGGCAGCCGCTTCCAGTTCGTCGAGCCCGGTGGCAACGAACTGGCGGTCTGGTCCGAACGCGATCCGGCCTGAGCGCCGCCCATCCGCAATATCGAGGTAGCACATGCGTTACGCGCTTGGCGTCGAGTACGACGGCAGCGATTTCAGGGGCTGGCAGAACCTGGGAGAGGGTGGCCCCAGCGTACAGGCCAGCCTTGAGCAGGCCCTGTCGTCGGTGGCCGATGCGTCGCTGCAGGTGGTCTGCGCCGGCCGCACCGACGCCGGCGTGCACGGCCAATGCCAGGTCGTCCATTTCGACACCGACGTGGTGCGGGACCCGCGTGCCTGGATGCTGGGCACCACCACCCGACTGCCGCGCTCGATCGCGGTGCGCTGGTGCGTGCCGGTGGCCGGCGATTTCCACGCCCGCTTCTCGGCACGCGCGCGCCGCTACCGCTACCGACTGCTCAACCGCGAAGTGCGGCCGGCACTGGACCGGCAGACCCTGAGCTGGGAACGGCGGTTGCTGGACGAAACCCTGATGCACGCCGCCGGCCAGGCCCTGCTCGGCGAGAACGACTTCAGCGCCTTCCGCTCGGTGCAGTGCCAGGCGCTGCACGCGCGGCGCGAGCTGCAGTCGCTGCAGGTCAGCCGCCAGGGCGAGGTGATTGAAGTGGCTGTGCAGGGCAATGCATTCCTTCATCACATGGTCCGCAATATCGTCGGTTCGTTGATCCTGGTGGGCAGCGGCGAAAAACCGGTGGACTGGATCGCTGAACTGCTGGCCGGGCGCGATCGCACCGTAGCCGGTCCCACCGCACCGCCGCAGGGCCTGGTGTTCCTTGGGCCCCTGTACCCCGACAACTGGCATCTGCCCGCCGAGGTCACGCTATGAGCCGTTCCTACTACCGTACGCGCATCAAGTTCTGTGGGATGACCCGTGCCGGCGACGTCCGCCTGGCCGGTGAGCTGGGCGTGGACGCAGTGGGTTTCATCTTTGCCCGCGAAAGCAGCCGCCGGGTCGCCCCGGCCGAAGCACGCGCGATGCGCCAGGCGATCGCGCCGATGGTCGACGTGGTGGCGCTGTTCCGCAACAACAGCAAGGAAGAAGTGCGCGAGGTACTGCGCACCGTTCGGCCGACCCTGCTGCAGTTCCATGGCGAGGAAGACGAGAGCTTCTGCCGCAGCTTCAACATGCCGTACCTGAAGGCGATTGCCATGGGCGGCCGCGAAGAGGTCAATGCGCGCACCTTGCAGCTGCGTTACCCCAGCGCGGCCGGGTTCCTGTTCGACAGCCACGCGCCCGGTGGCGGTGGTGGTACCGGCGTGGCCTTCGACTGGGGCCGCATCCCGACCGGCCTGCACCGGCCGTTCCTGCTGGCCGGTGGCCTGAATCCGGAGAATGTCTACGATGCCGTGCTGGCCACGCTGCCCTGGGGCGTGGACGTGTCCAGCGGCATCGAGCTGGAGCCGGGCATCAAGGATGGCTACAAGATGCGCACCTTCGTTGAAGAAGTGCGCCGCGCAGACTGCACGGTTCTCGAGTGATCGGTGTCACTTTTTTTGCCGTGATCTGCGGCTGGATTTGAGCCTGCACGTATTCTTCACATAGGATGGACCCTGGCGCGCCTGCCATGAGGGCCGGCGCGGAGATCGACGGGGCGCGTTATGCGCGTCTCGAACGGGCGACCGCCGCCCTCAGCCCAGGAAGGCAAGCGATGCAGGAATTCCTCACCGTCGTGTTTGGTTTCCCGACCCTGCCGTACAGCATCGTGCTGGCGGTAGCGCTGGTCTACTGGGGGCTGGCCGCCTTTGGCCTGGCTGATGACGGTTTCGGCGACCTTGGTGCCGATGGCGCACTGGACGGCGGCAACGATCTCAGCGGCCTGTCGGCCCTGCTGCAGCGCTTCGGCCTGGGGGGCGTACCGGTCATGGTCGTGGTCACCCTGCTGGGCTTCTTCGGCTGGGCGCTGACCTATTTCATCCATCTTTTCGTACTGCTCCCATTGCCGGATCTGCTGCGCTGGACGATCGGCGCAGTCGTGGCCGTGCTCGCCCCCGTGCCGGCGATACCGCTGACCGCGCTGCTGCTGCGCCCGATCCGCCGTTTCCTGCTGCGCCTGCGGCCGGTGGCCCAGGCCTCGCTGCTGGGGCGCACCGGCATGGTCGCCTCGCCGAAGGTGGACGCACGCAGCGGTCATGCCACTGTCGACGATGGCGGCGCCGGGCTGGTGCTGCAGGTGCGCAGCGACATCGAACTGCAGCGTGGCGAGCGCATCGTGCTGATCGAGCACGTGGCCGATCAGCACCATTACCGGGTAGTCCGCGCCGACGCGGTCGCCCTCGATTTCCAGGACAACCTGCTTCCGGGCAACAAGGAGAATCACTGATGACGTTGGCAACCATGGCCCCCTTCCTGATCGGCGTGGCCGTTCTGCTGGTGGCGCTGCTCGGCCTGGCCGGCCTGTTCAAGGCCTTCTATCGCAAGGTCGACCAGGGCGTGGCGCTCATCGTCAACGACATGAGTTCCACGCCGAAAGTGCACTTCACCGGCGCACTGATCATCCCGGTGCTGTACCGCGCCGAGCTGATGCGGATCAGCCTGATCACCCTGCAGATCGACCGCCGTGGCAAGGAAGGCCTGATCTGCCGCGATAACATGCGTGCTGACATCGCCGTGGCCTTCTACCTGCGGGTCAATGAAACCCAGGCCGACGTGCTGCGCGTGGCCAAGGCCATCGGCGCCGACCGTGCCTCGGACAAGCACGCCGTCGACGAGCTGTTCAATGCCAAGTTCTCCGAAGCATTGAAGACGGTCGGCAAGAAGTTCGACTTCACCGAACTGTTCGAGAAGCGCCAGGAGTTCCGCGACGAGATCATCGCGGTGATTGGCAACGACCTGAACGGCTATGTGCTGGAAGACGTGGCCATCGATTACCTGGAACAGACGCCGAAGGCGCTGCTCGACCAGTTCAACATCCTTGACGCACAGGGCATCCGCAAGATCACCGAGCTGACCGCCGCACAGAATGTGGTGACCAACGAGCTTGAGCAGAACGAGAAGCTGGCCATCACCAAGAAGAACGTGGAAGCGCGCGAAGCGCTGCTGGCGCTGGAGCGCCAGCAGGCCGAAGCCGAAGCGCGGCAGAAGCGTGAGATCGAGACCATCCGCGCGCGCGAGGAAGCCGAGACCGCCAAGGTGCAGGAAGAACAGCGCCAGCTGTCCGAGAACGCCCGCATCGAAGCGCAGCAGTTGATCGAAATCCGCGACCAGAACCGCCTGCGCGAGGTGGAAGTGGCCGAGCAGAATCGCCAGCGCGCGGTGGCCATCGAAGCCGAGCGCGTGGAGCGCGCACGCCAGCTGGAGCAGGTCACCACCGATCGTGAGGTCCAGCTGCAGGGCGTGGAACGTGACAAGGTGGTCGAGCAGGGCAAGATGGACGTGGCCAACATCACCCGCGAACGCATCTCCATCGACAAGACCGTGGCGCAGGAAGAAGAGCGCATCAAGGAAGTGCGTGAGGTCTCCGAAGCGGACCGCCAGAAGCAGGTGCTGATCCTGGAAGCCGAAGCCAAGGCTCAGGAAGCGCTGGTGCGCGAAGTGAAGGAAGCCCAGGCCCGCGAAACCGCCTCCAAGCACCGTGCAGTGGAGCTGACCACCCTGGCCCAGGCCGAGCACGAAGCCGCTGGCAAGCAGGCCGAGGCCAAGCGCCTGCTGGCCGACGCGCTCCGCGCCGAACAGGCCGCACCCGGGCTGGCCGAAGCGCAGGTGCGTGAAGCCTCTGCGCTGGCCATCGAAAAGGTCGGCATTGCCGAAGCCCGCGTGATCGAGGCCAAGGCGGAAGCCAGCCTGAAGCAGGGCAGCAACGAGGCCCGTGTGCTGGCCGAGACGCTGCAGGCGCAGGCCCAGGGCGAAGAGAAGATGGGCCTGGCACGTGCCACCGCCACCGAATCGCTGGGCAACGCCGAAGCCGGCGTGGTGCAGAAGAAGCTGCTGGCCGAGGCCGAGGGCCTGGTTCGCAAGTTCGAGGCGATTGCTTCGCTCAGCGACCAGGCGCGCGGCCACGAAGAGTTCCGCATGATGCTGGACAACAGCCTGAAGCAGGCGCTGGCCTCGATCGAAGCGGGCAAGGAAGTGTCGCGCGAGAACGCCAACGTCATCGCCAGCGCGCTGCGCAACGCCGACATCGATCTGGTCGGCGGCGACGGTGGCATGTTCGAGAACCTGGTCAAGGCGGTGTCGCTGGGCAAGTCGATCGAAGGTTTTGCCGGCAAGAGCCCGATCGTGCAGGAGCTGATGCAGCGCTACCTTGGCGTGGCCGTGGCCGAGCCGGCACCGCGCCAGATCGCCGAGGATGCCGAAGCGGTGCCGACCGTGTCGGCCACCGTGGTCGACAGCGCCCGTTGATGCATCGGGCGATGGCCACGCCGCCATCGCCCGCCCGCGCCGGCCGCAACCGCGGCCGTCCGCCCGTGAGCCGGAAGCCTGCTGATGTCTGAAACCCAACCGACCGCTGAATCCACCGCAGCGGAGGCCGGCGGCAATACCGTCGACCAGGCCGTTGCCCAGGGCGGCGCCTACGAAGTCCTGCGCCGCCGCTTGGCCGAACAGGGCCAGCGCCTGCAGGGCCTGGCCGAAACGCTCAACCGCCAACGCCTGGCCGAGTTCGGCGACAGCCGGCTGGAAGTGATCGGGCGTTTCCGCATCCGCAGCGAGAACAACTGCGTCGGCCGCGACATCGTGCAGGTGGGCCCGGACCGCCTGCTGTTCGGCTACAACGTCTTCATCGGTCTGAAAACCCATACCCGCATCGAGGATGTGTTCGGCCTGTACCGGCTGGTGCAGGGCAGTGACGGCTACGACGTCGCTGCGCTGGAGCTGAAGGGCAGCTTCCTCGACCAGCCCGGCTTCGTGCACGACTTCAACGAGCTGTACGCCTACTACAAGCACGCGCGCCTGCTGCAGCTGATCGTGGTCGGCGACAAGCTGCTGGCTTCGTTCCAGATCGGCGAGCGCAGCAGTGACGTGCGTGTGTTCCGCTGGGCGCTGTCGCGCGAAGGCGAGCTGACCTACCTCGACGCGCGTGGCGAACGCGATATCGCCCTGCCACCGCCGTTCGATTTCGAATGGACCCGGGCCACGCGTGACCTGGCGGTCAGCGGCCGCCATTCGCACCTGAACATCCTCGATACCCTGTTCGTGGAAACCACCGGCGGTGACCTCACCATCAAGGTGGAGAACAATACCGAGACCGGGCAGGGCATCTACAGCGAACCGGTCGAGGACAGCACGCAGTCGCTGGACGACGCCCAGTTCGAATTCGCCCGCGTCGGTTCGCTGCTGCTGCTGAAGGTGCTGCCGTACCGG
The DNA here is from genome assembly GCF_913778665.1 of uncultured Stenotrophomonas sp. Taxonomy (GTDB): domain Bacteria; phylum Pseudomonadota; class Gammaproteobacteria; order Xanthomonadales; family Xanthomonadaceae; genus Stenotrophomonas. The sequence goes on from NZ_CAJYVQ010000008.1 coordinate 774,251, forward strand.
GAGACGGTGTGGCGCGGCCTGATCTACAACACGCTGACCGGCGACATCGTGCGCAACGATGCGATCGTACAGGCCTGCGTGCAGCTGCCCGAAGACCACGGCGTGATCTTCCCGGGCGGCTACTACCTGCAGGGCGGCGAACACAAGGCGTTCGATGCCTCGATGGCCGGCATGCAGTTCAAGCGCAGCATCCGTTCGCCCAACGGCGAGGACGTGCTGTACATCTTCTACGAACGCGAGGGTGGTCGCTCGGCGCTGTTCGTCTACAACACCATCCAGCGCGTGCTGCAGAATCCCGTGTTCGGCCACGGCTATGCGTTCCTGCAGGATGGGCGCATGGTGCTGTTCCATGCCGAAGGCAGCGAACCAACCCGCATCCATCCGATGCAGGTCTGGCAGACGCCTTTCAGCAGCGATGAGTTCGCCGCCAGCCGCCCGCCCGGCAACACCTTCATGGGCCGCATCGGCAATGCCGAACTGGTGCGCGGCATCTCCAACCTCTTCAACCTGGCGCGCGAGATCGACGGCCAGGACGTGTCGGTACAGCGCTACCAGCGCCTGGTGGCCGACACCCGGCGCCTGTTCGATACCCACCACTGGCTGGGCGACGAGGCCTGCGATGGCGCCGAGGCGCTGCTGCGGCAGATCAGCGCCACCGGCGAATCGGTGCTGGACGAATACGAGAAGGTGCAGTCGATCCGCCAGCAGTCGGCGCAGGCGATGGTCGAGGCCGAGGCCGCGCACAAGGCGCTGCTCGGCCGGTTGCAGCCACAGAACTGGAACGAGGTGCAGGCGTTCGTCGAGGCCCTCAATGCCATCACCGCATTGCGCGGACGGCTGCTGACCATCCGCGAGCTGCGCTACATCGATACCGCGCGCATCGAGGCGATGGCTGCAGAGCTTGTGCAGGCACAGGATCGCGTCGGCGCCGCTACTGGTGAGTTCCTGGCGGGTGAGGCCGCGCTGGCGCCGCTGACCCTGCGGTTGCAGGCGCTGGATGAGGCCGCGCAGCAGGCACAGAGTGCCCGCCAGCTGGACGAGCAGCTGGAAGGGTTGCGCGGCATGGCCGCCGACCTGGACATGCTGTCCGAGCTGATGGCTGGCCTGAAGGTGGACGATGCCACTGCACGCACCCGCGTGGTCGAGTTGATCTCGGTGCTGTATGGCCGCCTCAACCAGGCCCGCGCACGCGCTGAGCAGCGCCGTCGATCGTTGGGTTCGGCCGAGGCCGTGGCGCAGTTCGCCGCGCAGTTCGCGCTGTTCTCGCAGTCGATCACCAGCGCGCTGGCGCTGGCCACCGACCCGGAGCGCGCCGACGAGCAGTTGTCGCGCCTGCTGGTGCAGCTGGAGGAACTGGAGAGCCAGTTCGGCGAGCACGAGCAGTTCCTCGGCGACATCCTCAGCAAGCGCGAAGAGCTGGTCGAAGCCTTCGAGACGCACAAGCAGGCATTGCTGGACGATCGCCAACGCAAGGCGCGCTCGGTCCTCGATGCGGCCAACCGCATCCTCGATGGCCTGGCCAAGCGCACCGAACGCTTCGCCAGTGCCGATGAACTCAATGCATTCTTTGCCGGCGATCCACTGATCCTCAAGCTGCGTGAGCTGTCCGAACGCCTGCGCGCTTTGCATGACAACGTCAAGGCCGACGATATCGAGGCGCGCCTGAAGGGCGTGCGCGACCAGGCCGTGCGCCAGCTGCGCGACCGCAGCGATCTGTACGAAGCCGGCGGCAATGTGGTCCGGCTTGGCCCGCGCCATCGCTTCAGCGTCAACACCCAGGCACTGGACCTGACCCTGCTGCCGCGCGGCGACGCGCTCGCCATCCACCTCACCGGCACCGACTTCCTGGAACCGCTGCATGACCCGGAACTGGAGGCACTCAAGCCGTTCTGGCAGGTGACGCTGGATTCGGAATCCGACGCGATCTATCGCGGTGAGTATCTGGCCGGCTGCCTGTTGCGCGCCGCCGAGGCAGGGCACGAGGGGTTGGATCTGCCGCAACTGCTGCACGACGCCGCCGAACCGGAGGCCCTGGACCAGCGCGTGCGTGCATTTGCCGCGCCGCGTTACCGCGAAGGCTACGAGCGCGGCATCCACGACCATGACGCTGCGCTGATCCTGCGCGCGCTGCTGCCCCTGCAGCAGTCGGCGGGCGCCTTGCGGCATGCCCCGCGTGTACGCGCGCTGGCGCTGCTGTTCTGGGCGTCGCAACAGCGTGAGGAGGCGGTCGTGCAGTGGCCCAGCCGCCAGGCCGGTGCCGAGGCCATCGCCCGCCTGTTCGGGTCGGATGAAGGGCGCACGGCGCTGCGCGCGGAAATGGCGGCTGCGCTGAGTGCCTTCGCGCACGCGCAGGCGCTGCCCTTCGATGCTGAAGCGGCCGAGGCGGCAGCGGCCTACCTGGGCGAAGAGCTGGTCGGCGGCGAGCCGGTATTCAGCACCAGCAAGCATGCGCTGGCCCTGCTGGAGGCGCTGGCGCAGCAGCTGGAGCAGGCGGGTCAGCGCGATGCGCTGGAGCGCGCGCTGCAGCGCACGCAGGATCCGCTGGCCGCGCGCTGGGCGCTGGCCGGGCAATGGCTGCGTGCCTTGGCCAGGGTGCCGGCACAGGCCGCGCATGCCGGGTACGCCGACGAGGCCGCTGCGCTGCTGCTGGTGCAGCGCCAGCTGCGCACGCGTGCCAGCGACGCGCCACTGCGGGTGGACGTGCCGGGCCTGCTCGGCGAACACCCGCGTATCCACAACGGCACCCTGTCGTTGTCGCTGGACGATTTCCTGGCGCGCCTGCAGCACCATCTCAAGCGCTTCGTGCCTGATTTCCATGCCTACCAGGCTGTGCGCCAGGGCATCATCGCCCGCGAGCGTCAGACGCTGCGCCTGTCCGAATTCAAGGCGCGGCCGTTGTCTTCGTTCGTCCGCAACAAGCTGATCAACGACGTCTACCTGGGCGTGATCGGCGACAACCTGGCCAAGCAGATGGGTACGGTCGGCGAGAACAAGCGCAGCGACCTGATGGGCCTGCTGATGATGATCTCGCCGCCGGGCTACGGCAAAACCACGCTGATGGAATACGTGGCGCACCGGCTGGGCCTGGTCTTCATGAAGATCAATGGCCCGGCGCTGGGCCACGAGGTGCGCTCGCTGGACCCGGCGCAGGCGCCCGACGCGACCTCCCGGCAGGAACTGGAGAAGCTCAACCTGGCGTTGGAGATGGGCAACAACACCATGCTGTATGTCGACGACATCCAGCACACCCATCCCGAGTTCCTGCAGAAGTTCATTTCGCTGTGCGATGGCACCCGGCGCATCGAAGGCGTGTGGCGTGGCCGTACCCGCACCTACGACATGCGCGGCAAGAAGTTCTGCGTGGTCATGGCCGGCAACCCGTACACCGAGTCCGGCGAGGTGTTCAAGATTCCGGACATGCTGGCCAACCGTGCCGATATCTACAACCTCGGCGATGTGCTGGGAGGCATGGAAGCGGCGTTCACCCTCAGCTACATCGAGAACAGCCTGACCTCCAACCCGGTACTGGCGCCGCTCGCCACGCGTGACATGGCCGACCTGTACGTGCTGGTCGATCGTGCGACGGGCAAGGACGTATCCACCAACGGCCTCAGCCACGCATACAGCAGCGCGGAGATCAACGAGATCACCGCCACCCTGCAGCGCATGCTGCGCGTTCGCGACGTGGTCTACCGGGTCAACCAGCAGTACATCGCCAGTGCCGCGCAGGACGATCGTTACCGTACCGAGCCGCCGTTCCGGCTGCAGGGCAGCTACCGCAACATGAACAAGCTGGCGGAGAAGATCTCGCCGGTAATGAACGAGGATGAGCTGCAGCAGCTGATCTCCGACCACTACCTCGGCGAGGCGCAGCTGCTGACCACCGGCGCCGAGGAGAACCTGCTGAAGCTGGCCGAACTGCGCGGCGTGCTGGATGAGGTGCAGTCGCAGCGCTGGGCTCAGATCAAGCGTGATTTCCTGCGCAACAAGGCCATGGGCGCCGACGACAGCGATGTCGGTGGACGCGTGGTCGCGCAGTTGGCGGACATCGCCAGCGCGTTGCAGCTGCCGCCGGCGGCGCCGGAGGTAGCCCCCGCTGCCGTCGCCGAGCCAGCGCCGTGGCCGGCATTGCTGGAGGCGCTGCAGCGCCTCTCCGAAACACGCCCTGCACCCGCTGCGCCGGAGCCGGTCGCGGTTGCCCACGGCGCGCCGGCCACGCCGCTGGCCGAAGACCTGCAGGCCGGGTTGGCGCCTCTGGTTGAACTGCTGGTGGCATCACAGGCGCAGCAGGCACAGGTGTCGCAGACCCTGGCGGCGTTCGCCGGTTGGGCGCGGCAGCAGGTCGAGCGCGGCGGCGCCAGCGGCGCGGTGCCGCCGCGTGCACGCGTACGCCGTGCGACGACGCCGGAAGAACGCGCACTGGATGAAGCACTGATGCGTCACTTCTACGGCGAATCGCTGCCGCCGGAAGACAGCGAGGGCGGCCTGGCATCGACACCGCAGCCGCCGGCGCAGCCGTGATGCCGCAGGCGCCACTGCCGTCACCGGTGTTGCCGGACACGACCGATATCGCCGTGCTGGCCGATTACGGTACGCCGCTGCTGCAGGCACTTGCGCAGCGGGCCGCCACGTTGCCCTCGGTTGCGGGTGAAGGCCTGGTGGCCGCGCTGGCGCGTATCGCTCTGGCCCTGCAGGCGGGGAACCCTGCGCAGATCCGGCGACAGGAAGGCTGGTGGGGGCGCCTGCTTGGGCGCGATGTCGACCGCGAGGTGGAAGCGCACGCGTTGCAGTCACAATTGGGGGTGCTGGCGCTGCAGGCGCGCGAGCAGGCCCAGCACCTGCAGCATTACCAGCAGCAGCGAGCCCTGGCCATCGTTGAACGGTTAGAGGCGGCCACAGCACTGGACGCCTGGGCCGAGCTGGGCGCATCACGGCTGGCGCAGTGTGATGCGTCTGGCCATGCCGCGCTGTCGCAACGGCTGGATCACCTGCGCCGGCTGGCGACCCTGCATCGCGCCGAAGCCGGTCAATGGCAGCTCCTGCTGGACCAGGACACTGTGCTGCTGCAGCGCTTCGCGCGCATCCATGATGTCCTGCTGCCCGCCTGGCGACAGGCCGCACTGGCCGACCAGAGCGCCGCAGGCTCTGCATTGGCGGGGAAGGCGGCTGCGTTGCACGCCCAGATCGATGACGAGGTTGCGGCCGCTCAGGCTAGACTGCGCTGAATCGGCCACAGCCGCTTACCTATTTCAAGGAGATCGCCCGATGGTCCAGGACAGTCAGAGCCCCGGCACGCTGGTACCCGCCAACACTGCCGTTTCCACGCTCGACGAAGGCACGCTGAAGGCACTTGGCCTGGTCCATGAGGATCTGCCGCGTATCGCCGAGATCCGCCGGGAGCTGGATGACCTGCGCCCGGGCAACCTGCAGGTGTTCGGTCGCGACGCCGCCAACCGCACGGCCGCCTTCTCCAGCCAGTTGCTGGACCAGGTGCGCAATCGTGATCTCGATGCCAGTGGTGAAAAGCTGGGTGAAGTCGTGCGCATCGCGCGCAGCCTCAAGCTCGACGGATTCGCGCAGCGTTCCAGGGTGCCGTTGATTGGAGGCCTGATCGATCGGTTGCGCGCATCCAAGGGTGAACTGGTGCAGAAGTTCAGCGACACCAATGCGCAGATCGAGCAGCTGCTGGGAGACGTCGGCGCGCAGCAGGTGCTGATGGGCAAGCGTGTGGGCGAGTTCGACCGCATGCACGATATCGTCCGTGAGGAACGCCATGCTCTGGGTCTGTATGCCGCTGCGGGCAAGCAGCGGCTGGCCGAACTGCAGACCGAGCAGCTGGCCGGGCAGGGCAGTGAGGACCCGCAGCAGCGGATCCGCCTGGGCGAGGTCGAAAATGCGATCCGCCTGATCGACAAGCGGGTGTCCGACCTGCAGCTGATGCAGCATGCCGCCGACCAGTCGCTGCCGATGATCCGCCTGATCCAGGCCAATGCACTGCAGCTGATCGAGAAGTTCAACACGGTCCGCGAGATCACCATCCCGTCGTGGAAGCGCCAGTTCGCGATCCAGTTGTCACTGGGCGAGCAGAAGACCGCCGCGGAACTGGCCAGCGCCATCGACGACGCGACCAACGAACTGATGCGCCGCAACGCGGACCTGATGCGCCAGGCCTCGGTGGATACCGCACGCAGCAACCAGCGCGGCGTGATCGACGTGGCCACGCTGCGCCATGTTCACGACCAGCTGATCGCCACCGTGGAAGAAGTGCGCAGCATCCATCGTGAGGGGATGCAGCAGCGGCAGCAGGCGGAAGTGGAACTGTCGCGCCTGCGTGAAGACCTGCAGCAGCGACTGGCCACCCCCGCCGCCAGCTGAAGAATGGAGGCCGAAGGGATCAAGTCGTTTGTGCCACTTACGACTTGATCCCCTCCGCCCCCTTTTTCATTGTCAGCGCAGCTGCTGGCTCGCCCAGTCCGCCAGTGCTTCCACGCGCGAGTTGGGCGGGCCATCCGGCCATGCCAGTACCCAGAAGCCGCCGGTGGCGGCAAATCCCCAGGGCGCGACCAGGCGGCCTGCCGCCAGATCCTCGGCCACCAGCGGTTCCGGCGCGATCGCCGGGCCCAGCCCGGCTACCGCGGCTTCCAGCAGGTAGTACAGGTGCTCGAAGGCGGTGCCCAGCTGCAGCTTCGACACGTCCAGGTCGTACGCCTGTGCCCATGCCGGCCATGCCTGCGGGCGTGAGCTGGTGTGCAGCAGCGTCTCCTGCAGCAGCGCCGAGGGCAGTGCATGCCGCAGGCGCTGCGCCGCCGGATGCGATGGCGCCACCACCACGCCAACCCGTTCCGGTGCCAACTCGCGTACCTGCCAGCCCCGTGGCCACGGGCCCTGCGCCAGCAGCAGCACGGCGTCCAGCGCCGCCTGCGCTTCGGTGAAACTGCCATCCAGCGCCGACCACTGCAGGCGCACGCCGGGTAGCGCGGCCTGCAGCGCTGGCAGGCGTGGAATCATCCAGCGCGCCAGCACGCTGCCACTGCAGCCCAGTACCAGCGCTGGAGAGGCTGCCGGCCGTCGCAGTTCGCGCACGCAGTCTTCGATGCCGCTGAAGGCCTCGCCGCAGGCCGCCTGCAGGCGGGTGCCGGCGACGGTCAGGCGCAGGCCACGACCGGCCCGCTGGAACAACGCCAGGCCAAGGTGATCTTCCAGCAGCTTCAACTGCCGACTGACCGCACCGTGGGTGACGTGCAGGTCCTGCGCGGCGCGACCAACACCGCCGAGACGGGCCGTGGCCTCGAACGCGCGCAGTGCATTGAGTGGAGGCAGCAGGGAACGACTCATGTGAGATTTCCTGACGATATACGCCAGATAATATCCATTTTCCGGTCACGATCCGTGCGCTAGAGTATCCATCTGTCTGAACCACCGGTCGTATCCATGTCTGCCTCCCCCATTGCCGACTACCACGCCTTCCCGGACGCCCAAGGCCACTTCGGCCGCTACGGCGGCAGCTTCGTTGCCGAAACCCTGGTCGGCCCGCTGCAGGAACTGGCCCAGGCCTATGACCAGGCCCGCCAGGATCCGGAATTCCAGGCCGCCTACGACCGCGACCTGGCCCATTACGTGGGCCGGCCGAGCCCGATCTACCACGCCCAGCGTCTGAGCGATCACGTCGGCGGCGCACAGATCATGCTCAAGCGCGAGGACCTGAACCACACCGGCGCGCACAAGATCAACAACACCATCGGCCAGGCCCTGCTGGCCGCGCGGATGGGCAAGAAACGCATCATCGCCGAGACCGGCGCCGGCCAGCACGGCGTGGCCAGTGCCACCGTCGCCGCACGGCTGGGCCTGGAGTGCGTGGTGTACATGGGCGCCACGGACATCGAGCGGCAGAAGATCAACGTCTACCGCATGAAGCTGCTCGGGGCGACGGTGGTGCCGGTCACCTCCGGCTCGGCCACCCTGAAGGATGCGCTCAACGAAGCGATGCGCGACTGGGTCACCAACGTGCAGGACACCTTCTACATCATCGGCACCGTGGCCGGCCCGGACCCGTACCCGCGCATGGTGCGCGACTTCAACGCCATCGTCGGCCGCGAGGCGCGCGAGCAGATGCTGGCCGAGTACGGCCGCCTGCCGGATGCGATCACCGCCTGCGTCGGCGGTGGCAGCAACGCGATCGGCCTGTTCCATGCGTTCCTCAACGACCGCCAGGTCGAGATCGTCGGCGCCGAAGCCGCCGGTGATGGCATCCACACCAGCCGCCATGCCGCGTCGATCGCGGCCGGCCGCCCGGGCGTGCTGCATGGAAACCGCACCTATGTGCTGTGCGATGACGACGGCCAGATCATCGAGACCCACTCGGTGTCGGCCGGCCTGGATTATCCCGGCGTGGGCCCGGAGCACGCCTTCCTGGCTGATACCGGCCGCGCGCGCTACCTCGGCATCACCGATGAGGAAGCGTTGCAGGCCTTCCATCTGCTGGCGCATACCGAAGGCATCCTGCCGGCGCTGGAATCCAGCCATGCGCTGGCGCAGGCGATCAAGCTGGCACGGGAGCGTCCGCGCGACCAGATCGTGCTGTGCAACCTGTCCGGCCGTGGCGACAAGGACGTGCACACCATCGCCGCGCGTGAAGGCCTGGAACTGTGAATCCGGTGCTGCGCCACGGCGGCGCGCTGGTGCTGGCGGTAGGGTTGGGGGCATGCACGCCGCCCGATCCGCCGGTGCTGGCACCGGCACCGGCAGCGCCGGCAGCGATCGCGCCGGCGCAGCGCCCGGCCAGCAACGACGACATGGCGCATCGGCCGATCGACGACGCGCCTGCGCCGGTGGTCACCCCGCAGGCCGATGAAGACAGCGCACCGGCCGTGGTCTCGGTGGCCCTGGACCATGCAGGGGACGTGCTGATCGGCCAGCGGTTCAGCGAAGTCGAAGCGGAGGGCGCGTGGCATTCGGCCGGGCTGCACGAGGCCACGCAGGGACGCTGCGAGTACTACGAGCGCGGCACGTTGCCGGAAGGCGTGGCGATGATGGTGCAGGATGCCGACGTGGTGCGCTTCGACCTGGCCCCGATCGACGACTCCGGGCAGGTGGTGATCCAGCCGGGGCCGTTCGGCCTGCGCCTGGGCATGGCGCGCGCAGAGGCGCTGCAGCTGCTCCCGCGCGGCGCCACCGCGCAGCCGTACGGCGAAGATCCGGAAGCGGGCGAGAGCCTGCTCTGGCAGGACCCGGGCTCGGACCTGGCGATCCGCGTGGAGATCGTCGATGGCGTTGTATCGAGAATGTACTGGGGCGCCAGCGGCGCCGTTGACCTGATTGAAGGATGTACCTGACATGTCCGTTGAGCGTATCGATGCCTGTTTCTCCCGCCTGCGCGCCACTGGGCGCAAGGCACTGATTCCCTTCGTCACCGCCGGTGACCCCGGGCTGGACACCACCGTGCCGGTCATGCACGCGCTGGTCGAGGCCGGTGCCGACGTGATCGAACTGGGCGTGCCGTTCTCCGACCCGATGGCCGACGGCCCGACCATCCAGCGCAGTTCCGAGCGCGCGCTGGCGCGCGGCGCCGGCAGCCGTTACGTGCTGCAGGCGGTGGCGCAGTTCCGGGAGCGCGATGCGCAGACGCCGGTGGTGCTGATGGGCTACCTGAACCCGGTGGAGATCCACGGTTACGCCGCATTTGCCAAGGCGGCCGTCGAGGCCGGCGTGGATGGCGTGCTGCTGGTCGATCTGCCGCCGGAAGAAGCCGGTGAGGCGCAGCAGGCGTTCGATGCGGCGGGGTTGGCGCTGGTCCTGCTGGCGTCGCCGACCACCAGCGAGGCGCGCGCTGACAAGCTGCTGACGCTGGCTCGTGGCTACCTCTATTACGTCAGCTTCGCCGGCGTCACCGGTGCGTCCGAGCGCCTCGACAGCGATGCCGCCAGTGCCCGCCTGCACGCCCTGCGCGAACGCGCGGCAGTGCCGGTGGTGGCCGGCTTCGGGATCAAGGATGCAGCCAGTGCCGCGGCGATGGCGCGGCAGGCGGACGGCGTGGTGGTCGGCAGTGCGCTGGTTGCGGCGCTGGCCGAAGCCGGTTCGGCTGAAGACGCTGCCCATCGCGCGCTGGCCTTCCTGGCCCCGCTGCGGCAGGCGCTGGACGCCTGACGGTGGTGCGGGCCGCTGATCGGCAGCTGCATGCCCCGCACAGCGTTGCCGCGCTAAACGTACGTACCAGCATGGTTTTTTCCGCCCGCCCGACGCCCGGCAAGGGGTGCACGGGCGGGGAAAGCGGAGCTAGACTGTCCGCCTTTGCGGCCCCCGGGCCGCCCTGAACGGAAGTGTCCTCCCGCATGAGTTGGCTCAGCAAGTTGATGCCGTCTGGCATCCGCACCGACAACACCCCCAGCAAGAAGCGCAGCGTCCCCGAGGGCCTGTGGGAAAAGTGCAGCAGCTGCGGCAGCGCGTTGTACCGGCCGGAACTGGAAGAGAACCTGGAGGTCTGCCCGAAGTGCGGCCACCACATGGCCATCCGTGCGCGTGCGCGCCTGGCGGCACTGTTCGACGCCGACAGCACCACCGAGATCGGTGCGCGCCTGGGCCCGACCGACCTGCTCAAGTTCAAGGACCAGAAGAAGTACAGCGAGCGCATCAAGATCGCGCAGAAGAACACCGGCGAGTACGACGCGCTGATCGCCATGCGCGGCCTGCTGAAGGGCCGTCCGCTGGTCGCCTCCTCCTTCGACTTTGCCTTCATGGGCGGTTCGATGGGCTCGGTGGTCGGTGAGCGCTTCGCGCTGGCGGCCGAAACCGCGGTCGAGATTGGCGCGCCCTACGTGTGCTTCTCGCAGAGCGGCGGCGCGCGCATGCAGGAAGGCCTGTTCTCGCTGATGCAGATGGCCAAGACCTCGGCCGCGCTGGGCAAGCTGCGTGAAGCCGGCCTGCCGTACATCTCGGTGCTGACCCATCCGACCACCGGCGGCGTGTCGGCGTCGTTTGCGATGCTGGGCGACATCAACATCGCCGAGCCGCAAGCACTGATCGGCTTCGCCGGCCCACGCGTGATCGAGCAGACCGTGCGCGAAAAGCTGCCGGAAGGCTTCCAGCGCTCGGAATTCCTGCTGGAGCACGGCGCCATCGACCAGATCTGCGACCGTCGCGAACTGCGTGACCGCCTGTCCGATCTTCTGGCGATGCTGGGCCGCCAGCCGGCGCCAGAGGCCGCGTGATGGGAAGCCGCAAGTACTTCGGTACGGATGGCATCCGCGGGCGGGTCGGCGAGGGTGTGATCTCGGCCGATTTCGTGCTGCGCCTGGGCAATGCGCTGGGGCGTGTACTGGTCGCCCAGCGCGGCCAGGACGGGCGCCGTCCGATCGTGGTGATCGGCAAGGACACGCGCATTTCCGGCTACATGTTCGAAGCGGCGCTGGAGGCCGGGCTGGTGGCCGCCGGCGCCGACGTGCAGCTGCTGGGGCCGATGCCGACCCCGGCGGTGGCATTCCTGACCCGCACGCTGGGCGTAGATGCCGGCATCGTCATCAGCGCCTCGCACAACCCGCATTACGACAACGGCATCAAGTTCTTCTCCGCCCAGGGCGAGAAGCTCGACGATGCCACCGAGCTGGCCCTGGAAGCGGCGCTGGACGTGCCGTTCACCACCGCCGAATCGGAAAAGCTGGGCAAGGCGGCGCGCGCGCGCGAGGCGGTCGGCCGTTACATCGAGTTCTGCAAGGCCAGCGTGCCGCGCGCCTTCGACCTGCGCGGTGTGCGTCTGGTGCTGGATTGCGCCCACGGTGCCACCTACCAGATCGCGCCGCTGCTGTTCCGCGAACTGGGCGCCGAAGTGATCGGCATCGGTGCCGAGCCCAACGGCGTCAACATCAACGCCGGCGTCGGCTCCACCCATATCGACAACCTGGCCGCCAAGGTCCGCGAAACCCGCGCCGATCTCGGCATCGCCTTCGACGGCGACGGTGACCGCGTGTTGATGGCCGATGACCAGGGCAACCCGGTCGACGGCGACGACCTGCTGTACATCCTGGCACGCGCATGGAAGGCCGAAGGCCGCCTGCGCGGTCCGGTGGTCGGTACGCTGATGAGCAACTACGGCATCGAGAAGGCATTTGCCGATCTGCAGATTCCGTTCGTGCGCAGCAACGTGGGTGACCGCTACGTGCACCAGGCGCTGATCGAAGGCGGTGGCGTGCTCGGTGGTGAAGCCTCCGGTCACCTGCTGTGCCTGGACCGGGCAACGACCGGTGATGGCATCGTCAGCGCCCTGCAGGTGCTGGTGGCACTGCGCAACAGCGGGCAGACCCTGCGCCAGTCGCTGAAGGGGCTGCTGCGGGTACCGCAGAAGACGGTCAACGTGCGCCTGGGCAATGTTTCCGCCAAAGCCACCGTGCAGGCCGACAGTGTGCAGGCCGCACTGGCCGTCGCGCAGCAGTCGGTGGCCGGTCGTGGCCGCGCCTTCCTGCGTCCGTCCGGCACCGAGCCGGTGGTGCGGGTCACGGTCGAAGCCGATGATGCGGTGCTGATGCAGGAAACGCTGGATCGCCTGTCCGCTGCGGTACGTGAAGCAGCGGCCTGAGCCAGCCGACGGTGCATTCCGTCACCTCGACATGGCCGCATTCGCGGCCATGTTGTTATCCGGGCGGGCTGCCTGAACCGATCGCGAGCTGAGATGGCGTTCAGCTGCGGCTATGTGCTTTGTGACGTGGCGTAAACGATGCCCGGCGTATTCCCGGCATCAAGGTTCCTGGCTTCTACGCAGCGCCTGTGTAGTCCGGAAACCGGTCGGAGCCGTTCCTGCTCCATTCTTCTTCCTTCATTGCAAGGATCACGGCCATGAACACCTCACTGCGCTACAGCCGCTGCCTGCTGGCAGGTGCGCTGCTGGTGCTGCCATTGCTGGGTGGCGTCTCCGTCGCCAGCGCCGAACGTCGCCCCGAAGGCGGACCACACCTGCCGGTGCCGCGCGAAGAACCGATGCGCGCCCCGTGGGGCTATCCAAGGATGGAGCGCCCGCGCGAACTCGGCAATGCTCGGCCGGCGTTCCGCGAGGAGTACCGGCACAACTTCCGCGCCGACCATGCGTTCCGGATCGGTCCGTACCATCCGCCGGTCGGTTACGCCTATCAGCGTTGGCACTATGGCCAGATCCTGCCGCGCCCGTATTGGGTGGGCGACTACATCCTCAACGACTTCTGGCTGTTCGGCCTGGACGTGCCGCCGATGGGGCTTGAATGGGTGCGCTACGGGCCGGACGCACTGCTGATCAATACCCGCAGCGGCGAGATCGTGCAGGTCGTGTACGGTCGCTTCTTCTGAGGCCGACGCAGGCCTCCCGCGCCTGCGCGCGCACGGCGGCCATTGCGTTACGGCCCCGGCGCCATCTTCTTCTGGCGCGCCTTGAAGCCATTGAACAGCGGCGCGATCAGCGGGTTGTAGCTCTGCGCGATGCGCTTGCGCAGCCAGCTGGCCGGGCGGTTGCGGATCGCGAAGCGGTAGATGCGCTCCGGGTCGCCGCCGATCACGTTGCGGCCGAACGGGTGGGTGGTGTGCAGGTAGCGGAAGCCGTGCTCGCGTGCCACTTCGATGTGGTCCTGGTCGAAGTCGCCATACGGCCAGCACAGCGTGTCCGACACGTCGCCCAGCTTGTCCTGCAGCACCTCGCGTGAGATCGCCAGGTCCCGGCTCAGGCCCGCGCGGCGCTGCGCGCGGTCGAGATCATCGCGGCGCAGCCAACGGGTGTGGGTGTGGGTGTGGCAATGCACTTCGAAGGTGCCGGCGGCAATGGCCGCGCGCGCTTCGCTCCACCGCATCATCACGTCATCGCTGCGGCCCTGTTCGTAGATCGCCGCCTCGCAGCCGCGATGGTCCGGCGTGGCCGGCAGCGTTGCCCCGGCGATGCCGGCGTGCGGACGTTCCGGGCCTTCACCCATCCAGCCGGTCACCACGAACACCACGGCGTGCATGCCGTACTTCTGCAGGATGGGGTGTGCATACACCCAGTTGTCCAGGTAGCCATCGTCGAAGGTGATCACGATCGACTTGCGCGGTACCGGCGTGCCGGCCAGGAAACCGGCGTACTGCTCCAGCGTCAGCGAGGTCCAGCCGTTATCGGCCAGCCACGCGATCTGGCTCTCGAAGTTTTCCGGTGACACGGTGATCATGCCCGGCGACGGACTGACGTGGTGGTGCATCAGCACCGGTACGGTTCGGGCATCAGCCATGTCCCAGCTCCTTCAGCCACTGCTGGTAATAATGTTCGGTGGTTTCGCCGTGGCCGGCCGGGGTGAAGCGGTGTGCGCTGCGCATCCAGTCCCAGCCGGCGCGGCCCATCTGCCGGCGTCGTTCCGGATCATCCACCAGCAGGCGCAGGGCGCCGGTCAGGGCTGCATTGTCGCCCAAACGCGTGAGGATTGCGTTGCTCCCATCGACCACCATCTCCGGCACGCCGCCGACCCGTGTGGCCACGATCGGCACGCCGACATAGGCCGCTTCCAGGAACACGGTGCCGGCAGCTTCCTTGTGCGAGGCCAGCGCGAAGATGTCGAAGCCGGCCATCAGCCGGCAGGCACCGTCGCGGTAGCCCAGCAGGTGGACCTGCTGCTGCAGCCCGTGCTCGGCACACATCGCCTGCAGCCGCTCCATCACCGCCTGGCCATCGCCCACCACCACCAGGTGCAGGTTCGGGTTGGCCTTGCACAGCGGGACCATCGCCTGCAGCAGGTCGGCATGGCCCTTGGGTTCACGCAGCACCGCCACGCAGCCGACCACCACGTCCTGCTCGCCGAAACCGAGTTCGGCGCGCACTTCGGCGCGTACCTCCTGCAGGCGCTGCCAAGGGTTTTCCAGGCGCATGTCGCTCCAGCGCGGCGGTACCGCGATCGGCGGCACGATGCCGATGTGCTCGGCTGGAATGCCGCGATCGGTGAGCAGCTGCTTGACGAAGCTGCTGACGGTCAGCACCCGGTGCGGAAGGCCGGTATAGGTCAGCAACGAGTTGACCGGGCTCATCAGGTGGCGCGAGCGCACCACCAGCGGCGTGCCGCCCAGGCGGGCGCCGGCGGCGGCGATCAGCGCGTCGCGACGGCTGGTGGTATTGACCACGTCGTAGCGTTCGCGGCGCACCAGCCGCGAGACCGACCAGATGCCTCGCAGCAGGCGCGCCAGGCCGCCCATGCGCAGAGTGTGCACGGTAAAGCCATCATCGCGGGCCAGCTGTGCCAGCCGCGCGTCGGGCTGGCACAGCAGCGACACCACATGGCCGCGCGCGCGCATGGCCTGCATGTGGCGGAAGATGTAGATCTCCTGGCCACCCATTCCCTTGGCGGCTTCGGTGTGCAGGATGCGCAGTTGGCGTTTCATGGGGCGATCCTTCTTAGTCAGCGGTTGCGGAAGCGGGTCAGCGCTTCCCAGGCGGTTCGGACGGCAGCGGCATCCGGGGTCTGTTGCGGCAACGGGCGGTAGTGCAGGTCCAGTGCCGTGGCGTTGCCGAACTTGTCGAACACGTAGATGGCGTTCCCGTGGCGGACGGCGCGTTGCGACCAGCTCTCCACCACCAGGGCGCGCTCGCCTGCGGGCTCGGCCAGCAGGTCCTGCCCGGTGCTGAAGTCGGACAGCGCGTTCTCGCAGCCCAGCGCATGGCGCATCAACGTCGGCACCCAGTCTTCATGCGAGCTGGTGCGCGTTTCGTGTCCCTGGGCCTGGCCGGGCCAATGCAGCACGAACGGCACCTGCAGCTGGTAGTCGGAGAAGTTGCCGTTGTGGCCCCAGTAGTTCAGCTTGAGATCGTTGAATTCTTCGGCGTGATCGCCGGTGACCAGCACGATCGTCTCCTGCTCCAGGCCCTGCATGCGCAGATCGTCCAGCAGCGTGCCCAGCAAGCTGTCGGCGTAGTGCACCGCGGTCCGGTAGCGGTTCAACTCGGGGGTCGGATCGTGGTCCGGGCCGAACTTCAGGAAGTCGATTTCGCCGGCCATCGGCGTCGCCAGCGGCGGATAGCCTGCCGGGATGTGGTACGGCGCATGGGTGGAATCAAGGAAAACGAAGCCGAACCACGGCGTATGCGCGGCCTGGCTGGTGCGGATGTCGTTGCGCAGCGAGGCCACGATGCTGCGGTCACGACCTTCCGATCCCAGCGCGGATGGACCCTGGTGCAGCTGGTCACGCACGTCGGCGAACGCGGTGCGGTCGAATTCCGGGCTGTACAGCGGCGCACTGCCATACAGATGCAGGTCATAGCCCTGCTGCTGCAGCACCTTGAACAGCTGCGAGCCGCGCTGTTCGTCGAGCATGCTCGGCCAGTAGCCGCCCGGCAGGCCGTAGAGCAGGCCGAACAAGCCGTAACGGGTGGCATTGCCGGTGCTGAAGTGGCGGTCGTACACGCGTGCGGACTGGGCCAGAGCCGAGGCATTGGGCATCACCTGCGGGATGAGGGCGTCGTGCCGCAGCGATTCCAGCACCACCATCAACACGTTGGGGCGGTGCGGGTTCTGGCAGCGCAGCGGTTGCAGCGGATACAGCAGCTGGGCATGGCGCGGATCGGGCAGGCCGACCTGCTGTTCGCTGACCACGCCCAGCCTGCGCATGAAGCTCTTGGCGGTGATCGGCTGGGCCCAGGGCAGGTAGTTCCACTGGGCGATCACATCGCGGTCGCCGCGCGCGTCGTAGTAGGCCGTAGCGACCTGGCCGCTGGCCATCAGCACGACCACCAGCGCCCATGCCTGCAGCACCCGGCGCCGGCGCGGCGCGGCCGGCAGCAGCTTCCAGCAGGCCCAGGCCAGCAGGCTTTCGGCGGTGAAGATGGCGGCCACTAGTACACCCACCTGCAACCAGGTCTTCCACGACAGGGCGACCTGGTCCTGCAGCGCGCCGCCGAACACCATGTTCACCACCATGGCATTGAGGTGGAAGCGGTACAGGGTGAAGACCTTGGCATCGACCAGCAGCAGGCACAGCCACAATCCCTGCAGCAGCACCGCGCTGAGGCTCAGCGTGCGCGCGCTGCGCGACCACAGGCCCAGCAGCAGGGGCAGCAGGCCGGCCAGCGCGCCGAACGCCAGCAGATGGCCGGGCAGGGCGATCGCCAGGTAGGCCAGGCCCTGGCGGCCGCCAGGATTGTCCTGCAGCGGCACGTTGCCCAGGATGATCAGCGCCGCAATGACCGCGTTGCCGGCCACGAACAGCGACCACCACGCCAGCCGGCGCCAACGGAGGGCAGGGCCGGCGAGGGTGACGGACGCAGTGTCTGAAGCGTTGGGCATGATGCGGGCGGGTCGGGAGGGCACGGTTGGAGCGTGTTGAACGCGCAGCGGCAACGTAAGGGATTCGTTAAAGTACGCGCGGGTCGCGCATTGTATCGGTTTGTTTCCTGGCATCGGGTAGCGTCCGCCGGGCGATCTGTCACAATGTTCAGGCGGGCCATGAATGCGCGGGCCCCCCAAGACCAACGACAAGCCAGGAACCGCTGTGAGCCAGATCCCCACCCTCGACATCACCCGTTTTGACAGCGACCGCGACGCCTTCGTGGCCGAGCTGGGCGCGGCCTACCGCCAATGGGGATTCGCGGGCATCCGCAACCACGGCATTCCGCAGGCCGAGATCGACGCGGCCTACGATGCCTTCAAGGCCTTCTTCGCCCTGCCCGACGAGGTCAAGCGCAAGTACCATGTGGCCGGCAGCGGCGGCGCCCGCGGCTATACCCCGTTCGGGGTGGAAACCGCCAAGGGCTCCAAGCACTTCGACCTGAAGGAGTTCTGGCATATCGGCCGTGAAATCGCCGATGACTCCAAGTACCGCGACGTGATGGCACCGAACCTGTGGCCGACCGAGGTCGAAGGCTTCCGTGAGCGCGGCTACGGCCTGTACCAGGCGCTGGACAACCTGGGCTCGCGCGTGCTTTCGGCGCTGGCCCTGCACATTGGTCTGCCGGAAGACTTCTTCGCCGACAAGACCAACTTCGGCAACTCGATCCTGCGCCCGATCCACTACCCGCCGATCACCACCGACGACATTCCGAACGTGCGAGCCGGTGCGCATGGCGACATCAACTTCATCACCCTGCTGGTCGGTGCCAGCGCGGCTGGCCTGGAAGTACAGTCGCACGAGGGCGAGTGGGTGCCGTTCACCTCCGATGCCGACACCATCGTGGTCAACATCGGCGACATGCTGCAGCGCCTGACCAACCACGTGTACCCGTCGACCATCCATCGCGTGGTCAACCCCCCGGGCGAGCTGGCCCGCCAGCCGCGCTACTCGGTGCCGTTCTTCCTGCACCCGAACCCGGACTTCCTGATCGACGTGCTGCCGTCGTGCATCACCGCCGAGAACCCGAGCCGGTACCCGGAGCCGATCACCGCCCACGGCTTTCTCGAGGAACGCCTGCGCGAGATCAAGCTGAAGTAATGAGAAGGCCGCCGAAAGGCGGCTTTTTCTTTGCAGGGCTGCGCCCTGCACCTGCAGAGGCCAAAGCCAGAGCCAAAGCCAAAGCGGCTCTGGGTTTCTGCGGGTTGGGCGGGGCGGTGTGGGTGGGCAGGACACGCCGTAAACCCGTCCATGGGGGCTCGATGGCGCCATCCATGGCGCCAACGAGCCCCCATGGACTGGTTTACGGCGTGTCCTGCCCACCCAAACCCCCCCCCCCAACCCGCACAAACCCA
>NZ_CAJYVQ010000009.1 GCF_913778665.1 uncultured Stenotrophomonas sp.
GTCCCGCCTGTCAGGTTTCCTGCGGGCGCGGACGGGAAGGGCGGAATCAAAGGCAAAGGCAAAAGCAAAAAGGCAGCCAATGGCTGCCTTTTTTCGTGGGTCGGGGTCAGAGCCCGTTGCGTAGCAAAGGGCTCTGAACCCAGCTCTTGCCCTGCCTTTGCTCACCCCGCCGCCGCGCGGAATGCCGGGTGGCACGGGTGGGTGAGGCTGACCGGGACCGTTGGCGCCATGGGCCCGAGGCATGCCTCGGGCGGGTTGGGCAGGACGCCCAACCCCGGTCTTGCCGTGTGCGCAGGACGGCGCACACGAGCAAGGCGCCATCGAGCCCCCAAGGACGGGTTTACGGCGTGTCCCGGGCAGCCTCACCCACCCGGGCCCGACAGCCAACCGACACTCCAGCCGGCAACGCTTTGATCCTTACAGCGCCTCGAAAATACCCGCCGCGCCCATGCCGGTGCCGATGCACATCGTCACCATGCCGTACTTCTGCTGGCGACGACGCAGGCCGTGCAGCAGGGTGGCGGTGCGGATCGCACCGGTCGCACCCAGCGGATGGCCCAGGGCGATCGCGCCGCCCAGCGGGTTGACCTTGCTGGGGTCCAGGCCGCAGTCGCGGATCACCGCCAGCGACTGCGCGGCGAACGCTTCATTCAGTTCGATCCAGTCCAGCTGGTCCTGGGTCAGGCCAGCCTGCTTCAGTGCCTTCGGAATCGCGGCGATCGGGCCGATGCCCATTACTTCCGGGCGCACGCCGGCCACCGAGAAGCTGACAAAACGCGCCAGCGGGGTCAGGCCGTAATCCTTGATCGCCTGTTCCGAGGCCAGCAGCACGGCGCCGGCGCCGTCGCTCATCTGCGACGAGTTGCCGGCGGTGACGGTGCCGCCGAACTGGCCGTTGCGGAACACCGGGCGCAGCTTGGCCAGGCCTTCGGCCGAGGAATCCGGGCGCGGGCCTTCGTCGGTGTCGGCGATCTTGTTGCGGGTGATGATGCGCTGTCCATCTGCCAGGTCCGGCAGGTGCGAGACGATCTCGTACGGGCTGATCTCGTCCTTGAATTCGCCGTTCTGGATGGCGGCCATGGCCTTCTGGTGCGAGGCGAGGGCGAACGCATCCTGGTCCTCGCGCGAGACCTTCCACTCTTCGGCCACCTTCTCGGCGGTGATGCCCATGCCGTAGGCGATGGCTACGTGGTCGTTGTCGAACACGCTCGGCGCCATCGCGATCTTGTTGCCCATCATCGGCACCATCGACATCGACTCGGTGCCGCCGGCCAGCATCAGGTCGGCGTTGCCCAGGCGGATCGCATCGGCGGCCTGCGCCACGGCCTGCAGGCCGGAGGAGCAGAAGCGGTTCACGGTCTGCGCGGCGATGGTGTTGGGCAGGCCAGCCAGCAGCACGCCGATGCGCGCCACGTTCATGCCCTGCTCGGCTTCCGGCATGGCGCAGCCGATGATCGCGTCATCGATGCGGTTGACGTCCACGCCCGGCGCCTGTGCGACGACGCTGCGCAGCACGTGCGCAAGCATGTCGTCGGGGCGGGTGTTGCGGAACATGCCCTTGGGCGCCTTGCCCACCGGGGTACGGGTGGCGGCGACGATGTAGGCGTCCTGGATTTGCTTGGTCATTGCAGTGATCTCTCGAAGTTTTTTGCCGGTGTGCCCACCAAGGTGGGCACCTACCAGAGGCGGAGGAGTGCCGACCCACGGTCGGCACCCACCAAAAGCAGGGGTGGCGATCAGTTCCGCAGCGGCTTGCCGGTCTTCAGCATGTGTGCGATGCGGGCCTGGGTCTTTTCCTGCTGGGCCAGTTCAACGAAATGCTTGCGCTCCAGGGTCAGCAGCCACTCTTCGTCGACCAGGGTGCCGCGGTCGACCTTGCCGCCGCACAGCACGGTGGCGATGCGCTCGGCGATCTCGTAGTCGTACGGGCTGATGAAGCGGCCTTCCAGCATGTTGACCAGCATCATCTTGAAGGTGGCGATGCCCACGTCACCGGCGACCTGGATGCGGCGTGCCGGCAGCGGCGGACGGTAGCCCGCTTCGGCCAGGGCGCGCGCTTCGGCCTTGGCGATGTACAGCGCCTCGTAGCTGTTAAACACCACCTTGTCGGTGCTGCGCAGCAGGCCCAGTTCCTGGGCGTTGACCGCCGAGTTGGACACCTTGGCCATCGCCACGGTCTCGAAGGTCTTCTTCAGTTCGGCGAACACGTCACCGCCCGGACCGGCGGCCTGCGAGGCGCGCACGGCCAGTTCCTTCAGGCCGCCACCGGCCGGCAGCAGGCCGACGCCGGCCTCGACCAGGCCGATGTAGCTTTCCAGGAAGGCCACGGTCTTGGCGCTGTGCATCTGGAATTCGCAGCCGCCGCCCAGGGCCAGGCCCCGCACCGCGGCCACCACCGGCACCAGCGAGTACTTGATGCGCTGGCTGGTGCGCTGGAAGTTGGCGACCATCTCTTCGAACTGGTCGACCTTGCCGGCCTGCAGCAGGCCCAGCGCACCGGCCAGGTCGGCACCGGCGGAGAAGGGTTCCTTCTGCTGCCAGATCACCAGGCCCTGGAAATCCTTTTCGGCGCGGCTGACACATTCCTGCAGGCCATCGAGCGCCTGGTCGGACACGGTGTTCATCTTGGTCTTGAAGCTGACCACGGCGATGCCATCACCGTCGTGCCACATGCGCAGGCCGTCGTTCTCGAACACGGTCTCGCCCGGCGCGAACTTTTCGCCCAGCAGCGGATCCGGGAAGCGCTGGCGCTGGTACACCGGCAGCGACGAGCGCGGCAGCTTGGCGTTGCGCGACGGGCTGTAGCTACCCTCGGCAGCGTGCACGCCGTCGCGGCCATCGAACACCCAGTCCGGCAGCGGGGCGTTGCTCATGCTCTTGCCGGCGACGATGTCATCGGCGATCCACTGCGCGACCTGCTTCCAGCCGGCGGCCTGCCAGGTTTCGAACGGGCCCAGCGACCAGCCGTAGCCCCAGCGGATGGCCAGGTCAACGTCACGCGCGGTCTCGGCGATGTCGGCCAGGTGGTAGGCGCTGTAGTGGAACAGGTCGCGGAAGGTCGCCCACAGGAACTGCGCCTGCGGGTGCTGGCTTTCGCGCAGCTTGGCGAACTTCTCGGCCGGGTTCTTGATCTTCAGGATCTCGACCAGTTCCGGCGCGGCGGTGCGGTCGGCCGGACGGTAGTCCTGCTTTTCCAGGTCGAGGACCACGATGTCCTTGCCGACCTTGCGGAAGATGCCGGCGCCGGTCTTCTGGCCCAGCGCACCCTTGGCGATCAGCGCGTCGAGCCACTTTGGCGACTTGAAGAATTCATGCCACGGGTCATTGGGCAGCGTGTCGCCCATGGTCTTGATCACGTGGGCCATGGTGTCCAGGCCGACCACGTCGGAGGTGCGGTAGGTGGCCGACTTCGGGCGGCCCACCAGCGGGCCGGTCAGGCCGTCCACTTCATCGAAGCCCAGGCCGAACTGCTGGGTGTGGTGGATGGTGGACAGGATCGAGAACACGCCGATGCGGTTGCCGATGAAGTTCGGGGTGTCCTTGGCGTACACCACGCCCTTGCCCAGGGTGGTGACCAGGAACGCTTCCAGGCCTTCCAGCACCGCCTTGTCGGTGGTGGTGGCCGGGATCAGCTCGGCCAGGTGCATGTAGCGCGGCGGGTTGAAGAAATGCACGCCGCAGAAGCGGTGGCGCAGCTGCTCGGGCAGCACGTCGGCCAGCTTGTTGATGCCCAGGCCCGAGGTGTTGGAGGCCAGCACCGCGTGGTCAGCCACGAACGGGGCGATCTTCTTGTACAGGTCCTGCTTCCAGTCCATGCGCTCGGCGATGGCCTCGATGATCAGGTCGCAGTCCTTCAGCTGCTCCAGGCCGGACTCGTAGTTGGCCGGGGTGATGGCTTCGGCCAGCGACTTGCTGGCCAGCGGCGCCGGGCTCAGCTTGCCCAGGTTGGCGATCGCCTTCAGCACGATGCCGTCGGCCGGACCTTCCTTGGCAGGCAGATCGAACAGCACGGTGTCGACGCCCGCGTTGGTGAGGTGGGCGGCGATCTGGGCACCCATGACGCCGGCACCCAGCACGGCGGCGCGGCGGACTAGCAGGGAATTGGACATGGTGTAGGGCCTTTGTTGGTCAGCAGTTACTGGGTGGGTCACACCCGGTGGAATCAAGGGGAAGCGGGCAGGGCGCTGGCGCGTGCGGCGGCGCGGAACCCGGCTTCGGCGAAATGGATCAGTTCGTGGGCGGCATGGGCACGATGCGCCGCTTCGGTGACACCGGCGGGACGCTTGATCAGCCCGAAGTCGGCCATGGCATAGGTGAGCGAACCGGCCAGGAAGTCCAGGCGCCAGTACAGCTCTTCCTTGCTCAGGCCGGGCACGCACTCGCCGATGGCCTTGCCGAACGCACGCAGCACGTGGCCGTAGTGGTCGGACAGGAACTTGCGCAGGTTGTCGTTCTTCTCGGCGTAGGCGCGGGCGATCACGCGCACGAAGGCGCCGCCGTTCTGGCGGTCCTGGGCCAGCGCCAGCGCTGGCTCGACGAAGGCGGCCAGCACCGGACGCAGCTGCCCGGGGTGTTCGGCGCGGGCACGTTCGAGCTGTGACAGGCGGGCGCCGGTCATCTCGTCCATACGGCGACGGAATACCTCGTTGACCAGGTTTTCCTTGGAGCCGAAGTGGTAGTTGACCGCGGCGATGTTGACATCGGCCTGACTGGTAACCTGGCGCAGTGAGGTGCCTGCGAAACCGTGCTGGGCGAACAGCTCCTCGGCGGCACCGAGGATCCGGTCCTTGGTCGAGAAGTGGGCGGGCTTGGCCATCGGTGGGCGGACCTTAATCAAACGATTGTTTGATACTAGGACCAGACGGTACCGTATGGCATTTTGCAGTGCAGCAAAAATGCGCAGGGTGGTCAGAATCCGCTCAGGTGGGTGAATGGGCAGGCGCGGACGGATCCTCGAACGGGGGCGCCGACCCCAGCGGTGAGCCCCGGAATGGGGGCGAGCCTCCCTGTAGAGCTGTGACCCCGGCCACGACGGCGTTGCTGGCCGGCGGCCGGCACTACCACGCCAGCGCTTTATCTTTTACAATTCGCCCACGTTTATCAGGCTAAGCCCGCGTCCCGACGCGGGTTTTTTTCATGTTACCCTTCGGGCCATCAGCGGCCCGATTCCATTGGAGACATCCCATGGCGCTGGAGCGCACCCTTTCGATCATCAAGCCGGACGCCGTTGCCAAGAACGTCATCGGCGAAATCTACGCCCGCTTCGAGAAGGCCGGCCTGAAGGTCGTGGCCGCCAAGTACAAGCAGCTGTCGCGCCGTGAAGCCGAAGGCTTCTACGCCGTGCACCGCGAGCGTCCGTTCTTCAACGCGCTGGTCGAGTTCATGATCTCCGGCCCGGTGATGATCCAGGCCCTGGAAGGCGAGAACGCCGTCCTGGCCCACCGCGACCTGCTGGGCGCCACCAACCCGAAGGAAGCCGCTGCGGGCACCATCCGCGCCGACTTCGCCGAATCCATCGATGCCAACGCCGCCCACGGCTCGGACTCGGTCGAGAATGCCGCGATTGAAATCGCCTACTTCTTCGCCGCCACCGAAGTCGTCTCGCGCTGAGAGTAATGCCGTGAACGAGGTCGTACAGTCCCCCGCCATCCAGCCGCTGCCGAAGTCGGCACCCACGGCTGGCAAGCAGAACCTGCTCGACCTCGATCGCGCGGGCCTGGAACAGTTTTTCGTCGAAAAACTCGGCGAAAAGAAGTTCCGTGCCCATCAGGTGATGAAGTGGATCCACCATCGCTACGTCACCGACTTCGATGAAATGACCGATCTCGGCAAGGTCCTGCGCGCCAAGCTGCAGGCCCATGCCGAGGTCGTTGTCCCCAACATCGTGTTCGACAAGCCCTCCGCCGACGGCACCCACAAGTGGCTGCTGGCGATGGGCGTGGATGGCAAGAACGCCATCGAGACCGTGTACATCCCGGACAAGACCCGCGGCACGCTGTGCGTGTCCTCGCAGGTCGGCTGCGGCCTGAACTGCACGTTCTGCTCCACCGCCACCCAGGGCTTCAACCGCAACCTGACCACCGCCGAGATCATCGGCCAGGTGTGGGTCGCGGCGCGCCACCTGGGCAATGTGCCGCACCAGATGCGCCGCCTCACCAACGTGGTGATGATGGGCATGGGCGAGCCGCTGATGAATTTCGACAACGTCGTGCGCGCGATGAGCGTGATGCGCGACGATCTGGGCTACGGCCTGGCCAACAAGCGCGTGACCCTGTCGACCTCCGGCCTGGTGCCGCAGATCGATCGTCTGTCCGCCGAAAGCGACGTATCGCTGGCCGTTTCCCTGCATGCGCCCAATGACGCACTGCGCGAAACGCTGGTGCCACTGAACAAGAAGTACCCGATCGCCGAGCTGATGGCCTCGTGCGCACGTTACCTGCGCGCCAACAAGCGCCGCGAATCGGTGACCTTCGAATACACCCTGATGAAGGGCATCAACGACAAGCCCGAGCATGCCCGCGAGCTGGCGCGCCTGATGCACCAGTTCGACAACGCGGTACAGGCCAGGGACTCGGGCAAGGTCAACCTGATCCCGTTCAACCCGTTCCCGGGCACCCGCTACGAGCGTTCCGAAGAGGCGCATATCCGCGCCTTCCAGAAGATCCTGCTCGACAGCAACGTGCTGACCATGGTCCGCCGCACCCGTGGCGACGACATCGACGCCGCCTGTGGCCAGCTCAAGGGCCAGGTGATGGACCGCACCCGCCGCCAGGCGGAGTTCAACAAGGCGCTGCAGGCGGGGAAGGGGAGCGATGCCGCGGCCTGACCGCCTCTGGCTGGTTGTGCTCGCCGGCACGCTGGCCCTCGCGGTCGTCGGCTGCAAATCCCAACCCAAGGCCAAGCTGGGGCCCAGCGTGGCGCCGGTGTATTCGGTGCGCGATCCGGACAACGTGCGTCGCCACGTGCGCTGGCAGGAACTGCTTGCCCTGGCCGCCCGCGACATGCAGGTCGGCAATCTCGACGCTGCCGAGCGCAAGGCGCGCGACGCGCAGAAGTTGGCCCCGGAAGCACCGGACGCACTGATGCTGCTGGCCGGCATTGACGAGCGCCGTGGCCGTACTCAGCAGGCCGGCGAGAACTTCCGCAGGGCGGCCGAGCTGGCGCCGCAGCGCGGCGACATCCTCAACAACTATGGTGCGTGGCTGTGCCAGCAGGGCCGGCCGGCCGAATCGCTGGTCTGGTTCGATCGTGCGGTGCAGGCCCCGGGCTATGCCACCCCGGCCGAGGCGCAGGCCAATGCCGGCGGCTGTGCACTGGATGCCGGCCAGCTCGAACGTGCCGAGCGCGACCTGCGCGCCGCGCTGACGACACTGCCGGGCAACCCGGTCGCGCTCGAGGCGATGGCCCAGCTGAGCTTCCGCCAGGGCCGCTACATGGAGGCCCGGGCCTTCGCCGAACGCAGGATTGCGGCTGCACCCGCCACGCGTTCCGTGTTACAACTTGCGTCTCAAATCGAAGCGCGGCTGGGCGATCGGGCAGCATCTGATCGGTATCTGCAGCGGATTCGACAGGAATTTCCGCAGGACGCGGGCTCCTAACTCCAGGGTTGATGCATTGTGATTGATGACCAGACTGTGAGCGCTCTCGAGACTGCGGCCGGCTGCGGCACCCGCCTGCGCCAGGCCCGCGAGGCGGCCGGGCTGACCCTCGAGGATGTCGGCTCGCGCCTGCGCATGCCGGTCCAGGTGGTCAAGTCGCTGGAAGAAGAACAATGGCAGAAGCTCGGCGCGCCGGTGTTCGTGCGCGGCCAGCTGCGCAGCTATGCGCGCCTGCTCAACGTGGACGTCAGCGAACTGCTGGAGCAGGCCCAGGTCGGTCCGGTCGTGCCGCCCACCCTCGTCAGCCATACCCATACCCCGCGTGCGCGGCGGATTGCCGAGAACCTCGGCAGGCGCATGCTGTATGTCGGCATCACCGCCGTGCTGGCCGTGCCGGTGTGGTTCGCCACCCGCGGCCATTTCGATGGCAGCGCGACCCCGTCGCCGAGCACCGCCTCGCTGGACGCCATCCCGGCCGCTGTGCCGGTGGCTCCGTCCGCCGCTGGCGTCGAGCCGACGGCGTCGGCTGAGGTCGCCAGTACCGCCCCGGCCGGCAAGCCGGCGGCGACCCCGTATGTGGCCTCGCTGGCCCCGGTGCCGCGTCCGGCCCCGGCCGCCGTCGCTGCCGGCAACACGCTGGAGATGCAGTTCAGCGGTGACAGCTGGGTCGATATCGGTGGCCCGGACGGCGCCACCGTGGAAAAGGCGCTGATCAAGTCCGGCGAGAGCCGCAGCTTCACCCCGGGCCAGGTGAGCCGGGTGACCCTGGGCAACGCTTCGGCGGTCCAGGTTCAGCAGAACGGCGCTATCGTCGATCTGACCCCCTACCAGCGAGCCAACGTGGCACGCTTTCAGGTATCCTCTGAAGGCTCCGTAGTCCCGGTTTCGCACTGAGGCGCGGTTTCACCACCTTCGATTAAACCCAATGGTCCCTCCCGATGGGCGGGGCGAGAGTACGCATGGCGATCGACGATCTGCTCGACGAGCACGAACAAAGTGAACGCGTCCGCAGCTGGCTGCGGAAGAATGGCGCCAGCATCCTCGGTGGCGTGGTCATCGCCATCGGTGCCATTGCCGGCTGGCAGTGGTACCAGAAGGATCAGGGCGGCAAGCTGGCCTCGGCCAATGTCGAGTACCAGAAGGCGCTGGTCGGCCTTCAGCAGAACAAGCTCGATGACGCGGCCAAGGCCGTGAAGGCGCTCGAAGCCGGCCCGTCCAGCATCTACGGCGACCTCGCGGCGCTGCAGCTGGCCAAGGCCCAGGTCGACGCTGGCAAGAACGAAGAAGCGCTGGCCACCCTGCGCAGCGTGAAGGTCGAAGGCGACCTGCAGCGCGTGGTCGACCAGCGCGTGGCCCGCCTGCTGGTGGCCACCGGCAAGAGCGACGAGGCGATCAAGCTGCTGGGCAGCGCCACCGACAGCAGCAGCCTGGAAATCCATGGCGACGCGCTGATGGCGCAGGGCAAGCGCGATGGCGCCCGTGAACAGTACGAGAAGGCGCTGAAGTCGCTGGACGTGGCAGCGCCGCAGCGGCGCCTGCTGGAAACCAAGGTTATGGATGCCGGCGGCACGGTCGCCGCCCCTGCGGAGTCGGTTTGATGAGTCAGAAGGTCATGATCACCCGCGTCGCCACCGTGCTCCTGATGGGCATGGCCCTGACCGGCTGCAGCACCGTGAAGGGCTGGTTCGCCGGCAAGGACGCGGCAGCGAAGAAGGCGCTGGAGCCGGCTGAACTGGTCAAGTTCGAGCCGAGCGTGAAGGTCAACAAAGCCTGGTCGGTCAATCTCGGCAAGGGCGAGCGCCGCATTGGCGTGCGCCAGGGCCCGGCCGTGGCCAATGGCCATGTGTTCGCCGCGGCGATCACCGGTGGCGTGCATGCCATCGACCTGCAGACCGGCAAGAAGGTCTGGACCTGGGAGCCGACCAAAGAAAAGAAGAAGCCCAAGCTGCGCCTGTCCGGCGGCCCGGGTGTCGGTGAGAACCTGGTCGTGATCGGCACGCTTGACGGCCAGGTCATTGCCCTGGACATCAATGATGGCAGCGAGAAGTGGCGCGCCCGTGTGCCGGGTGAGGTCATTGCCGCGCCGGCCGTGGCGCAGGGCCTGGTGTTCGTGCGCAGCAATGACGGCCGCGTCACCGCCTTCGATGCCGGCAACGGCACCCAGAAGTGGTTCAACCCGAGCGAACTGCCAGCGCTGACCGTGCGCGGCAACGCGCCGGTGGTCACCGGTCCGGGCGTGCTGTTCATCGGCAAGGACGAAGGTGCGGTTGCCGCGCTGGCCATGCAGGATGGGCGTACCCTGTGGGAACAGAACCTTGGCAACGGCGAAGGCCGTACCGAGCTGGACCGCATGGCCGACGTCGACGGCGCTCCGGTTCTGGAGGGCAACACCCTCTTCGTGAGCAGCTTCAAGAACCAGACCATGGCCATTGAAGGCCCGACCGGCCGCCCGCTGTGGGCGCGCGACCATGGCGGTGCCGGTGGCGTGGCAGTGTCGTCGGGCAATGTGTTCGTGACCGACAACAAGGGTGGCGTGTTCGGCCTGGACAAGGGCACCGGCGCTGCCATGTGGTCGCAGACCGCGCTGGCGCGTCGTTCGCTGACCGGCCCGGCGCTGCAGGGCGACTACGTGGTGGTCGGTGACTACAAGGGATACGTGCACTGGTTGAAGACCTCCGATGGTGCGATGGCGGCACGGGCGAAGAGCGGCGGCGACGCCCTGCTGGCCCAGCCGGTCGTCGTAGACGGGGTGCTGCTGGTGCAGAACGTTGATGGCAAGCTGACCGCCTTCCGGTTGGCAAATTAAATTGGAGTAATCGCGATGCTGCCTTTGGTCGCCCTGGTTGGACGGCCGAACGTCGGCAAGTCGACTATTTTCAATGCGCTGACGCGCACCCGTGACGCCCTGGTCCATGACCAGCCCGGCGTCACCCGCGATCGCAACTACGGCGTCTGCCGCCTCGACGAGGACAACCATTTCCTCGTCGTGGATACCGGCGGTATTGCCGGCGAAGACGAAGGCCTGGCCGGTGCCACCACGCGCCAGGCGCGTGCTGCTGCCGCCGAAGCCGATCTGATCCTGTTCGTCGTTGATGCCCGTGAGGGCACCTCGGCGCTGGACGACGAGATCCTGGCCTGGCTGCGCAAGCTGTCGCGCCCGACGCTGCTGCTGATCAACAAGATCGACGGCACCGACGAGGACAGCGTGCGGTCCGAGTTCGCCCGTTACGGCTTCGGCGAGATGCTGACCGTCTCGGCCGCGCATCGCCAGGGTCTGGACGACCTGCTGGATGAAGTGATCCAGCGCCTGCCGGAAGAAGGCAGCGGCGAAGAGCTCGACAACGATCCGAACCGCATCCGCATCGCCTTCGTCGGCCGCCCGAACGTGGGCAAGTCGACCCTGGTCAACCGCATCCTCGGCGAGGAGCGCATGATCGCCTCCGACGTGCCGGGCACCACCCGCGACTCGATCGCGGTGGATCTGGAGCGCGACGGCCGCGAGTACCGCCTGATCGATACCGCCGGCCTGCGCCGCCGTTCGCGCGTGGACGAGGTCGTCGAGAAATTCTCGGTGGTCAAGACCATGCAGTCGATCGAGCAGTGCCAGGTGGCGGTGCTGATGCTGGACGCCACCGAAGGCGTGACCGATCAGGACGCCACCGTGCTCGGCGCCGTGCTCGACGCCGGCCGTGCGCTGGTGATCGCCATCAACAAGTGGGATGGCCTGACCGAGTACCAGCGCGAGCAGGCGGAAACCATGCTGTCGCTGAAGCTCGGCTTCGTGCCGTGGGCCGAATCGGTGCGCATCTCGGCCAAGCACGGCTCGGGCCTGCGAGAGCTGTTCCGTGCGGTACACCGCGCGCACGAATCGGCGAACAAGACCTTCACCACCAGCGAAGTGAACAAGGCGCTGGAAGTGGCGTACGAGACCAATCCGCCGCCGACCATCCGCGGCCATGTCTCCAAGCTGCGCTACGTACACCCGGCCGGCGCCAACCCGCCGACCTTCATCGTGCACGGCACGCGCCTGAAGGAGCTGCAGGAGTCGTACAAGCGCTACCTGGAGAACTTCTTCCGCAAGCGCTTCAAGCTGATCGGCACGCCGGTGAGCTTCATCTTCCGCGAGGGTGCCAACCCTTACGAGGGCAAGAAAAACGTCCTCACCGAGCGGCAGATCAAGGCCAAGCGGCGCTTGATGAAGCACGTCAAGGGCAAGTGATCTACGAGAAGGCGGCCGCAGGGCCGCCTTCTTCATTTGAGCGCCGCCGCGGGGCGGGGCAACGGCGACCGGCGAGAGCCGACTGGGTAGAGCCGACTACCGCGCGCAGCGCGGGGTTCCGGCATTCCACGACAGCCCCGACGGCCGCTCTACAATGGGTGCATGAGCATTCCCCAGCTTTCCCCGCAGCAGGCCCATGAACGCCTCGCCCACGGCGCCGTGCTGATCGATGTGCGCGAGGCGCACGAGCGGGCCGGCGGCATGGCCGAAGGCGCGCGTGGCGTGGCCAAGGTCGAGCTGCAGGCCGACCCGGCCGCGCATCTGCCACGGCAGGACCAGCACATCCTGTTGATCTGCCAGAGCGGCAAGCGCTCGGCCGATGCCGCGCAGTTCCTGCTGGAGGCAGGCTACACAAATGTCGCTTCCGTGACCGGCGGCACCGTGGCCTGGCGCGAACAGTCGCTGCCGTTGGTGCAGCCGCTGTCCAGCGCCGCCGACCGTGATTTCTTTGATCGTTATTCACGCCACCTGCTGCTGCCGCAGGTCGGCGAAGCCGGGCAGCGCCGGTTGCTGCAATCACGCGTGCTGGTGCTGGGCGCGGGCGGCCTGGGGGCGCCGGCCGGCTTCTATCTGGCCGCAGCCGGGGTAGGGCATCTGCGTTTTGCCGACCATGACCGCGTGGAGCGCAGCAACCTGCACAGGCAGATCGTGCATACCGAGGCCAGCGTCGGCCAGCTCAAGGTCGATTCGGCGCGCGAGCGGTTGCTGGCACTGAACCCGTCGATCGAGGTCGAGGCCGTGCCTGAGCGGGTCACATCCGAGAACGTGGATGTGCTGCTGGACGGCGTGGACGTGGTGCTGGACGGCTCGGACAACTTCCCGCTGCGCTACCTGCTCAACGATGCCTGCATCAAGCACGCCACGCCGCTGGTGTATGCCGCCATCGAGCGCTTCGACGGCCAGGTAAGCGTGTTTGACGCAGGCCGCCAGCGTGGTGTGGCGCCCTGCTACCGCTGCCTGTTCCCGGAGCCGCCGCCGCCGGAGTTCGCGCCGAACTGTTCCGAAGCCGGCGTGCTGGGGGTGCTGCCTGGATTGGCTGGGGTGCTGCAGGCCACCGAAGTGCTGAAGCTGCTGCTGGGCATCGGTGAGCCGCTGGTGGGGCGGTTGCTGCGCTTCGATGCGCTGGGCATGCGCTTCCGCGAGACCGGCATCCGGCCTGATCCGCAGTGCCCGGTGTGCGCGCCCGGCGTGCCGTTCCCGGGGTATATCGATTACGCCGCGTTTTGCCGGGGTGGCTCTCTGTAGCGTCGAGCCACGCTCGACGGCCCTGCGCGTTGAGACCAAAGGCAGTCGCGCGTGCTCGACTCTACAGGGCATGCTTTCGGGATGATATTGGGGGTCACTCCCGGCATCGTTCCACCTCCAAGACAATCCGGCGCAACATGCGTGCTATTGCCGTCATCGGCATTGCTCTATTGTTGAACCCGATTCTGGATCTTGGGGAAAACACCGGATGGCGGTAGAAGCAGCGACCAGCGAGCTGGTCAAGGTCGTCGCCCTGCTGGGCGCGGCGGTGGTGATGGTGCCTTTGTTCCGCCGGGCCGGCCTGGGCTCGGTGCTGGGCTACTTCGCCGCTGGCCTGGCGATCGGACCGTTCGGGCTGGGCTGGTTCTCCGACCCGCAGGCGATCCTGCATACCGCCGAACTCGGCGTGGTGATGTTCCTGTTCGTGATCGGCCTGGAAATGCGGCCGTCGCACCTGTGGAGCCTGCGCAAGGAAATCTTCGGGCTGGGCACGCTGCAGATCGCCACCTGTGCGCTGGTGCTGACCAGCATCGCCAAACTGTTCGGCTTCCCGTGGCAGGTCGCCTTCATCGGCGCCACCGGCTTCGTGCTCACCTCCACCGCGGTGGTGATGCAGTTGCTGGCCGAGCGCGGTGATATCGCGCTGCCGTCGGGGCAGAAGATCGTTTCGATCCTGCTGTTCGAAGACCTGTTGATCGTGCCGTTGCTGGCCCTGGTGGCGTGGATGGCGCCGAGCGCGGGCAGTGCCGATGGCGAGGGTTCGCGCTGGCTGTCGGTGGCGATTGGTGTCGGTGCCATCGTCGGCCTGGTGCTGGTCGGCCGCTTCCTGCTCAACCCGCTGTTCCGCGTGCTGGCCGAATCGAAGGCGCGCGAGGTGATGACCGCTGCCGCGTTGCTGGTGGTGCTGGGCGCGGCACTGCTGATGCAGCTTTCCGGCCTGTCGATGGCGATGGGCGCGTTCCTGGCCGGCGTGCTGCTGAGCGAGTCGACCTTCCGCCACCAGATCGAAGCGGACATCGAGCCGTTCCGCGGCATCCTGCTCGGCCTGTTCTTCCTCAGCGTGGGCATGGCGCTGGACCTGGGCGTGGTGGCGGGAAACTGGCCGCTGATCCTGGGCCTGGTGCTGGCGCTGATGGCGGCCAAGGCGCTGTGCATCTACGTGGTCGCGCGCATCATGGGCAGTGATCACGCACAGGCGCTGGATCGCGGTGTCCTGATGGCGCAGGGCGGCGAGTTCGCCTTCGTACTGTTCTCTGCTGCGGCTTCGGCCGGCGTGATCAACCTGGAGATCAATGCCAACTTCACCGCCGTGGTGGTGCTGTCGATGGCGCTGACCCCGCTGGTGGTGCTGGTCTACAAGCGCATCGCGCCGAAGCCGACGGTGAACATGGACGGCGTGGACGAGGCCGATGGCCTTTCCGGCAGCGTGCTGATGATCGGTTTCGGCCGCTTCGGCCAGGTCGCCAGCCAGTCGCTGCTGGCGCGCGACGTGGACGTGACCATCATCGACAACGATGTGGAGATGATCCACAACGCCGAGCGTTTTGGTTTCAAGATCTATTACGGCGATGGCACCCGCCTGGACGTGCTGCATGCTTCCGGCGCCGCTACCGCGCGGGCCATCGCGGTGTGCGTGAACAACGCCGAGGATGCCGACCGCATCGTTGAACTGGTGGCGCATGAGTTCCCGCAGGCCAAGCTGCTGGTGCGCTCGTTCGACCGCGAGCACTCGCTGCGGTTGATCCATGCCGGCGTCGATTTCCAGATCCGCGAGACGTTTGAATCGGCGCTGCTGTTTGGCCAGGCCGCGCTGATGGAACTGGGTGCGGACGAAGATGACGCGCAGGAGATCGCGGAGCAGATCCGCGAGCGCGATGCCGAGCGCTTCGAGCTGGAAATGGCCGGTGGCAGCCTGCGTGCCGGTGCGCACATGGTGTTTGGCAGCGCGCTGCCAGGCGTGCCCACGCCGACCCCGTTCACCGCGCCAAAGCGCAAGGCGCGCACGTTGAATGCCGACCAGGTGCCGGAAGAGGAAGAGGATTGACCGGTTCTGGTAAGGCCGGTGGGCGAGGGGGCCTGAATCAGGGACAATAGCGTCCCCGCCGCCGTTCCCCCGCTCCCGATGACCGATTCCGCCCCCCAGCATCCTGCCCGCATCCTCGATGGCCGCCGTATCGCCGAGGACCTGCTCGACAGCCTGAAGGTGCGCGTCGACGCCCGCGTGGCCGCCGGCGGCAGCCGTCCGGGCCTGGCCGTGGTGCTGGTCGGTGGCGACCCGGCCTCGACCGTCTACGTGCGCAACAAGCGCCGTGCCGCCGAGAAGGTCGGCATCGAGGCGCATGACTACGATCTGCCGGCCGGCACCACTGAAGCCGAACTGCTCGACCTGATCGACCAGCTCAACGCCGATCCGAAGATCAACGGCATCCTGATCCAGCTGCCGCTGCCGGGCATCCCCGATGCGCGCCGGCTGATCCAGCGCATCGACCCGCGCAAGGACGTGGACGGGTTCCACCCGGAAAACGTCGGCCACCTGGCCCTGCGTGAGTTCGGCCTGCGCCCGTGCACCCCGCGCGGCATCACCACGCTGCTGGGCCACACCGACCAGCCGGTGCGCGGCCGCAACGCCACCATCGTCGGCGTCAGCAACCACGTCGGCCGGCCGATGGGCCTGGAGCTGCTGATTGCCGGCTGCACCGTGACCAGCTGCCACAAGTTCACCCCCAGGGACGTGCTGGAACAGGCCGTGCGCAACGCCGACATCCTGGTGGTGGCGGTGGGCCGCCCGGGCATCGTGCCGGGCGAGTGGGTGAAGCCGGGCGCGGTGGTGATCGATGTGGGTATCAACCGGCTGGACGACGGCCGGTTGGTGGGCGATGTCGGGTTTGAGGCGGCGGCGCAGCGGGCCAGCTGGATTACCCCGGTGCCGGGTGGCGTGGGCCCGATGACCGTGGCCACGTTGATGCAGAACACGCTGGAAGCGGCGGAAGCGCTGAGCTGACCTGCTGTTGGCGCCCACCAAAGGCGGCGCCGGGCCTTGGGCCCGCTGTAGAGCCGAGCCCATGCTCGGCTCATCGCGGTCTGGCGGAAAGCAGCCGAGCGGTTGCGACACTGTGTCGCGCGAAGTTCCAGTTCTGGTCAGCAAAAATGCTGTTCTTGGCCCCTGAAAAGGGGTAAAATGTCGCGCTTCCCCACATCTCGGGTATGCCGATGCTGCGCATCCAGGCTGAAGCACTCACTTACGACGACGTCTCGCTCGTCCCCGCCCACTCGACCATCCTGCCCAAGGACGTCAACCTCGAAACGCGGTTGACCCGAGACCTGAAGCTGAAGCTTCCGATCCTGTCCGCCGCGATGGATACCGTCACCGAAGCCCGCTTGGCCATCGCCATGGCCCAGCTCGGCGGCATGGGCATCATCCACAAGAATCTCAGCCTGGAACAGCAGGCCGCGGAAGTGGCCAAGGTCAAGAAGTTCGAGGCCGGCGTCATCCGCGACCCGATCACCGTCGGCCCGGAAACCACCATCCGCGACGTGCTGGCCCTGACCCAGGCGCACAACATCTCCGGCGTGCCGGTGGTGGGCAGCGACGGCCAGCTGGCCGGCATCGTGACCCACCGCGACATGCGCTTCGAGACCGAGCTGGACGATCCGGTCCGCCACATCATGACCAAGAAGGATCGCCTGATCACGGTCAAGGAAGGCGCCGCGTCTGATGAAGTGCTGCAGCTGCTGCACCGCAACCGCATCGAAAAGGTGCTGGTGGTCAATGATTCGTTCGAACTGCGTGGCCTGATCACCGTCAAGGACATCCAGAAGAACACCGACTTCCCGAACGCTGCCAAGGATCTGTCGACCCGCCTGCTGGTCGGCGCTGCCGTCGGCGTGGGTGGCGATACCGATCGCCGCGTGGAAGCGCTGGTTGCCGCCGGCGTGGACGTGATCGTGGTCGATACCGCGCACGGCCACTCGCAGGGCGTGCTGGACCGCGTCAGCTGGGTCAAGAAGAACTTCCCGAACGTGCAGGTCATCGGTGGCAACATCTGCACCGGCGAAGCCGCACTGGCGCTGCTGGACAGCGGCGCGGACGCCGTGAAGGTCGGCATCGGCCCGGGCTCGATCTGCACCACGCGCGTTGTCGCCGGTGTCGGCGTGCCGCAGGTCACCGCAATCGACCTGGTGGCCGAAGCGCTGCAGGACCGCATCCCGCTGATCGCCGACGGTGGCATTCGTTACTCGGGCGACATCGGCAAGGCGCTGGCCGCCGGTGCCTCGACCATCATGGTCGGCGGCCTGCTGGCCGGTACCGAGGAATCGCCGGGCGAGACCGAGCTGTACCAGGGCCGTTCGTACAAGAGCTACCGCGGCATGGGTTCGCTGGCTGCCATGGAGAAGGGGTCGAAGGACCGCTACTTCCAGGACGCCGCCACCGCCGACAAGCTGGTGCCGGAAGGCATCGAAGGCCGCGTGCCGTACCGCGGCCCGGTGGGCGGCATCATCCACCAGCTGATGGGCGGCCTGCGCGCCACCATGGGTTACGTGGGCTGCGCCACCATCGACGACATGCGCACCAAGCCCAAGTTCGTGAAGATCAGCGGCGCCGGCCAGCGTGAGAGCCACGTCCACGACGTGACCATCACCAAAGAGCCGCCGAACTACCGCGCCTGATGCGCTTGCGAACTGCTCTTGCGATTACGGGCAGCCTGCTGATGGCAGGCTGTTCGTTGTCCGAACCGCCGCCGCGCTCCGGGTCTCCGGGCGCGGCGGTTTCGCAATTGCAGGACGTGCAGGCGTGCCAGAACGCGTTCTCGCTGCCGAAGGGCTGGCAGGTGCAGGCCGCTGGCGAGCAGCGCTGGCTGCTGAAAGGCACCGGCGAGCGCCCGCTGCAGGTCGTCCTGCGGTGCGTTACCGATCTGGGTGACAGGCTTGAAGATCCTGTGGTCACCGCCGAGCTGGGGCCGCTGGAGCCGAAGCGGATGAGCGTGCAGTCCGCGTTCTGGGGCAACGCCGTGGATTCCGGTTACCCGATGC
The DNA here is from genome assembly GCF_913778665.1 of uncultured Stenotrophomonas sp. Classification (GTDB taxonomy): domain Bacteria; phylum Pseudomonadota; class Gammaproteobacteria; order Xanthomonadales; family Xanthomonadaceae; genus Stenotrophomonas. The sequence goes on from NZ_CAJYVQ010000009.1 coordinate 18,154, forward strand.
ACACGCTGCAACGGCGCATCGTGCCCGGCACCGAAGTGCAGGAAATCGCCGAGCTGCCGCGCGCCGACCGCGCCAACCCCAACGCACCGCACGGCCTGCTGATGCTGCGCTGGGACGAGGAAGATCCCTCACATATTCAACAACGCGAGGCGTTCATCGCCACGCTGACGCAGAGCCTTGAAGCGCCGGGCGCTGCGAAAAACACCACTGGAACGGCACCATGACCAACATCCATAACGACAAGATCCTCATCCTCGATTTCGGCGCGCAGTACACGCAGCTGATCGCCCGCCGCATCCGCGAGCTGGGCGTCTACTGCGAAATCTGGGCGTGGGACCACAACCCGGCCGAGATTGCCGCGTTCGGCGCCAAGGGCATCATCCTGTCCGGTGGCCCGGAATCGACCACGCTGCCGGGCGCCCCGGCCGCGCCGCAGGAAGTGTTCGACAGCGGCCTGCCGATCTTCGGCATCTGCTACGGCATGCAGACCCTGGCCGCGCAGCTGGGCGGTGCCACCGAAGCGGCGGATCAGCGCGAATTCGGCCACGCCGAAGTGAACGTGATCAACCCGGATGCGCTGTTCAAGGGCCTGAGCGACCACGGCGGCGAGCCGAAGCTGAATGTCTGGATGAGCCACGGCGACCACGTCTCCGTTGCACCGCCGGGCTTCACCATCACTGCCACCACCGACCGCATTCCGGTGGCCGCCATGGCCAACGAAGAGAAGCGCTGGTACGGCGTGCAGTTCCACCCGGAAGTGACCCACACCCTGCAGGGCCAGGCGCTGCTGCGCCGCTTCGTGGTGGACGTGTGCGGCTGCCAGACCCTGTGGACCGCCGCCAACATCATCGACGACCAGATCGCCCGCGTGCGCGAACAGGTGGGCGATGACGAAGTGATCCTGGGCCTGTCCGGCGGCGTTGACTCGTCCGTGGTGGCCGCACTGCTGCACAAGGCCATCGGCGAGAAGCTGACCTGCGTGTTCGTGGATACCGGCCTGCTGCGCTGGCAGGAAGGCGACCAGGTGATGGCGATGTTCGCCGAGCACATGGGCGTAAAGGTGGTGCGCGTGAATGCCGCCGACCGTTACTTCGCCGCGCTGGAAGGCGTGAGCGACCCGGAAGCCAAGCGCAAGATCATCGGCAACCTTTTCGTTGAGATCTTCGACGAAGAGTCGAACAAGCTGAAGAACGCCAAGTGGCTGGCGCAGGGCACCATCTACCCGGACGTGATCGAGTCGGCTGGCAGCAAGACAGGCAAGGCGCATGTGATCAAGAGCCACCACAACGTGGGCGGCCTGCCGGAGCACATGAAGCTGGGCCTGGTGGAGCCGCTGCGCGAGCTGTTCAAGGACGAAGTGCGCCGCCTGGGCGTCGAGCTGGGCCTGCCGCGCACCATGGTCTACCGTCACCCGTTCCCGGGCCCGGGCCTGGGCGTGCGTATCCTGGGCGAAGTGAAACGCGAGTACGCCGAGCTGCTGGCCAAGGCCGATGCCATCTTCATTGATGAGCTGCGCAAGGCGGACCTGTACGACAAGACCAGCCAGGCGTTTGCCGTGTTCCTGCCGGTGAAGTCGGTGGGCGTGGTGGGCGATGCGCGGGCTTATGAGTGGGTGATTGCGCTAAGGGCCGTTGAGACGATTGATTTCATGACGGCGCATTGGGCGCATCTGCCGTATGAGTTCCTGGGGACGGTGAGCAACCGGATCATCAATGAGTTGCGGGGGGTGTCGCGGGTTGTCTATGACATCTCGGGGAAGCCGCCGGCGACCATTGAGTGGGAATGAGTTGAAGAACGAGGGCGCCGAGAGGCGCCCTTGTTGTATGGGCTACATGCTAATTTCTACGTATGAAAATCCGCGCCCCGTTGCTGCCTAGAGCGATTCGGTGAACGTCACTCAGTGCTACACCGCGTCAACTGTAGTCAACTAGGCAAGATATCCTATGTTGGAATCAAGCGCTAAGTGTCTCAATCAGGAAGGTTCGGCCAGGTCTTCATCAATGGTTTTTGATTTCTATCCAACGCCAGCTACGATTGCGAGAAGAGTGGCAGCAGCCTCGAGTATTTCCTTGCCGAAGCTGGTTGCGGATTTTTCGGCCGGAGACGGCAGTCTCTTGCGCGCAGCAAGTGATAGGTGGCCATCTGCAGTAATTATTGCAACTGACATACAGAGCAAGCTTGTACGTCAGATTAAAGCTGTGAACCCTACTTGGATAGCTGGAACATGTGATTTTTTGCTGGAGCGATCGGTAAGGTCCTGTAAGTCGTTGGCTGGACGCGAAGGGGCGGTTGACCTGATTCTCCTGAATCCGCCCTTCTCCATGAGGGGGCAGGCTGTCGCCGGGAACAGTAGACCTGTGCCAAGCATTGCGTTGCGGTTTCTACTTCGCGCTACTGCATACGCCTCACAGCATGCCGAGATCTGTGCCATTCTCCCTATCTCTTCCTTGTATGGGGAGAAAGATCGTAGTGCAAGACTACGCCTTGAGCGTGATTGGTCCATCCATCTAGTAGAGAAGCTTCCGCGAGGCTCGTTTCCGGGTTGCTTTGCCGAGGCGGCTATCGTGCGGCTTTCACGAAAGTTGTCAGAGGGTGAAGAAAGAAGTACAGAGACGCCGACACTCTTTAGTCACGCTACCATTACTCGCGGACGTGTTCATGTCCACACTGTAAAGCCTAAGCGTGGAGGGCCCCGGGTCGAATTCATACACAGCACGAATCTTACAAATTCCAGGGTTAGCAGGTCCAGCCTGCATGTTGATCCAGTTCAGGTCATCACAGGCCCGGCGATACTAATCCACCGCGTCGGGAGGCCATCAAAGTCGAAGGTATGCATGTTGGAGGCGGGGCGACGGGTTCAGCTTTCTGATTGTGTAATTGCCATCCAGGCTCAAGATCGCGAAGAGATCGAATCGATCTTTGAGGCTCTCATGGAGCATTACGCGACTCTGAAATCCGCATACATCGGCACGGGCGCACCGTTTATTACGGTGTCTAGATTAAATAATCTGCTTTCGACATTGCTTAAATAGGATAACTAATAGTGGAATGGATTCTGGAAGAGCCGGAACTGTCGTTGCGCAAGGCGGAGTTCTTCAGCCTCATAAATCTGTGGCCCAATACCGCAGACTTGGATGTGAGTGGATGGCTTTCTAACTTTAATGAAGGTGAGCGGATTCTAGCTGGGCATCTTCTTAGTGGTTTCGTCTACTTGAATAGATCCGTTGTTTCCGCCCTTTTTATATCTGCATTTCATCAGCTGAGTACCAGTCCATATTTAACCGGGCCGACGGACTCTAGGCGAGAGAATTGGGAGTGGTTCAGGCAGAACGTAGTGGTAACTCATGTGGAGGGTGAGACTCCGAGTACTACTGACAGCGGACATATATTCGCTCGGCTGGCAAGAACGGCGCTAGGAATACCGGAAGCTAACATAGTTACGCCGGAGCGCGCGCTGCGAATTCTCTCGTCCGGATCTGGCCGACCAATTGTCTTTGTCGACGATTTTCTAGGAAGTGGAAGCCAGTTCTCGGCTACTTGGGAGAGGTTCTATTCAATCTCTTCCGCTCATGAGTCAAACTTCAAGAGGGAAGTTTCCTATCATTCCACTTCCATTTACTTTATACCGTTGATTGCCACAAAATCGGGGGTTGACTGCGTCGCGGAGGTCGCGCCGCAAGTATCGATTTGTGCTGCCCATGTGCTTGATGGGCGAGATAGCGCCCTTACTCCAGATTCTCAGGTCTGGCCTGAGGAGCTTAGGGAGCAGGGTGTTGAGATGATCCACGCCGCAAGTTCTCGCGCAGGCATTCAAGGAGATGATTGGCAGGGTTTTGGGAAGTTGGGACTTTGCTTGTCTTTTGAGCACTCCACGCCAGATGCAACTTTGCCGATCTTCTATCATGAAGAAAACTGGCACCCGCTTATTAAGAGGACGTGATCGTGCCTACACAGCTCATTGATGCCAGCATGGCGCAGGTGTTCTCAAGCTTTAGAGCTGAGCACGACAAGCTCAGTCTTGCCCATCAGTTTACTCAGCCAGGATACTTTCCAGAGCTGCTAACGTTGCAGCCCTGCTTCCTTATTGGCGGACGAGGAACTGGAAAAACCACAACTCTGCAATCTCTCTCGTATCGTGTTCGGCTCGCCACTCCCCCGGACCGGATTCAAGGTCGATTGGATGATTTAGGGATCATTGGTCTGTATCACAAGATCAACACTGGTCGTGTCGCAGCCTTTCAAGGGCCAGAGCTTGACCAAAGTGAGTGGGATCGACTGTTTGGACACTACCTTAATCTCACGTTAGTCGTGTCAATATTGGAGTTCTTCGCTTGGAGGGAATCCAATCAGGAGGGTGAGCGCTCGCTGCCTTCTGAAGTTCTGGACTTGGTTGCCACAATATTCTCGTGCATGCGAGTGGGTACAGCTTCGGGTGCTCTGTTGGCTGTTAAATCTGAGATGGCAGATTTTGAAACCGCGATCAATTCGATAGGTCGAAAGCCGAACCTTAGACTTACTCCGTTGGGAATGCCCATTGACTCACTCCTTGATAGCATTGCCGATTCGGGTGTGGTAGGCGATGCTTCGTTTTACTTTCTTATTGATGAGTTCGAGAATCTTTCCAACTATCAACAGAGAATTGTTAATACACTTGTCAAGCATTCGCGGCCGCCATATACCTTTAAAATTGGCGTGAAAGAACTCGGAGTTCGTGAGCGATGCACTGTAAACGCTACTGAACAGTTGATTGATCCAGCCGATTTTCGAAGAATCGACATATCGGAGCGCCTCACATCTGGGGCTTCGTTTGAGGTCTTTGCGGCGCAGGTGTGCGCAAGGCGGGCTAGGCTTGATGATCCCGAAGCGGTTAGATCGCTCTTCCCGGGAATAAGCGCGGACGATGAAGCGCTTAAGCTAGGAATCGAGCGGGTTGCGCAGGAGCCAGTGGCAAGTGTGTTTGCGGTGATGGACTCAGCAGAGCGAGAGCGATTCAAAACATACTCGCTTCTTGAGCAGTATTGTCTGTTTATGCTGGAAGATGGTAGTCCCACCCGTGTCCGCGAGCTCATGCGGACGACTACGGATTCAAGCATCGCGGACCGGCTTAATAATTACAAGATTCCAATACTCTTCAGTCTTAAGCAAGGTAAGCGAGGATTTAGAAAATATTATTGTGGCTGGGATGTTCTCTGCAAGCTCGCAAATGGAAATATTAGGTACTTGCTTGAGCTGGTTCATAGATCTATCTATCTTCAACTTGAGTCCGGTCCTTCAAGTCATGTGTCAATCGAAGCGCAGACTGAGGCAGCGCGATTGATAGGACAGAAGAACCTTAGGGAGCTTGAAGGTCTTTCAGTTCTCGGCGGGCGAATGACAAAGCTTGCGTTGAGCCTGGGTCGTGTCTTCCAGGTGATGGCGTTGTCTCCCTTAGGGCATACGCCCGAAGTTACGCAGTTTCGCTTGGAATCTCCACCAAGCGTTGGCGGTGACCGGGCTGCACAAGAACTTCTTGAGCAGTGCGTGATGCATCTTGCATTGGTCAGGCGGCCCGGCACGAAGTTGCAACAATCCGAGGATATTCGAGATTATGATTACTCCCTGCATCCCATCTTTAGTGCTTACTTCGAATACAGCTATCGCCAGAAGCGCAAGATGTTACTTACTTCGGATGACATAATTTCTCTGTCGGAGGGCAAGGCCGAGGGGATTCGGGCAGTGCTGCTCCGGCAGAATAGAGAGGGTTCGATTTTTGGATTGCCCAGTCAGATGGATCTCGGGATCTGAGGCGATGACAAGAATTACTGATCGTCCTATTTATTCTCAGACTTTCAATAGTCTTCCTGATCTCCTTTTGAGTTCGGAGGTGGTGATTGCCGTTGGTGATAGTACCGAAGAGAGGGGGAGTCATGTTCAGGCAATGAATGAGCGCGCCCCGGATAGCTTCTGGGTGCTGAAGGAAACGGATAATCTTAATCAGGCGGAGAGTCATTTCCGTGGCTGTAGTACGTTCCTTAACTTGAGAGACCCTGATCAGCTCAGATCTACCATACAAGAGGTGACTGGTGGATCTCTTGATGTCGATCTGACGAGTATCCCCGCTCACATTTGGGCGCCAATTATTCGTGCATGTATTGAGATTGGTGTGCAAACTAGAAGTATTTATATCGAGCCGGAGGATTACGCGAGGAGCTCTACGCCCGGGGTGGGATCTCTTTTTGACCTTAGCGAAAGAATAACTGGAATTCAGCCAATTCCAGGCTTTGCTGCATTGCGGTCTATCGATGACGAATCTTCGATATTCGTCCCCCTGATGGGCTTCGAAGGAGCAAGATTGTCCTATATGCTTGATCAGATTGAGCCCAGTCCTGATCGAGTTTTTCCAATAATTGGTGTTCCGGGATTTAAGAAGGAGTACCCATTTAGTACGTATCTCGGCAATCAGGTCCCTTTGGAGGAAACGAGAGCTTGGCGCAATGCAACCTACTCGCGTGCCAACTGTCCCTTCAGTGCCTACTATGCAATTGAGAAAATAGCCGCTCAGCGTCCCGGGCACCACTTGCGGATCGCGCCTATTGGCACCAAGCCGCACTGCCTCGGTGCTGTTCTTTATAATATTGATAATCAGGTGGCTTCGGAGATTGTCTATGATCATCCGCGAAGAAGCCGTTCCCGAACGAAAGGAATAGCTAGGGTTAGTCTATTCGAGATATCCGAGTTCCGAAGGGATTTTGCCAGAGTCTGATGCCTCAGTTTGACGTGCGCCAGCGTTTCCTTGAGCAGCCGTGAATTGCTGATTGCGGGTACCCGTGACCAGATGGTGGCTTCCGCTTTGTGAGCAGACTCCAATCTGAGCACGGCGGCCATTGCGGGTCACTCCGGCCTAACCTCATGACAACCCCACTCAACCAACCCCCGGCAAGCTAGAAACAACCCATCCACAACCCCCTCATCCAGATGCCGTTCCGGGTCCGCTGCCACCCGGCAGCGGTCTGCCGCGTGCAGCACCTCCAACACCGTCAGCGCTCCCACCATCGCGCGCTCGCTCCTGGCCAGACTCACGCGGCGGCCTGGCGAGACATCGGTTTCTGGCCACGGATGCCCATCTGCCCCCTCGCAGCCACGCATGCGCTTTAGGATGCCGAGCAGGGAGTTCAGGTCGGGCAGGGGAGTGTCGTCGTTGATGGGCTCAACAACGGTGTATGAGGAGAGGGTGTCGGATTCGTTCATGGCGTCGGCTTCCGTGGCTGTGCTTAACAGCGCCACCGTGAGGAGGTGGCGGACGATGCGTGGCTGCAAACCGGGATGAAATAGCACCATAGACCGGTGGGCCCGAGGGCCCCCACGCACCGCCCGCCAGAAAGGCCGACGGATTGCCCGCCGGCACCGGTTAAGGACGGTGCCGACGGGCAAGCGCAAACTACAGGTGCATCTCTCATCACGGGTTTGCAGACCCGCTGCCACCCTTTTTCGGTGGCGCGCCATGGTGTTTACGCCGCCGCTTCGAATGCCAATAGAAATTCGCGAAGGAATCGCGGAATCCGAGAGCGAAGAACTATTGTTGCACGCACCATTCGTGCAGCACGCGACACCGCCGGACGCATTCGCGCAGCTGCTCTGCTGATGGCGAATCAAACTGGCGCAATCGCCCACGCCACAAGCGAATAGCGCGACGGTCTTCTTTGCAACAGTTCTTAGTCTGCTTCGGCAGGCAGTGGCACCCGACAGACCGCACACCCCGAAAATCGGTTCAAACCCGACACCGCCAGCGAGCCTTGCGGCTTCAACCAGCGCGATCCTCAGCCGCATTCCCCACCAGCAACTCAATCATCGCCCGCGCCGCCGCCGACTGCCGCCGATGCGGTGCATAGATCACCGAGAACGGCCGCGACCGCCCGCGCAGCTGCGGCAGCACTTCCACCAGCTCCCCACGCTGCAACCGCTCGCGCACGATGAACGCATAGCTCTGGCAGATGCCGATGCCCTGTTCGGCCAGCGACACCACGCCCAGCACATCGTCGGAGGTCTCGATGGACGAACGCGGCAGCCAGTCCACGTCGCGCCCACCGTCGCGGAAGATCCACGGCGCCAGCCGCCCAGTACGCGGCATCACGAAGGGCAGGCACAGGTGCTGCTGCAGGTCGTCCAGCGTGTGCGGCGTGCCGCGGCGTTGGAGGTAGTCCGGCGCGGCCACCAGCAGCAGCGGGGCGTCTTCCAGCTTTCGCGCCACCAGCCCGCTGTCCGGCAACTGGCCCAGGCGGATGGCCAGGTCGAAGCCTTCGGCCACCAGGTCCACGTTGCGGTTGGTGATGTTCAGTTCCACCTGCACCTGCGGGTACTGCTGCGCAAAGCGCGCCAGCACGGGCGGCAGCCGGTAGTGGCCATAGGTGGTGGGCACGCTCAGGCGCACGCGGCCGGCCAGCGCACCGTCCTGGGCCAGTACGTCGCGCTCGGCGTCGTCCAGCAGGCCGAAGGCGGTGCGCACCTGTTCCAGATAGAGCCGCCCGGCGTCGGTCAGGCCCACGCGGCGGGTGGTCCGCTGCAGCAGCTGCCGGCCCAGCCGCGCTTCCAGGCGGGTGACCGCGCGGCTCAGCACCGAGGGCGTGGTGGACAGCGCCACCGCGCCGGCCGTGAACGACCCGTGCTCGACCACCGCCAGGAACACCTCTACATCGCCCAGGTAGTCGAACTTTCGGCTCATTTGGCTCTCCGGGGAACAGATGTTTTGCGACGGGGCCAATTTATCGCCGCTGGGGCGATGAATAAAGTGGCCGTCATTCCCCGATTAGGAGCTACCCATGAACCTGATGACCCGGCTGGCCGCAGCGCTGGCCCTGACCCTGGCCGCCACCGGCGCGCAGGCCGCCAACGTGCTGGTGGTGCTGTCCGACGAAAACCACATGGACCTGAAGGACGGCAAGGTGCTGCCCACCGGCTTCTATCTCAACGAGTTGATGCAGCCGGTCAAGCTGCTGCTGGACGCCGGCCACGAGGTGACCTTCGCCACGCCGCAGGGGCGGGCGCCGACGGTGGATGCGTCCTCGGTAACGCCGGCGTACTTCGGCAACGATGCCGCGCAGCTGACGCTGCACAAGGACCTGCTAGAGAAACTGGCGTTGACCTCGCCGACGGCTTCGCCTGTGGTCAGCCTGGCGCGCGTCGAACAGCAGGGCTACGCGCGCTTCGATGCGGTCTACATTCCCGGTGGCCACGCGCCGATGCAGGATCTGCTGAAGAGCCCGGCGCTGGGTCGCTTGCTGGCCGACTTCCACCAGCGCAACAAGACCACCGCGCTGGTCTGCCATGGGCCGATCGCGCTGCTTTCCACGCTGCCGGATGCCGGTAGTTTCGTGGCAAAGCTGGAAGCGGGGGTGATGCCGGCTACGCCGAAGTGGATCTACAGCGGCTACCGGATGACGGTGATCAGCAACCAGGAAGAAGAACAGGCCAAGCCGTTGCTGGGTGGTGGCGAGATGAAGTTCTACCCGCAGACCGCGTTGCAGCGGGCGGGGGCGAAGTTCAGCAGCAACACCACGCCGTGGGCCGGGCATGTGGTGGTGGACCGCGAGCTGATTACCGGGCAGAACCCGGCTTCGGCGCTGGAGGTGGGGCAGCGGTTGGTGGAGCGGTTGAAGTAAGGCGGGCTCTGCATCGCTTGCTGTGCCGTGGCACCATGGCGGACTGGCTTCGTCCTTATGGGCGGGGCCGGTTTTCCAGGGAAGTCCCTTACCACGACTGCCCGAACGTTCATGCTGGAGATCTGTGTGCCAAACACTCTGGAAGCTGTTTTGAAGACCGCAGGCTTCATTGTGCTCGCGGCGCTTCCGTTGTTGACCCTTTGGTTCTTCCTTCGGCGAATGTCAGCGACCGCGCGTTCTGCGTTGGAATCCGGGCTGCAATTGAACCCGCCTCGCAGGATCTCCGGCACGTCCATGACCTTGGTGATGGTGGATGGCAAAGAGGATCGTGAGCACTACTTCTTCGATACGGACGCGTTCTACCTGCGGCGGGGACCGGTGCCCACGGCGGTTCCGCTTTCGCAGATCACCTCAGTCACACGCACGTCCGACAGGATCTACGGGCGCTATGTCTGGCAGGTGTGCTTCAGCAAAGCGTCGGGCAGAAAGTGCGTGACGTTCACCAATAACCTGACCCTGTTCAACCGCGATTTCCTGCTCTTCCTGGAGGCGGTGCGGAAGGCCAATCCACTGGCAACCGTCGATCAGGCGGGTCTGTTCTTCTGATTGTGCGGCGATATCAGCAGCGCTGATTGGCAAACAGAGGGTCCAGGAGGGCGGGTTGCCTTGGACACAGTGCTGCATGGTTGAGATGTGCGGGCGTTGAGGGAGTCCATCTACGCAAGGCGCGGGCCTACTGGCATCTCTGCCTGCCGCCCGCCACACAGCTTGCCCGCCAATGCTCCCAGGCCTTGGCATCGATGCCAGCCATCAGTGCGACGGCCTGCAGCTCCGCCCAGTTCTTCGGGGAAGGCGCCGCAAGCAGCCCACGCATGAAGGCCTGCATTCTCGCTTCGCCTACCTGCTTTTCCAGCGAAAGCAGCAGCAAGGGCCCGTAGCCGTAGCGGTACAGTTAGCCCAGATCCGAGTTGCCGTCGATGGCATCGAACGCGGGCAGCGGCTTGTCCGTCTTGTCGACGGCCGATTGCAGGCGCGCAATGTGGCGATCCGCCGCGGCGTCCCCACTGATCTCACGCAGCGCCTTGATCGACAGGAACTCAGCGCCGGATTCCAGCAGGAACCAGAAATACGGCCCCTGCGGACGGTTGAGCGTGCCGAAGTAGTAATGGCCCATTTCGTGCGCGATGTACTGCACGCGCCGCTCGGCCTTCTCGCCACCGGCCAGCAGTGAATCGGCCACGTTGCCGATGCTGCCGCTCATGGCGATGGTCGGCCAGGTGGCAAAGCCCCATTCGCTGCCTTCGCGGTCGCGCTCGATCTGGTTGAGCGTGACCATGCGCAGGAAGGTGGGGCGGTCGGCCAGTGGTACGCCCATGTAGCGGCTGTGCACGTCGGCCACTTTCTGCACGGTGCTGGACAGTGCATCGACCTTGGCCGTGGGCAGGGTCTCGTTGAGGATCGTGACCTGCGCAGTGCGGGTGATCGGGCCGCTGCCGCCGAACAGCAGGATCGGCCGCGCGTTGTCGCTGCGGAACTGGCCCTGCGCGCCTTCGATGGCCGGGCTGCCATTGAGATACAGGAAGCGGCAGCCGGTGCAGTCGACCTGCAGGTCGTAGCGGCTTTGGCTGCTACGCACGCGCGCCTTCGGGTCGAACGCCTGCGGCAGCCACGCGGACTGCTCGGTGAAGCGGGCGCTGTCGCCGTTGAAGGCCATCATGCCTTTGAAGTCGCCCAGGGCATCGTGCTTCGGGTACAGCGGGAACGCGCCTACGTACTGCACGCAGAGCGTGGCGGTGGGCTCGGCCAGGGTGTAGACGCGCGCTTCGCCATCCACGCCCGGGCCGAACCAGCCATCGAAGCCGACCGGCTTGCCTTCGCCATCGGTGACCCGTGCCACGTTCAGGCCGGCGTTGAGCACGAAGTGGGCTTGGGCGTTGGCGGGGGAATTGGATACGCACACATCGCCCTCTACGCGGCCGCTCGCGATATCCACCTGCACGCTGCCGGTGGTGAGCGGCGTGGTTGGCGGCGCGGGCAACGCGGCCTGGCTGATGACAGGGGCGAGCAGTGCGGCAACAACGAAGGGCAGCAGGGCCTTGCAGGGGGTCATCGAGCCATCCTTGGGTGGAGGGTGGTGAATATAGAGGGAATGCGAATTCCTGCCGAGAGGGAGCATCCACGTGTGGCGTGGATCTGCGGGGCTACACTGATGGCCTGCCCCCGATGGAAGCTCGCCCATGTTCTCTGGCAAGGTTGCGGTGGTCACCGGCTCCACCAGCGGTATCGGTCTTGGCATTGCCACCGCGCTGGCGCGGCAAGGCGCCGACATCGTGCTGAATGGCTTCGGCGATGCGGCGGAGATCGAACGCATCCGTACCGGCCTGGAAGCCGAGTTCGGTGTACGGGTGACGCATGATGGCGCGGACCTGTCCAAGGGTGAGGCGGTGCGCGGAATGATCGACCACGCCGTTGCGAAGATGGGCCGCATCGACATCCTCGTGAACAACGCGGGCATCCAGCACACCGCGTCGATCGAGGAATTCCCGGTCGAGAAGTGGGATGCGATCCTGGCGCTGAACCTGTCGGCGGTGTTCCATGCAACGGCAGCGGCCTTGCCGCACATGAAGCAGCAGGGCGCCGGCCGCATCATCAACATCGCGTCGGTGCACGGGCTGGTGGGCTCGGTGAACAAGTCGGCGTATGTGGCGGCCAAGCATGGCGTGGTGGGGTTCACCAAGGTGACCGCGCTGGAGAATGCGGGCAGCGGCATCACCGCCAACGCGATCTGCCCGGGCTGGGTGCGAACGGCGCTGGTGGAGCAGCAGATCACCGCGTTGGCGGAGAAGGACGGCACGGATCAGGAATCCGCCGCCCGTGCGCTGCTGGCCGAGAAGCAGCCGTCGTTGCAGTTCGTGACGCCCGAGCAGCTGGGCGAGATGGTGGTGTTCCTGGCGTCGGATGCCGCCGCACAGGTCACCGGAACGGCGCTGCCGGTGGATGGGGGCTGGACGGCCCGTTAGTTGGCTGGCTGCGCCTTACGCTGCAGCATCGGCAGCGCCACCAGCGTTACCAGAAGGGTGAACAGCACCAGCGACGAGCCGACCGTGCCGAAGCCCAGCCCGCCCTTTTCCAGCGGCTTGGTGAGCAGATCGCCGAAGGTGGCGCCGAACGGGCGGGTGAGCACGAAGGCGATCCAGAACAGGATGACCCGGTTGATGCCCTTGATGCGGCTGGCCAGCGCGGTGAGCGCGATGAGGCTGCCGATCAGCAGCGCGCCGCCGGTGAAGCCGAGCCCGGAATCGTCGGCGAGGAAATCACCCAGCGCGGTGCCGAGCGTGTTGGAGAACAACACGGCGGTCCAGTAGAAGCCTTCGGCGCGGCGCGATGCGATGTTGCTGACCGAGATCGACTTTTCCGACAGCCGCCAGGCCAGCAGCACCAGCGCCAGGCAACTGGCTAGCAGGCTGGCACCGGTGGCGTAACCCAGGCCGAGCGTGCGGTCGAGCAGGTCGGACATCGTCGTGCCGGCGGTGCTGGTGGCCAGCACCACCGACCAGAACAGCAGCGGGTGGAAGCGCCGTGCCGACAACTGCATGCCCAGCAGGCCGGCGAAGATCGCCAGCAGGATGGCCGAGCTGGCCACGTAGCCCAGATTGAGCGTCATCGACAGCAGATCGCCCGCAGTCTCGCCGAGGGTGGTGGCGGCGATCTTCATCACCCAGAAGCCGAGGGTGACCGCCGCCACTTTGCTGTGCAGGGAATCTGCGTCTGAAGCAGGCATCGAACATCGCCTGGGGAGCCTGCGGGTGATGCTGTGGCGGGCGGCGTCGGAGTGCAGTCGGAAGCGGGTTCGGTGAGGGTGAGCGCGGGGCTGGCGTTCAGCCCGCGCTGGCCGAGACCGACAGGCGGGCCAAGAGGGCATCCCAGTCGGCCACGAAGCAGCCGTCGCGACCGCGGTTGCATTCGGTGATCCACGCGTCCAGTGATTCGCTTTGTGCGCGGTAAGCGCTGACGTCGCCCAGCACGGCGAAGCGCAGGCGGTAGTTCACCAGCATCTGCAGCCATTGCCCGGCCATGCCGGAGCGCAGCTCGAAGAAGTCTGGCGACAGGCGTTGCACCGGAATGGCGATCCACTCGGCCTGATGGCCGAGGGCGTCGCCGACCAGGTCGCGCATGGCGTTGGCATCGAGTGCGGGGCCCTGCGGCGCGATGCGCAGGAGGCGGGTGGTGCCGATGTGTTCAATGGAATCATTCATGCTGGAGGTTCTGCAGTTGACGCAGCCGGGCGAGGATGTCTTCGCGCAGGCCGGGGATGTAGTGGTAGCCCTCTGCCAGCAGGGTCACGTCCGCCGTCGGGACGAGCCGTTTCATGCGTTCGGCGGCGGCAGGGGTGTCGATGAGGGCATCACGCGCGCCCATGACAAGAGCGACCGGCGGATGCAACGCAGCCAGCCGCTCGTCGCTGATGCGGGGAATGCGCAGCGGGCGTGGCCGAACCTCGGCACGGATCAATGCCAGCAGGTCGAGCAGCGGCTGCGCACGTGCAGGTGCATGCAGCGGCGCGGGCCCCATGACCGCGCGGCGCAGGCGCTCGCGTCCCCATCGGCCAAGCAGCAACAGTGGCAGTGCCTTGAGCAGGAATGCACGCTGGCGCCCGATACCCGAGGGGCTGACCAGGACCAGTGCGTTGACCCGGGCAGGCCTTCGCAGCGCGTAGTCCAGTGCCAGGAAGCCGCCGAACGACAGGCCCACGAATGCTGCGCTTTCCACGCCGAGTGCGTCGAGGACATCATCCAGCCATTGCGCATGCGCATCGCTGTCCAGCGCAGGTTGCGTGCCTTCGCTGAGGCCCGGTTCGCCAATGATGTCGACGGCATGCACGCGGTAGTACTCGCTCCAACGTTCTGCATCGAACATCCAGCTGGCGGCATTGCTGAGGGTGCCATGCAGCAGCACCAGGGCAGGGCCGTGTTCCGGGCCGCAGCTGACCACGAATGTCGAACCGGCGCGGGTGGCGAGATGGTGCGATTCGTGGGGTACCGGCCAGTCCGAAAGCACCTGGCGATAGGCGGCAAGTACGTGCTGCGTGGGAATGCCGGGGCGCTGCCACTTCATGCGCTGCGGTCCTGCAGCAGACGCTGCAGGCTGACCAGCAGCGCCGTGGAACCTTCCAGGCCACCGATCACGATCAGCTTGAGCACATCGTGCTCAGGCGAATAGATCGTCTCCATGCGCAGCCGCTCATCGTCGGCCTCGCGGCCGGTGACGCGCGCATGCAGGGCACGGACCAGGTCGGCGGCACGTGCCGCACCGCATCCGGGAATATCCACCACTGTGGTCAGCTGTGGGCGCGCAGCGGAGGGCTCACGCACGGTGCCGGTGAACACGTCGAGGTCTTCAGCGGTGATGCGATAGGACTTGCCGATGCGGGTCGCGCGCAGTTGGCCGTTACGGATATGCCGCAGGACGGTTTTGGGGTGGAGGCTGAGCTGCTGGGCAGCCTGTTCGACGGTTAGCAACGCGGGGGACATATCGGAACTCGAGAACCATGTGCTCCCTATTGTTCCATGAAATTCAATTGTTGGGAGCGATTGGGGATTGCGCGGCGGCGGTGACAGGAGGGCATCTACCCAGTGCCGCTCGCGCGGGCCAACCATCCCGACGACTACGCTGGCTTCGCAAACACATCCAGCCCCTTGCCCGTCTCCAGCAGCGACTTCAGGCTGGACAGCACGATCGGCCAGCCCTGGCGGATGCCGGTGTCCATGCCGCTGCCCGGTTCCAGTTCCTCGTGGGTAACGGTCAGCCGCACCATGTCCTGGTAAGGCACGATCTCGAAGGTGACCCGGCTGTAGGCAGCGGGATTGTCGGCCTGTGAGGCGGCGGCCCAGGTGATGACCAGCCGCGAGGGCGGGGTGCTTTCCACCACGTCGCCGACCAGCTCGACCGAGCGCGTTTCGTTGGCACGCACATGCTGCCAGCGCGAGCCGGGCTTCCAGTCCGAGACGTTTTCATGGCCCCAGTAGCGGCTGGCGATCTCGGGGCGGGTGATGGCCTCGAACACCTTCTGTGGCGTGGAGGCGATGTAGATCACGTGGATGAAGCGGGTGGTCTCTGCAGACATCGTCATTCTCTTTCCAGTTCGCGTTTCAGGTCATGCAGCAGGCTCAGGCGCTGCTGCTCGAACTTGCGTACCCAGCGCTCGTAGACTTCGTGCAACGGCACCGGGTTGATGAAGTGCAGCTTTTCGCGGCCGCGGCGCACGGTGCTGATCAGATTGGCGTCTTCCAGCAGGCCCAGGTGCTGGGTGACCGATTGCCGGGCCATGTCCAGGTGTTCGCAGAGCTGGCCCAGCGTCTGGCCGTTGTCTGCGCAGAGCAGGTCCAGCAGCGTCCTGCGCGTGGGGTCGGCTAGGGCCTTGAACACCTTGTCTGCATTCATGCGGGGCGTCTTCAGTTCCAGTTGTCGATCCTGACGTCGTGCGGGTTGGGCTGGCCCTTGCCGGTTTCCAGCAGGGCTTTGAGGCTGATCAGGAACACCGCCCACTTGGTGCTGCAGTGGGAGGTGAACTCGACGCGTTCCTTCCAGCCTTCGTGGGTGAACAGCACGATGCAGTAGTCGCCTTCCTGTTTCAGTGCGAAACGCGCATGCGTGCCGATCCATTCGGCGGGGCCAGCCAGGAACTTCCAGAGCACCAGCTCGCCGGGAATGAGCTGTTCCAGCTGCATTTCCATCGCGCCGATTTCCTGGCCGTTGTGGGTGAAACGAACCTTGACCGTGCCGCCGACGTTGCGATCGCCATGGGTGTCTTCGGCCCACCAGGCGGCGACGCCTTCGGGGGTGGCCAGTGCTTGATACACCTGGCTTGCGGGGGCCTTGATGCCGACCCTGTGTGCGATATCCACCATTGCCGGTTCCTCGCGATGGGCAGGCAGGCGCCGCCTTCGGGATGGACTATATGCAGGTAAATGACTGCATGTCAAACCCGGCCCATGGAGTTGCGGCCGTGGTAGTGCCAGCGCTACCTCGGTGATGCGTCAGTTTTCCGCGTCCTGCAGCGCTGCATGCAGTTTGTCGGTGATCCGCTGCAGAGCGGCCAGGTCATCGGCAGAGAGATGGTCGAGGAAATACTGGCGGACGCCGGCTATGTGTAGCGGCCGTGCTGCGCTCAGCTGCGCGTGACCTTCTGCGGTCATGCGGATCACTACGACCTTGTCGCTGTTGGTATCGCGCTCGATCAGCCCACGGGCGGCCATGCGCGTCAGCTGATGCGAGAGCCGCGTCTTGTCCCATTCCAGGTAGTCCAGCAGCTCGCGCTGGCGGCGACAACGATCCTCGGCCTGGCTCAGCTCCATCAGCACGATGAAGTCGGCTTTGGACAGCCCGGTACTGCGGGTGATGTCCTGAACGATGCGGCCGGAGGTGATCTCGGCCATGCGCCGGAAGCCGCGCCAGGCGGCCCATTCGTCGGGTGTGATGCTGGGGGAGGTCATGGCTGCACGTTGCCGGGACATGGTTGACATGTCAACTTGCTCGTTCTACGGTTGACATATCAACTCACGTGGATCGCGCCATGCAGCACCCTCCCCGCATCGCCGTCATCGGCGCAGGTCCCGCTGGCCTGACCGCTGCGCTGATCCTCCATCGCGGTGGCTACCGCTTGAGCGTGTACGAGGGTGAATCGTCCGGACAGCAGCGTGCACAGGGAGGCACGCTGGATCTGCACGACGATTCCGGCCAGGTGGCGCTGCAACGCGCGGGCCTGCTTGAGGCCTTCCGTGCAGTCGCACGGCATGAGGGGCAGGAGGCACGGATGGGCGACCCGTGGTCAGGGGAGATCACCTCCGGTGGGTTCGGGCCGGAGGGGAGCAAGGACAAGCCGGAGATCGACCGTGGCGACCTGCGCCAGTTGCTGCTGGACGCGCTGCCGGCGGACACGGTGCAGTGGGGCCACCGCCTGGCCGAACTGGTCCCTGCACAGGCGGACGGCCACCGCTTGCGCTTTGCCAACGGCGTGCAGCGGGAGGCTGACATCGTGATCGGTGCCGATGGTGCATGGTCGAAAGTGCGCGCGGCTTTGAGTGCCAGCCAGCCGCTGCCAACCGGCATTACGTTTTTCGAGGGCTGGATCGAGCGGCCAGCAGCGGACATCGCAGCGATGGTCGGGCAGGGCAGCCTGTTCTGCTTTGGCGGCGAGGAAGCCCTGTTCGTGCAACGCAACAGCGGCGATCGGCTCTGCGTGTATGCGGCGCTGAAGCGCTCCTCCGAGTGGCTCGATGCACGGATTGCACAGCACGGCATGCGGACGCTGGTGGCAGGCAGCTTTGCCGGGTGGGCCCCGAACCTTCGGCGCGTGCTGGAGGCCTGCACGGACTTCGTGCGGCGGCCGATCTACAGCCTGCCGGCGGATTTCCGCTGGACCCCGTGCGATGGCGTGACCCTGATCGGCGATGCGGCGCATCTGATGCCGCCGGTGGGCGTGGGTGTGAACCTGGCGATGCTGGACGCGTCGGATGTGGCGATGGCGTTGTGCGCGCAGCCGGATGCGATCAGCGCCATCCACGAAGCCGAAGCGCTGGTGTGCGAACGCGCCCGCGCGCTGATGCCGGATGCGATCGAGGGGTTCCAGCGCTGGTTCATTACGGAAGGCGCTGCTGAGGGCGGTCGATGATCGCTTGACTGGTAATCGACCGGTTGCCCGACGCCGTGCGGGGGCGACGCCCGGCGCCGAAGTAGAGCGGTTGCAGCGTCGGTCTTGCCACGTGAGCTTCTGGGGGTTGACGGGAGAGTCTACCGACTAGTAGATTGGCGCCATGAAAGAATCGTTGTCCCCCAAGGCTCAGGAGATCCTGGCCCACGCCCGCTCGCTGCTGGAGGCCGGCGGCTACAACGGCTTCAGCTACGCAGACGTGTCGGCGAGGGTGAACATCAGCAAGGCCAGCATCCATCACCACTTCCCCAGCAAGGCGGATCTGGTGCGCACGGTGGTAGCGCTGTATCGCGCCGAGGCGCGCGAAGGCCTGGCGCTGCTGGACCGACAGCTGGACGACCCGCTGCGGGAACTTAACGCTTATGTGGACTACTGGTCCAGCTGTATCGCCGGTGGCACGTCCTCGTTCTGCATCTGCGCGATGCTGGCGGCAGAGGCACCGATGATTCCTGCCGAGATTGCCGAAGAAGTGCGAGGGCATTTCGAGGATCTGAGCGGCTGGTTGACGGTGACGCTGGAGAAGGGCGAAGCGCAGGGCCAGTTGCGGCTGCAGGGTTCGGCTACGGACGAGGCCAAGGCGTTCATGTCATCGGTGCATGGCGCGATGCTGGCCGCGCGCGGATTCGGAGATGCGGCGACCTTCGCTGCACTGGCGCAGTTGGCCATCGCGCGGGTGAGCGCCACTGCCTGAGCGATGTGTGGTGGGCCTGCGGCAACGTAGGCCCTGTTTTTTGAACTCGTCGCCTACCTACTAGTAGATTCATTTAATCCTTGGAGTGTTCCATGTCGCACCCACTGTCCATGCTTGGCGTGTTCCATACCGTTGTCAGCCTGATCCCGGTTCTCAGCGGCCTGTATGCCTTCATTCGCCATCGCGCAATCGCCCCAGCCACACGCTCGGGCAAGGTGTACCTGGCCGGACTGCTACTGTCTGTCGCTACCTCATTCACCGTGTCCAGCACGGGTGGCCTTAATCCAGGCCACGCGTTCGGCGTGATCGTGCTGCTGGTGGCGTTCGGGGGCGTGCTGGCCGCGCGGCTGCGCTGGCTGGGTCGCGCAGCGCGCTATCTGTCGACATTTGCGCTGTCTTTCAGCTTCCTGCTGTCGCTGGTGCCGGGCGTGAATGAAACGCTGACGCGGTTGCCAGTGGGCCATCCCATTGCGGCTGCGCCCCTGGCACCGGTGATCCAGCAGACGCTGCTCGGGTGCGCGCTGTTATTCGCAATCGGATTCCTGGCGCAGTGCTGGATGCTTCATGCGCGCACTGCACGCACGCGTGGCTGAGACCGCCAGCGCTGCGGATCAGTCGGCCAGCACGGTGTCTGCACCTTCGCGGTAGCTCGCGCGGGCGCTGCCACACACCGCATGGGTGGCAGCACTGGGTGGCAGGCCGGTGGCCTTGATGCCGCGCAGTGTGTCGCCATCAAGTACCTCGGCGTAGCGTTCGGCGGCCAGCGTGCTGTCGGGCAATACGTACAGCAGGACGCGCTGCAACGTGGATTGCCCCTGCAGGGGCAGCGGCTGCCGGAACGCAGGCACCTGCACGCGCGCGCTGTGCCAACGCGTCGGTGCATCGACGGTTTGCCAGCGCACCTGCAGGGGTGCGTCCAGCGATAACAATGCGGTGCCGAGGGGGTAGCCGTAGGCCGTGCAGTCCGCGGGCACGGCCGGGATGCTCGCGATGGCCGTGTCACCGATGTCCAGTGCGGTGCCATTGACCTCCAGCCGCACGATCGGTGTGCTGCCGTAGTTGTGGATCTTGAACAGCACGAGGCCTTCAAAGCGGCTGCGTTCCAGATCGTCGGCAGTGAAGCCGCTGAGGCGTGCGAGTGTTGGCGCGACCTCCACGTGATCGCTGTAGTGGTAGTAGAGGTGCACGAGTTCCGGTGTGCCTGCGCGGCGCCATCCGGCATTGAATGGGGCGGTGTCCGGATAGCGCTGTCGTACCAGCGGCACATCGGTGATGGCGCGATCCCCAGAGGGTGTGGCGTAGCGATAGTGGCCTACAGTGCGCTTCAGGCGCCCGTCCTCATATGGGAACGCTCCGTCAGCATCGGACTGTGCATTGGGATAGCGATGGAAGACCATGAAGCGTTCCGGCGCGTCGCCTTGCATGGGCAGGTCCGGGCCAGCGCCGGAGCCGGTGGATGCATACGGCGTGGTGTCCAGCCACAGCGGCTGCCCGCTGAGGTTGACGTGCAGCTCTGCGATGGAGGCACGCGAACCGCCACCAAAGCTGGCCCAACTGCTCTGCAGGGAATGCCACAGCGGAATGACGAGCATGGCGGCGGCGGTCGGCACGAACATCAGCGCGTGCACCCGGCCGGGAACGCGCCCGCGCTGCCGCACCATGTAGTACACCCACGCCAGCAGCAGGACCAGCAGCAACGGGAGGCCGACCCAGATCGCGACGGTGGCGAGCGCCACGACGCCCCAGCCCAGGTTGGGGGTGGCTATCGCGATGAGCGAGAGCGCGGCGATGAGCACGGCCAGCAGCAGCGACATGCCGATGCCGACGCGGTAATTCCGGTAGGAGCTGTCAGTCATCACCGTTCCATCGGCGGTGTGGGGCGTGCTCCTATCTTGCGGCGGTGGGGGCGCCGTGGGAAGCCGGGAAGGAGGGCGCTCAGCAGCCGACCAGGCGGTCGGCACCGATGCCGTTGCGGTGCTGGCTGCGGTATTCGGTCGGGCTGGCGTCGGCCTGGCTGCGGAAATGGCGGCGGAACGACTCCTGCGAGCCGAAGCCGGCCTGCTCGGCGATCCACTGCAGCGGCCGGTCCGTGGTCTCCAGCAGCTCGCGCGCAAACGCCACGCGCTCGCGGATCAGCCAGTCGATGGGCGACAGGCCGGTGGCTTCCAGGAACTGCCGTTGCAGGGTGCGCTGGCTGAGCGCGGCCTGCTCGGCGAGGCTGCCAAGTGAGTGCGGTTCACGCAGGTTGCGGCGCATCCACTCCATCAGCTTCGCCAACCGCGTGGGCTCGCCGTTGGGAATGGCACGGCTGACACGCTGGCTGCGGCCAGCATCGCGCCACGGCGCCAGCACCAGCCGTTCGGCCACCAGGTTGGCCACGCGCGCACCGTAATCCTTGCGCACCATGTGCAGCATCATGTCCATGCCGGTGGCGGAGCCGGCCGAGGTGATGATGCTGCCGGTGTCCACGTACAGCACATCCTCGCGCACATCGATGCGCGGGAAGTCGCGTGCCAGCGCTTCGGTAAGCCGCCAGTGCGTGGTGGCCTGGCGCCCATCGAGCAGCCCGGCCCACGCCAGCACGAACGCACCGGAGCAGATCGAGGCGATGCGCGCACCACGGGCGTGAGCGCGGATGAGCGCATCGAGCAGTGCCTGCGGCGGGCGTTCGCCGGGTTCGCGCCAGCCTGGGATGACAATGATGTCGGCGTCGTCGATGGCATCGAGCGCGTAGGGCAGTTGGATCTGCGTGCCACCCAGCATGCGCAGCGCGCCGGGTTCGCCTGCGCAGAGCTGGGTGCGGTACCAGGCCACGCCGAGTTCCGGTCGCACCGGGGCGAACAGGCCGACCGCACAGCCGAACTCGAACAGCCCCTGGCCGTGACAGGCGACGATGGCGACGAGCGGCGCGGTGGGATCGGCAGGTGGGCTGGGCATGGCGTGATGCTACGGGCGGTGATGCGCGGCGCGGAGTGGCGCGCGGGCATGAGGTGATGCCTGTGGAGCATGTGCACGGGGGGACATTCGCCTGGCTTGGGGCGCCCGCCACCCACCGCCCGCCGCACATCATCCAGCTTCGATTGCCCATCGCCGTCCCAGGCGCGTGCTGCGCAGGCCTGCCTTACGTCATTACCAGCAGTCATGTGGCTGGCCGGATATGACGGTTGGGTGACGCGATCCCGCCTGTTGCCGCCGGTGAACAGGCCCTTGAATGGACGCGTGTTTCCGGTCCACCCCCACGAGCCCCCATGCCTGCCGCCCACGCCCCTGTCCTGAGCACCCTTGCTGTCCTGATCGCTGCCGCTCTGGCCCCATCGCTTGGCCACGCGGCTGAAGCCGATGCCGATCCGGCTGTCACCGCCGCGACAGCCAACGTCGCCGCCTCCACGCTGGATGCGGTGGTGGTGACCGGTTCGCGCACCAGCACACGCACGGTAAAGAACAGTTCCACGCCGATCGACGTGATCTCCGCCGAAGACCTCACCGCTACCGGTCAGGCCAACCTGCTTGAGGCGCTGCAGCGTGCGCTGCCTTCGCTCAGCCAGATCGGTGGTTACCAGAGCGATCAGGAGAGCCTGATCCGCGGCTACCAGCTGCGCAACCTGTCGCCGGGCTACACGCTGGTGCTGGTGAACGGCAAGCGCCGCAATGCCAGCGCCTATGTCAGTGGCGCAAACGGCGGTGGCTTTCCGGGCCATGCCTGGGCCGACCTGGCGCTGATTCCGGTTTCGGCCATCGACCATGTGGAGGTGCTGCGTGATGGCGCCTCGGCCATCTATGGCTCGGATGCGATCACCGGCGTGGTGAACGTGATCCTCAAATCGCAGGCACACGGCGGCGAGTTCGCCGTGGAGAGCGGGCAGAGCATCGATGGCGATGGTTCACGCACCAGCGTGCGCGCGAATGTGGGTCTGCCGTGGGGCGCCGATGGCTTCGTCAACCTCTCCGGTGAGACCACGCGCCAGCACCACGCGATCCGCACCCGGCGCTATATTGATGGCTACCTGAGTTATCCAGCGGTGGATGCCAGCGGCAATCGGGTGGCGCTGCGGCCGAACAACCGGCTGCCTGCCGGTGCGTCGCCGAGCCCGGCCGAGGCCACGCGTGATCCTGAGGCCAACACCATCCTCAGCTCGCCGTCGTATGCGTTGAAGGCGTTCGCGGTGAACGTGGGACATGGCCTGGGCGAGAGCGCACAGTTCTACGCCAATGCCACCGCCAGCGACCGCACTGCGCAGGCAATCCAGAACTTCCGCCTGCCGGCGACCATCTTCACCACCTACAAGGCGCCGGGTGTACTGAGCGTTTTCCCGGATGGCTTCCTGCCGGTGCTGGAAACCAAGGAGAAGCAGTACACCGGCACCGCGGGTGTGAAGGGCCAGGTTGCGGGGTGGGACTTCGACGCCAGCCTGACCGGCAACCGCAGCACGGTGCGCACCTATACGCGCAACTCGGTGAACTACTCGCTGCCGTACCCGGGCTCGCCCACCGATTTCTACGACGGCAAGCTGGACTACCAGCAGGGCATCGCCAACCTGGACCTGCGCCGAGGTTTCGAGGTGGCGGCGTTCGCTTCGCCGCTGGAAGTGAGCGCCGGTGCGGAATACCAGCACGAACGGTACGAGCGTGCGGCCGGTCAGTGGGAGTCGTATACCGGCTTCGGTGCGGCGGCGTTCGTGGGCTACTCCACCGCCGATGCGGTGAAGGCCAACCGCAACAGCAAGGCGGTCTATGTGGGCGCGGCCAGCAACATTACCGCGCGCTGGTATCTGGATGCAGCTGCACGCTGGGAAGATCATTCCGACTTCGGCAGCGTGTCCACGGGTCGCCTGACCACGCGCTTCGACTTCACCGACGCGTTGGGTGCACGCGCTACGGTCAGCAACGGTTTCCATGCGCCCAGCCTGGGTGCGCAGTACTACCAGGCCACCGGCAGCTGCCCGTGCGGCACCACGCTGGTGGCGCAGGTGTCTTCGCCCGCGGCGATCGCGCTGGGGGCAACGCCACTGAAGCCGGAGAAGGCCACCAACTACAGCCTGGGCGTGACCTGGGACCCGAGCCCGGCCTTCCATCTGGCGCTGGACGCGTACCAGATCGACATCCGTGGCCAGCTCGGCCAGTCCAGCCAGATCGGCTACAACGCGCAGGACCCGGCGCGCATCACCGACAACAGTGGCACCGTGCTGAGCGCGGCGCAGAAGAGCACCATCGACACGCTGCTGGGTTCGGCGGGTATCAGCATCCTGCCGGGTGATGCCTTCTACGCCAGCTACTTCACCAACGTGGGCAACACGCGTACGCGCGGTGTCGAGTTGACCCTGGAGGCCAACCAGGAAACCGCGTGGGGCAAGCTGCGCTGGAGCTACGCGGCCAACGTGGGCCGCACCACCATCCAGAAGGTGAGCGACATTCCAGCGGCGCTGCAGGGGTTGCCCAACATCAACCTGCTGACCAAGACCAGCGAGTACGCGCTGCGCTTCCGCACGCCGAGCTACACGCAGGTGGCGGGACTGGGCTGGCAGAACGGGCGCTGGCGCTCGAACGTCGATTTTACCTATTACGGCCCGATCAAGCGCCTGAACAACGGCGTGGAGTACAGGCAGCCGCCGGTGCTGGTAACCAATCTTTCCGGTGCGGTGGAACTGGGGGCGGGCTGGAGTGCGGCATTGGGTATCAACAACGTGTTCGACAAGCGCACGCGCAAGGTGCCGGAGTACGCGCGCAGCACTACCGATGTGGCGAGCATCGAGACGACCTGGGATTCGGGCGATGTGCTGAGCCGGATCGGGGCGTACTGGTATGGGCGGGTCAGTTACCGGTTCTGAGGGTCAAGCGAAACGTCGCCGGGCATGGCCCGGCGCTACCGAGGAGAGGGTCATGTCTTCTGCATTGAAGGTGGTTGCAGTGGTGGGATCGCCGACAAGTTCGGCGACGTCGCGCACGCTGCTGCTGGCGCGGCATCTGCTGGAGTCGTTGCAGCAGCGGATGCACGCCAGTGTGGATCTGGTGGAGCTGGCGCCGATCGCGCGCTCACTGGGGCAGTCGTTGTCGCGCGATGAGGTGGAGCCTGCGGTGGAGCAGGCGCTGCAGACGATCGAGGCGGCCGAACTGCTGGTGGTGGCGGCGCCTGTGTATCGCGGTTCCTATCCGGGGCTGTTCAAGCACCTGGTCGATTTCCTCGGACTGGAGGCGCTGGTGGATACGCCGGTGCTGCTGGCGGCTACCGGCGGCAGCGAGCGCCATGCGCTGGTGATCGACCACCAGTTGCGGCCGTTGTTCAGTTTCCTGCAGGCGCACACGCTGCCGATCGGGGTGTATGCCACGCCAGCCGATTTTGAGGGCGAGCGTATCCACAGTGCGGCGTTGCAGGCGCGTATCGCGCTGGCGACCGAGCGTGCGGTCGGGCATCTGGCCGTGCAGGCGCCGGCGGTACCAGCGCCGCTGCGACGCATTGCCTGACGGCATAACCGACGGCGCTTTGCTTATGGCCAAGGCGCATCTGCATGGCCGGATCTGACCGCCGATTGTCGCCTGGCATCGCCGTGCCGACCGCCGTCATCTCTAGCATCGATATCGAAGCGGCATCGCATTGCCGCCCCCGATGAGGACGACCCCGTGAGTCTGGACGCAACCGACAAGCCCATCCTGTTCCTGCTCGACCGTGAGTTCGAGGACGGACAGATTCCCGGCCAGCGCTTCTTCTGCCGGCACAGCCTGCTGCTGGAAGGCGCACTGTCGAGCATCCACGGCCTGGACGCGCAGCTGGACGTACGCCGCATCGGCTTCGCACGGCCGCGTCGCGAGGTGATCGCCGAGATCGGCGAACAGGATCAGTCGTTGCCCAAGCTGGTGCTGCCGCAGGGCGTGCGCAGCGAACTGGCCAGCGGCGTGCACCACGACCGCCAGTACATCTCCGGCGCCGAGCCTATCCTGGCCGCGCTGAACGGGTTGCTCGGCATCCCCGTGGCCCATCCCTGAGCGAGGACGCGACGATGAGCTATCACATCAGCGTATTGGACAAGAGCCCGGTGGCCGAGGGCGCGTTGCCGGAGCAGGCGCTGCGCAACAGCCTGCAGCTGGCGCAGCGCGCCGAACAGCTGGGCTACCACCGCTACTGGTTTGCCGAGCACCATGCCGCGCCGGCGCTGGCCAGCCCGGCGCCGGAAGTGCTGGCGGCCTGGGTGCTGGCACAGACGCGGCGCATCCGCATCGGCAGTGGTGGAGTGATGCTCCGCCACTACGCACCGTACAAGGTGGCGGAGAACTTCAACCTGCTGGCCGCGCTGGCGCCGGGGCGTGTGGATCTGGGCGTGGGCAAAGCCCCCGGTGGCCTGCCGGCCTCGACGGCAGCACTGGCGGCAGGACGACCGGCGTTCGCTGACTTCGATCAGCAGCTGCGAGACCTGGAGGGCTATCTGTCCGGTGCTGATGCCGATGCGCTGGCGCGTCCAATTCCTCGGCAGGCGCCGGAGCGCTTCCTGCTCGGTGCCAGCCCGCAGAGCGCGCGGCAGGCGGCCGCGCTCGGCTGGCGTTTCGTCTATGCCGCGCACTTCGACGGCGATCCTGAACACATCGAAGCTGCGTTTGCGGCCTATCGCTCTGTCTCCACGCAGCCACCGCTGCTGGCCACGGTGGCCTTCGCCGCACCTACGGCCGAAGCGGCTGCGCGGCACATCGGTGCATTGAAGGTCTACAAGCTGCACCTCGGCCCGGGCCAGACGGTGAACCTGCCCAGTCCCGAGGCGGCCGCCGAGTATGCACGCCAGGTAGGCGTGACCGAGTTCCGCATCGAGGAAACCCGCCCGAGCGTGCTGTCCGGCGATGCACAGCATGTGCGTGACGAACTGGATGCGCTGCACCGTCGCTTCGGCGTGGGTGAGTTCATTCTCGATGCGCCGGTGGCCGACCTCGATGCACGCCTGACTTCCCTTGAGCTGCTGTCGCCCGCGCCACGCGCGGCGGTGGCCTGATCTGCAGGAGCGATTCCCATGAGCACCCCCCCGCGCCACATTCCGTTCGGCATCATGCTGCAGGGCCCCGGCAGCCACATGCATGCCTGGAAGCATCCGTCCAATCCGGCTGACGCCAGCGTCAACCTGCAGTTCTACATCGACATCGCGCGCACGGCCGAGGACAACGGCATCGCCTTCGGCTTCGTGGCCGATGGCCTGTACATCAATGAGAAGTCGATCCCGCACTTCCTCAACCGCTTCGAGCCGATCTCGCTGCTGTCGGCGCTGGCCACTGCAACGAAGAAGATCGGCCTGGCGGGCACGCTCTCTACGTCCTATAGCGATCCGTTCACCGTGGCCCGCCAGTTTGCTTCGCTGGATCTGCTCAGTGGCGGTCGCGCCGGCTGGAACGTGGTGACCTCACCGCTGGAAGGTTCGGGCCGCAACTATGGCCGCCCACATCCGGAGCATGCCCTGCGCTACCAGATCGCCGACGAGTATCTGGACGTGGTGCAGGGGCTGTGGGATTCCTGGGATGACGACGCCTTCGTGCGCGAGCGCGACAGCGGCACCTTCTTTGCGCCAGAGAAATTCCGCCGACTCGACCACAAGGGCCGCTTCTTCCAGGTGGAAGGCCCACTCAACATCCAGCGCTCGGCGCAGGGCCAGCCGGTGATCTTCCAAGCCGGTTCGTCCGACGACGGCATCGCGCTGGCCGGCAAGTACGCCGATGCGGTGTTCACCCATTCGCCGTCGCTGGAAGAAACCCGCGCGTTCACCCAGAAGGTGAAGAATTCGGCGATCGCGCACGGCCGCAGCGGCAACGACGTGAAGATCTTCCCGGGCATCGGCCCCATCGTCGGACGCACCGCCGGGGAGGCTGAAGCCAAATACCAGGCGATCGCCGCACTGGCCACGCTGGAGGACGCGCTGGCTTATCTCGGGCGTTTCTTCGATCACCACGATTTCAGCCAGTACGACCCGGACGCACCGTTCCCGGAGCTGGGCGACATCGGCAGCAACTCGTTCCGCTCGACCACGGACCGCATCAAGCAGGATGCGCGCGAGAAGGGGTTGAGCCTACGCCAGGTCGCACTGGAAGCGGTCAGCCCGCGGCCGAACTTCATCGGCACCCCGGAGCATGTGGCCGATGAGCTGATCCGCTGGTTCGATGCCGGTGCCAGCGATGGCTTCATTCTCGGCTTTGCCGCACAACGTGAAGGCCTGGACGATTTCGTGACCCAGGTGCTGCCGATCCTGCAGGCCCGTGGCTACCACCAGCGTGAACTGGAAGGTCAGACCCTGCGTGAGCATCTGGGCCTGCCGTTCAAGGCCAGCCGCTATGCGGCCGATGCCGAGCCGGCACGGAAGGTGGGGTAAGGCGATGAGCGGAGAAACCGCGGCAACACCGGGCCACGCTCGGCGGAGTTCCCCACCAACCGGCGTTCTGCCTGAAATCGCAGCGCGCGCCGAGGCCGCCATCGCGATCCGCCATGACCTGCACCGGCACCCGGAGCTGGCCTTCGAGGAGCATCGCACCAGTGCCCGGGTGGCCGAGCTGCTGCAGCAATGGGGCTATGAGGTGGCCACCGGGCTAGGCGGCACCGGTGTGGTCGGCACGCTGCAGCGCGGGCAGGGGAGCCGTCGCCTCGGCCTGCGCGCTGACATCGACGCACTGCCGATCCACGAGGACTCCGGCCTGGCCTACGCCAGCCAGACCGACGGCCTGATGCATGCCTGCGGTCACGATGGCCACACCGCCATCCTGCTGTCTGCCGCGCATTACTTGGCCCACCATGGGCGGATTGACGGCACCCTGCAGCTGGTGTTCCAGCCCGCCGAGGAAACCGGCTCGGGTGCCTCGAAGATGATCGCCGATGGCCTGTTCGAACGCTTCCCGATGGATGCGATCTATGGGCTGCACAACTGGCCGGGTGTGCCAGTGGGGCACTTCGGCTTCGTCGATGGCCCAGCGATGGCATCGGTGGACTGGGCACGGCTGAAGGTGCTCGGCAAGGGCGGTCATGGTGCAGAGCCGCAGGGCAGCGTGGATCCGATCCTGGTCGCTGCGCACATCATCACTGCGCTGCAGAGCGTGGTGTCGCGCAATGTCGATCCGCGGCACATGGGCGTGGTCACCGTCGGCTCGATCCACGGCGGGCAGGCGGCCAACGTGATTCCGGATGTGGTCGAGCTGAAGCTGACCGTGCGCGCCTACCTGCCTGAGGTACGCGATACGCTGAGGCGGCGGGTCACCGAGCTTGCCGAGCAGACCGCTGTGGCGTTCGGGGCACGCGCCGAGATCGAGTTCCCGCGTGGCTTCCCCAGCGTGATCAACCATCCGCGGCAGACCGCCTATATCCGCGAGGTGGCCGTGCAGGGCTTCGGCGCCGCACAGGTGGTACCCGAATTTGCGCCGCGCACGGCCAGCGAGGACTTTGCCTTCCTTCTGCAGGCGCGGCCAGGCAGCTTCGTGTTCGTCGGCAACGGCGACAGCGCACCGCTGCACAGCCCGCGCTATGTGTTCAACGACGCAGCCATCGCGCCCGCTGCCAGCCTGTGGGCGCGGCTGGCCGAGGACTATCTGGTGAAGGACGCAGCATGAGCAGCAACGAACGCTTCCTCTATACCTCGGTGGATGATCCGCTGGCGCTGCCCTTGTTCGATGGCCTGGAGCAGGAGTACGACCGCCGCTACGCCGACGTGCGTCGCCGCATCGGCGGCAGCGCCCGCGAAGAGCTACAGCGCTACCCGGCGCAGGCCTTCGCCGCACCGGTAGGAGCGTTCGTGCTGCTGCTGCGTGATGGTGTGGCGATTTCCGGTGGCGCGTTCATGCCGCACCGCGATCCGGATACCGCCGAATTCAAGCGCATCTGGACGCTGCCGGGCCTGCGCCGCCAGGGCATCGCGCGGCGCGTGTTGCAGGAGCTGGAAGACCAGGCGGCACGCCAGGGCTATCGGCGGGTGTTCCTGACCACCGGCTTCCGCCAGCCCGAGGCGGTCGGTCTTTACCTCAGCCATGGCTACACCGCGCTGTTCGATCTGGACGCGGATCCGGAAACCATCGCGCATCTGCCCTTCGAGAAGCATCTTGGACAAGCGGCGCCGGTGCTTGCGCCGTCGCAGGCCATGCTGCACGGAGCCCACGCATGAGTACGCCGTCGTCTGCGCTTGAGGGGCTCACTGCGCGTCCTGCGCCAGCGCCCGAGTTGAAGATTGTGCCGGCGCGCCATCCGTTGCAGGTGGTTGGCACGGTGCTGGCGCTTGCGCTGATCCTGATCGGCCTTCAATCAGTATTGGGCAATCCGCGCTGGGGCTGGGGCACCTTTGCCGAATGGTTCTTCGCGCGCCCGGTGCTTGAGGGCCTCGGCCGCACGCTGCTGCTGACCGCGCTTGGTACCGGACTCGGTTTCGCACTGGGTACCTTGCTCGCGCTGGCCCGTGTGTCCGGTTCGCCGCTACTGTCGGCGGTGTCATGGGGCTACGTGTGGCTGTTCCGCTCAATCCCGCTGTTGGTGCTGTTGCTGCTGTTGAACAACCTGGGCTACCTGTACAGCACCATCGAACTGGGGGTGCCGTTCACCGGCATCAGCCTGTTCTCGTATCCAACCACGCAGCTGATCGGCGTGTTCACCGCAGCAGTACTGGGACTGACCCTGAACCAGGCCGCGTTCTCGGCCGAGGTGATCCGTGGCGGCATCCTCTCTGTGGACCATGGGCAGTATGAGGCGGCTGCTGCCCTTGGCCTGCCGCGTGGTCGGCAGGTGCGCCGCATCATCCTGCCGCAGGCGATGCGTTCGATCCTGCCGGCCGCGTTCAACGATGTGATCGGCTTGGCCAAGAGCACGTCGGTGGTCTATGTGCTGGCGCTGCCGGAGCTGTTCTACACCGTGCAGGTGATCTATCGCCGCAACCTGGAGGTAGTGCCGCTGTTGATGGTGGCCACGGTCTGGTACCTGGTGATTCTGACCGTGCTGTCGCTGTTGCAGCGGCGCGTGGAGCAGCGCTTCGCGCGCGGCCAGCTGCAGCGCGAGCGCTCGGTGCCGCGCGTGTCATCGCCGGTGCGCGCGCGGGCCGATGGCGCACCGCGCGTGGCCAACCGTCCGCGCCTCGCCGCCCAGGTCGAAGCGGGCGAGGGCGCTGCTGTACTGCTGCATGGCGTGGGCAAGGCATTCGGCGAGCAGCCGGTGCTGGACGATGTGAACCTGGACCTGCGCGCGGGCAGCGTGACCGTGCTGATCGGCCCGTCCGGCGCTGGAAAATCCACGCTGCTGCGGCTGATCAACCACCTGGAACGTGCCGACAGTGGCTACGTGACCGTTGGTGGCCAGCTGATCGGCTACCGCCGCGACGGTGACACGCTGTACGAACTGCCGGAGCGCGAAATCCGCCGCCGTCGTGCCGAAGTCGGCATGGTGTTCCAGGGCTTCAACCTGTTCCCGCACCTGACTGCGCTGGAGAACATCATCGAGGCACCGATTGCAGTGCGTGGCGTGCCGCGCGCGCAGGCCGAGGAACAGGCGCGCATGCTGCTGGAGCGGGTCGGCCTGGCCGACAAGGCCGGTGCGTTCCCGCGCCAGCTGTCCGGTGGGCAGCAGCAGCGCATCGCGATCGCGCGGGCGCTGGCGCTGCAGCCGAAGGTGCTGCTGTTCGACGAACCTACCTCGGCACTGGACCCGGAGCTGGTGGCCGAGGTGCTGACCGTGATCGAGGAGCTGGCTCGTTCCGGCACCACGCTGGTGATTGTCACCCATGAGCTGGGCTTCGCCCGCCGCGTGGCGGACCACGTGGTGATGATGGACCAGGGCCGGGTGATCGAGCAGGGCGCGCCCGAGGCGCTGTTCGAACGCCCGCGCCAGCAACGCACGGCCGACTTCCTGGCCAAGACCCTGTAACCCTCTGAGGAATGCCATGAGCCCTGCAACACCCCGTCGCCCCTCACGCAGCACCTTGTTGATCGCTGGCGTGCTGGTCATCGGCGTCGCCGGCATCGTCTATTCGCGCGTTCGCCAGGTGCCGGAGAGCGAGGCAGCAGCCACGACCGGTCTGTCTGGCGCGCATCCCGCCGCGCTGAAGGGCACTGTGGACCCGAAGGCGCAGGCGTTGATCCCGGCCGGCTACCGCTTTGTCACGCCGGGAGCGTTCACCGTCGCCACCCATCCGGGCCAGCTGCCGCTGGCCGACTACGGAGCCGACAGCAAGCAGGTGGTCGGCATTGAGCCGGACATCGCACGGCTGATCGCCGATGCGCTCGGCCGGAAGCTGGTGATTGTGCCGGTGGCCTGGGCCGACTGGCCGCTGGGGCTGGAATCGGGCAAGTACGATGCGGTGCTGTCGAACGTGACGGTCACTGAAGAGCGCAAGAAGAAGTTCGATTTCTCCAGCTATCGCTACGATCTGCTGGGCATCTATACGCGCAGCGATGGGCCGATCCAGAAGATCGAGAAGCCCGCCGATGTGGCCGGGCTGAAGGTGGTGGTCGGTGCCAGCACCAACCAGGACCAGATCCTGCGCCAGTGGGACCAGCAGAACATTGCCGCCGGCCTGAAGCCGGTGGAGTACCAGTACTTCGATGACGCAGTGGTGGGCCGCTTGGCGGTGATCACCGGGCGCGCCGATGTCTCGTTCGAGCCCAATGCCACCGGCGCCTACTCCGCGCGCGACGGCAAAGTGCGGCGTGTGGGGCTGTTCCCGGGGGGATGGCCGAATGCCGCGGCGATTTCGGTGACCACGCGCAAGGGCAGCGGCCTGGCCGACGCTGTGACGCAGGCGTTGAATACCCAGATCCGCAGCGGCACTTACGCACAGGCGCTGAAACGATGGAACGTGGCCGAGGAAGCGGTACCGCAGTCGCAGACCAACCCGCCGGGGTTGCCGACGCTGCAATGACGCCGGCCACGGCCCCGCTCGCCCTTGTCGAGCCGAGCCGTGCTCGGCTGCTCTACCAACGCGCCTCCAGCGTCCTGAACGGCTTTGCCAGGCGCACACCCTCGGCATCGAAGTCGGAAACGCTCCGGCCATCCACACGTACCGTCTTCGGTACCGTCCGCTGCGGCCACCAGACCTTCAGCGCCGTCCCGCTGCGCAGCCCCTCGCCGAGGGTCACCGTCAGCACCTCGCCGCGCTGCCTCGCCTGCATCTGCAACGTGCCATACGCCGTCGGCAGGCGTTCCACCGCCAGGCCATCCCCCGCCACCCACGACGGCGGTGTGCCCGGCAGCAGCGAGAGGGCTTCATCGTCTTCGCGCATCAGCATGCCGAACAGCGTGCGGCCGTACTCGGCGCCGATCCAGGTGTGCGGCATGTCGCCCAGGTAGCGCGGGAAGCGCAGCCGCGAATGCACCACTTCGGCCAGCACCTGCCACTCAAGCGGCCGCCGATCATGCAGAAGTCCCTGCAGCAGCTCGTCGGCCACCTGTGGCTGGCCGAGGTGTACATAGCTCAGTACGTTGCGGATTTCGTAGGGCGTATAGGCATACAGTGCACCGGGCTGGCTGCGTCTGCGCACGTCCTCCAGGTACCGGGCGAAGGTGGTCCTCAACGCCTCGGCCGGCAGTACGCTCTGCGCCCCGGTCGGGTCCAGTGCGATCGATACACCGGTAGGATCGCCATCGCCCAGATCGGCCGAGGACGGAATGAAATCGATGCCCTTCCAGGCCATCGTCGCCCGGATCGACGCATGCAATGCGTCGTACAGTGCCTTGTACTGTTCGCGCGCCCACGCCGCGGTTTCGTGATCGCCCAACGCATCGGCCAGCCATGCACCGTCGTGCCAGCCCTTCAGTCCCCAGTAGTCATCCCAGTAGCTGTGCGTGGGCGAGGGGTAGCCTTCGTGGCTGATCGACGGCGCAAGGATGCCAGCAAAGCGCTCCGGTGCAGGCTGGTCGGCCTTGTAGCCCGGCATCAGCGTGCGTTCGCGCAGTTCCTGCAGGAAGCGCAGCGCGGCTTTCACTTTCGGCAGGTAGTCACGGACCGATTCGGGCCCGCCATCGAGGCGCGCGACATCGGCCACCAGCGCAACGTATTGGCCCTGGCTGTCGTACTCGATGTCCGAGCCGAAGCCGGTGTTGACGCTGCCATCATCGTTGAGGATCGGTGATACCAAGCCGTTGGCATGCACGCCATGTTCGCTGTACCAGACCAGGTAGTCCCGCGCGACCTTGGCTTCGCCCATGCGCAGCAGCACCGCAGAGGTGGCCATGCCATCGCGGATGAAGGATCGGTTGTAGTTGCGCGGGCCGGGCTGCATGGCTGGACCGGTCTGGTTGATCAGCATGTACGCCGCCTGCGCGCGCAGCATGTCCACCAGCGACGGATCAGGCAGGCGCAGGCCGACCTGGCCCAGTCGTGCCTGCCAGTCCGCAGAGACTTGTGTGGCCAGCGCGTCGAACGCGGTGCTGGCATCGCCGGGAAGCGTTGCCAGATCAAGCGCGGGCGCTTCGGGCAGCGCGCCGTTGGCGTCTGCGGCGGCAGTACCCAGCGGGAAGGCGGCTACAACCGATTCGCTGGCACCCGGGGCCAGCGAGATGCGGTAGTCCAGAACGGCGGCGGCCAGACCCTGCTCGTCGCGTGTCTGGTGGGTGGAAGGCAGCTTCCCAGCGGCGAGTGCCGAGGTGATTTCCGTTGCACCGTCCTTGCCGAAGGGCGCCGCACCAGACGCCGATACCGGCGTGAGCGAATACAACAACGTGCGGCCATTGATGCGCACGGCCTGACGATCTACCGCAACGTCGCGGATGGGCGACAGGCCACCGTTCTGCCATGGCGGATTCATCTGCATCGGGCGCACGACGAGGCTGAGTGTGCCCTCGATCCGGGTGCTGCCGGTGTTGTGCAGCCGGTGCCGCAGGAAGGTCACGGGCTGGCCATCGCGCTCGACGGCGAAGGCCTCGCTGTGAAGCGCCAGGCCGGGTTGCGGCGACCACGTGGCAGATGGCATGGGTTTCCAGCCGTCGCGTAGTTCATGCTGTACGGATTGCCCGGCAGCGCCGGCACTGCGGCCATCGGCATTGCGCCAGATCGGCTGCACCAGCGGTGCACCCTTGAATGCCTCCAGATTGCCGTACTCGTCGAAGATCGATTTCTGCCGGCCGGCATGTACGCCGACTGCGGTCCAGTAGGTCTGCTGCATCTGCAGCGAGGCCGGGAACAACGCGCGCTGCGCACCACTGGCGGCAATCTGATACTGCTTCATCGGCGTCATCACGGCCTTGGGGCCGAGCAGGCGCAGGCGCGCGATCTTCGGTGCGCTGCCTTCGACGCTGAGCCGCAGCGCACGAATCGGCTGTGCAGCCGTCGCGGCCAGCCAGCTCTGACGATGGTTGCCCGCCTGCAGGTCCTGCGCGAGTTCCTGCCAGCGTCCTCGGGCGTCCTG
This sequence comes from uncultured Stenotrophomonas sp., assembly GCF_913778665.1. Lineage (GTDB taxonomy): Bacteria > Pseudomonadota > Gammaproteobacteria > Xanthomonadales > Xanthomonadaceae > Stenotrophomonas. The sequence continues at coordinate 53,516 of NZ_CAJYVQ010000009.1, forward strand.
TACCTGCAGATGCGCTGCGCCACGCGTGCCATCGGCCCAGTCCACCGCCAGCCCGGCCGAGGGTTGGGCGTGGGGCAGGGTGATCTGGAGCGAGTGCGCGCCATTCTTTCCGGCCGGTATTGCCACCGAACTGCCGCCCTGCCAGAGGGCCGCCGCCTGCGACGCATCAAGCCCGTCGATGCGTGCGACGAGCGTACTGTCCAGCGGTTCCATTTCGAAGATCGACACGCCCCAGTCGGAGGTGCGCTGCGGGCTGGCCAGCCGCAGGTAGCGTGCCTGCCGCGGCGCGAAGTACAGCGTTTCCACGTCACCCAGCGAATCGTTCGTGGTGTACGCCGATTGCCAGTGCTGGCCGTCCATCGAGGTCTGCAGCGAATAGCCCTCCGGATGGGACACATCCCAGGTGAGGCGTGCGCCGGCCAGCATCGCGGGCACGCCAAGATCGACCTGGAACCAGTGCCCCGGGCTGAAGGCACCGCCGGTGATGGTCTTCGGGTCGCCGTCAATCAGGTGGCTGATCGCCATCGCCGGCACATGCTGCGAAGAACTGCTGGCCTGCCATTGACTGCGTGGGGGAAGGCTCTGTGCCTGTGCGGCAGCGGCGAGGGCGGCCAACAGCAGGGCGGCGGCTGATCGCCACGGGATGGCTGAGCGGAAAACCTTGGAGCGTTCGGCGCGCAACGTCATTACGGACAGCCTCGCAGGTTCGGCCGGTATCGGGCGAGCGCTACGCTAGCAAGGGATGTAACCGGTTACATGACGCACTGCAGCGCCGAGGGCCGCTTCTTTGGTTGATGCAGCTGAGCATGGCTCGGCTCTACATCGTTTCCGGCAGCTCAAGCGCACCGCATGCTACAGCTCAACCGTCTCCCACCATCGTGTGCCCGCCAGTGGCGCCTGCATGTCCAGCGCTTCGCCCATCATCGGCGTAGCCACCGGCACGTTCTTGGCCGCAGCCAATGCGGTGATGCGTTCGAACGGCTGCTGCCATTCGTGCAGGGCCAGGTCGAAGGTGCCGTTGTGGATCGGCAGCAGCCACTTGCCGCGCAGGTCCAGATGCGCCTGCAGGGTCTGCTCGGGCTGCATGTGCACGAAGGCCCAGCGCGGGTCATAGGCGCCGGTCTCGATCATGGTCAGGTCGAACGGGCCGTACTCCTTGCCGATGGCCTTGAAGCCATCGAAGTAGCCGGTGTCACCGCTGAAGAAGATGCGGAAGTCGCCATCCTGGATCACCCATGACGCCCACAGGCTCCGATCGCTGTCACCCAGCCCGCGGCCTGAGAAGTGCTGGCCGGGCGTGGCGGTGAGGTGCAGGCCATTGGCCTCGGTCGATTGCCACCAGTCCAGCTGCTCTACTTTGCCGGCATCGACACCCCAGGCGATCAGCTGGTCACCCACGCCAAGCGGGGCGATGAAGCGCGCGGTCTTTCCGGCCAGCTGCATCACCGCAGCATGGTCAAGGTGGTCGTAATGGTTGTGGGAGAGAATCACGCCGGCGATCGGCGGCAGTTCCGCGATGCTGATCGGCGGTGCATGGAAGCGCGCCGGCCCCATCCACTGCACCGGCGAGGCGCGCTCGGAGAACACCGGGTCGGTCAGCCAGTACTGGCCGCGCAGTTTCAGCAGGATCGTGGAATGGCCGATGCGGAACAGGCTGCGGTCAGGTGCGGCATCCAGCGTTGCGCGGTCCAGCGGCTGCACAGGGATCGGGTGGGCCGGCACGGTGCCCTTGGGCTTGTTGAACAGGAACGTCCACCAGATCTCCAGGCCATCGCGCAGGCCCATCGCCGGCTTCGGCAGGGCGTTTCGGAACTTGCCGTCGCGGTACTGCGGCGATTCGGGGAAATCGGGGAGAGACCAGGTCTTGCAGAGGGTGTAGGCGGTCACGGCAAGGATTCCAGACAGGAGGACAAGGAGCAGGCGCTTCATGGGTGACGTCCGCTGGGTACACTGCACAGTGTAGTTTCCCATTTCTCAAAAGTACACTGCCGGGTGTAAAATGTGCGCATCCGTTCAGCTATCTGGTTTTCCGCCATGCCCCGTGCCCCGCAACGCTTGACCGACCGCAAACGCGAGGCCATCGTGCGCGCAGCGGTGGAGGAGTTCCGTGCCGCAGGCTACGAGGCCACCAGCATGGACCGCATCGCCGAAGTGGCCGGGGTCTCCAAGCGCACTGTCTACAACCACTTCCCGAGCAAAGAGGCGTTGTTCTCGATGATCCTGGAGGAGCTGTGGGAGCGCAGCGTGGCCGGCGATGTGCTGCCGTACCGCAGCGAGCTGCCGCTGGACGTGCAGTTGCTGCAGCTGCTGGGCCAGAAGCTGGACCTGCTCAGCGACGCCAATTTCATCGACCTGGCGCGGGTGGCGATGGCCGAGATCATCCATTCCCCCGAACGCGCGCAGGCCATCGTCTGTCGCATGGGCGAGAAGGAAAGCGGTGAGAGTGCCTGGATCCGTGCTGCGATCGCCGATGGACGCTTGCGCAAGGTCGATCCGGAATTCGCCGGTCACCAGCTGCACGGGCTGGTGAAGAGCTTCGCGTTCTGGCCGCAGGTAACGATGGGGCAGGCACCGTTGAATGCGCAGGAGCGTGCGCGGGTGGCCGAATCGGCCGTGGCGATGTTCCTCGGTTACTACGCGATCTAGTCGGCGGCGAAACGACGGAACTCGTCCGCCGGCAGTGCCGCCGAATACAGGTAGCCCTGGCCGACATCCACGTCCAGCGCCCGCAACTGCTGCTCCTGCGCCAGCGTTTCGGTGCCCTCGGCCACCACGATCGCGCCGCAGCGATGGGCGACCTCGACGATGAAGCGCACGATCGACTGTGACTTCGCATCGAACAGCGTAGCGATCAGTGCCTGCTCGATCTTGACCTCGGCGATGGCCAGCTGCGAGAGCAGGATCAGGGTCGAATAGCCGGCGCCGAAATCATCCAGCGACAAGGTAACCCCAGCTTCCAGCAGCTGCGCGATGTTGGCTTCGACCACGTCGCGCTCGACGATCTCGGTCCACTCGACGATCTCCAGGCGCAGCATCGCACCGGCGACGTCGTGCAGCTGCAGCAGCTCCTGCAGGCGCAGGCCGAAGTCGGGCAGGCACAGTGACTCGGCCGAGACGTTGACGGCCACCTTCAGTTGCGTGCCATCACGCCGGCACTGCTGCAGGAAGCGGATCGCCGACTGCAGCGTGGCCCATTCCAGGTCCGCAAGCCGACGCTGTCGCCGCAGCAGGGAAATCACGCGCATCGGGGAGATCAGCCGCCCCTCGCCGTCGCGCATGCGCAGCAGCGCTTCGGCGCCCACCAGCTGGCGGTCCTGCAATCGAAGCTTGGGCTGGTAGCACAGGGGCGCGTCAGCATGCTGCAGCCAATGCTCCAGCGCGCTTTCGATCAGTGCGTCGGTCTCGCTGTCGCGCTGGATCGGATCGTCGAAGAACACCACGCCCGTATCGATTGCGCTCAGCGCCAGGGTGATCGCACGGAACGGCAGAGGCCCGTCGTCGCAGTGGCCCGGTGCCTTCAGCTCCACGACGGCGCAGCGGAACAGCGGACGGAAGCCCGGCCAGTCCTGGCCGACCCGATCGGCCAGCGCGGAGGCCAGCTCGCTGATCTGTGGTTGCGCGCGCAGTTCGGACAACGACGCGCCATGGACCAGAATGGCCAGCGCCGCATCACCGAACTGGTAGATCTCCAGCCTGTCGGCCGCCAGCGATGGCAGCAGGCGGCGGACCTCGTCGCTGCTGTCGCGTCGCCACAGCCCGTTGTCCTGCAGCGGCCCGTAGCGCAGGCGAAGATCGCGCAGGTTGCCCATTTCGGCAACGACGATGCGTAGCCACGCTTGTTCGCGCTGGCGCTGGGCATCGATCTGCGCATCGTTGTAGACCAGTGCGAACACCGCCGCGAGCACCAGCAGCCGGTCGGGCGGCCACTGATGCCCCGTGGCGCTGGCCGCCGAGGTCAGTAGCGCGGGTCGGCGATGGCCGGCAGCACCAGTTCGCGCACGAAGCCCGAAGGTGACAGACGCAGCAGGGCACGCACCATGGTTATCACATCGTGCATGGGAACCAGCTCGCCTGCGCCGCGCGCAGCGGCGTCAGTCAACGGCACCGACAGTGCATCGTCGGTGTTGAGATAACCCAGCTGCAGGCTGGTAACCGCCAAGCGACGATCACGGAAGCCTTCGCGCAGCGCATCGGCGATGCCGTTGAGCGCGAACTTCGACGCACCGAACGCCACTTCCGGGCGACCGCTGCGCGGCAGTGCCGAGGTCGAGCCGGTCAGCACCAGCTGCGGCCGTGTTGCATTGAGCACGCGCGGCAACAGGCGCCGCAGGAGCATCAGGGTGGCGGTGATGTTGACGTCGACCAGCTGCTTGAGCGCCGCATCGCTTTCTTCGAGGAAGGCGTACTCGTCACTGAATGCCTTCTCTTCCCAGATGCCCAGGTTGTGGATCAGCACATCCAGATCAGCCGGCGCCTGTGCAGCAATCTGCTCGGCAGCAATGGAGGGCTGGGCCAGGTCGGCCTCGATCCACTGCAGCGTGATTCCATCAGGGCATTGGAGGTCGCGCGGACGACTGCGCGAGACGCCGATGACAGTGTCGCCCGGCTCCCACAGGCCTTCGACGAATGCCCGGCCCAAGCCCCTGCTGGCACCGATGACCATCAATTTCATGTTGCTTCCTTGTATTGGGGAGGCGCGGCGACCGCCGCAGCGCCGGTCACTGTGGACGGCATGCGGCGATTGGTCCATCGTGCGCGCGCTGGCGTATGGACCCGGTTCAGGGCGGCGCACCTGCCGGAAGTACGCGACAATCACCAACGTCACTCACCGACTCCGGACCTTCGCATCTGCATGGACGAACCCGAACCCGCTGCTGGCGATATGCCGCTGCCGCAGACGTGGCAGGGAGTGCTGGCTGGCGCCCGCATCGAACGGCAGTCGATAGGCATGTCGCGTGCGGATGTTGCCCGCGTGTATCGGCCCGGGCAGGCCGACGCTTTCCTGAAGTCGGAAGTGATCGATGCCTTCAGTGAACTGGGCGACGAGATCGAGCGACTGCATTGGCTGCGGGCCCAGGGCCAGCCGGCGCCGACGGTGGTGGCTACCGCGGAAGAAATGGGGCGGCGCTGGTTGCTGATGAGTGCGCTGCCGGGTCGCGATCTTGCCTCCTCACCGGACCTGCCGCCGCAACAGGTGGTGGCTGTGCTGGCTGACGCGTTGCGCGGCCTGCACGCGTTACCGTTGGCGGCCTGCCCGTTCGACCAGCGGCTGGCCTGGCGGCTTCAAGCCGCACAGGCGCGCGTCGAGGCGGGTCTGGTCGACGCCGATGACTTCGATGACGAACGTCTTGGGCAGAGCGCCCAGCAGGTGTTCGCCGCGCTTGATGCCACCCGGCCGGAGGGCGAGGACCTGGTGGTGAGCCACGGCGATGCCTGCCTGCCCAACCTGATGGTGGCCCAAGGCCGCTTCAGCGGCTTCATCGACTGCGGGCGGCTGGGCGTGGCCGACCGCTACCAGGACCTGGCATTGGCCGCGCGCAGCCTTGTGCACAATTTCGGTGACACCCGCTGGGTGGCGCCGCTGTTCCAGCGATATGGCGTGATCGCCGATGAGCGTCGGATGGCGTTCTATCGATTGCTCGACGAGTTCTTCTGAGGCCGGCAAAGGCTGAACGCTGGCCCCCCTGTGCCGGCCTGTGCTCTTTGAAAAATGCGAACGTTCGTTCATTATTTGCGCGATGAACCGCATCGACCGCAATCAGCAACGCATTGCGCAGATCCTGCAGGCGGCACTGCAGTGCTTCCTGGCAAAGGGCTTCCATCAGACCAGCATGCGTGACATCGCGCAGGCAGCCGGGGTCAGCTTGGGCAATCTCTACAACCACTTCCCAGGCAAGGAGGCGATCATCGTTGCGGTGGCGGTGGCCGAGAGCGAAGAACTGGCGCCGTTGCGGCAGCGCCTGGCGGCGTCTGACGGCGACCGCACACAAGTGCTGGCCTTCCTGCAGGAGTTCCACGCACTGTGCCGGCAGCCGGAATGGGCGATGCTTGCCGTTGAAGTGCTGGCCGAAAGCGCGCGCAATCCCGCTGTGGCCGAGGCCTTCGCGGGCAATCGCAGGCACTTGCACCAGGCATTGGCCGAGGCCCTGCAGCGCGTGGCGCAGCGCGAACGTCGGCGCCCAGCGTTGACACCGGCAGTGCAATCGCAGGTACTGCTGGACGCCATCGAGAGCGACGCGCTGCGCCGGGGGCTGGCCAAGGGGGGCGATGTGGATGGCGCACCGTTGGATCTGGGCCTGCTGACGCGTCTGCTTGGGGCACGCGCATGAGCGATGACCGGCGGTTGCACGGCCTGGATCTGGCGCGCTATCTGGCGCTGGCCGGCATGGTACTGGTCAACTTCCGCTTGGCGATGGCCGTTCCCGCTGAAGAAGCGGGCTGGCTGGCGGGCTTCTTCCATCTGCTGGAAGGCAAAGCGTCTGCGACCTTCGTCACCCTGGCCGGCCTTGGCCTGGTACTGGCCACGCAGCGCCAGCAATGGAGGGCGGCGAGCCTGCAGACCTGGCGGCGTGCATTGGTCCTGCTGGTGCTGGGCCTGCTCAACCTGACCCTGTTCCCGGCCGACATCCTGCACTACTACGCGGTGTACTTCGCGCTTGCAGTGCTTTGGCTGCGCGCGTCTCCGAAAGTGTTGCTGGCCAGCATCGTCGCCTTGGCGGCGTCCTCGTTCTGGGCGCTGCTGCACTGGGACTACAGTGAGGGCTGGAACTGGCAGACACTGGAGTACGCGGGCCTGTGGCAATGGCCCGGCGCGGTGCGCAACCTGCTGTTCAACGGTTTCCATCCGGTGCTGCCGTGGCTGGGTTTCTTCCTGCTGGGCATGCTGCTGGCACGCCTGCCGTTGTCGCTACCCCGGGTGCAGCGCGCAGTGCTGGTGCTGGGGCTGTTGCTGATCGGCGCGGGCCACGCGGTGCAGCACCTCGCGCAGGCAACGGCCTGGCAGGCGTGGCTGGGAACGCAGCCGATGCCGCCCGGGCCGGCCTACCTGCTGACCGGAGCAGGTGCGGCGTGTTCGCTGATCGCCACCTGCCTGCTGCTCACGCGTCGATACCCGGGTGACTGGATGGAACCGTTCACCGCCGCAGGGCGCATGACCCTGACCCTGTATGTCGGCCATATCCTGCTGGGCATGGGCACACTGGAAAGCCTGGGCCTCCTGGACGGCAGCGCGTCGTTGGCGTCGGTGCTGTTGTGGGCGCTGCTGTTCCTGATGCTGGCGACGGGCGCAGCGTGGCTGTGGTCGTGGCGGTTCGCACGTGGCCCGCTGGAAGCGCTGATGCGTCGCGTCGCGGGCTAGCCCGTTGCCTGCGCCGGCGTAATGTTGTGACGGACATGTCTGTGTCTCGGCGAAGGCATCTGCGATAGTGGGCGCAGGCAATACTTTCCCCTTCCATTCATGTCATTCGCGTCGGCGCAGCATCTCGGCGAAGTTCTGCAACAGTCCTACGGCATTACAGCCAACGCAGTGGTGCCGCGTGCGGTGGGCGCCGATGCCGGCGCCAGCGTATACCGCGTCGATGCGCGGCAGGGAAAGTGGTGGTTGAAGTGCCGTACCTACCAGGTTGATCCCACGGTGTGGGACAGCCTGCACTGGCTGCGCGGCACACTGGGCATTGACGAGATCGTTGCGCCGTGGCCGGCACTGACCGGCGGCGCATCGGTACAGCGCTGGGGCCTCCAGTTCACTCTGTTCCCCTATATCGAAGGCCAGTCCGGTTTCGAGGCACCCTTGAGCCGCCCCCAGTGGAGCCGGTTGGGCGAGGTGTTGCGGCGTGTGCACGAGGCGCGGCTTCCCGCGAAGCTGCAGGGCGCATTGCCATGCGTGCAGCTGGAAACCGCAGCGTTGGAAACGGTTGGCCGCTGGTTGGGGGAGGGCGACCTGCCGGAGGTGCAGGACGGGCTCAGCCGTGCGTTCGTCTCGACATGGGAGCAGCATCGCGCACGAATTGCGGCGCTGCATGCACATGCGCTGCAGCTGCACAGCGCGCTGCAGGACGTTCCGGCCGATTTGCACCTGTGTCATACCGACCTGCACGCCGGCAACTTGCTGATGGGAAACGATGGTGGTCTGCACCTGATCGACTGGGACGGCCTTTCACTGGCACCGCGCGAACGCGACCTGATGTTCATCGGGGCTGCGGTGGGCGGGCGCTGGGGGCGTGAGAAACCGTCGGGGTTTGCGGAGGGATATGGCCGCGACCTTGGCGACCCGCGCTGGATCGCGTGGTACCGGCACTGGCGCATCCTGCAGGACCTGATCGAGTTCCAGCAGGTGTTGATCGGTACCGATGCCGGCGAGCGCTCGCCGCAGCTGCGCCGTCAGTCGCTGCATTACCTGGGCGAGCAGTTCGCACCGGGCAATGTGTTCGACGCGGCCGAGCGGGCGTATCGCGCTCTGTAGATCCACGCCATGCGTGGATGGCGTGATCAGGCGAGTGGGTCGTCATCCACGCGTGGCGTGGATCTACTCGGCGGGTTTGACCGCTGCGGAGGCCGCGGCGCTGGCGGCACGCCGCGATAACACGGCTTCACGGTGGGCGATATAGGCGTTGGCAGCCAGGATGATGCCGGCGCCGATGAGCGTCCAGCGATCCACGCTTTCATGGAACAGCAGCCAGCCGAACAGCGTCACCAGCGGCAGCTGCAGGAAGCTGATCGGGGTCAGCGCCGAGACTTCACCGAGGCGCAGCGCCCGCGTCCACAGCAGCTGACCGACAGTGCCGAGCACACCCGTGGCCAGCAGCCACAGCCAGGCGATGCCGGTTGGCCAGACCCAGACGAACAGGGCCGGTACCAGCGACAGCGGTACCCAGAATACATAGGTGTAGAGCACCACGGTGTCGGCGCTGTCGACGCGGGTCAGCTGCTTGATCTGGATCGCCACCAACGAGCTGAGCAGGGCTGCTGCGACTGCCACCAGGCTGCCTGCGGTAAAGCCGGCGGTACCGGGTCGCACGATCACCAGCACGCCGATGAAGCCGACCACCACCGCTGCCCAGCGTCGCACGCGCACGGTCTCGCCCAGCCACAGCACGGCGGCAATCGTGACGAACAGCGGTGTCGAGTAAGACAGCGAAACCGCCTGTGCCAACGGCAGATGGCCCAGCGCCCAGAACGCACACAGCATCGAGCCCAGGCCGATTGCACTGCGCACGAAGTAGCGTGGCAGCTGTCGTGTCTTCAGTGGCGCGCGGCCGGGCCGCAACAGCATCGGCAACAGTGCCAGCAGGCCGAAGGCATTGCGGAAGAACGCCACTTCCTGGGTCGGTACATGACGGGTGGCATAGCGGATGGCCACCGCCATCAGGCCGAACGCCATCGTGCTGCCAAGCATCAGCAGCGCCGCCCGCATCGGGGTAGCGCCGGGAGAGGGGGTGGAGCTGTTCACCACTGTGCGCCGAGCAGGCGGGGCTCCGGTTCGATCGGTACGCCAAATTTCTCCAGAACCGAGGCCGAGATGCGCCGCGCCAGCGCCAACAGTTCAGCGCCGCTGGCGTTGCCGTAGTTGACCAGCACCAGCGCATGGCTCGGGGCGACGCCAGCATCGTCTTCGCGGAAGCCCTTCCAGCCGCAGGATTCGATCATCCAGGCCGCCGAGACCTTGCGCTTGCCGTCCTGGTCGGACGGGAACACTGGCAGCTCAGGGAAGTGCTGCAGCAGCACGTCGACCTGTTCCAGCGGCAGCACCGGGTTCTTGAAGAAGCTGCCAGCGTTGCCCAGTACATCCGGGTCGGGCAGCTTGCGGCGGCGGATCGCGATCACCGCATTGGCCACATCCACTGCACCGGGCAGCTCCACGCCCTGCGCCTGCAGTTCTTCGCTGATGCCGGCGTAATCCATGCGCAGGTCATGCAGCAGGGGCAGCTTCAGTTCGATGGCCGTGATCAGGTAGCGGTCCGTCTGCTGCTTGAACACGCTGTCACGGTAGGCGAAGCCGCACTGCTCGTTGTCCAGCCGCACCCAGGCCTGTTGCTGGCAGTCCCAGGCTTCGACGGCCTGGATGAACTCGCCGACCTGCGCACCGTAGGCGCCGATGTTCTGGATCGGCGCGGCACCGGCGGTGCCGGGAATCAAGGCCAGGTTTTCCAGTCCGGACAGGCCTTCCTGCAGCGACCACATGACCAGGCCATGCCAGGGCACACCGGCGCCGGCGCGGATCACCGCATGGTCGGCGCGGTGTTCAAGGAAGCTGATGTCGCGGTTGCCGAACACCAGTACGGTGCCGGGCAGATCGTCGGCGATCAGCACATTGCTGCCGCTGCCGAGTACCAGCAATGGTCCCTCGGCCACTTCGGGCAGCGCCAGCACCTCCGGCAACAGCGCCGGGTCGTGCAGTTCCAGCAGCTGGGCCGCGCTGGCCTGCACATGGAAGGTGTTCAGTGCCTGCAGCGGCGCATTGCGGGTGAGCGTCCAGCGCAGCGGTGCGGCGGCGTCGGTGGTGTCCATGGGCGCGCTCACAGCGGTGCCACCGCGCCACGGCTCGGCGCTTCGCGGCGGCGACGGATCGCCTCCACGCATTCGGAAACCAGCGCCGGGCCACGGAAGATCAGCCCGCTGTAGCACTGCACCAGCGCGGCTCCGGCGGCCATCTTGGCCACCGCGTCGGCACCGGACAGGATGCCGCCGACGCCGACCAGCGGCACCGACTCGGGCAAGCGCGCGCGCAGGCGGCGCAGCACCAGGGTGGACTGTTCCAGCACCGGGGCGCCGGACAAGCCGCCGGCTTCATTGGCCAGCGGATGGCCGGCCACCTTGCTGTGGTCGATGGTGGTGTTGGTGGCGATCACGCCATCCACCTGCAGTTCGCCCAGCACGCGCGCGGCGGCATCGATGTCGCGCTCGCTGAGGTCCGGTGCCACCTTGACCAGCATCGGCACGCGGCGACCGTGCTGCGCGGCCAGGGTTTCCTGGCGGTCGCGCAGCTGGCTGACCAGCTGGCGCAGTGCGGTCTCCTCCTGCAGTTCGCGCAGGCCGGCGGTGTTGGGCGAGGAGATGTTGACCGTGATGTAGTCGGCCAGCGGATACACCTTGTCCATGCAGGCGATGTAGTCATCGGCCGCCTGTTCGTTGGCGGTGTCCTTGTTCTTGCCGATATTGATGCCGAGCAGGCCGCGGCGGTTGCGCGCGCGCTCGACGTTGCGCACCAGCGCGTCCACGCCTGCATTGTTGAAGCCCATGCGGTTGATGATCGCGTTGTGTTCCGGCAGCCGGAACAGGCGCGGCTGCGGGTTGCCGGCCTGCGGTCGCGGGGTGATGGTGCCGATCTCGACGAAGCCGAAGCCCAGCGCGAACAATGCATCGATGTGCTCGCCGTTCTTGTCCAAGCCGGCGGCCAGGCCGACCGGGTTGGGGAAGGTCAGCCCGAACACGGTGCTCGGCATCGGCGCGATGCGGGCGGCCAGCAGCGGCGTGGTGCCGGTGCGCCAGGCCAGGTCCAGTGCGGACAGGCCGAGGCCGTGGGCGCGCTCGGCGTCGAGCGAGAACAGGAAGGGGCGGGCAAGCGAATACATGCGTCGGTTCAGTCCAGCGTGCCGAGGAAGGCTCGGGTTCGATATTCAAAAGCAACCTGGCCGTCGACCGCGTGGGTGGCGAACAGGTCCTGCAGCGCGTCGATCATCGGCACATGGCGCGGGTGACCGGGTTGCGGGGCATAGGAGGAGGACAGCAGGCGCCCGCGCAGGGCATCGAAATCCAGGTGCTGCACGTTCGGCAGCTCGACCATGCCGCGCAGCCCTGCGCCGAACCAGGCCTGCATGGTGGCGTCGTCCTGGTAGCGTTCGGCCACAGCGGTGTAGTCGGTGCCGTAGTCCAGCAGCAGCTGCTCGTAGCCGACCAGGAACGGGCTGGCATCGAGCAGGCGCGAGTTCCAATAGATCAGTGCCTGGCCACCCGGGCGCAGGATGCGCTGCCACTCGGCGCGCACCGCCACGGTTTCGAACCAGTGGAAGGCCTGTGCGACGCTGACCAGATCGATGCTGGCAGCGTCCAGCCCGGTGGCCTCGGCGCGTCCATCGACCGCACTGAACTGCGGGTACAGCGGCGCCAGCCACTGCTCGGACGCAGAGCGCATGGCGGTGTTCGGTTCCACCGCGATCACCGGGTGGCCGCTGGCCAGGAACAGGCGACTGGAAATGCCGGTGCCGGCGCCGATGTCGGCCACCTGCGCCTGATGGCTGACACCCATCGGACCGTGCAGCCACTCGAGCAGGGCCGGCGGGTAATCGGGCCGGTAGCGGACGTAGTCGGCGACGCGGCTGCTGAAGCGTTCAGTGCTGTCGGCGGTGGTCATGGTGGGCTCAGCTCGACATCGCGGCGAACCAGGCCAGGCCGCCGAAGAACAGGATGAAGGCCAGGATGGCGGCGATCACGGCGCCGACCATCACCCACCCCAGCACCAGCCCGGTAATAGCGAGGCCGTCACCTTCAAGTTCAAGCGGGCGGCGGCGGATCTCGGCGCGGGCCATGTGACCGGTCACGATGGCGACGATGCTGGCCACGAAGGGCAGGACGGTCCAGCTGGCGATACCCATGACCAGGCTGACGACGGCCAGGGTGCTTGTCTGTCGGGGTGCCACGCTCATCGGGGTCCTCCTTGGCAGTGTGCACATGATAGTGCCTCTGCCCGGGCAATCCCATGCCCGGAGGGTACGATGGCAGGCGTCGACCTTGTCCGGCGAACGGGGCGCCAACCCAGGTTGGCAGCTGCCGGAGCGCCGTCGTCAGCCCATCAACACCTGGCCGCCATCCACATTGAGCACGTGGCCGGTGATCCAGCGTGCCAGCGGCGAGCACAGGAACAGGGCGGCGTCAGCGATCTCTCGCGGGTGGCCGAAGCGGCCGAACGGGATTTTCGCCAGGGTGCCGTGGTACAGCGCAGGATCCTCGATGCGGCGGCGGTCCCACAGGCCGTCATCGAACTCGATCGAGCCCGGTGCGATGGCGTTGACCCGGATCCGGTCCTTGGCCAGGGCCAAGGCCTGCGAGGTGGTGTAGTGCGAGAGCGCGGCCTTGGCGGCGGCGTAGGGTGCGCCGCCTGGACGCGGCTGCTGCGCAGCGATCGAAGACAGGTTGAGGATGCAGGCATCGCTGGAGGCGCGCAGCCACGGCAAGGCCAGTCGCGAGGCCCGCACGGCCGCCATCAGGTCAATCTGCAGGCTGGCAGCCCAGCCGTCTTCGTCATCCGCCATGCCGTAGCCGGTGGCGTTGTTGATCAGCACGTCGATGCCGCCGAGCGTGCCGGCTGCGGCGTGCAGCCAGGCCTGGATCTGGCCGGTGTCGGCCAGATCGGTGGCAAACGCATGCAGTGGGGTGCCCAGCGCCTGTGCGTCGGCACGCAGCGCATCCAGTCCGGCTTGGCCGCGGGCGCAGGCCGAAACCTGCGCACCGGCACCGGCAAACGCCAGCGCCATTTCACGGCCGATGCCCTTGCTGCCGCCGGCAACCAGCACGCGGCGGCCGCTGAAGTCGAGGGTCGGAGCCCCGTTGGGGATCCGGCCCACCGCCATGGCCGAAACGTTCGCCATTACAGGTCGAACTTGATGCCCTGGGCCAGCGGCAGCGAATCGGAATAGTTGATGGTGTTGGTCTGGCGGCGCATGTAGACCTTCCACGCATCCGAACCGGACTCGCGGCCACCGCCGGTGTCCTTCTCGCCACCGAAGGCGCCGCCGATCTCGGCACCGGACGTGCCGATGTTGATGTTGGCGATGCCGCAGTCGCTGCCGGCCGCCGACAGGAACTTCTCGGCAGTCTTCAGGTTCTGGGTGAAGATCGACGACGACAGGCCCTGCGGCACGCCGTTCTGCATGTCGATGGCTTCGTCGAGGCTGTCGTACGGCATCACGTACAGGATCGGTGCGAAGGTCTCGTGCTGGACCACCGCATCGCTGTTCTTCAGGCCGGAGACGATCGCGGGCAGCACGAAGTTGCCGGCGCGGTCGATGCGGGTGCCGCCGGTTTCGATGGTGCCGCCGGCGGCCTTGGCCTGGGCAATGGCATCCAGGAACTGCTGCACGGCGCCTTCGCTGTTCAGCGGGCCCATCAGGTTGGCGGCATCGGTCGGGTCGCCGATCTTGCCTTCAACCTGCTTGTACGCCTTGACCAGCGTGGCCAGCACGTCGGCGTAGATCGAGCGGTGCACGATCAGGCGGCGGGTGGTGGTGCAGCGCTGGCCAGCGGTGCCGACAGCGCCGAACACGATGCCCGGCACGGCCAGCTTCAGGTCGGCGGTTTCGTCCAGGATGATGGCGTTGTTGCCGCCCAGTTCCAGCAGGCAGCGGCCGAGGCGGCGCGCGACCTTCTCGTTGACGGTGCGGCCGACCTGGGTCGATCCGGTGAAGCTGATGAGCGGTACGCGACGGTCGTCGACCATCTTTTCCGACAGCGCGGTGCCGGCGTCGTTGATCAGGAAGAAGATGTCCGGGAAGCCGGCTTCGCGCAGGGCATCGTTGCAGATCTTCAGCGAGGCGATGGCGGTCAGCGGAGTCTTGTTGGACGGCTTCCAGATGCAGACGTCGCCACAGATGGCGGCCAGGAACGAATTCCAGCTCCACACCGCCACCGGGAAGTTGAAGGCGGAGATGATGCCGACCAGGCCCAGCGGGTGGTACTGCTCGTACATGCGGTGGCCGGGGCGCTCGGAGTGCATGGTGTAGCCGTACAGCATGCGGCTCTGGCCGACCGCGAAATCGGCGATGTCGATCATCTCCTGCACTTCGCCGTCGCCTTCCGGCTTGCTCTTGCCCATTTCCAGCGCGACCAGCGAACCGAGGGCGTCCTTGTGTTTGCGCAGTGCTTCGCCGCAAAGGCGCACGGCTTCGCCACGGCGCGGGGCCGGCGTGGTGCGCCAGATCTTGAAGGCTTCCTGGGCGCGAGCGACGACGGTCTCGTATTCGGCCTCGGTGGTGGCGCGGACCTGCGCGATCGGCTCGCCAGTAGTCGGGTTGACCGGGGTGATCAGCTCACCGCTGGTCGCGCTCGACCACTCCCCGTTGCCCAGGTACGTGCCAGCGTTGATCGCGTCCAGGCCAAGGGACTTGAGCAGCTCGGAAGACATGCAGACTCCTGTGTTTCGTTACGTTGTTTGGCGCCATCGCGGGCAGGTGGGGGCGCGATGAACTGAACCGTCGATGGTAGCAGAGCGTGGTTGCCGGACTTTGATGCGGTGCGAGGTGAGGGGGAGGGGGAGGGGGAGGGCCGAGCTTCAAGGCGATTGGCGCTTCATGGAGAGTCTGTGACGACGTGTGACGAAAGGTGACGTGAAGCGCCGAACATCGAGACAGGATGCCGTCGAAAAATCGTAATGGTTGTAAAGACTTGCGAAGACGGTGGCGAGAAATTGGCGGTCATCGCCACCCCCTTTCCTTTCTTTTACAGGGAACATCGTTCACAATATCTGCACAATTCGTTGACAGCATCTCGACATTTTGGCGCGGGCTGTCGAGCTCTGCACGCGACGGCGCACTTGCTGTTGTCGGGTTGGGAGAACATGGAGAAGCGCTTTGCTACATGGATCAGTAGAAGACCTTCCCGCAGAGCGGGCCCGGGCCGGCCGTCGCCGCGTCGAGGCCCGGGCTGCCCTTGAACTGGGGCTGCGCCTGGGCGATCTGTTGTTGCTGCCGGGCATGGCGGTGCTTTCCCACATCCTGCTGTTCGGCACAGGCGCCCCCGATTCGTCCCAGCGGATCGTGTTCGGTGCGGTGGTCCTCAGTGCCATCGTCTGCTTCTCTGTAGCGCCGGTCTATCGCAACTGGCGGGTCCGGGGCCTTCTGGCGGATCTGTGGCTGTTGCTGCTGGCCTGGTCGTCCACGTTTGCTTTGTTCTCGATCTACGTCGTGCTTGTCGGCGTCACCGATGCAGTTCCTTCCAGTTGGCTGGTGGGCTGGTACGCGACGGGGCTGGGTGCGATGGCGACGCTGCGCGTAATGCTGAGGGTGCAGCTGCATCGCCTGCGCTCGCGTGGGATGGACCGCGAACGCATCCTGCTGGTCGGCCTGCGCGCGCCCGCACTGAGGCTGCATCGTCTGCTGCGCGGGAAGCCGGAGCTGGGCAAGGAAGTGGTGGGCTATTTCACCTGTGCCGGTGACATTGCCACTCGCCGTGGTGGTGATGCCCCTCGTCGGCTGGGGGCCTTGGTCGACGTGCCGCATTATCTGGATCTGCATCGCGGAGAATTCGACCAGGTCTGGTTCTCAATGCCGATGGGAGATGCCGCGCCGATCAAGGATGTGCTCAAGCAGATCGAACGTTTCCCGGTCCCTGTGCGCTTGATTCCCGATACCACCGGCCTGGGTGCACTGAATCCCGGCGTGCATCAGGTGGGCGACGTGCCGATGATTGGCGTCCGCCAAGGTCTTGCCGATCACAGATTCCGACTGTTCAAGCGCGCCGAGGACATTGTCGTGGCTGGCGTGGCCGTGATCGTGTTGGCTCCGTTGTTTGTCGTGCTTGCCATCGGCGTGAAGCTGAGTTCGCCTGGCCCTGTGCTGTTCCGCCAGAAGCGCCACGGGCTGGGAGGCAAGGAGTTCTGGATGCTCAAGTTCCGCTCCATGCGCGTGCATGCCGAAGGTGCGGGGCAGGTCACCCAGGCGACGCGTGGCGATCCGCGCGTGACGCGATTTGGCGCCTTCCTGCGCCGCAGCAGCCTGGATGAGCTGCCGCAGTTCTTCAACGTGCTGGGTGGCAACATGTCGGTGGTGGGGCCGCGACCGCACGCGATCCAGCACAATAATCACTATGAGCGCGTCATCGAGCGCTACATGCATCGCCACTACGTCAAGCCGGGCATCACCGGCTGGGCGCAGGTGCACGGATTGCGCGGCGAGACGCCGCAGCTGCGCTCGATGAAGAAGCGCGTGCAGTACGACATCGACTACATCCGGCGGTGGAGTCCTACGTTGGACGTGCGCATCATCGTGTTGACCTTGCTCAAGGTGCTGGGCCAGAAGTCGGCCTACTGACGTGGCCGATGTCCGGAACTGCGACGTAATCCCATGAATCTGCTGGCGATTTCATCGCCTGTAATGCGGTTGTAATGTATTCTGTGCGGCTGCCGCCGGCGCTTGTTACTGCAGCCGTGCGTGCCGCAAGGAATGCCACAGGATCCAGGTCAGTGTTCAAGAACGTTCTTTTTGTATGTGTAGGCAACATCTGTCGCAGCCCCTCCGCTGAAGTAATGCTGAGGCAGGCTGTTGCCGGCAAGGGCATCCACGTGTCTTCGGCCGGCCTGGGTGCACTGGCGGGGCATGGCATCGATGCCACCGCGCAGGAGCTGCTGGTGGAGCAGGGCATGGATGGGCGGGGACATCGCGCCCGCCAGATCGATGACGCCATCCTCGGTGCCGCCGATCTGGTGTTGACCATGGAGCGCAAGCACGTGCGCCGCATCGCCGAGATCGCGCCGCAGGCGTCCGGCAAGACCTTCCTGCTGGGCAAGTGGCAGCAGGATCGGGAGATTCCTGATCCCTATCGCCAACAGCGTCCGGCGTTCGAGCATGTCTACAAGCTGATGGCTGAGGGTGTGGCCAGCTGGGCGCGGCACCTGTAGTGCCGATCTCTCATTCCTGACCGCCCCCACGTCCAATTGAAGAGTTCTAAGTGATGACCACCGATACTCGTAGTCCGGCGCAGGACGATGCCGATGAAATCGACCTGCGGCAGTTGCTCGGCACCTTGATTGACCACAGATGGTGGATTGCCGGAATCACGGGGACGTTCTTCGTCATTGCGGTTGCCTACGCCTCATTGGCGACCCCCATCTATCGTGCCGATGCGATCGTGCAGGTTGAGTCCAAGGTGCCGAGCCTGCCGGGGCTTTCTGATATCAGTCAGTCCCTTGGCATCGGAGGGGGCACGGCAGAGGCGACAACCGAAATCGCGCTCATCACTTCCCGTTCGGTAGTGGGCAGCGCCGTCGATGCGCTGAAGCTTGACGTCGAGGTTAAGCCGAATCGGTTCCCGCTTCTCGGTGGCTACTTCGCGCGAAAAGCAGAGCGTTCGGACCTTGATGCATTGGCGGATGTGCGATTTGGCATGGCGCGGTTCGGTTGGGGTGGCGACAAGCTGGACGTGTTCCAGCTGGATGTGCCGCGCAACCTGGTTGCAGAGCCCTTGACCGTGGTAGCAGGGGAGCGCGGGACCTACGAGCTTCTGGATGAGTCCGGGAACCTCCTGCTGAAAGGCCAGGTCGGCAAGCCCGCGGCCGGAAATGGCATTGTGATGCAGGTGGCGATGATGCGGGCGCATCCCGGCATGCGCTTTGAGGTGACCCGCCAGCGGCACCTGACAGTGGTAGGAGAGCTGCAGAAGAAGGTCGCTGTAAGCGAATCTGGCAAGGAGTCTGGCATCCTGACGCTGGCCTATGAGAATGCGGACCCTGATCTTGCGCAGCGTTTCCTGCAGCAGGTTGCCCAGGCCTATGTGCGGCAGAACGTGGAGCGTAACTCGGCCGAGGCGTCTGCGCAGCTGACGTTTGTGAAGGAGCAGCTGCCCAGTGTGCGCAATCAGGTTGATGCCGCGCAGAAGGCGCTGAGTACTTATCAGACACGTGCCAACTCCGTGGATCTGAGCCTGCAGACCAAGGGCCTGCTGGATCAGGAGGTTGCTGTGGAGACCAGCATCCAGCAGCTGCGCCTGCAGCAGGCAGAGATGGATCGCAAGTTCACGCGTGATCATCCGGCGTACCAGGCGCTGATGCGACAGATCGGAGAGCTGGAGGGACGGAAGAGTGGATTCCAAGGGCAGGTGAAGCAGTTGCCTGAAGCGCAGCAGGAGCTGCTGCGGCTGACGCGCGACCTTCAGGTCAGCAATGAAATGTATACCGGCATGCTGAATCAAGCACAGCAGCTGGATGTCGCGCGCGCTGGCACGGTGGGCAATGTGCGCATCGTCGATGCGGCCGAGGTGGATGCATCAACTCCGGTGAAGCCCAGAAAGGCGTTGGTTGTTCTTATCGGCACGCTGCTCGGTGGCTTCCTCTCGATTGCCTTCGTACTCATAAGGCAGATGCTCAACCGTGGCGTCGAGGATCCGGCGCAGATCGAGGAACTGGGGTTGCCCGTCTACGCATCGATCCCGGTCAGTGCGCAGCAGCAGAGCGACTCGGTGCGCGGCAAGTTCCGCGCAGATGGCAAGCTGCACCTGCTGGCCATCAAGGATCCTGCGGATCTTGCGATCGAATCCGTGCGTAGCCTGCGAACCAGCCTGCACTTCGCCCGGCTGGAAGCAAAAAACAACATTGTTCTGATCTCGGGCGCCAGCCCGAACGCAGGCAAGACGTTCGTCTCCTCCAATCTGGCCGCAGTAATTGCGCAGGCCGGTCAGCGGGTGCTGATCATCGACGCGGACATGCGTAAGGGCACTTTGCACAAGGCGCTGGGTGCCGCGCAGACGCCGGGTCTATCAGATCTGCTGGTAGGCAAGGTCGGGCTGGCCGACGTGGTTCGGACTCTGCCGGGCGTGGACAATCTGAGTTTCATTCCGCGTGGTGATGTGCCGCCGAATCCATCCGAGCTGCTGATGCACTCGAACTTCACCTCGATGTTGGAACACGTTGCGGGCGAATATGACCTGGTCATTGTGGACACGCCTCCAATCCTCGCCGTGACTGACGCTGCTGTCATTGCCCATCATGCCGGCACCTGCCTGATGGTAGCGCGTTTCGGCCTGAATCAAGCCAAGGAGCTGGCATTGGCCAAGCATCGGTTCGAACAGAACAACGTGCGCATCAAGGGTGCAATCTTCAATGCGGTCGAACGCAGGGCGACGGGCTATTACAGCTACGGCTACTACGAGTACAAGTCTTCAAACTGACCTCGGCTGAGGATGGGCGCGGAGCCGTGATGTTCGACTCCGCACTCGTCCCTGACGCGGTGTTGTTGTTCATACAAGGTAATGAATGCTGCCTGCGCGCCGAGCTTGAGCGGTGCCGGGGTGCAGTAGGGAACGTTGCATATGAAGATCGCTGTTGCAGGGGTTGGCTACGTCGGCCTGGCCAATGCTGTGCTTCTTGCCCAGCACAATTCTGTTGTCGCACTGGATGTGGACGTGGCAAAGGTTGAGGCGATCAACAAGTGCCGTTCGCCCGTTGAAGACGTTGATATCCAGGACTTCCTGGATCGTGGCACCCTGGATCTGCGGGCGACCGTTGACAAAGAATCGGCTTACGTCGGCGCCAGCTTCGTCATTATCGCAACGCCTACGGACTACGATCCAGATACGGACTTCTTCGATACGAGCTCGGTCGAGCAAGTCATCCGTGATGTGTTGGAGATCAATCCGTCTGCGACACTAATCATAAAATCCACTGTGCCGGTTGGGTTTACCGATCGTGTCCGTGCCAAGCATGCGGATGCAAGGATCATCTTCTCGCCGGAGTTTCTGCGCGAGGGCCGTGCCCTGCACGACAATCTCTACCCCAGCCGCATCATCGTGGGTGAGTGTTCGGCGCAGGCGACGGAGTTCGCATCACTTCTCCGGCAGGGGGCTGCGACCGACAACGTTCCCGTTGTCTTCTGCGGAGCAGCCGAGGCAGAGGCCATCAAGCTGTTTGCGAACACATATCTGGCGATGCGTGTGTCCTACTTCAATGAGCTGGATACCTATGCGGCCTGCCATGGATTGAATGCGCGTCAGATCATTGATGGCGTGTGTCTGGATCCCCGGATTGGAGAGCACTACAACAATCCTTCCTGCGGCTATGGAGGCTACTGCCTGCCAAAGGACACGCGGCAGTTGCTGGCGAACTATCGCGACGTTCCACAGAACCTCATCCAGGCCATCGTGGCATCAAACTCGACCCGCAAGGACTTCATTGCTGCCGAAGTACTTCGCTCCAACCCCAGGGTGGTGGGCATCTACCGTTTGGCGATGAAGGCCGGGTCGGACAACTTCCGTTCGTCCAGCATCCAGGGCGTCATGAAGCGAATCAAGGCGCAAGGCGTGGAGGTGATTGTCTATGAGCCCACCCTGGTCGCCGATGAGTTCTTCCGGTCGAGAGTGTGCCGGGATGTGAATGAGTTCAAGCGCATTGCTGACGTGATCATTGCCAATCGACGTCACCCCGATCTGGACGATGTGGCAGGCAAGACATATAGTCGCGATCAGTTCGGGGTTGACTGATGCAGGCAATTGCCGGAAGGGCGCGAGCCGGAACATCGATGTTGATGCTGGTCTCGCTGGTCCTCGCCAACCTGGCGAGTCTTGGTATCCAGTTCGTGATACCGAGGCTGCTGGTGCCGGAGGAGTACACGCGATTCGCGATGATGTGGGCGTCCGGCCAGCTGGCGGCTGCCGTTCTTTTTGAATGGCTACGGATTGGCGTGGTCCGCTATTCCGCAAGTGACTCTCGCGATCCACGGAAATTGCCTGAAACCCTTGGTGCACTTTACGTGGGCATTCTGGGAGTGGCGGTAGTGCTGGCGGTGCTGCTCCTGGCAACTGGCGATGCCGGAGGGGCAGTCTTCACTGCGGGCTTCATCCTCTTCTACGCATGTGCTCAAGGGGCATTCGACGGTCAGCAGGCCAGCCTGAGGGCCGACTTTCGCAATGTTCGCTTCTCCATTACCTGGATGGCGCGAAGCATTCTGTCATTCATCCTCACGCTTGCCGCAGCGTCGTGCTTCTCTGATGGCAGGTTCGCACTTGCGGGCCTGATTGTTTCCTTCCTGGTTGCCTCGGTGTTTGCCGGATCACGCCCGCGGTCACTTCGTTGGCCTGCGCGAGCGAGCGTCATCTTCCTGGTGAAGTTTGGATTGTTCGCTGCCGCCGCAGGCATGATCTCGTTTGCGCTGCCACTGGCCGCGAGATATGCGATGGTGCATTACGCAGGTGGAGCTGAGTCGGCAGGCGCCTTGCTGGCAGTGGATATAGCACAGAAGATCCTGATGGCACTCGGAACGGCGATCAACCTGGTGTTGCTCCAACCGGTAATCGGCCGCGTCAATCTTGACCCGGTGGAAGGCCGGGGTCACATGGCCGGCCACTTGGTCAATGTGGTGGCACTATTCTCTGCCGCCATGGTCGTGCTGCTCTATGCGAATCGCGTCATGGTGACGTACTTCGTGCCAACCGCATTCCTTGATTCCTACTCGAAGGTGTCGCTTCTTGCGGTCATCTCAGTCGTGCTTGTTTGCTTGAAGAGCTATGGACTCGATGCATTGTTCGCCATCGGGGCGAAGACGGTCTACTCGGTAGTCACCAGTGCATTGGCCTTGATCCTCTTCGCTCTCGGATGCGTTGGTCTGTATGCAACCCAATGCCTCAGCCTGGTCAGCATCCTGATCGCTTTGGTACTCGCGTTGGCCGCGGGTGTCGTTCTGGCTGCCTGGCTCGTGGCGTCCACTCTGTCAATGCAACTTCCGTGGGCCAAGTTGTCAAGGATTCTCCTGGTCACCGTCATTGCCCTTACGGCCTCCTACTGCCTTGCTCTGTTTGGCGGGCGTGTTGTCCAGATGCTGGGAATGGTCATGATCGTGCTCGTCATTCTTTGCGGCTATCGCGCACTTGGTGTAGGTGGGCCCAGGCAATGGTTGGTCCAGTCGTGAGCCCGCAGGAAAGAGGTGGAGATGAGATGCGCAGCGATCCTGGTCGTGTAGCCGAACAGAAGGATTGCGTGGAGAACCGGGTTTCGTCCCTCAACGTCCTGATCTTCACTACGGATGTCCATGCCGGGGGGATCCGGGCATCCACGCTTCGCCTCAAGGAAATGCTGGCTGACGGTGTCTCCAATGTGAGCATCCTGTCCTATGAGCCTGCGGGAGAGGGCGGAGAGGCAGACTACTCCCTCGGTCTTCCGCTGGTGCGGGAGTTCCAGGCCAATGCTCGATGGGACTATGACCTTCGCCGCGCCATGGGCATCCTGTTGGCGGTGCTTCGATTCCGCAAGCTGATGCGGAGTGAGCGCTTCGATGCAGTTATTTCGATGTCGTACGGTCCGAGTATCGTTGCGTTGATGGCGAAGAAGCTCGGGCTTGATTTCAAGCTCATCGTCTCCGAGCGACAGGATCCTTCACGGGATCTTGCTGCCGGTTGGCGAAAGCGCCTGGTGCGGAGATTGTGTGGCTGGATGTACCGCGGAAGTGATCTCTATCACTGCAATTCTCCAGTTGCTGCCGAACGCGCGCCGGTTCTATTCAAGGTGTCGCCGGAGAAGACGCTTTTCATTCCTAATGGATATGATTTTTCGCGGCTTGATCTGCAGGCCGCTGCTTCGCCAGTGACAGCGATATCCCGCCCCTATGTCGTGTCATGCGGTCGATTGAATGAACAGAAGGGGCAGCACATCGCCATTGCTGTCTTCGCCCGGATGGTGAAGCTGGGTTACAAGGGCGCACTGGTGTTCATTGGTGACGGTAGCCTGAGGGAGTCTCTGCAAGCGTGCGCTGAGATGAAGGGCGTATCGGATCGGGTGATGTTTCTTGGAGCGGTGGATAACCCCCTTCCGTACTTCCGCCAGGCCGATCTCGTGCTCGTAACTTCCTTGTGGGAAGGGTTCGCCAATGTGCCCGTTGAGGCGATGGCTGTCGGCGGGAGAGTGATCAGCACGCGTTGGAGTGGGGCGAAGGAAGTGCTCCAGAACGCGGCCAACTTCTTCTCGGCTGATCTTGATGCACTTGATCAATGCGATGAGGCTGCCGTGGCGTTGGCGTCAACCGAGGCCATGGCAGCGGTCACCGAATTGCCTCGACTTGCTGCCGTCGAGTCTCTGCGGGAGCAGTACGGGTACGCGGGGACTTCGCGCAGGTTCGTCGCGGCCATCGAGGGCCTTCAATGATCAGGATCAGGTTTGTCAGCTGGCTCGGTTTCCTGGCGATAGCGCTGTTGCCCGTTTTCAAGATGTCGTTCGTCCCTGTCAGTTACAGTCCGCCGTCGCTCATCCCGGCAGCACTGCTGGGCATCGTCTTCTTCTTCGGTTCACATGGGAGGATTGAGCGCGCCGACGTCGCGACGATCTGTTTTGTGCTCTATGTGGTCCTGGTCAGTTTCATATTCCTGGGGGTGAAGGACATCGGCGTGGAGCGCGTTCTCAGGGGAATTCTGCCGGTTCTTGCGGGGCTGGCCGCGTTTCTTGGTTTCCGCTACTACTTCCGGTTCGTCTCTATCGATCAGTACCTGAACATTCTGCGTTCTGTGCTGAAGATCGTGCTGCTCTATGGAATCTTCGAGATTGTCGCCCTTTACCTTGGCGTTGGTGGCGTGTTTCGCGACGCACTGGCACTCGCACTGAGCGGGAATGCAGGATCACGGGTGCAGCTGTTTACCTCCGAGGCATCCTGGGCCAGCCTCTATCTGGTGTTCGCTTTCCCGCTGCTTGGTCGCCTGTCGTGGATCTATCGCGGGATGTGGTTGCTGCTCTTCGCCGCCACGTTCTCGCTCTACGGCTTTGCGACATTGGTCATCGGATTGATCGGGTACCGCCTTCTGATGGGCCGCAGCTTCACCAGAACCCTGTTTCAGGTACTCCTCATCGGGGCGGGAACCCTGTTGGTCGTGTATGCAGTGAAGCTGATGGTGGCCAATCTCGCATCTTCAGGGGACCTTCCCTACTACTTGACACGCATCATCAAGCTCGACGAGGCCTCGACCGTTGAGGCCTCGTTGCTCGAGTCCCTCGATGGATCGGTGTTTGTGCGCGTCATGTATCCCGTGTACGCGCTCCTTGTCTCGCTTTCATATCCGTTCGGAATGGGCGCAGCGTTGTATCCCTACGGCTTCAACGAAGCGATGTCATGGTTGCCGCTGAATCATGTTGCGTATCGAAATTTCGAGATCATGGGCGACATCTCATCGACCTCGGCCGATCCACGTAATCTGTTTGTTGGCATCTACGTCATGGGCGGGTTGGTGGGGTTGGCGTATCTCCTCTTCATGCTCAGCCGCGTGCGTCGTGATGTCAGCCAGATCAAGCGCTCCGGTTCTCCGGCCGAAAGGCTGGTGGTTCTCCAGCTGGTGCTCATGGGCGCCGCTTGCCTTCAGTTTGGCTCATTCGCCTTCGTGCTCTTGTGGATTCCGCTTGCCGCAGTACTGGCCATTTCACGTGGAATAAGGGGGCGGCGTCATGGCTAAGGTCGTCTTTCTGATGACCAGGCCGTTCCTTCCTGTAGTCGGCGGTCGTGAGCGCATGCTGCGCCAGCATCTCGAATACCTGGTTGATCGGTTCGATGAAGTGATGGTCATCTGCTTCAAGGGGCGTGGCGAAACCGTTGATGTTGAGCGCTACCGCCGGGAGTTTCCCTCGGTGGCGTTCCATTTCACCCCTTACCCGCCGGTGGTGGATGTGTTGCGTGGCGCCCTTCAGCTGGGCCTTGCTGCGCCGCTTCAATGCCTGGCCTTCTTCGGCAAGCGCAAGTCACGCTGGATTACATCGCAGATCGCGGACTTCGGTCCCGATGTAGTGGTTGTGGATATGCTCCGATTGTGGAGCTACGTCCAGCATTGGGACTCGACGCCCCTTGTGCTTGATATCGATGATCTGCTTTCCGTCCGCTACCAGAGGCAACTTTCCTCAGGTGCGACGGACGTGCTTGGAACCTTCAGGGAGCGATTGCCCTCTGTAGCGGGATGGTTGGCCAATGTGTTTGCAGCCCGTCTTCTGGCTGTCGAGTCCAGACGGTTGGCAAGGATGGAGCTGGATGTGACCGCGTCCGCCGCGAGCGTCATCTTTGTATCGGAGCTGGAGGCCGAGCGGCACAGGCTGAGATCGGGCGCGGCGAACCTGTATTCTGTGCCGCCGATGTCTGCTGATGTCGTTGGCGTCCGGAGGCCGCGTTCACATCATGGTGGCATGCCGCTTCGCCTGGCGTTCCTGGGAAACCTGAAGGCACCCCAGAACTTGCAAGCCCTGCGATACGTGGTTGGCACGCTTCTCCCTGTCCTGGTTGACGCGAGGTTTGAGTACTCGCTCGATGTGATTGGAAGCATCGACGCGAGGGTAGCCGAGGAACTTTCGCGTCCAGGGATTACCTTCCACGGTTTCGTCGATGATCTGAATGAGGCGCTCCGGGACACGGATCTGCACCTGGCGCCCATTCTTTCCGGAACCGGAGTCAAGACCAAGATTGTTGATGCCTTTGCGATCGGGGTCCCAACCGTGACAACCTCATTGGGCTTGGAGGGGTTGGCCGTCGAGGGGCGTCATGTGGCACTCGTCTTTGACACGCCCGAGCGCTTCCTGGAGATCGTAAGGGCAGTCATGGCGGATCCGACAATGCTGCACAACATTTCCTCCAGCGCATCGGCCTACGTCTCTGAGCAGCACGCACGTGAGGTGGTGTTCGCCAAGTACTCCAAAGCCTACGAGAGGCTGGGACCATGATCTTGCGCTCCCTCCACAAGTGCGTGGTGCATGTGGTAAACATGGCCTGCGCGGTGCTTCCGGACGATCCGATCTCTTGTCGCCTTCGTCCCCGTCTGCTGGGCATTCTCGGGATATCGACTGCCGGCGGTGTTCGAATCCGGGGTGGCGGGCGCTTTGAAGGTGGGCGCATCGTCATTGGCCAAGGCTGTTTCATCAACCGTGGCTGCTACTTTGATGCAACGGGGACGATCCGCCTTGGCCATCGTGTAACCGTGGGCCACGGGGTTGCATTGATCACGGCGTCTCACGTTGTCGACAGCACCGAGTCGCGCGCGGGCAGGGTTACCGCCAGGGATGTGCATGTCGGCGACGGGGTCTGGATTGGGGCGAACGCGATCATTCTTCCCGGCGTTTCGATTGGCGCCGGTGCGATCATTGCTGCGGGAGCGGTGGTTACACGCGACGTGCCAGCGAATGTGCTTGTTGCGGGCAACCCGGCCGTTTTCAAGAAGGAGTTGGCTGCATGACCGAGGTTCCTGCTACGGAAACGCTCCTGAGCCTGTTGAATGCGGATCTCCGCGCTGCCAGGGCAGGGGCACAACCATCATTGTTGAGTGGCCTGGCTCGCTATTTCCTGGATCCTGGGTTTGCAACGGTGGTGCGCTACCGGTTGTCGGTCTTCGCGAGGCGTTTTGGCAAGGTGGGCCGCGTGCTGTCGAAGTTCATCTGGCTGTACAACGTACGCGTTTCCGCTTGCTATCTCTCTCCCCGTTCCAGGATCGGGCCCGGATTGCTTCTTCCCCACGCTGCTGCCGTGGTCGTGGGAGATGGTGTTGTGGCCGGACGCGATCTTCAGCTGTACCAATCCGTCACGCTCGGCCAGCGAGGCGCGCGGTATCCGTGCATTGGAAATGGAGTGACCATCTTTGCCGGCGCCTGCGTGCTGGGCCCGTTGCAGGTGGGAGATGACGCGGTCGTTGGCGCCAATGCAGTTGTGCTGCGGAGCGTTCCGCCCCGCTGTACGGTGGCGGGTGTACCTGCCCGAGAGCTTTCAGGAAAGTAGTGCCAAGGTCCGACAAGATCCGAGCGAGCCGGGAGTTGTCCCCTTAATCGCCAATTCTATTGATGTTGTCGAAGAAGAATTCAGGGTCTCGTTCAGACGTCATCTGATAAAGGCCGTAGCTGTGTCCAACTCTTGCACCTCCATCTCGATAGAGCGGGTTCCACAGGAAATTCGCACGTGCGCGGGTCGATCGCGGGAGCAGGAAATCGAACGGGATCGACACGTAGATTCCCTTGTCGAAGCTTCCTTCACCGTAGTCGGCAGACGATACGTCGGTCTTCGTCGCGTATGCGCCCATCGTTACGCCGTTGGCAAAGGCGCGCGAGACGGCAAGTGTTGCGCCCCAATCCTTGGCGAGGTAACGGCCGGCGCTGAGTGCGCTGACCACACGCCGCTGGTCACCCCACATGTAGTAGAAGGTTGCATGGCCGGTAGCAACGCTGTAGTCCCGGAAACTGAACCGCTGGTCGAAATCGCGTTGCTTCACCCAGTTTGCTTCGACCCCCAGTGCCCAGCGCTCGTCCAGCGGACGATAAAGAACTTCGCCGCCAGCGCCTGCATACATTGATTCCAGCATGCCGGCGTAAGCCATGCCGTAAAGGTCCCGGCCAAGATGGTGGGTGCTGGTCAGCTGCAGGCTGGGCAACGTCAGGTCTTCAGTCGTCATGTAACGACGAATATTCGTGCGAACCCTCGGCAGGCGGCTCGGGGCGTCGTAGCGGAACTTGTCGTAGTTGTTGTAGGCGTTATAGCTGATGTTGCCACTGAGCCACAGATTACGGGTGAAGTAGAAGCTCGCGCCGTAAGTGCCGGCGACCTGGAACAGCACAAACCCGTCTGGACCACCCAGGGATTGCTGATAGCCAACGTTGAATGCCCCATCGAAGCGGTGCCGTGACGCCTCGTATAGGGTCTGCCGGCGCTGGCTGGCCGGCGGTGCCATCTCCACATGCCCGGCAAGCGTACCCAGCTCGCTCTTGTTGTTCACATAGTCCACGAACGCCTTGCGCTCCATGCTGGTCTCGACAACCGGCACGCCCAATCGGGTGTTCTGTATTGTGAACCAGTCGACGCTGGCTGGCGCGATACCATCGAGAATGCGAGCAGTTCGTCCCAGGCCCTGCGCTGGGTAATAGAAGCGTCGTTGCTCGCCAGAAACGATGATTTCGGAGCCCCGTTGGCTGATGCGGTTTACACGCAGCCCGGCGTTCTGATCAAGCTGGCTGGCCACGGCGCTCCAATCCAGGGATTGGTAATCCGCGTTGGTGCTCTCATCGGCTCGTACCTCACCATTCAATCCATGACGCTTGAGCGGGAAAGGCGCCGGGTCCAGAACCTTGGGCATGGACCTGGCTTGCGCGAGGTTGGTTCGCAGGGTGATGCCAAAAGTGGCCACGTCACCTCGCTCCCAGCCCGCATGCAGGAGCACATTCTGATTGACGGCGTAGGATGCCCCGAAATTGAATGGGCTGCGTTGAACCTGGTGATTGTTCTGCGGCTCGTGCTTGTAGTCGTTGCCGTCGTACTCGAGCTTCAGCTGAAGGGGTTCCCACGGCGTCTGATAGGCGACACCGCCGAACACGCCAACCGGACCACGCAGCATGCCGTTGCTGTTGAATTTTCCTGCGCCCGTGGAGCGTGGGCGGGTCTCAAACCGATCATTCAGCGCAGCAAGCGGATTCTGGAAGTCGCCCCGATTGCCGATGTAACCGGTCGCTACGCCCAGGCTCGCGTCAAATGCGCCCATCCGCTTGCTTGCCACCAGGTACTCGCTGGAGAAGAGGCCGGTGCCGCCCAGATCACGGAAGCCTGCGGAGACTTCCGGGACCCAGCGGCTTTCCTGCAGCAAGCGGATCTTCACGTCGATCGACTTGTCCTTGTAGTTCTGGCTGCCGCTGAGCCATTGCGGGCCATAGCGTCGATTTGCCACCGATACATAGCGGAACGCGCCCTCCATCCATGGGAGCGGTTGCAGCACGAGGTTGTAACGACTGTAGGGCGATGTATGGCTTGCGGTGAACGCCAGTTCGCCTTCTTCCGCCATGCGTGCGGTCGGCGTCTGCAGCAAGCCGATGCCGCCCCAGTCACTTGCGGTTGGCGTGGGCGCTGTCTGTGCGTGCAGAACAGTGCTGATGCTCAGGCTGAGCAGGGCTACGCCGACGCGCGCCAGCGGCCTGTAGGTGGAGGTGTTCAAAGCGACACTCCCGGTACATCCATTACCTGGGTTGCAAGGAAGCGTGCAATCTCCTCATTGAGGCGAGGATTCACCCTGGCCAGGGCGCTGGGACGCAATGGCACGTACAGCACTGCTCCGGGGGCAAGCGTGGACGGGGCTGAGCGATTCCACAACGCAATGCCGATCTTTTCGACTCTGCCGTCTGGCTCGATCACGTACAGGTCGTCCTTGCTCGCGGCGCGTAGCGCGGGACAGTGACGCAGGTAGTCGAGCGGCGCCTGCTGGGCAACATGGTGCAACGTGCAGGGCTGGGCAACGACTCCCATGACGGTTACCGTGGTGGGGCGTCCGGGATAGACCAGGCGATCTCCGTCGCCTAGCGGGCGGTTGCTTTCGTCTGCCACTTCTACTGCGCGTGCGGTCAACAGTGCGGGCACACGACCGGTCACCGGCATGCGCTTGATGTCGTCCGCAAGCGTTCTGGCGACACTTGCATCATCGGCGTCG
This sequence comes from uncultured Stenotrophomonas sp., assembly GCF_913778665.1. Taxonomy (GTDB): domain Bacteria; phylum Pseudomonadota; class Gammaproteobacteria; order Xanthomonadales; family Xanthomonadaceae; genus Stenotrophomonas. The sequence goes on from NZ_CAJYVQ010000009.1 coordinate 83,615, forward strand.
GCGGAAGTGCTTTCTATCAGTTGGCCCAGGTCGAACAGAACACCGGCCTTCAGGCGGGTCTGCGCGATCTGCTCGGAAGCACGCAGCCATGCGGCTGCCAGTGGGTAGGCGGAGGTCTGCGGACTGGCGGCCAGAATGGCGTCACTGAGGCGTGCGCCTGCCGGCAGAATTTGCTGGCCGGGGCGGCTGACATGACCGATCACCTCGACCGATACCTGTGGAGCAGCCGTGGCGGTAGCTGCAGTTATCGTGCCCAGCAGCAGGGCAAGCAGACGCGGGCTCATCGGTGTAGCAGATCCGGGGTATAGGGCTTGAGCTGGGTGATTTCCAGGCTGGTGCCTGGCGCGATGGCCTGACGACTCTTCCAGATGAAGCCGGTATCCGGGTCTACCCAGAAATGGTTCTCGGCCTTCCACCGCTTGCCGCGCTGTGTTTCGCGCACGTGCAGCACACTGCGGCGCTTGCCGAGAATCTCGATGGATTCACTGCCCATGGGTTCCAGCGTGCCGCGCACTTCCACGCCGTAGCGGTAGCCCGGCATCAGGTCGTAGTAGCGATGTACAGTTACTGGGCGATCAAGCCTGTGCAGCGCCCTGAATGGGTTATCGCCCTCGATCCACATGTTCTGCAGCTGAGGGCTGCCACCAAAGGTGCCGACGAGCAGGCCATCCTGCAGGAAGACGATGCTGCGCTCACTGCTGTACCAAGCTTGGCGGCCGGCATCAATATTGCCCAGTACCAGCACGGCACCGCCATCAGGGCCGAGCACCTTGATCTGCGCATAGCGCTTCTCGGCAACCTCTCCTGCGCTGGGTGCAATGTCGGGGCGGCCTTGCAGGGCCAGTTGAGCCGTCTTGATGCTGGTACGGCCGACCACGCCGCAGCCCGACAGTCCGAATGCAATCAACAAAAACGCGACAACGCCGCGTAGCGCCGACGGTGGCGCGGCGAGAGCGATCCTGCTCATCTTGTGCCTGCCATCAATTGTCGAGATCGTTGCGCGCGCTTGCCGCGTTACTGATGATCGAAGTGAAGGGAAGCAGCTGGTTTACAAAGCGGCTCCAGCGAGTGACCCCGGCCGCACCGACGAAAACAACGTCACCGGGAAGCAGTTCAAACTGGCTGGCAACGGCAAACGCGGCGGGCGACTTGGCTTCGAGGTGGTACACCGTGGAGGGCGTGCTCTGCAGATCCTGCGAACCGCGGATCACGTAGACGGCGTTCCCGTTGGAGGTGCTTTGCTGCAGCCCGCGTGCCCGGCCAAGTGCCTGGCTGAGCGAAATGTCGCTGGTTTTGAAGCTCATCGCGCCGGGCTGGTTGACTTCGCCCACCACGAAAATTTCCTTGCGGTCCAGGTAAGGCACGTACAGGTGGTCGCTGGACTTCAGGAAAATGTTCGTGGCACCCCCTCCCTGACGACCAAGGCGATCCAGGTCGATCGTGTAGGTGACGCCGTCGCGGGTCAGCCGGACCCCGGACAAGTCGGCCTGGGTGGCGTCCAATCCGGACTGGCTGATTGCGTCGCCCAGCGTCAGCGGCGTGACGGTCAGCGGCACCGTGGCTGCTTGGCGCGACGCGCCAGTGACCCACACGCGTTGGCTGGCATAGGTCAGGATGGAGACATCAACTTGGGGCGCCTCAATGTAGCGCGCAAGCTTGCTTGTGAGTTCCTCGCGCAGCTGGCTTGGTGTCCTGCCTGCGGCCGATATCTTGCCGACATAGGGATAGAACAGCGATCCGTCGGACTGGACGGGACGGCCCGCCGCATTGAGCTGTTGCTGGGGGCCTGCAGGAACGGTCAGCTCTGGGTGATCCCAGACCGTTATGTACAAGACATCGCCGGCGCCGATCTCGTAGGGGGCAGGTTGGTAGCGGGTCAGCGCGGTCGGCAAGCCGGGCACATCACGCGCCGCCCGATCCATGGCGATGAGCTTCGGCGTGATCGGAATCAGCTCGATCTGGTCATTGCCAACCGGCTGGTCGTCGCGTGCGAACGCGCTCGAACGCATGTGCTGTCCGGGTGCAAACATGCACCCGGACAGGGAAAGGGCCAGCGCCAAAGCGGCGCAAAGACGCTTGCAGTCCATCGATGATTCTTCCTTGCCCTGCTGGGCAAAACAAAAGCCCCCGCCAGACCTGCGCCCGGCGGGGGCGTGATGACCCTGATCCGCTCGGCGGATCAGTTGGTGCCGGTGGTACCGGTAGTGCCGGTGGTGCCGGTGGTGCCGCCCGGACCCGGAGGCGTGGTGCCGCCACCATTGTTGTTGCCCGCATCGTCCTTGCTGCTGTCCGCAGCAACGCTGTACAGCACGCCAGCGGCAGCAACGCCCAGGCCAACGGAAGCGACAGTGGTCAGGGTGCCAGTGGCGGCGGCGCCAGCAGCTTCTGCACCAGCGACTTCAGCGCTGGTTTCCGCAGCGGCAACCTGAGCTTCCTGGGCAAACACCGGCGAGGACAGGCCCAGCAGGGCCAGTGCGGCAATCATCTTCTTCATCTACGGGGTCTCCTACTCCGTGAGGTAAATTTTCCGTTGTTATGTTGGCCGCTATTCATTTCCCCTGTCAAGGAAAGTGAAGGAAATGTGTAATTGCGTTCGCACTCTTCAGCGGTGAGGGTGGATCTCTGCTCTTCCCGTGATGAATTTGGCCAGCGCGATTACCGCGTCGTGGGTGCGAAGGTCGGGCAGGGCGACGGGCAGGATCATGCCGGCAATCAGGGCCGCGGCAACGGCCAAGGTGCTGGCGTGGCGGGAGGGCGGTGCGGCGTTCAACACCGCTGTGCTCCCGCCCAGTCCCAGCGCCAGCCCGGCGATGACTTCCGACAGGCTGTGCGCATGCAACGGGATTCGTGACCAGGCGATCGCGACGGCCAGCAGCACGCCGCCGAGCACGCCGATGGCCCGTGCACGCCTGCCAGGACCGGCAAGCAGCGCGCCGACGACCGGATAGACGACGCTGGACATGGCTGCATGCCCGGAGAAGCCGGTGAACTGCAGGCTCTTGATGCCGATGCCCCACCCCATGAAGGCCAGCTTGGAGGAAAGCGTCACGGCGGCAACGGCCGCGATCGCAAGCATCCATCTCCACTTCAGGCGCGCGTCGGTGCGGGGCAGGGAGAGCAGCAGCACCAGCGCCATCGGCAGCAGCCAACGGCTGTCGCCGAGGGTGGAGAGGGTTCGCCAGACGTCCGACATCCAGTTCTCACGGCGTTCGGCGGGCCAGCATAGCCACTCCGACGGAGTAGCAGAACGATGCGCGCTTGGTCCATTCAGCTGGACGCGGTATCCTTTGCCGCTGCCAATGGCCCCGTAGCTCAGCTGGATAGAGCGTCCCCCTCCTAAGGGGAAGGTCGCCCGTTCGAATCGGGCCGGGGTCACCAGAATCAATAGCTTAGGCAGGCTCAATGGGCGGAATTTCCCACTGTTTCCTGCATATCCACAGGATTTGGTCCCAGTGGTCCCAGCGCTCTCAGCCGCGCGGATCAATACCTGAGCTTCGCCACAGCACCATCGTCGCCTTCCGGCGTCAGATGGGCGTAGTACTTCTCGGTCGTGGCGTAATCGGCATGGCCGGCCAGGATCTGCACCCGCCGCAACGGCACCCCGGCCATGACCATGTGGGCGCAGAAGGTGTGCCGTAGGCGGTGGAGGCTGCCACCGATCCCCGCACGCTTGGCATCCGATGCGAACCAGTCGGACACCGTGTCCTTGTGCACGGTCACCAGTGGGTCGGGTAGGTGGCGAATTGCCCAGCGCGCATACCGGTTGAGCGGCACCTCGCGCCACTTGCCGGACTTCGTACGGCCCTGGCCGTCTTCGTCCGGGTCGCTCTCGACTCTCAGCCTGCGCCCGGCTACCGAATCCTTCCCCAATCCAACCAGTTCACCGCGGCGCAGCCCCGTGTGCGCCATGAACAGCCACAGAGGTGCACGGCCAGGATTTGCCCGGTACAGCTTGCGCATCGCGGCCCGGTCATAGAACCGCACCGCCACGCTGCGGACGCCGCGCGGCGCCTGGGTCTCTTCCAGCGGGTTGAAGTCCAGTTCTTTCCACTTCACGCCACGCCGGAAAGCAGCCTGCAGCCTGCGCACTTCCTTCCCTACGGTCTCCGGTGCCACCTTGTCCTTGGCCAGGCGATCCGTCTTGTAGGACTCCATTTCCATCGGGCGCAGGGTGTCGATAGGGCGGTGCCCGAAGCGGGCAACGAACAGTCGAACCTCGCTCTTTGCCTTTCCGTGCGTGGTGGGGTGCTCGGCCTTGTACCAGTCCAGGTACGCCTCCAGGAAATCCCTGACAGTGGGCAGCCGGGGGAGGATGCGTACCCCATGGGTCAGTTCCGCTTCTTTCGCTGCTCGTACGCCCTCAGCCTCGCGTGGGCTGACGCGACCAATGGCGACACGGCTTCGCTTGCCGCCTTCCCGCCAGTTGAGGTACGCGGCGCCATCGCGCCAGAAGATTGTGACCTTGACCATTGCTTGGAGCCGTAGATTGCAGAGTAGAGGGCCGCCTTCTCGTAGAGCTTCTTGCCCATGAAATTTCGCGGTTCGATGCCGTAGTCGGCGATGTTCGAATCGAACTGGCTTCGTGACACGCCGCAGTAGTGCACGGCCTCGTCTACGGTCAGCCAGTCCTTTCCGACGATGTCCAGCTTTTTAGCTGCTCCCATCGGGCTCTCCTTCAGTTCGCCGCCAGCGCCGCGCGCTGGGCCTTGGGTTTGCGCTCGGCCAGGCCGAGCTGGAACTGCAAGACGTTGTCGGCCGCCGCAGGCACCGCAGCCGGGCGCGCGCTGCGCTCGGGTCGGTTAAGTCGACGCCACGCCGCAATGGCCTTGTCGGGATCGGCATGCTTGCTGGTCGACCTGCAGGCGCACTCGACCAGATGGCCGCCGCCGGCGGAGGCGCAGCGCTTGTCGTGGATGTGGCGCGCGCGGTGGCCGGCGGCGCAGCTCGGCAACCCTTCCGGGTGGCTGATGTGTTCTTGGGTCATGGCTTATTGCACTCCTCGATGTGGGCTTCGAGCTTCTCGATCAGGAAGGTGGCTTCGGTGGCCCGGCGGCGGCGTTCGTGCGTGCTGAGCGGCATGTGGCCGGCATCCCGGATCCACTTCAGCGGCTCAAGGAACCAGCTCGGGTCGACGGGCAGCAGCTTGCGCGGGTCGACCTTCGTGTCGGGCGGGAAACAGTCCGGGCCGGCCCAGTCCTCGCTGATCCCGCAACGCGTGCACATGCGCCGCTGGAAATCGTGGACCTTCTCGGGCTGGATAACGCGCGGTGTCTCGAACAGTGCGCGGACAACGAGCCCACGCTGGTGCGCGGCGTAGACGTGCCCTGCGTCGGCCTGCATCCAGCATCCCGGGCCGTGATCGTCCTTGTGGCGGTACTCCCAGCGCACTGGCTGAGCGGTGTAGAGCGCTTTCAGCAAGGTGTCAGCCCAAGCGCGCACCTCGCGCCCGTCAACAGCGGTGGCCGGATCGACGCGACGCATGGCAGAAACAACCGCGGCGACAGGCGATGATGCCTTGGTGGCCTCGACAGCCGTGGCCGGGGAAATGGGTAGTGGTGCGGTCATGCGAACAGGTCCAGTTGGTCCGGCAGTGCCGGTGCGCGCGGCGGTGCCGGCACTGGGGCGGGAGCGGTGGCGCGCATGCGTGCGCGCTGTGCAGCGTTGAAGGCGAAGCAGAACCCGAGGCCGTGTCGGCGCGCCCGGCATTCGGTCAGCAGCACGCGCGCTGTGTGCTTGGCCTGTGCAGCGGTGAGCAGCTTGTCAGCCAGGGGGTTCCTCCGAGGGCCCAATCGGCGTGGCAGAATGCCGATCGATCCTCAGGGGGGCGGTGACATGATTTTGATTTATCTTTATTTGCTCTATCTTCTGGATTGGAGCTTTGTGGCAATGCGTTGGCGCGGCGTCAGCCCATGCATGCAGCTGGGTGTAGGAGACTGCGTCGTGTGGTGGGACGGATGGGCGGTAGCCATGTCCTTCGTGGGAATACTTGCCACCGTATTCTTGGGCGTGGCCACGATCGTTCTTGGCATTATTGCGAATGCGAACAGTGCCATGGCAGCGAGCATTTCTCTTCGAACTGTCCTCGGACAGGAGGCGGCGACTGCTGCTGAGAGGGATTTGATTCTTGTGAGAATTCAGGCCGAGGTCGCTGCGGTTGACGTGGTTTGCCAAGCAATCAAGGAGATATTCACGGATGAAGCCTACGCGGAGTTTTGTAAGTCCTCCCAGGCGCGAAGCACCGCTCATGCGCTGGTCAAGCAGCTTCGACTTCCCGTGACGAAGGGTCTTACGCCTCGTCTCCACACTCTGAGCTGCAAGGAGGCACTCTATTTGGCGCGCTCGCTCGGAGCATGCGACACACTGAGACAAAGCTGGCAGGGAGTTGAGGGCACGGATGATCCGAAGCAGCTCAAGATGCTCTGGAACTCGCTCAGTCACTATCGAACGATCCTCTCCCACGATCTTTCCGAGATTAGGAAAGTGGCATCGTCCGCCGTGGCGAAATCTGGAATCACTAGCGACGCCCTTGCGGCAGCGCTTGGTATTGACCCAGCTGCAATCAAAAGCTCCGCTGAGGCGATCTAGGCGCGCCATCGGGTGCGGTCGCAGAGGTTTCTTGACGGCAAACTTCTTTGCCGTCGTCCACTCGCCTCTGAAAGCTGAGTTGTAGACTACTGGCTGACACACGAGATGAACTCCTGGGATGGGTTGCCGGCTGTTGGAACCCGGCCGGCGCGGGTTCCCTGCGCTACAGGGGGAGAGCGCAGGGCAGGGGGTCAGTGGGTGTCGTCAGCGATCAGCGGCGCGCGCTGTCGTTCATCGCTGCGGCGCTGCATTTCGGCCTTGAACGCCGGCCAAGTGGTGTTGAGGTCTTCCCAGCAGCGCCATGCGAAGAACACGGCACCGATGGCGCAGGCCAGTGCGACCTGGTCGGTGTGGTTGCGCAGCGCCCATGCGAGCAGGGCGAGGAGCAGGCCGACGACGGCGGCGCAGAAGAAGGGCAGGGCCAGGTGGCGCATTACTCGGTCTCCTGTTCGTTGGTGGGCTCGGCCGGCGCTGGCGCCGGGCCGACGGGCGGGGTGATGGGCGGGATGCCGACGGCCATGGCGGCGAAGAAGTCGGGATCCGTCATGGGGCACCAGCTGCAGTGATGTGGCGCTCTACCCACGTCCGCATGCGAGTCCATCGCTGCTCCGGCGTTTCGTTGTCCCAGCGCCACTCGCCGTCGTTCTCGTGAACGATCTCCGCCGCCATCGCTTCGGCGATGCCAAACGCCTTGCTCACGGCCTCGCGGTCGTTGGGGTCGAGGCCGGTCATGTCCAATCCGCGCTTGGCGCCGATCACTCCCAGCGTGCAGTGGCAGCCTGTGCTGTCCTGCAGCTCTTCGGCGATGAGGCGCTTTTCTGGCATCGCGTCGAGGGCGTCGCGCAGCTCGATCAGGAACTCCTGCCCGCGCTTGCCGCGCAATGCGGAAGAAACCGCGCCGCGCCAGCAGATCAGCGGCCAGGTGTCGCAGTCGTCGCTGTAACCGCTGCGGCTCATGCAGCACCGCCTTGGGCGCGCGCTGCGCTGCGGACGGCAGCGACCGCGCCCGCAGCGCTATGGCCATGCCGCAGGACGGCATTGGCGGCGATGCTCGCGGCGACGACGACCTGGTAGGGGAGGAGGCCCCAGCGGCGCCCGGCGCGGGCGACGATGCCTGCGGCGGCCGCCGCGCGCTGTGCGCTGGAGTGGTGGGCGAGGGCGGCGTTCACGCGGCCACCGCCTGCTGGAGCGCCAGCGGCTTGGAGCGGGCGATGGTGGCGGTTTCGGTCGCGCCTTCGTCGATCGCGTCGGCGCAGACGGCCAGGTGCTCGGCCAGTTCGCGGGCCTCGGCCGAGGTCAGGCTGAGTAGTGCGGCGTCGCCGACCTGGACGACAACGGTGCCGGCGTGGGGCCGGGATTCGACGCGAGCTGCGCCGCGGCTGGTGCTGGTGATGGCTGCCATCTTTCTCTCCATGCCTGGGCCCGGAGGGGCCGCTTCTGAGGTGGCGCGGAAAGATTAGGGGCGCTAATGCATCCTGTCAATAGGGGCGCTTATATCGCGATTCGTGTTTTTTCTGAACCTGGTCAGGGATAGCGACGTGTCGGAGGAAGCTTCCACCAAAAACCCCGCCTTAGCGGGGTCTGTAGTGCCAACGTTTCTGCGGCAAATCAGCGAGAGCCTTTCATGCAGGCCAAGTATGCGTCATTCTCGAAATCACGGGTCGCCGTCTGCTGATTCTTCTCGACCGACATGCGCGGACGGTCATAAGCATCCATGATCATTTGGTGCATGACGGGAGCAATAGCCGGGTCAACATCCTTGGCCAGGTCCATCACTCCAGACATGGGTACGCCTGCCTGCCGTCCATCCATCACTGTGCGTGCATACTCCGAGACAACCTTGCAGAGCTCCGTCTTACTGAATGACTCCTCCCGCTTGTCCGACGCTTGGGCAGCGATGGCTGGCCGAGAACTCGAAGTTTCGGGGGAGCTGGGCGATCGGTTCCAGAGAGCGCCAGCTGCCACAGCAGTAACGACTACACCGGCAGTGAACGCAATCAGCAATTTGCCGAGGCTTGCGGTATCCATTCCCATCAGTCTGCCCATCCTCCAATCCAGTGAACGCGGCCGATCACAGTGATCGGGTGGCGAGTGGAAACCATGGGCTTAGGCTTACGCCACTGATGGTCGCCATGCGGGTTATCGCTCTCGAAGTACACGCCCGTGTCTAGAACCATGGCGCGTTTCACAAAATACTCTGGGTTAGCCATCCCGTTGACCTGGATGACGTAAAGAACCCCATCGACCACACGCGTATCCGATGTATCGAACAGGATTGCATCGCCGTCTTTTATGGTCGGCTCCATGCTGTCGCCCTTGCCGTAGTACACGGCAAGGGCGCGGCCATAGATACCGCGCCGGCGCAGGCTCGTCTTCTTGAACTTGAGACTATGGGTCTCGGCGTACTCCGTCGCCTCTGCACCGGCTCCGAGGCCGGCTGCCTGGGCGTATCCGACGATATCGTCCCAAGCGTCGTCCGACGGAGCAGGGGAGGTGTACTGTTGCTCGGGCAAGTCTCTTCGAATGTCCGTGTCCTCAATTCCCAAAGCTGCCGCGAACACCTTGAGCGTCCGGTAGTTCATCGGGATCTTGCCATTGAGGTACTGGCTGACGGCGCCTTGTGTGATTCCAAGTTCGTGAGCCAGCTTCTCTTGAGTGATTCCGAGTGAACGAGCCCTGTCGGCCCAGGCCGCTTTCAGCCGCGCAGCGGCCGCTATGTCGGCTGAGGTCGGCTTCGCTTTGCGAGAAGTTTCCATATCAGGGACGCTAATTAATACGTTCATGATTTGCCAATAGCGGCACTATTGACCTGAGTATGAGTGCCACTCATACTCCGGGCATGGACATCCCCACCTACCGAAAAGAGAAGGGCCTGTCGCAGTCGGCGTTCGCCGCCTTGCTGACAGAAACGGGTACGCCTGCCACTCAGGGCCTTGTCTCCCAATGGGAGAACGGAACAACGGCCATTAAGGCCGAGCGGGCTATTCAGATCGACCTCGCGACCGGTGGCGCGGTGAGTCGCTTCGAGCTGCTTCCAGCTGTTTTCGGTCCGAAGCCTATGCAGGATGTGCCGCGCGCCGTGATCAACCAGCTGGTCGATTGCCGCATGAGCAAGCGCGCGCTGCGCGCCCGGCTTGGCCTGTCGACGGACAAGCAGCTGGCGACGGTGCTGCAGCTGCCGACCGAGCAGGTCGAGTCCTGGGCGGAAGAGGGCGCATTGCCTGGACTGCCGCAGATCCAGCGCCTGCTGGGCGTGCAGGAGCAACCGCAGGCGCAGCCGGCGCCGTATGACCCGGACGAAGACCGTTACGCCCCCCTGGAGGTGGCCTGATATGCGCGCGCTGAAGCGACGACTTGCGATCCACCGCCGACTGCTGGCCTTCCAGCAGTGGAGCGGGCTTGCTCGAAAGCTGAGCGATCCGCAGGGCATAGCCGTGCCCCGCCTCAACATCGTCCAGCTGCCGAGCGGCAGGATGGTCTGTCTTGGGGTTACGGCTTCTGAAGCCCCAGTCGGACGTTGTTCGCCACAGCCAGAAGCTCTCCTGCCACGCGCTGATGCTCCGCCACTGTTGTCTCTGAAAGCGGTGATTGCAGAAGGTCTGCGGCGATTCGTTCGTTGGCTGCAGCCAGGTTCGCCGTGAGCACGGCCGTCGAGTTCTCGCGGTCCGCGAGCATCTGGAACAGCACCCCGTGCACCGCGTTCAACCGGCCGATGAGGATGTCCAGCTCCTGCCGGTGCGCAACTGCCTCCCTTTCGAGTCGTTCGATCCGAGCCTTGTCGTCCATGTCGCCCTCCTTGCGGGCTGTTCGTGTGGAAACGCCAGCGTAGCGCAGGGAGGGCGACGCCCGTCGTCCGTGAGTTGTTGATGTCCATGGCGCACATGTTGCGCCGCAGTAGTGCCCACGTATCCATTCGAGTCCCTATCCCATGAATGTCACCGATGCCGCTTACGACACGGTCCACCAGTACCCCGGTGGAAGTGAGGCTTTGGCGCCCAGGCTGGGCATGTCGGCCGCGGTCCTTCGCGGCAAGGTCAACCCGAACACCGACCGCAACCTGCTGAGCCTGCAGGAGGCGGATGCGCTGATGGCGCGCACTGGCGACTTCCGCATCTTGCACGCGCTGTGCGCGCAGCACGGTTTCGTGGCGCAGCGCAGCGATGCCCCGGAATCGGGTTCGCTCATCAGCGCGCTGCTGCAGGCGGCGGCAGCCAAGGGGGATCTGGCCGAGTTGGTTTCGGCGGCGCTGGACGACGGCAGGATCTCGCCGAACGAGGCTGACGCGATCGCGCGCGGGTGCGCGGCGGTGATGGCCAGGCTGGTGCAGGTCAGCCAGCACGCCGAGGCGGCAGCAGAGCGGGGTGGGGCATGAGCACGATCAACCACCCTGCGCGCGCGAGCGATCTGAGCACCAGCCACGACGCGGCTCACTACGTGGTCGCCAGCGGCCTGCAGGCGCACCAGCACGACCAGAGCGCCAAGGCGGTTACCGACTATCCGGGCATGACCAGCAACGAGCTGGCGCAGGCCACGGGCCTGGACCGCTACATGCTGGCCCGCCGCCTGCCTGAGCTGATCAAGGCAGGCCGCGTGTGGCGCGGCCCCAACAAGCCGTGTCCGGTCAGCGGCCGCACCGCATGCACCTGGTGGCCGGTCGCGCCGGGTCAGAACCTGGCCCTGGGGATCTGACGTGAGCGCACGAGTTACAGGCATGGTCTTCGACCGCTACCCGAATGGCGGCGGCGAGATGCTGCTGGCGTTGGCCCTGGCCGACCACGCGCACGACGACGGCACGCACATCTTCCCATCCGTCGCGAGGCTGGCAGCGAAGACTCGCCAGTCCGCCCGTACCGTTCAGTACCAACTGCGGGCCATGGAAAGCTCCGGATGGTTGGTACTGGTCAACCGTGGCACCGGTGGGCGGCAGGCTGGCGGGCTGATGGGATTGCCCCGAGAGTATCGAATCAACCCCTCGTGGATTAAGGGTGCAGAAATTGCACCCTTTGAGAATGGTCATGCTGGCGCAGACCTGAATACACGGCCCGAAACGAACGGAGAGGGCGCAAAGGGTGCAGATTTTGCACCCTTAGACATCGGGTCAAAGGGTGCAAAACAGCGCGGCAAAGGGTGCAAAAAAGCGCATCTAAGGGTGCAAAACGACGCATCTAAGGGTGCAACAGCTATTGCACCCGAACCAAAAGCAACCAAAAGCAACCAAGAGCAACCCTCACACCGCGCGTGTGAGCGCGAGGCCGATCCGCTGGCGCTGACCACCGAGCAGGTAGACCGCGAGCTGGCCGGCTTCGGCAGCACGCCCACCGGTGTCGACCGCGAGTTGCTGGCCAGGTTCGTCCGCCACCGCGCCGCGATACGCCGCCCGCTCTCTGTCCAGGGCTGGCTGCAGGTCCGCCAGCAGCTGCTGGACCTGGTCGCTGCCGGCCACGACCCGAACGAATCCCTGAAGCAGACGATGGCCGCCGGCCTGGCGCTGCCCGTGATCCCTGTCGCCCAGCCATCCGCAGGAGCAACCCATGCAAGCCCTCAACACGGTTCTGCCGACCGCACCGAGCAGCTCGAACAGCAGTTCTACGCCCAACGCCGAGGCGGTGGCCACGATGGCGGCGCTGGGTTCGAGCCAAGCGATGTCGTCGACGCCGAGTTTGCCGTCGTCGGCTGAGCCGCTGACCGAGGTGCAGTCGGCCTACCTGTGGGAGTTCTGGAAGCAGATGACGGCCATGTTCCCGGGCAAGTGGGAGCGCGAGAACGGCGCGGCGCCGTTCAAGAAGGACGGGAGCCTGACCATCGCGGCCGGCACGTGGTTCCAGGTGCTGAAGGGCCGCAGCCGGGCACAGCACGCGCGCGGCATGGCCTGCTGCTTGACCGAGGGCAGGGAGTGGCCGCCGAACCCGCCGAGGTTCCTGACGATGTGCCTGGACATTCCAGTCATGGCGGCGGTGGAGCGGGAGATGGCACCGGGCCGGCCGCAGAGCGGCTTCACCGTGCTGGTGCGCTCGCTGCTGGACCTGCACGTCTACGCCTCGGCCGACCACGGATCTCAGCAACGGCGGATGTTGGAGGAGGCCTACACGCGCGCTGTCCAACACGTGGTCGACGGCAAGCCGCTGCCGCAGCCGTTCCTGGCGATCGAGCAGGAGAAGCACGGCGTGCGGCCGGTGCGTGACCGGGAGTCGGCGCGTGCTGCGATGGAGCGGGCAGCGGCCGAGCTGAACTTCGATGGTGACTGAAGCGGAGCTGGCCCAAGCCGAGCAGGCCGGGCGCTGGGCGCGGGATGCCTGCCGCAGCCGGGAATCAGCACCGCGGTACGAGATGGGGCAGGACGGTGTGACGCGGCGGCGCCGCTGGCAGGCCGGGTGGGACGAACGAGACGAGCAGATCAGGAGGAAGCGGGGATGAGCCATATGGGAACTACTCAGCACACCATGCGCAACCCGGGCTGGCCCGATCCAGGCGCGCAAAGCACGCTCCTGACGACTGCGATCAAGTTGGTGCGCATGTACAAGGACGATGTGCCAAGTGCCGAGAAGATTCGGCAAGACTTCGGCGTTAGCCGCGCAACGGCGTATCGGTGGAGAGCAGCACTGAAGGCCGCGAATCTCTCGGAGGTGAGCCTATGATGCGCACCTTCCTCATCGACCCGCCGAACAACCGCAACTGGCCGCAGGCGGTCTCCAACGTCGTGCGCGCCATCAACGAATGGCTCAAAGGCGGCCCGGTGCAGATCACCCTGGACGAGCCGAAGCGGACGCTGGACCAGAACGCGGCGATGTGGCCCGCGCCGAGCGACATTGCCAAGCAGGTGCCGCTGGTGATCACCCGCCGCGACGGCAGTACCAGGCAGGCCACGTCCTACGACTGGAAGGACGTGCTGACCGCAGCGTTCGAGGAAGAGACCGAGTGGGCGCCCGGCCTGCGCGGTGGCGTGGTGATGCTCGGCGCCCGAACCAGCAAGTACAGCCGCCGGAAGATAGGCGACTTCCTCACCTTCATCCACGCCGAGTTTTCGGACCGGGTGCGCGGGTCGGACAGCGCTGTGGAACGACTTGCGCAGTTCGCGCCGACCAAGAGGAGGGTTGCGTGATCACCTCAAAGTCGAGGCTGCAGGCCGAGGAGCTTGTCAAACTCTCCAATTACTTCGGAGCAGCTGGCCTGTATCTGCCTCAGCGCTTCGGAGTAATGCGCGTGGTCTTCCTTGCTGCGCAGGAAGCGTTTAGTCCCATCTGTGCCGGCTACGCCTATCTCGCGGGCCTTGAGCGAAAAGCCTATCGCCTTCGTGGCTGGTCCAGAGGCCGGTCCCATAACATGCAGGTCTCGAATGCATTCGTAGATAGGCTGAGGGATTGCATGCGAGTCAACCCCGAACAGCGGGTTGTAGGTTTCTCGGGGCGTAGCTTTCTCCTTCCAACGCACGAAGTCTTTGTAGAGGAGCGCGGCCATGCTCCGAGCATTTGCGAGATCGTCTTCCTGCTTCTGAAAAATCTCGGCGCGCCGCTGCCATCGTGCAATGAAGGCGGCAGCAAGAATCGCTCCGATACTGCCAAATGCCTGAACCCAAGCCGGCCATACTTGCCCAGCATCCTTGTCGACGTAGATGCGCACGGGGTCAAACCCCATTGCATAAGACAGGCCTACGCCAGCAACGATGGAAGCTCCGAGCCACCTCACCGTCTTCCAATTGATGGGCCGCATCTCACATCCCCTGTGTTGAATGCCGAGATTGTATGCGGGGGGGGAGCCTGATGCACGGCAACTACCGTGATCGAGCCCTGCTGGACCTCGCCTACCAGCTCAACTGCACCCTGCAGATCGAAGGGGTGTGCGAGGGAGGCCCGGGCGAGCCGTGCCACAGCAACCAGTCCCGCCACGGCAAGGGCGGCAGCATCAAGGCGCACGACTGCTTCTTCGCCAGCGGGTGCCGGAGCTGTCACCGCGAGTTGGACCAGGGGAAGCGCTTCACCCGCGAGGAGAAGGCCGAGATCTGGCAGCGGGCGCACGACCTGACCATGTTGCAGCTTTGGCAGCAGGGCTACCTGCGGGTGCGCGCATGAAGGAGCTGATCCTGCCGTGGCCGAGCAAGGACCTATCGCCGAACGGCCGGGTTCACTGGAGCGGAAGGCAAAGGCCACGAAGCACGCCCGGCAGACGGCCGTGGTGCTGGCGCACGAGGCGGGTTGGCGCGCGCTGCAGCTGCCGGCGGGGAAGCTGCACCTGTGGGTGAGCTTCCACCAGGCGCCTGGGAAGGCGCTGCCGGACGACGACAACATGCTGGGGCGGTTCAAGGCGTACCGAGACGGAATAGCCCAGGTGCTGGGCATCGACGACAAGCGGTTCATCAGCCATCCGGTTGTGAGCAGCGAGCGCCGGCCGGGCGGCCAGGTGGTGGTGCGGATTACGGGCGGGCCGGCGGCGGCCGGCCACTCAACGACAGGGGAACGGGCATGAATCCACGAGAGACGATGGCGCGGCTGGGGCCGAGCACGGTGAAGTTCGACATCGGCCGGGGAGGCGGGAAGCCCGACCTGACGAACCAGGATATTGCCGCGGCCCTGGGCATGGTGCCGGCGGGGCTGGGTCGGGAGCTGCTGGAGGCGTGTTGGTGGCCGGATGGTGCCGCGCTGCGACGGCACAAGCTACGGGACGCGGTAATCGCGCTGGTGACGCCGGAGCTGCAGCGGCAGCAGCGCCGGTTGGCTGAGGCACGGACGGACCTCGGCCTGGCCGAGGTGTGCATCGGCTGGGGCGGAGCGGCGACGGCCGAGCAGCGGGCGAACCGTGACGCCGCCCAGCAGCGGCTGGGCCGAATCAAGGCTCAGTGCTGGCCGATCAGCACCTTGGAGTCGCTGCCGACCTTGGCAGCGGCAGTGATCAGCGAGATCGCCCAGCGGCCGCATTGCGCGGCCTGCGAGGGCAGGGGACATAGAATGTCATGCGACCTGCGGGTCATCTGCAAAGCCTGCGGTGGCTCAGGGCTCGGCCAGGTCAGCGACCGGCGGCGCGCTGCTGCGCTGGGTCGCGACGAGTCCAGCTATCGGGAGCGTTGGCGCGGGGTCTATGAGTGGATGCTGCAGCGCTTCACCGAGGCTGAGCAAGAGGCTGCTTGGCACTTAGCAAGGTGCCTTGATCGAGATCCCACTGAATTCGCATAGAATTCGCCCTTAAAGGGGAGGGATCCATGGAGCAGTTTTTTTCTGACACAGCTGCGGCCGTAGCTGCCGCAGTCCTCGTGGCACTGACTGTCTGGCTCGCGAACAAGATTCGGAACTATCGACTCGAATCGAAGCTTATGAATGCCTTGCCGACAAACGGCGTAGGCATCTCTTACGATCAGTTCGGGCGTCCAATTGACCTGACTGTGCAGTTGGCTAACAAGTCATCGGCGATGATCAGAGTGAGAAAGCTGGTTATCGTGACTGACTCCTTCCCGATCAGTTTCCACCCGGATGGATCAGTGGCAAAGTCGCAGAACCCGCTGGACAATGAAATTCGCGCAGAGAAGTTTCCAAGAAGAGTCATCATAAGGGGAAGCATTCCTGATGATGAAGTGGCCGGCTCCATGATCCTTCCGCCACTTTGCCTCGGGATATGGAAAACGGACTCCAGTTTCCCGATGAACAGAGAAATAGTCGTAAGTCATGCGTTCATTGTGTTCGAGTACCCAAACTTGTTGGGCCAATCAACTCTTGTACGCATCAAGGTTGAAGGCAAGAAGTTCGCTCTCGTGAAGGAACGGGTCGAGTCGACGAACAACAATGCATTCCATGGAATTGTCGACCCGATGATTGCTGATGCGGCAGGCTTGGCGGTGCGGGGTTGATGCCCCCGCACTTCAGCAGGTAGATTCACTACTATCGCGCACGACCTGACCCCGGCCATCCAGCCGGGGTTTCCATTTTCGGACCCCGCCATGATCCTGACCGCCTCGACAATCCAGCAGGCGGTCGGCTGCAGTGCCGCCGTCGCCGCCCAGTGGGCTCAGCCCCTTGCCGACGCCTGTACAGCGTTCGGCATCAGCACCCCGAAGCGGGTGGCAGCGTTCCTGGCGCAGGTCGGGCACGAGTCGGCGAGCCTTACCCGGACCGTCGAGAACCTGAACTACGGTGCGCAGGGCATGGCCGACACCTGGCCCAGCCGCTACGCCGTTGACCCCAAGGCCAAGCCGAGAAAGCCGAACGACCTGGCGCGCGCGCTGGAACGGAAGCCGGTTGCGATCGGCAACAACGCTTACGCCAATCGGCTTGGCAACGGCTCGGAGTCGAGTGGCGATGGCTACCGCTATCGCGGCCGTGGTCCTATCCAGAACACGGGCCGGGCCAACTACGCGGCCATCCGCGACGCTCTGCGTGCGAAGGGCATCAAGGGCGTGCCTGACTTCGAGGCCAGACCCGAGGAACTGGAGCGGCCGAAATGGGGTGCCCTGGCCGCCGGAGCATTCTGGGATGCCCGATCCCTGAACAAGCTGGCGGATGCCAGCCGTTTCGATGAGATCACCGAGCGAATCAACGGTGGGCAGACCGGCGCGGCTGACCGAAGGGCACGCTACGCCCGCGCGCTGAAGGCGCTGGCCGCATGACGCCGAAGAAGAAGGGCGCCAAGTTGTCGCCGGTCAACCAGCTGCAGGGCGTGCTGGTGGTGCTGGAGAGTCAGAAAGCCAAAAGCCCCACGGCGGAGCTCCTGCTGGCAATCCGCGAGATGGTCAGCGATGCGCTCGCCGTCCTGCAGGAGCCTGATCCGACCAAGCAGCGAATCGCATTCGTGCTGCTGGCAGTTCAGCAGTCCACCCAGGTGGCCATCAAGGAGGTGCGCGGCAAGCGCCTCACGCGCGTGACCATCATCGACCAGCAGCTCTACCACTGGGCGCTGGAGGAAATTCATTCACTGGCAGGTGCCGCATGACCTTCGCGACCCGCAACATAGGCGCCGCTCGCGTCGGCATTGCCGTGCTGGTGCTGTTCCTGCTTGGGATGGCCATGGCCGCCCTGATCGCAGTGGCCATTCCGCCGGAGAACAAGGACTCGTTCGGCATGCTGATCGGTGGATTGAACAACGCGACCGGCATGGTCATCGGCTACTTCTTCGGCATGACCCGCAAGGGCCCGGGAGCCTGAGATGAACCGAATTGCCATCCACCTTCTGGTGTTCGTCGCCTGGTCTGCTGGCATGTTCGGCGCAGGCTGGGCCTGGCGCGGTGACCGGGCTGAGACCGTGGACGCCCGGCAGCTGGCTGGCGCCAGCGCTGCCCAGGTCGAGCAGATCAACCAGACCCGTGCCGTAGAGCACAGCCACGCCGAGGCGTTGGCCACCATCGGAGCCAAGCATGAAGAAGACCGGACCGCGGCCACGGCCGTCCCTGCTGCTGTTGTTGCTGGCGTGCGCGATGGCAGCATCCAGCTGCGCGACGACCTCGCCACCTGTAACACCGCTCGCCTGTCCCAGGCTGTCGCCGGCACCATCGAACGTGATGCGCACGCCGAACTACGAGCAGAGGTTGCGGGAGCTGTTGTTCAAGTCGGCCGAGACGCAGACGACCACATCAGTGCCAGCCAAGCCGTCATCGCAGCAGACCGTGCCGAGGTGACGCGATGAGCCTGCACGACCGGCTGCGCCGGATCGAGCTGCAGCAGGAAGAGCAGCGCCAGGCCACCGCCAGGCTTGAAGGGAAGGTTGATGCATTGTTGGCTGCGCTGGCAGCTGAGGGCGAGGAAGAGCAGGACGAGGCAGCCCGCAGCCTGGACGGTGAGCTGGTGCCAGGCGAGCGCGACCAGTCGCAGAGCCTGGGCTGATGGCCAGCTTCCCTCGTCGACATAGACCGATGCCGCAGCTGGCTCCGGTACACGTCGCGCAAGCACCGCAGGAGAACTACGGCAAAGGCCGAGGCGGCAGGCCGTGGCGTCGCAAGCGCGATGCGGTGATGGCACGTGACCTGTACCTCTGTCAGCCATGCCGTGCAGCCGGTCGCATCCGCCAGGCAGAAGAGGTTGACCACGTTGTGCCGCAGGCGGAAGGCGGCACGGACTCCTTGGACAACCTGCAGGCAATCTGCTGCGCGTGCCACGGCACCAAGACCAAGGCAGAGGCGGCACGAGGCGCGAATCGCTCTCATCCGTACCTCTCGAAACGATGAATGCGATTGATTCCCATCAACTGCCCCGGGGGAGGGGAAAAAGTTCGAAGCGCTCCCCTCGGACACCGGCCGCTCAGTCGTTTTTTCGCACCGTCAATTCAGAAAATTCAGTTTTTGAGGCCTGTCTATGTCCCGCCCCCGCAAGCCGACAGCGCTGAAGGTGGTGGCCGGCACCGACCGGCCTGACCGCGAAGCGCCTGCCGCGGCTGAACTCCCGCTGGTGTCCGATGTGCCACCGGCACCGGACTGGATGCCCAACGCACACGCGCGTAAGGAATGGGAGCGCCTAGCTCCGATCCTCCACGCAAACAAGCTCCTGACCGAGGCCGGCCTGTCGGCGCTCGGCCAGCTCTGCGCTCTTCATGGAAAGACCGTCCAGCTGTACGCCGCCGGCGAGGCGCCGGTTGCATCGATGGTTGCCCAGCTGCGTGGACTGATGAACGACTTCGGCCTGACGCCAGTGGCGCAGGGAAAGGTGAAACCCAATGGCGACACGGAAAAGCCGGGCAACGCGTTCGCCGCGCTCGGAAAGCCCCGCGCCGCCGGAAAATGACTACGTCGATGTTGCGATCGGATATGCGAAGGCGGCAGCGGCTGATAGGAGAGGGAGGTTCGGCCGGCTGATCAAGCTGGCGGCGAAACGGTTCCTGGACGATCTGAAGCGGGCGAAGAAGAAGGGAGCGCCATTCTCCTTCTCACGCGATCACGCCAATCACGCTTGCAGCTGGATCGAGCTTCTCCCGCACGTGGAAGGCAAGTGGGAGACGCCGGAGATCCGGCTTCACCCGTCCCACGTGTGGTTCGTGGTACAGCTGTTCGGGTTCCGCAAGCCAGATGGAACACGCCGCTTCACGTCCGCATTGTTCGCGGTGGCGCGCAAGAACGCGAAGTCGACGCTGTCGGCGGCCATCCTGCTCTACTGCGAATGCTGCGAAGAGGAAGAAGGTGCGCAGGTCATTTCAGCGGCTACCACTGGCAGCCAGGCGCGCATCATCTTCAACGTGGCTAAGCGGATGGCCGAGAAGAAGGCCGATCTGCGGGAGGCCTACGGGCTGGAGTGCTGGGCCAATGCGATCAGCCGGGTCGAGACCGGCGCGACGTTCAAGCCGATCAACGCCAAGGCATCGACGCAGGACGGCCTGAACCCGTCCCACGTTGGCCTCGATGAAATCCATGCGCACAAGACGCCTGATCTGCTGAACGTGTTGCAGTCGGCGGCTGGTGCTCGGCGGAATCCGCTCTGGTTGTTCACGACTACCGAGGGGTACGCGAACCCCGGCCCTTGGTCGGAGATTCGGCAGTTCGCCACGCAGCTGCTGGAAGGGGTGTTCGGCGATGCGGCCGACCACTTCTTGGCGATCTTCTTCGCGGTGGACAAGGATGACGGGGACTTCGACGAGAGGGCCTGGCATAAGGCCAACCCGTTGATGGACGTTAACCCCCACCTGCTGGCGGCGATCAGGAAGGAATCGATCGAAGCGAAGGCGATGCCTTCGAAGCTCGCTGAGTTCCAGATCAAGCGGCTGAACCGGCCTGCTGCAGCGGCAAACGGCTTCATCCTGCTGCCAAAGTGGAATGCCTGCCATGGCGTGGTCGATCTGGACGCACTGAAGGACGTTCCCTGCTGGGGTGGGCTTGACCTGGCCAGCACGCGCGACCTTGCATCGCTGCGGCTGGTCTGGCGCTTGGACGACAAGATCCTCACTTGGGGACGGCGCTGGGTGCCCGAGTCCGCGGTGGCACAGCGAACCGAGCGCGGCACTGTCCCGTATGCGGGCTGGGTCGCGGCCGGGCTGCTGGAGCAGACCGATGGCGAGGTCACCGACTACGCGGTGATTGAGCAGGCGGTTCTGGACGTGCACGAGCGCTTCAACCTGCAGTCGCTTGCGTTCGACCGCTGGAACGCTACCGAGATGGTCAGCCGCCTTGTTGCGGCGGAAGTCCCACTGGTGGAGTTCATCCAGGGCACGAAGTCGTACCACCCCGCGATGGTAGAGCTGGAGCGCGCCTACATCGGGAAGCGGTTGGTGCACGACGGCGACCCTGTACTGGCCTGGTGCGCGGCCAACCTGGTCGCTCGCAAGGACGTGAATCTGAACATGGCGCCGGACAAGCGCCGCTCCGCGGACAAGATCGATGACATGACCGCGTTGCTGATGGCCCTCGGTGTGAGTCTGACCACCAGCACTGAGCAGCCGATTGACGATTTCCTAAATAGCCCGGTGATCGGATGATAATGACGAAGAAGCCAGGGCGCCTGCGCGCTGCTGCGCTCAAGTGGCTCGGCGTTCCGATCCACCTCACTGATGGCGACTTCTGGGCAGAGTTCTTTGGAACGGGCTCGGCGGCGGGTGTGGCGGTGAACCATCAGACCGTGCTGAAGCTTTCGGCCGTATGGTCATGCGTTAGGCTGATCTCGGAGACAATTTCTACGCTTCCGCTGTCGATGTACGAGAAGACGAGTAGCGGTAAGCGAGTGGCCAGCCAACATCCGCTGCAGTTCATCCTGCACGATCAGCCCAACGCAGACACGACCGCTGCTGTCCACTGGGAGGCGAGCGTGGCGGCCATGTTGCTGCGCGGTAACGCGCGCTGCGAGAAGCTGATGATTGGCGGCCGATTGGTGGGCCTGCAGTTTCTGCATCCAGACCGGGTGACTTGGTTCCGGCGCGACGGGATCAAGGTGTGGAGGTACACCGACGAGAACGGCCTCCAGCGGGAGATCCCGAACGATCGCGTTTGGAGCATCCCTGGGTTCTCCCTGGACGGTAAGGAGGGGGTATCTGTCATTGGCTACGGTGCGGAGGTATTTGGCGCCGCCATCGGCGCTGACATGGCGGCAAGTTCAACGTTCTCCAAGGGACTGCTGCCGACCACGGCTATTTCCTACCCGAGCACGCTTAAGCCCGAGCAGCGAAAAGAGGCGAGGGAAACGTTGGAAACGCTTAGTGGGGCCGTGAATGCTGGGCGACCAGTCATTCTCGAAGCGGGGTCCGATATCAAGACGATTGGTATCAACCCGGCCGACGCCCAGCTGCTCGAATCACGTGCTTTCTCGGTAGAGGAGATCTGTCGCTGGTTCCGTGTTCCTCCGTTTATGGTTGGCCACGCCGAGAAGTCAACCAGTTGGGGCACGGGCATCGAGCAGCAGATGATCGGCTTTCTGACATTCACGCTTGGCCCCTGGCTCCGCCGGATTGAGCAGGCGATTAGCAAGGACCTTCTAACACCCTCCGAGCGCACCCGGTTTTACCCGAAGTTCGCAGTCGAAGGGCTTCTTCGCGCCGACAGCGCTGGGCGAGCTTCCTTCTACGCGGCCATGGTGAACAACGGCATCCTGACCCGCGACGAAGTACGCGAGCTGGAGGATCGCGAACCGATGGGTGGAAACGCCGCGGTGCTGACGGTGCAGACCGCTCTTGCACCGCTGGACAAACTTGGCCAGGCCGAAGACGGCAATGCTGCTCGCGCATCAATGCGCGCATTTCTTGGCGTTCCCGACGCCGCCAGTAAGGAGTAATCGATGACCATCCGTGCAACCCCGGACGTTCCGAGCGGACGGCCGCAGATTGATGTGCGCAGCTACATCGCACCATCGGCGTTTGATCGCTGGGATTCCAGCATCCGCGCTGCAGCTGAGGATCAGGAAGACCGGACCATCGGCATCTACGACGTGATCGGCGAGGACTGGTGGACCGGGGGCGGCTTCACTGCCAAACGCATGTCTGCGGCACTCCGTTCGCTGGGCAAGGGGCCGGTCACCGTCGCCATCAACTCTCCGGGCGGCGACATGTTCGAAGGGCTGGCCATGTACTCGATGCTTCGCGAGCACCCGGGCGAGGTCACGGTGAAGGTGATGGGTATCGCGGCATCTGCCGCCTCCATCATCGCCATGGCCGGCGACCATGTGCAGATTGCACGTGCGGGCTTCCTGATGATCCACAACTGCTGGCTCCTGGCCGCAGGCAACCGCCACGAGCTGCGCGAGATTGCTGACCAGCTGGAGC
This sequence comes from uncultured Stenotrophomonas sp., assembly GCF_913778665.1. Lineage (GTDB taxonomy): Bacteria > Pseudomonadota > Gammaproteobacteria > Xanthomonadales > Xanthomonadaceae > Stenotrophomonas. The sequence goes on from NZ_CAJYVQ010000009.1 coordinate 106,346, forward strand.
CATTCGACCAGGCAATGGCCGACGTGTACGCGGCCAGGACCGGCGAAGACCTCAAGGCTATGCAGAAGCTCATGGATCGCGAGTCCTACATCGGCGGCAGCGCTGCCGTTTCCCAGGGATTCGCAGATTCGCTGCTCGATTCCGACGAGATCGGCAAGGCCGATGACAGCAAGAACGCCTCTGCGGTGCGCCGTATGGAGGCCGCTCTGCGGGCCTCTGGCATGCCGAAGTCCGAGGCCATGCGGCTGATCAGTCAATTCAAGTCCAGCGCGGGTGATCCCGCTGGCAGCGGTGAGGGCGAGCCCACCGAACACGGCCAGCGTGATGCTGCCGGCTTCACGACCACTGCGGCGCTGGCCGCCAACCTCACCACCATCCTGTAAGGAGAGCCTCAATGGCCCAGATCGACGACGACATCAAGAACATCAACTCCAGCCTGGAGAAGGTGAACGAGCAGCTGAAGAAGCACGCGGAGCAGGCGAAGGCCGATATCAGCGCGCATGCACAGCTGTCCGAAGAAACCAAGGCCAAGGTCGACCAGCTGCTGGTCACCCAGGGCGAGCTGCAGGCCAACCTGCAGGCTGCCCAGCAGGTCATTGCCAAGCTGGAGCAGGGCGGCGGCGCGCCGGCCAAGGCCCTGACCATCGGCGAAGTGGTTGCCGCGTCCGATGCCTGCAAGAACTTCAACCCGGGTATGCAGGGCAGCTTCACGGTCAAGGCGGCTATCACCCGCGAAGACGCCTCGGCCGGCACCCTGATCCAGCCGCAGCGCGTGCCCGGCGTGGTTGCAACGCCGAACCAGCGCCTTTTCATCCGCGATCTTCTGACTTGGGGGCCCACCTCCTCGGACAGCATCGAGTACGTCCGCGAGACCGGCTTTACCAACAGCGCGGATGTGGTGGCCGAGAACCCGACCAATCCGAAGCCGGAGTCTGACCTGGCGTTCGAGCTGGACTCGGCCAAGATCGCCACCATCGCCCACTGGATCCGCGCGTCCAAGCAGGTTCTGCGCGATGCCAGCATGCTGCAGGCCTACATCAACGGCCGTCTGATGTACGGCCTGAAGCTGAAAGAAGAAGCGCAGCTGCTGAAGGGTTCGGGCGTGGGCCTGAACATCAATGGCCTCTACACCCAGGCCACGACCTATGCGAACCCGGGCGTGACCGTGCAAAACGAGACGGCCATTGATCGTCTGCGTATCGCCATGCTGCAGGTGACCCTGGCCGAGTACGAAGCCGATGGCATCGTGCTGAACCCGATCGATTGGACGACCATCGAACTGTCGAAGACCACCGAGAACGCCTACCTGTTCGCCACGCCGCGTGGCCTGGCCGTTCCCGGCCTGTGGGCGCGCCCGGTCGTGGCTACCAAGGCCATGGATCTGGGCGACTTCCTGACCGGTGCGTTCAAGATGGGTGCTCAGGGCTGGGACCGCGAGCAGGCGAACATAACTGTCTCCAACCAGGACCGCGACAACTTCGTCAAGAACATGGTCACCATCCTCTGCGAAGAGGACGTGGGCCTGACCGTCTTCCGCCCCGAGGCATTCGTGAAGGGTGGCTTCGACGGTCTGCCGGTCACCGACGGCGCTGGCGCCGGCGGCTGATGCCACGTGGCGCCCGGCAATGCCGGGCGCTGCCCATGACGAAGGAACCGGATGATGGCCAAGGTCATTGCACTCACCTCGTTTGAACACAACGGAAGCCGTAGCCGCGGCGCGGAGTTCGATGTATCCAACCAACACGCGGACTTGCTGGTCCAGCGTGGCCTCGTGAAGCTGACTGGCAAGGCGGGCGCCGCTAGCGGTGGTCCGGCTGCTCCGGCTGGCGGATCCAATGAGGGCGCTCAGCTCGTCCGCCAGAAGGCTGCCGACGCGATCGCGGCAATTGCGGCGATGACCGATCTCGAAATGCTGGACGCTGCGCTGAAGGCAGAGACCGGCAAGGGCGAAAAGTCCCGCGCCACCGTGATCGAAGCAATCGAAGCCGCCATCAAGGCGGCGACGCCGGCGCAGGCTTGAGCCATGCAGCTGATTACCATCGACCAGGCCCGGCAGCACTGCCGGGCCGATAGCGTCGACGACGCGATGCTGGAGTTGTACGGTGGCGCTGCCGAGGGGGCTGCTCAGCAGTTTCTCAATCGCCGTGTGTTCAAAGACAATGAATCCATGGCCGCTGCAGTCCTGGATGGTACGGCCGGCGTCGATCCTATGCTGGCCAACGACTCAATCAGGGCGGCCATCCTCTTGATGCTGGGGCACCTGTACCGCACGCGTGAAGACGTGCAAGGCAGCGACGGAGCGACCATCCAAGTCCCGATGGGCGCGCACAGCCTGCTATGGCCGTATCGCATCGGCCTCGGGGTCTGACATGAGCCTGCCGGCAGGAAAGCTCCGCCACCGCGTGCTGATCCAGCAGCAGGTGACGAACAAGGACAGCGATGGTATCGAGCAGACGGCGTGGGTCGACGTGGCCACCGTATGGGCCTCTGTCGAGCCGCTGTCCGCCCGCGAGTTCATCCAGTCCGGGCAGACCCAATCGGCGGTCACGGCACGCATCACCATGCGTCACCGCGATGGACTGTTGCCGTCGATGCGCCTGATCCACCGCGGCGAGATCTTCAACATTGCCGGCTTGCTGCCCGACAAGGTGTCTGGGCTGGAGTACATCACGATCCCGGTTTCGGCCGGCGTCAACGACGGGCAGTAGTCGAGATGAAGGTCGAGTTCAACATCAACGGAGTCCCCGGGATCATCCGGACGCTGAGCAGCCTACCGGCCGAGGTCGTGAGCAAGAAGGGCGGCCCGGTGAAGTTGGCGCTGGCCAAAGGCGCGCGCTTCCTGCGCGACAAGGAGCGCCAGAACCTGCAGGCCGTGCTGGAGCCTGGCGACGAGTCCACCGGCCTGCTGGCGCAGAACATCATCGCCTCGCGCGGTAAGGCGCCTAGCGACGGCAACGGAGAGCGCTACTTGGTCCGGATCAAGCGCAGGATGTATCCGGGCCGCGAGGGTGAGCAGGTCAGCACCCTGAAGTCGGCACAGCTGAAGGAGTACGGGTCCGTGCACCAGCCCGCGCGCTCTTTCATCCGTCGAACGGTGAACGAGCGTGGTGAGGAAACGATCAACCTGGTGGTCGGCGATCTGATGGTGCGGATTGATCGCCTGGTGGCGAAGTTGGCCCAGCAGAACCGGGGAGGCCGCTGATGTTCCCGAAGGTGTTCCGGACCATACACACGCCCGCGGTCGCGGCGATCGTCGGTGATCGAATCGGCCGGCATGGGTTCGTCAAGCAGACGGAACAGCGGCCCTACATCACTTGGCAGATCATTTCTGGTCAGCCCTTCGACAACCTCAGCAGCGCGCCCACTGGTGATTTCACAACGGTGCAGATCGACTGCTACTGCGGTGGCGATAACGTCGACGGTCAAGTGGAGGCGTTGGCAACCGCCGTGAGGGCGGCACTGGATGCGGAACTGATCTGCAGTCGGCTGGTGGTCAACAACCGAGACCCTGACACCGGGCTTTTTCGAGTCGGCATGGAGGCCGACTTCATCGACCAGCGCTGAGCCGCTGGCATCACCCCAACGACCGCCGCGAGGCGGTTTTTCTTTGACCAGAGGACTTTGCAATGACCGAGGGCGTCATCAAAACCCAGGGGTCCGAGCTCTTCACCGTGGACAAGCTGAGTTCCAGCGTCGCCTCGGTCCTGAAGTTCGAGTGCCCGACTGGCATCACCGGCCTGGGCGGCGCTGCCGACCAGATCGAATCCACCTGCCTGAGCACCATTGGTGACAAGGAGTTCGAGGGCGGGCTGGGCAATCCGGGGCAGGTCAGCGTCCCGTTCAACTTCATCCCGCGCAGCCAGTCGCACCAGATCTTGTTCGATCTGAAGGAATCGCGCGAGGTCATCGACTGGCTGATCGGCCTGAGCGACGGCGTAGCTGCGCCCACCCTGGGCACTGGCGATGCCTTGGTGCCCCCCGCATCACCCCTGCGCACCTCGATCGGCTTCCGTGGCTACGTCGCGGACCTGAACATCGACATCGCCACCAACGAGATCGTGCGCGGCACGCTGACGATCCAGCGCAGTGGCAGCGTCGTTCCCCACTGGAACGGGCCGTATTCGGCCTGACGGCTCACGCGTAGACCTTCGGGGTGTCCGGCTCTGCGCGCCCAGCCGTCGCGTATCCGGCCCCCACTTACTGAGAACGGCTGATGGACAAGAGCAAGATCCTGACGAGCAATGCGCCGGTCGCGCGCGAGGTGAAGTTCAGCGACGGCACGACCGAGACCGTGCACTTCCGCCAGGTCAGCGCCGGCCAGATGCGCCGCTGGCGCGCGGCGGAAGCCTCCGGCAACGAAGACGAGACCTGCTTTGCAATGCAGCGCCTGGTGGCGGCCAGCCTGTGTGACGCCGACGGGACGCTGGTGCTGAGCGAAGCTGAGTCGCAGAACCTGACGGCGAACGGCCTCACCGACCTGTTCCCCCACGTCATGGCTGTTGCCGGTATCGGTGAAGACGCAAAAAAGTCATCGCCGAGCGTGGACGCGAGTACTTCAGCTGCATCCTAGGCCTCGCGCTCGGCAAGACGCTCGGGGAGATCGACGATCTGCCCGAGCCCGAATTCCAGCGATGGCTGGCGTTCTATCAGCTGTACCCATTCGACGACCTGCATCGCTACCACCGACCAGCAGCGCTTATCGGCGCCAGCTTCGGCGGGTCGATCCAGAAGAACCTCGACTTCCTGCAGCCGACTCCGGTTGCCCATGAGTTCCCCGACGCCGACCTGCGAACCCTTGCAGCGTTCGGCCTGAGACCCCCGAGAGGCTGATCGCATGGCAACTGCCGGCTCCATCGTCATCGACCTGCTGATGAAAACTGGGTCGTTCGTGACGGACACCCAGCGGGCTGAGAAGTCCATGAAGTCGATGGAGCGGACCGCGGCCGGCGTAAGCAAGGGCATCGTGGCCGGATTCACTGCCATCGGCAGCGTGATCGGCGGAGCCATTGCTGCATTCGCGAGCGTGGACGCAGCGATCACCGGCCTGAGCAATGCGATCAATGCTGCCGATCGCATCGACGAACTGTCGGCCAGGTTCAGCATCTCGACGGAAACACTGTCGGGGTGGGGCTACGCCGCCAAGATGACTGGCTCGGACCTGGAAGGTTTGGTCGGCATCATTCCCAAGTTCAGCAAGAACATCGCCGATGCGTCGAAGGCCGGCAGCGACGCGGACAAGACGTTCAAGGCACTGGGGATCTCGGTCAAGGACCAGGCAGGGAACCTTCGGAGCTTCGAGGACCTGCTGCCCGAGGTGCAGAATCGGTTCGCTGGCATCAGCAACGAGACAACGAAGACCGCGCTGGCGATGCAGCTGTTCGGCAAGTCGGGCTCGGAGTTCCTGGAGTTCCTCAGTCTCGGCGCCGACGGCATGCGGACCATGGAGGAACGTGCGCGCTCGCTTGGCATCGTCATCGACTCGGACACTGCAGGGGCTGCGGCCGCGTTCAACGATCGCCTCGACGACCTGCGCGCCGCAACGCAGGGCTGGTTCACCCAGCTGGCCAGCGAGCTGTTGCCCACGCTGACTGACTTGACCACAAAGCTGGTGGATGTCGCGAAGGAGGGCGGCGGCGTCCGCGATGTCGCTCACGGGATCGCCACGGCGTTCCGTGAAATCGGCAAGGCGGCTGAGATCTTCGGGGCGGTCGAGGACTGGCTCGATCGGCTGCGAGGCGGCTTGGTGGCGGTGGAGAAGCAAGGGAACGCTGTAGTCAAGCTGGTGACCGGTCAGTACAGCGGCGTGTTCGGCTCGCAGGGCGGGGGTATTGACGCCTTTCTGAGCGACTACATGAAGGGGACCGCCTATGCCGATAAGGGCTGGGCCGCGATGCAGGGCGGGGGATCTGGAATTCCCGATGGTGCAAGGAGTGGTCCGCGCGGCCGGCGAACCCGGGCAACCGCCGATGAGATCCAAGCTACCAAGGATCAGACCGAGCAGCGTAAGCGTGCGGCCGAGTGGGAAGCCAAGCTGAAAGAGTTGCGAGAAAACTCCGACAAGAAGGCAAAATCCGCAGCTTCGGAACAGGAAAAGGCGTCCAAGAAGCTACAGGACTCCTATCGGTCCGCAAATGACCAGCTGGAGCGGCAGATCGCCCTGTTCGGCGACAGTTCGGAGCTGAGCCGGGTCAATTACGAGATCCAGTCCGGCGGCCTGAAGGGCATTGACGCGGCAGCGCAGTCCGCGCTCCGTTCCAGCGCCTCGCTGCTGGACATGCTCGGCAACATCGACGAGGCCGAGTCGATCATGGGCGAGAGTGCCCAGAAGTTCGCTGACGCCTTCGATGGCATGTTCGGTATCGACGACGACACTAGCTCGTCGGTGGAGCAGACCTTCGGGCAGTGGAGCACCTACGCCGACCAGGCCGCCCGAAACATGCAAGATGCCTTCGCAGATTTCCTGTTCGATCCGTTCTCGGAGGGCTTGGGCGGGATGGTCCAGAGCTTTGTCAAGACGCTGCAGAAGATGGCTGCGCAGGCCGCCGCTTCGCAGATCTTCAAGATGATTGGGAACTGGGCCAGCAGTTACAGCGGCGCGGGTGCCGGCTGGATCAATGCCATTGGCGGCGCGATCAGCGGCTCGTCTGGAGGCCGCGCCGGCGGCGGCCCGGTGGCCGGCGGCAGCATGTACCGGGTGGGCGAGGGCGGTCGGCCCGAACTGTTCGACCAGGGCGGGAAGACCTACCTGATCCCCGGCGACGCCGGTTCGGTTCGTCCGATCACCGCAGGTATGCCCGCATCAGCCATTGGAGGCGGTGGCGGGATCACCAACAACTTCAATACCACGATGAACATCTCGTCCGATGGCACCAGCACTGCCCAGCAGGGCGATGGCAGCGAGGACGCTCGCCGGCTCAATCAGTTCTTCGCTTCCAAGATGAACGAGTGGGCCACCCAACAGTCCCGGCCCGGTGGCCTGTTCCATCAGATGAGGGTGAGCAATGGCTGAGGTCTTCACCTGGTGCGTGCGCACCGAAATCACCGGCACCGGCGACTTCCTTACCCGCGGGGCGAGGTTCGGCGATGGCTACCGACAGACCGCTGCCGATGGCCTGAACAACGAGACCCAGCAGTGGCCGATCTCCATCGTGGGTAAGGAATCGAAGGTTGGTCCTGCGCTGGCCTTCCTGCGTGCGCGCAAGGGGGCAGTGTCGTTCCTGTGGACCCCGCCCCTTGGCGTGCAGGGCCTGTACCTGTGCAAGACCTACACCCTCATTCCCCATGGCAATGACGTGTTCACGCTCAATGCCACGTTCGAACAAACGTTCCAGCCGTAAGGAATAGCCATGGCACAGCAAGTAATCGACACCACCACCGACCATGGAACCTACAAAGGTGACCCGGCAAAGGTCGCCTTTGAGAAGGTGAACGCCAACGACGCAGAACTGTATGGCCTTGTAACTGGGCTGGCTGCAGTAGGCGGAGAAAACATGCTCATCAACTGCGGCGTCCCAATCAATCAGCGCGGATTCGCAGGTGGAGCGCTTGCAGCCGGAGCTTACGGGTACGACCGCTGGAAAGCTGGGAGCGGCGGTTGCAATGTCAGCATTAACGCTACCACTGGTGTTTTCACTCATACCAGCGGCCCACTGCAGCAGATCATTGAAGCACCTGTGGTCGCCTGGGGGCTCCCACTTACTATTAGCGTGGAGAACCCCAGCGGCAACATCGCGGTGAATGTGGGTGGCGCAACTGGCACGATCACTGCGGGAACGGGCAGGCGCGGCGTGACGCTGACGCCAACTGGCAGCGGCAACATGACTGTCCAACTGACTGCGGCTGGGGTGACATACAGCAGGCCGAAGCTCGAAATGGGAAGTTCTTCCACGCCTTTCCAAGTTCGATCGCGCCCACTCGAAATGATGCTGTGTCGTCGCTACTACGAGACCAGCTTCAACGATGGATTGGCCCCCGGGACAGGACGAACTGGCCACGCCTATCAAGGATCCGGCTATTCGTCTTCGTCAGTTCGAATCACTGAGATTCCATTCAAGGTTCGAAAGAGGTCCGCTCCATCAGTAACCCCCTACACCGACAACCTCGCTGGATCTCAGCAAACCGGGATGATGTCTGTTTTCATTTCAGGGTCCTATGCGTCCTTCGCCGTCGTAGGAGACGCTAATCAGATCAATGTCGACGGCTGGTCTGGCGACATGAACCTGGGATCGGGGATCACGGCAGGCTCCTCCTATCTGGTGCGTGGGAACTGGGCTGCAGACGCGGAGCTTTGACATGTATCGCCAGACGAATGACCCTTCCGTCCTGATCTGCCTGGAGACAGGAGCAATGATCCCGCGAGGCCACCGTGAGTGGCCGGAGGAGTGGCTGAGATCACACTCACCACTTCCGCCAGCCACACCGTACGAACTGCACTCACCACAGCACTATCAGGCTATTCGTTCCGCCGCCTGGGATTGGATGACCGCATGGATAAGGGATAGGCGCTACGACAGCATTGAGACTTGCGTCGGGTACTTCAACAGTGGCGTGCCTCGCTATCGTGACGAGGCAAGGGCGATGGTCGCCTGGCGTGATGCAGTGAATCAGGAGCTGGAGGCTCTGGTGCTGGCCGCACCTGCTGGCATCGAAACCTGGGATCAGGTCCGGGCCTTGCTGCCCCAGCCGGAGGCATTTAACTGGCCCGGGGAGGTCTCCCTGCCATTGGGCACCGGTGAATCGGCGGTTCTGGCATGATCACAGCCGATGCCCAGCAGCTGGAGCCCGGCGGCCGCATCACCCTGTTCGAGCTGGACGCCAGCAGCTTCGGCGCCGACCAGCTGTTCTTCCACGCGCACCTGCAGTCTGGCGTGATCTGGTGGCAGGGCCAGGAGTACGGGCCCTGGCCGATCGATGCGACCGGCTTTTCCCGGACCAGCGATCAGCCGCCGAATCCCCGACTGAAGGTCAGCAACATCGATGGCCGGATCGCTGCTCTGTGCCTGCTGTTCGACGACCTGGTCGGCGCGCGCGTCATCCGACGGCAGACGCTGGCCAAATACCTCGACGCGGCGAACTTCCCCGAAGGCAACCCCACGGCCGACCCAGGCGAGCACTTTCAGGATGAGATCTGGTTCATCGAGCGCAAGGTTTCCGAGACGAAGGAAACGGTCGAGTTCGAGCTGACCACGGCGATCGACCTCAACGGCGAGCAGCTGCCCGGCCGGCAGGTCATCGCCGGAGTCTGCGGCTGGCTGATCCGGGGTGGCTACCGCGGCCCCTACTGCGGCTACAACGGGCCGGCCGTGGCCGACGCCAACGACGTTCCCACCACCGACCCCGCGCGTGACCAGTGCGGCGGCCGGGTGGGGAGCTGCAAGCTACGCTTCGGCGCCGACAAGCCGCTGCCCTACGGTGGCTTCCCGGCCGCAGGCCTGCTTCGGACCTGATTCGCGCCACCATCTAGCAACCATCCAGCCCGCCACGTGCGGGCTTTTTCATGGGCGAGACCATGCAACAGACGACTCTGCAGGCCATCCAGGCGCACGCCGTGGCCGCGTACCCACGCGAGTGCTGCGGCCTGATCGTGGCCGGCGGCGATGGCGAGGCCTACATCCCCTGTCGGAACGTGGCCACCACGCCCAGCGAGCACTTCCGGCTGCCGGCTGAGGACTTCGCCGACGCCGAGGACGTGGGTGAGGTGCTGGCCGTCGTTCACAGCCACCCGAACGCCCCAGCCGTAGCTTCGGATGCTGACCGCGTCATGTGTGAGGCCAGCGGCCTGCCGTGGCACATCGTCAGCGTGGGGCAGGTCACCGGTGCCGATCCCGAATGTGGCGACCTGCAGACCATCCAGCCCACCGGCTACGTCGCGCCACTGGTTGGCCGGCAGTTCGCCCACGGCATCCTCGACTGCTACACGCTGGTGCGGGACTTCTACGACCGCGAGCTGGGCATCACGCTCAGCCAGTACGAGCGGGAGGACGACTGGTGGGAGAAGGGGCAGGACCTCTACAGCTTGGAACGGCTGCGCGCCGAGGGCTTCGACCTGATCGAAGGCGCCCCGCAGCGCGGCGACATGGTGCTGATGCAGATCCGTTCGCCTGTCCCGAACCACGCCGGCATCTACCTCGGTGATGGCCAGATGCTCCATCACATGTGCGGCCGCCTGTCGGAGGTCATCACCTACGGCGGCATGTGGGCCGAGCGTACCCGGTACATCGTCCGTCATAAGGAGGCAGCCCGTGTCTGAGCGCCTGCGCACTATCCGCCTGTACGGCCAGCTGGGCAGCCGCTTCGGGCGCTCCTTCCAGCTGGCCGTAAACAGCCCAGCCGAGGCCGTGCGCGCGCTGTGTGCGATTCTGCCGGGCTTCCAGCAGTACCTGACCCGTGCGAAGGAGAACGGCATTGCGTTCGCCGTCTTCGTGGGTAAGCAGAACCTGACGAAAGAGCAGCTGCAAGACCCGCCTGGCAAGGAAGACATCCGGATCGCACCGGTGCTGCTCGGCAGCAAACGGGGGGGCATTCTCAACATCATCATGGGGGTGGTGCTGATCGTTGTGGGCGTTTACACGCAGAACTACAACCTCGTGATCCAGGGCGGGGTGATGGTTGTGGGCGGCGTAGTGCAGATGCTCGGGCCTCAACCGAAAGGGCTCGGGTCACAGGACAGCGTCGAGAACCGGCCGAACTACAGCATGAACGGCACCGTCAACACCCAAGCGCAGGGCAACCCCGTTCCTGTGGCGTACGGCGGCCACGACTCTAAGGGCATGCTGGTCGGCTCTGCAGTGATCAGCGGCGGCATCATGGCGGAGGACCAGCTTTGAACCTGCCCGTCGCAACTCCAATCGCACGCGGTCTGCAGCTGGCCGGCGCCGGCGGCAAGAGCGGCAGCAACGGCCGCACACCGGTGGAGACTCCGGACAGTCTGCACTCGATGGCCGTGGCCAGGATCATCGACCTTGTCAGCGAGGGCGAGATTCGTGGCTTGGTAGCCGGCAACCAGTCGATCTACCTGAACCAGGTCCCCATCCAGAACCCAGACGGCGGGCTGAACTTCGCTGGTGTGGCGGTGGATACCCGGTCCGGAACGCAGGACCAGGAGTACATCCCCGGCTTCCCTTCCGTGGAAAACGAGATCGGGGTAAATGTCGAGCTGCGCAGCGATCAGCCGGTCGTGCGCACGGTCAGCGGCGCCGACCTTTCGGCAGTTCGTATCCGGTTGGCCGTGCCTGCGCTGCAGAAGGTGGACGAGTCGAACGGCGACCGCAACGGCTACTCCATCAGCTACGCGGTGGATGTTTCGGTCAACGGCGGCGCCTACACGACGGTGCTCAACGACGCGATCACTGGCAAGACGACCACGCAGTACGAGCGCAGCCGTCGCATCGACCTGCCGGCCGGCTCGCAGTGGCAGATCCGCATTCGCAGGCTGACCCCGAACCAGAACAACTCGCTGATCTCGGACACGGTGAACGTGCTTTCGATGACCGAGATCATCGATGTGAAGCTGCGCTACCCGAACAGTGCGCTGTGCGCGGTCCAGGTCGACGCGAGTCAGTTCCAGAACATCCCGTCGCGGTCCTACCGGGTGTGGGGGCGGATCATCCGCGTGCCCAGCAACTACGACCCCATCGGCCGCACCTACAGTGGCGTGTGGGATGGCACCTTCAACTCGGCTTGGACGAACAACCCGGCCTGGGTGTTCTTCGACATCGTCACCAATGATCGATTCGGCCTGGGCAACCGCATCCCGCTGGACTGGGTGGACAAGTGGCGGCTGTACCAGATCGCCCAGTACTGCGATCAGCTGGTGAGCGACGGCATGGGCGGCCAGGAGCCGCGGTTCACCTGCAGCCTGTACCTGCAGAGCAGGGCGGACGCCTATAAGGTGCTGCAGGACATGGCCGGCATGTTCCGCGGCATCAGCTTCTACGCCGCTGGTCAAGTCATGGCCTCGGCCGACATGCCGAAGGACCCGGGCCCGACCTACAGCCAGGCCAACGTCATCGAAGGCCGGTTCCACTATGAAGGAAGCGGCCGGAAAACGCGGCACACCGTCGCGCTGGTGTCGTGGACCGATCCGGACGACTTCGGCCGACAGAAGGTGGAGGTCGTTCAGCACCTCGACGCCATAGCGCGCTACGGCGTGAACCAGGCGGAGGTCACGGCCATCGGCTGCCATTCGCGTGCGCAGGCGCAACGGGTGGGCAACCATATCCTCTACACGGAAAGCCTGGAAACCGAGACCGTCAGCTTCGCGGTGGGCTTGGATGCCCTCAACTGCATGCCGGGCGACGTGATCCAAGTGGCCGACCCGAACCGGGCAGGGCGCCGCAACGCCGGCCGTATACGTGCTGCAGGCGCCAGCAGTCTCACCCTGGACCTGGTGCCAGAGACGATGGCCGTGGGCGACACCTTGCGCGCCACGCTGCCCAGTGGGCGCACGGAAGGTCGGACCATCAACGGGATCGACGCCGCCAGTGGAGTGGTCACAGTCTCGGCGCCGTGGTCGGCCGTCCCGGTGCCGCAGTCTGTGTGGGCCACTGAATCCAGCGACCTGGTGCTGCAGCTGTTCCGGGTGATCGCCGTCACTGAAGGCGAGGAACTGACCTACAACATCACCGCGCTGAAGCACGTCCCGGGCAAGTATGCGGCAATCGACGATGGCACCCGCCTCGAACCGCCGCCGATCAGCATCATTCCGCCCAGCGTCCAGCCGCCGCCGACCAACGTGGCCCTGTCCTCGCACGTGGTGATCGAGCAGGGCATCGCCACCCCGACGCTGACCATCCAGTGGGACCCAGCCGACAAGGCCATCGCGTACGACGTGGAGTGGCGTCGCGACGACCTGAACTGGGTGCGCGCTGGGCGGGTGGCCACCAGCAGCATCGAGGTGCCCGGGATCTACGCCGGGCAGTATCTTGCGCGCGTGAGGGCGGTGAACGCGCTCAATGCCGTTTCGCTCCCGGCGATGAGCCCGCTCACGACGATTGCCGGCAAGACCGAGCCGCCGCCGGCGGTGACCTCGCTGACTGCCACCTCCATCGTCTTCGGCATCCGACTGGCCTGGGCTTTCCCGCCAGGCGCCACGGACACTCAGCGCACCGAGATCTGGCGCAGCCCCAGCCCGAACCGAGAGACGGCCACGAAGCTCGGAGACTACGCCTACCCGCAGAACCGTCTGGAGCTGGACGGCCTGGCCGCAGGTGCCCGCTTCTTCTTCTGGGCGCGGCTGGTCGACCGGAGCGGCAACATCGGCCCTTGGTATCCGGAAGGTGTCGGTGTGATGGGCGAAGCCAGCACCAACCAGTCCGACTACGACGCGTACTTCGCTGGGAAGATCAGTGAGAGCGCGCTGGGCCAGGCACTGCGCAGCAAGATCGACAGCATCGACCAGATCGTGCCATTGATCTGGGACGCAGCCGACACCTATGAGCCGGGTCAGACGGTCGTGCACAACGGGAAGATCTGGAGCTGGCAGGGCACCGATCCGGGCAACGAAGAGCCGCCGGGCACGAACTGGCAGGACGTAGGCGACGCCATTGCGGAAGCAGGTGCGGTCGCTGGCCGGGTGAACACGCTGGAGTTGCAGGTCAACGATCCGGAGACCGGCCTTCAGGCCATCGGCCAGAAAACCGACGGGCTGTTCGTGCAGCTGAACGTGCAGGCTGCGGGTGACGAGGACTGGGGCGCCGGCGACGAGACGGTTTTCGCCGGGACGCTGACCATTCAGACGGTCATCGCAGAGGGCGATTACGCCCAGGCGAAACGAACCGATACCGTGCAGGCTCAGGTCGGGCAGACGCAGGCAGCGGTCGAGCAGACCTCGCTGGCCGTGGTTGACCTCAATGGGAAGATCAGCGCCACATACACACTTCGAGCGCAGGTTACGTCCGACGGCCGGATCTACGGCGCCGGCTTCGGCTTGGGTGTCGAGCAGCAGCCCGATGGAAGCTTCCAGAGCCAGGCGCTGTTCCAGGTTGATCGCTTCGCGCTGATCAACATCGCCAACAACGTGACGACAGCGCCGTTCGTGGTTCAGAACGGCCAGACGTTTATCAGCCAGGCCCTGATCGGAACCGGCTGGATCCAGAACGCGATGATCGGCGATGTGATTCAGTCCACTGCCACGGGCGCTGGAGGCCTGCCGCGGTGGAAACTGGACAAGAACGCTTCGCTGACCATGCGCGGTGCAAACACCGGAGATGGCTACATGGAGATGACCGACAGTGCGCTGCGCGCGTGGAACAGCGACGGAAGTGTGGCGCTGTGTGAATTCGGGAGGCTGCTACCGTGACCTACGGACTGCGTCAGCGTGACCCGCAAGGGAATCTTCTGATCGACATCACGACGCGCCTCCCGCGCATCATGGGCCGTGTAGAGATTTCTGCCGGCGTTAACGGGTCGGTAGTAGTGCCGGCCAGCGGCACCAACCCAATCTTCTATTACTTCTGCGCCACCAGCTCGTCGGACACTGGCTCGGCCACCCCTAACTTCAGTGACGACGGATCCGTTCTGACTTGGACCTACGGAAACTACATGCGGGTGGGTGGGACGCTGGTCTACGGGAGATACTGAAATGGCCTACGGCGCACGGATTCGCAATGAGGGCGGCAGCCTGGTCCAGATCGATCCTCTCTACGAGAACCTGGCGCTGCGCGACAAAGGAAGCGTCGTGACTGTGCAGTTGGGGGCGTCTGGTCGCGAGTCCTTCTGTGGGATCGCCACGATTCAGATGGCCGGCTGCAATGAGCCACTAATAGCGGTGAAGTGCGATGGGGTGTTCGTGGCACTGAGGAAGCGCACCAAGTCGGGGACCACTTACACCTGGGAGCTGATCACCAGCACGCCAGTGACGACTGTTCAGTACTGGGTGTTTGACACCACGGACGTAGCCCAGATGGCATTCGCGATCCCTCACGGCATGAGGGTGCGGAATCCCAACAACGGGCGCGTCGTGTTCGATTCGCGTTACAAGTACATGCGCATCTTGAGCATGATAAGCGGCACCGTCGCGAGCATCGCCAACGACTACGCGGTTCCGATCTCATCCGGGTTCGCAGTGGCTTTCTCGAATCCAAGCCTGTCCACGTTGGTGGCTGGTGGTCCGGTCTCGGACCCCAATCGATTCTTCTACCAGGTGCAGACACAGCTTGCCGGTTTCAGGACCGGCAGTGGTGTTGTTTCCACTATGGCCATCGTGACGCGGAGCTTCACACTGGAGGGCGCAAATCCCCCGCCATATCCGACGGGAGTATATGGATCACTACAGGCAAGAGGTCTTTGCCTGGACGTCAGAAACTACTGACTGTGCGCCGACCTGACGCGTCTTGATACTTCACTGCCCAAGGGGTGATCAGGTAGCCAGGTCGATTGCGGTTTACCAGCGAGAAATGGTTCTCGCTGGCACTCGTCGCGGTGCCGTTGATGAGTACATACGGTTGTCCAGATCGCGGTAGGCCGCAGTCACTCACGTAGCCATCGGTCTTTAGCTGCACACTGAAGATGTCTGCATCCTGTTCGATCTGGCCGCAAGCAGTTGCCCGGGCAGTCTTGGACGATTCCAAGGCGTGTGGGGCAATGCGCACCACGAAGTCGTCGAGGCTCTCGCCGGCGACGGACGACTCCCGATGTAGTTCGACCGTGCGCCCGTGAATGACGCCCGGTGCGGTGCTGCAGCCGGTGATCAGTGCTGCGGCGATTGTGGTGGTGAGTAGTACGCGCATGACGCTCTCCCTGTGTTGTGCTGCGAACAGGGTCGAGATTACGCCGAAAGCGGGGGCATGCGCCTTACAGAAAACCGTTCGCGTTTGGCCGTCGCGAACGTGATCTCACGCGACCGGCTGCAGCAGATCCTCGCGGTTGTTGCGAGGCGTGTTCACCGCGCGGCTGACTCGGTACGCCTCCATTGCCGGCGTCTCGCTGGCCAGCAGCATCGTCATGGCGTCGTCCGGGCTGGCGGCCATCCACTCATCGATCTGGCTGGCCTGAAGCCACACCGGCATGCGATCGTGGATGTCGGCCGACACGCCGCTGCTGTCGCCGGTGATGATGGTGAAGGTGCCCAGGTTGCCCTCGGGTAGCAGCGGGCTGGTGTCCTCCCACAGGCCAGCGGCCAGCAGTGGCCCGGTGGCGTGGATGAACCAGGGGTCTTTCTTTCCGTCCTCGGGACTGACCGACCACTCGTAGTAGCCGGCCATCGGGATGACGCAGCGGCGCTTCTTGAACGCCGACCGGAACGCCGGCTTGGTGGCCACCGTCTCGATCCGGGCGTTGATGGTCGATCCCTGCAGACCCTTGGCCTTGGCCCAGAACGGTAGCAGGCCCCACGCCAGGCGGGTGACCTGCCGGCCTTCGCCGCGGTCGAGGATGATCGAGGCCCGCTGGGTCGGGGCCAGGTTGTAGCTGGCCTGGATCTCGGCCAGGCCGGGAGCAAGGTCAGCCAGCCCCGGCTGGCCGAAGTCGATCACGGGGAGCTGGACGAATCGGCCGCACATTGCAGCAGCCTACCTCTGGCAGGAGTGGGTGCCGCGTATACGGCTACACTTACGACAGTTCTCAGGGGGCGACGCCATGGCCAGAGTCGACAAGGGCACTACCAAGATCGGCTTCATCAACCCGAATGGTCAGAAGAACGTCCGGGCCACAGGTCTACCCGGAACGGATCATGGCCAGGGCATCTATGTGCTGCACTGCCAGTTCTGCGGGGAGAGCTACGGGGCCAACGGTAGCGACATCCACCTGCGCAAGTGCCCAGCCTGCCAAGGTGGTCGGCCGGGCTTGCCCTTTGGCCACGCGTAGGCCATTGCCGAACCGTGATCGAGCCGTTGCCCGATGGTGTCAGCCAGCCAAGGCGGGCATCCTGACCTTGCCGGATCCGGGGCCGCAGGCAGCTCAACCCGGAGGCGCGTGAGCAGCGCCGCGCCGGCACCCTCCTCGAACGATTCAGGCAGGTCGCTGCCGCGTTCGCAGCATCTGCGACGGCCGGTCGTATCCTTCCGGCCATGCATTCCTCCCACGGCTTCCGCACCGCTCCGATTCCCTCTGGCTGGGTCCAGACGGGTGAGCGCTGGGCGCTCTGGTACAACGGGCGCGAGACGGCCAGCGTCACGCCCGACGGCGGTCCAGGGGTCCGGCTATGGATGGAAGGCCAGAAGATGTGGCAGGTGAAGGAAGTTCGCGCGGGCAGCGTGCGGCAGGCGAAGCGCTTCGCCGAGCGCTGGTGCGCAGCCCGGCTTTATCCCGAGCTGCCTCTGCGTGAGGCCGTTGCCCGGCTGACCGACAGCACGCCGATCCAGTTGCCCCCGCCGCTGCCCGGCCTGCCGCCAACCCGCGAGCAGCAGCAACAGGCCCGGCGCCTGGCCGAGGCCGGGGCGAAGGAAGTCGAGCGGATCAAGGCGGCGCTGGAACCGCGCCGACCGCCGAAGGAGACCAAGCCAAGGGCGAGGGATCCCATGAAGACCTGGGTCAGAGCAGGGCAGGCGCAACTCCCCCGCAGCTACTGACCAGTGGCCAGCTTTCTGCTGCTAAGCAGTAGGCCGACGCCGCCAATGAGACACACGGCACGGGCTTTGTCGGGCTGTGCAGCACACGTCTGAATGATGCCGAAAAAACGTGTCACCAACAGTTGACGCATTTGTCCGTACTTGTATAATCTTGCGTCTATGCACATGGTCAAG
The DNA here is from genome assembly GCF_913778665.1 of uncultured Stenotrophomonas sp. Classification (GTDB taxonomy): domain Bacteria; phylum Pseudomonadota; class Gammaproteobacteria; order Xanthomonadales; family Xanthomonadaceae; genus Stenotrophomonas. The sequence goes on from NZ_CAJYVQ010000009.1 coordinate 124,027, forward strand.
CCATTCCTCCCTTTTTTGGGAGTGCCTTAAATGAACAGTCAGAACATCTTTCAGATGTTGAGCAACGATCCTGTTGAATTCAACATCGATTCCCTCAAGGCTAAGCTTGCCGTAGCCCTGGTGTCGCTTTGCCGTGAGCAGAACCTCACACAAGCGGCCATTGCCGAAAAGTTGCAGGTCAGCCAGCCGCGCGTTAGCAATCTTTTCCGCGGACGGCTGGATAAGTTCTCCATCGATGCACTGCTGAGCATGCTCATTCGGAGCGGTTACAGGATTGATTCCAGCTTCGACCCCTCCAACACTGTTGTGCCGATCTCGATGGAAGTAAAAAAAGCGGTGCTCTAAGAGCACCGCTTTTTTTACAACGCTTTCAGCCTCGCCTCGACCGTCCGGATCATCTCCTGATCCGTGCCCTGAGCGGTCTTCTTGCCGGCGTAGAGAATGATCAGCTTCCCCGCCAACTTGCTGGTGAACACCACCCTGAGCCCCGGGCTTCCATTCAGCTTGATTTCCCACGCCTTCAGCCCTTTGGAAAGTGCCAGTTGGCGAATTTCCAAGTTTGGCTCCACGCCATCCGCCAGGTAAGCAATGCAGGTGGCAACCTGCTTCGCCCGCCACTTCGGAACTGAGCCGAACATCTGCTTGAGTTCCTTTTCCGCCTGCTTCACGTATACAACTTCACGCTTTACGCCGCCCGCTGCGGCAGCGCTGTCACCATCGCTCGTCGTAACCATTTGGGGTCTTTGCCTCGCAGTTCACTAATAGTCCTAGGTCCATATGCGCCTCTCTTGGTTGGTCTGAGCCACCGGTTTGGTGGCGGCCACAGTTTATGCTCGTTCGGATATATATGGCAAGTCGTTTTTGTGACTTTCTGACATGACGAGGGTTGACAGGCTGTTCGGCAGGGCTCGAGGGGAGATTGCAGGGCACCGCTCATGCCTGGTGCCACCTGGGGAACCCCGCACGCTGGGCGTGACGGCGATCTGGAGGAGGGTGCTAGACCGAGGAGGGCGCTAGACCCTGGCATTCGGGCGGCAGAGAGTCGGCAATCCGTTGTCGTGGGGGTGTCTTCTCGGTCGGCGCTTGGCCATACGGGCCGGTATGCAGCAGCGCGAAGGGCACAAACGCCGCACCGCATGCGGCTTGGGCCACTGGTGACGGCTAGTCGCAAGCCGCAGAGCTGACTTGCTTAGGCTGGAACCGGTGTGAAATTGGCTAAAATTGGCAAAGCCATGTAGATTCACACCGGTTCAACCAAGTGACAGGTGTGGCTGTGGACTACGTGTATGCCAGCGAACTCAGTGGTGCAGAGCGTGACCGCTTATTGACTCTCGAAGAGGACACCTTCACTGATTTAAAGGGGATCGAGGTTTCATCGAAGAAGCTATCCATAGCGATTTCGGCATTTGCTAACACCGCCGGAGGCGATCTATACATCGGCATTTCCGAGACTGAAATCATGGGGATGAAGTCTCGGTACTGGAGGGGCTTCGCTGACCAAGAGGCCGCAAACGGTCATATTCAATCGCTTGTAGCTCTATTCCCGCTGGGAGGCGAGTTCTCCTACGGCTTTTTGCGCGCCCCGGGGTCTACGGGCCTAGTTCTTCACATCCAGGTGGCCCGCACGGCCACAATTGCGAAGGCGCACGGAAATAAAGTCTATCGTCGCTTTGGTGCCCAGAATTTGGAGGTGAAGGGCGCGGCGCTTGAGGCTTTGCGGCTCGCCAAAGGAGTAGAGAGTTACGAGAAGCAAACGGTCGATGTGAGCCTTTCTTCGGTCACAAATTCGTCGGTCCTCAAAGAGTTCGTCAAGAACGTAGTGCCCCATCAGACTCCTAAGGCATTCCTTCAGAAGCAGAACCTCATCAGAGGAGGCAAGCCGACGGTTGCTGCCTTGCTGTTGTTCGCGGAAGAGCCACAAGCCGCGCTTCCGAAGCGCTCGGGTATCAAGCTCTATCGCTACGCTACTAGCGGTGTTCCGACGCGGGAGACGCTAGCCGGGGTGCCAAAATCTATCGAGGGGCCAATCATCACGATGATTAGATCGGCCGTCGCTGAGACGACGTCGATGATCGAATGCATACAGAAACTTGGTCCAAAGGGTTTCGAGCCAGTGGTCTACCCCGTTGAGACCCTGCATGAAATCCTAACCAATGCGTTGCTGCACCGAGACTACAGCATAGCTTCGGACGTGCATGTGCGAATATTCGACAATCGTGTCGAAGTTGAGAGTCCTGGAATTCTTCCTGGCCAGGTCACGGTCAAGAACATTCTTCACGAACAATTTGCAAGAAATGGGATGCTTGTTCGTTTGATCAATAAGTTCCCCGACCCTCCTAACAAGGATATCGGCGAAGGACTCAATACGGCATTCAGAGCAATGCAAAAGTTGAGGCTAAAAGCACCGGTAATCAAGGAGTCGGAAAATTCAGTGCTCGTGGATATACGCCACGAACCGATGGCCTCGCCGGCAGAGTCGGTGATGGACTACTTGGAGAACCATCCCGAAATCAAGAATGGGGTCGCACGTGAGCTCACTGGCATCACTTCCGAGAATACGATGAAGGAAGTGTTCCTCAAGCTAGCAAAGAGTGGCCTCATCGAACGGGTTCCAGGGAAGCAGGGAGCGTCAGCAGCTTGGCGCAAGACGACCGCGTCGCCGCACTCCCATGATTGATTACTTAGTGATGGCAGTAGCGCTTTTCTTGTCAAGGTGAGCATCGCGTCTCGCTCAGAGGTTCATTGATGACGTGATTGGGGAACAGCAGAATCCTGTGTCATCCTGATCAAAATTGCTTCAGGCTGACACTCAAGCCGCTGGCGCAGGACGAGTTGGACCGACCCATGCTGATCATCGTGAGGTCGGATCAGCGTTAATCGAGGGACGCCCGCAGGCCTCGGTCGGGGGCGGGGCTGCAGCAGCTGTGGGGGGTGTTTGAGCGAAAATGGCCCCACACCGGACCCGTCCGCTTCGTAAGTCGTTGATTGATCGGGCGACGAAATCCCCCTCCTAAGGGGAAGGTCGCCCGTTCGAATCGGGCCGGGGTCACCAAAATCAACGACTTAGATCGTCGTAAAGGGTGCGAGGTGCCACAAGAGGCCGTCTTTCGGACCAGTTTTGGCACAGTTGGCACAGTCGAGTAAAGCCGACAAGGAGGTTTCGTAGTGATCAGGGAATTGAACTACCAGCCTGAGCCAGGCGATCTTCTATATCACTACTGTTCGCCAGCGACCTTCCTAGCCATCCTTCAAGGAAAGAAGCTTCGCTTCAGTGACGTTCTCTGTATGAACGATTCAAGTGAGTATGCTTGGGGAACTCAAGCACTCATTGAAGGGCTCAAGCGTAATGGGTCACCTTTGGCCGCAGAGATTGCCTTGGGCCTCCAGGGGAGCTACGACCTGGCCCACCGCATCTCCATCACTACCGCGTGCTGCCTTTCCACTGATGGAGATGTGCTGAGTCAGTGGAGAGCTTATGCAGAGAATGGCTCAGGGTTCTCTATCGGATTTGATCCCCACCAACTCGACTCGATGCCGGTTCGTTCTACTCGGGTGCTGTATAAGGATCTTGAGCAGCAGTCTCTAATTGATAAGCTGCTAAAGGAAGTGCCGGAATTTTGTGAGGGAGCCGTTGCCAATCCGGCTGATTGCCCTGAGCGAGTCGTTGAGCTACTCCTCGAAATGATCGGTTTCAAGAACCCGGCTTTCGAAGAAGAAAAGGAGGTGAGGCTGGTGCATCGCATTGCTGTTGATAGCGATCCATTCCGAACGTTCTATGCTTCTGAAACGGGCAGCAGCGACGTTTCCGTCGGGTTCCAGATGCGCGGATCAAATCCTAGCGCCTACCTCGATTTGCCGCTGCCTGAACAGGACCCCGGTATTCGTAGAATAGTCGTTGGACCTCGCGCGCAAGTAGAGTTGCGATCGCTGCGCATCCTCTTGGGCGCTACGGGGTTTGGTGACGTATCGGTAGATCGGTCTCAGGCAACCTACCGGTGATCAGTATCGAAGGCGCGCTACAGCTTGCTCGTCACCGTCGGGAGTAAGGTGGGCGTAGTACTTTTCCGTGGTCGCGTAATCGGCGTGACCTGCTAAGACTTGCACCCGGCGCAATGGCACACCTGCCATCACCATATGTGCGCAGAAGGTGTGGCGTAGCCTGTGCAAATGCCCACCGATACCTGCCTCCTCCGAGTCTTTCTTGAACCAGTCCGACACGGTGTCCTTGTGAACCGTGACAAGCGGGTCTGGCAGATGCCGCAAAGACCACCGGGCATAGCGGTTGAGGGGAACCTCCCGCCACTTCCCCGACTTTGTGCGGCCCTCTCCGCTTTCGTCCGGATCGCTTTCCACGAGGAGGCGCCCGGCCACGATCGAACTCTTTTCCAGACCGATGATCTCGCCCCGGCGCAGCCCGGTGTGGGCCATAAAGAGCCACAGCGGCGCCCGCCCAGGGTTCGCCCGATACAGCCGGCGCATTGCCGCCCGGTCATAGAACTTGACTGCCACGCTCCGCACGCCGCGAGGCGCCTTCACTGAAGACAGCGGGTTCACGTCTAGCTCTTTCCATTCGACGCCGCGATTGAATGCCGCCTTCAGCCGTCGAATCTCCTTTCCTACAGTTTCCTTAGCCGCCTTGTCGTCCAGCAACCTAGAGCGCTTGTACTGCTCCACCTCGACCGCTCGGATGCTGTCGATCGGCCGGTGGCCGAACCGCTCAATGAAGCGCTTCACCTCGCTCCTGGCCTTCGAAATCGTGGTCGGGTGCTCGGCCTCGTACCAGTCCAGATACCACTCCAGGTAGTCGCGGACCTTGGGCAGGCGCGCCAAGATCCGGACCCCATGAGTCAGTTCTGCTTCTTTCGCGGCACGTATTCTCTCCGCCTCACGGGCGTCAGGTTGCCCAATGGACCGGCGAAAGCGCTCGCCGCCTTCCGACCAGTCGAGGTAGGCCTTGCTGCCGCGCCAGTAGAGTCGAACCTTTGCCATTCCTCTGCACCTTCGATCGCGGCATAGAGCGCCGCCTTTTCGTACAACTGCTTTCCCATGAAGCGTCTGGGCGTGAGCCCATAGCCCATGGCGTTCTTCCTGAACTGGCTGTTTGAGACGCCGCAGTAGTGGGCGGCTTCCTCGACGGTGAGCCAGTCTTTCCCTGACAGGTCGAGTCTTTCAGCGGCGCCCATTGGCGCCTCCCGCGACCTTCCTCCTAGCCGGCGCCTGCTCGGCGAGGCTGAGGTTGAACTGCACGACGTTGTCGGGGACGGCCGCCGGAGACAGTGGCCGCGCGCTGCGGGGCGGACGGTTGAGCCGGCGCCATGCCGCGATGGCTGCGTCGGGATCGGCATGCTTGCTGGTCGACCTGCAGGCGCACTCGACCAGGTGGCCCCCGCCGGCGGAAGCGCAGCGCTTGTCGTGGATGTGGCGCGCGCGGTGGCCGGCGGCGCAGTTCGGCAACCCTTCCGGGTGGCTGATATGTTCCTGGGTCATGGCTTCTTGCACTCCTCGATGTGGGCCTGGAGCTTTTCCAGGAGGAAGGTCGCTTGCTCTGCGCGGTGGCGTCGGTCGTAGGCGTTGAGGTTTGCCGGCGCATCCCTGAGCCACTGCAGTGGCTGGACCAGCCAGGCGGGCTCGAATGGGAGCAGGCTGCGCGGCTCGACTTTCTTGTCAGGCGGGAAGCAGTCTGGGCCGGCCCAGTCCTCGCTCATGCCACAGCGAGTGCACACGCGCCGCTGGAAGTGGTGGTCCTTCTCTGGCTGGGGTACGCGCGGTGTCTCGAACAAGGCGCGGACAACGAGCCCACGCTGATGGGCGGCATAGACGTGGCCGGCGTCCGCCTGCATCCAGCAGCCCGGCCGGTGATCGTCCTTGTGGCGGTACTCCCAGCGCACTGGCTGCGCGGTGTAGAGCGCTTTCAGCAGGGTGTCAGCCCAAGCGCGCACCTCGCGCCCTTCAACAGCGGTGGCAGGATCGACACGACGCATGGCAGAGACAACCGCGGCGACAGGCGACGATGCCTTGGTGGCCTCGACCGCAGTGGCCGGGGAAATGGGCAGTGGTGCGGTCATGCGAACAGGTCCAGTTGCTGGGGGACGATTGGGTGACGGATCGCGTAGGGGCTGGGATCTCGCACGTCGAGAAGGTCTTGGGCGATATGGAAGTGGTAGCCGCGGCCGTTCATGTCGGTGATGCAGATCATCGGGAAGTAGCAGACCGCGATGGCTCCGGAGCAGAACAGGTAGTAGCCGCGACCACACGGCGCGCGACCGGCCTCGGTGCTGCTCACCAGCATGTCGCGCGTCCATCCGGCGGCCATGCGGACGGCCACCGCGTTAGATGCGATCTCCCATGCTTCGTCTCGCTCCATGATCCGCGAGGAGGCCATGCCCATGGTGCGCAGCGCGGCCTCCATGTCGCCGGCAGCGAGCGCCTGAAGCGCTTGGCCGCGGGCCTCCCACAGACAAGCATCCTGGGGAGCGATCGAGTCGGGCTCGACCCCGGACATGCTGGCCAGCTGCCGGCCGAGCTTGCGGTGGACCATTGCAGCGATGAGCAGCTGGTCAGCCATGGGGCGCTCCCCTCTTCGGGTTCTGCCGTGGCAGAATCCGTCCTAACAGGGAGGATCTATGGCTATCGAGTTTTGTCCGCTTGAATCGGCGTGGGGAAACTGGGCCGACTGGGCGGCAGTAATTGTTGGCGTAGGCGCGGCTATCGGTACGATTTTGGTTGCGTTCTCTGCTAACAAGACCTCGCAACGAGCGGCAGCGATCGCTGAAGACGCCAAAGGAATCGCTCAGCAACAGCACCAAGAAGCGGTGCAGTTGCGGGAAGGCATTGCCGGAATCCTTGGGAACCTTTTGGCTGTTGAAGTTACTATTCTGCCGCTGAAGCTTGGCGCAGTACTGCGTCACCTTGACAAAGTTATTCCCAATGGCCCGACTCATCCGGACAACCGAGATGCCGTAGAGTGGGTCTTGGCAGAACTTCGCAGAACATTCATGCCGTCTGCAGAGGAGTCTCTGGATCGGCTTCATAACCTTCCTGGCACACTCGGCGGCGAAATCGCGCAGCTCGTTGGAATGTGCAGGGGGCTCGTCGATGCCAGCATTAGGATCGACTCGCGGTTCGCTCGCGTCTCCAGCGGCAATCGCGAGGTCATCATTGGCTACAACGGCACCCCAATTGACTTTTTGTCGCTGAAGGGGCAGCTGGTTGAGTCGCTCCGCGACAGCATTCGCACAGCGAGAAATTTTGGTGACTTCATCGGTGCGGAGCATGCCGACTACGCGCAGGAGGAAGCGCTGATTCCGGACCCTTAGTCTCTTCGTTGGAGGCCGCCTGTTGGAGCGGTTCACTCTTCTGACGTGCTTCACGGAGGGCAGGGCGGCGGGTGGCTCGGTCATGCGTGCTGCTCCTTGCGATCGGTGATGGCGGGCGCGCTGTGCGCGGTGAGGTGTTCCCAGCGTTCGGCTTCGCCCACGTAGTAGTCGTGGCGTTCCTGCCGGACAGTGGCGGTGAACTGCACGTCGTGCAGTGCACGCTCGGCGGCGGCGCGGTTCGCCGCTCCCATGCGGGCTGGGTCGTGATCGAAGATGTCGAGCTGGCTACGCACGCTGGACTCCTGGAATGGATTGCCGGCTGGTGGAACCCGGCCGGCGCGGGTTCCCTGCGCTACAAGGGGAGAGCGCAGGGCAGGGGATCAGTGGGTGTCGTCAGCGATCAGCGGCGTGCGCTGTCGTCCATCGCTGCGGCGCTGCATCTCGGCCTTGAACTCTGGCCAGGTGGTGTGGAGGTCTTCCCAGCAGCGCCATGCGAAGAACACGGCACCGATCGCGCAGGCCAGTGCGACCTGGTCGACGTGGTTGCGCAGCGCCCATGCGAGCAGGGCGAGGAGCAGGCCGACGACGGCGGCGCAGAAGAAGGGCAGGGCCAGATGGCGCATTACTCGGTCTCCTGTACGGCAGTGGGCTCGGCCGGCGCTGGCGCCGGGCCTCCGGGCGGGGTGATGGGCGGTATGCCGACGGCCATGGCGGCGAAGAAGTCGCGGTCGGTCATGCCGCACCGCCTTTGATGCGGGCTAGGGCAGCCGCCCGGCGCGCCCATGCTTCGCGCGCCTCCTCGAACGATCTGTGATCGCCTGGCACGCGGAGCCAACGATCACGCGCCTGGTCGTAGTCCTCATCGGCAGCAACCAGCGCATCGATGGCCTCAGCCGCTTCCTGCAACGCTTCGGCGTAGCGGCGGGTGCCGGCGCCGTCGTCTGCGGCGGCGTGCAGAGCGCTCACTGCGTGGCGGATCGCCGTGATCTTGGACGGAGCGCTCATGCAGCACCTGCCTGCGCGCGCGCTGCGCGGCGGGCCGCAGCGACCGCACCTGCAGCGCTCTTGCCCTGCCGCAGGACGGCATTGGCGGCGATGCTGGCGGCGACGACCACCTGGTAGGGGAGGAGGCCCCAGCGGCGCCCGGCGCGGGCGACGATGCCTGCGGCGGCTGCCGCGCGCTGTGCGCTGGAGTGGTTGGCGAGGGCGGCGCTCATGCAGCTGCGCCCTGCTGCGCGGCGCGCAGCTGCTTGGCAGCGTCCAGCAGCTGGCCGGCGTAGCGCTCGGCTTCGTCAGCGGACTGGAGGAGGCGGGCGGCGCCCAGGTCGGAAACGACCCTGGCGGTGTGGCTTTCGGCAATCACGGTTGGCGTCGACTGGCGAACGCCTAGGGAAAGGGTGGCCATGCTGATCTCCTGCGCCCTGCCCCGGGATGGGGCTACGGTGGGCTGCGGAGCGAACGTTAGCCGCTAACTAAGTATTAGTCAACAGCTAATGGCTAATGATTTTATGAATGTGGCTAATGAAAAAGCCCCGCTAAGCGGGGCTCGTTCTGTGTCCCAAATTGGGACGCTCCTAGAACTTTCGTAGTCCTGCGTGGATCAGCGCCTTACCTAGGATGCTCACATCACCAGGGTCTGGCCTATAGGCGGGAAAGTCCGTGTTGACGCTGACGACATAGAGCCCATCGCCACGCTTCTGCAGCATCTTAATCTGCGTCTCACCACCGATGTTGATCAGGTAGTAGTCGTCGCCGTCGAAGTAGTCGCAACTGGTGTCGATCCAAACAATGTCGCCGTCTTCGAGCTTGGGTTTCATCGACGGCCCGCGGCCGGTGATGATCTGGATCCTGCCTGGCTTGGGTAGGTAACCGAGCTTCCTGCGGACTTCCCATTCTGCAACTTCGATGGTCTTCACCACCTCTGGGTAGTCCTGGTTGACCATCCCTGCGCCCATCCCTGCACCCCCTTCAAACAAGTCGAAGCGAACATAGCCGGGCGGCGTCTCATTCTCCGGGATTGGTGAGACAGAATCATTTCCATCTTCACTCCACTGGGGCCGGTCCATCCAGCCGTGGTCCTTCCCCAAGGCGTTGCTGATCTTCTTGGCCACATCGTCGCCGATGTACTTCCCGCCTAGCAGCTGGGAGACGTAGGACGCCGACAAGAAGCCGCCCAACTGGGCGCCTTGATCCCGGCGTCCCTTAACTCCCTTCAGTTCAAGGGCCTCGATCAGGTGGCGAAAGTTGCGGCTGCGGATCTCTCGAATGTCCATCGCGGCAGGTTAGCTGGTAACTAATCTAATTCGTGCAGCTGTCAGCTTGCAATAAGCTGTTAGCTGTGGACTAATAGACCTCATGGACATGTCAGCCCTCGATAGAGCAGTTCAGTCGGCAGGGAGCCAGCAGGCCCTTGCTCAGCTTCTCGGCATCAAGCCGCCGTCGGTATCCGGCTGGTACGACCGTTGTCGCGTTCCCGCAGAACGTTGCATCGCAATTGAGCTGGCCACTGGCGTGTCCCGCCACCAGCTCCGTCCAGACGTCTTTGGGCCGGATCCGGCGGAATCGCAGTCCGAGGTAGTCGCAAAGCAGCGCGCAGAAATCGATAGCCGCATGAGCAAGCGCGCGCTGCGCGCCAAGCTCGGCATGGCCAGCGACAAGCACTTGGCCACCCTGCTCCAGCTGCCCGTGGAAGAGGTAGAGGCGTGGCCGGAAGAGGGCGTCCTGCCCCGTCTGCCGCAGATCCAGCGTCTGCTCGGTGTTGAGGCGCAGGCCGCTGCTGGGCCGGCGAACGAGGATCCCGACGCGAACCGCATCGCCCCGGTCGACACCGCCTGAAAGGCCGTCCCTGGCCGTCGTCCCTGACTTGTTGATCTCCATGGCGCCAATCGTGCGCCACCCGGGCCCGGCCCGAAACCTTGAAACACTGCCTTCCCCAAGGTGACCCATGACCTGCCGCACATCCGCACTTAACTGGCTCGACGTTCTCTACAACTCCGTGCGCAAGACGCCCGGCGGTGTCGTGGACGCAGCCGCTTTCCTGGCCGACCGCCGTGGCAAGTCCATGCACCCGGAAACGCTGCGCGCGAAGCTGCGCGGGCTGGAGGGCGAATCGGTGACGATGGAGATCGCCGAACTGCTGACCGAATGGATGCAGGAGAAGGCAGGCGGCAACGACTACGCCCTGGACTGGATGCAGGCGCTGGCCGGTCAGTTCGGCATGGCCGTCGCCACCGTTCCGCCGCCGCCGGAGGACGGCTGGTCGGACGAGATTGGCGCCATCCAGACGAAGCTGCTGGAGATCACTACACGGGTGGGCCGGCTGTCGGGAACTGCGGTGGAGGCAATGGCCGATCACCACATCGATAGCGACGAAGCCAAGTTGATGGTGGAAGAGGCCAACTCGCTCATCACGATGGCACACCGGCTGATCCGCAATGTGTCGCGCGCTGCGGCGAAGGGGAGGGCGCGTCAATGAACCACCCGGCCCGCTACACCGATCCACAGTCCAGTCACATCGCCGCCGCCGCGCTCGCCGAAAGCGGCGCGCTGCGTGTCCAGCACGCCAAGACCGAGGCTGCGGTGATCCGCCACCCTGGCCAGAGCAGCCTGCACCTGTCGACGCTGACTGGCCTTGACCGCCACATGTTGGGTCGCCGACTGCCCGAGCTGGCCCGCGAGGGACGCATTTGGCGCGGCCCGACCGCGCCGTGCGCCACCACCGGCAAGCCCGCATGCACCTGGTGGCCAGTTGCGCCGGGCGAGAACCTGACGCTGGGGCTCTGACATGTCGACCATCATCATGTCGCAGTGCTGGCCGCTGCAGGGCCTGAGCGTCACGCAGAAGGCGGTGCTGATCTCGCTGGCTGATCAGGCGAACGACGACGGCGTGTGCTGGCCGGCGGTTGGCACAATCGCCGCGCGCTGCTGCATGTCGGCGCGCGCTGTACGTAGTGCCATGGATCATCTGGAGGCTGTTGGCCTGCTGGCCCGTGATCGCCGGTTCAACAGCAGCACGGTCTATTCCGTCACACCGGCTAAGTTCAACGCTGCCGCTGCGCCGTCCAAGGGCACCCGCAAGACCGCAAAGAACGGTACTGCACCGGGCGCAGGTGCTGCGCCCCACGCAGGGGGTGCGCCCGGTGCAGAAGGGGATGCGCCCGGCGCAGGGGGTGAGGCAGCGGGCGCAGGTCTAGAGGTGCGCCCCGTGCCGCCTAACCGTCATATAACCCCCATTGAACCGTCAGATGAACCGACAGTTGCGCCGCCGGTGGCGACGCCGCCGACGAAGGCGGAGCTGGAGGAGCAGATGCAGCTGGCCTGCAAAGCGACGTGGGGCGCCTACCGAGCCGCCTACCGCAATCGCCACGGCGTGGACCCCGTCCGCAACGCCAAGGTCAACACCAACGTTCGGGATCTGGTGAAGCGGCTGGGACGTGACGAGGCGCCGCTGGTGGCTGGGTGGTTCGTGAGCGTCAACGAGCAGTACGCCGTGAAGCGCATGCACGACCTGGGTGTGCTGCTGGCCGGCGCTGAAGCGTACCGGACCCAGTGGGCCACCGGTCGACAGGTGACCGCCACCGTCGCCCTGCAGCAGGACCAGACCCAGGCCAACGCCTCGGCCGTCGACGACGCCAAGGCGCTGCTGCGACGCATGAAGGGGAGCGCCAATGCTCAGTGATGCCGATCAGGAGAGGCTGGTCGAAATGCTGGTGGCCACGGCTGAGGTGATGGGCGAGCAGATCCGCCCGGCCGCTGCGGCCTACATGGTGGCCGACCTGGCCATGTACCCGCTGCAGGTCCTGGCCAACGCGCTGACCGCCTGCCGCCGCGAGGTGAAAGGCAAGCTCAGCCTGGCCGCGATCATGGAGCGTATTGACGACGGACACCCGGCACCCAATGAAGCCTGGGCCGTGGCCATCCGCGCCGCTGACGAGGCGGTGACTCTGGTGTGGAGCGAGCAGACCCGTGATGCGTGGACTGCGGCACTGCCGCTGGTAGAGGCCGGCGACAAGATTGCGGGCCGGGCCGCATTCCTGGAGGTCTATACCCGGTTGGTGAAGGAGGCGCGCGCTGCAGGCGGCTGCGCCGTCTACCAGCCGTCGCTGGGCCACGACGCTAGCGCCCGCGACGCAGCGCTGCAGCAAGCAGTCAGCGCTGGCCGCCTGGCGCACGAGCAGGTGGCCCAGTACCTGTCGCTGCCACCGGCCACGCCGGCGTTCAACCCGCTGGCGCTGTTGGCCGGCCGAGTCGAGGCGAGCCCGGAAGCAAACGAACGCACGCGGAAGCGGCTGGCCGAAATCGCGGAGCTGTTCGGCTCCGCTCAGGACACCGCGGCATGAGTCAGGACCACGTCGAACTGGAAGTTCGCCCGGTGTGCGAGCCGGTGGCGGTGGCCGGCTGGTATTTGGCCTATGGGTACGGGATCAAGCCGCTGGTGCTGTACGCCACCCGTGGCACCCGGGTGTGGCGCGATGGCATGCGCCAGATCCCGATCACCCGCTATGCAGGCCCGATCCCGGAGCTGCGCTGATGTGGTCGAAGGCACCACCACCGACGAGGGAAGAGAGCGCCCGCATCGAGCTGGCCAAGACCGGCCCGTGCATGGCCTGCCTGGCGCTGCAGATGCAGGAGCTGCTGGAGCCGGAGCTGGTGGTCTACGGCTGCGACTACAACCACACCAAGAGCGGGAACCTGCGGCGCGGGCACATGTACGGCTTCGCCCTCTGCAAGTGGCACCACCAGCGCTACCCGATGGAGGAGAACACCTTCGCGACGATGCGCCAGATATACGGCCCGAGCCTGATGGATGGCTCGCGGACCTTCCACGAGACGTACGGCTCAGACGATGAGCTGATTGCAAACCAGACCTACATCAACGAACTGAGGGCAGCAGCATGAAGAACACGAAGGTCATGGCGCCGAGGGTCAATCCCCAGCGGGCGCCACGCGAGCGCCGGATGGACCACAACACCGTTTCCCGGCCCAAGCGAGCAAAGGCCGTGAAGCACGCCGGTTGCCCAGCCGAGACCGTGGAGCAGTTCAAGGCGCGCGGCGGCAAAGTGCAGCACCTCGCGGCGAATGGGGAGCAGCGAGCATGACCGCCGCACTCGCGGCCCGGCCGGATGTTCCTGCGTGATCGACCCTCACCTGATCCAGATAGAGGGCCTCAAAAGGGCCGTATTGAGTAACCACCTGGCGCGATCGCGCGCTGCACGAGCAAACCACCAAGGGGAAGGCGAATGCGACTGAACGATGCCCGCGAACTGCTGTCCAGCCGGACTGGCCCTAAGTCGATGAGCTTTGATGGGGTCGGCGGGGGCCCCTCCACCCACGAGATCGTTGCCGCGCTGGCAGACGTTCCTCAAGGCCTGGGGCATGAGCTGCTGCAGGCGTTGTGGTGGCCCGAGAGCGGTCTGCGCCGTCGGGAACAGCTGCGGCAGGCAGTCGTTGCGTTGGTCGCGCCCGAGTTCACTCGACAGATGCACGCACTTGCCGACGCGCGTACGGAGTTCGGGATCGCGAAGGCCAGTATGGGCTGGTGCGGGGGCGTGGTTACGGATACGCAACGGCGGGAGGTTCGACGGTCCGAACAGGCGCTGGAAGATGCGCGCTCGGCGGCATGGCCGAACAACACGATGGAGCAACTCGGGGTGTTGGCTGGGGCGGTTATCGCCGAGATGGCCGGTGCATGCGATTGCTCGCGCTGCGCTGGGAAGAAGGTTCTGCCGGATCCGGCCGGAGCGGGCATTGTGAGCTGCGGGGACTGTGGCGGAAGCGGCTTTGAGCACCTGAGCGGCCGTAAGCGTGCGGCTGCCATCGGAGCCGATTGGTCGGCCTACAGCCGGTTCTGGCGACCTGTCTATGAGTGGATGCTGGCCACTTTCCGCGCCGCCGAGGCGCGCGCTGCCAAGCAGTTCAGTAAGGCACTTACACAGGATGTATAGCGATGACTTCCAAGGTCACCGCTATAAGGGGCATTCTTGGCACAATCTGCTGGCGAGCCCCGGCAACGGCGGGGCTCAGATCCGCAAATTGGAAAAGTAGATTTCGATGGTCGAGAACAGCTATCTTCCACACCTCTTCAGAGGAGGTGTGGATGCTATGCAGAATCGTTTGTCTAACACTAAAGAAGATTTTAAAGTATCAAAGCTTGCAACTTGGATTGGAACGGTTGTAACTCTTATCTATCTTCTTTTTTTAGGTAGATACATTTATCAGAACTGGTCGGTAGTCTCGGATTTGGCTCCGAATGAAATAGGGGACTTCCTAGCCGGCGCCTTTGGCCCAATTGCGCTACTTTGGCTGGTCTGCGGTTACTTTCAGCAAGGAGCTGAGCTTCAACAGAACACTAGGGCTCTGCAAATGCAATCGGATTCTCTGGACCAGCAGGTTGAAGAGCTTAGGGCGTCAGTTGCGCATCAAGCCGACATGGTTGATGCAGCTAGGAAACAGTTGAGCTTTGATATGGAGCAGAGTCGCGAATCTACAGCGCGAAGCGAAGCTATGTCTTTGCCTCAACTCTCAGTTGTTGATTTCAACCCTTACAGATATGAAACAGGGGTGCTGTTTCGGTGTTGGATAAAGAACACAGGGGCAGCTATTGATGTTACTGAGGTAACTTGTACGGCAGTCCTTTCGAAGTCTTACAGTGGCAGGCTAAAAACTGGCGATCGCTTTGAAGTAGAGGTCAAGCGTAGCGACGGAGTGGTGCCTCAGTTGATGAAAGACGTTGGTCTTTTCGTGAATTTCCGCGACAACCTGGGCCGAGTGGGAGTAAGTGAATTTAAGTTCGAGAACGTTCCTGAGCTGCTCGCGTTTCGTGTCGTAGCCTAGCAGGCGCGAACTAGCCAGAGCTCTTCCGTGGGCTCCTGACGTCGTCAGGGGCCTTTTTTTTGTCCGCCTTGGGACTAACCCTCCCGCCTAACCGGCAGCAAGAGCGGGCACTCAAATGGTTCATCAATGGCGAAGATCAACACGAAAGAGGCTGGTGGCGTGAACGTCGTGGCCTTCCTCGATATGCTGGCCTGGTCCGAAGGTACGGACAACGGTAAGCAGCCCACCAGGGACCGCGGTTATGACGTGATCGTTGGCGGCCAACTGTTCAAGAGCTATGCCGACCATCCGCGCGTGCTGGTGGATCTGCCCAGGTTGAAGGTCCAGTCCACGGCAGCCGGTCGTTACCAGCTGCTGCGCCGCTACTACGACGTCTACAAGAAGACGCTCGGCCTGAAGGACTTCTCGCCTTTGAGCCAGGACCTGATTGCGCTGCAGCAGATCCGGGAGCGCCGCGCGCTGCCGCTGATCCAAGCGGGGAAGATCGAGGAAGCCATCAAGGGCGTCCGCAAGACTTGGGCGAGCCTGCCCGGCGCGGGCTACGGCCAGCACGAACACAAGCTGGCCGACCTGCTGGCGGTGTACCGCAAGGCAGGCGGGACGGTGGCGCCATGATTGGGGTCGACGTGGATTGGCAGGCAATCGGCACCGCCGTCGGCGGCCTGATGGTTGGGGCTGGCGGTGTGGCGCTGTGGTGGCGCAAGCAGTTTGTAGAGACAGCCAGAGAAGGGGCCGAGGTCAACGTGATCCAGCTGATGCGCGAGGAAGTGACCCGGCTGGGCGAACGGGTTGGCCGCATGGAGGCTAGGGAACTGCGCCTGATCCGCCACATCTACCGGCTGGAAGGGTTGATGCGAGCGGCCGGCTTGGAGCCGCCGCCGTTTGACCCGGACAGCGACACCATCAGGGCAGGAGGGTCCGAATGAACCGGATCACCATCGCGGTTGCTGCTTTCGTCCTGTGGTCAGGCGCAATGTTCGGTGCTGGGTGGGCCTGGCGTGGCGACCGGGCCGATGCCAGCGACGCCACCCTGCGCGCCGCCGGCGCATCGGCAGTCGCCGACCAAGTGAACCAGACCCGTGCCACCGAGCAGAACAAGGCTCTGCAGCTGGCCGACATTGGAGCTAAGCATGAAGAAGACCGCACTGCGGCCGCGACCGTCCCTGCTGCTGTGGTGGCTGACCTGCGCGCTGGGCGTCTCCAGCTGCGCGACGACATCGCCACCTGCAGCACCAGCCTCCTGTCCCAAGCCGTCGCCGGCGCCGTCGAACGTGATGCGCACGCCGAACTACGAGCAGAGGTTGCGGGAGCTGCTGTTCAAATCGGCCGCGACGCCGACGACCACGTCCGCGCCAGCCAAGCAGTGATCGCGGCTGACCGGCAACCGGTGACGCAATGAACCGCCGCGTGCTGGCGCTGGGTCGGCTGAAGACCGGCGAGATGAACAAGACCGAGGCCGCGTATGCCGAGCGGCTGCGCGCGCTGCAGGCGGCAGGCGAGGTGCAGTGGCACCGGTTCGAGGGCATGAAGCTGCGCCTGGCCGATAACACGTTCTACACCCCGGACTTTGCGGTCATGGCAGCCGACGGCGTCATGGAGTGCCACGAGGTGAAAGGGCACTGGCAGGACGATGCCAGGGCCAAGATCAAGATAGCCGCGGCCATGTATCCGTTCCGCTTCATTGCAGTGAAGATGAAGCCGAAGAGGGATGGCGGTGGCTGGCATGTGGAGGACTTCTGATGCACGCGACAGTGACTGCGTCGGTCCGCCTGCGCTGGTGGCTGCGGTGGTATCTGGCTGCCATGGTTTGGTTTGCCCGGGCCACGGGCATGGAACCGAATTGGGAGCGGGTCGAGCGGTGGATACGCCGCAGCCTGGTACTGCGAACGACGAGGGTTGGTGATGGACGCTGCAAGGATTGAGGAGGTGGCGCGCGCTGCTGCTGTCGCTGCGATGGCGGGGCTGATCGAGGGCAGCGCCGACAGTCGGATCGACCGACTGGTCGGAATCATCGAGCAGCAGGGTAAGCAGATCGCTGAGCTGGCCACGCACGTGGGGCTGCTGGTGCAGGCGGTGGCGCAGCTGTTGGGCGAGGAGGCCGGCGCACCAGTGCAGGACGAAGGTGCCGAGACCGCGCGCCTCGATCTGGACGGGAAGCCGTACTGATGATTGCACGAGGGCTGGCAGGCAACCGGCAAGCCAAGCGCGCATTGCCGACGAACAGCCGTGCCTGGCGCGCGCTGCGCGAAACCATATTGGTCCGGGACCTGTACCGATGCCAGGAGCAGGGTTGCGGGGTGCTCTGCAGTGGGCGGGGCCAAGCCCATGTCGACCATGTGGACGGTGACCCCAACAACAACGCCCCAGAGAACCTGCGGACGATGTGCATCAGCTGCCATAGCAGGAAGACGGCCCGCGAGGATGGCGGTTTCGGCAACGCTCAGCACGCGGTGGTGGGGTGCGACGCCGACGGCTGGCCGAGCAGGTAGGCCAGCCGTCGGGTGTGGAATTATCCACAGAAAGCTGAACGAGAAGGGGAGGGGGACTCAAAAGTTTGGGTCCAGCGCCCGGCGATACGTGCGCCCCCCTTTCTTCGCGCATCCACAGTTGGAAAGACGACCCCCTCAAGGTGGGGAAAAGATGGCAAATCCCCGTACGCCAGCGGCGAAGGCGGCGGTTTCTGGCGCTGCGGCAAAGAATCCGCAACGGCATCGAAATCGGAAGACTCCCAAGGGGCCGAAAGCGATCGGCGCTCCGTACAAGGGCATGACCAAGGAGCAGGTGGCCGTTTGGAAAGAGCAGGTGGAGAACATGCCCTGGCTGCACGCCGGGCACCGCCTCCTGCTTCGCCAGGTTTGCATCTTGGCCGCGCGAATGGCGACCGACCCCGAGATGGGTGTTTCCGCGATGCAGGCGCTGGGCTCACTGCTATCCAAGCTCGGCGCCACCCCGGTGGATGAGACGAAAGTGAATCATGGCTCAGGCGAAGACGAAGACCCGGACGACAAGCATTTCTAACTGCCGGACCAGCGAGTACCCGCTGGCCGTAGTTGAAGGCAGAATTGTGGCGGGGCCCCATGTGCGCAATGCCTGCCGGCGGCACCTGAAAGATTTGGAGGACGCTCACGAGCGGGGCCTGTACTTCGACCGGGAAGCCGCCGACAAGAAGATCGCCTTCTTTGAGGAGGTACTGCGGCTTAGCGAAGGCCAGTTCGAGGGCAAGCCGTTCAAGCTGCATCCCAGCCAAGCCTTCAAGATTGGCAGTCTGTTCGGCTGGAAGCTGGCGGACGGCACGCGGCGCTTTCGTCGCGCATACATCGAGGAGGGCAAGGGCAATGGCAAGTCGCCCATGGCGGGCGGAATCGCGCTGATCGGACTCTGCGCCGATCAGGAGGCCGGCGCCCAGGTTTACGCGGTGGCCTCGCACAAGGACCAGGCTGGCATTTTGTTCCGCGACGCGGTCAAGATGGTGAAGGCGTCGCCGGCGCTGAAGAAGCGACTTGAGTTCTCTGGTGGCGAGGGCAAGGAATACAACATCGCCCACCACAAGTCGCAGAGCTACTTCCGGCCGGCCTCCCGTGACGTTGGCAAGACTGGCTCGGGTTACCGACCGCACTTCGTCCTGGCCGACGAGGTGCATGAGATGGCGGACGGCAAGATCATCGAAATGATGGAGAACGGCTTCAAGTTCCGCCGTTCACCGTTGCTGTTCATGATCACCAATTCGGGCAGCGACCGGAACAGCGTTGCTTGGGCGGAGCATGAGCATGCGGTCAAGGTTGCAGCTGGTCACCACGAGGCCGTGAACGATCCGACCTTCGTCGGCGATGTCATTGACGACCGCACGTTCTCGTTCGTATGCGCCCTCGATGAGGGCGATGACCCGCTGGAGGATCCTCGATGCTGGGTGAAGGCCAACCCGATGCTGGGCATCACGATCACGGAAGAGTATCTGCGGGCCCGTGTCGATCTGGCCAAGCAGATTCCGAGCAAGCTCAACGAGATCCTGCGACTCAACTTCTGCATGTGGACCGATGCCGATCAGGCGTGGATGAGCCGCGAAGTCGTCGAACCTGCGATGCAGTCGTTCGACAAGGCGCAGCATCATGGCAAGCGCGTCCATCTCGGATTGGACCTGTCGCAGAACCGCGACATTACGGCACTAGGTGCGGTGGTGGAGACCGGATCGAAGGAGGTCCTGGTAGAGGTCGAGGGCAAGAAAACGCTGGTCAACAAACCCACGTTCGATGCGTGGGTGGAGGCTTGGACACCGGGAGATACGGTCAAGGCGCGCGAACTGCGCGATAAGCTGCCCTACAGCACTTGGATCACAAAGGGCCACCTGCACGCGCCAGCGGGCCAGACGATCAGCTACCGACATGTGGCGCAGACGGTCGCGGAGTACGACCGGGACTTCGAAGTTGTCCAAGTGGCTTACGACCGGTACGCGTTCCGACAGTTCGAAGGGGAAGTTAAAGAGCTGGGGCTCTCGGTGTCGTTCGTGGAGCATCCGCAGGGCGGCCTGAAGAAGGGTAAGCCAACGGAGGCGGCAGTGAAGGCAGCCGCCGCAGCCTGTAAGCCGCCGCCGGAAGGGCTCTGGATGCCTGGATCGCTCAGGTTGTTCGAAGAGGCCCTCCTTGAAGGCCGCGTCCGCTTGCTCGGAAACCCCGTGTTGGTGTCCGCAATCATGTCGGCCGTCATTGAGAGCGACAAATGGGAGAACCGCTGGCTGTCCAAGGCGCGTTCGGTCAACAAGATCGACGCCGCTGTGGCGGTGGTGATGGCCTTCGGCTCCGCACATTCATCTGTCGCGCCCGCCTCTGTCTATGAGCAGCGGGGCATCCGATTCTTATAGGAAACGCAATGTCCAGGTTCAACGAAGAAGACCTTAAGTCGCTGGACCGTCTCTGGAACCCGCCGCCGCCGGCGCCTCATGGCGCACGCGCTGAGGCCGGCCAGTTCACGGGGATGACTGATCCGGCGCTGCTGGAGTTCATCCGATCACAGGGCGGCCACGGCGGTGGTGGCTACCAGCTGCGCAATATGGCCGTACTCCGCTGCCTGTCCCTGATTTGCGGAACCATCGGCATGCTGCCCCTGAACTTGGTCGAGTCGGGCAGGAAGAAGCGGATAGCCGACGAGCATCCCGCGCACCGTCTGCTGAAGATCAAGCCGAATCCGTGGCAGACGCCATTGGAGTTCAAGCGGCAGATGGAGCTGGCCAGGCAGCGGCACGGGGATGCCTACGCGCGGATCGTGTGGTCAGCAGGCCGGCCAATCCACCTTATCCCGCTTGACTCCCCAGCGGTGCGGGCAGAGCTGGGCGACGACTGGCGCATGCTCTACCGGTTCAACAGCAAGAAGCGTGGCGAGGTCATCCTCAAGCAGGAAGAAGTGCTGCACATCCGTGACCTATCCGTGGACGGCGTGACCAGCCTGTCCAGAATGAAACTGGCAGATCGGGCTATCCGATTGGCGCTGGATGCGGAACAGGCAGCGAGTCGGATCTTTGAGACCGGCAACATGGCCGGTGGTGCCATCGAGGTGCCCAATGCGCTCAGCGACGTGGCCTACGAGCGCATGCGCACGTCCCTCGACACCGAATATGCCGGCGCCGCCGCGGCGCAGCGCTGGATGCTGCTGGAGGAGAACGCCAAGGCCAACAAGTTCGGCAGCACCGCCCAAGAGGCCCAGCATGTCGAGAACCGCAGCGCACAGGTGGAGGAGGTGGCCAGGCTCTACGGCGTGCCCCGACCGCTCCTGTTCCTGAGCGACACCAGCTGGGGCACCGGCATCGAGCAGCTGGGCATCTTCTTCCTGCAGTACACGATGCTGGAGCATTTCACCAACTGGGAGCAGGCGGTCGCGCGATCGCTGATCGACGAGCGGGACCTGGAGCGCTACCAGCCCAAGTTCAACGTGCGGGCGCTGATGCGCGGCACGCTCAAGGATCAGGCGGACTTCTTCAAGGCCGCGCTCGGTTCCGGCGGTACGGCGCCGTTCCACACGCAGAACGAGGTCCGCGACCTGCTGGATTATCCGGAATCGGACCAGCCCGGGGCCAATGACCTGATCAACCCCATGACACAGAAGGGAAAGAGCAATGAGCCTCCGGCAGCTGCCTGAAATCCGTGCCGAGCGACGGCTCGGCGCCGCCCAGTTCGACATGCGTCCTGACGCGCTCGAACGCTGGGAGCCCGAAGTTCGCGCCGCCGGCAACGACGCGAACAGCATCTCGATCTATGACTCGATCGGCGAGAACTGGGAGGGAACCGGCGTCACCGCCAAGCGCATCAGCGCCGCCCTTCGCGCGATCGGCGAGAAAGACGTGGTGGTGCACATCAACTCGCCCGGTGGCGACTTCTTCGAAGGTGTCGCTATCTACAACCTGCTGCGCGAGCACCAGGGCAGAGTGACCGTCCAGGTCATGGGCCTGGCCGCGTCGGCGGCGTCGGTGATCGCGATGGCCGGTGACGAGATCCTGATGGGCGACGGATCGTTCCTGATGATCCACAACGCTTGGGCGGTGGCCATCGGCAATCGGCACGATATGGCCGACGCGGCAAGGCTGCTGGAGCCCTTCGACACAGCCATGGCCAAGGTCTACGCGGCCCGCTCGGGAGTCACCGAGGCCGAAGCTGCGCGGATGATGGACGAAGAGACCTGGATTGGCGCCGCCCAAGCGGTGGAGGACGGGTTTGCCGATGGGCTGCTGGACGGCGCTGCCGCCACCAAGGATGCCAAGCAGGCATCGGGTGGGCGCAAGGCTCTGGCCCTGGTCGAAGCGGCGATGGCCAAGGCAGGCCACTCCCGATCCATGCGACGCGACACTCTGAAATCGCTGTTCAACGGCAAGCCGAGCGCTGCCGGGTCCGCTACGCCGAGCGCTGGCGGCAACGAAACCTCGGCCCTGCTGCAGGGCCTTCTCGACAACATCAAAGCCTAAGAGGCCAACACATGACCAAGATGACCCACGGCCGCGTCCCGCGCGGCCTCGTTTCCGTGCACGCCGATGGTGGCAGCCAGCCCGACGTGAAGGCGCTGGTGGAGTCTCTGAACAAGGCATTCTCCGAGTTCAAGGCCGAGCACACCAAGCAGCTCGAAGAGATCAAGAAGGGCAGCGCCGATGCACTGCAGGCCCTGAAGGTCGACAACATCAACGCCGACATCACCCGGTTGCAGGCCGCGGTCGACCAGGCCAACACCCAGATGGCCGCGTTCCAGATGGGCGGCGGCAGCACCGGCAGCGGCGTTGCCGACGCCGAATACACCGATTCGTTCCGTGCACACTTCCGCAAGGGTGAAGTGCAGGCGGCCCTCAACAAGGGCGCGGCCGATGAGGGCGGCTACCTGGCACCGGTCGAATGGGACCGCTCCATCACCGACCGCCTGGTCATCGTCTCGGACATGCGCCAGTTGGCCAACGTGCAGCCGTGCTCCGGGGCGGGCCTGACCAAGCTCTACAACACCGGCGGCACTTCGTCGGGCTGGGTGGGCGAAGAAGATCCCCGCCCGGAGACCGCAACGGCGAAGCTGCGTCCGCTCAGCTTCGGCTGGGGCGAGATCTACGCCAATCCGGCGGCGACCCAGCAGCTGCTGGACGATGCTGAGATTGACCTGGAGGCATGGCTGGCCGGCGAGGTCGAGCTGGAGTTCGCCAAGCAGGAGGGCGATGCGTTCTTCTCTGGCAACGGCGTCAACAAGCCGTTCGGCATCCTGACCTACGTGGAGGGCGGTGCCAACGCGGCGAAGCACCCGTTCGGCGCCATCAAGGCGGTCAACAGCGGCGTGCCTGCCGGCATCAACGGCGACAGCATCATCGACCTGGTGTACGACCTGCCCTCGGCCTTCACCGCCGGCGCGAAGTTCGCGATGAACCGCAAGACCCAGGGCGTCGTGCGCAAGCTCAAGGACGGGCAGGGCAACTACCTGTGGCAGCCGTCGCTGGTGGCCGGCCAGCCGTCCACCCTGGCTGGGTTCCCGGTGCAGGACGTAGCGGCGACGCCGGATGTGGCTGCCAATGCGATCGCCATGCTGTTCGGTGACTTCAAGCAGACCTACACCGTGTACGACCGCAAGGGCGTGCGCGTGTTGCGCGACCCGTACACGAACAAGCCCTACGTGATGTTCTACACCACCAAGCGCGTGGGCGGCGGCGTACACAACCCGGAGCCGATGCGCGCCCTCAAGATCGCGGCTTCGGCCTGATCACCCACCCGTCGGGCGGCCCCGCGCCGCCCGGTATCCACCCTGTGATCGAGGAGCCGTAATGGCAAAGTTCATCAAGCCCTTCCGTGGAGTGCCGGAAGGCGAGATCTATCCCGTCCAGTTCGTTGCCGGCGATGACTGCCCGCCCGAGCTGGAGGCCGGCGCACTCTCTGTCGGTGCGCTCAGCTTGGTGGTCGATACACCGTCCCCGTTCCTGGTGGGATCCAGTGTTCAGCCGGAGAGCTTCGAGCTTTCCGACGGCAGAGTCCTGTCGTTGGGCGAGGTGGTTGGCCGCGCACACGCAGCTTCGGGACTGTCGGTGGAGGACTGGAATGCGCTCGAGGAGAGCGCACGCGAGGCGCTGATCGCCGAAACCGTCGACAGGCTGTCCGGCGATGACGATCAGGGCCAGATCGCTGCTGGCGATAAGCCCGCCTTGATTGCGCAGCTGGAAGCCGCTGGCATCCCATTCGACAAGCGCTGGGGCGCGGAGAAGCTGGCCGCCGCACTGGCTGAAGGAAAGAAGGACTGATATGCCCATCGTCTCACTCGCACAAGCCCGCTCACATGTGCGGGTTGAGGCGGACTACCCCGAGGAACAGCTGAAGGAGGCTATTGCCGGCGCGCAGGATGCTGCACAGGCATACCTCAATCGGCGGATCTACCAAGACGCCGCCGCGCTGGCTTTGGCAAGGAGCAGCTATCCAGCCGCAATGAAGGCCGCTGCACTTGCAAAAAGCCAGGCGCTGGCAGACGCGATGTTCAGTGAGGATGGGGACGAGCGCACTGCCGCGCTGCGGCTGGCAGCTGTTGCCCATCGCGAGGCGACGGCAGAGGCGGAGGCCTGCATCCACGGCGTTGTTGCGAATCCCAGCATCTTCTCTGCCATCCTGCTGACGCTCGGCCACCTCTATGCGAACCGCACGGACGTGATTGTGGGCGCTCAGGCGGTAGAGCTTCCCAACGGCGCCAAGAGCCTTCTGCGTCCATACCGAAGGGTGATGATGCCATGACGCTTCTTGATGGCGACCTGCAGCACCGTATCCGCTTCGAGCGCAAAACAGATGGGCGCGACCCCCTAGGCGGCCCAGGCAAGCCGGTGTGGGTCGAGGTTGTGAGCGTGTGGGCCAAGACCACCAACAACCTTGCGGCAACGACGGAAGCGGTCGCCGCCGGCGCTGAGCGCTACCGGGAGCAGGTTCGGTTCGATATCCGGCCGCGTGACGTTGATCCACAGTGGCGGATCGTGTTTCGTGGCCGCGCCTTCGATATCAAGAGCATCGCACCCAGCAACGACCGTAGCGAGATCGCGATCATCGCCGTAGCGGGGTTGAGCAATGGCTGAGCAAGTGTCAATTCAGGGGCTGGATGGCCTGTTGCGCTCGTTGCGGGAGGCCTCGGAGGCCATCCAAGGGAGGGCGGTACAGGCCGGCATGCGCAAGGGCGGCAATGTCATCCGGGACGACGCCAGGCGCCGCGCGCCGAAAGCATCGGGCTTCATGACCTCGCAGATCGTGACGCGCAGGGCCAACGCCAAGGGCCGACAGCGAGCAGGTGTAGGCCAAGGCGGCGAGTACTTCACCGTAGGCGTTAAGACTGGGCGCCGCCGCAAGTACGCCAACACCAAGCGCAACCGGCGCCGTGGTCGCGTTGGGAAGGTCTACGAGGAGTCTGGGTGGGCCTATTACTGGCGGTTCGTGGAGTTCGGCACCAAGAACATGCGGGCCTCTCCCTTCCTCACACCCGCCGGTGAGACGAAAGGGCCGGAGGCGGCACAGGTGATCATCAATGAAACCTGGGCGGCGCTCGACAAGCAGCTGAAAAAGGATGGCTGGCGATGATGGTTCCTTTGATCCAATCCCTGCTGGAAAACGATGCGACCGTCCGGCAGGTGCTCGGCGACCCTGTCCGTCTGTTCCTGGGTAGTGCGCCTCAGAACACGCCGCTCCCCTACGCGACGTGGGAAGTGGTCAACGGCTCGCCAACTGCGATGCTGTCCGAACCGCCTCCGGCTGACGGCTGGCGGGTCCGCATGACTGTATGGGGCGAGGTCCTCAGCCAAGCCAACGGCGTTGGCGTCGCTATCCGGGACGTGGTGGAGCGCGTGGGCAGCATCGAGTCGTACAACCCGACGCCCGACAGCGACGGCACGGATTCGGTAGGCATTTCATTCGACGTGCGGCTCCTGCAGCTGCGCTGATCCACAAAACGGCAACCCACCGGCCCCGCAAGGGGCCTTTTTCATGCCCGGCGACGGGCACAACGCAAGGAACCCCTATGGGACAGGTAATCAAGTCGAAGCACTCCCAGCTGTTCGTCGCCACCGGTGCGACCGAGGTCACCAAGGTGACCCGTCTGCGCTCGGTCGGCTTCCCCGATGGCCAGGCGTCGGAGATCGATATCTCTGATTACGACGACGACTGGGATCAGTTCGTGGCCGGCCGCAAGCAGACCGGCAGCACCAGCATCGAGATCATCTACGACAGCGAAGATCACGAGAAGCTGGAAGATCTTCACAAGACCGGCGCAGTCGTGAACTGGCTGGTGACCGCGCCGAGGTCGGAAACCGAAGGAGCGGCGAAGCCGGCGGCAGTCGCCGGGAAGATCACCCCGCCCACTGACGTGCTGTCCAAGCAGTTCGATGGCTTCGTGCAGAACTTCGCGGTGACCAGCCAGGACAACGACGTCTGGAAGGCCACGATCACCATCCGCGGCTCCGGCGCAGTCACTACCCACCGGCCTTCGGTGGGCGGCTGACCATCGCAACGGCGCTCTTTCTCGGCCCGCTTCGGCGGGCCTTCTCTTTGGCAGGGCGCGCGGATCCTCCGCGTGTTAGCCGTGCGCGGCCCGCGCGCCCTGTCGCCATTCAAGGAAACGGCCAATGAGCAAGACCAACGACACCCCCGACACCCAGCCGCAGCAGCCTGTGAGCATCCTGCAGTCGTTCACCAGCCTGGGCATGTTCGCGTCCGAGGACGTGCATGCCGACACGATCACCCTGGCCAACGGTGACAAGGCACGGTTCCACGTGCGCGAGCTGCCGGATGCGGAGTTCCGCAAGCTGTGGGGTGAGGGCGACCGCGCCAAGCTGATCGCGGCAACCATCTGCGACGAAGACGGCAAGCCGGTGATGAACGTGACGCAGGCCGCCCAGCTCAAGCCGCTGGTGGCCGCTGAGCTGCAGCGCGTGGCCATGAAACACTCCGGTTTCGGTGACGACGCTGCCCAGGCGCAGGCCGACGCGGGAAACGGCTAAGGCAGCGTGGCGAGGACTGGTTCTGGAAGGTCCTCGCCGGTCACCTGCACCGGACGGTGTCGGACTTGCGGGCCACCATGTCGCGCCGGGAGTTCCTGGAATGGTGGGAGTTTCACAAGCGGAACCCCATCGACCCCGTGAGCCTGCACATCAAGCCCGCTGCCTTCGCCGCGTATATCACCGCCTCGCATAGCCAGGGCGGGACCAAACGCTCTTTTCAGCACTACCTCGACGCCCTTGTGCCGCGCTCCGATGAGGATGAGGCGCAGGACTGGTTCGATGGATTGGGATAACCATGACCGATACGTTCGGGCGCTTCGCCGCCACGCCTATTGGCCCGCTGCTCGCCGCGCGAGATGGTGGGCTCACCTTGGCCACCACCGGCGCCGCTGCCCTGGCCAGTCACGCGCGCTCTGACTTCAGCCTCAACGCCGGCACGGTGGGCGTGGAGTTTGCCGTGTGGGGTGATGACGCTGTTACCGCCCTGGTAGGCTTCGCCACAGCGGCGGCAGCACTGAACAAGACGCTGGGTGTCGACCTTGCCAGCATCGGATGGGACCTCGCCGCCGGGCGGCTACTGCAGGCTGGAGGTGCGATCGCCACGGACCTGCCTGCAGTGGTCCATGGTGACATTGTCGGGCTGCAAGTGGTCCTCGGGGCGCCACGCCAGATTCGCCTCTATCTCAACGGCATGCAGATCCTGGCGCGCGAGCTGCAGCTGTCCGGTCCGCTGTTCTTCGCTGCGTCACTGGCTGCCACCAAGGCCGGTGGGCTGTGCCTTGCGGTCAATGCCGGGCAGTGGGGGGCGCGAAGTGACGCAGCGGCAGCCGGTTGGCGCCTCCCCACTTCAGCTGTCAGTCCCACGCGCCTGGCCGATGTGGATTGGCTGTCGGCCCCGGGCGACAGCCCGGCAAACGCTCGCTATGAGGGGTTGGTAGCAGAGGGAGTCAGCCTGATCCAGGAGCTGGCATTCTGGCCGTGGGGAGGCGATCCAGTTTCCCAGGCGGCAGCCGCGGAATGCGTGGTGGCCGATGCAGACGGGGTGCTGGACGCCTTGGTGGGCGCCGGCGCGTCCGGTAGCCCGGTGCAGATTTTGCTCGCGGGCGAGAGCGGCATGCGCGCCGACGCCGTTCCGGCATTCCGGTGCTCCATCGAGCAGATCGAGGTAAACGACGACGGCACCAAGACGCTGCATCTGCGTGACGCGCACGACTACCTTGACGATACGCTCAACCGAGGCGTGTTCCTGCCGAACATCGCCTCCCTGGCATGGAAGCCGCAGCCCGTGGTGATCGGGGCAGTGGCCAGCGTCCCGGCAATGGGCGCCAACTCGGATGCAACCTCGATGTTCGTGTCTGACGGACGGGTCTACATCGACGCCGTGATGGACCGCGGCGACCTGATGGAGGTTGGCACCTACAGCGAGGCACCGGACGGGCAACAGGTGCTGCTGAAGTCACCACCGGTGACGCCTGTGGTCGTGGACGCTTCCAGTGTTGGCGCTGGCATGATGCCGGCCCGTCTGGAGCAGGCGGTAGGCGACGTGATGGCGCGACTGGGGCGCGAGGCGTGGTCGGCCAGCGACTGTATGGCGATCGATCAAGCCACCGGCTACATGGGGATTGGCTACTACGCGGGCGCGGCGATCACCGGTCGTGCGGCGTTGAGCGCGCTCCTACCCAGCTACGGCGCGGGGTGCTACCAAGACTCGGCCGGCGTGCTGCGCTTCGTTCGGGTGATCGCGCCCGAGACCCACGCAGGGCCGTTCGCCTTTGATCTGTCTGAGGCAGGGGACTTGGCGGTTGACCTGGTCATGGTGCCCGATGACGCCCCGAACTTGACCCGGCGCATGGCCTATCGCCCGAACGCGCAGGCGCTGGCCGCATCGGATCTTGTCACCGACGTGGTCGACGTGCCGCAGGCACGCCGTGATGAGTTGACCGGCCTCTACCGTGGGCAGGTGTATGGGGCCGGCCCCCTGCACGCCCACTACCAGCGGGCGGAAGTTGCTGACCCTGTCATCTCGTTGTTCTGGCACGCCAGCGACGCGCAGGCAGAGATCGATCGAATCTTGGGCATGTACCAGGTGCAACGCTACTTCTACCAGCTGGCGGTGCGCGGTGATCAGGATCTGGCGCCTCTGCCAGGTCAGATCGGCCGGCTCACCTACAGCCGGTATGGACTGGCAGACGGCAAGCCGGTGCTGGTGCGCCGAGTAGAGCGCAACCCTGCCACGGGGGACGTGGTGCTGACGGTGTGGGGCTAAACCCCCTCCCTGATCATCTCCTCCAGCTGGGTTGCCAGATAGGCAATGTCGACCGACGGGTTGTATAGCCCGCTGGACCACTGGCACGGTGGTGCGTTCGTCCGCAGTGAGAAGTTGGCTGAT
The DNA here is from genome assembly GCF_913778665.1 of uncultured Stenotrophomonas sp. GTDB lineage: Bacteria > Pseudomonadota > Gammaproteobacteria > Xanthomonadales > Xanthomonadaceae > Stenotrophomonas. The sequence continues at coordinate 153,029 of NZ_CAJYVQ010000009.1, forward strand.
GCCTTTCGTATCGCTGGTTCGTAGAACGCGTCTTCTAGTCGGGTGAGCCGGCGCTTGGAGCCGTCGATCGTGCCTGTGGCTGCGCGTTGCTTGAGGTGGGCTTTCAACGAAATCAGACGCTGCCGGCACTGCTCCAGCTCGTCCGCACTCAATGTGCGGTGGCGATCACCTGCGTCAGCCAGTTCCTCAAACTCTGCATGCACTCGCTGCAGCTCGGCCAGCAAGCGCTGGGCCTCTTGGAGATTAAACGTGTCCATTCAATTTGATCCTGATAGCGGCATCGTCCGTGTTGAAATCTGTGTCCGTGGCGGCCAGGCAGGCGATCTCAACCGACACCTTGTCTCGGGCGCGCTGCACACGCTGGAGTCTATTGCCGGTTTGGATCAGGGTCCTGTGAGACGGCGCCTGATCGACTGCTTGGGGCGACAGGTTCGGTCGCTGAAGGGCAACGAGACCGAGGTTCGCGCGGCGAAGAAGGTAGAGGCCGCATGTTGATCGGATACGGAATGCCGGCTGTAACGACAGTGACCCTCACCGGTGGCACGTGGCTCAGTGCGGACCAAGGCTCGGCGCTCTTCGACGGGAAGCCGGCCAGGGCCTCGCGGATCCGGCGCACCGGCTCGCTGGCGATTACCATCACCCTGGCTGACGCTGTCGTCCCGGGGATCATCGCGATTCTCGGCCTGAACATTCCGCCCGGCGTCCAGTTGAGCGCCGCCGGCGCGAGTGCCACCACCGTGCGACTGCCAGACGGCAGTGTCTGCGCCTGGCTGTTCCCGCAGGCCAGCGCCTTGGTATCGACGGTGTCCGTCGAGATCGACACAACCGCCACGAACGTCGACGTGGGCGAGATCGCGATCTTCCGGGCAGTCGAGGTGGGTATCAGCGACGGTTGGGCGGTGGCCACAATCGACACCAGCGTGCACACCCGCACCAAGGGAGGCCAGGTCAACACGGTTCCCGGGCCTCTGTACCGCCGGCTCACCTGCACCTTGTCCGGCCGGGCGACAGCTGCCGTGCGCGGCGGTGGGCTGGGCGGGACCGATTGGGAGACGGTGGCGGCTGCGATCGCGGGACGCCGGCGCTCTTGCGTTGTGCCGCAGTACCGGGACATGGTCAGCAAGGCGTTCGATCCGTTGCTGGCGGCGCGGTCGGCGCTCTACGGCTACCCGACACAGCTACCATCGGCGGAGAACATCAGCCGGCAGTATTTCACGGGGTACATGGAATTTGAGGAGATCCCTGCCTGATTTTGTTGTGCAGGTTGCTCGCTGGCACAATCTCAAGCTCAACGATCAAGGAGCGACAATGATTGAGCACACGAGCAAAGTCGACGTTCCGGGCGGGGATCCCCGGCCAGAAAAGCTGCCGGCCAATGCTGGATCTGCGCTGGAGGCCGTGGGCAGAGGGATGGTGCTCCTATCACTGGTTGCGGGAGTGGTTGGCGTGTTCGCCTTTGGGCGTGTGCCGCGCATTGCCTCGTGGGGCGGGGTTTCCCACGAGTGGAATCTGCTCAACGTGTTCGCGGTGGTGCTGAGCACCGGCTGGGCTATTGCCATGTCATGGGCCGTTTACCGATTGGGCACCGCTCTCTGTTGGCTTGAGCGTATCGGGAAGAAAGTCGAAATTGAGTAGAGATCGGGCGCAACGCCCGAAAACCTGTAGCCCGAGGCCCGCCCAGTGCGGGCCTTTTTTATGGACGAAACCATGAGTCTGTACACCCTCACTGTCGATCTCCTGTTGAAGTCCGGTTCGTTCGAGCGGGACAGCGGTAAAGCGTCACGAGTCGTTCAGCGTGACATGTCGAGCATCCAGTCGGCCATGTCTGATGCTGCGCGCCGCGGTGCCGATGACGTGGCGGCAGGGTTCCGTCGCGTGACACTTGAGGCGGTAGGCATGGGCTCGGCCCTGGCCGCCGTCAAGGCTGCAATCGGCCGGGCTGACGAATGGACCGGGATGAGCAACCGTATCCGCTTGGTCACCGCCTCACAGGCCGAGTTTGTTGCGGCCCAGCAGGATGTGGTCAGGATCGCCAAAGCTACCTACCAGCCGTTGGACGCCACGGCGAGCCTCTATCAGAACCTGGCAATGGTCCAGGATCGGCTAGGCGTAACCGGCGCGCAGACAGCCCGGATCGTGGAGACGGTAAACAAGACGATCGCCATGTCCGGTAGCAGCGCCGCTGCGTCGGAGGGCGCTCTAACTCAGTTTGGCCAGGCTCTGGCGGCAGGTACGCTGCGCGCCGAAGAGTTCAACTCGATGGTCGACGGCGCATCCAAGTTGGTGCAGACCATCGAAGACGGCATGGGCATTGCCCGAGGCAGTCTCCGCAAGTTCGTGGTGGATGGCGGTGTCGCGGCCGATCAGATCGTCAACGCTCTGCTGAAAATGTCAGATGGAGTTGATGACTCGTTCGGAAAGATGCAAGTTCGTGTCTCGCAGTCGATTACCAACCTCAACACCAACCTGACCGAGATGATCGGCAGGGCAGATGAGGCAACGGGGGCATCCCAAGCGCTGTCTGCTGGTATCGGCGTGCTTGCCAACAACCTGGAAATGGTGGCGGTTGCCGGTGCTGCGGTGGCATCTGGCCCGCTACTCAAGGCTCTGTTGGCGCGGGTTGCTGCGGCAAACGCAGGGATGGCAGCAGATCGTGCTGCTGCCGCACAGAACGTCGCCGCCGCTCAGCAGCTTGAGCTACGGACCCGTGCGGCCATGCTTGATGCTCAGGCAGAGGTTCGTCGTGCTGCTGCGATCGGCGGGAGCGTGTCTGTCAGTTCCAAAGCCGCTGCCGCGACCCTTGAGCATCGACAAGCCACGCTGCTGCTGGCTCAGGCGCAAACGCAGGCTGCGGCGGCCAACGCCGGTTGGCTTGCGCGTGCTGGATCAGCGACGCTTGCCATGCTGGGAGGTCCGGCGGGCATTGTGACCATGCTGGCCACTGCCGCTGCGGGCTGGTTGATCTTCCGCGACAACACGAAGGTTGCGTCGGCTGCGCTGATCGACTTCGGTGGCGCAGCAGAAACCGCCATCGAGAAATTCAAGACCCTCAACGCTCAGATGCAGGCTGGTGAGATCCTTCGTCTGCAAAAGGAGATTGACGAGAACTACCGGATCATCACCAGCTCGATTACTGAGATGGTCGCTGCGGCGACGAACTTTGCCACCGCGAGCCAGGCTTCAGAGTTCGTCCAGGAGACGCAGCGGTTGGATGCAGCCTTTAAGGCCGGCAAGATTGGCGCCGATGGGTTCTCCAATGGTCTGGAGGCGGCATGGCGAGCAATGATCGCTGGCTCGCCAGCTGCTGCCACCGTGGCCAAGAGCCTCACGGAAGAGACCGCCGCGGCTGCGACTGCCGGTAGGGAGGTCGATCGCAAGCGGGCCATCTTGGATGCCTTCACTGGCAGCAGCGCCCAGGCGAAGGGTGCCAACGACGCACTATCGGGCTCCTTCAACGTCCTTGGCGACTCGGCGGGCGCGGCTGGCAAGCGCATCGCGTCGGCAATGCAGTCGCTGCCCGGTCAGCTCGCCCGCGTCGGCAAGAGTGCAGCCGAAGTCGCAAAGCTGGACGTGAATGACTGGTTCAAGGAGGCCCAAGCCAGCGGCGTCGACTTTTCCAAGCGCGATGACCCCAAGGTCAAGCAGTACATCGAGCAGGGCGCACAGTACATCCGGCTCCAGACGGAGCTGGCCGCTGCGCAAAAGACCTTCACGGAGTCGCGCAAGGCGTCGGCAGCCGCTGAGCGCGTAGGCGCCAAGGATCGCAAGGCAGACGCGGAAGCGATCAAGCGCTACAACGAGCAGGCTGCAATGGCGGCGGCGACGATGGCCGGGCCACTGGCCGAAGCCACCGAGCGACAGAGGCAGTTCGAGGACAAGCTGAAGGAGGCACTGAAGGAAGGGCGCATCGAGCGTGCCGCGTACAACACGCTCATCCTGGAGTCGCAGAAGGCGTTGGAGCAGTCCAGCGCGGACATCAAGAAGGCCCTGGCCAGCCCCGAGGCGCTCCTGGCGACGATGGATGCCGAGGTCGCCATGCTGGGCAAGGTCGGCCGCGCGCGTGAGCTGTCGCGGCGCGAGATGATGAACGAGCGGGACATGCGGCAGGAGCTGCAGAAGGCGGTGGAGGCCGCTGGCAGCAAGGAGGCGCTGGCGTTATCCAAGGGGGCGGCGAGCTATGAGCAGTACGAGCAGTCCATGCTGGGCGCCGCCCGGGCATCGGCCGATCTGTCGCTGCGTGTGGAGGAGGCTGCTGCCAACGTTGAGGCGTGGGCCGGCGTGGTCATCAACGGCGTGGGGGATGCCGCTGACGCCATGGCCGACTTCGTTGCCGGCGGCATGCGGGACTTCGACAACCTTTGGGACGACCTGAAGTATGCCGCCAAGCGAGGGCTGCGTGACTTGGCGCGCGAGTTCCTGCAGCAGAAGATCGTGATCCCGATCCAGACGCAGATCCTCAACGGGATGAACGGCCAGGGCGGTGGCCTGAGCCTGCAGAGCATCATGGGGCTGTTCGGTGGCAATGGCGCCGCCGGCGGCGGTCAGAACCTGGGGACCATTGCCGGGCTGCTGTCCAAGGGCCAGGGGCTGTTCAGCGCGGGCGCAGGCGCGGCGAGCGGCGGCGCCAGCGCCGGCAGTCTGCTGGGGTTCGGCAACAACGTTGCCGCCCTCACCGGTGGCAGCGCCGCCGCAGCAGGCGGTTCTTCCGCTGCCGCCGGCGCCGGCGCAGCTGGCGCGGCAAGCTCTGCGGCGGCAGCGGTGCCGATCATCGGCTGGATCGTGGCCGGCATGATGAAGAACGCCCAGTTGTTCGATCAGGGCTGGAACATCGCCAACGGGGAGAGCTGGGCCGGCAAGATCGCCACTGCCGGCGCCGTGGGCCTGGCCGACAAGACGTTCCGCGGTCTCGGCTTCAACGACAAGGTGGCCTCGATTCTGTCCGGATCGAGCATCCACGCCAAGCTGTTTGGCCGCCAAGCGCCCAAGGTCACCGGGCAGGGCATCGTCGGCAGCTATGGCTTCGGAGGGTTGGACGCGCAGAGCTACGCGGATATCAAGGCCAAAGGCGGCTTGTTCCGCAGCGACAAAAAGTGGACGCAGTACGGCGCGCTGGATCCCGGCATCGATCGCACGTTCGACATGGCCGCGCGGCAGGTGCGCGGTGCGGCGACAGACCTGGCCAAGCAGCTGGGGGTGGACCTGACCACGCAGCTCGGCGCCGTTCGGGTAGACCTGGGCAAGCTCCAGTTGTCGGCCGACTCCACCGAGGCCAAGGCCCAGCTGGAAGCGTATCTGTCCGATATGACCGACCGGCTGTACAGCGAGGCGGTCAGGGCCGCAGGGTTCGGCGGCCAGTTGGATGGCTACTTCGAGGCGTCGGACGTGTTCACCGCGTTGAGCGCGTCGATCGCTCTTGCGGTCGGGAACGCCGACGAGCTGGGCCGGGCGCTGAACGGGCTGGAAGTCGACAAGGTCAACAAGGCGGTCGATTACTTCCAGGACTTGGCCAGTGTTGCGGGTACGGATCTCGCCACGCAGGTGGAGAAGGTGACCGGGCTGCTCGGCAACTACGCCAGCCTCATGGCCGACGTGAGCACGCAGTTGATGACGGCCAACCTGACGCAGTACCAATCGCAGGCGCTGTCGATCGAGCGCACGTATCGCCAGCAGGTGAAGTCGGCCAACGACTACGCAAAGGCGCTCGGCCTGTCCGGTGCCCGCGCTGAAGACCTGGCCAAGATCGAGGCGCTGCGTGCCACGAACATGGGCAAGCTGCAGGCGCAGATCGACAAGGACAAGAAGGCCATGCAGTACGGCCTGTCGATCAGCGATCTATCGCCGCTGACGGACCAGGAGAAGCTGGGCGAGGCGATGAAGGAGCTGGAGCGGGCGGTGTCCGGCGGGGACACCAGCGCCGCGCAGGCGGCCGCTCAGGCCGCGCTGGGCTTTGGTCGGAACCTGTACGCCAGCGGGCAGGACTACAACAGCCTGTACGGCCGTGTGAGCGGCCTGATTGACGGCATGAAGGTCGGCGACCTCAACCAGCAGGACGGCACCAGCATGGGGGCGCTGGCGGACGCGATCGAGGCGCTGCCGGACAACTTCAGCCGGGCCGTGTTCGACCTGGTCGTGAACAACGACGCCCAGACCCAAACCGCCGCCGCCGTGCAGCAGAGCAACGCTCTGCTGGCCGAGCAGAACCAGCTGCTCCGCCAACTCGTGTCCACCACTACCCAGGGCGTACGCAACGCCAGCAGTTCAGTGCTGCGCGAAGCACTCAACGCGAGGTAATCAGCAATGCAAGCAAGGAAACTCACGCTGGTGGAGATCGGCGTGGGCGCGCTGCCGTCCGCGTCTGCGGTGGCACCGCGCTATTCCACGTGGTTCCCAGTGCCATACAAGGCGCCGGACGTGCCTCCTGCGAACGGGGTCACCCCCACCCCGGTTGCCGACGGTGTCGTGCTCGAATGGGACGCCGTTGACTTGGAGGGCGTGGTCTACGTTATCTCGCGCAGCGAGAGCCAAGACGGGCCCTGGACCGAGATCCACCGCACCACGGAGACGCGCTACGTCTACAGCGACGGCAGCGGCAAGACATGGTGGTTCCAGATCACCCCGACCGTGCGCGGCAAGGTCGGCACCGGCGCCGTGGTGGGCGTGGTGCCGCCCGCCACCTCCAAGGACCTGGCTGAGCAGCAGGCCAAGCTGGCGGCGGAGATCAGTGCTCGCATCCAAGCGATCGCAGATGAAGCGGCCGCGCGGGCGGCTGGGTTGGCGCAGGCTGCGCAGGACCTGGTTGCGGAAGCCTTGCTGCGGCAGCAGGGCGTGACCGAGGCCATGCAGGCCATCAGTGCGGAGGCGCAGGCGCGAGTCGACGCCATCCTGAATGAAAAGCTGGCTCGTGAGGCAGCGATCACCCAGGAGCAGCAACTGCGGCAGAGCGCCGACGAGTCATTGGCGCGCGCTGTGTCGGAGGTCGCGGCCGGCAGTGGTACGCAATTCGACAGCATCAAGCTCTGGCCCTTCAACCAGACCACGGAGGGGTGGACCGGCAACGGTGCCCCAACACTGGTGGATGGCTGGCTGCGGCCTACCAACCACGCCAACGCGCCTTGGGTGCAGTCGCCGGTGGCCTTGGCCGTCGACGGCAGCGCCTATCGCTTCGTCAAGCTGCGTGTGAAGCGTGTGGGCACGCCGGCGTGGGGCGGCTTCCTGCAATGGATCACCACCACGGATCAGGCATGGAGCACGCAGAAGCGCGCCGCCATCCCGGAACCGGCGTGGGACGCCAGCGGCGTGGCCACGGTGGACGTGCAGGACGTTGCCTGGTGGCCGGCAACGGTCGATGCGATCCGCCTGCAACTGGGCACCGAGCAATCGGTGTCCAACTACTTCCTAATCGACTACATCGCGGTCGGCCGCCCGCAGCCTGGAGCGTCCGTGGCGGTCGTGCAGGCCGAGACGGAGGCCCGGATCTCGGCCGATGCTGCCGAGGCCGCCCAGCGCAACACGCTGGCGGTGCAGATACGCGGCAACTACACCGGTTCCGACCCGCTGCAGCTGACCTCCGGCCTGGCCTACGAGGAGCTGAAGGCCCGCGTGGCTGCGGACTCCGCGCAAGTGCAGCGCATCAGCACGATGGAAGCGCGGATGCCTGTGGGCACCGGTTCGTTAGCAACGGCAGCATCGGTGAGCGCACTGCAGGAGGCGACCGCGACGACCACCAGCGCCCTCGCACAGTCGATCACGAAGATCAATGCAGCGTTGCCAGCGATGATTGCTCAGGGCAGCAACATGGTCCTGAACGGCTCGTGGCAGTCAGACAAGGACGTTGGCTGGACGTATGACCCCGGTGCCACTGGAACCAGCTGGCCGGCGACTCAGGGGCGCGCAGGCGGTCTATGCGTGCGCTTCGATCAGGGAGCCATTCGGCAGAAGGCCGCGTACGCCAACGGACGCACGACGATGCCGACCAGCCCTGGCAAGAAGTATCGCTACAGTTGCTGGTATCGCAGCAGCCCGGACTTCAATGGCACCGCGGGCAACAGCAAGATGCGATTGGCGAACCAGAACGGGGAGCTGCTCGGGGGTGTAACGGCCTTCGCCGCAGACAAGGCTTCTTGGACGTACCTGAGCGCGATATACGCAATCCCGGAGAACACGTCGATCACCGGGTTGCAGCTGAGCATCCTGGCCGACAACACCGCCGGCACGTTGTGGGTCGATGATGTTTCGCTCGAAGAGGTGACGGAGCTGCTGGCGAACGCGCAGGCGATCTCGGACCTCAGCAACAAGGTTACCCAGCATGGCGAAACAATTACGTCGCAGGCAGGACTGATCACCGCGTTACGCAGCGATGTGACCGACGTGGCTGGGAGAACTGCGGCCAATACCACCGCCTTGCAGCAGCTGACGACGCGCGTCACCACCGCCGAGGACAAGATCGAGACGACCTCGCAGAAGATCACCCAGCTGCAGGCCGGCGTTGATGGGGTGAATGCCAAGGCAGACGCCAATTCCACTGCGATCCAAGGGCTCACCGCGACAGTCACTCAACAGGGCCAGAAACTGGAGGCGACGGCTCAGGACTTGACCAGCCTGAAGACGCAGGTTGGCGACGTGAACGCTACCGCGTTCAACCAGCTGCAGACCACGGTGCTCCAGCAGGGCACCACGCTGGATGCTACCGCTCAGGATCTAACTCAGCTGAAAACCCAGGTTGGCGACGTGAACGCGACCGCGGTGAACCAGCTGAAGACTCAGGTGCAGCAGGACGGGGTCAAGATCGACGCGAACGCCCAGGCGATCCACGGCCTCCAGGTGAAGGTGGAGGGCTACCCAGACGCGGCTGTGATGCAGAGCATGGAAGCCAGCATTGATCAACTGGGTGGCGGTAACCTCCTGCCGAACGCCACGTTCACCTCTGGCCTTGACGGTTGGCCCAACTACTGGGCGCCGGAGGACACTCGCGGCCTGACTTGGTGGACCTCGACTAGCTCGCAGGACGCCGGTGTTCCGATTGGCAGCACGGCCCTCATCACGGCCGGCACGCCGGACCGCGCGGGATCGTTGCTTCAGTGGTGCAACGCCATCACGGCGGAGGTGGGTAAGTGGTACATGGCTTCGGCGTATGCCTCAGGCAACCGATACGTCCAGGTGGCGTTGGAGTTCATGGATGCCAACGGCAACAGCTTGGGGTCCTCGCGTTCACCCGAAGCCGGCACGCCCGGCGGTGGGCAGCATCTGTCCAGCTATAGCCGGCACTACGTGAAGATGAAGGCACCGCCGGGCACAACTCGCGTCTGGATGTTCCTCATCACCCGTTGGACCTCGCCGGTTGCTACGTTCACCCGTTGGGTGCGTCCGATGTTGGCAGAGGCCACTGAGTCGCAGGGAGCGCCGGGCCCGTGGTCCGCTGGCGGTATGGAGAGCATGGCGTCCTGGTCCATCAACGTCCGCACGGACGGCAAGGTGGGCGGCCTGAGGCTCGCCAGTACAAACGGGGTGTCCGCATTCGACGTGCTGGCTGACGTGTTCCGCGTGTCATCACCGAGCAGCGGGATGCGCACTGAGTACAGCGACGGGAACTGGCGTGTTTACGACCAGAACGGGCGTCTGCGTATGCGATGGGGCGTAGTGCCGTGACAGACCGAGGAGGGGGCTGGAAAACCAGCCCTCCTGAAACAACAGGAGACGGCATGCAGATCGTGATGGAAGTGAACGATGAGAACGGCAATCGATTGTGGGACCTCGCCAGTCGGTTGGGCCTGCTTTGCGGCGTGGCGTGGTCTGACGCAACCCCGGGCAATGGCTTCGCTGCCACCCTGCCACCAGGAGAGTTCTTCTACATTCCCATCATTCCCTCCGACTCGCTGGGCTACGTCCCTGTGATCGGCTACGCGAATGGTCGGGTGTACTGGGCACTGAACAAGAATGGCAGCGGTCAGTTCGTCGGGACAATCAAGCCGGTCAAGTTCTACTACGGGATACGATGATGGCAAAGGCAGCAGTAGAGATTCTGAGCGATGCTGGGACCACACTGATTAGCGAGGACACTCCATCGCTGGTGCTCAAGCAGAAAGTACGCATCGACGTATCGCCGGTGATCTACCCGGGCAACAACCCGGGAGGCAACTGGAAGTATGCGGAGATGATGATTAACGCCGAGGCTCCGATGGTGGCATTCATCGGTGACCCCTATCCGTTCTTCCCGCAGCTTCAGGAGATCGGTGCGAACCAGTTCAGGCTGACTTTGTGGACGAACACGCCCGGGCGCCTGCAAGGCTGGGCCTATGTATTCGATCGTCCGACCAACGAGGATGCGCAGTACCTCGCGCTGTGGGATGCGAACGGTCGGCTGACCTATGCGTTAGGTGCGAAGCCCATGCGGATCATCGGCGTGGGCGGCATCTTCCCCAACGGCGGTATGGAGGAGGACAGGTTCCCCGACTTCACTGGCAAGACGGTCGCCGGGGTGATCTGCGCGCCGGCGACCAGCACGTTCCAGAACAGCTTCACCGTGATGGGGATCGGCAACGGGCAGGGCATCAACGGGAAGCACGGGCTGTTCGGCAACGCCATCACCATTCCGAAGATAGGAACCGGCGGCTCGCCAAACCAAGCCGTGGTTGGCATCGTTATGGCGGTGGACGTGACCAACTACTGATCGGCTGGGTCTGATCGAGGTTCCGTTGGAGTTCGGTTGAGAGGCGTCTATGCGACCTGCTGCAGCAGGTCCTCGCGGTTGTTACGCGGCGTGTTCACCGCGCGGCTGACCCGGTATGCCTCCATCGCCGGCGTCTCGCTGGCCAGCAGCATCGCCATGGCGTCGTCGGGGCCCGCCGCCATCCACTCATCGATCTGGCCGGCCTGCAGCCACACCGGCATACGGTCGTGGATGTCGGCCGATACGCCGCTGCTGTCGCCGGTGATGATGGTGAAGGTGCCAAGGTTGCCGTCGGGCAGCAGGGGGCTGGTGTCCTCCCACAGGCCGGCGGCCAGCAGCGGCCCAGTGGCGTGGATGAACCAGGGGTCTTTCTTCCCGTCCTCCGGGCTGACCGACCACTCGTAGTAACCGGCCATGGGGATGACGCATCGGCGCTTTTTGAACGCCGACCGGAAGGCGGGCTTGGTGGCCACCGTCTCGATGCGGGCGTTGATGGTCGAGCCCTGTAGACCCTTGGCCTTTGCCCAGAAGGGCAGCAGGCCCCAAGCCAAGCGCGTGACCTGCCGCCCTTCGCCCCGGTCCAGGATCACCGATGCGCGCTGCGTCGGCGCGAGGTTGTAGCTGGGCTGGATCTCGGCCAGGCCGGGGGCAAGGTCAGCCAGCCCCGGCTGGCCGAAGTCGATCACGGGGAGCTGGACGAATCGGCCGCACATGGCCGGAGGGTAGCCCTGCCGGCCGTGGCCGGGGCGTGTAGGCCGAGGCCAAGATCAGGTGGGACCTAGATCATCAGGCGTCAACCCAGCTAGCGCCAAGATCCTATCCTTTCTCATTTGCTCGCCCCAGAGGACCCATGCTTGGTCGACGGTCAAGGTCCCCGTCGCATTGCAGGCCGGGCAAGTTAGCTGCACGCCACCTTGGATATCTGAGAGGCCACAGCCGCGGGACATACGCGATTCGTCCCCGCATGCGCCGCACTTCACTTGGAGATTGTCGACTCGCTCGATCGTGCCATTCAGGCGCAGCAAAGGGCGGATCCTAAGGACCCGGAAAGCAGTGGAGGGTGTCATGTGCCGTGCCTGTAAGGGGCTAGACACGGAGGCGAAGGATTTCGCGCCAGAGAGGAGCCAGATGCGTTGACCATACAGCATGACCTGTTAAGAACTTCGCGCTAGACAAATTCTCTATGGAGGAAGCGCTGCGGGCAAGTAGCCCAACTCGGGGCGCGTGAGCAGCGCCGCGCCGGCACCGCAGAGTGACGATCAGGCGTGAGCGTCGCCGATTTGCTCAGTCAGAACCGTCAGTGATTGCTCGAAGGCCGCGGCGAAGAGATCGCTGCTGTCCAGCCTGTGTTTGGCCGCAATGCTTGGCAGAAGCCGATGCCAAGCGTTGGAGAGGTCGTTGGGTGCCGGGTGTGTCAGTACGCAGACTCGCAATGCGTACTCCATCGCTTTGAGGTAGCCGCGGTGCATCTCAAGTCCGGCCTCGCAGGTCTGGAGGCGATCAAGGATTTCCGTGATTTCGGTCGTCATGGCAGTCTCGACAGGTGCGGCGGGGAAGGCGATAGTCTGCGGACCTCCAGACGAGCCCGCTATGAGCATCCTCAACGTTCTGCTGACCCCTGACCACCTGGTCGTCGCGGTGGATACCTTGGCAGAGGATGCCCAAACAGGAGCGCATTCTGCCGGCGCGAAGCTGCTGCTGATCCCTCAGCACAACCTAGTGCTGGCCACTCGCGGTTCCACTCAGTTCTTCCTTCGTATCTACGAATTGGCCCTGCAGGCCAGCTTCCGCGCAGATTTCACGATGGAGCAGCTGTTCGCTGAGCTGGGCTTGGTGGTGGATCAGCTATGGCCTAACTACGAGAAGGCCGCGGCCGACGCCGGCCTGCCGCTCGAACAGCTCGGGACCGAGCTGGTGCTGGGTGGTTGGTCGCCGAAGAACGGAAGGATGATGGCCACGGCGTATGCCAAGAGCGACAGTCAGCGCCCGACCAGGGTTCAACCGATCGGGGGCCAGCTCGCCTCGCCAGGCGAACCGTTACAGGCGGTGACGCCGAGCATGGCTCAGGCTGATCTCATGGCCCACGCGCGTCTGCAGGCCAGCTACCTCAATGAGCAGATGCGCCGGCAGGTCGCCGGTGGCAATCTGCTGGCTGGCTTCCTACAGAAGGCGCAGGCCGTCGTGAAGAACCTCGGGCCGATCTGAGGAAGATCTTGATCATGAGCAGCCGGGCGAATCGGCCGCACATGGCCGGAGGATAGCGCTGCCGGCCGTGGCCGGGGTGTGTAGGCGGAGCCGGGCATGTGCTTTGGTCCGCCTTCAACACTAGATGTTTAGCTAAACCACTGATTTTTGGTCGCCGAGGTGCTTGACCTTTGAGCCGAACCCCAATATCTTGTGTTCACGGCTTCGGAACAGCCGGTGGGCGGCGGGGTATCCCCGCCTTCATTTTGGAAAGGAATTCAACCTCGAGGTTGACATTGTTCATGGAGTGTGTTGAAATGATATCGCTGGATTGTCCAGCGAAGTGGAAGGGTTCCCATGTACATGTTCGAGGCACGTATCGGTTCGCAGGGAGGGGAAAGCCATGTTGACTGAATTCGGCAAGGCGCTCCGGAAGCTGCGGATAGATTTCAGCCTCACGCTTGGTGGGCTCGGGGAGCTGCTCGGGGTGAGTGCTGCGTACCTGTCCGCTGTGGAAACGGGCCGCAAGCCAGTCCCGTCGGCGCTTCTACCGAAGCTGCAGAGTCATCTGCGTCTCGGCGAAGCGGCCATGCGGGATTTGGAAGTCGCGGCAGCTAAGCAGATGAATGAGGTGGTTGTGGGGCTAGGCAACCATCGGAGTGATAGAGCGAAGGAGCTTGCTGTGGCCTTTGCGCGGAGATTCGACACCATGGACGCGGAGGAGGTGGAAAAGATGTTGGCCCAATTGGAAAAGCTCAAATGAAAGGATGAACGCGCATGAGTGGCTATTGCTTCCAAGTGCCGCCGTTGAGTACGGAAAAGATCACTGCCAGGGCAGATTTTCTCCGCAAAACTCTGGCGGTTGAGACTGATCGGTTTCCCTTGATTGAAGTGGTTGAGTACTGGTTCCCAGCTCTGTGGGAAGCCTTTTCGCTTCAGGTACGCGAGAAGTCAGAGATGGGTAGCGCGCATGGCCTCACGTTCCCAGAGACTGCTGAAATCTGGTTGCGTGAGGACGTGTACGAGGGCTTCCTCGCCGATCAGCCCCGGGATCGATTTACCGTCGCCCACGAGGTAGGACACCTGTTGTTGCACAACGGTGTCGGTTTGGCGAGGAGCATGAGGAAGCCGAGTGAACTCAAGGCCTATGAGAACTCGGAGTGGCAGGCCAACACCTTTGCGGGTGCGCTTCTGATCCCGACGGCGACTGCGCAGCGCCTGAGGAATGAATTGGAACTGGCTGACGCATGTAACGTCAGCGTGGATGCCGCGAGGGTTCGACTCGCATCTCTCCGCCAACGGGGGATGCTGAAGTAAAAAAAACGCGAACCAAAGGATGGTCCGCGTGTGTGTTCGGTGGGCTTGGAGCCGCCACCAATTTCTTGCTTGACTCGACTAACCGGGGATTCTAACTACATCCGGGCCGTCTGGCAAGAATCAAATCTGGCTCCAGAAGGAGGTGTGACATGCCCGATGGAAATTCATCCGGCCCCCAAGGGGTTCCGATGGGTCTACTGCCGCTATCGCCGAGTGCGTAACTCGGAGCGCGTGCTGGACGCCCACGACTACGGCTATGAAGCCTGGCGCTTCCTGGTCCGTTGCTAAGGAACCTGAGTAGTTAGGACCCTGGGAGGGGAGGCGGTGTACCGCCTCCCCGATAGCTGCCTGGGTCAGTTGAATTAAGCGTTAATCAACCTGTCGCAGCGCCTGCGACGGCCGGTCGTATGCTTCCGGCCATGCTTCTCTCGCACGGCTACCAAGGTTTCCGCACCGCCCCGATCCCCGCTGGCTGGGTCCAGACCGGTGAGCGCTGGGCGCTCTGGTACAACGGGCGCGAGACGGCCGGCGTCGAACCCGATGGCGGCTTTGGCGTGCGCCTCTGGATGGAGGGTCAGAAGTTCTGGAAAGTGAAGGAAGTGCGCGCCGCCAACGTCCGGCAGGCGAAGCGCTATGCCGAGCGCTGGTGCGCGGCTAGGCTGTATCCAGAGCTGCCGCTGCGTGAGGCCGTTGCTCGGCTGACCGACAGCACGACGATCCAGTTGCCCCCGCCACTGCCCGGTCTGCCGCCGACCCGCGAGCAGCAGCAACAGGCCCGGCGCCTGGCCGAGGCCGGAGCGAAGGAGGTCGAGCGGATCAAGGCGGCGCTGGAGCCGCGTAAGCCGCCGGCAGAGACCAAGCCCCGAGCAAGAGACCTCCGAAGCAAGGCACGGGTGAGTGCAGGGCTGCAACAGATGCGGCGTGGCGTCTGAAAGGCCTGACCGCGCTCCGAAGTGGCTGCGGATACAGCGTTTCGGGGCGCTTGCGGATCCCCGGTCGCCCGTAATCTGGCACAGCATTGGCACAGATCGCGCTTAGAGCATTGGCGGATATAGCTGGATCGCCCCCCTCCTAAGGGGAAGGTCGCCCGTTCGAATCGGGCCGGGGTCACCATGTTTGCGGCGCCACGTCCGCGCGCTGCCCGGGAGGCCACTCGGATAGGCTGGCGCCTCGCTCCGCGATCCGGTCGCCATGGACCCCCGCCTGCAGCCCGTGCAACCCCAGGACTACGCGAGCATCGCCGCGTGGCTGGGGTCGGCCGCAGCCACGCGGCAATGGGCCGGGCCGGGCGTGCCCTATCCACTGCCACCCGATCGGTTCGAGCACGTATTGCGGCTACGCGGACGCCCGGGGTGGCTGCTGCTGGACGCAAGCGGCCAGCGCGTGGGTTTCGGTCAGGCCTGGTCCACGCAGCCGGGCACTGTCCATCTGGGTCGCCTGCTGGTTGCGCCGCAGGCGCGGGGCCGCGGTCTCGGGCGTGGGTTGGTACAGGCGCTGATCGCGCAGGCGTTCCAGGCTGATGCCGTTGAACGGCTGACCTTGCGGGTCTATCGGGACAATGCCGCCGCGGTTGCGTTGTACAGCTCCCTCGGCTTCGAGCCCGTGGAGGCTGCATCCACGCCGGCGCTGCTGTTCATGCAGCGGCCCGGGTGCTGAGCATGGCCACGCAGGCCACTACGCCTTCAGTCCTGCTTGAGCAGTTCAACCAGCTGGCGCAGGCGATAGGGCTTAGGCAGGAACTCCACCTGCTCCGGAAGCGGCGGCAGCTGCGAACGCGCGTAGCCGGAGGACAGGATCATGCGTGCCTGCGGCTGGTCGCGGGCGACGTGCTCGCTGAGTTCGATGCCTGACATGCCATTGGGCATGCTGATATCGCTGAACACCACGTCGAAGCGTGCGTCGCCCTTCAGCAGCGCGGCCGCTTGATGCCCATCGGCAGTGGTGGATACCTCGATGCCGAAATCGCGCAGGGCCAGGCCGATCATTTCACGTAGATCGTTCTGGTCCTCCACCATCAACACGCGGATCGGTTCATCGGTCATGGGCGGGGTCCTCAATTGCGGGTAGCAGCAGGCTGACCATGGTGCCGACACCGGGCGTGGTGGACACATCGACGAAGCCGCCGCTCTGGGTGGTAAATCCGAACACCTGGCTAAGGCCCAGGCCGCTGCCCTTGCCGATGTCCTTGGTGGTGAAGAAGGGTTCGGTCGCGCGCTCGGCGATGTCGGCGGCCATGCCGTGGCCTTCGTCGCAGACACTGAGCGTGACATAGCCGCGTTGCAGGGCCGTGTCCGCATCCGGGTCGAGGCGATGCTGGAGGCTCGTGCCGATCAGGATGCGGCCGCCCTCCAGCGTGGCCTCGGCCGCATTGGCGACCAGGTTGGCCAGCGCGGTCTGCAGCTGCATCGCGTCAGTGCTGACCCGCGGCAGCCCGGGCGCCAGCTCGGCTTCCAGCGTCACATGCGCCGGGCAGGTTCGTTGCAGGTCCGGCAGCCAGCGCTGCAGCAGAGTGTTGATGTCCACCGGTTCGCGGATCAGGGTCTGGCCGGTGCTGAATGCCAGCAACTGCCGGGTGAGCAGCGCGCCGCGGTCGGTGGCGGCCTGCGCGGCATCCAGCAGCTCGGACGTGCGCGCATCATCGCCGCTCACGCGAAGTGAAAGCAGGTCCAGCGCATTGCCGATGGTGGTCAGCAGGTTGTTGAACTCGTGCGACAGGCCGCGGCTGAGGCGGCCGACGGTCTCGAACTGCTGGGTGTTGCGCAGCGCGCGCTGGGCGTCGCGCAGCAGTCGATGTGCCTGCCACTGCTCGGTGATGTCGCGGGTGATCTTGACGAAGCCGAGGAGTTCGCCGGCTTCCATGACCGGCTCGATAACCACACTGGCGCGGAACGACGAACCGTCCCGGCGTACCCGCCAGCCTTCGCTGGCCACATGGCCATGCTGCGCCGCGAGGCGGAGCAGGCGCAGTGGTTCGCCCGCCTCACGGTCGGCAGGCAGGTAGAAACGGCCAAAGTGCGTGCCGATCACTTCATCGGCGGAATAGCCCTTGATGCGCTCGGCGCCGGGATTCCAGCTGCAGACAATGCCTTCTGGATCAAGCAGGTACAGTGCATGGTCGCGCACGCTGTCGATCAGCAACCGCAGTTGTCGGGAAGGATCCGTCAGCACGGACGTCGTAGAGGCAGCTGCGTCCACGTGAAAATAAGTGTTACCCCTGTGAGGCACGTGAAGCTAGGCATTCAAGTGTGAAGGATGCGTGCACACCTGGCACGTGCCATTTGTCCTGTGCGGCTGAATGCGACACGGAGTACCATCACCAACCCTTTGTCTTCTGGAACCGACCTGCATGCGTCCTGGTGCGACTACGCGTGACCGCTGGATCTGGATGGCCTCCGGCGTGCTGCTGGCCGCGACCATCGCCTTGGAAGTCGTGGTTCCGCTTGGCTATGCCGTGTGGCTGGCCTATTTCCTGGCCGTGGGCGTCACGGTGTTCCAGCGCAGTGCACGTGCCCCTTTCATCGTGGCTGTAGTCGCCTGCGTCCTGCTGGTCATCGGATTCAACATCGCGCCGGCCAGTTCCAATTCGGCGTTCTCTTTCGTCAACCGCAGCATCGGCGGCTGTGCGTTCCTGATGATCGCGCTGATCGTCTCGCGGGCCATCCAGGCGCGACGGGACGCGATGCGGGCATTGTGGCTGCAGGAGGCCGAGAACGCGGTGGCGATGAGCCTGCGCGGCGACCTCGGTCCCGAGCAGATCGCCGAGGCGGCAGCGACCTGCCTGGGCGCGCAGCTGGAGGCCGATGTCGGTGCCGTCTACCGGCTGGACGGAGGGCGGTTGCAGCTGACCGGGGGTATGGCCCTGCCGTCCGGCATGCCGGCGTCGCTTGCGTTGCAAGAGGGCGTGGCCGGACAGGTGGCGCGGGACGAGCGCATCCGTCACCTCCCGGGTGGCGACGACGCTGTACTTGAACTGCAGACCAGCCTGGGGCGGTTGCCGGTGCGCGAGCGCATCCTGGCGCCGATCAGCAGCGACGGCAGCGTGGTTGGCATCATCGAGCTGGGACGCGCGCGGATGGGCGGGCAGCAGGATCTGGATCGCGAGCTGCTTGAGCGCTGTGGCGAGACAATCGGCATGGCGCTGCGGGCCTCGCTGCTGCGCGCGCAGCTGGTCGTGCTGCTGGAAGAGTCGCAGCGCCAGGGCGAGGAACTGCAGGCCCAGCAGGAAGAACTGCGGGTGGCCAATGAAGAGCTGGAAGAGCAGAGCCGCAGCCTGCAGCAGTCGCAGAGCCACCTGGAAGAGCAGCAGGCCGAGCTGGAACAGAGCAACGTGCAGCTGGAAGAGCGTACCCACGAGCTGGAAGCGCAGAAGCAGGCGCTGCTGGTCGCGCAGGGCCAGCTGGTGCGCAACAGCAACGAACTGGCGGCGACCTCGCGCTACAAGTCCGAGTTCCTGGCCAACATGTCGCACGAACTGCGCACGCCGCTGAACAGTTCGCTGATCCTGGCCAAGCTGCTGGCTGACAACAAGGACGGCACGCTGACCGAGGAGCAGGTGAAGTACGCGCGTGCGATCCTGGCCTCCAACAACGACCTGCTGGCGCTGATCAACGACATCCTCGACCTGTCACGCATCGAGGCCGGCCACGTCGAGCTGGCCGATGAAGTGGTGGTGGTGGACAGCGTCATGCAGCGGTTGCGCGAGACGTTCGAGCCGATGGCGCGGCAGAAGGGCCTGGCGCTGCACATCGAGGCCGATGCGCTGGCGCCCAGCCAACTGGTGGTCGACAGCCAGCGCCTGCAGCAGATCCTGAAGAACCTGCTGGCCAATGCGCTGAAATTCACCGAACACGGCAAGGTCGGCCTGCAGGTGCGCGCCGGCGGCAACGGACGTATCCGTTTCGAGGTCAGTGACAGCGGCATCGGCATCGCCCGTGAGCAGCTGAAAGTCATCTTCGAGGCGTTCCGCCAAGCCGACGGCAGCACCCGCCGCCGCTACGGTGGCACCGGCCTGGGCCTGTCGATCTCGCGCGACCTGGCCGAGCGCATGGGCGGCAGCATCCAGGTCGACAGTGAACCGGGCCGCGGCAGCTGCTTCATCCTGGACCTGCCGGTGCAGGGCGCACCGGCTGCGATGGAGCCTGCCGCTGCCGCTGCTGCCGCTGCTGCCGCTGCTGACGTTGCACCGGCAGCTGCAACCTGGTCCGCGCCGGCCGCCACCGACCCGCTGCCCGAGCCGGCGCTGGTGACCACGCCCAGCGTGAGCGATGACCGCGGCCGCCGGCAACGCGCCGGCCGGCTGATCCTGGCGGTGGAGGACGACGCAACCTTCGCCGAGGCGCTGGTGGCGCTGGCCCATGAACTGGACTTCGACTGCGTGGTGGCCGGGACAGCGGAAGAAGCCCTGACTCTGGCCAGCGAACTGCGCCCGAACGGCATCCTGCTCGACATCGGCCTGCCCGATGTGTCCGGGCTGAGCGTGCTGGAGCGGCTGAAGCGCAACCCGGATACCCGCCACATTCCGGTGCACGTGGTGTCGGCGACCGATCGCAGCCAGGTCGCGCGCGAGCTCGGCGCGATCGGTTTTGCGATCAAGCCGACCACGCGCGAGCGGCTGGTATCGGCCATCGAGCAGCTGGAGCAGACCAGCCAGCGCGACGTGCGGCGCCTGCTGATCGTCGAGGACGACAGCGAGCTGCGCCACAACCTGGAGCTGCTGCTGGGCCGCGAGCAGTTGCAGATCGTTGCGGTCGGCACCCTGGCCGGTGCACTCGAACAGCTGAGCACCGTCACCTTCGACTGCATGGTGATGGACCTGTCGCTGCCCGACGGCAGTGGCTATGACCTGCTGGACCGCATGGCCGGCAACGACGAAGTCGGCTTCCCGCCGGTGATTGTCTATACAGGCCGCGCGCTGAGCCGCGAGGAAGAGCAGCGCCTGCGCCGCTATTCGAAGAGCATCATCATCAAGGGCGCACGGTCGCCGGAACGGCTGCTGGACGAAGTGACCCTGTTCCTGCACAGCGTCGAGGCCAGCCTGCCGACCGACCAGCAGCGCCTGCTGCGCGAGGCTCGCCGTCGCGACACCGTGCTCGATGGCCGCACCGTGCTGTTGGCCGAGGACGACGTGCGCAACATCTTCGCGTTGTCCAGCGTGCTGGAACCGCTGGGCGTGACTCTGGAAATCGCCCGCAATGGCCAGGAAGCGGTGGATCGCCTGGCCGCGCGCGAGGTCGATCTGGTGCTGATGGACATCATGATGCCGGAGAAGGATGGCCTGACCGCGATGCGCGAGATCCGCGCGCAGCGCCACCTGCGGGACCTGCCGATCATCGCGTTGACGGCCAAGGCTATGCCGGACGACCGCGAGCGCTGCCTGCAGGCCGGTGCCAATGACTACATCGCCAAGCCGATCGATGTCGACAAGCTGGTGTCGCTGTGCCGGGTCTGGTGCTCGCGGCAATGAACGAGCAGGCGCTGTTCGACCTGGAGCTGAAGGTCCTGCTGGAGGCGCTGTACCAGCGCTACCACTACGACTTCCGAAGCTATGCGGTGTCGTCGCTGCGCCGGCGCATGCGCCAGGCCATGCAGCGCTATGAATGCGAACGCTTGGCTGACCTGCAGCATCGCCTGCTGCACGAACCGGAGCTGTTCGCCCAAGCCATGCAGTTCTTCACCGTGCAGGTCTCGGAGATGTTCCGTGACCCCGCCTATTTCCGCGAGCTGCGTGAACAGGTGGTGCCGGTGCTGCGCACCTATCCGTCGGTGAAGCTGTGGGTGGCCGGCTGCAGTACCGGCGAGGAAGTGTGGTCGCTGGCGATCCTGCTGCACGAGGAAGGCCTGCTGGAGCGCAGCATCGTCTACGCCACCGACATCAACCCGGCAGCACTGGCCACGGCCGAGGCCGGTGCCTATGGCATCGACCGCATGGCCCAGTTCAGCCGCAACTACCTGGCCGCGGGTGGCACGGCGTCGCTGTCCGATTACTACGCTGCAGCCTACGACGGTGCGGTGTTCGACCGCCAGCTTCGCCGCAACGTGGTGTTCGCCGACCACAGCCTGGCCACCGATACCGTGTTCTCCGAAGTGCACCTGGTGTCGTGCCGCAATGTGCTGATCTATTTCAACCGCGATCTGCAGGATCGCGCGGTTGGCCTGTTCCGCGAGGCGCTGGTGCATCGCGGCTTCCTCGGCCTGGGCAGCAAGGAGTCGCTGCAGTTCGGGCGCCACCATGACGCCTTCGAGGTCTGCTCGCGCGAACACCGCCTTTACCGGAAGGTGGCCTGATGACCGTGCCGGCGCGTCCTGCGCTGCTGGTGATCGGCGCGTCGGCCGGTGGCGTCGCCGCACTGCAGGCGGTGTTGGGCGCGTTGCCGGCGAGGCTGCCGGCGCCGGTGCTGGCCGTGCTGCATCTGCCGCGTGACCGCAGCAGCCGCATTGCCGAAGTGCTGGCGCCGTACTGCGCGCTGCCGGTGCGCGAGGCCGAGGACAAGCAGCCGCTGCAAGCCGGCACGGTGACGTTCGCACCGCCGGACTACCACCTGCTGGTGGAAGATCCCGGCACGGTGGCGCTGTCGGTCGATGCGCCGGTGCTGTTTTCGCGGCCCGCAATCGATCCCCTGTTCGAATCGGCCGCGGCGGTGTTCGGCGCGCAGGTACTGGCGCTGTTGCTGACCGGTGCCAGCAGCGACGGCAGCGAAGGCGTAGCCGCGGTTCGCGCCGCAGGTGGTCGTGCCTGGCTGCAATGTCCCGAGGAAGCCGAGGCATCGATGATGCCGGCCTCCGCCCTGCAGTACGCTGGCGCCGACGCCGTGCTGCCCCTTGAATTGATGTGTCGTCGCCTGAAGGAGTTGTTTGCATGAACCTGCTGCCACCGGACCCTGCGCAATCGCAGACCCCGGTCAACCTGCTGATCGTCGATGACGTGCCGCAGAACCTGGTAGCCATGCAGGCCCTGCTGCAGCGCGATGGGGTCAACCTGCTGCTGGCCGGTTCCGGCGCGCAGGCGCTGGAGCTGCTGCTGGAGCACGAAGTGGCGCTGGCGCTGCTGGACGTGCACATGCCGGAGATCGATGGCTTCACCCTTGCAGAGCTGATGCGCGGTTCGCATCGCAGCCGCGATGTGCCGATCATCTTCCTGACCGCCTCGCCGGATGATCCGCTGCGCGTGTTCAAGGGCTACGAGACCGGTGCGGTCGATTTCCTGCACAAGCCGGTGGCGCCGCAGGTGATCCTCAGCAAGGTCAATATCTTCATCGAGCTGTACCAGCAGCGGCAGCTGCTGAAGACGCGCAACGAGGCGTTGGAGCGCGCGCTCAAGCTCAACGAGACGATGGCGGCGGTGCTGACCCACGATCTGCGCACGCCGCTGTCGGCGATCCTGCTGTGTGCCGACAAGCTGTCGCTGGAACTTCCTGAAGACAACGCCGCCGCGCAGCAGACCCTGCAGTACCTGGAGGCCAGCACCCTGCGCATGGCACGGATGGTCGAGCAGCTGCTGGACTTCTCGCGCATCCGCAGCGGCGGCCTGCGCCTGCAGGCCAGCCCCTGCGACCTGGGCG
Organism: uncultured Stenotrophomonas sp.; assembly: GCF_913778665.1. Lineage (GTDB taxonomy): Bacteria > Pseudomonadota > Gammaproteobacteria > Xanthomonadales > Xanthomonadaceae > Stenotrophomonas. Next base: position 175,754 of record NZ_CAJYVQ010000009.1, read on the forward strand.
AGGTGACCCGTGCGGTCGTTGCCGAAGCGGGCAGCGCGCATGGCCATTCGCGGATCAGCCTCGCCCTGCACGGTGATGCAGGCCTGCAGGGCGATCTTGATCGCCTCGGCCAGGTTGCGGCCAACCTGGTCGGCAACGCACTGACCCACGGCAGCGAAGCCCGGGTGGAGGTGGATGGTCGCGATCCGCGAAGCGTGGTGCTGCGGGTTAGCAATGCCGGTCGCATCGATGACGCGCTGCTTCCGCGCCTGTTCGAGCCGTTCAAGGCCAGCTTCCACCAGAGCAAGGGTCTCGGCCTGGGCTTGTACATTGTCGATCAGTTTGTCCGAGCGCACGGTGGCCGCATCGCTGCCCGCAACGAAGCGGGGCAGGTGGTATTCGAAGCGGTGCTGCCACGCCGGTGCGACACCGCGGGAATGCCCATCTGAACGCTTCGGCTTCCGTTTGCGCGGATCGTCCGCAACGGTTGCCGTGGCGGCACATCGATTCGGCGCACGAGCGCATCCCGCGGGCAGGAAGGCATACCGACATCATCGAACGGGTGGACCTGCCCGACACTGTCGTGCAACGGAGCGTGCACGCGGTCTGAGCGCCACGCCGGCCGTCAACGCTTTGTCGTACCGCCGCAATAAGCCACGTGCAATGCCTGCAGTACGCCCAGCGCCGGTCCTTCGAGTACGCGGTAGTGAATCGCCTGTGCTTCGCGGCGCGTGGCCACCACATCCAGTGCGCGCAATACAGCCAGATGCTGCGACAGCGCCGACCCGCTCAGTCCGGTCAGCGCCTGCAGCTCCGGTACCGGGGCTTCGCCCTCCACCAAGCGACACAACACCCGCAGGCGCGCAGGGTGGGCGAGGCTCTTGAGCAGGTTGGCGGCCTGCGCGGCGTGCTCGGCCATCGCGGCGCTGTCGAGTCGGGAGCGGGCCATGGTTGACCTTTATGTTTAGATGAAGCTAATTTAGAAAAATCTAAATAAAATGGCAATCCGATGAGCGGAATGAGCGAGGGTGGCGCATGAACGTGCCTTGGGCTGCGGTGGCCGGTGGCGGCCTGATGGGTGCGGCCGCTGTGCTGTTGCTGGCGACGAGCGGCCGCGTCGCCGGCATCAGCGGCATCGCCGCGGGCAGCTTGGCTTCGGTGCCGGGCGATCGGAGTTGGCGCTGGGCGTTCCTGTTCGGCCTGCTGCTCGCCGCGGGTGGGGTGCTGTGGTGGCAGGTGGCGCCAGGGACCCCCGCGAACGCGTTGATCCGTGACGCGCTGCCGGCCTGGCAGCTGGTCGGTGCGGGGCTGCTGGTCGGCTTCGGTGCCCGCCTCGGCAATGGCTGCACCAGTGGCCATGGTGTGTGCGGGATGGCGCGCGGCGCGCGGCGATCGTGGGTGGCGGTGCTGGTGTTCATGGCCTGCGCCATGCTGGCCACGTTCGTGATCCGTCACGGCGGAGCCTCAGCATGAGCCGCGCGACCTGGGCCGCAGGCCTGGCCGGCGCGCTGTTCGGCGCGGGGCTGGCACTGGCCGGCATGACCGACCCGCGTCGCGTGCTGGGCTTCCTCGACGTGGCCGGGGACTTTGATCCTACACTGGCTTGGGTGCTGGCTTCGGCCGTACTGGTCAGCGCGCTGGGCCAGCGCTGGGTGCTGCGACGTGCGCATCCGGTGTTCGCGACGCGCTTCCAGTTGCCTGCCGCACGCGCTGTTGACGCACGCCTGCTGCTGGGCGCCGTCCTGTTCGGCAGCGGCTGGGGATGGGCGGGCTACTGCCCGGGTCCGGCCATCGCCGGGCTGGCGGTCGCCTCGCGCGAGGCCCTGTGGTTCGTGCCGGCGATGCTGGCAGGGTTCTGGCTGCAAGACCGCTTCATCCGCTGAGGCTTCACCGCCGTGTCACCGTGTGTGCGGTCATATCTCCGGATAACGGGGAACGGAGCGCAACGACATGGCACGGATGAAGTGGAAGGGAAGGGCGATGGCGGCCGTGGCACTGGCAACGGCGATCGCACCGGCGATCGCGTGCACGCGGGCGGTCTACCTGGGCGACAACGGTGATGTGATCACCGCCCGCTCGATGGACTGGAAGGTCGATGTGGCGACCAACCTGTACGTGCTGCCGCGCGGCATGGCGCGCACCGGCCAGGCCGGGCCGAAGTCGCTGGCCTGGACCGCGCGCTACGGCAGCGTGGTTGCCACCGGCTACGACGTATCGACCACCGACGGCATGAACGAAAAGGGCCTGGTCGCCAACCTGCTGTGGCTGGTCGAATCGGAGTATCCGCAGCAGCGCGGCAACAAGCCGGGCTTGGCGATCTCGCTGTGGGCGCAGTACGTGCTCGACAACTTTGCAACGGTGGACGAGGCTGTGGCCGCATTGAAGCGTGAGCCCTACTCGATCGTCACCGACAAGGTGCCCGGCGAGGACCGGCAGGCCACGCTGCATCTGTCGCTGTCCGACGCAACGGGTGACAGTGCCATCGTCGAATACATCGGCGGTCGCCAGGTGATCCATCATGATCGTCGCTACCAGGTGATGACCAACTCGCCGATCTTCGAGCAGCAGCTGGCGCTCAACACTTACTGGCAGCAGATCGGTGGCACGGTGATGCTGCCCGGGACCAACCGCTCGGCCGATCGCTTCGCGCGCGCCTCTTTCTACATCAACGCCATTCCCAAGGCCGAGGATCCGGTGGTGGCGTTGGCCAGCGTGTTCAGCGTGATCCGCAATACCTCGGTGCCGTATGGCATCACCACCCCGGGCGAACCGAACATATCATCCACGCGCTGGCGTACCGTGGCCGACCACAAGCGGCGGCTGTACTTCTTTGAATCGGCACTGACACCGAACACGTTCTGGGTGGATCTGAACAAGGTTGACTTCGGCGGCAAGGTGCTCAAGCTGGATCTCGGCCCGGACCAGCGCAATACGTTCGCCGGTGACGCGCTGGGCCAGTTCGTGCCCAGCGCGCCGTTCACCTTCCTTGGCGTCGACGGTTAGTTCGACGCCTGGCTGGAGGCCGGGTAGACCGCCTGGATCGTGCAGGCGCCCCGGCTGGTGTAGCGGGGCAGTGGCGCCAGCTCGTCGCTGCGCTCGTCGTAGCTTGCGAAATCGGCGGTGACCACGCGGTCACCCGGGTTACCGCAGATCAGGCCGTTCTGCATGCCGGACCTGAAGCTCAATTCCGGGGCGCGGTCGAGCTGCAGGCAGTGGCTGCCCAGTTCGACACGGTAGAAGCGGTGGCCGCCGCTGCGCTTCGGGTTGGTTTCCACCAGCATGCCCTGCGTGTCGGACGACCAGCCGCGCACGTTGCGGGTGGCGAAGCAGTAGGATGGCGAGCCGCCGAAGCCGCGGCGGACGTCCTTGCGTTCGCGGATGGTCAGCGCTGGCAGGGTGGCCGTGTGCAGGCGATCGCTGTCGCGGGCGACGCTGGCGTAATCGCGGTTCTGCACCGGCGTGACTGCACTGACCGCGCAACTGTGGCCGTCCACTACCACCCGTTCACTGGGACGACCGCAGGCCCAGCCGGCCGGTGCCTCCAGTTTCAGCGTGGTGGCGCCGCGAACACCGGGGCAGTCTTCGTTGAAGTCGATGCGATAGGCCTGGCCGGAGGCGGCGCGTAGCGAAATCGAGCGTGGCGAGGCCTGCTCGACTTCCTGCACGCCAACCGCATCCATGCAGTGTGGGGCCGGTGGCGTGCGCCCCTGTGCGGAGGCCGTCGCGGCGAGGGCCAGGCCAAGGCTGGCGGCGAGCAGCAAAGACGCGTGCTGATGGGTCATGACCTGCACTCCCTGCGTGGGTTGACGGGCCGACTATAGCAGGGGTTTGCACGGCCTGTGCTACACGCGCACACTGCGCCGATGGGCGCTATTTTCCACCTGCGGCACTACGGCCAGGCCACCGGCCTGGACCGCCATGACTACGCCCAGTGGGTGCTGCCGCTGCAGGGCGAACTGCAGTTCGAGATCGACGGGCGCGGTGGTCGGTTGGACCTGCTGCAGGGCGCTTTCGTGGCCGCTGGCGAGGCGCACGACCAGATGGCCGAGGGGCCAAATGGGTTCGTGATCGTGGATTGCGCGCCGGGTGTGCTGGATGACGGCACCCAGGAACACCTGTGCCGGCAGCGCTGGCTGCACCTGCCGCTGGGCCTGCGCCGCTCCCTTGCGGAGGTGCGGGCCGGGCAACCGGTGCCGGCACTGCTGCCGCGCCTGCTGCATGCATTCGCCCCTGCCGGCAGTGGCGCACGCATGCAGGGGCTGTGCGCGGCGGTGCAGGCTGACCCAGGCCAGTCGTGGCCGGTGGCGCGCATGGCGGCCTTCGTGGGGGTCGGCGAAAGCCGCCTGCACGCGCTGTTCCAGCGGGAATTCGGGCTCAGTCCGCAGGCCTGGCTCAGTGCATGCCGGCTGCGCTGGGCCAAGCACGAGCTGCGCGTGAGCACCGCGTCGATCAGCGATATTGCGCTGGCCGCAGGCTATTCCGAGCACAGTGCACTGACCCGCGCGCTGCGCCGCGAATGCGGCCAGACGCCCGCAGCCTGGCGCAGGGGAGGGGCGGGGCAGTAGCCTGGGTCAAGAACGCGCTCGGCGCCGCCGCTTACACTGCGCGGCCTGTGCTTTCCCCCGAACAATTCCAATGCGCAACAACCCGATGGCCCTGGGCATCGCCAATGGCGTCGCCGCCGGCGCGCTGTGGGGCGTGGTCTTCCTCGCGCCCGCCGTGCTGCAGTCGTTCAATGCTCTGCAACTGTCCGCCGGTCGCTACCTGGTCTATGGCCTGATCGCGGTGGCCTTGCTGCTGCCGCGCTGGAAGCGGTTGGCGCCGCAGCTGGGGCGTGCGGAATGGACCGGCCTGTTGTGGCTGAGCCTGGCCGGCAACCTGGTCTACTTCCTGCTGCTGGCCATGGCCGTGCAGTGGGCCGGCGGAGCGGCCGCATCGCTCATCGTTGGCCTGATTCCCGTGGTGGTGACCGTGGTCGGCGTGCGCGAGCAGGGCGCAGTGCCACTGAAACAACTGCTGCCCGCGCTGGGTCTATGCGTGCTGGGTGTGGCGCTGGTCGGCGGGGAAGCATTGATGTCCGAGCATCTGGCAACGCCGTGGCGGCAACGCGTGATCGGCCTGCTGTGCGCCTTCGGAGCGCTGTTCTCCTGGGCGGTGTACTCGATCGGCAACAGCCGCTGGCTGGCACGCCGGCCGGATCTGTCCAGCCACGACTGGTCACTGCTGACCGGCGTCACCACCGGCGGCCTGGCGCTGCTGCTGGTGCCGATGGCGTTCATCGGCCACAGCGGCAGCCATGCCCCGGCACAGTGGAGCACCTTCTGGGCGATCAGCGCGGGCGTGGCGGTGGTGGCCTCGATCCTCGGCAATGCGTTCTGGAATCGCGCCAGCCGGCTGCTGCCGCTGACCCTCACCGGCCAGATGATCGTGTTCGAAACCTTGTTCGCGTTGTTGTACGCGTTCGCATGGCAGGGTCGCTGGCCAACCCTGCTGGAAGCGTTGGCGATCGTGTTCCTGGTCGCCGGGGTGATGCTGTGCGCGCATGCCCATCGTGCGCCGCAGGCGATCGCCGAACATGTGGGCTAGTTGCAGGCGTCAAGCGCGCTGATGCCCGCTTTGTCACAGATGCAACCAAATGCCGGCACGTTGAGCGATGATCGCCGCAGTCGATTTTTGCATTGCAGCACTTGACAGCTGCCGGGCGCGCAGTGTTTTCTGTAGCCCATGGTCCTTGATGCCGCCCACGCCAGCTTGATCGCTCCCGCCACCGCGGGCCGTTCGACTGCGCCGGTCGCCATCACCACCATTACCACCACCACCGTCACCACTGCCCTGGTGCGGCCCGTCGTCTTCGCGTAACTCCCGAAAACCACGGCCCCGCACCATCCAGGTGGCGGGGAAACTCGACACTGGCATGCGACGGGGCCTCCTGCCGAGGTCTGCATGTCTTCCCACGCCCCCGCCCATCCCGTTGTTCCGGCCGATCTGGCCGCGCCGTCCATCGTCGTGCACAAGTTCGGCGGCACGTCGGTGGCCGACGCCGAGCGCTACCGTCATGTCGCCAGCCTGCTGCTGGCGCGTCCCGAATCGCTGCAGGTCACCGTCGTTTCGGCCATGAAGGGCGTCACTGACGCACTGATCGAGATGGCACAGCTGGCGGCCAAGGGGGAGGAGGGTTGGCGCGAGGCCTGGCATGCGCTGCGCGCGCGTCATCGCGGTGCCGCCGTGGCGCTGCTCGGCGAGCAGGTGGGCGATACTGTGGACTGGATCGATGCCCGCTTCGATCAGCTCGCCGAAGTGCTGGCGGCGCTCGCGGTGATCGGCGAGCTGCCCCGCGAGGTGCTCGACCGTGTGCAGGGCCTGGGCGAAGTGTTTTCCGCGCAGCTGCTCGGCACGCATCTGCGCGCGCTGGGCGAAGACTGCGCGGTACTCGATGCGCGCGACGTGCTGGTGGTCGGGCACGGCGAACTCGGCGTGGATGTCGACTGGGAGGCCAGTGCGGACCGGCTCGCCAAGTGGCGCCTGCAGCACCCGCCGTCGCGGCTGGTGGCCACCGGCTTTGTTGCCCGTGACCGCGATGACCGCATCACCACCCTGGGCCGCAATGGCAGTGACTACTCCGGGGCGATCTTTGCTGCGCTGTTCAATGCCGATGAACTGCACATCTGGACCGACGTCGACGGCGTGCTGTCGGCCGACCCGCGGCTGGTGCCCGAAGCGGTGCAGCTGGAATCCCTCAGCTACGACGAGGCCTGCGAACTGGCGTACTTCGGCGCCAAGGTCGTGCACCCGCAGACCATGTCGCCGGCCATCCGCCTCGGCCTGCCGATCTTCATCCGCAACACGTTCCAGCCGGCGCACCCGGGTACGCGCATCAGTGCCGAACGCTCGCTGCGCGGGCCGGTGAAGGGCCTGACCCTGAGCCCCGGGCTTGCCCTGCTGAACCTGGAGGGCACCGGCCTGATTGGCGTGCCCGGTACCGCCGAGCGCGTGTTCGCGGCGCTGCGCCAGGCACAGGTGTCGGTGGTGATGATCTCGCAGGGTTCTTCGGAGCACTCGATCTGCTGCGTGGTGCGGGTCGCTGAGGCCGCGCGCGGTCGCGAGGCGCTGCTGCACACGTTCGCGCATGAGCTGTCGGTAGGCCAGGTGCAGCGCGTGCAGGTCAGCGAGGGCGTCAGCGTCCTGGCCGCGGTCGGCGATGGCATGGCCGGCCAGCCGGGCGTGGCCGCGCGCCTGTTCGAAGCGCTGGGGCGTGCGCAGGTGAACATCCTGGCGATTGCGCAGGGCTCGTCCGAGCGCAACATCTCCGTGGCGGTGGACAGTGCCGATGCCACCCGTGCGCTGCGCGCCGCGCATGCGGGCTTCTGGCTGTCGCCGCAGACGTTTGCGGTGGGCGTGATCGGCCCGGGCAATGTCGGTGCCGCGCTGCTGGACCAGCTGCTGGCCGCTGGGCCGCAGCTGCTGGCCAAGGCCAACGTCGACCTGCGCCTGCGCGCCCTGGCCTCGCGTTCGCGCATGCGGCTGGAGGCGGATGGCCTGCATGCGGACTGGCGTGATGCCCTGCAGCAGGCGGGTGAGCCCAGCGATCTGGATCGCTTCACCGAACACCTGCTGGCCGCGCACCTGCCGCATGCGGTGGTGATCGACTGCAGTGGCAGCGCTGAAGTGGCCGAGCGCTACGAGGGATGGCTGGCGGCCGGTATCCATGTGGTCACCCCGAACAAGCAGGCCGGCGCCGGGCCGCTGCCGCGTTACGAGCGCATCCGTGCCGCAGCGGCCGCCAGCGGTGCGCGCTTCCGTTACGAGGCCACGGTGGGCGCTGGCTTGCCGGTGATCACCACGCTGCGTGATCTGGTTGATACCGGTGACGAGGTGCTGGCCATCGAAGGCATTTTCTCCGGCACGCTGGCCTGGCTGTTCAACCGCTTCGACGGCAGCCAGCCGTTCTCGGCGCTGGTGGCACAGGCGCGCTCGATGGGCTACACCGAGCCGGATCCGCGTGACGATCTGTCCGGCGTGGATGTGGCGCGCAAGCTGGTGATCCTGGCGCGCGAGGCCGGTCACACGCTCAGCCTGGAGCAGGTGCAGGTGGAAAGCCTGGTGCCGGCGCTGCTGCGCGACGGCAGCGTGGATGACTTCATGGCGCGCCTGGGCGAGTCCGATGCCAGCCTGCTGCAGCGGCTGACGGAGGCGCGCGCGCGCGGCGCGGTGCTGCGCTATGTGGCGCGGCTCGGTAGCGATGGCGCTTCGGTCGGCCTGCTGGAACTGCCGGCCGACCATGCCTTCGCCAACCTGCGGCTGACGGACAATGTGGTGCAGTTCCGTACCCGTCGATACTGCGACAATCCGCTGGTGGTGCAGGGCCCCGGTGCCGGACCGGAAGTGACCGCTGCCGGTGTGTTCGCCGACCTGCTGCGGGTGGCCGCCGGTGAAGGAGCACGCCTGTGATCGCACGTGCGTTCGCGCCTGCTTCGGTGGCCAATGTCGCGGTCGGCTTCGACATTCTTGGCCACGCGATTGCGGGCATTGGCGATACCGTGAGCGTGCGCTGCATCGATGAGCCGGTGGTGCGCATCGATGCGATCCGCGGGAGCGCGGTCGAGTTGCCGCTGGACGCGGCTGGCAATACCGCCGGCGCCGCGTTGATTTCGATGCGCGAGCGGCTGGGGCTGGGGTTCGGCTTCGCGATCGAGATCGACAAGGGCATTCCGTTCGGTTCGGGCATGGGGGGGTCGGCAGCCTCTTGCGTGGCAGCGCTGGTCGCCGCCAACGCGCTGCTGGAGAGGCCGCTGTCGCGCGAGGCGTTGTATCCGTTCGCGCTGGATGGCGAGGCGGTCGCCAGTGGCGGCCGCCATGGTGACAACGTGGGCCCGCTGCTGCTGGGTGGACTGGCGTTGTGCACGGCCGACCGGCTGGTGCCGATTCCGGTGCCGGCGCAATGGCACAGCCTGCTGGTGCACCCGCACGCAGTGCTGGAAACGCGGCGCGCACGTCAGGCGTTGCAGGGCAGTTATGCCTTGGGCGAGTTCGTGGCGCAGAGCGCGAACCTGGCGCTGGTGCTCAGCGGCTGCCATCGCGGTGATGCCGGGCTGGTGCGGGCCGGGTTGCGCGATGTGCTGGTGGAGCCGCGGCGAGCTGGCCTGATCGCGGGCTTTGAAGCAGCCCGCGATGCAGCGCTGTCGGCGCTCGCATTGGGTGCAGGCATCTCCGGTGCCGGCCCCAGCGTGTTCGCCTGGTTCGAGGACGCCGGACTGGCCCATGCCGCCGCCGCGCTGGTGCAGTCCGCCTTTGCCGCCGCCGGCCTGGAAAGCGATGCCTGGGTGTCGCCGCTGGACGCACCGGGAGCCCGGCTGTGTTGAATCCTTCCCCTTTTTTGGATACCGAACCCATGCAATTCGTCTCGACCCGTGGCCAATCGCCGGCCGTCGGCCTCAGCGCGGCCATCGCCGCTGGATTGGCGCCCGATGGCGGCCTGTATGTGCCGGAGATGCTGCCGGCCGCACGTGAATTGCGCGAGGGCGCGGCGCTGGCCGATACCGCGGCCGATCTGCTGGCGCCGTTCTTTGCCGGCGATGCGCTGGAATCCGCGCTACCGTCAATCTGCCGTGAGGCCTTCGACTTCCCGGTGCCGCTGCGTCCGCTCGGCAATGGCGATCATGTGCTGGAGTTGTTCCATGGGCCGACCGCAGCGTTCAAGGACATCGGTGCGCGCTTCCTGGCTGGCACGCTGTCGCGGCTGCAGGCCGGCAAGGATCAAGACCTGACGATTGTTGTTGCCACCTCCGGCGATACCGGTGCCGCGGTGGCGGCCGCATTCCATCGCCAGCCGGGCGTGCGCGTGGTGGTGCTGTATCCGGAGGGCCGCGTGTCGCCCCGGCAGGCGCACCAGCTCGGCTGCTTCGGCGACAACATTCTGGCCTTGCGCGTGGCAGGGGCGTTCGACGACTGCCAGGCGATGGTCAAGCAGGCACTGGCCGACCGCGAACTACAGGCCCAGATGCCGCTGAGCTCGGCCAACAGCATCAGCCTGGGCCGCCTGCTGCCGCAGATGAGCTACTACGCGCACGCGGCACTGACCCATCACGCCCACACCCGTCGCCGGCTGAATCTGGTGGTGCCGACCGGCAACCTCGGCAACGCGATGGCCGCGGTGCTGGCGCGCGCGCTGGGCGTGCCGATCGGCCAGATCGCGCTGGCGACCAATGCCAACGCCGTGCTGCCGGCGTACTTCAATGGCAGCGATTACCGGCCGCAGCCAAGCGTGGCGACCGTGGCCAATGCGATGGACGTGGGCGCGCCGAGCAATTTCGAGCGGCTGCGCTGGCTGTATCACGGCGACGATGCCGAACTGCGCGCGGCGTTCCGCGCGTTCGCGGTGGATGACGTGTCCATCCGCGCCACCATTGCCGCTGCACATGCGAGCCGGGGCGAGCTGTTCTGCCCGCACACCGCGACGGCGGTGAAGGTGCTGCAGGACCTGCGCGCGCGCGGCGCCAAGGGCGACTGGGCGGTGGTGGCCACCGCGCATCCGGCAAAGTTCGAAGCGGTGGTGGAACCGTTGATCGGTGAAGCGGTGGCGGTACCGCCGGCATTGGATGCGTTGTTGCGGCGACCTGCGCACGCCGAGCCGATGGCTGCCGATTACGCGGCGTTGCGCGAGGTGTTGTTGCGTTGATCGGCGATGTCCGGGGGGGCCGGCCAGCGGCCGGCACTACCAGAAGCATGCAACGCTGGTTGGGCGCGAGCGGATGGCCGCAGCCCGGTAGTGCCGGCCGCTGGCCGGCAACCCAACCAACCGTATTGCGGTCAGATCAACCCTTCACCGGCCAGTCCGCGCAGCCCATCCTCGTCGAGGATCTCCACCACGTTCAGGTGGGGCAGGGCGATCAGGCCCTGTTGGCGCAGCTTGGTGAAGGTGCGGCTGACCGTTTCCATGGTCAGGCCCAGATGGTCGGCGATGTCGCCACGGCCCATCGGCAGCGACACGCGCAGGCCGTTGCCACCGAGGCGGGCTTCGCGCGCGGCCAGGCGCAGCAGGAAGTCGGCCAGCTTCTCGGCCGGCTGCAGGCGCGCCAGTGCCAGGGCGGCGTCCTGCGCGGCGTCCAGCTCCTGGCAGGCGCGCTGCAGCAGCTTCCGCTCCAGGTGCGGGAATCGGCTGCGCAAGGCCTTCATCTGTGGCAGGGCGACACGGCACACGCGGCTGTCGGCGATGGCCTCGATGTCGTAGCGATGGTGATCGCTGCTGCTCAGGCCCAGATAGTCGCCGGGCAACACGAAGCCGTTGATCTGGCGCCGGCCATCGGCCAGCGTGCGCACCAGGCGCAATGCGCCGCCGGTCAATGTATAGACATGCTGGCGTTCCTCGCCGGTGCGGGCCAGGGTGCTGCCCATCGACACCTGCTGGGAAACCGTCACCTGTTCCAGCGCCTGCACTTCATCGGGCGACAGCGCCGAGCACACCGCAAGGTGGCGAACCGAGCAGTGCAGGCAGTCCAGCGTGGCGCAGGACGGCGAGGCGGGGTCGTGGGTGGCGGGCGGAGCGCCGGAAGGCCGTGACATGTTGCGGGGGGGGGCGTATCGCGGGCGGGGAGGGCCTTATGATACTTCAAGCGGCCGTTCGACCTTGCCGGAGGCGGGGGCGCTAGAATGTCGCCCCCTCCCACGTCCCGTTCCAGCAGGAGTTCCGCCCGTGATCAAGCCCCGTACCCCGCCCGGCACCCTTGAACTGCTGCCGCGCGAGCAGATTGCGTTCCAGCGCATGCTGGACGTCATCCGCCGCAACTACGAGCGCTTCGGGTTCCTGCCGGTGGAGACGCCGGTGTTCGAGCTGTCCGACGTGCTGCTGACCAAGTCGGGTGGCGAGACCGAGCGCCAGGTGTATTTCGTTCAGTCCACCGGTGCGCTGGCCAACGCCGCCGAATCGGGTGATCGTTCGCTGCCGGAAATGGCGCTGCGTTTCGACCTGACCGTGCCGCTGGCCCGCTACGTGGCCGAGCACGAACACGAGCTGACCTTCCCGTTCCGCCGCTACCAGATGCAGCGCGTGTACCGTGGCGAACGTGCCCAGCGCGGTCGTTTTCGCGAGTTCTACCAGTGCGACATCGACGTGATCGGCAAGGACAGCCTGAGCGTGCGCTACGACGCCGAAGTGCTGGCGGTCATTCACGCGGTGTTCTCGGAACTGCGTATCGGCGACTTCAGCATCCAGCTGAACAACCGCAAGCTGATGCGCGGCTTCTTCGAAAGCCTGGGCGTGGCAGAGGGCGAGCGCCAGCTGGCGGTGCTGCGCGAAGTGGACAAGCTGGACAAGCGTGGTGCCGATTACGTGCGCGAAACGCTGGTGGGCGAGGGCTTCGGGATCCCGGCCGCACAGGTCGAGAAGATCCTGGCGTTCGTCGCCGTGCGTTCGCAGGGTCACGACGATGCGCTGTCGCAGCTGGCCGCACTGGAAGCGGGCGCGGCATCGTCGGAGACGCTGCGTGCCGGCGTCGCCGAACTGCGCGAGGTGCTGCAGCTGGTGCAGGCGCTGGGCGTGCCGGAAAGCGCCTATTGCCTGAATTTCTCGATTGCGCGTGGCCTGGATTACTACACCGGTACCGTGTACGAGACCACGCTGACCGACCATCCGCAGATCGGCTCGATCTGCTCGGGCGGCCGTTATGAAGACCTGGCCAGCCACTACAGCAAGTCCAAGCTGCCGGGCGTGGGCATCTCCATCGGCTTGTCGCGCCTGTTCTGGCAGCTGCGCGAGGCCGGCCTGATCGACGGCATTGAAGCCAGCAGCGTGCAGGCGCTGGTGGCGCTGATGGACGAGCAGGGGATGCCGCAGTCGCTGGACATCGCCCGCCGCCTGCGCGCCGGTGGCATCAACACCGAAGTGCAGATGGAGCCGAAGAAGATCGGCAAGCAGTTCCAGTACGCGGCAAAGGCGGGTATCCGCTTCGTGGTGCTGGCGGGTGAGGATGAGCTGGCGCGTGGCGTGGTGGCGGTGAAGGACCTGGTGCGCGAGCAGCAGTTCGAAGTCTCCCGCGACGAGCTGGCCAGCACCTTGCAGGTGGAGCTGGAGCAGTCGAAGGCGATGGCGTGATGCGCACCGCCGCGGGAGTGCCTTTCGTGCTCCTGCTGGCGGGCTGCCAGAGTGATCCGGCGCTGCATGCGGCGCGGATCGGTCCGGCACAGTACCGGTTGCAGGTCGATCGCTGCCACGTGATCGACCGCGGTCAGCTTGAGAGCGACCTGCAGGCCCTGGCCGCGCGGAAGTGCCCGGCGGGCGTGGGCGCGTTGGAGAACATCCAGTCCCTGCCGAGCCGGCAGGGCAGCCTGTTCGGCGAGTGCCTGCGGCGCGGTGCGCTGCAGGCTGAGGTGCGCTGTATGCCCTGAGCCGGGGCAGGTTATTGATCTGAACGAAAAACGCCCACCTTTCGGTGGGCGTTTTTCGTTTCCGGACGACGCGCAGTCGAGCATGACTCGACTCTGCAAAAGCCGTTCCTGATCAGTTCCCAGCGAGATCCAGCAGATCGCGGCCAACTGTCGAAGCCGGGGTGGGGCCGGTTGAGGGGGCGTGAGCCGCATGGATGCGGCGACCGAGCTTACATGGGGGAGGGCGCTTTGCTTGCGAAGCACTGCTTCGCAAGCGCCCGAACGCACGGCGGCCAGCGGCTGGGCCGGGCCCCGGAGGGGTACTTGCAGCGTCCCCCCTCAGCCGGACCACACCTCCAACGCTGGGAACCCAGGATTTGCTGTTGCTGCGGCCTCTGCGGGTGCAGGGCAGCAGCCCTGCCAGTCCCCAGATCCATGATTTGACGCACTGCGCAAGAATGCGCTAATGTACTAGCGCGCTATTACATTGATGCAAGAACTCCACCCCGTGAAAGCCCGTCCCGACATCGCCGCCAAAGACCCCCAGGCTGACCTCGACTCGCTGGCCCAGGCCTTTGCCGCCCTGCGCGAACCCGACCAGGTACTCGCCTTCCTGCGTGACCTGTGCACGCCGGCCGAGCTGGAAGCCATGGCCGACCGTTGGAAGGTGGTGCCGCTGCTGCAACAGGGTGTGCCGTATCGCGAGATCCACGAGCGCACCGGCGTCAGCGTGACCACCACCGGACGGGTGGCACGCACGCTCGAGCATGGCCATCGAGGCTATGCCGCCGCCATCGATCGCCTTGCTTCGCGCTGATCCGCGCCCCGTTCCGAACTTCGAGACCTCCCCCATGAGTGCAACCCAGGCAGCGCCGGCAAGAGACCGGCTGCGTATCGCCATCCAGAAGAGCGGTCGGCTGGCCGAGCCCGCCCGCAATCTGCTCAGCGCCTGTGGCCTGAGCTGGCGCGAAAGCCGCGACAAGCTGTTCTGCTACGGCGAATCGCTGCCGGTGGACCTGCTGCTGGTGCGCGACGACGACATTCCTGGCCTGATCGCCGATGGCGTCTGCGACCTTGGCATCGTCGGCCGCAATGAACTGGATGAGCAGGCCGCGGCACGCCGGCAGATCGGCCTGCCGGATGCGTACCAGGCGCTGCGCGGGCTGGGCTTCGGCCAGTGCCGGCTGATGCTGGCGGTGCCCGAGGAATGGCAGTGGCAGGGCCCGGCGCAGCTGGCCGGCACCCGGATTGCCACCAGCTATCCGGCCATCCTCAAGCAGTGGCTGGCCGAGCAGGGCGTGGACGCACAGGTCGTCGAGCTGTCCGGTTCGGTGGAGATCGCGCCGCGCTTGGGTACTGCCGACCTGATCTGCGACCTGGTCTCCAGCGGCGCCACGCTGCGTGCCAACCAGTTGGCCCCGGTGCACAACCTGCTAGACAGCGAGGCGGTGCTGGCTGGGGCGGTGCGGGTGCCGGATGACGCACGCGCGTCGCTGCGGGCGATGCTGCTGCGCCGTCTCGACGGCGTGGTGCAGCGCCAGGACCGCAAACTCCTGATGTTCCGCGCCAGCGAGGACCGTGTGGATGCGCTGGCACAGCTGCTGGCCGATGCCGAGCCGCTGGTACGACTGCCGGCCGATGGAGGTGCGCTGCGCCTGCAGACCATGTGCCCGGGCCCGTTGAGCTGGCAGCGCATGGAAGAACTGGAGCGCGCTGGCGCGCAGGGCCTGATGGTGTTGAGCGTGGAGCGGTCGCTGGCATGAACCGTCTGATCTGGTCGCAACTTGATGAGGCCGCGCGCAGCGCGGCATTGACCCGCCCGGTGCAGACTGTGGCGCAACAGACCCGCGACGCGGTGGCGGCGCTGATCGCGCAGGTGCGCGCACAGGGGGACGAGGCGCTGCGTGCGATTACTGCACGTTTCGATGGTGTCGAGCTATCGTCCTTTGAGGTGAGCGAAGCCGAGTTCGCGGCCGCCGATGCGGCGGTGCCGGCCGAACTGCGCCAAGCGATGGTGGAAGCTGCCGAGCGCATTACGCGCTTCCACGAGGCTGGCATGGGCAAGGGCTACGCAGTGGAAACTGCGCCGGGCGTCGTCTGCGAGCGCATGCTGCGGCCGATTGGCCGGGTCGGCCTGTATGTGCCGGCGGGCAGCGCGCCGCTGCCCTCCACGGCGCTGATGCTGGGTGTGCCGGCGCAGCTGGCCGGCTGCCCGCAGGTCGTGCTGTGCACGCCGCCTCGCGCCGATGGCAGCGCCGATCCGGCAGTGCTGGTAGCGGCGCGCCTGACCAGCGTGCAGCGCGTTTTCAAGCTGGGTGGCGCGCAGGCGATCGCGGCGATGGCCTATGGCACCGCCACCATTCCGGCCTGCGACAAGCTGTTCGGGCCCGGCAACAGCTTCGTCACCGAAGCCAAGCAGCAGGTCGCGCAGGACGGCGCCGCCGCCATCGACATGCCGGCCGGTCCGTCGGAAGTACTGGTGATTGCCGATGCCGGGGCGAACCCGGCGTTCGTCGCAGCCGATCTTCTGTCGCAGGCCGAGCACGGCCCGGATTCGCAGGTGCTGCTGTTGACCGACGATGGTGCGATGCTGGCGGCGGTCGAGGCCGAAGTGGAGCGACAGGTGGCCTTGCTGCCGCGCCAGCAGATCGCACGCCAGGCGCTGTCGGCCTCGCGCCTGATCCAGGTCGATTCGCTGGACGAAGCCTTCGCGATCAGCAACCGCTATGCGCCCGAGCACCTGATCCTGGCCCTGCGCGACCCGCGCACGTGGCTGGGCCAGGTACAGGCGGCCGGCTCGGTGTTCCTGGGGGATTACACCCCCGAAGCACTGGGCGACTACTGCAGCGGCACCAATCACGTGCTGCCTACCGCCGGTGCCGCGCGTGCCTACAGTGGCGTCAGCGTTGCCAGCTTCCAGAACCTGATCAGCGTGCAGAGCGCCAGCGCCGCCGGCTTGGCCGCGATCGGCGGCTGCGCCCGCATCATCGCCAGTGCCGAGGGCCTCGACGCGCACGAACGTGCGGTTGCCCTGCGCATGGAGGCCACCGCATGAGCGCCGCCATTGATGACGTGCTGGCACTCGTGCGCCCGGATCTGCAGGCCTTTGCCGGCTACAGTTCGGCGCGCAGTGCAGCGGTGCAGGGCGAGATCTGGTTGAACGCCAACGAGTCGGCCTGGGCCAATCCGGCCGATGCCACCGGCAGCAGCCGTCGCTATCCCGAACCGCAGCCGCTGGCGCTGCGCGAAGGCCTGGCCGCACTGTATGGCGTGCAGCCGCAGCAGCTGCTGGTCGGGCGCGGCAGTGACGAGGCGATCGATCTGCTGGTGCGCGCGCTGTGCGTGCCCGGCCGTGATGGCGTGCTGGTCACGCCGCCGGTGTTCGGCATGTACGCCGTCTGTGCACGGCTGCAGGGCGCCCCGCTGATCGAAGTACCGCTGGTGGACGGCGAAGACGGCCTGCGTGCCGATCTGGATGCAGTCATCGAGGCCGCCACTGCGCGCAATGCCAAGCTGGTGTTCCTGTGCGCACCGTCGAACCCGGCCGGCAGCGATATCGGTCTGGACGAGGTCGAGCGCGTGGCCACGGCGTTGCGCGGGCAGGCGCTGGTGGTGGTGGACGAGGCCTATGTCGAATACGCGCAGCGTCCGTCGGCGACCACGCTGCTGGCCGCGCACGCCAACCTCGCGGTACTTCGCACGTTGTCGAAGGCGCACGCGCTGGCCGCCGCCCGCATTGGAACCCTCATCGCCGCCCCGGAACTGATTGCGGTGCTGCGTCGCTGCCAGGCGCCGTACCCAGTGCCGACCCCATGCGCGGAACTGGCCGTGCAGGCACTGCAGCCGGCCGCGCTGTCGCGGACCACCGAGCGGGTGGCCACGGTCATCGCCGAGCGCGAACGCCTGTTGGCGGCGCTGCCTGGCTTGCCCGGTGTGCGCCACGTGTACCGCTCGGCCGGCAACTACCTGCTGGTGCGCTTGGTCGACGCACAGTCCGCATTCGACGCGCTGCTGGCCGCCGGGGTGGTGGTGCGCGACCAGCGCGCCGCGCCGCAGCTGGGCGATGCGCTGCGCATCAGCATCGGCAGCCCCCAAGAAAACGACCGCGTGCTCGCGGTCCTGTCGGCACGGAGGGCCGCCGCATGACCCCGATCCTGTTCATCGACCGCGATGGCACGCTCATCGAGGAGCCGGCCGACTTCCAGATCGACGCCTACGAAAAGCTGCGCTTCGTGCCGCAGGTGATCCCGGCGCTGCTCAAGCTGCGCGACGCCGGCTACCAGTTCGTGATCGTCAGCAACCAGGACGGCCTCGGCAGCGACGGCTATCCACGCGCCAGCTTCGATGGCCCCAACGACCTGATGCTGCAGATCTTCGAGAGCCAGGGCATCACCTTCCGTGACGTGCTGATCGACTGCAGCTGGCCGCAGGACAACGCGCCGACGCGCAAGCCGGGTATTGGCCTGATGACCGCCTACCTGCAGGACCGCAGCATCGACTGGGCACGTTCGGGCATGGTGGGGGACCGCATCACTGACCTGCAGTTCGCCGACAACCTCAACATCCGCGGCTTCCAGCTGCGCACCGAGCAGTTTGGTGGCGAGTGGGACTGGCCGGGCATCGCCCACGCATTGGCCGACGCGCCACGCACCGCAGTGGTCCAGCGCAACACGAAAGAAACGAAGATCCGCGTAGAACTGGACCTCGATCGTGCGGGTGATGCGCGCATCTCCACCGGGCTGCCGTTCTTCGACCACATGCTGGAACAGATCGGCAAGCATGGCGGCTTCGCCTTGGACATCCGGGCTGAGGGCGACCTGCATATCGACGAGCACCACACCATCGAGGACACCGGGCTGGCCCTGGGCCAGGCCCTGCGCGAAGCGCTGGGTGACAAGCGTGGAATCGGCCGCTATGGCTTCACCCTGCCGATGGACGAGACCCTGGCCAGCGCCGCGCTGGATTTCAGCGGCCGGCCGTATTTCGTCTTCGAAGGCGAATTCAAGCGCGAACGCGTAGGCGACATGCCGACCGAGCTGGTGCCGCACTTCTTCCGCTCGCTGTGCGACGCCAGCGGGTTGAACCTCAACCTGCAGGTACGCGGTGATAACGACCACCACAAGGTGGAGGCCTGCTTCAAGGCCCTGGCACGCGCCCTGCGGCCGGCGTTGGCCCGGCAGGGCACGGCGTTGCCGACGACCAAGGGGGCGCTGTGAGTGACGTTGCGCTGATCGACGCGGGCGGTGCCAATCTTGGTTCGGTGCGCTATGCGCTTGAACGCCTCGGCGCCAGCGTTCGGCTGGTGCGCGATGCCGATGGGCTGGTTGGCGCGCAGCGGGTGATCCTGCCCGGCGTCGGCGCGGCGGGTCCCGGCATGCAGCGCCTGCACGCGCAGGGCCTGGTGGAGCCGCTGCAGCGGCTGGAAGTGCCGCTGATGGGTATCTGCCTCGGCATGCAGCTGCTGTTCGAACGGTCCGAGGAAGCGGGCGTGGAGACACTGGGGCTGATTCCCGGCGTGGTGCGCAAGCTGGTGCCGGCCTGCGGCATCCGCGTGCCGCACATGGGCTGGAACCGCCTGTTGCCGCTGCGCGAATCGCTGCTGCTGCGCGGCGTACCGGAGCGCGCCAGCGCCTACTTCGTGCACAGCTATGCGGCGCCGCTCAATACCCACACCGTCGCTGCCTGCGATCACGGCGGCCTGTTCACTGCCGTAGTGGAGCAGGGGCGTTACTACGGCGCACAGTTCCACCCCGAGCGCTCCGGCGAGACCGGCTCGCTGATGCTTCGCAATTTCCTCGAGGGCACCGCTGCATGAGTTTCATCGTCTACCCCGCGCTGGATATCCGCGATGGCCGCGTGGTGCGGCTGCGCCAGGGCGACTACGCGCAGGAAACCTCGTATGGCGACGACCCCCTGCCGCGCGCGCAGGTCTTTGCTGCGCAGGGCGCGCGGTGGATGCACCTGGTGGACCTGGATGCCGCACGTGCCGGCGGCTACACGCTGGCGCCGCTGTTGGCATCCATTCGTGCACAGACCCCGTTGCAGGTGCAGACCGGCGGTGGCGTGCGCGGCCGCGACGACGTGGCGCGCATCCTCGATGCCGGCGCCGGCCGCGTGGTGGTCGGTTCGCTGGCAGTACGCCGCCCCGACGAAGTGGTCGGCTGGCTGGAGGAGTTCGGCGCCGAGCGCATCACCATCGCGCTGGATGCCCGCCAGGATGCGCAGGGCCAATGGCAGCTGCCGGTGCACGGCTGGACCGAGAACGCTGGAGTGACCCTGGACGAGCTGGCCCAGCGCTACGCGCGCGCCGGCATGCGCCACCTGCTGTGCACCGACATTGCCCGTGACGGCATGCTGTCCGGGCCCAACATCAGCCTCTACCAGCACCTGTCGGCGCTGCTGCCGGGCGTGGCGGTGCAGGCGTCCGGCGGCGTCCGTAACGTGGCCGACATCGCAGAGGCGCGCGCGGCCGGGTGCGGTGGCGCGATCCTCGGCAAGGCGTTGCTGGAGCAGCGCATGGACCTGGTGGAGGCGCTGGCATGCTGAGCCGTCGCATCATTCCCTGCCTGGACGTGCGCGATGGCCGCGTTGTCAAGGGCGTGCGCTTCCGCGACCACGTCGACATGGGCGATATCGCTGAACTTGCGCAGCGCTACCGTGACCAGGGCGCTGACGAGCTGGTGTTCTATGACATCGGCGCCAGCCCCGAGGCGCGTTCGGTGGATGTGGCATGGATCGAACGCATCGCCCGCCTGATCGATATCCCGTTCTGCGTGGCCGGTGGCATCGACAGCGTCGAGACCGCGCGCCGCGTGCTGTTCGCCGGCGCCGACAAGGTCTCGATAAACTCGCCCGCACTGGGTCGCCCCCAGCTGATTACCGAACTGGCCGATGAATTCGGCGTGCAGTGCGTGGTGGTAGGCGTCGATTCGGTACGCGAGGCCGATGGGCAATGGCGGGTCCGCCGTTTCAGCGGCGATCCGGGCAAGACCCAGGCGGTGCCGTTGCGCACCCTTGACTGGATTGTCGAGGCGCAGCGCCGTGGCGCCGGTGAGATCGTGCTGAACTGCATGGACAGCGACGGCGTGCGCCGTGGCTACGATGTGGCGCAGCTGCAGCAGGCACGAGCGCTGTGCCAGGTGCCGCTGATTGCCTCCGGTGGTGCCGGTGCGATGGAGCACTTCGCTGCGGCCTTCGACCAGGCCGATGTGGATGGCGCGCTGGCCGCCAGCGTGTTCCACAGCGGCGCCATCGCCATTCCGGAATTGAAGCGCTACCTGCGCGAGCAGCAGATCGAGGTGCGGGATGTCTATTGAAGTGAAGCCGTCCGTGGACGCACTGCAGGCGCTGGACTGGGGCAAGGGCGAAGGTCTCCTGCCGGCGGTGGTGCAGGATGCCGATACCCTGCAGGTGCTGATGCTGGGCTATGTCAGCGCCGAGTCGCTGGCGGCGACGCTGGCGATCGGCCACATGACCTTTTTCAGCCGCAGCAAGCAGCGGCTGTGGACCAAGGGCGAGCAGTCCGGCAATGTGCTGGCGGTGCAGTCGATCAGCGTGGACTGCGATGCCGATACGCTGCTGGTGATGGCGCGCCCGGCCGGGCCGACCTGTCACACCGGGGCCGAGAGCTGTTTCGATGGTGCGCCGAAGGATTTTCTCGGCGGGCTGAACCAGCTGGTGGCGATGCGCGAGGCACAGCGCCCATCGGGCAGCTACACCACCTCGTTGTTCGAAGGCGGCATCCGCCGCATCGCGCAGAAGGTGGGCGAGGAAGGCGTGGAAACCGCGTTGGCGGCAGTGGCGCAGGACGATGAAGCGCTGCTGGGCGAGGCGTCTGACCTGCTGTACCACCTGCTGGTGTTGCTGCGCGCGCGCGGGCTGTCGCTGGAGGATGCGCGGGCGGTGCTGGAAAAGCGCCATCGTTGAGGAAGGCATGCGGACCAACAGTCCGCACCTGCCTTTGCAATGCAGCCGAGCATGGCTCGGCCCTACAATAGGGAGTCTTCATCTCTCCCGGACCGTTCCATGAAACTGCCTGCCGCCTGGCTGTGTTGCCTGTTGCTGACCTCGCCGGCCTGGGCCGCCGATACCGTGGTCAGCGGCAAGGTCTATCTGGAGCGCGATGGCAAGCCGGGCCGCGGCGCCACTGATCCGGGCCTGGCCGGGGTGCAGGTCTCCAACGGCGAGAGCATCGTCAAGACCGCTGCCGATGGCAGTTACAGCCTGCCGGTGCGCGACGGCCAGACCGTGTTCGTGATCAAGCCGGATGCCTATGCCTTCCTCAAGGCGGCCGATGGCCTGCCGTCGTTCTGGCGACACTATCGCCCGAACGGCTCGCCGGCGCTGAAGTACGGTGGCATCGCCGCCACCGGTGATGTCACCCGCAACTGGGATTTCGCCCTGCAGCCGGACCGCCATGACAGCCGCCGCGGCTTCCAGATGCTGGTGTTCACCGATTCGCAGACCGCCAGCCTGAAGGACATCGGCTACTACCAGCAGTCGATCGTGGCGCCGCTGGTCGGCCAGACCAGGGCGCGCCTGGGCACCACGCTGGGCGACATCGTCAACGACGACCTGACCCTGTACCCGGCGATCAACAAGGTCACCACGTCGCTGGGCGTGCCGTGGTTCCATGTGCCAGGCAACCACGACCTCGATTTCGATGCGGCCAGCGACGTTCATTCGCTGGACAGCTGGCGCAACGTCTATGGCCCGGACACCTACGCGGTGGAAGAGGGCGGCGCCAGCTTCGTATTCCTAGACGACGTGGTGTACGACCCCAAGGCCAGGCCGAAGTATGTCGGCGGCCTGCGCGAAGACCAGTTCGCCTTCCTCGCCAGCTACCTGAAGGGCCTGCACAAGGACCGCCTGCTGGTGCTCGGCATGCACATCCCGCTGTTCGATGCGGCACCGGGGCGCGAGACCTTCCGTCATGCCGACCGCCAGCGCCTGTTCGACCTGCTCAAGGACTTCCGCAACGTGCTGGTGCTCAGCGGCCACAGCCACACCCAGCAGCACGTCTACCACGGGAAGGCCGACGGCTGGAACGGTGACAAGCCGCTGCACGAGTACAACGTCGGTGCCAACTGCGGTGCATTCTGGTCCGGGGTGAAGGATGCCGCCGGCGTGCCGGACAGCACCATGAGCGATGGCACGCCAAAGGGCTATGCGCTGCTGGATGTCGCCGGCAATGGCAGCTACAAACTGCAGTACCGCGTGGCCGGTAGGCCAGCCAGCGAACAGATCGGCCTGCATGCACCGAAGGTGCTCCGCCAGGGGGCATACCCGGCATGGGGCATCTATGCCAACGTCTACATGGGCGAGGATGCCAGCGTGGTCGAGTACCGTGTCGACGGCGGCGCCTGGCAGCCGATGAAGCAGGTCAGCCAGCCGGACCCGCGCCTGATGGTGGAGAACGTGACCGACGATATGGCAAACAGCCTGCGTGGCTACGATCGTTCGCCGGAGGCCACCGCATCGCCTCACCTGTGGCGTGGCGCGCTGCCGACCGATCTGGCGGTGGGCAGCCACAAGGTTGAAGTACGCTCCACCCAGCCCGATGGCGCAGTGTTCACTGCCACCACCAGCTACAGCCTGCAGACTGCCCAGCCCTGACACGCCGCAAGGCCTCTCCAGCGAAAGGACCCCGCATGGATATCCGCTTCATGGCCGGCACTACGCCGGTGACCCTCAGCCGCCACTGGTTCACCGGCGCGATGCTGCTGCAGAGCGCCACCGAGAAGGTCTGGGTGCAGCACCCGCTGCATCCGGGCACCCACTTCTCGTTCTCGCTGGTACAGTCGTGGCTGCGCCATATCGCCGGCCACGACGTGCTGGTCGAGCGCACCCGGCCGCTGCTGTTCGCCGGCTTCCGCCCGCAGCGCCTGCGCGTGCTGGTGGACGGCGTGCAGGTGGCCGAACAGGAAGGCATGTAGGCCAACCTGAACCACCGGCGTGCTAGGCAAAGCCGCCCCGATGCCTGAGAATCGGGGCGATTCAATCGATCCAAGCAGGCCAGCGTGACCATCGCAGCAGCGTCCCCGGTTTCCTCCGACTCCGCCCGCGGCGGTCTTCCGCGCCATCTGGTCGTCGCCGATGTCGGCGGCACCTTCGCCCGTTTGGCGTTGGCTGAAACGCAACCCGGCCAGGCGCCGCTGCTGGGCAGCCATCGCACCTACGCCTGTGCCGAGCATCCCAGCCTGGCGGCGATCCTTGCTGATTTCACCGCTGGCCTCAGCCAGCCGGTGCAGACCGCCGTGGTGGCCATCGCCGGCCTGCTCGATGGCGATGTGCTGATCAACTCCAACCTGCCGTGGACCGTATCGCTGTCGGCCACCCGCGCGCAGTCCGGGCTGCGCGAGCTGCAGCTGATCAATGATTTCGAGGCGGTGGCACTGGCCATCCCGTACCTGCAGCGCGAGACGCTGGTGCCACTGAACGGCGACGCCGATCCGGCACAGGCGTTCCCGGCGCTGGTGCTGGGCGCGGGCACCGGACTGGGCGCCGCGCTGCGTTTCGCCGATGGCGAGCGCCCGGTGCTGGCCAGCGAGATCGGCCATGCCGCGCTTGGCGCCGGCAACGCGCTGGAACTGCAGGTGCTGGGCAAGCTGCTGCAGCGCTGGGCGCACGTGGACAACGAACGGGTGCTGTCAGGCAGTGGCTTGATGAACCTGTACCCGTGCCTGTGCGAACTGCGCGGCGTGCTGCCGGTGTGGACCACGACCGAGGCGCTGATCGGCGCCGCGCGCAGTGGCGAGGATGCGCTGGCGGTGGAGACGCTGCAGGTGTTCTGCGCCTGGTTGGGCAGCCTGGCCGGCGACGCGGCGATCGCCGTCGGTGCGCGTTCGGTGTACCTGGCCGGTGGTATTTCCGCGCATGTACAGGATTTCCTGGCCGATGGCCGCTTCCGTGAGCGCTTCCTCAACAAGGGCGTGCTGACCGAGGTGCTGCGCCAGGTGCCGGTGTGGCGGGTGGAGCATGGGCAGCTGGGCGTGCTCGGCGCGGCGGTCTGGCACGCTGCACGACAGCCTGCCCGCGACTGATCGGCATGGCCGGCATCGGGCCGGCCGTGCATTGCAGACTGGGAGGGGAAGATGGTGGATCGCAGGCAGTTCCTGCAGGCCGGTGCACTGGCCGCAGGCATGGCGGCTTTGCCGGGCGTGCAGGCACGCACGCAGGGTGGGGCCAAGGTGGTTTCAACCTGGGATTTCGGCGTGCCGGCCAACCAGGCCGCATGGAAAGTGCTGGCGCAGGGGGGCAGCGCGCTGGACGCGGTCGAGGCCGGCGCACGCTGGGCCGAGAGCGACCTGTGCAACCCCACCGTCGGCCATTGCGGCAACCCGGATCGCGACGGCGTGCTGAGCCTGGACGCCAGCATCATGGATGGCGATGGCCGCTGTGGCGCGGTGGCCGCACTGGTCGACATCCTGCATCCGGTGTCGGTGGCCCGCAAAGTGATGGAGGACAGCCCGCATGTGCTGCTGGTGGGTGAGGGCGCGCAGCAGTTCGCGGTGCAGCAGGGCTTCGAACGCCAGCACCTGCTCACGCCGCAGGCGGAAGCGGCATGGCGCGAGTGGCTGAAGACCGAGAAGTACCAGCCGCAGATCAATGCCGAGCGCCGTGGTATTCCCGGCAACAGCGACAACCACGACACCATCGGCATGCTGGCACTGGATGCCAAGGGCCATCTGGCCGGTGCCTGCACCACCAGTGGCATGGCGTGGAAACTGCACGGCCGCGTTGGCGACAGTCCGATCATCGGTGCCGGCCTCTACGTCGACAACGAGGTGGGCGCGGCCACTGCCTCGGGGGTGGGCGAGGAGATGATCCGCAACGCCGCCTCGTTCCTGGTGGTCGAGCTGATGCGCCAGGGGCGCTCGCCGGCGCAGGCCTGCCGCGAGGCGATCGACCGCGTGGTGCGCAAGCGCCCCGAAGCAAGCAGGACGCTGCAGGTGTGCTTCCTGGCCATGAACAAGCAGGGCGAGGTGGGCGCGTACGCGCTGCATCGCGGCTTCGTCTACGCCGTCTGCGATGCGCAGCGCCAGGATGACCTGCGCGATTCGCCGTCGATCTACACGGGCACGCAGGCGTGAGCACGCGGCTCACGCTGGAGATCGCCAGCAACTCCCTGGCCTCGGCGTTGGCCGCGCAGGCCGGTGGTGCCGACCGCATCGAGCTGTTCGACAACCTGGCCGAGGGCGGCACCACGCCGTCGTTCGCCAGCATCGCGATTGCCCGCGAACGTCTGTCGATTCCTTTGTTTGTTCTGATACGGCCACGCCCGGGCGATTTCCACTACGACGCGCTGGAAACCGAACTGATGCTGCGTGACATCGTGCAGTGCCGCGCGTTGGGTTGCGATGGCGTGGTGATCGGCGCGCTGGATGTCCAGGGCGGCGTTGACGTGGCGCTGTGCCGTGAACTGGTGCAGGCCGCCGGGCCGTTGCAGGTGACCTTCCATCGTGCGTTCGACGCGGCTCGCGATCTGTCGGCGGCGCTGGAGCAGGTGATCGGGCTCGGCTGCCAGCGTGTGCTGACGTCCGGCGGCCAGGTCAGCGCCGAAGCCGGCGCCGATGTCCTGGCGGGGCTGGTTACCCAGGCGGCGGGGCGTATCACGGTGATGGCCGGCGCGGGGCTGGGCCCGGCCAATATCACCGCCGTCGCGCGACGGAGCGGTTGCACCGAACTGCATGCCTCGGCCAAGGGACTGCGGCGCTCGGCCATGCAGTTCCACAACCCGGCCCTGCGCGGGCTGGACCCGGACTGGAGCCAGACCGCTACCGCCACCGTGGCCGCGCTGCGGCAGGCGCTGGACGGCTGAGAGCGGCCCGGGGTCGGGGCCTTCTGCGAAGCGGTCCGACCCCTGCAGCACGCTTTCCGCGGACAAAACCGTTCAGCGCATGATTGTCGCGATCGTGTCATTGACGTGTGCGGCGTTCTCTCAGCGATGATCCGCAACCCTTTGATTGCTCAGGATACTGGCAGCCAATAGCGGCATGTCGCGGCATGTTGCTGCGTCGCCGCATGCCGGGGGTGATTCAGCTGTGCTTTAGTTTGGATCGATCCACAGGGGAGGGTGCTGCGACGGTCTTCAACCGATCCAGGCGCCCGGATCACCGGTAGTGCCGCACCACCACCCGTCCATGCGTCCACACTTTCGAAGAGCAACCACCCATGGCTCAGATCGTCCGCAAGCGCCGTCACCTGCTGTCCCAGGCCCTGGTCCTGGCCCTGCTTCCCTTGGCTGCCAGTGCGCAGGAGGCGGCCAGTTCGTCCACCAAGGATCTCGACGCAGTCACGGTCACCGGCTCGCGCATCAAGCGCGCCAGCGTCGAGGGCCCGGCGCCGGTCAACGTAATCACCGCCGCGCAGATCCAGAAGGAAGGCTTCGTCAGCGTGTACGACGCGCTGAAGACCCTCACCGAGGCCACCGGCACCGTCGAGGCGGCCTCGCAGTGGGGCTCGCACACGCCCAACGCCAGTGGCCTGAACCTGCGCGGCATGGGCCCGAACCGCTCGCTGCTGCTGGTCAATGGTCGTCGCGTGGCTGACTACCCGCTGCCTTACGGCGGCGAAACCAACTTTTCCAACTACGGCAACATTCCGGCCGCGGCGGTGGAGCGCATCGAAGTACTGACCGGTGGTGCCTCAGCCATCTACGGTTCCGATGCGATCGCCGGTGTGGTCAACGTCATCCTGAAAACGAACTACGACGGTGATGAAGTACGCGTACGCGGCGGCACCTCCACCGAAGGCGGCCGTGATACCTGGGACCTCTCTTGGGCCGGTGGCAAGACCGGTGACAACTGGAGCGTGACCTACGCGCTGCAGTACACCAAGCGCGATCCATTGTTCGGTCGCGACCGCCCGCAGATGGACGACGCCGATGATGCACCGTATACGTCCTGGAACATGGAACAACGCAAAGTGGGCTTTCGACCCACCGCCGGCCTGGCGCTGATCGATCCGACCACGGGCCAGCGTCTGGCACCGCCCACCGGCACCTGCGAGAAGTTCGATGGCGAGTACTACACCGCCGATCGATTGGTCTACAACTACGCCGCCAACACCATCACCAACACCGGCCGGCTGTGCGGCATGAGCGCCGACTACGCCAACTGGCTGCTCACCGGCGGCGCCGAGAACGTGTCCGGCAACCTGTATGCCACCTTTGATTTCAGCAACGACCTGCAGGCCTGGACCAACCTGGCGGTATACCGCTCGGAGGCCATCTGGGGCACCAACCCGCCCGGCGTGTCGCTGGTCGATGATGACAACGGCTACTACTGGGATGCCAACCGCAACCGCCCGATCCTGGGCGTGCGCCAGTTCACCCCGAACGAGGTGGGCGGACTGGATACGCTGCGCAACACCAATCGCGAACTGTCCTGGGACTGGAGCGCCGGCCTGCGCGGCCGACTCGCTGACCGCTTCGACTGGAGCGCCACGGTGGGGCGGTCGTATTACCGCGTGGAAGAGCGGCAGAACGTGGTGGACAAGCAGAAGTCGTACGACTACTTCCTCGGCCCGCGCCTCGGCACCACTGCCGATGGCGAAGCGATCTACGCGTTGAACGAATCACGCTGGTGGAATCCGCTGACGCCGGACCAGTACTGGCAGATGGGCACGGTGGCGAAGAACCGTGCGGCGTCGTGGGTCAACCAGGCCTCGGCGGACATCACCGGCGAGCTGTTCCAGGGCTGGGCCGGCCCGATCTCGTTCGCCGCCGTGGCCGAAGTCGCGCAGCAGGGCTACCACCTCCGTCCGGACCCGCGCGCCGGCATCGACTTCGACCTGCAGAACGTCGATCGCGGCGGCGGCGAGCGCACCCGCTATTCGGCCGGCGTCGAGTTCAAGATCCCGCTGCTGGAGAGCGTGACTGCCACCGCGGCCGCGCGCTATGACCGCTATGGCAACTACAAGGCCGACGACAGCAGCGAAGCGCTGGACATCGGCAGCCAGAAGGAAACCACCTGGAACGTCGGCCTGGAATGGCGCCCCGTGGAATCGCTGCTGGTGCGTGGCTCTTACGCCACCAGTTTCCATGCGCCGGACATGCACTACCTGCTGGGCCAGCCGAGCAGCTCGGAAGTACAGACCTATGACCGCCTGCGCTGCATCCAGAGTGGTGCCTACCTGGTCAACAACTGCGGCGTGGGCAACACCGATGTCTGGTACACGTTCGATGTGAACCGCCGTGGCACGCCGCTGCTGCGCTCGGAAACCGGTGATTCGTGGACCGTCGGCTTCGTCTGGGACGTGCTGCCGAACGTGTCGGTCAGCGCGGACTACTGGGCGATCAAAGTGGAAGACATGATCGTCGACGTTGGCGCCGACGAGGTGCTGGCCAGCGAAGCGGGCTGCCTGACCGGCAAGAACATGGACGGTACACCGTGGGCCAATCCGGCCGGTGGCGAGTACTGTGCCGGCATCCTGGCCCGCGTGAACCGCGACAGCAACGGGCGCCTGGTATCGATCGAGCGCGGCCCGTTCAACCTGGCCAGCCGCGAGGTGCGTGGCATCGACCTGACCGCACGCTATCGCCTGGACACTGCGCAGTGGGGCAGCTTCCAGCTGGGCCTGAACTACACCAACCAGATCTCCACCAAGGAACAGCGCTACGCCAACGACCCGAATCCGGAGCGCCGTGACCGCGACCTGCGCAGCAAGCTGCGCGCGAGCCTGGCCTGGCAGCGCGGCAACTGGAACGCCAATGTCTACGCTGACCGCATCGGTTCGGTGCCGGGCGTGCGCTACCACTGGGGCACCGACCGCCTGGACAACCCCGGCGGCTGCCTGCCGTTCGCCGATGGCTACGTGCCCAGTGACAGCCCGTCGCTGAACTGCCTGGAGCCGGCGACGCGTCCGGATGGCTCGCCCAACCCGAACCCGAATGCAGGCCAGCAGACCGCCCGCTATTTCGGCAGGGTCGGGCCGTTCATCACCTGGAACTTCAACGTGGGCTATCAGGTGACCGAACACGCGAAGGTCAACGTCTACGTCAACAACGCGTTCAACTCGGCCAGCTGGAACCACAAGGATCCGTACAAGCTGGACTACGACTTCGCCCCGACCCGCCTGCTGGGTGCGGTGGGCCGCGAGTTCGCGCTGGAGTACGTGTTCACCTTCTGAGGCGGGTTGCAGGCGGTACGCCGGGCATGGCCCGGCGCTACCGGTCGATCCCGGGGCGGCTGGATTTGACCTTCCCACGATGGCAAGGTTTAGCCTGTCCGCATCCAGAAGGAAATCCGGGAATCCGATCATGAGCACGCCCCGAGCCATTGCGGCCCCCGCAAGCTCCGCCACCATCAGCCTGCCCATCGAGGGCATGACCTGCGCCAGCTGTGTGCGCCGGGTCGAGGCAGCACTGTCCAAGGTCGAGGGCGTCGGCAGCGTCTCTGTGAACCTCGCCACCGAGCGCGCGGATATCCGCGCTTCCGGTCCGGTTGATCGCGCCGCGCTGATCCAGGCGGTGGAGCGGGTGGGCTATGACGTGCCGGCCGGCACCACCGAGTTGTCGGTAGAGGGCATGACCTGCGCGTCCTGCGTGGGCCGCGTGGAGCGCGCGCTGTTGGCGGTGCCGGGGGTCAGCCAGGCCAGCGTCAACCTAGCCACCGAGCGTGCCACGGTGCGTGGCGTGGCCGATGCGGCTGCCCTGGTCGCCGCCATCGACAAGGCCGGCTATGACGCACGCGTGATCGAGGCGGGTCTGCAGTCCGATGACGAGGCTACGGAAAAGAAGGATGCCGAGCGCGCTGAACTGAAGCGTGACCTGATCGTGGCGACCGCGCTGGCGCTGCCGGTGTTCGTGCTGGAGATGGGGTCGCATCTGATTCCCGGCATGCACGATTGGGTGATGTCGACGATCGGCATGCAGGCCAGCTGGTACCTGCAGTTCGTGCTGACCGCGCTGGTGCTGGCCATTCCGGGCCGCCGCTTCTACCAGAAGGGGTTCCTGGCGCTGCTGCGACTTGCGCCGGACATGAACTCGCTGGTGGCGGTAGGCACCGCCGCGGCGTTCGGCTATTCGGTGGTGGCAACCTTTGCACCACGGTTGTTGCCGCCGGGCACGGTCAACGTCTACTACGAAGCAGCGGCGGTGATCGTCGCGCTGATCCTGCTGGGCCGCTTCCTTGAAGCGCGTGCCAAGGGCCGCACCTCCGAGGCGATCAAGCGCCTGGTCAACCTGCAGGCCAAGGTCGCGCATGTGATCCGTGACGGTCGCGCGGTCGATATCCCGGTCGATGAAGTGCTGAGCGGCGACGTGGTGGAAGTGCGCCCCGGCGAGCGCGTGCCGGTGGATGGCGAGGTGATCGAAGGCCGCAGCTACATCGACGAGTCGATGATCAGCGGCGAGCCGGTTCCGGTCGAGAAGCAGCCGGGCAGCAGCGTTGTCGGTGGCACGGTCAACCAGAAGGGCGCACTGACGGTACGTGCGACCGCAGTGGGTGCGCAGACCATGCTGGCGCAGATCATCCGCATGGTCGAACAGGCGCAGGGCTCGAAGCTGCCGATCCAGGCCGTGGTCGACAAGGTCACGTTGTGGTTCGTGCCGGCGGTAATGCTGGCGGCGCTGGCGACGTTCGCAGTCTGGTTGATCTTCGGCCCGTCGCCGGCGCTGAGCTTCGCACTGGTCAATGCGGTGGCGGTGCTGATCATTGCCTGCCCGTGTGCGATGGGGCTGGCTACGCCGACCTCGATCATGGTCGGCACCGGTCGTGGCGCCGAACTGGGCGTGCTGTTCCGCAAGGGCGAGGCGCTGCAGCTGCTGAAGGACGCGCAGGTGGTGGCGGTGGACAAGACCGGTACGCTGACCGAGGGCCGCCCGCGCCTGACCGACTTCGAGATCACCGGCGGTTTCGATCGCAGCACGGTGCTGGCGGCGGTGGCGGCGGTGGAATCGCGCTCGGAGCATCCGATTGCCCGCGCCATCGTTGACGCGGCCACCGAGCAGGGCATCGCGTTGCCGGCGATGGCCGATTTCGAATCGGTCACCGGCATGGGCGTACGTGCCAGCGTGGATGGCGCGCGGGTAGCGGTGGGTGCCGATCGCTTCATGCGCGACCTCGGCGTGGACATCACTGTGTTTGCGACGCTGGCGGCGGCGCTGGGCAGCCAGGGCAAGTCGCCGCTGTATGCCGCCATCGACGGCCGCCTGGCCGCGATCATCGCGGTGTCCGATCCGATCAAGCCGAGTACGCCGGCCGCGATCGCGGCACTGCATCAGCTCGGCCTGAAGGTGGCGATGATCACCGGTGACAACGCCGGTACCGCGCAGGCGATCGCGCGCCAGCTCGACATCGACGAGGTCGTGGCCGAGGTGCTGCCGGAAGGCAAGGTCGAGGCGGTGCGCCGCTTGAAGGCCACCTACGGTCATGTGGCGTTTGTTGGCGACGGCATCAATGATGCACCCGCACTGGCCGAGGCTGATGTTGGCCTTGCTATCGGCACCGGCACCGATATCGCGGTGGAATCGGCCGACGTGGTGCTGATGTCGGGCAACCTGCAGGGCGTGCCGAACGCGATCGCACTGTCCAAGGCGACACTGGGCAACATCCGGCAGAACCTGTTCTGGGCGTTCGCCTACAACACTGCGTTGATTCCGGTGGCGGCCGGTGTGCTGTACCCGATCTGGGGCGTGCTGCTGTCGCCGGTGTTCGCCGCCGGTGCGATGGCGTTGTCCAGTGTATTCGTGCTCGGCAACGCGCTGCGTCTGCGCCGTTTCCAGCCACCGATGGCGGATGTTCCCGCCGCGAGCCGTTGAAGGAGATCCGCATGAACATCGGTGAAGCCGCCAAGGCGTCGAATGTTTCGGCGAAGATGATCCGCTACTACGAACAGATCGGCCTGATTCCTGCGGCCGATCGCACCGAGTCGGGCTACCGCGCTTACTCGCAGGCGGACATCCACCGCCTGCGCTTCATCCGCCGTGCACGTGATCTCGGCTTCCAGGTGGCCGAAATCACCGACCTGCTGGGCCTGTGGAATGACACCTCGCGGCACAGCGCCGACGTGAAGCGCCTGGCCGAGCAGCACATTGCCGACCTGGAGCAGCGCATCGAGAGCATGCGGCAGATGGCCGATACGCTGAAGTCGCTGATCAGCTGTTGTGCCGGCGACGAACGCCCGGACTGCCCGATCCTGGAGCGGCTGGGTGAGGATGAGGACATGCAGCTGCCGGTTGACGCACCCAAGACCGGCGCGGTGCGACGGCGTGCGCGCAAGCACTGAGACGTTGTCGCGTACCTGAAAAAGCCCGCCGGGTGTGATTTCACCGGGCGGGCTTCGTCGTGGACGCGAGGCTGCAGATCAGGCAGTGCGCGGCGGGAAACCTGCATCGTTCACCGCGGCGAAGACATCGTCCTGCGATGCAGTGGTCTGCACCTTGACCAGGCCGCTCGGCGGGTCAGCGACCACGCGGGCGTTCGGATCGATCTGCTGGATCGCGCGGGTCACGCTACGCGCGCAGCCGCTGCAGGTCATGCCGTCGACATGGAATTCCATCTGTAGCTCCTTCGGTGCTCGTGAGGTGGAATCAGTGTGCACCTTCCAACGATGGCAGGGTCAAGCGCTGGACTGAATGACGACGCACCAATGGAAACGGCAGCCACCTGTACCAGCGTGGCTGCCGTGGAGGAAGGTCCCCACCGGGGCGGGGCGAGGGTTGCGCCGGGGAGGGCCCAGGCAACCCCTAGTGCCTTAGAACTTCCAGGTGGCGCCGAAGTACAGCTGGCGGCCTGCGTAGGTGTTGGAGATCAGGCGTGCCTTGGTGTCGCTTCCCAGGTGTACGCGCTGCTCGGACTTGGTGGCATTGATCACCGAGGCGGTCAGGGTCCAGTCCGGGGTCAGGTTATAGGCAACGTTCAGGTCCAGCTGGTCGTACGGCTCGGTGTAGACGGTGAGGCCATTGTTGAGCCCACCGACCACCTGGCCGCGACGGTTGAACGAGGCGCGGGCGAGGAACTTCTCGTTCTCATAGAAGACCGTCACGTTGGCCTGGTTCTTGGCGCTGCCGACCAGCGGCGAGGAGCCGATTTCCTGGCCGTCCAGAACAATCGAAGCCAGGTTGGTGTCGTTGTAGGTGTAGTTGGCCTGCACGCCGAAGCCGAAATCGAAGGTGTACTGGCCGTACAGCTCGACGCCCTGCGACACGCCATCGCGACCATTGGCCTGGGTTTCGTAGCGCTGCACGTTCACCGCTTCACCGTTGATGACCATGGGCGTGTCGCGCACCACCGGCAGCGTGAAGTTGTCCACGTTCTTGCGGAACAGGCTGACGCCGGCGACCGCGCCCGGCTGGAAGTACCACTCCAGGCCCAGGTCGAACTGGGTGGCCTTGAACGGTTCCAGCTGCTTGTTGCTGCCCTGGCCAACCCAGCCGGCCGTTGATGCGCCACCGGCAACGCGGCGGTCATTGACATACTCTTCGCTGTAATAGCTCAGTGCGCCGGGCGCGGCGATGTCGGTGTAGCCGGGGCGGGCGATCACCTTCGATGCGGCACCACGCAGCACCAGCGTGTCGGTGATGTCCCAGGCGATGTTGAAGCTCGGCAGCACGTCGGTGTAGGTGCGGTCCACGCCGATCAGGCTGTAGGTCTTGCTCTGCGCCAGGTCATGCGGCAGGCGAACGAAGCCACTCTCGCAGCTGTAGGTCGGGTAGGCCGCAGCGGCCGGGTCGGTGCACGCCATCGGCGCGCCAGACGCGTTGTCCAGGAAGTAGTCGTTGAACTTCTCGATCGAGTCGGAAGACTGCGCGAACTGCTTGGTGCGCACCACGCGCACGCCGACATTGCCGCGCACGCGCTCGGTGCGGAAGTTGGCCTGGAAGTAGCCGGAGTAGATCTTCTCGTTGACGTTGTAGACGAAGTCTTCCTCGGTACGGTTGTGCGAACCACCATAGGTCTTGTTCAGATAGTCGATGTACGCCGGGTAGTTGATGCCCGGGAACACGTTGGCATTGAAGCCACCGGCAATGTTGCTGATTGGATTGGACAGGAAGAAGCCGGGCTGCGCATCGCCGGCAGTCGGATCGCAGCCACTCTGGTAGCGGCTGTTGTCATAGTCGGCCGGGTCACGGCCGGGGCACACCCAGTAGGTATTGCCCGTGTTGCGGTGGACCTTGCCATCACGGTACTTGGCACCGAACTGGATCGAATCCAGCCAGCCCGACTCAAAGAGCTTGGTCACGTCGGCCTGGAAGTAGTTCTGCTTGACCTCGGTGCGCTTCCACGACGAATCGGTCGAGCCGGTGTCGACTTCGGCGATGCCGTTCATCAGCTGCTGCTGCAGGTCGGGCGAGAAGGTGGCAGACGGCGTGCCAGTCAGGTCCCATGCGCTGTACTGGTTACCGGACAGGTAATCGTTGCCGACCTTGCGGCGCGGCTTGGCCGACATGCGGAAGTTCATCGACGGACCACCTTCAGACCAGGTGCGGCCACCGGTGAACGAGGCCTTCCACAGCGGGCTGATGTCCCAGTCGATGGTCAGGTCGGCAGTCTGCGACAGTGCCTTTTCCTTGCTGTAGCCACCGGTCAGCTGCGGCGTCGGAATCGTGCAGTCATCCGGGCCCCAGCCGCCGGGCTTGAGGCCGGCGGCCTTGGCCTGGTCTTCGCTGCAGTAGTAGGTCTTTCCAGCCAGCTTTTCGAACTGGGCGCCGGTGACGGTGTTGCCGCTGGCATCGAAGTCCAGGCCATTGAGCAGGCGCCCACCAGCCCAGTTGCCGTCCTGGTTGTAGCGCGCCATGCTCCATTCCGGAATCTTCAGCATGTTCTGGGTGTAGTCACCCTGCAGCTCGAAGCGGAAGTAGTTGGCCGTCATCGTGACGTTGTCGACCGGCTTGAACTGGAAGGTCAGCTGGCCGCCCTTGCGCTCGCGCTTTTCTTCCTTCACCGCGAAGTTCACCGAGGTCGGCATGAAGAAGTCGCTGTAGTTGCCGCCGGTCTGGTTGTTGAAACCGGACTTGCCCCA
Source organism: uncultured Stenotrophomonas sp. (assembly GCF_913778665.1). Taxonomy (GTDB): domain Bacteria; phylum Pseudomonadota; class Gammaproteobacteria; order Xanthomonadales; family Xanthomonadaceae; genus Stenotrophomonas. Next base: position 211,058 of record NZ_CAJYVQ010000009.1, read on the forward strand.
CCAGTAATGGATGCCATCCTGCTGCTGCACGTTGCCATAGGCGTCGCGTGCCTTGCCGGCGCCGTACCACTGGTAGTCCTCGGTGCTGGCTTCCATGGTACGGGTGGTGCGCTTCTGCTGGGTCACGCCGACCAGCACGCCGAAACGCTCATCCTTGCTGTGCCACGAATACAGGGCCGAGGCCTGCGGGTCGATATCGTGGTGGGTATCGGAGGAGGTGCCCTCGAGCGTGACGAAGCCCGAGTTGGACTCCATGTCCAGCGGACGACGGGTGTGCAGGATGACCGTGCCGCCGATGCCGCCTTCGTCGATGCGTGCTTCCGGCGACTTGAACAGCTCGGCGCTGGACAGCATGTTCGACGGCAGCAGGGTGTAGTTGAACGAACGGGTGGCTTCGTCGTTGGTTTCCGACGTGGCCACGTAGTTGCCATTCAACTGGGTCAGGGTCAGGTCCGGCGCAAGGCCGCGCACGCTGACACTCTTGCCTTCGCCGCCGCTGCGGGTGATGACCACGCCGGGTACGCGCTGCAGTGCGTCGGCCACGTTCTTGTCGGGGAACTTGCCGACGTCCTCAGCGGTGATCACTTCGACAACGGCGTTGGCGTCGCGCTTCTGCTCAAGGCTCTTTTCGATGGCGTAGCGGTAGCCGGTGACCTGGACGCTGTCCAGGTTGGTGGCGTCCTGCGAGCCGCTGGTGGTTGCCTGCTGCGCGGCGGCGCCGGCCGGAACGACGGCGGCGGCCAAGGCCAGCGCGACGGCCAGCGACAATGCGTCCTGGCCATGCGTACGTGTTGAATGCTTCATTCCCATCTCTCCCTCTCTCCTGGATTGATCCGGTGACGTGGCACGGACAACTTGAATCGATCTAATTTGAAGTGATTATGCGGTCGTCGCCATGCAGTGGCAGTGGCACCGCGCGTGTGGCCTGGTACGTCCTGTTGCTGCTTCCCCAACTCCCGGCCATCGCAGTGTCGCTCTTGGATCGATCTAAGCGATGGGCGGGCGTTTTTTAGCACGGGTCGCCTTTGGGTGCATGCTGCTGCGCAATATGGTACTGGCGTGGCGAAGGGATGACGGTTTGCTGAAAACAGTGAAATCGTTTTCGTGCGCAGAGGGCGAGGGCGGGGCGGCAGGGCTGCGCCCTGCACCTGCTTGAAGCTAGGGCAACGGCCAGAGCCAAAGCCAAAGCCAAAGCCAAAGCCAAAGCCAAAGCCAAAGCCAAAGCCAAAGCCAAAGCCAAAGCCAAAGCCAAAGCGGCCCTGGGTTGTCTGTGGTTTGGCGGGGCGGTGTCGGATGGCGGGGACGCCGTAAACCCATCCTTGGGGGCTTGGCCGCGGCATCCATGCCGCGGACACCCCGCAATCCGACACCGCCCCGCCTTCGACAGTTTCCCGGTGACGGTTGGATGGGTTCTGGGTACGGCATGGGGTAACGGCATGGGGTCAGATCCGTTTCCCTTTGGAAAACGGATCTGACCCGCGATTGATTGCGTTATCTGTCACAGATTCATCCACGCATGGCGTGGATCCGTTGCAGATCGCGAGAATCTGTCGAAGGCGGGGTGGGTCCGGTTGCGGGGGTGTCCGCGGCATGGATGCCGCGGCCAAGCCCCCAGGACGGGTTTACGGCGTCCCCCGCAACCGGACCCACCCCGACTCCCCATAGCAACCGGCTTCTGCTGTTGCTGTTGCTCCAGCTCGTAGCAGGTGCAGGGCGCAGCCCTGCCGAACCCCCCATCTCATGCTGCGCCGCAGAATGCATTCGGCTGAACCTGCATGCTCTACTTGAATCGATCTAAATTCACGACCGCACGGGTCGGGCGTCATTCCAGGGGGAGCTCCCTGCCGGTCACGGCGGGACTCAGCGGAACGGTGCCGAACGATCCCGGCCGTCTGCCTCCGCGTCATCGACTACAGGAACCCGACATGCGTCCAGTGCCGTCCGCTCCCGCCGTCCCATCGACCTCGCGTCCGCTGGCGCGCCTGGCCTTTCTGCTGGCGCTTTCGGCCACACCGATGCTGCTGCAGGCAGCACCGGCTGCCCTGGAGCGCGAGGTCAACACCTTCATCGGCAGCAAGGACGACGGCAACACCTTCCCGGGCGCGTCGGCACCGTTCGGCCTGATCCAGGTCAGCCCGATCGGCAGCCACTATTCCGGCTGGCGCTACGACGACGAGAAGATCCGCGGTTTCGGCCACTCGTTCATCTCCGGCGCCGGTTGCTGGGAGCAGGGCGGTCAGGTTTCGGTGCTGCCGGTGACCGGCTCGATCGGCCCGGGCGGCGATTTCGACACCGGCAACGCCAAGCAGTTCGATCACAAGGCCTACGCATCGAACTACACCCATGACGGCGAGATTGGCCAGGCCGGCTATTACAAGGTGCGCCTGACCAGCTACGGCGGCATCGACGCCGAGGCGACCGCGCGCACCCGTGCCGCCGCCGAGCGCTACACCTTCAGCCAGCGCAGTGGCGAGGGCCACGTGCTGGTCAATGTCGGCCAGGCCAACGAGCGCCATTCGGTGATCGGCAGTGTGGTCGACGTGGTCGGTGACCGCGTGGTCGAAGGCAAGCTGGTCACCAAGAGTTTCTGCGGTGGGCATCAGTACACCACCTGGTTCCGCATCGAATTCGACCGCCCGTTCAAGGCGCACGGCACCTGGGGCGAGGGCGGTGGCCTGCCGGGTGCGCGCCACAGCATGGAAGGCGAGCAGAAGCCGAACGGTGCCTGGCTCAGCTTCGACCTGGCCAAGGGCCAGTCGGTGACGGCGGTCAGCGCGATCTCGCACGTGGACGCTGAAGGCGCGCGCACCAACCTGCGTGCCGAGGGCATGCAGGGCGGCGCGCTGCTCGGTTTCGACCGCATGCGCACGTTGTCCCAGCAGTCCTGGCGCGAGCAGTTGGGCCGGGTCCGCGTGCAGGGTGGCAACGCCGATGACCGCGCCGTGTTCTACAGCGCGGTCTACCACGCGCTGCTGCAACCGATGACCGGCAACGATGCCGACGGCCGCTACCGCGGCTACGACGATGGCATCCATCGCGCCGACGGCTGGACCTACTACGAGTACTTCTCGCTGTGGGATACCTACCGCGCGCAGAACCAGTGGCTGGCACTGACCCGTCCGGACGTGGCGCGCGATATCGGCCGCACACTGCTGGCGATCGACGAGCAGGGCGGTTGGCTGCCGCGCTGGGGCTATGCCAACTTTGAGACCAACATCATGACCGGCGACCCGGTCACCCCGTTCATGGTCGACCTGTGGCGCTTCGGCGCGCTCAAGGGCCGTGAATCGCAGGCCTGGGACGCGCTGCGCCGCAATGCCTTCGGCACGCCGCCGCTGAACTCGCGGATGGCCGGCCGCTCCGGCAACCCGACCTACCTGGACAAGGGCTACGTGGTCTACGACCGCGCGTTCCCGTCCAAGGGCATGGATGTCGACCCGCACCATGGTGGCTCGGCGACGCTGGAATACGCACTGGCCGACTGCGCGCTCTCGCAGATGGCCGATGGCCTTGGCCATGCGCAGGATGCGGCGACGCTGCGTGAGCGCGGCCGCAACTGGCGCAAGGTGTGGGACCCGCAGGTGCGCGATGCCGAGACCGGCTTCACCGGTTTCCCGCGCCCGCGCACCGAGGACGGCCAGTGGTACACCCCGGCCGATGGGCACTACAGCCCGCGTTCGCACCATGGCTTCCACGAAGGTACCGCCTGGCAGTACCAGTGGCTGGCGCAGCAGGATGTGCCGGGCCTGGTCGAAGCAATGGATGGTCGCGTGCAGGCCGGCCGCCGCCTCGATGCCTTCTTTGCAATGGATGTGCTGCAGGCCGACCCGCTCAACGCCGCCCGCAAGGAGTGGGTGGTCGGGCCGTACAGCTACTACAACCAGTTCCGCTACAACCCCAACAACGAGCCGGACCTGCACTCGCCGTGGCTGTACACGCTGATCGGCCAGCCGTGGAAGACCGCCGCCGTGGTGCGTGCCGCGCAGCAGCTGTTCACCAATGCCCCCAACGGCGTGACCGGCAACGATGACCTCGGCACGATGTCGGCCTGGTACCTGTTCAGTGCGATCGGCATGTACCCGGCGGTGCCGGGCAGCGGCCAGCTCCTGCTGCACACGCCGCGCTTTGCCAAGGTAGAAGTGGACATGGGCAACGGTCGCACCCTGCGCATTGACGCGCCGGGCGCCGACGGTCGCCGCCTGCAGTACGTGCAGGGCGTACAGGTCGATGGCCAGGCGCACGCGCCGGTGTGGATGGATTGGGACCGCCTGCAGCAGGGTCCGCGCCTGCACTTCGCGCTTGACGACACGGCGCCGGAGCAGGGCTGGGGTACGGCGGTGAAGGACCTGCCAGTATCCTGGTGCGCGGCGCCGGGCAGCCAGCTGCGCTGAGCCGGACTGTGCCGTTCGCGGTGACCCAGCGAACGGCACGGCACGACACGGCCGTGATCCATTAGGCTTGAGCCTTCAGCGGAGTCGGGGAAAACGATGAACGACAACGGCAGCAGTTCCAGCAAGCGCGCTGGCAAGGCGGTGACGGTGACCGACATCGCGCGTGCCATCGGTGTGTCACGGGCGACCGTGTCGCTGGTGCTGCGTGGCAGCCCACTGGTCAATGTCGATACCCGGGCCAAGGTCGAGGCCGAGCTGCGTCGCCAGCGCTATGTCTACAACCGTGCGGCCGCCAACCTGCGCCGGCGCACCTCGTCGAGCATCGCGCTGGTGATCAATGATCTGTCCAACCCGTTCTTCGCCGAATTTGCGTCCGGCGTGGACGAGGCGTTGGGCGGGCGCGGCTACGTAACATTGCTGGGCAGCACCGGCGAATCTCCCGAGCGGCAGCAGGCGGTGCTGTCAACGCTGATGGAGCACACCCCCGCCGGCTTGATCCTGTCACCGGCCGAGGGCAGCGACACCGCGCAGCTGCGCCAGGTACTGGGTGCCAACGCCAACGTGCTGCTGTTCAATCGCGAACTGGACGGCGCCGACTGGGACTTCCTGACCCTGGACAACCAGCACGGCGCCTATCTGGCCACGCGCCACCTGATCGAGCGTGGCCATCGCCAGATTGCCTTCTTCGGCGGCCACGCGGCATCGAGCTCCTGCCATCAGCGCCGCGCAGGTTTCCAGCAGGCGCTGGCCGAGGCCGGCCTGTCGCTGCCGCCGGGCTGGATGATCGAGTCGGCACCGAACCGGCTGGAAGCCGCCGCGCGCACCGATGAGCTGTTTGCCGATGGCCATCGCCCAAGTGCAGCGGTCTGCTACAACGACACCGTCGCGCTGGGCCTGATGCTGGGCTTGAATTCACGCGGCATCCGCCCTGGCGGTGATTTTGCCGTTACCGGTTTCGATGACATTTCCGAAGCTGCGGTGGCGGTGCCACCGTTGACCACGCTCACTGCCGATCCGCGCGAGCGGGGCCGGCAGGCTGCCGCGCTGTTGCTGCAACGATTGGACGAACCGGACGCGCCAGCACGGCGCACGGTGGCGCCGGTGCAGTTGCGCATCCGCGAAAGCAGTGCCGCACGACCGAACTGATTCCTTCCACGTACCCCTTCCACGCAACAACGACCTTCCGCGCATCGAGGCGCGTACCGCATGCCGATCTCCGCAACGCCCCGTCCATCGGGTTCTTCGGGCAACGCACCTGCCGTCACCAACGGCAAGGCGCTGGCCGTGGTCACCACGATCTTCTTCATGTGGGGCTTCCTGACCTGCCTCAATGACATCCTGATCCCGCATTTGAAAGCGGTGTTCGAGCTGAACTACGCCAAGGCGATGCTGGTGCAGTTCACCTTCTTCGGCACCTATTTCCTGATGTCGCTGCCGGCCGGTCGGCTGGTGGCGGCGCTGGGTTACAAGAAGGGCATCGTGGCCGGCCTGGTGATCGCCGGCATCGGCGCGCTGGGCTTCTGGCCGGCGGCGGAACTGCGCGTGTATGGCGCCTTCCTCGGCGCACTGTTCGTGCTGGCCACCGGCATTACCGTGCTGCAGGTCGCTGCCAATCCTTACGTCGCGTTGCTGGGCCCGGAGCAGACCAGCTCCAGCCGCCTGACCCTGGCGCAGGCGCTGAACTCGCTGGGCACGGCCATCGCCCCGATCTTCGGCGGCATGCTGATCCTGTCCAACACGGTCAAGAGCGCTGACGACATCGCGGCGCTGCCGGCCGCCGAGCAGCTGGCCTACCGTGCCGCCGAGGCGCAGGCCGTGCAGGGTCCGTACGTGGGCCTGGCCGTGGCGCTGGTGCTGCTGGCGCTGTTCGTGTTCCTGTTCCGCCTGCCGGCACTGAGCGACGCCACTGAACAGGCCGACCAGGGTCACCACCACAGCTACCTGGATGCGCTGCGCAAGCGCCACCTGCTGCTGGGCGTGCTGGGCATCTTCTTCTACGTCGGTGCCGAAGTATCGATCGGCAGCTTCCTGGTCAACTACCTGTCGATGCCCAACATCGGTGGCTTCAGCGAACAGGAGGCCACCCACTACGTGTCGGCCTACTGGACGATGGCAATGATCGGCCGCTTCGCCGGCTCGGCGCTGCTGGCGCGCTTCTCGCCCAGCCGCCTGCTGGCGATCTTCGCGCTGGTCAACGTGGCACTGCTGGTCACGACGATGCTGACCTCCGGCAACATCGCGCTGTACTCGGTGGTGGCGATCGGCCTGTTCAATTCGATCATGTTCCCGACCATCTTCGCGCTGAGCATCGAGCGCCTGGGCCCGCTGACCAACAAGGGCTCCAGCCTGCTGATCATGGCCATCGTCGGCGGTGCCGTGGTGCCGTACCTGCAGGGCGTGCTGGCCGACCACATCGGTGTGCAGGCCAGCTTCATCCTGCCGCTGCTGTGCTACGGCTACATCATTTTCTACGGACTGGTCGGCGCACGTACGCCGGCTTCCGCAACGCAGGGAGGCTGAGTCCGGAATGGGTCCCATCGTTTGCTTCGGCGAAATTTTGATCGATCTACTAGCGCAGCCGCCGGCCTCGGCCGACACGCCGCGCGCGTTCCTGCAGTACGCCGGCGGGGCGCCGGCCAACGTTGCGGTGGCGGCAGCGCGGCTGGGTGCGAAGACCCAGTTCGTCGGCATGCTCGGCCACGACATGTTCGGTGACTTCCTGGCCGAGAGCCTGGTCGAACACGGCGTAGGCACGGATTACATCGTGCGTACCGATGCGGCCAAGACCGCACTGGCCTTCGTCGCGCTGGATGCCAGCGGCGAGCGCAGCTTCAGTTTCTACCGGCCGCCGGCCGCCGACCTGCTGTTCCGTGACAGCGACTTCCAGGCCGGGTGCTTCGACAGCGCGCAGTGCTTCCACGTGTGCTCCAACAGCCTGACCGAGCCGTCCATCGCCGAGGCGACCTTCGCCGGCATGGAGCGCGCCCGTGCCGCCGGTGCGGTGGTCAGCCTGGACCTCAACCTGCGCCCGGCACTGTGGCCGGCCAACGAAGATCCGACGCCGCGCCTGTGGCAGGCGCTGCAGCGTGCCGACCTGGTCAAGCTGTCGCGCGAGGAGCTGGACTACCTGGCGGCACCGCTGGGTGCCGATGGTGAGGCAGTGGTACTGAAGCGCCTGCTGGCCGCGCAGGCACGCTGGGTCATCGTTACCGATGGTGCGGCCACGCTGCACTGGTACACGCGCGACAACCACGGCACGGTGACCAGCTTCCGCGTAGCCACCGTCGATACCACGGCCGCTGGCGATGCCTTCGTCGGTGGCGTGCTGGTCGGACTGCTGGAGCGAGGCGGGGCGGGCGCAGGCTTTGCCGGGTTCTGCCAGGACCCGGAGGCGATCACCGCCACGCTGCGCTTCGGCGCCGCGGTCGGCGCGCTGGCTGTTACCCGCAAGGGCGCGTTCGCCGCGATGCCCTCGCTCGATGAAGTGCAGCAGCTGCTGCAGGCCCAGGACATTACCGCATGAGCACCTCGCCCGATTTCCGTTCGCCCGCGTTCCTGCGTGCGCATATCGCCGACACGATGGCGTTCTACCACCCGCGCTGCATCGACCCGAACGGTGGCTTCTTCCACTACTTCCGGGATGACGGCAGCATCTACGATGCCAGCCACCGCCACCTGGTGAGCAGCACCCGTTTCGTCTTCAACTACGCGATGGCCTACCGCGAATTCGGCAACGCCGAGTACCGCGACGCGGTCGAGCACGGTGTACGTTACCTGCGCGAGATGCATCGCAATCCGGTTACCGGTGGCTATGCCTGGACCCTGCGCGACGGCAAGGTCGAGGACGACATGAACCACTGCTACGGCGTGGCGTTCGTGCTGCTGGCCTACAGCTGCGCGCTGAAGGCCGGCCTCGAGCAGGCCCGCGCATGGATGGACGAGACCTGGCAGCTTCTGGACGCGCGCTTCTGGGATCCGCAGCACGGCCTGTACAAGGACGAAGCCGACGGCCAGTGGAACTTCACCGGCTACCGTGGCCAGAACGCCAACATGCACATGTGCGAGGCGATGCTGGCCGCGTTCGAGGCCAGCGGCGAGAAGCGCTACGTGGAGCGCGCGCTGCAGCTGGCCGACAACATGACCCGCCGCCAGGCCGCCAAGGCCGGCGGCCTGGTCTGGGAGCACTACGATTCCAACTGGGAGATCGACTGGGACTACAACCTGGACGACCCCAAGCACCTGTTCCGCCCGTGGGGCTTCCAGCCCGGCCATCAGACCGAGTGGGCCAAGCTGCTGCTGATCCTCGATCGCCACGTGCAGGCCGACTGGCTGGTGCCGACCGCGCAGCACCTGTTTGACGTGGCGGTGGCGCGCAGCTGGGATGACGCCCGCGGTGGCCTGTATTACGGCTTCGCGCCGGAAACGCGCCGGCAGCCGGGCATGGACGGCGCCCCGATCGGCGGCGACAGCTTCGTCTGCGACGATGACAAGTACTTCTGGGTGCAGGCGGAAACGCTGGCTACGGCCGCGCTGATGGCCAAGCGCACCGGCGATGACCGCTACTGGCAGTGGTACGAGCGCATCTGGGCCTACTCGTGGGAACACTTCGTCGACCACCAGTACGGCGCCTGGTACCGCATCCTGGATGCCGACAACCGCAAGTACAGCGACGAGAAGAGCCCGGCCGGCAAGGTGGATTACCACACCATGGGCGCGTGCTACGAAGTGTTGAACGTCGTGCGTTGAGGTTGGTACGCCGGGCAGGGCCCGCCGCTACCCTGAATCGGATCTGCAGGTAGCGCCGGGCCCTGCCCGGCGGAAACACAGGAGCATCCCGTGCATCGCCTTCCCCTCGTTGTCCGTCTGCTCCTGCTGCTGTTTGCAGCCGCCGTGTTCCCTGCGCTGGCGGCCCCGTTGCAGGCGCGCTGGGAATTCCGCATGTCGCCTGGCGATGCGCAGGGCGCCGCTCACCCGGGCCTGCAGCAGTGGCGTGCGGCCCACGTGCCCGGCAGCGTGCACACCGATCTGCTGGCCCATGCGCTGATCCGCGACCCGTATGTCGGTGCCGCCGAAGGCGAACTGCAATGGATCGGCCTGGCGGACTGGGAATACCGTGCGCGCTTCGACGTGGATGCCGCGACGCTGGCCAAGCCCAATGCCGAACTGCGCTTCGACGGCCTGGATACCTACGCCGAGGTCGAGCTCAACGGCAAGCCGCTGCTGCGCGCGGACAACGCACACCGCACATGGCGCGCCCGGGTCGAAGGCCGCCTGCGAGCGAAAGACAATGAACTGCAGATCGTGTTCCGTTCGCCGATCCGCACGCTGTTGCCGGGCGTGCAGGCAATGCCGCACAAGATCGCCGGCAACTACCCGTCGCCGTATGGCGACGAGCCGAAGGACGCGATGGTCGGCAACTTCGCGCGCAAGCCGGCTTACCACTTCGGCTGGGACTGGGGCCCGCGCTATGTCACCGCCGGCGTGTGGCGCGGAGTCGAACTGCAGGCCTGGGACGCGCACCGCCTGACCGATCTGGCCGTGCGCACCGATGCATTGAACGCGGAGCAGGCGAAGCTGGCGGTGCTGCTGCAGGTGGAGCAGGGCGCAGCGGCCGGTTCCGCGGTGCTCAATGTCGATGTGCGCGATCCACTGGGCCGCAGCGTGGCCCAGGTGCAGCGCACGGTGTTGCTGAAGCCCGGCCAGAACGCTGTCGAAGTACCGGTCGAACTGGTCAAGCCGCAGCGCTGGTGGCCGGTCGGCCACGGTGCACAGGACCGCTACACCGTGCAGGCCCGCCTGGATGATGGCACCGATGCAGCGCTGGTGCGCGAGCAGCGCATCGGCCTGCGCACGGTTGAGCTGCGCCGCGAGAAAGACGGCAATGGAGGGCAGGGCTTCGCTTTCGTCATCAACGGCGTGGAGATCTTCGCAAAGGGTGCCAACGTCATTCCGTTTGATGCCTTCCCCGCACGCGTCGACGCCGCGCGCCTGCGCCAGGTGCTGGTGGCCGCGCGCGACGCCAACATGAACATGCTGCGCAACTGGGGCGGCGGCTACTACGAGGACGACGCGTTCTTCGACATCGCCGACGAGCTGGGCCTGCTGGTCTGGCAGGACTTCATGTTCGGCGGCGGCATGCAGCCCGGTTACGATCCGGCGTTCCGCGCCAACGTGGTCGCCGAGGCGCGCGACAACGTGCGGCGCCTGCGGCATCACCCCAGCATCGTGCTGTGGTGTGGCAACAACGAAGAGGAAACCGCCTGGAAGGACTGGGGCCACGGCCGCGACCTGAAGGCAGCCGATCCGGCGTTCGCGGCGAAGGTCTGGCAGGGCTATGTCGATCTGTTTGGCAACGATCTGCGCGCGGTAGTGGGCGAGGAAGGGCTGGGCGTGCCGTACTGGTCCAGTTCGCCCAGCAACGATCTGGATGAAAAGGCCAACGACTCCACCCGCGGCGACAAGCACTACTGGCAGGTCTGGGGCAATCCGGCGCTGCCGGTGCAGGCCTACCTGCGCGAGACCCCGCGCTTCATGTCCGAGTACGGCCTGCAGGCGTGGCCTTCGGTGGCGACGGTGGACCAGATCGCCACCCGCGCCGAGCAGCGCATCGACAGCCCGGTGATCCGCGCACACCAGAAATTCATGGCCGGCGAGGGCAACAGCCGCCTGCTGCATTACGTCGAACTGGGCTACGGCATGCCGAAGGACTTCGAGGACTTCGTCTACCTGAGCCAGGTGATGCAGGCCGATGGCATCGCCCTGGCCGCGCTGCATCACCGTGCCTCGCGCCCGTACACGATGGGCTCGTTGTACTGGCAGCTCAACGATGTCTGGCCGGGTGCTTCATGGTCGAGCGTGGACTACTTCGGCCGCTGGAAGGCGCTGCATTTCGCTGCACGGCGATTCTTCGCGCCGGTGACGCTGGCGGCGCTGCGCGACGAGGGCAGCACGCGGGTGCGCCTGATCAATGATGGTGCCGCGCAGGATGCACGTTGGCGGTTGCGGGTGATGGATGTGGACGGCAAGGTGCTGCGCCGTCGCGAGGACGCGGTGACGCTGACGGCGACGGGTGTTACACCAATCGGTGATTTCCGCGATGCAGAGCTGCTGGCCGGTGCCGATCCGAAGCGCACGGTGGCGGTGTTCGAGCTGCTGCAGAACGGGGCGGTGAGTGCCCGCCAGGTTGTCGGATTCGTCGAAGCCAAGGACCAGGTGCTGCCGCGGCAGAAGCTCAAGGCCACCGTGTCCATCGAAGGCGACCACTATCGACTGCGGCTGGAAAGCGCGGCTTACGTGCGCGCGGCGTGGATCGATTTCGGGGCGCTGGATGTGCAGGTCGAAGACAACCTGCTGGACCTGCTGCCGGGCGAAACCCGCGATATCGCAGTGCGTGGCCCAGTGGACCTGACCACCCTGCGCGACGCGATGAAGGTAAAGACCCTCAACGACCGTTGAGGGCAGAGCGTCCTGCTCTGGTAGGTGCCAACGAAGGTTGGCATCTACCTTTTTGTTACAGCTGGATCTGCTGGAAATTCTCAACCCGCTCATGGCCGTTGGCGGCCTGGCCGATGCGCGGCATCGGGTAATCATCCAGGCGATCGATCAGGCGTGTCTGCAGCCCGGCTTCGCGGGCGGCGTCCAATTCCTCTACTACATCGGACAGGAACAGGATTTCGCCGGCCGGCACGCCGATCGCCTGCACGATTCGGCGGTAGCTGTCGGCTTCGCGCTTGCCGCCGATCTCGGTATCGAACCAGCCCGACACCAGCGGGCTGAGGTCACCGGCATCGCTGAAACCGAAGAACAGCTTCTGCGCCGGCACCGAACCGGAGGAGTACACGTACAGCGGCAGGCCGGCGGCATGCCAACCCTTCAGCACCGGCGCCACTTCCGGGTAGAAGTGCGCGGTGTAATCGCCACGACGGTAGCCTTCGTCCCAGATCAGGCCCTGCAGTGCCTTCAGTGCAGTGTGCTTGCGGTCCTGGTCGATCCAGCCCTGCAGCGTCTCGGCGACCAGGCTGTCCTGGCAGGCGCCGCCGATCTCGGCAGCCACCGCATCCAGCCAGCGGCGGACTTCCGGCTGCTGGCCATGCTCGGCGACGAATGCCGGCAAGGCCTTGCGGGCATAGGGGAACAGCACGTTCTTGACGAACGAGATACTGCTGGTGGTGCCTTCGATGTCGGTCAGGATGACGCGGGGCTGCATGGATCAGGACGCCTGGGTAGGTACGTAACGGGGGAATTTCTGCGCAATGTCGGTACCGGTGAAGTGACCGACCCAGCCATCCGGCTCGGTGAAGAAGCGGATCGCCACGAAGCTGGGCTCATCGCCCATGTCGAACCAGTGGGTGGTGCCATCGGGCACCGCGATCAGATCGTCCTTCACGCACTCGATCTCATAGACCTTATCGCCTACGTGCAAGGTGAACAGGCCGGAGCCTGCGACGAAGAAGCGCACCTCGTCTTCCTTGTGGAAGTGCTCGTCAAGGAACTTCTTCCGCAGCTCGGCGCGGTTGGGGTTGTCCGGGGCGATCGAGGCTACGTCCACGCTCTTGAAGCCGCGTTCAGCCACCAGGCGGTCGATGTCGGCACGGTAGGCAGCGAACACTTCCTCCTGGCTGGCGCCCGGCGCAACCGGTGCGGTGGCCTGCCAGCGCTCGAAGGTGACGCCGATCTTCTGCAGTTCGGCAGTGATGATCGCGCCGTCCTGGGTGTCCAGCAGCGGCGATTCGGGGCGGGTGTCGTCGTAGATGCGCAGTCGGCTCATGGCGGCAGCTTGAACGTCTCGGGGGGAAGACAGGGTAGCAGGGCGGGGGCGGGGCGCAGATTCCGGATCGGCATCTGCACCTGCGCGCGGGTTCAGCCGCGCAGCCTGCGCAGTTCCAGCTCGCAGTGGAACAGGAATTCGAAGGCTTCCAGGTGGCGGCGGGCCTCGGCCATGTCACGGCCCCAGGCATACAGGCCGTGGCCATCGATCAGGTAACCCCACAGGTTCTGGCGGTCGAGCAGGTCATCGACCTGCTTCGAAAGCACGTTCATGTCCTGGGTGTTGGCGAACACAGGTACGTCGATGGCCATCTCGTGGGTGCTGTTGCCCGCGAAGGCTTTCAGCAGCTCGTAGCCCTCCAGGCGGATGTGGCCCTGCGGCGCGTACAGGCGCGAGGCGATGGTCTGCACCGGCGAATGGGTATGCAGCACGCAGCCGATTTCCGGAAAGCGACGGTACAGCTGGGTGTGCAGCAGGGTCTCGGCGGAGGGGCGCAGCGGGCGACCGACAGCCAGGCCGTCGAAGTCCACGACCATGATGTCGTCCTCGATCAGCCGGCCCTTGTCCTTGCCCGAGACGGTGATCGCGGCGTGGCGGTCGTCCAGGCGGTGGGAGAAGTTGCTGCTGGTGGCCGGGGTCCAGCCGGCCTGGGCCAGTTCGCGGACGTTGTCGATCAGCAGCTGGGCCAGTTCGCCCAGGCGGGCGGAGTCGTAGGGGAAGGTGGTGGTGTCCATGGACGGCATTTTACGTGATCCGGCCCGATGCTGGGCCCGCGCGGCGACCGCCTGCCTGCTGCGTCGGCAGCGCGAAGCGGTGTGCTGGCAGGCGGCGCGCAGGGGTTGGATCGAGGCAAGCACAGCGCTGGCTGAATGGGGAGGGCGGCGCGCCCGCTGGAAGCGATTCCGGTCGTGGACAGCTCTCTTGCTGCGAAACATCATCGGAGTGCCGCAGAAATTCGGCGAGCGCCAAGGAAAGGAGTACTTCGATGATCGCGCGCGCGATGGGGATGATGGGGGTGATTGGCATCATGCTTGCCAGCAGTGGTTGCACGATGGAGTGGGTGAAGATGGATGCGGGTGCGCGGTCATTCGGCCCCGCCCATTCGAGTTGCAAGGCGCAGGCCGACGATCATTGGCCGGTCAGGAATGAAGTGGCCACGCGCACTGTCTACGAAGACCGCAAGGTGCCTTGCAGGCTTGATGAAGTCTGCGCCATTGACGGCAAGTACAACATGGTGCCGATGCCTAAAGATGAGAGTTACATCGTGGACGTCAACGCGTCCGACCGCAGCAGCGAGTTCAATGCCTGCATGGCCGGTGCCGGCTGGCAGCAGCAGCTCATCTGGTTCAATCGCCGCTAGGCGGGGCCGGCGCAGCGGACGACAGCTGCTCGACCGGTTGCTGCTCAACGGAGTCCAGGCAACAGTGGCCAGCAAAGAATGACGTGGCTCTGCGGACCTTTCAGGCGTAGAGGCTGGAGACGTGCAGGGAGCAGGACAAGAACACGTACGACGTGGATGGAAAGTACAAGTCAGCGGCCGGAAATCGAGTGCGGCGCCCTGGACGTGAACCAGAGCCACTGCTGTGGCGCACACACAGGTTGGATACAGAAGACCATCTGGTTTGGTCGTAGGTGATTCTCATCCGATAGCCGGCACATTCACGGTGCAGGTGATATCCACGCATGGCGTGGATCTACCGGACACGCCGGGAGACTGTCAGGGGTGGGGAGGCATGGGTTCGCGGGGGTGTCAGCCGCATGGATGCGGCTGCCAAGCCTACATGGACGTACTTGCGGCGTCCCCCGCGTACCCATGCCTCCCCGCCAAACCAACCCACCCGCTCTTGCCGTTGCTCCGGCGGGTGCAGGGCCGCAGGCCCTGCACCGCAAAACTTCACTTGCCCCGCAAACGGCTGTGCCTGAACCCGTAGCAGAAATAGATCACGAAACCGACGAACGTCCACACGCCCATCAACATCCAGTTGTGCATCGTCATCGCCGACAGCAGCGCCAGGCAGCTGAGTACGCCCAGGCTGCAGATCAGCCAGGCCATCGGCATGCGGAACGGGCGCGGAAGGTCGGGCTGGGTGCGGCGCAGGATCAGCACGCCGGCACACACCGCGGCGAACGCGATCAGCGTACCCATCGAGGTCAGTTCACCGAGGATGTCCAGCGGGAACAGCGCCGCCAGCAGCGCGATGCCGATGCCGGTGATCACGGTGTTGATGTGCGGGGTGCGGTACTTCGGGTGGATCTTGGTGAACACTGGCGGCAGCAGGCCATCGCGGCCCATGATCATGAAGATGCGCGGCTGGCCGATGATCATCACCAGTACCACCGAGGACAGGCCGACCAGTGCGCCGACCTCGACCACCCAGCGCAGCCAGCCCAGCTGCGGATGCGCGGCCACCGCAGTCACCACCGGCTCATCGGTACCGAGCAGTTGGTACGGCACCAGGCCGGTCATCACCGCGGCCATCGCGATGTACAGCACGGTGCAGACCACCAGCGACAGCATCATGCCAATCGGCATGTCACGCTGCGGGTTCTTCGATTCCTGCGCCGCCACCGACACCGCCTCGAAGCCGATGTAGGCGAAAAACACCATCGCCGCACCGCGCAGCACGCCTTCCATGCCGTACTTGCCGGGGCCTTCGTTGGCGGGGATGAACGGCGTCCAGTTGCTGGTATCCACGTACTTCCAGCCGACCACGATGACCAGCACGATCAGGCCCGTCTTGAGCACGACCATGGCCATGTTCATCGCCGAGGATTTGCTGATACCGACGTAGCACAGCCAGGTCAGCAGCAGCACCAGCCCAGCCGCAGGCAGGTTGGCAATCGCGCCGGTCGGGCGCAGCTGCGCGTCCAGTGGTGCACTGACCAGGGCCGCCGGCAAATGGATGTCGAACTGGCTGAGCAGGCTGAGGAAGTAGCCGGTCCAGCTGACCGCGACCGCCGAGGCGGACACACCGTATTCCAGCACCAGCATCCAGCCGATGAACCAGGCCGAGAGCTCGCCGAAGGTCGCATAGGTATAGGTGTAGGCACTGCCGGAAACCGGCACCATCGAGGCGAACTCGGCGTAGGCCAGCGCGCAGAAGGCGCAGCAGATCGCGGCCAGCACGAACGACAGCATGATCGCCGGGCCGGCGTGGTTGGCGGCGGCTTGGCCGGTGATGACGAAGATGCCGCCGCCGATCACCGCGCCGATGCCGAGGGCGGTCAGGCCCCAGGGGCCGAGGTGGCGGCGCAGGCTCAGGCCGTTGGCGTCTTCATGGGCGGCATGCGGGTGCTTGGTGGCCCACAGTTGCTTGAACATGTATGTCGGTCTTGTCGAAGCGCCGTTCGAGGCGGCGCAGGGGAAAACGGACGGGCCGGCGCAGGGCCGGCCCGTAGGGGGATCAGGGCGACTTGGCCAGCTTGCTGTTACGGATGCCGTAGCCCAGGTAGATCAGCATGCCCAGCACGGTCCAGCCGACGAACAGGTGCCAATGGACCACGAACGCCTGCCAGAACAGGAACAGGCAGGTAGCCGCGCCCAGCGGGCAGATGATCCACACCACCGGCACGCGGAACGGGCGATGGATCTCCGGCTTGGTATAGCGCAGCACCAGCACGCCGATGCAGACCGTGGCGAAGGCCAGCAGAGTGCCCATCGAGACCAGCTCGCCCAGCACGTTCAGCGGCACCAGGCCGGCCAGTGCGGCGGCAATGACGCCGACCACGATCGTGGCGACATAGGGCGTGCGGAAGCGGGCGTGGACCTTGCCGAAGAGCTTGGGCAGCAGGCCGTCGCGCGAGATGGTGTAGGCGATGCGGGTCTGTCCCATCATCATCACCAGCACCACCGAGGACAGGCCGGCGATGGCACCGATCTCAACGAACGTCTTCAGCCAGGACAGGGTCGGGTACGGCTCCAGCGCAGTGGCGACCGGCTTGTCGGTGCCCAGCAGGTGGTACGGCATCATGCCGGTCAGCACTGCGCAGACGATGATGTAGACGATGGTGCACACCGCCAGCGAGCCAAGCAGGCCGATCGGCATGTTGCGCTGCGGATCCTTGGTCTCGCCGGCGGCGGTGGAGACCGCGTCGAAGCCGATGTAGGCGAAGAACACGATGGTGGCGGCGCGGAAGATGCCGCTCCAGCCGAACTCACCCGGCACGCCGGTGTTTTCCGGAATGAACGGCTGCCAGTTGGCCGGGTCGATGTGGGCCGCGCCGATACCGATGAACAGGCAGATGACGGTGACCTTGATCGCCACGATGATCGCGTTGACGAAGGCCGACTGGGTCACGCCCACGTACAGCAGGCCGGACACCGCCGCCACGATCAGCACCGCCGGCAGATTGAACAGCTTGCCGGAGGAGACGAACTCGCTGCCGGTCCAGGCGATGGGCGCGGCGCTGAGCAGGTCCGGGAACGGCATGTGCAGCGTGGTGGTGATGAAGCTGATCAGGTACGCCGACCAGCCCACCGCGACCGAGGCCGAGGCGAACAGGTATTCCAGCACCAGGCACCAGCCGATGAACCAGGCCATGCCTTCGCCGAGGGTGGCGTAGGAATAGGAGTAGGCACTGCCAGAAACCGGCATCATCGCCGCGAACTCGGCGTAGCACAGGCCCGCCAGGGCGCAGGCGAAACCGGCGATCACGAACGACAGCATCACTGCCGGGCCGGCGTGATTGGCCGCGGCCTGGCCGGTCAGCACGAAGATACCAGCGCCGATCACCGCACCCACGCCCAGCAGGATGAGGTGTTTAGCCGTGAGGGTCCGTTTCAACGTGGCTTCGCCGTCCAGGCTGCCTTCGATGGGTTCGCCGGCATCGACGTGCCCGGCCGGCTGGACCGGCTTGACCCTCAACAGAGCTTTCAGCATGCAGTACTTCCTAGTGATCGGATGGGGTGGGACGCCGATACGTTGCCGGCAACCCTGGAATGGTGAAGGCCGCGCGAACGGCCCGCTGTACCTTAGCCAAAGCTGAAGCCAACGCACAAGCGCAATCGCAACAATGAACGGCGATAATGAGCAGTATTTTTCCAGACCTCCCCCATTCATGCGCCAGACCGCCGAAACCCTTGCCGTGCTTGACGATCGCCTGCGCGGCCTGCTGCGGGACTACGCCCGCCGTGAGCCCGCCCACGACGCACTGGCTGCCGAATTCGGCATATTGTTGGACGATCCGGAAGATCCGTTCCGCCGCGAACGGCTGGCCGGGCACTTTACCGCCAGCTGCTGGCTGGTCAGCGCCGACGGCCAGCGCCTGCTGCTGACCCATCACCGCAAGCTGCAGCGCTGGCTGCAGCTGGGCGGCCATGCCGACGGCGACCGCGACCTGGCCCAGGTAGCGCTGAAGGAAGCCGAGGAGGAGTCCGGCCTGAGCGGCCTGGTGCTGGAAGACCCGGCCATCTTCGACATCGACAAGCACTGGATTCCAGAGCGCAAGGGCGTGCCGGGGCACTGGCACTACGACGTGCGTTTCGTGATGCGGGCGCTGGGTGGCGAGGCCTTCGTACTCAGCGAGGAATCGCTGGACCTGGCCTGGCGGCCGGTGACCGAAGTCGCGGCCGACCCGGAGTCGGACGAGTCCATGCAGCGCATGGCGCGCCGGTGGTTGGCGCGTTGAATGAGCCCGCCGGGCGTGGCCCGGCGTGCCAGTAGACCCACGCCATGCGTGGATGGCGGGGGCCGCGTCAGTACAGAATGCGCGTGCGCAGCGTGCCCGGAATCGCGGCCAGTTCGTCGCGTACGGCGGCCGCCTGTTGCTCGCTGGCGGTGATGTCGATCACCACGTAGCCCACCTTCGGGTCGGTACGCAGGAACTGGCCGTCGATGTTGACGTTGTGCCGCGAGAAGATCTCGTTGACCCTGGACAGCACGCCCGGCACGTTCTGGTGGATGTGCAGCAGGCGCAGGCTGTCTTCGTGTTCAGGCAGGGTCACTTCCGGGAAGTTGACCGCCGACAGGGTGCTGCCGTTGTCGCTGTAGCGCACCAGCTTGGCCGCCACTTCCACGCCGATGTTGTCCTGCGCTTCCAGGGTGCTGCCGCCAACGTGTGGGGTCAGGATCACGTTGTCGTGGCGGGTCAGCGGCGACTCGAAGATATCGCCATTGCCCTTCGGTTCGACCGGGAACACGTCCAGCGCGGCACCGCCGATGTGGCCGCTGGCCAGCGCCGCGTCCAGCGCATCGATGTCGACCACCGTGCCGCGTGCGGCGTTGATCAGGTGCGCGCCCTTGCGCATCTTCGCCAGCTCGGTGCTGCCGATCATCCACTGCGTGGACGGGGTTTCCGGCACGTGCAGGGTGACGATGTCGGCGCGGGCCAGCAGGTCGTCCAGGCTGGCCGCGGCGCGGGCATTGCCCAGCGCCAGCTTGGTTTCCACGTCGTGGAAGATCACCTGCATGCCGAGCGATTCGGCCAGCACGCCGACCTGGGTGCCGATGTGGCCGTATCCGATGATGCCCAGGGTCTTGCCACGCACCTCATGGCTGCCACTGGCCGACTTCGACCAGCCGCCGCGATGGCACTCGGCATTCTTCTGCGGGATCCCTCGGGTCAGCATGATCGCCTCGGCGATCACCAGCTCGGCCACGCTGCGGGTGTTGGAATAGGGTGCGTTGAACACCGGGATGCCGGCCAGCTCGGCCGCGTCCAGATCGACCTGGTTGGTGCCGATGCAGAAGCAGCCCACCGCGATCAGGCGCTTGGCCTCGGCCAGCACCTCGGCGCTGAGCTGGGTGCGCGAGCGGATGCCGACGATATGCGCCTCAGCGATGCGTGCCTTGAGTTCGTCTTCGGGCAGTGCCTTGGTGTGCGCCTCGATCTGGCTGTAGCCGGCGGCGCTGAACACCTCTACGGCGGTCTGGCTGACCCCCTCCAGCAACAGCACGCGGATATCCTGCTTCGGGAACGAGGTCTTCTTCGGCGACATGGGGCAACACGGCCAGTGGGACAGGGGCCGACCACTATGCCAGATCGAAGCGCCCATGGTGCAGTGCGCAATTGGTTGCATCCGTAGCTATCGGCGCGGCCGCAGGGCTGGACGCTGGCGCGTGCCACTGGCACGCTTGCCCGTTCTTCACGCCCCGCGCTGGACCGTCATGACCGATTCCCGCATTGCCTCGCTGCAGCAGGCCTGTCCCGGCCTGAAGCTGAAGACCGACCCGGCCGACCTGGAGCACTACGGGCGCGACTGGACCCGGCGCTGGACGCCGGCGCCGCTGGTGATCGCGCTGCCGGCGACGGTTGAAGAGGTGCAGGCGGTGATGCGCTGGAGCGCCGAGCACGACGTGGCGGTGGTGCCGTCCGGTGGCCGCACCGGCCTCTCCGGTGGCGCAGTAGCGGCCAACGGCGAGCTGGTGCTCAGCCTGGAACGGATGAACAAGGCGCTGGCCTACGACGCGGTCGATCGCACCCTGGTGGTGCAGGCCGGCATGCCGTTGGAAGCCGTGCACAACGCCGCGCTGGACCACGGCCTGATCTACCCGGTGGATTTCGCCGCGCGCGGTTCCTGCTCGATCGGCGGCAACATCGCCACCAATGCCGGTGGAATCCGGGTGATCCGCTACGGCAACACCCGTGAATGGATCGCCGGCCTGAAGGTGGTCACCGCCAGCGGCGAGTTGCTGGAACTCAACAAGGGCCTGATCAAGAACTCCAGCGGCTACGACTTCCGCCAGCTGCTGATCGGCTCGGAAGGCACGCTCGGCGTGATCGTCGAGGCGACGCTGAAGCTGACCGATCCGCCGCCGGCCAGCAACGTGATGCTGCTGGCACTACCCAGCTTCGAAGTGCTGATGCAGGTGTTCGCCGCGTTCCGCGCGCGCCTGCAGCTGCAGGCCTTCGAGTTCTTCACCGACCGGGCGCTGGAGCACGTGCTTGCCCATGGCGCGCAGGCGCCGTTCGATGAGGTGCATCCGTACTACGTGGTGACCGAATTCGCCGCCAATGACGAGGCCCAGGAGGCGGCGGCGATGGCGGCCTTCGAGGACTGCATGGGCAATGGCTGGGTCAGCGACGGCGTGATCAGTGCCAGCGATGCCCAGGCCGCCCAGCTGTGGCGCCTGCGCGAAGGCATCACCGAATCGCTGGCGCGCTACAAACCCTACAAGAACGACGTCTCGGTACGGATCTCGGCAATGCCGGCGTTCCTGGCCGAAACCCAGGCACTGATCGGGCAGGCCTACCCGCACTTCGATGTGGTCTGGTTCGGCCACATCGGCGACGGCAACCTGCACATCAACGTGCTCAAGCCGGATGACACCAGCAACGCCGATTTCGTGGCGCAGTGCGAGCATGTGACCAAGCTGCTGGCGCAGGTGCTGGCCCGTTTCGACGGCAGCATCTCGGCCGAGCACGGTATCGGCCTGGTCAAGAAGGGCTACCTGGACAGCACCCGTGGCCCAGCCGAGATCGCCCTGATGAAGGCGGTCAAACGCGCGTTCGATCCTCAAGCGCGGCTGAATCCCGGGAAGCTGTTCGACGCCTGAGCCGGGCAAACGCTTCACGCAACCGTTACGCTCCACGCATCCTCACAACCGGCTTCGAAGCGATGACCCGTCCACTCCTGTTGCTTGCCCTGCTGTCCCTGCCGCTGGCCGGCTTCGCTTCCAGCTTTGCCGGCACCTCGGCCGGTTCGGCCACGGGCGCATCGTCGGGATCTTCGGGCAGCAGCTCGGGCGACGACAAGGTAGTGCAGGCCGCGCGCGATGATGCGGCCGCGTTTGTTGCAAGTGACGGCCAGATCCGCGGCGCGCGCCTGCAGGCGGCACTGGTCCACCTGCGCGAGCAAAGCGCTGCCGCGCAGCAGCAGAGTGACCTGGAGCTGGCCCGCGCCTTGCTGGCGCGTTGATCCGGGCCGCATGACCTCCGCGTCATCGTTTTCTGCAGAGCCGAGCCATGCACGGCTGGGCGCCAGGCGCAGATGGGTGATTACAGCAGCCACGCATGGCGTGGCTCTACTGCTGACCGCTGACGTCGCGCACGCGGCCGATCGCCTGGAGCTCGATCCGTCCGGTCTCGATCCGTCACAGCAGCGGCTCGCCCGTCAGACCCTGGCCGACGTGCAGGCGCTGTTGCCCGAGGGCCTGTTGCGCGCAGTGCCGGCACAGGTGCAGGTGCGCTGGGCAGATGACCTGCCCGCCGATGTACACGGCCGTGCCTTCGCCGGCCGTATCACCCTGCGTCGCGAGCTGCTGGACGACAGCGTGCCCGGGGCCCGCCGCGCGCGACGCAGCGCACTGGTGCACGAGCTGACCCACGTTGCCGACCGCGGTGGCGCGGACTGGTCGCGCAGTGCGCGCTGGCGCGATCTCGCAGGCTGGCAACGCAAGCCCTGGCATCTGGGCCGTGGCGGCAACGACTTCAGTGACCGTAGTCCCGATGCCTACGAGCTGAAAGACCCGGCCGAGTACCTGGCGGTGAACGCCGAGCATTACGTGCTGGACGCCGAGTTTGCCTGCCGGCGCCCCGCGTTGGCGCAGTGGTACCAGGCGCATTTCGGAGCACCGCCGTCGCTGCCGCAGCCGCAGTGCGCTACCACGCTGCCCTTGCTGCAGGCCGAATCGGAGGAGGGCGCTGCATCGCTGCTGCAGCTTGATCCAGCCCGCGTCTACGCGGTGGACTACCTGTTCGCCGAAGGCAGCGCGCAGCCGATGAGCCGCTGGGGCCACAGCATGCTACGGCTGGTGATCTGTCGGCCCGGCCGCGCGCCGGGCCCGGAATGCCGGCTCGATCTCCAATACCACCGCGTGCTGTCCTTCCGCGCCTTCGTCGGCGACGTGCAGATCTCCAACTGGCGTGGCCTGACCGGCGGCTATCCCTCGCGGCTGTTCGTACTGCCGCTGCAGCAGGTAGTGGACGAGTACACCCAGGTCGAGCTGCGCGGCCTGCAGTCGCTGCCGCTGCGGCTGCAACGCGGCGAGATCGCGAGCCTGCTGGAGCGCACCGCGCAGGTGCACTGGAGCTATGACGGGCGCTACTACTTCGTCAGCAACAATTGCGCGGTGGAAACCGCCAAGCTGCTCCAGGCCGGCGTGCCGCGCCTTGGCGAGGCCGGGCTGGCCCAGCTGAGCCCGCGCGGCGTGAAGCGCCGCCTGGCGCGGTTGCAGGTACTGGATGAGCAGGTCCTGGCTGATCGGGATTCAGCGCAGGCGCAGGGCTACTACTTCGCCTCGGCACGCGACCACTACCAGCAGTTGTTCGATGTGGCGGCTTCGCAGCTGGAACTGCCGGTGCGCGATGTGCGCGGCTGGTTGAAGCTGCCTGCACAACAACGGGCGTCGTGGCTGCTGAAGGGCGACCTGCGCGCCAGTGCTGGCTTGCTGTTGCTGGAACAGGCCGCACAGCGGCGTGCCGAGCTGCGCGCGCGTGACGTGCTCAAGCGGCAGCTGCTGGCTGCACCGGACGGTGCGGAAACCCGCAGCCTGCGCGGCCTGCTGGAGCAGAGTGGGCAGTGGTTGCGGCCGGGGACGCTGCTGCAGAAGGGAGGCTATGGGTTGCCGCTGGGCGACGAGCAGGCGCTGCTGTCCGGGGCAGTGGCCACTGCCAGTGCGCGGGCGGTGCCGGCATGGCAGGCACTGCGTGTCCAGTTGCGGCAGCAGCTGCCAGTGAAGCAGCGCGGGGAAATGGACGCGATCGATGCCAATCTGGCCGCGCTCGGTGCGCATCTGCGCGAGCAGGCCGTGACGCCGTCTACTGGCGCGGAAGCTCGATGACGAAGCGGCTGCCGCCGGCGCTGCCGGGCATGCAGTAGACGCGGCCGCCATGTGCATCGGCAATGGCCTTGACCACCGCCAGGCCGAGTCCGCTGCCACCACCCTGGCGCGAGCGCGAGCCGTCGGCGCGCATGAACGGCGTGAAGATCTCGGCGTGCAGCTCCGGATCGATGCCTGGGCCCTCGTCTTCGATGGCCACCTGCACGTGGCCGTGCGTGTCATGCACGGCAATCCTCACTTTGCCCGGGCTGGCATACCGGCGCGCGTTCTCCAGCAGCGCCAGCAGTGCCTGGCGCAGCCGGGTCGGATCGCAGTGCGCGGTGTGTTCGTCGCGGCTGGTTTCAAGTTCCAGCACGAAGCCGGCGGCGCGGAACTGCGGGTCGACCAGAGTCATCACCGAATGCACCTCGGCCACCACATCGGTGCGTGCGCGGCGCACGTCCATGCGTGCGTTGTCGGCCAGGCTGAGCACGCGCAGGTCCTCGATCAGGCGTGACAGCCCTTCAACCTGCGCGAGCAGGCTGCGGAACTGCGATTCGTCGGGCTGGAACACGCCTTCGGCCAGGCCCTGCAGGCGGCCGCGCAGGATCGTCACCGGCGTCCGCAGCTCATGGGCGATGGCCGCGTGCCACATCGCGCGCTCGCTCTCCATGTGCTGCAAGCGGCGCGCCATCGCATTGAAGTCCTCGACCAGGGTCGCCACCTCGCCCGGTGAATTCTCCTGGACGCTGGCGCGTGCACCCAGGTCACCGCCAGCGAGCGCCCGCACGCTGTCCACCAGCGAATTCAAGGGTGACAGGATGCGATGGGCGAGACGGAACGAGGCGGCGATGGCCAGCGCCAGGCCGGTCAGGATCACTCCGACCATCCACGCCAGCTCCGGCCCGGTCGGCAGCCAGCCTTCGGGTTCTTCGGCGCTGCCCGGGAAAAACTCGACCAGCACCGCATACAGCAGCCAGGACGACAGGATCATCATCACGATGACGCCGATCACCATCAGCGACATCGAGACGATGATGTGGCGGCTGAGCCCGGAGCGGCGCAGGCGGGCCATCAGCGGTCGGCCATCAGCCGGTAGCCGACGCCACGCACGCTGGCCGGCACGTTGACCATGCCCACTTCATCCAGCTTGCGGCGCAGCTTGCTGACGTGGCTGTCGACGGTGCGCTCGAGTGCTTCGCTTTCCGGAAGGCATTCGTGCATCAGCTCGCTGCGGCTGAAGATGCGCGACGGTGCCAGGGCCATGCAATGCAGCAGCTTGAACTCGGTGAGGGTGAGCAGCACCTCATGGCTGTAACCATCGCCTTCCACGTGCACGGCATGGGTGGCCGAGTCGATCAGCAGCGGACCGACGCGCAACGCGCTGGGGGCATCCACACGCGAGGCGCGCAGCGTGCGCCGCAGCACTGCACGCACGCGCGCCGCCACCTCGGCCGGATTGAATGGCTTGACCACGTAGTCGTCGGCGCCCATCCGCAGCGCGGTCAGCTTGTCCAGGTCCTGGTCGAGTGCGGTCAGCATGATCACGGGCGTTTCGCCGCGCTGGCGCAGCTGGGTCAGTACGCTCCAGCCGTCCAGCCGCGGCAGCTGCACATCCAGCAGGACCAGGTCGGGGCGGGCGCTGCGGTGCAGGTCCAGTGCACTGTGCCCATCGGCGGCACGCAGCGTCCGTAGTCCTTCGCGCTCCAGATAGGCGGTGAGAATATCGGCGATCTCAGCCTCATCCTCGACGATCAGGACGAGGGCGGCGAGGGCAGGGGAGGCATGCATGCAGGGGCGGGGCCTTAAGGTGCTTGCCTCCATCGTATCTCCACAGTTCCTCCATCGAAACCCCATCATCACCACGCACACTGCGCGCTTCAGAACCTATCCGCCGCCCGCGCGGCATTGTGCACAGCAATGAGAACCTTCAGGACGCCGGTCGCGTTGATCGCGGCCTTCACCCTGGCCATGACGGCCTGTTCCTCCCCCGAAGCGACCCCGGACGCGGCCCCCCGCGTCAGCGTGGTCACTGTCGGTCCGCAGGTGGTGCAGCGCGACGACGAGCTGCCCGGCCGCGTCGCCGCCGTTCGCACCGCGCAGATCCGTGCGCAGGTCGGCGGCATCGTGCAGCGCCGCCTGTTCGATCAGGGTGCCGAAGTGAGCGCCGGCCAGGCCCTGTTCCAGATCGATCCGGCCGCGTTCCGTGCCGATGTCGATTCAGCGCTGGCGGCCCTGCAGCGCAGTGAGGCTGTGTTGCGCCGCAGCCGCGTGCAGTCGCAGCGCCTGCATGCACTGGCCGCCGCGCAGGCGGTCAGCCACCAGCATCGCGACGATGCCAGTGCCGAGTACGAGCAGGCCCGTGCGGCAGTGAACGAGGCGCGCGCGATCCTGGCACGACGCCAGCTCGACCTGCGCTATGCAACGGTCAGTGCACCGATTGCCGGGCGCATCGACCAGGCGCTGGTGACTGAAGGCGCACTGGTCGGTGTCGCCGACGCCGAACCGATGGCAGTGGTGCAGCAGATCGACCAGGTCTACGTGGACGTGCGGCAGCCGGCAGCACAGCTGGAGTCGCTGCAGCGCAGTGCCGGCGGCGGCGAGCTGCCGGTGACGATCATCGGTGCAGCCGGCAAGCCGCTGTCCGAGCGCGGCAAGCTGCTGTTCTCCGGCATCAATGTCGATGCGCGTACCGGTGACGTGATCCTCCGCATCCTGGTCGAAAACCCGCAACGCCAGCTGTTGCCCGGCATGTACGTCCGCGCGAGAGTGCCGCGCGGTGCGCCCGCAAGCGCACTGACCGTGCCGCAGCAGGCCGTGCTGCGCAGCGCTGGCGGCCAGGCGTACGCCTGGGTGATCGGCGCTGATGGCAAGGCGGTGATCCGCACGCTGGAGGTCGATGGCAGCGTCAATCGCCAGTGGCTGGTGCGTACGGGCCTGAAGGCCGGCGAGAAGGTGGTGGTCGAGGGCCAGGAACGCCTGCAGGAAGGCGCGGTGGTCGACGCACGCGAGTGGCAGTTGCCGGTCGCCAGTGCCGGTGCAGTGCAGGCAGGCAGCAAGGGCTGAGCCTGCTCCGGGCCAGACTCTCCAGGGAAATCCAACATGGCACGTTTCTTCATCGATCGCCCGGTGTTCGCCTGGGTGCTGGCGATCTTCATCATCCTGGCCGGCGTGCTGGCGATCCCGCGCCTGGCGGTGGAGCGCTACCCGGCGGTTGCGCCGCCCAGCGTCAGCATCTACGCCAGCTACCCGGGCGCCAGCCCACAGACGCTGAACGACGCGGTGGTCGGCCTGATCGAGCGCGAGCTGTCCAGCGTCAAGTACCTGCTCTACTTCGAATCGTCGGTGGACACCTCCGGCGAAGCCTCCATCACCGCCACCTTCAAGCCCGGCACCGATCCGGAACTGGCACAGGTGGACGTGCAGAACCGGATCAAAGCGATCGAACCGCGGCTGCCGCGCAGCGTGCGCCAGAACGGCCTGTTCGTGGAGGCCGCCGATTCCGGCTTCCTGATGCTGGTGGGCCTGCGTTCGCCTGACGCCAGCGTCAGTGAAGCGGCGCTGGGCGACTTCATGGCGCGCAACATCATCGAGGAGCTGCGCCGTATCGATGGCGTCGGCCGCGTGCAGCTGTTTGGTGCAGAGCAGGCGATGCGGGTGTGGCTGGACCCGACCCGGTTGACGGGCTACGGCCTGACCATGGGCGACGTGGCGACCGCCATCGAGCAGCAGAACCTGGAGATTTCGCCGGGACGCATTGGTGATTCGCCGGGTGTTCCGGGCCAGCGCATCACCGTGCCGCTCAGCGCCGACGGCCAGTTGTCCACGCCGGAGCAGTTCGCGGCGATCGTACTGCGTGCCGGGGCCAACGGTTCACGGGTGGTGCTGGGGGATGTCGCCCGCGTCGAACTGGGCGCGCAGAGCTATGCCTGGGGCACCCGCGAGGACGGCCATCCGGCCACCGCCGCAGGCGTGCAGCTTCGCCCGGGCGCAAATGCGGTGCGCACGGCGTCGGCGGTCCGTGAGCGCATGGCCGAACTGGCGCCGCTGTTGCCGCGCGGCGTGGAGGCGAGCATCCCGTTCGATACCGCACCCTTCGTGAAGATTTCGATCCAGAAGGTGGTGCAGACGCTGCTGGAGGCGATGCTGCTGGTATTCGCGGTGATGTACCTGTTCCTGCAGAACTGGCGCTACACGCTGATTCCCGCGCTGGTCGCGCCGATCGCGTTGCTGGGTACCTTTGCGGTGATGCTGGCGCTGGGCTTCTCGATCAACGTGCTGACCATGTTCGGCATGGTGCTGGCGATCGGCATCATCGTTGACGATGCCATCGTGGTGGTCGAAGGCGTGGAACGGATCATGGCCGAGGAACGCCTGCCACCCCGCGACGCGACCATCAAGGCGATGCGCGAGCTGACCGGTGCGGTGATCGGCATCACCCTGGTGCTGACCGCGGTCTTCATTCCGATGGCATTCGCCAGCGGTTCGGTGGGTGCGATCTACCGCCAGTTCACCGTGGCGATGGCGGTATCGATCCTGTTCTCTGCGCTGCTGGCATTGAGCCTGACGCCGGCGCTGTGTGCGACCCTGCTGCGCGCCAGCACGCAGGGTCATCATGAGCGTGGTGGCTTGTTCGGCGCCTTCAATCGTCGCTTCGAGAAGATGACCGGGCGCTACCAGCGCGGCGTCTCCCTCGTGCTCCAGCGCAGTGGGCGGGTGATGGGCATGTTTGCCGCGCTGGTGGCGGCCCTGCTGCTGGGCCTGCACTGGTTGCCGGGCGCATTCCTGCCGGAAGAGGACCAGGGTTACTTCATGACCTCGATCCAGCTGCCGGCGGAGGCGACCGCCGAACGCACGCTGGCAGTGGTGGAAGCGTACGAGCGTCACGTGGCCTCACGCCCGGGCATCGGTTCCAACCAGGCGATCCTCGGCTACAGCTTTTCCGGTTCCGGCCCGAGTGCGGCGCTGAGCTACACCATGCTCAAGGATTGGGGTGAGCGCGCCGGAGCCACCGCTGCCGGTGAGGTCGAGGCCGCGCAGAAAGCGATGGCCACGATTGCCGAAGGCGAGGTGATGAGCGTGATGCCGCCGGCGATCGACAGCCTGGGCCGTTCCTCCGGCTTCTCGCTGGCGCTGCAGGCGCGTACCGGGCAGAGCCAGGCCGAACTGCGCGCGGCACTGCAGCAGCTGCTGGAACTGGCCGAGGCCAGCCCGCTGCTGTCGGAGGTGCATGCCGATGGCCTGCCGGCCGGCACCAGCGTGCGGCTGGACATCGACCGGGCCAAGGCCGAATCAATGGGCGTGGGCTTCGAGCACATCAGCAGCACGTTGTCGGCGGCCATGGGTTCGCAGTATGTCAACGACTTCCCCAACAAGGGCCGGTTGCAGCAGGTGATCCTGCAGGCCGATGCGCCGCACCGGATGGAGCTGGAGGACGTGCTGAAGCTTTATGTGCGCAACAGCGAAGGCGGGATGGTGGCACTGTCCGAACTGGTGACGCCGCGCTGGACCGAAGCGCCGCTGCAGCTGCAGCGCTACCTCGGCTTCCCGGCGCTGAACCTGTCCGGCGCACCGGCCTCCGGCGTGTCGACCGGCCAGGCCATGGCGGAGATGGAGCGGTTGGCGCAGAAGCTGCCGTCCGGATTTGCCCTGCAGTGGACCAGCCAGTCGCTGCAGGAGCGAGAGTCTGGCGCGCAGGCGCCGTGGCTGCTGCTGCTGTCGATGCTGGTGGTGTTCCTGGTGCTGGCGGCGCTGTACGAGAGCTGGTCGATTCCGCTGGCGGTGATGCTGGTGGTGCCGTTGGGCCTGCTCGGCGCGGTGGCTGCAGTGCTGTTGCGTGGCATGCCCAACGATGTGTTCTTCAAGGTCGGCATGATCACCGTGATCGGGCTGTCGGCGAAGAACGCGATCCTCATCGTCGAGTTCGCGCGCCAACTGCAGCAGCAGGGTCGCGGCCTGGTCGAAGCGGCACTGGAGGCGGCTCGGCTGCGCCTGCGGCCGATCGTGATGACCTCGCTGGCGTTCGCGCTGGGCGTGGTGCCGTTGATGCTGGCGCAGGGCGCGTCGAGGGAAACCCAGCAGGCGATCGGAACCGGGGTGTTCGGCGGCATGGTCAGTGCGACCGTGCTGGCCGTGTTCTTCGTGCCGGTCTTCTATGTAGTAGTGCAGGGCGCGCGGCAGTGGATCGCGCAATGCCTGCGCAGGCGCCGGCCGATGCCGGAAGGAACCGTGGATGGAACGGACCACCGTTGAAAACCTGCATGAGCAGCAGCTGGCAGTGCTTGAACAGCGTCTGCGGCAGGCACTGCTGGAGGACGACCACGATGCGTTGGCCGCGCTGGTATCGCCGGCCTTGTTCATGATGGACGGGCAGGGTGGGCGCATGCTCGATCTGCCATGGCTGGGCGACTGGCTGGCTGGGAAACTGCAGGTGAGCAGCCTGCAGGCGTGCGCAGTGGAAACGCTGCTGTGCGGGCGTTTGGCATTGCTGTCCAGCGACGTGCGTTTGTCGGTGCTCGGGCAGGGCCAGGAGCGCGAACTGGAACTGCGCCTGCTGCGCGTATGGGCCTGCAGTTCCGGGGACAGTGGCGCACAGCTGCTGTCGATGGCGGTGCTTTCCGCGTGAGCGCGGTCAGGCCTCTTTCAGGCCCCGCTCACTGGCAGGTGGTAGGGTCGATGGTCTCAGTAGTGTCGACAAGGAGTCGAGCCATGCGTGTAGTTCCCAGTCTGTTGGCAGCCTCGCTCGGGTTGGTCCTGGCCGCGTGCCAACCCGCCCAGCCCCCTGTCGCGGGTGGCAGTGACACCGCGGCGCCCACGCCGCCGCCGGGAGCCAGCACCGGCAGCATCACCGCGTACCAGTGCGGTGACCTGAGCGTGCGCGCGACTTTCAACGGCGAGGACGCGGCTACGGTGGTGATCGGCGATCGCACGTTCGCGATGACCTCCGAACGTGCCGCTTCGGGTGCGAAATACGCCGATGGCCAAGGCAACAGCTTCTGGACCAAGGGCAGCGATGACGGCCTGCTCAGCCTGAACGGCGAGGCGGACCGCGAGTGTCACGCGCTGGAAGCCACCGAAGGTGACGGACGTGCCGGCGATGCAGCGTTCCGTGCCACCGGCAACGAGCCGGGCTGGCTGGCGGTCGTCGATGGAGACGCGCCCGGCCTGCAGGTGGAAGTGGATTACGGTGAGCGCCGTTTCGACGTCCCCAGGCCCGCCGCGGGTGCTGACGGCTGGAGCGGCAAGGCGTCCGATGGCACCGACGTCAAGCTCAGCTTCCAGCGCACCACCTGCCAGGACGACATGAGCGGTGAAGCGTTCCAAGCCAAGGCGATGCTGACCGTGGGTACCCGCCAGTACCATGGCTGCGGCAACTTCGGCGCTAAGCAGCCGTAAGCCCTCTGTAGAGCCGAGCGTAAGCTTGGCTCTACATCGACATTGCAGTTCAGCCCTCGCAGGGCTTCAGGTCCAGCTCGAACACCAGGTCGTAGCGACCATTGATGCCGATCAGTGCTTGGCGGATCGCGCAGTCGTCGCGGTGCCGTGCGACCAGGTCGGTGAAGTTCTGCTCGCGGCCCTCGCAGTACTGGGCGCTGGCGTCTTCCAGCTCGCGGCGGCGCTCGTCGTCGTAAGGCTCTTCGCCGGCAAAGTGCTGGCAGGTGTTCTCGCGTGCGAGGAAGGCCTGCACGTCGTCCGGCATTGTGCAGTAGATGCGCACGTCCTCGACGTCATGCACGTCGGCAGGAACCGGGCAGCCTGCCGAGGCGCGGGCCTTGTCCAGCGCGTCATCGCCGGAGGGCAGCGCGGTAGAGGGTTCCGGTTCGGCGGGCGCCCCCGCAGCGTCGGCAGTGCTGTCCGCTGCCTGTGGCGAACACGCCGCAAGCAGGGACAGGCAGACGATCAGCGCAAGGCGCTTAGTCGGCACGGCCGGCGAATTCGCCGGTGGCGGTGTTTACCAGCACGCGCTCGCCGTTGACGATGTACTCCGGCACCATGATCTCGATGCCGGTGTTGAGCTTGGCCGGCTTCGGGCGCTTGGTGGCGGTGCCGCCCTTCAGTTCAGGCGGGGTCTCGATCACTTCCAGCACCACCGAGGCTGGCAGCTGGATTGCCACCGGCTGCTCGTCGATGACCTGCACGTAGATGCCGGTCAGGCCGTCGGTGATGTAGCCGGCGTCGTCACCGATCACGTCCGCGTCCAGGGTGTAGGGGGTGTAGTCCTCGTCATCGAGGAACACGAACGCGTCGCCGTCCTTGTACGAATAGGTGGACTGGCGGCGCAGCAGTTCGACCTCGACCAGGTTGTCGTCGGCATCGAAGCTGGCATCGAGCTTGTTGCCGCCCGGCACGCTGTACATGATGAAGCGGAAGCGGACGTTGCCGCCGCGACCCTGCGGCGAGCTGCGCTCGATGTCGCGGATCTGGTACACGCCGTTGTTGTACTCGACGACGTTGCCCTTCTTGATGTCGTTGGCTTTCATGCTGTTCTAGGTCGGTTGGGGGTGGGCGCCATCCCGGCGCCCGGGGGGAATCACTTCGGAGCGAGGCGGGTAGCGCCGTCCAGGCGGATGGTCTCGCCGTTGAGGTAGGTGTTGCCGAGAATGAAGGCGACCAGGCTGGCGAAGTCTTCCGGTTTGCCCAGGCGCGACGGGAACGGGATCGAGGCAGCCAGCGACTGCTGCACGGCCTCGGGCATGCCGTCGACCATCGGCGTCCAGAACACGCCGGGCGCAATCGTATTGACGCGGATGCCGAAGCGCGACAGTTCGCGCGCCATCGGCAGCGTCATCGAGACCACGCCGCCCTTGCTGGCCGAGTACGCAGCTTGGCCGATCTGGCCTTCATAGGCAGCGATGCTGGCGGTGTTGATGATGACGCCGCGCTCGCCGTCGGTGCCGGTGTCGTTGTGCTGCATGCGGTTGGCCGCGGCCTTGGCGACGTTGAAGCTGCCCACCAGGTTGACCATTACCGTGCCCTGGAAGCCGGCCAGCGGCATCGGGCCTTCTTTGCCCAGCACGCGACCGGCGCCGAGGATGCCGGCACAGTTCACCGCCACGTTCAGGCCGCCGAGGAAATCGTGGGCCTGGTCGATGGCCGCAGTCACTGCCGTCTCGTCGCTGACGTTGACGTTGAAGTAGCGGGCCTTGTCGGCGCCCAGCCCGGCAACGGCGGTAGCGCCCTTGTCGTCGTTGAGGTCGAGCAGGGCTACCTTGCCGCCCTGAGCGACGAGGTGCTGGGCCACGGCCAGGCCGAGGCCGGAGACGCCGCCAGTGATCACGGCACGTACGGAAGACAGCTGCATTGCACGGTCCTGCAGGTTCGAGAACCGCCGATTCTAACGGAAGCCGCGACCGTCGCCGTTGTGCACTGCGCCGCCGTTACGGGGCGACGCAGTGCCAGCATCAACCGGCGGCCGCCAGCGCCTGGCCGGTGCGGCTGCCGGTGGCACGGCCGAGCAGGCCGGCCAGCCAGCGCCCGGTCTCGGCCAGCGCCGCCAGGTCCACGCCGCTGTCCAACCCCAGGCCCTGCAACAGGTAGACCACGTCCTCGCTGGCGACATTGCCGCTGGCGCCCTTGGCGTACGGGCAGCCACCGGCGCCGGACACCGCGCTGTCGACCACGCGCACGCCTTCTTCCAGGCAGCTGGCGATGTTGGCAATGGCCTGGCCGTAGGTATCGTGGAAGTGCACGGCCAGCGACGCCATCGGAATCTCGGCAGCCACTGCCTGCAGCATCGCCCGTGCCTTGCGCGGGGTGCCGACGCCGATGGTGTCGCCCAGCGAGATTTCGTAGCACCCCATCTGGTGCAGGGCGCGCGCCACGCGCACCACGTCGGCCAGCGGCACCTCGCCTTGGTAGGGGCAGCCGAGCACGGTGGAGACATAGCCGCGCACGCGTACGCCATCGGCTGCGGCACGGCGCAGGATCGGCTCGAAGCGGGCGAGCGACTCGTCGATGCCGGCGTTGGTGTTGGTGCGGTTGAACGCTTCGGAGGCCGCGGTGAACACGGCCACTTCCTCGACGCCGACCGCACGGGCACGATCGTAGCCCTGTTCGTTGGGCACCAGCACCGGGTAGTGGATGCCCGGGTGGCGCTGGATGCCGGCGTAGACCTCGGCGGCATCGGCCAGCTGCGGGACCCATTTCGGGCTTACGAAACTGGTTGCCTCGATGCTGCGCAGGCCCGTGGCCGACAGCCGGTTGATCAGTTCGATCTTGTCGGCGGTGGCCACCGGCTGCTTTTCGTTCTGCAGGCCGTCACGCGGGCCGACCTCGACGATGCGGACGTAGTCGCTCATGCGGCTGCCCCATCGGCGGGGCGATGGCAGACCGCCTCGATGTTGTTGCCGTCCGGGTCGAGCACGAAGGCGCCGTAGTAATCCGGGTGGTACCACGGGCGCAGCCCCGGGGCGCCGTTGTCGCGGCCGCCGGCGGCGAGCGCGGCGGCATGGAAGGCATCCACCTGGGCGCGGCTGGCGCAGGCGAAGGCCACATGCACGCCGTGGCTGACGCTGCCGCCATTGCCGAGCCAGAAGGACGGCTTGCCGTCGCTGCCGAAGCCGATGTGGTCGTGGGCGCCGGTCTGCTCGGCGGTCACTTCCATCACCACGCCGATCTGCAACGGCGCAAGCGCCTGTAGGAAAAAGGCCTTGCTGCGTGCCAGGTCGGCGCTGGTCAAACCAAGATGATCGAACATGTTCAGGCTTCCGTGACCCAATGGGGCGCGCGCTTGTCGAGGAAGGCGCCCAGGCCTTCCTGGCCCTCGGCGGACACCCGCAGGCGCGCGATCAGGGCGGCATTATCCCGATCCAGCGCGTCGCGGTCATGGCTGTCGCGGACCTGCCGGACCAGCTGCTTGGCAGTGGACGAGGCGATCGGGCCGGCCTTGTCGAGCAGCGCCAGCTGGCGTTCCAGGGCTTCGTCGAGGCGGTCGGGTTCGACCAGCTGATGGAGCAGGCCGATGCGCAGCGCGGTGTCGGCGTCGAAGTGCTCGCCGGTGGCGAACCAGCGGCGGGCCTGGCGGGGGCCGATGGCCTCGATCACGTAGGGCGAGATCACCGCCGGCAGCAGCCCAAGGCGGCTTTCGGTCAGGCCAAAGCGGGCGGAGGTGCTGGCAATGGCGATGTCGCAGCAGGCGACCAAACCGACGCCGCCACCGAAGGCGGCGCCATGGACCCGGGCCAGGGTCGGCTTGGGCAGTTCGTCCAAGGTGCGCATCAGCCGGGCCAAGGCCAGCGAGTCCTCGCGGTTGTCGGCCTCGCTGGCGGCGGCCATGCCGCGCATCCACTGCATGTCGGCGCCGGCCGAGAAGGAGGCGCCGTGGCCGGCCACCACCACCGCGCGCACCGAATCGTCGTGGCCAGCGGCCTCCAGCGCCGCGGTCAGCCGTGCGATCAGGCTGGCGTCAAAGGCATTGTGGAGCTCCGGCCGGTTCAGCCAGAGGGTGAGGACGGCGCCACGGCGCTCGATCTGCAAGGCTTCGTTCATGGGATTCCAGGATCACTCCATACCTGTATGGATCATAGCGGGCCATTGGTCATGGGCCATGACGCGACGCGGGAATGTTAGAATCGAGAACCATTTACATCCAGCAGAGAACACGCTAGATGACGCTGTCCGAACTGCCGCTGCACGCCTCGGCCGTGGTCGAGTCCGTGCAGGACCTGCATGCCAACGATGCCATCGCCCGTCGCCTGCGCGAGCTGGGCTTTGTGAAGGGCGAGGAAGTGCGCCTGGTGGCCAAGGGCCCGGTCGGCGGTGAGCCGCTGCTGGTGCAGGTCGGGTTCACCCGGTTCGCATTGCGGATCAGCGAAGCCAAGCGCGTCGTGATCGACGTCGCCAGCCAGGAACGACGTGCATGACTGCCACTGCCTCCACCGCCCCCCTGCGCGTCGCGCTGGTCGGTAACCCGAACAGCGGCAAGACCGCACTGTTCAACCAGCTGACCGGCAGCCGGCAGAAGGTCGCCAACTACACCGGCGTCACCGTCGAACGCAAGGAAGGCCGCCTGCGTGCGCCGTCTGGCCGCGAGTTCGCCGTGCTCGATCTGCCGGGCGCCTACAGCCTGCAGCCGGCGAGCCTGGACGAGGCGATCACCCGCGACCTGTGCCGTGGCTTCTACCCGGGCGAGGCCGCGCCGGATGTGCTGCTGTGCGTGATCGATGCCACCAACCTGCGCCTGCACCTGCGCTTCGCGCTGGAACTGCGCGAGCTGGGCAAGCCGATGGTAGTGGCGCTGAACATGGTCGATGCGGCCCAGCGCCGCGGCATCCAGGTGGACGTGGCCGCGCTGGAGCGCGAGCTTGGCGTGCCGGTGGTGGAGACCGTGGCGGTGCGCACGCAGGGCGCCAAGGCGCTGGTCGAGCGGCTGGATGCGATGGTGCCGCACCTGGACGCGCCGGTACCGGGCCCGGAAGGTGGTATCGACTACCACGCCAAGGTGCGCCAGATCCTGTCGGTGGCCGTGCGCATGCCGGCACGCACCGCGAAGATCGATGACGCGCTCGACCGCTGGCTGCTGCACCCGGTGTTCGGCCTGATCAGCCTGGCGGTGGTGATGTTCCTGATCTTCCAGGCGGTGTATGCCTGGGCGACGCCGCTGATGGACGGCATCGAGGCCGGCTTTGCCTGGCTCGGCCAGTTCGTCGGCAGCGTGCTGCCGGAAGGCCCACTGGCCAGCCTGCTCACCGACGGCATCATTGCCGGCGTCGGTGGCGTGGTGGTGTTCCTGCCGCAGATCCTGATCCTGTTTTTCTTCATCCTGGTGCTGGAGGAGTCCGGTTACCTGCCGCGCGCGGCGTTCCTGCTGGACCGCATGATGGCGGCCGCCGGCCTGTCCGGGCGCTCGTTCATCCCGCTGCTGTCCAGCTTTGCCTGCGCGGTTCCGGGCATCATGTCCACGCGCAGCATCCAGGACCCGCGTGACCGCCTGGCCACGATCCTGGTGGCGCCACTGATGACCTGTTCCGCACGCCTGCCGGTGTATGCGCTGCTGATCGGTGCGTTCATCCCGCAGAAGACGGTGTGGGGGGTGTTCAACCAGCAGGGCCTGGTCCTGTTCGGCCTGTATGCGGCCGGCATCCTCAGCGCGCTGGCGATGTCGTGGATCATGAAGAAGTGGCGTCGCGACAAGAGCGAGCACCCGCTGATGCTGGAGCTGCCGTCGTACCGGCTGCCGCACGTGCGCGACCTGGCGGTGGGCCTGTACGAGCGCGGCATGATCTTCCTCAAGCGCGTCGGCGGCATCATCCTGGCGCTGACCATCCTGTTGTGGGTGCTGCTGTCGTTCCCGGCCGCGCCGGTCGGCGCCACCATGCCCGCGATCGATTACAGCTACGCCGGCCAGATCGGCCATGCGATGGCGGTGTTCTTCGCGCCGCTGGGCTTCAACTGGCAGATCTGCATCGCGTTGATCCCTGGCCTGGCCGCGCGCGAGGTGGCGGTGTCTTCGCTGGCCACCGTGTATGCGCTGTCGGCAGCGGATGACGATGCCGCCAGCCAGGCGCTGACCCCGCTGATCAGCGACGGCTGGTCACTGGCCACCGCGCTTTCGCTGCTGGTCTGGTACATCTACGCCCCGATGTGCATCTCGACGCTGGCCACCATCAAGCGCGAGACCAACTCGTGGAAGCAGATGGGCTTCGCCGCGTTCTACCTGTTCGCAGCGGCGTATGTGGCCGCGCTGATCACCTACCAGGTGACCAAGGCGCTGGGAGGCGGCTGATGGATACCGGCCTGCTGATCCAGTACCTGATCATCGCGGTGGCCGTGCTGGTCAGTGCCTGGGTGGTACTGAAGAAGCAGTTCCCCGGCACCGTGCGCAAGCTGCGCGGAGCGCTGGCGCTGGCCCTGCTGAAGCCGGGCCGCGCTGCCTGGCTGCAGGCGCTGGGGCGGAAGGTCGCGCCGCCGGCCATCGGCGGTGCTGGCGCCTGTGGTGGCTGCGACAGCTGCGGGCCAACGCCGCCGAAGCAGCACTGACGCTGCTTTTCCTGCCCCGGTGGGTGCCAACCTTCGTCCTGTGGGTGCGAACCTTGGTTCGCACACCCATGAGATCCATCCGCGCATGGCACGGAGCTAGCCGGCCCGTGAACCCAGCTCCGCCGCCAGCGCGAGCCAGCGGGTACGCTGTGCCGGGGTACTGCTGCGTACCGCGCCCAGCCGGCTGACCCGCACCGGGCGGATGCCGCAGAACTCCAGGATCGTGGCGCGGATCTGGGTAATGCCCGGATCGCGATAGATCCAGCGGTAATACCAGGGCGGCGTATCCAGCGTAGTGATCACTCGTGCACTGCGCCCGGCCAGCAGCCGATCCCACCACACCGAATCGCGCCGGTAGCGGAAGGCGTAGCCCGGCAGCAGCACGCGGTCGAAGAAGCCCTTGAGCAGCGCCGGCATGGCGCCCCACCAGGTAGGGTAGACCAGTACCAGATGATCGCAGGCCTCGATCGCATCGGCGGCGTCCTGCAGGTCGGCCTCCAGCGGCTGGATCTGGCGGTAACCGTGGCGCAGCACCGGGTCGAATTCAAGGTCGCCCAATGCGATCAGGCGCACCCGGTGGCCGGCGTTCTCGGCGGCCGTGGCATAGCGCTGGGCGATCGCGCCGCACAGGCTGTCGCGGTCGGGGTGGCCGAGCAGGATCAGGATGGAACGGGACACGGCAACCTCGGGCAATGGAAAGCACGCGAGGTTGCGGTCTGCCCCAGGGGCAGAGTCAAGCCGGGGTGGTGCAGCCGCTGGGTTCCAGGATGCAGTCGCCGCTGCCGGAGTGCAGCCACTGCTGCAGTTCGTCGCTGACCTGCTGCAGGTCGCGCTCGACCTGCGCCAAGCGCACCCGCTCGCCGGCAATGCGGCTGCGCTGCTGTTCCAGCAAGGCCAGCACCGCTGGCCAGTCGAGCCGTCCATCACGGCCCTGCAGGCGCGAGATCGCGGCCAGGGTGATGCCCAGCCCCAGTGCCTGGCGGATCAGCTGAACCCAGGCCACGTCCTGTTCGCTGTAGTCGCGATAGCGGTTCAGGCGTGGCACCGGCGGCAGCAGTCCACGCGCCTCGTACAGGCGGATCGCCTTGGCGCTGGCACCGGTCAGGCGGCTGACTTCGGAGATGCGCATCGGCTCAGTCCCGCACCAGTCCGCCGTCCACCACCAGGTTCTGGCCGGTCACCGCGCGCGACCACGGGCTGGCGAAGAACAGCGCGGCATCGGCGAACTCGGCCGGGGTGGTGACGCTGCGCAGTGGCGTGTTGGCGGCGATGTAGTCGAACACCGCTTCGGGTGTGGCGGCACTGGCATCGGTGGTGCGCAGCAGTCCGCCGGACAGCATGTTTACCGTGATGCCATGCGGGCCGAGGTCGCCGGCCAGTGTGCGGGTCAGCGACAGCAGTGCGGCCTTGGCGGCGGTGTAGTCGTGGTAGGGCACCACCGGATTCTGGAACAGGTTGGTGCCGATGTTGATCACCCGGCCGAAGCGACGCGCCTGCATGCCAGGCAGGGCAGCCTGCACGGTGTTCAGCGCGCCGCGCACGCTGCCCTCGAACTGCGCCTGGAAGGCCGGCCAGCCGATTTCGGAGGCGCCGACGCGGGCATCGCCGTTGAACGAGAACGCGGCCAGCGCGTTGTTGACCACGGTGGTGACACCTTGGCCGAAGTGGGCCAGTGCCTGTTGCAGCATCGTATCGACCTGGCTGCGGTCGGTGATGTCGGCCGGCAGCGCGATCGCCTGTCCGCCCAGCTCGCTGGCCAGTGCGCGCGCGGCACTCTCGCTGCGATGGTAGTTGACGATGACGCGCGCGCCTTGCCCGGCGAAGGCGCGAGCGATGTGCTGGCCAAGCCCGCGCCCGGCACCGGTGACCAGCACCAGTTGTTCACTGATCTGCATGAGGGGCTGCCATCCATTGCACGAAAGGGCATGCAGCGTAGCAGCGATGGCGCTTGCCGGAGCGGGCGTGCTGCCGCTAGCCTGCAGGCATGAACCAGACTCCCCTGCGATTGCTCATTCACGGCGCCTCCGGGCGCATGGGCCAGGCCCTGCTGCGGTTGGCCGCCGAACATCCCGAAACCCTGCAGATCGTGGCCGCGGTGACCGGCCGTGCGCCGGCCCAGCGCGTGGTCGATGGCGTACCGTTCTTCGCTGCCAGTGAGCTGCCCGGTGCGCCGGCATTCGACGTGGCGATCGACTTCAGCCTGCCGGAGGGTTTCGACCCGATGCTGGCGCTGTGCGTGGAGCGAGGCGCGGGCCTGGTCTCGGGCACGACCGGGATCTCCAGTACGCAGCGCCAGGCGCTGGAGGCGGCGGCGGCGAAGATTCCACTGGTCTGGGCCTCGAATTTCAGCCTGGGCGTGGCGGTGCTGGACGAACTGGTCGAGCGCGCGGCGCAGGCGCTGACCGGCTGGGACTGCGACATTGTCGAATCGCACCACACGCAGAAAAAGGACGCTCCGTCGGGTACCGCGCTGACCCTGGGGGCGGCCGCGCAACGGGGCGGGTCGGAGCCGCATTACGCCAGCCTGCGTGCCGGTGACATCGTGGGCGAGCACCTGGTGCAGTTCACCGGGCTGGGCGAGCGCATCGAGCTGGTGCACCGGGCCACCAACCGCGACATCTTCGCCCGCGGCGCCCTGTTCGCCGCCCGCCAGCTGCAGGGCCGGGCGGCGGGCAGCTACCGGGTGCGGGACCTCCTGCAGTAGGGGGTCTGACGCCTGGGGTCGGATCCCTTTCCAGCGGGAAGGGCTCTGGCCCTATCCAAGGGCGCCTGGGGTCAGAGCCTTTCCCGTGCAGGAATGGATCCAACCCCGTCTCCGGCCCGCATACGCCGCCGGATTGAAATGAACGCGCAATTGCCTGTTCATGAACCGCGATAACCGCTGGCGCGAGCGCCCCGGCAGCGCTACAATTCGCACTCGCCGAATCACGAAAGCCGGACCGGTCCCAGACCGTACGTCCGCGCTTTTTTGCAACCGGATTTCCGTGAAGCGCAGGCGTGACTTCGGCAGCCCCCTCGGTAGCCAAAGTGAGATTCCCGTGACCCAAGCCGCAATCCTCGTCCTCGAAGACGGCACCGTATTCGAGGGCGAATCCGTAGGCGCGCCCGGCCTGTCCGTCGGTGAGGTGGTGTTCAACACCGCCATGACCGGCTATCAGGAAGTGTTGACCGACCCGTCCTACGCCCGGCAGATGGTCACGCTGACCTATCCGCATATCGGCAACACCGGCATGACCGACCAGGACAATGAAGCGTCCAAGGTGTGGTCGGCCGGCCTGATCGTGCGCGATGTTCCGCGCCGCCCCAGCAACTGGCGTAGCCAGGTGTCGCTGCAGGATTGGCTGATCCAGCGAGGCGTGGTCGCCATCGCCGGCATCGACACCCGCAAGCTGACCCGCATCCTGCGCGAGAAGGGCGCGCAGAACGGTGCGCTGATGGCCGGCGACATCGACGTGGAAAAGGCACTGGAAGCCGCCCGCAAGTTCCCGGGGCTGAAGGGCATGGATCTGGCCAGGGTCGTCACTACCGAGAAGACCTACACCTGGACCGAGGGCCAGCTGGACCTGGATGCCAATGCCTTCGTCAGCGTGCCGGCCAAGTACAAGGTCGTGGCCTACGACTTCGGCGTGAAGACCAACATCCTGCGCATGCTGGCCGAGCGCGGCTGCGAAGTGACCGTGGTGCCGGCGCAGACCCCGGCTGCCGAGGTGCTGGCACTGAGGCCGGACGGCGTGTTCCTGTCCAACGGCCCGGGTGACCCGGAACCGTGCGACTACGCCATCGAAGCGATCAAGACCTTCATCGATGTGAAGATCCCGACCTTCGGCATCTGCCTGGGCCACCAGCTGCTGGGCCTGGCCTCGGGCGCCAAGACCATGAAGATGGGCCACGGCCACCACGGCGCCAACCATCCGGTGCAGGACCTGGACAGTGGCCGGGTGATGATCACCTCGCAGAACCACGGCTTCGCGATCGATGAAACGACCCTGCCGGCCACCCTGCGCGTGACCCACCGTTCGCTGTTCGACGGCACCAACCAGGGCGTTGCCCGCACCGACGTGCCGGCGTTCTCGTTCCAGGGCCACCCGGAAGCGTCGCCGGGCCCGACCGACGTCGGCCCGCTGTTCGACCGTTTCGTGGCGCTGATGGACGAGGCCCGGGCCTGATGCGCAACCTTGCTCTGCTGCCGCTGCTGTGTGTCGCCGGGCTTGCTTCAGCGGCGCCGGCGACCGATGCCGCTGTGGCCGAGGTGATGCGGAAGCTGCACAAGGATTCGATCGGGGTCGATCTGGCCGCTGAGCTGGTTGCTGGAGAGCCGGCGCTGAATGCGCTGCCGGAAGAGCGTCGCCAATGCGCACGCGGTGCCATTCATTCGGTGCTGCAGAGCAAGATGCGGCAAGCGGTGATCAGCCAGCTGGGCAACGACGGTGACGCCGTCATCGACGAATGGTCGCGCTTCCTGGACACGCCGTCCGGGAAGGGCTACCAGGCAATGACCGGCGGCCTCGCTGAGGCGGAGGCCGCATCCATCGGCGTGCAGAGCGAGCAGTATCAAACCGGACTCGAGACGTTCATGGCCAGCGCGGCGCATAAGCGCCTGTTGGCCAGTTTCGGTGACGCGGCCCCGTCCAGCGACCTGTTCCAGCAGTTGGCAGATGGGTTGCAGGACCAGTGCCGGATTGCGCTGAAACCCGAAGAGATTTCCTGATCGACAGCGTGCGATCACTCCCCCTTGTCACGCTGTACTGACTTAGAGAAGAAAATGCCCAAGCGCACTGACCTCAAGACCATC
The DNA here is from genome assembly GCF_913778665.1 of uncultured Stenotrophomonas sp. Classification (GTDB taxonomy): domain Bacteria; phylum Pseudomonadota; class Gammaproteobacteria; order Xanthomonadales; family Xanthomonadaceae; genus Stenotrophomonas. The sequence continues at coordinate 253,685 of NZ_CAJYVQ010000009.1, forward strand.
CTCATCATCGGTGCTGGCCCGATCGTCATCGGCCAGGCCTGCGAGTTCGACTACTCCGGGGCCCAGGCCTGCAAGGCCCTGCGTGACGAGGGTTACCGCGTGGTGCTGGTCAATTCCAACCCGGCCACGATCATGACCGACCCGGAGATGGCCGACGCCGTCTACATCGAGCCGATCAACTGGCAGACGGTCGAGAAGATCATCGCCAAGGAAAAGCCCGACGCGCTGCTGCCGACCATGGGTGGCCAGACCGCGCTGAACTGCGCGCTGGACCTGGCTGACCACGGCGTGCTGGAGAAGTACAACGTCGAGCTGATCGGCGCCAAGCGCGAAGCGATCCGCATGGCCGAAGACCGCGAGCTGTTCCGCGTAGCCATGGGGGAGATCGGCCTGGAATGCCCGACCGCCGCCGTCGCTCACACCCTGGACGAAGCGCTGGAGATCCAGACCCGCGTCGGCTACCCGACCATCATCCGCCCCAGCTTCACCCTGGGCGGCAGCGGGGGCGGCATCGCCTACAACCGCGAAGAGCTGGTCGAGATCGTCAGCCGCGGCCTGGAACTGTCGCCGACCACCGAAGTGCTGGTGGAAGAGTCGGTGCTCGGCTGGAAGGAATTCGAGATGGAGGTGGTCCGCGATACGGCGGACAACTGCATCATCGTCTGCTCGATCGAGAACCTGGACCCGATGGGCGTGCATACCGGTGACTCGATCACCGTGGCCCCGGCGCAGACCCTGACCGACAAGGAATACCAGCGCCTGCGCGATGCCTCCATCGCCGTGCTGCGCAAGATCGGCGTCGACACCGGTGGCTCGAACGTCCAGTTCGGCATCAACCCGAAGACCGGCCGTGTGGTCGTCATCGAGATGAACCCGCGCGTGTCGCGTTCGTCGGCACTGGCCTCCAAGGCCACCGGCTTCCCGATCGCCAAGGTCGCCGCCAAGCTGGCCGTGGGCTACACCCTGGACGAGCTGAAGAACGAGATCACCGGTGGCCTGACCCCGGCGTCGTTCGAACCGTCCATCGACTACGTCGTCACCAAGATCCCGCGTTTCGCCTTCGAGAAGTTCCCGGCCGCCGATGCGCGCCTGACCACCCAGATGAAGTCGGTGGGCGAGGTGATGGCAATGGGCCGTACCTTCCAGGAGTCGGCGCAGAAGGCCCTGCGCGGCCTGGAAACCGGCAAGGTCGGCTTCGACCCGACCGGCCTGGACCTGGGCAACGAAGACGACCTGCAGACCCTGCGCCGCGAACTGAAGGCACCGGGTCCGGAGCGCCTGTTCTTCGTCGCCGATGCGTTCCGCGCCGGCATGAGCGTGGAAGAGATCTACGCGCTGTCATTCATCGACCACTGGTTCCTGGACCAGATCGAGGAAATCATCGCGGCCGAAGCTGAAGTCGCTGCCGGCGGCATCGACGCGCTGGACGCCGCGCGCCTGCGCAAGCTCAAGCGCGCCGGTTTCTCCGACGCCCGCCTGGCGCAGCTGGCCGGCACCAACGAGGCGGCCATCCGCGCGCTGCGCCGTGCGCACAAGGTGCGCCCGGTCTACAAGCGCGTGGACTCGTGCGCCGGTGAGTTCTCCACCGGAACCGCCTACCTGTACTCGACCTACGAGGACGAGTGCGAGGCCGCGCCGAGCAACCGCGACAAGATCATGATCCTGGGCGGTGGCCCGAACCGCATCGGCCAGGGTATCGAGTTCGACTACTGCTGCGTGCACGCGGCGCTGGCGCTGCGCGAGGATGGTTATGAAACCATCATGGTCAACTGCAACCCGGAAACCGTGTCGACCGACTACGACACCTCCGACCGCCTGTACTTCGAGCCGTTGACCCTGGAAGACGTGCTGGAAATCGTCGAACTGGAACAGCCGAAGGGCGTGATCGTGCAGTACGGCGGCCAGACCCCGTTGAAGCTGGCGCGCGCGCTGGAAGCCAACGGCGTGCCGGTGATCGGTACCAGCCCGGATTCGATCGACCTGGCCGAAGACCGCGAGCGCTTCCAGCAGCTGGTCGACACGCTGGGCCTGAAGCAGCCGCCGAACCGTATCGCCCGCAACGACCAGGAAGCCCTGCTGCTGGCCCGCGAGATCGGCTATCCGCTGGTGGTGCGCCCGAGCTACGTGCTGGGTGGCCGCGCGATGGAAATCGTCTACGGTGAGTCCGACCTGGCCCGCTACGTCCGCGACGCGGTGAAGGTGTCCAACGATTCGCCGGTGCTGCTGGACCGCTTCCTCGACAACGCCGTCGAGTGCGACGTCGACATCATCGCCGACAAGGATGGCAACGTTCTGATCGGCGGCGTGATGGAGCACATCGAAGAAGCCGGCGTGCACTCGGGTGACTCGTCCTGCTCGCTGCCGCCGTACTCGCTGTCGGCCAAGACCCAGGCCGAACTGCGTCGCCAGGTGGTGGAGCTGGCCAAGGCCCTGAACGTGGTCGGGCTGATGAACACCCAGTTCGCGATCCAGACCAATGATGATGGCGATGACACCATCTACCTGCTGGAAGTGAACCCGCGTGCCTCGCGCACCGTGCCGTTCGTCTCCAAGGCCACCGGCATGGCGCTGGCCAAGATCGCCGCGCGCTGCATGGCCGGCAAGACCTTGGCCGAGCAGGGTGCGACCAAGGAAATCGTGCCGGACTACTACTCGGTGAAGGAGGCGATCTTCCCGTTCGCCAAGTTCCAGGGCGTCGATCCGATCCTTGGGCCGGAAATGCGCTCCACCGGTGAAGTGATGGGCGTGGGCCGCACCTTCAACGCCGCGTTCGCGCGTGCGCAGGAGGCCGGTGGCATCAAGGCTCCGCCGGTCGGCAAGGCCTTCGTCTCGGTGCGCGATCCAGACAAGAAGCGCGTGCTGCCGGTCGCCAAGGCCCTGCTGGCGCGTGGCTACACTCTGGTCGCCACCCGTGGCACCGCTGCATGGCTGCAGCAGCACGGCATGGACTGCGAAATCATTAACAAGGTGGTGGAAGGACGTCCGCACATCGTCGATTCGATCAAGAACGGCGAGATCGTCTACATCGTCAACACCACTGAAGGCCGTGCGGCGATCAACGACTCGTTCTCGATCCGTCGTGAAGCGCTGCAGCACCGCGTCACCTACTCGACCACCATTGCCGGCGCCAAGGCGCTGGTGGATTCACTGGAATTCCGCGGCACCGGCCCCGTCTGGTCGCTGCAGGAGCTGCACAAGGAGTTGAATGCATGAGAGCCCCGATCACCATGAAGGGCGCGCAGAAGCTGCGCGACGAACTGGATCACCTGAAGTCGGTAAAGCGCCCGAAGGTCATCGCCGCGATTGCTGAGGCGCGTGAGCATGGCGACCTGAAGGAGAATGCCGAGTACCACGCCGCGCGCGAGGAGCAGGGGTTCATCGAAGGCCGCATCAAGCAGCTGGAAGGCGAGCTGTCGCACGCCGAGATCATCGACGTGAGCAAGCTCAACGCCGGCTCGAAGGTGGTGTTCGGCGCCAGCGTGACCCTGGCCGACGTGGAAACCGACGAAGAGAAGAAGTACCAGATCGTCGGTGACCTGGAAGCGGACATCAAGCTGGGCCTCATCGCCATTTCCTCGCCGGTGGCGCGCGCGATGATCGGCAAGCTGGAAGGCGATTCGATCGTGATCGACGCACCGGCCGGCCAGCGCGAATACGAAATCGTCAGCGTCAGCTACGTGGACTGACGCGTGGCGACGGCGACCCTGCTGTTGCCGGCACGCAGCCGCTTTGCCGCGGCTGCGCTGCCGGACGATGTGGCACGCGCGCTCGGCCGTGCCGCGACGCTGCAGGTCGCGCCGGGCGAACGCGCGCAGCTGACGCGTCATTTCACGGTCGCCACGCCGCATTGGCCGGTGGCTGCGCTGACCCGCCAGCGTGACGTCGGCGACGCCGCTGGCGCCAGCTGGCTGCGCGCCGATCCGGCCTGCATGGTGCCGGACATGCATGGCGCGCGGATGATGGCCTACGGCGAGACGCTGCGGCCGACTCTGGCCGACAGTCTGGCGTTGCTGCCGGTGCTGCAGCCGTTGTTTGCCGAGGCTGGCTTCGTGCTGGATGCGCCTGATCCTTCGCGCTGGTACCTGCGACTGCCGATCGACCTTGCATTGCCGGCGTTCGACAGCCCGGACGAAGTGCTGGGCGATGACCTGTTCTCGCACCTGCCCGAAGGCGAGGGCGGTCGCCGCTGGCGCGCGCTGATGACCGAAGCGCAGGTGCTGCTGCACAACCATTCCTGGAATCAGCAACGTGCCGCGCAGGGCCAGCAGCCGATCAACTCGCTGTGGTTCTGGGGCGGTGGCGTGATGCCGGTATCGGTCAGTACGCCGCACGCGCAGGTGCGCAGCCGCGATGCGCTGCTGCAGGGCCTGGCCCTGGCCGCAGGGGTTGCCGTCGACGGCGAGCAGGCGGTGGATGCCTTGGTCGATCTGCGGCAGCTGCGCTCCCTGCAGCAGCTGGGCAATGATGCGATCCGGCCGTTGCTGGCCGCGCTCAAGCGTGGCGAGCTGCAGCGGTTGGTGCTCGATTTCGAGGATGGCGTGCAGTTCCAGCTTGACCGTGGCCAGCGCTGGCAGTTCTGGAAGAAGCCGCGCCAGCTGCACGATTGAGCGGGGCCTCGATCGAGCGGGGTCGGATCCGTTTTGCATCGGAGAATGGCCCTGACCCCGATGTTTGCCGGGTTTGCCGGCCAGCGGCCGGCACTACCGCATGTGCCGGGCGCAATCCCGCCACCCTGTTCCACGCGCGGTATCATCCCTCTGTCTTTCGTAACCGGCGATGCCGATGTCCCTTGCCGCCGATGCCGTGCTGCCGTCCTCCGATACACCGCTGATCCGCCGCCGCGATGCGGTGGTGCCCGGTGCCTGGCCGGACGGTACGCTGCCGTTGCTGGCACGCCTGTACGCCGCACGCGGCGCGCATACCCCGGAACTGGCACTGCCGAAACTGGGCAATCTGCATGCCCCCGAGCTGCTGACCGGCATCGATGCTGCCGTGGGTCTGCTGATCGAGGCCATCGCCAACGACAAGCGCATCCTGGTGGTCGGTGATTTCGACTGCGATGGCGCCACCGCCTGTGCAGTCGGCGTGCGTGGCCTGCGCATGCTCGGCGCGCAGCATGTCTTGCACGCGGTGCCAAACCGCATGGTGCATGGCTACGGCCTGTCGCCGTCACTGGTGGAGGAACTGGCCGCGCTGCAGCCGGACCTGCTGGTCACCGTCGACCACGGCATCGCCTGCCACGCCGGCGTCACCGCAGCCAAGGCGCGTGGTTGGCAGGTGCTGGTCACCGACCACCATCTGCCCGGACCGCAGCTGCCGCCGGCCGACGTCATCGTCGATCCGAATCTGGAGGGCGACGCCTTCCCCAGCAAATCGCTGGCCGGTGTTGGCGTGATCTTCTACGTGCTGATGGCACTGCGCCGGCAGATGCGTGAGGCCGGTGCCTTCGCCGATGGCAAAGGCCCCGACCTGACCACGCTGCTGGACCTGGTGGCGGTCGGGACCGTCGCCGACCTGGTGGCGCTGGACCCGAACAACCGCGCACTGGTCAGCGCGGGACTGCGCCGCCTGCGTGCAGGGCAGGGCTGTGTCGGCCTGCGTGCTTTGATCGAAGCCAGCGGCCGTGACGCCGCGCGACTGACCGCCACCGATATCGGCTTCGCGCTCGGCCCACGCCTGAATGCCGCCGGGCGGCTGGAAGACATGGCGCTGGGCATCGCGCTGCTGTTGACCGAAGATCCGCGGCAGGCGCGCGGGATCGCGCAGACGCTGGAGCAGATCAATGCGGAGCGTCGCGCCGTGCAGCAGTCGATGACCGATGATGCCGAACAGGCGCTGACCCGCGTGGTGCTGGAGATGGCCGGGCAACGGCCGGTGGCGGCCTGCCTGTTCGATGCCGAGTGGCACCCGGGCGTGATCGGACTGGTCGCGTCGAAAATGAAGGACCGCCTGCATCGGCCGGTGATCGCCTTTGCCCCGGCCGAACCCGGTGCCGACACCCTGCGCGGCTCGGCGCGCTCGATCCCCGGCCTGCACATCCGTGACGCACTGGCGCTGGTGGATGCGCGCCATCCGGGCCTGATCGAACGCTTTGGCGGCCACGCCATGGCGGCCGGCCTCAGCCTGCGGCTTGATCACCTCGATGACTTCAAGGCCGCCTTCGTCGCCGTCGTGCTGGAAATGCTCGATCCGGCGGCATTGCAGCAGCAGGTGCTCAGCGACGGCGAACTGGCGGCGTACGAGCTCGATCATCGCCATGCCGATGCATTGCGCTTGGCCGGTCCATGGGGGCAGGGCTTCCCGGAGCCGCTGTTCGACGGCCATTTCGAAGTGGCCAACTGGCGCGTGCTGAAGGAGCGGCACCTCAAACTGGAACTGCGCCTGCCGGGCGTGCCCGGCACGATCAACGCGATCCATTTCGGTGGCTGGCACGGCAATGCGCCGGACCGCCACGTGCATCTGGCCTATCGGCTGGCCTGCGACGACTATCGCGGTGGTAGCGCCATCCAGCTGATCATCGAACATCGCCTGCCGGCGTGAGCGGCTGCGCTGCCTCGCGCGTTGGCATGCGCGAGGCAGCTGTCAGGATTAGCGTTGGACCTTGCTGACGATGGTCGGCATTTCCCATGCGCCACCGGCGGTCACCATCCGGCACAGGCCGGAGGTGGCTTCGCTGGTCTGCACGAAGCGCTTGCCATCCCAGCCCCAGTCGGCGGTCCAGCCGCAATCGCCGAGGCCGCGGCCCTTCTGCCAGGCGCTGATGGTGGAGCCGTCATTGTCGGTCCCGGAGGTGGTCACCAGCACGGGCTGGAACGGCGCCTTGTCGTTGGCCACCCAGAAGCCGTAGCCCTCGTTGTACGCGGCGCGCCAGCACAGCGTCGACACCAGTACCTTGTCCTTCGACAGGCGGGTGACGGTCAGTTCCTGCGGCTCGCTGATCATCGGATCGCCCTCGGCGCTGATCGCGCTGCAGTCATCGCCCGGCGTCGCGCTGCGCAAGGCAGCACGCAGCGCAGATGACTTCTCCAGTGCGGCATCGCCGGCGCGCGTGGGTGCCAGCTTGGCCAGCACCACCACCGGCACCGGCAGTGCCGGCAGCACCTTGCCCTCGCTGGTGCTTCCCTTGCGGATCAGTGCGCCCGTGGTGCCGAGGCGGCCCTGGAACTCGTCCATCTTCAGCAGCACCGCCGAGGCGCCGCGGTCGGACAGCGTCCAACGCTGTTGGCCGTTGCCGATGACCTCGATGCGGCTGCTGCGCGTCAGCGCGGCCAGCAGGGCATCGGTCTGCGCGGCGGAAAGCGTGGCGCCGCCGTCCTGCAGCTGCAACCGGCCCAGATCCTTGCCGTTGATCTGCAGCTGCGCCTGCGCCGGGGGCCTCGGCGATTGCTCGTCGTACTGGCCCAGCAGCAGCTGCGCGTCGACGCGCTGGCCCGGCCCGGCGGCGCGGGTCAGCAGCACCGACACTGGCGGCGCATCACCTTCATCCTGCTGGTAGCCGGCCGCGCGACAGGTACGGGTGTTGTCACAGGCCAGGGTCCAGTCGTGGTGGGTGAACGGGAAGGGCGCCAAAGGGGCGGCGAGCACTGGCGCGGAAGCGGCCAACAGGGCGCAGAAAGACAGTGGGCGCATACACATCCTTTTGAAAGCGGAGGCACATGGTGCCTTGCAGGCGAGCGTCTGAACAACCGGGTTGACCGGCGTTCAATTGTGATCGATTTCGCACTCTCTTCAATTTTCTTAATGAATTCATCTCCTTATCCAGAGCTATTTGCGTCAAAAAGCTGGCACCTCGCACAGGTCAATGGCAAAGTCGGGCCACGACCAACATGGGACGACGGAACGCCCGATGTACGCCGAATCACTGCTCGCCGGCACTGCCCTGCAGCGTCTGCACCAAGACCGACGCCTGATCCGGGTCGACACTGCCTTGGATCCGGAAACCTTCCTGGTCAAGCGCTTCACGGGCGCCGAATCGGTGTCCGCACCGTTCACGTATCAGATCGAACTGCTCTCCATCCAGCCGCGGTTGGAGTTGAAGCAACTGGTCGGACAGCCGCTGCGCCTGCAGCTGGGCGATGAATTCGGTAACCGCAGCGTGCATGGCTACGTGCGCGAGTTCGCCAGCACCGGGCAGCAGGCACAGTTCAGCGCCTACCGTGCCGAACTGGCACCGTGGTTCGCCTTCCTCGACTACACCTGCAACTGCCGCATCTTCCAGGATCGCACCGCGCTGCAGATCATCGAAGAGGTGTTCGCCGGCTACGCGCAGCTGGCGAAATTCCGTTACGACCTCAACGCGGGCAAACTGGCGCCGTTGCCGTACTGCGTGCAGTACAACGAATCGGACTACGCCTTCGTCAGCCGCCTGCTCGAGGACGCCGGGCTGTACTACAGCTTCGTGCACGATGAAGAAGGCCACACGATGGTGATCAGCGACGATTCCACGTTGAGCACCGTGCATGGCGAGCCACGCCCGATTGCCTTCGTCTCCGATCAGGGCACGCTGGCCAGTACCGGCCTGCACCGCTGGGGCGCGCGGCGCCGGGTCGGGCCGAGCGTGCAGACCCTGCGCAGTTTTGATTTCAAGCAGCCCAGCCAGGCGCTGGATGGCAATCAGGGGAACCAGGTGCCACTGGGCCTGCTGCCGCCATTGGAGCAGTACCGCTACGATGGTGCCGCACGCTTCAACAACAGCCGCATCGGTACCGCGCTGGCCAATGTACGCAATGAAGAGGTGACCTGGCCGACCAAGCTGTTCGAATGCGCCGGCAATGCCGGTGAGCTCGACGCCGGCGCCTGCTTCGAACTGGAGCGACACCCCGATTTCATCGGCCGCGACGATGCGGACCGCAGCTTCTTCGTGGTCAGTGTGCAGCGCGAAGGCCACAACAATTTCGCCGCCGATTTCGGCAGCGCCGAAGCGCCCAGTGTGGAGATGCAGGCCGAAGTACTGCGCCGGCGCATTCCGTACCGCCCGCTGAGACGCACGCCGTGGCCGCGCATGCCGGGCCCGCAGACCGCCACCGTGGTCGGCCCGCCGGGTGAGGAGCTGCATGCCGACCGCTATGGACGGGTGAAAGTGCAGTTCCACTGGGATCGCCAGCTGGACCGCCGCGAAAACGCCTCGTGCTGGATCCGCAGCGCCAGCCCGTGGGCCGGCGCCGACATGGGCGGCGTGTCGCCACCCCGCGTCGGCCAGGAGGTGATCGTCGATTTCCTCGATGGTGACCCGGATCGCCCGATCATCACCGGGCGCGTCTACAACGAAGACAACATGCCGCCGTTCGGCATGGAAGTGAGCGGCCTGAAGTCGAAGACGGTCAAAGGCGCCGGCTGGAACGAGATCACCATGCACGATGGTGCCGGTGGCGAGCTGCTGAACATGCGCGCGCAGCGCGACATGGTCACCACCGTGCTCAATGACCAGAACGCCGACATCCAGAACAACAAGTCGACCACGGTGGCGGTGAACCACACCCTGGGTGTCGGCGCCAACCAGAACATCAGTGTCGGCGGCAACCGCGGCATCACCGTGACCGGTACCGACACGCTGGGTGTCACTGGCACCCGAACCACCAACGTCACCGGTGCGGTCACGGAAAAATACGAGACAGGCGAGACCAAGACGATTGCCGCCGCCGGTTACACCGAGACCATCACCGGCGATTTCAAGACCACCCTGACCGGCAACTACACCAGCCAGCGCACCGGCACCTGGACCGAGACCGTCACCTCCACCTCCAGCCGCACCGTGGGTGGCCTGGTCACCGAAACGCTGCAGGCCGCCCGCGAAGTCACCATCACCGGCCAGGACAAGCGCAAGGTGCAGGGCAAGGTGGACGACAGCAACGTCGGCGAGCGGGTGATCGATGTCACCGGCAATTTCAGCCAGGACGCCAGTGGCACCCACAGCCAGGGCTCGGACGGTGCGATGAGCCTGGAATCTGCAGTCAAGCTCACCAGCAAGGTCGGCGGATCGGTCATCGAGATCACCGACAGCGCGATCAAGATCACCGCCGGTGGTTCGGAAGTGGTGATCGATGCCGGTGGTGTTTCGGTCAATGGCAGCGAGATCAAGCTCAACTGCTGAGCCGCACGGGAGACACACCATGCAGGACACCCCCATGCTGCGCGGCCTGAACGCATTGCGCGATGCCTGGCTGGAGGCCAGCGCCGACAGCAGCCGGCGTCTGCTGGTCTGGCGCTTGCCGGCCGCCGCCAGTCGGTTGCTGGCCGCGTTCTTTGAGATGCAGCGCCACGATGCCGGGCGCGATACACCGGACTACTTCCTGCGCATCGATACCGCCTACGAACTCGGCTTCCGCTACAGCCGGCAACTCAAGCAGGATCTGCTGGAGCGCTATGTGGCCAGCCAGGAGGATCTACGCGCGCAGCAGGTGCCGCTGGGCTGGCGCGGCCCGCATGAAGGGCATCCGGACAGCTCCCACGGCGTGGTCGAGGTGCTGGAGAGTTTCATCGATCACCACGGCGAACACCTGCGCCTGCTGGCGGCGGTGCTGGAGCCGGAGCGCTGCGTGCCCGGCGAAGGATTCGAGCGCTGGCTGGATGCCGCGCTGGCCGCCGGCCCTGGCCCGCGCCTGCGTCTGGTACTGGTGGATACCGAGGAGGATCCGCGCTGGCAGTCGTTGCTGGAACGGCACGGCAGGATCGCGCGCGTGGTCAGTGCGCCGGTCGACATGTTCGGCATTGCCCGCGATACCGCCGCGCAGTCTGGCGGTCGCGGCCCGGAAGTGCTGTACCGGCAGCTGCTGGCCGACCTGATGCTGCTGCTCGAACGCGGCAGCCCCTCCCAGGTCGTTGCCCGCGCAGAGCGCGCACAAGGGCTGGCGCAGCGGCAGGGCTGGCAGGACCAGCAGTCGGTGGTGCAGATGATGGTGGCCGGTGCATGGTTGAAGCACGGCGATCACGGCCAGGCGATCAACAGCTACCGGCAGGCGCGCAGTGCGGCCGAAGGCGCACGCATGAGCGGAAACCCGGCTGCGCCGGAACTGGTGATGCAGAGCTGGTTCGGCGAGGCCGGTTGCTGGTTGGCCGCCAAGCAGCCCGAGCGTGCCGCGCAGACCTACCTGCAGGCCTCGACGTCGGCGGCCAGCATTCCGCACCCGATGTTCGCACTGGAGGGCCAGCGCATGGCCGGCTGGTGCCAGTTGCAGGCCGGACACCGCGAAGCGGCGCGCACCCAGTTGCTGGAGGCGATCCGCATCGCCAAGCCGCTGGCGCCGGCCGACCGCAAGGCCACCACGTTGCCGCAAGCGTTGTGGGACCTGTTGCAGTTGCAGGATGCGCGCCGCTGCGGATCGCTGCAGCAGGTGGCCGCCGATTACCTGCAGGCCAGTACCGGCATGCTGGAAAAGGCCGATGCACAGGGCCGTGCGCTTGGCCCCCGACCCGCACGGCCGGCATTGGACGCCATCGACGCGGAGCTGGATGCGGCGCTGGAGCGTGGCTTCCACCGTGCCCAGCAGGAGCGCGAGCGGTTGATCCAGGGCGGCGACGAATTCTTCCGCAAGATCGTGGCCGTGGGCCGCGACTTCCTCGACCCGGGCTGGAACGGCCTGCCGGCCATCGAACACCCGCTCGATCACGAGATACCGGTGTGGAGCGAGCCGCCGGCGATGCAGCCGTTGCCCGATCCCAGTGGCCTGCTGCAGGCGTCCGTGGCGGCGCCGGCCGGGCCTGCCGTTACAGGAGTGGCTGTTGCATGAAGTCGAACAAGACCGTGGTGATGCTGGTGGCCATCGTGCTGGGCATCATCGTCGTGACCTGGATCAGCGCCGAGTACCGTGACGAAGTAAAGGCGTTCCTGCGCGCGTTGTTCCGCGCCTTGTAAAGCAACAGGGAGTGTTGCCGTGAGCATCGCCGCCAAGCATTTCGATCCGCAGCTGGGCATCGACATCCACATGTACGCGGTGCCGCCGTGCCCGCTGCCGACGCCGCATATCGGCCTGGTGCTGGATCCGTTCGACTACATTCCGTTCATCGGCTCGACCATCAAGGTCAACGGTGTGCATCGCGGCACCGCCGGTACCGGCGGCCTGGACATCCACATTCCACTGGGCGTGTGGGGACCGCCGCTGGCTGCGCCGATGGGGCCGCAGTTCGACGGCGAAGAAATCTTCATGGGCAGCCGCACGGTGTCGGCCGATGGCGAGCCGTTCTCGCGCTTGGCCATGCCGGTGCTGGACTGCAACCTGGCCGGCATGATCAACCCGTTCCGGGTGAAGAAGCCGAAGAAGCCGCTGCGTGCGATGTCGCTGCCGACCGGCCTGAACGTGGCCATTCCCACCAGCGTCAAGGTGGGAGGACCGCCGACGGTGTCATGGACTGCGCTGGCGTTCCGCGCCGCGTTCGCCGGACTGGGCAAGCTGCGCAAGAGTGCCTTCTTCCGCAAGAAGATGGATGCGTTTGCCAAGTGGCGGCGCGGCAAATGGGGCGATCTGCCCTCCGGCTTCCTGAAGTGCAAGGTGCTGCGTGCCGAGCCGGTGGATATCCGCGATGGCAGCGTGGTGGTCAGCCACCAGGACTTCGACATTCCGGGGCGGCTTTCCTTCGCCTGGCAGCGCAGTTATGGCTCGCGCCGCGCGGGCGAACCCGGCTTGTGCGGCGCCGGCTGGCAGACGCCGGCCGATATCCGCCTGGAACTGCTGGACGACGGCAGCGTGTGGTTGTCCGGCCCGGACCAGGCCGCGTTCTTCCCGGAGCTGCCACCCGCTGAAGGCGAGGCCGGGGCGATCCTCGATTTCGTCGATGGCGCGCGCCTGCTGCGTCGGCGCGGGCAATGGCAGGTGCGCTTCAAGAGTGGCCTGAAGTATGTGTTCGGCGGCGAACTGCAGGCAGGCGTGAGCGCGCTGCCGAATCCACAGTCCTGGCCGATCGAGCGCATCGAGGACGCGCACGGCAACCACTGGCGGTTCGAGCGTCGCGACGGCCATCTGGTGCGCATCGTCGAGAGTGGCATCGGTGACCTGCAGGGCCGTTTCATCGAGGTGGAGGCGCGCCATGGCCGCATCGACCGCATGGCGCTGCATGACCCGGCCACCGGCCTGGCGCATCCGCTGGTGAGCTACCGCTACAGTGCCGACGGCGATCTACTGGCTGCAGTGGATGCGCTGGGCGCGCCGCGCACCTTTGCCTACGAGCAGCACCGCATGGTGCGGCATACCGACCGTGTCGGACTGTCGTTCCACTACGCGTTCGACGCGCAGGGCAGGGTGGTGCATTCGTGGGGCGATGGCGGCCTGTACGATTATCACTTCGAGTACGACGCGCTGCTACGCGAGACCCGCGTAACCGACTCGCTGGGCCACCTGAGCGTGGTCAAGTTTGACGAGAACCAGCTGCCGCTGTGCGAGATCGATCCGCTCGATGGCGTGACGCTGTTCGAGTACGACGATTTCGGGCGGACCGTGGCGGTGACCGATCCGGAGGGACTGCGAACGGCGTTTGCCTATGATGCGCATGGGAACCTGATCTGCCTGACCCGCGCCGATGGCACGACGATCCAGATGGAGTACGATCTGGACGACCACATGGTGTCGTTGCGGACGCCGGATGGCATGGGCTGGCGGCAGGAGTACAACGGGAAAGGGCTGCTGGTCAGCCAGAGCGACCCGCTGGGGGCGACCACCCGATTCGACTACGACGCGCACGGCCAGCTGCAGTCGCAGATCAATGCTCGCCAGGCGGTGACACGCCTGTGCTATGACCGGCATGGCCTGGTCGCTGCGGTCATTGATGCGCTGGGCCACGAAAGTCGTTATGAGCATGACCCACTAGGCAACCTGCTGCGCCAGGTGGATCCGTTGGGACAGGTCAGTCGCTACGAGTACGACGCCAAGGGACGCCTGCTGGCCACCGCTGGCCCTGATGGCACCGGAGTGCGCTGCGAGTACGATGCCGAAGATCAGCTGGTCCGCTACACCGATGAAGTGGGCGCGCAGACGCGGCTGCAGTACGTGGGCATCGGACAGATCGGCAAGCGCCTGCAGGCCGATGGCCACAGTGTGGAGTACCGCTACGACACCGAAGAGCAGCTGGTCGCGGTCATCAACCAGCGCGGCGAGACCTACCAGCTGGTGCGCGATGCGCTGGGACGCATCGTCGAGGAGGTGGATTACTGGGGCCAGTCGCGGCGTTACAGCTACGATGCTGCCGGGCGACTGACGGCGACCCTGGATCCGCTGGGCCAGCGCATCGCCTTTACCACCGACAAGCTTGGGCGCATCACCCGCAAGACGCTGCCGGATGTGCGCCATCCTGGCCAGCAGGTACAGGAGCACTTTGTCTACGATGTGCAGGGGCAGATTGTCGAGCTGCGCAATCCGTCGCGTACAGTGAAGCGCGTGTATGACCCGCTGGGCCAGCTGCTGGAAGAGCAGCAGGATGGTTTCCGCGTGGGCTATGGCTACGATGAAGTGGGAAATGAGGTCCTGCGTGAGACCTCGGCAGGTAACCGCGTCGAGTTTGGCTACGACCTGCGAGACCAGACGGTATCGGTGGCGATCAATGACGAGCCGCCGATCTCCATTGAGCGCGACGCGTTGGGTCGCACGACACGCGAGCAGCTGAGCCCGCATCTGCAGCGCGACTTCACCTATGACAGCCGCAACCTGCTGACCTCGCAGTCGATACTGAAGGATGCTGCGCCGCTGTTCGAGACGCGTTACGACTACGACCGCAGTGGCAACCTCACCAAGCGCAGCGACAGCGCACAGGGCGTGGACGAGTACCGCTACGACGCGATTGGGCGCCTGCTGCAGCACATCGACCCGAAGGGAAGGGTCGAGCGCTACTTCAACGACCCGGCGGGCGACCGGCTGCGCACCGAGGTAAAGCAGGTGCAGGCGCGCAAGGTGGTGGGCGGCGACGATGACGACCTGGCCACCTGGACGCGCGAGGGCACCTACCAGGGCATGCACTACGTGTTTGACCGGGCGGGCGACCTGGTTCGCAAGGGCGTACCGCATGGGGATGCGCCGGATGACCTGACGCTGATCTGGGATGCCAACCATCGGTTGGCCGAGAGTCGCCGCAACGGGCAGTCAACGTACTACGGCTATGACCCGTTGGGACGGCGGGTGTTCAAGCGCAACCCGACGCAGACGACGTGGTTCTTCTGGGATAACTTCAGGATCGTAGGCGAGCTCGTAACCGATTCAGTGTCGCCAGTAGTAATCTCTTCTCCCGCCGAGAGTGTTTTGAGTCTGACTCAGTATCGGCGATGGGGGCGTCTTCTGCATGAAGTGTTTGATCGTGCGGTAGAGTTTGTCTTCTATCCTGATACCTTCATTCCGCTCGCCCTAATCAGCTGGGACGCCAAAGCGCTGTCATCTGACGAGAAGAAAGCGAGAGCCCCGGAAGTTCGGTCCACTATTCCAGCGGCGCCACTTGGGAGGCTGGATGTCGGCACGTCGCTCGGGGGCACCGTCGCACCCACCGATGCTTCTTCAGCCCGTCGCGGCATGCTCGGGGAAATCATGCTAGGCGCAGGCGCTAGTCTGACGAGCAGGGAGCCCGTTACGCAGCACGTTTCAGCCAATGCGTCCGCGGAACCCCCGGTCCGCCACGACATTCAGAGTGCGGCCATCCTTCAAGAAGAAGGTGATGCACAAAATGCAGGGCAAGGCCGGCCCGAGCGATCCCTTGTCCTCCTGCATGCCGATCCAAATGGAATCGTCTTTAGAGCTTTGGATGGACTTGGGGATCCGATAATTGAGATGCCTGCCCTTCGATCATTCCTTCATCAAGGCCAGTATATGGATGCCGAGACAGGCCTTGCTTACAACGTACACCGATATTTTGATCCTGACATCGAGGGCTACATCGGTCAGGATCCTATCGGGTTGTCAGGAGGGGTTAATCCCTACGCGTATGGGTTGAATGTATTGGGGTGGGTTGACCCACTCGGGCTGTCGAGCACATACCAGTTGACGAAAAATTTGAATGCGGCCGGTCGACCATTGCTGCCTGGGCAAACTGCCCATCATATAGTCCAACAAAACAATCCAAGTAAATATGCGGTGCTTTCGAGGGATCTGCTGGTTAGGAATGGATTGGACGTTGAGATTGCGGAGAATGGGGCAAGGCTATGGGGTACGGCGGGCTCTCAGGTTGCACAGGCCGGCCATCCGGGACGAGCGGCCGCCAGATCTGCGGGAACCTATCATGCTGGAAAACACATTCATAGTCCGATAAATGACAAGATGATATATAGGATGTTGAGGACCGCAGAGAAGAGGGGAGGGGCTGATGCAATACGGGCCGCGCTCAGCGAGCTGGGGCGCAGGCAGGAGAGTGGTAGTTGGAAGAATACATTCAAGGCATGCAGGGGTTGATGTGATAAAGGTTAATCAGATTAAGTCGACTGGTGAGGCCGAGAAGCTAGTTTCTGTCGATGTGGCGGGATTTGTTTTGGCGCGCTCATGCTCCCCGGGGGTATTGGACGTGGATGAGTACAAGCGCCTCGGCGCTATGCTTGATTGCGCTCATGCCATATTTCCGCTTGATGGTGTTGAAGATATTGGGTTCTGTAGGGAGCTGGTTGATGAGGTAAAGCCCCGCTACGTGGAGTTCACGATCGTGGATCCGGAGAAGGCAGAATTGAGCTTTGCTCAATTGGATGCGCTTTCGAAGCTGGATGTCGGTAAGGTGGCTAGCGGTCTTTTCTTGCTCAAGGATGATCTTTCCCTGCTTGATAGAACTTCGCACATGGATGCGCTGATGCAGGCGGGAGTTGAACTGTTTCAGGTTGAGGTTGAGTCCTTGGTAGATTCTGAGGCAAGACTTGGTCCGAAGGCGAGAGCGCGGGTTGCAGAGTTCTTTTCTCGCTATCCCTCGATAATTGGAGACTCATTCTCTGTGAGTGTAAAGGTTCCTGATGTCCATCAGCGCGGGTACTACTTTAATCTTTCTGCGGATGGTGGTCGTTCATATGATTATTCGCAGCAGAGTTACTCTTTGTCGGCTGCAATGAGAGCGATTAAGGGGCTGCGGGCTGCGCCTTGATGAGTGGGCTGATTGGGCTGAATGGTGGCCCTTCTATTCTTTATGGAAGGGTTCCGGGTCAGCTCCAATAGGCTCCATGAACTGGCAGAGCCTGAAGTTTGAGGCGCGGCAGATGATAATCTGATCCACAGGGAATTATGGATGCAGCAGACAAGGTGCCCAAGGAGGGGCGTTCACCGAATCAGATCCGCGCAGCCCGGGTGACCCGGGTGGATGAATTCGCCGGGGATGCGCTGCGGCATGGAGCAAGCCGCGGGGCTGGTACAGGGAGCACGCCTGCTTCAAGGGCCGCTGTTTCTGCGGCGAGAAACGCCTGCTGATTCAAAGAAGAGAGTATGAATAACAAAGTTGTTCTGATGCATGGCAGACACGAAGCAGCATTCCCGACTCCCGGTGCTGAGCTGGTGTTCTTCAACGCCCCTTTCAACACTGAGAGGCTCGCCCGGATCGAGCAGGTTCATCTCTGGTCACCTCCCGGCGACAAGCTCGAAGCGCTTCCAGAGATCCTCAAGGAAATGCGAGGTCTCAAGACGCTCAGCATCGGGCCGGGATCAATCGCACCGTCGATCATGGATGGACTCGAGGAAGGAGTTCTGCCTGAGAGCATCGAGGCATTGAGCATCCATCTTGGCACGGGGACGTTGGCCTGGCCGGGCGTTGTGCTACCCAATCTCAGGACGCTTTATGTCGACGTGCCGGTGCGCTTCGACGCATCGAGCTTCCCCGCGTTGAAAGTACTTTCGCTCTATCCAGACAAGTCATTGAAGAATCTCAGGCAGGCTCTGGCCCTGCCTCTGGAAGAACTGAACATTCTGAATGTCCCCGTGGATGGTGAGATCTTCAACATCCTGTCTGCATCGGCTGGTGGCCTCGAACGCCTGGGGCTGTTGGGTGGCACGAAGCTGAAAAGCCTCGATGGCATCGAGACACTTGCCGCGTTGACGTCGGTATGGCTGAAGAATCTGAATACGTTGACAGACATCCGTGCACTGGTGGGGCTCGATCAGCTCAAGAAACTGGATATCCAGTACTGCAAGAAGATTGCCAACATCGAGGTCATCAATGATCTTTCCGCGCTTCGTGAGTTGACGCTCGTAGGTTGCGGAAAGGTTGGTCTGGAGAAAATACAGGCAAAGATCGAATCGCTTCAGAAGCGCACCATCGGAGCGACGACCTAGCCACATTCCATGTGCGGTACCGGCCTGCTGAGCCAAGTGGATCCGTGCCGCTACGCACCATCGGGCCGGTTGTGCCAGGCGGTACCGGCGCCCCGGGGACCGCGGAAGCCAGGTGTTCGAGGAAATCGCTCGTCGCGGCGTCGATCCGTGCCCCGCTGGAACAGCATGAGGTTCATGCGTGACTGAAACTGCATTCTCCCGCGTTTATGGCTCAGGCTCGTTGGAGGTGAGTGCCCAGATCCTTCGGGATTTCGGACTGGAACCGTCGACCAGTGAGCTGATATTGCGGCTGGGACTTCCTTCAAGGCTGCCCGGTGATGTGCCTATTGTTCAGTTCGAAGTGCCCCGCGTGGTCAAGATCAATGGCACCAGACTTCTGGCTATCGGGCGAGAGCCGTGGGGTGAGGATCTGCTGCTGTGCCTGTCGGCGAGTGGCGAGGTACTTGCCGCGGGTGATGGTGGACGTCAGATCGTGAATGGACGCCTGTCGAGCTTCCTTGGGTTTCTCGAAGCGTATGAGGCATTCCAGGCCCAGGCAAAAGCGGAAGATTCCGGCCCCGTGGTCTACTCCCAGGCGGAGATGCAGGCCCGGCTGGAGGCATTCAAGCGAGGTGAGATGCCCAAGCGCTCTGCAAAGCCGCGATTTGATCGCAGTGAGGCGATCAGGACCATGGTGTCGGACTGGAGGAGGCTTGATTCCGCTGCGCTGAAGGAAGGGTCATGGTGGTCAATTGTTCTGGAGCAGATCCAGGACGGCCTTATCTGAGGTGTTGGCCTGGTGAGGCGACACTGGGTTGTCGCGGCAGAATCGGGACGGCACGGATCCGCCTTGCCCGGCGGGCCGACATCGCATATGCAGGCGCGCGCTAGATTGAAGTCCGCGTTCGCAGAACTGTCCATTGATGGTCTGGAAACGATCGATGTTGAACTGTGGATCAGTGGCAGTTTGACAGAGTATTGCCCGGAAGGGATTTCATCGTCGGTTAGATTCTCTGCCAAGAAAGAGAGTGTTCTGCTTGCTGTCTGCGTTGGAAAGGGCGAGGCAACGTCCGTCGACGATGATTGTGCTGCATCGGCAATTGGAGGTTGGCTGGCGCGCGGTTTCGAAAGTGCAAAGCTGCCTCGAAGTGCCGGTAAGATTGATTTTTCGGGTGCTGCTGGCGCCGTGAAGCTCTGTTTCGCTTGATTGGTCCGGGAGGCCTGGTGTGTCCTGATTGGGGTTCCTGTTTTGAGCGCCTCGATGACATGATCGCTCGATCAGCGCGGGTAAGGGCGTTTCCTGGCCGTGCTGTTGCTCCGGAGCTTGTGGAGGATGCAGAGCGGGAGCTTGGGTTGGCTCTGCCCGTTTCCTACAAGGCTTGGCTTGGTGAGTTTGGAAACCTTTTTTGTAGGTCCAGATCCCGTCTTCGGTCTCGCAGATGCGGAGAACCGTGACGTGGCTGATGACGACCTTGTCTACAACGCTCGCTTGGTCGAGGAGAACGGCTTTCCGCCAGAAGGCCTGATTCCGATTTTCGTTCCGGACTCGGACGAAGCCTTCTACTTCGATACACGTGAAGGATTGAAAGATGGGGAGTATCCAGTTCTGCGGTACGACTACAATTCCGGGGAGTTCGAGTTCTCTTCTCCATCATTCTTTGATTTCCTGATGGACCTCGTTCGTCACTCAGGGTAAAGAGGTTCTTGCTCTCTAGTTCCTCGCCTTACCCCGCCCACAGCGGTGTCGCTGTAGCGCTGTGGTCTTACGCCATAGGTGAAGTTGCGGATCCGTCGACTACCTCTCGCGTTGCGCAATCCGGTGCTGATGTTGAAGCGCCGCTATGATCGTGTATTCATCCACATCATGCGTGATGTCTTCATTGGTCTCTGTGGTGGACTGGGATATGCGAAACATTGATGGTCAAGAATTCAAGATGGTGTTCGATCAAGGTGGTAGCGTCTTCGAGGTGGTGCGGATAGCAAACAGTAGTTTTGACAATTGCGGAATGTCGTTGTCCAAGCGCCCTTCAAGGATGAGTTCCGTTCGCGACGTAGTAGTGTCGAACTGCAAGGTGATCAACTCTGAGATCGGGCCGACAGTGTTCGAGGATGTCCAGGTCGAAGGGTTGGATGTGAATCCAATTCTCCTGCTCTGGTCCTGCTTCTATAGGAGGGTGTGCCTTGTCGGGAAGATTGGGAAGATCAGAGTCAATATCGAGCCCTCCGCGTTCTGCACGGATGCCGGAGTTCTCGCGGAATTTGCGGAACGGCGCGCGGCGTTCTATTCAAGCGTAGACTGGGCTCTGGACATCAGTCGGGCGAGGTTTGCCGACTTCGCCTGCAAAGGTGTTCCTCTCGCTTTGATCCGGAGAGATCCGGAGACTCAGGTGATAGTCCGGAAGCAGGACTTCTCTGGGGTCGATATGCTGGGAACTCAGTTCGCGAGTGCGTTCCCTGAGACGCACACGAGACTAGGCATCTTCGGTGAGTCGACTGCTGAGGAGGCGTTGCTTGTGGTGCCTTTGGCCGCACCAAGGAAGCGACGTGAAGACTGGGTAGGTGGGATCGCAGAGCTGAGGCGTTTGGGTATTGTCTCGGGTTAGGCGAGTTTCCGCTCATGCTCGGCGCTCTTCCCATTGGATTGTAGAGAGTCTTGGGTGAGGGCCTGTTTCGACGGCATTTCCCCATCCAACCCCATTTGCCCCAGCCACGCGTTGAACCGTCCAACCTCCCGCTGGAGCAGTCCGATGCCCCTCGTCCGCCACGTGATTCCATCCGTACTGGCCCTGCTGCTCTGCGCTGTCGCCGGGGTTGCCCAGGCGCAGTCCGCCAAGGCCGTCCGGCCCGTCCGGTCGGTGCCACTACTGCAGGTTGCCGCCGCCGAGCAGCCCATCGCGCTGCGCCAGGCCCACATCGAAGGCGACATCCAGGCCGGCATCGCCCAGACCCGCATCACCCTGGAATTCCACAATCCGAACCGTCGGGTGCTGGAAGGGGAGTTGCAGTTCCCGTTGGCCGAGGGCCAGCAGATCACCGGGTTTGCCCTGGATATCGGCGGCGAACTGCGCGAGGCGGTGCCGGTGCCCAAGGATCGCGGCCGCCAGGTCTTCGAGGAGATCGCCCGCCGTGGCGTCGACCCCGGCCTGCTGGAGCAGACGGCGGGCAACCAGTTCCGCCTGCGCATCTACCCGCTGCCGGCCGGTGGCAGTCGCCGCGTGCAGCTGGTGCTGCGCGAGCCGCTGGCCTTCTCGGGCCAGGGCTGGCGATGGACGCTGCCGCTGCAGTTCGCCGCAGGTGCTGCCTCTGTTGCAGTGAAGGTGCAGGCGCCGGGGGCGATGGCTGCAGGTACCGCACCGTTCCAGATCACGGCGGGCCAGCTGCAATGGCAGGGCCAAGGTTCGCAGCTGCCGCCGCAGCTGCAATGGAACCTTCCGGCCGAAAGAAAGCCGCAGGTGCAGGTGGCGCCGTGGCAGGACGGACACTATCTGCTGGCGCAGGTGCCGGTGCCGGCCAGCAGTACTCCCCGCACGCCGCCGAGCGAGGTTGGCCTGCTGTGGGACGGTTCGGGTTCCTCCGGCCAGCGCGACCGCGCGCGTGAGTTCGCGCTGCTGGATCGTTACTTCGCCGCGATGGGCAATGGCACGGTCGCGCTGACCGTGCTGCGCGACCGTGCCGAGCCGGTGCGCCGCTTCCGTATCCGCGCAGGCAACTGGAGCGAGCTGCGCGCGGCTCTGCAGGCGGTGCGCCCGGACGGTGCCAGTGCGCTGGCCCAGTGGCAGCCGCAGCCGAGCGTGAAGGAGTACCTGCTGGTCAGCGACGGCCTGCTGACGTACGGGCCGGAACAGCTGCCAGCGATGGCGCCGGATCAGCGCCTGTTTGCGGTCAGCAGCGCCGGTGCCCGCACCGACAGCACGCGCCTGCGCAGCTGGAGTGAAGCGCACGGTGGTCGCTTCGTCGCCCTGGAAGCCGACGTCGATGCCGCCGCGCGTGTACTGCTGTCTTCGCCGCTGGACGTGCAGGTCGACGCGGGACGTGGCGTGCAGGACGTGGTGATCGACCGTCGCAGTGAAGCCGAAGGCTGGCTGTGGCTGCACGCGCGACTGGCGGCGGAGGGTGTGCCGATGCGGGTGCGCGTTGGCGGTGGCGAGTGGCTGGTGCTGCCGGCCACGCAGAAGAGCGACGACGGTGAACTGCTCGCCGGCTTGTGGGCGCAGGCGCGCCTGCAGCAGCTGGGGGCCGACCGTCGCGGCAACCGCGAGGCGATGCAGCGCCTGTCGCAGCAGTTCGGCCTGGTTGGGCCGGACACCTCGCTGATCGTGCTGGAAACGCTGGAGGATTACCTGCGCTACGCGATCCGTCCGGCGGGCAAGCTGCGCGCCGAGTACGACGCCCGCTTCGCACGCCAGGTGAGCGACCGCGCCGCTGCCGATCGCCGGCGTCTGGACGAGGTGGCCGCACGCTGGAAGGAGCGCCAGCAGTGGTGGAGCCGCAGTTGGCCGAAGGACGCGCCGCCGCAGTTGAAGGGCAGGGCGCTGGAAGTGGCGTCTGCAGATGCTGCGATGGAATCGGCGCCGGTGGCGATGCTGGCGGCACCTGCTCCGGCAGCCCCGCCTGCGCCGATGGCAGCGGCGGCCGAACAGCGCAGGGAAGCTGGCAGTGCGCGTGCACGTCGCTCGGTGTCCGCACCGAAACAGGCGCTCGACGCGGTGGTAGTCACCGGGTCGGGCATCGATCAAGCCGGACTCGCCAACGAGGGCGAGCTTGGCATCCAGCTGGCCGCATGGCAGCCGGATTCGGCCATTGCCCGGCGCCTGCGCCAAGGGCCTGCATCGCAGTTGTACGACCGTTACCTGGCCGAGCGCGATGCGCATGCCGACAGCAGTGCGTTCTTCCTCGACGTGGCCGACCTGCTGCTGGAGCAGGGCCAGCGCGAGCTGGCGCTGCGTGTGCTGTCGAACCTGGCCGAGATGGACCTGGACAACCGCCACCTGCTGCGCGTGCTCGGCTACCGGCTGATGCAGGTCGATGCCCCGGCGCTGGCGGTGCCGGTGTTCGAGCAGGTGCTGGCAATGGGCCAGGAAGAGCCGCAGAGCTTCCGTGACCTCGGCTTGGCGCTGGCCGCCGCCGGGAAGCCGCAGCAGGCGCTGGCGCCGCTGTACCAGGTGGTGGTGCGGCCGTGGGACAGCCGCTTCGATGGCATCGCGCTGATCGCGCTGGATGAGCTGACCAATCTGGTTGCACGCAGCACGCCCAGGCTCGACACCCGCAGCATCGACCCGCGCCTGCTGCAGGCGATGCCATTGGACCTGCGCGTGGTGTTGTCGTGGGATGCCGACAACAGCGACATGGACCTGTGGGTGACCGATCCGAACGGCGAGCGCGCGTACTACGGCAATCGCCTGACCTACCAGGGCGGGCAGATGTCGCAGGACTTCACCGGTGGCTATGGGCCCGAGCAGTTCTCGCTGCGCAACGCCAAGCCCGGCACGTACAAGGTGGAAGCGAACTACTTCGGCAGCCGCCAGCAGCTGGTGACCGGTGCGACCACGCTGATGCTGCGCCTGACCACGCATTGGGGCACGCCGAAGCAGAAGGACCAGAGCGTCACGCTGCGGTTGAAGGACCGCGCCGAGACCGTGTTGGTGGGCGAGTTCGAGGTGAAGTAGAGCAACGCCATGCGTGGCCATCGTGCGGTCCGGAACGGCCTATCCACGCATGGCGTGGATCTACCGGGGGCCGTCTGGCATCGGCGGGCGTTGGCGCGGAATCCACCGCGCCAGCGCCACGCCGCCACCGAGGACCAACAGCGTGCCGACGGTCTGCCACAGCAGTTCGGTTGCCGGTGCATCGGGCAGCGGGATGCTGTCAGCCAGCCAATCAATGACCGGTCGCGCCAGCAGGTAGATCACCACCACGCCAAGCACGCGTGCTACCCGCTGCACAACGCCCCGCGGATCGACCGGCCAGCCGCGCCACTGCAGCCACGCCACCAGCAGGCCCAGTGCGAGCAGCCGCCCGGCCTCACCTACTGGAACGTAGCGCGTGGTTGCCGCCGCCCAGGCCAGCAGCGCGCCCAGGCCAAGCAGAACCGGCAACTGCCATCGCCGCGCCGCACGCAGCCCCGGCATCAGCTGCCAGGCCAGCACGGCTACACCGATGCCGATCAGCCAGCCGGCCAGCACGTCGGCAAGGAAATGCCGGCCCAGGTACATCCGTGACAGCGCCATCAGCAGTGGCCAGCCCAGCACCAGGGCCCAGCGCAGCCAGCGGCGGCGGATGCCGAAGGCCAGCAGCAGGCCAACGCAGGCGGCAGTGGCCACACCGACATGGCCGCTGTTGAAGCCGTAATCGGCATCAGGTTGTGCGCGCAGCATCGCGGTGGCCTGCGCGTCGGGCAGTGACCAGAACGTATGGCCGCCGCCATCGACCACGAACGGATGCGACGGTATCCCTTTATCCAGCACGCGTGCGTCCACGTCCGAAGGGCGGGGAAGGGCGGCACCCTGCTTGATCGCGTGGGTGGCGCAGGCCATCAGCAGCACCGCCAGCATCACGCACAGCCCGGCACGCAGGCGCGCACCGAACGCGCACAGCAGGATCAGCGCGGTATAGGCCATTTCGTAACCGAGCAGGCTGATGAACTGCATCAGCGACAGCATCCAGCCGCTGTCGAAGGTCTGCTGCAACCACAGGTGCCATTGCGTCTGGAACATCCGTTGTCCTCAATGCGCGGTCACGGCGCGGGCAGGTGCCGACAATAGCGGATCAGTGCGAAGGCCGAACAGGGGTCGCAGCCAGCGTACGCGGCGGATCAACAGTTCGTGGATCAGCAGGCAACCGCTGACGGTGCCGGCCACAAGCAGCGCAGGCTCCAGCCAGGGACCCAACTGCAGCGGCCGCAACGCGTACAGGAGCACGATCAGCACGGTCTGGTGCAGGATGTACCAGCTGAAAACGGCCTCCCGGCAATAGTCCAGACCGGGCCATGGACGGGACAGCAGCACCCGCGCCCAACCGAACAGGGCCAGCAGCATGCACCACGTATAGAGCGCACGGCCGATGCGTTCGGTCTGGCCCCAGGGCAGCGCCAACACCCAGGCATCAAGCTCGCCCACGTGCGGCAGGCGGGCCAGGGCACGGATACCCAGTTCCACGCACAGGCTGAGCAGGGCCAGGCCCAGGGTCAAGCGGCGCCCGCGCACCAGCAGGTCCCAGCCGCGCTGCCAGCGTGCCGCAAGAAAGCCGCCGAGGAACAGGGGCAGCGATTCGGCGTGCACATAGACGTCGTCCAACAAAGCGTGGGTGGGCGGCCAGCGTGGCATCAACACCAGCAGCGCCCAGGCCAGCCACGCCACCGGCAGCATCAACAGCAGGCTGCCCAGCACGTGGTCACCCAGCTGCCAGCGCGGCAGCGCCCCGCGCAGCGGCCGCAGCAGGCTGGCCAGCGCCACGGCCAGGAGGGTGTACGGCAGCAGGTAGGCCAGGTACCAGAGGTGATTCCAGGTGAAGCCGTACGCGGCGCCACTGAAGTGCGCGCCAGGCCAGGGCCGGAACTGCCAGTAGCGCCACAGGAACCGGGCCAGCCCCGGCGCTGCGTCGCCCTTGTCCACCGCCTCGCAGTAGGCCTGCAGGGACACGATCGCGACGATACCGAACAGCAGCGGCAGCTGCAGGCGCCAGCAACGACGCAGGGTATGCCGCAACCGCCCCTGGTCGGGCAGGCACAGGCCCAGCGCGATGCCGCTGATGGCGAAGAGAAGCGGCATGCGCCATCGGTTCATCGCGATCATCGGCCATTGCAGCCACTCGGCGGTGTAGGCGCTCTTGATGTGGAAATCCCAGCCGGCCACGTAGGCCATGGCGACGTGGTAGAGGATCAGCAGCCCGAAGGCGGCGACGCGCAGGGTGTCCAGGTCATGGCGACGGTGCATGGAAGGCGGCCTTCAGGAGGAAGCTGCACCCTCCGCCCGCCAACGGCTGGCCGCCAGTGGATGGGGCGCAATGGTGGGCGCGGAGGGCCCAGTGGTGGGGCGGCTGGGACCAATGGCGGATGCGCGCGCGCCCGGATGGGCAACAATGGCGGCATGGAAAATGGAGATCCGGCGGCATCGACCGCCTCTGTTTCAGCGCGGCCGCGGCGGCCGCGGCTTGCCGCCGCGTTCTGGTCGCTGCTGTTCCTGGGCACCGCGGCGGGCAACGTGCTGGCGCAGTGGATGCGGGCGTTGCGTGACGGGCAGCCCTTTCCGGTAACGGCAACCTCGATCGAGGAGTTCAGCAGTGCGCTGGCCAGCCTGGGCCTGCTGGCGCTGCTGCATGCGGCAGCGCGGCGCTGGCCGCTTCATGCTGACACCTGGCGGCGCCGGATCGGTTTCTATCTGCTGGGGGCCATTGCCTGGTGGCTGCTGCACGTCAGTGCGATGGTGCTGCTGCGCAAGCTGGCTTTTGCGATGATCGGCCAGCACTACACCTACGGCGACTGGCCAGCGCAGTGGTTCTACGAGTTCTTCAAGGATGCTCAGACCTACAGCCTGCTGGTGATCGCGGTGCACGCGGTGGCCTGGTTCGGCCGCCAGCGGCAGGGCGAGGCCCACCTGCTGGCGCCGCCCGACGAAGGGCCGCCGGTGGAACCGGTCGAACGCCCGCAGCACTTCCTGGTGCGAAAGCTGGGCAAGGAGTTCCTGGTCGCCACCGGGGATGTGGAATATGCCCAGGCCGCAGGCAATTACGTGAACCTGCGGGTGCGCGGCCACGACTACCCGCTGCGGATCACCATGGCGGTGCTGGAGCAGCGGCTGGACCCGGGCGTGTTCCTGCGCCCGCACCGCAGCTGGCTGATCCATCGTGGCCAGTTGCGCTCGATCGAGCCGCTGGATGGGGGCGAAGCGCTGCTCCACATGGCTGATGGCGTCAAAGTGCCGTGCAGTAGGCGACAGCTGCCGCTGCTGCGCCAGGCCCTGGCGGGGAGCTGAGCGGGCGGACCGGTCGGCCCGCCCGCGCAGGGCTTACTTCTTGTCCTTCTTGATCATCGCGTCGATGCGCGCGGCACGGGCCTCCGAGCCCGGGTGCGAGGACATCAGGCCACCGTCGCTGGACAGCTTGCGGAACATGCTGGCCAGGGCGGCCGGGTCGTAGCTGTGGCGCTTCATGAACTGGTAGCCGTACTCATCGGCCGCGCTCTCTTCCTTCTGCGAGAACTGCGCGTTGATGAAGCCTTCGGCCAGCTCGCCGAGCTGGCCCTGGCTGAGCTGGGTCAGGTTGCCGTTGCCCGAGGCCGCCAGGCCTTCACGGCCAGCCGAGGCGAGCAGGGCGGTACGCATCTTGGTCTTGCTGTGGCCGAGCTTCACGTGGCCGATTTCGTGGCCGATCACGCCACGCACTTCGTCATCGCTGGCCATGTCCATCAGGCCGGTGTAGACGCGCACGCAGCCGTTGGCCATCGCCCAGGCATTGACGTCGGCGGTACGGTAGACCTTGAAGTTCAGGTTCAGGCCGTCCTCGTTGGACAGGCCCTGGGTGATCTTGGCCAGGCGCTGGGCGTAGGGGTCGTTGCCGGTCACCACCTGGTTGTCCTTGTCCATGTAGGCGCAGGCCTGGTCGGCGGCGGCCGAGACTTCGGCGTCGGACAGGGTCAGCGCCTTGCCGGCCTTCAGGCCGGTGCTGGTCAGGCCCTTCAGGTCGATGGCCGAGGCGTTGGCGGCCAGCAGGCAGGCAGCCAGGCACAGGGTGGAACGCAGGATCGTCATTGAATTGGTGCTCCTTGGATGGGAATGAACCGCCGCGTGCCCCTGTTCGCGCGGCGGCCGGGAAGTCTACCGGCTGCGCGCGGGCCTGTGTCCAGCGTGGATGTCCCGCCACCGACGGGGGCCCCCGGCCCGCCTCGCCGGGGATGGGGCGGCTGCGGTATCATTCCCAGTCATCTTTTGAATGCACAACCGCCGACATGATCGAACTGAATCCTGTCCGCCAGCGCATCACCGATCTGACTGATCGCGTGCTGTCGCTTCGGGGGTATCTTTGACTACGACGCCAAGAAAGAGCGTCTTGAGGAAGTAACGCGGGAGCTGGAGAGCCCCGACGTCTGGAACAACGCCGAGTACGCGCAGAACCTGGGCCGCGAACGCTCCAGCCTGGAAAAGACCGTGGGCGGCATCGCCTCGGTGCTGGACGGCCTGACCGACGCGACCGAGCTGCTGGAACTGGCCGAGTCCGAACAGGACGAAGATACCGCGCTGGCGGTGGTCGCCGACCTGGACAAGCACCAGGCGCACGTCGAGAAGCTGGAGTTCCAGCGCATGTTCTCCGGCGAGATGGACAATGCGGCCGCGTTCGTCGACATCCAGGCCGGTGCCGGTGGCACCGAGGCCCAGGACTGGGCCGAGATCCTGCTGCGCATGTACCTGCGCTGGTGTGAATCGCGCGGCTGGAAGACCGAGCTGATGGAAGTGTCCGGTGGCGATGTTGCCGGCATCAAGTCGGCCACGCTGCGCGTGGAAGGCGATTACGCCTACGGCTGGCTGAAGACCGAAACCGGTGTGCACCGCCTGGTGCGCAAGTCCCCGTTCGATTCGGACAATCGCCGCCACACCAGCTTCACCTCGGTGTTCGTGTCGCCGGAAATCGATGACAACATCGACATCACCATCAACCCGGCCGACCTGCGCACCGACGTGTACCGTTCGTCCGGTGCCGGTGGCCAGCACGTCAACAAGACCGAGTCGGCGGTGCGTATCACCCACATCCCGACCAACATCGTTGTCGCCTGCCAGACCGGCCGCAGCCAGCACCAGAACCGCGACAACGCGATGAAGATGCTGGCTGCCAAGCTGTACGAGCTGGAAATCCAGAAGCGCAACGCCGAGAAGGATGCGGTGGAAGCCACCAAGTCCGACATCGGCTGGGGCAGCCAGATCCGGAACTACGTGCTCGACCAGAGCCGTATCAAGGACCTGCGCACCGGCGTCGAGCGTTCCGATACGCAGAAGGTGCTCGACGGTGACCTGGACGAGTTCGTCGAGGCCAGCCTGAAGGCCGGCCTGGCGGTCGGCTCCAAGCGTCTTGATGCCTGATCGGCGCGCCTGCGCGGAGATCGTCACCCTCGTGCGCAGCGCCGGGGGGGGCGTTATTTGTAGAGCTGGAGGCAGCGGCAAGAGCCGCTGCCAACGTCGCTCGCGACGGCCCGCAGGGTGCCGGTCAGGACGACCGGCATAGCCATGCTCAGCTGCTTTTCGCGGGGTAGCAGATGCGTCGAGCATGGCTCGACGCTACAACGGGCACGGCGGTAGTGATGATGCGCAGCGAAAGTGAACGCAAGGAACTGGGCGGCTTCCTCAAGGCCTGCCGCGCCCGTGTCGACCCCGCCACGCTCGGCCTGCCGGCCGGGCGCCGGCGTACCCCGGGCCTGAAGCGCGAGGAAGTGGCGCTGGCCATCGGCGTGAGCGTCAGCTGGTACACCTGGATCGAGCAGGGCCGTGAAGTCCGTGCCTCGCCCGAGGTGCTCGAGCGCCTGGCGCAGGTGCTGCGCATGAGCGATGACGAGCGCGCCTATGCCTTCGCGCTGTCCGGCTACGGCGTGCCACTGGAATCGCCGGACGAGAGCGTCACCGACGGCCTGCGCCAGCTGGTGGAGGCGATGCAGCCGATCCCGGCGTACGTGCGCAATACCCGTTTCGACATCCTGGCCTGGAACCCGGCCATCGCCGAGCTGTTCGTCGACTACAGTCAGCTGGCGCCACACGAGCGCAATACGCTGCGGCTGATGTTCCTGTACCCGCCGTACCGCACGCTGATCCTCAACTGGGAAGAAATGACCCGCGGTCTGCTCGCCGGCTTCCGCGCGGCGATGGCACAGGCGCCGGACAAGGCACCGTTCCTGGCGTTGGTCGAGGACATCGCCGCGCACAGCGAGGTGTTCCGCCAGTGGTGGCCGGAGCACGATGTGCGGCGTTTCGATGAAGGTGCCAAGAAACTGAACCATCCCACCCGCGGCTTGCTGGACCTGCAGTATGTGGCGCTGGTGCCGGAGAGCCGGCACGATCTTTCCTTGGTTACTTACCTGCCGCGAACGTAGGGGTTTACGGCAGGGCCTGCAGCCCTGCACCTGCTCAACGCAACGGTCAGAGCCAGAGCCAGAGCTGGATTCCGTGGTTTGGCGGGGCGGTGTCGGAGCGCGGGGGCGCCGCAAGTACGTCCGTGTAGGCTTGGCAGCCGCATCCATGCGGCTGACACCCCGCACTCCGACACCGCCCCACCTTCAACAGATCTCCGCGGCTGTCGGTAGGTGTCGACCTTGGTCGACACATCTGTCAGATATCGAAAGAAATTTCGGGGTCAGATCCGTTTTCCATACCCACCTCGCCATCCCACGGATGGCCAGCTTCTGCCGTTGCCCTTGCCTTGGCTTGAAGCCTCTGCGGGTGCAGGGCGCCGCCCTGCCTATAACCCCATTCAGGCAGGTAAGTGCAGGTCACAGGATAAGCAGACGCCTTGTTGCCTCCGCCAATCGGGTCCACATTCCTGTGCAGGAGACGGGCCACCGCCCGTTGTCGAGACACCAGGAGACCTGCATGTCCGCTGCCCCCAGTACCGCCATTTCCCGCGATCCGGCCACCGGCCAGCAGATCGCCAGCCATCCCTTCGCCAGCGATGCTGAACTGGACGCCATCCTCGATCGCGGCCAGGTTGGCTTCGCCGCCTGGAGCGCCCGCAGCCTCGAAGAGCGGGCCGAGGTACTGCGCGCAATGGCCGCCGTACTGCGCCGCGACCGCGAGACGCTGGCCGCGCTGGCCACCGCTGAAATGGGCAAGGTGCAGGCCGAATCGCTGGCCGAGATCGAGAAGTGCGCCGTGCTGTGCGACTGGTACGCCGACCATGGCGCGCAATTCCTGCGCGACGAACCGACCCTGGTGCCGGACGACAAGGCCTACGTCTCTTACCTGCCGCTGGGCGTAGTGCTGGGCATCATGCCGTGGAACTTCCCGTATTGGCAGGTGATGCGCGCGGCGGTGCCGATTCTGATGGGCGGCAACGGCTTTCTGCTGAAGCCGGCCGAGAACATCGTCGGTACCGCGCAGCTGCTCGATGCCGCCTGGCGTGACGCTGGCTTGCCGGAAGGCACGTTCATCGCCGCCAACATCAGCCGCGAGGGCACCAGCCGCGCGATCGCCGATGACCGCATCGCGGCGGTAACCCTGACCGGCAGCGTTGCCGCCGGGCGCAGCATCGCTGCCCAGGCCGGGCAGGCGCTGAAGAAGGTGGTGCTGGAGCTGGGCGGTTCCGATCCGTTCATCGTGCTGGCCGATGCCGACCTCGATGCCGCGGTAGATGCGGCGGTGGCCTCGCGCTTCCAGAACACCGGGCAGGTCTGCATCGCCGGCAAGCGCATCATCGTCGAAGATGCGGTCTACGACCGGTTCGTGGCGCAGTTCTGCCAGAAGGTGCAGGCGCTGACCATCGGTGACGGCCGCGACCCCGGCAACCGCGTCGGCCCGATAGCGCGCCAGGACCTGCTTGAACAGCTCGATGCGCAGGTGCGTGCGTCGGTCGACGCTGGTGCGCAGCTGTTGGTCGGCGGGCACCAGCTGGATCGTCCGGGCGCGTTCTATGCGCCCACCGTGCTGGCCGGGGTGGAGCCGGGCATGCAGGCCTTCGACACCGAAACCTTTGGCCCGGTCGCCTCGATCAGCCGCGCGCGCGATGCCGATCACGCGGTGGAATTGGCCAACCAGAGTGAATTCGGCCTCAGCGGCAACCTGTGGACTGGCGATCGTGCCCGCGCGATGCAGCTGGCGCGCCGTATGCAGACCGGCGGCGTATTCGTCAACGGCTTCTCGGCCTCTGACCCGCGCGTGCCGATCGGTGGGGTGAAGAAGAGTGGCTTCGGCCGGGAGCTCTCGCACTTCGGCATCCGCGAGTTCGTCAACGCGCAGACGGTCTGGTTCGACAAGCGTTGACGCGCGGCTTCCACCCTTCCTGCAACGATCCACTATCAGTCCAGCGAAAAGGACGGCATTCCCATGTCCAAGGGTTCAGACCTGCTCGTCGCCGCACTTGAGAACGAAGGCGTCGAGCGTATTTTCGGCATTCCCGGCGAAGAGAACCTCGACGTCGTCGAGTCGCTCCGCCATTCCAGCATCGAGCTGGTGATCACCCGCCACGAACAGGCGGCGGTGTTCATGGCCGCCACCTACGGGCGCCTGACCGGCAAGCCGGGCGTGTGCCTGGCCACGCTCGGCCCGGGCGCGCTCAATTTCACCACCGGCGCCGCCTACGCGCTGCTCGGCGCCTGGCCGGTCATCATGATCACCGGCCAGAAGGGCATCGTCGCCAGCAAGCAGGCGCGCTTCCAGATCGTCGACATCGTCAGCACGATGAAGCCACTGACCAAGCAGGCGCGGCAGATCGTCTCGGCACGCACCATCCCGACCATCGTCCGCGAGGCGTTCCGGGTGGCCCAGGAAGAGCGTCCAGGCCCGGTGCTGCTGGAGCTGCCCGAGGATATCGCCGCTGATGAAGCCGAGGGCGTGGCGCTGATTCCGCCGCACGCGGTGGACCGGCCGATTGCCAGTCCGGAGGCACTGGATCGCGCGGCGGAGATCATCCGCGCAGCCAAGCGGCCCTTGCTGATGATCGCATCGGCCGCCTCGCGGCCGCAGTCCAGCGAGGCGCTGTCCGCGTTCGTATTGCGTGCCGGCATTCCGTTCTTCACCACGCAGATGGGCAAGGGCGCGGTGGCGGGTGGTTCGGGCCTGTACATGGGCACCGCGGCGCTGACCGAGCGTGATTACGTGCACATGGCCATCGACCAGGCCGACGTGATCGTGACCATCGGCCACGAAGTGACCGAGAAGCCGCCGTTCGTGATGCGCGCGGGTGGCCCGACCGTGATCCATATCGGCTACTCGCAGGCGGCGGTGGAACAGGTGTACTTCCCGCAGGTGGAAGTGATTGGCGACATCGGCCGTTCGCTGACCCAGCTGGCCGATCGCATCGAAGGCGCGGTGCCGAACGCCGATGCGCTGCTGCCGCTGCGCGCGACCATCCTGGAGCACCTTGCCGACCGCGCCGAGGAGGCCGGGTTCACCCCGCAGCGGCTGGTGCATGACGTGCGCCAGGTGATGCCGGCGGACGGCATCGTGGCGCTGGACAACGGCATGTACAAGATCTGGTTTGCGCGCAATTACCGCACCCAGGTCGCGAACACGCTGCTGCTGGACAACGCGCTGGCGACGATGGGCGCAGGCCTGCCGTCGGCGATCATGGCCTCGATCCTCTATCCCGAGCGGCGGGTGCTGGCGGTCTGCGGCGATGGCGGCTTCATGATGAACAGCCAGGAGCTGGAGACCGCGCGCCGGCTCGGCCTGAACCTGGTGGTGCTGATTCTCAACGACGGTGCCTACGGGATGATCCGCTGGAAGCAGGCGGTGGATGGCTTCACCGACTACGGCATGACCTTCGGCAATCCGGATTTCGTCAAGTACGCTGAAGCCTATGGCTGCAAGGGCCATGAAGTGACCGCCATCGATCAGCTCATCCCGACCCTGGAGGCGGCGTTCAACGCGGGCGGGGTGCACCTGGTGTCGGTGCCGATCGACTATTCGGAGAACCAGCGCGTGCTGGTGGACGAACTGCGGCAGGCGTTCCCCGGGAATGCCTGAGGTAGCGCCGGGCCACGCCCGGCGGATTGCTGCCCCCTGACCGCCGGGCATGGCCCGGCGCTACCGGGTCCGGCGAGGCCCGGGCAGGGCGGTTTTGGTATGCTGTGGAGCCGGCTGTGCCGGGCGCAGCATCCCCCCTCACTACACGATTCCCGCAGATCCATGAGCGAAGCTACCGATACCCCCCCCGTCGACGAAAACAAGTTGATCGCCGAGCGCCGTGAGAAACTCAAAGCGCTGCGTGGGCAGGGCATCGCGTATCCGAACGACTTCCGTCGCGAGGACTTCGCCGGTCGCCTGCAGGACGAATTCGCCGATGCCGAGACCTGGACCGCCGAGGCGCTGGAAGGCAACGGCCGCAAGGTGAAGATGGCCGGCCGCCTGATGGCCAAGCGCATCATGGGCAAGGCCAGCTTCGCGCAGATCCAGGACGAGTCCGGGCGCATCCAGCTTTTCCTGCAGGGGGCCGCGCTGGGTGATGCCTACACCGCCTTCAAGGGCTGGGACGTGGGCGACATCATCGCCGTCGAAGGTGGCCTGACCCGCACCAAGACCGGCGAGCTGTCGGTCAAGGCCGAGTCGATCCGCCTGCTGACCAAGTCGCTGCGCCCGCTGCCGGACAAGTGGCACGGCCTGGCCGACGTCGAGCAGCGCTACCGCCAGCGTTACGTCGATCTGATCGTGACCCCGGAATCGCGCGCGGTCTTCATCAAGCGCTCGAAGATCATCCGCGCCATGCGCGCGTGGCTGGACAACCGCGACTTCCTGGAAGTCGAGACGCCGATGATGCATTACATCCCTGGCGGCGCGGCGGCCAAGCCGTTCACCACCCACCACAACGCGCTGGACCTGGACCTGTACCTGCGCGTGGCGCCGGAGCTGTACCTCAAGCGCCTGACCGTGGGTGGCCTGGAGCGCGTGTACGAGATCAATCGCAACTTCCGCAACGAAGGCGTCAGCACCCGCCACAACCCGGAATTCACCATGATGGAGCTGTACGAGGCCTATGCCACGTACAACGAGATCATGGACCTGACCGAAGGCGTGATCCGTGACGTGGCCCAGGCCGTGAACGGTGGCACCGAAGTGGAGTGGGACGGCGCGAAGATCGACTTGGGCCCGGCGTTCCGCCGCTGGCGCATGGACGAGGCGGTGCGCCACCACAATCCGGAGATCTCTGCGGCGGACTGCACCGACCGCGATGCGCTGTTGCGTCATTGCGAGCGCTTGAAGATCCGCGTCAAGCCGTCTTATGGCTGGGGCAAGCTGCTGCTGGAGATCTTCGAGGCCACAGTCGAGCACACCCTGATCCAGCCGACCTTCATCACCGACCATCCGGTCGAGGTCTCGCCGCTGGCCCGCGCCAACGACAACGACCCGGGCTACACCGATCGCTTCGAGCTGTTCGTCAACGGCAAGGAGCTGGCCAACGGCTTCTCCGAGTTGAACGACCCCGAAGATCAGGCCCAGCGTTTCCAGGCCCAGGTCGCGGCGAAGGAAGGTGGCGACGACGAGGCCATGCACTACGACGCCGACTACATCCGTGCGCTGGAGTACGGCATGGCACCGACTGGCGGCCTGGGCATCGGCGTCGATCGCCTGGTGATGCTGCTGACCGGCAGCAGCTCGATCCGCGACGTGCTGCTGTTCCCGTACATGCGTCCAGAGCAGTAAGTCGCTTTTCTGACTCCTGATTGTGCGCGCCGTCCCGAAACGAGACGGCGCGATTGACGCGTCCCGCACTCGGCGTATCGTTAATGCACTACCTTGACGCCTGTTATGGCTTGATCGGCGCCAGGGGGATGGCGCATTGTGGAGAGTCCGCTTCACAATGTGATGACGATCATGAACCGGGACGCATGACACGGGAGTCAGGCCGATGCAGGGTGCGAGCGTTCGCAGCGGCAGGGTATCCTCGCCTGCTGATGATCCAGCATGGTCGAGAAACCAGGCAGAGTACGCGTTGAATATCGTCATTGTTGACGACCAGACGTCCGCGCGGACGATGCTGCGTCACGTCATCGAGGACATCGCGCCCGAACTGAGCGTGTATGACTTCGGTGATCCGCTGACCGCATTGGCCTGGTGCGAAGCGCATCCGGTCGATCTGCTGCTGCTCGATTACCGCATGCCGGAGATGGACGGGCTCGAGTTCGCCCGCCGTTTCCGTCGGCTGCCCAAGCACCGCGACATTCCGGTGATCCTGATCACCGTGGTTGGCGACGAGCCGATCCGGCAGGCCGCGCTCGAAGCGGGGGTCATCGATTTCCTGGTCAAGCCGATCCGCCCGCGCGAACTGCGTGCGCGCTGCTACAACCTGTTGCAGCTGCGCCAGCAGACCGAGAACGTCAAGCAGCGCGCGCTGTCGCTTGAACAGCGCCTGCTGGCGAGCATGCACGAGGTCGAGGAACGCGAGCGCGAGACGCTGTCACGGCTGGCCCGTGCGATCGAGTTCCGTGATGCCGGCACCAGTGCGTACCTGGAGCGCATGGCGCGCGTGGCCGGGCTGATCGCCGAGCAGTTGGGCCTGCCCGAAGAGGACGTCAAGCTGATCGAGATGGCGGCACCGCTGCATGACATGGGCAAGATCGCCATTCCCGACGCCGTCCTGCTCAAGCAGGGCAAGCTCAACGACGAGGAGCTGGCGATCATGCGCCGGCACCCGCGCATCGGCCATGAGCTGCTGAGCGGCAGCCAGAACCGTTTCATCCAGGTCGGCGCGCTGATTGCACTGCGCCATCACGAGCGTTATGACGGTAGCGGCTACCCCGACGGCCTGGTCGGTGAGGCGATTCCGCTGGAGGCCCGCATCGTGGCCGTTGCCGATGTCTTCGATGCGCTGATTTCGCCCCGTCCGTACAAGGAAGCATGGACCATGGACGCCACGCTGGCCTATCTCTACGCCCAGCGTGGACGACTGTTCGACCCGCGCTGCGTGGATGCGCTGATGCGGGGTCACCAGCAGTTGATGGACATCTGCGCCCAGCACTCGACGGCATCGACGCGACCGGGTGGGTGACATGCAGGACCTGTTCGCACGCGCGAAGCGCCGGCTGGCGCAGCGTCCGGATTCGGAACATGGGCAGGCGATCGTGCGGGTGGTGCTGATCTCGCTGATCCTGGGCTATGTACTGTTATCGGGCGCGCGCCTGCATCGGCTGGAGCAGTACCAGGGCGCACTGGTGACGGTGCTGACCGGGCTGGGCATGTCGCTGCTGCTGTTCGGCTGGCTGCTGTGGAAGCCGCAGCGTTCGGACCCGCGACGGGTGGTCGGGATGCTGGCCGACTACGGCCTGATCGCGGTGGGCATGGTCCAGATGGGTGAGCCACTGGCCTGGGTCTATGCGGTGGTGATGTGGGTGACGGTCGGCAACGGGCTGCGCTTCGGCGCGCACTACCTGGCTGCCGCCATCGTGCTGGCGATGGCCAGTTTCGGTGCCACCGTACTGCTGACTCCGTACTGGCGGGCCAATCCCGGCCTGGCCCTTTCCCTGTGGCTGGGGCTTCTGGCGGTACCGTTGTGCTGTTCCTCCCTGCTGCGCCGAAGGATGCGACATCCGACCATGGATACCACCCCTGCCGCCGACGCCCGCTCGCTGCTGGCCCGTTTCCGGCAGCGCCTGTCCGGGCGCGAGGACAGCGAGCACGCGCAGAATCTGATCCGCATCGTCATCACCGCGCTGTTCATCGGCTATCTCGGATGGCGCTCGCTCAGCGGAGGCGGTGAGGCGCTGACCGCGACCTGGCTGATCCTGGCCTTCGAGCTGACCATCTCCGCCGGGCTGTTGGCGGCGATCCTGGTGCACCCGGGCATCTCGCACGTGCGGCGGGTGATCGGCATGCTGACCGACTACACCTGCATGGCCTGGATCATGACCATCCAGGGTGAGCCGGCCGCGCCGCTGTACGCGGTGATGCTGTGGGTGACGATCGGAAACGGCATGCGCTATGGCAGCACTTACCTGCGCGTGGCCACCGCCATGGGCTTCCTGGCGTTCCTGTGCACGGTGGTGCTGTCGCCATACTGGCGCAGCCACGATTATCTGGGCTGGGGCCTGTTGCTGGGCCTGGGCGCGATTCCGCTGTACTTCGATTCGCTGCTGCACGCCCTGACCCGTGCGGTGGCCGAGGCGCGCCAGGCCAACGAGGCCAAGAGCCGCTTCCTGGCAAACATGAGCCACGAGTTCCGCACACCGTTGAATGGCCTGGCGGGCATGACCGAGGTACTGGCCACCACCCGCCTGGACGACGAGCAGCGCGAGTGCCTGAACACCATCCAGGCCTCTACGCGCAGCCTGCTGGCGCTGGTGGAAGAAGTGCTGGACATCTCCGCCATCGAGGCCGGCAAGGTGCGCGTGGAGTGGCATGAGTTCGCGCTGTCCGACGTACTGCAGGCGATCAACCTGATCCTCACCCCGCAGACCCGTTCCAAGGCGCTGGACTACCGCGTGCAGGTGGACGACAACGTGCCACCGCGCCTGCTGGGTGACGCCGGCCACCTGCAGCAGATCCTGCTCAACCTGATGGGCAACGCGGTCAAGTTCACCGACAGTGGCTACGTGCATCTGCGCGTATCCAGCCACGATGCGCGGGGCAGTGAGCGGGTGCGGCTGCGCTTCGAGATCGTCGACAGTGGCATCGGTGTGCCGGTGGCGCTGCGCGGACGCCTGTTCAATGCGTTCGAGCAGGGCGATGTCGGCCTTGCCCGTCGCCACGAAGGCACCGGGCTGGGCACGGCCATTGCCAAGGGCCTGGTCGAGTCGATGGGCGGGCAGGTCGGTTACGCGCCGAACAGTCCGCGTGGCAGCGTATTCTGGGTCGAGATCACGCTGGATGTCGCCATCGCTTCCGAGGCACCGGCGGCGCCGTCCGAAGTGACCGAAGCAGGCAACGTCATCGCCTTCTCCAATCCGTTCCTGCGGCATCGCGCGCGCGTGCGCAGCCTGCGGGTGCTGGTGGCTGACGACCACGAAGCCAACCGCATGGTGCTGCAGCGCCTGCTGGAGAAGGCCGGGCATAAGGTCACCTGCGTCAACGGTGGCGCTGAAGTGCTGGATGCGCTGGAGCAGGCCAGCTATGACGCGGCGATCGTCGACCTGCACATGCCCGGCATGAGCGGGCTGGACCTGCTCAAGCAGCTGCGGGTGATGCAGGCCAGCGGCATGCCCTATGTTCCGGTGATGGTGCTCAGCGCCGATGTCACCCCCGAATCGATCCTGCGTTGTGAACAGGCCGGCGCGCGCGCCTTCCTCGCCAAGCCGGTGGTGGCCACGCGCCTGCTGGAGGTGCTGGCCGATGTGGCGGCCAACACCCGCCCGGAGGCAGGCATCCAGTCGGTGCCTGCGCTGCCGGTCGGTGATGGCGTGCTCGACACCGCGGTGCTGGATGAGCTCGCCTCGCTCGGCATGGGCGATGGCTTCGAACGCAAGTTCATCGACCAGTGTCTGGTGGACGTGGACGCGAGCATGGGCCAGCTGCAGGCCTGCGGTGAGCGCCAGGCCTGGGAAGATTTTCGCGAGCACGCCCACGCCTTGCGGGGCGTGGCGAGCAACCTGGGCCTGGTCCAGGTTGCCGCCTCCAGTGGCGAGATCATGCGCATGGCGGACTGGCAACTGAAGGGCGAGTGGATCACCCGCCTCGCCAGCCTGGCGTCCGCGCTGCGCAACGGCAGGAACGCGCTGGCGGCGCGCAGCGCGGGCGCGCCGCACCGCGATGACAGTGAGCGCAGCCCGTCCTGAACCGCCAGCCTGTCAGGCCGGGTCGCCATTGCGCCGGGCCTGCGCCCGTACCAGCCGGTCCATGGTGCGCAGAGACTTCTCGCCGAGCTGCATGGCGGTGTCGACCCAGATCTCGGTGATCCGCATCATTTCGTGCAGCGGCACCATGGTGGCAATCTCATTGACCTCGCGCATCGCGGCCCGCGCATGCGGAATCCGCTTGCTGTCCTTGATCACCTGCTCGACTGCGGCCACGCCTTCGCCGGCCGGCACCACGATGTCGACCAGGCCCATCTCCTTCAGCTGGCGGGCGGTGTACAGATTGCCTTCCAGCATGAGCTTCTCGGCCTGGCGAGGGCTGATCCGCTGGCAAAGGAAGGAGTAGGCGCCCATGCCCGGGAACAGATCGAACAGCACTTCGGGCAGGCCCATCAGCACGCCTTCCTCGGCGACGATGGTATGGCAGCTCAGTGCCGCTTCGAAGCCGCCGCCGAGCGCGTTGCCCTGGACCAGCGCGATGCTGTGGGCGCGGACGCCGAGACCGGCATGGAAAGCGTGCACGCCGCGCACGCAGCGCTGGGCGTAGTCGAGCAGGCGGGCGCGATCGCCCTCACGGATCAGGCGGCAGAACAGTTCAAGGTCGCCACCCAGGTTGAACACGTCGCTGTCCGAGGCCAGAACGACATGAGGTGACAGCGTGTGCGAGGCGCTGAGGCGATCACCCAGTTCGCGCTGGTAGTCGACGATGTCGTCGACCAGGCGCGAAGCGAAGCAGGGCCGGCCCGGCTGGTTGGCCAGATTGGCATGCATGTGGATCCAGTAGACATCCCGCGCGGCTTCTTCGGTGATGCGCAGGGTCGGGTGCTGGGACGGGCGGCTGATGATGGGGCGTACTGCGGACATGGAAGTTCTCCGTGTGACCGTCCGGCCAACCGCTGTGCGGACGGAGAAGGGTGAGGGGGCGAGCTGAACGTGCGGCGGCGATTGATTCTATGCACCCGTCGTGAACCGCCCGCAAGCGTTCTGCCGGCCATGTTCCGGCAACAAAAAGGCCCCGCCGTTGCCGGCGGGGCCCCTGCAGATTGAGGTTGTCCCGAAACCCTTACGGGGCGGGCGTATCACGCAGCTCGCGACGGAGAATCTTGCCGACGTTGGTCTTCGGCAGCTCTTTTCGGAATTCTACGATTCTAGGGTGCTTGTAACCGGTCAGGTTTGCCCGTGCGTGTTCCTTGACCATTTCCGCGGTCAGGTTCGGGTCCTTCTTCACGATCACGACCTTGACCACTTCGCCGGACTTCTCGTCCGGGACACCGACCGCGGCCACTTCCAGCACGCCCGGCATCATCGCGATGACGTCCTCGACTTCGTTCGGGTACACGTTGAAGCCGGACACCAGGATCATGTCCTTCTTGCGGTCGACGATGTAGAAGAAGCCCTGTTCGTCCATCCTGGCCATGTCGCCGGTGTGCAGCCAGCCGTCGGCATCGATGGCAGTGGCGGTCTCTTCCGGGCGCTGCCAGTAGCCCTTCATCACCTGCGGGCCCTTGATGCACAGCTCGCCGACGTCGCCCAGCGGCAGGATGTTGCCGTTGTCGTCCTTGATGCAGGCATCGGTGGACGGGATCGGCAGGCCGATGGAGCCGTTGTACTCGGGCAGGGTGAGCGGGTTGATGCAGGCCGCCGGCGAGGTCTCAGTGAGACCGTAGGCCTCGACCAGGGTCACGCCGGTGGTCTTCTTCCAGCGCTCGGCCACCGCGCGCTGCACCGCCATG
Organism: uncultured Stenotrophomonas sp.; assembly: GCF_913778665.1. Classification (GTDB taxonomy): domain Bacteria; phylum Pseudomonadota; class Gammaproteobacteria; order Xanthomonadales; family Xanthomonadaceae; genus Stenotrophomonas. Next base: position 295,009 of record NZ_CAJYVQ010000009.1, read on the forward strand.
CCGCCGCCGAGGGTGAACTTGACCGAAGAGAAGTCGATCTCGTCGAAGCCGGGGGTGTTGAGCAGGCCGTTGAACAGCGTGTTGACGCCGGTGATGGCGGTGAAGCGGGTGCCCTTCAGCTCCTTGACGAAGCCCTTCATGTCACGCGGGTTGGTGATCAGGTGGTTGCAGCCACCGAACTTCATGAAGACCAGCCCGTTCGCGGTCAGCGCGAAGATGTGGTACAGCGGCAGCGCGGTGATGATGACCTCCTTGCCCGGCTCGATGCCCGAGGTGGACAGCCATGCCGACGCCTGCTGCATGTTGGCGATCAGATTGCGGTTGGTCAGCATCGCGCCCTTGGCCACACCGGTGGTGCCGCCGGTGTACTGCAGGAAGGCAATGTCATCGTGATCGATCTCGACCGGCGGCAGCGTGTGGCGGCTGCCCAGCTTGAGTGCCTGCTTGAAGCGGACGGCGCCCTTGATGTGGTAGTTGGGCACCATCTTCTTGACGTACTTCAGCACGAAGTTGACGATCGCGCCCTTGGCACCGAGCAGGTCGCCCAGGCCGGTGGTGATCACGTGCTTGACCGGCGTCTCGGCGATGACCTGCTGCACGGTGTCGCCGAAGTTGTCGACCACCACCAGTGCGCTGACACCGGCATCGATCAGCTGGTGCTTGAGTTCGCGCGCGGTGTACAGCGGGTTGACGTTGACCACGGTAAGGCCGGCGCGCAGCACGCCGAAGGTGGCTACCGGGTACTGCAGGCAGTTGGGCATCATCAGGGCGACGCGGTCACCCTTCTTGAGCTTGAGCTCGCCCAGCAGATAGGCCGCGAACCGGGTGACCAGCGCATCGGTCTCACCATAGGTGATGACCTTGCCGAAACTGGAGTAGGCGGGACGGTCGCGGAATTTCGCGACGGAAGCGTCGAAGACCGAGGCGACCGAATGGAACTCGTTGACGTCGATTTCGGCGGGAACGCCTTTCGGATAGCTCTGCAGCCAGGGACGATCCAGACTCATATTCCCCCTCCAGGAATCGTGATGTATTAGGTTCCGGCCCTGAGCGTATCGACAATGGCCGGTCATTGCAGCATACCCCGCCGTAGGGAAAACGCGAAGAGGCCCCGAAGGGCCTCTTTGCTCGGTAGTGCCGGCTGCTGGCCGGCATCTGCGCAATCGGCATGTCCGGCAATGCCGGCCAGCGGCCGGCACGACCATGGCCCGTAGGGGCCGCATGCGTCAGCCCTTGTTGCGCGCCGGTGCGCCGTTGGCCTTGTAGTACGGCGCGGTGCTGCGTGCCAGCGGGGTGCGGCCGCGGATCACGTCGGCCAGCTTCTCGGCCATCATGATGGTCGGTGCGTTGAGGTTGCCGGTCACCACCTGCGGCATGATCGAGGCATCGACGATGCGCAGGCCTTCCAGGCCATGCACGCGGCCCTGGCCATCAACCACCGCCATCGGATCATCGGCGTGGCCCATCTTGTTCGAGCACGACGGGTGGTAGGCGGTCTCGGCATGCTCGCGCACGAACGCGTCGATCTGCGCATCGGTCTGCAGCGCGCTGCCAGGCGAAATCTCGCGCCCGCTGTACGGCGCCAGCGCCGGCTGCGCGAAGATCTCGCGGGTGATGCGGATCGCCGCGCGGAACTCGCGCCAGTCCTGCTCATGCGACATGTAGTTGAACAGGATGCTCGGATGTTCGCGCGGGTCCTTCGAGCGCACGTGGATGCGGCCACGGCTGGGCGAGCGCATCGAACCGACATGCATCTGGAAGCTGTGCGCCTTGATCGGATTGGAGCCGTTGTAATTGATCGCCACCGGCAGGAAGTGGTACTGCAGGTTCGGCCAGTCGAACTCGGCGTCGCTGCGGATGAAGCCGCCGGCCTCGAACTGGTTGCTGGCGCCGATGCCGGTGCCCAGGAACAGCCACTCGGCACCGATCGCCGGCTGGTTGTACAGCTTCAGCGCCGGCGCCAGCGACACCGGCTTCTTGCACTCGTACTGCAGGTACATCTCGAGGTGGTCCTGCAGGTTGGCACCGACGCCTGGCAAGTGATGCACCAGGTCGATGTCCAGGCTGCGCAGCAGGTCGGCAGGGCCGACGCCGGAGCGCTGCAGGATCTGCGGCGAGGCGATGGCGCCGCCGCACAGGAGCACTTCGCGACGTGCCGTGGCCCGCTGCGGCTGCTCGTTGTGCAGCCACTGCACCCCCACCGCGCGCTTGCCCGAGAACAGGATGCGGTCGGTCAGCGCGTGGGTGACGATGGTCAGGTTCGGGCGCGGCTTGGCCAGGTCCAGGTAGCCCCGGGCGGTGCTGGAGCGACGGCCCTTCGGGGTCACCGTGCGGTCCATGGGGCCGAAGCCTTCCTGCTGGTAGCCATTGAGGTCGTCGGTGCGCGGGTAACCGGCCTGCACGCCGGCTTCGACCATCGCTGCGAACAGCTCGTTGTTGCCAGCCTTCGGCGTGGTCACCCGCAGCGGGCCGTCGCCACCGTGGTAGTCATTCGGGCCGATGTCTCGGGTTTCGGCCTTGCGGAAGTATGGCAGGCAGTCCAGGTAGGTCCAGTCTTCCAGGCCCGGCATGCTGGCCCAGTTGTCATAGTCCATCGCGTTGCCGCGGATGTAGCACATGCCGTTGATCAGCGACGAGCCGCCCAGGCCCTTGCCGCGGCCGCAGTCCATGCGGCGATTGTTCATGAAGGGCTCGGGATCGGTCTTGTACGCCCAGTTGTAGCGCTTGCCCTGCAGCGGGAAGGCCAGCGCGGCCGGCATCTGGGTACGGAAGTCGAGCCGGTAGTCCGGGCCACCGGCTTCCAGCAGCAGCACGCTGACATCGGCATCTTCGGTGAGGCGGGTGGCCAGCACGTTGCCGGCCGAACCGGCGCCGATGATGATGTAGTCGTACTCGTTATGGGTGCTCATGGGTGTCTCCTGCAGGCCGGTATGCGCTGCATGCAGGCGTACCGGCGGAATGTCGGATCGGCGCGATGGCCGCACGATGGCGCGCGCAGGGCGCGACGGTCAGAACACGCTGGCGTAGTCGCCCAGCTCGACCTGCACCGACTTGATGCGGGTGTAGTGGCCGAGGGTGGAGATGCCGTTCTCGCGGCCGACGCCGGATTCCTTGTAGCCGCCGACCGGCATTTCGGCCGGCGATTCGCCCCAGGTGTTGATCCAGCAGATGCCGGCTTCCAGGCGGTGGATGATGCGGTGGGCGCGGCTGACATCCTTGCTGACCACACCGGCGGCGAGGCCAAAGGTGGTGTCGTTGGCGCGACGCACCACTTCGTCCTCGTCGTCGTAGGCGAGGATGCTCATCACCGGCCCGAAGATCTCTTCGCGGACAATCGTCATGTCATCGCGGCAGTCGGAGAACACGGTCGGCAGCACGTAGGCGCCATTGGCAAGTGCGCCTTCGGTGGCACGACCGCCGCCGATCAGCAGGCGCGCGCCTTCGGCCTTGCCGCTTTCGATGTAGCGCAGCACGTTTTCCATGTGCGGGAAGCTGGTCAGCGGGCCGAAGTTGGTCCCGGCGGCCATCGGGTCGCCGATGCGGATGCGCTTGACGCGCTCGACCACGGCGGCTTCGAAGGCGGCCAGCATGCTGCGTGGCACGAACACGCGGGTGCCGTTGGTGCAGACCTGGCCGGAGCTGAAGAAGTTGGCCATCACCGCGATATCGGCGGCGCGGTCGAGGTCGGCGTCATCGCAGATCACCAGCGGCGACTTGCCGCCCAGTTCCATGGTCACTTCCTTCAGCGACGAGGCGGCGGCGCTGGCCATTACCTTCTTGCCGGTGGCGACGCCGCCGGTGAAGGAGATCTTCTCGATCACCGGGTGCTCGGTCAGCCACTGGCCGATCTCGCGGCCCGGGCCCTGCACCACGTTGAACACGCCGGCCGGCACGCCCGCTTCGGTGTAGATCTCGGCCAGCTTTATCGCGGTCAGCGGCGTCACTTCCGACGGCTTGAACACCATCGCGTTGCCGGCGGCCAGCGCTGGGGCCGACTTCCACATGGCGATCTGGATCGGGTAGTTCCAGGCGCCGATGCCGGCGACCACGCCCAGCGGCTCGCGGCGGGTGTAGAAGAAGCTCGACTCGCGCAGCGGCAGCTGGATGCCTTCGATGGCGGTGGCCAGGCCGGCGTAGTACTCGACCACGTCGGCACCGGTGACGATGTCCACGGTGGTGGTCTCGGCCAGCGCCTTGCCGGTGTCAAGGGTTTCCAGGTGGGCCAGCTCGTCGTTGCGCTCGCGCAGGATCTCGACGGCGCGGCGCAGGATGCGCGAACGCTCCATCGCGGTCATCGCCGCCCACACCTTCTGGCCTTCGGCCGCGCTCTGCACGGCGCGCTCGACGTCGGCCTGGCTGGCGACCTGGACCTCGGCGATCACCTCGCCTGTGGCCGGGTTGACGCTCTTGAAGGTCTTGCCGCTGGTGGCGTCGACGCGCTGGCCGTGGATGTAGAGCTGTTGGACGGGCAGGGTGGTCATGGGGCGTACTCCTTGGAGGGGGCGGGTGCTGATGCGCTTATAGCGCGTCGGCCTGCAACTGGAAGTCGATGTAACCGTAAGCGATGCGCCGTGATTTCTCGGCGTTGAACTGGCCGCCGACCAGGCTGCCGCGCAGCCACAGGCCATCGATCATCGCGGCCAGGCCACGGGCGGCCAGGCGGGCCTGCGCGTGGGGCAGCAGGCGGTTGAACTGGTGGCACAGGTTGGAGAACAGGCGCTGGTCGTTGGCGCGCTGCAGCCGGGCCAGTTCCGGCTGGTGCATGCTCGCGGCCCAGAAGGTCAGCCAGACGCGCATCGCCGTACCGTTGATCTGGCTATCGTCGAAGTTCCCATCGACGATGGCGCGCAGCTGGCCGCGCGGGTCATCGTCGGCGTCGGCACGGCAGCGGGCGACCGCGTCCTTCAGCTCGCGCAGGATCTGCCGCATTGCAGCATTGAGCAGCCCGTCCTTGTCGCCGAAGTAGTGGGCGACGATGCCGCTGGACAGCCCCGCCTTCTTCGCGATGGTGGCGACGGTCGCATCGGCCATGCCGATCTCGTCGATAGTCTGGAAAGTGGCCCGGATCAGCTGCTCGCGCCGTACCGGTTCCACGCCTTTCTTCGGCATTGTCTCTCCACGGATTGCGACCCGATGGATCGGGGCTGCCGGCCATTATGCTTTTTATTGATTGAACGTTCAATCAATAAACCCTAGGATGCGCTCGCGCCCCACGCCATGGGCCCGGTTTACCGGTCCGGCCCCGCCCATGTGCTTCCCCGGACTGATGAGACGACCCCATGTCTTCCCTGGCTCATCCGAAGCGTTCGCCCCTGCGCTTGAACCGTTTTGTCTTCTTCAGCTCCTCGGTGTCGATCGGCATCCTCGGGCTGCTCACCGTTCTCTATCCCGAAGGCAGCGAGCACTGGCTGCAGTGGGCGCAGGCCGAGGTCTCGGCGGCGTTCGGCTGGTGGTACATGCTGCTGATCGTGCTGTGCCTGGGCTTCGTGCTGTGGCTGGCGTGCTCGCCGTATGGCCGCATCCGCCTCGGCCACAACGAGGAATCACCGGCGTTCGGCTACGTGGCCTGGGTGTCGATGCTGTTCTCGGCCGGCATCGGCATCGCGCTGCTGTACTACGGTGCCTACGAGCCTCTTGACCATTTCCTGCATCCGCCCGGGCAGCCCGGTGGCACCGTGGCCGCCGGCCGCGAGGCGATGGTGCTGACCTTCCTGCACTGGGGCCTACACGGCTGGGCGCTGTACGCGCTGGTCGGCGTGGCGCTGGGCTACTTCGCCTACCGCCGCGACCTGCCGCTGGCGCTGCGTTCGGCGCTGTACCCGATCTTCGGTGAGCGCATCCACGGCCGCATCGGCGACATGGTCGATGGTTTCGGCATCCTGGCCACGCTGATCTCGATGGTGACCAACCTCGGCATCGGCGCGCTGGTGGTGCAGTCCGGCCTGGTCTACCTGTTCCACATTCCGGATACGCCGCAGGTGCTGGTAGCGATCGTGCTGGTGATGATGGTGGTAGCCACCATCGGCGTGGTCGCTGGCGTGGAGAAGGGGATTGCCTGGCTCTCCAATCTCAACGTGCGCCTGCTGTGCGGCCTGCTGCTGTTCGTGCTGGTCACTGGCCCGACCCTGCACCTGTTCGACGGACTGATCCAGAACACCGGCGATTACCTTGGCGCGTTCGTGCGCAAGAGCTTCGACATGTACCTCAACGACCCCAAGGGCCGTGAGTGGATGGGCTCGTGGACGCTGTTCTACTGGGCATGGTGGATCGCCTGGGCGCCGTTCGTGGGCCTGTTCGTGGCACGCATCTCGCGTGGCCGTACCATCCGCGAAGTGATCATGGGCGTGCTGCTGATCCCGCTCGGCTTCACCTTGGCGTGGCTGTCGATCTTCGGCAATACCGCCATTGACCTGGTGCTCAACCACGGCCAGGCGATCCTGGGTGAAGTGGCGCAGCACGATGCGGCGATGACGCTGTTCAAGCTGCTCGAATACCTGCCCGCCGCGCCCTACGTGGCCGGTGCCGCGGTGGTGATCGGTTTCGTGCTGTTCCTGACTCCGGTCGATTCCGGCACGCTGATGATCGCCAACCTGTGCACCCGTCGTGTCGATGACGGTGTCGAGGACGGCCACGACGCGCCGATCTGGCTGCGTGTGTTCTGGGCGGCCGGCATCACCGTGGCCAGCGTCGGCCTGCTGCTGGCCGGCAACTTCAGTGCGATGCAGACCGCGGTGGTGCTGTGCGGCCTGCCGTTCTCGTTCACGTTGGCGTTCTACATGTGGGGCCTGCTGAAGGCGCTGCGTACCGATCCGGACGCGCCGCGGCGCTGAGGGTGAGCAGCGCCGCGTGCCGATGCCTGCCACATTTCATTGCATTCCTAGATACGTCGCATGGGGTCGTGATCGACCATAGGGTCTCCTCAAACAGGAGATTCCGATGAAGCCATGCTTCTGTGGCCTTTTGCTGTCCGTTGCGATTCCGCTGCGTGCCGAGCCGATGCCGCCGCCGATGCGGCAGCTCGATTTCCCGGTGCTGGCTGTGGGCGACATCGGCCAGTTCCGTGTCCACGTGCCCGCCTATGCCGGCGGGCAGGGCCGGGTGTCCTACGCGGCCCACGCGCTGATGCCCGGCACCGATGATGACCCGGGCTACCGCTTCATCGCGGCCGAGTGCGGTGAGGGATTCACGCCCTACGTGCACTACAACGACCGTGGCGTGGTCTGCTCGCGCTTCGGCGAAGCGCCTCACGCCGCGTTCGAGATGGTGGTGACGGTGTTCAACGTGGGCGCGGCCGACGGTGAAACCGTGATGCCCGAGGGCCTGGGGGCGCTGGTGTACGACATCGGCTCGGCGGTGGCGCCGTGGCGGATCTACGGCGTGCGTTGAGGCGACCGGCGCATTTCCTGCCGCGCCCAGCAGAAAGGCCGGGCCCCTGCGGACCCGGCCCTCGGCAGTCGGCGGAGGTGCCTGGGCCTGTTGCCCGTCACCGCCGCCGTCCGGCGCCGCCTTACTTGGCGGCCAGCTGGCGTAGCACGTACTGCAGCAGGCCGCCGTGGCGGAAGTACTCCACTTCCTTCGGAGTCAGCAGCATCACCGATACCTCGAAGGTCTTCTTCGCGCCGTCGGCCTTGGTCGCGGTCACCGTGGCACGCTTGCTGGCACCGTCCTGCAGGCCGGTGATGTCGATCACTTCCGAGCCGTCCAGGCCCAGGCTCTGTGCGTTTTCGCCGTTGCGGAACTGCAGCGGCAGCACGCCCATGCCGACCAGGTTGGAACGGTGGATGCGCTCGAAGCTTTCGGCGATGACCGCCTTGACCCCCAGCAGCAGGGTGCCCTTGGCCGCCCAGTCACGCGACGAGCCGGTGCCGTATTCCTTGCCGGCCAGCACCACCAGCGGCACCTTGTCGGCCTTGTACTTCATGGCCGCATCGTAGATCGCCAGCTTCTCCGGCTGGCCGCCACCGGGCGGGTAGTACAGGGTGTTGCCGCCTTCCTCGCCACCGAACATCAGGTTCTTGATGCGGATGTTGGCGAAGGTGCCGCGGACCATCACGTCATCGTTGCCGCGGCGGCTGCCGTAGCTGTTGAAGTCGGCCGGCTGCACGCCGCGTTCCTGCAGGAAGCGGCCTGCCGGCGAGTCCTTCTTGATGTTGCCGGCCGGGGAGATGTGGTCGGTGGTGATCGAGTCGCCGAACAGGCCCATCACGCGTGCGCCATGCACGTCGTCGATGCTGCCGGTCTGCATGGTCATGCCATCGAAGTACGGCGGGTTCTTGATGTAAGTGGAGGCGTCGCTCCACGCGTACAGGTCGCCGTCCGGCGAGGCGATGGTGTTCCAGCGCGTGTCACCCTTGAACACGTCGGCGTAGTTCTGCTTGAACATCTCCGGACCGATGGTGGTGGCAATGACGTCGCCGATTTCCTTGTTGCTCGGCCAGATGTCGCGCAGGAACACCGGCTGGCCATCGCTGCCGGTACCCAGCGGCTGGGTCGTCAGGTCGATGTCGGTGGTGCCGGCGATGGCGTAGGCCACCACCAGCGGCGGACTGGCCAGATAGTTCATCTTCACTTCGGGGTGCACGCGGCCTTCGAAGTTGCGGTTGCCCGACAGCACCGAGGTGACCACCAGATCGCCGGTGGCGATGCCGGCGCTGACTTCGGTGGGCAGTGGGCCGGAGTTGCCGATGCAGGTGGTGCAGCCGTAGCCGACCACGTAGAAGCCGATCTTCTCCAGCTCCTTCAGCACGCCGGCTTTTTCCAGGTAATCGGTGACCACGCGCGAGCCTGGGCCGAGCGAGGTCTTCACCCACGGCTGGCGGTTCAGGCCCTTGGCGGCCGCATTGCGGGCCAGCAGGCCGGCGCCGATCATCACTGCCGGGTTGGAGGTGTTGGTGCAGGAGGTGATGGCGGCGATCACCACCGCGCCGTCCTTCAGGCGCACCTTGCGGTTCTCGATCTCGATGTCGGCGAAGCCCTTGGCCAGCTGCTCGTTGCCGACCGCTGCGCCGCCGCCTTCATTGACGAACGTGGACACATCGTCGCTACGCTTGTCACGGTTGGCGGTCATGCCGACCAGCGCTTCACGGTAGTTCTTCTGCACGTCTTCCAGCAGCACGCGGTCCTGCGGGCGCTTGGGGCCGGCCAGCGACGGCTTCACCGTGCCCATGTCCAGTTCCAGCGTGGTGCTGTACTGAGCGTGCGGGCTACCCGGTTCGTGCCACAGCCCCTGCGCCTTGGCGTAGGCCTCGACCAGGTTGATCTGCTCCTCGCTGCGACCGGACAGTCGCAGGTAGTTCAGCGATTCGGCGTCGATCGGGAAGATGCCGCAGGTGGCGCCGTATTCCGGGGCCATGTTGCCGATGGTGGCACGGTCGGCCAGCGGCAGGTGCTGCAGGCCATCACCGTAGAACTCTACGAACTTGCCGACCACACCGAGCTTGCGCAGCATCTGGGTAACGGTCAGCACCAGGTCGGTGGCGGTGGCGCCCTCGGGCAGCTTGCCGGTCAATTTGAAGCCCACCACCTGCGGGATCAGCATCGACGACGGCTGGCCGAGCATGGCCGCCTCGGCCTCGATGCCGCCCACGCCCCAGCCGAGCACGCCGATGCCGTTGATCATGGTGGTGTGGCTGTCGGTGCCGAACACGGTATCGGGGTAGGCCACCGCCTTGCCATCCTTGTCCGCGGTCATCACCACGCGGGCCAGGTTTTCCAGATTCACCTGGTGGACGATGCCGGTGTTGGGCGGCACCACCTTGAAGTTGTCGAAGGCCTTCTGGCCCCAGCGCAGGAAGCCGTAGCGTTCCTGGTTGCGCTGGAATTCGATCTTGCCGTTGAGGTCCAGCGCGTCGGGCTTGCCGAACACGTCGACCTGCACCGAGTGGTCGATGACCAGTTCGGAGGGAATCTGGGGGTTGATCTGCTCAGGCGAGCCGCCGAGCTTGACCACCGCATCGCGCATCGCGGCCAGGTCGACCACGCAGGGCACGCCGGTGAAGTCCTGCAGGACCACGCGCGCGGGCATGAAGGCAATTTCGGTGTCCGGCTCGGCGTTGGGCTGCCACCGTGCCACCGCTTCGATGTGGTCGGGGCCGACGGTGGCGCCGCCGTCCTCGTGCCGGAGCAGGTTCTCCAGCAGGATCTTCATCGAGTAGGGCAGGTGGGAGATATCGAAGCGCTGGCCGAGCTTGGGCAGGCTGAAGTAATCGTAGGTCTTGCCGCCGACGTCCAGCTGGCTGCGGGTGGAGAACGAATCGCTCATGCGGGGTGACTCCTCTTGCGGATGGCTTGCACTGGCCCGCCGTGGCAGACCTGCTTGCGTTTGACGGTGGCGTTCCCGCCGCCGGATCCCCGTCAGTATGGCCGAGCGGGGAGGGGCCGGAACGCCCTTGGCGCAGGACGCAAGGTTACAGGGCTGTATGTAGTGCTGATGTCACGGTTCGCCGCGCCACTGGCTCATCAGCATCTGCAGGAAACGTTCGGCGGTGGGCGAGAGCAGGGCACCGCGACGGCGCACGATGCCGATGGTGCGCGAAACCACCGGGTTGCCGATCGGACGGGTCACCAGGATCGGGTGGTCGCCATCAGGGGTGGCCATCTTCGGCAGCACCGACACGCCGATTCCGGCTTCGACCATGCCCAGCGAAGTGGACAGGTGGGTCACCTCGTAATGCCAGCTGAGCTTGAGGTTCTCGCGCGCCAGTGCGCCGTCCAGCAGGGTGCGGTTGCCGCTGGTGCGATGCACGGTGATCAGCTGGTGCTGGGCCAGATCGGCCCATTCCACCTTGCGCTTGCGGGCCAGCGGATGGTCGCGGCGGCACGCAAGCACGAACGGATCTTCAGCCAGGACGTCGAAATCCAGGTTGGGATCGTTGGCCCCCATGAAGTTGATGCCGAATTCCACTTCACCGCGTTCCACCGCCTGCAGGCCTTCGGTGGCCGGAATATCGAGGATGCGGAAGCGCACGTTGGAGTGTGCTTCGTGGAAGCGCGCCATGACGCTGGGCAGAAAGTAGAACGCGGCCGTCGGCAGGCAGGCGATGGTCACCGTGGCGCCGCGGGTGTCTTCGCGGCCGCGCAGTGAGAACAGCGAGCCATCGAATTCTTCCAGCATGCGTCGCACCAGTGGCAGCAGGTTCTCACCGACGGCAGTGGTGCTGACGCTGCGCGTGGTGCGCTCCAGCAGGGGCGAGCCGACAGCCTGCTCCAGCTTCTGGATGCGGCGGCTGAGGGCGGGCTGGGAGACGTGCAGGCTTTCTGCGGCCCGATGGAAGCTGCGCGTTTCCGCCACGAGAAGGAAAGCGCGGAGGTCGAGGATTTCGCAATTGATGCTCATTGGGTATCAATCATCAAAAAATCAGCAATTCACAGATCAATCGGCGTCATGCCAGTATCGAATCACAGAGGGGGTATTCATCCCCTATACGCATCAATCTAGCACACGTATGGCCAACGATCTGCTCAGCATTCCCTGTGTCCTCATGCGCGGCGGTACCTCCAAAGGCCCCTTCTTCCTGGCATCCGACCTGCCGGCGGACATCGCCCAGCGCGATCGGCTGCTGCTGGAAGTGATGGGCTCGGGCCACCCGCTGCAGATCGACGGTATTGGCGGCGGCAACGCCCTGACCAGCAAGGTGGCGATCATCGACCGGTCCAGTCGCGACGACGCCGACGTGGACTACCTGTTCGCCCAGGTGCGGGTAGAGCAGCAGGTGGTGGACACCTCGCCCAACTGCGGCAACATGCTGGCCGCAGTCGCCCCGTATGCCATCGAACGCGGCCTGGTACAGGCGCAGGACCCGCAGACGCGGGTGCGCATCTTCAACGTCAACACCGGCAAGCTGATCGTGGCGACGGTGGAAACGCCGGGCGGCGAGGTGGTCTACCGCGGCGATACGCGGATTGCCGGCGCGCCGGGCTCGGCCTCGCCGGTGCGGCTGTCGTTCCTGGACGCGGCCGGTGCCCGCACCGGCAAGCTGCTGCCCAGTGGCCACGCGCAGGACACCATCGATGGCGTGGCGGTGAGCCTGATCGACTGCGCCATGCCGATGATGCTGGTGCGCGCCGAGGACCTGGGGGTGCGCGGCGATGCGTCGCCGGCCGAACTGAATGCGGATGGGGTCCTGCTCGCACGGCTGGAGGCAATGCGCATTGAAGCTGGTGCGCGGATGGGGATCGCCGATGCCGGCAACAAGGTGATTCCCAAGCCAGTGCTGCTTTCTGCGCCGCAGCACGGCGGCCATCTGCAGGTGCGCTATTTCATGCCGCAGCAGTGCCATACGGCGCTGGCCATCACCGGTGCGGTTGGCCTGGCCACCGCCGCAGTCACTCCAGGCACGCTGGCCAACACTTTCGTCGGATGCCTGGGCCTGCCCGGGAGCATTACTCTCGAACATCCGAGCGGGGCGCTGGACGTGAGCCTGAGCCGCAGCTCGGACGATGCGCCGGTGGTTGCCAGCGTGGTCCGTACCGCCCGCCGCCTGTTCGAAGGCCGCGTGTTCGCGACCTCGCCCGCAACCCCCGAGATCTGTTCCACCCAAGCCCGCCAATGGACTTCAGCGGCATGACCTGAAACCGGTCGGGCCCGCGCAGCCGCGCGCGGTCGGCCACCACAACGTAGATGCTTCACTCCTGGGAGGGATGATGTACAAGCAGATGTTCATGGCCGCACTGTGCGCGGCAGGCCTGGCCATGGCCGGGTGCAGTAACAAGGGGGCCCAAGCACAGGGCACCGCCGGCGGCAGTGCCGACACCGCGCCGGTGCGGATCAGCGTGGGGTCCTACAACCTCAACAATCTGCCGTTCTTCATTGCCGATGCCAAGGGCTATTTCAAGGAGGTCGGTCTTGACGTGAAGACCGAGAACTTCGCCCAGGGCGGTTCCAAGGTGCTGCAGGCGCTGGTGGCCAATTCCACCGATGTGGCAGTGGGCTTCTATGACCACACCATCCAGATGCAGGCCAAGCACAAGGACGTGGTGGGTTTCGTGTTGCTGTCGCGCAACTCCGGCCTGGTGATGGCCGGGCGCGATGACGCGACGTTCGACCCGGCACGCCCGGCCACCATCAAGGGACAGAAGGTCGGCATCACGGCGCCGGGCTCGTCGTCGGATTTCTTCGTGCGCCATTTCCTGGCCCAGCATGACATTCCGGTGGACAGCATTTCGCTGATCGGCGTCGGCTCGGGCGCGGCGGCTGTCGCGGCGCTGGAACAGGGCAAGATCGACCTGCTGGTCAACTACGACCCGGCCGCCACCCTGATCACCGAGCGCAAGGTTGGGAAGATCATCATCGATGCACGTAGTGACGAGGGCGCACGTCAGGTCTACGGTGGCCTGTATCCGACCTCGGTGATGTATGCCAACCGCAGCTTCCTGGAGCAGCGTCCGGAAGCGGCCGAGAAGATCGCCCGTGCCGAGCAGATGGCCCTGAAGTTCATCGCCGACAACAGTGCCGAGGACATCGTCGCCGCGTTGCCGGACAGCTATGTCTCCGGCGACCGCGCCACCTATGCGCGTGCCGTGGAAAACGCACGCGCGATCTTCACCACCGACGGCCACTTCACCGCGGCCGATCTGGAGACGCCGCTGAAGGTGTTGCGCGAGTTCAACAAGGATGTCGCCAACGCTGACATCGACCTGTCCAGGACCTACACCAATGCCTTCGTCGAGCGTGCCCACGCTGCGACGCCGGCTGCCCAACGTTAAGCGGAGGTAACCCCATGGCCCTCAACGCCACCGTGCGCCAACTCAACGGCGCGCCGCAGCTGGAGCCTGCACAGACCATGGTTGCCATCAACAAGGTGACCATGTCCTTCGGCGAATTCACCGCCGTGCGCGATGTCGACATCCAGGTGGGCGACGGCGAATTCCTCGCGATCGTCGGCCCCACCGGCTGCGGCAAAAGCACCATTCTCAATTCCGTGGCAGGGCTGCTCAAGCCCTCGTCCGGTGACGTGGCCATCGATGGCCGCACGGTCAACGGCGTGCAGGAGTCGGTTGGCTACCTGTTCCAGCAGGATGCGCTGCTGCCGTGGAAGACCGCCTACCAGAACGTCGAGCTGGGGCTGCGTTTCCGTGGCGTGCCCGAGGCCGAGCGCAAGGCCAAGGCCAACGCGTGGCTGGCCAAGGTCGGCCTTGCCGGCTTCGAGCACCGCTATCCGCACCAGCTGTCCGGTGGCCAGCGCAAGCGCGTACAGATGGCGCAGGCGCTGATCGTCGAGCCGAAGGTGATCCTGATGGACGAGCCGTTCTCGGCGTTGGACATCCATACCCGCCACCTGATGCAGAACGAGCTGCTGCGCCTGTGGCAGGAGGATCGCCGCTCGGTGATCCTGATTACCCACGACCTGGAGGAAGCCATCGCCCTGGGTGACCGCGTGGTGGTGCTGTCTTCCGGCCCGGCCAGCCGGGTCGTGCGCAGCTTCGATGTGGACCTGGAACGCCCCCGCAACGTAGCCGAGATCAAGCTCGACGAACGTTTCACCGACCTGTACCGCGACATCTGGGCCTGCCTGCGCGGCGAAGTGGAGAAGAGCTATGCACGCCAAGACTGACCGTTTCATCCAGATCGCACTGGTCATCGCCGTATTCGGCGGCTGGGAGGGCGGCATCGCGCTGGGCTGGATCGACCCGTTCTTCTTCCCTGCGCCCACCGCCATCGCCCAGCAGGCGTGGAACTGGTTGTCGGATACCTCGTTCTACCAGCACGTGTACATCACCCTGACCGAAACCGCGCTGGGCTACCTCATCGGTACGGGGTTGGGCGTTGCAGGCGGTGTGTGGCTCGGCCTGAGCCGGCGCTCGGCGCGCATCCTCGATCCTTTCATCAAGGGCTTCAATGCGATCCCGCGCGTAGTGTTGGCTCCGATCTTCGTGCTCTGGCTGGGCCTGGGTCTGTGGTCGAAGGTGGCGCTGGCGGTGACCCTGGTGTTCTTCACAACGTTCTTCAACGCCATGCAGGGCGTGCGCGAAGTGAACCCGGTGGTGCTGGCCAATGCGCGCATCCTCGGTGCGGGCCGCAGTGACCTGCTGCGCCACGTGTACTTCCCCGCGGCCGCCAGCTGGATCCTGTCCTCGCTGCGTACCTCGGTGGGCTTTGCCGTGGTCGGCGCCATCATTGGCGAATACCTGGGTGCCTCGGCAGGCCTGGGCTACCTGATCGCGCAGGCCGAGGGCAATTTCAATGCCGTGGGCGTGTTTGCCGGCATCATCATCCTGGCCGCCTTCGTGCTGGTCATTGATGCCCTGCTCGACCTGGTCGAGAACAAGCTGATCACCTGGCGCCCCAACGCCCAGGCACAGGCCACCAGCTGACCGCGCTGCGCTGAGCCCGCATGCCACGCCGCCGGGCCGATCCGGCGGCGCGCGCTGCCTCCCCCGATCTTCCCCCGCACCACCGCAACAGGCCAGCGCCAGGCCAGGGGGCCGGCTGGCCGGAGAGAGAATCCATGAACACGCACACCGTGCTGCCCCGCGCAGCGCTGTCGGTCGCGCTCGGCCTGCTGTTGGCCAACGGCCATGCCGGGGCACAGTCCGCCCCGGCCCCGTTGAGCCAAGCCGAACTTTCGGCGCTGGTGCAGCAGCAGGCGCTGCAGATCCAGCAGCTTGAAGCCCGTCTGCGCGCCGTCGAGGGCGGGCAGGGAGCCGCCGCTGCCCCGCTTGCGGCAGCGGCGCCTGCGCTTGAGACCCGGGTGGCCGCGCTGGAGTCGAGCCAGTCCAAGTCGCCCAAGGTGTCCTGGACAAAGGGCGCGCCGGAATTCAGCAGCGCCGATGGCAAGGTGGCCTTCCGCCCGCGCGGCCGCCTGTTCGTCGATGGCTCCAGTACCGACGGCTCGTCGGTGGCCGACCGCAACATCTCCGGTACCGAGATCCGCTCGGTACGCCTTGGGGCCGAGGGCCGCTACGGCATCCTCGGCTGGGTGGTCGAGGGCGACTTCGCCGACAACGCGGTGGCCTGGAAATCGGTCTACGCGACTGTGGACCACCGCCTGTTCGGGCTGCCCGCCGACCTGACCGTGGGCAACCGGCTGAACGACCGTGGCATCGACGGCTCCAGCAGCACGTCCAACACCCCGTTCCAGGACCGCAATGTGGTCGGCACGCTGATGCTGCCGCAGCGCGGCCTGTTCGGCGTCGGCCTGACCGAGCGTGTGTATGGCAAGGGCTGGCATGCCAGCGTGTCGGTGGCGGGCAACGACCTGAACAACGCTGGCACCGACAACGACAGCCAGACCTGGGCCACGCGCGTGCACTGGAATCCGGTGGCGAGCAAAGCGGCCACCGTGCACCTCGGCGCGTGGGCATTCCACGAGGAGATCGCCGCCGGCGCCAGCGGCGTGCTGCGCAGCTCGGCCATCGCCGGGCACTTCAACGATCTGGTGAAGATCGCCCCGGGCACGCTGGTGGGCGCCGAGCGCAGCACGGCCTATGGGCTGGAAGCGGCCGGGTTCTTCGGCCCGGCGTGGGCCACCGGCGAATGGGGCACGCGCAACCTGCGCGGGGTCGACGCCAGCGGCCGCTATGACCTGGACCACCAGGCCTGGGCGGTTTCCGCTGGCTGGTTCCTGGCGGGCGCGCTACCGGCGTACTCCGGCAAGGCGGGCACCTGGGGCAAGGTGAAGGTGTCCGATCCGGTGACCGACGGAGGCGCCGGTGCCTGGGAGCTGAAGGCGCGGTATGAGGACGTGGATTACGCCGAGCTGCCCAGCGGCGGAACCGGCCATGCCTGGACGGTGGGTATGAACTGGTACCTGAACGACTACAGTCGCGTCATGTTTGAAGCGATCCGCTGGCAGACCCGAAACCGCAGCGGCAGCGGGCAGGGCTGGGACGAAGGCACGACCTTCAATACCCGCCTGCAGGTGGCGTTCTAGGTACATGGCTGGCGGTATGGACCCTTCGGTATGTATAATTCGTGCATACCGAAGAGGGCCTACCCATGGAAGCCACTGTTGCAGAACGCGGACAGATCACCCTGCCCAAGGCGGTGCGTGATGCCCTCGGCCTGACCAAGGGCACGCTGCTGAAGGTCGAGCTGGACGGCAGCCGGATCATTCTGCGCAAGAGCGTTGACGATGCCATTTCGCGGGCGCGCGGCAAGTTCGCGCTGGACGGTTTCGAATCGTCCGACGCGGCCGTGCGTTCGGTACGCGACGAGGACTGATCGGTGATGATCGCCGTCGATTCGCCGGTGCTGGTCGAACTGCTCAGCAATGGCCCGCAGGCCGATGCGGTGGAAGCCATCCTGCGCCAGAGCTTGGTCGGCGGCCGCGTGGTCGTTTGCGGCGCGACCCTGGCAGAAGTGTGCGCCTCGCTGCGCGGCGGCGCCGAGGTGCTTGAAGCGCTGGAAGAAATGGGCGTGCACTTCAACCCGATGGAGGCCAAGTCGGCGCTGCGCGCCGGCGAGATGCACCGCCGCCACCGCCAGCGCAGCGGCAGCCGCCGCAGCCTGGACGAATTCATGGTCGGCGCCCACGCACTGCTGCAGTGCGATGGCCTGATCACTTGGAACGATACGTTTTACCGCGACTACTTCAAGGGCCTGAAGCTGATCGTGCCGCACGCCTGAGCCCACTTTGTTATTTCAACCTACGCATTACCCGGGAGTTGTCATGTTGGAAGCCTACCGCCACCACGTCGCCGAGCGCGCTGCGCTTGGCATCCCGCCGCTGCCGCTGAGCGCGCAGCAGACGGCCGATGTCATCGAACTGCTGAAGAACCCGCCGCAGGGCGAGGCCGAGTTCCTGCTCGACCTGCTGACCCACCGCGTGCCGGCCGGCGTCGATGACGCAGCCAAGGTCAAGGCGTCGTACCTGGCCGCGATCGCGCTGGGCAGCGAGCAGAATCCGCTGATCAGCCGCGAGCGCGCCACTGAGCTGCTGGGCACCATGCTCGGCGGTTACAACGTGGCCCCGCTGGTGCAGCTGCTGGACGACGCCAGCGTCGGCACCATCGCCGCCAACGGCCTGAAGAAGACCCTGCTGGTGTTCGATGCGTTCCACGATGTGCAGGAAAAGGCCAAGGCCGGCAACGCCAATGCCCAGGCTGTGCTGCAGAGCTGGGCCGACGCCGAGTGGTTCACCAGCAACCCGGAAGTGCCGCAGAGCCTGACCGTTACCGTGTTCAAGGTGCCGGGCGAGACCAACACCGACGACCTGTCGCCGGCACCGGACGCAACCACCCGCCCGGACATCCCGATGCACGCTCTGGCGATGCTGAAGAACAAGCGTGACGACGCGCCGTTCACCCCGGAAGAAGATGGCAAGCGCGGCCCGATCCAGCAGATTCTCGACCTGAAGGACAAGGGCCACCTCGTTGCCTACGTCGGCGACGTGGTCGGCACCGGTTCCTCGCGCAAGTCGGCCACCAACAGCGTGCTGTGGTGGACCGGCGATGACATTCCGTTCATCCCGAACAAGCGCGCCGGCGGCGTCTGCCTGGGCGGCAAGATCGCCCCGATCTTCTACAACACCATGGAAGATGCCGGCGCCCTGCCGATCGAGCTGGACGTGTCGAAGATGGAGCACGGCGACGTGGTCGAGCTGCGTCCGTACGACGGCAAGGCACTGAAGAACGGCGAAGTGATCGCCGAGTTCGAAGTTAAGAGCGAAGTGCTGTTCGACGAAGTGCGTGCCGGTGGCCGCATTCCGCTGATCATCGGCCGCGGCCTGACCGGCAAGGCGCGTGAAGCGCTGGGCCTGGCCCCGACCGACCTGTTCCGCCTGCCGGTGCAGCCGGCCGACACCGGCAAGGGCTTCTCGCTGGCGCAGAAGATGGTCGGCCGCGCCTGTGGCCTGCCGGAAGGCCAGGGCATGCGCCCGGGCACCTACTGCGAACCGAAGATGACCTCGGTCGGCTCGCAGGACACCACCGGCCCGATGACCCGCGACGAGCTGAAGGACCTGGCCTGCCTGGGCTTCTCGGCCGACCTGGTGATGCAGTCGTTCTGCCACACCGCGGCGTACCCGAAGCCGGTGGACGTCAAGACCCACCACACCCTGCCGGAGTTCATCTCGACCCGTGGCGGCGTCTCGCTGCGTCCGGGCGACGGCGTGATCCACAGCTGGCTCAACCGCATGCTGCTGCCGGACACCGTCGGTACCGGTGGTGACTCGCACACCCGTTTCCCGGTGGGCATTTCGTTCCCGGCCGGTTCGGGCCTGGTCGCCTTCGCTGCGGCCACCGGCGTCATGCCGCTGGACATGCCGGAATCGGTGCTGGTGCGCTTCAAGGGCCAGATGCAGCCGGGCGTGACCCTGCGTGACCTGGTCAACGCGATCCCGCTGTACGCCATCAAGTCGGGCCTGCTGACCGTGGCCAAGGCCGGCAAGAAGAACATCTTCTCCGGCCGCATCCTGGAAATCGAAGGCCTGCCGGAGCTGAAGGTCGAACAAGCGTTCGAACTGTCCGACGCCTCGGCCGAGCGTTCGGCGGCCGGTTGCACGGTGCGCCTGAACAAGGAACCGATCATCGAGTACCTGACCAGCAACATCACGCTGCTGAAGTGGATGATCGCCGAGGGTTACCAGGACCCGCGTTCGCTGCAGCGCCGTATCGAAAAGATGGAAGCGTGGCTGGCCAACCCGGAGCTGCTGGAACCGGATGCCGACGCCGAATACGCCGCCGTGATCGAGATCGACCTGGCCGACATCCATGAGCCGATCGTGGCCTGCCCGAACGACCCGGACGACGTGAAGACCCTGTCCGAAGTCGCCGGCGCCAAGATCGACGAAGTGTTCATCGGTTCGTGCATGACCAACATCGGTCACTTCCGTGCCGCTGCCAAGCTGCTGGAAGGCAAGCGCGACCTGCCGACCCGCCTGTGGGTGGCCCCGCCGACCAAGATGGATGCTTCGGAGCTGACCAAGGAAGGCGTGTACGGCACCTTCGGCGCCACCGGCGCACGCATGGAAATGCCGGGCTGCTCGCTGTGCATGGGCAACCAGGCGCAGATCCGCGAAGGCTCCACCGCGATGTCGACCTCGACCCGCAACTTCCCGAACCGTCTGGGCCGCAACACCAACGTGTACCTGGGTTCGGCCGAGCTGGCCGCGATCTGCTCGCGTCTGGGCCGCATCCCGACCAAGGAAGAGTACATGGCCGATGTGGGCGTGATCGCCCAGAGCGGTGCGGAGATCTACCGCTACATGAACTTCGACCAGATCGAGGAATACCAGGACGTGGCCAAGACGGTTGCTGCCTGATGCGGTAAGTGAAAACCCCCGGCTTTCGCCGGGGGTTTTTGTTTGCCGGGTGAACTGGTTGCGTGATGCGCGACGAGTGGAGCGTGGCTCGACGCTACAAAGGCATCGACGCGTGGCGTGGATCCACTTCGTGTCAGCTGCGGGCAAGGGCGAGCAGGCGTTCGGCGATGCGCTCCAGCGGGACCTGTTCTTCGGCTGCGCCCAGCTTGAACGCTGCTCCCGGCATTCCCCAGACCACGCTGGTGGCTTCGTCCTGTACCAGCGTGGGGGCGCCGGCCTGGCGCATTTCCAGCAGGCCGCGCGCGCCGTCGTCGCCCATGCCGGTGAGGATGGCGCCGATCGCATTGCCACCGGCGCTCTGCGCGACCGAACGGAACAACACGTCCACCGCTGGCTTGTGCCGGTTCACTGCCGGGCCATCGTCGACGCGGCAGCGCCAGCGCGCACCATCGCGGATGATGCGCAGGTGCTTGCCGCCCGGTGGCAGGTAGGCGTGGCCGGGCAGCACCGCTTCGCCGTCGCTGGCCTCGCGCACGGCCATCGCCGAGTGGCGGTCCAGGCGTTCGGCGAACGCGCTGCTGAAGCTGGCCGGCAGGTGCTGGGTCATCACCACCGCAGGCGCATCGGCGGGCAGGCCTTCCAGCACCACGCGCAGGGCTTCGGTGCCACCGGCGGACGAGCCGATCGCGATCAGACGGTCGGTGGTGCGGAACTGCGGCGCGGCCGGGCGCAGCGCGGGAGCTGCGTCCA
This sequence comes from uncultured Stenotrophomonas sp., assembly GCF_913778665.1. GTDB lineage: Bacteria > Pseudomonadota > Gammaproteobacteria > Xanthomonadales > Xanthomonadaceae > Stenotrophomonas. The sequence goes on from NZ_CAJYVQ010000009.1 coordinate 315,960, forward strand.
GCAGGAGCTTCGGTGCGGCGGCCCGCACCAGCGGGCGTACCCGCGAGCGCGCCGCCATCTTCACCTTGGCGATGATCTCGTCGGCGTAGCCCTGCAGGCCACGCGCCACATCGAGCTTGGGCTTGGACACGAAATCCACTGCGCCCAACGCCAGCGCCTGCAGGGTGGTGTCGGCGCCACGTTCGGTCAGCGAAGAAATCATCACCACCGGCAGGGGATGCAGGCGCATCAGGTTTTCGAGGAATGCCAGTCCATCCATGCGCGGCATTTCCACGTCCAGCGTGATCACATCCGGGGCCAGGCGCTTGATCTTCTCGCGCGCCAGCAACGGGTCGGCGGCGGTGCCGACCACATCAATGGACGGATCGCTGGACAGAATCTCGGTAAGCATCTGGCGCACGACGGCGGAGTCGTCGACGATCAGGACCCGGCAGGGGGCGTTGCCGGTCAGGGTCATTCGAACAGCTCCACGCCACCGGTGACCGGGGCCTTGGACAGGCGTGCACGCACCGCCGACTCGGTGGCGGCGACTTCGGCTTCGTGCGCATGCGGCAGGCGTTGCACGACCACGCGGCCGGTATCGGCGAAGAACCAGATCTTGCGCGGATGGATGCCGCACAGGTCCTCGGCGACGATCGGGATGTGCTCGGCCTGCAGGTATTGGCGCACGAATTCGGCGTTGCGGGTGCCGACCGGGTTGCTGGTGAAGCCCTTGAGCACGTTGGCACCGCCGAACACCTTGGCCTCGATGCGCTTGCGGTGCGCGCCGCGCTTGAGCATGTCGTTGATCAGCAGTTCCATCGCATAGCTGCCGTAGCGCGCGGGCGCGCCGTCGCCGGCGTTGCCTTCCGGCAGCAGGAAGTGGTTCATGCCGCCGATCTTCAGCACCGGGTCGCGCAGGCAGGCCGCCACGCACGAACCCAGGGTGGTGGTCAGCGCGGTGGTGTCATCGACCACCAGGTACTGGGTCGGCAGCAGTTTGGCGGCGATGGTCTTGAAGCGCGCGTCCTGGTAGCGCATCACATCGTCGGTACGCAGGGCGGCGTTCATGCGCCTGCCTTTGCCGCACGGCGGTATAGGGTGCGCCCGCAGGGCTGGATCAGGTCGGCCGCGTGCAGGTAGTTCTCCGAGTGGCCGGTGTAGAGCAGGCCGTCATCGGCCAGATGCTGCACCAGGCGGCCGAGGATGGCGCGCTGGGTTGGCTTGTCGAAATAGATCATCACGTTGCGGCAGAACAGGGCATCGAAGGGGCCGCCGACGTCGTAGCGAGGGGCGAGCAGGTTCAGCGGGCGGAACTCGATCAGCTCGCGCAGCGCCGGCAGCACGCGGCACTGGCCTTCGTTGGGGCCGCTGCCGCGCTGGAAATAGCGGCGGCGCAGGTCGGGGTCGAGGTTGGCGACGCGATCGATGTTGTAGACGCCGCGGCCAGCGGTGGCCAGCACCTGGGTATCGACGTCGGTGGCGACGATGCGCACCGGCGGTTTCAGCGTGCCGAACGCCTCGCAGGCGGTAATTGCCATCGAGTAGGGCTCTTCGCCGGTGGAGGCGGCGCACGACCACAACAGCAGCGGCGTGCGGCTCGAGCGCTGCTGCAGCTCTTCGCGCAGCTTGTCGAAGTGGTGCGGCTCGCGGAAGAACGAGGTCAGGTTGGTGGTCAGTGCGTTGGTGAACGCCTGCCACTCATCGCCGTCTTCCTGTTCCAGATGGTCCAGGTACTGCTGGAAGCTGCGCATGCCCAGCGTGCGCAGGCGGCGCGACAGGCGGCCATACACCATGTCGCGCTTTGCCGGCGCCAGGGCGATGCCTACGCGCTGATAGATCAGGTCGCAGACGCGGCGGAAATCACGGTCGGCGAACTCGAATTCGCGCGGGCCGGTGACGATGGGAGTAGGACTTTGCACTGGGGACGTGTCCATCGGCGAGGGCGGTGGCCGGAGCCACCGCGGGTGGGTCTCAGAATTCCTGCCAGTCGCTGTCGCTGGCGACGAAGGTGCTGCGGCGGGCCGGCGCGGGCGTGCTGGCCGTCTGCGGATGCGCCACGGTGGTGCTGCGCGCCGGCTCCACGCGTGCGGCCGCAGCCTTTACTGCAGCGGCAACCTGGTTGTCGAGGCGGAAGATCGCCACGGCATCGGCCAGCTGGCCTGCCTGGTCTTCCATTGCACGCGCGGCGGCCGTGGCTTCCTCCACGAGCGCGGCGTTCTGCTGGGTGGTTTCGTCCATCTGCACCACGGTCTGGTTGACCTGCTCGATGCCAGCGCTCTGTTCCTGCGAAGCGGCGGAGATCTCGGCCATGATGTCGGTCACGCGCTGCACCGAGGCGACGATCTCGCCCATGGTCGCGCCGGCCTTGTGCACCAGTGCCGAGCCGTCGTTGACCTTGCCGACCGAATCATCGATCAGGCCCTTGATCTCCTTGGCTGCAGCAGCGGAGCGCTGGGCGAGGGTGCGCACCTCGCTGGCAACCACGGCGAAGCCACGGCCCTGTTCACCGGCGCGGGCGGCTTCCACCGCGGCGTTCAGCGCGAGGATGTTGGTCTGGAACGCGATGCCATCGATGACCGAGATGATCTCGGCAATCTTCTTCGACGAGGCTTCGATGGCTGACATGGTGGTGACGACCTGGCCGACCACTTCACCCCCCTGCGAGGCGACACCCTGCGCACCGATGGCGAGCTGGTTGGCCTGGCGGGCGTGTTCGGCGTTCTGGCGCACGGTGGAGGTCAGTTCCTCCATCGACGCGGCGGTTTCTTCCAGGTTGGCGGCCTGCTGCTCGGTGCGGCGCGACAGGTCGCCGTTACCGGAGGCGATTTCGCCCGCGGCCAAGGTGATGCTGGAGGCGCTGGCCTGGATCTGGCCGACGATCTGGGTCAGCTGCGCGACGGTGGCGTTGGCGTCGTCACGCATGCGCGCGAACACGCCCTGGTAATCGCCGTGCATGCGCGCGGTCAGGTCGCCCTCGGCGATGGCCGACAGCAGTTGCGACAGCTTGCCGAGGTTGTCATCGCTGACTGCCATCATGGCGTTGAGGTTTTCCAGCATCAGGCGGAAATCGTGATCAAAGCGCTGCGCGTCGCCACGGCGGCTGAAATCGCCTTCGGCGGCGGCACTCGCCAGCTGCTTGATCTCGGCATTGATGAGGCCGAGGTTGGCCTTGACGGTGTCGACCGTGGTGGTCATCGCCGCCTTCTCGCCTGGATAGCGCGCGATGTCGCGGCTGAGGTCGCCGACGGCGTACTGCTGCACCACCTCCAGCACATCGTGCAGGGTCTGCACGTGGCTGCCGACCAGGGTGTTGGTTTCCTGCACCATCAGCCCGTATTCGCCGGGGAAGGCGCTGGCGTCGATGCGGTAGCTCAATTCGCCGCCATCGTGGCGGCGGGCCATCTCGCGCTGGCCGCCGATCACCGCATGCAGCTGCTGCTGCATGCCGGACATGGCGTGGAGCAGGCGGCCGGGTTCGTCGTGCGGCTGCGGGCCGATGTGGCTGTCCAGCCTGCCGTTGGCGATGCCTTCGGCGACGGCGGTGGCCTGCTTCAGCGGGCGCGCGATGCGGTTGCCGATGACCCAGCTCAGGGCCAGCACGATCAGCACCAGTACGCCACCGGATACCGCCATGATGGCGGTGAACACCAGGGCTTGCTTCTGCACGTCATCCATGTAGACGCCGCTGCTGACCACCCAGCTCCAGGGCGCGAACAGGCCGGCGTAGGCCACCTTCTCGACGTCGCCCTGGCTGCCGGGCTTGGCCCAGCGGTAGTTGACGAAGCCGCCGCCGGCCTTGGCCGCTTCGACCTGGTCGTAATAGATGCGCACGCCGTCGTCGGTGCGGAAGTCCTTCATGTCCTTGCCGACCAGGTCCTTGCGGAACGGGTGCATCAGCAGGTGGTAGCCGGTGTCGTAGATGTTGAAGTAGTACGTATCGTTCTCGGCGCGCATCGATTCCAGCGCCTGCAGTGCGGCGCTCTTGGCGGCCGCTTCGCTGAGCTCGCCGGTGCCGGCCAGGCGGTGGTAGTGCTGGAGGATGCCGTAGCTGAGTTCTACCTGGGTCTTCAGCGCGGTCTTGCGGGTCTCGGTAAGGTCCAGGTACTGCATGCGGGCGGCGATCACCGAGAGCGCGATCACGCCGAGCGCGATGAGCAGCGTCAGCAGATTGAGCTTGCGCCGGACGGAGAGATTGCTGAAGTAGTGTTGCCAGCGATGCAGGAGATTCATCGAGCAGGACCAGGTTGAAACAGGCGGGCGTCGCCGAGCCGGCCAGCGACGGGATACGCCGTGGCAACCCCGTTATCGGCCGCGCGGGCGGGGGATTGAGGTGCGGTGTTCGAGCGTATTCAGGTTTCCGTGCAGCGGCGTCTGCGGCGCTGCCTGCGGCAGGCTGGTTCTGAAGCAACAGCAACAGCAGTTGGTCGGCGCTGGATTGTCAGTAGGTGGCTGGGCCGGGGTGGGCAGGAAGGACACGCCGTAAACCCCACTCCGCGGTCCGGCCCAGCCGCTGGCGGCTGTGCGTTCGGGTGCTTGCGAAGCAGTGCTTCGCAAGCAAAGCGCCCTCACCCCTGGGGCTCGATGGCGCCACCCATGGCGCCAACGGTCCTGCCTGGCAGCTGTTGCTGTTGCTCTTGCTCTTCCTTCTTCAATCCGGGGTGGACGCGCACGCAAACTGTCCGTGGCCGGGAGGGTGGGTTGCGCAGGGGCGTAAGCGCCATGGATGGCGCGCCCGAGCCTTCAGGGACGTATTCACGGCGTCCCCTGCGCAGCCCACCCTCCCGGCCAACCCTCAGTAACCCAGCGCTTCTGCCGACCACCCCGAGGGGCTTCGCCGTTGGCTGGATGTCCAGATACCCCGTAAACGAAAACGCCCCAGCGCGGGGCCGGGGCGTCTTCGTCCGTCAGATCAGGCAGGCATCAGAATTCCTGCCAGTCTCCGTCCGCCAGTTCGGCGGCCATTGGGCGACCACCCGCGGTACGGCGGGCCGGCGGGGCAGCCGGGGCCGGTACTGCCGGTGCAGCAGCACGCGGGGCCGGGGCCACGATACGCGGCGGCGCAACCACGGTATCGGCTTCGTCGACAACGAAGATCGACACCGCCTCGCTGAGCTGGCCGGCCTGTTCTTCCATCGCACGCGCGGCAGCGGTGGCTTCTTCCACCAGCGCGGCGTTCTGCTGGGTGGTTTCGTCCATCTGCACCACGGTCTGGTTGACCTGCTCGATGCCGGCCGACTGCTCCTGCGAAGCGGCGGAAATTTCGGCCATGATGTCGGTCACGCGCTGCACCGAGGCGACGATCTCGCCCATGGTCGCGCCTGCCTTGTGCACCAGTGCCGAACCGTCGTTGACCTTGCCGACCGAATCTACGATCAGGCCCTTGATCTCCTTGGCGGCAGCAGCCGAGCGCTGGGCGAGGGTACGCACTTCGCTGGCGACCACGGCGAAGCCGCGGCCCTGCTCACCGGCACGTGCGGCTTCCACCGCGGCGTTCAGCGCCAGGATGTTGGTCTGGAAGGCAATGCCGTCGATGACCGAGATGATCTCGGCGATCTTCTTCGAGGAGGCTTCGATGGCCGACATGGTGGTGACGACCTGGCCGACCACTTCACCCCCCTGCGAGGCGACACCATGCGCGCCGATGGCGAGCTGGTTGGCCTGGCGGGCGTGCTCGGCGTTCTGGCGCACAGTGGAGGTCAGTTCCTCCATCGAGGCAGCGGTTTCTTCCAGGTTGGCGGCCTGCTGCTCAGTGCGGCGCGACAGGTCGCTGTTGCCCGAGGCGATCTCGCCGGCGGCAGAGCTGATCGCACGGCTGGACTGCTTGATGCGGGTGACGATCTCGCTCAGCTGCGCGGCGGTGGCATTGGCATCGTCGCGCATGCGGGCGAACACGCCCTGGTAGTCGCCGTGCATGCGCACGGTCAGGTCACCCTGCGACAGTGCGGCAAGCAGGCCGGAGATCTGTTCGATGCTGCCGGCGTTGGCGTCGAGCAGGCCGTTGATCTGCTGGGCCAGCTGCAGGAAGAAACCTTCCTTGTCGCTGGCATCGATGCGACCGGACAGGTCGCCGGCTGCGGCCTGGGCGATGACGCGTGCCACTTCGGCTTCGACCATGGCTTCCTGGGTGCGGTCGCGCCATTCCACCACGTATCCGACCGTGTCGCCGTCCTCGTTGCGGATGGTCGACACGACCTGGGCGAACTGGGCGTCGCCGTACTGCATCGGGCGACGCGCCACGCCGTGCGCCTTCAGGTTGCCCAGCAGGGTCTGGTCCATTTCACCGTGGTGTTCCAGCACAGTGACCGGCTTGCCGATCAGCGAGGCCTGGGCATCGAACTCCGGCAGGTCGCGGCGCACCTCGTCCTGGTACTGGGTGAGGGTCTGCTGCAGGGCGCGGTTGCTGTAGACGATGGTGTTGCTGGTGTCGGTCAGGTAGACGCCGGTCGAGCTGTAGTCCAGCGCGGTACGGATGCGCAGGTTTTCGCGGGCAACAGCCTGGTCGGTTTCAATGCGTTCACGCAGGTCGCGCTGCATGCGCTGCATGGCCTGCATCAGCTCGCCGACTTCGTCCTGGCGGCTGACATCGATGTGGCCATCGAGCTTGCCGCCGGCCACGTCGTTGGCCACCGACACGGCGCCACGCACGCTGCCGACCAGGGCACGGGCGAACAGCCACACCAGTACCAGGCCGAGCGCAGCGCCGCCGAGCAGGGCGATCACCGTCAGCACGGCCGAGGCGGAATAGGTGGATGCAGCCTCTTCGCGCGAGGCGCGGGCGAGGCGGTTGTCTTCGGCGATCAGGTTCTCCAGCGCCGAAGCGGCCTTGCGGTGCTTGGTGCGGGTTTCGCCGACGAAGGTATCGATGGCGTCGTCCGGCAAGTCCAGTTCCAGCATCTCGGTGACGCTGTCATAGGAGGCCAGGGCGTCCTTCCATTCCTTGGCAAAGGTGTCGAACAGCGCCTTCTGCTGCGCGTTGTCGATCAGTGCCGGGTAGCTCTTGATCGACTTGTCCATGCTGGCGCGCAGATCGGCCGCCTGCTTGCGTGCGTCAGACTTGACGTCATCGCTGGCGCGGATCAGCTGCTGGTAGGCCGCATTGCGGTACTCGCCCAGCATGCCACGCATCTCGCCGGCCATGCGGATGCTCTCCATGCGAGAACCTGCCAGCTCGGTGGTGACGTTGTTCAGCGAATGCAGTCCGCGATAGGCGACGATGCCCTGCAGCAGCATCACCAGCAGGAGGACGCCGAAGGTCAATAGCAGCTTCGGCATCAGTTTCAGGTTGTTGATCCACGGCATGGGCGTTGCGATCTCCTAAGGCAGACGCGTCCGGGCGTCGGGCCCGGTTGCGGCAGAAACCACGCCGGCAAAAGCTCCGGCGTGGTTCGACGGACAGCGGATTACTTGATGTTGGCCAGCTTCAGGCCGGCCGGCGAGCTGACTTCGATTTCAGCGCGCGAGGCGTCGCGCTGGATCTTGCCGATCACGCAAACGGTCTTGCCTTCCAGGGTTTCCAGCGGGAAGGAGAACTTGCTGCGGTTCTCGCCAGCGATGCGTGCCGAGAAGGTGTGGCGCGGGAAGGCGCCGCCCATGTACAGGAAGGTCGGCTGACCTTCGGAACCTTCTGCGTAGCGGGCCTTCTCGACCTTGCCGCAGACCATGCCGTCCTTGCCGACCGCGCGTGGGGCCAGTTCCGGCGGGATCATGTCGGCCGCCTGGGCAAACGCGGAGGAGGCGGTGGTGGCCAGGACAGCGGCCGAAACGAACGCAAGCAGGGACTTCATCGAGGTGTATCTCCGGGGATGGTGATGGTCGTTCCGGTCCTGCGCGCTCCTGCGCGACCGGCTTCTGTCCCCCTATCGGCACCGCCGCGGGGAACTGAAGGGCTTTGTGACCAGAACGTGAAGCAGGTCCGCTCGATCAGGCGGCAACGTCTTCGGCAACGGCTGCCTGGCCCATGTCGGCGCTGTCGAGCAGGGTTTCGATGTCCAGCAGGATCAGCATGCGGTCGTCCTGGGTGCCAATACCGGAGATGAAGCGCGTATCCACTGCGGCGCCGAATTCCGGGGTCGGGCGGATCTGTTCGCCCGACAGCGGGATCACGTCCGAGACGCTGTCGACGACGATTCCGACCACGCGGTCGTCGACGTTGAGCACGATCATCACGGTGAAGGCGTCGTAGCGGGCGTTGTCCAGGCGCAGCTTCAGGCGCAGGTCGATAACCGGCACGATGGTGCCGCGCAGGTTGATGACGCCCTTGATGTAGTCGGGGGCGTCCGGCACGCGGGTCACCGCGTCATAGCCGCGGATTTCCTGGACCTTGAGGATGTCCACGCCGTAGTGCTCGGCACCGAGGGTGAAGCTGAGGAATTCGCCACCGGCGCTGGCGGCGGGGCTGGTCTTGTCGTTCATCGAGGGGTCCTGGTTCTGCCGGAAGTCCCGGTGTCAGGCTCGATATCGGCCCCATGGTGGGGGACTTTAGGTGCTGGGGAACGGCATCCGCGCATGGCGTGGTCCGCTGGCGATCGGTAGCGCCGGCCAGCGGCCGGCACTGCCCCATGGAACGTGCCTACATCTCGCCGTTGCGGCGGGCTTTGCGCTGGCGATCGATGCGGAAGATGTAGCGCTGGATGGCGCTGTCGGCGCCGCGCGGCAGCGTGTCGAAGCGCATGCCCACGCGCTTGACCTCGATGCCGTTGGGCTGGCGCTGCGGCAGCAGATTGCAGACCACCAGCGCGATATCCAGGTCCGGGCCATCGGGCAGCGACAGCTGCGCCGGGTAGCGCTTCTGCAGGCTGAACACCGCGCAGTCGGTGGGCACGACCACGGCGAGGCCGCCGCCGCTGATGTCGACCACCCGCATGGAGAGTGCCTCGGCACGGGCTTCACCGGCGGGCAGCAGCAGCTGCGGTGAATCGGTGACCGGCGTCTCAAGCCGGTACAGTTCGCGGCGCTGCAGGTGCACCAGCTCGTCCGGCAGCGGCGCGCGGAAGGCGACGTGGCCGTCATTGTCCACGCGCTGCAGCGCGTGCAGGCGGAAGCGCACCAGCACCCTTTCGAGCTGCGCGAAGCACAGCAGGTGGTCGGACTGCTCGGCGGCGCGGTTGGAGGCTTCCTGCGGGCTGCCATCGAGCAGTAGATAGTCCTCATCCTCGTCCAGATCGAGCAGGGCGGTCGGGAACGAGCGGTCGCGGCCGTCGATGTGCGCATTGATCAGCGAGCGTTGCTCGATCAGCGAGCGCAGCAGCTGGCGCAACTGGCGCGGGTTGCGGACCAGGAAGCGTTCGTCGGCGGCGTCAGCCGCATGGACTTCGTGCAATTCAGTGTCGTGGCCGTCGGACATGGAATCTGTGGTCTGGGGCGGGCGCCAGCACGCGTTGGCGCAGGCTCGATGGGGGTATCGGCTTCTGCACCGGATTATGAAGTGAGAATTGCATCACTTTCCATGCATAAGGGGTCAGATCCCTTTCCCGCAAGAATGGGATCTGACCCCTGGCTCTCTTCCTGCATGGGACCAGAGCCCTCTCTCATGGAAGAGGGACCCGACCCCGGTGTCCTCAGAACTCCTGCCAATCACCTTCTGCAGCCAGCGCCGGCTGCGCGGCCGATGTGCGCAGTGGGCGCGACGGTACCGCCTTGGTGATGGGCAGGGTGGCGGCGACCTGGCGCGGCTGCGGCGCGGTGGCCAGTCGTGCCGGTGCCACGGTAGAGCCCTGCGATGCCAGCCGGAAGCGGGCGACGGCCTCGCCCAGCTGCACGGCCTGGTCTTCCATCGCACGTGCCGCAGCAGTGGCTTCCTCCACCAGTGCAGCGTTCTGCTGGGTGGTTTCGTCCATCTGCACCACGGTCTGGTTGACCTGCTCGATGCCGGCCGACTGTTCCTGCGAGGCAGCGGAGATCTCGGCCATGATGTCGGTCACGCGCTGCACCGAGGCGACGATCTCGCCCATGGTGCTGCCGGCCTGATGCACCAGGCTGGAGCCTTCGGCGACCTTGCCGACCGAATCGTCGATCAGGCCCTTGATCTCCTTGGCGGCGGCTGCGGAGCGCTGGGCGAGGGTGCGCACTTCGCTGGCGACCACGGCGAAGCCACGACCCTGTTCGCCGGCACGTGCGGCTTCCACCGCGGCGTTGAGCGCCAGGATGTTGGTCTGGAAGGCGATGCCGTCGATGACCGAGATGATCTCGGCAATCTTCTTCGAGGAGGCTTCGATGGCCGACATGGTGGTGACGACCTGGCCGACCACCTCGCCACCCTGCGAGGCGACGCCGTGCGCGCCGATGGCAAGCTGGTTGGCTTGGCGGGCGTGTTCGGCGTTCTGGCGCACGGTGGAGGTCAGTTCCTCCATCGACGCGGCAGTTTCTTCCAGGTTGGCGGCCTGCTGCTCGGTGCGGCGCGACAGGTCACTGTTGCCGGAAGCGATTTCGCCGGCGGCCAGGGTGATGCTGGAAGCGCTGGCCTGGATCTGGCCGACGATCTGGGTCAGCTGTGCAACGGTGGTGTTGGCATCGTCACGCATGCGCGCGAACACGCCGTTGAACTGTCCGTCCATGCGCGCGGTCAGGTCGCCGGCGGCGATCGACTGCAGCAGCTGCGAGAGCTGGCCGAGGTTGCTATCGGCCACCTGCATCATGGTGTTGAGGTGCTCGATCATCAGCTTGAAGTCGTGCTGGAACCGCTCGGCGTCACCGCGCTGGCTGAAGTCACCGGCCGCCGCTGCCGCGGCCAGCTGCTGGATCTGGGTGTTGATTGCCAGCAGGCTGGCCTTGGCCGCATCCATCGATTCGTGCAGGATCGCGCGGCTGCCGGGCAGGCGGCGTGCGTCCGGGGTCAGATTGCCGATGGCATACTGGTTGAGTACGTCAATGGCATCGACGATCGCATCGAGGTGTTCGAAGATCACCGTGTTGATGCCGCCGGCCAGCTGGCCGTAGACGCCGGGGAAATCTTCAGGGATGCGATGGCTGATGTCCGGGCCGGCATGCATCTGCGCCATCAGCTGGGTCTGCTCGGAGAAGCGGCGCAGCATGGTGGTCATCTCGCTGGTTGCGGCGAGCATGCGACCGGCTTCATCCTGGCTGGTGGCCTGGGTGTTGACGCTGAGATCGCCGCGAGCGACGGCCTGGATGGCGGCAAGCGCCTTGCCCAGCGGGCCGGTGACCGCGCGCGAGATGACGATGGCCAGCGCGGCTGCGAGCAGGGACAGCAGTACCACGCAGCTGACCACGGCGATGATGCTGTTGCGGTGGGTGGCGTTGGCGCCCTCGATCTTGCCCTGCATCTGCTTGCTGAGAAATCCGCTCAGAGCCTTCAGGTCATCGAACGCCTTGCGTCGTGCCGGCCGCGATTGCTCGTCGGAAATCTGCTGGGCCAGCGCGGCGTCGCCGCTGTTCACTGCTTCACGCAGCCTGGCGTTGGCAGCGAAATAGGCATCTACGTCGGCTTTCACCGGCGTGAACAGCGCACGCTCGGCGTCACTTGCAGGAATGACGGCGTAGGCCGCCAACTCATCGCGTACCGTCTGCGCGGTGTCATCCATGCGCTTGTTGTAGTCGGCAACCCGGTCAGGCTGGTCCAGCATCGTCAGCAGTGCCATTTCGTAAGTGCGGAACTCGCCCAGCAGCGAGCGCGCCTCGCCCAGGTGCTGCAGAGAGGGCATGTCGTTGGTCGCCATCGAGCCCAGCTGTGCATTGGCTTCGGAGAGGCGCAGCAGCGCGAACACGCCTAGGACCACCGTCATCAGGGTGGTCAAAGTGAAACCCAGCGCCAGCTTGCGGGCGATGGGCAGATCGTGGAACCACTTCATGAAATGCTCCAGGTGACAGTGGAGCCGCGCGCGGGCGGCCTGGGAAGGGGCAATGCGTAACGGCGTGGCTGGGCGTCTTGATAGTGACCGCCGTCACAGACAGATAGCGGCGTCAGACCAGAGGACTTTACGATCAATGTCACAGTCCCTAGCCCGGCAAGCCCATGCGGAAAGCGTTGCAGTGCCATCGCCCTGGCCCGCGCAGCTGGTTTCAAGTGCGACCGTTGGCACGACCAATGTCACACAATGCGGTCAGCGCGATTGAAGCGCGCGCAAACGAAAACCGCCGCCCCTGCGGGCGGCGGTTCCGGATAAAACGCGGCGCGGTAGGTCAGGCGGCCTGCGGCATCCGCAGCGAGCGCACCAGGCCGCCGATGTCGACGATCAGGGCCACGCGGCCATCGCCGAGGATGGTGGCACCGGACACCCCACCGATACGGCGGTAGTTGTTCTCGATGTTCTTCACCACCACCTGCTGCTGGCCCACCAGCTCGTCAACTTCCAGCGCGATCTTCTGGCCATCGCCTTCGACCACCACCACCAGCGATTCGCTGTTCGCGCGGCGGCTGCCGTAACCGTAGTACTCGGTAAGCGAGAGGATCGGCAGGTACTCGCCGCGCACGCGCAGCACGCGACCTTCGCCGGCCATGCTGCGGATGTCCTCCGGTTGCGGCTGCAGTGCTTCCAGCACGTAGGCCAGCGGCAGGATCAGGGTTTCGCCGGCCACGGCCACGGTCATGCCATCGAGGATGGCCAGGGTCAGCGGCAGGCGGATCAGCGTGCGGGTGCCGGCGCCGAGGCTGCTTTCAATCTGCACTTCGCCGCCCAGCGCCTGGATGTTGCGGCGGACCACGTCCATGCCAACGCCGCGGCCAGACAGGTCGGTGACCGCATCGGCGGTGGAGAAGCCGGGCTGGAAGATCAGGTCCCAGACCTGCGAATCGGTCGGGTTGTCCGGCACGGCCAGGCCGCGCTCGGTGGCCTTGGCCAGGATCTTGGCGCGATCCAGGCCGCGGCCGTCGTCGCTGACTTCGATGACGATGTGGCCGCCCTGGTGCGATGCAGCCAGGGTGATCGTGCCGGTCTCGTCCTTGCCTGCACCGCGACGCACGTCGGGCATTTCCAGGCCGTGGTCGATCGAGTTGCGTACCAGGTGCACCAGCGGATCGGCGATCTTCTCGATCAGGCCCTTGTCCAGTTCGGTGCCTTCGCCGACGGTGCGCAGGCGCACCTGTTTGCCGAGGCGGCTGGACAGGTCGCGGACCAGGCGCGGGAAGCGGCGGAACACTGCGTCGACCGGCAGCATGCGCACGCCGATCACCGCTTCCTGCAGGTCGCGGGTGTTGCGTTCCAGCTGGTCCAGGCCGGCGAACAGGCTCTCGGCGTGGACCGGATCCAGCGCGTGCGAGACCTGCTTGAGCATGGCCTGGGTGATGACCAGTTCACCGACCAGGTTGATCAGCGCATCGACCTTGTCGACGCTGACGCGGATCGAGGTTTCCGCTTCCTGGGGCGCGTTGGTGCTGGCGGCCGGTGCAGCGGGGGAGGACGGTGCCGAAGGCGCGGGGCTGGAAGGGGCGGCGCTAGGGTGCGCCTGGGTGGCGAGGCTCGGCGGTGCGGCCGGACGGATGTCCAGTTCGCAGTCGTCCAGCACCCAGGCAAAGGTGTCTTCGATCTTGCTGCGCGGCACCTTGCCGACCAGGCCCAGGTCCCACGCCAGGTGGGCCTCGAGCGGGTCGAGCTGGGCAAAGCCGGGCAGGCGTTCCATGCGCGCGGCCACCTGCAGCGAACCGAGGTGTTCCAGTTCGCGGATGATGCGCAGCGGGTCGTTGCCGCTCATGAACAGCGACGGCGCGGGGGTGAAGCCGATCTGCCAGGCTTCCGGCGTGTCGTCCACCTTGGCTGCGGGAGCGGCCGGGGCGCTCGGCGCGGCCTGTCCGGAAAGCACGGCTTCCAGGCGTGCCTTCACCGCAGCGACGGCGGCGGGGTCTGCGGCCTGGCCGTGCTCGGCTTCGCGCAGCAGGGCGCGCAGCACGTCCACCGAGGACAGCATGGCGTCGACGGCGTGGCCTTCCAGCGCCCGCTTGCCGGCGCGCAGCTCATCGAGCAGCGTTTCCAGCACATGGGTCAGGCCGGCGATCGTATCGAAGCCGAAGGTGCCGGCGCCGCCCTTGATCGAGTGGGCGGCGCGGAACACCGAATTGATGATCTCCGCGTCCTGCTGCCCCGATTCCAGGGCCAGCAGGCCAGCCTCCATCGCGTCGAGGCCTTCGCGGCTCTCCTCGAAGAAGGTGGCGTGGAAGCGTTGCAGGTCCATGCTCATGGCAGTGGTGGTCCGGAAGCGAAGAGGGGGAACAGTGCGGGGCGATCAGCCCAGCACTTTCTGCACGGTGGCGACCAGCTGTTCGGGATTGAACGGCTTGACCAGCCAGCCGGTGGCGCCGGCGGCTTTGCCTTCGGACTTCTTGTCGGCGGCCGATTCGGTGGTCAGCATCAGCAGCGGGGTGAACTTGTAGTCCGGCAGCTGGCGCAGTTCGCGGATCAGCGCGATGCCGTCCATGTTCGGCATGTTGACGTCGGTCACCACCGCATTGAAGCGCTGGCCCTTGGCGCGACCGAGCGCGACCGCGCCGTCTTCAGCTTCTTCGACGGCAAAACCGGCCGAGGTGAGGGCGAAGGAAACCATCTGGCGCATCGACGCCGAATCGTCCACCACCAAGATACGTGCGCTCATGCAGCGTTCTCCACAGATTTCAGGTTGTCATGGGTTGCGTCCAGGCCCAGGGCCTGGGTGACGCCCAGCAGGCGCGCGGCGTCAAGGAAGGTTGCGGTGCAACCGTGGAAGCCGGTGGCCAGGCCGGCTTCGCGGCGGGCCTGCACGAAGGCACACAGCACCTGCACGGCCGCCGTGTGGATGCGGGCGACCTGGCTTGCATCCAGGGTCAGCTCGCCAGCCTGCGCCACCAGCGGGGCGAGGCGGTTCTTGAGCTCGGTAGTGCTCTCGATGCCGAGATCCCCACCCAGTTCGACAGTGCTCATCGTTGCTCCGGACAAACGGTTCCGTGATCCATAACGGCACCCCGCAGAAGTTCTTTAGGGGAATCGACGGGGTGCGTCGATGCGCTCGAAATGAGAATGAGACGGAGGGGATGAACTCGCAAACGCCGACGGGCTTCCGAGGCTGCCCGTGGCAACGGCGACCGTGCTGATCGCAGGGACATTTGCGGCTTGATCCCCTCCGTCCCCTTTGAGTGTTGGCTCAGTTCAGCAGCTGTGTGGCGTCGAGCAGGATCATCGGGCGTTGGGCGACCCGGGCGACGCCTCGGAACAGATCATTGGAAATCTGGCAGATGCGGGCGGTATCCGGGGGTTCGATCTGCGAATCGGTGAGGTTGGCGACGTCTTCTACTGCCGACACGCGCAAGCCGATGGTTTCGCCGTCTTCTTCCAGCACCACGATGCGGGTCTGGGCGTCGTCCTCGGTCGCAGTGGCGCCCAGGTGCAGGCCGAGGTCCATTACCGGTACCACCTGTCCGCGCAGGTTCATGATGCCGAGCATTGCCGGAGCGGTGCCGCGCAGCGGCAGCAGCGGGACCGGCAGCACCACTTCCTGCACCTTCAGCAGTTCCAGGGCATAGGCCTGGGTGCCACAGCGCAGGCGCAGCCAGCGCGAGGTGCGTTCACCGGCGCGGCGATTCTGCGGATGCGGGCTGCTGGCCGGTTGACGGGCCTGCGCCTGCAGTTCCTGCCAGCTGCTGGGGCGATCACCGCTGGGCGCGTCTACGGCCACCCGTGGCGGTGGCGCGGCGGCGCGTGCGGCAGTGGCGGGCGCTGCGCGCGCCGCCGCATAGGCGGCCGCTGGCGCGAGCACCGCTGGTGGCGGCGTGGCGACATCGTCGCCGCCGGCAGCCGCTTCGAAGGCGGCCTGCAGGCCGGGGCTGTCGGTGTGGGCGAGGCACTGGCTGCCGGCCGGATCGGTTTCGTAGATCACCTCGTCCGGCAGGTCATCCCAAGTGGGTTCGCGTTCTGCGGGCGCTGCGCTCGCCGGGCCGGGCACGGCGCTACCGTGGGCGGCTGCGTTGAAGGCGGCTTCCAGCGCGGCGTCGTCCTGCGCCGGCGGCGCGGCGACGCTTCCGGTTTCGTAGATCACTTCGGCGGGCAGGTCATCCCAGGTCGGTTCGCGTTCTGCCGGCGCTGCGCTTGCCGGGCCGGGCACGGCGCTACCGTTGGCAGCAGCGTCGAAGGCAGCTTCCAGCGCGGCTTCGTCCTGTGCCTGGGGGGCGGCGACGCTCCCGGAATCGTAGATCACTTCAGCGGGCAGGTCGTCCCAGGTGGGCTCGCGTTCCCCGGGCGCTGCGCTTGCCGGGTGCGGCGCGGCCGGCGGCGCCGCGACAATCGCTTCGCCCAGCAGTTCGTCCAGGTAATCGTCCAGTACGCCGGTGCTGTTCATGCGGCCTGCTCCAGCGCGCGGGCGTCTTCGCCCAGCACCCAGCCCAACGCGCGGCGGTAGGCGGCCAGGCCGCGGCCCGGGTAGTCTTCGCCGACGCTCGGTAGGGTCAGGCCGGCGGCGTTGCTGATGCGGGTGTCGATCGGAATCGCGTCTTCCCAAACGCGCGCGCCATGACGATCCTGCATGGTGCGCAGCGATTCGTTGCCGGCACGCGTGCGGCGGTCGAACAGGGTCGGCAGGATCGAGATCGGTAGCGGCCGGCGGCGCGAGCGTTCGACCATCTCGCCAGTGCGGACCATGCCATCCAGGCCGTGCAATGCCAGCGGCTCGGCCTGGGTCGGGATGATCAGGCGGTCGGCCGCCGCCAGCGCATTGATCATCAGCAGGCCCAGCGTCGGTGCGCAGTCGAGCAGGATGTAGTCATGCTGGCCCTGGTGGCGTGCCAGTGCATTCTGCAGGGCCAGGCCGAGGCCGGGCTGGTTGGCGCTGCGGCGCTCCAGCGTGGCCAGCGCCGATTGCGCGCAGACGTAGTCCAGGCCGTGGATGTTGCTGGCGTGGCACAGGCGGGCGAGGTCGGCCGGTGGTGCGCCGAACAGTTCCAGCACGCCGGCCGGCGGTGGGTCCACGGGTACGCCGAACGCGCGGCTGAGCGAGGCATGCGGATCGAGGTCGATCAGCAGCACGCGATGGCCAAGTGCGGCCAGGCCGCGGCCGAGGGCGAGGGTGGTGGTGGTCTTGCCGACTCCGCCCTTCTGGTTGGCGACTGCCCAGATGCGCATCGGTTTACTCCTTCATTGCCGGGGGAACAGCGGCGCCGACACGGCTGCCAGCCGGCACCGGTGGCAACTTCACCGGTGCGATGGGGGAGGTGGGTGTGCTGGCCGGAGTTGCGGCGGCTTGTTCGGTAGTGGTGCTGCCGGTGGCGCCGGTGGCCGCGTTCAGGCGCTGGCCGAGCGGATCCACCGAATGCGAGGTATCGGCCAGGATGATGACCATCACCCGGCGGTTGCGGTTGCGGCCCTGCGCGCTGTCGTTGTCTTCGCGCGGGCGGAACTGGCCGTAGCCGACCATCGCCAGTCGCGACGGCTGCACGCCCTGGTCAGCGAACAGGTGAACCACGCTGGCTGCGCGTCCGGCCGACAGTTCCCAGTTGGAAGGGAAGGTGGCGGTGGCGATCGGCACGTTGTCGGTGTGGCCTTCCACGCGCACGCTGTTGGGTACGTCGCGCAGCACGTCGGCAAGGCTGGCCAGGGTCTGCCGGGCGTGCACGTCCAGTGCGGCCGAGCCGGTGGGGAACAGGATGTCGCTGTTGATCTCGACCTCGATCCACAACTCGGTACGGCGCACGCTGATCATGCCGCGGTCGATCAGCGGCGCCAGTGCGGCGGTGAGGCGGTCGGCGATGCTGTTGAGCTGGCGCTCGGCGCGGGCGATCTGTTCCTGGTTGTGCACCGAGACCGGCACACGCATCTGCGAGGCCATCGACGGCAGCAGGGTCGGGTCGTGCGAGGGCGCCGGTGCGGACGGGCCGATCTTGGTGCCGGACTTGATCACCGAGGGGCTGTCCCAGCCGCCGCCCTGCACCTGCTTGTTGCCGACCTGTACCGGGTTGATCGTGCGCGGCGCGCCACCGAACGCATCGGTGAGCGCGTCGGCCATGATCCGGTACTTGCCCTCGTTGACCGAGGAGATCGCGTACATGACCACGAAGAAGGCAAGCAGCAGCGTCATCAGGTCGGCATAGGGAATCGCCCATGCTTCATGGTTGGCGTGCTCTTCGTGGTGCTTGCGGCGGGCCATGTCAGTGCAGGAAGCCGGAGAGGTTGGTTTCGATGTTGCGCGGGTTCTCGCCCTGTGCGATGGAGATCAGGCCTTCGATGACCATTTCGCGGTCGCGGGTGTTGTGCGAGATCACACTCTTGAGCTTGGCGGCAATCGGCAGGAACAGCAGGTTGGCCGAGGCGATGCCGTAGATGGTGGCGGTAAACGCGGCGGCGATGCCGTGGCCGAGCTTGCTCGGGTCGGCCAGGTTCTTCATCACTGCGATCAGGCCGAGCACGGCGCCGATGATGCCCAGCGTGGGCGCGTAGATGCCCATCGCCTCGAACACCTTGGCGCCGGCCTGGTCCTGGTGTTCCTGGCTGCCCAGTTCGATCTCCAGCATGTGCCGCATCGATTCGGGCTCCACGCCGTCCACCAGCAACTGCAGGCCCTTGCGCAGGAACGGGTCCTGCTGTGCGTCGACCTGCGACTCCAGGCCCAGCAGGCCCTGGCGGCGGGCGATGTTGCTCCACTCGACGATCTGCTGGATCAGTTCGCGGCGATCGCTGTGCGGCGGGCGCACGACCCAGCGCACGATCTGGAACGCGTGCTTGAACACGGCCGGTGAGGTGTGCAGCAGGATCGCGGCGATGGTACCGACGATGACGATCACGAACGCCGCAGGCGACCACAACGACGCCAGGCCGGCGCCCTTGAGGATGCTGCCGCCGACCAGCGAGGCCAGCGCGAGAAAGAGTCCAATGAGGCTGAGTCTATCCATGGTTCTGGTATCGGCGTGTATGAATGGGACTTGAGACGCCGGGAGAGCGCGTACAGACGGGAGTCACAGTTTCTGGGGCGCCGGGCCATGCCCGGCGGAGTCATCGCAGGCCATCCACATCCAGGATCAGCGCCATGCGACCATCGCCGATCAGGGTTGCACCGGCATAACCGCGCAGGCCACGCAGGGCCTTCGGAAGCGGCTTGATGACCACCTCTTCGCGGCCGCGGACCTGGTCCACGACCAGCCCGAAGCGTGCTTCGCCGGCCTGCAGCACCACGATGGTCAGCAGGGGGGAGGCGGCCGGCGTCACATCCAGCCACTGGCGCAGATCGACCAGCGGCAGCGTGTGCGAGCGGCGGTCGAGCACGGCGCGGCCGTCGAACCAGCCCAGCGAGGTGCGCGGTGCGTGCAGCACCTCCATCACGCGGGCCAGCGGCAGTGCGTAGACGTCTTCGCCGGCCTGCACCAGCAGGGTCGGCAGGATCGCCAGGGTCAGCGGCACGCGGATCAGGAAGCGGCTGCCACGGCCCAGTTCCGATTGGATCTGGATCTGCCCGCTCAGCTCGCGGATGCGCGACTGCACCACGTCCATGCCGACGCCACGGCCGGAGATGTCGGTGACCTGCTGCTTGGTCGAGAAGCCGGGCAGGAACACCAGGTGCAGGCATTCCTCGCTGCTCAGGCGGGCGGCGGCTTCCGGGTCGATCAGGCCCTTCTCGCGTGCTTTGGCACGCAGCTTTTCCGGGTCGATGCCGGCGCCGTCGTCCTGCACTTCAACGCTGACGTAGTCGCCTTCCTGCTGTGCGGACAGGCGCACGTGTCCCATGCGCGGCTTGCCCTGCGCCTCGCGCAGGTCGGGCATTTCCACGCCATGGTCGATGGCGTTGCGGACCAGGTGCACCAGCGGGTCGGCCAGTGCTTCCACCAGGTTGCGGTCGAGCTCGGTCTCGGCGCCGATCAGTTCCAGGTCCACTTCCTTCTTCAGCGAGCGAGCGACATCGCGGGCGACTTTGGGGAAGCGTGAGAAGACCTTGCCCACTGGCTGCATGCGGGTGCGCATCACCGCCGACTGCAGGCGCGCGGTGGCGATGTCCAGCGTCGATACAGCGCGGTCCAGCTCTTCATCGCGCAGGCGCGCGCGCAGCGTCTTCAGGCGATTGCGTGACAGCACCAGCTCGCCGATCAGGTTGACGATCGCATCCAGGCGCTTGGTATCCACGCGCACGGTATGCTCGGCTTCGGCGAGCGGCTTGGCTGCAGGAAGTGCGGGGGCCGGGCGAGGCGCGGGCGGTGCAGCGGCCGGCAAGGCGGCGACCGGCTTGCTGCCAGGCGCGGCGCCACCGTGCAGCTGGTCGAGCAGGGCTTCGAACTCGTCTTCGCTGATCAGGCCGTCGTCGGCCTTCTTCGACGGCGCGACCGCGGTCGGCGCGTTGCCGCCGTGCAGCTGGTCGAGCAGGGCCTCGAATTCGTCTTCGGTGATCAGGTCGTCGCCAGCGGCAGCCGGTGGGACGGCGGTCGAGGCGGCGGTACCGCCGCCGTGCATGTCGAACTGTGCGATCAGCTCCGGCGGCGCATAGCCCGGCTCGGTGCCGGACGATACCGCGTCGAGCATCGACTGCAGGTAGTCCAGCGACTGCTGGGCCGCATCGAAGTGATGGGCCTGCAGCACGGCCTGGCCTGCACGTGCGATGCCGAGGGCTTCTTCAGCGGCGTGGCACAGCTCGACCATGGCGGTGACGCCGAGGAAGCCGGCGCCGCCCTTCAGCGTGTGGTAGCCGCGGAACACCGCGTTGAGCTGCTCACTGTCCCGCGGCGCCTGCTCCAGCGACACCAGCTGTTCGCCCAGGCGGTCCAGGATTTCCTGTGCCTCGATGATGAAATCGGCAGTGATGTCGTCGGATACCGCGCTCATGCTTACAGCCCCAGATCCGACAAGAGGTCGTCGGCGTCGTTCTGCGAGACCGCGTGGCGGTCCAGTCCCTTCAGTGCCGGCCCGGCCAGTTCCGGGTCGGTGCGATGCTGTTCCGGCGGCAGGCCGAGCGCGCCGAAACCTTCGTGCACGCGGCGAACGATGCCGACCACGCGACGGATGATCTGCCCGGTCAGGTCCTGGTAGCTCTGGGTCAGGGCGATCTCGGTGAGGTTGTGGCGGATGCGTTCAAGCTGTGCGTCCTGGCCGGGCTGCAGGCCCTCGGCGCGCAGCTGTTCGGTCAGGCTGCGGCATTCCTCGGCCAGGTCCAGGGTGCGATGGGTGGCCTGTTCGGTCATCGCTACCACGTGGTCCAGGCGCGCGCAGGCGTCGTCCAGTTCACCGGCTTCGGTCGGCACGGTCGGCAGTTCACCCAGCGCCTGCCCCAGCTCACGCGCCAGCCGCGAAAGGCCGCTCATCATCGGCTGCGTGCGCAGCGCGACCAGTCCGTCGATGCGCTGCCGCCAGGCGGCTTCGTCACCGGACTCCAGGGCGTCCAGAGCCTCCTGCAGGCGCAGGGCGAGGGCGTTCTTGTCGACCGTGGTATCCATCAGGCGCTGGCCGCCAGGCGTTCGAAGATCTTGCCGAGCTTTTCTTCCAGCGTCTGCGCGGTGAACGGCTTGATGATGTAGCCATTGACGCCGCTCTGTGCCGCTTCGATGATCTGCTCGCGTTTGGCTTCGGCGGTGACCATCAGCACCGGCAGCGTCTTCAGCTTGGCGTCGGCGCGGATCGCCTTGAGCAGCTCGATGCCGGTCATCACCGGCATGTTCCAGTCGGTAACCACGAAATCGAACGGCTGGCTCTGCAGCAACGAGAGCGCGGCATGCCCGTCCTCGGCTTCGGCGGTGTTGGTGAAGCCCAGATCGCCCAGCAGGTTCTTGACGATGCGACGCATGGTCGAAAAGTCGTCGACGATCAGGATGCGCATGTTCTTGTTCAAAGCAGAGTTCCTTTGTTGTTCATTCCGGCCGGCCGGGGGCAGCCGCCTCGGGGATGTTCATTCTTCGAGGCCGGCGTCGACGGCCTCGAATATCTTCAGTCGGCCACGCAGGCGCAGCACCGCCTGGCCGTGGATCTGGCAGACCCGCGACTCGCTCACGCCGAGCACCGCGCCGATCTCCTTCAGGTTCAGCTCCTGCTCGTAGTAGAGCGAGAGCACCAGCTGTTCGCGCTCGGGCAGGTGGCCGATGGCCTTGCCCAGCTCGCGGCCGAATTCGCCGCGCTCCAGCACCTGCTGCGGGGTCGGGCCTCCCTGGGCCACGGTGTCCAGCTCGCCCTGGTCCTCGATGCGCGATTCCAGGCTCAGCACCTGGCCGCGCGCGGCGTCTTCCATCAGGCGCAGGTATTCGGGCAGCGGCATCTCCATCGCCGCGGCCACTTCGGTGGCGCTGGCGGCACGGCCGCTGCTCTGTTCCAGGCGGCGGATGGTGGCGGCAGCGTCGCGCGCACGGCGGTGCACCGAACGCGGCACCCAGTCGCCACGGCGGATCTCGTCGATCATCGAGCCGCGGATGCGGATCGAGGCATAGGTCTCGAACGAGGCGCCCTGGTCGGCGTCGTAGCTGCGCGAGGCTTCGATGAGGCCCATCATTCCGGCCTGGATCAGGTCGTCGACTTCGACGCTGGCCGGCAGCCGCGCGGCCAGGTGGTGGGCGATGCGCCGCACCAGGTCCGAATGCTGGGCGATGACCTCGTTGGCTGCCGAGCGCTGGACTTCCCGGTACTGTGCCGCCCCTTTCATGCTGCTACCCCGCGCTGCTTGAGGATGCGCTCAAGGAAGAACTCGACGCCGCCACGCGGCTCGGTCGGGGCCTGCCAGCGTGCGGTGCGGCGGGCGATCTCGGTGATCGCCAGCGCGGCCGGGCTGGACGGATAGGCCTTCACCACCGGCTGCTGGCGCTGCACCGACAGGCGCAGCCAGTCATCCTGCGGCACGCAGCCCAGGTAGTTCAGCGAGACATCGGCGAGGAACTTCTCGCAGACGCGGGTCAGCTTTTCGTACAGCACGCGGCCCTCATTGGGGTCGCGCACCATGTTGGCCACCACCTGGATGCGGTCCACGCCACGTTCGCGCGACAGCACCTTGATCAGCGCGTAGGCGTCGGTGATCGAAGCGGGCTCATCGCAGACCACCACCACGGTGTCCTGTGCGGCCTGGCAGAAGGTCAGCACGCCGTCAGTGATGCCGGCGGCGGTGTCGACCACCATGATGTCCAGCTCGCGCTCCAGTTCGGAGAACACGTTGACCAGGCCGACGTGCTCGGCCGGGGCCAGCTCGGCCATGTGGCGACGGCCGGACGCGGCCGGGACCACCAGCACGCCGTTCGGGCCCTCGACGATGACGTCGTCCAGCGAGCAGCGGCCGGCGACGAGGTCGGCCAGCGTGAAGGTGGGGTTCAGGCCCAGGATCACGTCGATGTTGGCCAGCCCGAGGTCGGCGTCCAGCAGCAGCGTGCGCTTGCCCATGCCGGCCAGTGCCACGGCCAGGTTGGCCGAGACGTTGGTCTTGCCCACGCCACCCTTGCCGCCGGTGACGGCAATGGTGCGCACAGGGCCGAGCGGCTCGCTGCGGGTGGCCGACAGCGGGAAGGTCTTGGTCAGCTTGGCGTACTCACGCGACGGCATGGTTCAACTCCGGGTTGCAGGGCATATCGGCCGCTCGGCGCAAATCTTCAAGGCGAAGTACAAGATTGGCTGCACTGGCCCGGTGCAGGTCGTCCGGAACGTCCTGGCCATCGGTCACCCAGGTGATCGGCAGGGCATGGTCCACGGCCACCGACAGGGCGTTGCCGAAGCGGCCGGTCTCGTCCAGCTTGCTCAGTACCAGGCCCTGCAGATTGGCGGCGCCGAAGCGGCGGACCACCTCGTCCATGTCGCCGAAGCTGGTGTTGGCCGGCAGTACCAGCAGGGTGCGGACCTGTCGGGCGGCGCGCAGCCACTGCAGCTGGGCGGCCAGTGCGCGGTCGCGCGGGCCCAGGCCGGCAGTGTCGATCAGCACCAGCTTGTAGTCCTTCAGCCGTTCCAGCAGCTGGTCCAGGTCGGTGCCGCTGTTGGCCTCGTGCACCGCAATGCCGAGCTGGCGGCCGTAGCCGTACAGCTGCTCGCGGGCGCCGATGCGGGTGGTGTCGGTGGTCACCAGTGCGACGTCACGCGGGGCGTGCCTCTCGGCGAAGCGCGAGGCCAGTTTGGCGATGGTGGTGGTCTTGCCAGCACCGGTCGGGCCGACCAGCGCGATCACGCCGCCTTCTTCCAGCGGATCGACCGGGGCGATCGGAAGCTTGCGCGAGATCAGCCCCAGCATCAGGCCGCGACCGCGGTGGGCTTCGGTCTCCAGCGGAATCTGCATCGCCACGTCGCGGGCCAGGCCGGCGTCGAAGCCGTACTCGTCCATCAGGTCCAGCGCGGTGGCGCGCACCGGGCAGCCACGCAGGCGCTCGTCGGTGAAGCGGTTCATCTCGCGCTCGATCACCTGGCGCATGCCGGCCACTTCCTGGCGCAGCTGGCGGATCTCGGCGTCGTCCTGGGCGACCACGGTCAGCACCGGGGCCGGGGCGAGGGTAGGCTCCGGCGAGGTTTCGATGACGGCGTCGGCCACTGCCGGTTCGCTGGCGGCGATCTCCGGCTGTGCTTCGGTCGGAGCCGCGCCCGGCAGCGGCGGCGGCTGCACGGCGGTGGCCGCGCTTTCGTGATGCATCTCGTGCGGCGGGTCGATCTGGAAGCGGGCACGGTTGGCTGGCGCGCTGGCGGCCGGTGCCGGTGCAACGATGGCCTCGGCGAACGGGGCGAAGATCTGTTCCGGCAGCGCCGGTTCGTTGACGGCGGCGCGCGCCAGAGTGGCGGCGAAGCCGGTGCTGCCACGGGTCGGCACGATCTCGTCGGCGCTGTCCAGGGTGCGGCCGGTGGCACCCACGGCCGCACGGGCGAGGGCGGCCACGGCCGAGGTGGTGGCGGCCACCGGCTCCGGCGCCGGGGTAGCGCTGCGGCGGCGGGTCACCGCAGCGATCACAGCATCGGCGGCGGTGCGCGGCTTCGGTGCCGGCGGCGGTGCCACGTCACGGCGCGAGGCTTCCAGTGCACGCTGCACGGCGCTCTCGTCATAGTTCGCGGCGGCGACGATCTCGATGCCTTCCTCGATCCGGCGGTTGGACAGGATCACGGCGTCAGGACCATGTTCCTTGCGCACCAGGTTCATGGCCGAGCGCATGTCGGCGGCGACGAATCGTTTGATTTTCATGCTGTGGTCACGGGACGAAGACGGCGGGGTGGCGGTCGGGGAACTCGGGTGGTCGGTGGTCTGCACGGTGCGGGTTCCCCTTGGTATCTGTCTGTTGCGTTGGTTCGAAAGTGGTGTCTGTTTTCTGGCGCATCGGAGGGCGGCGTCAGCTGATCGTTCCGACCAGCTTCAGGCGCTTGTCCTCCGGCACCTCGCTGTAGGCCAGGACCGACAGCGACGGAACGCTGTGGCGGACCAGGCGGGCCAGCGCGGCGCGCACCGGGCCAGGTACCAGCACGACCGCGGGCTCGTTGCGGGCTTCCTGCTTGCTGACACATTCGGCCAGGCTCTGGTGCAGTCGCTCAGCGAGTCCGGGTTCCAGCGCGGCGCCGTTGCCCTGCGTGGACTCCTGCAAGACACGTTCCAATTGCGGGTTGAGGGTGAAGACCGGCAGCTCCGCCGACATTCCGGCGATCTCCTGCACGATGAAGCGGCCCAGCGCGGTACGCACGGCGGCGGTGAGCACGGCCGGGTCCTGGCTGCTGGGCGCGTGTTCGACCAGTGCTTCGGCAATCTTGCGCAGCTGGCGGATCGGAATGCGCTCCACCAGCAGGTTCTGCAGCACGCGCACCACCGCCGACAGCGGCAGCGCCTTCGGCGTCAGATCCTCGACGAGCTTGGGCGCGCTCTTGGCCAGGTTGGCCAGCAGGTGCTGCACTTCCTCGTGGCCGAGCAGTTCCGGCGCGTGTTCGCGGATCAGGTGCGAGAGGTGGGTGGCGACAACCGTGGCCGGGTCGACCACGGTGTAGCCCAGCGTTTCAGCCTGGGCACGCTGGTGCGGCTGGATCCAGGTGGCATCCAGGCCGAACGCGGGGTCCTTGCCGGCAATGCCTTCGAGCGCGCCGAGCGCACTGCCCGGGTCCAGCGCCAGTTCGCGGTCCGGATGGATTTCGGCGGTAGCCACCGGCACGCCGTGCACCAGCACGCGGTACCCATTGGCCGGCAGCTCCAGGTTGTCGCGGATGTGCACCGACGGGATCAGGAAGCCGACATCCTGGGTCAGCTTGCGGCGCACGCCCTTGATGCGCGCCATCAGTTCGCCGCCCTGGTTGCTGTCGACCAGGGGGATCAGCCGGTAGCCAACCTCCAGCCCCAGCGGATCGACCGGACGCAGCTCGTCCCAGCTCAGTTCGGCGGTCGGTGCCGGTGCGGCCGGGCGGCCCAGTGCATTGAGCGCGGCGGCTTCATTGCCTGCGGCTGCAGGATCGGTGGCGGCGGCCTTGCCCTTGCGATAGACCTTCCAGGCGATGAAGCCGAGGATCGCCGCCAGCGTCAGGAAAGCGACGTTGGGCATGCCCGGCACCAGGCCGACCACGCCGATGATGCCGGCAGTGATCGCCAGTGCACGGTACTGGCCAAACACCTGGCCCGTCATGGCCTGGGCCATGTCCTGCGAGCGCGAGGCGCGGGTGACCAGCATCGCCACCGCGCTGGACACCAGCAGTGCCGGCAGCTGTGCCACCAGGCCGTCACCGATGGAAAGCAGGGTGTAGGTGGCGGCGGCGTCGCCAAACGGCATGCCATGCTGCAGCACGCCCACGGCCAGGCCGCCGAGCATGTTGATGAACAGGATCAGGATGCCGGCGATGGCGTCGCCGCGGATGAACTTGCTGGCGCCGTCCATCGCGCCGTAGAAGTCGGCTTCCTCGCGGACCTCTTCACGGCGCAGCTTGGCTTCTTCACGCGTCAGCAAACCGGCGTTGAGGTCGGCATCGATCGCCATCTGCTTGCCAGGCATCGCGTCCAGGATGAAGCGCGCAGTCACTTCGGAGACGCGGCCTGCGCCCTTGGTGATCACCACGAAGTTGATGATGGTGAGGATCGCGAACACCACGATGCCGACGGCGTAGTTGCCGCCGATCACGAATTCGCCGAAGGCGGCGATGACCTTGCCGGCAGCGTCGTGGCCGTTCTGGCCGTTGAGCAGGATGACGCGGGTGGAGGCCACGTTCAGCGCCAGCCGCAGCATGGTGGTGATCAGCAGCACGATCGGGAAGATGGTGAAATCCAGCGGGCGCTTCACGTAGACCACCGCCAGCAGCACCATCAGCGAGATGGCGATGTTGAAGGTGAACAGCGCATCGAGCACCGGCGCGGCCAGCGGCACCACCACCATGGCCAGCAGGGCCAGCACGATCAGCGGTGCGCCAAGCCCCTGGCGGATCATTTCCAGGGCGCGGCGGGTATTGAAACCGGTCGAGGGCTGGGCGCTCACGGGCGGCCTCCCTTGCCGAATTCATCCACCTGGATGTGCGGGGCGTCCGGCATCGGGCCAGTGCGCCAGGCGCGCAACTGGTAGACGTAGGACAGGACCTGGGCGACGGCCGAATACAGTCTCACGGGGATTTCCTTTCCGAGTTGGCCTTCCCGATACAAGGCGCGTGCCAAAGGCGGGGCAGAGACAATCGCCACCTTGTTGCCGTCGGCCACTTCACGGATGCGCAGGGCGGTCTCGTCCACGCCCAGGGCAACCACGGTCGGGGCGTTCATGGCTCCGCCTTCGTACTTCAGGGCCACCGCGTAGTGGGTGGGGTTGACCACCACCACATCGGCGGTGGGCACCGCTTCCATCATCCGTCGGTTGGCCATCTGCTGCTGCAGCTGGCGGATCCGGCCCTTCACCTCGGGGCTGCCTTCGCTTTCCTTCATTTCCCGGCGCAGCTCTTCACGGGTCATCTTCAGCTTGCGCATCCAGTTCCAGCGCTGGTAGGGCGCGTCGATGGCGGCCAGTACCAGCATCGCCCCGGCGGTGGCCAGCAGCAGGCGCAGGGTGAAGCCCAAGCCGTCAGTGATGGCGGTTTCCAGCGGGTGATGGATCAGCCCGCGCAAGGTGTCGAAGCCGCTCCAGACCACTAGTCCGGCGGCCACGCCGACGAAGGCCACGCGCAGCAGCGACTTGGTGAACTCGGCGATGGCCTCCGGCCCATACAGGCGCTTGAACCCGCTCATCGGGTTCATGCGGTTGATGTCGGGCAGCAACGCCTTCTGCGACCAGCGCAGGCCGCCCATCACCAGCGGGGCGACGAAGCTGGCCAGCAGGCAGACCAGCACCAGCGGTGCGATCACCAGCAGGAACTGCAGCAGCAGGTCGCCGAAGTGGCCGAACAGTTCCTTCGGGTTTTGCCGCAGGCTCTGTTCCGGGCTCAGCGCCTGCTTCATCCAGGCCGTGGCACCGCGGCCGATCGAGCCGCTCATGGCCATCACCGCCAGCACGCCGGCGCCGAATACGGCGGCCGTGCCGAGTTCGCGCGAGCGCGGCAGGTTGCCCTGTTCACGCGCGTCGCGCAGGCGTTTTTCGGTCGGTTGTTCGGTCTTTTCGCCGGCGGATTCGTTCTCGGACATCACAGGCACTGCGGCAGGGGATGCCGGAGTGCGTGCAAGAACCGTTCCGTGGTGGCGGAAGGGCGCGCCGCGCGGCGCTATCCGGGCGGATGCTGTTGCGGCGGGCTCTGCGCCAGTTCGATGCGCGGCCGCGGCAGATCATGCAGCTGCATGAAGCGCGCCGCGTCCACCGGGCGGCCGAGCAGGTAGCCCTGCAGGTAGTCGCAGCCCAGCCGCTCCAGGTAGGCGCGCTGCGCGGCGGTCTCCACGCCCTCGGCCACGATGTCCATGTCCAGCGCGTGGCCCAGTGCCACGATGGCCGAGACGATCACCACGTCCTCGGCGCTGTGCTCCAGGTCGCGCACGAAGGCGTGGTCGATCTTGATCTCGGTGGCCGGAAGCCGCTTCAGGTACAGCAGGCTGGAATAGCCGGTGCCGAAGTCGTCGATGGAAATGCCCACGCCCAGCGCCGACAGGGCCTGCAGCAGGCGCAGGCTGGTATCGGTATCGCGCATCACCGTGCTTTCGGTGATCTCCAGCACCAGGTGCCGTGGCGCGATATTGTAGCGCTCGATCACCGCGCGTACGTCCTGGAGCAGGTGCGGCGAGCCGAACTGCACCGGCGACAGGTTCACCGACATTGACCAGCCTTCGTGGCCGGCATCGTGCCAGTGGCGCAGCTGCTGGCAGGCTTGGTCCAGCGCCCAGCGGCCGATGTCGTTGATCGCGCCGCTGCGCTCGGCCAGGCGGATGAAACGGTCCGGCGGAATCAGGCCGTGCTCCGGGTGGCGCCAGCGGATCAGCGCCTCGGCACCGGCTACCTTCTGGGTAGCCACGCGGATCTTCGGCTGGTAGTTCATGAACAGCTGCTCGCTGCCGATGGCGCGGCGCAGGTCGGCCAGCAGGCGGAACTGCTGCTCGGCACTGTCGTTCATCCAGTCGGCGAACAGCACGAAGGCGTTGCGCCCCGATTCCTTGGCCTGATACATCGCCGCATCGGCAAAGGCCATCAGCTGGCGCTCGCTGGCGGCGTGGTCGGGGCAGATCGCCACGCCAATGCTGGCGGTCACCTGCAGTTCGTTGTCCGGCAGCAGCGGCCCACTCCCGACGGCCTGCAGGATGCGCCGGGCCAGGGTCGGCAGGTCCTCGTCATGCTCGATGCGCACCACCAGCACGAACTCGTCGCCGCCCAGCCGTGCCAGCAGGTCATGCGGGCGCAGCAGCTGGCGGGTACGCTCGGCCACCGCCACAAGCAGCGCGTCGCCGGCCTGGTGGCCATAGGCATCGTTGACCTGCTTGAAGCCGTCCAGGTCCATGAACATCACCGCGAAGCGGCTGCCGCCCTGTTCGGCCTCGGCCAGCGCTTGCACGATGCGTCGCTGCAGCAGCAGCCGGTTGGGCAGGCGGGTGAGTGGATCATGCAGCGCGGCCTGGGTCAGTTCCTGCTGGGCATCGGTCAGCGAGGTACTCAGCATCGAGTTGCGCAGGCGCAGCAGCTGCGCTTCCACCCGCTGGTCCATCCATGAGACCACCAGCACCACCGCCAGGATCGCCACCGTCAGTACCACCACCAGCATCGCCAGCCATTCGCTCTGCAGCCCATCGCCGACGGCGGCACCGCAGATGCTGCCTTCCGGGAAGCGCGCAGCGGCCATGCCGGTGTAGTGCATGCCGACGATGGCCAGCCCGAGCAGGCCCGCCGCCGCGAGTCGGTCACCAACGCGGGTGCGCTGCGCGCGCAGCCGGAACGCCACATACAGCGCGGTCCACGACGCCGCCACCGCAACCAGCAGCGAGAACAGCAACCAGCCCGGGGCGTAGTCGATACCGGGCTGCATGCGCATGGCGGCCATGCCGACGTAGTGCATGCCGGCAATGCCGGTGCCCATCAATACCGCACCGCCGGCCAGGCGTGGGTGCGGCAAGGTGCGCAAGGACACCAGCCACAGCGCGAATACCGATGAAGCGATCGCCAGCGCCAGCGAGAGCAGGGTGATCGGCAGGTCGTAGCCCAGCGGAATCGGCAGGTCGAAGGCGAGCATGCCGATGAAGTGCATCGACCAGATGCCCAGGCCCATGGCGCAGCCGCCGCCGAACCGCCACCACCATGCCGCGCCCTTGCCGGGGGCGGTGACCGTGCGCCCGGCCATGGCCAGCGCGGTGTAGGAAGCCATCACAGCGACCAGCAACGAAATCGCCACCAGCCACGGGTTGTACGTGCCTACCAGCATTCGTCAGTCTCCCGGACTTGCCTGTCGACGGAAACTACGGTGGGGCATGCATGAGGCAGGCCGACGCAGCATGCCGGCCAGGTGCGGCGCTCCCCCTGGGCGCCACCCGTCGACTCTAACGCGCAGACCCGGGGACAGAGCAAGCAGCAAAACGTGAAATCCGGCCCGCTCGCCCGCGGGCAGCGCCGAGCTTCGCCCTTGCAGCGTCGAGCCGTGCTCGACTGCCATGGGCCGACGCTGTAGCCGAGCGTGGGCTCGGCACTACAGGAGGGCGGGTCAGCGCGTGACCGCGTCGGCGGCCTGGAAGGCGGCGTCGAACAGGCGCTGCACCGGCGGGCCCATTTCCCCGGCCAGCAGGGTCAGCAGGAACAGGCCCAGCAGCAGCGAGACCGGCAGGCCGAGCTGGATCGGGTTCAGCGCCGGCGCGGCTCGAGCCAGCACGCCGAAGGCCAGGTTCACCGCCAGCATCGCCACTGTCAGCGGGATGGCCAGGGTCAGCGCGCCGCGCAGCACGGTCAGCAGGAAGGTCGGGGCGATGCTGAAGAAGGCGTGCGGGTCGGGCAGGGGGGCGCCGATCGGCAGCGCCCGGTAGCTGTCCACCACCAGCGAGATCAGCGCCAGATGACCGTTGGCGGTGAAGAACAGCAGGCCGAACATCAGGTAGAACCATTGCCCGATCACGCCGGAAGTACCGCCACGCAGCGGGTCGCTCATCTGCGCGAAGGCCAGGCCGGTACCCTGGGCGATCAGTTCGCCGGCCAGTGCGCCGGCCTCGAACACCAGCCGCAGCAGGAAGCCGATGGCCACGCCGATGGCCAGTTCACGGGCGATGGTCAGTACGGTGGCGGCATCGAAGCCGGTCCACTGCGGCACCGGCGGCAGCAGCGGTGCCAGTGCGATGGCCAGGGTGCCGGCCAGGATCACGCGGATCCGCGCCGGTACCGCACGGGTACCGACCATGGGCATGGCCAGGGCCACCGCGCCGATGCGCAGCATGGTCCACAGCACGGTGCCGATCATGCCGAAGGCCTGCAGGCCGTCGGCCGTCATCTGGGTGGCGGCGTCCATCGAAGCGCGCACCCTAGCCGATCAGATGCGGGATGCGCTGGAACAGCAGCGTTGTGAATTCCACCAGGTGGCCGATCAGCAGGCTGCCCAGCGCGAACAGCACCGCGGTCAGTGCTGCCGCCTTGGCCACGAATGCGATGGTGGGTTCGTTGAGCTGGGTCGCGGCCTGCACCACGCCCACCACGACGCCTACCACCAGTACGGTGAGCAGCAGGGGGCCGGCCACCCACAACACGGTGATCAGGCCGCCACGCAGTTCGGTCAAGGCAAGTTCGGGAGACATGGTTTTTCCATCGGTAGCGCTGGGCCGTGCCCGGCGACGCTCATGTAGCGTCGAGCCATGCTCGACGGCCGTTACGGGGTGGGATCAAGCCGGATTGAAACTGGCTGCCAGCGTGCCCACGGTCAGCACCCAGCCATCGACCAGCACGAACAGCAGGATCTTGAACGGGGCCGACACCAGCATCGGCGACAGCATCATCATGCCCATCGACATCAGCACGCTGGCCACCACCAGATCGATGATCACGAACGGGATGAAGATCAGGAAGCCGATCTCGAAGGCGGTCTTCAGCTCGCTGGTGACGAACGAGGCGACCAGCACCGGGAACGGGATCGCGTCGGGGCTGGCGTAGGTGCCGTGCCCGGCGATGCCGGCGAAGGTCATCAGGTCGGTCTCGCGGATCTGCGCCAGCATGAAGGCGCGCAGCGGCGTGGTGGTCAGCGTCCAGGCGGTCTGGAAGTCGATGTCGCCGTTGAGGTAGGGCGCCATGCCGGTGCTCCAGGCCTTGTCCCAGGTCGGCAGCATGATCATCGCGGTGAGGAACAGGGCCAGGCCCAGCAGCACCTGGTTGGACGGCGTCTGCCCGGTGCCCAGCGCCTGCCGCAGCAGGCCCAGCACGATGATGATGCGGGTAAACGAAGTCAGTACCAGCAGCATCGACGGGATCAGGGTGATCGCCGTCATAAGCAGCAGGGTCTGCAGCGGCAGACTCACCGGTGCGCCGCCGATCTTGCCGACGTTGATGTCCGGCAGCGGCGTGGTCGGCGCGCCGGGGGCGGCGAACGCCAGCGCCGGCAACAGGCACAGGGCAAGCAACAGCAGCCACGGCATCAGGGTGGCAAATCGGGTACGGGCGACACGCATGTCAGGGGTCCTTGCGCAGCCGCTGCTGCAGCAGCTGGGCGAAATTCGGCAGGTTCTTGAAGTCCGGCACGCGCACCGGCGCGGGCGGCGGCAGCGGCTCGGACAGGGTATGCAGGGCGTTGATGCCGCCGGCGGTGACGCCCAGCAGCAGCTGCTGGCCGTTGACCTCCACCACCACTACGCGCTCCTTGGCACCGACACTCAGGCTGGCCACCAGCTTCATGCCCTCGGCCGGGCGGAAGCCACTGCCGGGCAGCCGCTTGAGCAGCCAGCCCAGTCCGATGACCAGGGCCAGCACCGCCAGCAGCGCCAGCACCGCACCGAACAGGCTCGGTGCGGCGGCCGCGTGCTGGCCGACCGGCGTAGCGGCCTTGCCGACGGCCAGCAGGGTGGAGGCCAGCGGGCTCAACGCAGTCTCCGGATCCGCTCGCTCGGGCTGACCACGTCGGTCAGGCGCACGCCGAAGCGGTCGTTGATCACCACCACTTCGCCATGGGCGATCAGGGTGCCGTTGACGAACACATCCAGCGATTCGCCGGCGCCGCGTTCCAGTTCCACCACCGAGCCCTGGTTGAGCTGCAGTAGGTTGCGGATCGGCAGGCGCGCGCGACCGACTTCCAGCGACAGCGTCACCGGAACGTCCAGGATCACGTCCAGGTTCAGGTCCGGGCCGTTCGCCTCGTCGGCCTGCAGGCTGCTGAACTGGGCCGGGGTGGGTTCGAGGGCGTCGATATCGTTCATTGCGGGTCTTCCTGGATGACGGGTACGCGCGGACGGGTGCCCGGCGGATGGGTAGCGGTGATCTTCACGGCGTTCATGCCGTTGGCGATGCCGAACTCACCGGTGAACACCGGGATGTTCTCTACGCACAGCGGCACCTGCGGGCTGAGGTCGATCGGCAGGATGTCGCCGACTTTCAGCCGGGTCAGGTCGCGCAGGGTCATGCGCTTGCTGGCCAGCACGCTGGACAGGGTCACTTCGGCGATGTTGAGCTGCTCGCGCAGGGTCTGGCCCCAGCTCTCGTCGCGGTCGTTGCGGTCGCTCTGGATGCCGGCGTCGAGCAGTTCGCGGATCGGCTCGAGCATCGAGTACGGCAGGGTCACGTGGATGTCGCCGCCACCGCCGTCGAGTTCGACATGCAGGCGGCATACCACCACGTACTCGCGCGGCGTCACGATGTTGGCGAAGTGCGGGTTGATCTCCGAATTGATGTATTCGAAGTCGACATCCATCACCGGCGCCCAGGCCTCGCGCAGGTCGGCGAAGGTCTGCTTCAGCAGCAGGTGGATGACCCGCATTTCGGTGGCGGTGAACTCGCGGCCTTCGATGCGGGTCGGGTAGCGCCCGTCGCCGCCGAAGAAGTTGTCGACGATGGCGAACACCAGGGTCGGCTCGAACACAATCAGGCCGGTGCCACGCAGCGGCTTGAAGCGGATCAGGTTCAGGTTGGTCGGTACATACAGCGAGTGCATGTAGTCGTTGAACTTGATCAGTTCGATGCCGCGCACCGACAGCTCGGCCGAGCGCCGGATCAGGTTGAACAGGCCGATCCGCCACAGCCGTGCGAAACGCTCGTGGACCATTTCCAAGGTCGGCATGCGACCGCGGATGATGCGGTCCTGGCTAGCGAAGTCGTACGAACGTGCTTCGCCGGACGGCGGTTCCGCATCGGTCTCGACCGCGCCACTGTCCACGCCGTGGAGCAGGGCATCGATCTCGTCCTGGGACAGCAGGTCATTCATCGGTGGGCCCTTACTGGGTCACGAAGCTGGTGAACAGGAGATCGTCGGCGCCATTGCTGCCGGTCTCGGCCTTGAGCACTTTCTGCACTTCGGCGAGCGCACTGGCCTGTAGCTTCTGCTTGCCGGCAAGGTCGGCGATCTGGTCGGGGCTGACCTGCGAGAACAGCATCAGCAGGCGCGCACGGATGGCCGGTGCATGGGTCTTGATCGCTTCCAGCGCCGCCGGGTCGCGGGTCATCAGCTGCACTTCCAGCTGCAGGTAGCGCGGGCCGTCGACCGGGCCGTTGAGGTTGACGACGAAGGCCGGGTCCAGCGCGAAGTACTGTGCCGGGGCCGGGGTCGCGCTCTTCTTCGGGGCCTGCGCGGCCTTTTCTTCGTGCTTGGACTGGGTGAAGAACCAGACGCCGCCACCGGCGGCTGCGGCGGCCAGTACGGCTACCAGGGCAGTGATCAGGATCGGACTGCGCGGCTTGGCAGCCTTGTCCTTCTCGGTGATCTTCTTGGTTTTGTCAGCGGCTGCGGCCACGGGGTGAAGCTCCTGAGGGTTGCTTCACCGGAACATGCAAGGGGTGTGCCGAAGGCGGGGCCGAGGGGGGGGTGACAGAATTCCGTCGGGGTGCCGTGGGGCCGTGCGGAGCAAGCGCCGCACCCGCCAACGCGATGCTGGCAGATGCCAGCCGCCCTGCTCTGGTGGGTGCCAACCCTGGTTGGCACACCCGTCAGGCGTACGCGTCCAGCAACCCGCGCTGGCGGATCAACTGCGCAGACGACACGCTGGCGTCGCCCGGCGACGGTTCTCCGGCACCGGCCATGCCGCCGGAGCCAGGCTGCCCCGACGCATTGCCGTCGCCGCCCGACGCCTGGTGGCCGACATCGGCGTGGGCCAGCTGGAAGCCCTGTTCGCCGAGCAGTTCACGCAGGCGTGGCAGGCTGCTTTCCAACGCCTGGCGCACCTCCACGTGCGGGCTGCTGAAGCTGGCGTGCACCTTGTCGCCATTCAACTGCAGGCGCACGTCGACCGGACCCATGTCATCTGGGCTGAGGCGGATGTGGGCATGGCCGATCTTCTGGTCGGCCAGCCAGCCCAGGCGCGCGCCGATAGCCTGGTCGAAACCATCGTCACCGAGCACCGGCCTGGGCGTCGGTTCGCCATTGAACACCGCCGCGCCGGTGGCCAGCGCGGCCTTCAGGTCCTGCAGCGCTGCGGGGGAAGGGGCGTGCAGAAGCGGTGCGGCGACGCGGTCGCCGATCGTGGTCGGGTCGCTGCCGTCGCCGCGATTGCCGCGTTTGCTGCCTGGCAGGATCATCTCCGGCAAGGGCAGTGCGGAGGCATCATCGCTCTGGCTGGACGGCGCGCCGGCGTTCGCGGCGGCCGCGGGCCCAGCCGAGGTTGCCGCGGCGGCCGCGGGCAGCGCGGGCGAGGCGGTGGTCGCCGCTGCCGCGGCAGTGCTGCCGTCCGCAGCGGGCGTCGGCGCGGGCGTGCTGGGCAGCGCGGCCGCCGGGTCGATCGTCACCGGCACGGCCAGCGCGAGGCCGGCCAGGCCCAGCGGCGGCCACGGTGCGTCGTCGTTCCTGACGGCGGTGTCCTTTTCCTGGCTGGGGCCGGACCGGGCCGCTGGCTGCGCAGCCGGCACTGGCGTTTCGCCGGCCAGCGCGTCGGTATCCGGCGCGCGTTCGGTGGCGGCCTGGCCGTTTCCGTCCGCGTTGGCGGCCTGTCCCGTTGTGGCGGGCGTGGGCGAGGGTTTTCCGTTCGCGGCAGTCGCTGGGGCAGGGGGGCCGCCCTGCAGCAGCTGGCCGAAATCCTTGCCACCGTCATTGCGTGATGCGCGCGTTGCACCAGCGCCTGCGTTCTGCGGCTGCGTGTTGGCGCTGCTGGCGAGCGGGGCGGGCATCACGAGCGGCCTCCCTGCTCGCCGCCTTCCTGGTCCTCAGCCTGCACCAGGCGTGCACGGCGCGCGCCGATGTCATCCATTTCGCGCTGGTCGCGACGGTCGGTCACCACCTTTTCCTGCGCACGGTAGCTGGCCGCCAACTGTTCCAGCACGGCCTTGTCCCGGCTGGCCAGGATCAGCCGCGCGCGCTCGGCTTCGACCTTTTCGCGGTTGCCGTCCACCGTGCGCTGCTGCTGTTCCACCGCGCTGTCGAGGCGATCGAGGAAGGCGCGGCGGTTGAGCAGCTGGGCGGGGCTGGTCGCTGCCATCTGTGCGTCGGCCATCTGCTGCGATGCATATTCCTCTGCGTAGCGGCGCAGTTCGTCCAGGCGCGATAGGTGGGTATCGAGCGCGCGCTGGCGTTCGGCGAGGTCGCGGGCGACCGCGTCCTCGTGTTCCTGGGCCCGCTTGAGCAGGGGATCGATGCGCTTGGACTGGTTCATGGCTTAACTCTCTTGTTCCACCAGGCGCTGCAGTGCCGCCTGGCTGTGCGGGAGATCTGCGGCCTTGGCAACGTCCTGGCCGAGGAACTCCATGATTTCCGGCCAGCGTTCCAGGGCTTCATCGGTGGCCGCGTCGTTGCCGCGCTGGTAGGCACCGATGGCGATCAGGTCACGGTTGGCCGAGTAGGCCGAGACCAGTCGCTTCAACTTGCGGATGCGCAGGCGCCACGGCTCGTCGGCGATTTCCGTGACCACGCGGCTGACCGACGATTCGACGTCGATGGCCGGGTACAGGCCACTGTCGGCGACGCGACGCGAGAGCAGGATGTGGCCGTCGAGGATCGCGCGCGCCGCGTCGGCGATCGGGTCCTGCGGGTCATCGCCTTCGGTCAGCACGGTGTAGAACGCAGTGATCGAGCCGCGGCCCTTGGCACCGTTACCAGCACGTTCGACCAGCGCCGGCAGCTTGGCGAACACCGAAGGCGGATAGCCGCGGGTGGTCGGCGGTTCGCCCACCGACAGGCCGATCTCGCGTTGCGCCTGGGCAAAACGGGTCAGCGAATCCATCAGCAGCAGCACGTTCAAGCCCTGGTCGCGGAACCACTCGGCGATGGCCGTGGCACGGTAGGCGCCATGCAGGCGCGCCAGCGGCGGTCGGTCGGCGGGGCTGGCGACCACCACGGCGCGGCGCAGGCCTTCCTCGCCCAGGGTGCTTTCAACGAAGTCGCGCACTTCGCGGCCACGTTCGCCGATCAGGCCGACCACGATCACGTCAGCGGCGGTGTAGCGGGTCATCATGCCCAGCAACGTCGATTTGCCGACGCCGGAGCCGGCGAACAAGCCGACGCGCTGGCCACGGCCAATCGGCAGCAGCGCATTGATCGCGCGCACGCCCACGTCCAGCGGCTGGGTGATCGGCTCGCGGGCCAAGGGGTTGATCGACACGCCGGCCATGCCGACATGCCCTTCGGCGCGGATCGGGCCCTTGCCGTCCAGCGGCACGCCGTCGCTGTCGATGACACGGCCGAGCAGGCCTTCGCCCACTTCCACGCCACCACGGCGCGCCGAGGGTACCACCCGCGCATTGGGCAGCAGGCCGTGTAGTTCGGCGCTGGGCATCAGGTAGGTGCGTTCGCCGGCGAAGCCGACCACCTCGGCGTCGACCCAGCCACCGTCGACCACTTCGACCTTGCAGCTGGCGCCCAGCGGCGCTTCGCAGCCGACCGCCTCCAGGGTCAGCCCGACCGCGCGGCGCAGCACGCCCTCGCGGATCAGGCCGCGGCCATGCGCGGTATCCACGCGCAGGCCATCCAGGCGCCCGGCCAGGCGCAGGTTGCGGGCCACAGCCCAATCGGCCGGCGGCGGAATCGGTTGCGGTTCGGGCGTCATGCGGTTGCTCCGGTCTGGCGGATCACTGCATCCAGCGCGCCGCGCAGGCGTGCTTCCAGGGTGCCGTCGATGCGCACGGCTTCAGCGTGCACGCGCAGGTCGCCGCGGCTGAGGCTGGTGTCGGGCACCAGACGTTGCTGCGGCGACAGGTTCAGCAAGGGGGCGAGGGCGGCGATGTCGTCCGGGTGCAGGCGCACTTCGACTTCGCGGGTACTGCCGCCGACCGCGTCGATCGCCTCGCCGACCAGCTGTGCCAGCAGCGCCGGATCAGCTTCGTAGGCGCGCCCGACCAGCGCACCGGCAATGCGCACCGCCAGTTCGCCGAGGGCGCCGACCACTTCATTCTCCAGCCGCACCAGCGGCCGGCTGAAGTTGTCGAGGATGCCCTCGATCTGCGCAACAAGTCGGCGCACCTCGGCCTGCCCCTGGCCGTAGCCATCGGCGTGGCCATGCTGGAAGCCTTCCTTCTCGGCGCTGTCCTGGATCGCCTGGATTTCCTCCAGCGTGGGCAGCTGCAGCGGCGGTTCCGGCTCGTGGTCCGGGTCGAGCTCGGTAAGCTCGAACACGTCCTCCTGTTCCCGCACCGGTTCGGGCTGGGCCAACAGGTCCGGGGCAAGCCAGCGCACGACGTTGCTCACAGCATGGCCTCCGCGCTGCCGCCGATGGTAACGGTGCCCTCATCGGCCATGCGCTTGACGATGGCCAGGATCTCGCGCTGCGCGCCTTCCACGTCGGACAGGCGGACCGGGCCACGGGCCTCCATGTCTTCCAGCAGGATTTCCGCCGCGCGCTGCGACATGTTGCGGGTGATCTTGTCGCGCACCTTGATGTCCGCGCCGCGCAGGGCCAGGCCCAGGCGCTCGCCGCTCACTTCGCGCAGCACCAGCTGCATTTCGCGATCGTCCAGATCGACCAGGTCGTCGAACACGAACATCAGGTCCTGGATGCGGTTGCTCAACGGCGCGTCGATGCGCGCGATCTCGCCCAGGATGGCCTGGTCCTGGCCACTGTCCATGAAGTTCAGGATGTTGGCCGCGCACTGCACGCCGCCGATGTTGGACGACTTCAGGTTCTGGTTGCCGGCGAACTGGCGCTCCATGATCTCGTTGAGTTCATTCAGCGCGTTCGGCGGAATACCGTCGAGGGTGGCGATGCGCAGCAGCACGTCGACGCGGGTGCGGTCGGGCAGCAGCTTCAGCGCGTCGGCGGCCTGGTCGGTTTCCAGGTGCGCCATCACGATGGCGATGATCTGCGGGTGCTCGTTGCGCACCAGATCGGCCACCGCGCGCGGGTCCATCCACTTCAGCGCGTCCAGGCCGGTGGTGTTGCGGCCGAGCAGGATGCGGTCGATCAGGTTGCCGGCCTTCTCGCTGCCCAGTGCCTGCACCAGCATGTTGCGGATGTAGTCGTCCGAACCCACGCCCAGCGAGGTCTTCGAACCCAGCTCCTGGCCGAACTGGTCCATCACCCGTTCCACCTGCTCGCGGGTGATGTCGGTCATGGTGGCCATGGCGATGCCGATCTTCTGCACCTCCTTGGGCTCCATGTGGCGCAGCACTTCGGCCGCGTCCAGCTCACCCAGGGACAGCAGCAGTACGGCCGCGCGCTGCACGCCGGTCAGTTGAGCCTCAGTCATTGGCCACCCAGCCCTTGACCACCTGGGCCACGCGCTTGGAGTCGGTCTTCACGGCTTCACGCGCCATCCGCAGTCGTTCCTCATATGAATCCACCGGCAGGGCCAACGCATCCGGCCCGCCCAGGCTGGCCCGATCGGCGCCCAGCGCCGGCAGCGGGGTGCCATCGTCATCGACCAGCTGCACGTCCGCGGTGTGCGGCTCCAGTGCCTGCTCGTCGTTCTTCTTCTGGCCGGTGATCGCGCGCAGTGCCGGGCGCAGCACGCCGAACAGCAGCGCCAGCACCACCACTGCACCGAGCAGCATGCGGCCGGCATCATGCACCCACGGCAGCTCCCACCAGGCAGGGCCTTCGACAGGGGTGGTGTCGCGCACGAACGGGGCGTTCATCACCGATACGGTGTCGCCTCGCTCGGCGTTGAAGCCGACCGCCTGCTTGACCAGGGCCTCGACGCGGGTCAGTTCGGCGGCCGACAGCGGCTGCGGGCTCATCTTGCCGTTGGCACCGGCGCGCGGCACGTTGTCCACCAGCACCGCCACCGATACGCGCTTGATGCGGCCAGCCGGCTGGCGGGTGTGTTGCAGGGTGCGGTCCAGCTCGTAGTTGCGCGTGGCGTTTTTGCTGCTTTCGGTCGGGGTCTGCGCGGTGGGCGGCGCGGCCTGCTGGCCTGGCGGGCTGTTGCTGGTCGCACCCGGCACACCCTGCGGGCCCGGCGTGCTGGTGGTGTTCTCACTCATCTGCTCGCTGCGCAGCTTCTGCGGCTCACCGTTGTAGAGCTCACG
The DNA here is from genome assembly GCF_913778665.1 of uncultured Stenotrophomonas sp. Classification (GTDB taxonomy): domain Bacteria; phylum Pseudomonadota; class Gammaproteobacteria; order Xanthomonadales; family Xanthomonadaceae; genus Stenotrophomonas. The sequence goes on from NZ_CAJYVQ010000009.1 coordinate 356,678, forward strand.
GGCTTCCTCGGTCACCGAGAAGTCCATGTCCACGCTCACTTCAGGGTTGACGCGGCCAGGGCCGGTCATCGGTTCCAGCAGCTCGCGGATGCGCTGGTTGAACGAGGTTTCCTGGCGGCGCACCTGCTCGAACTGGGCCGCGTTGACCGCCGCTTCGCTGTTCGGGTCGCTGACACTGAGCATGCGCCCGCTCTGGTCGACTACGGTCACGCGCTCGGGGGCGAGGTCGGGAATGCTGGCCGCGACCATGTGCACGATGGCATCGACCTGGCTGCGTTCCAGCTGCTGGCCGCCGCGCAGCTCCAGCGTCACCGAGGCGCTGGCGACGTCGCGCTGGCGGGTGAAGGCGCTGGGCTTGGGGATGGCCAGGTGCACGCGCGAATCGCGCACCGGTCGCAGCGTGTTGATGGTGCGCGACAGCTCGGTTTCCAGCGCGTGCTGGTAGCGCGCGCTTTCCACGAACTGGCTGACACCGAAGCCCGGGTCACGTTCCATCAGCTCGAAGCCAAGCTTGCCGCTGTCGGTCAGGCCGGAACCGGCCAGCTTCAAGCGCGCGTCATGCAGGTTCTTCTCCGGCACGGTGATGCCACCGGTAGCGGGGTCGAGTGCGAACGGGATCTGCGCGGCGCGCAGCAGGTCGGTCGCTTCAGCGGTCGCCTTCTGGTCCAGGCCGGTATACAGCGGGACCATGCCCGGCTTCTGCGACCAGAAGAACACGGACAGTCCTGCCGCCACCGCCACCGCGATCATCGCCATCAGCCCCAGCCGACGGGTGATCTGCAGACTCTGCAGGCGGTCGAACCATTGCCCGGCCTTCTCGGCGTTCAGGCTGTCCTTGGAGAGCGTCAGTGCCATGCGTCAATGTTCCTTACAGCGGCATGTTCATCACGTCCTGGTAGGCCTGGACGAGACGGTTGCGGACTTCCACGGTGGCGCGGAAGGCGATCTGGGACTGCTGGGAGGCGACCATCACCTTGGCCAGGTCGGCGCTGGGGTCGCCCATTTCGAAGGCCTTGGCCAGCGCGCCGGATTTCTGCTGCGCATCGTTGACGCCGGCAATCGCACCACGCAGGGTTTCGGTGAAGCTGGCCGGCTGGGCGTGCGGCGCATCCAGCACCGTGGCCGGCAGGGCGTTGCTGCGCGGCGTTTCGCCCAGCGGATTGAGCGCCGGCTGTCCCATCTGGGTCTGATAGGAGCGGATCTGCGAAAGGATCGAAGTGACGGAGTGGGACATCTGCAACGGTTCCAGAAACAGGGATGGGGTTGTCTGCTGGAGCCAGTGCAATTGCCGTGCCGAAACCGGCTTTCGATTCAGAGACGTGAGGGTGTGGGGAGGTGCTGGCAGGGCTGCGCCCTGCACCCGCAGAGGCAACGGCCAAAGCCAAAGCCGGAGCCGGAGCAACAGCAGAAGCGGGTCTACAGAGGGATGGCAGGGTGGGTCCGGTTGCGGGGGACGCCGTGAATACGTCCCTGCAGGCTCGGTCGCCGCATCCATGCGGCTCACGACCCCGCAACCGGACCCACCCCGCCTTCGACAGTTTCCCGCGATCTGTCGGAACGGCGTTCTGCTCTGGTGGGTGTCGACCTTGGTCGACACATTGTGGTCGGCACGGGGCCGGATCCCGTTGCGACGCAACGGGCTCTGGCCTCATTGGCGGCGCCATTTATCCGGCGTCGGTTTTCTGGCCTACGGCTGCAGGGTCCAGCGGCCGGAATTCTGGCGCTGGCGCGGGCCAATGGGGCCGTCGTGCTGGGTGTAGACGAAGCGGCCCTGGCGGTCGCTCTGGCAGGTCAGCAGCAGGGTGTAGTGGGCGGGACCGGCCGGGTGGGCCTCGGTCATCTGGATTTCCGCGATATGCGGGGCCAGGCGTTGATAGCGGTAGCTGCCGCCGATGCGGAGGTCGGTTCCGAGGATGTCCAGCATGTACTGGCTGCCAGCAAAGCTGAGCTGCACCATGCGTCCGGCGTTGGGGTTGTCGGGCGCGTAGAACGGGTCGCTGAGGTTGGTGAACTGGCGTTGGTCGAGCGTGGCGGGCAGGGTGCAGTTGGCCGCAGTGGCCAGGGCCGGGCAGAGCAGGGCGGCGAGCAGGGTGGTGTGATGCATGGTGGGAGCTCCTTGGGCTGTCCCTCCAATGCACCGTAGTTTCAGCTCCGCTGTCTTTAGGAAAACGTGTAAATGCAAAGGGGGCAGAAACACCAACGCCCGGGCAAGCCCAGGCGTTCGTGCCCCCTTCATGCGGGTCGTGCGGTTCAGCCGGTCAGTTCGGCCTGCTCGCGTTCGATGCCGTACTTGCGCAGCTTTTCCACCAGGGTGGTGCGGCGCAGGCCGAGCAGCTGGGCGGCGTGGGCGACCACGCCCTGGGTGCGTTCCAGTGCTTCGTTGATCAGGCCCAGTTCGATGCTGGCCATGTGGTTGCGCAGGTCCATGCCCTCGTCGGGCAGTGCGGCCGGTGCCGCCGGGCGATTGACGGCGATGCCGTGCTCCAGCGCCGGCTGGTTGCCGCTGCCGGGTGTGTGGAACGAGAAGCTGCGCAGGTCCAGTCGCTCTTCGCTGGCAACCGGAGCCGCAGGCGCCGGTGCGGGCACGGCCAGCGCGGCATCGCCACGATAGCGGGCCGGCAGATCCTGCACGCGGACCGAACCGCCCGGGTGCAGCACGGCCAAGCGCTCGACCAGGTTGGTCAGTTCGCGCACGTTGCCCGGCCATTCGTAGCCGGCCAGGGCCTGCAGCGCCTCGGCAGTGAAGCGCACTTCGCCGCGGCCGGTGCGGGCCAGCTGGGTGGCGATGGTTTCCACCAGTGCCGGCAGGTCTTCGCGACGCTCGCGCAGGGCGGGCACGTCGATCGGGAACACGTTGAGGCGATAGAACAGATCCTCGCGGAACTTGCCTTCGGCGATGCGCGTTTCCAGGTCGCGGTGGGTCGCGGCAATCACCCGCACGTTGCAGCGGATGGTCTGGTTGCCGCCCACGCGTTCGAAGCTGCGTTCCTGCAGCACGCGCAGCAGCTTGACCTGCATCGGCAGGCTCATGTCGCCGATTTCATCCAGCAGCAGCGTGCCGCCCTCGGCCATTTCGAAACGGCCCTTGCGGGCGGTCAGTGCGCCGGTGAAGGCACCCTTTTCGTGGCCGAACAGTTCGCTTTCCAGCAGGTCAGCCGGAATGGCGCCGCAGTTGATCGCCACGAACGGGCCATCGCGGCGCGGCGAGCGCTGGTGGATCGCGCGCGACACCACTTCCTTGCCGGTACCGGATTCGCCCAGCACCAGCACGGTGGTATCGAACGCGGCAACCTGTTCGATCATGGTGCGCAGTGCGGTCACCGCAGCGCCGTTGCCGGTCGGGCCCTGGTCCTGAGCAGCACCGGCCTGGTGTTCGGCATCCAGGCGCTTGAGGCTGGCGCGACGCAGCAGGGCTTCCATCTGCGCGTGGCGCAGCGGGGTTTCCAGCGGCCAGATATTGGCTTCGTGCAGGCCATGCTGGTGCGCAAATGCCGAAGCATCGCCATCGGCCAGCAGCACCGGCGGCGGCAGGCTGCTGCCACCGAGCCAGTTGTACAGTGCGGTGCTGGCGGCAGTGTCGTCCAGGCTGCCGACGATCACCGCCATCCAGTCGTTCTGGCGCTGGCGCCCGAGGTCGAAGTCGGCCGCGTCGGAGACCCAGCGCGGGTTGAAGTCCATGAATTCCAGCAGGGCAACGGTGCGCTCGGCGCGCACGGCGTCGTTGTCCAGCACCAGGATGCGCGATTCACTCACGACTGTTCCTCCCTGAGGCCTTCCAGGATCGGCATGACTTCCTGGATGTAGGACAGCTTGCTGACAAAGTTGTCGGCGCCGGCGCGCAGCGCGTGTTCGCGGTGCTCGGCGTCGTCGAAGTGGCTGGCGATCACGATGTACGGGGCATCGTCCTGCGACTTGATCAGGCGGGTGGCCTGCAGGCCGCCCATTTCCGGCATGGCCAGATCCATCAGCACCACCTGCGGGCGCAGCGTTTCCGAGCGCTCGATCGCTTCCAGGCCGTTGCCGGCGCTGCCGACGATCTGCAGCCAGTCGATCTTGCGGAAATGGCGCATCGCCGCGTTGATGAAGCCCTCGTGGTCATCGACCAGCAGGACGGTAAGCTTGTTCATGTCCAACATCCTTTTCAGCCCACCCGGGCCAGCTGTGGTTGCCTGGCGCCGAGCCGGCGCCGTTCACGGGCCGGGGCGATGTCCAGTTGTTCCCGGTATTTTGCGACGGTTCGGCGGGCAATGTTCACCCCCTGTCGCGACAACAGGCCGGCGATCGCTTCGTCGGCCAGCGGCCGGCCGGCCGGTTCGGCGTCGATCAGGCGCCGGACCATGGCCTTGACCGCCTGCCCGGAGACGCTGGCGCCTTCCAGGCGGACGGCGAAGAAGTGCTTCAGTTCGAAGGTGCCGCGCGGGGTCTGCAGGAACTTGCCGGTGGTGATGCGCGAGACGGTGGACTCATGCATGCCGATTTCCTCGGCCACTTCCTTCAGGGTCAGCGGCGCCATGGCTTCCTCGCCACGGACCAGGAAGGCGGCCTGGCGTTCCACGATCACCCGCGCGGTGCGCAGCAGGGTGTCGTAGCGCATCGAAAGGCCGCGGCTGAACCAGCGCGCCTCCTGCAGCATCTCGCGCAGCGCCGGGGCGGCGTCGCTGGTGTCGGCCAGCACCTGTTCGTACTGGCTGTTGATCGACACGCGGCGGCTGGTGGCCGGGTTCAAGGCCACCTTCCACTGGTCATCGGCCTGCCAGGCGACCACGTCGGGCACCACCACGGCGTTGCGCTCGGGCAGCAGGCTGTCGCCCGGGCGCGGTTGCAGCGACAGGATCAGGCGCACGGCTTCGCGCACGTCATCGATCTCGGCGTCGTGCTGGCGGGCGAGGGCGGGGTAGTCATGCGCGGCCAGCGCGTCGAGCGCGCCGTCCAGGATGCGCGCGGCCAGGTGACGGGCGGGCACCACGCCGTGCAGGCTGCGCAGCTGTGCCTGCAGGCCTTCGCGCAGGTCCTGCGCGGCCATGCCGGCCGGTTCGCCGTGCAGCAGCTGCTGGCGGATGGCCTCCACGCCGTCGGCGGCAATGTCGAACTGGGCGCTGGCCAGCAGCTGCAGGTGCGCCAGTGGCGCCTGCAGGTAGCCGGCCTCGTCGCAGTGATCGAGCCAGAACGCGGCCACGGCCAGCTGGCGCTCGTCCATGTCCAGCGACAGCCGCTGCAGCACGCGCAGCTGCGGATCGGTGGATTCGCCGGCGGCGATGCGCGCCATGCGGTCATCATCGCCGTCCTGCCAGCTGGCACCGGCCACTTCCCACATCGAGGCCTCGGGCAGCTCGTCGAATGCGGCGGTTTCCAGCGTCGTGGCGGCGGCCTCGGTGGCATCGGCGGCCGGTGCTTCGGCATCTTCGATTTCCAGCAGGGGATTGGAGTCCAGCAGGCGCTGGATTTCCTGTTCCAGGTGCAGGCCATCGAGCTGCAACAGCCGGATCGACTGCAGCAGCTGCGGGGTGAGGTGAAGTTGTTGGCCCAGCTGGGTCGAGAGTGCAGCCTTCATCGTGGTTCCCCGGCACCGCTCCCCGGCGCCTTGTGGAACGCATCTTGCTTTTCATCCGGCGGAGGCGGAATCAGGGGGTTCCTGAAGCCGCTCATGGAAATCCCTACAGGGTGTCAGGGAAACCCCTACATTGGCGCGGGATATTGACGATGGGTGAGGCCAAGGCATTGATTCGCGGTGCGGGATCCACCGTGCCCGCCGTCCGCCGTGTACGGAATCCTGTCGGGTTGCGTCGGGGTGACGGGATTTCGTCGCCAATGCAGGGCGTCGCGTGTTGGCAGAGTCGACTCTACCGGGCATTTTTCCGCCGGCCACCGCGGGCGTATATCACTCCAGCTCGTGCTGGTGGCGGGCGGCAAGCAGCAGCAGATCGTTGGCGCGGCGGCAGCCCAGCGACTCCATCATGCGCGCGCGATGGGTCTCCACCGTCTTGACGCTGATGCCAAGGTCGGCGGCTATTTCCTTGTTGCTTTCGCCCTTGCCGATGCGGCGCAGGATCTCGCGCTGGCGCGGTGACAGCGCGGCAATGCCGGTCGGCTTCTCGCGGCCCAGCATCGGTGCCAGCATCTTGGCCGAGATCTGCGGGCTGAGGAACACCTGGCCGGCGTGCGCGGCGCGCAAGGCCAGCTCAAGCTCCTGTGGCGCGGCATCCTTGACCACGAAGCCGACCGCACCGCGGTCGAGCGCATCGCGGACGTGCGCGGCATCGTCGTGCATGGTCATCATCACAACGCGGGTGCCGGGCGCGCGCAGGCGGATGTCGCTGAGCGCTTCCAGGCCGGTACGGCCGGGCAGTGACAGGTCCATCAGCACCACGTCCGGCGCATGCTGCAGGGCCAGCTGCAGCGCCTGCTCGGCATTGCTGGCTTCGGCAACCAGCTGCACGTCGGCAAACCCCTGCAGCAGCCGCGCCAGGCCCGCGCGTACCAGGGTGTGATCGTCGACGATGAGAACTCGCACAGGCACGCAACAGGTCCGTATGGGGGGAGTCCACCTTAACTTAGCTGAACGGGCACGCCAAGCGTCGTTGGTCCTGCGCAGGCGAGACTGGTTTCAGCGCGCCCGGCGGGCCTCGGCCACTTGGCGGCGGTGCAGGCGGAACAGGTGGCGCTCCATGGCCATTTCCAGGCCGTCGCCGAGGCGCTGGAAGCGCAGCCAGAGAAAGTGGCCGCCACCGCCATCGGCCGCTTCGGCGATCACTTCCACCGGCAGGTCGATATGGTCAGGCAGCCAATCGCTGGGCTGCAGGCGCACCACGCCGGCCTGGCCGGCGCTGGCGCCGCTGCGCGGGCCCAACTGCAGGCGGATACCGCGCCGCGACCAGCGCACCGGGCGCAGGGTCAGCTCCTGGCCCTGCTGGCGCACCAGCCGGCCGAGCAGCACCATCGCCAGGTCCAGCTTGGCCTCCAGCCGCTGCAACTGCAGGCTGGCTTCGTTGCGCTCATCGTGTTCGTCAACGCGGCTGTCCTCTACCAGTGCCAGGCTGCGCAGCAGGCCTTCGGCACTGGTGGTGCGACCGGCGCCGTTGCCTGCCTGGAATTCGGCCGGCAATGCCAGCTCGCAGCTGAGCGTCTCGTCGAACAACTCGCTTTCGGCGGGGTGGTGCAGCGACGTGGTCGGCAGTGAGGTCATGCCAAGGATTCTGCCTGCAGGTAAGCATGCGCCGCGCGAAGAGAGCGCTGGCCATCGTTCATCAGTGCGGCCACCGCATCGCGGCGCTGGCGCAGCAGGCCCAGCAGGCTCTGCTGGCGTTCGAACAACGCCGTGAGCGGGGCATGGTCGGCCACGGTCAGCGGTTGGCTGAGCAGGGCATGGAGGGTGCTGTCGTGGCCGTCGAGCAGGCTGTCAGCCTGCTCGAGCGTGTCCTCGCCCAGTGCCTTCTCGAACGCGTCCAGCTGCGCGTGCAGTTCGTGCAGGCTCATGGCGCCACCGCGGCCGGGCGGCGCTGCTCGTGCGGGATCGCGTTCCAGGCGCTGTCGATCTCGCCCAGCAGCTGCAGCGATTCGTCGAGTGCAGCGCGGTCGTTGTGCAGGTTGGCCTCGGTCAGGCGCTGCAGCACGTAGTCGTACAGTGCCGACAGGTTGCCGGCGATCTCGCCGCCGGCCTCGTGGTCCAGCGAGCCGTTGAGGTGGCCGACGATCGCGCAGACTTCGCCGATCGCCTTGCCCTTGCCGGCCTGGTCGCCACGCTCGAGGCTGGCCTGGGCGCGCCGCACGCGCTCCAGCGCGCCCGCCAGCAGCATCGCCACCAGCTTGTGCGGATCGGCATCGGCGACCGCACTGGTCACTCCCACCTGGCGGTATTGCTCGGCATATTGACGGCTGGAACCGTACATTCGTGATTCTCCTTGCGCTGGGTGCCGCCGGCAGGTCGTGGGGACCGTGGCCGGCGGTGCGGCGTTGATTGCTGTTGCGTCCGTTATCGGTGCGTTGCACGCCAAACTTGAGCGTTCTACGCAGACCTTCAGCGGTTCAGCTGTGCCAGCTGCTGCTGCAGCGCGGTGTTGCTCTGCTGCAACTTGCCCATCAGGCTGTCCAGCGCCAGGAACTGCTTCTTGTAGCGTTCTTCCACGCTCTTCATGCGCGTGTCGAGGTCCTTGCGGCGCTTGTCGATGTTGTCCAGCGTGGTGTTCAGCCCCTTGGTGCGGGCGACGAAGGCGCCTTCCTTGCCGACCGTGGTGCTGACGTAGCCGTCGACCATGGTGTACAGCGTGCCCGCGCCACCGGTGTCGCCGGTGATGGCAGCGCGGATCTTTTCCGGCTGGCTGGCCAGCGCGGCTGCAAACTTGGTGGTGTCGAGCACCAGGCTGCCGTCGGCGTTGGGATAGCCGCGCGTCTGCAGGCCCAGCACCTTCGGGTCCAGGCCGTCGGCAGAAAGCTCCTTCAGCACGCCGGACATCATCGAGCGCAGCTGGCTGGACGCACCACGCATCTGCGCGTCGCCAGTCAGCGTGGCCGCTTCCTTGGTCTTGGCGTCGTACTTGGTTTCGGTGTTGATCGCCGCGATCGCCGCGTTGTACGCGGTGACGAACTCCTGCATCACCTTGGTCGCGGCGGCGGTGTCGGTACTGATCACCACGCTGCTCTTGCCGGGAACCTTCAGGTTCAGGGTCAGGCCCGGCACTGCATCGGCCACGATGTTGCTGGCGCTGACCACCTTGACGCCATCGATGGTCAGTTCGGCGTCGGCTGCAGCCGAGTTCTGCTTGAGGCTGCCGATCAGCGCACCCAGCTTCGGATCGCTGCCACCGTATTCCAGCTTGATCGCGTTGGCCGCGCCGGTCTTTTCCTGCGCAACCGACAGGTATTGGTTGTCGCCGGAGGTGATCAGCGTGGCCTGTACGCCTTCCTTGCGGCCGGCAGCATCGATCTTGTTGCGGATGGTGGTCAGCGTGTCGCCGTCCTCCACCGCCACGCTCATGGTCTTGGCCTTGTCACCGACGCCAACGGTCAGTGTCAAGGTTCCGGCACCGAAAGTGTCGGTCTTCGGGAACGAGGTGTCGGCAATCAGCTTGTGCGCGGTGGCCAGGGAGGTGACCTCTACCTGGTGCGTGCCGTTGGAGGCGGCTGCCTTGGTCGTGCCGAGGTCGTACAGCGCCACCGAGGCTGTCAGAACGTCGTCGGCATTGGCGGGGCCGGCCTTGCCCGTGGCTGTCACGGTACGCGTATCGAACGCGGTGGTGGCCTTCAATGCGGTCAGGGCGGTCTTGAGCTTGTCGAAGGCCGAGGTGACGGTGCCGATCGACGAGAGCTGCATCTTGGCCTTGGACTGCTGCAGGTTCAGCGCATTGTCGGCCGGCTTGCGGTCTGCCGCGACCAGCTGGTTGACGATGCTGGAGATATCCAGCCCCGAGCCGATGCCACCGTATCCAAAGTCTGCCACGTCGTTTCTCCTGGTATACGGGCCGGCCCGCCGTGCGGTGGCCCGTCGTCAACGAAAATAGCGGCCTGCGCCGCTGGGTCTTGAGGACTTCGTTGATGCATGCGCCGTGCCAATGCTCTGGCGCAGGTTCTGGCACGCCGGTTGCAGGAGGGATGGGGCAGGGTGCGGGTGGATTCACCGCGGGCTGCCGGGAGTCTGCAAAAGACCCTCCCCCAATGCAGGGGAGGGATCAGGCTACTGACAATCGGGGGGAGACGAAGCCGCCCGGTACGTACAGTCAAAGGTACAGCGCTGAAAGAGAGGTCCGCAGGAGCGGGCGATGCCAAGCCGGTTCGGGAGGTTTCCCGGGCCGGGCATGGCCCGCGCCTTCGAGCACCATGGCTTCCAGGTTGCCGCTACCGTCGATTCACTTCGACGGTAGCGGCGCCTTCGTGCCGTGGATCAGCGCAGCAGGCTGAGCACGCCCTGCGGCACCTGGTTGGCCTGGGCCAGCATGGCCGTACCGGCCTGCTGCAGGATCTGGGTGCGGGTCAGCTCGGCGGTTTCCTTGGCGAAGTCGGTGTCC
>NZ_CAJYVQ010000010.1 GCF_913778665.1 uncultured Stenotrophomonas sp.
GGCGTGGATCTATCGTGTCGACCAAGGTCGACACCTACCGGAGATCGCGATTTACCAACCGTCACCAGGAAACTGTCGGGGGCGGGGCGGTGTGGGTGGGCAGGACACGCCGTAAACCCGTCCATGGGGGCTCGATGGCGCCATCCATGGCGCCAACGGTCCTGCCCACCCACACCGCCCCACCCCCGACAGTTTCCTGGTGACGGTTGGTAAATCGCGATCTCCGGTAGGTGTCGACCTTGGTCGACACGATAGATCCACGCCATGCGTGGATGAGATCTGTCAGGTGATGAGGGAGGGTAGGGGGGGAGGGGGCTCGGCTTCTGCCTGTGATCTTCTTTTTTTCTTTCCGTGACGGGCGGAACCGCCGGAATGTGTCAGAGGCCGGGCGGCTGGGGATGGCGGGGTGTCCGCGGCATGGATGCCGCGGCCAAGCCCCCAGGGACGGGTTTACGGCGTCCCCCGGCATCCCCACCCGCCCGGTCAACCCCACAAATCCCCCCGGAGCTCTCCGCAACCAACCAACCCCAAACCCGCCACGAGGGGCTGCGCCGCTGGCTGAAAATCCATGTAACCGCTTACACGGAAACGGATTTTTGCCGTAGCGGGTATCATGACCGGCTGACTTCACACAGGAGCCACCGCTCATGCGCCGCAAGATCGTCGCCGGAAACTGGAAGCTGCACGGCAGCCGTCAATTCGCCACTGACCTGCTGGGCCAGGTGGCTGCGGGGCTGCCCAAGGCGGGGGTCGAGGTGGTGATCCTGCCGCCGCTGCCCTACCTGGGCGAGCTGGTCGAGGACTTCGGCGACACCGGTCTGGTGTTCGGTGCGCAGGATGTCAGCAGCAACGAGAAGGGCGCCTATACCGGTGAGGTCTGCGCCGCGATGCTGCACGAGGTCGGTGCCCGCTACGGCCTGGTCGGCCACTCCGAGCGCCGCCAGTACCACCATGAAAGCAGCGAGCTGGTCGCGCGCAAGTTCGCCGCGGCCCTGCATGCCGGCCTGGTGCCGGTGCTGTGCGTGGGCGAAACCCTGGAGCAGCGTGAGGCGGGCCAGACCGAGGCGGTCATTGCCAGCCAGCTGGCGCCGGTGCTGGAACGGGTCGGCGCGGCCGGCTTCGCCCAGGCCGTGGTGGCCTACGAGCCGGTCTGGGCGATCGGCACCGGCCGCACCGCCAGCAAGGAGCAGGCGCAGCAGGTGCACGCGTTCATCCGTGGCGAAGTGGCGCGTATCGATGCTAGAATCGCTGATTCACTGCCCATTGTTTACGGCGGTAGCGTGAAGCCCGACAATGCCGGGGAACTGTTCGCGCAGCCGGATGTCGATGGTGGGCTGGTCGGCGGTGCCTCCCTGGTGGCCGCGGACTTCCTGGCCATCGCAAGGGCGGCGGCCGCGAACTAATCCTAGAAGTATTGTCCGAGGGCGGTTTCCAATGCTGATGTTGATCCTCAATGTCGTCTACGTGCTGGTCGCTGTGGCCATGATCGCGCTGATCCTGATGCAGCGTGGCTCGGGTGCGGCGGCGGGTTCGGGCTTTGGTGCCGGCGCCTCGGGTACGGTGTTCGGTGCGCGCGGCGCCTCGAACTTCCTGTCCAAGTCGACCAAGTGGCTGGCCGTCGTGTTCTTCGGTATCAGCCTCTTCATGGCCTGGTATGCCGGCCACGGCAGCCGTCCGGCGGCCGACCAGGATCTGGGCCTGATGTCCGCCCCGGCGGCCAGCGCTCCGGCCGCTCCGGCAGGTGAACTCCCGGCCGTTCCGAAGGCCGATGCGGTCCCGGCCGCCCCGGTTCCGGCCGCGAATGTGCCGGCTAAGGCGGAATCTTCGGTTTCTGGTGAAGAAAAGCCTTCGGAAGGCTCCCAGAAACACTGAAGCCGGTTACAATACGCGGCGCATCGGGAAGATAGTCTGATGTGATCGTTTGCCCAGGTGGCGGAATTGGTAGACGCACTACCTTGAGGTGGTAGCGACTTAGGTCGTAGGGGTTCGAGTCCCCTCTTGGGCACCATTTGTAAGTAAAGCGGGTTCGTCTGGCGCGCAAGGCGCCAGGCTGATTCCCGTCCACTCCCCCATGCCAAAGCGCCTGCAGGCGCAGCGGCAGAGGCAAGAGAGAATCGCTGTGCTGGCCGAATATTTGCCGTCTCTGCTGTTTCTGATCGTTGCCACCGGTATCGGCATTACGCTGATGCTGGTTGGTCGATTCCTCGGTCCCCGCCGCCCCGATCTGGAAAAGCTGTCGCCGTATGAGTGCGGCTTCGAAGCCTTCGAAGACGCGCGCATGAAGTTCGACGTGCGCTACTACCTGATCGCGATCCAGTTCATCGTCTTCGACCTGGAAATCATCTTCATCGTGCCGTGGACCCAGGTCTTCATGGAGCTGGGCGCCCGTTCGCTCGTCACCATGGGCCTGTTCGTCGGCATGCTGTTCCTCGGTTTCATTTACGTCTGGAAGAAGGGAGCGCTGGAATGGGAGTGATTCAGACTCTCGATGGCCTCATGAACAATCCGGTCCCGGAAGGGCGGGTTGATGACATCCTGCGGCCGGAGGGCGACAACCCGCTGCTGGAAAAGGGCTTCGTCACCACCAGCGTCGATGCCCTGCTGAACTGGGCGCGCACCGGCTCGATGTGGCCGATGACCTTCGGTCTGGCCTGCTGCGCGGTCGAGATGATGCACGCCGGCGCTGCGCGCCTGGACCTTGACCGCTACGGCGTGGTGTTCCGCCCGTCGCCGCGTCAGTCCGACGTGATGATCGTGGCCGGTACCCTGGTCAACAAGATGGCCCCGGCGCTGCGCAAGGTCTACGACCAGATGCCGGACCCGAAGTGGGTCATCTCCATGGGCAGCTGCGCCAACGGCGGCGGCTACTACCATTACTCCTATTCTGTCGTGCGCGGCTGTGATCGCGTGGTGCCAGTGGACGTTTACGTCCCGGGCTGCCCGCCGACCGCCGAGGCGCTGGTGTACGGGATCCTGCAGCTGCAGAAGAAGATCTGGCGTACACAGACCATCGCCCGCTGACCCTTCCACACTACAAGAGCGCGCCAAGCCCCCATGGCAGAGCAAGCATCCTTCATCGACCGACTCTCCGCACGTTTCGCTGGTGCGAAGGTCATCGTGGTCGAACCCCGCGGCGAAGTGACGCTGGAGGTGCCTGCCGCCGAGTGGCATGCCACCGCGCTGGCGCTGCGTGACGAGTTTGGTTTCGAGCAGGCCGTGGATCTCTGCGGCGTCGATTACCTCGGTTATGGCTCCGACGAATGGGACACCGCTGACGTGTCCTCGCAGGGCTTCAGCCGTGGCGTCGAAGGCAAGGCCCAGGGCCGTTTCGCGTGGGGCGAGTTCCCCACCGAGGAAAACGGTGCCGATGGCGCGAGCCCGCAGCACATGCCGGCCCAGCGTTTCGCCGTGGTCGCGCAGCTGCGTTCGTACCAGCACAACCTGATGATGCACCTGCGCTGCTTCGCCCCTGACGAAGCGCTGCCGGTGGTGTCTTCGCTGACCGGCATCTGGCCCGGCCTGAACTGGTTCGAGCGCGAAGCGTTCGACCTGTACGGCGTGATCTTCGAGGGCCACCCGGACCTGCGCCGGATCCTGACCGACTACGGTTTCGTCGGCCATCCGTTCCGCAAGGACTTCCCGCTGATCGGCAATGTCGAAGTGCGCTACGACGAAGAAAAGAAGCGCGTGGTCTACGAACCGGTCACCTCGGTGGAGCCGCGCGTCGGCGTGCCGCGCGTGATCCGTGACGACGCCCGTCTGCAGACCGCAGAAGGCGAGCGCGCGCAGGAGGCAGTGAAGTGAGTCAGTTCCATCAAGCCAGCGAAGCCTTTGCCAGTAATCCGGCCGAAGCACGACAGGAGATCCGCAACTACACCATGAACTTCGGCCCGCAGCATCCGGCCGCTCACGGTGTGCTGCGCCTGATCCTGGAAATGGACGGTGAAACCATCATGCGCGCCGACCCGCACGTGGGTCTGCTGCACCGTGGTACCGAAAAACTGGCCGAGTCCAAGCCGTTCAACCAGTCGATCGGCTACATGGATCGCCTGGACTACGTGTCGATGATGTGCAACGAGCACGCCTACGTGCGCGCGATCGAGACCCTGATGGGCATCGAGGCGCCGGAGCGTGCGCAGTACATCCGCACCATGTACGACGAAATCACCCGCATCCTCAATCATCTGATGTGGCTGGGCTCCAACGCGCTCGACCTGGGTGCGATGGCGGTGATGCTGTACGCCTTCCGCGAGCGCGAAGAGCTGATGGACTGCTATGAAGCGGTCTCCGGCGCGCGCATGCACGCGGCGTACTACCGTCCGGGCGGTGTCTACCGCGACCTGCCGGACCACATGCCGAAGTACAAGGAATCGCGCTGGCACAAGGGCAAGGCGCTGAAGCAGCTCAATGCTTCGCGCGAAGGCTCGTTGCTGGACTTCCTGGAGAACTTCACCGTCGAGTTCCCCAAGCGCATTGATGAATACGAAACCCTGCTGACCGACAACCGTATCTGGAAGCAGCGTACCGTCGGCATCGGCGTTGTCAGCCCGGAGCTGGCCCACCAGTGGGGCATGACCGGCGTGATGCTGCGCGGCTCGGGCGTTGCTTGGGACCTGCGCAAGAAGCGTCCGTACGCCAAGTACGATGCCGTCGATTTCGATATCCCGCTGGGCAAGGAAGGCGACTGCTACGACCGCTACCTGGTCCGCGTTGCCGAAATGCGCGAATCCAACCGCATCATCAAGCAGTGCGTGGCGTGGCTGAAGGCCAACCCGGGCCCGGTGATGGTGAAGAACTTCAAGGTCGCTCCGCCCAAGCGCGAGGACATGAAGGACGACATGGAAGCGCTGATCCACCACTTCAAGCTGTTCAGCGAAGGCTATTGCGTGCCGGCCGGCGAGACCTACTCGGCGGTGGAAGCCCCGAAGGGTGAGTTCGGCTGCTACCTGGTCTCCGATGGCGCCAACAAGCCGTTCCGCGTGCACCTGCGTGCGCCGGGCTTCGCCCACCTGTCTTCGATCGATTCGATCGTGCGCGGCCACATGCTGGCCGACGTGGTGGCGATGATCGGTACCTACGACCTAGTGTTCGGCGAGGTTGACCGGTAATGCCGTCCGCCACGCCAACGCCCGCTGCAGGCAGCCGGCGCAAGCCGGCGCCGCAGTTTCTGGAATTTCACGTTATGCATTTCGCTGAGGTCGGCCGATGAAGGCGACAGGTAATTTCGAGGCGGCGCGCGACGTCGACCCGATGGTGGTGCTGAGCGACAAGACCCGCGCTCACATCGATCACTGGCTGTCCAAGTTCCCGCCGGACCGCAAGCGCTCTGCCGTGCTGCAGGGCCTGCATGCGGCCCAAGAGCAGAACCAGGGCTGGCTGACCGACGAACTGATCGCCGGCGTGGCCAAGTACCTGGACCTGCCGCCGGTGTGGGCCTACGAGGTCGCCAGCTTCTACTCGATGTTCGAGACCGAGAAGGTAGGCCGCAACAACGTGGCCATCTGCACCAACATCAGCTGCTGGCTCAATGGCGCCGAGGACATCGTGCGCCATTGCGAGAAGAAGCTGGGCATCAAGCACGGTGAATCGACCCCGGACGGCCGCGTCTACCTCAAGCGCGAGGAAGAGTGCCTGGCCGGCTGCGGTGGCGCGCCGATGATGGTCATCAACGGTCACTACCATGAGCGTCTGACCCTGGAAAAGGTTGACGAGCTGCTGGACGGGCTGGAGTAAGGGCATGGCACATCACCACGAATCCAAGGGTCCGGTCGGCCCCGCGCCGCTGCCGCACCAGGTGGTCTACACCACCCTGCATTACGACACCCCGTGGTCGTACGAAAGCTACCTGAAGACCGGTGGCTACGCTGCTCTGCGCAAGATCCTCGAAGAGAAGATCCCACCGGAGCAGGTCATCGAGATGGTCAAGGCCTCGGGCCTGCGCGGCCGCGGTGGCGCAGGCTTCCCGACCGGCCTGAAGTGGTCCTTCATGCCCAAGGGCAACATGCAGAAGTACATCCTCTGCAACTCGGACGAATCCGAGCCGGGCACCTGCAAGGACCGCGACATCCTGCGCTACAACCCGCATTCGGTGGTGGAAGGCATGGCGATCGCCTGCTACGCCACCGGTTCAACCGTGGGTTACAACTACCTGCGCGGTGAGTTCCACCACGAGCCGTTCGAGCACTTCGAGCAGGCCCTGGCCGACGCCTATGCGAACGGCTGGCTGGGCAAGAACGTGATGGGCTCGGGCGTGGACATCGATATCTACGGTGCCCTGGGCGCCGGCGCCTACATCTGCGGCGAAGAAACCGCGCTGATGGAATCGCTGGAAGGCAAGAAGGGCCAGCCGCGCTACAAGCCGCCGTTCCCGGCGAACTTCGGCCTGTACGGCAAGCCGTCGACGATCAACAACACCGAAACCTACGGTTCGGTGCCGGCGATCATCCGCAACGGTCCGGAGTGGTTCAAGGGCCTGAGTCTGACCGCCAACGGCGGTCCGAAGTGCTTCTCGGTGTCCGGCTGCGTGCAGAACGGCGGCAACTTCGAAGTGCCGCTGGGCACCACCTTCGACGACCTGCTGGAAATGGCCGGTGGCCTGCGTCCGGGCCGCAAGCTCAAGGGCGCGATCCCGGGCGGTGTGTCGATGCCGGTGCTGACCGCAGCCGAGCTGAAGGGCCTGCCGATGGACTACGACACCATCCGCGCTCTGGGCTCCGGCCTGGGTTCGGGCGCCGTCGTGGTGCTGGATGACAGCGTGTGCTGCGTCAAGTTTGCCTGCCGCATCAGCCAGTTCTTCCACAAGGAATCCTGTGGCCAGTGCACCCCGTGCCGTGAAGGTACCGGCTGGATGCACCGCGTGCTGGAGCGCATCGTCGCCGGCAAGGCGACGATGGAAGACCTGCACCAGCTGAAGGCCGTGGCCGGCCAGATCGAAGGCCACACCATCTGTGCGTTCGGCGAAGCGGCTGCATGGCCCATCCAGGGCTTCCTGCGCCAGTTCTGGGACGAGTTCGAGTACTACATCGTCAACGGTCATTCGATGGTTGACGGCAAGAAGGTGGAGGCAGCCGCTGCATGAGCGCGCAACCCGTAAATCCGAGCGTCCCACCCGATCACGTCACCATCGAGATCGATGGCAAGTCGCTGGTCGTGCCCAAGGGCTCGATGATCATCCAGGCGGCCGACAAGGCCGGCATCTCGATCCCGCGCTTCTGCTACCACGAGAAGCTGCCGATCGCCGCCAACTGCCGCATGTGCCTGGTGGACGTGGAGAAGTCGCCAAAGCCGGCGCCGGCCTGCGCCACCCCGGTGATGGATGGCATGAAGGTGGCCACCCGCAGCGAGAAGGCACTGAAGTTCCAGCGTTCGGTGATGGAGTTCCTGCTCATCAACCACCCGCTGGACTGCCCGATCTGCGACCAGGGCGGCGAGTGCGAACTGCAGGACGTCTCGCTGGGCTATGGCCGTTCGGTCAGCCGCTTCAACGAGCGCAAGCGCGTGGTGCCCGACGAAGACATGGGCCCGCTGGTTGCCACCGAGATGACCCGCTGCATCCAGTGCACCCGTTGCGTGCGCTTCACCGCCGACGTGGCAGGCACCTATGAACTGGGTGGCATGTACCGCGGCGAGAACCTGCAGATCGGTACCTACGACGGCAAGCCGCTGACCACCGAACTGTCCGGCAACGTTGTGGACGTGTGCCCGGTCGGTGCGCTGACCAACAAGGTGTTCCAGTTCCGCGCCCGCCCGTGGGAGCTGACCGCGCGCGAGTCGCTGGGGTACCACGACGCGATGGGTTCGAACCTGTTCCTTCACGTGCGTCGCGGCGAAGTGCTGCGCACCGTGCCGCGCGACAACGAAGCCGTCAACGAGTGCTGGCTGTCCGACCGCGACCGCTACTCGCACCAGGGCCTGTACAGCGAAGACCGTGCGGTCAAGCCGCTGCGCAAGGTCAATGGCGAATGGAAGGAAGTGAGCTGGGCCGAAGGCCTGGCAGCGGCCGCCGAGATCCTCAAGGCGAACCAGGGCGACAGCCTGGGCGTGCTGGTGCACCCGTCGACCTCGAACGAGGAAGGCGCACTGCTGGCCCGCCTGGCCAAGGGCCTGGGTTCGAGCAACATCGACCACCGCATCAACAACCGCGATTTCTCCGACGCCGCAGCTGCCGAAGTGTTCGGCCTGCCGCTGGCCGAAATCGAAGGCGCCGACCGCATCGTCATTCTGGGCAGCAACATCCGCCACGAACTGCCGCTGCTGCACGCCCGCCTGCGCAAGGCGCAGACCACCCATGGCGCGAAGATCCACGTCGTCAACCCGGTGGACTTCGACTTCGCCTTCAGCATCGCCGGCAAGCAGATCGTTGTCCCGTCGAAGTTCGTCGACGCGCTGGCCAACGCCGAATTGCGTACGGCGGTGCAGGGCGGCAACAACACCGTGCTGATCGTCGGTGGCATCGCCGAGAACCACCCGCAGGCCGCCGCGATCCGCGCCGCTGCGCGTGAGTTCGCCGCCGCTACCGGTGCCAAGCTGTGCCGCATTCCGCAGGGCGCCAATGCTGTCGGTCTGA
Source organism: uncultured Stenotrophomonas sp. (assembly GCF_913778665.1). Classification (GTDB taxonomy): domain Bacteria; phylum Pseudomonadota; class Gammaproteobacteria; order Xanthomonadales; family Xanthomonadaceae; genus Stenotrophomonas. The sequence continues at coordinate 8,567 of NZ_CAJYVQ010000010.1, forward strand.
CCCGCGCTGGCGTGCTGCCGGCCGGCAAGGACGTTGCCGCGATGCTGGCGCAGCCGCGCCAAGCTTACGTGGTGTATGGCCTGGAACCGGGCCTGGACTTCGCCGATGCCCCAGCCGCGCGCAAGGCGCTGGCCGGTGCCCAGGTGGTGGCCTTCAGCCAGTTCGCCTGCGCCTCGACCCGCGACGTTGCCGACGTGATCCTGCCGATCGGTGCGCTGCCGGAAATCGACGCCACCCTGACCAACCTCGATGGTCGCGAACAGTCGGCCCGTGCCGGCGGCAAGCTGCCGGGCGAGGCTCGTGAGGGCTGGCGCGTGCTGCGCGCCCTGGGCGGCGACCTGGCCGTGGCCGGTTTCGATTTCACCGACCTGGCCGGACTGCGTGCGAGCCTGGCCCCGGTGTCGGTCACCGTCGCCGCTTCGGCCCAGCCCGTGGTTGCCGGTGAAGGCCTGGAAGTGGCTTCGACCGCCGCGATCTACCGCACCGATGCGGTGGTCCGTCGCGCCCCGGCGCTGCAGTCGCATCCGCTCAACAACGCCCCGCGCATCGTGCTCAACGCTGACGATGCCGCTCGCCTGCAGCTGCAGGAAGGGCAGATGGCCAAGGTCGGCACCGACGCCGGCAAGGCCACCCTGCCGGTGGTGGTCGACGCCCGCGTCGCTGCGGGTTCGGTCTGGATTGAATCGGGCCACGGCGCGACCGCGCCGCTGGGTGCCGCTCGCGTATCGGTGGTGGCTGCATGAACGAATTGCTGTTGAACGCGGTCGACCCGCTGCACCAGTGGCTGCTTGGCCTCGGTGACATCGGCGCGCTGATCTGGATCATCCTGAAGATCCTGGTGATCGCCGTGCCGGTGATCGTCTCGGTGGCCTTCTACGTGGTCTGGGAACGCAAGCTGATCGGCTGGATGCACGTCCGCCACGGCCCGATGTACGTGGGCATGGGCATCTTCCAGGCCTTCGCCGACGTCTTCAAGCTGCTGTTCAAGGAAGTGGTCCAGCCGAGCAGCGCCAACAAGGCGATCTACCTGCTGGCGCCGCTGATCACCCTGGCCCCGGCCTTCGCGGCCTGGTCGGTGGTGCCCTTCGATTCGCAGATCGTGCTGTCCAACGCCAACGCCGGCCTGCTGTACCTGCTGGCGATGACCTCGCTGGGCATCTACGGCATCATCCTGGCCGGTTGGGCGTCCAACTCGAAGTACGCGTTCCTGGGTGCGATGCGCGCCTCGGCGCAGATGATCAGCTACGAAATCGCCATGGGCTTCGCCCTGGTCGGCGTGATGATCGCCGCTGGCAGCCTGAACCTGAGCAACATCGTGATGGCGCAGGCCGGCAGCTCCGGCTTCTTCGACTGGTTCCTGCTGCCGCTGTTCCCGCTGTTCGTCATCTACTGGGTGTCGGGCGTGGCTGAAACCAACCGCGCGCCGTTCGACGTGGTGGAAGGCGAGTCGGAAATCGTTGCCGGCCACATGGTCGAATACTCCGGCGGTGCCTTCGCCCTGTTCTTCCTGGCCGAATACGCGAACATGATCCTGATCAGCTTCCTGATCTCGATCTTCTTCCTCGGCGGCTGGCTGAGCCCGGTCCAGGGCTGGGTCAACGTCGGCGATGTCTCGCCGCTGGTCGACTGGATCTGGAAGGGCGGTGCACCGTGGCTGTTCGTCAAGGTGTTCTTCTTCGCCAGTGCCTACATCTGGTTCCGTGCCAGCTTCCCGCGCTTCCGCTATGACCAGATCATGCGCCTGGGCTGGAAGGTCTTCATCCCGCTGGCCATTCTGTGGATCGCGGTTACCGCCGTCATGGTGTTCTTCGGCGTGATTCAAAAGGGCGTCTAAGTGATGAACAGGATTACCCATTACTTCAAGAGCCTGCTGCTGCTCGAACTGCTGGCCGGCCTTTGGCTGACGCTGAAGTACAGCTTCAAGCCGAAGTACACGATGATGTACCCGATGGAGAAGTTCCCGCAGTCGCCGCGCTTCCGTGGCCTGCACGCACTGCGCCGTTATCCCAACGGCGAAGAGCGCTGCATTGCCTGCAAGCTGTGCGAAGCGGTGTGCCCGGCCCTGGCCATCACCATCGACTCGGCCAAGCGCGAGGACGGCACCCGCCGTACCACCCGCTACGACATCGACCTGTTCAAGTGCATCTTCTGCGGCTTCTGTGAGGAAAGCTGCCCGGTGGACTCGATCGTCGAAACCCACATCCTCGAGTACCACTTCGAGAACCGTGGCGAAAACATCGTTACCAAGCCGCAGCTGCTGGCCCTTGGCGATCGTCTCGAAAACGAGATCGCCGAGCGTCGTGCCGCCGATGCCGCTTACCGCTGAGGTCGAGAGATGGATTGGGTAAATATCGCTTTCTGGGTGTTCGCCATCGCGGCAACGGTTTCGGCCGGTGCGGTGATCAGCGTGCGCAACCCGGTGCACGCCGTGCTGTGCCTGGTGCTGACCTTCTTCTCCATTGCCTGCGTGTGGCTGCTGGTGGGCGCCGAGTTCCTTGGCGTGGCGCTGGTGCTGGTCTACGTCGGCGCGGTGATGGTGCTGTTCCTGTTCGTGGTGATGATGCTGGACATTGACACCACCAGGATGCGTGAGGGCTGGGTGCGCTACCTGCCGGTCGGCCTGATCGTGGCCGTGGCGATGCTGGTGCAGATGCTGATCCTGATCGGCGTGAAGGGCAGGGCGGTCAACCCGTTCCCGGCCGACAACGCCGCCGCGATCGCTGCCGACACCTCCAACATCACCTGGCTGGCGCGCACGTTGTTCACCGAGTACCTGCTGCCGTTCGAGTTCGCCGCCGTCATTCTGACCGTGGCCGTGGTCGCCGCCGTGATGCTGACCCTGCGTCGCCGCACCGGCGTGAAGAGCCAGAACCCGGGCGAGCAGACCATGGTCAAGGCAGACCAGCGCCTGCGCATGGTCAAGATGGATGCCGAACAGCCGGTGATCCACAGCAACACCACTCCGGCCGCGGGCGAAGAGGAGACCAAGGCATGATCACTCTGGGCCACATCCTCGCGCTGGGCGCGGTGCTGTTCGCCATCAGCCTGGCCGGCATCTTCCTCAACCGGAAGAACGTCATCGTCCTGCTGATGTCGATCGAACTGATGCTGCTGTCGGTGAACATCAACTTCGTCGGCTTCTCGCGTCAGCTGGGCGATCCGTCCGGCCAGCTGTTCGTGTTCTTCATCCTGACCGTCGCCGCCGCGGAAGCCGCCATCGGCCTGGCGATCCTGGTGACCCTGTTCCGTACCCGCCGCACGATCAATGTCGGCGAAGTCGATTCGTTGAAGGGCTGATCCACAGATGGAAATCACTCTCTCCAAGAGTCTGTTGATCGCAGTGGTGCTTGCACCGCTGTTCGGCAGCATCATCGCCGGCCTGTTCGGTCGCCAGGTCAAGCGCTTCGGCGCACAGACCATCACCATCCTCGGCGTCGCGGTTGCCTGCGGCCTGTCGATGTACACGTTCTACCAGTTGATGTGGGGCGGCGCGCAGCCGTTCAACCAGAACATCTACACGTTCTTCGAGGTTGGCCAGTACTCGGCCCATGTCGGCTTCATGGTCGACAAGCTCACCGCGATGATGATGGTGGTGGTGACCTTCGTGTCGCTGCTGGTCCACATCTACACGATCGGCTACATGCAGGACGATCCGGGTTACCAGCGATTCTTCAGCTATATCTCGCTGTTCACCTTCTCGATGCTCACCCTGGTGATGAGCAACAACTTCCTGCAGCTGTTCTTCGGCTGGGAAGCGGTGGGCCTGGTGTCGTACCTGCTGATCGGTTTCTGGTTCAAGCGCCCGACCGCGATCTTCGCCAACATGAAGGCGTTCCTGGTCAACCGCGTCGGTGACTTCGGCTTCCTGCTGGGTATCGCTGGCGTGCTGTGGGTGTTCGGCACCCTGGATTACTCGCAGGTGTTCTCGCAGGCCGGCATGCTGGCTGATCCGCGTGCCCAGCTGCAGATCTGGGACGGCACCATCCTCGGCATGCAGCTGCTGAACGAGCCGGTGATCTGGTCGATCGCCACCGTCATCTGCATCTGCCTGTTCATCGGCGCCATGGGCAAGTCGGCCCAGGTCCCGCTGCACGTCTGGCTGCCGGACTCGATGGAAGGCCCGACCCCGATCTCGGCTCTGATCCACGCCGCGACCATGGTGACCGCCGGCATCTTCATGGTCACCCGCATGTCGCCGCTGTTCGAGCTGTCGCAGACCGCGCTGAACTTCGTGTTGTTCATCGGTGCCACCACCGCGTTCTTCACCGGCCTGATTGGTATCGTGCAGAACGACATCAAGCGCGTCGTCGCGTACTCCACGCTGTCGCAGCTGGGCTACATGACCGTCGCCCTGGGCGTGTCGGCCTATTCGGCTGCCGTGTTCCACCTGATGACCCACGCCTTCTTCAAGGCCCTGCTGTTCCTGGGTGCCGGCTCGGTCATCATCGCGATGCACCACGAGCAGGACATGCGCAAGATGGGCGGCCTGCGCAAGTACATGCCGATCACCTTCATCACCATGTGGATCGGTACCCTGGCACTGGTGGGTACGCCGTTCTTCTCCGGCTTCTACTCGAAGGACACCATCATCGAGGCCGCCGAGCTGCACGCGCACCTGTCCAACAACTGGGTCGCCACCTACGGCTACTGGGCGGTGCTGGGTGGCGTGATCGTTACCAGTTTCTACAGCTTCCGCCTGCTGTTCCTGACCTTCCACGGCAAGGAGCGCTTCCGCGACGCGCATGATGATCATGCCCATGGCCACGGCCATGACGATCATCACGCCGCTGACGCCCACAACGGTGATGCGCACCACGACGACCATGGCCATGGCCATGGTCCGCATGAGCCGCACGAAACCCCGTGGGTGGTGACCCTGCCGCTGATCCTGCTGGCCATCCCGTCGATCGCCATCGGTTTCTTCAGCATCGGTCCGATGCTGTACGGCACCGACTGGGCCGGTCACCACGCGCACGACGCGATCAAGGGCCAGGCGCATACGTTCTTCACCGGCATCGTCGATTTCTACGATCCGGCCAAGAACACCATCGGTTTCCTGGGTGAAGAGTTCCACGGCCCGGTCGCCTTCGCGCTGCACGGCATGATGGCGCCTGCGTTCTTCCTGACCGTTGCGGGCTTCCTGCTGGCTGCACTGTTCTACCTGTGGAAGCCGGACCTGTCTGGCAAGGCGCGCAAGACCTTCGCCCCGATCGTTTCGGTGCTGGAAAACAAGTACGGCTTCGACAAGCTGTGGATCGATGGCTTTGCCGGCGGCAGCGTGAAGCTGGGCAAAGTCTCGCGCTGGATCGACAGCAACATCGTCGACGGTGTGGTCAATCTCTCGGCACGTGTTGTGGACGTCGCAGCCGGCGTGCTGCGTCGTACCCAATCCGGTTTCCTCTATCACTACGCCTTCGCGATGATCATCGGCCTGATTGCCCTGCTGGGCGTGCTGATGCATTACCTGCGTTGATGACCTGTACGGAATAAGAAGACGTGTCGAACTGGCCTCTACTCAGTGTCCTCATCTGGCTGCCGATCATCGGTGGCGCCCTGATCCTTGCGATCCGTGATGCGCAGACCGCCCGCTGGGCGTCGTTGGGCGTGGCGGTGCTCACCTTCGTTGCGAGCCTCTCGCTGCTGAGCGGCTACAACGCGGGCATCGACGGTCTGCAGTTCGTCGAGACCCATGCCTGGATCCCGGCTTACAAGATCGGCTACAACCTGGGCGTGGACGGCATTGCCATCGCGCTGATCCTGCTGACCACCCTGGTCAGCGTGCTTGCCCTGATCGGCGCCTGGAGCGCCATCGACAAGCGCGTGAACCAGTACGTGGCGGCCTTCCTGATCCTGGAAGGCGTCACCGTCGGCATCTTCGCCGCGACGGACGCGATGCTGTTCTACGTGTTCTTCGAGGCGATGCTGATCCCGATGTTCCTGATCATCGGTGTCTGGGGCGGCCCGCGCCGCATCTACGCGGCGCTGAAGTTCTTCCTGTACACCTTCCTCGGGTCGGTGCTGATGCTGGTGGCGCTGATCTACCTGTACATGAAGGGCGGCAGCTTCCAGCTGGCCGACCTGTACGCGCTGCCGCTGTCGGCCAAGGAGCAGACCTGGATCTTCTTCGCCTTCCTGATCGCCTTCGCGGTCAAGGTGCCGATGTTCCCGGTGCACACCTGGCTGCCGGATGCCCACGTCGAAGCACCGACCGCCGGTTCGGTGATCCTGGCCGCCATCGCCCTGAAGATCGGTGGCTACGGCTTCCTGCGCTTCAACCTGCCGATCGTGCCGGACGCGTCGCAGGAATGGGCCTGGCTGGTGATCGCACTGTCGCTGATCGCGGTGATCTACGTCGGCCTGGTCGCCCTGGTGCAGGACGACATGAAGAAGCTGATCGCCTATTCGTCGATCGCGCACATGGGCTTCGTCACCCTGGGCACCTTCATCGCCCTGTGGCTGGTGCGTGAAGCCGGCAACGCCGATGCGGCCCGCCTGGGCCTGCAGGGCGCCATGGTGCAGATGATCTCGCACGGCTTCGTGTCCGGTGCGATGTTCTCCTGCGTCGGCGTGCTGTACGACCGCATGCACAGCCGCCGCATCGCCGATTACGGTGGCGTGGTCAACGTGATGCCGTGGTTCGCCACCTTCGCCATGCTGTTCTTCATGGCCAATGCCGGCCTGCCGGGCACCAGCGGTTTCGTCGGTGAGTTCATGGTCATCCTGTCGGCGTTCCAGCGTAATCCGTGGATCGCTTTGGGCGCGGCCACCACCCTGATCATCGGCGCCGCGTACACCCTGTGGCTGTACAAGCGCATCTTCTTCGGCGAAGTGGCCAACAGCCACGTGGCCGAACTGAAGGACATCAACGGCCGCGAATGGCTGGTGCTGGGCGTGTTTGCCATTGGCGTGCTGGCCCTGGGCATCTACCCCAAGCCGCTGACCGACCTGATGGAGCCCTCGATCGCGAAGCTGGCGATGCAGATCGCATCCAGCAAGCTGCTGTAATTCCAGGATTTGATGATGACCACCTCCCCGCTGCTGCCATTGACCGCCGCTGACCTGCCACCGCTCGCTCCCGAGCTGGTGCTGATCGGCAGCGCCTTCGCCCTGATGATCCTCGACCTGTTCGTCAGCAACCGGAACAAGATCGTCACCCACCTGTTCTCGCTCGCTGCGCTGGCCGTGGTGCTGTTCATGCTGGCCACCGGCGTGGGCGGGCAGGGCGAGGTCTTCCATGGCATGTTCGTACGCGATACCGCCGCGGATGTGATGAAGACCGGGATCGTGCTGCTCAGCGGCCTGACCCTGGTCTATGGCTGGCGTTACCTGCGTGACCGCAACCTGTTCCAGGGCGAGATCCCGGTGCTGATCCTGTTTGGCACCGCCGGCATGATGATCCTAGTGTCGGCCGGCAGCCTGCTGATGGTCTACCTGGGCCTGGAACTGCTGGCGCTGTGCTCGTACGCACTCGTTGCCAGCAACCGCGAGAGCGGCCTGGCCTCGGAAGCGGCGATGAAGTACATCGTGCTCGGCTCGCTGGCCTCGGGCCTGCTGCTGTACGGCATGTCGCTGATCTACGGCGCCACCGGCAGCCTGCACCTGGACGTCATCCGTGACGCGATCCCGCACTCGGAAGAGCGCGTGCTGCTGATCACCGGTGCGGTGTTCATGATCGCTGGCGTCGCCTTCAAGCTCGGCGCCGCGCCCTTCCACATGTGGCTGCCGGACGTGTACCAGGGTGCCCCGGCGCCGATCGCGCTGTTCATCAGCTCGGCGCCGAAGCTGGCTGCGTTCGGCATGGCCTACCGCCTGCTGGAAATGGGCGTGGGCCCGCTGTCGACCGAGCTTCAGCTGATGATTGCCGGCCTGGCCGCGGTCTCGCTGGTGATCGGCAACCTGATGGCCATCGCGCAGAGCAATCTGAAGCGCATGCTGGCGTTCTCCACCGTCTCGCACATCGGCTTCCTGCTGATGGGCATCGCCGGTGGTGGCGCGCAGGGCTATGCCGCAGCGCTGTTCTACGCACTGGCTTACGCCATCATGTCCACCGCCGCCTTCGGCGCGATCATCGCGCTGTCGCGTGCCGGCTTTGAGGCCGAGAACATCGAGGACTTCAAGGGCCTCAATGCCCGCAACCCGTGGATGGCCGGCCTGGTGCTGTGCATCATGGCGTCGCTGGCCGGCATCCCGCCGTTCCTGGGCTTCTGGACCAAGCTGGCCGTGCTGGGCGCTGCCGTCAATGGCGGCCTGCTGTGGCTGGCCATCCTCGGCGTGCTGTGCGCCGTGGTCGGCTGCTTCTACTACCTGCGCGTCATCAAGGTCATGTACTTCGATGAGCCGGTTGGCGAGGCCATGCCGCGCAGCAACGACCGCGTGCTGGGCCTGGTGCTGGGCGTGAACGCGCTGGCGCTGCTGGCGCTGGGCCTGGCCTGGAACCCGATCATGGTCTGGTGCCAGCAGGCATTTGCGCATCTTGCATAAAAGTTGACACAAAGCTGCGTGATTCGTGTAATATGCGCAGCCTGAGTTGTCACTGCAGCGGTTCAGCCAGAACATCGTTGCGGTAGCCCTCCTCGAAAGAGCAGGGCAGCAGTTCAAACACTTCCGGTGCGGGGTGGAGCAGTCTGGCAGCTCGTCGGGCTCATAACCCGAAGGTCGCAGGTTCAAATCCTGCCCCCGCTACCAACATCGAACCGGCGCCAACCGGTCTGATGAATGAGGGAAGGCTTGCATGTATTGAAGCCATGCCTCATAATTCCGCTTCTGATGCGGGGTGGAGCAGTCTGGCAGCTCGTCGGGCTCATAACCCGAAGGTCGCAGGTTCAAATCCTGCCCCCGCTACCAAGTAAAGAGATCGCCTTCGAAGTCCTGCTTCGGAGGCGTTTTTCTTTGAGGTTGCGCCTTTTTGTAGAGTCGAGCCATGCTCGACTGCCGGTGAGGCAGGCCGGTCCAAGCCTTGCACCAGTGCGGTGCAGCCGCTATCATCAGCGGCCTAGGCAGTACCCCTGAAGGCGGCATCCCCACGGGAGGCCCGGTCCGGAAGGAGGGCTCGCAACACGCTTACGCAGCGCGTTGCAACCGGAATCCAGTCACCGGAGTCTTTCCGGAAAAAGGGGCCCAGCGGGCCCTTTGTCGTTTCCGGGGCGTCATGTTTTCACGCCGGCCAAGGTCGGCACCCAACCAAGAGATCAAGGCAGGCTGTGAGCGACAAGGCAACCGACATCGCGAATCTGCTCGCCCCGACCGTTGTGTCGCTGGGCCTGGAGCTGCTGGGCGTTGAGTATCTGCCGGCCCCCGGCGGTGCGACCCTGCGCCTTTACATCGACGTGCCGCTGGCTGAACAGCCGGAGCGCATCATCAATGTGGACGACTGCGAGCGCGTCAGCCGCGAAGTGTCGGCGCAGCTGGACGTCGAAGACCCGATCAGCGGCAACTACACGCTGGAAGTGTCCTCGCCGGGCGTGGACCGCCCGCTGTTCAACCTGGAGCAGTTCGCTCGCCACCAGGGTGAATCGGCCAAGGTCACGCTGAAGCTGCCGCAGGACAACCGTCGTCGCCTGCAGGGCCGCATTGAAGCGACCGACGAGGCGGCGGGCACCATCACCTTCATCGTCGACAAGGCCGAAGTGGTCGTGTCGGCCGACAATATCGACAAGGCGCGGATCATGCCCGACTGGGTGGCGCTGGGGCTGGCCCCGAGCAAGCCGACCGGTCCGGCACCGAAGCGTCCGAAGCCTAACAAGAATTCTTCTTCCAACGAGCCGGCGGCAAAGAAGCCGCGCGCGGAGTGAGCCAATGAGCAAGGAACTGTTGCTGGTAGTCGACGCAGTCGCCAACGAGAAGGGCGTGCCGCGTGAAGTGATCTTCGATGCCATCGAGGCCGCCCTGGCCTCGGCAGCGAAGAAGCGCTATCCCGACGAGGAAGTGCTGACCCGCGTGGTCATCGACCACAAGGATGGCAGCTATGAAACCTACCGCCGCTGGGAAGTGGTGGCCGATGACGTGGTCATGGAGTCGCCGGACCGCCAGATCCGCCTGATGGACGCCGTCGATGAAGCCGAAGGCGTGGACGTCGGCGACTACATCGAAGAGCAGATCGAGAACCCGGACTTCGGCCGCATCGCCGCCCAGGCCGCCAAGCAGGTCATCGTCCAGCGCGTGCGCGAAGCCGAGCGCCAGCAGGTCGTGGATGCGTGGAAGGATCGCGTCGGCGAACTGATCACCGGTGTGGTCAAGCGCGCCGAGCGCGGCAACATCTATGTGGACCTCGGTGGCAACGCCGAAGGCTTCATTCCGAAGGACAAGGGCATTCCGCGCGACGTGCTGCGCGCCGGTGACCGCGTGCGCGGCTACCTGGCCGAAGTGCGTTCGGAACCGCGTGGCCCGCAGCTGTTCATCAGCCGCGCCGCCCCGGAGTTCATGATCGAACTGTTCAAGCTGGAAGTGCCGGAAGTCGGCCAGGGCCTGGTGGAAATCAAGGCCTGCGCCCGCGATCCGGGCGACCGTGCCAAGATCGCCGTGCTCGCCCACGACCAGCGCACCGATCCGATCGGCGCCTGCATCGGCATGCGCGGCTCGCGCGTGCAGGCCGTGTCCAACGAGCTCAATGGCGAGCGCGTGGACATCGTGCTGTGGAACGACAACCCGGCCAACTTCGTCATCAACGCGATGGCGCCGGCCGAAGTGCAGTCGATCATCGTCGATGAAGACAAGCACTCGATGGACCTGGCCGTCGCCGAAGACCGCCTGGCCCAGGCGATCGGCAAGGGCGGCCAGAACGTGCGCCTGGCCAGCCGCCTGACCGGCTGGCAGCTCAACGTGATGACCCAGGACCAGGTCACCGCCAAGTCGGAGGCCGAGCAGGCATCGGCCCGGCAGCTGTTCATGGACAAGCTGGAAGTGGACGAAGAAATCGCCGGCATCCTGGTCAGCGAAGGCTTCGGCACCGTCGAGGAAATCGCTTATGTCCCGGTCGGCGAACTGCTGGCCGTGGAAGGTTTCGACGAAGACATCGTCGAAGAGCTGCGCGCTCGTGCCCGCGATGCGCTGCTCAATGAGGCCCTGGCAGTCGAGGAAGGCCTTGAAGACGGCCAGCCGGCGCAGGACCTGCTGTCCCTGAAGGGCATGGACGAAGCCACCGCGTATGCGCTGGCCGGCCACGGCGTGCGTACCAGCGAGGAACTGTCCGACCTGGCTGCCGACGAGGTCATGGACTTCGGCATCGAAGGGTTGGACCAGGAGCGCGCTGCGGCGCTGATCCTGGCCGCGCGCGCCGAAGAGATCGCCCGACTGGAACGCGGCGAATGAGCCGGCAATGAACAGGGCCCTGAGCCGCTCAGGGCGTAGAATCCGCGCCACCTCCAGATGCGGGGGGGCGCCCACAAGATCATAGGATCCGAATGTCGCAGCAAACCACCATCCGCAAGCTTGCCGAACTGGTCAACACGCCGGTCGAAAAACTGCTGGAACAGCTGGCCGGTGCCGGCATGAAGTTCAGCGGTCCCGACCAGGTCGTGACCAGCTCCGAGAAGGTAAAGCTCCTGGGCTTCCTTCGTCGTTCGCACGGCAAGCCCGAGCAGGCCCCGGAAGAGACCGATCAGTCTGCAAAGAAGATCACGCTCAACCGCCGGAAGCAGCAGGAATTGACGGTCAATTCCGGTCGCAGCAAGACGACCGTGAATGTCGAGGTGCGCCAGAAGCGCACCTACGTCAAGGATGGTGCTCGCGCCATGACGCCGGACGAAGAGCGCGCCGACATCCTGCGAAAGCTGGAAGAGTCGCGCGCACGCAACCTCGCCGAACAGCAGGCCCTTGCCGAGAAGGATCGTCTGCGCGACGAGGCCATCGTCCGTGCCCGTGAGGAAGAGGTTGCGGCCAAGGAACGCGCAGAGGCCGAGAAGAAGGCGGCCGAGGAAGCTGCCGCCGCCGCCAAGGCTGCCGAGGCGCTGGCGGCCAGCAAGCCCAAGCGTGCTCCGATCGATGAAACCGCGCCGCGCCCGCCGCGTACCCCGGCCGCTGCCCCGGCAGCGCCGCGTGGTGCACCGCCGCCGCCGCGCAACGATGACCGCAACAACCGCAGCGCGCCGCGCAACGAGCGTGGCCCGGGCGATCGCTTCGCCGGCCAGATGCACCTGTCGGCCGCCGATCGTGCGCGTCGTGGCAACAGCAACAACAGCAACAACCGTGGGCGTCCGGGTGGCCGCAACCAGGCCGGTGGTCGTCGCGACATGTCGCGCGGTGGCAACAATGCCGGTCCGCACGCGTTCGAGCGGCCGACCGCACCGGTGGTGCGTGAAGTGGCGATCGGCGACACGATCACCGTGGCCGACCTGGCGCAGAAGCTCGCGCTGAAGGGCGGCGAGGTGGTCAAGGCGCTGTTCAAGATGGGCGTGATGGCCACCATCACCCAGTCCATCGACCATGACACCGCCGCGCTGGTCACCGAAGAACTCGGCCACAAGGCGATCCGTGCCAACGACAACGACGCCGAAGACGCACTGCTGGCCTCGACCGGTGAAAACCAGGGCGAAGCCACCCAGCGTCCGCCGGTGGTCACCATCATGGGCCATGTCGACCACGGCAAGACCTCGCTGCTGGATTACATCCGCCGCACCAAGGTCGCCACTGGCGAAGCCGGCGGCATCACCCAGCACATCGGCGCCTACCACGTGGATACGCCGAAGGGCGTGATCAGCTTCCTGGATACCCCGGGCCATGCCGCCTTCACCTCGATGCGTGCCCGCGGCGCCAAGCTGACCGACATCGTGGTGCTGGTCGTTGCCGCCGATGACGGCGTCATGCCGCAGACCAAGGAAGCGATTCAGCACGCCCGTTCGGCAGGTGTGCCGCTGATCGTGGCGATCAACAAGATCGACAAGTCCGATGCCGACCCGATGCGGGTCAAGAACGAACTGCTGTCCGAGCAGGTCGTGGCCGAAGACTTCGGTGGTGACACCCAGATGGTGGAGATCTCGGCCAAGACCGGCCTGGGTATCGACGACCTGCTGGACGCCATCTCGATCCAGGCCGAACTGCTGGAACTGAAGGCCGTCGACGAAGGTCGCGCCTCGGGCGTGGTGATCGAATCGGCGCTGGACAAGGGCCGTGGCCCGGTTGCTACCGTGCTGGTGCAACAGGGCCGCCTGAAGAAGGGCGACTATCTGGTGTGCGGCATCCAGTACGGCCGCGTGCGTGCGCTGTTCGACGAAACCGGCAAACAGCCGGAGTTCGCCGGCCCGTCCATCCCGGTGCAGGTGCTGGGCCTGTCCGGCGTGCCGGAAGCCGGTGACGACTTCGTGGTCGTCGAGGACGAGCGCCTGGCCAAGGACGTTGCCCAGCAGCGTGAGACCAAGCGCCGTGAATCGCGCCTGGTCGCCACCGCCGGCAGCCGCATGGAAGACATCATGGCGACCTTGGGCAAGGGCGAGGGCCAGCAGGTCCTCAATCTGGTCATCAAGGCCGACGTGCAGGGTTCGGTGCAGGCGCTGAGCCAGGCGTTGGTCGCGCTGTCCAACGAAGACATCCGCATCAACGTGATCCACTCCGGCGTGGGCGGCATCACCGAGTCGGACGCCAATTCGGCGGCCGCCTCGAAGGCCACTGTCATCGGCTTCAACGTGCGTGCGGATGCCTCGGCCCGTCGCATCATCGAATCCAACGGTGTTGACCTGCGTTACTTCTCGATCATCTATGACGTGATCGATCAGGTGAAGCAGGTGGCCTCCGGTCTGCTGGGCGTGGAGATCCGCGAAGAGATCATCGGTATCGCCGAGGTCCGCGACGTGTTCCGCAGCTCCAAGCTGGGCGCCGTGGCCGGTTCGATGGTCATCGAGGGCGTGGTCAAGCGCAACAAGCCGATCCGCGTGCTGCGCGACAGCGTGGTGATCTTCGAAGGCGAACTGGAATCGCTGCGCCGCTTCAAGGAAAACGTCGAGGAAGTCCGCAACGGCACCGAGTGCGGTATCGCGGTGAAGGCCTACAACGACGTCAAGCCGGGTGACCAGATCGAGTGCTTCGAGCGTATCGAAGTGCCGCGCACCCTGTAATGCCATACGGAACCGGGCCTTTGGGCCCGGTTCCCGTTCCACCCTGTAAGCTGTTCAAGACCCAATACGAAGAAGAGCCCGACCGCGTGCCCAAGACTTTCCATCGAACCGACCGTGTCTCCGCCCAGCTGCGCCGTGAACTCGGCACCCTGGTGCACAACGCCGTGCGCGAGCACGGGTTGCCCTCGGTGAGCGTGTCCGACGTGGAAATCACCCGCGACATGGCCCATGCCAAGGTGTTCGTCACTGCGCTGATGCCGGAACGTTCGGCCGAAGCCGTGGCCGGCCTGAAGGAGCTGGGCTACCGCCTGCGCATGGACCTGGCCCGGGCGATGAAGCTGCGCCACGTGCCGGAGCTGCACTTCCACTACGACGACTCGGTCGACCGTGGTGAGCACATCGACAACATCCTGCGCGACCTGCCCGACACGCTGGCTGCGGAGAAGCGTCGCGAGAGCGACGAAGAATAAGCTTGCGCCGGGTAATGCCGGCGTTTTCCATGCTGACCGTGCGAGGCCGGACGCTGGCCGCGCTTCGGCAGTCGAGCATGGCTCGACTCTACGAAATGCTGTCATGACCCGAATTCAGTTCCGCCGCCTGGATGGCATCCTGCTGCTCGACAAGTCGACCGGCATGAGCTCCAACGCCGCCCTGCAGGTGGCCCGCCGCCTGTTCCGTGCCGAGAAGGGCGGCCACACCGGTAGCCTCGACCCGCTGGCCACCGGCCTGCTGCCGCTGTGTTTCGGCGAGGCGACCAAGATCGCCGGCCTGCTGCTCGGCTCAGCCAAGGCCTACGACGCCGAAATCGTGCTCGGCCAGACTACTGACACCGATGATGCCGAAGGCCAGGTGCTGCTGGAGCGCCCGGTGCCGGCCATCAGTGCCCAAGCGCTGCAGGCCGCGCTGGTACCGCTGACCGGCTGCATCCGCCAGCGTGCTCCGATCTATTCGGCGCTGAAGCAGGGGGGCGAGCCGCTGTATGTGAAGGCCCGCCGCGGAGATGCCATCGAGGCCCCGGAACGCGATGTCCAGGTGCACGCCATCGAGGTGCTGGAGCAGCAGCCGGAGCGGCTGCGCCTGCGCGTGACCTGCGGCTCGGGCACCTACATCCGCAGCCTGGCCCGCGATCTGGGCGAGGCACTGGGCTGCGGCGCGCACATCAGTGCGCTGCGCCGGCTCTGGGTGGAGCCGTTCCGCGAACCGGCGATGGTTACGCTGGACCAGCTGCGGGCGATGGCCGAGGCCGGTGATGAGGCGGCCCTGGATGTGCTGCTGCTGCCGCTGGCGGCGGGCCTGGCCGAGTACCCGCGGGTTGACCTCGATGCTGACCAGGCCCACCGCTTCTGTGTTGGCCAGCGCCAGCGGGACCCGTCCTGGCCGCGTGGCGTGGTCGCCGTGTTCGGCCCGGACGATGCTGTCCAGGGACTCGGCCAGGTCGATGGCAGCGGGCTGCTGGCCCCGCAGCGGCGCTTCAACCTCTGAACGGGGCAGGGCGGTTCAGCCCCGGACCTTGTTCCCGGGCCCCCCGACCGTTACACTTTCGCGGCCGTTTTCCGGCAATCTGCCTCGCGCAGGTTTCATCCCTGTAGTCCACGGCGAGCCTGGCGGTGCGCGAAGCGCGTTCCTGCCGGCCACGCATCACTGAGAAAAAAGAAAATGTCGATCGACACCCAGAAGGTCATTGAAGACAACAAGCGCAGCTCGGCTGACACCGGCTCCCCGGAAGTCCAGGTGGCTCTGCTGACCGCCCGCATCGAACTGCTGACCGGCCACTTCAAGACCCACAAGAAGGACCACCACAGCCGCCGCGGCCTGCTGCAGATGGTCAACCGCCGTCGCAGCCTGCTCGACTACCTGAAGAAGAAGGACGTCGAGCGTTACAAGGCGCTGATTGAAAAGCTTGGCCTGCGTCGCTAAGCAACGAATCCCCCGCGGCGCAGCGATGCGCCGCGGTTTTGTTTTGTAGCACCGCAATCCCCGATTCAGGCCGGAACGATCCGGCCACCCGCAGGCGGCAAGGGTCGCCGACGGTCCAAATTCGCAGACAGCATCCCCAAGGACACCCTCCGTGGCAAAAATCACCAAAACCTTCCAGTACGGCAAGCACACCGTCACGCTTGAGACCGGCGAAGTCGCCCGCCAGGCCAGCGGTGCCGTCATCGTCAAGATGGACGACACCGTACTGCTGGTCACCGCCGTCGCTGCCAAGAGTGCGCGCGAAGGCCAGGACTTCTTCCCGCTGACCGTTGATTATCAGGAAAAGTTCTACGCCGGCGGCCGTATCCCGGGTGGTTTCTTCAAGCGTGAAGGCCGTGCGACCGAGAAGGAAACCCTGATCTCGCGTCTGATCGATCGTCCGATCCGCCCGCTGTTCCCGGAAGACTACAAGAACGAAGTGCAGATCATCGCCACGGTCATGTCGCTGAACCCGGACGTGGACGGCGACATCCCGGCCCTGATCGGCGCCTCGGCTGCCCTGGCTCTGGCCGGCACCCCGTTCATGGGCCCGATCGGCGCTGCCAAGGTCGGTTACAAGAACGGCGAGTACATCCTGAACCCGACCGTCAGCGAACTGGCTGACTCGCAGCTGGAACTGGTCGTCGCCGGTACCTCCAACGCCGTGCTGATGGTTGAATCCGAAGCCGCGCTGCTGTCCGAAGAAGTGATGCTGGGCGCCGTGACCTTCGGTCACCGCGAAATGCAGAAGGTCATCAACGCGATCAACGAGCTGACCGTCGAAGCCGGCACCAAGCCGTCGACCTGGGAAGCCCCGGCCAAGAACGACGCGCTGATCGCTGCCCTGAAGGAAGCCATCGGCCCGCGCCTGGGCGAAGCCTTCCAGGTGCGCGACAAGCTGCAGCGCCGCGACGCCATCTCGGCGATCAAGAAGGACGTGGTCGAAGCCCTGGCTGGCCGCGTGGCTGCCGAGGGCTGGAACCCGGCCGAGCTGTCGAAGGAATTCGGCGAGCTGGAATACCGCACCATGCGCGACTCCGTGCTGGACACCAAGGTCCGCATCGACGGCCGTGCGCTGGACACCGTCCGCCCGATCGCGGTGAAGACCGGCGTGCTGCCGCGTACCCACGGTTCCTCGCTGTTCACCCGCGGCGAAACCCAGGCCATCGTGACCATTACCCTGGGCACCGCCCGTGACGGCCAGGTCATCGACGCCGTTGCCGGTGAGTACAAGGAAAACTTCCTGTTCCACTACAACTTCCCTCCGTTCTCGGTGGGTGAGTGCGGCCGCATGATGGGCCCGAAGCGCCGCGAAATCGGCCACGGTCGCCTGGCCAAGCGCGGCGTGCTGGCTGTCATGCCGTCGCTGGAATCGTTCCCGTACACCATCCGTGTCGTCTCGGAAATCACCGAGTCGAACGGCTCCTCGTCGATGGCCTCGGTCTGCGGCTCGTCGCTGGCCCTGATGGACGCCGGCGTGCCGGTGAAGGCCCCGGTGGCCGGTATCGCCATGGGCCTGGTCAAGGAAGGCGATCGCTTCGTCGTCCTGTCCGACATCCTGGGTGACGAAGATCACCTGGGCGACATGGACTTCAAGGTGGCCGGTACCGCTGAGGGCATCTCCGCCCTGCAGATGGACATCAAGATCGAAGGCATCACCGAAGAGATCATGAAGCAGGCCCTGCAGCAGGCCAAGGCTGGCCGTCTGCACATCCTGGGTGAAATGGCCCACGGCCTGACTGCTCCGCGCGAAGAGCTGTCGGACTACGCGCCGCGCCTGCTGACCATCAAGATCCACCCGGACAAGATCCGCGAAGTGATCGGCAAGGGTGGTTCGACCATCCAGGCCATCACCAAGGAAACCGGCACCCAGATCGACATCCAGGATGACGGCACCATCGTCATCGCCTCGGTCAACGCCATCGCTGCCCAGGCCGCCAAGGCCCGCATCGAGCAGATCACCTCGGACGTCGAGCCGGGCCGCATCTACGAAGGCAAGGTCGCCAAGATCATGGACTTCGGTGCGTTCGTCACCATCCTGCCGGGCAAGGACGGTCTGGTCCACGTGTCGCAGATTTCCAGCGACCGCGTCGAGAAGGTCGGCGACGTGCTGAAGGAAGGCGATGTGGTCAAGGTCAAGGTGCTGGAAGTCGACAAGCAGGGCCGTATCCGCCTGTCGATGAAGGCCGTGGAAGAAGGCGACGCCGCCAGCGCCGAGTAATCGGCGTTGGGTGTCAACCTCGTTTGACACGCTCTTGGCATCGCTGAGATGAAAAAGCGGGCTTCGGCCCGCTTTTTCTTTGCCTGCGATCCAGCACCGTTCGTTGTGCCGGTATGCTCCGCTCATGGACATGCTGCGCCTGCTCGATCTGGATATTGACCGCCCGGCGCAACGGGTCAGCCGCGGCGGCGAGGTGCTGGCCGTCAGCGGCCTGAGCTGGACGCTGCTGGAGGTCCTGCTGGCGCATGGCACCGAGGTGGTGGATTTCGACACCCTGGCTGCCCAGGTCTGGGCACCGGCGGTGGTCGGCGAAGATGCGGTCAGCCAACGGGTCAAGCTGCTGCGCCAGGCGCTGGGTGACGACAGCCGGCGCCCGCGTTACATCCGTTCCGTGCGTGGCCGCGGTTACCAGCTGTGCGCGCAGCCACTGCCCGCGACCGCACCGCCTGCGCGATCACGCCGGGTCCGCAGCGCCGGGTGGGGCGTGGCCGCCATGGCGGTACTGTGCGGGGTGGCCGCGCTGTTGCCGTGGTCGCGGTCGGCATCGCAAAGCGGCGCACAGGCGTTGCTGCAGCGCGCCGACTACTACGCCGGCATCGGCCAAGCCAGCAACAATGAAAGGGCCATCAGCCTGTATCGGCAG
This sequence comes from uncultured Stenotrophomonas sp., assembly GCF_913778665.1. Taxonomy (GTDB): domain Bacteria; phylum Pseudomonadota; class Gammaproteobacteria; order Xanthomonadales; family Xanthomonadaceae; genus Stenotrophomonas. Next base: position 27,432 of record NZ_CAJYVQ010000010.1, read on the forward strand.
GCATTGCAGGCTGACCCAGAGTCGGCGGGGGCGCGGCGCGGCCTGTCACGTGCCCTGTCGGCGCAGGGCTGCCTGTTCAACGGGACGCCCGAGCAGTTGAGCGAAGCGCTGTCGCTGGCCGAGCTGGAGCGCCAGCGTGCGCCGCGCGACGCCGCCACCCACGCGCTGTGGGGCTACGCGCACGACTGCCTGGGCAACATGCGCAAGGCCATCGAGGGTTATGCGCGCGCCATTGAACTGGACCCGGGAGACGAGCGCAGCCGCGCATCGCTGGCCTACCTGCAGCAGGAGCGCGGCCAGCTGGCCACAGCGCTGCGGGCCAACCTGACCTTGAAGGCCCCCGAGCGCATCCGCTTCCGGGACGTGCAGGTGGCACGTGAGCTGGAACTGCTGGGCTTCACCCAGGCGGCTGCAGTTCGCCACGCGCGCAACTTCCAGCTGTACCCGGACAACGTTTTTTCCAATATTGCCTGGCCGCGCAGCCTGTACGTTGCCGGTGCACCACAACAGGCGCGGCAGGTCCTGGACGAAGCGCTGGCACGGGGCACGCCCCATCCGCAGTTGTTGCGCCTGCAGGGTGAGCTGGCGCTGCTGGGCGATGACCCCGCAGCCGCCGCCACAGCGTTCGAGCGCGGCCGCCAGTTGCGGCCCCGGCAGTCGTTGGGCCAGACCCTGGCGGCGTTGCACGGCCCACATCCGGTGCAGCGTGCGTGGATCGAGGAGCGGCTGCATGGCCTCGGTGACGGTGATGGCTGGCCGGATGCGGCGCTGGAGCGGGCCCTGCTGCTGCAGGCCGGCGGACGTGCCGCAGACGCTGTGGCAGCGCTGCAGCGGGCGGTCGACGATGGCTTCCGCGACGTGGCGTGGCTGCGTGCCACCCCACTGTTCGCACCGCTGCGCAGCGCACCTGGCTGGGCGGCCCTGCTGCAGCGGCTGGATGCCGACATCGCCCGGCAGCGAGCGCAGGTGCTGGCCGCCAGCTGGCGCCCGGATGACTTGGCCGCGCTCAGCGCAGCGCCGGCAACAGGAACTCGGTGAGGATGCGTCGCGACTGCGGATGGGCGAAGTTGCGGTTGAGCGCCTGGCTGGTGACTACTGCCACCACGCGCTGTTCGGGCACTATGAACACATAGTTGCCGCCATTGCCGGACATCGCCCACACCGTGCGCGCCGATCCCCGTACGTCCAGTTTCAGGCCCCACCACTGGTAGCCGTAGTCGCTGCCGTCGGGGGCGGTTGCCTGCGCCCGTACCATCGCCTCCACATAGTCCTTCGGAACCAGCTGCCGGCCCTGCCAGCGGCCGCCATCGAGCACGAGCTGGCCGAAGCGGGCCAGATCACGCGTGCGGTAGCGCGTGCCGCCGCCGCCCATGCCTATCCCTTCTGGGGAACGGTTCCATTGGCTGTGGGTGATTCCCAGCGGACGCTCCAGCACCCGCGCGGCGTAATCGGCCAACGGCTGTCCACTGGCCTGTTCAAGCACCGCGCCCAGTACGAACGGGTTGGCGGTGCAGTAGGCGAACGCGCGCCCGTGTGGGCTGTCCTGTGGCCGCTGCATCCAGGGCGCGAAGCCCTTCACAGGCAAGCTCAGTGCAAAGTCCAGCCACTTCTCGGTGACGTACATGCGTTCCTCATGGCCGGTCGAGAACGCGTTCTCGTCATCGCATTCCCACAGGCTGCTCATCGTCAGCAGGTCCTGCACGGTAGTGGAGCGCAGGCGCGGGTCGACCGCGTGCCGGGCAGTGAAGGCAGGGAAGTAGTCGTACACCCGGGCCTGCACGCCGGGCAGGTGGCCTTCACCGATGGCGGCACCGACCAGCAGCGCGGTCACGCTCTTGCTGGCCGAGCGCACGTCATGCAGCGTCTGCGCGTCGGCGCCGTTGAAGTAGCCCTCGTAGACGACCTTGCCATCGACCTGCAGCAGTACGCTGCGGATCTGTTTCAGTTCGTCGCTGGCAATGGCCTGCTGCAGGGCCTGCAGGCGGGTCGGGTCCGGCGGGGTGGCGCGGGCAGCGAAGGGCAGGGTGCAGACCGCGCAGAGCAGGGTGAGGGCAGGCAGGATCGTACGCATCGTCGGACTCCATCGAAGGGGAGCCCGATTGGGCCTGCGCTGCGTCTGAAGTGCTGGAAGCCGGCCTGAAGAATTCTGAAGGCCTTGTGCCACAAGGCCCGGCGCTCGACCTTACTCGGCCTCTTCCTCCTCCCCCAGCCACCAGACCTGGCCTGGCTTCGGGTCGCTCATGGGGTGTTCGCGCTGTTCGATGGCCTCCAGCACCCGGCCGGGGGCTGCAGCGACCCACACCGCCATGAGCTTTTCCACCGCAGCCCGGCCCTGTGCGGCCACGCCGAGGTCACGTTCGCGTCTCCATTGGTCTTCATCTGGCGCCTCATCATCATGTTGGTGCGGCGTGCCGTAGCTGCAGCGGCGGCACAGCCGGCGCACGGTGGCGGTCCAGTCCTCGACCATGCCGATGCCGGGCAGCGTGATGGCCTCCAGGGCAGCGATGTCATCAACTGAATCACACTGCACGAACACGGTGAAGGTCGCCATGTCCGATGCCTGCAGGCGCTGCATGGCATTGAACACCGGCACCTGGCGCTCGCCGTAGGTGCGATGGCCGGTTGATGCGCCGTCGTGCAGCACGATGTCGCCGAAGCGGAAGCCGCTTTCGGGCAGCGGTACGTTGTCGATGCGTGCACGTACCGGATCAATGCGGCTCATATACACCACCTCGGCATCGGACCACGGCGCCAGGCGCACACAGGCCACGCCGAAGTCGCTCTCGATCGGGCCTTCGCCCTCGGGCAGGGTGATGCCACAGCGGGCCCACTGGCGGCGTGCTTCGGCCCAGTCACCGGCGCCGGTGGCGGCGATACCGGCATTCCACGCGGTGGCTTCATCGAACTCGCCGCGCAGCTGTTCTGATTGCCGGTTGTCCTGCAGCGAGGCAGCCCAGTCGCGCAGGTATTTGTGCGCCAATCCGCGCATGTAATGCAGGTACGGCACTTCAGGCGCGAGCGCGATCAGCTCGCCGAACAGCGCCACCGCCTGCTGCAGGTCGCCCTCGCGGAAGAGGGCGTAGGCGCGTGCCTCCAGTGCCTGGCGTTCGTCGAGGACCTCGTTGTCCTGCAGGTCGCCGTCGTCGAGTGGGTCGTGGTCGGTGCTCATGTCCATGCGCGATTGAAGGTCCGCGGCTACCTTAGCCGATGAATGAGGGCCGCGTCGCTGCGTGTCCTGCTGCAGTGCATGAGGGTCGTTGCATGACTACCGTGTTGTCGTCACTCGGCACTGGGGGGTGTCCACTGGACGACATGCCGCGACAACCGTCCCACAGCTCCATCGGTTTGCTAACGTGGCTGCGCCTTCGAACCGGGAAATCCCATGTTCCGCCAGACCGTGGCCGTTCTTGCCGTGCTGATTGCCGGTGCCTTGCCGATCGCTGCTCACGCCTCGCCGGCGCAGCCGCCGATCTTCGGTGCCTACTACCCCGGCGGTTCGGCCGAGCGCTATCCGGTATCGCACATTCCGGCCGAGCGGCTGACCCACCTGTTCTACGCGTTCTCCACCATCGAGGACGGGCGCTGCACGATCGGCGCGGACGCACCGAAGAATTTCGCCGCCCTGGCCGAGCTGAAGAAGGCGCACCCGCATCTGCGCACGCTGATCTCGATCGGCGGATGGGGCGCAGGTGGATTCTCCGACGCAGCGCTGACCGAGGCCAGCCGCAAGCGGTTGGTCGACTCATGCATGGCGCTGTTCTTCGACCGCCATGCCGGCAGCTTCGATGGCGTGGACATCGACTGGGAGTTCCCGGTCAGTGGCGGACCGAAGGAGCTGGCGCACCGCCCGCAGGATCGCGCCAACCTGACCCGGCTCGCGCAGGCGTTCCGCGTGGCACTCGACGCGCACGGGCGCAAGGCGCGACAGCCGATGCTGCTGACCGCCGCGCTGGCCGCCGGTCGCCTGCAGACCGATGGCCCCTACGATCCAGCAGCGAGCTACGACCTGCCGGCGTTGGCCACGGTGTTCGATTTCATCAACCTGATGAGCTACGACATGGGCACCGGCTTCTCGGCGGTGTCGACCTTCAATGCGCCCTTGCATGAGGTGCCGGCCGATCCGCTGGCGCCGGAACTGCGGCGTTGGAACAACGTGGCCGGCGCCGTGCAGTACTACCGCGAACACGGGGTGCCGGCCGACAAGCTGGTGCTGGGCGTGCCGTTCTACGGGCGCGGTTTCAAGGTGACCGGTGATGCCGCCGATGGCCTGTACCAGTCCTACAGCGCGCCGGCCGATGCCGGCGACTGGCGGGTGATCAAGGCGCGCTACCTGGACCAGCCTGGCTGGACGAAGCATTGGCAGGCGCAGGCGCAGAGCCCGTGGCTGTACAACGCCGAACAGAAGGTCTTCATCAGCTACGAAGACCCGCGCTCGATCGGGCTGCGTGCGCAGTTCGCCCGCGAGCAGGGCCTGGCCGGCGTGTTCATGTGGGAGCTGACCGGCGACGACGAACAGGCCAGCCTGCTCAACGCCATGCTGGGCCCCTGGCAGAAGGCGCGCATTGGCGATTGAGCTGCATCAGGCGATGCCCGGCGCAGCGCCGCAACGCCATCGGCCCAACCCCGCACAGCATGTCCATGCCCGCCGCGTTACGCTGCGGGCATGATCCATCTCGAACGCCTGGACCATCTGGTCCTCACCGTCGCCGACATCGACCGCAGCTGTGATTTCTACCAGCGCGTGCTCGGCATGCAGGTCGTGCGCTTCGGCGCGGGCCGTACCGCGCTGCAGTTCGGCCGGCAGAAGATCAATCTGCATGCGGCCAGTGCACCGCTGCAGCCGCATGCACTGCAGCCCACGCCGGGCAGTGCCGACCTGTGCCTGGTCACGCGTACGGCGACAGTCGATGTGCTGGCCCACCTGCAGGCGCAGTCCGTTGCAGTGGAGGAGGGCCCGGTTGCACGTACCGGCGCGCTGGGGCCGATCGAATCGGTGTATTTCCGCGACCCGGATGGCAACCTGATCGAAGTCAGTCGCTACCCGGACGACGCGTACCCGCCCCGGTAGCGCCGGGCCATTCCCGGCGAAGGCTCAGTTGGCCCAGACGCTGTTGGGATCGCCGTTGCGGGCGCGGCGTTGGCTGGCCACTGCCAGGCGGGCGAAGCCGCAGGCCATGGCCAGCGCGATGGCATCGACCCAGAACAGCGGCCAGTGGCCACGCGCGGCGGCGCGCCACAGCCAGTCACCATTGAGTGCGCCGTGCAGCACCGGCACCAGCGCGGTACTGATCGCCGCCGCCCACAGCAGCTCGCGTGCGGCCTGCGCTGGGCGTCGCAGCGCGGCCCATAGTGCACAGGCCGCCCAACTGCCGAAGCAGGCCCAGCGGATGCCGTGATCGACCGCCGTCGGCGCCAGCCGCTCCAGCACCAGCGCGGTGACGAAGGCGACCGAGATCGCCACGCACAGGCCGATGCACACGCCTACCGTTGCCCGTGCCATGTTCACCGCCGAACGTGGCTGCTGCGGCTGCCGGCGCTTGCGCCGCGATTCGATCCACAGCAGGTTCCCCGAGTAGAACAGGAACGCGCCGCCGAGGCCGAGCAGGAAGTACAGCCAGACCACCACGCCGTTGCCGAATTCGCCGAAGTGCAGCGCATAGGCAGCGCTGAGCGTGGCGTGGTTGGCATCGCGGTGGCCGGGCAGCTGGCTGGCGAGCACGCGGCCACTGGCCACGTCCAGCGCGACCGAACCGAGCGGGCCGAGGGTGCCGCTGGATTCGCCGGTGATCTCGATGGTGGCGTTGGCATCGCCGCCGTTGGCCAGCTTCAGGTAGGCCGGTTCGAAATCGGCAATGCCCTGTGCGCGCGCCACTTCCAATGCGCGGGCATGCAACTCACGCAGGCTGCCTGGCGCGGCCGGCACGCCACTGGCCTCGCGCACCGGCGCGGTATCCATGGCCGCCGGCACCGCTTGCATGGCCTTGCCATCGAAGATGAGCGGGTTGAGCAGGCCGATCTGGATGAAGACCAGGCACAGCAGGGCGCCGGTCACCGCGAACATCAGGTGGAACGGCAGGCTGAGCACGCCGATCACATTGTGCGCGTCCTGCCAAAGCTGCTTGAGGTTGCGGCCGGGGCGCAGCGCGAACAGGTCGCCGAACAGCTTGGGCAGATGGATCACCAGCCCGCTGAGCAGCGCCATCCCGTACAGCAGGCTGACGATGCCCATCACGTAGATGCCGGCCACCGGCAGCCCCAGGCTGTAGTGCAGCTCGTTGACCAGTTCGGCCAGGCCGGCCTGCGGCGGTGTCGGGCTGCCTGCGGTCTGGCCCGGCCAGGCATAGCGCCAGCCACCGTCGGCGGCTTGCCAGTAGGCCAGCGGCTGCGGGTGCTCGGCGCCGGGGAAGGTCATGCCGATGTGGCGGCGTGCCTCCGCATGCGCGGCCAGCACGTCTTCCAGCAGGTACTGCGCATCGTCCAGCCCGGCGGGCAGTGCGGTGGCGGCTCCCGGGGTCTGCCACCGCGGCAGGTCGTGATGGAACAGGGTCAGCGCACCTGCATAGAAGGCCACGAACAGGCCGAAGCCGGCCACCAGGCCGACCCAGGTATGCAGGGTAGTGAACGTGCGCAGGGTCTGCGAACTGAACTTCATGGGAGAGGTCTCATTGCACCGCGCCGGTCAGTCGCAGCAGCCCGAGCACGGCGAAGCCGGCGGCGGCGCTGCCACCCAGCACCAGCCAGGCGCGCAGCGCGCTGCGGAAGCTGAACGCCCACAGGGCGGCCAGCATCCATAGCGGGATGAAAGCGATCAGGGTCGGCACCAGCGCCCGCTGCCAGGGGCCGGGCGGCACCCATGCCAGCAGGCCGGTCGCGGCCCCGGCCAGGAAGAAGCCGGCCACGATGCCAGCAAAGGCACGCGGCCACATCAGGGCGACTCCGTGCCGGGACGGTGCCAGGCGGCCAGCGCCGGCAACAGCATCGCGGCCAGCATCCAGGTGCACAACATCGCCACCAGGCCGGCGGCAACGCCCAGTTCGGCCATCCACAGCCACAGCGCGGCGGCAGCGGCGACCAGGCCGATCTGGCGGCCCAGGCGGCCGGCGCGGCGCAGGCGCGGCCAGCGGCAATGCGGCGAGGCGGCATAGAAGGCCAGCGCCGAGAACATCGCTGCCAGCATGCCCAGACTGCAGAAGCCGAGCGTGGAAAGGCCGACGGTGATCATTGCGGACCGCCGTCGCGGCAGCGGGCCAGCGAACGCGGGGCACGGGCGGGGCCGGCGGGAGCCGGTCGGAGCGGGTGGCGCATCACGAGGTCCTGGGGGAAAGCGGGCAGGCTGGCACGGGGCGGGCTGCGCCGACATGGTAATCATTGCAATTTCACGCCGCCAGCGATGGCCATTCAGCGGACCGTAGGACAGCCCTTGGGCTTTCCGTTGCGCTGGTTTAAGATCGTCCTGTATCCCTGACTGGAACAAGGTGGCCCGCGCCCAGCGCCGGCCGAGCGTGTGACATGAGCACTACCACCGCCCCCTGTTGACCTGCCCCCGAAGGCCCTGCGTTCCAGGCGCCCTCGTGGCGCTTTTTTGTTGCCCGGGCGCCGCCCCGGGAGCGCTTTCCAGCCCGCACCGCGGGCCCCGCACGAAGCCAATGCGATGATCAACATTACCCTTCCCGACGGCAGCCGCCGCGCGTTCGAAAACCCCGTCAGCGTCATGGACGTCGCCCAGTCGATCGGCGCCGGCCTGGCCAAGGCCACCATCGCCGGTGCTGTCGATGGCGTGCTGGTCGATGCCAGCGATGTCATCGACCACGATGCCAGCCTGCGCATCATCACTGCCAAGGACGAGGAGGGCGTGGAGATCATCCGCCACTCCTGCGCCCACCTGGTCGGCCACGCCGTCAAGCAGCTGTACCCGGACGTGAAGATGGTGATCGGCCCGGTGATCGCCGAGGGCTTCTACTACGACATCTACTCCGAGCGCCCGTTCACCCCGGACGACATGGCCGCGATCGAGAAGCGCATGGGTGAGCTGATCGCCCAGGATTACGACGTCATCAAGAAGATGACGCCGCGCGCCGAAGTGATCGAGATCTTCAAGGCCCGTGGCGAGGACTACAAGCTGCGCCTGATCGAGGACATGTCCGACGACATCCAGGCGATGGGCATGTACTACCACCAGGAGTACGTGGACATGTGCCGCGGCCCGCACGTGCCGAACACGCGCTTCCTGAAGGCCTTCAAGCTGACCCGCATTTCCGGCGCCTACTGGCGTGGCGATGCGCAGAACGAGCAGCTGCAGCGCATCTACGGCACCGCCTGGGCCGACAAGAAGCAGCTTGAGGCGTACATCAAGCGCATCGAAGAAGCCGAGATGCGCGACCACCGCCGCATCGGCAAGCAGCAGGACCTGTTCCACCTGCAGGAAGAGGCGCCGGGCCTGGTGTTCTGGCACCCGAAGGGCTGGGCGCTGTGGCAGGTGGTCGAGCAGTACATGCGCAAGGTCTACCGCAACAGCGGCTACGGCGAAGTGCGCTGCCCGCAGATTCTGGACGTGAGCCTGTGGAAGAAGTCCGGTCATTGGGACAACTACCAGGACAACATGTTCTTCACCGAATCGGAGAAGCGCACCTACGCGGTCAAGCCGATGAACTGCCCGGGCCACATCCAGGTGTTCAACCAGGGCCTGCACAGCTACCGCGACCTGCCGATCCGCTACGGTGAGTTCGGTTCCTGCCACCGCAACGAGCCGTCCGGCGCGCTGCACGGCATTCTGCGCGTGCGTGGCTTTACCCAGGACGACGGGCATGTGTTCTGCACCGAAAACCAGATCGAATCGGAAGTGACCGCGTTCCACCAGCAGGCGCTGGCGGTCTACCAGCACTTCGGCTTCGACGAGATCCAGATCAAGATCGCGCTGCGCCCGGAATCGCGACTGGGCGATGACGCCACCTGGGACAAGGCCGAAGGTGCGCTGCGCTCGGCGCTGACCGCCTGTGGCGTGGAGTGGCAGGAGCTGCCGGGCGAAGGCGCCTTCTACGGCCCGAAGATCGAGTATCACTTGAAGGACGCCATCGGCCGTACGTGGCAGCTGGGGACCATGCAGGTCGACTTCATGATGCCGGGCCGCTTGGGTGCCGAGTATGTGGACGAGAACAGCCAGAAGAAGCACCCGGTCATGCTGCACCGTGCCATCGTCGGCTCGATGGAGCGCTTCCTGGGCATCCTGATCGAGCACCATGCTGGCCAGTTCCCGGCCTGGCTGGCCCCGACCCAGGTGGTGGTGGCCAATATCACCGACGCTCAGGCTGAATACGTCGCGGGCGTGACCAAAACCCTTGCGGAGCAAGGCTTCCGCGTCAGCTCGGATTTGCGTAACGAGAAGATCGGCTATAAAATCCGCGAGCATACGTTGCAGCGCGTGCCCTACCTGCTGGTCATTGGTGACCGCGAGAAGGAAAATGGGGCTGTAGCGGTGCGTACGCGTTCTGGCGAAGACCTGGGCAGCATGAGCCTGCAGGCCTTCATCGAGCGGCTCCACGCCGAGGGCGCGTAAGCAAAGGTCCGGTCCGGGCGCACAGGCACCCGGACCGGTTCGATACCCTTGGGAGAACGTAATATCAGCACCCCTGACAACAAACAGAACCGCAAGAATCAGGAAATCCGTGTGCCGCGCGTCCGCGTGATCGGCAGTGACGGAGAAATGATCGGCGTGTTGTCGCGCGACGAAGCGCTGTCCATGGCCGAAGATGAAGGCCTGGACCTGGTCGAAATCCAGCCGCAGGCCGATCCGCCGGTCTGCAAGATCATGGACTTCGGCAAGTTCAAGTTCGAAGCGCAGAAGAAGGCCAGCGAGGCCAAGAAGAAGACCAAGCAGGTCGAGATCAAGGAAGTGAAGTTCCGTCCGGTCACGGACGAGGGCGACTACCAGATCAAGCTGCGCAAGATGCGTGGGTTCCTTGAGGATGGTGACAAGATCAAGGTCAACATCCGCTTCCGCGGCCGTGAAATGAGCCACCAGGAACTGGGCCGCGAAATGGCCAACCGGATCGAGACCGATCTGGGTGAGGACATCGTCATTGAATCCCGTCCGCGCCTGGAAGGGCGTCAGATGGTCATGATGATCGCGCCGAAGAAGAAGACCTGAGGCCTGACGGGCCGCCCTCCGGGGCGCCTGGCTGAACGGTTCAGGGTGAAGGGGCGCCATCGGCGCCCCTTTGCTTTTGCAGCATGCCGGCGAATGGCCGTGAAGGGGTTGCAGGGGCTGGTGGCAGGGCGGTTTTGCCTGTATCATGCCCGGCTCGACCCACCCAGGACGGGTCGTACGCCGATCATGGCAGGACGGAAAGAGCGGCCCAGGCCGCCGCCAGATCAGTCAGAAACCAGGGTCATATCCCATCAAGGACATTGCAATGCCCAAGATCAAGACCAACCGGGCAGCGGCCAAGCGTTTCCGCAAGACCGCCTCGGGCAAGTACAAGTGCGGCCACGCCAACCGTAGCCACATCCTCACGAAGAAAGCGACCAAGCGTAAGCGTAATCTGCGTCAGACGGGCCATGTCCGTGCAGAAGACGCAGGCCGTCTGGACCGCATGCTCCCTTACCTCTGAGGAACTGAAAAATGGCACGAGTTAAGCGTGGCGTACAGGCGCGTCGCCGCCACAAGAAGATTCTGGATCTCGCCAAGGGCTATTACAACGCCCGCCGCAAGGTCTTCCGCGTCGCCAAGCAGGCGGTCATCAAGGCACAGCAGTACGCCTACATCGGCCGTAAGCAGAAGAAGCGCAACTTCCGTTCGCTGTGGATCACCCGTATCAATGCGGCTGCCCGCATCAACGGCCTGAGCTACAGCCGCTTCATGAACGGTCTGCTGAAGGCCGGCATCACCCTGGATCGCAAGGTCCTGGCTGACATCGCCGTGCACGACGCAGCCGGTTTTGCTGCGCTGGCCGAGAAGGCCAAGGGCGCGCTGGCGGCATAAGTCCTTCCCGATGCCGTAACCGTTCGTCCGGAACGGTGTCAGGTCAAGGCAATGCATGGGGAAGGGCGCAAGTCCTTCCCCATTCTTTTTTGGGTCCCGGCGTGGCCACAGCGGCAGCGCGGGGACGGCGGTGGCGACAGGGGTCGGCCCTTCGCGCATCGCGATGGCAGATCGACTGGAGTTCCGGCCCCCCATGAGCGACATCCAATCCCTCACCACCCAGGCGCTGGCCGATGTGGCCGCCGCACAGAGCCCCGACGTGCTGGAACAGCTGCGCGTGGCCCTGCTTGGCAAGAGTGGCAGCATCACCTCGCAGCTCAAGCAGCTCGGCGCTCTGCCGGCCGACGAGCGCAAGTCCGCCGGTGAAGCGATCAACCAGGCCCGTGACGCGCTGACCCGCGCGCTGGGCGAGCGCAAGGCGCTGCTGGAAGACGCGGCACTGGATGCGCGCCTGGCCGCCGAAGCCATCGACATCACCCTGCCGGGCCGCAATGGTGAGCGCGCCGGCCTGCACCCGATCACCCGCACCCTGGAGCGGATCACCGGCATCTTCGGCCGCCTGGGCTACGAGCTGTCGGAAGGGCCGGAGATCGAGGATGACTGGCACAACTTCGAAGCGCTGAACTTCCCGCCGCACCATCCGGCGCGCGCGATGCATGACACCTTCTATTTTGGCGACGGCCGCCTGCTGCGTACGCATACCTCCGGTGTGCAGGTGCGCTACATGGGCGACCACGCGCCGCCGCTGCGCATGATCGCCGCCGGCAAGGTGTATCGCAGCGACAGCGACCAGACCCACTCGCCGATGTTCCACCAGGTCGAAGGCCTGCTGGTCGACGAGCATTCGACCTTCGCTGACCTGAAGGGCACGCTGGCCGAGTTCGTGCGCGCGTTCTTCGAGCGCGATTTCGAGATGCGCTTCCGTCCCAGCTACTTCCCGTTCGTTGAACCGGGTGCGGAAGTGGATATCGCCTGGCAGCAGCCCGATGGCAGCACCCGCTGGCTGGAAGTGCTCGGCTGCGGCATGGTGCATCCGAACGTGCTGCGTAACGTCGGCATCGATCCGGAGCGCTACACCGGCTTTGCCTTCGGCATGGGCGTGGAGCGTTTCGCGATGCTGCGCTACGGCGTCAACGATCTGCGCGCGTTCTTCGAAAACGACGTGCGCTTCCTGAAGCAGTTCGCGTAAGCCGCAACCATGTAGAGCCGAGCCATGCTCGGCTGCTCCTAAATTCGCAGGCCCAGGCGCATGCGCCGGGCCCACCAGGGTGACACGATGAAATTCTCCGAAAACTGGCTGCGCAGCCACGTCCCGACCAGCGCTTCGCGCGATGAACTGAGCGCGGTGCTGACCGCCATCGGCCTGGAAGTGGAAGAGGTGACCGCGCTTGGCGAAGGCCTCGATCACGTGGTCGTTGCACGCATCGTCGAAGCGGTGCGCCATCCCGAAGCCGATCGCCTGCAGGTGTGCAAGGTCGATGCCGGGCAGGGCGAACTGCTGCAGATTGTGTGCGGTGCGCCGAACGCGCGTCCGGGCCTGGTCGCGCCGCTGGCGATGGTCGGTGCGCAGATCGGGGAGCTGAAGATCAAGCCGGCCAAGCTGAGGGGTGTCGAGTCCAATGGCATGCTGTGCTCGGCCAAGGAGCTGGGCCTGGACAATGATGCGTCCGGGCTGCTGGAACTGCCGGACGATGCACCGGTCGGCCAGACCCTGGTCGAGTACCTCGGCCTGCCGGACGCCAGCATCGAGATCAAGCTGACCCCGAACCGCGCCGACTGCTTCAGCCTGCGTGGCATCGCCTTCGACGTCGCCGCGGCCACCCGCAGCGAAGTGCTGGATTTCGCTGCCGATGTCATTGCACCGGTCGGCAGCCGCGAACTGTCGATCCAGCTTGATGCCGGCGCCGAAGCGCCGCGTTACCTGGGCCGCGTCATCGAAGGCGTCAACGCCGCGGCCAAGACCCCGCTGTGGATGGCCGAGCGCCTGCGCCGCAGCGGTGTGCGTCCGGTCTCGCTGCTGGTCGACATCACCCAGTACGTGATGCTGGAGCTGGGCCAGCCGATGCACGCCTATGATCTTGGCACCCTGCAGGGCAGCATCGCGGTGCGCCGTTCGCGCACAGGCGAGACCCTGAAGCTGCTGGACGGCCGTGATGCCACGCTGGACGACAGCTTCCTGGTAGTCACCGATGCTGATCGTGCGGTCGGCCTGGCCGGCCTGATGGGCGGCTTCGACACCCGCGTCACCGATGCCACCACCGCCGTGTTCCTCGAGGCCGCGCACTTCGCGCCGGCCGCGATCATGGGCCGTGGCCGCAAGCTGGGCCTGCACACCGATGCCGGCCACCGCTTCGAGCGTGGCGTCGACCCGGCGCTGCCACGCACCGCCATCGAATACGCCACCCGCCTGGTGCTCGACCTGGCCGGCGGTACCCCGGCGCCGGTCACCGAGGCCGTACGCGAGGCCGATCTGCCGCAGCCGGCGACGATCCTGTTGCGCCGCGCGCGCATTACCCGCGTGCTCGGCATCACCATCGAAGACGCTGAAGTCGAGCGCATCCTGCGCGCGCTGGGCATGGTCGTGGTCGCCTGCGCCGATGGCTGGGAGGTGGCCGCGCCCAGTCGCCGCTTCGATATCGCCATCGAAGAAGACCTGATCGAAGAACTGGCCCGTATCCACGGTTACGAGCAGATCCCGACCACGCTGCCGGGCGGCGCCGCGCGCGTGGCGATGCCGAGCGAGACCCAGCTGGACGCGCTGAGCGTGCGTCGCCAGCTGGTTGCCCGTGACCAGCAGGAGACGGTCAACTTCGCCTTCGTCGATGATGCGCTGCTGAGCCAGTGGCAGCTGCGCGACGGCCTGGTGCCGCTGGCCAACCCGCTGTCGGCGGAGCTGGCGGTGATGCGTCCGTCGCTGCTGCCGGGCCTGGTCGCCACGCTGGGCCGCAATGCCGCGCGCCAGCTCGGCCGCGTGCGCCTGTTTGAAATCGGCCGCGTGTTCGCCCAACAGGCTGGCGACGCGCCGCTCGGCGAAAGCCGGCCGGCGCCGCTGGAAACCCCGCGAGTGGCCGCTGCGGTCTGCGGTGATGCGCAGGCGGTGCAGTGGGGCCTGCCGAGCCGCAAGGTCGATTTCCATGACCTGAAGGGCGACCTGGAGTCGCTGGCCGCTGCCAGTGGCGCGCAGCTGGAGTTCCGCCCGTCGGCGCGTGCCTACGGCCACCCGGTGCGTTCGGCCGAGGTGTTCCGTGATGGCGTGGCCATCGGCTGGATCGGCCAGATCCACCCGCGCCTGGCGCGGGCGATGGAGATCGAGGCCGATGTGTACGCCTTCGAGCTGGACCTGGAGCCGCTGACCGCCCGCCGCCTGCCACGTGCCGGCGAGCTATCGCGCTACCCGGCGGTGCGCCGTGACCTGGCGTTCCTGGTGCCTGAACAGGTGGCATGGGCTGACCTGGCGGCCACCGTCCGCCAGGCCGCCGGCCCGCTGCTGCGTGACCTGAACCTGTTTGACCGCTATGTCGGCCAGGGCGTCGAGCCGGGATTCAAGAGTCTCGCTATGGGCTTGATTTTGCAGGACAAGTCGCGCACTCTGACGGACCGCGACGTGGATGCGGTAGTGGCCGAGGCGGTCGCTGCCATCGAGCGTGAACACCACGCCCGGATCCGCGGCTGAGCGGGCAGCACTCGGGGGTAGCAGGCAATGGCATTGACCAAGGCGGAGATGGCGGAAAAGCTGTTCGACGAAGTCGGTCTGAACAAGCGGGAAGCCAAGGAATTCGTCGACGCGTTTTTCGATGTGCTGCGTGAAGCATTGGAACAGGGACGTCAGGTGAAGCTGTCGGGCTTCGGCAATTTCGATCTGCGGCGCAAGAACCAGCGCCCGGGTCGCAACCCCAAGACCGGCGAGGAAATTCCGATTTCCGCCCGTACGGTGGTGACCTTCCGTCCGGGCCAGAAGCTCAAGGAGCGGGTGGAAGCTTATGCTGGATCCGGGCAGTAACCGCGAACTACCGCCAATACCGGCCAAGCGCTACTTCACCATCGGTGAAGTCAGCGACCTGTGCGACGTCAAGCCGCACGTCCTGCGCTACTGGGAAACCGAGTTTCCCAGCCTTGAGCCGGCCAAGCGCCGAGGCAACCGTCGCTACTACCAGCGCCATGACGTGCTGATGGTGCGGCAGATCCGCAGCCTGCTGTACGAACAGGGCTACACCATCGGTGGTGCCCGCCTGCGTCTGGACGGTCCCGATGCCCGGGAAGAATCGGCGCTGAGCAACCAGATCATCAAGCAGGTGCGCATGGAGCTGGAAGAAGTGCTGCAGTTGCTGCGCCGCTGACCCCATTTCCATCGTAATCCGCTATACTTCACGGCCCGCCGCACTGGCGGGCACATCGCAGCATCAGTCGGGGCGTAGCGCAGCCTGGTAGCGCATCTGCCTGGGGGGCAGAGGGTCGTCGGTTCGAATCCGGCCGTCCCGACCACTGTGATGAATCAAGAAGCCTGCGCAGCGATGCGTGGGCTTTTTTGTGCGCGCGGTGTATGCTTCGCGCCACTCGTACTACTGCGGCTGCTGAACCCGGTACTCACGAGAACACATCATGGAATCTGCAAGAAACCGTGCCTGGCGTCGCAGCCAGGCCCGCAACCGTGGTGGCGACCGCGCCACGACCGCTTACAGCTACAAGCCCGAGAAGAACTGGAAGCTGCTGTACTCGCGCGATGCCAAGCTCGCGCGCGCACGCCAGCTGGGCTTCACCTATCCGGTCCTCAGCCCTCGCCAACTGCAGGAACAGGAATGATCCACCTGCTGTTCGTCTGCAGCCGCAACCAGCTGCGCAGTCCGACCGCCGAAGCCATGTGGCGACGGCGGCCCGGCTTCGCCGCACTGTCGGCTGGCACCAGCCCGCATGCGCGACGCCCCATCGGTCCGGCGGATATCCGCTGGGCCGATGTCATCTTCGTGATGGAGGCCAAGCACCAGCACCGCCTGCAGGCCACGTACGCACGCCTGCTGGAGCACAAGCGCCTGCATTGCCTGGATATCCCGGACGACTATCGCTGCATGGATCCGCTGTTGATGGACCTGCTGGAGGCGAAGGTGGCCACGTATCTCGATCCGCTGCCGGCAAAGCGTTAGAGCAGCTCCAGATCGCCTTCGTCCAATCCACGCATGATGCCGCTGTCAATGAAACCCGAGGCGGCGAGCAGGCGTTGCATGCCGGTATTGGAAGTATTGGTCGAAGCGAACAGCCTGCGTTGGCCCTGCAGCGCGATGGCATGGCGCTGCAGCGCGGCGCCGACGCCCTGGCTGCGTTGTTCGCGTGCCACCATCAGCATCTCGACGAAGGCTTCGCCGAAGAAGTGATGGTGGATGACCAGGTAACCGGCCAGCCGGCCGGCCCGTTCGGCCACGTCGACGTCTGCGCTGGCCTGCCAGTCGGCGATCTGCCGTGCGCGCCGCGGATCGTGGGCCGCAACGCTGTCGAGCGCGATCAACGCGGAAACGTCGGCGGGCATCGCCTCGCGGATATGCAGCCTCGTCGAGGAGGGATCGGGGGGGCCATCGAAGGTTCCTGCGCTGGGTGCGCCCAGTCCATCGAGCACGTCGGCCGTGTCTGCGTATCCGCCACAGCCAGCGCGCGGCCGGCAGTCAATACACCCGGAACTCGGCGCGGCAGCCGTCGCTGACCCACACGCCGCGGCGGTCCCAGCCCCAGTTGTGGTCTTCGATGCATGCCGTCACTGACTTCTGCTTGACCAAGCGGACCTCATGGCGCACGCGGATGCGGCATTCCTTTTCCTTCTTCTCGTACGACTCGCAGACCAGGCGCTCGCCGTCATCGTCGCGATCGCGTCCCTTGCCGCGCCCAGGCCAACGACCGTAACCGTCGGCGACGAACTCGGCGCGGCAACCGTCGGTGACCCACAGCATGCCGCGGCTCTGGCCCCAGTTCTGGTTCTCCATGCAGCGGGTAACCGACAACTGCCTGGCCAAGCGCATCGGCCCCTCGATCGGGCACTGTGCGGTTTTGTTGAACTGCGATTCGCAGCGCACTGGTGCCCGCGCGTCGCTGGCGTACTCCTGGGCGGCCACGGTGGTGTCGGCCAGGCACAGGGCAAGGGTGATGCCGCCGATGGGCAGCAGCAGGCGATGGATCATGGGGGCCTCGGAAGCGGGAACGGGCGGCAAGAATGGCCCAGTCCGCGTTGCCCGGAACGGATCGTTGCGTCGCGGGCTCAGGGGGCATTTAGTAGTGTGCGCGGGCCCATGCACCGGCTTACATCCCGTATCATCGCTGCACATCCGATCGCATCGGGTTACACCTTTTTACACGTCTCCCACGCCTGTCGGCGCGGCCTTGGGCTGCCGTCACTGGCGTGCGCGCGGCCTGTGGAGGACGATGCGCGGACCACGACGACCACAGGGGGTTGCGTTGATCAGCAGTATCGTCATTCATCGCTCGGCGGGCGGCGGCAGCGCCGAGGTGTGCGTCCTGGACACCACGTTCAAGGGCAAGCGCGTGTTTGTAGCCTGGGGCCTGCGCGGCCTGGAATTGACCCGCGGCGCAGAACCAGCCGCCACGGTCGCCGCCCGTAGCGCGCTGCAGGCCGTGGCCAAGCAGAGCGAGGGGCCGCGCAGCCCGGAGGCTTTCATCGCCAGCCAGTCGGGCGTGGCGATCACCGTGTACCGCCTGCTGACCGAGGCGCGATCGGGTGATGCCGTGTTCTTCCTGTGTGATTCGCAGGCCGTGGTCGATTGGCTGGTCACCGCGCTGGAGATACGGGACGCGGACTGATGCTTCGCTACGTATCGCGTTGCTTCAGGCCAGTGCTGCGTCCACCGCCGCCAGCGCATGCAGGGTGGTGGTGTCGAACAGTGGCACGGCGCTGTCCTGCGGCCGCACCAGCAGCATGATCTCGGTGCAGCCGAGGATGATCGCCTCAGCGCCGCGTTCGACCAGGCGTGCGATCACCTCGGCGTAGACCTGCCGCGAGTGCTCGCTGACCACGCCGGCGATCAGTTCCCGGTAGATGATGTCGTGCACGATGTGGCGGTCATCCGCGCCCGGTATGAGGACCTCCAGGCCAAAGCGTTCCTGCAGTCGATTGCGGTAGAAATCCTGTTCCATGGTGAAGGCGGTGCCGAGCAGGCCGACCGTGTGCGCCCCGGTGCGCACGATCGCCTCGGCGGTCGGGTCGGCGATATGCAGCAGCGGCAGCGGGCAGGCGGCTTCGATGCGGTCGGCCAGCAGGTGCATGGTGTTGGTGCAGATCAGCAGCAGGTCGGCGCCACCGGCCTGCAGGCGCCGCGCGCCGTCGATCATGTGCACGCCCAGCGTGTTCCAGTCGCCCTCGTGCTGCAGCTGCTTGATGCCGGCGAAATCCACCGACCACAGCAGCAGCTGCGCGGAATGCGCACCACCGAGGCGATGCCGCACCTCCTCGTTGATGAGCCGGTAGTACTGCGCCGAGCTTTCCCAGCTCATGCCGCCGATCAGGCCGAGGGTCTTCATGCCGTGCTCCGTACCAGGGGCCGCCATTGCAGCATGGATTGCTGCCCGGGTGCACCGCCGATGATCTGTAACCCCCGCATCCATGTCGCGCTGTATGTGCCACACGGCAGCACAGCAGCCTATGCTTGTGCGGTCTTCTGGAGTGGATGTCGAATGGCCCTGCACACCTGGTGGTGGTTCCTTGCCACTGTATTCGTCCTGTGCGGTACGCCCGGCCCGAACATGCTGCACATCCTTGGCCGCAGCGTTGGCCTCGGCTTCCGCGGCAGCGTGCCGGCAATGGCCGGTTGCCTGCTGGCGATGCTGCTGGTGCTGGCCGCATCCGCTACGGGCCTGAGCGCGCTGCTGCGCTCCTCGCCGATGTTGTTCGAGGTGCTGCGCTATCTCGGCGTGGCCTACCTGGCCTGGCTGGGTCT
Organism: uncultured Stenotrophomonas sp.; assembly: GCF_913778665.1. Taxonomy (GTDB): domain Bacteria; phylum Pseudomonadota; class Gammaproteobacteria; order Xanthomonadales; family Xanthomonadaceae; genus Stenotrophomonas. The sequence goes on from NZ_CAJYVQ010000010.1 coordinate 46,341, forward strand.
GAAAGCGTGGCGTGACAGCTGCCGCCCGTCATCGCCGATGGCCGTGGATGTCGCCGAGCCGCTGGCGCGCACGCTCGGTGCGTGGACCGTGTTCCGCGGCGGTATCCTGGTGGGTCTGAGCAATCCCAAGTTGTTGCTGTTCGCCACCGCGTTCCTGCCGCAGTTCGTCGATCCGGGGCGCGGCCAGGCGCTGCAGTACAGCGTGCTTGTGGCGACGTTCGCGGCCTGCGAGCTGTTCTGGTACGTGATGTACGCGGCCGGCGGCCATGGCCTGCGCCGCTGGTTGGCCAGGCCGTTTGCGCAGCGCTGGTTCGAGCGCCTGGTCGGAAGCGTGTTCCTTGCATTCGCGGTCGCGCTGCTGCGCTTCCGGCCACGTTGATTCACGCCGCGCACGCGGCCTGTTCACGAGCAGGGCATCGGCGCCGGCCTAGCCTGATCCCACTGTTTATAGTCCCTGCGGGGAAAGGATCGACATGATCAAGTGGGCCATCATTTTCGCCGTCATCGGCATCATCGCTGGCGTGCTCGGCTTCGGTGGCATTGCCGGTGCCGCCGTCGGCATCGCCAAGTTCCTGTTCTGGGCCGGCATCATCATCGCCGTGGTGCTGTTCCTGATCGGGATGAGTGTGGCCAAGAAGGTCAGCTAGCCTTTACCGCGGAGCAGCGCGTTCAGTGCGCGCTGCTGCGCGAGAACAGGTTGATCACCAGTACGCCGGCGCAGATCAACCCGATGCCGATCAGGGCCGGCGCATCCAGGCGCTGCTTGAATACCACCAGCCCGATCAGCGAGATCAGTACGATGCCGACCCCGGACCAGATCGCATAGGCGATGCCAGTCGGCACAGACTTCATGGTCATCGACAGCAGGTAGAAGCACAGCCCATAGCCGGCCAGTGCGCCCAGCGTCGGCGCCAGCCGACTCATGCCATCGGAGGCCTTCAGCAGCGAGGTGGCGATCACTTCCAGCACAATGGCTGCCGCGAGACAGGCGTAGGGATTCATCATCGGCTCCGGTTCACGGCGGGTCGCACAGCTTCAGGGCCTGCTCAGCCATCGCGCGTGCATTGAGGCGTTCGTTCTCATCCAGCGGACGCCCGTAGGCGGTGGCCCAGTAGCCGTCGGCGGCACAGCGTGCGGCATACAGCCGTGGATCACCGGCCTCGTCGGGGAACTCGGCCAGCATCGCCCGCTTCCAGTCACGCCAATGCGCGAGCAGGCCAGGTTCCATCAGGTTGCCGAGGGTCAGACCGATGTCGTTCTCCTGTTCCTGTTCCAGCAGGTGCTCGAAATTGGCCTGCACGTAAGCGCGGCTGAAGCAGCCATGGCCGGGCGACAGCTCCTGCAGCAACGCACGCACCCGCGCTTCGAATTCGCCGATGAGGGCGCCGATGGCCGCGTCGACCAGCGCCTGCTTGCTGCTGAAGTGATGGAACAGCGCGCCCTTGCTGACCCCAGCCGCCGTGGCGACGTCCTGCACGGTCAACGCCGCCAGCCCGTGCTGGCCGATGACGTCGATGGTGGCCTGCAGCAGCGACTGGCGCACGCTGCCGGGCGCCTTGCGGCGCGAGCGGGGAGGGGACGCGGACATGATGGGAGGAAACCGACTGGACGGTATGATTGTAGCTCAGGCCCAGTGCCGCGTTGCGCGCTGCGCAGCGGAGCCGGCAGCGTGCGACTCAATCGCCGATCATGCGTCGATGCGGGCGAAGCGCGGTTGCGGGCCGTTTGCGCCCTGCACCTGTTCGATGAACATCGGATACGGACGTACCCAGAGGCCGCCTTCGCCATACAGGGCCCGGTACAGCACCATCGGCTGCAGTGTTTCGCTGCTGCGCACGATACCGATCACTTCGTATTCGCCGCCCTTGAAGTGGCGGTAACGGCCCGGCGCGAGGCTGGGCAGCGGACTCAATTCATCCATGACGGGCGCGCCTCACTTGCGCGCCGGGCTGGCCGGCGTTGAACAGTAGGCACTGATGGCCTCGGCGGTGTTGGCCAGGCCCTGTGCCTGGGCCAGTTCCCACGGGCGTTCGCAGCGCTGGCTGCGCTCGCACCACTGGTAGCCGGCGGAACCGATGCAGCCGTGGGCGTCGCGATCGCTGCCGACCGCCGGCGTGGCCGGCGATGCGGCGGCGGCATCGGCGCGCTTGGCGGCCTGATCCTGGCTCGCACAGGCAGCCAGGAACAGCAGGACGGGAATCAGAAGAAACGCTTTCATCGGGCGGGCTCCGGGCCTAATGCAACAGTGTCGGCCGTGCTTAACCCGGCAGCAAGCGCTCAGTGCATGGCGGCGCGGATCAGTTCCTCGAAGAGGATCACGTAGCTGGCAACGAAGTAGAACTTCAGCAGCATGCCGCGCTGCTGCGAGATGAAGGTGCGCATGTGGAAGGGGCCCCTGTTAGTGACGATAGTGTGAAGCCCTGCTGACTCCGTGACAAGGATCACGAAAATAAATTCATTAAATGGACTCAGGGTTGTGAGGGCAGGAAATCCGATATCACGGCACGGATTTTTCGTACAAGTCTGATAGGCCAACCCGGAAGCGCTCGCTAGCCTGACGGTGTACTGGCGGTTGGGATTCCCAGCCGTCGGAGCATCTTTCCGTCCTGCAGGAGTCTTCCATGGTCATTACCGTGCAATGCAATACCCGGCACTGGTCCGTGCTGGATCCGGCTGCCGATGACGCCATCTTCTATGCGCGAGGCGCGGATGCATTCGATGCCGCTGCCGCACGTGCGTTGGAGCATCACCGTCGTACCGGCCAGCACAGCACCGTGCGGGTCGAGGCGCTGGGCAGCACGATCGACGCGCTGCACATCGGCGGCTGAAGCCCGATCACGTAGCGCAGTCAGCCGCGGTTGATTTGTTTGAATGGGGAAAAACCGCCGTTGCGTGCCCCCCTGTGCGCCGTGCCGCGAATCCCCGATGCTTGCGCCATCGTATTCATCTGGAGATATCGATGGGCAAGGCACCCACCTGGCGCACCCTGGCCTGCACCCTGCTGCCAATGATGGCGGCCGCCGCCGCTGGCGGCGCGCAGGCGCAGAGTTATGGCTACGGGTATGACGATGACCGCTACGGCGGCCGTGAAGGCAGCGGCATTGTGCGCTGTGAGTCGATCAAGAACCGCAGCAATGAGTGCCGCCTCGAGGGCCGGGCGCGGATGATCCGCCAGTTATCCGGGTCGCCGTGCGTGGAAGGAGAGACGTGGGGCCAGTCACGCCATGGCGTCTGGGTCACCCAGGGCTGTCGCGCCGAGTTCGTCGGCGAGTACCGCCGGGGCGGTGGATGGGGCAACGGCGGCTGGGGCAACGGCAATGGCTGGGGTGGTGGTGAGGTGGTGACCTGCCATTCCAATGGGCATCGGCAGGAATACTGCGACGCGCGCATCCGACGCGGCGTGCGCCTGGTCCGCCAGGATTCGCGCAGTGCCTGCATCGAAGGACAGACCTGGGGTTGGGACCGCCGGGGCATCTGGGTCAGCGACGGCTGCCGCGCCCAGTTCCAGGTGAATTGAGGGTTTCAGTCGAAAATCAGAATAATCTGATACAGCTCACATTTTGAACGCCGTATCTTCTGCGACCAGGGGCGCCTGCGGTTGTCCCTGATTCGTCGCGACAACGCGCGCCGCAATCGGCACGCGTGACCCCCACCGTCGATACGCCGCCTCAAGGAGTGAGTCGCATGTTGATCCGCCTGCAATGCGAACAGCGCCAATGGCGCGTACTGCATCCGGACCGGCCGGAGCCGATCGATTTCCGCGACGGCGCGCGCGCTTTCGATTTCGCCGAAACCCTGGCGCGGTTGCATTTTGTCGATACCGGGCAGCGCGCCGCGGTACGCGTGGAAGCCAGTGGCGCCTTCGTGGAGGCGATCAGCTACGGCTGAGGCTTGCCGTGTGCGGCCTCGCCGTTGATGGCATCCACGTATGGCGTGGATGCACCCGTCCAGGATCGATGCGTGTCTTCAGTAGATCCACGCCATGCGTGGATCCTCCGGGTGCCCAACCGCCTCAGCTCGCTGCGCTGAGCGGCGGTGTGCCTGCGGCAAGCTGCGGCCAGCGCTTCAGCACCGCCGCGCGGATGCCCGCAGCGTCGATTCCGGCCTCCGCCAGCAGGTCCTCGCGGCTGGCGTGGTGCTGGTAGCTGTCAGGCAGGCCGAGATGCAGGATCGGGCGCAGCACGCCTTCGGCATTGAGCAGTTCGCCGACGCCAGAGCCGGCGCCTCCGGCCACCACGTTGTCTTCGATCGTCACCAGCCCGTCGTGCTGGGCGGCCGTGGCCAGCACCAGTTCGCGATCCAGTGGCTTGATGAAACGCATGTTGACCACGCTCAGGCCAAGTTCGCGACCGACCTGCTCGGCGGCGGCCACGGTGCTGCCAAAGGCGAGCAGGGCAATGCGGCTGCCCTGCAGGCGCACTTCGCCCTTGCCGATCGGCAGGGTGGACAGGTCGCTGCCGGCGTCCACGCCGGTGCCGCTGCCGCGCGGGTAGCGCACCGCAGCCGGGCCCGGGTGCTGCAGGCCGGTGCTGAGCATCTGCCGGCACTCGGCTTCATTGGACGGCGCCATCACCACCAGGTTGGGCACGCAGCGCAGGAAGCTCAGGTCGAGGTTGCCGGCGTGGGTCGCACCGTCCGGGCCGACCACGCCGGCGCGGTCGATCGCGAACAGCACGTCCAGGTCCTGGATCGCCACGTCATGCACCAGTTGGTCATACGCGCGCTGCAGGAAGGTGGAGTAGATCGCCACCACCGGCTTGCCACCCTGGGTGGCCATGCCGGCGGCGAGGGTGACCGCGTGCTGTTCGGCGATCGCCACGTCGAAATAGCGCTGCGGATACTCCTTGCTGAAACGCACCAGGCCGGAGCCTTCGCGCATTGCCGGGGTGATGCCATACAGGCGCGGCTCGGCGGCGGCGGCATCGCACAGCCAGTCGCTGAACACATCGGTGTAGGTCGGCTTCTTGGCGCCGGCCTTGGCCACCAGGCCCTTGTCCGGGTCGAACGGGCCCACCGCGTGGTAACCGATCTGGTCACCCTCGGCTGGCTCGTAGCCCTTGCCCTTGGTGGTCATCACGTGCAGCAGCTTCGGCCCCTTGGAGGCGCGCAGCGTCTTCAGCGTGGACAGCAGGGCGGGCATGTCGTGGCCGTCGATCGGGCCTGTGTAGTGGAAGCCCATTTCCTCGAACATCGTGGACGGCACGAACATGCCCTTCCAGTGTTCTTCCCAGCGCTTCACGAAGCGCGCCGGGTTGTTCTTCTTGTCGCCGAGGATCTTCTTGCCGCCTTCGCGCAGCGCATTGAGCGTGCGGCTGCCGGTGGCGCGGCCGAGCATCTTGGTCAACCCTCCGACCGCCTCGGAGATCGACATGTTGTTGTCGTTGAGGATCACCAGCAGGTTCGGTTCCGGCTCCATGCCGCCGGCGTGCATCAGCGCCTCGAAGGCCATGCCGGCGGTCATCGCGCCGTCACCGATCACCGCCACCACCTTGCGGTCGTCGCCTTCGGACTGGCGGGCGATGGCCATGCCGAGCGCGGCCGAGATCGAAGTCGAGGAGTGGCCGACGCCGAAGGTGTCGTACTCGCTCTCTTCGCGCTTGGGGAACGGCGCGACGCCGTCCTTCTGCTTGACGGTGTGGATCTCGTCGCGGCGACCGGTGAGGATCTTGTGCGGATAGGTCTGGTGGCCGACGTCCCAGACCAACTGGTCATGCGGCGTCTGGTACAGGTAGTGGAGCGCCACGGTCAGTTCGATCACGCCCAGGCCGGCAGCGAAATGGCCGCCGCTCTTGCCCACCGATTCGATGAGGTAGGCGCGCAGTTCGTCGGCGACCGCCCTCAATTCGGATTCGTCGAACGTGCGCAGGTCATCCGGTGTCTGGATGCGCGCGAGGCGGGGATAGCGGGCAGAGTCGATCATCATGTTCGCACTTTTTCTGAACGCCCATTTTCGCCCTCAAACGGGGGTGGGGCAAGCAAACGCCGCCGTCCGTGACAGGACGGTGAGGGTTGCATTTTCGTCGTTCAGGTGCTCAGTTTCGAACGCTTCGGCAACTGTGCCTTCAGGAAGGCCATCTGGTCGGCCAGGATGTTGCGGTTGGACAGGATCAGATGCTCGATCCAGCTGGGCCGGTAGGGCACCGCCAGCAGGGGCATTCCGGCCTGCTGCGGGGTGCGGTCGCTCTTGCGTGAATTGCAGTGGAAGCAGGCGGTGACCACGTTTTCCCAGCAGTCCAGACCGCCCTTGGACAGCGGCATGACGTGGTCGCGGGTGAGCGTGGGGCGGCTGAACTGCTGGCCGCAGTACATGCACAGATGCGCATCGCGGGCGAACAGGGCCGGGTTGGTCAGGTTCGGCGTGGGGTCGATCGCGCGCGAGCGGGCATGGCCGCGTGCGGCGATGATCGGGTGCAGGTCCATCCCGCTCTGCAGGCCGCTGAAGCGGTTGGTGCCGCCATGGATGTGCAGGCAGGGGTCGCCGAGTGTCCAGGCGACGGCTTCGCGGGCGTAGAGACAGGCCGCATCCTGCCAGGTGATCCAGTCCAGTACACGTCCGTGGGCATCCAGCGAGAGCAGCCGGACCGAGCCGGGGCGATGCAGCGTCGTGGCGTTGGGCGATGCCTCGGCGCCCGGAGCAGAAATCGGAGCTCCGGCTTCGATCAGACCCAAGCGTGTAGTGTCTGTCTCCATCGGGAGAACAGCTTATACCTGAATTGTTGCGTTTTGGGTATCGCCACCTGGGCAACACCCCAAAACGCAACAATTCAGGTCCGCGCATTCCTCCTGATCCCCGCGCCTTTGGCGCGCCCCCTTTAACAAAAGGGGCTCTTCTCCAGGTGGATTCTGGGTGTTGCCATCCACGCGTGGCGTGGATCTCTACCGGAAAAGTGTCGAGGGCGGGGTGGGTCCGGTTGCGGGGGCGTGAGCCGCGTGGATGCGGCGATCGAGGCTACAAGGACGTACCTGCGCCGTCCCCCGCAATCGGAGCCGCCCTGCCGCCCCGCAGGAAGCCAGCTGTTGCTTTAGCTCCAGCCCTGGCTTCTGAGGGTGCCGGGCGGCAGTCCGGCTCAGGCGCCGAAGCGCTCGTCGTCCATCGCCATCAGCGGGGCGGCGCCGGCCTGGATGGCGGCGGCGTGGCTGAGCGTGCGCGGCAGCACGCGGGCGAAGTAGAAGCGTGCGGTCTCGCGCTTGCCTTGGGCGAAGGCGGCGCCGTGCGCGCTGGCATCGGCGGCGGCCACGCTGCGGGCCCACCAGTACGCCAGCACCACGTAACCCGAATAGAACAGGTAGTCGTAGCTGGCCGCGCCCAGTTCGTCCGGGTTGGCGGCCGCGCGCTGCAGCACGTCCAGGGTCAGCTTGCCCCATTCGGCGGCCTTGGCGCGCAGCGGGCCGATGAACTCAGCCAGCGCTTCGTTGCCTTCGTGTTCCTTGGCGAAGGCTTCGATCTCGGCCAGCATCAGCTTCAGGCCGGCGCCCTGGCTGGACGCGGTCTTGCGGCCGATCAGGTCCAGTGCCTGGATGCCGGTGGTGCCTTCATACAGGGTGGTGATGCGGGCATCGCGGGCCAACTGCTCCATGCCATGCTCGCGGATGTAGCCGTGGCCACCGAAGCACTGCAGGGCGTTGTAGGTGTTCTCGATGCCCCATTCGGTCTGGCAGGCCTTCGAGATTGGCGTGAGGAAGCTGACGAGGGTGTCGGCGCGCTCGCGCTCGGCGGCGTCCTCGGCGTGGTGGGCGACGTCGATCAGGGTGGCGGCGTGCAGGGCCAGCAGGCGACTGCCCTCGACCAGCGACTTCACCGTCAGCAGCATGCGGCGCACATCCGGGTGGACCAGGATCGGGTCGGCCGGCTTGTCCGGGAACTTTGCGCCGCTCAGGGCGCGCGACTGCAGGCGCTCACGGCTGTACTTCAGCGCGTTCTGGTAGGCGCGCTCGGACAGGCCGATACCCTGCAGGCCAACGCCCAGGCGAGCGGTGTTCATCATGGTGAACATTGCCTGCAGGCCCTTGTGCGGCTGGCCGACCAGGTAGCCCTGCGCACCGTCGAAGTTCATCACGCAGGTGACCGAACCCTTGATGCCCATCTTGTGCTCGATCGAGCCGCAGCGCAGTGCATTGCGCTCGCCGACGTTGCCGTCGCGGTCGACCTTGAACTTGGGGGTCACGAACAGCGAAATACCCTTGGCGCCCGGAGGGGCGTCAGGCAGCTTGGCCAGCACCAGGTGCACGATGTTTTCAGTCAGGTCGTGCTCGCCGGCGGTGATGAAGATCTTGGTGCCGGTGATCGCGTAGCTGCCGTCGGCGGTCGGCTCGGCCTTGGTCTTCAGCAGGCCCAGGTCGGTGCCGCAGTGTGGCTCGGTCAGGCACATGGTGCCGGTCCAGCGGCCCTCGATCAGTGGCTTCAGGAAGGCCTCGTGCTGCCAGGCTTCGCCGTGCTGCTTCAGCGCTTCGATGGCGCCGTGCGAGAGCAGCGGGAAATTGCCCCAGGCCAGGTTGGCGGCGTTGATCATTTCGTTGAGCGGCACGCCCAGCGTATGCGGCAGGCCTTGGCCGCCCAGTTCCGGCGAAGCGGTCAGGCCGGTCCAGCCGCCATCGACGAACTGGTCGTACGCCTGCTTGAAGCCCGGCGGCGTGGTCACTTCACCGGTGGCCTGGTCGAGCACGCAGCCGATCTCGTCGCCAACACTGTTGAGCGGGGCCAGGACGGTGGCGCTGAAGCGGCCGGCTTCTTCCAGCACGGCATCGACCACGTCGGCGGTGGCGTCGGTGAAGCCCAGGCGAGCGAACAGGGGTTCGACCTTGAGCACGTCGTGCAGGGCGAAACGGAGATCGGAAAGCGGGGCGGTGTAGCTGCTCATCGGAACGTCTCGATTGGATCAGTGACAAGGGAAGCGGCGGTGATGCCGCAACGGAAAGCGGAACTCAGCGCAGCACGCCGGGCAGGCCCGGAGCCTGGTTGAGGGTGCTGCGGCTGCTGATGTCGAAGCTGCGCTGTTTCTTTTCCTGCGGCGTGGCGGCCACCGAGCCCTTCAGGCCGTAGGCGAGGGTGCGGTTGCTGGCCAGTGCGTCGGCCACCACCAGGCGTGCGGCCGAGCTGGGTACCAGGTCGACATTGATGACGTCGGCGGAGGTGCCGCCGATGGAGATGCCAGGCTTGGCCTGCAGGGTGCCGGCTGCGCTGTCGCCGACGGTCAGTGCCAGCGAGACATCATCGAAGGTCATCGGCATGGAGCTGTAGTTCTGCAGGCGCAGGGCCACGGTCCAGTTGCCATCGGCACGCACGGTCAGCTGCTGCAGGCTGGCCGCCGGTTCCGAAACACGCTTGACGATGCCGTTGCCGCAGGCGGCAAGGGCGAGGGTGCTCAGGACGATCAAGGCGATACGGAAGCGGTGGAGCATGGGCGCAAGTCCTCTCAGGGGGTGCGTTGGATTAAGCATACTACGGCGTATGGTGATTTGGATCGCCTGTGGCGAGTCGCCGCAGAGGGTAGCGCGTGAAGATGGCGGCCGGGCATGCGCGGTGCCGGATCAGCGGCTGCGCACAGCGCGCCGATCGGGTTGCGGTTCACTCCGCAGGTGTATCGCGCAGCGGCGCCATCAACCGTAGCGGGCCGAGGTCATAGCCCATCGCTTCGGCCTTGTCCTTCAGTTGCTCGAAGCGGGCGCGATCCATCTCCGGCAGGCGCGAGAGGATCCACAGGTACTTGCGGCCGGGCTCGCCCACCAGTGCCCACTGGTAGTCCGGGTCCAGCGCCAGCACCCAGTAGTCGGCCCAGACCAGAGGAACCCAGCTCAGCCAGTCCGGCACGAAGCGCACCTGCAGTTGTCCGGGGTGGCCGGCTACCGGCCGTGCCACGCCCTCGGCCACCAAGCGTTCACCCTCGGCGTTGCGGCAGGCATTGGTGACGCTGATGCGGCCATCGCGGCGCAGCCCATAGTTGGCGGTGATGTCGCCGACGCATTGCTTCTGGAACGACACCGGCAGGTGCGCGATCTCGTGCCATTGGCCTGCATAGCGGTCGATGTCCAGGGTGTCGATTGCACGCAACGGTTCGGCGGCGACCACCGGGGCGGCGACCAGCAGCAGGCAGGCGAGCAGGGTGGGGCGCAGTTGCATCGGCAGGCTCCAGGCAGGAGTCTGGAGCGTAGGTGCGGGGCTGCGTGCGGCGTGTAAATGTTTCGTCAAACGCGGCCGCGCGCCCCTGACAAGCGCGGATGGCAAAGCGCGGGCAAAAAAAAGACCCGCATTTCTGCAGGTCCTTGAAGATGGTGGCCGAAGACGGAATCGAACCGCCGACACGGGGATTTTCAATCCCCTGCTCTACCAACTGAGCTACTCGGCCAAATTGTGCGGAGACCGCGATGGATGCGGTCTTCCGGAAAAAAAAGACCCGCATTTCTGCAGGCCTTCGAAAGTGGTGGCCGAAGACGGAATCGAACCGCCGACACGGGGATTTTCAATCCCCTGCTCTACCAACTGAGCTACTCGGCCACATGTTTCGTTGCAGCGAGGTCGCTGCCAAGGAGGCGTATATTACGTAGGTCGGTTGTCTTCGGCAAGGGTTTTGCCAAGAATTCTTCACATTGCCGTCTGCGCACCCGCAAGTGCTTGATCCTCCGTCGCGGGGCAGGGTGGGAAGGACCTGGAATCGATCCGGGCGCCGTGGCGTGATCCTGATCATCCCCTGTGGCGGAAATCAGCGGGCCGCGATGATCGGCAATGCTGCAGCAGCAAGGCCTGTATCGGAGCCGTGCCAAGGCGAGCGATGGAACGCTGTTTTCGCGGCCGCTGCCGGCGGTCGATGCGGCGTAGTGTCGGCATTCCTATCCTGATGCTGGCAACAGCAGAGCCGGTCACCATGTCCGATTCCCCCGTCACCTCCCGCATCGTGCTGGCGTCGCGTCCGCAGGGGGCGCCGAGTGCGGCGAACTTCCGCTTGGAACAGGCAGCGTTGCCGGCACTGGCCGATGGCGAGGTGCTGCTGCGCAACCGCTACCTGTCGCTGGACCCGTATATGCGTGGCCGCATGGACGAGGGGCCGTCGTACGCCGCGCCGGTGGCGGTGGGCGCGGTGATGGAAGGCCAGACCGTGGCCGAGGTGCTGCAGTCCAATGCCGAGGGCGTGGCCGCAGGTGAGCTGGTGCTGGCGCCGGGTGGCTGGCAGACCCACGCGGTGCTGCCGGCCAAGGCCCTGGGGCGTCGCCTCGAGCCAGCCGGATTGCCGCTGAGCACGGCGCTGGGCGTGTATGGCATGCCAGGGTTCACTGCGTATTCCAGCCTGCATGAGATCGCCCGCCTGAGGCCGGGCGAGACGCTGGTGGTCGCTGCCGCGACCGGTCCGGTGGGCGCAACCGTCGCGCAGCTGGCAAAGCTGCAGGGCGCGCGCGTGGTCGCCATCGCCGGTGGCGAAGCCAAGCGTGCCTACCTGCACACGCTGGGCATGGACGTGGCGCTGGATCATCGCGCGGTCGACTTTGCCGAACAGCTGCGCGCAGCGGTGCCCGGTGGCATCGACGTGTATTTCGAGAACGTGGGCGGCCACGTGCTGGACGCGGTGCTGCCACTGCTCAACGACTTCGCCCGCATTCCCGTGTGCGGCACCATCGCCACCTACAACGTGCGCGGTGTTGAACAGCCCGGGCCGGACCGGCTGCCGGCCTTGTTCAGCCAGATCCTGCGTCAACGCCTGACCGTGCGCGGTTTCATCGTGCACGACTTCAACCATCTGTGGCCGGACTTCGAACGCGAGATGCCGCAGTGGCTGCGCGAGGGGCGCATCCAGTACCGCGAGGATGTGGTGCAGGGGCTGGAGAACGCACCGGAGGCGTTCTTCGGGCTGCTGAAGGGGCACAACTTCGGCAAGCTGGTGGTGAAGCTGGATTGAGTGTTCGCCGGGCATGGCCCGACGCTACCGCTGGGCACGCCGGCCAGGTTCGGCGCCCACTTCAGGCAGGCGAGGCTTTTTCCCGGCGCAGCAGTTCGCGCTTGCGCGCCACGCCCCAGGCGTAGCCGGACAGGTCGCCGTCGCGGCGCACCACGCGGTGGCAGGGCACTGCCACCGCCAGCGGATTGCTCGCGCACGCCCGCGCCACGGCACGGCTTGAACGGGGCGCGCCGATGCGCGCGGCGATGTCGGCATACGAGGCGGTCTGCCCACGAGGAATCTGCTGCAGGGCCTGCCACACGCGCTGCTGGAAGGCGGTGCCACGGATGTCCAGCGGTAGCGTCGCGCCACGGGTGGGATCCTCGACCAGGCCCACCACCTGCGCCACCAGGTGTTCATAGCCGCTGTCGGCACCGATCAGTTCGGCCTTGCGGAAACGCTGTTGCAGTGACTGCAGCAGCGCTTCCGGATCATCGCCGAGCAGGATCGCGACGACACCGGTTGCGCTGTTGGCCACCAGCACGCTGCCCAGCGAACTTTCGGCGATGGCGAAGTGGATGACCTCGCCGCGACCACCCGTGCGCCATTGCTTCGGCGTCATGCCCAGCAGCCGCGGCGCGTTTTCGTAGAAGCGCCCGCTGGAACCGAAGCCGGCATCGTGGAAGGCGTCGGTGATGCGTTCCGACTGCTGCAGTCCGGTGCGCAGGCGGTCAGCGCGCAGGGCCGCGGCGTACTGCTTCGGGGTCAGCCCCGTGGCCTGCTTGAACAAGCGATGCAGCCGGGTCGGGCTGCAGCCGGCGAGGTCGGCCAGTTCCTGCAGCGAGGGCTCGTCCAGGCTGGCTTGCAGGTGGCGGCAGACCCGCTCGACGCGGGCATCAAGGGTGGGGGAGGCAGTGCTGTCCATGGGCGGATTCTGGCACGGGCCGGTTCTGCGGAAACTCCGTTTCCTGTACCTGCTCGCGAGGCCTGGAAACGGAGTGTCGGCGCGGTCACGGCGCGGCATCGTGGCAGCCCTTTCATCGCCAGGAGAGCGCAACATGCGCCTGAACAACAAGATCGCCCTCATCACCGGTGCCAGCGCCGGCATTGGCCGCGCCAGTGCGCTGCGCTTCGCTGCCGAAGGTGCAAAGCTGGTGCTCAACGCACGGCGGCTGCAACCGCTGCAGGCGCTGGCCGAGCAGATCCGTGCCGCCGGCGGCGAGGTCGTGGTGCATGCTGCCGACGTGGCCGAGCCGGGCACGGCGCAGGCGCTGGTCGATCTGGCCCAGCAGTCATTCGGAGGCTTGGACATCGCGCTCAACAATGCCGGCATGCTCGGCCCGGGCGTACCGGCGGCGGAGTTCCCGGTGGACGCCTGGCGCGAAGTGATGGCGACCAATCTGGATGCCGCTTTCCACGCCGCACGCGCGCAGCTGCCGGCATTACTGGCACGCGGCGGTGGCTCGCTGGTATTTGTCGGCACCTTTGTTGGCCATACCGTGGGCTTCCCGGGCATGGCCGCCTACGCGTCGAGCAAGGCCGGGCTGATCGGCCTGAGCCAGGTGATCGCCGCCGAATACGGGTCGCAGGGCGTGCGCAGCAACGTGCTGTTGCCCGGTGGCACCGATACCGAAATGGGGCGTCAGGCCGCACCCACCGGCGATGCGCGTGATTTCGTTCGGTCGCTGCACGCACTGAAGCGGATGGCCGAGCCGGAGGAGATCGCCAGCGCGGCGCTGTTCCTGGCCAGTGATGAGAGCAGTTTCGTTACCGGTACCGCGATGCGCGTGGAGGGTGGAGTGTCGATCACCCGTACCTGAGCGGGGTCAGGACCGTGGCGCGTAGCGGATACCGCTGCTGGCCATGAAGCCCTTCGGATCGAAACGAGCCCAGGCTTCGCGCCAGTCGAACCGGGCGCGGCCCCCCGCCAGCTTGCGGCCCAGTGCCGCGCCCAGCGTGCGTTTCATGAACGCGACTTCGGCGTCGATCGCCGCTTGGGTCGGCCAGCCGTCCTGCAGTGCTGCGCCGGGCAGGTCGACGCCCATTGTCACCATCTCGAGCTGCTGCCCGTGGAAACACAGGCTGATCCCGGCAGGCGTGCCGCCGAGGCTGAGCCGGTGCAGGCTGAGCCAGACGTAGCCGGTGCCGACATCGCGCTCGCCATGCATCAGCGTGGCGAAGGCGGCACGCGCCTCATCCTGTGACAGGGTGGGGCTGATCACTGTCGGCAGGTTGCCGAGCCGGATGCTGCCGTCGGCCGGATCGAGCAGCATCGGCACGGCGTGTGCTGCGTGCTGGGCAGAAGAGGGCATGGCGTACCGGTGGGCGTGGTGCCTCGGATTCTGGCTGCGCGTGGCTGCGGCGGCAAGCCAGAACCTGCACATGACGTTGGCGCAGGACTGACCTGCGGCTTACCCGGCAACCTCTAGCGTGGTGGCGACGTTGGCCTGCCGCCGACGAGGGAGTTTTCGATGAACGAGCGAGACAAGGATCAGGACCCGAAGCAGGGCATCCAGGAAAGCCGTCAGGACAGGAAGCAGGACGATGTGGCCAAGCAGCGGCCCGGGCAGGCCGATCAACAGGTGCGCGATGCGCACTCGCGCAGTCCGCGGCGCAAGGACTGCGGCGAAAATCCAGAATGAACCGGTCCCTGCAATCACGCTGGATATCAATGCGCCGGTTCCGGTACATCGGGGAACCGCCATCGCCTGCCGGGTCAGAGTGCGGTCTGAGTGATCTGGTAAGTACCGTCACGGGTGAAACCAAGTCGCAGCTTCATGGTGCTGCCGGCCACAACGTCGAAACCTGCCTCGCGAAGGTGGGCGGTCCGGCTGACGATGCCGCACACGCCGGTGCCTGCAGGGCCGGCTCCCAGGATGTGCTTGCCGGAGGGAACATGCAGCGTCATGGTCTGCCCATTGTCGACATTTGCCGCCACTTTTCCGTCGACGTAGAAGGCGACAGGGCACTTGGATCCAGACAGGCCAACATCCCGGGTTACTACGACCGCTCCGGTATCGGCTGCGGGCTGGGCGTACGCGAAGATCTGGCTGGCCGGAACGGGCTTGGCCATTTCTGTCGCGATGGGGCGGGTGGCCGAGCATCCGGCAAGCACAGTGGCGATGGCGACAGCTGCAACAATTCCCTTCATGAGTGCTCCTGAAGTGGCGACGGCATGCCGTGGTGGCCTTTCACTGCATTATCACGAGCGCGACGCCAAACAAAAAGCCCCAAGTAGGCTCTCGGGGCTTTTTGCATTCCTAGGTGGTGGTGGAGCCAAGGAGGATCGAACTCCTGACCTCGTCATTGCGAACGACGCGCTCTCCCAGCTGAGCTATGGCCCCACGGCAGGGCTTCAGTGTAGCCAAGTGGCTGCGCGTTGCCAAGCCGACCCAGGATGTGCCGGGCGAGGTGGCGTGAGGACGTGCAACTGTGCCGAAATCGCCCGGTCAGCCGGGCCCGGATGCTGCGCAACGAAATCGTAACAATTTGGGGGATAATGGCCGCTTGCGCAGTTCTCCCCCCTTTTTGCCGCCCGGCTCGCGCAGGCCGCACGGACGCCTCCTCAGAGCATTGCATGCCCTCCCATACCGATTCCCGACGCCTGTCGGGTCTGTCGCCTTCCCTTCTTTCCTTCCGCCGCCATCCGCTGGCGCTGGCCTGTGCCGGCCTGGCCCTGGTCGGCAGCTTCGGTGCCGCCGCGCAGGACAGCGCGCCGACTCCGACCGGCCTGGACACGATCACCGTGACCGCCGAACACCGTGAGCAGAACCTTCAGGAAGTGCCGGTCTCGGTCGGCGTGGTACAGGGTGAGCGCATGCGCGACTTCACCGCCGGCGGCGACGACACCCTGCTGGCACTGTCCGGCCGCGTGCCGAGCCTGTATGCGGAAACCACCACCGGCCGCATCTTCCCGCGCTTCTACATCCGCGGCCTGGGCAACATCGACTTCTACCTGGGTGCCTCGCAGCCGGTGTCGATCATCCAGGACGACGTGGTGCTGGAACACGTGGTGCTGAAATCCAACCCGGTCTATGACGTGGACCAGGTGGAAGTGCTGCGCGGTCCGCAGGGTTCGCTGTTCGGCCGCAACACCACCGCCGGCATCGTCAAGTTCGACACCCTGAAGCCGACCCAGGATTACACCGGCCGCGTCAGCGCCAGCTACGCGACCTATAACAGTGTGTCGATCGACGGCGGCTTCGGTGGCCCGATCAACGACGTCGCCTCGTTCCGCGTGTCGGCCCTGTACCAGCACCGCGACGACTACGTTGACAACACCTACCGCGGCCCGAGCGCCGACGGCACGGTCAGCCCGAAGAAGAACGCCATGGGCGGCTTCGACGACCGCAACGTGCGCGCGCAGCTGCTGCTGACCCCGAGCGACCAGTTCTCGATCCTGGCCTCGGCCCACGCCCGTGACTACGAAGGTACTTCGACCCTGTTCCTGCGCGGCGCGCTGACCAAGGGCTCGAACAAGACCGACGTGCCGCGCGACAAGGTCGCCTACGACGAGGCCGACAACAACCCGCAGGCCTACAAGACCTACGGCGGCTCGGTGAAGGCACGCTACGACTTCGGTGCGATCGACTTCACCTCGATCACCGCCTACGAAACCACCTCCGGCTACAGCCGTGGCGATACCGACGGCGGCGCCGCGGTGAACTTCCCGGTCAACGGCGTGCCGAACGGCTACGGCCAGTCGATGGGCCGCATCCGCGACCTGGACCAGTGGACCCAGGAATTCCGCCTGGCCAGCCATGACGACAGCGCGCTGCAGTGGCAGGCCGGCGCGTTCTACTTCAACGGCAGCGACACCACCGATTTCTATCAGCGCGCGTGGTTCCTGCAGGGCGCCGCACGCAACCCCAACAACTGGGTACGCCTGCGCAACAAGAACACCTCATGGGCTGGTTTCGGCCAGATCAGCTACGCCTTCACCGACAAGTTCACCGTCACCGCTGGCCTGCGCCAGACCAGGGACGAGAAGCACACCCGCCTGCTGAAGACCGCTGATACTGCTGCCGGCGTGGTCACCTACAAGGGCCGCACTGACGTCAAGATGTCCGATACCACGCCGAGCTGGGATCTGAGCGCGATGTATCAGATCACCCCGGACGTGAGCGTCTATGCGAAGGTCGCGCGCGGCTTCCGCGGCCCGACCATCCAGGGTCGTTCGGCAGTGTTCAATGCCGACTTCACCACTGCCGATTCGGAGACCATCCTGTCCTGGGAGGCGGGCGTGAAGAGCAGCCTGTGGGACAACCGCCTGCGCCTGAACGCCACCGCGTTCACCTACACCGTCAACGACATCCAGCTCAACGGCAACGATTCGGACGGCAACGGTGTGCTGTTCAACGCCGACAAGGCCAAGGCCTACGGCTTCGAAGCCGACATGGAACTGCGCCCGATCCCGAACCTGACCCTGAGCGCCGGCCTGAGCCTGCTGCACAGCGAGATCAGGGACAAGCGCGTGTACGCGCAGGTCTGCGGGCTCAACGGCCAGGTGGTATGCACCGTGAATGACCCGACCATCAAGGTCGGTGCCAACACCTTCGCGCAGATCGATGGCAACCCGCTGCCGAACGCACCGAAGTACAACGTCAACCTGGCCGCCCGCTACGACTTCCCGGTCAGCGACGCTGGCACCATGTTCGTGTCCACCGACTGGAACAAGCAGGGTTACACCAGCTTCGTGTTGTACGACAGCAAGGAGTTCAACTCCAAGGGTGACTTCGAGGGCGGCCTGAAGATCGGCTACTCGGGCAACTACGGTGCCTACGAAGTGGCGCTGTTCGCGCGCAACATCACCAACGAGAAGAATCTCAAGGGTGTGATCGAAAACTACATGGCCGCGGTGTACAACGAACCGCGCACCGTGGGTGTCTCGCTGAACATGAACTGGTAATGCAATGCTGCGGTGGCGGGATTGCTCGTCATTGCAGGATTTGAACGCAAAGGGCGGCCCGGTGATCCGGGCCGCCCTTCTTGTTGGCAGGCGTTGCAGGTGCTCTTGGCCGCGGCACGGGCGCCGGTGTTCACGGCGCCGGAGGCTGTCAGCGCGCGGGCAGCAGCGGTTGCAGCCGTGATTCCAGTTCCTGCTGCCGCCAGCCGGCCAGCGCCGCCGGCCACTGGCGACGTTCCAGGTAGCTTTCCAGATGCTTGCGCGAGGCCAGTACACCGTCCGGCAGGCCCAGTTCGCGGCTGCGTTCGGCGACTGCATCCTGCAGCTTCTTCAGGGCCTGCTTGTTGCTGTCGTTGGCCGGCAGCGCCAGCGGCGCATCGGCCTCATCGGCCAGCGGCGTGTCCAGCGCCTGCCAGACCGCTGCGGCCAGCTTGCGCGGGGCCTTCGGGAACTGCTCGAACAGCTTGCCCAGCGCGGCCGCGTCAGCCGGCGGCGTGCGTGCGAGGGTGGCGGCCAGCTCGTTGTCCAGTATCCAGCTGCGCGGGCGGTCGCTGTTGCGTGCCTGCATATCGCGCCAGCGCAGCAGGCGCAGCAGGCGGTGCTGTGCGGCGCCATCGAGGAACTGTGCCGAGCGCATCGCCAGGTGCGGCCAGCGGTCTTCGTCGTTGGCGACGCTGGCCAGCAGCCGCTCACCATCATCGTGCAGCCACTGCTGGCGGCCCAGCGCCTGCAGCTTGGCATCGATGGCGTCGTGCAGGGCGAACAGATGCTCTACATCGTCGGCGGCGTACTGCAGCTGCGACTCCGACAGCGGGCGGCGCATCCAGTCCGAGCGGGTCTCGCCCTTGGCCAGTGTCACCCCGGTGATCTCTGCCACCAGCTTCTGGTAGCCCATGCCGCCGCCGATGCCGGCCAGCGAGGCACCGATCTGGGTGTCGAACAGCGGCCGCGGCATCACCCCGCAGGCCCACTTGAAGGCCACCAGGTCTTCGCTGGCGCTGTGCATCACCTTGGTGATCGATTCGTCGGCCAGCCAGGGCGCAAGCGCTTCGGTCATGCCGGGAATCAGCGGGTCGATCAGCAGGATGTCCTGCCCGACAGCCATCTGCACCAGTGCCAGTTGCGGCCAGAAGGTGCGTTCACGGATGAATTCGGTGTCCAGGCCGATGCGGGCTGGGCGCTGCTGGAGGTATGCGTCCAGCTCGGCGGGGGTGGTGATCCAGGTTGCCACGGGTCGGGGCCTACTACTCGGGTTTGCTCAGGCAGGGGAGAATAGCCTAACGTCGGTCCGCGTCCGTGCCGAAGGAGGCCCCGCTTGCGTTTTCCGTTGTCGTCCGTGCTCTGCATCTCCGTGGCCATGGCGATGGCCGGCTGTACGCCGTCGCCGCCGGCGAGCACGCAACGGACGGCCGATGGCGAGACGCGACCAAGCGCGGACCGCGCTGTCGAAGCCGGCCCGCTGGCCGGGCCGGGCAGCGTCACCATTGCCGGCGACGATGCCGTGGAAGACGTGCAGCAGTGGACGCCGCCGCGGGTGGATCGCCAGGGCCGCAGCCAGGTCCAGCTGCGCCGCGCCGCCGAGCAGGCGTTCGCGGCGGGGCGGCTGTACGAGGATGCCGATGCCGCCATACCGCTGTGGCTGGCGGTACAGGAAGAGGACCCGGATGACCGCCAGGCCAGACTGGGCCTGCAGCGCGCCCGCCAGCGCCTGCAGCAGCAGGCAGATGCCCTGCTGGTACGGCCGGAGAAGCAGCGCGAGGCGCTGGCCGAGGCCGGTCGCCAGGCGCTGGTGCTGTTGAGCCTGGCGCCGAAGGATGACGCGGTGCGCGCGCTGCAGGGCCGCGTCGAACGGGCGCAACGCGTCGTGGCCTACAACCGTGCCGGTGAAGACGACCTGCGCGCGGACCGCATTGGTGAGGACGGTGACGGTGCCATCGGCAACTTCCGCGAGGCACTGGCGCTGGATGAACACAACCGGCGGGCGCGGCAGGGCCTGGCCGCGGCCGAGAGCGGGCTGATCCGCCGTGCCGAGGACGCCGCGCGTGCGCGCGACTTCGCCAGTGCCGGTGCCTGGCTGGCCGAGGCCAGCAAAGTGCGCGATTCCTCGCCGACGATTGCCGATGCCTTCGAGCGCATCGAACAGATCCGCGCCGCCGCTTTGGTGCAGCTGCGCGACGGTGGCCTGCGCGACCTGACCACCCCGCAGGGCCTGAAGCCGGCGCGCGAGAAGCTGGCCGAAGCCCTGCGCATCGCCCTGCCGGGTGACCCGGTGGTGGCACAGCTGCGCGAACGCATCGACCTGGCGACCCACTACGGCAGCTTCCGTCCGGGCCAGGTGTTCAGCGACGCCCTGCGCGATGGCGGCCGCGGCCCGCAGATGGTGGTGGTCCCGCATGGCGGTTTCCAGATGGGCGCCGGTGATGCCGAACCGGGCTCCAGCGATGCCGAGCGTCCGTCGCACTATGTGCGCTTTGATCGGGGCTTTGCGATGGCGATCACCGAAGTCACCGTCGGTGATTTCGAGCGCTACGTAAAGGCGGCCAACGCGCGGCCGCGCGCGACCCGGCGCGGGCATTCGGTGGTCTATGACGAGCGCAGCGGCAACTTCATCCGCCGCAGCGGGGTCGATTGGCGGTCGGGCTACGACGGCGGCCGCGCACTGGGCAATTCGCCGGTGATGCATGTGAGTGTGCGTGATGCCGAGAACTACGCGGCGTGGCTGTCCGAGCAGACCGGCCGCAGTTACCGCCTGCCCAGCGAAGCCGAATTCGAATATGCACTGCGCGCAGGCAGCAGTGGCCGTTATCCGTGGGGGGATGCCGGTACGCCTCCGCCGGGCAGCGGCAACTTCACCGGCAGCAAGGACGTGTCACCGTCAGGGCGGCACTGGCACAACGCCTTCATCGGCTATGGCGATGGCTGGTGGGGACCAGCACCGGTGGCCAGCTTCCAGGCCAATGCCTTCGGCCTGCATGACATGGGCGGCAACCTCAGTGAATGGGTCGCCGACTGCTGGCATGCCAGCTACCGCCGTGCACCATCCGACGGCGTGGCCTGGTTCAACCCGGGCTGCCGTGCGCGGGTGATCCGTGGCGGCAACTGGGCCAACGCACCGGAGCAGACCCGTGCGGCGTGGCGGCAATCGCAGGATTCGGACACGACCAGCGCGCGCATCGGCTTCCGCCTGGTGCGGGGCATCTGAGCGGACGCCGGCTTCACCCATTGCTGGCGTCGGCGCACTAAGATTGCGCCGTGCCCGCCGGCCGGCGGGGCCTGCTGGAAGACCACCCGATGCGCAACGATCCTTTTTCCCGCTCGCCCCAAGGCCCGCAGCGACGTGGCCTGTTCGGCAATATCCGCTGGTGGGTGCTGCTGCTGGCTGCCGGCTATGCGCTGTTCTACTGGGTCTCCAACCGCACGGTCGATCCCTACACTGGCGAGAAGGTGATGATCGACAGCAGTCTTGACGCGCGGCAGGAGACCGCGCTGGGGCTGCAGGCCTATCAGCAGATCCTGTCGGAGGAACCACCGATGGATCCGAACGCACCGATCGCACGCGACGTGCGCGACATCGCGCAGCGGCTGATTGCAAAGGTGGATGTGGTGGAGACCGCGCTGGCGCAGGAACATGGTGTGCAGCCTGCGCATTTCGCCCGTGATTTCCAGTGGGAAGTGAACGTGATTCCGTCCGGGCAGGCCAATGCGTTCTGCCTGCCGGGCGGCAAGATGGCGGTCTATACCGGGCTGGTGCCGGTGGCACGTACCCGCGATGCGATGGCGGTGGTGATGGGCCACGAGATCGCCCACGCGCTGCTGCGACATGGTGCACAGCGCATGGCACAGCAAAAGCTGACCCAGATCGGGCAGATGGCCGGGGCCGCCAGTGGCATGGATGCGCAGCAGCAACAGATGGTGATGTCGGCGATGGGCTACGGCTACCTGCTGCCGTACGCACGCAGCCACGAGACGCAGGCCGATGAAGTCGGCCTGATGCTGGCAGCAGCGGCGTGCTTCGACCCCCGCGAGGCGGTGCCGTTGTGGCAGCGGATGGGCCAGGCCAGCGGGGGGCAGTCGCCGCCGGAGTTCGCCTCCACCCATCCCAACCCGGGCACCCGCATCCAGAATCTGCAGGCGCTGATGCCGAAGGCGCTCGAGTACCGGCAGAAATTCTGCGAACAGGCAAAGTAGGGGGGCTCGGCAGGGCTTGCAGCCCTGCACCTGCCGAAGCCAGAGCAGCAGCAATAGCAACAGCGTGCATTCCGTGGGATGGCGGGGTGGGTCCGGCCGCGGGGGACGCCGTAAATACGTCCATGTAGGCTAAGGATGTACTTGCGGCGTCCCCGCACGCCCGCACGCCCGCACGCCGACACCGTCCCGCCATCCCACGGAATGCCGGCTTTTGACGTTGACGTTGCTCTTGCTCGAAGCATCTGCAGGTGCAGGGCGCAGCCCTGCCGAGCAACCCTTTACTTGACCTGCACGTCGATCACGCCGTCGCCGACGCGCGCCTGCAGCGCATCGCCCGGCTGCACCTGGTCGAGCTTCCGCACGAGCGTACCGTCGTCGCTGCGGGTGAGGATGCTGTAGCCGCGGGCCACGGTCGCCAGCGGGCTGACCGCTTCCAGCGAACGCGCCAGCCCGCGCAGGCGCAGTGCATCGCGTTCCAGCAGGCGCTGCATTGCAGCCTGCGGACGCCCGCGCAGGGCGGCCAGGCGGCGCTGCAGCGCATCGAGCTGGCGCTGCGGGTGGTGCCCGCGCAACACTGCCGCTGCATGACGCAGGCGCGCGGCACGGCGCTCCTGCTGCTGGTTGAACGCAGCCTGCAGGCGCCGGCCCAGATCCAGCTGGCGGCGGCGCAGCAGCTCCAGCCGCGCCTGCGGACTCTGTGCGTTCAAGCGCAGCAGGGTGCGATCGGCGCGCTGCATGGCCTGCTGCATCGTGTGCCGCTGCAACTGCACCATGCGTGCCGCCGTGCGGCGCAGGCGCAGCGCCAGCTCGCGCTGGTCCGGTACCAGCAGTTCGGCGGCCACCGACGGTGTCGGCGCGCGCAGGTCGGCGGCGAAATCACTCAGGCTGAAGTCGGTTTCATGGCCGACCGCTGAAACCACCGGGGTGTGGCTGGCCGCAATCGCGCGTGCCAACGCTTCATCGTTGAACGCCCACAGGTCTTCCAGCGAACCGCCCCCGCGGGTCAGCAGGATCACGTCGTAGCGGCCGCTGGCATCGGCCGCCTGCAGCAGGCGGGTGATCTGCGCGGCAGCGGTGCTGCCCTGCACCAGGGTCGGCAGCAGGTCCACCTCCAGCAGCGGGAAGCGGCGGCCCAGCACGCTCAGCACGTCGCGCACGGCGGCACCTGTGGGCGAGGTGATCACCGCCAGGCGCTGCACATGTGCGGGCAGCGGTCGCTTGCGCGCCGGGTCGAACAGGCCTTCAGCCTCCAGTCGCGCCTTCAGCTCCTCGAATGCGCGGCGCAGCGCGCCTTCGCCGGCTTCCTCCATGTGGTCGAGCACCATCTGGTACTCGCCACGGGCGTCGTACAGGGTCACCTTGCCGCGCACCAGCACGCGCATGCCTTCGCGCGGTACGAACTTGAGGTACTGCGCCTTCATCCGGAACATCGCCGCACGCAGCTGGGCGCGCGCATCCTTCAGCGTGAAGTAGAGATGCCCCGAGGCAGGGCGCGCCACGCTGCCCAGCTCGGCCTCGACCCAGATCGCCGGGAAGCTGCCTTCCAGCAAGTCGCGGGCCAGGGTGTTGAGCTGGCTGGGGGTGAGGATGTCGTTGTTGCGAGGCTGCATGGGAACGGCGTGCGGCAGGTGGAACGGGTGATCAGGATCGCACGTCAGCGCGGTGCGTGCTGGCCCAGCGCCCACTGCACGTGCTCGCGCACCAGCGGCGAGGGATCGTCGACGCGGGTGTGCAATGCGGCTAGTGTCTCGGCCGAGGTCGGCGCATTGCCGAGTGCCACGGCGATGTTGCGCAGCCAGCGCTCATGACCGCTGCGCCGGATCGGGCTGCCTTCGGTGCGGCGCAGGAACTCGGCCTCATCCCAGGCGAACAGCTGGTCCAGGCGCGCGGTATCAAGGTTGTTGCGTGCACGGAAATCGGCTTCGTCGGTACGCTTGGCGAACTTGTTCCAGGGGCAGACCAGCTGGCAGTCATCGCAACCGTAGATGCGGTTGCCGATCAGCGGCCGCATGTCCTCGGGAATGGCGCCGTCGTGTTCGATGGTCAGGTAGGAAATGCAGCGCCGCGCGTCCAACCGCTGCGGGCCGATGATGGCCTGGGTGGGGCAGACGTCGATGCAGCGCGTACAGGTGCCGCAGTGCGCGGTGGCCGCTGCGTCGATCGGCAGCGGGATGTCGATGTAGATCTCGCCGATGAAGAACCAGGACCCGCCGTGGCGGTCGATCAGACAGGTGTGCTTGCCGATCCAGCCGAGCCCGGCATTGCGCGCCAGCGCGCGTTCCAGCACCGGCGCCGAATCGACGAAGACGCGGTAGCCGAGCGGCGCCACTTCATCGTTGATCTGCGTGGCCAGCTTCTGCAGCCGGTTGCGCATCAGCTTGTGGTAATCGCGGCCCAGCGCGTAGCGGGCCACATAGGCGCGGCCGGGATCGGCCAGGGTCGCCCAGGCTTCGGTGTCGTCCTTGTGGCTGTAATCCATGCCCACCGAAATGACCCGTACCGTACCCGGCAGCAGTTCGGCCGGGCGCGCGCGCAGGGTGCCGTGGCGGGCCATCCAGTCCATCGTCCCGTACAGGCCCTTGCCCAGCCAGTCGGCCAGGTGCGCCTCGTCCTCGGCCAGCTCGATGCCGGCGATGCCGCAGCGCTGGAAGCCATGCGCACGGGCCAGTTCACGGATGCGCTGCACGGCCTGGGCCGGATCGACAGGGACGGGGACGGGGGACATGTGCACCAGTATAAAATCCTGGCATGCCCGATCTTTCCCTTCTGTTCGATACCGCTGCGGCGCGCCGCCTGGATGCGCGCGCCTCGACGTTGGCCGGTGACGCTGGCTGGGGCCTGATGGCGCAAGCTGGCCTGGCCGGCTGGCAATGCCTGCTGCAGCAGTGGCCCGAGGCCCGCGCGCTGTGCGTGCTGGCCGGCGCCGGCAACAACGGTGGCGATGGCTACGTGCTGGCCCGTCATGCCCTGCGCTCGGGACGGCAAGTGCAGGTGCTGACCTTGCCCGGCAAACCGGCCGCCACCGCGCTGGCCGTGCAGGCCGCTGCGCAGTTCGACGAAGCGGGAGGCCGCATTGACGCATTCGACGGGCGGCTGCCCGACGCCGACGTGTATGTGGATGCGCTGTTCGGGCTTGGCCTGGACCGGGCACCCAGCGGCGCCGCCCAGGCCCTGATCGAGGCGCTCAACCAGGCGCCTGCGCCGGTGCTGGCGCTGGACGTGCCCAGCGGTGTCGATGCCGATAGCGGGCGCGTACCCGGCGCGGCGGTGCGGGCCGATGTGACATTGCAGTTCATTGCGTGCCATCGCGGCCTGTACACCGGCGACGCGCTGGAACATGTAGGCCAACGCCGGTTGGCGCCGCTGGAACTGCCCGACCAGGCCTGGGCCGGCATCGAGGCCAGCGCGCAGCGCTGGACGGGGGACCGTCTGCCGGCGCTCCTGCCGCCGCGCCGGCTCAACACCCACAAGGGCGAATCCGGCCACGTGCTGTGCATTGGCGGCAACCATGGCAGCGGCGGTGCAGTGATGCTGGCCGCCGCCGCCGCGTTGCGTGCAGGGGCCGGGCTGGTCAGCGTGGGCACCCGCCGCGAGCATGTCGGTCCGCTGCTGGCGCGCCTGCCCGAGGCGATGACCCATGCGCTGGAAGATGGCGATGCGCTGATGGCACTACTGGACAAGGCCAGGGTGGTGGCGACCGGACCAGGGCTGGGCCAGGACGAATGGGCGCGCGCACTGTTTGCGCGGGCGCTGGCCTGCGGTAGGCCGCTGGTGCTTGATGCCGATGCGCTGAACCTGCTGGCGCAGGATCCGCGCGCGCTGCCTGATGCGATTCTCACCCCGCATCCGGGCGAGGCCGCGCGCCTGCTCGGCTGCGGCACCGCCGACATCCAGGCCGACCGCTATGCCAGCGCGCAGGCGCTGGCCGAGCGCTTCCATGCCGTAGTGGTGCTGAAGGGCGCGGGCAGCATTGTGGCGGCGCCCGCGCAGTTGCCGCGGCTGATTGCCGCCGGTAATCCCGGCATGGCCGTAGGCGGCATGGGTGACCTGCTCACGGGCATCATCGCCAGCCTGCGCGCGCAGGGCCTGGCTGCCTTCGACGCCGCCGCCGCCGGCGCGCTGCTGCATGCGCTGGCCGGCGATCGTGCTGCCGCCGACGGTGCGCGCGGCCTGCTTCCCACTGATCTGCTGGCGCCACTGCGGCGACTGGCCAACCCGGAACGTTCTCCATGACCGAATTTTTCCTTGCCGACAGCGACGCCACTGAACGGCTCGGGCAGTGGCTGGCGGCCACCCGGCCGGCGCAGGCGCTGGTCGAACTGCGCGGCGACCTCGGCGCCGGCAAATCCACCACCGCGCGCGCCCTGCTGCGCGCACTGGGCGTGCAGGGCGCGATCCGCAGCCCGACCTACACGCTGGTCGAGCGTTATCCGCTGGCGACCGGCGGTGAGGCGTGGCACCTGGACCTGTATCGCATTGGCCAGGCCGGTGAGCTGGATTTCCTCGGCCTGGACGAGGGCGGCGCGGTGCTGTGGCTGGTCGAATGGCCCGAGCGCGGTGCCGGCGCGCTGCCGCCCACCGACCTGGTGGTGGCGCTGGAGATCGAGGGGCAGGGGCGTCGTGCGCGTCTCAGTGCGGGCAGCGACGCAGGGCGTGAATGGCTCCAGCGGCTCCCCGAGGGGGGCGACTTGCAGGCCATTTCTGCCGGCTGACGAGAACAAACACCGGCAGGTTACGGATTATTAAGGAAAAAGGTGTTGCATTCCGTTCAGCGCGGTGATTGAATCCTGAGCCATGCGCCCGGGGAACCGTCTCATCGCCATCTGTGCAGCCGTCGGACTCGGTCTGGCGAGCGTCAGTGCGTGGGCCGGCGAGGTCCGCCAAGTCTTGCTGAATACCAGTGCCACCGGCACCCGCGCCGAGATCTCGCTGGTCGGCAGTGGTGGCTACAAGACCCTGTCACTGGCCGGCCCGAACCGGCTGGTGGTCGATTTCCCGGACTCCAGCGCGATCCGCAACTTGAAGATGCCGGCCCCGCAGGGCGTAGTGACAGCTGTCCGCACCGGTCAGCCGGTGGCGGGCACCTTCCGTGTCGTCTTCGACCTTGCTGAATCGGTGGCGCCGTTCCGCCCGCAGATGCAGCGCGAGGGCAATGAATCCAAGCTGGTGATCGAGTGGCCGGGTGATGGCCCGGCCGTGGCCGCCAGCCGAGCGACGCCGACGGCAACCGCAACCGCACCTGCGCCGTCCCCGGCCGAGAGCGCGCAGTCGCGCACCGACGCGGCGCGTGCCACGGCGTTGCTGACCGCACAGGTGCAGCAGCAGGCCAGTGCCGCTGCTGCCACGCCGGCAACGCCGACCCCGGCGCCGTCCACTGCGCCGGCGCAGGTCGCTGCGGCCGGTACCACGGCCAGCAGCACGACCGTTTCCTCGCCGGCGGCGATCCTCGCCGGCCAGCGCACGGCGGCCGTGGTGACCACGCCGCCGGCCACAGTGCCTGCGCCTGCGCCGGTTGAAACACCGCGTCCAGCCATGCCCAGCGATGCCTCGCGCATCCGCATGCAGCCGGGCATGCGCCATCTGGTGGTGGCGATCGATCCCGGCCACGGTGGCCAGGACCCGGGCGCGATCGGTCCGACCGGCAAGCGCGAGAAGGATGTCACCCTGGCCGTGGCCCGTGAGCTTGCGCGCCAGGTCAATGCCACGCCGGGCCTGAAGGCCTACCTGACCCGCGACAGCGACGTCTTCATCCCGCTGCCGATGCGCGCGCAGAAGGCGCGTGCCAACAAGGCCGACATCTTCATTTCGATTCACGCCGACGCCGCGGAGAACCGCTCGGCGACCGGTTCTTCGGTGTATGTGCTGTCCACCAAGGGCGCTTCTTCGCAGCGCGCGCGCTGGCTGGCGGACAAGGAAAACGCCGCCGACCTGGTGGGTGGCGTGCGCCTGCAGCAGACCGAAGGCACCTTGGCCAACGTGCTGCTGGACCTGGCCCAGAGCGGCTACATGAAGGCGTCCGAAGACGCGGCCGGCCACGTGCTGGGCGGCCTGAAGCGGATCGGCAACAACCACAAGCCGAACATCGAGCGCGCCAACTTCGCGGTGCTGCGCACCTCGGACATGCCGGCGATGCTGGTGGAAACTGCGTTCATTTCCAACCCGGATGAAGAGCGCCGCCTGATCGACCCGGCTTACCAGCGCAAGGTTGCCGGTGCTGTGCTGGATGGCGTGCACACCTTCTTCAGCCGGCAGCCGCCGCCGGGCACGCTGTACGCGGCCCGCGCCCAGGCTGAGATCGACGCCGCCGGGACCATGGCCGGCGGCAGCAAGTAACCCGACGAAGGCGGGTTTCTGCCTTCTATAGCGTCGAGCCGCGATCCACTGGACCTTGCCGGTAACTCGTCAGTCGAGCATGGCTCGACTCTACCGGCGGCTGCTCCGCTATCATCCCTGCATGAAGTCTGCTGCCCGTCCTTTCACATGAGTGCGCCTGGCCCGCGTCCGATCCGGCCGTTGCCGGACATCCTGATCAACCAGATCGCCGCCGGTGAAGTGGTCGAGCGTCCCGCGTCGGTGGTCAAGGAGCTGGTGGAGAACGCGATCGATGCCGGTGCCAGCCGCGTCGACATCGACCTTGAAGAAGGCGGTGTACGCCTGATCCGGATCCGCGACAACGGCAGTGGCATCGCGCCGGAGCAGTTGCCGCTGGCGGTCTCGCGGCATGCCACCAGCAAGATCGCCGATCTCGACGACCTCGAATCGGTGGCCACCCTCGGCTTCCGTGGTGAAGCACTGCCCTCGATCGCGTCGGTCAGCCGCTTTACCCTGGCCTCGCGTCGTGCGCATGACGAGCATGGTTCGGCACTGCAGATCGAAGGCGGCAAGATCGGCGAAGTGACTCCGCGCGCGCATGCGCCCGGCACCACGGTGGAAGTGCGCGAGCTGTTCTACAACGTGCCGGCACGCCGCAAGTTCCTGCGCGCCGAGCGCACCGAGCTGGGCCACATCGAAGAGTGGCTGCGTTCGCTGGCGCTGTCGCGACCGGATGTGGAGCTGCGCGTGTCACACAATGGCAAGGCGTCGCGCCGCTACAAGCCGGGCGACCTGTACTCGGATGCGCGCCTGGCCGAGACGCTGGGCGAGGATTTCGCCAACCAGGCGGTGCGCGTCGACCACAGCGGCGCGGGCCTGCGCCTGCACGGCTGGATCGCGCAGCCGCATTACTCGCGGGCCAGCGCCGACCAGCAGTACCTGTACGTCAATGGTCGTTCGGTGCGCGATCGCAGCGTCGCCCATGCGGTGAAGATGGCGTACGGCGATGTGCTGTACCACGGCCGCCAGCCGGCCTACGTGCTGTTCCTGGAACTCGACCCGACCCGTGTCGACGTCAACGTGCACCCGGCCAAGCACGAGGTTCGCTTCCGCGATTCGCGGCTGGTCCATGACTTCGTCTACCGCACCCTGAAGGACGCGCTGGCCGACACCCGCGCGGGCATGTCGGCGCAGGAGATCGGTGCCGGCGCGGTCCATCCGGTGGGCGCAGCGGCCGCAGCGCCGGTGTCGAGCGCCGGTGCGTCCGGTTTCGGACTGGTGCGTGGGCCCGCGCCGGGCGCCGGTTCGGGCGGCGGTGGTGGTGGTGGTTTTTCTGGCTGGCGTCCGCAGCAACCGCTGGGATTGCAGGTGGCCGATGCGTCGGCGGCCTATGCGGCGCTGTATGCCATGCCGGCCGCGGCCGAGCGCGGGGCGGCGCTGCCGCCGATGCCGGCCGAGAACGGTCTGCCGGTCACCAGTGCAGACGCCGGCGTACCACCGCTCGGCTATGCGATCGCACAGTTGCACGGCATCTACATTCTGGCCGAGAACGCGGAAGGCCTGATCGTGGTCGACATGCACGCCGCGCACGAACGTATCGGCTACGAGCGCCTGAAGAACGCGCACGATGGCATCGGCCTGCAGTCACAGCCGTTGCTGGTGCCGATCACGCTGGCCGTCGGCGAACGCGAGGCCGATACCGCGGAAGGCGAAGGCGAGACCCTGGCCGCACTCGGCTTCGAGGTAACCCGTGCCGGTCCCGGATCGCTGCACGTGCGCAGCATTCCGGCATTGCTGGCGCATGCGGAGCCGGAAGGGCTGCTGCGCGATGTGCTGACCGACCTGCGCGAACACGGCCAGAGCCGCCGCGTGGCGAGCGCGCGCGACGAGCTGCTGTCGACCATGGCCTGCCACGGTGCGGTGCGTGCCAACCGGCGCCTGACCGTGCCGGAAATGAACGCGCTGCTGCGCGACATGGAAATTACCGAGCGGTCCGGCCAGTGCAACCACGGCCGACCGACCTGGGCTCGTTTTTCGCTGGCGGAAATCGACCGCTGGTTCCTGCGCGGACGTTGAGGGGAGCATCGATGCGTTATCGGGGAATGGGCGGTCTGCTGGCCGCCTTGTTGTTGGCCGCGTGCAGCCCGGCGACATCGCCGGCCGCGAAGGTCGCTGAAGATCCGGCGTTTGCCGCCGCGCAGCAGCAGTGGCGGGTGGCGCGCTACCAGGACCTGACCCGGCCCGACGGCTGGACCGCACTGGTGGGCTTGCATTGGCTGCCGAATAAGTCGCACTTCGTCGGCAACGGCGCGACCAACGGCATTCGCCTGGCGGTCGGCCCAGACAAGCTGGGCCTGCTGCGCCGCGAGGGCAGCCAGTGGTGGTTCACGCCGGAAGCCGGCGTGGACGTCAGACATGACGGCCAGCCGGTGCGTGGCCGTATCCGCATCGATACCGACAAGGATCCGCAGCCGACCCTGCTCGCATTCGATGGCGGCAAGGGCCAGCTCAGCATCATTCGGCGCGGGCCGCGTGACGCACTGCGGGTCAAGCATGCCGATGCGCCCGCACGCCGTGATTTCGCCGGGCTGGAGTACTGGCCGGGCGGTCCGGACTGGCAGACGCAGGCACGCTTCATTCCACATCCGGCTGGGAGGACCCTGCCGATCGTCGACATCACCGGCCTGACCACCGAGATGCCCAATGCCGGCGCGGTCGAATTCGAACGCGATGGCCGCACATGGCGGCTGGAGGCGATCGGTGCCGCCGGGCAACCGCTGTTCCTGATCTTTGCCGACCGCACCAGTGGCCGCGGCAGCTATCCGGCCGGACGCTACCTGGACACCGATGCGCCCAGCGCCGATGGCAGGGTGCGCATCGACTTCAACCACGCCTACAACCCGCCCTGCGCGTTCACCGCCTACGCCACCTGCCCGTTGGCACCGCCGGAAAACCGGCTGGACCTGCGCGTGGAAGCGGGCGAGAAGGCTTACCACCTGCCTGAAGGAGAGGGCTGAGATGCCGATCAAACCACTGTTCCGGGCCGCGCTGCTGTTGGCGGCACTGCTGGCTGCACCGCTGGCACCTGCGCGTACTGCAGCGCCTGCTGCCGACACCACGACGACGGCCGCGGCCAAACCGCCGGTGCCGCTGCTGTGGAAGGTGACCGGTCCCGGCGATGCGCGGCTGTACCTGCTGGGCTCGTTCCATCTGCTGAAGCCGCAGGATTACCCGCTGTCGCCCGATGTCGAGCAGGCCTTCGAGGCTTCGCAGCGGATCGTGTTCGAGCTGTCGCCGGAAGACATGCAGTCGCCGCAGCTGGCCAGCCGCATGGTGCAGGCCGCAACCCGCACCGATGGCAGCGAGCTCAAGCGTGACCTGGATGCTGCGACCTGGCAGAAGCTGCAGGCCTTCGCCAGCGGGAACGCGCTGCCGTTGGCGCAGCTGCAGGGCATGAAGCCCTGGTTTGTCGGCCTGAGCATTTCGGTGGGACAGATGCAGAAGCTGGGCCTGGACCCGGCGCTGGGCCTGGATCGCCATTTCATGGAGCGCGCGCAGAAGACCGGGCGCAAGACCGCAGGCCTGGAAGACATCGACACGCAGATCGGCATGCTCGATGGCATGACCGTACAGGAGCAGCGGCAGATGCTGGCCGAGGCGCTGGACCAGGCGGGCAAGGGCGATGAGCAGGCGCGCCTGCTGCACGATGCATGGCGCCGCGGCGATGAGCGTCTGCTGTGGACGAAGATGGCGGCGGAGATGCGCCAGCAGTATCCGCAGCTGTACCAGCGCATCAACACCGGGCGCAACGATGCCTGGGTGCCGAAGCTGGTGCCGTACCTGCAGGCCGGGCAGGGCGGTACGCTGGTGGTGGTCGGCACGCTGCACCTGCTCGGCAACGATGGCGTGGTCGAGAAGCTGAAGGCCAAGGGCTACAAGGTCGAGCGCGTATGCACGGGGTGCAAGGCGAAGCGCTGACGCATCGTTGGCGCGGTGCCAAAACAAAACGGCGCGCCAGGGGCGCGCCGTTTTCGTGTCAGCCGGTACTGTGGCTCAGCGGCGGGTCTTGCCGCCGGTGCCGGTGCCCGTGCCGGGTTCGCTGGGCTTGGTACCGGTACCGGTACCGGTTCCCGTGCCGCCCGGGCGCGGGCCGCCGAAACCGGCGCCCATGCTGCGCTGGAATTCCTGCCACAGCTCCAGGTTGCGCTCGGTCAGCTGGTTCATCATCGCCCACGGGGTCTGCCCCAGCAGGTTGCCCATCTGCTGGCGGAACTGCTGCTGCTGGTCGAGGAAGACCTGCATGCTGCGCTCCAGGTAATTGCCCATGAAGCCCTGCAGGGAATCGCCGTAGAAGCGGATCAGCTGGCTCAGCAGCTGGGTGGAGAGCATCGGTTCGCCGTCCTGTTCCTGGTCGGCGATGATCTGCAGCAGGACCGAACGGGTGAGGTCGTCGCCGCTCTTGGCGTCGCGGACTTCGAAGTCTTCACCGTCCAGGATCAGCTGGCGCACATCCTCGATGGTGATGTAGCTGGAAATCTCGGTGTCGTAGAGACGGCGGTTCGGATACTTCTTGATGATGCGGGTCGCAGCCATTGAAGCGGTCACTCGTCACAGTAGGAGCTCAGCATGGCGCAGTGCAGCAGCCGTTGCAACCGCCCCAGCCCCCGCCAGGCTTGGCTTTCAGTGCCGATCATGTTGCGCAACAAGGGTTTGCGTGCTGCGCAGCATGACCAACGGCAGGGGCTGCTGCCGGCGTTGCTTACCAGCCCATATGGTGGCCGCCGTTGATGTCCAGATTGCTGCCGGTGATCCAGGAGGCCTCGTCGGCCACCAGGAACGACACGCCGTAGGCGATTTCCTCCGGCTTGCCGAGGCGGCCGGTGGGGATGTCGGCGATGATCTTGGCGCGCACCTCTTCCGGCACCGCCATCACCATATCGGTGGCCACGTAGCCGGGCGAAATAGTATTGACGGTGATGCCAAAGCCAGCGTTCTCGCGGGCCAGCGAGATGGTGAAACCGTGCATGCCGGCCTTGGCCGCCGCGTAGTTGGCCTGGCCGTACTGGCCCTTGAGGCCGTTGATCGAGCTGATCTGGATGACCCGGCCCCAGCCACGGCGGCGCATGCCTTCGATGACCGGGCGGGTGACGTTGAACACCGAATTGAGGTTGGTGTTGATCACATCGTGCCACTGGTCCGCGCGCATGCGATGGAAGGTGGTGTCACGGGTAATGCCGGCGTTGTTGACCAGGATCTCGACCGGCCCCAGCTCTGCTTCGACCGCGCGCACCAGGGCTTCGGCGCTGTCCGGGTCGGAGACATCACCCGGGAAGATCGACACCTGGAAGCCGCGCTCGCTCATCGCCTGTTGCCAGGCGCGGGCCTTGGCTTCGTCGCGGTAATTGGTGGCGACCCGGTGGCCCTGGTCGGCCAGGCGTTGGCAGATGGCGGTACCGATGCCGCCGGTTCCGCCGGTGACCAGTGCGACGCGAGAAGTCATGGAGTGCTGTCCGGGTATCAGGTGAGGGAACAGGGATTCTGCAACATCGGCGCGGAAAGTGCGCCGGGGGGGCAGCAGGGTCGCTCAGATCAGAATGTCCGAACGCGGCAGTCGCGCCGGATCGAATGCGTTTCGCGCTGCGGCCAGCAGCGTGTCCAGATCGTGCGTGCTTTCCAGTGCGGCCAGGTCCTGGCCGAGCAGCTGCCAGAGCTGGCGCAGCACCGGCAGCGGCTGCGTGCTGTCCACAGGCGAGGCGGCCAGCGACTTGGACAGCTTGTGGCCAGGCGCATCCAGCAGCAGTGGCAGATGCCAATAGCGCGGCACAGGCAGGCCCAGTGCCTGTTGCAGCAGGATCTGCCGCGCAGTGGAGTCAAGCAGGTCGGCGCCACGCACCACTTCGGTCACGCCCTGCTCGGCGTCATCGACCACCACCGCCAGCTGATAGGCCCAGCAGCCGTCGGCACGGCGCAGCACGAAGTCGCCGACCTCGGCATGGACATCTTGGCGCTGCGGGCCGCGCAGGCCATCGTCGAATGTCACGACGCTGCCGGGAGGGACGCGGAAGCGGACGGCCGGGTCCGGTCGCAGCTGGCGCGCGACACAGCGATGGTGGATGCCGCCATTGGCGGCCAGGTCGCTTCGGCTGCAATGGCAGACAAAGGCGAGGTCGCTGGCCAGCAGCACGTCCAGCGCCGCCTGGTAGGCCTCGCCACGCGAGCTCTGCCAGAAGATCGGACCATCGTGGATCAGCCCGAACGCGGCCAGTGTCTGCAACTGTGACTGCGCTGCGCCGGGCACGGTACGCGGGGGGTCGACATCCTCGATGCGCAGCCGCCACAGGCCGTCGTGATGGCGGGCAAGCAGCCAGCTGCCGAACGCGGCGAGCAGGGAACCAGGGTGGAGCAGGCCGGTCGGTGAGGGCGCGAAGCGGCCGCAGGGAGTGGGTGAGGTCATGCTGGCTGAATCGTCGGTCAGGTTGGCGCTTGAATTCAAGCTGACTGCACCGCAAATTGGTCGATATCGACCCTTTTAGAGCCGGATTCTCCCATGTTTACCCGCATTGCCCTGTTCCTGGCCACCAACCTTGCGGTGCTGATTCTCGCCGGCATCGTGATGTCCATCCTGGGCGTGGACTCCCGTTCGATGAGCGGCCTGCTGGTCATGGCCGGCATCTTCGGCTTTGGTGGTTCCTTCATCTCACTGCTGCTGTCCAAGTGGATGGCCAAGCGTTCCACCGGCGCGGTGGTGATCACCGAGCCGCGCAACCCGACCGAGCGCTGGCTGCTGGCGACCGTCGAGCGCCAGGCCAAGGCGGCCGGCATCGGCATGCCGGAGGTGGCAGTGTACGAAGGCCCCGAGATCAACGCCTTCGCTACCGGCGCCAACCGCAACAACGCGCTGGTGGCGGTGTCCACCGGCCTGCTGCACAACATGAGCGAAGACGAGGCCGAGGCAGTGCTGGGCCACGAGATCGCCCACGTCGCCAACGGTGACATGATCACCATGGCGCTGCTGCAGGGTGTGTTGAACACCTTCGTGATCGTGCTGGCGCGCGTGGTCGGCGGTATCATCGACAGCGCGCTGTCGGGCAACCGCGAAGGCGGTGGCCGTGGCTTCGCCTACTTCATCATCGTGTTCGTGCTGGAGATGGTGTTCGGGCTGTTCGCGACGATGATCTCGATGTGGTTCTCGCGTCACCGCGAGTTCCGCGCCGACGCCGGTGGTGCCTCGCTGGCGGGCCGCCAGAAGATGATTGCCGCGCTGGAGCGCCTGCAGCTCAACCACGGCCAGAGCACGCTGCCGACGCAGATTGCCGCGTTCGGTATTGCCGGCTCGACCGCGAAGAAGCTGTTCATGAGTCACCCGCCGCTGGAAGAGCGCATTGCCGCGCTGCGGGCGTCGACGGTGGCGTAAGTCTCCGTACTTCTACGGTAGTGCAGGAACGCCTGGCCCCGCGCCGGGCGTTTTTGTATGTGCGCGCACGCATTGGTGGCGCCGGGTACGACCCGGCGAGAGTCGTTTCCGCGACCGCGGAGGGGTGTCACTTTCTTTGCGCGCAAAGAAAGTAACCAAAGAAACGCTCCGCCGGCCGCGAGCCGACGTGCTGTGCACGCCGGTGCCCTGCGCTTCTCGGCGAATCAGGGGACGGCGCCGAACTCGCTGCGCTCAAACACCGGCGCCTCTTCGCCCCTGATTCCCCTGCGATGCTCGGCTCGCTCAAGGCGGACTGGAAGGTCAAGATCAAGAGCAACAGCATCCACGCGTAGCATGGATCAACCGGGTGCCGCTGTGGCATTTGACCTTGGGTCCGCCTTGAGCGAGCTGAGCACCGCAGGTCCGGCGAGGGCGAAAAGGTGCGGGTGTCTGAGCGCAGCGAGTTCCCGCACCGTCCCTCGACGGACCGAGGAGCGCAGGGTGCCGATGCGCAGCATCGGCTCGCGCCCTGGCGGCGTGTTTCTTTGGTTACTTTCTTTGCACGAGCAAAGAAAGCGACACCCCTCCGCGGTCGCGGAAATGAATCTCCGGCCGCACAAACGAAAACGGCACCCTCGCAGGTGCCGTCTCCATCAACCGCTTTACACGGAATCTCAGAACTTGGCGTCGAACTCGGCGGCGTAACCGGTGTTGACCAGCACCTTCTGCAGCGACTCGGCGACCTTCAGGTTGCCGGCCACGATCTGGTGGGTCTCCGGGCCGCGGTTGTCCATGCGGCCCAGGGTCGCGCCCTTGAAGTCGCAGACCTTGCCGCCCGCCTCGCGGACCAGCAGCAGGCCGGCCGCGATGTCCCAGGCCTTCACGCCAGCCTCGAAGTAGGCGTCGGCGCGGCCGCACGCCACGTAGGCCAGGTCCAGCGCGGCCGAACCGGTGCGGCGGATGTCCTCACCGTGCACCAGCAGGGCGTCGACCGCCTTCAGCTGGGCGCTGGCACGGCTGCGCTCGCGCGGGGCGAAACCGGTGTGGATCATGGTGCCTTCGAGGTCCTTGCGCTCGGCCACGCGGATGCGACGGTCGTTGAGCACGGCACCGGCGCCACGGCTGGCGGTGAACAGTTCGTTGCGCAGCGGATCGAAGATGACCGCGTCGGTCGGCTCGCCGTTCTCGACCAGGGCGATCGACACGCAGTAGTGCGGCACGCCGCGCAGGTAGTTGCTGGTGCCGTCCAGCGGGTCGATGACCCACATATGGCGGCGCTCGCCCTGCACGCCACCTTCCTCACCGAACACACCGTACTCGGGGTAGGCCCGCTTGAGTTCCTTGACGATGACCTTTTCCGCGTCCGCATCGACTTCGCTGGCGTAGTCCATCCGGCCCTTCTGCACGACGTTCAGTGCCTCGAGCTTGTTGATGTTGCGCAACAGG
Source organism: uncultured Stenotrophomonas sp. (assembly GCF_913778665.1). Classification (GTDB taxonomy): domain Bacteria; phylum Pseudomonadota; class Gammaproteobacteria; order Xanthomonadales; family Xanthomonadaceae; genus Stenotrophomonas. Next base: position 83,470 of record NZ_CAJYVQ010000010.1, read on the forward strand.
ACGTTGCCGGCGAGGCGGGCGGCCTTGACCATGACGGTTACGGCGGGTTTCTGCATGGCGTGGGCTCCCGGAAAGGCAGAAGAGATGGGCTGGCGGGGGAAAAGAGCGGGTCCGGCGCGTTGACCGGCCGCACAGTTTACCATTGGTCATCGTCCAGCTCGACCTTTTCCCTGTTCATGTCCCAGTTTCCTGCCGCCACCCGCCTCCGATTCGTCCTGGTCGGTACCCAGCACCCCGGCAACATGGGGGCCGCCGCCCGCGCCCTGAAGACCATGGGCCTGGCCCGCCTGGTGCTGGTCGCCCCCGAGAAACCGCTGGACGAGGAGGCCTTCCGCCGCTCGGCCGGTGCCGAAGACGTGCTGGGCGACGCCCCCGTGGTGGCGACCCTGGCCGAGGCCGTGGCCGACTGCCGCCTGGTGTTGGGCTGCACCGCCCGTGCCCGTCGCGTCCAGCTGGAGGAGTATCTGCCGGCCGATGCCGCCGCCCGTGCGGTGGCCAAGGCGGGTGAAGGCGCCGAAGTGGCCCTGGTGTTCGGCCGCGAGCGCACCGGCTTGACCAACGAAGAGCTGCAGCTCTGCCATGCGGCCGTGCACATCCCGTCCGATCCGGCGTTCAGTTCGCTCAACCTGGCCGCAGCCGTACAGGTGCTGGCCTATGAAACGCGGATGCAGCTGCTGGGTGCGCAGCCGGCAGCCGACGCCGAGCCGGGCTTCCGCGAGCAGGCGGCCAGCCACGAGCAGATGGAAAGCTTCTTCGCCCAGCTGGGCGACACCCTTGACGAGATCGATTTCCACAAGGGGCGCGCGCCGGAGTCGGCAATGCGCAAGCTGCGTCGCCTGTTCCTGCGCAGCGAGCCGAGCGAGCAGGAAGTGCGCCTGCTGCGTGGCATCCTCGCCGACACCCAGCGCATGGCACGGTTGGCCCAGGCGGGCGGCAAGGACAGCTGACGACGTTCTCATTTTTTCGGGTAGTCTGTCTGGATACCCAGGGGGGAATGACATCTGTGTCGGGTCTGCGAAAGGCAATGCAGGGGGGACTGCTGAGCCTGGCCATGGTCCTGTTGGCCGGGACGGTGCGTGCAGCACCGGATCCGGTGCTGGTGCTGGGCCGGATCAGTGATGACCCCCAAGCCCATTACGAACAACTGCAGCCGTTGCTGGACTACGTGGTGGCGCGCATGCACGACGTCGGAATCCATGAGGGGAAGATCCTGATGGCACGCGATCCGCAGCAGATGGCCAGCTATCTGCGGCGGGGGCGGGTCGACTGGGTCACAGAAACATCCGGTACCGCGGTGGCGTTGGGCCAGCGCAGCGGCGCGCGGCCGCTGTTGCTGACCGAGCGCAACGGCGTGCGGGAATACCAGACGGTGTTCTTCGTGCGCCGAGACAGCCCGATCCAGCGCCTGCAGGACCTGCGCGGCCATCGCCTGGCCCTGCAGAACACTGCCTCCACCAGCGCCTACCTGGTGCCGGTGATGACCCTGCTGGATCACGGCCTTTCGCCGCAGATTCTGGCGGGGGTGTCGGACCTGCCGGGACCGGACAGTGTCGGTTACGTGTTCGCGCGCAGCGAGTTGAACATCGCGACGTATGTGCACAAGGGGATGGCGGATGCGGGGGCGGTGAGCAGCGTGGACTGGAACGACGAGCGGCGGGTGCCGGCTGCGTTCCGGCGGGACTTCCGCGAGCTGCTGCGCACCGAACCGTATCCGCGTGCGGTGGAGATGGTCCGAGCCGACCTCGATCCGCGGGTGCGCGATCGCCTGCAGGAGGTCCTGCTGCAGGCGGCCAGTGACCCGCAGGCGCAGGGGGCGTTGCATCGGTTTTTTGGCACTTCCGGTTTCCACCGTGTCGATGCGCATGCGCAGCAGCGGTTGGATGAATTGAAACAAGGATTGACGCGCGTGCGGATGGAAGTGGAATGAAGTGGCTCGGCTCGGGGATGCAGGCCCGGTTCCTGTTGGCGATGGGCGGAACCATGCTGGTGGTGGTGGCGATCCTGGCGGTGCTGCTGGGGCGGCAGGCGGCGATGCAGAGCGAGGTGCGCAGCCTCAGCGGGGGTGTCATCCACGAACTGTTTGATCGCAGCGTGCGCAGCCGTGGCGAGGCGATGGCGCGCGAGCTGTCCGATGCGCTGGCCAACCCGCTGTACTACCGCGACCTGGACCAGGTGGGTGTACTGGTGCGCAGCACCGCGCGGCAGCCGGTGGTGCGCTATGTGCTGGTGTTCGATGAGCGCGGGCGGCTGGTGCATGACGGCTCGGTCGAAGTGGCCGGCTTCGGCCAGCCGATGACCGATCCACTGGCTCCCAAAGCGGCGGCGGCGCAGGCACTGCTGGTGCAGGAATCGCCGAAGGTGCTCGACAACACGATGCCGATCATGGTCGGCAACCAGCGCATCGGCGGTGTCCGTGTCGGCATGGCGCTGGACGAGGTGCTGCAACGCGAACAGGCCGCCAATGCGACCCTCGGCGAGCGCCTGCAGCAGGTCGGCAGCCGCCATCTTGGGTGGCTGCTGCTGATGCTGGGCCTGCTGGTGGTGATCGGGGTGGTGGTGATCCTGTATGTGCAGCGCACCCTGGTCACGCCAATCCGCGACCTGGCCGTGGCGGCGCGCCGCATCGAGGCCGGCGATTACAAGACGCCACTGGCCGAGAACACGCGCGATGACGAGGTCGGCGAACTGGTGCGCGGTTTCGCCCGCATGCGCGATGCGATCGCCCGCCATGACCGCGAAGTGCGGCGCATGGCCTACACCGATGCGCTGACCGGGCTGACCAACCGCCTGGCGTTCCGCGAGACGCTGGACCATCGGCTGATGGCCGCGCGCGCCTCCAATCATCGACTTGGACTGTTGTTTGCCGATATCGACGACTTCAAGCGGGTCAACGACACGCTCGGCCACGAGGCGGGTGACGAGGCACTGCTGCAGTTCGCGCAGCGCATCGGCCGCGCGGTCACTGAGGCGGGTGGCGATGAGGCGCTGCTGGCGCGCTTCGGCGGCGACGAATTCGTGATCCTGGTCGGCGATGGTGATGTGGCCGCCAACGCGAGGCTGCTGGCCGAAGTGCTGGTACGCGAGCTGGGCAAGCCGCTGGTGGTGCAGGGCAGGGAATTGTTCCTTGGCACCTCGATCGGCGTGACCCTGTTTCCCGATGATGCCGCCGATGCGACCACGTTGCTGAAGAACGGCGACATCGCCATGTACCAGGCGAAGATGGCCGGCAAGAACTGCTACCGCTATTACAGCCGGGCGATGGACCATGCGGTCGAGCGCCGCGTGCACATGGAGCAGGAACTGCGTGGGGCCTGGGAGCGCGGTGAACTGCGCCTGGCCTATCAGCCGATCTTCCGCATGCGTGATCGCCGCATGGTCGGCGTCGAGGTGCTGTTGCGCTGGCAGCATCCGACCCTGGGCACGATTCCGCCGTCAGTGTTCATCGAGGTGGCCGAGCAGAGCGGCCTGATCGAGATCATCGGCCCGAAGGTACTTCGCGCAGCCTGCATGGAGGCCGCGCAGTGGCCGCGCGGGACGGCCGGCGATGACCTGTTCGTGTCGGTCAACGTGTCGCCGCGGCAGTTGCGTGGCGGTGAGTTGCCGGCGCTGGTCGCGCAGTGCCTGCACGAATCCGGGTTGCCGGCCTCGCGCCTGCACCTGGAGCTGACCGAGACCGCGGTGATCGGCGATGAAATGGTTGCCGCGCAGCTGCTGGACAAGCTGCACCGCACCGGCGTGAAGGTGTGGCTGGATGATTTCGGCACCGGCTTCTCCGGCCTCAGCCACCTGCGCCAGGTGCCGGTGGACGGGGTCAAGATCGACAAGAGTTTCGTCGCCGATATGCAGCGCGACCCGGACGACCTGGCGCTGACCACGGCAATCATCGCCATGGCGCACGCGCTGGGCATCACCGTGGTGGCGGAAGGCATCGAGCAGCAGGCGCAGTTCGAACTGCTGGCGCAGCGCGGCTGCGACCTGGGCCAGGGCTATTGGCTGAGCCATCCGGTCACCGCCACCGAAGTGGTGCGGATGATCGAATCGGGGCTCTGACCTACTGCCGTTGTGTCGGGGCCAGGTCCCTTTTCCTGCGGAAAAGGGACCTGGCCCCGACACCGGGTTACACCGGGCGCTTGCTCGGGTCGCCCGGCAGCTCGCGCACCAGCTTCGGGATCAGATAGCCGGACAGGCGCGCGGTCAGGCCGGCAATCAATGCCTTGGCCCGGGCGTCATCCACCTCGAAGTGGGCCACACCCTCGACCCGGTCCAGCTGGTGCAGGTAGTAGGGCAGCACGCCGGCGGCGAAGCTGCGCTCGCTCAGGTCCTGCAGGGCCTGCACGCTGTCGTTGACCCCGCGCAGCAGCACCGCTTGGTTCAGCAGCTGGGCGCCGGTGCCACGCAGCCGCGCCATCGCGGCGTCCACGCTGGCCTCGAATTCGTTGGCGTGGTTGGCGTGGACCACGATCGCCAGCGGCCACGGCAGGCTGCCCAGCCAAGAGACCAGTTCATCGTCCACGCGCTCCGGCAGCACGATCGGCAGCCGGGTATGGAGGCGCAGGCGGCGGATATGCGGGATCGCGCGCAGGGCGTCGGTCAGCTCGACCAGCTTGTGCGTTGCCAGCGACAGCGGGTCACCGCCGGACAGGATCACCTCGTCGATGTCCGGGTCGGCCGCGATGGCGGCTACGGCTTCCTGCCAGCCGCCCTTGGCGGCATTTTCCGCGCCATAGTCGAAGTGGCGGCGGAAGCAGTAGCGGCAATTGATCGCACAGCTGCCCGTTGCCACCAGCAGCGCCCGGCCACGGTACTTCTGGATGACGCCGGTGGCCTTCCTGGCGGCGCCGTCGCCCACCGCGTCGAAGCTGAATCCGGGCGCCGGGCGCATCTCCGCATCGATCGGCAGCACTTGGCGCAGCAGCGGGTCGGCGGGATCGCCCTTGCGCATGCGGGACACGAAGCCTTCAGGCACGCGCAGCGCGAACTGGGCCATGGCCGCTTCCGAGACCCCAAGCGCGGCCGGATCCAGTTGCAGCCGGGCCAGCAGCGCGTGCGGGTCGCGCAGCGCCTGGCGCCAGAGCTGCTGCCAGCGCGCGGGCGCGGCTGTCGACTGGGGCCGGGGGAAGGCGGAAAGCTGCATGGAGAGGGGGCCTGCGGTTATCATGGGGGCAGAAAAACAGTCGCCCACCGGCCTTCGGTGGGCTTTCCATTCTAACGGCTCGCCGCACCCGCGGCGTTTTCGCCACTCAGGAGTTTACGCATGGCCAGCTACGGCATGAACGACGTCAAGAACGGGATGAAGATCCTGGTCAACAACCAACCGGCCGTCATCATCGACACCGAATACGTCAAGCCGGGCAAGGGCCAGGCCTTCACCCGCGTGAAGTACCGCCTGATCAAGGACGGCCGCACCCAGGAAGTGACCATGAAGTCGACCGACTCGCTGGATGCTGCCGACGTCGTCGATACCGACATGAACTTCATGTACAGCGATGGCGAGTACTGGCATTTCATGGACCCGGAATCCTTCGAGCAGGTCCAGGCCACCAAGGCCGGCATGGGCGGTGCCGAGAAGTGGCTGAAGGGCGAAGAATCCTGCGTGGTCACCCTGTGGAACGGTGAACCGATCTTCGTGCAGCCGCCGAACTTCGTCGAACTGAAGATCACCGAAACCGACCCGGGCGTCCGTGGCGACACCTCGGGCGGCGGCGGCAAGCCGGCCACCCTGGAGACCGGCGCCGTGGTCCGCGTGCCGCTGTTCGTCAACCAGGACGAAATCATCAGGGTTGATACCCGTTCGGGCGAATACTCCGCACGCGTCAAATAATCCGGCGCAGCCGGATTAGCTGTAGAGCCGAGCCAAGCTCGGGAACGCGCCATCGCATTCGCGCTGGCGCTCCCATGATCTGTTTCGGCAGGTCATGGGCCCCGTTTCACGAATCTGCAGCCCCGCCGCTTCGCGGCAGCCCCTGACTCAGGGGCGCGTCCCCAGAAATGTCTCGCCGCCCCCACAGCCCAGTGAGCCCGCATGAGCGATAGCCCGCACCTCCCCGAAGCCTGCGACCTGCTCATCGAAGCCGGTTACGTCGTCCCGATCGAGCCGCATGCGGTGGTGCTGGAAGACCATGCCGTGGCCGTGCGTGGCAGCGAGATCGTCGCCATCCTGCCGTGTGCCGAGGCGCGTGCGCGCTTCCGTGCCGCGCAGGTGGTCAGCCGCCCCGAGGCGGCGCTGATGCCGGGCCTGGTCAACGCGCACACGCACAACCCGATGACCCTGCTGCGCGGCGTCGCCGACGACCTGCCGCTGATGACCTGGCTGCAGCAGCACATCTGGCCGGTGGAAGCGGCGGTGATCGGCCCCGAATTCGTTGCCGACGGCACCACCCTGGCCATCGCCGAGATGCTGCGTGGCGGCACCACCTGCGCCAACGAGAACTATTTCTTCGGTGATGTGCAGGCCGCGGTCTACAAGAAGCACGGTTTCCGCGCGCTGGTTGGCGCGGTCATCATCGATTTCCCCACGGCCTGGGCAAAGACCGACGACGAGTACTTCGCCAAGGCCGGTGAACTGCACGACCAGTGGCGCGCCGACCCGCTGATCGGCACCGCGTTCGCACCGCACGCGCCGTACACGGTCAACGACGCCAATTTTGAGCGGGTGCGGATGCTGTCCGACCAGCTCGACATGCAGGTGCATCTGCACACCCACGAGACCGCGCAGGAAATCACCGATTCGATCAAGCTGCACGGCCAGCGCCCGTTGGCGCGGCTGGATCGCCTGGGCCTGGTCAACGACCGCCTGATCGCGGTGCACATGACCCAGCTGACCGATGCGGAAATCCACCTGTGCGCCGAACGAGGCGTCAGCGTGGTGCACTGCCCGGAATCGAACCTGAAGCTGGCCTCCGGTTTCTGCCCGGCCTGCGCCCTGCAGCGCGCTGGCGTGAACCTGGCCATCGGTACCGACGGCTGCGCCAGCAACAACGACCTGGACATGTTCAGCGAGAACCGGACCGCGGCGATCCTGGCCAAAGCGGTGGCCGACGATGCCACCGCGCTGGACGCAGCGACCACGCTGCGCGCCTCGACCCTGGGCGGTGCCCGCGCGCTGGGCTTCGGTGACCGCATCGGTTCGATCGAGGTCGGCAAGCAGGCCGACCTGGTCTGCGTCGACCTGTCGGCGCTGGAAACCCAGCCGCTGCACAACGTGCTGTCGCAGCTGGTGTACGCCACCGGTCGCCAGCAGGTCAGCGATGTCTGGATTGCCGGCAAGCCGAAGCTGGTGCAGCGCGAGCTGGTCGGCATGGACCTGCCGGGCATCATCGCCAACGCGCGCCAGTGGCGCGAGCGTATCCGTCATATCCGCGCCTGAGCCCTGGCGCCGCAAGGACTACCCCATGACTGCCCCCCACGCATCCTCCAATTTCGATCAGGCCGAGCTGGACAAGTTCGCCGCACTGGCCAACCGCTGGTGGGACGCTGACGGCCCGCAGAAGCCGCTGCATGCGCTGAACCCGGTGCGGCTGAAGTACGTGTCCGACCGCGTGCCACTGCGCGGTGCCCGCGTGCTGGACATCGGCTGCGGTGGCGGTTTGCTGAGCGAGGCGCTGGCCCAGTCGGGCGCCGACGTCACCGCCATCGACCTGGCCCCTGAGCTGGTCAAGGTCGCGCGCCTGCATGCGCTGGAAAGCGGCGCAAAGGTCGACTACCGGGTGCAGGCCGCCGAAGACCTGGCCGCCGAGCAGCCGGGCAGTTTCGATGTGGTCACCTGCATGGAAATGCTCGAGCACGTGCCTGACCCGGGCGCGATCATCGAGGCATGCAAGCGCCTGCTGAAGCCGGGTGGCCACCTGTTCCTGTCGACCATCAACCGCACCGCTGCCGCCTTCGCGGTGGCGATCGTCGGCGCCGAATACGTGGCACGGTTGCTGCCCAAGGGCACCCACCACTACCAGGAATTCATCAAGCCGGCCGAACTGGCGCGCTGGCTGCGCGAGGCCGATGTGCAGCTGGTGGACGTGAGCGGCATGGCCTACGAGCCGTGGCGCAACCACGCCCGCCTGAGCAGCCGCACCGACATCAACTACCTGGCCTACGCGGTCAAGCCGGCATGACCTCTGCCCGCTTCCCGCGCGCGGTGCTGTTCGATCTGGACGGCACCCTGCTGGACAGTGCGCCGGATTTCGTCGCGACCTGCGATGCGATGCTGGCCGAGCGTGGGCGTGCACCGATCGATCCGGAACTGCTGCGCCCGGTGGTCTCCAAGGGCTCGCGTGCGATGGTTGGGGCCGCGTTCCCGGAGCTGGATGCCGCCGCTCGCGATGCACTGATCCCGGAATTCCTGCAGCGCTATGAAGCGTTGATCGGCCAGCACGCGGTGCTGTTCGAGGGCGTGGCCGGCATGCTGTCGGCACTGGAGGCTGCCGGTACCGTGTGGGGCATCGTCACCAACAAGCCCGAATACCTGGCGCGTCTGATCCTGCCGCAGCATGGCTGGCAGCAGCGTTGCGCGGTGCTGGTCGGCGGTGACAGCCTGGCCGAGCGCAAGCCGCACCCGCTGCCGCTGCTGCACGCTGCGCAGGCCATCGGTGTTGCCGCCGAGGACTGCGTCTACGTGGGCGATGACGAGCGCGACATCATCGCCGCGCGCGCCGCGGCGATGCCGTCAGTGGCGGCGCTGTGGGGCTACCGCCTGCACAGCGACGACCCGCTGGCCTGGCAGGCCGACGTGCTGGTCGAGAACGCTGAACTTCTGCAACTGGCCAGTCTCTGGCCGACCCGGCCGGCAGCCCCGGCCCAGCCGTAAGGAATCGCGTAGTGAGCAGTACCGCGCTGGACAGTTTCCTCGACAAGTGGCGCAGCCGCTGGCCGGAGTGGTCGGTCGCCGCCCCGTTCGTGGCCGAACCGCAACGCGAACTCGCGGTGGCGTGGTTCGCGCTGCTGCAGGAATTCGACGACATGCTCAACACCAGTGGCGATCCGCTGCCGGCCGACGCCAAGCTGGCGTGGTGGGGCGAGGAGCTGCGCAGCTGGGCTGCGCATCGGTCGCGCCACCCGTTGGGGCGCCTGCTGGAGCCGGTGCGTGCGCCGTGGGCGCAGCTGGCCGAAGCGCTGCCGGATCTGGTAGAAGCGCGTACGGTTGCGCTGGATGCGGCTGGCGCCGAACGCGCGCTGGCCAACTACGCCGACGCGGTAGCCGCGGTGGAAGCGGCGCTGTTCAACGACAAGCCGCGCACCGGCGCTGGTCGTGCGGTGCAGCTGCAGACCCTGGCCCAGCGCCTGCAGGATGCCGGCGTGGCCGGTGTGCCGCGCAGCCTGCTGGATGAAGACGCCAGCAATGCTGCGCAGCGCTGGGCGCAGTACCTGTTGAAAGGGTGGGGTGCCCGCGTGCCCGGCCCGCGCCCGCGCCGCGTCTGGTCCAGCCTGGCACGTGCCCGTGTCGCCGCGCAGGCCGCAGGCAAGCCGATTGAAGCGACACCGATGCGCACGTTGCTGCGCGTGTGGTGGGCCGCACGCGGTTGATCGATTGATCGATTGGGCGGATGCGGACCCTGGCCCGCACGCTCCATGAGGTTGTGCCGACCAAGGTCGGCACCCACGAAGGCAGATTGCGCGCGTTATTTACGTTCCAGCACCAGCAATGGGTCGATGCGGGTATCGAACCAGTTCATGCCCCAGTGCAGGTGCGGGCCGGTGGCGCGACCGGTGGCGCCGACCGCGGCGATCACCTGGCCCTGTTCCACCCGGTCGCCGACCTTCACGTCGATGCGCGACAGGTGCAGGAAGTTGGAGCTGACCCCGAAGCCGTGGTCGAGCAGCAGCGTGCCACCGGTCAGGTACAGGTCCGGGCCGGCGAAGGTGACGATGCCGGCCGCCGGTGCCTTCACCGGGGTGCCGGTCGGCACCGCGATGTCCATGCCGGAATGACCGGCGCCAGGCTGGCCGTTGTACACGCGCGCATTGCCGAAGCGGCCGCTGATGCGGCCCTGCACCGGCCAGATGAAGGTCTGGGTGAAATCGGTACGGTCGTCATCGCGGGCGCGTGCGGCAGTCACCTGCGCCTGTTCGCGCTTGATCCGCTCGGCGATCGCCGGCGGCGGATTGACCGTCTTCGGCGGCACGCCGTTGACCCGCTCGATGGGCCAGTCGCGCGGCGTCACCGTAATGGTTGCCGTCTCGCTGCCACCATCGGGGCGTTGCACCTGCACGCGCAGCGGGCCTTTCTCGTCGCGCCCGATGCCAAACACCACGCTGCCGTAGCTGCTTACGCGCAGGTCGCGACCGGCGTAGCGGACACGGCTGCCGGCCGGCACCTTGCCGATCACCAACGCGCCCTGCGACGCGCTGGACGGAAACACCACGCGGCTGTCGATCAGGCTGCCGATGGCATCCTGCGCGTTTGCCGAAGGTGTGCAGAGCAGGGGCGCCGCCAGCAGCAGCGCCCCGAACAGAAGTGCCGCGCGCATCAGCGGTCGTAGGTCATGCGCTGGCCGGCCGGTTCGCCCACCAGCTTGCGGCCGTCCCACACCAACTGGCCGTTGACCCAGGTCGAGGCCACGCGCGAACGGAAGGTCGTTCCTTCGAACGGCGACCAGCCGCACTTGGACAGCACGTCCTCGCGCTTGACGGTGAACGGCACGTCTTCCACCAGCACCAGGTCGGCGAAATAGCCTTCGCGCAGGAAGCCGCGCTCTTCCACGTCGAACAGCTGTGCCGGAGCATGGGCGAACTTCTGCACCACCTGCTCGCGGGTCAGTTTGCCTTCGTGCACGCGTTCCAGCGCGGCCACCAGCGCGTACTGCACCAGTGGCAGGCCGGACGGTGCCTGCGCATAGGGCTTCTGCTTCTCTTCCCAGGTGTGCGGCGCGTGGTCGGTGGCCAGCACGTCCAGCACGTCATCGGCCAGCGCGGCGGTGATCGCTTCGCGGTCGGACACTTCCTTGATGGCCGGGTTGCACTTGATCAGGTTGCCCTTGGTTGCGTAATCCGGGCGCGCGAAGTGCAGGAAGTGCACGCAGGTCTCGGCGGTGATCTGCTTGCGGCTGCCATCGGCGCGGATCAGTGGACCCTTCTCGAACAGCGCCAGTTCGTCGGCGGTGGAGATGTGCAGTACATGCAGGCGGGTGCCGTGCTTGCGCGCCAGCGACATCGCCAGGCGGGTGGACGTGATGCAGGCCTCGCGCGAACGGATGTCCGGGTGCATGTCCGGGGTCAGCGCGTCGCCGTACTTCTCCTGGAAGGCCTTGAGGTTGGCATCGATCATCGGCGTGTCTTCGCAGTGCGTGATGATCGGGGTCGGGCATTCGCGGAAAATCGCGTCCAGCGTTTCCGGGTCATCCACCAGCATGTTGCCGGTGGAGGCGCCCATGAACACCTTCACGCCCGGCGCCTTCTTCGGGTCCAGCGCGCGGATCGCTTCCAGGTTGTCGTTGCTGGCGCCGTGGTAGAAACCGTAGTTGGCCCAGGCGCGGCCGCGTGCCAGCTCGTACTTCGCTTCCAGGATGGTCGAATCCAGCGTCGGCGGGTTGGTGTTGGGCATGTCCATGAAGCTGGTCAGGCCGCCGGCCACGGCCGCCGCCGATTCGCTGGCGATATCGCCCTTGTGGGTCAGGCCCGGCTCGCGAAAGTGCACCTGGTCGTCGATCATGCCGGGCAGCAGCCAGCGACCGGCCGCGTCCACCACCTGTTCCCCATCGCGCGGGGCCAGCCCGCTGCCGATCTGCGCGATGCGGCCATTCTCGATGCGCAGGTCGCCGTCGAAGGTGCGCCCTTCGTTGACCATGCGGGCATTGATGATGAGGGTGGAGGACATGTCAGTGTTTTCCTGTGCAACGGCAAGAAGGGGCGTGGGTGGATTCGGGCACCGGGTCGAAGCCGCCGGGGTGGAACGGATGGCAGCGGCCCAGCCGGCGCGCAGCCAGCCAGCTGCCGCGCAGCGGACCGTGTCGGGAGATGGCGTCCATCGCGTATTCAGAACAGCTCGGCACGAAACGGCAGCGCGGCCCCAGCAGGGGGCTGATGAAGCGCTTGTAGAAGCGCAGCAGGGCAATGAGCAGGCGCGAGATCACCCAGTCATCTTATGCCAGTTGGCATGAAGGCCGCATTTGTGCAGGATGGGCCGTTGGTCGCATGTCGCCGATGGCCTGCGACCGGTACCGGCACTCTCGGGTGCCGGACAGGTTCCGTACCGCGCGAGGCGGTCCGTGTTCGTCGGACCGCCCCTTGGGCGCCTTGACTCCAGGACTGAATGGAGCTGGGCTGCCGAGGTTGCTGCTGCGGGTCGGGTAGGCTATAAAGGCCCGCTTTCCCGGGCCCCGGGGAATCCAAGGAAGAGCGTTTCGTGGCTGCTAAAAAAACTGCAAAAAAGGCCGCAACGGCCGCCAAGAAAACCGCCAAGCCTGTTGTGAAGAAGTTGGCGGCAAAGCCCGTTGCCAAGAAGCCGGCCAGCAAGCCGGCGACCAAGGCAGCGTCCTCGCAACCGGCGGCCAGGAAGGCCACCGCAAAGAAAGCGCCGGTCAAGGCAACCAAGCCGGCGGCGAAAAAGGCCGCTGCACCTGCCAAGGCCAAGCCCGCCGCTGCTGCCAAGAAGGCGCCGGTGGTGAAGAAGGCCACCAGCAAGGCCGCGCCGGTGAAGAAGGCCGCCGCCAAGCCGGCGCCGAAGCCGGTGGTAAAAAGGGCAGCGGCCAAGCCGGTTGCCAAGCCGGCGGCCAAGAAGGCGGCCAAGAAGGCGGCCGCGGCTAAACCTGCCGCCAATCCTGCCGCTGTAAAGAGCGTCACCCAGAATGTCGCCGTGCCGGCCGCCAAGCCGACCGCGGCCCCCGTAGTGAAGTCCGCACCGAAGCCAGCTGCCAAGCCGGCTCCGGCCAAGCCTGTCCCGGCCAAGACCGCGGCAGTGGCAGCAGCCCAACCGGCTTCCCAGCCGGCGCCGGCCGCCGCTCCTGCTGCATCGAAGGCCCCGCAATCCAAGAATCCCGTGCCCGTTTCGAAATCGCCTGCCAAAACCGCCGTGAAATCCGATTCCGCCCCGAAGACCGTGTCGCGCCCTGTCGGCAAGGTCGCCGTCGCCGTCGCCGCCCGTTCGGCGGCACCGGCCCCGCGCAGCAAGTACAAGGTGGTCGAGTACAAGACCGACGAGGCCACCGGCCGCCCGATCCTGCCGGCTGGCTACAAGCCGTCCTCGGAAGAGGAATACATGAGCCCGCTGCAGCAGGAGTATTTCCGCCAGCGCCTGCAGAACTGGCGCGCTGACCTCGTGGAAGAGTCCAAGCAGACCATCGAGAACCTGCGCGAGGAAGTGCGTGACATCGGCGACGAAGCCGAGCGCGCGACCCGCGAGACCGAGAATTCGCTGGAACTGCGTACCCGCGACCGCTACCGCAAGCTGATCGGCAAGATCGACAGCACGCTCAAGCGCCTGGAAGCCGGCGACTACGGCTACTGCGTGGACACCGGTGAAGAGATCGGCTTGGAGCGCCTGGAGGCGCGCCTGACTGCCGAGCGCACCATCGACGCCCAGGAGCGTTGGGAGCACCTGCAGAAGCAGCAGGGCGACTGATTCCCGGTCGTTGTCTGGTCATGCAGAAAACCCGGCTTCGGCCGGGTTTTTTGTTGGGGGTGGTTGGCTGGGTAGAACGGCGCCTTCCGGGTATCGGAGGGAGCCTGCGGGTGGGTCCGGGCAGGACACGCTGCAAGTACATCCCTGTAATCTCGGCCGCGGCATCCATGCCGCGGACGGTCCTGCCCGGACCCACCCGCAGGCTCTTGATGCTTTCCTGCGCGCGCGGCCGCTGTAGAGCCGAGCCCATGCTCGGCTCAGGCCGAAGCCGGAGGGCAAGGAAGAGCAAAAGCAAAAGCAAAAGCAAAAGCAGCCAAGCATGGCTTGGCTTTACCAGGAGCGGTCATGCGTGCGCTCACGGCTGTTGGGTCCGCCTTGTAGCGAGCCGAGCAGCGCAGGGGAATCAGGGGCGAAGAGGCGCGGGTGTCCGAGCGAAGCGAGTTCCGCGCCGTCCCCTGATTCGGCGAGGAGCGCAGGACACCGGTGCGTAGCACCGGCTCGCGGATGGCGGAGCGTTTCTTTGGTTACTTTCTTTTCGCGAAAAGAAAGTGACAAGCGCAATCATAGAGGGAGAGCAATGGCCCCAGCCAAACGCCCGGCGCCGCCGAATCCGCTGTTCGCAGCGTCACTGCAGATCACGCAAATTCAGTTTCCGCAGCGTCGGGTTCCTCCACGCCGTGATACCGGCCACGCTCAGCACCGCGAACCCGCCCAGTACCACCGCTGGTACCAGGCCTAGCAGCCGGGCCATGGTGCCGGCATAGAACGCGCCCAGCTCGTTCGACGAACTGATGAAGATGCCGTTGATCGACGACACCCGTCCGCGCATTTCCTCCGGTGTGGCCAGCTGCAGGATGGTCGAGCGGATCACCACCGACACGCCATCGAACGCCCCGTAGAACAGCAGGATCAGTGCCGACAGCCAGAAGTGCTGAGACAGCCCGAAGCCGATCACGCACAGGCCGAACCCGGCCACCGCGAACAGCAGCACGCGGCCGGCATTGCGGTGCAGCGGGTGGCGCGCCAGCCACAGGCCCACGCAGACCGAGCCCAGCGCCGGCATCGCGCGCAGGATGCCCAGGCCTTCCGGGCCGTGGTGCAGGATTTCGTGCAGGAACGCCGGCAGCATCGCCACCACGCCGCCGAGCAGCACCGAGAACATGTCCAGCGCCATCGCGCCGACCATGATCCGGTTGCCGACCACGAAGCGCGCGCCTTCGGCGATGCTCTTGAAGATCGGCGCGGCCGGGCCGGTATGCACCGGTTCCTCGACCTTCAGCGTGGCCAGGCAGGCCATCGCCACCAGCGCGAACGCGGTCGCCACCGCATAGGACAGGCCCTTGCCGCCGAAGCCGACCAGCACGCCACCCAGCGCGGGGCCGGCGACCATGCCGGCCTGGAACACCACCGCGCCGAGCCCGGCACCGCGCGCGAACTGATCGCGGGCCAGTACGCGCGCGAACAGCGCGTTGTAGATCGGCGACAGGAAGGCGCGGACCATGCCGGTCAGGGCGATGGCGGCGTAGATCGGCCACACGCCCTCAAATGGCAGCCAACCGGTGGCGACGCCGGTCAGCACCAGCGCCGTGGTGATCAGTCCGGAGCAGGCGAACATCCCCAGCCGGCGCCTCGGCAGATGGTCAACCAGATAACCGGCGAAGGGTGCCACGCAGAAGAACGGCAGCACTTCCGCCAGGCCGATCAGGCCCAGAGAGAACGGATTGCGGGTGACTTCGTAGATGTGCCAACCGACGGTGACCGCAACCACCTGGTAGGACAGCATCGCGAAGATGCGGTAGGCCAGCAGCTTGGCGAAGCCGGGCCGGGACAGCAGGCCCAGCGCGGTCTCTTCGGCTGTGGCGGGCTCGCTCACGGTTGTTCGCGCTGCAGCTGTGCCTGCGCGGTTTCACGGATGAACGCCAGCATCGCCGCCACGCCATTGCTGCGGGTCGGCGAGAGATGGCGGGCCAGGCCGATGTCCTGGATGT
Source organism: uncultured Stenotrophomonas sp. (assembly GCF_913778665.1). Lineage (GTDB taxonomy): Bacteria > Pseudomonadota > Gammaproteobacteria > Xanthomonadales > Xanthomonadaceae > Stenotrophomonas. The sequence goes on from NZ_CAJYVQ010000010.1 coordinate 99,007, forward strand.
AGCTGGGCTCGGTGTCCAGGATTTCCTGTGCCGAGCGCCCGGAGTACACGCGCAGGGCCAGGAAGATCAGGCCGGAAACGATCGCCGAATCACTGATGGCATGAAAGCGCAGCGACTGCGCGTTGCCTTCCGGCACGATCCAGACCATCGATTGGCAACCGAGCAGGCGGTGCTCCTCAGTCTTCCATTCTTCCGGGAAGGTAGGCAGCTTGCGGCCGAGGTCGATCAAGTACTGGTAGCGCTCGGACCAGTCGCCGAAGAAGCCGAATTCCTCGGCGATGGCGGCCTGGGCCTCGGCGGCGGTGGGTTCAAGCGGGAATGGGGAGTCGGTCACAACAGTCTCTACAGTGGGGGCGTGGCCGGCGGACCGGCCACGGGGCAGGGCAGGTCAGCCGCGCTTGCGCGACCAGCGCACGCCCTGCGGGGTGTCATCCAGCACGATGCCTTCGGCGGCCAGTTGGTCGCGGATGGCATCAGAACGGGCGAAATCGCGCGCCTTCTTGGCCGCCGCACGCTCGTCGATCAGGGCCTGGATGCGCGCATCGTCAGCGTCGTCGCCTGCGGCGGTGCCGAACCACTGCGCCGGATCGGCCTGCAGCAGGCCCAGCGCCAGGCCGGCGCCAAGCAGCTCGCCCTTCAGGCGCGCCTGCTCGGCCGGGTCAGTAGCACGGCGCGCGTCGGCGGCGATGCGGGCCACTTCGGCCAGCGCCTGCGGGGTGTTCAGGTCGTCATCCAGGGTCGCTTCGACGCTGGCCGGGATCACTGCGCTGGCTTCGATCGACGCCAGGTCGCGCAGGGTGCCGTACAGGCGGTCCAGGGTGCGCGCGGACTGTTCGATCAGCGCGTCGGACCAGTCCAGCGGCTGCCGGTAGTGGGCTGACAGCAGCGCCAGGCGCAGGGCCTCTGGCGGATGCTGGCGTACCAGGTCATGTACGCGCTCGATGTTGCCCAGCGACTTGCTCATCTTGGCGCCGCCAAAGTTGAGCATGCCGTTGTGCAGCCAGAAGCGGGCGAAGATCTTGCCGCCGTGGGCGCACTCGCTCTGTGCGATCTCGTTCTCGTGGTGCGGGAACTGCAGGTCGACGCCGCCGGCATGGATGTCGATGGTCTCGCCCAGATGGGCGGCGGCCATCGCCGAGCACTCGATATGCCAGCCCGGGCGGCCTCGGCCCCACGGCGATTCCCAGCCGGGCAGATCGTCGCTGGACGGCTTCCACAGCACGAAGTCGCCCGGATCACGCTTATAAGGGGCGACATCGACGCGGGCGCCGGCCAGCATTTCATCCGGGTCACGGCGCGACAGCTTGCCGTAGCCGTCGAAGCTGGCCACCGCGAACAGCACGTGGCCTTCGGCGGCGTAGGCATGGCCATTGGCGATCAGCTGCTCGATCATGGTGACGATCTGCGGCATGTGCGCGGTCACCTCCGGCTCGATGTCCGGCGGCACCACGCCCAGCGCGGCCATGTCTTCACGATACGCGGCGGCGAACTTGTCGGTGATGGTGCTGATCGGCACGCCCTGCTCACGCGCGGCGGTGTTGATCTTGTCGTCCACGTCGGTGATGTTGCGCGCGTAGCGCAGGCCACCGAATCGGCGCCGCAGCAGGTCGGCCAGCACCCCGAACACCACCGGGCCACGGGCGTTGCCGATGTGCACGTAGTTGTAGACCGTCGGGCCGCACACATACAGGGTCGGACAGGCCGGGTCGATCGGGGTGAACGGTTCGAGCTGGCGAGTCAGGTTGTTGTGCAGGCGCAGGGTCATGGGGCTGTGGCTGGGGGACAAGCCTGTGATTTTAGAACGTGTCGGCCCCCTTTTGGGGGCGTCGCTTGCCACCGGTGGACGCCGTACCCGCCCAAGGTGGGGTGGGCAGGAGCGGCGTGGACGGGTAATGTTCAGCCCCTTGCGCTCGCCACTGCCTACACTATCGCCGTGCCCTTGCTCCCGTCGCCAATGAAATCCACCGCGTTGCTGACCCTGGCCTGCCTGTCGGCGACGGCCGCCGTGGCCCAGGCGCAGGAGGCCGAGCCGCGCAACCGGGTGGTGATCGTGGAGAACGTGAAGTTCGACTACGCACAGGTACTGAACGTCGAGCCGGTGTTCCAGACCCTGCGCGCGACCCGTACCGAGGAGCATTGCGAGCCGATCTCGACCCGGACCCTGGCCCCGGTCAACGTCACCGGCGAAGAGCCGGTCGAGGACAAGGGCCGGATCAGCCGCTTCTGGGACTCGGTGCGCTCGATGTTCAAGCGCAGTGACGAGGAGGTCTCCGAGGAGGCCGCGGCCGAGACGCCAGCTCCGGCGCCGGCCACCACCGGCCCGATGCTGACCCGCGACTGCCGCATCGTGCCGGTCGGGCGTGAATTCCGCCGGCCCATTGCCTACGACGTGGATTACGTCTACAAGGGCACCAAGTACCGCTCGCGGCTGCCGGAAGACCCCGGCAACCGGTTGAAGATCCGGGTGTCGATCACCCCCTGGGTCGGCCCCGAGCAGGGCGCCACCGGCAATCCCTGATTCCGGGCCCCCGCCTCTTGCGCCGGCCCCGGCCGCATGCAAAGATGGTCGACCATGAAGCTCACCGACTTCCAGCACGACAGCAGCGCAGCCCGACAGGCGTCGGGTATGACCTCGCGTGCCCGTCGACCGGAACCCCACATTCTCGCTGGGTAACCGGAGCTTTTTGCTGTTCGTCCGAAAAAAACCCAGCCCGCCGGCTGGGTTTTTTCGTTTGCGCGTTCTGAAAGCTGCAACTGCAATCTTTTCGTTCCACCTTTGCTTCCTGCTTTTCCCTTCCACCGCGCCGGACCCGGCGCTGCCACGCAAGGAAAGATGATGTCCCCCAAGCACTTCCTGAACACCCAGGACTGGAGCCGCAGCGATCTCGACGCGCTGCTGACCCAGGCCGCGCTGTTCAAGCGCAACAAGCTCGGCGACCAGCTCAAGGGCAAGTCGATCGCGCTGGTGTTCTTCAACCCGTCCATGCGCACCCGCACCAGCTTCGAACTGGGCGCATTCCAGCTCGGCGCGCACGCGGTGGTGCTGCAGCCGGGCAAGGATGCGTGGCCGATCGAGTTCAACCTCGGCACGGTGATGGATGGCGATACCGAAGAACACATCGCCGAAGTGGCCAAGGTGCTGGGCCGATACTGCGACATCATCGCCGTGCGTGCGTTCCCCAAGTTCCAGGACTGGGCCTACGACCGCCAGGACATCGTCCTCAACAGCTTCGCCAAGTACTCGCCGGTGCCGGTCATCAACATGGAGACCATCACCCACCCGTGCCAGGAACTGGCGCACGTGATGGCCCTGCAGGAGCACTTCGGCACCCAGGACCTTCGCGGCAAGAAGTACGTGCTGACCTGGACCTACCACCCCAAGCCGCTGAACACCGCTGTGGCCAACTCGGCGCTGACCATCGCCACCCGCATGGGCATGGACGTGACCCTGCTGTGCCCGACTGCCGACTACATCCTGGACGAGCGCTACATGGGCTGGGCCGAGCAGAACGTGGCCGAGAGCGGTGGTTCGCTGAAGATCAGCCATGACATCGACAGCGCCTACGCCGGCGCCGACGTGGTCTACGCCAAGAGCTGGGGCGCGCTGCCGTTCTTCGGCAACTGGGAACCGGAAAAGCCGATCCGCGACCAGTACAAGCACTTCATCGTCGACGAACGCAAGATGGCGCTGACCAACAACGGGGTGTTCAGCCATTGCCTGCCGCTGCGCCGCAACGTGAAGGCCACCGATGGCGTGATGGATTCGCCGCAGTGCATCGCCATCAACGAAGCCGAGAACCGATTGCACGTGCAGAAGGCGATCATGGCCGCAGTTGCCGGGCGCTGAAAAGAATAAGTCGAGCATGGCTCGACGTTACGAAGACGAAGTCGGGCATGGCCCGGCGCTACCCCACCTGATTGGACCTGACCCCCATGAGCAACAAAGACGTCGTTCTCGCCTTCTCCGGCGGCCTGGATACCAGCTTCTGCGTGCCGTACCTGCAGGAGCGTGGCTACAACGTGCACACCGTGTTCGCCGACACCGGCGGCGTGGATGATGAAGAACGCGATTTCATCGAGAAGCGCGCCGCCGAGCTGGGCGTGACCAGCCACGTCACCGTCAACGGCGGCCCGGCCATCTGGGACGGCTTCGTCAAGCCGTTCGTGTGGGCCGGCGAAGGCTATCAGGGCCAGTACCCGCTGCTGGTGTCGGACCGCTACCTGATCGTTGATGCCGCGTTGAAGCGTGCCGCCGAACTGGGCACCAACATCATCGCCCACGGCTGCACCGGCATGGGCAATGACCAGGTCCGTTTCGACCTGGCCGTGAAGGCACTGGGCGACTACCAGATCATCGCGCCGATCCGCGAGATCCAGAAGGAGCACACCCAGACCCGCGCCTACGAGCAGAAGTACCTGGAAGAGCGCGGCTTTGGCGTGCGTGCCAAGCAACAGGCCTACACCATCAACGAGAACCTGCTGGGCCTGACCATGTCCGGCGGCGAGATCGACCGTTGGGAAGCCCCGGGCGAAGGTGCCCGCGGCTGGTGCGCGCCGCGCAGCGAGTGGCCGGAGCAGGCGCTGAACGTGACCCTGAAATTCGTCGAAGGCGAAGCCGTCGAACTGAACGGCAAGGCGCTGCCGGGCGACCAGATCCTGGCCCAGCTCAACAAGCTGTTCGCCCCGTACGGCGTTGGCCGTGGCGTGTACACCGGCGACACCGTGATCGGCCTGAAGGGCCGCATCGTGTTCGAGGCCCCGGGCCTGGTCTCGCTGCTGGCCGCGCACCGCGCGCTGGAAGACGCCGTGCTGACCAAGCAGCAGAACCGCTTCAAGCCGGACGTGGCGCGCAAGTGGGTGGAGCTGGTGTACGAAGGCTTCTACCACGACCCGCTGAAGGCCGACATCGAAGCGTTCCTGAAGTCTTCGCAGGCCAAGGTCAACGGTGAAGTGGTGCTGGAAACCCGCGGTGGCCGCGTCGATGCGGTGGCGGTGAAGTCGCCACACCTGCTCAACACCAAGGGCGCTACCTACGCGCAGTCGGCCGACTGGGGCGTGGAAGAGGCGGAGGGCTTCATCAAGCTGTTCGGCATGAGCTCGACGCTCTTTGCCCAAGTCAACCGCGGTTGACTTGAGCACGAGCCCACGCATTTCACCTTAACCCCGCGCCTTCGGCGCGCCCCCTTCAACAAGAAGGGGGCTCTCCTCCAGCCTAGGTTGATGGCGGCATCAAAGGAACTATTGATTCATGCTTGAACAGACGCTCGATCACCTGCAGGCCCTGGTGTCCTTCGACACCCGCAACCCGCCGCGTGCAATCACCACCGGAGGGATCTTCGATTACCTGCGCGACAACCTGCCCGGGTTCAACGTCGAGGTGATCGACCATGGTGCCGGTGCGGTCAGCCTGTACGCCGTGCGCGGTACGCCGAAGTACCTGTTCAACGTGCACCTGGACACGGTGCCGGACTCGCCGCACTGGAGCGCCGACCCGCATGTGATGCGGCGCCTGGACGACCGTGTGGTCGGCCTCGGCGTATGCGACATCAAGGGCGCGGCCGCTGCGCTGGTGGCCGCGGCCAACGCCAGCGATGGTGATGCCGCGTTCCTGTTCTCCAGCGATGAAGAAGCCAACGATCCGCGCTGCATCGCCGCGTTCCTGGCCCGCGGAATTCCGTACGAAGCGGTGCTGGTGGCCGAGCCGACCATGAGCGAAGCGGTGCTGGCGCATCGCGGCATCAGCTCGGTGCTGATGCAGTTCGCCGGTCGTGCCGGCCATGCCTCGGGCAAGCAGGATGCGGCTGCCAGCGCGTTGCACCAGTCGATGCGCTGGGGCAACCGCGCGCTGGATCATGTCGAATCGCTGGCCTCGGCCCGCTTCGGTGGGCTGACCGGCCTGCGCTTCAACATCGGCCGCGTGGAGGGTGGCATCAAGGCCAACATGATCGCCCCGGCGGCCGAAGTGCGCTTCGGTTTCCGGCCGCTGCCGTCGATGGATATCGACGCGTTGCTGGCGACCTTTGCCGGCTTCGCCGAACCGCAGGCGGCCCTGTTCACCGAAACCTTCCGTGGCCCCAGCCTGCCGGCCGGTGATATCGCCGAAGCCGAGAACCGCCGCCTGCTGGCGCGCGACGTGGCCGATGCGCTGGACCTGCCGATCGGCAACGCGGTGGACTTCTGGACCGAGGCTTCGCTGTTCTCGGCCGGTGGCTACACCACGCTGGTGTTCGGCCCGGGCGACATCGCCCAGGCCCATACCGCCGATGAGTTCGTGACGCTGGACCAGCTGCAGCGCTACACCGACGCCGTGCACCGCATCATTGCCGCCGGCGCCTGATTATTCCCTTTCCGACGAAACCGAAATGTCTCCTGCCCTCCAGCCCCACCGCCAGACCCGCCAGACCATCGTGCGCCTGCTTTCCAGCATGGCCAGCGCGAAGGAGATCAGCCAGTACCTCAAGCGCTTCTCGCAGCTGGACGCCAAGCGTTTCGCCGTGGTCAAGGTCGGCGGCGCGGTGCTGCGCGATGACCTCGACGCGCTGACCTCCTCGCTGTCGTTCCTGCAGGAAGTCGGCCTGACCCCGATCGTGCTGCACGGCGCCGGCCCGCAGCTGGATGCCGAGCTGTCGGCGGCCGGCATCGACAAGCAGACCGTCAAAGGCCTGCGCGTGACTTCGCCGGAAGCACTGGCGATCGTGCGCCGGGTGTTCCAGCAGTCCAACCTGCGCCTGGTCGAGGCGCTGCAGCAGAACGGTGCACGCGCCACCTCGATCACCGGCGGCGTGTTCGAGGCCGAGTACCTGGACGTGGATACCTACGGCCTGGTCGGCGAGGTGAAGAAGGTCAACCTGGCACCGATCGAGGCCAGCCTGCGCGCGGGCTCGATCCCGGTCATCACCAGCCTGGGCGAAACCGCGGGCGGCCAGATCCTCAACGTCAACGCCGACTTCGCCGCCAACGAGCTGGTGCAGGAACTGCAGCCGTACAAGATCATCTTCCTGACCGGCACCGGCGGCCTGCTGGACGAGGCGGGCAACGTGATCGATTCGATCAACCTGTCCACCGAGTACGACCACCTGATCGCGCAGCCGTGGATCCACGGCGGCATGAAGGTGAAGATCGAACAGATCAAGGATCTGCTCGATCGCCTGCCGCTGGAATCGTCGGTGTCGATCACCCGCCCGGCCGACCTGGCCAAGGAGCTGTTCACCCACAAGGGCTCCGGCACGCTGGTGCGCAAGGGCGAAAAAGTGCTGCGCGCCACCGCCTGGAACGAACTGGACCTGCCGCGCCTGAAGGGCCTGATCGAATCCAGCTTCGGCCGCACCCTGGTGCCGGAGTACTTCGAGAAGACCAAACTGCTGCGCGCCTATGTCAGCGAGAACTACCGCACCGCGGTGATCCTCACCGACGAGGCCGAAGGCGTGTACCTGGACAAGTTCGCCGTGCTCGACGATGCACAGGGCGAAGGCCTGGGCCGCGCGGTCTGGAACGTGATGCTGGAGGAAACCCCGCAGCTGTTCTGGCGCTCGCGCCACGGCAACCCGATCAACCATTTCTACTACGCCGAATCCGATGGCTGCTACAAGCAGGACCACTGGAAGGTGTTCTGGTACGGCGCCGATGGCATCGATCGCATCCGCACCTATGTCGAACACTGCGCCCAGCGCGCGCCGAGCCTGCAGGGCTGAGCGATGAGCAATCCCGACGCCTGGAACCGGGTACCCACCCTGCGTGGCCAGCACGTGACGCTGCAGCCGCTGCAGATGGAGCATGTGCCGGGCTTGCGTGATGCCCTCGAAGGCAGCGGCCTGGACCAGCTCTGGTACACCCAGGTGCCGTCGCCGGCGCGGGTCGAGGCCTATGTGCAGGCCGCGCTGCAGGCGCAGGCCGAAGGCAAGGTACTGCCGTTCGTGATCTGCGATGCCGCCGGTGAGGTCATCGGCAGCACGCGGTTCTACGACCTGGACGCCAGCGTGCCGAAACTCAGCCTCGGCTACACCTGGTACACGCCGCGCGTACAGCGCACCGGCGTGAACACCGAAGCGAAGTTGCTGTTGCTGCGGCACGCCTTTGAAACCCTGGGCTGCATCAGCGTGGTGCTGGAAACCAGCTGGTTCAACATCACCTCGCGCACCGCCATCGCCCGCCTCGGCGCCAAGCAGGATGGCGTGCTGCGCAACCACAAGCGGCACGCCGACGGCACGCCGCGCGACACCGTCATCTTCTCCATCATCGATGCGGAATGGCAGGGCGTGAAGCGCCATCTGCAGTACCGCCTGGACAGTCACGCATGAGCGATTCGATTTTCACCCTGGGCATCGTCGGTGCCCGCGGCCATACCGGTGCCGAGCTGATCAGGCTGGTGGCCGCGCACCCGCGCCTGGAACTGGCCTTCGTGTCCTCGCGCGAACGCGCCGGGCAGCGCCTGTCCGATCACCATCCGGAATTCCAGGGGGACCTGCAGTACGAGAACCTGGACGCCGATGCCATGGCGGCAAAGGGCGTGGATGCGGTGATCCTGGCCCTGCCCAATGGCCTGGCCGCACCGTTTGTGGCCGCGCTGGACGCGGCAAAGCCGGACACCGTCATCGTCGATCTGTCGGCCGACTACCGCTTCGACAGTAGTTGGTACTACGGCCTTCCGGAGCTGACCCGCGGCCGCTACAACGGCCAGAAGCACATCAGCAATCCGGGCTGCTATGCCACCGCGATGCAGCTGGCGGTGCATCCGCTGCTGGACCTGCTGGCCGGTCCGCCGCAGTGCTTCGGCGTCTCGGGCTACTCCGGTGCCGGCACCACGCCCTCGGACAAGAACAACGTCGAACTGCTGGCCGACAATCTGATGCCGTATGCGCTGACCAACCACGTGCACGAGCGCGAGGTGTCGGTGCAGCTGGGCGTGGCTGTCGAGTTCATGCCGCACGTCGCGCCGCACTTCCGTGGCATCACGCTGACCGCGAACCTGTGGCTGAACCGCGTCCAGACCCGCGAGCAGATTGTCGAGCGCTTCCGGCACGCCTATGCCGGGGAGGCACTCATCGAGGTGGTGGACGAAGCGCCGTGGGTCAGCCGCATCGCCGGCCGCCATGGTGCCCAGATCGGCGGCTTCACCCTGGCCCCGGGCGGCAAGCGGGTGGTGGTGGTGGCGACCCTGGACAACCTGCTGAAGGGCGCGGCCACCCAGGCCATGCAGAACCTCAACCTCGCGCTGGGCATCGACGAACTGACGTCGATCCCGCACTGAACCCGCATTCCGGAGTCCCCATGGCAGACCTTCTTTGGCAGAAGCCCGGCGTCGCTGTCGACGCCCAGATCCAGACCTTCCTCGCCGGCGACGATGTGATCCTCGACCGCGAGTTCTTCCTGCATGACATTGCCGCCAGCGCCGCGCATGCGCAGGGGCTGCAGCACATCGGCATCCTCAGTTCCGAGGAACTGGCTGGACTGCTGTGCGAGCTGGACGTGCTGGCGCAGGACTTCCGTGAAGGCCGTTTCGTGTTGGATACGCAGTACGAAGACGGTCACTCGGCGATCGAAGCACGCCTGACCGAACGCCTCGGCGATGCCGGCCGCAAGATCCATACCGGCCGCAGCCGCAACGACCAGATCCTGGTCGCCACCCGCCTGTGGCTGAAGGAGAAGCTGCAGCGCGTGGCCCAGCTGAGCGCCGACGTGGCCAAGGTCGCACTGGATCGTGCGCAGGCCGAGAAGGATCTGCCGATTCCCGGGTACACCCACATCCAGCGTGCCGTGGTGTCGTCGGCCGGCATGTGGTGGGCGGGTTGGGCCGAAGCCTTCATCGACAATGCGATCCGCGCGCGCGACACCCACGCGCTGGTGGATGCCAATCCGCTCGGCACCGCTGCCGGTTACGGCGTGAACCTGCCGCTGGACCGCGAACACACCACGGCGGCGCTCGGTTTCGCGCGCATGCAGATCTCGCCGATCTATGCGCAGCTGTCGCGCGGCAAGTTCGAGCTGGCCGCGCTCGAAGCGCTGGGCGGCGCGACGCTGGACCTGCGCCGCATCGCCTGGGACCTGTCGCTGTTCACCAGCGCGGAGTTCGGCTTCGTCGCTCTGCCGGCGCAGTACACCACCGGCAGCTCGATCATGCCCAACAAGCGCAACCCGGACGTGATCGAGCTGATGCGTGCCACCCATGCAAGCGTGGCTGCCGCGCGCACCGAGATCGAGCAGTTGCTGTCGCTGCCGTCGGGCTACCACCGTGACCTGCAGTCGTCCAAGGGTGCCATCTTCCACGGCTTCGGCCGTGGCCTGGCCGCGCTGGATCTGCTGCCCGCCTTGCTGGCCAACCTGGAATGGCGCGATGACAAGCTGCGCGCAGCGATCGATTCGGGCATGTACGCCACCGATGTGGCAGTGGAAGCTGCAGTGGCCGGCGTGCCGTTCCGCGATGCCTACAAGGCCGCGGCGGCAGGCGCCGGCAGTGCAGGGCAGGGGCGTACGCCGGAAAGCAGCCTCGCCGCACGCGTGTCGCCGGGCTCGGCGGCTGACCTGCGCCTGGATGAGCTGCGTGCGCGCTGGCAGGCGCTGGCCTGATGGCGGGCACCGTCTACCTGGTGCTGGCCATGCGCCGGGCCGAATTCAACGCCGCCGCTGTGCAGCCGCACCGTGACTTCCTCGATGCGTTGCAGGCACAGGGCAAGCTGCAGCTGACCGGCGGTTTTGCCGATGGCAGCGGTGGCGCCTACGTGCTGTGCAACGTGGGCAGCCTGGCGCAGGCGCAGGCCATCGTCGCCACCGATCCGCTGGTGACGATGCAGGCCTCTGAGCTGACCGTGCACGAATGGAACACCCGCTGAGGCCCTGACCGATGACCCTGCATGCCAGCCACGTCGCTTCGCCGTTCCCGCAACAGGCGTTGCCGCCCTGGCGGCGTGCGGTGCTGAAAGTCGGCAGCAGCCTGCTGGCGGCCGATGGCGGTGGCCTGTCACCACGTCACGCGCTGGGCCTGGCCCAGTTCGTCTCGGCCAACGTGCTGGCCGGGCGCGAGGTGGTGATCGTTTCGTCCGGCGCGGTCGCCGCCGGCCGCGCTATCCTGCCGCGCGCCGATGAACCGGGTGCGGCGATGGCGGCGCGGCAGGCGTTGGCGGCGCTGGGCCAGGCCCAGCTGATCGGCCTCTGGCAGCGTTTCTTCGAGCGCCCGGTGGCGCAGGTGCTGCTGACCCACGATGACCTGCGCAACCGCCGCCGCTACCTCAACGCCCGCGCCACGCTCAACGAACTGCTGCGATTGGGGGCGCTGCCGGTGGTCAACGAGAACGACACCGTGTCGGTGGACGAACTCAAGCTCGGCGACAACGACAACCTGGCGGCGACGGTGGCGGCGCTGGTCGATGCCGATGCGTTGTTCATCGCCACCGATATCGATGGTCTGTACAGTGCCGACCCCCGTTCGCATGCCGACGCCCGGCCGCTGCACGATGTGGCAGAGCTGAGCGATGAGGTGCTGGCGATGGCCGGTGGCGCGGGATCACGCGCCGGTACCGGAGGCATGCGCACCAAACTGGAAGCGGCGGCCAAGGCGGGCCGCCTCGGCATCGAGACCTACCTGTTCAATGGCCGCAGCGGCGAGGTGGTGCGTGCGCTGGCGCAGGATCGCCTGTTCGGCACCCGCATCCACGCCGCGCGCAGCCGCGAGGCGGCACGCAAGCATTGGCTGCGGCACGCGCCGCTGGCCAACGGTGCCATCCTGGTCGACGCCGGCGCGGCGCAGGCCATGCGCGAGAAGGGCGCATCGCTGCTGCCCGGCGGCATCACCGGCGCCGACGGCGACTTCCGCCGCGGCGACATGGTGCAGGTGTGCTGGCCGTCACCGCAGGGCCTGGCCTGCATCGCCCGTGGAGTCAGCCAGTACGCGGCCGATGACGTGCGGCGTATCGCGGGCCGTCATTCGCGCGACATCCAGGCCGTGCTCGGCTACAACTATGGTGGCAGCGTCGTCCATCGCGACGACCTGGTACTGCCATGACCGTATTGAAGGACATCCCGATGAGCGACATCGAAGCGCAGGCGCGTGCCTGCCGCGACGCGGCCCAGGTGGTCGCCGGCCTCGACAGTGATGCGCGGCGCGCGCTGCTGCTGGCGATGGCCCAGGCGCTGGAAGTGAACGCCGGACTGATCCTGGCCGGCAACGCACGCGACCTTGCCGCTGCGCGCGGGAAGGGCGTGGGCAGCGCCATGCTCGATCGTCTGGCACTGGACCCGCCGCGCCTGTTCGCAATGGCCGAGGCCGTGCGCGAAGTTGCTGCGTTGCCTGACCCGGTCGGCCAGGTGACCCGCGACGACGTCCGGCCGAACGGCATTCGCGTGCAGAAGGTACGGGTGCCGTTGGGCGTAATCGCGATGATCTACGAGGCGCGCCCGAACGTGACCGCCGAAGCGGCCGCGCTGTGCCTGAAGGCCGGCAATGGCGTGATCCTGCGCGGTGGCTCCGAAGCGATCCATTCCAACACCGCCATCGCCCACGCACTGGCCGGCGCGTTGAAGGCCAATGGCGTACCACCGGCCGCAGTGACCGTGCTGACCGACCTGCGCCGCGAGGCGATGCTGGAACTGCTGCAGCTGCACGAGCTGATCGACCTGGCGATTCCGCGCGGTGGCGAAGGCCTGATCCGTTTCGTCGCCGAGCATGCGCGGGTGCCGGTGATCAAGCACTACAAGGGCGTCTGCCACCTGTTCGTCGATGCCAGCGCCGATCCTGGCCAGGCCATCGACCTGCTGGTGGATGGCAAGTGCAGCCGCCCGGCCGCCTGCAATTCGCTGGAGACGCTGCTGGTACATCGTGACGTCGCCGATGCGTTCCTGCCGCGCGTGGCGCAAGCGCTGGGCGAGCGCGGCGTGCAGCTGCGCGCCGACGCACAGGCGCAGCCGTTGCTGCCGGGCAGCACCACGGCCACCGAAGACGACTACGCTGCCGAGTTCCTCGATCTGGTGCTGGCGGTACGCGTGGTCGACGATCTCGATGCGGCGATCGCGCACATCCGTACGTACACCTCCGACCATACCGAAGTGATCGCCACTGGAGACAGCGGCAACGCCGAGCGCTTCGTCAATGCGCTGCGTTCGGCGGTGGTGATGGTCAACGCATCGTCGCGCTTCTCCGACGGCGGGCAGCTGGGCCTCGGCAGCGAGATCGGCATTTCCACCACGCGCCTGCATGCCTACGGCCCGATGGGCCTGGAGGCGCTTACCGTCGAACGCTTCGTGGTGCGTGGCCAGGGGCAGACCCGTGCATAGGTAGATCCACGCCACGCGTGGATACTCCTCGTGGCCGACCTGGGTACCAACCGAGGTCGGCACCCACCGGGTTGTCGGGCTATACCACTTCGCGGCGGATACCCACCGGCCGTGCGTGCTCATCCATGCGCAGCGTGGCCGCCTTGCAGCCCTTCAGGCGCTCGGCCAGTCCGGTACTGGCGCCAAGGTCGGCGGCCACCTCGTTGAGGCTGGTCAGCGGTCGTGGCAGCCGGCGGTCATGGCCACGGAAGCGCGCGCGGTTGTACTCGGCCCAGCCGATCAGCAGTGCGCTGGTACACAGCAGCATCAGCGGCAACGCCACCAATACGTACGGGTCGAACTGGCTCTGTCGCTCGTACAGCTGCTGCCAGGCCAGCTGCCCGCCGACCAGCCATGAGAACAGGGTCACCAGCGGTGCCCACAGGTAGAAATAGAAGCCCCAGAACGCCAGGGTAACGAACCCCCAGGCGGTGCGCTGGAAGCGCGGTTGGCGATGGGGCTTGCGGATCATCCGCGAATCGAAGCGGTTGGACGGGTGCTGTGCGGTCATTGGATCCCCCGGTCAGGGCTGGTCCAGGTAGCGCGCTTGCTGCGACGGCGCAGCAGGGTCTTCGGCAACGCCACCAGGGTAGTGGAAAGGCTGATCAGCCAGTACGCCATCGGGTACCAGATGACCCAGAAGTAATTGCGTCCGATCTGTGTTTCGTAACGACGGTCGATGATCAGGCTGCTGGCGAACTGCAGCAGGCAGACCAGGGCCAGGATCACGCCATGCCACTCCGGCAGCAGGCTGGCAACGTACAGCTGCGGGGGCAGGCCGATAAACTTGCCCAGCGCCCACAGCAGCACGATGAACAGCATGGTGTAAGCCCACAGCACGCTGAGCACGTATTCCAGCAGTACGCCCCACATGCGCCGTTCCTTCCAGTGCAGCAGTGAACGTGCATGGCGCAGCATTACTTCCACGCCGCCCTGCGCCCAGCGCAACCGCTGCCGCCACAGTCCCTTCAGCGTCTCCGGCATCAGGATGAAGCACAGCGCGTTGGGCTCGTAGCGGATGTCCCAGTGCGCACGCTGCAGCCGCCAGCTGATGTCGATGTCCTCGGTCACCATGTCATCCGACCACCAGCCGACCTGGTGCAGCGCCGTGCGGCGGAAGCCGGCAATCACCCCGGAAATGGTGAAGATCCGCCCGTAGACCCGCTGCGCGCGCTTGATCATGCCGATGATCGAGGAAAACTCGGCCACCTGCAGGCGCCCCAGCAGGGTTGAGCGGTTGCGGATGCGCGGGTTGCCGGTGACCGCGCCGACGCGGTTGCCGCTGACCAGGTGCCAGATCATCCAGTGCAGCGCGTGTTCCTCCAGCATCGCATCGCCGTCGATGCAGACCAGGTACTCCGAACGTGCCGCCAGCGCGCCCATGCGGAGCGCATTGGCCTTGCCGAGGTTGCGGTCCAGGTGCAGCACGCGCAGCCGCGGATGCCGGGCGGCCAGCGCGTCGAGCCGCGCACCGGTGTCGTCGCTGCTGCCATCGTCGATGGCGATTACTTCATAGTCGGTTGGGTAGCGCTGGGCCAGGGCCGCGGCGAGGGTGTCGTCCAGGTTCGCAGATTCGTTGTGGCAGGGAATCAGCAGGCTTGCGAATGGCGGGTCGATCATCAACGGCGGATCATTACGCGGGCGCGAATGACGCTCGCGCCGGAAGTAGTAGTACAGGCCGCCCGACATCCAGAAGAACGCCATCACCATGGGGTAGTAGAAGGCGAACTGGAACAGGACCTGCAGCAGTGGATGCATGTCCATGTCACTTCTCCGGGTACGGGAAGTTGCCGGCGGACATGGCCGCGCGGGCATCATGGGTGGAGGGCTGGTCGGCGATGAAGTCATCCGGATACCAGGCGAAGTGGTGCACGCCCTGCGCCTGCAGCTGGCGGATCTGTGCGCGCAGCTGGTCGGCGGGAATCGGCTGGCCGGTGTGCCAGTCGACCGTCTGCAGTTCGAACAGGGTGTGCTGCAGCTGCGGATCGTGCGCGCGCACCGCGGCCAGCAGCTGGTCCAGCCAACGCTCGGGATGCGTGCTGCCTTCCATCCACGGCATCGCCATCAGCGCGGTCTGGTCGTAGGCCCTGTTGAACAGGTCCAGGCGTTGCGCGAACCAGGCTTCGCTCTGCGGGCGCAGCACCGGCTCGGCGTAGAGGTTGCGCACGGTCGCCAGCTTCGGCCGCCAACGCTGCGCGCTGTTGCGCAGGGCCAGCGTGAAGTCGATCAGCGCCCGGGTGCGTGCGCTGCCATCGTCGCCGGCTGCCAGCGTCGGCAGCTCGGTGTCACGCAGGTAACCGTCGTCATGGAACAGCAGCCCTTCAAAGTAGGAATTGACCGCCAGGTCCTCGTAGATGTCGAGCATGATCTGGCGCGCCTTCGGGTTGGTGAAGTCGAGCCGGTACATGCCGTCGGTATCGCCGTTGTGGATCGCGAGCGCCTTGCGTTGCGCCGGGTCGGGCAGTTCGAAGCCCAGCACCGGCAGCCACGCATACACCTTCACCCCTGCGCGTGACTTCAACTGCCACGCCACCCGGCTGAACAGGTCCGCGCGCATCGGCATGTGCCGATTGGGGAAATACAACGCATCGGCGGTGTTGTTGCCGTCCGGATCGGCAAAGGCCTGCAGATAGACGTGGGTAGGCGCGATGCGCTTGACCCGCTCGATCAGTGCATCCAGGTTGCGTGCCTGCTGCGCTGGATCCGGGTCGTACACGTCATCCAGGTCGACCTGCAGCGCGCGGATGCCATCAAGCGAAACGTCGCGGCGCAGCTCGTAGGCCAGGCCATCCACGGTCGGGTTGTCGCTGACCAGGAAGCGCGCCAGCCCATGCAGGTCGCTGGCCACCGGTGTGCTGCGACCTTCCAGGTCGAACGAGACCGGCATGCCCAGCTGTTCGGCAATATCGTTGCTGAGCTGGTTGTAGGCGGCGTAGGGCCAGACGATGGCGCGCGGGCGCACCCCGAGGTGCCGCTCGATGCGCTGCACGCTGCGCCCGAGGTCGCCACGCAGGCGCTGCTCGTACTGCGCCTCGTTCTCGTAGCTGTGCGAAGCGGGGCTGTAGATGCGGGTGACCGCCGCAGGTGTCGAATTGCCCTGGGGATTGGCGAGCACGCCGTGATGCAGGTCGTCGGTATGGCTGGCCACCTCGATCAGGCCGCTGCCGTGCATTTCCTTCAGCTGCGCCCAGGTGAGGAAGTCATCATGGCCGAACGGCCGGTAGCCATAGTCGATGGTGCGCCCCGGTGCCATGTCCACGTAGTCGGTGATGACCGCCACCAGCGCCGGATAGTGGTAGGCCCGCAGCAGTGGGAAAGCCTTGTCGTAGACGCTGCGCAGGCCGTCATCAAAGGTCAGCAGCACCGCTTTCGGTGGGAGGGTGATGCGGCCCTGCGAGGCATCGATCACCTGTGACAACGACACCGGGTGGTAACCATGCGCACCGAGCCAGTCCAGGTGCGCAGCGAAGTTCTGCGTGCTGACCGCGTAGGTATCGGCATCACCCTTGGCCGCGACCTGGTCGCGGATGTCGTGGTAGCTGAGGATCAGCAGGCCGTTGTCGATCGCATCAAGCCGCAGGGCCTGCTGTGCGAATACGGCGGGTGCGGCAACCAGCAGCAGGAGCACGATCAGTCGCAGGATGCGGGCCATGTCAGTCTCCCCAGCGCAGTGCAGCTTCGAAGCCAAGATGACGCTCGCGGTGGCCGTCGTAGACCGGCCGCGACCAGCGCACGCCGTACTCGAACACGCGGCCCGGGCCCAGCTGCCATTCGTGCATGTACGACACTGACGGCACCCGCGCGCTGCCGAAGCCGTCCTGCCAGTAGTCACCCAGCGAGACCGTCAGCCGGTGCCGGAAGTGGCGCTCGTAGTGCCGCCACAACTGCTGGTCGATGCGCAGTCCGATCTCGACCATGCGGTCGCGCTTCGGGTTGAAGTAGGGCGCGTCGTCGCGGCTGCCGCGGCTGGCGTAGGCACTGGCCAGGCCATCGATCAGCCAGCGCGGGCGGGTCAGCAGGCGCTGTTCAACGCTTGTGCTGAACAGTTCGCGGTGGTTGCCGTCGTCGTAGCGGAAGCGGCTGGCGCCGAACACCCAGTGGGTCAGCTCGCTGCGCCGGTAGTCCACCTGCGCGCTCACGCTGTCAGCGGTGATGCCGGCCACGCGCGCCTGCATCGAGGCGTCCGGATCGTTGCGTGCGGCCACCAGCCCGGCGTGCCAGTAATCGTTGAACTGCCAGCCGACTCCGAGACGCAGGCCGGTGTCGCCGATGTGGTCGTTGGCACGCAGCGCGGCGGCTTCGGCATCCAGCCGGCCGAAGCGGTAGCGCGCGCCGGCACCGAGCCACAGCGGATCGATGCGCTGGTCCTGGAAGTCGACCGAGCGCCGGTCAGCGAACGCGAACAGCCGCCAACGGTCGTCGAGCACCGGCGTCTGTACCTCCATGCCGTACTGGCGGTCGTTGTTGCCCAGTGGCGAGGTGCCACCGCCGCCCGAGCTGCGGCCGATATCGGTCCATGCCTTCAACTGCCAGCCGCGATGCGCGCGCCAGGCCTGGTCCATGCGCTCAACCGCAGGGTGGGTCGGGTAGCGCGCGATCAGATCGTCGTGCAGCGGCCGCGCCAGATCATCGCGTTGCAGCGCTACGTACGCCTCTTCCATGCCGAGCCGTGGCTCGATGTCGCGTGGGTCCAGCGCATGTGCCATCTGCTGGCGCTGCAGGGCCATGCGTGGACATCCGCGCATCATGTAAACGCTACCCAGTGCGCTCTGCAGGCCGCCGTTGCCCGGTGCGATGTCGACCATCGATTCCAGGTCGTGCTGTGCGGTGCGCAGGTCGCCGCTGTAGGCGCGCACCATCGCCAGATTCAGGTCGGCCTCGTAGCGCGACCAGTTCGCGTACGGTGACTTGCCGTTGCTCCAGCGCCATGGCGGTTCCTTGTCGCGCCAGGCCTGCAGCAGGTCGAGGGCCTTTTCCTGTTGTTCGCTTTCCAGGTAGGCATAGGCCAGCTCCGAATGCGAGGCGTCACGCGTCGGATCGGCGGCCACTGCGGCCTGAAGCACCGGGATGGCTTCTTGCGGGTGCAGGGTGCCCATCAACGAATCGCCCACGGCGGGCAGCACGTAGTCGGGCAACGTGTGGCCTTCGGCCTGCAGGGCCCGCGCTTCCTCGCGCACCTGCGCGTGGCGCCCCAGGCGGTTGAGCAGGATCAGACGGTCCATGCGGATGCGCAGCGGCGCCTTTGCAGGGGGTGTGCCTTCGCCGCCCAGATAGCGCTGCATCCGGGCCAACGCGGATTCCGCCTCTTCCAGGCGGCTGTCTTCGCTGTTGCTGTAGGCCAGGCTCCAGACCACCAGCTTGGCCAGGTAGTCGCCTTCCAGGCGTTGCTTCTGCGCATCGTCGAACAGTTGCGGGCGCTGCTGGTACAGCTCCCAGGCGCGCCAGGCATTGCCGATGTCGCCCAGGGTCAATACGCGCAGCTTGAACAGCAGATCGTCGTTGGGCTGCTGCTGGCTGGCGCGTTCGATCGCGCCCAGCGCATCCAGCCACCTCGCTTGGTCGCGGTAGCGGCCGATCTCGGTCAGGGCCGCCTCGCGATCGGGCGGGGCAGCGCTGCTGGCCCAGGCAAGGGCGGAGCAGGCGAGGCCGACGCACAGCGCCAGCCGACGGTGGACAACCATTGGGGACCCCCTTGGCTTCCGATCCAGACAACCTGAAAAATGTGACGCACATCACATGCCAGATTTTGGGTGGCCGTGGCCTGCGTCACTCCCCTCGCGAACTCCCATCCAGCAGGAATGGGCGGAACCAGGACAGCGACCTGCAATGTCTTGTCTGAAACGAGAGTCCCCCGCACACCGAGTGGTGGCCTGGGCGGCGATGCCGCCCCCATGCCCGATGCCGTCACGCGGCAAGGATCGGCATTCAATGGCACTATCCGCCCGGAATTGTCAGCCCGGTGTCAAAATCCGCAAACGGGCTGACGAGCGGTAGGCGGAGCCGTCTGGCGGCCCAGGGAAGCTACCAGAGATCTTCCAGCTTGCGCGGCTTGCAGGCCACCCACGAGGCGCACAGCATCAGAGTGGCGCAGCCGAACAGGAAGCTGAATGGGATCTCCCAGCCGTCGCTGACGGTATGCAGCCAGCCAACCAGGAATGGTCCCAGGCAGCTGAAGCTATAGCCCACGCCCTGCATGAAGCCGGACAGTGCCGCCGAGCCGGTGGGGGTGCGGGTACGCAGGTTGATCAGGGTCAGCGCCAGCGGGAAGGTGGACGGACCGACGCCGAGCAGGCAGGCCCACAGCAGCGGAGCCTTCATCGGCGCCAGCAGCAGGCCGGTGAAGGCGATCACGAACGAGAAGAAGCCGATCAGCACCAGCGGGAACGGGTTCTGCATGCGAACCGCCATCGATGGGATGACCAGTGAAGGCAGCAGGCCCAGCGCCGAGAACACCGCGACCATCACGCCACCGAAGGCGGGCGTGCCACCGGCCTCGACCACGATGCGCGGCAGCCAGGTGAACATTGAATACGTCATCAGCGAGGTCATGCCGAACATCAGCGTCATGCTCCAGCCCAGCGACGTGCGCCAGACCTTGCCATGCGGCTGCGCGGTGGGGTCGCTGGCGTCGGCCTGCGGCTTCGGCGCGCGCTTGGCCAGCACCAGCCAGGGCAGTGCGGCGGCCAATGCCAGCAGCGCCCACATGCCCAGCGACACCCGCCAGCCGGCAGCGTTGGCCATCGGCACCGCGAGCAGCGCCGGCAGCATCGTGCCCAGCTGCAGCACGCTGATGTAGAGCGTACTCATGGTGCCGACCTTGTTGGCGAAGTAACGCTTCACCAGCGGCGGCACCACCACGTTGCCGATGCCCATGCCGGCCAGCGCCAGCACCGAACCCAGCAGCAGCGTACCGACGTTGCCGGCGCTGGAGCGCAGCAGCAGGCCGGCCATCGCCATCACCATCGCCAGCAGTGTGGTGCGTTCCAGGCCAAGGCGCCGCGCCAGTGCCGGCGTGGCCACGCCGAACAGGGCGAACGACGCGGTCGGCAGCATGCCCAGCACGCCGGTCATGGTGGTACCGAAACCGAATTGCTGGCCCAGTACGTCGAGCAGCGGGGTGATCGAGGTGACTGCGGTACGCAGGTTGATCGCCGCCAGCAGGATGGCGGCGAACGCCAGCACGCGTCCGTGCAGCAGCGACGGCGAATCGGAAGAGGAGGAACTCATCGGTGGTCCTTGCAGGTGTCGCACGCCGGAGTGCTGGCATGCAGCGCCGGCATCGGTCTACGCCGAAGCGGCAGGTGGGGGAGTGGCTGCGGGCAGGCCGGCAGCGCGGCCATTGTACGTGTGCGTTCCGGTAAGGTCCCGTCATGCGGGCGCGCCGGGCGCTGGACACAAAAAAACCCGGAGGACTGTCGTCTTCCAGGCTTCTTGGTGACCACCGAAGTGGTCGGGGAGACAGGATTCGAACCTGCGACCTCTACGTCCCGAACGTAGCGCTCTACCAGACTGAGCTACACCCCGAAGGGAGCCGCCTATTCTAGCGATTCACCCCGATGGCGGCAAGGGGTGAATGCTGTTTTCTTCACACTGCCGAAGCAATGCCACTTCAGGGAACAAAAAAGCCTGGACGACTTCACCAGGCTTCAATGCGACCACGTGAGTGGTCGGGGAGACAGGATTCGAACCTGCGACCTCTACGTCCCGAACGTAGCGCTCTACCAGACTGAGCTACACCCCGAAGGAGCCGCCTAAGATACCGTGTGAAGGCCAAGGCGGCAAGGTTTTTTTACGGCTCAGTGACGATTTTCCTTCTCGACGCGGTTCTGCTCGCGGGCTTCAAACCACATGCCGTTGAGGATGGCCACCGTCGAAGCAAGTCCGGCACCGAGAATCCAGGCGAAGTACCACATGGTCGATCTCCTTTGTTCAAGGGGTGTGCCGGCAGTGCGCCGGCACCCCGTCAATCAGTAAGCGTTCGGGTTGTTGCCCATCTCTTCGGTGGTGGTCTTGCCCTTCAGCACGCGGTACACCCAAGTGGTGTAGGCGAGGATGATCGGCAGGAACACCGCCGTGGCCAGCAGCATGATCCACAGGGTCAGGTGGCTGGACGAGGCATCCCACACGGTCAGGCTGGAGGTGGGCTGGCTGGAGGACGGCAGCAGGAACGGGAAGATGGCAAAGCCGACCGTCAGGATGATGCCGGCGATGGCCGCGCCAGAGGCGATGAACGCCAGGCCGCCGCGACGGGCTCGCAGCAGCACCGCGCTGGCCAGCAGGCCGGCCAGGCCCAGCAGCGGCGCCAGGATCGTGGCCGGCATCGTGCTGTAGTTGCGCATCCAGCCACCGGCGGCACCGAGCTCGGCGGTCTTCAGCAGCGGGTTGGTGGCGCCATCGGTAACCACCTGCGAGGTGATCTGGTAGCCGGGCAGGCCGAAGGCCACCCAGGCACCGCCCACCGCGAACAGCACGAAGGCGATGATCGCGGCGATGCTGCCGAAGCGGGCCGCACGCTCGGCCACCGGGCCGTCGGTCTTGATCACCAGCATGGCGGCACCGTGGGCGACCAGCATCGACACGCTGAGCAGGCCGGCCAGCAGGGCGAAGGGCATCAACAGGCCGAAGAACGAGCCGGTGTAGAAGATGCGCATGCTGTCATCGAAGTGGAACGGCACGCCCAGCAGCACATTGCCCACCGCCACGCCCATGATCAGGGCCGGGATGAAGCCACCGATGAACAGCGCCCAGTCCCAGGTGTTGCGCCAGCGTTCGCTGGGCATCTTGCTGCGGAACTTGAAGCCGACCGGACGCAGGATCAGCGCGAACAGGATCACGAACATCGCCAAGTAGAACCCGGAGAAGCTGACCGCGTACAGCGGCGGCCAAGCGGCGAAGATCGCACCGCCGCCCAGGATCAGCCACACCTGGTTGCCTTCCCAGACCGGGCCGATGGTATTGATCACCCGGCGGCGTTCGGCATCGTTGCGGGCGACGAAGGGCAGCAGGGTGCCCACGCCCAGGTCAAAACCATCCATCACAGCAAAGCCGATCAGCAGGATGCCGAGCAGCAGCCACCAGATCACGCGCAGCGTGGTGTAGTCCAGAAGAATGAAATCCATCGTGGTTCTCCTGCCTCAGGCCTGGCCGGCGGCGGGCGCCGAGGCATTGTGGAAAGCATGTGGCTGGGGCGACTGCAGCGACGGCAGCAGTTCGTCCGGGCCCTTGCGGATCGCCTTGAGCATCAGCTTGATCTCGACCACGATCAGTGCGGTGTAGATCGCGGTGAAGCCGGCCAGGGTCAGCACGATTTCATGCAGGGCCAGGCCCGATGCCGCATAGAAGGTCGGCAGCACACCATCGACCGCCCACGGCTGGCGGCCGTATTCGGCGACGAACCAGCCGCACTCGATCGCGATCCATGGTGCCGGCAGCGTCCACAGGGCCAGCGTGAGGAACCAGCGCTTGTCCTGGAAGTTGTTGCGGCAGGAGTAGTAGAAGGCCAGTGCGAAGAAGGCGATCAGGTAGAAGCCGAGGCCGGCCATCACGCGGAAGGTCCAGAACAGCGGCATCACGCGCGGCACGGTGTCCATCGCCGCCTGCGAGATCTCCTGCGGGGTGGCGTTGAGGATGTCATCGCGGTAGCGCTTGAGCAGCAGGCCGTGGCCCAGGTCCTGCCAGTGGCGGTCGAACATCTCGCGTGCTTCAACGTCGTTCTTGTTGGCGCGCAGGCGTTCCAATGCACCGTAGGCCAGCTGGCCGCCACGCACGCGGTGTTCGGCGCGCTCGACCAGTTCCAGGATGCCCGGAATCGGCTGGTTCAACGAGCGGGTGGCGATCAGGCCCATCAGGTAGGGGATCTTCACCGCGTAGTCGTTCTGGTGGGTTTCCTGGTTCGGGATGCCGAAAGCGGTGAAGTCCGCCGGCGCACGCTCGGTCTCCCACATCGCTTCGATCGCGGCCAGCTTCATCTTCTGGTGTTCGCTGGCGGCGTAGCCGCTCTCGTCACCCAGCACGACCACCGACAGCGATGACAGCAGGCCGAACGCCGCGGCCACCGCGAACGAACGACGGGCCAGGTCCTTGTGCTTGTTGCGCAGCAGGAACAGGGCGCTGATCGCCATCACGAACACCGCACCGGTCACGTAGCCGGCGCTGACGGTGTGCACGAACTTGGCCTGCGCCACCGGGTTGAACACCACCGCCATGAAGTCGACCACTTCCATGCGCATGGTTTCCGGGTTGAACACCGCACCGGTCGGGTTCTGCATCCAGCCATTGGCCACCAGGATCCAGATCGCCGACAGGTTGGTACCCAGCGCCATCAGCCAGGTCACCATCAGGTGCTTGACCTTGGTCAGGCGGTTCCAGCCGAAGAAGAACAGGCCGACGAAGGTGGCTTCCAGGAAGAAGGCCATCAGGCCTTCGATGGCCAGCGGTGCACCGAAGATGTCACCCACGTAGTGGCTGTAGTAAGACCAGTTCATGCCGAACTGGAATTCCATGACGATGCCGGTGGCGACGCCCATGGCGAAGTTGATGCCGAACAGGACGCCCCAGAACAGGGTCATCCTGCGCCAGATCTCCTTGCCGGTCATCACGTACACGCTCTCCATGATGGCCACCATGAAGGACAGGCCGAGGGTGAGCGGTACGAATAGGAAGTGGTACATCGCGGTCAGCGCGAATTGCAGCCGCGACAGTTCTACGACTGTCTGATCAATCATGGCCTGGCTACCTCGTTGGATAGTGCCGTTGCAGGTGGCGGGAAGGGTGGTCTACGACGTGAATGATGTGACCGACTACTTCAAACAGCCTTGATCCAGATCAATGTATGAACAGTTGCCCGGGTTGATCGTATGCCAACCTGATGAAGACTGCGACCGCTGACCGCAGGGGCGGGCTATTGCCTGCGCCTACAATGCCGTGTGTTCCCCGCTGCCCGTGAAGACCCTTGAGCGCTGCCGAAACGACCCCTGACGGCCTTTCCCAGGAAGCCGAGACGACCCGCCAACGCCGCGTACGCACGGCCTGGCTGGCTGATCTGGCGCGCGCCGCTCGAGGCCGCCAGCGCCTGGCGGCGTTGTGCATCAGCCTGTCCGGCGCGCTGCTGATCGGCCAGGCCGCCGCCATCGCCTGGCTGGTGCAGCAGGTGCTGGTGCAGCGTGCGCCGCTGGCGTCGGGCCTTCCGGTGCTGGGGGCGCTGGCGCTGGTCCTGGTACTGCGCACGCTGCTGGGCAGCGCCACCCAGGCTGCTGCAGGCGATGTGGCCGATGCCGCGCGGCTGGCCCTGCGCGAGCGCGTGTTCGCCCGCCTGCTGGGCCACGGTCCGCTGTGGCTGCGGCAGCGCCGCACCGGTGAACTGGGCGAGCTGATGTTGCATCACGGGGATGCGATCGAGAGCTATTACAGCGGCTTCCTGCCTGTGCGTACCGAAGTGGTGGTGGTGCCGCTGCTGATCCTGGCCGCGGTGGCCTGGGTCGACTGGGTGGTGGCACTGATCCTGCTGTTCACCGCGCCGCTGGTGCCGTTCTTCATGATGCTGGTGGGCTGGGGTGCCGAAGCCGCCGGTCGCGCCCAGTTGGGTGAACTGGCGCGGATGAGCGGCCACTTCGCCGATCGCATCAAGGGCCTGGGCCTGCTGCGCCTGTATGGCCGCGGCGAGGCCGAGCTGGAAGGAATCGAGGCCGCCGCCGAAGGCGTGCGCGTGCGGACGCTGAAGGTGCTGCGGATCGCCTTTCTGTCGTCCACGGTGCTGGAATTCTTCGCGTCGGTCAGCGTGGCGATGGTCGCCCTGTACCTGGGCCTGAGCTACCTGGGCATGATGTCGCTGCACTCGACGGTGCCGACGTTGGGCGCGGGCCTGTTCTGCCTGCTGCTGGCGCCGGAGTTCTATGCCCCGCTGCGGCGCCTGGCGGCGCACTACCACGACCGTGCCAACGCACTGGCCGCTGCGGCCGAGGTGGAACGCCTGCTGCAGTCACTGCCCGATGAGCAGGGCCTGATCGAGAACGAGACCGCACCGTTGGCGGCGGAACCGGCCGAGGCCGCCTTGCCGCCGCTGCAGGCGCACGGACTGGTATTGCGTCCGCTGGGGGCGCCGCACGATGTGCTGCAGGAACTGGATGTGGTGCTGGAACCGGGCCAGCGGCTGGCCTTGGTCGGCCCAAGCGGGTCCGGCAAGAGCACGCTGCTGGAAGCGCTGGCCGGCTGGTTGCCGCCGCGCGCCGGCAAGCTGCAGTTGCGTCCCGGCGTGCAGGTGGCCTATGCCAGCCAGCGCCCGTACCTGTTCCACGGCAGCATCGCGGACAACCTGCGCCTGGCAGATCCCGGCGCCAGCGACGCGCGCCTGCGTGCGGTAGCCGAGGCTGCGCAGGTGCTGCAGTTCGCACAGCGTTTGCCGCAGGGTCTGGATACGCTGATCGGCGAACGCGGTTTCGGCCTGTCCGGTGGCGAGGCGCGTCGTATCGGCCTGGCCCGGTTGCTGCTGCGCGACCCGCAGGTGCTGCTGCTGGATGAGCCGACCGCGTTTCTCGATGCCGATACCGAGGCGGCACTGCTGCGCAGTCTGGCCGCCTACGCGCGTGGTCGCAGCGTAGTGGTTGCCACTCACAGCCCGGCGGTGATCGCCTGGGCCGACCGCTGCCTGCTGCTGCCGGAAGGACGCCTGGTCGAACCGGCACAGGCGGTGCGCGCATGAGCCGTTCGCCGGATTCGCTGCGCGCGGTGTTCCTGCGTCATCGGCCGCGCCTGCTGCTGACGATCCTGCTGTTGTGGACCACCATGCTGGCCGGCACTGCATTGCTGGGCCTGTCCGGTGGATTCCTCACCGCGGCCGCGTTGGCCGGTGCGGCCGGCCTCGGTCAGGGCTTCAACTTCTTCTCGCCCTCTGCGGGTATCCGCGGGTTGACCATGGCGCGCATCGTGTCGCGCTACTTCGAAAAGCTGGTGGGCCACGATGCGACCCTGCGCATCGCGCGCGACCTGCGCGTGTGGTTCTTCCGCCGCGCGCTGCCATTGGCACCGGCACGGCTGGGAGCCACGCGCACCGGCGATCTGCTGGCGCGCCTGCTCGGTGACATCGGTGAAGTGGACGGCCTGCTGGTGCGTGCGATCGGGCCGCTGGTGGCATTGGGTGCGCTGTCACTGGTGGCGGTGGCCTCGGCGGCGCTGATCCTGCCGGCGGCCGCGCTGCTGCTGGCAATGCTGGCGCTGTTGATCGCGTTCGGTGTGCCGTGGCTGGGCGTGCGCGGCCACGATGATGAAGAGGCCGATCGTGCCGCGCATCGCGCCGCACTGCGCACGGCCGCATTCGAGGGCCTGGAAGGCGCGGGGGATCTGGCGGCGCTGCATGCCGATGCGGCCTGGCAGTTGAAGGTGCGGGTGGCGGCCAAGCAGCTGGCCGCGCGCGACCGGCGTCGTCGCTGGCGCTTGATCGCGGCCTCGACCCTGCATGGGCTGGTCGCCGGGCTGGGCCTGGTGGCGATGCTGGCGCTGGCCCTGCACGCCACCGAGCAACAGCGCATTGCGCCGGAAATGGCCGCAGGCCTGGTATTCCTCACCGTCGCGCTGATCGAACTGTGGGCCGGCATAGGGCTGGCGTGGCAATCGCTGCAGGCCGGTCGGATCGCCGCTGACCGCCTGCAGGCCATTGTCGAGCAGCCGCTGACGGTGCAGGACCCCGCAGTGCCGCAGCCAGTACCGCAAGCCGCGCGCGTGCAATGGGACGATGTGCATTTCCAGTGGCCAAGTGCGGCGCGACCGGTGCTGAACGGCCTGCAGCTGACCCTGGCGCCCGGCGAACGCATCGCGATCCGTGGCGACAGCGGCAGTGGCAAGACCACGCTGTCCAGCCTGTTGCTGCGTTTGTGGGACCCGCAGCAGGGGCGGCTGACCTACGGCGGCAGGGACCTGCGTGATTTCGCCCAGGCCGACTGGCACCGGCAGCTGGCGTGGTTGCCGCAGAATGCACCGGTGTTTGCCGGAACCGTGGCCGAGAATCTGCGCCTCGGTGATCCGCAGGCCAGCGATGCTGCGTTGTGGGCGGTGTTGCGCCGCGTGCGCCTGGGCGAGTGGGCCGAGCGCAACGGTGGCCTGCAGGCGTGGGTCGGTGAGAACGGTGCGACCCTGTCGGCGGGTCAGGCGCGGCGCCTGGCACTGGCCCGCGCGCTGCTGCGCAATGCGCCGATCCTGCTGCTGGACGAACCCACCGAAGGCCTGGACGTGGATACTGCGCACGCGCTGCTGCAGGATCTTGTTGGGCTGCTGGACGGCCGCAGCCTGTTGATGATCACCCACGATGATCTGCCCGAAGGCGTGGTTGATGCGCAGTACCGGATGCGTGATGGCGTGCTGGTCCGCGAGCCGTGAATGGCCGGAACTACCGATTGCGAGGGTTACCGCGAAAACTCGCGCAGCATCACCGCGATCGAGGCCACGTTGGCCAGCACGCACAGCCAGAACACCCACTGGAATGCGGCCTTGCGATGCTTGTGGCGGAACACGGCCTGGCCGAGCAGCGCGCCGGGCCAGCCGCCGGCGAACGCCAGCAGCTGCAGCGTGCGTTCCGGAATCCGCCATTGCTTTCGCTGGGCCGCGCGCTTGTCATGGCCGTACAGCCCGAACGACACCGCGCTGGCCAGCAGGCACCAGCCGGCCAGCCACAATGGCAGCACGCCGCTGATCATCAACGCGATCAAGGCGCCGAAGGCGGCCAGCGCCAGGTTGCGCCGCCAGCCCACTTACAGCGCGTCGAGGAAGCCGCGCACGGCCGGGCCGAATCGATCGAAATCGACCAGGAAGGCATCGTGGCCCTGTGGTGATTCCAGGCCGATGAATTTCGCATCGGCACCGCCGGCGCGCAGGCCATCGGCGACCTGTTGCTGCTGCTGCACCGGGAACAGGATGTCGGTGTTGGCGCCGATGGCCAGCGCCTTCTCCACCCGGATCTTCGCCAGCCCGGCCAACACGTCACCGTCGGCATACTCGGCCAGATCGAACCAGTCCATGGAACGGCTCAGGTACAGGTAGCAGTTCGGATCGAAGAAGCGCACGAAACGCCGCGCGTGGCCTTCCAGATAGCTCTCCACCTGAAACTCCAGGCCGAACGGATCGTCGTCGGTCTGGTCTGAATCGAGCCGCACGCGGCCGAAACGGCCATCCCATTCAAGCGCCGAACGGTAGGTGATCACGCCCAGTTTGCGCGCCATGCGCATGCCGGACTCCGGGTACTCGGCGTCATCGTAATGGCCGCCGTTCCAGCGCGGATCGAGACGGATTGCCTCGCGCTGCAGCGAACGGATCGCGATCGAGAACGGCAGCGCTTGCGCACTGCCGGAAATGTTGACGTGGCTGCGCGCGATGCCTGGATGCAGCATCAGCACTGCCAGGGCAGTCATGCCGCCCATCGAATTGCCGATCACGCAGGCCAGCTGTTCGATGCCCAGGGCGCGCACGACTTCGATGGCGGCGCGTGCGCCGTCTTCCACCGACAGTTCCGGAAAGTCGAGGCGATAGGGCTCGCCGGTCGCCGGGTTCAGCGAAGCCGGGCCGGTCGAGCCCTTGCAGCTGCCCAGCGAATTGATGCACACCACGAACCAGCGGTCGGTATCGATTGGCTTGCCGGAGCCGACCATCGCTTCCCACCAGCCTGGTGCCGGGTTGGCGTCGTTGGCGGCAGCATGCGCGTCCGGCGACAGGCCGGTGACGATCAGGATCGCGTTGCTGGCATCGGCGGCCAGCGTTCCCCAGGTTTCGTAGGCCACGCGCGCACCATGCAGGGCGCCACCGCGCTTGAATGGGAACGGCGAGGGCAGGGCATGGAAACGGGTGCCGGGCGGGATGAATTCGGTCATGCGCACATTCTAACGGCGCCGGATGTGCAGCTGGCGACACGCTGGTTTCCGGCGGCACTACCGGGTGGCGCGTTACGGAAACCGCAGCTCCACGACACCCTCATGCGGCAGGCTAACCTTCACCGGCACGCTCTGCAGGTC
The DNA here is from genome assembly GCF_913778665.1 of uncultured Stenotrophomonas sp. Lineage (GTDB taxonomy): Bacteria > Pseudomonadota > Gammaproteobacteria > Xanthomonadales > Xanthomonadaceae > Stenotrophomonas. The sequence continues at coordinate 128,301 of NZ_CAJYVQ010000010.1, forward strand.
GTCGTTGCTGCGGTTGGCGCTGCCGCTGCGCGAGATGCGCGCCAGCACTTCCACTTCGCGATGCGCCGACAGCGGTGCGGTGGGCATCGGGCTGTCACCGTCGCCGAGTGCGACCGTGGCGGGGAAGCTGGCCAGTGGCAGCTTGCGCGCGGCGACCGGCATTGGCGGCCCTCCCACGGCGCGTGCGAGCACGAAGACCTGGGTGCTGGCTGGCCACTCGGCGTTATGCAAGGCAGGCAGCTGCACGCGCACCTGCAGCAACGCCGGTGGCACTGCCGCCGTTGCATCGGGCGCCTGGCCGGCGGCGTCGCGGGCGATCGCGATCTGCGCCTGCAGTGCCTGCGCGGCGCCCGGCTCCAGTCGCGACAGCAGGCTGCTCCAGACATCGGCGGCGTCGGCATTCCTGCCGCGTTGGCGCAGGGCGATGCCCAGCAGCCAGCTGGCGCGCTCGGCATCCGGGGCCAGCGTGCGTGCTTGCTGCAACCATGCGACCGCAGCGTCATCGAACTGCTTTTCGGGGTCGGCCTGCGCACGCGCCTGCGCCGCCTCCACCAGCACGCCCGGGTCGTCCGGCGCCAGTGCCGCTGCGCGCGCGAATGCCTCGGCCGCGGCGTTCGCATTGCCCAGCTCCGCCTGCGAACGGCCCAGCAGCGCCCAACCATCGGCACGCTGCGGATCACGCTTCAGCGCGGCCTGCAGGGCCTGCACTCCATCACGCAGCGTCGCCACCGACGGCGCCGGCTCCACGCGTGCGGCGCGCGGATCGCCCACCAGCAGATACAGGCAGGCACCGGCCACGCCGAGCGCAATCACGCCCACTGCGAAGCCGCGACGACCGTGGTGGCGCAGCGGCCACAGCACCAGCGCGGCCGTCATCGCCGCCACTACGCCAGCGAGCAGGGTCAGCCAGTGGCTCACCAGCCGTCTCCTTCATCGGGCTTCCCAGCCGATGGAGCCGCAACCCTGCGGCCACGGCGGCGGACGATGCCCAGCACCACCAGCGCGCCCGCACCCAGCAACAGCAATGGGCCGCCCCACAACAACCAGGTGCCCGGCTGCAACGGTGGCTGGTAGAGCACGAACTGGCCGTAGCGGGCGACCAGGAACTGCTTGATCTGCGCGTCGTTGTGGCCCTGCTGCATCAGCTGAAGGACCTCGCGGCGCAGGTCCTGGGCGATCTGTGCGTTGGAATCGGCCAGCGACTGGTTCTGGCACTGCACGCAGCGCAGCTGCGCGGCCAGGTCATGGAAGCGACGCTCTTCGGCGCCATCACGGAACTGCAGCGGCTGCGGATCGTGCACCGGCTGCTGGGCCAGTGTGGCCAGCGGCATCAGCAGGAGCAGCAACACCCGCAGCCAGCGCATCGACTTACGGCGCCGTGCGCACAGAGGTGCCGGCATTGCCCTGGGCCTTCTCGATCTTTTCCAGCGCCGGGATCAGCTTGGTGTCCACTACCTGCTGGGTCATTGCGCCGCTGTACTTCCAGCGCACGATGCCACTGCCATCGACCAGGAAGGTCTCCGGCGCAGCGGTCACGCCCCAGTCGATCGCGGTACGGCCTTCAACATCGCTGAGCACCACCATGAACGGATTGCCCAGCTGTTCCAGCCAGTGCAGCGCGTCGGTCGGGTCGTCCTTCCAGTTGTAGCCGATCACGCGCACGCGCTTGCTTTCGGCGAAGCGGGTCAGCACCGGGTGTTCCTCGCGGCAGGCCGCACACCAGCTGCCCCATACGTTCAGCAGGTAGGGCGCGCCGCGCAGGTCGTCGCTGTGCACGATCATTTCCGGGTCGTGCAGCACCGGCAGCGCGAAGGCCGGCGCCGGCTTGTCGATCAGTGCCGAGGGCAGCACGTCGCGCTGCGGGTCTCCCGATTTCATCACCCCGTAGATCATCAGCCCGAGCAGGCCGAAGAAGAACAGCACGCCGATCACGATGGCTACCGGCGGCAGCGGGCGGGAGGGGCGCGGGGCGGGGGACTCGGACATGTAAACTCCTACGGACGGCGGAAACGGCGGTCGGCGGCGGTAATGAATCCGCCCAGGGCCATCAGCAGTGCGCCCAGCCAGATCCAGCGCACGAACGGCTTGATGTGTACCCGTACCGCCCATGCATTGTTGCCCAGCGGCTCGCCCAATGCCACGTAGACATCACCGTCGAAGCGTGCATCGATGCCGGCCTCGGTCATCACCTGGCCGCCACTGGCGTACTGGCGCTTCTCAGGGTGCAGCAGGGCCTGTTCACGGCCGTTGCGGAACACCCGCAGATGACCGCGGTCGGCGATGAAATTCGGGCCTTCGCGATGGTCCACGCCCTCGAAGCGCACTTCGTAACGGCCGACCACCAGCTGCTGGCCCGGCGCCAGCGCCACCTCGCGCTGCACATTCAGCGCTTCCACCAGCAGCGCGCCGGCCAGGAACACGGCGATGCCGGTGTGGGCGACGATCATGCCGAGCATCTCGGCGGTGAAGCGACCATTGCCGCGCAGCCGCTGCCAGACGAAACGCGCGGTGCCGAGCCCGACCCAGGCCGCTGCGGCAACGCCGAGGCCGGCCTTCCAGCCGTTCTGCGGCGCCTTCCACCAGGCCAGCGCACCGAGCAGCACGGCCAGGCCCAGCCACGGCGCCAGCAGCGCGAACGCACGCGAGGCCTGGTCGCGCTGCCACTTCACCAGCGGGCCGAACGGCAACAGCAGCACCATCGGCGCCATCAGCAGCAGGAACAGGCTGCCAAAGTAGGGCGGCCCGACCGAGATCTTGCCCAGCGACAGCGCATCGGCCAGCAGCGGGTACAGCGTGCCCAGCAGCACCATCGCGCAGGCGGTGGCCAGCAGCAGGTTGTTGGCCAACAGCAGGGTCTCGCGCGAGGCGGCGGTGAAGCCGCGGCGCGGATCGTCGGCGTCCACGCTCAACTGGCTGGCGCGCAGGGCATACAGCAGCAGGCTGCCGCCGACCAGCACCGACAGGAAGATCAGGATGAACAGGCCGCGCGAAGGATCGGCGGCAAACGAATGCACGCTGGTCAGCACGCCGGAGCGCACCAGGAAGGTGCCCAGCAGCGATAGCGCGAAGGCGGCGATCGCCAGCAGCAGGGTCCAGCTGCCGAAAGTGCCGCGCTTTTCGGTGACGGCTTGTGAGTGGATCAGCGCAGCACCCACCAGCCAGGGCATGAAGCTGGCGTTCTCGACCGGGTCCCAGAACCACCAGCCGCCCCAGCCCAGCTCGTAGTAGGCCCACCAGCTGCCCAGCGCGATGCCCATGGTCAGGAACGCCCAGGCGACGTTGGTCCACGGCCGCGTCCAGCGCAGCCAGCGCGCGTCGACGCGGCCTTCCAGCAGTGCCGCCACCGCGAACGCGAACGGCACCGCGAAGCCGACGTAGCCCAGGTACAGCATCGGCGGGTGGATGATCAGGCCCGGGTCCTGCAGCAGCGGGTTGAGGTCGCGGCCTTCCAGCGGCGCCGGGTTCAGGCGCAGGAACGGATTGGAGGTGAAGATCAGGAAGGCGAGGAAGCCGACGCTGACGATGCCCATCACCGCCAGCACGCGCGCCTGCACCGGTGCCGGCAGGTGCTGCGAGAACACCGCCACAGCACCGGTCCACAGCGCCAGCACCAGCGCCCACATCAGCAGCGAGCCCTCGTGCGCGCCCCATACCGCTGAATAGCGGTAGATCATCGGCAGCAGTGAATTGGAGTTCTCGGCCACGTAGCGCACCGAGAAGTCCTGCTGCACGAACGCAGCGGTCAGGACCGCGAACGCGCCGGCCAGCAGCAGCAACTGCGCGAACGCAGCCGGCCGGGCCACCGCCATCCACGCCGGGTTGTTGCGGTGGGCGCCGGCCAGCGGAAGGCCGGCCTGCAGCAGGGAGGCCAGCAGCGCGCACAACAGCAGGATCTGACCCAGTTCGGGCAGCACTCAGCGCACCTCGGGCGCCGTTACCGGCACGTCATGCTTGCGATGGGCGTCGCCCATCTTGTCGGCCACTTCCTTCGGCACATACGTTTCATCGTGCTTGGCCAGCACTTCGTCGGCGACGAAGACACCGTCCTGCAGGCGGCCACTGGCGACCACGGCGGTGCCTTCGGCAAACATGTCCGGCAGGATCCGCGAGGTGGTCACCGGCAGCTGTGCATCGCCATCGGTCACCTCGAAGCGCGCCTCCAGCGAGCCGACCGGACGGTTGAAGGAGCCCTTCACCACCATGCCGCCCAAGCGGAAGCGCGACTGCGCATCAACGTCGCCGCGCAGCACTTCGGCGGGCGTGTACAGGTAGGCGATGTTGCGCTCCAGCGCCATCGCCACCAATGCGGTGGCCAGGCCGGAGGCGAGCAGGGCCAGCAGCACCCAGGCCATGCGTCGACGCTGCACTGGTGTCATCGTTCCAGCTCCGTCGGTAGCGAGACCGCCGCATCCTGCCTGCCGGCGCGGGCCTGCTGCCGCTGCTGGCGGGCCAGTGCCAGCCGGCGTGCCACGCGCAGGCGCAGCCACGAACCGATGGCATCGGCGCTGAGCACCAGCACGAACACGGCGTAGGCACCGATCACATAGGGCAGGTGGGTCATGGCTGGGCCTCCCCGGCCGCGCGGGCGGCTTCGACGCGACCACCGACCCAGGCCTTGCCGGCCTCGCGGTCGAGGTTGTCGGCACGTGCCTTGGCCAGCACCGAACCGGCGAACCAGAACTTGGTGCCGATCACCATCCACCACAGCGGCGCAATCATCGCGCTGCTGATTGCCGATTCACCGAACACATTGATCGACTGGCGCTGATGCAGGCCGCCCCACCAGTCCACCGAATAGCGGATCACCGGCAGCAGGCTGACGCCGACGATGGCCAGCAGGCCGGCCGCACGCGCGGCGCTGCGGCGGTCCTCGATCGCGTGGTACAGGCCGATCACGCCCAGGTACAGGAACAGCAGCACCAGCTCACTGGTCATGCGCGGGTCCCAGTCCCACCAGGTGCCCCAGGTGCCCTTGCCCCAGATGCTGCCGGTCAGCAGGGTGATCAGGGTGAAGCCGGCGCCCATCGGCGCGCAGGCCATGGCCAGAATCTCGCAGACCTTGATCCGCCAGATCAGCGCGATGGCCGCATACAGCGCCATCAGCGCGAACACGAACAGGCTCATCCAGGCGCTGGGCACGTGGATGTAGAGGATGCGGAAGCTGTCCAGCTGCTTGGCTTCCGGTGGCACCACCAGCAGCGCCTGCCACATGCCGACCAGCAGCACCGGCACCGCGGCGAGGTAGAACACCCGCGACCAGCGGGCAGCAAAACGGTCGAACGTGGGCGGTGAACCGAGTTGGTGGAACCAGCGGACAATCGGATTCATGCGTGGCGGCTATCCAGCAGGGGTGGATTGGCTCTCAGCTCGGTCAACTCAGAGAAATGCGTATTGCAGCAGCAGTGGCCAGCGGTGCCAGCACCAGCGCGACCAGCAGGCCAGCGCCCAGCATCAGCAGCGCACCGACCGGATCCTGTCCGCGTCCGGCCGCCGCCAGGCTGCCTGCACCGAACACCAGCACCGGCACGTACAGCGGCAACGACAGCAACGCCACGAGAATACCAGAGCGTCGGATGCCCACGGTCAGCGCGGCGACCACGCCACCGATCAGGCTCAGCAACGGCGTTCCCAGCAGCAACGATGCCAGCAACATCGGCAGTTGGTCATGTGGCAGATGCAGCATTTCGGCCAACAGCGGGCTGACCACGATCAACGGCAGGGCGGTGGTCGCCCAGTGCAGCAGCACGCGCACCAGTACCAGCCAGGCCAGCGGCACCGGTGCCAGCAGCCATTGCTCCAGCGAGCCATCCTCAGCATCGGAACGGAACAGCGAGTCCAGTGACAGCTGGCCGGCCAGCAGCACCGCCAGCCACAGCACCGCACCGGCGGTGGCAGCCAGCATCTGCGGCTCGCGGCCCTGGGCCAGCGCGAACAGCACCACCACCAGCACCGCGAACAGCAACGGCTGCAGTGCATCGCCACGACGGCGCCAGAGCAGGCGCAGGTCGCGCTTGAGCAGGGCGCCGGCGGTCTGCCACAGGCCCGGTTCGGTACCCGGCGCGATCATGCGGCACCGCCGAGGTCGAGCTGGCGGGTTCGCACAGGCGGTGCGGCATACGCGCCGTGGGTGGTGACCAGCGCCGCGCCACCGGCGCGCAGGTGCGCCGAGATCATCCGGTTGACCAGGGTGATGCCCTCCAGGTCGAGGTTGGCATAGGGTTCGTCGAGCAGCCACAGCGGTGCCGGCGACAGCCAGATGCGGGCCAGCGCAAGGCGCCGCTTCTGCCCGGCCGACAGATGGCGGACCAGGGTGTCCTCGTAGCCGGCCAGGCCAACGATCGCCAGCGCGTTGCCGGGCATCTGCCGCGCACGGCGGCCATGCAGGCCACACAGGAAATGCAGGTTCTCCAGCGTATCCAGGTCCGGCTTCAAGGCCGGCAGATGGCTGAGGTAGGCGACATAGCGCGCACGCTCGGCATTGCTGGCCGGTTTGCCGTCGATGCGCACCTGGCCGGCACTGGGCTTGGCCAAGCCGGCCAGCACGCGCAGCAGGGTGGTCTTGCCGGCACCGTTGCCGCCCTGCACCAGCAGGGCTTCGCCGGCGTCCACGTGGAAGTCCAGCGGGCCGAACACCGGCTCGTCATTGCGGGAGAAGCTCAGGCCGCTGGCGGCCAGCAATGCAGGGGCGTTCAAGGGGCAGGGGTCTTCATGCCGGAGTGCGGCGGCAATTGTAGCGGCGAAACCTGCTCCGGTTGCGCCGGGCCATGCCCGGCGATGGCCACCATATGCAAACAGCTGCCGGGCATGAGCCGGCGCTACCGGCTGAGCCCCACGGTCAGGGCGTGGATTTCGTACACTTTCAGGCCTTGTCCTCCCATCCCCCAGGCCGATGCAACCCAACACCAAGCTGCCCAAGGTCGGTACCACGATCTTCACCGTGATGTCCCAGCTCGCCGCCGAACACGGCGCGGTCAACCTGGGCCAGGGTTTCCCGGACTTTTCCGCGCCGCAGCGCCTGATCGACGAGACCGCCAAGGCGATGGCTGCCGGTCTGAACCAGTACCCGCCGATGACCGGCGTGGCGCCGCTGCGCCAGGCCATCGCGCAGAAGTCGCTGGACCTGTACGGTGCCACCATCGACCCGGATACCGAAATCACCGTCACCAGTGGCGCCACCGAGGCCATCTTCAATGCCATCCACGCCGTGGTGCGTGCCGGCGAGGAAGTTATCGTGCTCGATCCGGCCTATGACTGCTACGAGCCGGCGATCGAGCTGGCCGGGGCCACCGCCGTGCACGTGCCGCTGGACCCGCAGACCTTCGCCGTGGACTGGGACCGCGTGCGCGCGGCGATCACCCCTCGCACCCGCATGCTGATGGTCAATACCCCGCACAATCCGTCCGGTGCGATGCTGGACGAGGCTGACATGCAGGCGCTGGCCGCGCTGCTGCGCGGCACGCAGATCTACCTGGTCTCCGATGAGGTGTACGAGCACATCATCTATGACGACCGTCGCCATGAATCGGCGCTGCGCTACCCGGAACTGCGTGAGCGCGCGTTCGTCATTTCCAGCTTCGGCAAGACCTACCACTGCACCGGCTGGAAGATCGGTTACGCAATCGCGCCGCCGGCGCTGACCGCAGAGTTCCGCAAGGTGCACCAGTACAACACCTTCACCAGCTTCGGCCCGGCGCAGTACGGTTTCGCCGCGATGATCCGCGATGAACCCGAGCACCACCTGGAGCTGGGCGCGTTCTACCAGGCCAAGCGCGATCGTTTCCGCGAGCAGCTGGCGGGCACCCGCCTGAAGCCACTGCCGGTGCCGGGCGGCTACTTCCAGCTGGTCGATTATTCGGCCATCAGCGATCTGCCGGACCATGAGTTCGTGAAGTGGCTGACCATCGAGAAGGGCGTCACTGCCATCCCGCTGTCGCCGTTCTACGAGAAGCCGCCGGCCGGCCAGCGCTTGGTGCGCCTGTGCTTTGCCAAGAATGAAGCGACCATGGACGCGGCGATCGAACGCCTGCGCCTGCTCTGAGGACGTGACGACCATGCAGGACCTGCGCATTTCCCTCGTCCAGGGCGACACCCGCTGGCATGACCCGGCCGGCAACCGCGCCTACTACGGCGCGCTGCTGGCACCGCTGGCCGGTAGCACCGATCTGGTGATCCTGCCGGAGACCTTCACCAGTGGCTTCTCCAACGAAGCCATCGCCCAGGCCGAAGGCATGGACGGCCCGACCGTGGCCTGGGTGCGCGAACAAGCAACGGCGCTGGACGCGGCGGTGATCGGCAGCGTGCAGCTGCGCGACGGCGAGGGCGTCTACAACCGCCTGTTGTTCGCCACCCCCGACGGCGAGCTGCAGTACTACGACAAGCGTCACCTGTTCCGCTACGGCGGCGAGCACGAACGCTATGCCGCCGGCCGTGAGCGCCTGAGCGTGGAATGGAAGGGCTGGCGGATCAATCCGCAGGTCTGCTACGACCTGCGTTTCCCGGTGTTCTGCCGTAACCGCTACAACGTCGAGCGCCCTGATCAGCTGGACTTCGACCTGCAGATCTTCGTTGCCAACTGGCCGTCGGCGCGTGCGTACGCGTGGAAGACCCTGTTGCGTGCACGGGCGATCGAGAACCTGTGCTTCGTTGCTGCGGTCAATCGCGTTGGCGTGGATGGCAACCAGCTGCAGTACGCGGGCGACAGCGCGGTGATCGATTTCCTCGGCCAGCCGCAGGTGGAGATCCGCGAGCGCGAACAGGTGGTGACCACTACCATTTCGGCCGAAGCACTGGCTGCACATCGCGCGCGTTTCCCGGCGATGCTCGATGCCGATGCCTTCCATCTGGACGACCAGGCCTGAAACAGCACGACGGCGGCTGAATGCCCGCCACGCTGCGGCGCGCGCCTGCATCCAACGTGCACGCGCGCGCTGCTAGATTCGCCAGCACTCCGATTGACGTGGAAGTGCTGCTGATGAAAAAGTCTTTTGCCCTGCTGCTGGCCCTGTCCGCCGCGTCGCTGGCCCCGGCCGCGCACGCCGCCGGCAATCTCGACTGCCAGCTGCGCTACAACCTGTCCGGCTGGTCGCTGATCTACAAGACCGCCTCAGGCAACGGCACGGTCACCTGCAGCAACGGTGCCAGCCTGCCGGTACGCATCGAGATGAAGGGCGGTGGCCTGACGGTAGGCAAGTCGAAGATCACCAATGGACGTGGCAGCTTCACCGGCGCCGTGAGCGTCAACGAGCTGCTGGGCACTTACGCGTCGGTCGGCGCGCATGCCGGTGCGGTGAAGTCCAGCAATGCGCAGGTGATGACCAAGGGCGACATCTCGCTGGCCCTGTCCGGTACCGGCAAGGGATGGGACCTCGGCGTGGACGGCGCCGCCTTCACCATCAGCCGCCGCTAAGCGAAAAAGGGGACGGAGGGGATTGAGTCGTGTTTGCCACATTGCGAGTGGGCAAGGCGAAAACGACTTAATTCCCTCCGCCCCCTTTTCCTTACCAGCCGATCTGCAGGTTCCAGGCGTGACCGGTCACGCTCAGTTGTTCGACCTCGTAGCCACGGTCCTGGTAATGCGCCATTACTGCTTCGGCCTGGCCTTCGCGCGCCAGGCCGCGGGGCAGGGCGACCACGATATTGCGTTTGCCTTCGCGTGAATTGGCATCAATGGAATGATCGATGTCCTTGATGAATTCGCCGGTGGTACGGCCAGCGAGGTCGGCGTTGGCGCGTGCCTGTTCGGGGGTGATGCCGGTCATGGGAAGTGCCTCGTGGTGTGAAAGAACGTCCACGATAGAGAGCGGTCGATCGGGTTGCGGCGATCTGCGACACAGATGGCTTGTTTTCAAAGAATTCCTAATGCACGTTCTTCATCCACGCGGGGAGCGGATCTACCGGCGGATCGATGTACCAGACAAAGAAAAACCCCGGCCTGCGCCGGGGTTTTTCATGTCATGCGTATCAGCGATCAGCCTCCGCGCGGGCCGCTGCGGCGCGGGCCGCCCGGACCACGGTTGCCGCCGGGACCGCCCGGGCCACGGTTGCCACCCGGACCACCGGGACCACGGTTACCGCCCGGGCCACGGTTGTTGCCGCCACCCGGGCCGCGACCGCCCGGACGGGCGCCGTGTGCCGGCTTCGGGCTGCCATACGGGTTGAAGCCCGGCGTGGCGTGGTCGGACGGGAAGCTCGGGGCGTTGCCCGGATGGCCGTACGGGTGCTTGTTGCCCTGGCCCTGCGAGCGGTTGCCGGCACCGGCCGGTCGACCCTGGCCGCCTGCGCCGCCACGGCCTTCACCGCCGAAGCCGCCCCGACCCTGGCCGCCACCGGCGCCCGCGCCCGGACCCTTCGGCTTGCCGTACGGACGGCCCTGGCCGCCTGCACCCGGACCACGGGCACCCGGGCCACGTGCGCCCGGACCTGCGTTGCGATGGCCGCTCGGGCCGGTGCTGACACCGTCCGGCACGTACCAGGTGCGGAACGCGGCCGGGTTGCCTTCCGGCAGCGAGCGGTCATTCTTCGGCGCGCGCTGCTTGAACGGCCTCTGCGACTGCTTGGCCGCCGCTTCACCGCTGACCGTCAGGCCGCCCTTGAAGCCGCCGCCCTTGCCGCCGCGACCACGGCCGCGGTCTTCGCGCACGTTGTCGAAACGACGCAGTTCGCGGCCTTCATCGGCGGTGTTGTGGCCGTTGACGTAGGCATTGCCACGGCCACCTTCGCGCACGCGCACGGTGGTCTTGGCGGCACGGCGCTGGCCGATCACCGGCTGCAGGGTCAGCGCCGACGGCGCGCCTTCTTCCAGCTTCAGCTGCGCACGCAGCGCTTCAACCTGGGCGGTCGGAAGCTCGATCGACTGGCCGCGGGCCAGTTCGCGCGGCAGGCTGACCTTGCCGTAGCGGGTGCGCTTCAGGCGGCTGACCTGGCAGCCCTGCGATTCCCACAGGCGGCGCACTTCGCGGTTGCGGCCTTCCTTCACCACGACGCGGAACCAGTCGTGCGAATCGGTACCGCCGATGCGTTCGATCTCGTCGAACTTGGCCGGGCCGTCTTCCAGCGCCACGCCGCGGGCGAGGCGGTCGACGATGGCGTCGGAGACCTTCTCCTCGCCTTCCGGTGCGCGCACGCGCACCACGTACTCGCGCTCGACCTCGAACGACGGGTGCATCATGGCGTTGGCCAGTTCACCGTCGGTGGTGGCCAGCAGCAGGCCGGTGGTGTTGATGTCCAAGCGGCCGATGGCGATCCAGCGCGCGCCCTTCAGCGGCGGCAGGGACTCGAACACGGTCGGGCGGCCTTCGGGATCTTCGCGGGTGGTCACTTCGCCTTCCGGCTTGTTGTAGACCAGCACGCGCGAGGGCTCGGCTAGGGCGGTGGCGACGAAGCCACGGCCATCCAGCTCGATCTTATCGCCGCTCTTGACCGACATGCCGGTCTGCGCGACTTCGCCGTTGACCTTGACCAGGCCCTCGGCGATGCGCTGTTCCAGCGCGCGGCGCGAACCCAGGCCGGCCTGGGCCAGCACCTTGTGCAGGCGCTCTTCCAGCTTGAATTGTTCGGAGGTGGCTTCGCGCTTGAGCGAGAGCTTGTTACGGGGGGTGTCACTCATCAGTTTTGCTCCGGCCGACGGTTTCGAGGTCGGCCTCTGGTTCGGAATCGGCTTGGTCAACAGCCACGGTCGTCGTCGCGACGGCGTTGTCTTCGCGTTCGTTCAGGGTCACCGCGCGCTCGCCCGGCGCGGAATCGGGGTGCCCATCATCGAGGGGCGAAGGTGCTTGCTCATCGGTGGCCGAGGCAGCGTCTGCATCGGCGGAATCTGGGGTGTCACTGCCGGCAAGGCCGGTGCCATCGTTGGCGGCAGCGCCGTCGGCGCCGGCCGAAACATCCGGGCCGTCGGCACCGGCAACGGCCGGACCGTCGCGGTCCAGGGCCAGCTGCGGCTCCAGCTCGCCCAGGTCCTTCAGTTCCGACAGCGGCGGCAGTTCGTCCAGGCGCTTCAGGCCGAAATAGTCCAGGAAGCCCTTGGTGGTGCCAAACAGCGCCGGCTTGCCGGGCACGTCGCGGTGGCCGACCACGCGGATCCATTCGCGCTCTTCCAGTGCCTGGATGATGTTGCTGCTGACCGCCACGCCGCGCACCTGCTCGATCTCGCCGCGGGTGATCGGCTGCCGGTAGGCGATCAGCGCCAGGGTTTCCAGGGTGGCGCGGGTATAGCGGGTCTTGCGTTCGGTCCACAGCCGGCTGATCCAGCCGTGCACTTCGCCGGTGACCTGGTAGCGGAAGCCGGAGGCGACCTCGACCAGTTCCACGCCGCGCTCTGCGCAGGCGTCGCGCAGGTGCTCCAGCGCACGTTCGATGCTGCCCGGCGGTGCCGGTTCCTCTTCCGGGAACAGGTCCTTCAGCTGGGCCAGGGTGAGCGGCTGGCTGGAGGCCAGCAGGGCACCCTCGACAATGCGGTTGATCAGCGGTTGATCCATCGGCAGGCAGCGCTCACTCGTTCTCGTTGGCGGCGTCGTTGTCGTCGAACTCGCTGCTGAACTGCAGCGGGGCATTGGTGTTGCCGGCAGCCAGCGACTTCACGTAGATCGGTGCCAGCGGCTCTTCCTGGACGATGTCCAGCAGCTGTTCCTTGGCCAGTTCCAGCACCGCCAGGAACGTGACCAGCACGCCCAGCTTGCCTTCTTCGGCGGTGAACAACCCTTCAAAGCGATAGAACTTGCCGTCTTCCAGGCGCCCGAGCACTTCGCCCATGCGCTGGCGGACGCTCAGTGCCTCGCGCTTGATCGCGTGGCCACTGAACAGCTCGGCGCGCTTGAGCACGTCGTGCAGCGCCAGCAGCATCTCCTTCAGGTCCACCGGTGGCGGCAGCTTCACCGCAGCGCGTTCGGGCATGAAGGCGTGCGCCACCGTGGTGTCGCGGTCCTGGCGGGGCAGGGCGTCGATGTCCTCGGCGGCCTGCTTGAAGCGTTCGTACTCTTGCAGCCGGCGCACCAGCTCGGCGCGCGGATCGGCTTCATCGCCTTCCTCGCTGACCGGGCGCGGCAGCAGCATGCGCGATTTCACCTCGGCCAGGATCGCCGCCATCACCAGGTACTCGGCGGCCAGCTCGAAACGCAGCTCGCGCATCACGGTGATGTATTCCACGTATTGCCGGGTGATCTCGGCTACAGGAATGTCCAGCACGTCCAGGTTCTGGCGGCGGATCAGGTACAGCAGCAGGTCCAGTGGGCCTTCGAAGGCATCTAGGATGACTTCCAGCGCATCCGGCGGGATGTACAGGTCCTGCGGGATCTGCAGGACCGGTTGACCATGCACCACGGCCAGCGGCATTTCCTGCTGCTGGGGGGCGGGCGGCCGGGTTGGCGGGTTCGCGTCGAGCGCGAGTTCGGAAGTCATCTAATGGACATCAGGATTGCAACGGACCAGTCGCGGCACCGGGGTCGCCGGGCCAATGCCACGGAGCCCCAGGGCACCAGACACGCCGGGATCGGCGCGATTCCACACATATCAAACAGCAGGACGCGCCGCAGGAAACGGCAGCGACGGAACTACGGGGAGGTCGTCTACGTGACCCGGCCAGGTGGCCCGGTTTTGAAGCAGCAGGTCGGTCGTCGGGGGCTGCGATGGCCGCAAAAACCGACGGGCTGCTGCATCCAGCCACGTGCAATGGACCCTAGGGTAAGCCTTTGCCGCGCCAGTGTCCAGCCGGGCCGGGGCAGCGGCGGTATTCGCTAGAATCCGCAGACCGACAACGCAAGCGAGGAAATGCCGGTGTGGTATGTGATCGAAGGGTATGACGGGCAGGATGTGCTGGCGCAGCGGCTGCAGGCCCGGCCGGAACACCTGGCGCGGCTGCACGCGCTGCGCGACGAAGGCCGTCTGCTGCTGGCCGGGCCGTGCCCGGCGGTGGACAGTGAAGACCCGGGCCCGGCCGGTTTCAGCGGCTCGGTGGTGATCGCCCAGTTCGAATCGCTGGTGCAGGCCCAGGCTTGGGCCGATGCCGACCCGTACGCGGCTGCCGGCGTCTACACCCATGTGCAGGTGCGGCCGTTCCGCAAGGTCCTGCCGTGAACGCGGAGCGGATCGAGCGGATGCGTGATGCACTGCAGCAGGCGCTGGCCCCCAGCGTGCTGGAGATCGAAGACGACAGCCATCGCCATGCCGGCCACGCCGGTGCGCGCGATGGCCGCGGTCACTTCAACCTGTACATCGTCAGCGAACGCTTCGCGGGACGGGGTCCGCTGGCCCGTCACCGCGCAGTCTATGCCGCGCTGGGGGCCATGATGGACACCGATATCCACGCGCTGTCCATTCGCGCATTGACCCCGTCAGAACAGGGCTGAGCCCTTGTCCCACGCTGTCCTGGCGGGTCCCGCTGCGGGCCCGTCGCAGACAGATTTCCATGTCCATCTCAGGACAATCGCCTAACGGACTGTTTACAAGCCCGGATGGAAACGCTTACATTCCGCGCCAATGCTGGTAGGTCCAAGCCGTGGAGGGCGGCTTCGTGAACAAGGCAGCCATTACAATCAAAGACGTCGCACGCGAAGCCCGGGTCTCCGTGGCCACGGTTTCCCGCGCGCTCAACGGGCATGAAAATGTCGCCGAACCGGTCCGCCAGCTTGTGCTGGAGGTGGCCGCTCGGCTGCGTTACACCCCGCACGCCGCCGCCCGCAGCCTGAGCAGCCGCCGCACCAATACGGTGGGCGTGGTGCTGCCCGACCTGTACGGCGAATTCTTCTCCGAGCTGATGCGCGGCATCGACAACGTCGCCCGCAACCGCCGCCAGCACCTGCTGGTGTCCAGCTACCACGGTGACCAGGAACAGCAGGGCGCCGCCCTGCGTGCCATGCGCGGCCGCGTCGACGGTCTGCTGGTGCTTTCGCCCTATGCCGAGAGCCCGGGCTTCCTGACCGACAACCTGCCGCAGTCGCTGCCGACGGTGTTGATCAACACCTACCTGCCCACGCAGGAACACCCGGTGTTGAGCATCGACGACCATGCCGGCGCGATGGCGATGACCCGCCATCTGCTGGATGCCGGCCACCGCCGCATTGCGTTCATTTCTGGCCCGGATCTCAACTTCGACGCGCGCGAGCGCCTGCGCGGCTTCCGTGACGCGCTGGTGGCATTCGGCAGTGGCGCCGAGGGCATCGAGCTGCCCGGTGATTTCGACGAAGCTTCCGGCCATCGCGCCGGTCAGGAGTTGCTGGCAGCCGGAGCGCTGCCTGATGCCGTGTTCGCTGCCAACGACATGATGGCCCTGGGCTGCCTGTATGCGTTCACGCAGGCAGGGGTCCGTGTGCCGGCCGATGTTGCCCTGGCAGGTTTCGATGACATTCCACTGGCGCGTTTCGTCCACCCGTCGCTGACCACCATGCAGGTCAGCATCGCCGAGCTCGGCGATCGGGCCATGACGCGCCTGATGCAGTTGATGGACGGCACCTCCACGGATGGGACGGGGGACAAGCAGACCCTGGTTCCCCGCTTGATAGTTCGCGATTCCACCACTCCGCCATCGGGCCATTGAAGCCAGAGGCGTTCCTTCTTTTTGATTGATCGCAGGGACCGCGCGAGCGGTCACCGCCACCCGGAGATTGAGTTGATGATGCACACCACCTTCCGCACGCCGGCACGCCGGCTGCTGAGCACCGCGCTGGTCAGCTGCCTGATGCTGGCCGCTGCTCCGAACGTCATGGCGCAGTCGGCCAACGCCAGCCTGCGCGGCCAGGTTGCCGGCGCCCAGGCAGGCACTGAAGTCACCGCCACCAATGTCGCCACCGGCACCGTCCGTCGTGGTACCATCCGCGCCGACGGCAGCTACTCGCTGATGGGCCTGGACCCGGGCACCTATGACGTGGTCGCCAACGGCCAGACCCAGAAGGTCACCGTCACCGTGGCCTCGACCGCGACCCTGAACTTCGCCGGCGCTGCCAGCAGCACCCCGGGTTCGACCGCAGCGACGAACCTGGACACCGTCAACGTCGTCGCGCCGACCCTGCTGCAGGAAGTGCGCACCTCGGAAGTCGGCAAGACCGTCAGCCTGCAGCAGATCCAGACCACCCCGCAGGTGTCGCGCAACTTCCTGGAGTTCGCCGACGCGGTGCCGGGCCTGATCTTCACCCGTGATGCGAAGGGCAACACCTCGCTGCGCGGCGGTGCCACCAATGCCGATGGCACCAACGTCTACATCGACGGCGTGGGCCAGAAGAGCTACGTCAAGGGCGGCGGCGTCGCCGGCCAGTCCGGCAGCGCCGGCAACCCGTTCCCGCAGCTGGCCATTGGCGAATACAAGGTCATCAGCGGCAACTACAAGGCTGAGTACGGCCAGGTGTCCAGCGCTGCGGTGACCGCTGCGACCAAGTCCGGCACCAATGAATTCAAGGGTGAGGCGTTCTACCGTTACACCGATGAAGACATGCGCGCCAAGACCCCGGCCGAGCGTCAGGGCGGAAAAGACAAGATGGTCTCGGCCGAGAAGGAATACGGCTTCGCGCTGGGTGGCCCGATCATCAAGGACAAGGCCCACTTCTTCGTGACCTACGAAGCCAAGCGCTTCGACCTGCCGGTCACCATCGCGCCGGACGGCGCGGTGACCGCTGCTGCCAGCCTGCTGCCGGCCGCCGGTGCCGCCGGCCTCGGTCCGGCCAGCCAGCCGTTCCAGCAGGACCTGATCTTCGGCAAGATCGACTTCGAGCCGACCGACAACGACCGCATCGAGCTGACCTTCCAGGACCGCGACGAAACCCAGTCGCAGTTCAGCGGGCAGACCTCGCCGCAGGCCGGGCGCGAAGTGGTCAATACCGACCGTCGTTACGCCCTGCGCTGGAACCACAGCGGTGAGCGTTACTACAACGAATTGATGCTCACCCACGAAGATTCGTTCAACAATCCGACCCCGCTGACCCTGGCCAACGGCATCACCTACACCGCGCCGGACGGTCCTGAAGACCGCACTGTGGTGAAGATCGGTGGCGCCTCGGCACTGGATTCGCAGGTGAAGGGCCAGAAGGGCTGGTCGATCGAAGACAACCTGACCCTGGATGGCATCCAGTGGGCCGGCGACCACACCATCAAGATGGGCGTGAAGTACAAGGCGATCGATCTGTACGCTTCCGATGCGGCGCAGATCAACCCGACCTTCACCTACAGCCTGGGCGATCCGGATTTCCCGGATTCCATTCCGTACAAGGCGCAGTTCGTCAAGCCGGTGACCGGCGTGTCGGGCGTGTCCGGTGAAGTGCGTTCCAAGTCCAAGCAGTATGGCGTGTTCATCCAGGACGACTGGCAGGTCAATGACCACCTGCAGCTGAACCTCGGCCTGCGCTGGGACTACGAAAAGACCCCGTCCTACCTGGACTTTGTGACCCCGCAGCAGGTGGTCGACGCGATCTATTCGCAGGACCCGCGCGCGCCCGCCGGCCAGACCTACGCCGACTCGCTGGCCCTGGGTGGCCTGAACATTGGCGACTACATCAGCAACGGCCACAACCGCAAGGCGTTCAAGGATGCCTGGCAGCCGCGCCTGGGCTTCTCGTATGACATCAACGCCGACGAGCAGCACGTGATCCACGGTGGTGCCGGCCGTTCCTACGACCGCGACCTGTTCGACAACCTGCAGCTGGAAACCACCAAGCTGGCCCTGCCGCAGCCGACCATCTACTTCCGCAACCCGGCCACCGGCACCTGCATCAACGGCCAGGCCGCCTGCTATGACTGGAACCCGAACCTGCTCAACGGCATCGGCAACCTGCAGGCACTGGTTGGCGCGACCAGCAATGCCGGCCTGGAAGTGGACCTGTTGAACAACAAGCTGAAGGCACCGTACTCGGATCAGTTCAGCCTGGGCATGAGCAACCAGATCGGTGACTGGCTCACCGACGCCACCATCGCCCGCACCCTGAGCTACGACGGCTTCGCCTTCACCCTGGGCAACCGTTACCCGACCGGCCAGTTCTTCGATGACCCGCGCCTGTGCGGCGGTACCGACCCGGGCCTGAGCCAGGCCTGGAGCTGCAACGTGCCGGGCTTCGGCAGCCTGATCATCGGCCAGCAGGGCATCAAGACTCGCGCCACGCAGGTGCTGCTGTCGGCGCAGAAGCCGTTCACCAAGGAAAGCGGCTGGGGCACCTCGATCGCCTACACCTGGACCACCGCGCGCCACAACCGCGACATCAACGAGAAGTACGCCTTTGACCGCGGCCTGATCGGTGACTACCCGACCATCCGTTCCAACGGCGCGCCGCGTCACCGCCTGGTGATGACCGGTTCGTACGCGGGCTTCTGGGGCATCACCTTCGGCGGCAAGATCACCCTGGCCACGCCGACCGCCGTCAATGACTGGTACCCGGTGATGCAGGCCAGCGGCTACACCCTGCCGACCCCGCAGGCCGCCGTGCCCAACGCCACCGGCAAGTTCCTGGTGGGTGGCAAGATCTTCGGCTACCGCTCGGTCGACCTGCAGGCGACGAAGACCTTCAAGATGCCGGGCGATACCGAGCTGTATGCGCGTATCGACATCATCAACGTCTTCAACTTCGACAACTTCTCGACCTACAACTACGTCAAGACCAACGGCAAGCTGCAGGCCAGCTACAACGAGACCGGCGAAATCATCGGTACGCCGCGTCAGATCAAGGCTGAAGTGGGCTTCCGCTTCTAAGCCCGGATGTAGTTGCACGATCCGATGCCGCCGGTCCGCCGGCGGCGTCGGCAGAATGGATCCATGGCAATGGCCGGCCACGTGCCGGTCCATTGCCCACGCCGCTGCCGGCCAGGGGGCAGCGGCGTGGGCAATGATCGCGGTGTCAGGCCACGTTTCCCGTGGTTTTTTTATGCACACACCTTGTAAACGATTTCAGATCATTGGACGGTATGCTTTCCCATCGATCAGACCACCGGAGGAACCGCGCCATGCAGGCACGCCATCTGTTGTCCGCCGCAGCGCTGAGCCTGGCGGTGGCCGCCTGCCAGCCGGCCCAGCAGGAGCCGGCCAAGCCGCGCCCGCCGGTGATCCTGATCGAGGCCGATGCGCCGCCGCGACCGATGAAGCCGGAACTGCCACCGCTGTTCGATGACATCGAGCGCCGCACTTTCCAGTTCTTCTGGGACACCACCAACGAGGTCAACGGGCTGACCCCGGACCGCTACCCATCGCGGCCGTTTGCCAGCATCGCCTCGGTCGGCTTCGCGCTGACCGCCTATCCGATCGGCATCGAGAACGGCTGGGTCAGCCGCAACCAGGCGATCGACCGGACCCTGACCACGCTGAAATTCTTCCGCGACGTGCCGATGGGCCCGCAGCGCACCGGCAAGGCGGGCTACAAGGGCTTCTACTACCATTTCCTGGACATGCAGGAAGGCCGTCGCTACGACAGCTGGGTCGAACTGTCCTCGGTGGATACCGCACTGCTGATGATGGGCGTGCTGTTCGCGCAGTCGTACTACGACGGTGACGATCCGCGCGAGAAGGAAATCCGCCAGATCGCCGACACCCTGTACAAGAAGGTCGACTGGCCGTGGCTGCAGCAGCGCGCGCCGCTGATCTCGATGGGCTGGTTCCCGGAGAGCGGCTTCATCGACCACGACTGGATGGGCTACAACGAGGCGATGATGGTCTACATCCTCGCCCTGGGTTCGCCCACGCACCCGGTCAGCCCGGACGCGTGGACGGTGTGGACGCGCACCTACGACAACGACTGGGGGGTCTACCAGGGCCAGGAATACCTGTCCTTTGGCCCGCTGTTCGGCCACCAGTACAGCCATGTCTGGATCGACTTCCGCGATATCCAGGACGCGTACATGCGCGAACGCGGCAGCACCTATTTCCTCAACAGCCGTTCGGCTGCGCTGGCCCAGCGCGAGTACGCCATCGCCAACCCGATGCAGTGGAAGGACTACGGCGAGAACGTCTGGGGCCTGACCGCCAGCGATGGGCCGCAGAACACCACGCAGGAATATCGCGGCGAGCAGCGGCAGTTCCGCCATTACTCTTCGCGCGGCGCCGGCCTGCGCGAGAACTTCGATGACGGCACGATCGCGCCGACCGCCGCGATCGCCTCGGTGGTGTTCGCACCGGAGCAGGTCATCCCGGCCACGCTGGAGATGCACAAGCGCTACGGCGACTACATCTATTCCAGCTACGGCTTCCTGGATTCGTTCAACCCCAGCTTCAACTACGACATCCCGATCAAGACCGGCCGCGTCATCCCGGATCGTGGCTGGGTCGCCAGCGATTACATCGCCATCGACCAGGGCCCGATCCTGACCATGATCGCCAACTACCGCGATGATTTCGTGTGGGAAGTGATGAAGAAGAACCCGTATATCCGCAAGGGCCTGGAGCGGGCCGGGTTCAGTGGCGGCTGGCTGGCACCGGAAGGGTCGTTCCAGCCGCTGGAACTGCAGAAGGATGAGAAGGCCGCGGCAGCACGCGCGGTGGGTATCGCCGAATCACGCGCGGCTGCCGCGCAGGAACAGAAGAACAATGCCAACCGCAACACAGGGCAGGGGAAGTAACCCGGTGCCGAACTGGATCGATCGCCTGCGCCGCTGGGCGCTGCCTGCCCTGGCCGCTTTGGCCGTGGCTGGCTGCGCGCGCACCGAGCCGGGTACCACCACCGTGCGTTTCTGGGCGATGGGCCGCGAAGCCGAGGTGGTCAGCGAGCTGATCCACGAGTTCGAAGCCGAGAACCCCGGCATCAAGGTGGACGTGCAGAACATTCCGTGGACCGCCGCGCACGAGAAGCTGCTGACCGCGTTCGCCGCCGACGGCCTGCCGGATGTCTGCCAGCTCGGCAATACCTGGGTGCCGGAGTTCGCCGAGCTCGATGCGCTGACGTCGCTGCAGCCGTTCGTCGATCATTCGCCGGTGGTCGATCCGAAGGACTATTTCCAGGGCATCTGGGACACCAACGTGATCCACGGTGAGCTGGTCGGCGTGCCGTGGTACGTCGATACGCGCCTGATCTACTACCGCAAGGACCTGCTGGCCAAGGCCGGCTACGACCACCCGCCGCGTACCTGGCAGGAGTGGGACGACCAGATGGCGGCGATCAAGCGCATGCAGGGTCCGAATCGTTACGCGGTACTGATGCCGATCAACGAATTCGAGCAACAGCTGTCGCTGGCGCTGCAGCAGCCCGACCCGCTGCTGCGCGACGACGACACCCGCGGCAACTTCAGCAGCCCCGGCTTCCGCCGCACGCTGGCGTTCTACGCCAACATGTTCGAGCAGGGCTGGGCACCGAAGATGTCCGAGACGCAGATCTCCAATGTCTGGGATGAGTTCTTCCGCGGCTTCAACGTGTTCTACATCTCCGGCCCCTGGAACATCCGCGAGTTCAAGAAGCTGCAACCGAAGGAACTTGAAGGGCAGTGGGGTACCGCGGCGCTGCCTGGTCCGGATGGCCCGGGCGCAGGCATCGCCGGCGGCACCAGCCTGGTGATCTTCCGCAAGTCACAGCAGAAGGAAGCGTCGTGGAAGCTGATCGAGTTCCTGTCGCGGCCAGCGATCCAGGCGCGTTTCCATTCGATCATCGGCGACCTGCCGCCGCGCCGCAGCACCTGGAGCGCGCCGTCGCTGGCCAATGATCCGCTGGCGACTGCCTTCCGTGACCAGCTGGAGCGGGTCAAGCCGACCCCGAAGGTGCTCGAATGGGAGCGCATCGTGCAGGAAATGCGCATCGTGACCGAGAAGGTGGTGCGCGGTGGCCTGCCGCAGGATAAGGCCGTGGACGAGCTGGACCAGCGCGTGGACAAGGTGCTGGCCAAGCGCCGCTGGATGCATGAACAACAACGCCTGCAGCAGCGCGTGCCGTCGCCGCAATCAAGCAGTGCCGTCGCCGCCGGGAGCGCGCAATGAAATGTACTTCGCTTGCTGGCTGGATCTTCGCTGGCCCCTCGCTGATCGTGCTGGGCGTGTTCTTCGGCCTGCCGGTGGCCTCGGCGCTGGCGCTGAGCGTGACCGATTTCGACCTGTATGCGCTGGCCGACAGCAGTAACCTGCGTTTCGTCGGACTGGGCAATTACATCGACCTGCTGCAGACGCCGATGTTCTGGAAGTCGCTGTGGAATACCACGTACTTCGTGCTGATCGGCGTGCCGTTGTCGATCGGCGTGTCGCTGGGCGCGGCGATGCTGCTCAACGCACCGGCCGCACGCTTCAAGGCGCTGTTCCGCACTGCGCTGTTCGCGCCGGTGGTGACCACGCTGGTGGCGGTGGCGGTGATCTGGCGCTACCTGTTCCATACCAGCTACGGCTTGGTGAACTACGGGCTGGGCCATCTGGGCATCAGCCCGATCGACTGGCTGGGTGATCCCAACTGGGCGATGCCGACCATCATGCTGTTCGCGGTGTGGAAGAACTTCGGCTACAACATGGTGATCTTCCTGGCCGGCCTGCAGGCGATCCCGCATGACCTGTACGAGGCCGCGCGCATCGACGGCGCCTCGCGCTGGAAGCAGTTCCTGCACATCACCCTGCCGATGCTCGGCCCGGTGCTGCTGGTGGTCGGAGTGATTACCGTGTCCGGCTACTTCCAGCTGTTCGCCGAGCCCTACGTGATGACCCGCGGCGACCCACTGCAGAGCACCGTCAGCGTGCTGTATTTCATGTTCGAGGAAGGCTTCAAGTGGTGGAACCTGGGACGCGCCTCGGCGGTGGCGTTCCTGCTGTTCCTGATCATCCTGGCGGTGACCACCGTGATGCTGCGTTTCGGCCGCAAGAGGCAGTTGGTATGAGTCGTGAAATCGGCCAGTCGCGCTGGTACCCGTGGATGATCAATGGCGCGTTGCTGGTACTGGCCCTGGTCAGCCTTGCGCCGCTGCTGTGGATGGTGTCGGTCTCGTTCATGCCGCAGGGCGAGGCCAGCCATTTTCCGCCGCCGCTGCTGCCTTCGAGCATCACCACGCACAACTACCATGAGTTGTTCGCGCGCACCGGCATGGGCGGCAACTTCGCCAACAGCCTGCTGGTGTCGCTGGGCATTACGGTCGGTTCGCTGCTGCTCAACACCATGGCCGGCTATGCGTTCGCCAAGCTCAACTTCGTCGGCCGCGAGCGCCTGTTCCAGGTGCTGATGGCGGCGCTGGTGATTCCGGCGCAGGTGGCGATGCTGCCGCTGTTCCTGCTGATGAAGCAGCTGGGCCTGGTCAACAGCTTCGGCGGCGTGATCGTGCCGGCACTGGCCAGCGTCTTCGGCATCTTCCTGGTGCGCCAGTACGCACGCTCGATTCCGGACGAACTGCTGGAAGCGGCGCGCATCGACGGGGCAGGGGAGCTGCGCATCTTCTTCCAGATCGTGCTGCCGATGCTCAAGCCGGTGCTGGTGACCCTGGCGATCTTCACCTTCATGGGTGCGTGGAACGATTTCATGTGGCCGTTGATCGTGTTGACCGACCAGGAGCACTACACTTTGCCGGTGGCGCTGGCCACCCTCTCGCGCGAGCACATCATGGACGTGGAAATGATGATGGCTGGCGCGGTGGTCACCGTGGTCCCGGTGCTGGCGCTGTTCCTGGTGCTGCAGCGGTACTACATCCAAGGTCTGTTGCTGGGGAGCGTCAAGGGATGAAGCGAGTGATCGCCGTTGGACTGGGCCTGTTGTGGACTTCCCTGGCGATCGCCGCACCCCCGGCGCTGCCGGCACCAAAGGTGCTGGACGATTTCGATGATATCGGTGCCTGGAAGCTGGTGCTGTCCGACCAGGTCAGCGGTTCGCTGCGGCCGGTCAGTGGCGCCGGCGGTGGCCGCGCGCTGTGCCTGGACTACGACTTCCACGAGGTCTCCGGCTACGTCGGCATCCGCCGTGCGCTGAACATCGAATACCCGCTCAATTACCGCTTTGGCTTCCAGCTGCGCGGTGATTCGCCGGCCAACGACCTGCAGTTCAAGCTGATCGACGCCAGCGGCGACAACGTCTGGTGGGTCAACCGCCCAGGCTACAGCTTCCCGAAGGCGTGGACGCCGGTCGAGTACCGCCGTCGCCAGATCGACAAGGCGTGGGGTCCGTCGTCCGAGAAGGAGATGGCGCGCAGCGCCGCCGTCGAATTTACCCTCTACAGCAAGGTCGGCGGCCGCGGCACGGTGTGCTTCGACAAGCTGACCCTGCAGGGCCTGCCCCCGCAGGACGATTCGGCGCTGGTGCCGTCGGTGATCGCCGATACCGCCACCGCGCTGCAGGACCGCATGATCGACGGCAAGAGCGATACGTTCTGGATCAGCGGCGGGGTCAAGCAGCAGACCATCAGCCTGGACCTGCACAAGAGCCGCGAGATCGGCGGTGCGGTGATCGACTGGCTGCCGAACCTGGAAGCGCGCCGCTATACCGTGCGCACCTCGGAAGATGGCCGCGACTGGCGCACGGTGCGCGAAGTGACCAGCGGTGCCGGTGGCCGTGACTGGCTGGCGCTGCCGGATACCGATGCGCGCTACGTGCGCTTCGATCTGCAGGATGGCCCGAACTGGAGATACGGCATCCGGGACATCGCACTGAAGCCGCTGGCGTTTGCCGCCACGCCCAATGCCTTCCTGTCCTCGGTGGCCGCCGATCTGCCGCGCGGATCGTTGCCACGCGCCTATGTGGGCGAACAGCCCTACTGGACGCTGCTCGGCCTCGACGGCGGGCAGGAGCAGGCACTGATCAGCGAAGACGGCGCACTGGAACCGGCCAAGGGCAGCTTCAGCATCGAGCCGTTCATCCGCCTCGATGGCAAGCTGCTGGACTGGTCCAAGGTCGCCATCACCCAGTCTCTGCAGGACCATTACCTGCCCATTGCCAATGTCGATTGGGTGCATGAAAAGGCCGGGCTGGCGGTGACCAGCTTCGTGCAGGGCACCCCGGACCGTGCGCAGCTGATCGGCCGTTACCGGTTGAGCAACCCGGACAAGGTGGCGCACGAATACACGCTGGCACTGGCGATCCGGCCGTGGCAGGTCAATCCGCCCACGCAGTTCCTCAACACCGTCGGTGGCTTCAGCCGCATCGATGCGCTGGATGTCGGCGATCAGCTGGTGCGGATCAACGGCGAGCCGCGCGTGTATCCGTTGCAGGTGCCCGACGCACGCTTTGCCAGCACGTTCGACGGCAAGCTCGACGTGATGCATCTGGCGGAGGGCAAGTACCCGGCCACCACCGCGGTGAAGGACAGCACCGGCATGGCCTCCGGTGCGCTGCTGTACACGATCAAGCTGGAGCCGGGACAGAGCCGGGAAGTGGCGGTGGTGCTGCCGCAGACCGGTGGGTGGGCGCCCCAGTCGCTGGATGTGGCCAAGGCGCAGGCGCAGGTGGCCGAGCAATGGCGGCAGAAGCTGGGCGTGGTCTCGCTGCAGGTGCCGGCGGCCGGCCAGGCATTGGTCGATACCCTGCGCACCGCCGTCGCGCACATGCTGATTTCGCGGGTCGGTCCGCGCCTGCAGCCGGGCACGCGTTCGTATGCGCGCAGCTGGATCCGCGATGGCGCGATGATCTCCGAAGGCCTGCTTCGCATGGGCCGCAGCGATGCGGTGCGTGACTACATCAACTGGTATGCGCCGTTCCAGTTCGAGAACGGCAAGGTGCCGTGCTGCGTCGATGCGCGCGGCAGCGACCCGGTGCCGGAGAACGACAGCCACGGCGAGCTGATCTACAGCATCGCCGAGTACGGGCGTTACACCGGTGACAGCACCTTCGTCGAGCTGATGTGGCCGCACGTGCAGGGCGCCTATAGCTACATGGAGCAGCTGCGGGCCAGCGAGCGTACCGAGGAGAATCGCGCGCGCAATCCGGCCTTCTACGGCATGATGCCGGCCTCGATCAGCCACGAAGGCTATTCGGCCAAGCCGATGCATTCGTACTGGGACAACTTCTGGGCGCTGCGTGGCTACAAGGACGCCGCCCTGCTGGCAGCGCAGCTGGGCAAGGTCGAGGCGATGCAGATCGCCGAGTCGCGTGACCAGTTCCGCGATGACCTGCAGGCGTCGCTGCTGTCGGCGATGCAGCAGCACAAGATCGACTACCTGCCCGGTTCGGCCGAGCTGGGCGACTTCGACGCGACCTCGACCACCATCGCACTGGCGCCGGGCGGTGAGCAGGATCGCCTGCCGCAACAGGCGCTGGATGCGACCTTCGAGCGCTACTGGAAGGAGTTCGTGGCCCGCCGCGATGGCAAGCGTGAGTGGAAGGACTACACCCCGTACGAGTGGCGCAACGTGGCCGCGTTCGTGCGCCTGGGCTGGCGTGACCGGGCCTGGCAGGCCACCGAATTCTTCTTCAAGGACCGCGCGCCGCAGGCCTGGAACCAGTGGGCCGAAGTGGTCTCGCGCACGCCGCGCAAGCCGTTCTTCGTCGGCGACCTGCCGCATGCCTGGGTCGCCTCGGACTTCGTGCGTTCGGCACTGGACATGTTCGCCTATCACCGCGACAGCGACGATGCGCTGGTGCTGGCCGCCGGTGTGCCCAGCACCTGGCTGCAGGGTGACGGCGTGGCCGTGCAGGGGCTGCGAACGCCGCAGGGCCAGCTGAACTACCGGCTGCAGCGCAGTGACAAGCAGCTGGTGCTGGACGTGCAGCCCGGCTTGGTGCCGCCGGCCGGTGGCGTGGTGCTGCCGTGGCCGTACGCCGGTGATCCGGGCGGCGCGACCATCAACGGCGAAGCGGCCGAGTGGGTCAACAAGGAGCTGCACGTGCACCAGCTGCCGGCGCGGGTCGAGATCGATGTGCCGAGCGCGGTGCGCCGCGCCGAACGCAAAGGACAGTAACGATGAAGCATCGGGGGGCGGGGGTGCGCACGTCGGTGCGCGCCCTGGGACTGGCGCTTGCGCTGGCATTGCCGGGGTGGGTATGGGCGGACACGCCGGCTACCGTAGTGGCTGCGGCCGACGCGGCCAGCGCACCTGGCATGAGCATGGTCACCTTCAACCTGCACCATGATCGCGAAGACTGGCCGAGCCGTCGCCGCACCATCCTGGCAGAACTCAAGCGCCTGCAACCCGATGCGGTGGCGCTGCAGGAGGTGATCCAGCGCCGCGACGTGCGCAACCAGGCGCAGTGGCTGGCCAGACAGCTCGGCTATCAGTATGTGTTCGTGTCCACCGATCCGGTTGGCGCGCCCAAGCGCTATGGCAATGCACTGCTGACCCGCCGGCCGATCCTGGCCCGCGGCGAACACCTGCTGCAGCCGCTGGATGACTACCGCACGGTGGCCTATCTGCGTATCGATGTCGACGGCCGTCCGGTGAACGTGTATGCCACGCATCTGAACGAGCGCAGCGACGAGAATGGCCAGCGCATCCGCCGCACCCAGGTGGAGGATCTGCTGCGCTTCATCAGCGCGACGTCGGCGGGCGCAGCGGTAGTGATCGCAGGCGACTTCAATGCGCTGGTGGATGCCGGTGACCTGAGCGAGCTGCGCAGCCACTACGGCGACAGCTACGGCAGCGTGCACGTGAACACCGACCTGGCCGGGGTCAGTACGTTGAACCGGCACTACTACCAGGCACCGCTGCGGATCGACCACATCTTCTTCCAGCAGGATGCGATGGTCGCGCGCGAAGCAAGGATCCTGTTTGACCAGCCTGACACCAGCGGTCGCTGGGCGTCCGATCACTACGGCGTCTGGACCCGGCTGCAGTTCGGCCCGAAGCCTTGAGCACACCTGCTGCGTAGGTGCCAACCTTGGTTGGCACGAACAACGGCGCCGACCAAGGTCGGCAGCCACCACGGCATGGCACAAACAAAAACGGCGGGGATCATCGATCCCCGCCGTTTCGTTGTCGCGCGTCCGAAGACGATCAGACAGTCGGCGGCGTGCGCTTGCTGGCGTCTTCGTCGTCCGCCTTGGCCTGGGCTTCCGCTGCCTGGGCGGCGGCGTCAGCATGACCATCGGCCACCGGGTCGATCGACGACGTCAACGCGGCTTCGGCGACCGGCGCGGCTTCCACCGCCACCGGAGCCACCGGCTGCTCGGCGACCGGCGCGGTCTCGACAGCCGTATGGGCCTCGGCCGCCACGGGAGCTTCAACTGCCACCGGCTTCGATTCCAGGATCGGGGCCGCCTCAACGGCAGCCGCCTTCTCTTCGACGACCGGCGCGGCTTCAACCACGTCCTGCTTCGATTCCACGACCGGCCTGGTTTCGACCGCCGGAGCAGCTTCAACCACCACCGGCTTGGCCTCAACCACCACTGGCGCGGCTTCGATCACCGGAACAGTGGCTTCGACCACCGGCTTGGCGTCCACCGCCGGGGCGACAGCGGCCACCGGCTGTGCCGGGGTCGCGGCGTCGATGGCATCGAGCATGCTGGTCTGCACCGGCGACGACACCGTTTCGGCCTTGGTTGCGAGCTCGGCCGGGACCGACGTTTCGGCAACCGCCGGCGCAGCGGCTTCAACCACGGCGCTGCTCACCACCGCGACCGGCGCGGCGACAACGGCAGCAGCGGTGCGGACCGGCTTGGCGGTTTCGGCAACGGCCGGCTCGGCTTCATCATCGAAGTCGAATTCCGGCTGCGAACGGGCCGGCTGCGCAGCGGCGAGCGGTGCGGCCTGCGCTGCGGTATCGACCGTCGGTTCTGCGTTGTCGGCATCGTCGCCTTCGTCACCGTCGTCCTGGTCATCGCCCAGCACGTCGCTGCCTGCCGCGTTCTCGGCGCCACCGCGGCGACGGCGACGGCCACCGCGACGGCCGCGGCGACGCCGGGTTGCGCCTTCGCCTGCCTGCTCGCCATTGGCGTCGATTGCAGCCTCTTCGCCGACAACCGCACCCACTTCGGCGTCGCGGGCAGCGCTGGCAGCGGAGTCGACCGGTGCGACGGCTTCAGCTGGAGCGGCGGCCACCGGAGCCACCGGAGCGGTCGCTTCCTGCGCGGTAACCCCATTGGCGGCGACGGCCGTAGCGGCCACAGCTGCCGCTGCGGTCACGACTTCAGCGGGGGCCTCAGCGGCGTTGCGCTGCGACTTCTCGGCCGGCTTGTCGCCGTCCTGCTGCTGCGGACGCGGCTGCTTCGGCTGCTTCAGCTTCGGCTGCTGCGGGTTCTGGTTCTGGCCCTGCTGCTCGTTGCGCGGCTTGTTCTGCTGCTGCGGCTCCTTCTGCTTGCCCTGCTGCGGCTGCTGCTGGGCGTTGCCATTGTTGCCGTTGCGGCCGTCCTTGCTGCGCTGCTCGCCGCGATCCTTGCGGTTGCCGCCATCCTTCTGCTGCTGCGCGTTGCCACTGCCGCCGTTGCCACGATTTTCGTCGCGACGGTCCTTGCGGTCCTTGTTGCGATCCTTGCTGCGATCCTTGCGGCCGCCGTCCTGCTGCTGGCGGGCTGCCGGGGCGGCCGGCGCCGGCGCGGGGGCCGGTTCGCCACCGAACACGCGCTTGAGCCAACCGATCACGCCGCCCGCCGGGGCCGGCGCAACAGGCGCTGCCACGACCGGGGCCGGAGCGGCCGCAGCCGGCTCCACTTCCTCACGTACCGGGGCGGGGGAGGTGTGCTTGACCTGGGTCACTGCCGGCGGCGGGATGTTCAGCTGGCCCTTGGTCAGGGCATGCACCGGCAGCTTGCGAGGAGTACCGCGCTGGTAGCTGGGCTTGCTGCTCTCTTCACCCAGCTCGTTCTCGCGCAGGCGGGTCACGGTGTAGTGCGGGGTGTGCAGCTGCTCGTCGGCGACGATCACGATCGGCGCTTCGTGGCGCTGTTCGATCTCGCGCAGGGCGCTGCGCTTCTCGTTCAGCAGGTAATTGGCGATCTCCACCGGGGCCTGCACCAGCACCTGCCCGGTGTTCTCCTTCATCGCATGCTCTTCGGCGACGCGGATGATCGACAGCGACAGCGATTCAACGCTGCGCATGCGGCCGTGGCCGTCGCAGCGCGGGCAGACGATCTGGCTGGATTCGCCCAGGCTCGGGCGCAGGCGCTGGCGGCTCATTTCCAGCAGGCCGAAGCGCGAGATGCGGCCGACCTGCACGCGTGCACGGTCGTACTTCAGCGCATTGGCGAGGCGGTTCTCGACTTCGCGCTGGTGCTTGTTGGAGGCCATGTCGATGAAGTCGATCACCACCAGCCCGCCGAGGTCGCGCAGGCGCAGCTGGCGGGCCACTTCCTCGGCCGCTTCCAGGTTGGTCTGGAACGCGGTGTCCTCGATGTCGCTGCCCTTGGTGGCGCGGGAGGAGTTCACGTCGACAGCGGTCAGTGCTTCAGTCTGGTCGACCACGATCGAGCCGCCCGACGGCAGGCGCACATTGCGCTCGTAGGCGCCTTCGATCTGCGACTCGATCTGGAAGCGGTTGAACAGCGGGATGTCGTCCTTGTAATGCTTGAGCTTGCGCAGGGTCTGCGGCATCACCTGCTGCATGAACTCGCGGGCGTGCTCGTACATCTCCTCGGTGTCCACCAGGATCTCGCCGATGTCGGCCCGCAGGTAGTCACGCAGGGCGCGCACGATCAGGCGCGATTCCTGGTAGATCAGGAACGGGGCCGGCTTGCTCAGCGCGGCGTCGGCGATCGCGCGCCAGACGTTGAGCAGGTAGTCCAGATCCCACTGCAGCTCTTCCGCATCGCGGCCGACGCCGGCGGTACGGATGATCACGCCCATGTCGTCGGGAATGTTCAGCTTGTCCAGTGCGTCCTTCAGGGCGGCACGGTCTTCGCCTTCGATGCGACGGGACACGCCACCGGCGCTGGGCGAGTTCGGCATCAGCACCATGTAGCGGCCGGCCAGCGAGATGAACGTGGTCAGGGCAGCGCCCTTGTTGCCACGCTCTTCCTTGTCGACCTGGACGACGATCTCCTGGCCTTCCTTCAGCAGTTCGCGGATGCCGGCCTTGTTGTGGTCGACGCCAGCCTGGAAGTAGTCGCGGGAGATTTCCTTCAGCGGCAGGAAGCCATGGCGGCCACCCCCGTATTCGACGAAGGCTGCTTCCAGCGAGGGCTCGATGCGGAAGATCCGGCCCTTGTAGATGTTGGACTTCTTCTGTTCCTTCGACGGCTGTTCGATGTCGATGTCATACAACGACTGGCCATCCACGATGGCAACACGCAGCTCTTCAGCCTGCGTGGCGTTGATCAGCATTCGCTTCATTGTTGCGTTCCTCGCAAGCGGCTACCGCGCGGAACGCCATGGGGTTTCGCCTCTGGACACGGCTCGCCGCCCATTCGCGCAAGCGCGGGGAGGGCAGCTTGGGTTTCCAGCGCTACGACACCACGGCAGGCCGCGGGAGCGCTTCACTCTTATGGGTTTTGGGTGTTGCAGGGCCGCAGGCAGCTGTCAGCCAGGCTGGAGCGCCACGCGGGACATGTTCAGCACGGTTGCGTGTCAGGCATCCGGCGATGGCCGGGAAGGCCGGTGAGCCGCTAACATGGCCGCCCCGCGGGCGGTGGTCGCGCACTGTGCCGGATTCGTCGGAAGCTGGGCTTCTGGCCCTGAGTAACTTCCAACGAAATCAATCCCTTATCTCGCCCCCCGAGTGTAACAGAATAAACAGCCTGATGACCGCCCAAGACCCCACCAAAGCCGCTGGCGACAAGCCTTCCGTGCGCATGATCACCGTTCCCGCCGACCGCGCCGGCCAGCGCTTGGACAACTTCCTGCTCGGCCAGCTGAAGGGGGCGCCGCGCAGCCTGGTCTACAAGCTGGTGCGCAGCGGCCA
Organism: uncultured Stenotrophomonas sp.; assembly: GCF_913778665.1. GTDB lineage: Bacteria > Pseudomonadota > Gammaproteobacteria > Xanthomonadales > Xanthomonadaceae > Stenotrophomonas. The sequence continues at coordinate 159,905 of NZ_CAJYVQ010000010.1, forward strand.
GGTGCGGGTGAACGGCGGCCGAGCCAAGGCCGAGCGCAAGCTGGAGGCGGGCGATGAGGTGCGCGTGCCGCCGGTGCGTCTCAGCGAGGAGGGAGACAAGGCCGGCCCGCCAGAGGCGTTCATGCGCCGCCTGGAGCAGGCCATCGTCTTCGAGGATGCCCGCCTGTTGGCGCTGAACAAGCCCTCCGGCGTTGCCAGCCACGGTGGCAGCGGTATCAGTTTTGGCGCCATCGAGACCCTGCGCGCGTTGCGCCCGGGGCAGACGCTGGAGCTGGTGCACCGATTGGATCGCGACACCTCGGGCCTGCTGATCGTGGCCAAGAAGCGCTCGGCCCTGAGCGAGCTGCAGGCCCTGCTGCGTGAGGACCACGGTGCCGGCATTCGCAAGCGCTACCTGACCCTGCTGGCCGGGCGCATGCCCGATGGTGTGATGACGGTCGACGCGCCGCTGCATGTCGGCCTGCGGCAGGGCGGCGAGCGCCATGTGCAGGTCAATGCCATCGGCAAGGAATCGATCAGCCACTTCCGGGTGCTGGAGCGCCGCGGCGGTCATTCGTACTGCGAAGTACGCATCGAGACCGGCCGTACGCACCAGATCCGTGTGCACGCCCAGCACTTGGGGCATCCGGTGGCCGGTGACGACAAATACGGCGATCCGGCGGTCAACAAGCGGCTTCGTGAGCAGATCGGGCTGAAACGACTGTTCCTGCACGCGGCTTCGCTGGAGTTCGCGCTGGATGCAGGCAAGACCCCGTATGTGTTGAACGCGCCGCTGGCCGATGAGCTGGTCGAGGCGCTGGACCGGCTGAAGTAGCCCCTGCGGGGCTGCTGGCCACCGGGCGCAGCCCCCTCGCGGCTGGCGTCCAAAGCGGGATTCCGGTTTTGGTCGGTCCGGATGGGTTGGCGGGGGACGCCGTGAACCCATCCATGGGGGCTTGGCCGCGGCATCCTTGCCGCGGACACCCCCGCCAACCCATCCGGACCGACCTTCGACAGATCGCGTGCGCGTCAGCCACGGAACATCAAAAGAAAAGCAGACCCGTGCCGCGCGGCGGCCCGGGTAGAGGCGAGCCACGCTCGACTCACGCGCGCAGCGCGGGCTTTGCATTCTCATTCTTTCATCGCGCGGCTGGCACGCACGGAAAATTGACGGGTCACGGGCGGGGTCGGCTTGCAGGGGGGCCGCCGCATGGAAGCGGCGGCCAAGCCTCCATGGATGGATTCACGGCGCCCCCCCTGCAAGCCGACCCACCCGTGACTTCTCGATACTGCGGGACGTACCAGCCGCGAGGGGCCTCAGCCCGTTGGCCGCAAGCCCCTCACCACTTGAACAGCACCAGGCTGATCGCCAGCGTGCCCATGCCGGCGACCAGGCCGTACACGGTTTCGTGGCCCTTGGCATAGCGCTTGGCGGCCGGCAGCAGTTCATCCAGCGCCAGGAACACCATCACGCCGGCAATGAGCCCGAACACCCAGCCGAACGTGGCGTGCGACAGCGAGTCGGACAGCAGCCAGTAGCCGAGCGCCGCGCCCACCGGCTCGGCCAGGCCGGACAGCAGGCTGGCGCTGAACGCATAGAACTTGTTCTGGGTGGCGAAGTACACCGGCACCGCAATCGCGATGCCCTCGGGAATGTTGTGGATGGCGATGGCGAAGGCCAGCGGCATGCCCACCGACGGGCTTTCCAGCGTGGCGAAGAAGGTCGCCAGGCCTTCGGGGAAGTTGTGCGCTGTGATCGCGACCGAGGTCAGCAGCGCGACCCGCTTCAGGTATTCGCGGCTGTTGTCGCGGAACGCGGGGTCCTGCTTGTCCAGGCTGTCGTGCGGGTTGGGGATGAAATGGTCGATCAGCACGATCACGATCACGCCCAGCAGGAACGCCAGGGTGCCGTAGCTGAAGCCGGTGCGCTCGCCATAGGCCAGCGCGAACGATGCAATGGACTTGTTGAGGATCTCCGACAGCGACACGTAGACCATGGCGCCGCCGGCGAAGGCCAGGCCGAATGCGAGCAGGCGTGGGTTCGGCCGGCGCGAGAACAACACCAGCAGGCTGCCGATGGCAGTGGCGAGGCCGGCCGCGAGGGTGACCGCCAGCGCGATCCAGACGTTTTCGGGAGGAATCTGCAGCATGTACCGACGCGATCCTGGTCAACAGACAACCGCCCCGGGCAAGGCCGGGGCGGCGAGGGCGAGGCAGGCGTCGGCTGGCCTCGTCGGGTGCGAGCGATCAGCCGCCGCGACGCAGGCGCTCTTCCACCGCGAAGCACTGGTCCGGCTTTGGCTGCGGCGGGTTGAAGCTGACCGGCACCTGGATGGTGGCCGGCACCGGCTGGCCGTTGCGGGTGGCGGCGTTGAACTGCCAGCCCTGCACGGCGGTCTTGGCCAGTTCGTCCAACTGTGGGTTGCCGGCGCCGGTCAGCAGGGCGATCTCGCTCGGCTTGCCATCGGTGCCGATGGTCACCTTGAAGGTGCTGGTACCGCCCACGCCCAAGCAGGCCAGTTCAAGCGGGTACTGCGGCGGCGGCGTCTTCACCGCGGCCACTTCGGTCGGCGGCGGCGGCGGCGGCGCCGGCGGCTCGGACGGGCCACAGCCGGCCAGGCCGGTCACAGCGATCAGGGACAGGCTCAGCAAACGTACATTCATGGCAGTTGCTCCGTCAGGGCCGAAGTCTTTGCCGCGCAGATGAAGTCGTTCTCGCTCAGGCCGCCCACGTCGTGGGTGGAAAAGCGCACGACCGCACGGTCGTAGTGCACGCCGAGGTCTGGATGGTGGTCCTCGCGGTGGGCAATCCAGGCCAGCGCGTTCACGAAGGCCATGGTGGCGTAGTAATCCTTGAAGCGGAAGGTGCGCGACAGCGCCTGGCCGCCCTCGCTCAGCTCCCAGCCGGGAATCTGCGGCAGAAGCTCGGCCAGGCGGGCCTCGCCGAGCTTGTGGTCGCTGCCTTTGCGCGGCACGCAACGGGCCTGGGCCAGCGGAATCAGGTCGGCCATGGAAATCTCCACCTCAAGTTGACTGAACAATGCGCCGGACGGTGTATAAACCGAATGAGCGGCTCACGCTTACTTGGCTAGAATAGCCTGATGATCCAGATCTCCGACACTGCCCAGACCCATTTCCGCAAGCTGATCGAACGCGAGGGCGTGCCCGGCATGGGCGTGCGCCTCAGCGCGGTCGATCCTGGTACCCCGCGTGCCGACGCCCGGCTGGAGTTCGCCGAGCCGGCCGATCTGCTCGGTGACGAGTGGGCGGTGGACTGCGACGGCTTCACCCTCTATGTCGATGCCAGCAGCGTCGGCTGGCTCGACGGCGCCGAGATCGACATCGTCGCCGGCACCGCCGGTACCCAGCAGTTGACCATCAAGGCACCGCGCATCAAGGGCGAAGCGCCCGGCGATGCCGCCTCGCTGGTCGAGCGCGTGCACTGGGTGGTGGAAAACGAAATCAACCCGCAGCTGGCCTCGCATGGCGGGAAGGTGGCGGTGCAGGAAGTGTCGGCCGATGGCGTGGTGCTGCTGCGCTTCGGTGGCGGCTGCCAGGGCTGCGGCATGGCCGACGTGACGCTCAAGCAGGGTATCGAGAAGACTCTGATGGGCCGCGTGCCGGGGGTGACTGCGGTGCGCGATGCGACCGACCACGACAGTGGCCACGCTCCGTACATTCCTCGCGGCAACGCCGCCTGATCGCTGACGCGTGCCTCTGACCCGGGCCGGGCAACTCATTGACCTGCTGCTGGCGCGCCAGCAGCCCGGTACCGTCCTCGAGAAGACCACGCGCCTGCCGTATGGCTGGGCGCTGTGGCTGCGTTCGCTCGGCCCGTTGCCACGCCCGTTCCATGCGCGCGAGGTGATCGAGGTCCTGCTGCCGCGCCCGTTGCCGGGCCCGCCGGGTCTACGGCCGCGATTGTCGCCCTGGCAGGCGCTGCGCCGTCTGTTCTGGCAGGACTGGGACGCTGCACCGCGCGATCAGCGCTGGATGCGCTGGGGCTCCGCGCTGGCCAGTGCACTGCTGCACCTGCTGTTCTTCTTGCTGCTGCTGTGGGTGGCGGTGATCCGCACCACCGCGCCGGAAGAAGAGGGCGCCGAGGGCGAGCGCGTGCAGGTGGCGTTTGTCGGCCGCGCCACCCAGGAAGGCGGCGGCGATCAGCCGGGTGCCGAAGCAGCAGTGGCGGCACCGCCGGGCCAGGTGGCTGCTGGCCAGGAAGCGGGGGCGGCAACGGTGCCTGAGCCGCGCCCTGCGGCTGCATCGTCGCCTGCGCCCGCTCCCGCTCTCGCGGCAACGGCCAGCGTGCCATCGCCGCCCGCCGTAACCGAGCCTGCGCCGGCCGCGGCACCGCCACCGTCACCGGTGCAGGCCACCGAGGTGGCCGAGGCCAGCACGGATTTCGTGGTGCCACCTGTCAGCCTGCCGCGCACCGAGGTCAGCATCGTGCCGCGCGATGTTACGCCGTCGGTACGCGAGCGCGACGTGCAGCCGGTGCAGGCCCCGCCCACCCCGGCCACCCTGCGTGCACCGCAGATCGCGGTGCGGGCACCGCAATTGCGTGACATTCCGGTGCAGGAACGCGAAGTCAGTACCGTCGATGCACCAGTGGTATCGCAGCCGCTGCGCACGGCCGAGGTGCAGGTGCGCGTGCCGCAGCAGGATCTGCAGGTGCGCGAACGCGAGGTGCAGGCGGTGGTCGATCCGCAGGTGCGGATGGCCACGGTGGCCGGTCGCGAACCGGCCGTGCGTGCCCCGGCCGGCCGCGAGGTGCAGGTGCGCGAGCGCGAAGTGACCTCGGCACCGTCGGCAGACTCCGCGCCTTACAGTGGAAGTGCGTCCGCGGCAACGTCGGCGCCTGAGGCTGCCGGCAGTGCGGTGCAGGCGAACAGCAACCCGCGCCAGTCCGCCTCCAGCACGACACCGGCGCAAGCGGGCGCCCGTCCGGCGCCCAACCCGGGCAACTGGGCGACGCCGGCCAAGGGGGACGACTGGGGCGCATCGAGCCGCAGCCAGGATGGCGCCAGCAAGGGCGCGAGCCAGGCCAGCACATCCGGCAAGGGCAACGGTCTGTTCAATGCCGATGGCAGCGTGCGCGTGCCGGGGCAGGAAGGCCAGGGCCATGCCGAGCGCGGCGCACCCGGTGGCGCCAACGATGGCTGGAGCAAGGAGCGCATCGCCCAGTCCGGCACCTGGCTGAAACGGCCGCCCTACGACTACACGCCGACTTCGTTCGACAAGTACTGGGTGCCGCAGGAATCGTTGCTGGCCGAGTGGGTGCGCAAGGGCATCAAGTCGATGGAGATTCCGTTGCCGGGTACAAGCACGCGGATCTCCTGCGTGATCTCGATCCTGCAGGCTGGTGGCGGCTGCGGCCTGAGCAACCCGAACATGCAGGACCAGCCGGCCGTGGCGCGGCCGCCGCCGGACATTCCGTTCAAGAAGGACCTGCAGGAAGATAACGGCAGCCGCTAGCGCTGATGCCGGGTCAACCCTCAGCCGCGCGTGGCGTGGCTCTACCGATTCGTTACCGGTAGCGCAGGGCCCATGCCCGGCGCTACCGTCAGGCGCGCTGCGACAGGAACACCCAGAACGGCACATCGCGGCCGGCCCAGTCACGGCTGGCCTCGTCCATCACCTCCAGCAGGGTGTCGAAATCCTTCTGCGCGCCTGCACGCAGCGCGTCCACGTCGGCCAGGAACACTGCGTAGCCGTTGGCCGGCAGCCACTGCAGGTCGCGCAGGTTGTCCGACAGCGCATCCCAGTTGCCGCCGAAGCCAGCCGGGAAATCCAGCTGCGCTGCCAGCCGCGCCAGCAGGGTGCGCTTGTCGGCCACGCCTTCCAGGTCGATGCGGAGCACCTTCAGGTCGGCATCGCGCATCGCTGCGGCGAGCGCGCCGATGTCGCCGGTGTCGATGGCGTAGACGCCGGCGTTGTTGATGTCATGCAGGCCAAGGCCGAAATCATCGTGGCTCATCACTGCGCTCCCTGGGCCGGTACGTTGAAACTGCGGAACGACTGGTAGTGGTCGTCGGTGTAGTACCACGCCTCCGGCGGATCGCCGCCGGTGACAATGCGGCGCGTGCCGCGCGTGCGGGCACCGGGTGTGTCGACGGTGTATTCGCGGTAGTAGCCGGGTGGACGCTGCGGCAATTGCTGCTCGCGGTTGCCGAAGGTGCTGCCGTCCTGGCGATGCGTGAACGGGCCGCCGCGCTGGATCAGGGCGATGGTCTGGCGAGCTTCGGCGGGCAGGAACGCGGGCAACCCATCATCACGGCTGGCCACGGGTGCGGACGGCGCACGCGCGGCAGCGGTATCCTGCAGCTCGGGTGCGAACTGCGGCGCTGGCGGGCGCTGCATGAAATGGTTGACGACCAGGCCGAGCACCAGCAGGGCGATGGCGGTGATCAACAGCCGAGGGTTGCGCATGGGGCGGGACAGGCGAGGGTGGTGCGGGCACTGTAGCGCCTGCGCGCTGCACGGTGCATGAGGAGGGTGGCACGTCACTGCAGCGTAACAATTGCCGTCGTGCTCACCGGCAGGACGCAATTTCCTTTACATCCCCCTTGGTAATCTTGCGGTCTGTCCCCATCATTCACCGCGCACCGCCCGACACCGTCGGGTGCCCTCGCAATCAGGAGATGCATCATGGCCTACACCCTGCCCAAGCTGTCCTACGCCTACGACGCGCTGGAACCGCACATCGATGCGGCGACGATGGAAATCCATCACACCAAGCATCACCAGACCTACATCAACAACGTCAACGCGGCGCTGGAAGGCACCGAGTACGCTGACCTGCCGGTCGAAGAGCTGGTGAAGAAGCTGAAGTCGTTGCCGGAGAACCTGCAGGGACCGGTGCGCAACAACGGTGGTGGCCATGCCAACCACTCGCTGTTCTGGACCGTGATGGCGCCCAATGCCGGCGGCAACCCGGTGGGCGACGTGGCCAAGGCCATCGACAAGGACCTGGGCGGCTTCGACAAGTTCAAGGACGCCTTCACCAAGGCCGCGCTGACCCGCTTCGGCAGCGGCTGGGCATGGCTGAGCGTGACCCCGGACAAGAAGGTGGTGGTCGAGAGCACCGGCAACCAGGACAGCCCGCTGATGGAAGGCAATACCCCCATCCTCGGCCTGGACGTGTGGGAACACGCTTACTACCTGAAGTACCAGAACCGCCGTCCGGAGTACATTGGCGCGTTCTTCAACGTCATCGACTGGAACGAAGTCGAGCGTCGTTACCAGGAAGCGATCGCCTGATTGCGGTGACTGGATGAAACGAAAGGGCCGGGGGAAACCCCGGCCTTTTTGTTTTCCGCATCAGCAGTGCCGGCCGGCTGCCGGCACTGCCTATTCGGCCGTAGCCGGCACGCCCTGCAGGCGCAGCGTGGCCATCACGCCCAGGCGCAGGCCGGGCAGGTCGCCGTCGGCCGGCAGCAGGATCGGCTGTTGCCGGATGCCACCGAAGTGCTTGACCTGGAACAGCACATCCAGGCCGTGGCCACTGGCGCCGCCGCCACTGGCCGCAGGCTCGGGGCGGCCACCGGGATTGCGCCGGGCCGGCTGGAAGCCGGGCGTGCTACGCACCAGCTCCACCGTGTTGGCGGAAAAGTCGCCGGCGATCAGGCTGGGCATGCCCTCGGCAGTGGCGCCGATCCAGGTCATCAGGTCGCTGGTCTGGTGCTGGCGGGCGGTGGGCTCGTCCGGGTCGGGGCGCAGCCGTGCGATGTAGACGTTGACCAGTGCCTCGCCCAGTTTCAGCCGCATCATGCCGGCCGCGCTGAAGATGCCGGGCGGATGCAGCAGGGTGACGCCGTCTTCGCTGACTGGCAGCCGGGTCAGCATGGCATTGCCATGCCGTAGCGGCTGGCTGGGTGGGTCGGCAGTGACGAAGTCGCAGCTGTAGCGCAGCCGGCTGGCCAGCCAGCACGCTGGGTTGCGGCCCTGTTGCTGCAGTACCTGCTGTACCGAAATCACGTCGGGCTGCAGTTCGGTCAACAGCTGCGCGACCTGCTCGCGGCGCTGCTTCCATTGCGCGTCATCGCGGCTGGGCAGCTCCAGCGCGGCCACGGTCAGCTGCCGGGGCTCGGCGTCACCGCTCGCGGCGGCCTGTGCCTGCGGCCTGGCCTGAGCCTGCAACGCCAGCAGCAGCGCAAGACAGCTGAGCAGGAGGCGGGCGTGGGCGAGGGGGCGCATAACGATAAGTTTACGCTTTTGTCGTGGAGGTGCCGTGACTTTCGGCATGGCCCGCGCCGCCTGCCATGGATTGTCAACATTGTCATGCAGCCCTGCAGCGTGCTTCGCAAGCCCGGGTTCCGGTAACCTTGCGCCTTTCGCTTTGCAGGAATGCCTTACAGGATGAGCCACGACGCAGTCGCCCCCATCGCCGGCCATGGAAAGATGCCGCGCCAGATCCCGTACATCATCGGCAATGAGGCCTGCGAGCGGTTCAGCTTCTACGGGATGCGCAACATCCTGGTGCAGTTCCTGATCACCTCGCTGCTGCTGCAGGAAATCACTGCGGAAGGCCGTGCCGGTGAAGCCAAGGACATCATGCACAGCTTCATGATCGGCGTGTATTTCTTCCCGCTGCTCGGGGGCTGGCTGGCCGACAAGTTCTTTGGCAAGTACCACACCATCCTCTGGTTCAGCCTGGTCTACTGCGCCGGCCACCTGTGCCTGGCGCTGTTCGAGAACAGCCGCGAGGGCTTCTTCCTCGGCCTGGGCCTGATCGCGCTCGGCGCCGGTGGCATCAAGCCGCTGGTGGCCTCGTTCATGGGTGATCAGTTCGACCAGAGCAACAAGCACCTGGCCAAGATCGTGTTCGACGCGTTCTACTGGATCATCAACTTCGGCTCGCTGTTCGCCTCGCTGCTGATCCCGCTGGTGCTGAAGAACTGGGGCCCGCAGTGGGCATTCGGTATTCCCGGCATCCTGATGTTCGTTGCCACCTTCGTGTTCTGGCTCGGCCGCAAGCGCTACGTGCTGGTGCCACTGCCGCCGAAGGACCCGCATTCGTTCGCCAACGTGGTGCGCACCGCGTTGACCGCGCGCGTGGCCGGCCAGGGCCGCCCGGGCCTGGTGCTCGCCGTGCTTGGCCTGGTACTGGCGGTGGCCTCGTTCGCCCTGGTCGGTTCGCTCGGCATCGTGATCTGCCTCTGTCTGGCGCTGGTCGCCATCCTGGCCGGTATCGGTGGCGGCACCTGGCTGCAGCTGGACCGCGCCCGTGGCCAGCACCCGGCCGAAGCGGTCGAAGGCGTGCGCTCAGTGCTGCGCGTGCTGGTGATCTTCGCCCTGACCACGCCGTTCTTCTCGCTGTTCGACCAGAAGGCCTCGACCTGGGTGCTGCAGGGCCAGCAGATGCAGATGCCGAGCTGGTTCACCGCCTCCCAGATGCAGGCGCTGAACCCGCTGCTGGTGATGATCCTGATCCCGTTCAACAACCTGGTGCTGTACCCGGCGCTGCGCCGTTTCGGCTTCGAGCCCACCGCACTGCGCCGCATGACCGCCGGTATCGCCTTCAGTGGTCTGGCCTGGATCGTGGTCGGCGGCATCCAGGTGGTGATGGACGGTGGCAACGCCATGTCGATCTTCTGGCAGATACTGCCGTACGCGCTGCTGACCTTCGGCGAGGTGCTGGTCTCGGCCACCGGCCTGGAGTTCGCCTACAGCCAGGCACCGCAGGCCATGAAGGGCGTGGTGATGAGCTTCTGGAACCTGACCACCACCATCGGCAACCTGTGGGTGCTGCTGTCCAACGCCGCCGTGCGCAACGATGCGGTGACCCACAAGATCGCAAGTACGGGCCTGAGCGAGGCGGCATTCCTGATGTTCTTCTTCGCCGGTTTCGCCTTTGTTGCGGCGTTGGCCTTCGGTTGGTACGCGAAACGCTATCGTATGGTCGACAACTACCGTAGCGCTTGAGCCTGACATGACCCCCGTCAATCTGCTGTTGATCGCCGTCACCGCCATCCTGTCGTGGATGGCGTTCAACAACCGCAAGCTGGCCGACCGGCTGATCCTGTGGCCGCCGGCCATCGACCGTCATCGCCAGTACGACCGGCTGGTGACCTACGGCTTCATCCACGCCGACTGGTCGCACCTGATCTTCAACATGATCACCCTGTTCTTCTTCGGGGGATTCATCGAGAGCGTGATGGTGCAGCTGACCGGCAGTTACCTGACCTACCCGGCGTTCTACATCGGAGCGCTGCTGGTCTCGATTCTGCCCAGCTACCTGAAGAACCAGAAGAACCCGAACTACCTCAGCCTCGGTGCTTCCGGTGCGGTGTCGGCGGTGCTGTTCGCCTTCATCCTGATCAAGCCGTGGTCGATCATCCTGGTGTTCTTCATCCCGGCGCCGGCGATTGTCTATGCCGCGTTCTACGTCGGCTACAGCATCTGGATGGACAAGCGCGGTGGGGACCGCATCAACCACAGCGCGCATTTGGCCGGTGCGGCGTTCGGCGTGATCTTCATGCTGGCCATGCAGCCCAGCATCTTCACCCACTTCCTGCGCGAACTTTCCAACCCGACCTTCCGCCTCGGCGGCGGTTGAGGGTCGCGGGGGCCAGATCCGCTGGATCCGGCCCCCGGGGCAGGCCCTGCTACCGGTCAGGCCGGGGTCTGCTGGCCGTAGGTATCCAGCAGGCGGGCGAACACCTCCTCGCCGATACGCTGGAAATCCTGGTCTTCGGTCTGCCCTTCCACCGCCAGTTGCAGCAGGCCCTCCAGCAGGGCGCGGTCGGTATCGGGACGGGTGTCGCTGGGGTGCATCGGAGCCTCCGCGGGGGTGAGCTTGATCAATGTTCGCAAGGGCCATGCCAGCCTGGCCGTAGCCCTCCACAGGCGATAGCGGCCGCGCACGCTCCAGCTTGAGGGTCGAAAACTGACGTGAATGGGCCGGACTTGCCCCTGTTCAGGCTTCACACGATCATGGCGCCCGGCTGCGCACCATCCACGCAGTCGTCGCAGGAGACATTTCCATGGCTTCGGTCACGCCCCCCGGTCTGGCCTACGAGGTCGAACACGATCTGGCCAACCACCGCTTCACCGCCCGTGTGCGAGGACAGCTGGCGGTGCTCGACTACCAGATCAAGCGCAAGCGCATGGTCATCACCCACACCGAAGTGCCCGAGCCGATTGCCGGCCGCGGTATCGCCGGTGAGTTGACCCGCGTTGCACTGCGTTTTGCGCGCGAACACAAGTACAAGGTGGTGCCGGCGTGTTCCTACGCCGAGGCCTTCCTGCAAAGGCACGAGGAGTATCACGACCTGCTCGTCGGCTGAATGCCAGCGGGCCACGCTTCAGCCAGGGCAGGCGATGATGTACAAACATGAACAGGGGATCCCGATGAAGACTGGAAACAACCGGCCATTGCGCGCAAGCGTGCTGGCCGGCGTGGTGGGCGTGCTGTTGTTGGCCGGTTGCCAGCGTGAGAGCGAGCCGGCACCGGCGACCGACGCGGCACCTGCACCCGACGCCACCGCAGCGGGCGAAACACCAGCCACGGAAGCGGCGCTGGACCTGCGCGATGTGATTGAGAACAACGAACGCGAAGTGGTGGGCATCAGCTACCCGGCGGGCATCGATCGCTATCCGGGCCTGGCGCGCGCGCTGCAGGACTACGCCACCAGCGCACGCAGCGACCTGCAGCAGGCGCTGGACGGGCTTGGCAACGACAAGCCGACAATGCCCTACGAGCTGTCGCTGAGCTTCGAGAAGCTGCTGGAAACCCCGCAGCTGGTGGTCGTCAGTGCCGATGGCAGCCGCTATACCGGTGGCGCCCATGGCGAGCCGCTGGTGGCCCGTTTCGTGTGGTTGCCGCAGCAGCAGCAGATGCTCAGTGCCGAAAAGCTGGTGGCCGATACCAAGGGCTGGAAGGCGATCAGTGACTTTGTTGCCGACCAGCTGCGCGAGCGCGTGGCGACCCGCCTCAGCGGCGAAGACATGGACCCGGCCCAGCTGCAGGAATCGTTGCGCAACGCCTCGCGCATGATTGCCGACGGTACCGGTCCGCAGGCCGACAACTTCAGCCAGTTCCAGCCGTTGACCGATGACAAGGGGCAGATCACCGCGCTGCGCTTTGTGTTCCCGCCGTATCAGGTGGGTCCATACTCGGACGGCACCCAGACCGCCGATGTGCCGGCGGCGGTGGTGTTGCCGCACGTGGCCAAGGACTACGTGGAGTTGTTCGCACGCGGTTGACCGCAGTCGAGGAGGTGGCGTGGATACAGGGTTGCAGGAGCGGGTCGCCGGCCTGCTGCACGAAGCCGGGGTCCGCATCGGCGGCACCCAGCCACAGGATATCCAGGTGCATGACCCGCGCTTCTTCGCGCGGGTCATGGCACACGGCTCGCTCGGCCTTGGCGAGAGCTACATGGACGGCTGGTGGGACGCCAACGTCCTCGATGAATTCCTTGTCCACCTGATGCAGGCGCACCTGGACGAACGGGTACATGGCTGGCGCGAGGTGGCCGATGCGCTGAAGGCGCGCCTGTTCAATCTGCAGGCGGGGCAGGGCAGCTACGAAGTCGGCCGCCGCCATTACGACCTCGGCAACGACCTGTATCAGGCCATGCTCGGGCAGCGCCTGGTGTACAGCTGTGGCTACTGGCGCACTGCCGATGATCTGGACGCCGCACAGGAAGCCAAGCTGGACCTGGTCTGCCGCAAGCTGGGCCTGCGCCCGGGCCAGCGCGTGCTGGACATCGGTTGTGGTTGGGGCGAGGCGCTGAAGTTTGCCGCCGAGCGCTACGGCGTCAGCGGCGTCGGCGTGACCATTTCGCAGGAGCAGGCCGAGTTCGCGCGCGAACTGTGTGCCGGCCTGCCGATCGAGATCCGCCTGCAGGACTATCGCGAACTGGATGAGCCGTTCGATGCGGTCTTCTCGATCGGCATGTTCGAGCATGTCGGCGACAAGAACTACGCCAGCTTCTTCGAGGTGGCCCGGCGCTGCCTGTCGCCGCGCGGGTTGCTGCTGCTGCATACCATCGGCACCAACATCTCGCGGCATCGCACCGATCCGTGGATCGCGCGCTACATCTTCCCCAATTCGATGCTGCCGTCGGCGGTGCAGATCAGCAAAGCGTTCGAAGGGCGCTTCGTGCTGGAGGACTGGCACAATTTCGGCACCGACTACGACCGGACCCTGCAGGCCTGGCGACGCAACGTGGAGGCGGCGTGGCCGCGGCTGGATGCGCGTTACGACGAGCATTTCCGCCGCATGTGGCGCTTCTACCTGGCCGGATCGATGGCCACCTTCCGCTGCCGGCACGCGCAGCTGTGGCAGCTGGTGCTATCGCCGGAAGGCGTGCCGGGCGGGTACGTCGCGCCGCGTTGATTCGGGTGCATCCACGCCATGCGTGGATGGCGCTTGAGACCTTTGCTACGGAAAGGAATCCGACCCCGGCCAACAAAAAACCGCCCGGTCTCCCGGGCGGTTTTCGTTTCACGCTACCGCGCTGGCGATCAGTTGCTGGCGCCGGTCAGGCCACGCTTTTCCAGCAGCGGCTCGATCTGCGGCTCGTGGCCGGCGAAATCGCGGAACAGCTGCATGGCATCCACACTGCCGCCCTTGGACAGCAGGGTGGCGCGGAAGTGGTCGCCGTTCTTGCGGCTCAGGCCGCCGTTGTCCTTGAACCACTTCTGGGTGTTGGCGTCGAGCACTTCCGACCAGATGTAGGCGTAGTAGCCGGCCGAGTAGCCGCCCATGATGTGGCTGAAGTACGGGGTCTTGTAGCGCGGCGGAACCGGCGCGTAGTAGATGCCGTCCTTCTCCAGCGCGGCGCGCTCGAAGGCCATCACGTCCTTGGCGGCCGGCACCTGGTCGGCCCCGATCTGGTGCCAGCGCTGGTCCAGCATCGCCGCACCCAGGTACTCGGTGGTGGCGAAGCCCTGGTTGAACTTGGCCGCGGCCAGCACTTTGTCCAGCAGCGCCTGCGGCATCGCCGAGCCGTTCTGGTAGTGCTTGGCGTAGTTCTTCAGGATGGCCGGGTTGTCCGACCACATCTCGTTGACCTGCGAGGGGAACTCGACAAAGTCACGCGGCACTGAGGTGCCCGAGAAGTACGGATACTTCACGTTGGAGAACATGCCGTGCAGGGCGTGGCCGAATTCGTGGAAGGTGGTGTTCACCTCGTCCCAGGTCAGCAGGGTCGGCTGGCCGGCCGGCGGCTTCGGGATGTTCAGGTGGTTGGCGACCACCGGCTTGAAGCCGGTCAGCTTGGACTGCGAGACGTAGGAGTTCATCCACGCGCCGCCACGCTTGGAAGCGCGCGCGTACGGGTCGAAGATGAAGATCGCCAGCTGGCTGCCGTCGGCATCGAACACGTCGTACACGGTGACGTCATCGTGGTAGACCGGCAGGTCGGTGCGCTGCTTGAAGGTCAGGCCGAATTCCTGACCAGCGGCGTAGAACACGCCGTTTTCCAGCACGTTCTTCAGTTCGAAGTACGGCTTCAGCTGCGACTCGTCAAAGTTGTACTTGGCCTGGCGCACCTTCTCGCTGTAGAAGGCCCAGTCCCACGGTTCCAGCTTGAACGTCGGCTTGCCGGCGGCCTTCTGTTCCTTGTCGATCATCGCCTGCAGGTCGGCGGCTTCGCGCTTGGCGTTGGCCACGGCGGCCGGCGCCAGCTTGCCCAGCATCGCGTTGACCGCTTCAGGGGTCTTGGCGGTCTGGTTGGTCAGGTTGTAGGCGGCGAAGTTCGGGAAGCCCATCAGCTTGGCCTTGTCGGCACGCAGCTGCATGATGCGCGAGACCAGCGCGGTGTTGTCGAACTCACCCCCGCGGCTGCCACGGCTGACCGAGGCTTCGTAGATCTTCTGGCGCAGGGCACGGTTGGCCAGGTTGGTCAGCGGCGGCTGGCCGGTGGTGTTGAGCAGGGTGATCACGTACTTGCCTTCCAGGCCACGGGCCTTGGCGGCTTCGGCGGCGGCAGCGATCTGCTCCTTGGACAGGCCGGCCAGCTCCTTGACGTCGTCGACGGTGATCGCCGAAGCGTTCACTTCCGACTGCACGTTCTGGCTGAACTTGGTGCCCAGGTTGGCCAGCTCGGCGTTCATCTCCTTGAGCTTGGCCTTGTCGGCCTCGGACAGCTTGGCGCCGGCGCGCACGTAGTTGTCGTAGTACTTCTCGACCAGGCGCACGCCTTCGGCGTCCAGGCCCAGCTGGGTGCGGGTGTCATACAGCGCCTGGATGCGGGCGAACAGCTTGCCGTTCAGCGCGATCGCATCGCTGTGCGCGGCGAACTTCGCCGAGTAGTCGGCCTGCAGCTTCTTGCGCGCATCGTTGGTATCGGCACCGACCAGGCTGAAGAACACGGTGGTCGCGCGATCGAGGATGTCACCGCTCTTTTCCAGAGCGATGAGGGTGTTGTCGAAGGTCGGCTTGGCCTTGTTGTTGGCGATTGCCTCCACTTCCTTCAGCTGCTGCGCCATGCCGGCGTCGAAGGCCGGGGCGAAGTCGCTGTCCTTGATCTTGTCGAACTGCGGGAAGTGCAGCGGCAGCGGGCTTTCGGCAAAGAACGGGTTGGCCTGCCGGGCGTCGGTGCTGGCGGCCGGGGTGGCGGCGCCAGCCGAGAAGGCGGGCAGGGCAAGGCCGAGGGTCATGGCCACGGCAAGGGCAAGGCGAGTGGTCAAGGTAGGAACTCCGGTAAGGCAAACAAGGTCCCGAGAGTAACCCGGCCGGTCGTGTGCCCACTTGTGTCAAAAGGCATGTTCACGCGCCGCGTTGCGGTAGCGCCACCCAAGGGGGGGCTGGCCCGCTACCATGGGCCAAAGCCCCCACCGCACAAGGCCCGCCAGCATGACCATCGCCTATGATTTCAGCTTCCGCGACCTCGACGGCCAGCCGCAGGCGCTGGATCAGTACCGGGGCCGTCCCTTGCTGCTGGTGAACGTGGCCAGCCGCTGTGGTTTCACCCCGCAGTACACCGGCCTGGAACAGCTGTGGCAGGACTACCGCGAACGTGGCCTGGTGGTGATCGGCTTCCCCTGCAACCAGTTCGGCGCGCAGGAGCCCGGTGATGCCGCGCAGATCCGCCAGTTCTGTTCGCTGGACTATCCGGTCAGCTTCCCGCTGTCGGAGAAGATCGAGGTCAATGGCGAGGGCGCCGACCCGCTGTGGGCGTGGCTGACGAGCGAGAAGCGTGGCCTGCTGGGAAGTGCCCGCATCAAATGGAATTTCAGCAAGTTCCTGATCGATCGCCAGGGACAGGTGGTGGCGCGGCATGCGCCGACCACCAAGCCGGAACAGCTGCGCGGTGAGATCGAAGCGCTGCTGTAACCGCCCGCGCCCTGCGGTAGCGCCGGGCCATGCCCGGCGTCGCTCGTGATTGCCGCCGCTCAGTTTCCTGCGGCCGCGCCCGCTTGGCGATTGCGCACCTCTTCGGGCAGCGCGTCGATGATCTCCTGCATGATCCGCGGCAGGCTGGCTTCGCTGTAGCCGCGATGGGCATGGGCGACCTGTCCATCGCGGCCGACGATGAACATGTGCGGCACGGCGACGATGCCGTACTGCTCGGCGAGCGCGCCGGCGGGATCATGCAGGTAGTCCAGCTTCGGCCAGTCACGCTGGCGGATCAGGCGGCTGACCTCCAGGCGGGATTCACCCCAGTTGACTGCGTATACCTTCAAAGCGTCCTCGCCGACCACCTGTTGCAGATGGGCCAGGATCGGCAGCTCCTTGCGGCAGGGCCCGCACCAGGACGCCCAGAAGGTGACGATCACCACTTTGCCGCGCTGATCGGCCAGATTGACCAGGTTGCCTTTGCGGTCATTGCCCAGCGCCTGCGGTGGGAGCTCGCCACGTGCGGGTGGGGCGGCCCATGCCGGAATGGCCGCCAGCAGGACGCAGACCAGCGCCCAAGCCCGCATCCAGTGCGGGAATCGTGTGTTTGTCATCCGTGTTGTCCCCTGTTAGGCATGCGCCCTGCGTGCTGCGGACAATGCCGCCAATCGAAGCGCCCTGCAGGCGGTGGCGAAGCCGCAGCCCCACCCCCGCCGCTTACTTCTCGACGAACGCGCGTTCGAACACGTAGTGGCCCGGCTGGCCGATGCGCGGCGAAACCTGGAAGCCACGTGCGTCGAGCACCGCGCGCAGGTCGGCCAGCATCTGCGGGCTGCCGCAGATCATCGCGCGGTCGCTCTCCGGGTTCAGTTCCGGCAGGCCGAGGGTGCGCTGCATCTCTCCGCTTTCCATCAGCGAGGTCAGGCGGCCTTGGTTGGCGAACGGCTCGCGGGTGACCGCCGGGTAGTACAGCAGCTTGTCGCCGATCATCTCGCCGAGGAACTCGTGCTCACGCAGTTCCTTCTCGAAGTAATCACGGTAGGCCAGGTCCTTTTCGTAGCGCACGCCGTGGCAGAGGATCACCTTCTCGAAGCGCTCGTAGGTCTCCGGGTCCTTGATCACCGACAGCCACGGTGCCATGCCGGTACCGGTGCCCAGCAGGTAAAGGTTCTTGCCGGGGTGCAGGTCGCTGATCAGCAGGGTGCCGGTGGGCTTCTTGCCGACCAGCACCTTGTCGCCCGGCTTGATGTGCTGCAGGCGCGAGGTCAGCGGGCCGTCCTGCACCTTGATGCTGAAGAACTCCAGGTGCTCTTCCCAGTTGGCACTGGCGATGGAGTAGGCGCGCAGCAGCGGCCGAGCCTCGGTTTCCAGGCCGATCATCACGAACTGGCCGTTCTCGAAGCGGAAACCGCTGTCGCGGGTGAGGGTGAAGCTGAAGTAGGCGTCGGTCCAGTGACGGACCTCAAGCACCGTTTCGGCGCCGAAAGCGGAGGACATGGGCGTATCTATCGGAAGTCGTCTGGGGTGATTCTATCTCAAATGAGACAGGTTCTCATTAGGCGGAACGAGAGGCGTTCTCAGCGGTAGCCGGCCGCCTGCAGCTCGAACAGCTCGGCATAACGGCCGCCTTCGGCCATCAGCTGCTCATGGGTGCCGCTGGCCTCGATCCGGCCTTCGGCCAGCACCAGGATACGATCGGCCATGCGTACCGAGGAGAACCGGTGGGAAATCAGCACGGCGGTGCGATTATCCGCCAGTTCCCTGAACCGCTGGAACACCTCGAACTCACTGCGCGCATCCAGCGCCGCAGTGGGTTCATCCAGGATCATCACCTGCGCATTGCGCATCCACGCGCGAGCGATTGCGATCTTCTGCCACTGGCCACCGGACAGGTCCACGCCCTGCTTGAAGCGGCGCCCGATCAGCTGGTCGTAGCCGCCGGGCAGTGCGTGGATCACGTCCTCGGCCATGCCACGCCGGGCGGCATCTGCGATACGCGCCTGGTCGTCCATCGCTTCGACCAGGCCGACACCGATGTTCTCGCCGGCGGTCAGGTTGTAACGCACGAAGTCCTGGAAGATCACTCCCAGGTTGGCGCGCAGGTCATCCAGGTCGTAATCGCGCAGGTCGCGGCCATCGAGCAGGATGCGGCCTTCGTCGGGCTCATACAACCGCGCCAGCAGCTTGACCAGGGTGGTCTTGCCGGCGCCGTTCTCACCGACCAGGGCCAGCACTTCGCCCGCATGCAGCTGGAAATCGAGATGGCGCACCGCCCATTGCTCTGCATCGGGATAGCGGAATCCGACATTCTCGAATACGAAGCCCTGGCGGATCGGCTGCGGCACGGCCACGGCGTTGTCGCGCGAGTGGATTTCCGGCTGTATCTGGAAGAACGAATACAGATCGTCCAGGTACAGCGCCTGGCTGGCTACCTGCGAAAAACCGATCAGCAGGCCTTCCAGCAGCTGGCGCAGGCGCAGGAAACTGCCGGCCAGGAAGGTCAGATCACCAATGCTGAAATCCCCGCGCACGGTGCGCCAGGCGATGTACGCATAGGCGGCGTAATAGCCCAGCGTGCCCAGCGCCGCCAGCAGCGTGCCCCAGAACGCGCGCCGCCGTGCCAGCGCACGGTTGGCCAGGAACAGCGCCATCGACAGCCGGCGGTAGCGCTCCACCAGGAAGCGGTGCAGGTTGAAGATCTTTACTTCCTTGGCCGTTTCCACGCTGGCCCCGAGCTGGCGCAGGTAGTCCAGCTGGCGGCGCTCGGGTGTCCACAGGAAGTTGAGGCTGTAGCCGGCCGCATTGAAGTGCGATTCGCCGATGAACGCTGGTACCAGCGCCATTGCCAGCAGCACGATCAGCCAGGGCGCGTAGACCAGCAGGCCCACGGCCAGGCTGACCACGGTGATCGCATCCTGCACCTGGCCGAACAGCTGGCTCATCAGGTTCATGCGGCCCATGGTCTGGCGACGGGCACGGTCCAGCTTGTCCTGCAGGTCGGGGTCTTCGAAGTCCTCCAGGTCCAGCGTGGCCGCGTGCTCCATCAGCCGCACGCTGGTGGCGTTGGCGAACAGTTCCGACAGCAGCGCATCGGCATAGCTCACCAGCCGCCCCAGCAGATCCGAGGCGATGGCCAGGCCGAATTCCAGTGCCAGCAGCCCCAGCAGTGGATTCAGCAGCCCGCTGGACAGCGCTTCGCTCAGCGGCGGGAAGCCGGCACCGTGCTGGCTCAGGTGCAGGGCGGTATCGATGATCAGCTTGCCCACGTACAGCATCGCCACCGGCAGCAGCGCACGGATCACGCGCAGGCCGAGGCTGGCCAGGGTCAATGCCGGGCTGGTCTGCCACACCTGGCGCAGGAACGGCGGCAGGTTGCGCATGGCCTTGAAGCGCTGGCGCAGGCTGGGTTTCTTTTCGGAGGCGGCGGGCATTCACCTATTGTGCGCGCCTGGGTCGTGCAGAAGGGGTCAGTGCAGGCGTGCGGCTTGGGGTCAGATCCCTTTGCCATGCAATGGGATCTGACCCCGTTGCATCCACGCATGGCGTGGATCTACCGCGGCGGAGGGATCTGACCCCGGTGGGAATTATGGCAGTGGCGGCAGCAGGCCGGCACCCAGCCGGTTCCAGGCATTGATCACGGCGATGCCCATGCTCAGGTCGCTGATGCCCTTCTCATCGAAGTGCGGGGCCAGCGCATCGAATGCGGCCTGTGACGGCGCGCCGTCGGTCAGCCGGGTCAGGTCCTCGGCCCAGCCCAGCGCGGCACGCTCGCGCGCATCGTAGAAACGGCTTTCATGCCACGCCGGCAGCGTGTCCAGCTTGCGTGGCTCGATGCCGCCCTTGCGCAGCGCGGTGCCGTGCATGTCCATGCAGTAGCCGCAGCCGTTGAGCTGGGACACGCGCAGGAACACCAGTTCCATCAACGTCGGGTCGATCGAGCTGTCATGCACCGCCTTGCTGGTGGCCAGCAGGCCCTTGAAGGCATCGGCGGCCAGGCGGGTGTAGGGAACGCGGGGAAAGGTATGGTCGGACATGTTCGGCTCCACGGCGGCCACGATGGCCGCCTTTCGCTACCAGGACGCCGCCGCGCCCGCCGTCGTGACAACCGCAGACAGCTTTTCCGGATTCAGCACGCTGTAGACCTGGGTGATGCGTCCATCCACCACCTCTACCGTGGTGACCGAGTGCAGGCGCTGGCCATCGAAGCGCAGGATGGCCGGTTCGCCGTTCACATAGCCCAGCTGCGCGGTGTGGCCCAGGCCGCGTTGGGCAATGGCCCAGAACAGGCGACCGATGCGTTCGGCGCCCAGCAGCGGCCGGATCGCGGCGGTGACCACGCCGCCGCCATCGGACACCAGCCGCGCATTGGCATGCAGCAGGGCCTGCACGGCCTGGCTGTCGCCCTGCTGGGTGGCGTGCATGAAGCGCGCCAGCAGCTCCCGGTGCTGCCGCGCATCGGCATTGAAGCGCGGGCGCCCGGCCTGCAGTCGCTGCCGGGCCCGATGCACCAGTTGGCGGCAGTTGGCCTGGCTATGGCCGATCAGCCCGGCGATCTCGGCATAGTCATGCTCGAACACTTCCTTGAGCAGGAAGGCCGCCCGTTCCTCAGGACCCAGCTGTTCCAGCAGCGTCAGGAAGGCCACCGAGACATCGTCAGCCAGCGCCAGGCGCTGCGCCGGGCCGGGGGCCGGGTCGGGCTCCAGGCTGATCGCCAGTGGCTCGGCCAGCCAAGGGCCCACGTAGTGCGCGCGCTCGCGCCGGGCCGCACGCAGGCGGTCCAGCCCCAGCCGGGTGGTGGCGGTCACCAGCCATGCCTCGGGATCGCGCACGCTGGCTGGGTCGGCGCCGGACCAGCGCAGCCAGGCGTCCTGCACCACGTCTTCGGCATCGGCACGGCTGCCCAGCAGGCGGTAGGCCAGCGCCATCAGGCGCGGGCGGTGGGTCTGGAAGGTCGATTCAACATTCATGTCGGCAAGGACGCCAGAGGGGGTGGGGGCGTGACAGAGGGGTTGGGGGCAGGCCTCTTTCCACAGGGACCGGCTCTGACCCCTGCGAATCTACGCGCACTCGGCGGAGGGGGTAAAATGAGCGGATTACCCCCGCCAGCCTCGAGCAAGCGAGCAAGCCGTGACATCGATCAAGCAGGAAGACCTCATCCAGTCCATCGCCGACGCGCTGCAGTACATCTCGTACTACCACCCGGTCGACTACATCAAGAACCTCGCCGCCGCGTATGAGCGCGAAGAGTCGCCGGCCGCGAAGGAAGCGATGGCCCAGATCCTGATCAATTCGCGGATGTGCGCCGAAGGCCACCGGCCGATCTGCCAGGACACCGGCATCGTCACCGTGTTCCTGGAAATCGGCATGGACGTGCGCTGGGACGACGCCACCATGGGCGTGGAAGACATGGCCAACGAAGGCGTGCGCCGTGCCTACATGCATCCGGACAACAAGCTGCGCGCCTCGGTGCTGGCTGATCCGGCCGGCAAGCGCATCAACACCAGGGACAACACCCCGGGCGTGGTCAACGTCAAGGTGGTGCCGGGCAATACGGTCGACGTGATCGTCGCCGCCAAGGGCGGTGGTTCGGAAGCGAAGACCAAGTTCGCCATGCTCAACCCGTCCGACTCCATCGTCGACTGGGTGCTGAAGACCGTGCCGACCATGGGCGCCGGCTGGTGCCCGCCGGGCATGCTCGGCATCGGCATCGGTGGCACCGCCGAGAAGGCGATGCTGCTGGCCAAGGAAGCGCTGATGGAGCCGATCGACATCACTGAGCTGCAGGCCCGTGGTGCCTCCAACCGCATCGAAGAGCTGCGCCTGGAGCTGTATGAGAAGGTCAACGCGCTGGGCATCGGCGCACAGGGCCTGGGCGGCCTGACCACCGTGCTCGACATCAAGATCAACGATTACCCGACCCACGCGGCCAATCTGCCGGTGGCGATGATCCCGAATTGCGCGGCCACCCGCCACGCGCACTTCACCCTGGACGGCAGCGGCCCGGTGATGCTGGACCCGCCGTCGCTGGAAGACTGGCCGAAGCTCACCTACGACGCATCCAAGGGCACCCGCGTGGATCTGGACACGATCACCCCGGAAGACGTGGCCAGCTGGAAGCCCGGCCAGACCCTGCTGCTGAACGGCAAGCTGCTGACCGGCCGCGACGCCGCGCACAAGCGCATGGTCGACATGCTCAACAAGGGCGAGGCGCTGCCGGTCGATCTGAAGGGCCGCTTCATCTACTACGTCGGCCCGGTCGACCCGGTGCGCGACGAAGTGGTGGGCCCGGCCGGTCCGACCACCGCCACCCGCATGGACAAGTTCACCCGCCAGGTGCTGGAGCAAACCGGCCTGCTGGGCATGGTCGGCAAGGCCGAGCGTGGCCCGGCGGCCATTGAGGCCATCCGTGACAACAAGTCGGCCTACCTGATGGCCGTCGGTGGTTCGGCCTACCTGGTGTCCAAGGCGATCAAGGCGGCCAAGGTGGTCGGCTTCGCCGACCTGGGCATGGAAGCGATCTACGAGTTCACCGTGCAGGACATGCCGGTGACCGTGGCGGTCGACTCCACCGGCGAGTCGGTGCACAAGACCGGCCCGCGCGAATGGCAGGCCCGCATCGGCAAGATTCCGGTGGTGGTGGAGTAAGTCTCCAGCTTCCGTTTCACGCAACGGCGCCCGTGTGGCGCCGTTGTTGCAGGCCGCCGTGGATCGCGTGCTCTGCTAACGTGCTGTCTGGCATGCTGGAAGGGAGTCCACGTGCTGCAGTGGTCGCGTGTTTTCGTGTTGCTGGTCGCTGTGCCGGCGTGTCGGCCTGCGAGAGCCAGAAGGCGGCGTGCGACTTCCACAACCGCGCCCGTGCCGAGTCGGATCAGCGGAGTTGCGAAAGCGAAAAGAGCCGGATCATCAGCGGTTGCAGTGGTATTGCCGACGACAAGCAGCGGCACAACTGCGAAGGGGCAACGGTGCCGGCAGCTATTGCGGCCCCCGGCGCTTCCTTCATGCGGTGCTCCGTACGCCCACTGCCTGCTCTCCTGCGGCGGCACCGTGAATGAAATCCGCTCCGGCACCGGTGTTCCCGTGTACTGATCGAAGGCGTGTGTGGATGCCTGCACGAGCAACCACAGTCTGCTAGGGTCCGCACATTACATTCCTGTACTGGATGTGCCCATGCGCCTGCATCGATCCGTCGCGTCTGTGTTCCTGCTGGTCCTGGCCGGTTGCAGCACAACCTCATCCTATGAAGGTGCGGATTTCTCCGCGTCCGCGCACTGCCGCATGCAGTGCCAGGCCAGCCATCGCAGCTGTATGGCGCAGGGCAGCAGCGGCAACAGTGCCTTCAGCTGCGAGCAGCAGGTGGTGCCCGCGCCGGACAAGCGCTGCAAGGACGTCGCCAACCCCGAGCTGCGCCGTGCCTGCGAACTGAAGACGCACGACTGCACGATGCGCGCGCCGATGATGTCCTGTGGAGAGCGCCGGGATTCGTGCATGAGCACCTGCGGTTGAACGCAGCGGCATCGCCGGGCGCATAATCGGCGGATCCACCCACACAGGATCCGCCGCATGAGCACCACGCTGTATGGTTCGACCAGTACTGCCGCGCTGGTGGTGCATTGGCTGCTGATCGAGCTGGGCATCGAGCACGAACTGGTGCTGCTGGACTTTGACCGGCGCGAGCACAAAGCGGCCGGGTATCTGGCGCTGAATCCGGCCGGCGTGGTGCCTACGCTGATGATCGACGGCGCGGTACTGACCGAAGCGGCAGCCATCGCGCTGTACCTGGCCGACCGTCATCCGGAAGCTGGCCTGCTGCCGGCGCTGGGCACGCCGCAGCGTGGCGATGCCTACCGCTGGATGTTCTGGTGCGCCAATACGCTGCAGCCGGCCTACCGTGCCTGGTTCTATCCGCACGAAGTGGCGGGCGAGGAGAACGTCGAGGCCAGCCGCGAGATGGCGCGGCAGCGGCTGGAGTCGGCCTGGCAGCATGTGGCGACCCACCTGCAGGCGCACGGGCCGTACCTGCTGGGCGCCGCGCCGTGTGTGGTCGACTACATGCTGGTGATGCTGATGCGCTGGTCGCGCAACATGCCGACACCGAGTGACCGCTGGCCGGTGCTCAAGGCACATGCCACCTCGATGAAGGCGCGCCCGGCCTTTGCCGAGGTCTATCGCCGCGAGGGGATCACCGACTGGCTGTAAGCCAGTCGGATGGGGGCGGGGACCCGTCCGGGCAGAGTCGACTGTCAGTGGACCGCCACACGCAGTGCGGGCGTTTCCGCGAACGAATCCGAAGGATTGGGGGGGGAGTCGGCCAACAGTCGACTCTACCAACAGGCTTCGCTACGCCGCGACCGCGGGCGGATTACAGGATCTCCAGCACCGTTTCCGGTGGCCGGCAAAGGCGCGTGCCCTTGTCCGTGCGCACCACCGGCCGGTTGATCAGGCGCGGTTGTTCGGCCATCGCCGCCAGCAGGGTGGCGTCGTCGGCGCCGTCCAGGCCGAGTTCGGCGAACTGCGGCTCCTTGCTGCGCGCCAGCGCCTGTGCGCTCAGGCCGGATTCGGCCAGTACCTGGCGCAGGGTCGCCGCGTCCGGCGGGCTGTCCAGGTAGTCGATCACTACCGGCTCGAAGCCGGCATCACGGATCAGCTTCAGCGCGCCGCGCGAGTTGCTGCAGGCCGGGTTGTGCCAGATCGTCACGTCCATCAGAACCACTCCAGCAGGGACACGCCCACGCCGACATAGGTGGCCTTGTGGTTATAGTCGATCAGGCTTTCGCCGTAGCCATCGAAGACCTGCACGTGGCCGCGCAGCAGGTTGCTGATCGGGAAGCCATAGTCCAGCTGCAGCGCGCCATGCGAGCGGCTGCCGGATCGCAGCGAATGGCGCGCCATCAGCGAGACTTCGTGGCCGTTGCGGTTCCAGATCAGGGTCGCGTCACCGCGGCCCATGTAGTCGTCGATGTCCGGATTGTTGTCGTCACTGCGGGTCTCAGGAATGCGGTACCACGGGCGCAGCACCAGGGCCCAGTTCTCGCGGTCCAGGCCGACGTTGAGCATCACCCGGTTCCAGCTGCGCGACAGCGGGTCGGCGCGGCCGTTGGACTGGTGGTTCAGCGCGATGCCGGTCATGCGGCCGCGCCAGCCCCCGATCGAGTAGCCGTTGCGGAACACCATCATCACTTCCGGCTCGTAGTTGGTTTCGCGGAACGGGCGCGAATCCTCGCCGTTGTAGGCCTGCCAGCGCGAGCTCTGCGTGTAGCCGGCCCAGATGTCGCCGTTGTCGCCGAACAGGTTCTCGGCGATCTTGGTCTTGAAGCTGATCTGGAACTTCAGCTCGGTGCTGTCCAGCACCTGCGGCGTGGTGACTGTGTTTGCCGGGTTCGGCGAGTGCGGGGTGGTGTTGCGGTCACTGGTCCAGAAGGCAGGCAGCAGGTACACCGGCTTGTAGGCGCGCAGCTGGAACGGCCCGAGTTTGGAGTCTTCGGCCAGCTCCCAGCGGCTGTCCAGCAGCGACCCGCGACCGGCATTGGCCAGCGCACTGTCCGGCGTGGCCGCGCGGAACAGGTCGCCGACCCGTTCGCGCAGCTTTTCCTCGCCCTGGCTCAGGCGCGTGCTCTGCCGTTCCTCGCGGCGGGCCTGGGCAGCGGCTTCGGCAGCGGCGTCGGCCTCGGCCGTGGCCTGAGGGGTGCGCCCGAACTGGCGGTCATAACAGGCCAGGCGAGCGGCGTCGGTGGTGATCGCCGCGCACGCCGTCGGCGAGGCGTCGGCGCTCGGCGCGAACTCCTGGGCGGCCAGCGGCATGCTGGCCAGGGCCAGCGCCAATGGGGCGAGGCGGGGAAGCAGCGGAAGGAGGGTCATTGCAGCAGGCCCTTCAGTGAATTCGGGAATCGCACAGTGTGGAGGCTGCGCCGCATCGCGGCCAGCCCCACGGTTTATGCACGTCTACCGCGTGCGCGCGGCGTGAAGGCCGCATGGGTTACAGGAACCAGGCGAAGGCGAACAGGCCGAGCATGGCGATCACCACCGCCAGTTTCAGCGCCAGGCCGAGCAGAATGCCCAGCCAGGTCGCCAGGCCCACTCTGGTCGAGCGTCCCAATTGGCGGGTATGCCAGTACTCGCCGAGCAGGGCGCCGATCAGCGGCCCGGCAAACAACCCGATCGGCATGAAGAACAGGCCGACGATGCTGCCGGCGAAGGTGCCCCACAGCGCCTTGCGGCTGGCGCCGACCCGTTGCGCGCCGACCACGGTTGCCAGCACGTCCACCAGGAGCGAGAGCAGGGTCAGTGCACCCAGCGCGACCAGAGTCGGCCAGCCGACATGGGCAAAGCCGTCGGCCCAGGCGGCCAGCAGCAACCCGATGAACACCAGCGGCACGCCGGGAAGGGCCGGCAGCACAATGCCAGCGATGCCAACAAGGACAAAAATGACCGCTAGCAGATACAAGATGAATGAGAGTCCCATGCTGATCCGTATGGTCGCCGTTTTGGGGTTGACAGTGAAAGATTTTGCCAGTTGCTTTTTCGTTTTGGGCGGGTTAAGTTGCAGTCGCTGAGCTTGGCAAGGTCACCGTGGATCGTGGCCTGATGAAGCAAGATCTTCCCGATCCGCTGCATCGATGCACCTCGCTTCCCCCTTGCTTGTCAGCCGCCCACCAGGCGTATCCAACAACAAGAGAGAGTCAAAGGGAGTTAGTGAGATGGCTGATCGCGAGACCGGTACCGTGAAGTGGTTCAATGATGCGAAGGGCTTCGGCTTCATCAGCCGGCAGAATGGCGAGGACGTGTTCGTGCACTTCCGCGCCATCGAGACCCAGGGCTTCAAGAGCCTCAAGGAAGGCCAGGCCGTTACGTTTGAAGTCGTGCAGGGCCAGAAGGGCCTGCAGGCTGACAAGGTGCAGCCGGCGTAACACCTGCCGCATTCCGGCATCAAAAAGGCCCGCGCAAGCGGGCCTTTTTCGTTTCCGCGGCCTGCTGCAGGTCAGCGCAGGATGACCTTGCCGTTGACCACGCGCACATAGGTGTTCTCGCGGATGCCGCCGAGGTCGCGCTGGTTGACCACGATGGTGCGGCCATCATCCATGCGCACGCTGATATCGTAGGTATCGCTGGTGACGTTCTTCTGGATCTGGTTGCCGGCCAGCGCGCCACCGACCGCGCCTGCAGCGGCGGCGATGTTCTTGTTGCCACGGCTGCCGCCGGTGTGGTCGGAGATCTCATGGCCTGCCACGGCGCCGACGATACCGCCGAGGATGGCGCCGGTCGCGCTGGGCGCGGTGCGGCCGGACGGCACGGTGTTGATGCGGGTGACGATGCCGCAGTCGGCGCAGCGGCCCTGGTTGTACCCGCCGTTGTTGCCGTAGCCGCCATTGTTGTAGCCGTTGTTGTAACCACCGCCGCCGTAACCGGGCGAGGTGGCACAGCCTGCCAGGGCGAGGGTAGCAATGGCGCTGGCAGCGATGAGCTGGATCTTCATGGGGCGTCTCCTGGCCGTGAAGGCGGGTGTGATTGGGTGGCACTGCGTCATGCAGCAGGGTGGACGAATCCTCTCCTTTCGAACGTGAACAAGGTGCCAATCAGGCGTGTGTAGTCCGGCTGCAGGATGAATGCGCCTCAGCGGAAGTCCTGGTGGCAGGCACGGCAATCGGCCTGCACGGTGTCCACCACCTTGGCCAGCGCTGCGCAGTCGCTGGGCGGTGCGGCCAGTGCAGCATTGAGGTTGCCGCGCAGCTGGCTGGCGTGCTGCTGGAACCGGGCATTGTCCTTCAGCCCCGGAAAGGCCAGGTCGAGGTCGTTGGACAGCAGGCGCACGGCCTGCAGCCGCGGCACGCTGTCGGCCAGGCTGCAGCGGTTCTGCTGCTGGGCCTGCTGCAGCAGCTGCGATTGCCGCTGCATCACCTGCATCAGGCTGTCCGGGAACGGATCGCGTCGGGCTTTCAGGGCACGGCCGACCATCACCGTGGCGACCAGGCCGATCAGCAGGCCCAGGCAGAGCATGAAGACATAGCGGTGGGCGGTGGAGATGCGGCGGGGCGGGCTGGCGTTCATGCGGGCTCTCCGGGCGTGCAACAGTGGGTTCGGTGCCGGCGCGCTGCAGGCGCTGGCGGCTGCACGTTAAAATAGCCGGATGAACGAACAGGTCAAACAACGCTTCGCCGGCATCGAACGGCTGTATGGCGTGGGTGCGCTCGAGCGCCTGCAGGGCAGCCGCGTGGCGGTGGTCGGCATGGGCGGGGTCGGCTCGTGGGTGGTGGAGGCGCTGGCGCGCTCGGCGGTCGGCCATCTGACCCTGATCGATGCCGATGACATCTGCGTGTCCAACACCAACCGGCAGCTGCCGGCGATGGAAGGCAACTACGGCCGCAACAAGGCCGAGGCGATGGCCGAGCGCTGCCGCGCGATCAACCCGGATATCGGCGTTGATGCGGTGCAGGCGTTCCTGACCGTCTCCAACATGGCCGACCTGCTGGACCGGGGCTTCGACCTGGTGATCGATGCCTGCGACAGCTTCCGGGTCAAGGTCGAGACGATTGCCTGGTGCCGCCGCCGCAAGCTGCCGCTGCTGACCGTGGGCGCTGCCGGGGGGCGCACCGATCCGACCCTGGTCCGCATCCGCGATGTCTCGCGCACCGAACACGACGCCATGCTGGCGCTGATCCGCAAGAAGCTGCGCAGCGAATTCAATTTCCCGAAGAACGCCAAGCGCTATTTCGGCGTGCCGGCGGTGTACTCGCTGGAAAACGTGAAGTACCCGCAGGCCGATGGCAGCGTCTGTGGCCTGCGCCCGAACCTGGGCGCCGATGCGGCGCTGAAGCTGGATTGCGGCGCCGGCCTGGGCGCAGCCACGCACATCACTGGCGCGTTCGCGTTCGCCGCGGTGGGCAAGGCGCTGGAGATGCTGCTGGAGCCGAAGAAGGTGAAGGCTGAGGTGACCGAGGCCCACGCCGACGCATGACGATGGTGCCGGCCGCTGGCCGGCATACGCTGCAGCGTGCCAACCAGGGTCGGCACCTACCGTTACAACGCCGGCAAAGCGAACAGCCGTCGCGCGTTCTCCGTGGTGGCCTGTGCCACCGCGTCCAGCTCCATTCCGCGCAGTGCAGCCACGTGGCGGGCGATGACCGCCAGCCGCGCCGGCTCGTTGCGCTGGCCACGGATGCCGGCGTCGGGCTGGTCCGGTGCGTCGGTTTCCAGCAACAGCTGCTCCAACGGCATTTCGCGCACCAGCCGTTGCAGGCGCTGCGCCCGCACGTAGGTCAGCGGACCGCCCAGACCCAGCAGGAAGCCCAGCCTGTGCAGCTGCGCGGCCTGTTCCGGGCTGCCGGAAAAGCTGTGCACCACCCCGCGCAGGCCGCCGATGCGGCGAATCGCCGCGATCACCGCGTCCACCGCGCGACGCGCGTGCACGATCACCGGCAGCTCGAATTCACGGGCCAGTTCCAGCTGGCCGATGAAGTACGCCTGCTGTGCCTCGGCATCCAGGCCCTCGACGAAGAAATCCAGCCCGCACTCGCCGATCGCGCAGGGCCGTTCGCGCTCGATCCATTCGCGCAGCAACGGCAGATGCTCGGGCCGATGCGCGGCCAGGAACATCGGGTGCAGGCCATAGGCCGGGTACAGCCCGGGTGCCTGCCGGCATACGTCGCGCAGCTTCGGCCAGCTTTCGGCGGTCACGGCAGGTACCACCTGCACGCGCACGCCCGCCGCGCCTGCGCGCTCGATCACCGCCGTGCGGTCAGCATCGAACTCGCTGGCATCCAGGTGGCAATGGCTGTCGACCAGCAGGTTCAACGCTGTTCCAGCGGTGGCGGCGTCGCGGTGTTGCGGCTTTTCCAGTTGGCCAGCAGCAGGGTGCCCAAGCCTAGCACCAGTTCATCGACGAATAGGATCGGGTCCGGGATAAACAAGGTCAGAACGAACAGGCCGGCGGTGAGCTTGAACAGGGTGGGGTAGCGCAGCCGGCGGGCCCATTGCAGTACCGGCAGCAGCATCGGGTTGGCCATGGCGGACGTCCTCGTAGGGAATATGCAAACGCTACCACGGACCCAGGATTTCCCGATGCTGAATGGGTTACCGCAATGAGCAGGAAATGTGGAGATTCCGTTCAGGCAGCCCATGCTGCAATCTGGCCCGACAACGTTGCGGACGGTCCGCAAGGAGCAGGTCATGAAAAGCACAACTACAACTGTCCTGGTCGCAGCGGGCGCGCTGCTGGTGGGTGGCATCGCCACTGCCGCCTTCATGAAGAGCGGCAGCACGTCGCCCGAATCCATCAGCGCCGGAACCCCAAACGGTGAGTCGCGCCTGGTCGACGGCGCTGCCGCCGACGATGGCGCGCGTGCCGACAAGCTGGACCCGTCCGCACCGCGCGGGCTCGAATACGCCGATGTGCTGAAGGTCGACCCGATCACCGAAAAGCAGAAGGCCTACGCCACCGTGATCGGCACCGATCCGGTACGCGAGACCTCCACCACGCAGACCCCGCATGAAGTCTGCGAGGACGTGACCGTGCAGGAACGCCTGCCGGAGCGTGACGGCAACGTCGGTGGCACCGTGGTCGGCGCCGTGGTTGGTGGCCTGCTCGGCAACCAGGTTGGCGGCGGCAACGGCAAGAAGGCCGCGACCGCAGCGGGTGCCGTGGCGGGTGGCTTCATCGGCAACCAGATCGACAAGCGCCACGTCGGTGGCCGCGTGGTCAACCGTACCGAGCGCCAGTGCCATACCGAGACCGCCACCTCGGAGTCGAGCCGCGTCACCGGCTACAACGTGACCTACCGCAATGAGGATGGCACCACCGGCACCATGCGCATGGCCAGCAAGCCGGGCACCCGCATTCCGATGGGCACCAACGATGTGGTGAAGGGTTACAACGTGACCTACCGCTATGACGGTGCAGAGAAGACCGTGCGCCTGGACAACAAGCCGGCCAGCGATCGCCTGCCGGTGGTCGACGGCCAGCTGGTCACCCAGACCGCTGCGGCCGGCGCCACCGCCGCGACCCGCCAGTAATTCCGGCGCAGCGCGCAGTACCGAACGGGCCGGCATCTGCCGGCCCGTTTCGTTGTACGCGGCGGTATTCATCCGCACGGCGAAGGAATACACCATCATGGAGTCCCTTCGACAAGGAGTCGGCATGAGCATCTTCGACCTGCGCTTGGAAACCGAGCGGCTGATCCTGCGCCCGCTGCTGCGCGAGGACTACGAACCCTACCTGGCGTTCTGTGCCGACGAGGACACGATGCGCACCCTGGGCGGGGTGCAGCACCCGTCGGTGGCCTGGCGTGGCTTCTGCAGCCTGGCCGGTGCCTGGCAGCTGTTCGGCTTCTCGATGTTCAGCGTGATCGAGAAATCCAGCGGCGACTGGATTGGACGGATGGGCCCCTGGCAGCCGCAGGACTGGCCGGGCACCGAGGTGGGTTGGGGCATCCGTCATGCCAGCTGGGGCCGGGGCTATGCGCCGGAAGCGGCGGTGGCGGCGATCGACTGGGCCTTCGACACGCTGGGCTGGGACGAGGTGATCCATACCATCGCCGAGAACAACGAGAACTCGCGGGCCGTGGCGCGCAAGCTCGGCAGCACGCTGTTGCGCATGGGCGAATTGCCGCCGCCCTACAATGACAAGCCGATGCAGATCTGGGGCCAGTCGCGCGAACAATGGCGGCAACGCGTGCGCTGAATGTCGGGGTGCCGCCCCCATGCTGCACCCGCGCTTGGCATTCACCTGCGCACTTGCCAGACTGCACGCAGCCGGCCGCCGGCCGGATCCGATGGAGCAGGCAATGGTGGAAGAGCGCGTTCCGTTGACCGTGCATGGCATGTCGGTCTCGGGCAATTGCCACAAGGTACGCCTGCTGCTGGAGCAACTCGGCAGCCGCTACCGCTGGGTGGAAGTGGACAGTGCCCATGGCCAGACCCACACCCCCGAATTTCTGGCGTTGAATCCGAACGCGAAGGTGCCGCTGATCGTCCGCGACGATGGTCGCGTGCTGACCGAATCCAACGCGATCCTGTTCTGGCTGGCCGAAGGCACGCCCTACCTGCCCAGCGATGGCTGGGAGCGCGCGCAGGCGTTGAGCTGGATGTTCTTCGAGCAGTACACGCATGAGCCGTGCGTGGCAGTGGCGCGCTTCATCCGTGGCTGGACCGCGTTGGATTCGCCGCGCCGCGCCGAACTGCCACGCCTGCAGCAGCGGGCGGCCGATGCGCTGGCGGTGATGGAGCAGCACCTGCGCCAGGCGCAGTGGTTCACCGGCCGCGGGTACGGCATCGCCGACATCGCCCTGTTCGCCTACACCGACGTGGCAGGCGAGGGCGGCATCGGCCTGGAGTCGTTCCCGGAAGTACGCGCGTGGCTGCAGCGGGTACGTGCGCAGCCGCGCTTCACGCCGATGCCGGCGGTGACCGCCGAGGTGCGCGCACGCTTCGAGGCCGCGTGAAATCCACACAGTAGCGCCGGGCCATGCCCGACGGAAGGCAGCAACGACACGGAGGGTGTTCGATGTTCGCTGTGGTCCCAGATCCGATTCCGGCGCGCATGCGCGTGCTCAACCGCGCCGAGGTGTGCGACGTCAATTTTCTCGAGGCGCTGCGCGGCTGGCGCGGCAGCCCGCGCCCGCGTCCGGCGCCGGATGCGCCGATCCTGCCGGGCAGCACGCTCAGCGCCGCCGCGTTCGGCGAACTGTTCGATTCGCAGCTGGCCAGCCGCCAGCTCGACTTAATGGCGCGCGTGCTGCGCGTGCAGAACAAGGTCTTCTACACGATCGGTTCGTCCGGCCACGAGGGCAATGCGCTGCTGGCGCGGGCCTGCCGGCATACCGATCCGGCGTTCCTGCACTATCGTTCCGGCGCCTTCATGGCCGAGCGTTCGCGACAGGTGCCGGGCATCGATCCGTTGCGCGATGCCGCGTTGTCATTCGCCGCCAGCGCCGACGATCCGGCCAGTGGCGGCCGCCACAAGGTGTGGGGCAGCAAGCCGCTGTGGGTGCTGCCGCAGACCTCGACGATCGCCTCGCACCTGCCGAAGGCGCTGGGCACCGCACTGGCCATCGAGAGCGGCAAGCGCTTGGGGCAGGCGCTGCCGGTTCCGGCCGACAGCATCGTGCTGTGCTCGTTCGGCGATGCTTCGGCCAACCACGCGACCGCGCAGACCGCGTTCAACACTGCGATGTGGTCGGCTTACCAGAAACTGCCGGCACCGATCCTGTTCGTGTGCGAGGACAACGGCCTGGGCATTTCCGTGAAAACGCCCGACGGCTGGATTGCCGAGCGCTTCAGCCGGCAACCCGGGCTGGACTATTTCTTTGCCGATGGCCTGGACCTGGCCGTCGGCCACGCCCAGGTACAGGCGGCGGTGGCGCACTGCCGGCGCACCCGGCGCCCGACCTTCCTGCACCTGCGCACCACGCGCCTGATGGGCCATGCCGGCACCGATTTCGAAGTGGAATGGCGCGCGCTGCCGGAGCTTTGCGCGGCCGAAGCGAGCGACCCCCTGCTGCGCTCGGCGCAGATTGCGCTGGAGTCCGGCTGGATGGATGCTGCGGCCATCGAGGTCGCCTATGAAACGATGCGCGCGCGCTGCATGGCCGCTGCCGCCGATGCCGAAGGCGGCGCGAAGCTGTGCTCGCTGCAGGAGGTGATGGCTCCGCTGGCACCTTACACGCCCGCGGCGGTGCAGGCCGAGGCGCAACGCGCGGTGGCCGCCGAAACCCGCGAGGCGCTGTACGGCGGTGCCGAGGCGTTGCCGGAACGCCAGGCGCCACGGCACCTGGCCATCCAGATCAACCACGGCCTGCAGGAGCTGCTGGCCAAGTATCCGCAGAGCCTGTTGTTCGGCGAGGACGTGGCGCAGAAGGGCGGCGTCTACACGGTCAGCAAGGACCTGCTGCGCCGCTTCGGCCCGCGCCGGGTGTTCAACACGCTGCTGGACGAGACCATGATCCTGGGCATGGCCCAGGGCCTGGCCAACATGGACATGCTGCCGATCCCGGAGATCCAGTACCTGGCCTACCTGCACAACGCCATCGACCAGCTGCGTGGCGAGGCCTGTTCGCTGCAGTTCTTCTCCAACGACCAGTACCGCAACCCGATGCTGGTGAGGGTGGCGGGGCTGGGCTACCAGAAGGGTTTCGGCGGCCACTTCCACAACGACAATTCGATCACCGCGCTGCGCGATATCCCGGGCCTGGTGGTCGGCTGCCCGTCGCGCGGCGACGATGCGGTGATGATGCTGCGCACGCTGGCGGCGCTGGCGCGGGTGGATGGACGGGTGGCCGTGTTGCTGGAGCCGATCGCGTTGTACATGAGCAAGGACCTGCACGAGCCCGGTGACGGCCAGTGGCTGTTCGACTATCCCGCGCAGGGCTTGGCTCTGGTGCCGGGCGAGGGCCGCGTGTACGGCCCGCAAGGCGAAGACCTGGTGGTCTACACCTATGGCAACGGCGTGCCGATGGCGCTGCGCGCCGCGCGTGCGATCGAGCAGCAGCTGGGCTGGCAGGTGCGGGTGGTCGACCTGCGATGGCTGGTGCCGCTGGACGCCGGCTTCATCGCCGCGCAGGCCGCCAGCGCCCG
The DNA here is from genome assembly GCF_913778665.1 of uncultured Stenotrophomonas sp. Lineage (GTDB taxonomy): Bacteria > Pseudomonadota > Gammaproteobacteria > Xanthomonadales > Xanthomonadaceae > Stenotrophomonas. The sequence goes on from NZ_CAJYVQ010000010.1 coordinate 194,733, forward strand.
GCGCGTGCTGGTGCTGGATGAGGGCCGCCACAGTGGCGGGGTCGGCGAGGGCGTGGTCACCGCGCTGGTCGAGGCGGGGTTCGGCCATCTGCCGCTGCGCCGGGTCTGTGGTGCCGATACCTATACGCCGCTGGCAGGGGCAGCAATGTTCGGGCTTCCAAGCGACAATGCGGTGATTGGCGCCGCCCTCGATCTGGCGCAGGAAGCTTGATGCATGTGTGGATTGGCGGGAATGTTGTTGCCGGCGCCGATGGCGTCGGCCGAGGTGCTGCAGGCGCAGGTCCTGGCCATGGGCCAGGCGCTGCAGCATCGCGGACCGGATGATGGTGGCTGCTGGGTCGATGCCGGAGCCGGCATCGCGCTGGCGCACCGCCGCCTGAGCATTCTCGACCTGTCCCCGCTGGGCCACCAGCCGATGGCCTCGGCCGACGGCCGCTATGTGATGGCCTACAACGGCGAGGTCTACAATTTCGCCACCCTGCGCGCCGAACTGGAGCCGCTGGGGCATACCTTCCGTGGCCACTCCGATACCGAAGTGCTGCTGGCGGCGATCCTGCAGTGGGGCATGGAAGACACCCTGCAGCGCTGCAACGGCATGTTCGCCATCGCGCTGTGGGACCGCCAGCAACAGTGCCTGTGGCTGGCCCGCGACCGCGTCGGCAAGAAGCCGCTGTACTACGGCTGGGCCGGTGACACGCTGGTGTTCGGCTCGGAACTGAAGGCGCTTTGGCAGCATCCGTCCTTCGACAACGACATCGACCGCGATGCGCTGACCCTGCTGCTGCGGCTGGATTACATCCCGGCACCTCACAGCATCCACCAGCGCTGCTACAAGCTGATGCCGGGCCGCGTGCTGCGCCTGGATGCCGAAGCCGTGGCGGCGGGCGCGGCCGCGCATCGCCCGGAGCAGGCGCAGCGCCCGTTCTGGGATGCGCGTGCGCGCATGCAGGCGGCGCTGGCGGCCCCGTTCCAAGGCCGCATCGAGGAGGCCGAAGAACAGCTGGACACGCTGCTGCGCGATGCGGTGGCGCTGCGCATGGTGGCCGACGTGCCGGTGGGCGTGTTCCTGTCCGGCGGTACCGATTCGTCACTGGTGGCCGCGCTGATGCAGGCCCAGAGCGGGCAACCGGTGCACAGCTTCAGCATTGGTTTCACCGATTCAGGCCACGACGAGGCGCCGCTGGCCAAGGAACTGGCCACCCACCTGGGCTGCGACCACACCGAGCTGTATGTCAGCGGCGCCGATGCCCTGGCCGTGGTCCCGCAGTTGCCGGCGATGTTCGATGAACCCTTCGCCGATGCCTCGCAGGTGCCGACCGCGCTGGTCGCACGGCTGGCACGGCAGGGCGTCACCGTGGCGCTGTCCGGTGACGGCGGCGACGAACTGTTCTTCGGCTATACGCGCTATGTGCGCGCGCTGCGCAACTGGCAGATGCTGGGACGGGTACCCGCTCCGCTGCGGCGCTGGATGGGCGCTCGCGCCCAGCAGCAGGGCGAGGCCTCGCGGACCGGCGGCTTGGCCGCGCTGCTGGCCGAGTCCGGCGCACGCGGCATCGGCGATGTGTATCGCAACCGCATCTCGCGCTGGCGCGATCCAGCGGCGGCAGTGCCGGGCGCGCAGGCGGCCGGCAGCTTCTACGACCTGGCCGACCCGCTGCACGGCGCCGGCACGCCGGCCGACGCGATGATGCTGGCCGATTACGTGACCTACCTGCCGGACGACCTGCTGTGCAAGGTTGACCGGACCTCGATGGCGGTCAGCCTGGAGGCGCGTGCGCCGCTGCTGGACTGGCGCGTGGCCGAGTTCGCCTGGTCGCTGCCGCTGGGCTTCAAGCGCAGTGAAACCACCAGCAAGGTGCTGCTCAAGCGCGTGCTTGGCCGCTACGTGCCGCAGTCGATGGTGCACCGACCCAAGCGCGGTTTCGGAGCGCCGGTCAGCGATTGGCTGAAGGGCGACCTGCGACCGTGGGCGGAGGACCTGCTGCAGCCGGCACGCCTGGAGCGCGAAGGCGTGCTGTCGGCGGCGGCGGTGCAGCCGTTGTGGCAGCAGTTCCTGGGCGGCCAGCGCAAGTGGCATACCCACCTGTGGAACGTGCTGATGTTCCAGGCCTGGCAGGCGCATTGGCGGCAAGTGCGGGCCAGCGTGACCGGGGGCTGATCTTCACCGGACGGCACGGGCCCGGCGTCTAGGCTGGGCCTCCCGCACCGTGAGGAGTATGTTCCTATGTCCGTCCCCACCATCGCCGTGTTCGTCGGCAGCCTGCGCAAGGATTCCTGCAACCGCAAGCTGGCCCATGCGCTGGAGAAGATCGCCGGCGACCGCGCGCGCTTCCAGTACGTGCAGATCGGCGACCTGCCGCTGTACGACCAGGATTTCGATGGCCACTATCCGCCGCAGGGCACCCGCTTGAAGGATCAGGTGCGTGCGGCCGACGCCGTGCTGTTCGTGACCCCGGAGTACAACCGGTCGGTACCGGGCGTGCTGAAGAACGCCATCGACATCGGCTCGCGCCCGTATGGCGACAGCGCGTTTGCCGGCAAGCCGGCGGCGGTGATCGGTGCCTCGATCGGCCAGATCGGTACTGCCGTGGCCCAGCAGCACCTGCGCAACACCCTGGCGTTCCTTGACATGCACGTGCTCGGCCAGCCGGAGGCGTTCATCCACTTCAAGGACGGCCTGATCGATGCTGACGGCACGATCCACAATGAAGGCACGCAGAAGTTCCTGCAGGGCTACGTGGACCGCTTCCTGGCGCTGATTGCGGTGCACGTCAAGGGCGATTGAGGCCGATGGAGTCAGAGCCGTCTGCGTTGCAGAGGGCTCTGGCTCCACGTCCCTGAGCGCGTCGGCACCGGTGTACTGTGCCGGCTCCGACCCGGGCCGCCTGATCTGCGATAATGCCCGGCTCGGGCGCCGCAACGGTGCCCATCGCAGGCATTGCGACAGTCCCACGCCAGAATGGCCAGGCACCGGCGGATATCCCCCGTTCTTCCACGGCTTATCCACAGGCTTGTCCATGGCTGCCGGGGTCGGCGCATGCCTACACTGGTCCGGCCCACTTTCGCAGGAAACACCGCAGCATGTCCGCTCGTTCCGGCTTCCGTTCCAACCGCAGAGAGCGCGGTGATGGCTTCGATCGTGATCGCGACGAGTCGCGCATCGACCAGTTGCGGGTGCCTCCGCATTCGGTGGAAGCCGAGCAGGCGGTGCTGGGTGGCCTGATGCTGGCGCCGGAGGCCTATGACCGGGTCAACGACCAGCTGACCGAGGGCGATTTCTACCGCCGCGACCACCAGATGATCTACCGCGCGATCCGCGAGCTGTCCGAGCGCGAGCGGCCGTTCGATGCGGTGACCCTGGGCGAGTGGTTCGAATCACAGGGCAAGCTGGAACTGGTCGGCGATGGCGCCTACCTGATCGAGCTGGCCAGCACCACGCCGTCGGCGGCCAACATCGTGGCCTATGCCGAGATCGTGCGTGACAAGGCGGTGCTGCGGCAGCTGATCCAGGTCGGCACCGACATCGTCAACGATGGCTTCCAGCCCGAAGGGCGCGACAGCAGCGAACTGCTGGCCTCGGCGGAAAAGAGCGTGTTCGCCATCGCCGAACAGGGCGCACGCGGCCGTACCGACTTCGTGGCCATGCCCGGGGCGCTGAAGGACGCCTTCGAGGAGCTGCGCAACCGCTTCGAGAACGGCGGCAACATCACCGGCCTGCCAACCGGCTATACCGATTTCGATGCGATGACCGCCGGCCTGCAGCCGACCGACCTGATCATCCTGGCCGCGCGCCCGGCGATGGGCAAGACCACCTTCGCGCTGAATATCGCCGAGTACGCGGCGATCAAGTCGAAGAAGGGCGTGGCGGTATTCTCGATGGAAATGTCGGCCTCGCAGCTGGCGATGCGCCTGATCTCCTCCAACGGCCGCATCAACGCGCAGCGCCTGCGTACCGGCCAGCTGGAAGACGAGGACTGGAGCCGGGTCACCAGCGCGATCAAGATGCTGAAGGAAACCAAGATCTTCATCGACGATACGCCGGGCGTGTCGCCGGAGGTGCTCCGTTCCAAGTGCCGCCGCCTCAAGCGCGAACACGACCTGGGCCTGGTGGTGATCGACTACCTGCAGCTGATGAGCGTGCCGGGCAACAGCGAGAACCGCGCGACCGAAATCTCGGAAATCTCGCGTTCGCTGAAGGGCCTGGCCAAGGAACTGCACGTGCCGGTGATCGCGCTGTCGCAGCTCAACCGCTCGCTGGAAACGCGTACCGACAAGCGCCCGGTGATGGCCGACCTTCGCGAATCGGGCGCAATCGAGCAGGACGCGGACATGATCGTGTTCATCTACCGCGACGATTACTACAACAAGGAAAACTCGCCGGACAAGGGCCTGGCCGAGATCATCATCGGCAAGCACCGTGGTGGCCCGACCGGTTCGTGCAAGCTGAAGTTCTTCGGCGAGTACACCCGCTTCGACAACCTGGCCCACGACTCGGTCGGTTCGTTCGAATGACCGTGGTGCCGGCCGCTGGTCGGCGCCCCTGGCCGGCAGACCATTCGAAACGGCAAACGTCCGTACGTGGCGTGTAAATGACATGTAACGCGACGCTTCTACGATTCCGCCGCTGCTGCTCTTCGACGCCGCCCTTCGGCGTCCAGCGTGCCCAAGGAATCCGCCTCCATGCCGTCTCACGCTCCGCTTCGCCGCAATCTGCTGGCCCTGCTGGTCTGTGCTTCGCTACCGTCGCTGGCCGCCGCTGAAGCTGCCCCCGCTGCCGATGCACCGTCGGCCACCACGCTCGATTCGATCTCGGTGATCGGCCGCGGCGAAGCGCGCCAGGTGCAGCGCGTGACCGCCGAGGACATGAAGATGCTGCCGCCCGGTGCCAACCCGCTGAAGGTGCTGGCGACCAAGCCGGGCGTGCATTTCGAATCGGCCGACGCCACCGGTGCCTACGAGTGGTCCACCACCATCAGCCTGCGTGGCTTCAACCAGAATCGCCTTGGCTACACCCTCGACGGCATTCCGTTGGGCAACATGGCTTACGGCAACAGCAACGGCCTGCACATCAGCCGCGCGGTGATCAGCGAAGACCTCGGCGGCGCCGAAGTGTCCACCGGCATCGGCGCGCTCGGCACGCCGTCCACCAGCAACCTCGGCGGCGTGTTCCAGTTCTATTCGATCGATCCGTCCACCGAGTACGGGGTGGTGCTGGCGCAGAGCTTCGGCAGCGACAGTGCGCGCCGCAGCTATGCGCGCCTGGAGACGGGTGAACACCAGGGCTTCGCCGCCTACCTGTCCGGCGTGTATTCAGAAGGCGACAAATGGAAGGGCAAGGGCTCGCAGGAGCTGAAGCAGTTCAATGGCAAGGCCACCTACAATTTCGGCATGGACAGCAGGATCACCGCGCTGTTCAACGCATCGCGCCGCGTCGAGGCCGACTACCAGGACCTGTCGCTGGAGATGATCGATCGCCTCGGCTGGGACTGGGACAACTACGCCCCGGACTGGGATCGCGCGGTGGCTGCCGCACGCGGCACGTTCAGCGGCGGCGTCAACAGCCCGTGGGACGCGTATTACTCCGGCCACGGCCTGCGCAATGACGATCTGTCCAGCATTGCCGGCGATTTCGGCCTGAACGAGTCGATGCGCCTGAAGGTCAATGTCTACAACCACAGCAACCGTGGCCAGGGCCACTGGTTCAGCCCGTCCAATCCGTCCAACCCGGGCACCAGCCGAGAGATCCCGATCTCGATCCGCACCACCGAGTATGCGATCGACCGCACGGGCGTGACCTCGGCGTTCACCTGGAACGTGGGCGGCCACGAACTGGAAGCGGGCCTGTGGTACGAAGACAACGGCCACAGCGTGCAGCGCAATTTCTATTACATCGATGGCCCGATCACCGACGACTTCTTCCTGCGCAATCCGGACCAGCGCGTGTGGCACCAGCGCTACACCACTGTCACCCGCCAGTTCTACGTGCAGGACCGCTTCCGCCTGTTCAATGACCGCCTGACCATCGACATCGGTGCGAAGTCGCCGAACACCCGCACCCGCGTGCGCACGCCGCTGGGCAGCTACGCCAACAACAGCAGCCTGACCTCGAAGAAGGGCTTCCTGCCGCAGGCCGGCTTCAACTTCAAGCTCAACGAAGGCAACGAGATTTTTGCTTCGTTCGCCAAGAACATCGCGGCCTATGCGCTGGGCGTGGGCAGCCCGTTCAACGTGCCGCAGGCCGCATTCGATGCCAGCGCGAAGAACCTCAAGCCGGAACAGTCGCGCACCCTCGAACTGGGGTGGCGCGGCTATGGCCAGGGCTATGAAGCCTCGGTGGCGGTGTATGACGTAAAGTTCGACAACCGCCTGCTGGCCATTGCCCAGTGCGTGGGCATCCTCGGTTGCCCGGCGCTGTTCTCCAACGTCGGTTCGGTGACCAGCCGCGGCGCTGAGGCGACCCTGCAGTTGAAGCCCATGCAGGACCTGGCGTGGTCCAACGCACTGTCGTGGAATGACAGCACCTACGACAACGACTATGTGAACAACGGCGTGGTGCCGACCCGCGGCAAGAAGACCGTCGACACTCCGGAATGGATGTTCGCCAGCACCCTGGCGTGGACGCCGGGTCCCTGGGACCTGCGCCTGGCCGCCAACCACATCGGCAAGCGTTACGTGACCTATACCAATGACGTGTCGGTGCCGAGCTACTGGCTGGTCAACGCCTCGGTGGCCTATGACTTCGGCAGGCTGGGCCCGGCACAGAACCTGACCGTGGCGCTGAACCTGACCAACCTGACCGACAAGCGCTACCTGTCCTCGATCAACACCAACGGCACCTATGCCGCCGACCCGACCCGCAGCCTGGCGACCATGCAGGTCGGCGCGCCGCGGCAGGTGATGGCCACCGCTACCGTGCACTTCTGATGCGCGGGCCTGTCGATCCGGAAAGCCGTCGTCGCCTGCTGCGCATGGCGTGGCAGGGCACGGGAGCGGCGATCGCGCTGGCAGCGATGCCGGGGCTGGCCACGGCCGGTCCACGCCCGCGGCTGGGACGTGATCCGTTCACCCTGGGCGTCGCCGCCGGCGATCCGGATCCGCAGGGGGCCGTATTGTGGACGCGGCTGGCGCCGGACCCGCTCAACGGTGGCGGCATGCCGTCGCGGGCGGTGCCGGTGCGCTGGTTCGTGGCCGAAGATCCGGGCATGCGCCGTCTGGTGCAGCGTGGTGCTGCGGCCGCGGTGCCGGAGCTGGCCCATTCGGTGCACGTGGAGGTCAATGGCCTGCGGCCCGGCCGCGATTACTATTACCGCTTCGCCTGCGATGGCGATGAGGAAAGCGCGGTCGGCCATTTCCGCACCGCGCCGCTGCTGGACACGCAACTGCAGCAGTTGCGGCTCGCGCTGTGTACCTGCCAGGCGTGGAACAGCGGCTACTACCCGGTGCTGCGTGACATCGCGCAGAGTGATGTCGACCTGGTGCTGCATGCCGGCGACTACCTGTACGAATACAGTCCGCTGCAGAACGCGCGTGGCAGCACGCTGGATGCCGAGCGCTTCAGCGGCGAGACCATCAGCCTTGAGCGCTACCGCGACCAGTACGCGCTGTACAAGCTCGATCCCGATCTGCAGGCCGCGCACGCCGCACACGCGTTCGCGGTGATCTGGGATGACCATGAGGTGCAGAACGATTACTCGGGCATCCATCCGGAGAAGCCCGGCGTCTCGACGGAGGACTTCATCATTCGCCGCGCGGCGGCCTACCGCGCGTTCTACGAACACCTGCCCATGCGCAGCACGCCTGCGGGCAACGGTGGCCTGCGCGTGCATCGGCGCCTGCGGTACGGCGATCTTGCACAGCTGACGCTGCTCGATTGCCGCCAGTTCCGCCCGGCCAATCCCTGCGGTGTGGGCGAGTCGCCGCGCTGCGAGGCGGCCCTGGACCCACGCATGAGCATGCTGGGCGCGGGCCAGGAAGCGTGGTTCGCGCAGTCGATGGCGGCCGCACGCGGCATGCGCTGGAACGTGGTGGTGCAACAGCTGCTGATGGCGCAGCTGCGGCTGGACGGCGGCACGCCGCGGGAGCGCTTCTGGAACGACGCCTGGGACGGTTATCCCGCCGCACGCAACCGGCTGCTGCAGGCAATGCAGGCGGGCGGGCAGGGCAATGCGATCGTGCTCGGTGGTGACTGGCATTCCACCTTCGTCAACGACCTGAAGCTGGACTTCGATGCCGCCGGTGCCCCGGTCGTAGCCACCGAATTCATTGCGCCGGCAATCAGCAGTGGCGGCGACGATACCCCCTATGGCCCGTACTACGGTCCGTCGATTCCAGAGAATCCGCATATCCGCTACTTCGACGGCGACCGCCGTGGCTGGTGGAAGCTGCAGCTGAACCGGCAGTCCGTGGATGCCGAACTGCGCTTCGCCGACAGCGTGCTGCGCGCCGATGCGCCGGTGCGTACCGCAGCGCGCTTCCAGGTGGCCCACGGCCGTCCGGGCGCAGTGCAGCTCCTGTAGAGCCGAGCCCACGCTCGGCTCTACAACGGCGGTAGACCGGTTTCATCGCCCCCAGCCGGGTTTCGTCGCAAACCGTTTGCGGCCACCGGGGCAGGGCGCCAAGGTGGCCGCAGGCGGCAGGGTGCCGCCGCAAGGAGACCGTGATGAAGACCCTGTTCGCGCTCGGTGTGTGGTGCCTGCTGTTCGTGCTGTGCTGGCCGCTGGCGATCCTCGCCCTGATCGCCTGGCCGTTCGTCTGGCTGCTGAGCTTGCCGTTCCGCTTGGTCGGCATCACCTTTTCGGCGCTGTTCGCCTTCCTGCGCGCGCTGTTCATGCTGCCGGCGCGGTTGCTGGGTGGTCGGGCGGTGGCTGCATGAGGGCTATGTTGCTGATGGGTCTGGTCCTGTTGCCAGGCCCGGTGCTGGCCACACCGCCCGCGCCACCGTCGGCGTGGCTGGAGCGCCAGCAGGCAGCCGGTGCCGATGAAGCGAATGCGGCGGGGGCGAAGGCGTCGACGGCACCCGAGGCCAAGGAGCGCTGCCGGGTCACGAAGCAATGGAAGGTCGGCGAGACGGTGGTGCAGCACAGGGTCTGCGACGATCCGCCGAAGAAGCCGGCTGGGAAGGTGTAGCGCCGAGCCCATGCTCGGCGGGCTTTGGCAGGGCAGCCGAGCGTGGGCTCGGCTCTACACCGGCGCAGCCAACAAAAAACCCCGCCGAAGCGGGGTTTTTTGTTTGCAGGGGGAGGGCCGGCCAGCGGTCTGCACCCGCCCGGATGCAGATCAGTTCGCCTTGTGGATGGCGCGCTTGCTGACGGCCATCGCCGCGTCGTGGACCACTTCCGACAGCGACGGGTGGGCGTGGCAGATGCGGGCCAGGTCATCGGCCGAACCGCTGAACTCCATGGTCAGCACACCTTCGTGCACCAGTTCGGAGACGTTGGCGCCGACCAGGTGCATGCCCAGGATGCGGTCCGTTTCGGCGTGGGCCAGGATCTTCACGAAGCCTGCCGGCTCGATCATCGCCACGGCGCGGCCGTTGGCGGCGAACGGGAAGCTGCCGGCCTTGTACGGAATGCCTTCGGCCTTCAGCTGGGCTTCGGTCTTGCCGACCCAAGCCAGTTCCGGTTCGGTGTAGATGACCCACGGGATGGTGTCGAAGTTGACGTGGCCCGGCAGACCGGCGATCAGCTCAGCCACCGCGATGCCTTCCTCGAAGCCCTTGTGCGCCAGCATCGGGCCGCGCACGCAGTCGCCGACCGCCCAAACGCCGTCGACGCCGGTGTGGCAGTGCGCGTCGACTTCGATCTGGCCGCGCTCGTTGATCTTGACGCCGGTGCCTTCGGCCAGCAGGCCCTTGGTGGCGGCGCGGCGGCCAACGGCCACCAGCAGCTTGTCCACGGTCAGGGTCTTCTCGCCTTCGCTGTCGGTGTAGGTGACAACGACTTCCTTCTTCTTGCCCTTGCCAGTGATTTCGGTCTTGGAAACCTTGGCACCGAGGCGGATGTCCAGGCCCTGCTTCTTGAATTCCTTGGCAGCGGTCTTGGCCACTTCGGCATCGGCCACGGCCAGGAACTCCGGCAGTGCTTCCAGGATCGTGACTTCAGCGCCCAGACGCTTCCACACGCTGCCCAGTTCCAGGCCGATCACGCCGGCGCCGATCACCGCCAGGCGGTTCGGCACTTCGGTGAAGTCCAGGCCGCCGACGTTGTCGACGATGGTCTCGCCGTCGAACTTGGCGAACGGCAGTTCGATCGAATCCGAACCGGCCGCGATGATGACGTTGGTGCCCTTCAGCTCGACGATGGAACCGTCATGCTGGGTGACCTTGACCACGTTGCCCGGCTGCAGTTCGCCGAAGCCGTAATACGCGGCGACCTTGTTGGCCTTGAACAGCATGCCGATGCCGCCGGTGAACTGCTTGACGATCTTGTCCTTGCGGCCAACCATCGCCTCGACGTCGATCTTGGCATCCTTGAAGCTGATGCCGTGGTCGCCAAAGATGTGGCCCATGTTCCAGAACTGGCGCGAGGAATCCAGCAGCGCCTTGGACGGGATGCAGCCCACGCGCAGGCAGGTGCCGCCCAGGGCCGGCTTGCCGTCCTTGCCCAGCGCTGCGTCGATGCAGGCGGTCTTCAGGCCCAGCTGGGCCGCGCGGATGGCAGCGTGGTAACCGGCCGGGCCGGCACCGATGACGACGACGTCGAATTGTTCAGCCATTGAATTATTCCTTGATGCATTACCAGAACCCCTCCGCGCAGGCGCGGAGGGGCGGGAGGTGTCTTACAGGCCGAACAGCATGCGGCCCGGGTTTTCCAGCTGGTTCTTGATGTCCACCAGGAACTGCACCGAATCCTTGCCGTCGATGATGCGGTGGTCGTACGACAGCGCGAGGTACATCATCGGCGCGATCACGACCTGGCCGTTCTGGGCGATCGGACGCTCCTTGATCGCGTGCATGCCCAGGATGGCGCTCTGCGGCGGGTTGATGATCGGGGTCGACAGCAGCGAGCCGAAGGTGCCGCCGTTGGTCACGGTGAAGGTGCCGCCCTGCAGCTCGTCCAGGCCCAGCTTGCCGTCACGCGCCTTCTTGGCGTAGTCGGCGATGGTCTTTTCGATGTCGGCGAACGACATGCGCTCGACGTTGCGCAGGACCGGGGTGACCAGGCCCTTCTCGGTGGACACGGCGATCGAGATGTCCGAGTAGCCGTGGTAGATGATGTCGTCGCCATCGATCGAGGCGTTGACCAGCGGGAAGCGCTGCAGCGCGTTGGCCGCGGCCTTCACGAAGAAGCTCATGAAGCCCAGCTTGATGCCGTGGGCCTTGACGAACTCGTCCTGCAGTTCCTTGCGCGCTGCCGAGACCTTGGACAGGTCGACTTCGTTGAAGGTGGTCAGCATGGCGGTGGAGTTCTTCGACTCCATCAGGCGCTCGGCGATGCGCTTGCGGATGCGGGTCATCGGCACGCGCTCTTCCGGACGTGCGCCACCGGCCTTGCCGGCGCCGCCGTTGCGGGCGAAGTTGACGATGTCTTCCTTGGTGACGGCGCCGCGGCGGCCGGTGCCGTCGACGTCGGCCGGGTTCACGCCTTCGGTGATGGCGGTGAAGCGGGCGCCCGGCGGCAGCGCATCGGCGGCCGACTTGGTAGCCGGGGCCGGAGCAGCGGCAGCTGCCGGAGCAGCAGCGGCCGGGGCAGCAGCGGCTGCCGGAGCAGCTTCAGCAGCCGGAGCCGGGGCAGCAGCGACCGCGCCTTCTTCGATGATCGCCACGACCTGGCTGGAGGTCACGGTCGAGCCTTCGGCGAACTTGATTTCCTTCAGCACGCCGTCGACCGGCGACGGCACTTCCAGGACGACCTTGTCGGTTTCCAGGTCAAGCAGGTTTTCGTCGCGCTTGACGGCGTCGCCCACCTTCTTGTGCCAGGTGGCGATGGTGCCGTCGGCGACGGATTCGGGCAGTACCGGGGCTTTGACTTCGGTGGCCATTGCGGGAGCTTCCTGGTTTGTCTTCTAAATAGGGGAGGATTATTCAGCGAACGTGTCGTTGAACGGGTTGACCAGTGCGTCGGCGACCAGCTGCTGCTGCTCGCGGACGTGGTCAGCCATGTGACCGGCAGCCGGCGAAGCCGAGCGTGCGCGACCGGCGTAGTGCAGGTTCTGGCCATCGGCCAGGCAGAACTGCAGGTGGTGGCGGATCTGGTACCACGCACCCTGGTTCTGCGGTTCCTCCTGCGTCCACACCACGTCGGTGGCCTTGCCGTACTTCTTCAGTTCGGCAGCCAGCAGCGCACGCGGGAACGGATACAGCTGCTCGACGCGGATGATCGCCACGTCGTCCTGGCCACGCTTGGTCTGGTCTTCTAGCAGGTCGTAGTAGACCTTGCCCGAGCACAGCACCACGCGCTTGACCTTCTTGGCATCGGCATTGGCATCGCCGATCAGGTGCTGGAACTCGCCGTTGGCCAGCTCGTCGAGGGTCGACACGGCCAGCTTGTGGCGCAGCAGCGACTTGGGCGACATCACCACCAGCGGCTTGCGGGTGGTCAGGTGCTGCTGGCGGCGCAGCATGTGGAAGGCCTGTGCCGGCGTCGACGGCACCACAACCAGCATGTTCTCCAGCGCGCACAGCTGCAGGAAGCGCTCCAGGCGCGCCGAGCTGTGTTCAGGGCCCTGGCCTTCATAACCGTGCGGCAGCAGCAGGGTCAGGCCGGAGATGCGGCCCCACTTGGCTTCACCGGCGGCGATGAACTGGTCGATGACGACCTGGGCGCCGTTGGCGAAGTCGCCGAACTGGCCTTCCCAGATGCACAGCGTGTTCGGATCGGTGGTGGAGAAGCCGTACTCGTAGGCCATCACCGCTTCCTCGCTCAGCAGCGAATCGATGACGGTGGCCTTCTCCGGCGAATCCACCAGCTGCCGAAGCGGCATGTAGTAGTTGTCGGTCTTCTGATCGTGCAGGATCGCATGGCGGTGGGTGAACGTACCGCGGCCGACGTCCTGGCCGACCAGGCGCAGTGCTTTGCCTTCGTCGAGCAGGGTGGCATAGGCCAGGTTCTCGGCAAAGCCCCAGTCGCCCGGGATCTCGCCGGCGGCCATCTTGCGGCGGTCGTCGTAGACCTTGGCCACGCGCGAGTGCAGCTGCACGTCTTCGGGGATGGTGTTGATCAGCTTGGCCAGCTCGACCAGCTTGTTCTTCTCAACCTTGGTCGAGATCGGATCGGACAGCTTTCCTTCCAGCAGCTTCGGCCAATCGACGAACAGCGGGCTGCTCGGCGGGGTCTTCTCGACCTTGGCCAGCTCGGTGGTGACTTCACCTGCGTCCAGCTTCTCGCGGTAAGCATCGACCATCGCCTTGCCGGCGCCGGCGGCAATCACGCCCGCCTTTTCCAGCTGCTCGGCGTACATCTCGCGGGTGGTCGGGTGCTTGCGGATCACCTGGTACATCAGCGGCTGGGTGATTGCCGGTTCGTCGGCCTCGTTGTGGCCCCAACGGCGGTAGCACATCAGGTCGATGACCACGTCCTTGGCGAACTTCTGGCGGAACTCGAAGGCCAGCTGGGCAGCGAACACCACCGCTTCCGGATCATCGCCGTTCACGTGCAGCACCGGGGCGGCGATCATCTTCGCCACGTCGGTCGCATAGCGCGTGGAGCGCGTATCCAGCGGGTTGGAGGTGGTGAAGCCGACCTGGTTGTTGACCACGATGTGCACGGTGCCGCCGACGGCGAAGCCGCGGGCCTGCGACATCTGGAACAGCTCCATGACCACGCCCTGGCCGGAGAAGGCCGCGTCGCCGTGGATCAGGATCGGCATGACCTGCTTGCGCGCGGTGTCCTTGCGGCGCTCCTGGCGCGAACGCACGGAACCGGCCACGACCGGGTCGGCGATTTCCAGGTGCGACGGGTTGAACGCCAGCGCCAGGTGCACCGGGCCACCTTCGGTGGCGACGTCGGCGGAGAAGCCCATGTGGTACTTCACGTCACCGGCCGACGCGTGCTCGTCGTGTTCGAACTTCCCTTCGAATTCGTCGAACAGCTTGCGCGGGTTCTTGCCCAGGGTGTTGACCAGCACGTTCAGACGGCCGCGGTGGGCCATGCCGATCACCACGTCCTTGACGCCATCCTTGCCGGCGTTGCGGATGATGGTGTCCATCATCGGGATCAGCGAGTCGCCGCCTTCCAGCGAGAAGCGCTTCTGGCCGACGTACTTGGTGTGCAGGTAGCGTTCCAGACCCTCGGCCGCAGTCAGGCGCTCCAGCGTGCGGCGCTGGGTGTCAGCGTCCAGCTGGTAGTTGCCGCCGGCCAGTTCCAGCTTCTTGTAGATCCACTGGCGCTGCTCGACCTCGGAGATGTGCATGAACTCCGCACCGATCGAGCCGGTGTAGGTGGCCTTCAGGCGTGCCAGCAGGTCGCGCAGCTTCATGCGCGGCTGGCCACCGACCCCTCCGGTGCTGAATTCGCTGTTGAGGTCGCCATCGGACAGGCTGTGGAACGGCAGGCCCAGGTCCGGGGTGTTGACCGGCGCGGCCAGGCCCAGCGGATCAAGACGGGCGTCCAGGTGACCGCGCGAGCGGTAGGCGGTGATCAGACGACCGACATTGCGCTCGCGCTCGTCGCCCGCACCATTGCCGGTGCCGGCTTTCAGCGCATCCTTGGCCGCGTCCGCGATGTGGGAGATGACGGCCGAGTGCGGAATGTCACCTGCTTCGCGGCCCTTGAAGCCGTCGAAGTAGGTTTTCCATTTGGGATCGACACTATCCGGGGAGACCAGGTACTGCTCGTACAGGTCCTCGACATAGGAGGCGTTGCCGCCGGCGAGTTGCGAAGATTGCGCAAACTGCTTCAGTTGATTGTCCACGATGGAGGGTGTTGATTCGCTTTGTGGGGTATGGCTTCAGAAGGACCCGGCAGAAACATGAATAGCCATGCACGGGCGCGTTCAAACAGCCAAATTGTACCCCCAACCGGACACGAAGGGGCACCACCACAGGCATCCCGCGTCCCCCGGTGCCGCTTCCAGACAGGTTGGATCGAGCGGTCCGCTCAGATGCCAAGCGCGCGCAGCTCGCTGCAATCGCGCGAACGGTCCCAGACACGCCGCAATTGCAGCTCGAACGGCTGCGAACGTGCCGGTAGCGCGACGGCGGCCTCGCCGTCGAGGCGATGCCCCATCAGACGAAAGTAGAAGTCGCCGGCATCGTTGAGCAGGCAGGCCGAGGCCAGCGCACGGTCGACCGGGTCGGTCACTTCACGGAACTGGATCACGCTTGGCAGGCGTTGGGCCAGCGCCAGCAGGGGCGCACCGGCCGAGGCGATCGCCGCCGCGTCGTGCACGATCACCCGCAGCTGCTTGTCATGGCGGGCGGTGACGAAGCGCCGCAGGGCAGCCTGTACCGGCGGCGTGTCCAACAGGCCGGGGTCCAGTTGGCGGCTGTGCAGCCACAGTTGGCGGCGGGCGCGGTGGATGATCGCGGTGGTGATCGCCACCGCCTCGGCGCGGCCGTCGATGGCACTGGCCGCGCCCAACCGGCGGCGCATCTGCTGGTGGCCGATGCCGGCCTCTTCGAACACCGCGCCCTCGGGCAGGAAGCCCTGGCGGGCGTAGAAGTCACGGGCCGGCAGCTGCGCGTGCAGGTGCAGTTCGACCAGGCCGAGCCGGCGTCCGGCCTCGACCAACGCCTCCAGCAGGGCTTCACCGACGCCGCGGCTGCGATGGCCGGCCAGCACCGCCATCCGGCCGATGCGGCCATCGGGGGCCAGCCGGCCGGTGCCGACCGGTTGGCCGTCGGCGTCCAGCGCCAGCACATGGGCGCTGACCGGGTCCAGCGCATCGCGTTCCAGCTCCGCGGCGATGCCCTGTTCCTGCACGAACACCCGCTGCCGCACGTCGTGGATGGCGACATGGGCGTCGGTGTGGCTGACCTGCTGGACCCGGATCATGGGGATGGCTCAGGCGCGACCGTCGTCGCTGTCGTCTTCGTCGTGATCCTCGAAGTTGACGATGACCTCGATACCGTCGTCGTGCACGGTCACGGTGTGGACATCGTCGGACACCGCATCCGCGTCGATCGCGTCGACACGGTCACGTCCTTCGACCACTTCGCCGAGCACCACGGCGTCTTCGCCGTCGTCCTCGTCTTCAGCGTCATACACCTCGTTCGGATCGATCAACTGGAACACGCCACCGACCAGCAGCTGCTGGACCACCGCGCGGCCCTTGTCGGACAGGCCGCGGTAGGCGGTAGCGTCGAGCTGCTCGGCCCCGGCCAGGCGCTGTGCGTCCTTCACCGGCAGCGCGAAGTCCTGGCCGCTGACATACAGGCTGGCGCCACGCTTCGCCCGGCGCCAGGCCAGTCGCGCCCATGGGTGGCGCTGCAGCAGCAGGCCGGACGCCAGTGCCTCGACGACCTCTTCCTGTGCCGGCGCGGCCTGGTGGGCCATCACCTCACCGGCAGCGCGGTAGGTGGTGATGAAGCGGCCGAACCAGTCGCCCAGCTTGTCCGGGTCATTCATTCGGATGGCATTGAGCGCAGTGATCACCCGCGCCATCGCCACCGTGTCGATTTCGTTCGGGTCAGCCGGCACCTTCAGGTCGGCATCCTGGTAGCGGATGTTCTCGTCGGCATCGGCGATCAGGGTGTCCAGGTAGTCGCTGATCAGCTCGGCCGAGGCCGGCGCGCGCATGCCGAAGGAGAAGGTCAGGCAGGGGTCTTCGGCGACACCGTGGTGGGGCACGTTCGGCGGCAGGTACAGCATGTCGCCCGGCGCCAGCACCCAGTCATGGGTCGGCTTGAACACTTTCAGCAGCTTCAGTTCCACGTCCGGGCGGAAGCCCAGCGGCGGCTGCTTGCCCTTGATCGATTCGCTGGCATCGATCTGCCAGCGGCGGTGGCCATGGGCCTGCAGCAGGAACACGTCGTACTGGTCGACATGGGCGCCGACCGAGCCACCGGTGGCGGCGAAGCTGATCATCACGTCGTCCATGCGCCAGCGCGGCAGGAAGCTGAAGTGTTCGATCAGTGCGCGCACGTCCTTGTCCCATTTGTCCACGTCCTGCACCAGCAGGGTCCAGTCGTGGTCGGGCAGGGCGGGGAAGATGTCTTCCTGGAACGGGCCGCTGCGCACGCGCCAGCTGTCCTGGGCCTTGTCGTGTTCGATCAGGCGCGCCAGCACGCCTTCCTCGCAGGCCAGGCCCGCGAGGTCTTCCGGCTGCACCGGGGTCTGGAAATCGGGGAAGGCGTTGCGGATCAGCAGCGGGCGTTTCTGCCAGAAGTCGCGCAGGAAGGTGGCCGGCGCCATGCCCAGCGGCTGGCCGGGGCGGGCGGTGACTTCAATGAGCGGAGCGGAGGACTTGCGGGCGGCCATGGGGGAATCCTTGCAGCGGAAAGCGGGAGGGGCGGCGCGGCGGGCCGCCAAGGTCTCCATTGTCCGCCGTTCGTTGGGATTGCGCACGTGCGGTGGTTTGTCGCGGGGTTCCGGCCAACGGCTGAGCCCCTCGTGGCGGGGTCTGGGTTGGTCGCTGAAAGCAAAAGCCGGGTTTGGCCGGGCGGGTGGGCTGCGCGGGGGGGGCGCTGCAAGTACGTCCCTGTAAGCTTCGCCGCCGCATCCATGCGGCGGACACCCCCGCGCAGCTCACCCGCCCGGCCCCTGACAGTTTCCTGCGTGGCCCGCCACGGAATGGAAGAGGAAAATCAAAGGCAAGAGCGGGTCGCGCGCTGCGCTTGCTCGTGCATCTGTAGAGCCGAGCCCACGCTCGGCTTGCTGTTGGAACAAGCAGCCGAGCACGGGCTCGGCTCTATAAGGGCCGCAAAACCAAAACAAAGAAGGACGCGGCGAAGCCGCGTCCCTCTTTCAAATTCCGTCCCGACAACCCAATGCTCTTCGATCCGTCACCGGACAACTGTCAAAGGTGGGGCGGGATGGGTTCGCGGGGGTGTCCGCGGCATGGATGCCGCGGCCAAGCCCCCAGGGATGGGTTTACGGCGTCCCCCGCGAACCCAACCCGCCCCGCCAAGCGAGGCAATAACCCAGAGCCGCCTTTGACGTTGCAGTTGCAGTTGCAGTCAAGCCTGCCGCAGGCAGCGCCCGCGGCCGCCGCCGCAAGGAGCCCCTTAAATCTTCTTCGCCAGCGACTCGGCCAGGCCGGTGTAGCTGCCCGGGGTCATCTCCAGCAGGCGCTGCTTCGCATCCGCCGGCAGCTCCAGCCCCTGCACGAACGCACGCATCGACTCGGCCGTGATGCCTTGGCCACGGGTCAGCGCCTTCAGCTGCTCATATGGGTTCGGCAGGCCGTGGCGGCGCATCACCGTCTGCACGGCTTCGGCCAGCACTTCCCAGGCCGCGTCCAGATCGGCGTCCAGGCGCTGCGGGTTCACTTCCAGCTTGCCCAGCCCCTTGGCCAGCGAGTCCAGTGCCACCTGGCTGTGGCCGAACGCGGTGCCCAGGGCACGCAGCACGGTGGAATCGGTCAGGTCACGCTGCCAGCGGCTGATCGGCAGCTTCGCGCTGAAGTGCTCGAACAGCGCATTGGCAATGCCGAAGTTGCCTTCCGCATTCTCGAAATCGATCGGATTGACCTTGTGCGGCATCGTCGACGAGCCGACTTCGCCTTCCTTCAGGCGCTGCTTGAAGTAGCCCAGCGAGATGTAGCCCCAGATGTCGCGGGCCAGGTCGATCAGGATGATGTTGGCGCGGCGTGCGGCATCACCGATCTCGGCGACGTTGTCGTGCGGCTCGATCTGCGTGGTGTACGGGTTGAACACCAGGCCCAGGCCGGTGACGAAGCGCTCGGCGAAGGCAGGCCAGTCCACGTCCGGGTAGCTGGCTACGTGCGCGTTGTAGTTGCCGACCGCGCCGTTGATCTTGCCGGTCAGCTCGACTGCGGCGATCTGCCGGCGCTGGCGCTCCAGGCGCGCGACCACGTTGGCCAGCTCCTTGCCCAGGGTGGTCGGCGAGGCGGTCTGGCCGTGGGTGCGCGACAGCATCGGCTGGCCGGCCTGAGCGTGGGCCAGGGTGCGCAGCGTGGTGGCGATGCCGTCCAGGGTCGGCAGCAGCACTTCGCGGCGGGCCTGCTCCAGCATCAGGCCGTAGCTGAGGTTGTTGATGTCTTCGCTGGTGCAGGCGAAATGCACGAATTCCAGCGCCGGAGCCAGCTCGGCGTCGTCCTTCAGCTGTTCCTTGATGAAGTACTCCACCGCCTTGACGTCATGGTTGGTGGTGCGCTCGATTTCCTTCACGCGCGCGGCCTGGGCCGGGCTGAAGTTGGTGGCCAGGGCGCGCAGGCGGGCGATGGCGGCGTCGGAGAACGGTGCCAACTCGATGATGCCCGCTTCAGCGGCAAGCGCCAGCAGCCATTCCACCTCGACCACGATGCGGGCCTTGATCAGGCCATATTCGGAGAAGATCGGGCGCAGCGCGTCGACCTTGCCGGCGTAGCGGCCATCGAGCGGGGACAGGGCGAGCAGGGCGGAATCGGACATGTCGGCAGGGCGGGGACGAGCGGCGGGGCCGATATTCTACGACGTGCCGGGCGGGCGTGCCCTGTAGAGCCGAGCCCACGCTCGGCTGCTTCGGGCAATCCGATACCCACGGGCCAGCCGGGCGTGGGCTCGGCCCTACACACAACGGCCCTGCGGACGGAACGATCTGGCCCGCGCTCGTCATCCCATGCCGCAGGCAAGGGAGTATCGTTGGCGCAGCCGCCAGCCCGGGAAGCGACACCCTGCCAGCCGCCGCTTCCCTTTCCCCAACTGAAGTAGTGCGGAGTCGATGCAATGAGCAAAGTTGCAAGCAAGGGTGGAACCCCCGGGTTCCGGATTGAACACGACAGCATGGGCGAGCTGCAGGTGCCTGCCGATGCCCTGTGGGGCGCGCAGACCCAGCGTGCTGTGCAGAATTTCCCGGTCTCGGGCCAGCGCATGCCGCGCGGTTTCATCCGTGCGCTGGGCCTGGTCAAGGGTGCCGCTGCCGGCGTGAATGCCGAGCTGGGCCACCTGCCCAAGACCGTGGCCAGGGCCATCCAGACCGCCGCCGCCGAAGTGGCCGCCGGTGACTGGGACGCGCATTTCCCGATCGACGTCTACCAGACCGGCTCGGGCACGTCGTCCAACATGAATGCCAACGAGGTCATCGCCACCTTGGCCAACCGTGCCGGCAAGGCGGGCAAGACCGTGGTGCACCCCAACGACCACGTCAACCAGGGCCAGAGCTCCAATGACGTGATCCCGACGGCGCTGCGCGTGTCGGCGGTGCTGGCCACGCACGAACACCTGCTGCCGGCGCTGGTGCACCTGCGCAAGACCCTGGACAAGAAGGGCCGCAGCCTGCGGAAGGTGGTCAAGACCGGCCGCACCCACCTGATGGATGCGATGCCGCTGACGTTCGAGCAGGAATTCGGCGCCTGGTCGGCGCAGCTGGCCTCGGCGCAGGAGCGCATCGAAGACAGCCTCAAGCGCCTGCGCCGCCTGCCGCTGGGTGGCACTGCCATCGGCACCGGCATCAATGCCGACCCGCGCTTCGGCGCGCAGGTGGCCAAGGCGCTGAAGCAGCAGACCTCGATCAAGTTCGACAGTGCCGACAACAAGTTCGAAGGCCTGGCCGCGCAGGATGATGCAGTGGAACTGTCGGGCCAGCTCAATGCACTGGCGGTGGCACTGATCAAGATCGCCAATGACCTGCGCTGGATGAACGCCGGTCCGCTGGCCGGGCTGGGCGAGATCGAGCTGCCGGCACTGCAGCCGGGCAGCTCGATCATGCCGGGCAAGGTCAATCCGGTCATTCCGGAAGCCACCGTGATGGCCTGCGCGCAGGTGATCGGCCACCACGCCGCGATCACCGTGGCCGGGCAGACCGGCAACTTCCAGCTCAACGTCACCCTGCCGCTTATTGCAGTGAACCTGCTCGATGGCATCGGCCTGATGGCCAATGTGTCCACCCTGCTGGCCGACAGTGCCATCGCCGGCCTGAAGGTGCGCGAGGAGCGCGTGGCTGAGGCGCTGGCGCGCAACCCGATCCTGGTCACCGCGCTGAACCCGATCATCGGCTACGAGAAGGCCGCGGCGATTGCCAAGCGTGCCTACAAGGAGCAGCGCCCGGTGCTGGATGTGGCGCTGGAAGACAGCGGCCTGGGCGAGGCCGAGTTGCGTCGCCTGCTGGACCCGACCGCGCTGACCGCTGGCGGCATCCAGGCGGGCGGTGGCGGCGGCGGTTGATCTGCCGGTTGTAGAGTCGAGCCACGCTCGACCGTTGTTCCGGAGTCGAGCATGGCTCGGCTCTACGGAAGTGAAGAACGCCGCCCTTGGGCGGCGTTTCTGCTTCAGCGACGGTCGGCGACGATGTTGCCGAAGGTGTCGGTGTAATCCTTGAATTCGGGGATGCGCTGGATCAGGTCGGCCGGAATCACGTCCATGCCTTCCGGCGGCTGGATCTTCACCGGCTGCATGTTCGGGTCGGCCGGGGCGGCCACCAGGGTGTTCTGGCGCAGCACCTGCAGCTTGCCGAACATCGTCTGCAGCATCTGCTTCTGCCCGTCGTCCAGCGGAATCTGGATTTCGTCCACCTTCATCGTGCCGTCGCCGAGGATGATGATGTTCGGTGCTGGCGGGCGGCGCACGGTCACCATGCCTTCGCTGACGGAAATCTTGGGCTTGCCACGCTCGGCGCGGTGGTTGCGGTAATCCTTGTCACAGCCGACCAGGCCCAGGCAAAGCAGGGCGGCCAGCAGCAGGAACAACTTCTTCATGGCGTTCGGTTCGGGGGCATCCGGGGCCTCCATTGTAAGCCCGCCAGCGCAGCCCTACCGGCAACGGAGCGCCGTTGACGGTAAGGTGCGTCGATATGTCTCAGTTGGAGAACGTGACCGAGTTGTTCTTGCCGCAGTCGTCCACGTCGCTCTGGTCCATGGTCGCGTAGGGCTTGAACGCCGGCAGTTCGCGTGCCAGCGCCTGCTGGCTGGCCAGCATCGCCGGCAGGCGATCACAGATGCGCTTGGCCTGGGCCTCGATCTTGGCGGCTTCGGCGTTGATGCGCTTTTCCACGCCTTCGCTGTCGCCGCTGAAGATGCTCTTCAGCGCTTCACCGGCCGCGTTGGCGCCGAGCTTGGCACCGGCCACGCCGACATCCATGCCCGCCATCGCAACGGCGACCACGTGACCGCGGTACTCCTGCAGGTGGCGGCGCTGGACGTCGTTGGCGGCGACCTCCTTGCCGTCGATCAGCAGGCGGCCGTCGGGCGTGATCTCCGCACGCGGCTGCTTGTCGGCAGAGATCTTGATGTTGCCCTCGGCGATCTCCTTGCGGGCATCGTCCATGGCTTCCTTCACGGACTGGCCAACGCCGCTGGTGGCTTCGGCAACGCTCTTGCCGACGCTCTTGTCGGGGGCGGAGGAGGTGCCACCGCAGGCGATCAGCGGCAGGCACAGCAGGGCAGCGGGCAGCAGGCGCAACAGATTCATGGTGTTCCCCTGGAGGTATGTGGAAGAGGATTACTTGCCGCGCGGCAGGGTGACCCGGCCGCTGACGTTGCGGTGCCCGACATCACCGCTGCCGCTGTGATCGACGGTCAGGCTGCCGCGCACGCCGTCGACCTGGATGTCACCCGAGCCGTGGCTGCGCACATGCACATTGCCGCCGATGTCGGCCAGGTCGACGCCGCCGGAGCCGACCACGCCGACCTCGACGCTGCCCTGCACGCGCTTGAACTCGATGTCGCCCGAGCCGACCGTATCCAGCCGCGCGTTGCCACGCACATCGGTGATCTTCAGGTCACCCGAACCGACCGTGCCGGTGATGGCGTCGCCGCCGATGTTGCGGGCGTTGACGTCGCCCGAACCGAGCGACAGCAGGTTCAGCGAACTCCCGCCGTCGATGTTGAGGTCGCCCGAGCCCACTGCGGCGTGGATGCTGCCGCGCGTACCGCGGGCGACCGCATCACCGGAGCCGACATCCACGCTGAGCGACTGCGCGTTTTCCACGCTGGCGTCGCCCGAGCCGACCTTGAGCTGCAGCGGCAGGTTGTCCGGCACGCTGCCGCGGATGTCCAGCCAGGCGTAGCTGTTGCCCAGGCTGATGCCGCTGTGGCGGCCGTCGCGGCGCAGGCTCACCACCAGCTTGTCGCCCTCGCGGTGCTGGTCCAGCACCAGCTGGTCCAGCCATTCCTGGCTGGAGGCACAGGCACGGCCATCGAGCTGGCCACCGCCGGCACGGGCGACCACCTTCAGGTCGTGCTGGTTGACCTCGATCACCACCGCCTTGGCACCGGCCACGTCCAGCTTCAACGCGCGCGCAGCAGTGAACTTGCAGTTCGGGGCATCGGCAGCGAGTGCCGACAGCGGCAACAGCAACAACGCGGAACAGGCGAGCAGGGAACGCATGGGTGGTGCCTCCGGATGGATGGAATCAGATCTCGCCGGCGCGCTTGCGCAGGCGGATGGCGAGGAAGATGAACACTGCACCGACGGCCGCACCGATCCACAGTTCCGGCATCGCCAGCGACTTCAGCTGCGAGGCGGGGGACATCAGGCTGACCACCGAGTCCAGATCGCGGCGCGACCCTTCACCGGCGCCGAGGCGGTACAGCAGGTCCATGCCGGGCACGCCGCCCAGCAGCAGGCGACCGACGATGTTCTGCCAGAACCAGCCGGTGGTCAGGCCAAACAGCGGCATGATCTTGGTGGTGCTGACGATGACGCCGGCAAACAGCGGCAGCATCACCGCCCACAGGAACGGCTTGCTCTTGGCCCAGGCCGAGCACAGCAGCAGCCAGCCGGCGGTGGGCAGGGCCCACAGCGCGTAGACCGGAATCCAGCTCAGATGGCCGGCGGCCAGCGTCAACGGGCTGGCTGGGCCCCAGATCAGCGACATCGGGCTGCCGCCGTGCATCAGTGCGACGATGCTGATGATCACCAGGAAGCCGAACATGGTGATGATGCCGGCGAGCACCGCGATCAGCGGTGCCACGATCAGTGCACTGATCACCTTGGACAGCACGGTCTGGGTATCTGACAGCGGCAACGACTTCCAGAACAGGATGCTGCGGTCGCGGCGGTCGTCATACAGGGCGCCCAGGCAGTAGAAGAACACGACGAAGGCCAGCACCAGGAACGGCCACGCCGAGCTGAGCACCAGAGTCAGGTCGAGGCCGTTGCCCAGGTCGGCCAGATCCTTGCCGTCGATGTTGCGGGTGAGCAGGGCCAGGTCCAGGCCGTTGACGTTCACGCTTTCGCCATCGACATGCAACGCGCCGTTGCGCGCGGCGCGGTTCAGCGCGAACAGGCCGAAGGCGATGCCAACGGTGCTCATCACCAGCGAGATCAGGCCGGCGATCAACGGGGCATACAGGAAGCCGCCGCGGTTTTCCCAGTACTCGCGCTTGAGCAGCCAGCGCAGGGTGCCGAGGGGACTGACGGGGTGGTTGACGGCGTTCATGCGTAGGTCCCCTTCATGATGGCGACGAACAGGTCGGCCAGGCCCGGACTGCGGGTCTCGCCAAGGGTGGACAGCTGCGTGCGCGGCACGCCATCGAACAGCATCACGGTCTTGCCGAATGCCAGGGTGCGCTCGTCGATCGGCTTCAAGGCGCGGGCGGTATCGAGCTGATCGGCATTGACCAGCAGCTCGGTGTAGCGCTGGCTGACCTCGTCCATTTCGGCGTCGAGCACGATGCGGCCGTCGCGGATGAACATCACGTCGGTCAGGATGTGCTCGATCTCTTCCACCTGGTGGGTGGTGACGATGATGGTCTTCTGTTCGTCGAAGTAGTCCTCCAGCAGGCGCTGGTAGAACTCCTTGCGGTACAGGATGTCCAGGCCCAGGGTGGGCTCGTCCAGCACCAGGATGCGGGCATCGATGGCCATCACCAGCGCCAGGTGCAGCTGCACGATCATGCCCTTGGACAGTTCGCGAACGCGCTGTTTCGGCTGCAGCTTGGTGTTGGCCAGGAAGCGCTCGCAGCGGGCGCGGTCGAAGCGCGGATGCACGCCGGCCACGAAGTCGATCGCCTCGCGCACCTTCAGCCAGCGCGGCAGCACGGCGACGTCGGCGATGAAACAGATGTCATTCATCAGTTCGTCGCGGTGGAGCCGCGGGTCGCGGCCGAGCACGCTCAGTTCGCCTTCCACCGCGGTCAGCCCGAGCAGGGCTTTCAGTGCGGTGGTCTTGCCCGCACCGTTGGGGCCGATCAGGCCGACGATGCGTCCGCTCGGAATGCTGAAGCTGGCTTTGTCGAGGGCGACCGTGGTCTTGTAGGCCTTGCGCAGGCCGCGGGCGGTGATGACCGATTCGCTTGCGTTGCTATTCATCAGACTTTCCCCTGGGGCAACAATTCGTCGAGGCTCAGGCCCAGGCGCTGGATGCGCTCCAGCACCGCCGGCCACTCTTCGTTGAGGAAGCGTTCGCGCTCGCTGCTGCGCAGCTGCGTGGCGGCCTGCTCGGTCATGAACATGCCCAGCCCGCGGCGCTTCTCGACCAGGCCTTCGTCGGCCAGTTCCTGATAAGCGCGCGAAACGGTGATGGGGTTGAGCTGGTAGTCGGCGGCCACCTGGCGCACCGAAGGCAGGGCATCGCCCGGCTTGAGGATTCCGTCGAGCATCATGGCGATCACGCGCTCCTTCAACTGACGGTAGATGGGAGCGCCGTCGCTCCACTGGATGTCGCTCATGGTCAGCTCCGTGGGGTCAGCGGCTGGGCGAACGAGAAATACGGCATGGACAGGGAGCTGTGCAGCCGACGCGGGGGAGGGGGGGAGGATACGGCGGCGTTCCCTGCCGGTGAAACGGTGGCGTCCTGCCCACTGTCGGGGGAGGTGGGGGAGGTGGGCGCGGCCAGCCAGGCCAGCACGATCAGGGTCGAGACAGCAGCGGCCGCTGGCGCGGTGAAGTGGCGACGGATCCGGATGTTCATGGCTTCCCCCTGTCTCAGGTGACTGGTGTTGTATGCAACTATAACACCGGCACGCCTATGTGCAACCCCTTGCCGGCCCCAACTGATGGCAGGGGGAGTCGTTTCACCGACATATTTCAGCAGGTTGTTGATTGAAAAGGAAAAAAAATCTCCGGTGCCACGCCCGGCGGCCGAAGCGCTGCTTGGCAGCCGTTCATCCATCGCCCGTGCGCCGTCGAGCGAGCTCGACTCTACGGCATCCATGCCCCCGCGCCCCGGGGCGAACGCCGCAATTGCCACGCCGCGCAAAGCCGCGCCCGCACCTGCGCCATCGGGGCGGCCGGCGCCCGATGCTATAGTTCGGCCGATTCCCGGCCCCTTTGGGCCGGGCCTTGTGAATGGCTACCGCGGACCGCTCCTGATGCCCCTGCCGACCGTTTCCCCGCGCCACCTGCGCGGCCTGTCCCTGCTGGCCCTGCTGGTGGCCGGCGCTGCCGGCAGCGCCAGTGCCCTGGCCGCCGATCTGCTCGACCTGAACTACCGGCCCTTGGCCGGCAAGCAGCAGGTCAACCTGCAGCAGCGCTACCACGGGCAGGTGCTGCTGGTGGTCAACACCGCCAGCAAGTGTGGCTACACGCCACAATACGAAGGCCTGGAGGCGCTGCAGAAGCGCTACGCCGGTCGCGGCTTTGCCGTGCTCGGTTTCCCGTCCAACGATTTCAAGGGCCAGGAACCGGGTGACGAGCAGCAGATCCAGGAGTTCTGCACGCTGACCTACGGCGTCAAGTTCCCGATGTTCGAAAAGGTGCACGTGGTGGGCGCGGAGGCGACGCCGCTTTACCAGCGCCTGACCGCAGCGACCGGTGTCGCGCCGGGCTGGAATTTCCACAAGTACCTGGTCGGCCGCGATGGCAAGGTCATCGCGCAGTTCGCCAGCAAGGTGACGCCGGACGATCCGCAGTTGACCGCGGCCATCGACAAGGCGCTGGCCGCCGCTACGCATTGACATGCAGCACGGATGCCTCGACATCGACGGCATGCGTGCGACAATGCTTCTTTTCGCGCCGACGTCGGCGCCCGGACACTTTCAGGAATGCAGCGAATGAAGATGGGAATGCGCGGCGCCGCGGCGTCGGTTCTGATTCTGGCGATGGGCACTTCGGGTGTCGCTCTGTCGCAACAACCGGCTGCCCCCGCAGCCGCCAAGGAGACCGCAACCTTGAATTCCCCCAAGCAGAAGCTGGGCTACGCCATTGGCCTGGACGTGGCCAAGTCGTTCACCCCGATCGCCGATGAGATCGACGTGGCCGCCCTGCGCACCGCCGTGGAGCGCTCCTTCGAAGGCCTGCAGCCGCAGATCACCCAGGAACAGGCCAAGGCCACCGATGCGGCCCTGCGCCAGGTCGTGATGGCCCGCAGCGGGCAGCAGGTGCCGGGCGTGGCGCCGGGCTCGCAGCCGCCCAAGGTCGATCGCGTCAAGGTTTCGCAGATGATCGGCTCCTACTCGGTGGGTCCTTCGCTGGCCCAGCTGAAGGACGACATCGACGTTGCCTCGCTGTTTGACGCAATCAGCACGGGCCTGAGCAAGGGCCAGCCGAAGATGACGGAAGCTGACGCGACCGCCACCATCCAGGCCTTCATGGGCAGCAAGCAGGCCGAAATGCAGGCCAAGGCCGCCGCCGCCGCGCAGACCAACCGCGAGGAAGGCAACGCGTTCCTGTCCAAGAACAAGACCCAGCCCGGCGTGGTGACCACAGCCTCGGGCCTGCAGTACCAGATCATCCGCCCGGGCAGTGGCGAGCGTCCGCTGCCGACCAGCAAGGTGCGCGTGAACTACGAAGGCAAGCTGCTCAACGGCACCGTCTTTGACAGCTCCTATGGCCGTCAGCCGGCCGAGTTCGGCCTGGACCAGGTGATCAAGGGCTGGACCGAGGGCGTGGCGCTGATGCCGGTTGGCTCGAAGTACCGCTTCTGGATCCCGGGCAATCTGGCCTATGGCGAAAACGGCACCCCGGGCGGCCCGATTGGCCCGAACGCCACCCTGACGTTCGATGTCGAACTGCTGGGCGTTCTGCCGTAAGTCACCGAGGAGCGAATACGGACATGCGCGTTGCGATTTTCGGTACGGGTTATGTAGGGCTGGTGACCGGTACCTGCCTGGCGGATGTCGGCCATCAGGTGGTCTGCGTCGATATCGACCAGGCCAAGGTCGATGGCCTCAACCGGGGCATCATCCCGATCTACGAGCCCGGCCTTGAGCCGATGGTGAAGGCCAACCATGCCGCGTCACGGCTGGCGTTCACCACCGATGCCGCCGCTGCGATCGCGCATGGCCAGGTGGTGTTCATCGCTGTGGGCACGCCGCCAGACGAGGATGGCAGTGCCGATCTGCAGTACGTGCTGGCCGTGGCCCGCACCATCGGCCGGCACATGAGCGTGCCGACGGTGGTGGTCAACAAGTCGACGGTGCCGGTCGGTACCGCCGACAAGGTGCGTGCCGCCATTGCCGAAGAGCTGGCCGCACGCGGTGCCGACATCGCCTTCGACGTGGTGTCCAATCCGGAATTCCTGAAGGAAGGTGACGCGGTCGCCGACTGCATGCGTCCGGACCGCATCATCATCGGTGCGACCAGCGACGAGTCGGTGGCAGTGATGCGCCGCCTGTACGCACCGTTCAACCGCAACCACGACCGCGTGGTGGAAATGGACGTGCGCTCGGCCGAGCTGACCAAGTACGCGGCCAACGCGATGCTGGCGACCAAGATTTCGTTCATGAACGAAATCGCCAACATTGCCGAACGCGTCGGCGCTGACGTCGAACAGGTCCGCCAGGGCATCGGTTCGGACCCGCGCATCGGCTGGCACTTCATCTACCCGGGCGCCGGTTACGGTGGCTCGTGCTTCCCCAAGGATGTGCAGGCGCTGGCCCGCACCGCGCAGCAGTACGGCCTTGAGCCGAAGCTGCTGGACGCGGTGGAAGCGGTCAACGAAGCGCAGAAGGGCCACCTGTTCACCCTCATCCAGCGTCATTACGACAAGGGCGAGGATGAAGGCGTGCGCGGCAAGACCTTTGCCGTGTGGGGCCTGGCCTTCAAGCCGAATACCGACGACATGCGCGAGGCCTCCAGCCGTCGCCTGCTGGCGCAGCT
The DNA here is from genome assembly GCF_913778665.1 of uncultured Stenotrophomonas sp. Taxonomy (GTDB): domain Bacteria; phylum Pseudomonadota; class Gammaproteobacteria; order Xanthomonadales; family Xanthomonadaceae; genus Stenotrophomonas. The sequence goes on from NZ_CAJYVQ010000010.1 coordinate 223,750, forward strand.
GTGGGAGGGGGGTGCCACGGTGCGTGCCTACGACCCGGAAGCGATGCACGAATCGCAGCGCATCTTCGGAGAGCGCGATGACCTGGTGTTCTGCAACAGCGCCGACGAAGCGCTGCAGGGCGCCGATGCGCTGGTGGTGGTGACCGAGTGGAAGCAGTTCCGCAGCCCCGATTTCCAGAAGCTGCGTGAGCAGCTGAAGGACGCCGCGGTGTTCGACGGGCGCAACCTGTATGAGCCGGCCGAAGTGGAAGCTGCAGGCCTGGCGTACTACGGCATCGGCCGGGGGCGCTCGCTGCATGTCTGAGTTGCCGAGCGAACGCGAACAGGCGCTGGAAGCGCGCCTGGTCGAGCTGGAAATGCGCGTGTCCTTCCAGGAACAGGCGCTGGCCGAACTGAGCGATGCGCTGGCCGATGCCCGCATGCAGGGCATGCGCAACGCCGACGTGCTGCGCGTGCTGCTGGAAGACCTGGGCAAGGTCCGCAACGCACTGAATTCTTCCGATCCGGCGAGCGAACCGCCGCCGCCGCACTACTGATCCGATCCTTATGAGCGATACCCTCCGCGACCAGCTGATGGGCCTGGGCTTCAAGCCCGCGCCCAAGCCCGAGCGCAAGAACGATGCCCCCCGCCGCGACGGCCGCCCGCAGGGCAAGGGTGGCAATGGCCCCGCAAAGCCGCAGGGTACGGGCAATGGCGAAAGAAAGCCCGGAGAGCGCCGTGGGCACGTCCCCGGCAAGCCGGGTGGCCCGACGCGTGGCCAGGGCGCGCAGAGCCCGCGCAAGCCACGCAGCGCCGAGGAGATGGACCTGGCCAAGGCCTACGCCATCCGTGCGCAGCGGGAAAAGGAAGAGCGCATCGAGGCCGAGCGCCTGAAGCAGGAAGAGGCGCGCGTGCGTCGCGAGGCCAAGGCCAAGCTGGAGGAACTGCTGAAGGACAAAGGCCTGAATGCCGAAGACGCGGATATCGCCCGCCACTTCCCGTATGGCGGCAAGATCAAGCGCATCTACGTGACCGCCGAACAGCTGACCGCGCTTAATGCCGGTCAGCTGGGCGTGGTCCAGCTCAATGGCCGTTACCTGCTGGTGACCGCTGAAGTGCTCGCGCAGTCCGAGGCGGTGTTTGCCGCGTCGGTGGCGCTGAAAGTCGACCCGAATGCACCGGCCGAGGAAGACCCCTACGCCGATCCGCAGTACCAGGTGCCGGACGACCTGGTCTGGTAAGCGGCAGCGCAGGATGGCGAGAACGCCGGGCTGTGCCCGGCGTTTTCGTTTCAGCGGACGCTGCGACGCGCGCGGATTAGGGGCAGGCTGAGGGCGAAGAAGCACAGCAGCGCGCCGACCAGCGCGAAGCCACCGCCGGCCAGGAACGCGGTGCGGCCCTCATCGATCTTCCACAGCTGGCCGGCGATGAGTGCACCGAGCACGCCACCGACGCCGGACGAGAAGCCATACAGCAGGCCTTGGCCGTGACCGTTGAGGCGACCGGGGAAATAAGTCGCCAGCATCTGCATCGCCGCCGCGAAGAACGCGGCAAAGCCGAGCGCGTGCGCGCTCTGCGCCAGCAGCATCACCGGCAGGTTTTCCGGGAACAGCGCGGTCACCGCCCAGCGCAGGCAGGAGCTGACCAGGGCGATCAGCAACATCCAGCTGGCGTCATAGCGGCGGAAGAAGCGGCCGATGGTGAAGAACACGCCCACTTCGAACACCACACCGATGGTCCACAGCAGGCCGAGCGTGGAAGTGCGGTAGCCGTGGTGGTCCATGTAGACCGAGAAGAACGTGTAGTACGGGCCGAACGAAAGCTGCTCCATGAAGGCGGCCAGGAAGAACGCCAGTACCGGCGGTCGCCGCACGATCTGCCAGAAACCGCTGGCATCCCCGCCGGCCCTGCCGATATCGCGTGCGTACTGGTTGCTGAAGGCCGAGACCACGATCAGGACGAACAGCGGCAGCATCATCCAAGGCAACAGCCCGGCTCGGCTGGTCGTGCCATCGCCTTCGATCAGCCAGCCGAACAGGGTGACGATGGCGATGAAGCCGAGCGATCCCCAGACCCGGATCAGTCCGTAGCGATGGCTGTCGTTGCCCAGGTGGGTGAGGGTGATCGACTCGAACTGCGGCATCACCGCGTTGTAGAAGAAGCAGAACACGATCATCGCCGGGTACATCCACGGCTGCGGCAGGGGCAGCAGGAACGCGGCGAAGCTGACCAGGGTCAGCACGCAACCGACACGCAGCAGGCGGATTGGCCGCGGTGAGGCCGCCGCCAGTGACGTCCACGTGCTGGGCGCAACCACGCGGGTGGCATACCACAGCCCCATCATCACGCTGATCGCGGTGACACTCATCCCGCGCTCGGTCAGGAACAGGCTCCAGTACGGAGTGAACGCCCCGAGCGCCGCGTAGTAGAACAGATAGAAGCTGGAAAGACGGGCAACAGGAACGGTCATCGCGGCATGATGAAGCATAAAGCGGCCGGAGGGGACCAAGTGGTTTGAGCCACAAACCACTTGGTCCCCTCCGGCCGCTTTTTCGTCATTCGGGGTCGTAGTCGAGGTTGGAGGCCAGCCAGCGTTCGGCCTGGGCGCGGTCCACGCCCTTGCGGCGGGCGTAGTCGCTGACCTGTTCGCGGCTGAGCCGGCCGACCACGAAGTACTGGCTCTGCGGGTGGCTGAAGTAGTAACCCGATACGGCTGCGGTCGGCAGCATCGCGAAGCTCTCGGTCAGTTCCATGCCGGCGTTGGCCTCGGCCTGCAGCAGGTCGAACAGGCGGCGCTTCTCGCTGTGCTCGGGGCATGCCGGGTAGCCGGGCGCCGGGCGGATGCCGCGGTACTGCTCATCGATCAGTGCCTCGTTGTCCAGCGCCTCGGCATGCACGTAGCCCCAGAACTCGGTGCGCACGCGCTGGTGCAGGCGCTCGGCCAGCGCTTCGGCGAAGCGGTCGGCCAGCGCCTTCAGCAGGATCGCGTTGTAGTCGTCATGCTCGGCCTCGAAGCGCGCCACGTGCGCATCGATGCCGATGCCGGCGGTGACTGCGAAGGCGCCGATCCAGTCCTGCTTTCCACTGTCGGCCGGGGCGATGAAATCGGCCAGGCAGAAATCGGGGCGTTCGGCCGGCTTGTCGACCTGCTGGCGCAGGAAGTGCAGGGTCGCCTCGCCCTGCGGATGCTGCACGCGTACATCGTCGCCGATGCTGTTGGCCGGCCACAGCCCGAACACCGCCTTGGCGGTCAGCCATTTCTCGCCAACGATGCAGTCGAGCATCGTGCGCGCATCCTGGTACAGCTCGCTGGCCTGGGCGCCAACGATCTCGTCGGTGAGGATGGCCGGGAATTTTCCGGCCAGTTCCCAGGCCTGGAAGAACGGGGTCCAGTCGATGTAGTCGACCAGCTCCGCGAGCGGATAGTCGTCGAACACATGCAGGCCGGGCTGGTTCGGCGCAGGCGGCGTGTAGCGGTCCCAGCCGCCCTGGAATTTCTGCCCACGCGCATGCTCCAGCGAGACCAAGCGCTTGGCATCGCCGCGATTGCGGTGGCGCGCCCGGATCTCGGCGTAGTCGGCCTCGTTGGCGGCGACGAAGGCTTCGCGCAGGTCGCGCGAGATCAGCGATTGCGCCACACCGACCGCGCGCGATGCGTCCTTCACCCAGACCGTGGGGGCCTGGTAGTGCGGATCGATCTTCAGCGCTGTGTGCGCGCGCGAGGTGGTGGCGCCGCCGATCAGCAGCGGCAGGTCGAAGCCCTGGCGCTGCATCTCGCGGGCAACGTGGCTCATTTCTTCCAGCGACGGGGTGATCAGCCCGGACAGGCCGATGATGTCGGCATGATGCTCGCGTGCGGCATCGAGGATTTTCTGCGCTGGTACCATCACGCCCAGGTCGATTACCTCGAAATTGTTGCAGGCCAGGACCACGCCGACGATGTTCTTGCCGATGTCGTGCACATCGCCCTTCACCGTAGCCATGATGATGCGGCCATTGCTCTTGGCCGAATCGCCGCTGCGTGCCTTTTCCGCCTCGATGTACGGCAGCAGGTAGGCCACCGCCTTCTTCATGACGCGTGCGGATTTCACCACCTGCGGCAGGAACATCTTGCCGGCGCCGAACAGGTCGCCGACAATGTTCATGCCATCCATCAGCGGCCCTTCGATCACGTCCAGCGGGCGGCTGGACGCTTGCCGGGCAAGTTCGGTGTCTTCTTCGACGTACGCATCCAGGCCGTGCACCAGTGCATGCGCCAGCCGCTGCGCCACCGGCTTCTCGCGCCAGGCCAGGTCTTCGGTCCTGGCCGCGCCCTTCCTGCCCTTGTAGCGCTCGGCGATCTCCAGCAGGCGCTCGGTAGCATCGCGGCGGCGGTTGAGGATCACGTCCTCGACGCGATCTCGCAGCTCCGGCTCCAGCTCGTCGTAGATCGGCATGGCGCCGGCGTTGACGATGCCCATGTCCATGCCGGCGGCGATCGCGTGGTAAAGGAACACCGAATGGATCGCCTGGCGCACCGTCTCGTTGCCGCGGAACGAGAAGGATACATTGGAGACGCCGCCGGACACATGGCAGTGCGGCAGCGTCTGCTTGATGATGCGGGTCGCTTCGATGAAGTCGACCGCATAGTTGTCATGCTCTTCGATGCCGGTGGCGACCGCGAAGATGTTCGGATCGAAGATGATGTCCTGCGGCGGGAAGCCGATGTCATCGACAAGGATGCGGTAGGCGCGGGTGCAGATCTCGACCTTGCGCGCACAGGTGTCGGCCTGGCCGGTTTCGTCGAAAGCCATCACCACGGCGGCGGCGCCATAGCGCAGCACCTTGCGTGCATGCTCGCGGAACTGCGCCTCGCCTTCCTTCAGCGAGATCGAGTTGACCACGCTCTTCCCTTGCAGGCACTTCAGCCCGGCCTCGATCACGCTCCACTTGGACGAGTCGACCATCACCGGAATGCGCGCGATATCCGGCTCGGACATGATCAGGTTGAGGTAGCGGGTCATCGCCGCTTCCGAATCGATCAGGCCCTCGTCCATGTTGACGTCGAGGATCTGCGCGCCGCTGGCCACCTGCTGGCGCGCCACGTCCACCGCTTCTTCGTAGCGGCCCTCCTTGATGAGCTTGCGGAACTGCGCGCTGCCAGTGACGTTGGTGCGTTCGCCGACGTTGATGAACAGCAGGTCGGGGGTAATGACCAGCGGTTCCAGGCCGGACAGGCGGGTGAAGGGCGTGCTGCTCATGCGGCGTGCTGCTCCTGTGCACCGGGCAGGGCGCGCGGTGCGAGCCCGGCCACAGCCTGGGCGATCGCGCGGATATGGTCGGGGGTGGAGCCGCAGCAGCCACCGACCAGGTTCAGCAAGCCGTCCTCGGCGAACCCCCGCAGGGTGGCTGCCATGTCCTCGGGCGTTTCATCGTACTCGCCGAAGGCATTGGGCAGGCCCGCATTGGGATGCGCGCTGACATGACAGTCGGCCACCTGCGAAAGAGTTTCCACATGCGGCCGCATGGCATCGGCACCCAGCGCGCAGTTCAGTCCGATCGACAGCGGCCGAGCGTGCGCCAGTGAGGCATGGAAGGCTTCCGCTGTCTGCCCGGACAGGGTGCGTCCGGACGCATCGGTGATGGTGCCGGAGATCATCACCGGCAAGCGCGCGCCACGCGCATCGAACGCTTCTTCCAGCGCATACAGTGCGGCCTTGGCATTGAGCGTGTCGAAGATGGTCTCGACCATGATCGTGTCGGCACCGCCGTCGATCAGGCCGTCGATGGCTTCGCGGTAAGTGTCGCGCAATTCGTCGAAGCTGGTGTTGCGGAAGCCCGGATCGTTGACATCGGGGCTGATCGAGGCGGTGCGGCTGGTGGGGCCGATCACCCCGATCACGAAGCGCGGCTTGCCCGGCGTGGTCGCCGCCACCGCATCGCAGCAGGCCCGTGCAACCGCAGCACCGGCCTTGTTCAACTCGTACACCAGATGTTCGAGGTGGTAGTCGGCCTGGCTGACCGAGGTGGCGTTGAAGGTGTTGGTTTCGACCAGGTCCGCACCGGCATCCAGGTAGGCAGTGTGGATGTCGGCGATGATCTGCGGCCGGGTCAACAGCAGCAGGTCGTTGTTGCCTTTCAGGTCATGGCTCTCCGGCACCGCGTGGTCGCAGCCCGGGCCATGTGCGTGGTCGTAGCCACCGGCGAAGCGCTCGCCGCGGTAGTCGTCTTCCTGCAGGCCGTGGCGCTGGATCATCGTACCCATCGCACCGTCGATGATCAGGATCCGCTCGCGCAGGGCGTCGAGCAGGGCGTTGGCACGATCAGGATGCAACCAGGGCAGCGTGGACATGGTGGTCTTGGGCTCAGGGCTTGTTGGCGATCAGCGAAATCACTTCGAAGTGCGGCGGCCGTTTCTCGCGGGTGACCGTCTCCAGGCTGGAGACCTGCAGGCCGGCCTTGTCGACGAACCTGCGCAGTTCCTTGTCGCTGAAGCCGAGGTTGACGTGGCCATAGGCCTCCACCGCGGCCTTGTGTTCGTGGCGGGCGAGGCTGCACAGCAGCAGGCGGCCCCCCGGGCGTAGCACGCGCGCGGCTTCGGTGACTGCCTGCGCCGGCTTGCTGGCGTAGGTGAGTGCGTGCATCAGCACCACCAGGTCGAAGCTGCTGTCCTTGAAGGGGAGGGCATGCATGTCGCCCTCGCGCACTTCCACGTTGGGCAGGCGGCGCAGGCGCTCGCTGGCGGCGGCAACCACGCGCGCGCTGGTGTCGATGCAGATGTAGCGCTTGGCATGCGGGGCCACCAGTTCGGCCAGCACGCCGTCGCCGGAGGCGATGTCCAGCACGTCGCCGGTTTCCAGCAGTGGCAGCGCGGTGCGCGCAAGGGCCTCCCAGGTACGGCCTGGCGAGTAGTGGCGTTCCATGTCGCCGGCCACGCTGTCGGCCCAGTTCTGGTCGGAAGCACGGTGGGCCAGCACGGCGGCGACGCGTTCAGCGTCCTGGCGCAGCAGCGGGTCATCACTGCCGTTGCTCAAGGCATGCCACAATGCACGCTGCGCCGGGTCCAGCTGGGCTTCGTCAAAGCGGTAATAGGCCGACACGCCTGCACGACGGTCGCGGACCAGGCCGGCTTCCTTCAGGCGCGCCAGGTGGGTGGACACGCGCGGCTGTGCCAGCCGGGTGATCGCTGACAGTTCGGCCACGGTCAGTTCTTCCTGCTCCAGCAGCGCCAGCAGGCGCACGCGGGTCGCGTCGGCGAACACCTTCAGGCGGGTCGACCAGTCTTCAAGATCCATAAATATCTACCTATCGCGATATAGAGATATAATCGCTGAGAAGGCCTGCCGCGGTCAAGTCGCTGGCGTACGGAAGCCGCTGGGCCCCGGTACAATCGGGGCACCTGGGCACGCCGTGCGCGGCCCATAACATCATGTACCCGGGAGGGTGTTGTGGATTTCAGCTTTACTGAAGAGCAGTTGATGTTGCAGGACGTGGCGCGGCGGATCGCGCAGGAGAAGATCGCTCCGAGCGCGGAGCACCATGACCGCACCGGCGAGTTCCCGCTGGACAACATCCGCCTGCTCGGCGAGAACGGCCTGATGGGCATCGAAGTGCCAACCGAGTACGGCGGTGCGGGCATGGACCCGGTTGCGTACGTGCTGGCGATGGTGGAGGTCGCCGCCGCCGACGCAGCCCATTCGACCATCATGTCGGTGAACAATTCGCTGTTCTGCAACGGCATCCTGACCCACGGTACCGAGGCGCAGAAGCAGACCTACGTGCGTGCGATCGCCGAGGGCGAGGCCATCGGTGCGTTCGCGCTGACCGAGCCGCAGTCCGGTTCGGACGCGACCGCCATGCGTTGCCGCGCGGTCAAGCAGGCCGACGGCAGCTTCATCATCAACGGCAAGAAGAGCTGGATCACCTCCGGCCCGGTGGCCAAGTACATCGTGCTGTTTGCGATGAGCGAGCCGGACAAGGGCGCGCGCGGTATCACCGCCTTCCTCATCGATACTGACAAGGCCGGTTTCGGTCGCGGCAAGACCGAGCCGAAGCTGGGCATCCGCGCCTCGGCAACCTGCGAGATCGAGTTCAACGATTACGTGGCGCAGCCCGAGGACGTGCTGGGCCAGGAAGGCGAGGGCTTCAAGATCGCCATGAGCGTGCTCGATGCGGGCCGCATCGGTATCGCCTCGCAGGCCATCGGCATCGCACGTGCCGCCTATGAAGCGACCCTGGAATACGTGAAGGAGCGCAAGGCGTTCGGCGCGGCCATCGGTACCTTCCAGATGACCCAGGCCAAGATCGCCGACATGAAGTGCAAGCTGGATGCAGCGCTGCTGCTGACCCTGCGCGCGGCATGGGTGAAGGGGCAGGGCAAGCGCTTCAGCACCGAAGCGGCGGTGGCCAAGCTGACCGCTTCGGAGGCGGCGATGTGGATCACCCACCAGGCGGTGCAGATCCACGGCGGCATGGGCTATTCCAAGGAAATGCCGCTGGAGCGCTACTTCCGTGATGCCAAGATCACCGAGATCTACGAAGGCACCTCGGAAATCCAGCGACTGGTCATCGCCCGCAACGAAACCGGGCTGCGCTGAGGCGCAACGGCCGCGCCGCTGCAATGGCGGCGCGGCCGTAGATCCACGCCATGCGTGGATTCGCTGTGCTCTTGGCCGAACGATGCCGGATCTGTTCCAATGCAGGCCGTTTTCATACGGTCTGCACAGATGATCTATCGTGGTTGGGGAATCCTGACACTGGTCACGCCGATCGCAGCGATCCTGCTGCTGGCGTATTTCTTCCCGCACGAAGGCCCCAAGGGCAACATCCCGCTGTCGCAGGTGTTGCAGGGTGCTGGCATTGGCGCGGCGCTGAATGTGCTGCTGGGCCTGTGGCTCAACCGTGCACCCCGGCAGAAGGGTGAAGTCCCGCCCCATCATTTCTTCTTCGTGCCGATGCAGTGGGCCGCGCTGGTTCTGGTGGCAGTGTGCGCGGTGGTCGCGCTGCTGCGCTGAGGCGTTGCCCGAAGCGCGCCAGCCAAGGTTGGCATGCATTCAAGAGCAGCGGCAACAAAAAAAGGCCCCGGATCGCTCCGGGGCCTTTTGGTTTCAGCGCACCGCCGGATCAACGATCCGGACGGTGTGCAGCATCCGCGTCCCGCTGGCGTTCCATGAACTCCTTCGACGGTTCATCCAGCTTGTCGCCCAGCATGCGGCGCACGACCACGAAGAACACCGGGATCATCAGCAGGCCGAGCAGGGTGGCGAACAACATGCCGCCGATCACGCCGGTACCGATGGCGTGGCGGGAGTTGGCGCCGGCGCCGGTGGAAATCGCCATCGGGATCACGCCCATGATGAACGCGAACGAAGTCATCAGGATCGGGCGGAAACGCAGGCGGGCCGCCTCGATGGTGGCATCGCGCAGGTTCTTGCCGGCTGCACGCTGCTCCACCGCGAACTCCACGATCAGGATCGCGTTCTTCGCCGCCAGACCGATCACGGTGATCAGGCCGATCTTGAAGAACAGGTCGTTGGGCAGGCCGCGCAGCATCGACAGGCCGAGTGCACCCAGCACGCCCAGAGGCACCACCAGCAGCACGGCCACCGGGATCGACCAGCTTTCATACAGCGCGGCCAGGCACAGGAACACCACCACGATGGACAGCACCAGCAGCAGGGTTGCGGCGTTGCCGGCCAGGATTTCCTGGTAGGACATGCCGGACCAGTCGTAGCCGAAGCCGGCCGGCAGGTCGTCGTTGACGATCGCTTCCATGGTCTGCATCGCTTCACCCGAGCTGGTGCCCGGTGCCTGCGAACCGACGATGTTGATCGCCGAGTAGCCGTTGTAGCGGCTCAGCGACGGCGGTGCCGACACCCATTCGGACTTGACCACCGTGTTCAGTGGGATCATCGCGTTGGTGCCGTCGGCATTGGTCGTCAGGGTGGAGGGGCTGTAGAAGCTCTTCAGCGACTCCTGGCCGGTGCGGTACGGGCCATCGGCCTGCATGGTCACGCGCTTGATGCGGCCTTCGTAGAAGAAGTCGTTGACGTACACCGGGGCCAGCATCAGCTGGATGGTGCTGTACACGTCCGACACCGACATGCCCATCGACTGCGCCTGCACGCGGTCCACGTGCAGCTGCAGCTGCGGCGCGTTTTCCAGGCCGTTCGGGCGTACGCCGACCAGGTGGTCCGGCTTCTGCGCGGCCTGGCCCAGCAGGATGTTGCGGGCCTGGGTCAGCTGCTCGTAACCGGCACCGCTACGGTCCTGAAGCCACATGTCGAACCCACCGAACTGGCCAAGGCCCTGCACGGTCGGCAGGTTGACCACGAAGATCTGCGCCTCCTTGATGCCGTAGAACGCGCCGTTCATGTTCTGGATGAACTCCGGTGCGGTGAACTTGCGTTCTTCCCACGGCTTCAGGCGGATGAAGCCCATGCCGACGTTTTCGCCGGAACCGACGAAGCTGAAGCCGGCAACCTGCAGCATGCCTTCATAGCCATCCTGCTTCTCCAGGATGCCACGCATCTGCGCGAACACTTCGTTGGTCTGGCCCTTGGTCGAGCCCGGCGGCAGCTGCACGATCGCCAGCGCATAGCCTTGGTCTTCTTCCGGCAGGAAGCTGCCCGGCATGCGGGTGAACAGGAAGCCACACAGTGCGGTCAGCACCACGAACAGGATCATCCAGCGCGGGGCATGGCGCACCGCCGATGTGATGTGGCCCACGTAGGTGTGGCTGATCTTGTCGTAGTACTTGTTGAAGGTACGGTAGACGATGTTCGGGTTGTCGTTGTGCGTCGGCTTCAGGAAGGTCGCGCACAGTGCCGGGGTGAAGCCCAGCGCCAGGAATGCTGAGAATGCCATCGAGATGGCGATGGTCAGCGCGAACTGCTTGTAGATCTCACCGGCCGCACCGCCCTGAAGGGCAGAGGGAATGAACACCGCGGCCAGCACGACGGTGATCGCCACCACCGCGCCGGTGATCTGGGTCATCGCCTTCTGCGTGGCCGGCTTCGGCGCGAGGCCTTCCTCGGTCATGATGCGTTCGACGTTCTCGATCACCACGATCGCGTCATCGACCACGATGCCGATTGCCAGCACCATCGCGAACAGGGTCAGCTGGTTGATCGTGAAGCCGATCATCCACATGCCCAGGAAGGTACCGAGCAGGGCCACCGGGATGACCAGGGTCGGGATCAGGGTGGCGCGGAAGTTCTGCAGGAAGATCAGCATCACCAGGAACACCAGCAAGACCGCTTCAAACAGGGTCTTGACCACTTCCTGGATCGAGATCTTGACGAAGGTGGTGCTGTCGTATGGCGAGAACCAGGTGACGCCGGCCGGGAAACTCGGCTGCAGTTCGTCCATCTTGGCGCGCACCGCATCGGCCACGTTCAGGGCGTTGGCGCCCGGCAGCAGCTGGATGGCGAAGGCACCGGTCGGTTTGCCGTTGTACTGGGTATCGAAGCCGTAGTTGTTGGCACCGAAGGCAACGCGGGCGATGTCCTTCAGCAGCACGCGCGAGCCATCAGCGTTGGCGCGCAGGATGATGTTCTCGAACTCCTGCGGCGAGCTGAAGCGGCCCTCGGCCGAGACCGTGGCGGTGAAGTGCTGGCCTTCCGGCGACGGGTCCGAGCCCAGTGCACCGGCGGCGAACTGCACGTTCTGTGCGCGCACCGCGGCCAGCACCTGGCTGGCCGACAGGCCGTAACCCTGCATCTTTTCCGGGTTGAGCCAGATGTTCATGGCGTACTCGGAACCGAACTGCTGGGTGCTGCCGACGCCGGGGATACGCGAGACCTGGTCGAGCACGCGCGAACCGACGATGTCGTTCAGGGCGTCACGGTTGATGGCCGGCGTATCGGACTGCAGCGCGATCACCATCAGGAAGCCGGCGTTGGCCTTGGCCACCACCACGCCCTGCTGGGTCACTTCCGAAGGCAATCGGGGCGTGGCCAGGGAGACCTTGTTCTGCACCTGCACCTGGGCGATATCCGGATCGGTACCGGTCTCGAAGGTCAGGGTGATCTGCGCACGGCCGTTGGAGGCGGACGAGGAACTGAAGTACAGCAGGTGATCGATACCGGTCAGCTGCTGCTCGATCACCTGGGTGACCGATTTTTCGGTGGTGTCCGCACTGGCGCCCGGGTAGGTAGCCGAGACGGTGACCTGCGGCGGGGCAATGTTGGGATAGGACTCCACGCCCAGGTTGAGGATCGCGATCACGCCGCTGAGCGAGATCAGGATCGCAACCACCCAGGCGAAGACTGGATGTTCGATGAAAAATTTAGGCATGACGGAAGGTTCCCGTTACTGCTTGTTCGAATCGGTGGCGGCCGGCTTGGCCGCATCGGCCTGCTCGGGCTTGGCCGCATCGGCCGGTGCCTTGCCTGCAGCCGGTGCAGCGCCCGCCGGGGCGCCGCCGCCTGTGGCCGGCTTGCCGTTGGCGTCCTGGCCCGGGGTCCACGGCTTGGCCACCGCCGGTGCACCTTCCTTGACCTTCTGCACGCCGGCCACGATCACCTTGTCGCCGGCGGCCAGGCCGTCGCTGACCAGCCAGTTGCCGTTCTGCGCGCCATCGGTCTTCACGTTCTTGCGCGCGACCTTGCCGTCGGCGCCGACCACCATCACGTAGCCGCCGGTGGTATCGCGCAGCAGCGCCTGCTGTGGCACCAGGTAGGCGTTGTTGCGCTCGCCCAGGTTGGCCTGGAAGCTGACGAAGGCACCCGGCAGCAGGATCTGCTGCGGGTTTGGCAGCAGCGCACGCAGCGACACCGCGCCGGTGGCCGGGTCGACCGTGGTCGAGGAGAAGTCCAGCGTGCCCGGTTCGCTGTAGGTGGTGCCGTCGGCCAGCTTGACGCTGACGGTGGCCTTGCCGTCGCCGGACAGCGCCAGCGCGCCCTTGGCCTGCTGCGCGCGCAGTTGGCTCAGCTCGTCCACGCTCAACGAGAAGTTCACATACAGCGGGTCGAGCTGGTCGACGGTGGTCAGCAGGGTCACGTCACCCTGGCCGACCAGCGCGCCTTCAGTGACCTGCTGCTTGTTGGCCACGCCACTGATCGGCGCGGTCACTTCGGTGTAGCCCAGGCTGATGCGCGAGGAGGTCACTGCGGCTTCGGCCTGCTTGACCGCAGCCAGCGCGGTGCGCTCGGCCGATTCGGCGTTGTCCAGGTCGGACTTGGAGACGAACTGCTGCGGCGCCAGCGAACGCGCGCGGTCGGCGGCGACCTTGGCGTTGGCGTAGGTGGCGCGGGCCGAGGCCAGCTGCGCTTCGGAGGCGTTGAGCGAGGCGCGCAGCGGCGCCGGATCGATCAGGAACAGGGTCTGGCCCTGCTTGACCTGCGAGCCTTCCTGATAGACGCGCTTGAGCAGCACGCCCGGCACGCGCGCGCGTACATCGGCGCTGCGGAACGGCGACAGGCGGCCGACCAGCTCGCGCTGCAGCGGCAGGGTCTGCGGCTTGGCGTCGATCACGCCCACCTCCGGCGGCGGGGGCGTCTGCTGTTCCGGCTTCTTGCAGGCAGCCAGCGCGACAGCAACGGCGCACGTCAAGGCAAGGGTGCGGAGTGGGGCGGTCATCAGGAGGAACTCCGGGGTTGGTTTGTAGACGGGGCCGGCGACGGCTGCGGCGCGAACGCGCGCAGGAAGCTGTCGACGGAGAACTCTGCCCAGCGCCGACGCAAAAGCGCGTCATCACGATGGGGGGTATGGAAACGCTGTTTGTCGAAATCCTGACCGGCGATCATGCTCAGCAGCAGTTCGGCCATGAAGTGCGGGTCGTCATGGCGCAGCTGGCCGTTCCTGCAAACGGTTTCAATCCATTCAGCAAGATGAAGCGTCAGCGCGCCGGCCCCATGCCGGTACAGCGTACGCGCCTCTTCGGGAAACTGGGCTGCGTCGGCGGCAATCAGCCGGCAGGCCTGTCCTACGTGCGGTTGGTTGAAGTGCTCCAGGAAATCGGTGGCGAACTGGAGCAGGCTGGCACGCAGGTCGTCAGTGCGGAGTGCACGGACCATGGCGCCGGTGGCGTGGCCGACGTGGCGCTGCATCACCCGGCGCAGCAGATCCTGCTTGCTGCCATAGCGCGAGTACAGGGTCTGCTTGGAGCAGCCGGCGTGCTGGGCCACCGCGTCCATGCTCATCTGCATGCCCTGCTGGGCCAGCAGTTCGCGCACGGCATCGAACACGCGCTCATCGCGTGCGTCGAGGGCAACAGGAAGGTAGGCCGGGTTCACGCGGTGGACTATACCGTCCAGTTCAGGATTGTGGAATCGCGTCGGCGTTGCTGCGTGTGTCTTCCGGTAACACGTTTTGCCGATCCTGTCGGCAGTGCTGAAACGAGCGCCAGCACCATACAGGTGCGAACTGAATAGGCGTCTAAACCGCAGCAAACCCGAATCTGCTTATTCCGTCCTGCAGCAAGGCCTTTTCGTGCGGTAGGGCTACAATTTCATTTTCCCAACTGAGCAAGCGCATCGCTCTGCCATGAAACCGCAAAAAACCGCAGCCAAGACCGTGAAAAACAAGACCAAACCAGCAGAGTCGGAGGTCGCAGTGACCGCTGGTTTCTCCCTGGAGCCGGTATACACGGCATTGCGCAAGCGCTTCCCCGCGGCCGCACAGGCCGAAGCAGTGGCCTTCGCCACTGACTTCTACAAGCGTATGGAGTCGGACGAGTTCCCGCACCACAGCGCTGAAGAGTGGGCCGCTCTCGCGGCTGAGACGCTGGAATTCGCCCGTGCCCGCAAGGCCGGTAAGGCCAACGTCCGCGTGTTCAATCCGACCGCGAAGGCCAATGGTTGGGAATCGCCGCACACGGTGCTGCAGATCGTCAATGACGACATGCCCTTCCTGGTCGATACCGTCACCATGTCGCTGGCCGAACAGGGCGTAGGCGTCCACGTGCTGGGCCACCCGGTGCTGCGCTTCACCCGCGATAAGGCCGGCAAGCTGGTCAAGGTCGGCGAGGGTGACGCCGAGTCGGTGATGCTGCTGGAGATCGACCGCCAGCCGGCCGAAGCCATGGCCGCCATCGAGCAGGCCATCAACAAGGCGCTGGATGAAGTGCGTGCGATCGTGCGCGACTGGCAGCCGATGAAGGACAAGGCACTGGCGCTGGCCGACGACCTGGGCAGCCGCCAGCTGCCGGTCGACGATGCCTCGCGCAAGGAAGCGCAGGAATTCCTGCGCTGGGCCGCCGACAACCACTTCACCTTCTTCGGCTACCGCGAATACCGCGTCGAGAAGCAGGGCAAGGAAGACGTGCTGGCGCCGCTGAATGACACCGGCCTGGGCCTGATGCGCGGCAAGGACAAGTCCGCTGCGCGTCCGGTCAAGACCCTGGCTGCGCAGGGCCTGAACGCCACCTCCGGGCTGAAGGACGCGCTGATCCTGACCAAGACCAATGCCCGTTCGCGCGTGCACCGCGCCGGTTACATGGACTACATCGGCGTGCTGGAATTCGACGCCAAGGGCAAGATCATCGGCGAGCAGCGCTTCCTCGGCCTGTTCACCTCCAGCGCCTACAACCGCCGCCCGTGGGAAATTCCGCTGGTTCGCCAGCGCCACGAGCACGTGATGAAGCAGTCCGGTCTGGCCCCGTCCAGCCATAGTGGCAAGGCCCTGCGCCACATCCTGGAAACCCTGCCGCGCGAAGAACTGTTCCAGTCCAGCGAGGACGAACTGTTCCGCACCGCGATGGGCGTGCTGGGCCTGCAGGAGCGCGTGCGCAGCCGCCTGTTCCTGCGCCGCGACAAGTACAGCCGTTTCATTTCCGCGCTGGTCTACCTGCCGCGCGAGCGCTTCAACACCGACGTGCGCCTGCGCATCGAAGCGATGCTGAAGGAAGCGCTGCATGGTGAGTACGTCGACAGCTCGGTGGTGCTGGGCGAATCGCCGCTGGCCCAGGTGCACCTGATCGTGCGCCCGAAGCCGGGTGAAATGCTCGACGTCGATACCGCCGAACTGGAGCAGAAGCTGGCCCAGGTGCTGCGCAACTGGCAGGACGACCTGCGCGAAGCGCTGGTGTCCCGCCACGGCGAGACCGAAGGCCTGCGCATTGCCGCCCGCATCGGCAAGGCGCTGCCGGCCGGCTACATCGAAGACAACAGCACCGCCGTTGCCGCCAACGATGTCAGCCAGCTCGACGCGCTGACCGGCCCGGATGACCTGCGCCTGAGCCTGCAGGCGGTGCCGCGCGAAAGCGGTGATGGCCTGCGCCTGAAGCTGTATCGCCAGCTGGACGACATTCCGCTGTCGGACGCGCTGCCGATGATGGAAAACATGGGCCTGCGCGTGATCGCCGAGCGTCCGTACCGGCTGTCGGTCGACAACGCGCCGGTGTACGTGCAGGACTTCGAGGTCGAATCGACCGCCGGTGCGATCGATGCCGCCAGCGTCGATGAAGCCTTCGGCGAGACCTTCGCCCGCGTCTGGCACGGCGATGCCGAGAACGATGGCTTCAACCGCCTGGTGCTGGCCGCCGGCCTGCACTGGCGCCAGGTCGCCATGCTGCGTGGCTACTGCAAGTACCTGCTGCAGACCGGCGTGCCGTTCTCGCAGGCCTACGTGGAAGGCACCTTCGCCCGTTACCCGCTGCTGGCCCGCCTGCTGGTGGAACTGTTCGAAGCGCGCTTCGATCCGGCCACCGGCCACGAGAGCAAGGACGACATCGCTGCCGGCCAGGCCCAGCTGAAGGCCCACCTCGATGTGCTGGCCGCCGGCGACGAGGCCACCCTGAAGGTGCTCAAGACCGTGGTCGATGCCCGCAAGGGTGACCGCGATGCGCAGATGCAGGCCGCGCGCGATGCGCTGCTGAAGCTGATGGACCGCGTGTCCAGCCTGGACGAGGACCGCATCCTGCGTTCATTCATGGGCGTGATCGACGCGACCCTGCGCACCAGCTACTACCAGACCGATGCCAACGGCCAGCACGGCCACGTCATCAGCTTCAAGTTCGATTCGGCGCTGGTGCCGGACCTGCCGAAGCCGCGCCCGTACCGCGAGATCTTCGTCTACGGCCCGCGCGTGGAAGGCACCCACCTGCGCTTCGGCGCGGTCGCGCGTGGCGGCCTTCGCTGGTCGGACCGTCGCGAAGACTTCCGTACCGAAGTGCTGGGCCTGGTCAAGGCGCAGATGGTCAAGAACACCGTCATCGTGCCGGTCGGCGCGAAGGGCGGCTTCTTCGCCAAGATGCCGCCGGCCAATGGTGACCGCGACGCCGTCTTCGCCAACGGCGTCGCCTGCTACAAGCTGTTCATCCAGGGCCTGCTGGACATCACCGACAATATCGTCAACAACAAGATCGTGCCGCCGGTGGATGTCGTGCGCCACGACATGGACGATCCGTACCTGGTGGTGGCCGCCGACAAGGGCACTGCGACCTTCTCCGACATCGCCAACGGTATCGCCATCGATTACGGCTTCTGGCTGGGTGATGCTTTCGCCTCCGGCGGTTCGGCCGGGTATGACCACAAAAAGATGGGCATCACCGCGCGCGGTGCCTGGGTGGGTGTGCAGCGTCACTTCCGTGAACGCGGTATCAACGTGCAGCAGGACCCGATTACCGTGATTGGCGTCGGCGACATGGCCGGTGACGTGTTCGGCAACGGTCTGTTGATGTCTGACAAGCTGCAGTTGGTGGCAGCGTTCAACCATCTGCATATCTTCATCGACCCTAACCCGGACC
>NZ_CAJYVQ010000011.1 GCF_913778665.1 uncultured Stenotrophomonas sp.
TGCGGCTACGCGAAGCCGACAGGTTTTCCGACGAGGTCTGCAGGTTGGCCACGACCGAGGTGAAGCGGTTCTGGATCGCACCGAGGTCGGCGCGGGTGCTGTTGATCGCACCCAGGGCCTTGTCGACGATTTCCATCGCCTGCTGGGCGCCCTTCACGGTGCTGACGTCCAGGTTGCTGGCGTACTTTGCCGCCGGCGCCGCCGCAGCGGCGGTGGCGGTGAAGGTCGGCGCGGTGGCGCCGGTCCAGGTGCCCGGGGTCGCGGTGATGGCCTTGAACGAGCCGTCAGCGTTGACGCTGTCCTTGACCGAGGTCAGGGTCACGCCAGCGGTGCCGTTCACTTCAGCGTAGACGCCGGTCTCGCCGATCTTGGCGTTGATCGCGGTCACCAGCGCTTCACGCGAGGCCTTGCCGGTGGCAGCGGCGTCGGCGCCCTGCTTGACCGAGACGTCGGCGATGGCCACACCGTTGATGGACAGGCCGGTGGTGCTGAAGTCGGCGTTGGTGCCCGGGTCGGCCAGGGCCAGCGAGTTGGTATCGAACCTCGCGCCGCCCAGGGCATTGGCCTTGGCATCGATGGTCTTGTCGATGGCGATGGCCTGGCCGGCGTTGGCACCGACCTGGAACAGCTGGCTGGAGAACGAGCCGTCCAGCAGCTTGGTACCGTTGAAGTCCGACTGCTTGGCGACGCGGTCGATTTCCGAGACCAGCTGGGTCACTTCGGCCTGCAGGGCCTTGCGGTCGCTGGCCGAGTTGGTGGCGTTGGAGGCCTGCACCGACAGCTCGCGGACGCGCTGCAGGTTGTTGCCGATTTCGGTCAGCGAGCCTTCGGCGACCTGGGCCAGCGAGATGCCGTCGTTGGCGTTGCGGATGGCCACGTCGGTACCGCGGATCTGCGTGCCGAAGCGCTCGGAGATCGCCAGGCCGGCGGCGTCGTCCTTGGCGCTGTTGATGCGCGAACCGGAGGACAGGCGCTGGATGGTGGTGGCCAGCGAGCTGCCGCTGGTGCTCAGGTTACGCTGAGCATTCAACGACATCGTATTGGTGTTGATGACTTGTGCCATGAGGAGAGGTCCTTGAGCGGTTGCACGTGAGTTGGGTTAGACGCCCCCGACGTGCCCCGGGGGCGGCTCATGTCAGCGCTGCAACAGGCTGAGCACGTTCTGCGGTACCTGGTTGGCCTGGGCCAGCATGGCCGTACCGGCCTGCTGCAGGATCTGGGTGCGGGTCAGTTCGGCGGTTTCCTTGGCGAAGTCGGTATCGCGGATGCGGCTGCGCGAGGCCGACAGGTTCTCCGAGGAGGTCTGCAGGTTGGCCACCACCGAGGTGAAGCGGTTCTGGATCGCGCCGAGGTCGGCGCGGACGCTGTTGACCGACTCCAGGGCCTTGTCGACGATGGACATCGCCTTCTGCGCGCCTTCGGCGGTGGTGACGTTCAGGTCCTTGACGAAGCTGGCCGCTGCACCAGTCAGGGTGCCGCCGTTGGTGCTGGTCTCGGTCAGGCCCAGGCCGGCGAGGGTGGCGGCGGTGACGCCGGTCGGCGGCGTTGCGGCACTGACGCTCAGGGCGAAGGTCTGGCCATCCTTGACCGAGGCCAGGCTGACGACGCCGGCATTGACCGAGGCCACCACACCGGTTTCGCCCAGCTTGTTGTTGATCGCCGCCGCCGTGGCCGAGGTGATCGATTCGCCGGCCTTTACCGTGAAATCGCTGATGGTGACCGTGGTGGCGGTGCCGCCCGGCGGGGTCACCGAGACCTGCAGGCCGGAGTAGGTGGTGTCGGCGGTGGCCTTGTCGGCGGCGGCCAGGCTGGTGCCGGTGTAGCCGTTGGCGAAGGTGGCCGCGCCCAGCGAATCGGCCTTGGCGTTGACCACGCTGTTGATCGCGATCGCCTGGCCAGCGTTGGCGCCGACCTGGAACAGCTGGCTGGTGAAGCTGCCATCGAGCAGCTTGGTGCCGTTGAAGTCGGCCTGCTTGGCGACGCGGTCGATTTCGCTGACCAGCTGGGTCACTTCGGCCTGCAGGGCCTTGCGGTCGCTGGCCGAGTTGGTGGCGTTGGAGGCCTGCACGCCCAGTTCGCGGATGCGCTGCAGGTTGTTGCCGACTTCGTTCAGCGAACCTTCGGCCACCTGGGCCAGCGAGATGCCGTCGTTGGCGTTGCGGATGGCCACGTCCAGACCGCGGATCTGGGTGGTGAAGCGCTCGCTGATGGCCAGGCCGGCGGCGTCGTCCTTCGCGCTGTTGATGCGCAGGCCGGACGAGAGGCGCTGGATGGTGGTAGCGAGCGAGCTGCCGCTGGTGCTCAGGTTGCGCTGAGCGTTGAGCGACATCGTATTGGTGTTGATTACCTGTGCCATGGGGTCGTCTCCTCTTATATGGAACCCGTTGGTGAATGAAGCGAAGCGCCGCCTGTTTTTTGTGTGGCTGTGTGCTTCGCCGTTGCCAAATGAATAACGGCGCTTTGTCAACAACCTTTAGCCGTGAATTCCGCTGAAGCTGCAATTCGTTGCCGGAGGCTGTTTTTCCGGAGTTTTCCGCCCTTTGCTGGGCGTGATGGCGTCACCGGAAGGGGCGGCCGGGCGAGCCCGGCCAGCGCTGATGAAGGTATCGGCGCGGGTGCCCCGGGCTTGATGGGCAATCACGGAAAATTCCCCGGACCGCCATCCCGGCAGCGCCGGGCCACGCCCGGCGACTGCAGCGATATCGACATCCGGAAACGAAAAAGGCCGCGATGCAAGGGCATCGCGGCCTTCCAGAGCAGGCGTTGTGGAAGCGTCAGCGGATCTTGTTGAACAGCGACATCGACTGCATCTGCGAGAAGATCGTCTGCGCCGCCTGCAGTGCAGTGCTCTGCAGCTGGTACTGGCTCAGTGCATCGGCGTAGTCGAGGTCGCGCATCTGCGACAGCGTGGTCTTCAACGTCACGCCGTTGGCCTCACGCATGTCGGCGGCGTTGTCCAGCGCCTTCAGCTGTGCGCCACCGGCGGCGCGCGAATCGATCATCCGTTCCGACGCACGTGCGACATCGCGCAGCGCGCTCTGCAGCTCGTTCTGCTGTGCGGACATCTTGGCGGTGGTGCCGGTGTCGGCATCCAGTGCGGCAATCAGCTTGTCCATGGTGTCGAAGATGTCGCGGCTGGTCGCGGGCGTGACGTTGAAGCTGTCCCCGGCCGCGGGCGCGCCGGTGATCTGCAGGCGCACACCGTTCACTTCAACGTTGTCGCCGGCCTTGAAGGTGCCGGTGCCGGTCACGTTGCCGGCACCGTCCAGCACCTGGTACTGGTCGGCGGCGGTGAAGCGGATGCTGAACGTCTGCCCGTTCCAGCTGTCACTGCCATCGCGGGTGATGTTGGTCAGCACGCCATTGCCGGTGTTGCCGGCCGCGGCATTGCCGTCGACGAACCCATCGCCTGTGGGGATGCGCATGAAGATCTCGCTGCCGGGCAGCGCATCGTGCACATAGGTATCCGGGCCGACTTCGATCTGGCGCTGGGTCTGGTCGCCACGGTAGACCACCTTGCCGTTGATCTTGGCGAATGGCGGATCACCGTCGTTGGTGCCGCCGAACACATAGCGGCCGGTGCCATCGTCGGCGTTGGCCAGCGACATCAGGCCGTCGCGGATCTGGTTCAACTCGGTGATCAACGTCTTCTTGTCGGCCGCGCTCAGCGCCGGGTTGCTGGCCTGGATGGTCAGATCATTGACGCGTGCCATCATGTCGTTGACCTGGGCCAGGGTGTTTTCCTGCACCCCGAGGCGGTTCTGCACGTTGCCTGCATTGAGCTTCATCCGGTCCAGTGCCGCCAGGCTGCGGTCAAGCCCGACTGCGGCACCGGCCGCGACCGGGTCGTCCTTGGCGCTGACGATCTTGCTGCCGGTGGCGATCTGCTGCTCCAGGTGGCTGAGCTTGGCCTGCTTGGCCATCATCAGCGACACCGACTGGTTGAACATCATGCTGGTGGAGATGCGGCTGCTCATCGGCGGACGGCTCCCAGGATGGTCTGGAACATGCTGTCGGCGGTGGAGATCAACTGCGACGCGGCCTGGTAAGCCTGCTGCAGGCGCAGCATGTCGGCGGCTTCCTCATCCAGGTTGACGCCGGACACTTCGTCGCGCGCCTCCTGCGCCTTGTCATTGATCACCAGCTGCGCCTCCAGCGAGTACTCGGCCGAACGTGCGGCGGCGCCGACCTGCGTGGTCAGGCCGCCCAGCGCACCGTTGAGGGTGACCGTGCCGCTGTTGAACGCCTTGGCGCTCTCGACTTTGGACAGGCGGGTCGCATTGCTGTTGTCCGACGAACCGGCCGGGGTCGGGGTGATGTTGAAGGTGTCGCCGACCTTGGGCGCACCGTCCAGCACGAAACTCCAGCCGTTGGCGCTGATGGTCTGGCCCGGTGTATAGGTCTGCGGCGGGCCGCCATCAATGGTGTAGGTGGTGGCCGAGGTGAACACGATCGCGGCCGGATTGCGCAGGTTCGCGTTGCTCGAATCGGTGACGGTGACCCCGCTGAGCTTGCCGGTGCCCGTGTTGGCGGTCGCGGCCGCACCCTTGACCGCAGCGGCGGCGGCGATGCGCGACGGATCGGTGATCGCCACTTCCATGCTGCCGGCCACCCCGGCGGTCGGCTGCAACAGGAAGCGGTCGTTGGCGGCCGGTGTGCCGCCGACCACCAGGTTGACGCCGTTGATCACCAGCGGATCGGCGGCGGTACCGGTACCGGTCAGCGGAATGCTGGCGCCGGTGTCGGCGCGGCTGGCCTTCCAGTTCGTGCCATCGAACTGCAGCATCACGTTCTGCGCGTCCAGCTTGCCCAGATCACCATACGTGGCGCTGAGGCTGGCGGTGCCGGTGTTGCTGGTGTTGCCGGTGACGCGCGGATTACCGATGTTGAAGAAGTCGCCACCGAGCTGGCCGTACAGGTCAACGCCCTGGTGGTGCACCTGGTTGAAGCTCTCTGCCAGGCCTACGGCCAGCTTGCCCAGTTCGGCCTGGGCCGGCGTCAGCACGGTGTCGCGGAACTCCAGCAGGCCGCCGATCTGCCCGCCGACCGCCTTCGGGTCGAGCCGGATCGTGTTGCCTTGGGTTTCCAGTGCCAGCTGCAGGCGCTCGGGCTGGTAAGGATCGGCCACGGTGCTCACCTTGGTCGCCGTGGTGCCCACCACCAGCGCGTTGCCGCCAGCGGTGTAGACGTTCATGATGCCGCCGTCCTGGATCACCGCGGTGCCGCCGGTGTAGCCGATCAGCTGGCTGATCAGCTGGTCGCGGCGATCGAGCAGGTCAGGCGCCGCGCTGGCGACATTGGTGCCGATGGCACCGTTGATCTGAGCGATTTCCTGCGCCAGTCGGTTGACCTCGGTGGCACCGGCCAGCAGGCCGTTGTTGACCTCGCTGTTGAGGTTGTTCAGGTGCGTGTTGAGCTGCACGAAGCGGTTGGCCAGGGCCTTGCCGCCGTCCAGCATGTTCTGGCGGTCGGCGGTGCCGGCAGCATTGGAGGACAGGCCGCTGACCGAGTCGAAGAACTTCGACCAGACGCCGGAGACATTGGTGGCCGCATCGGAGAACAGCGAATTGACCCGATCGGCCATGCCCGAAAGCTGCTTCAAGCGCGCCAGCTCACCGCTGCTGTCGAGTAGGCGCGAGATCGCCAGTTGGTCGGCGGTGCGGCGGATGTCAGTGATGCGGGTGCCGTTGCCGACCGTGCCGTAGCCATAGTTCTGCGGATCGGCGGTGGCGAAGTTGACCTTCTGCCGGCTGTAACCGGGGGTATTGAGGTTGGCCACGTTGTGGCTGGTGGTCGCCAACGCACGCTGGAAGGCGAGCAGGGCACCGGTACCGGTGGAAAGTACGCTGGACATGGGGTTCCTCAACGACGGGTGATACCCAGCGCCGCGGTTGCGGTGCTGGCGAAGGTCTGGCCAAGGCGCGAGCCGGCATCGGCCACGGCGGCGACGGCGCGCTCGATGGTCGGGCCGCCGGCGATCGCGGCGATCTTGGCCGCGTAACGCGGATCGGTGGCATAGCCGGCGCGTTGCAGGCCGCGGGCGAAGCCCTGCACATCCGTACCGGCCTGCAGTGCCTGCTGGTAGCGCGGGCTGGTCTTCAGCAGGCGCACGTAGTCGGCGAAGCTCTCGGCCGGCGAGCTGTAGGCGCGGAAGCTGGCGGTTTCGTTGCGGCGCACGCCGTCAACGTATTCATGGGTGCCGGCCTCGACGCGCTGCCCACTCCAGCCGGTGGCCTTGATCCCAAACAGGTTGTGCGAGGTGCTGCCATCGGCCTGGCGGATATGGCGCTTGCCCCAGCCGGTTTCCAGCGCGGCCTGGGCCACCAGTGCGCGTGCGTCGACGCCCAGTTCCCTGGCCGCGCTCTGCGCGTGCTGCCAGATGCTGGCGACGAAGCCTTCCGGCGTATGCGCACCCAGCTGGGCGACAGCGGTACGTGTGGCCATCGCGTCGGCAGGGCTGATCGCGGTACCGCGATTGCTGGCGGTGGCGGCCCACTGGTCGCTGCCCGCTGCCCAGTCCTCGCCCTGCAGGCCACCGATGTACGGATCCTCGGTGCCCAGCGAGCGGTGCATGCTGCTGCTCTCGCGGCCGGCGATCAGGTCCAGGGCCTGCTCCATCGGAGCCGCCGCGGCCTGCGCGCCCGACTGGGCGCCCGCCGCCATCTGCTGCAGCAGGCGCACCGCCTGGCTGCCGTCTTCCAGCGGCAGCGACGGGGCCGGCTTGGCCGGCGCATTCAACTGGTAGGCGCGACTGGCCTTGGCCGGGTCCACGCGGGTATCCAGCGCCGGGCCCTCGGCGGCCTGGCCGGACAACTGGCGGGCGATCATCCCCGACAGGCCCAGACCCTTGCCGCGCGTCATTGCCTCGGCAATCTTCTGGTCGTACATGTCGCGGAACATCTTGTTCTCGCCGGGGAACAGCGAGTCGCCGAAGCTGGCATCACGCATGCTCTTGACCAGCATCTGCGCGAACTGGCCTTCCAGCTGGCGTGCAACCTTGTCGATCTTGGCCGGATCGTTCTGTTGCGCCGGATGCAGATCGAATGCGGGAGTGATGCGCATGTCAGATCACCTCAAGCTCGGCGCTCAGTGCGCCGGCCTGCTTCAGGGCTTCCAGGATCGCGATGAGATCGCCCGGCGCCGCGCCCACGGCGTTCACGGCGTGGACGATCTCGTCCAGGGTGGTGCCGCCGCTGAACTTGAACATGCGGCTGCCATCGTTGGTGGCTGTGATGGTCGATTGCGGGGTGGCCACGGTGCGGCCGCCGGAAAGCGCGTTGGGCTGGCTGACGTTGGTGTTTTCCTGGATTGTCACCGTCAGCGAACCATGCGCGATCGCAGCGGGGCCAACGCGTACCTGCTGGCCGATGACCACGGTGCCGGTACGTGAATTGACCACAACCTTGGCCGGGGCGCTGCCAGGGGTCAGTTCCAGGTTCTCGATGCGGGCCAGCAGGCCGATGCGCGCACCTGGGTCGGTTGGCGCGGTGACGGCCACGGTCACGCCATCGACCGCACGCGCCGCGCCTTCGCCGAACGCGTTGTTGAGCGCAGCGACCATCCGCGAGACGGTGGTGAAATCGTTGTTGTGCAGGTTCAGGGTGATGTCGCCGCCATTGGCCAGCGGATCGGGCAGGGCACGCTCGACGGTGGCGCCATTGGGAATGCGGCCGACACTGGGGACGTTCACCGAGACCCGCGAACCGTCCTTGCCCTGCGCGCCGAAGCCACCCACGATCAGGTTGCCCTGCGCGATGGCGTAGATCTGGCCGTCGGCACCGCGCAGCGGGGCCATCAGCAGCGAGCCGCCGCGCAGCGATACCGCATTGCCAATCGAGGACACGGTGATGTCGATCGGCTGGCCCGGCTTGGCAAACGGCGGCAGCTCGGCATGGATCGCCACGGCGGCCACGTTCTTGAGCTGCGGATTGACGTTCGGCGGCACGTTGACGCCCAGTTCGCCGAGCAGGTTCTTCAGGCTCTGCACGGTGAAGGGCGCCTGGCTGGTGCGGTCGCCGCTGCCATCCAGGCCGACCACCAGGCCGTAGCCCACCAGCGCGTTGCCGCGCACACCACCGACCTGGGCCAGGTCCTTGATGCGCTCGGCGCTGGCCGGAAACGCAACGGCGATGACCAGGAAAAGCGCGCCGTGGAGCGACGCCATGCGTCGCTGCCAGGAAGAAGAGGAGAAGAGTTTCATGGCCATACTCAGAACGGCGTCAGGCCGGAGTTGAAGAAGCGGCTCAGCCAGCCCATCGCGTTGGACTGCGCGACAGGGCCGCGGCCGCCGTAGACGATGCGTGCCTCAGCCACGCGGCTGGAAGGCACAGTGTTGTCCGCGCTGATGTCGCCGGGGCGCACGATGCCCTGTACCTGCACCAGCTCGTCGCCCTGGTTCAGGCGCAGGTTCTTCTGCCCCTGTACCACCAGGTTGCCATTGGGCAGCCGCTGCACCACGGTGACGGTCACGCTGCCCTGCAGCCGGTTGCTCTGCGCACTGTTGCCCTTGCCGGTGAAATCACGCTTGCCGGTCGCGGTGGCGCTGAGGATGTCCTTGCCGCCGAGGGTGACCGGCGCGCCGAGGATGGACGGCGTGCCCAGGCTCAGGTTCGATTCCTTGTTGGTGGCAGTGTTGGCACTGGTCTGCGCGGTGGTATTTTCCAGCAGGGTGATGGTCAGCAGGTCGCCGACATCGCGTGCGCGGCGGTCTGAATACAGCTGCAGGGTCGGGCCGGCGGCATAGATCGCACCGGCGGTCGGCGCGGCCTGCGGCGGCACGATCGGCTGGATCGGCGCCATCGCCGGATACGGGCGCACATCGCCCGCGATCACGCAGCCACCGAGCAGGGCGACCACGGTGCAGGCGAGGGCAGTGCGGGCGAGTTTGAAAGTGAGCGACATGGCGTTTTCCCGGTTGGGCCGGTCAGAGCTTGTTGCTGAGGTAACCGAGCATCGAGTCGGTGGTGGAGATCGCCTTGGCGTTCATTTCGTAGGCGCGCTGGGTTTCGATCATCGACACCAGCTCTTCCACCACGTTGACGTTGCTGCCTTCCAGCGCGCCCTGCACCACGGTGCCCAGGCCATTCAGGCCCGGGTTGCCGTTCTGCGCCGGGCCCGATGCAGTGGTCTCCAGGAACAGGTTTTCGCCGCGCGCCTGCAGGCCGGCCGGGTTGACGAAATCGGTCAGGGTCAGCGCGCCCACCTCCACAGAGGCCGCGTTGTCGGCCATCTTCACGCTGATGGTGCCGTCGGTGCCGATGGTCACCGATTGCGCCCCTTCGGGAATCTGGATGCCTGGCTGTACCGGGTAGCCGCTGTTGGTGACCAGTTCGCTGTCCTGGTTGATCTTGAACGAGCCGTCGCGGGTGTAGGCCGAGCTGCCGTCGGGCATCTGCACTTCGAAGAAGCCGCGGCCGTTGACCATCACGTCAAGCGCGCGGCCGGTCTGCTGCTGGCTGCCCTGCTCGAAGTTCTTGGCGGTGGCGACCACGCGCACGCCGGTGCCCAGCTGCAGGCCGGTCGGCAGTTGTGTCTGTGCCGAGGAGGAGCCGCCGGGCTGGCGCACCTGCTGGTACAGCAGGTCCTCGAAGCTGGCACGGTCCTGCTTGAAGCCGGTGGTGTTGGTGTTGGCGAGGTTGTTGGAAACCACCGACATGCGCATCTGCTGCGCATCCAGTCCGGTTTTTGCGATCCACAATGCCTGGTTCATCTTCGCTGTCCTGTCTGGTGGAACTGGCCGCGCGGTGCGGCCCTTGGTATCGGGTGTGCAAGCGGTGTGCCAGCGCCGCCGCCAGGCGGGCGCCGGAATACCGTCAACTGCCCAGGCGCAGCAGGCTGTTGGCGCTGCGTGCGTTGTCGTCGCCGTGCTTGATCACCTGCACCTGCATTTCGTACTGGCGCTGCAGCTGGATCATCTGCACCAGCGCACCGGCGGCATCGACGTTGCTGCCCTCCAGCTGGCCGCTGTGCACCGCGGTGCCCTGCGCCGGCGCGAACGGCTGGCGCGGGTCGGTGTTGCGGAACAGGCCATCGAGGCCGCGCTCAAGCCGTTCGTCCGGTGCCTGCACCACCTTGATGCGGCCGACCTGGGCCATGGTCTGCGGGCCTTCGCCCTGCGGGATGATCGAGATCGTGCCGTCGGCGCCGATTTCCATCGCCTGGTAGGGCGGAATGGCGATCGGGTTGTTGTTGTCATCCAGTACCGGGCGGCCGCTGGAGGTCACCAGCTGGCCGTTGGGCGTCACCGACAGTGCAGCGCCGCGCGTGTACGCCTCGCTGCCATCGGAGGACTGCACGGCCAGCCAGGTGCCGGTCTGCAACGCCAGGTCCAGCGGCTTGCCGGTGATGTGCTGCGCGCCGGGCCGGCGGTTGAAGCCGGCGTCGACGTGCAGCGCATCCACCCGCGAGGCAAAGCCCGGGCCACGAATCGGGAAGGCTTCGGTGTTGGCCAGTGCTTCCTTGAAGCCGGGTGTGTCCGAGTTGGCGAGGTTGTGGCTGAGCGTTCCCTGCGCCTGCAGGGAGGCGCGGGCACCGGTCATCGCCACGTAAAGGGCTTTATCCATGCGGGGAGTTCCGTGATGGGCTCAGCAGCTCATCAACGGATGTTGATGACGGTCTGGGTGATCTGGTCCTGGGTGGTGATCATCTGCGCGTTGGCCTGGAAGTTGCGCTGCGCGGTGATCATGTTGACCAGCTGCTCGGTGAGGTCGACGGTGGACGCCTCCAGCGAACCGGCCTGGATCTTGCCGAGGTTGGAGGTGTCCGGCATCGCGGTGCGCGGCGTGCCCGATTCGAAGGTCTCCACCCACAGGTTGTTGCCCTTCGATTCCAGGCCCTGGGTATTGTTGAAGGTGGTCAGCGCGACCTGGCCCAGCGGCTTGTCGTCGCCGTTGGAGTAGCGCGCGTAGACCACGCCCGACTCGGACACGGTGATCTCGTTGAGCTTGCCGGCCGCATAGCCGTCCTGCTGAGTGTTGCGCAGCGCGAACTTCTCGCCGTACTGGGTCGAGCCGGTGATATCCAGCGTCATGTTCAGCTGGCCGGCGCCGGTGGTCGGGGTGAAGGTGCCGAGGCTGACCTTGCCGCTGGCCGGTGCTGTCAGCTTGCCGCTGTTGTCGAAGGTGACCGGGGTCGGTGCACCGGCCGGCTGGCCGTCGACATAATTGCGCACGGTCCATTCGTTCGGGTTAGCGCCCTTCACGAAGTACGAGACCTGGATGTGGCTCACGCCGAGCGAGTCGTACACAGTGATTCCGCCGCTGGAGTGGTTATAGCTGTTGGAGTCGGCGGGGTCGAACGTGGCCACCGTCGGCTGCTTGGCGTTGGCCGGCAGGGTGAAGCCCACCTTCACTTCGCTGGTCTGCTTCGGCGGGCTGTCGGTGGTCAGCAGCTGCAGATCGATCAGGCGGCCAGCGTCGAAGTTGGTGCCGTCGGCGTTCGGTGCGAACACCTGCAGGCGTGCACCCTGCGGGTTGACCACGTAGCCAGCGGCATCGGTCTGGAAGTTGCCGGCGCGCGAGTACACGCGCGAGCCGTTCATGTTCATGGTGAAGAAGCCCTCACCGGAAATGGCCATGTCCAGGCTGCGCCCGGTCTGCTCGTTGTGGCCCTGGATGAACTGCTGGGCGACGTTGGACACGCGCACGCCCGAGCCGGTCTGGTTCTTCGACAGGCCGTAGCTGGTGGAAGCGAACAGATCGGCGAACTCGGCGCGCGACTGCTTGAAGCCGGTGGTGTTGACGTTGGCGACGTTGTTGGCGGTGACGCTCAGGTCGGTGTTGGCGGCATTGATGCCGGACAGCGAGACATTGAAGCCCATGGGATGCTCCTGGTTGATGCGGAAGGTGCGGCTCAGCTGACGCGGAGCACGTAGTCGATCGGGGCCGTGCCCAGGCCCTTGAGGTTCAGGTACAGGCCGTCGGAACCGACGGTCACGCTTTCCACCGGTGCCTGCACATAGGTGGACAGCTTGGTGCTCTTGCCGGCGGTGTCGACGTGGTTGGCGACGATGGAGTACTTGCCCGGCTCCATGCGCTTGCCGTTGGCATCCTTGCCGTCCCACTGGAACGCGGTTTCACCGGCGGCCTTGGCCTCAACGCTCAGCGAGGTGACCTTGGCGCCGGTGGCGTCGGTGATGTCCACGGTGACGATGCCGGCCGAGGGCGCGGCGACCGTGCCTTCGACACTCCCTTCCTTTTCCAGCACCAGCTTTTCCGACGGCACCAGCACTTGGTGGCCGACCAGCGCCGCGCCACGCAGCACCTGGTCGCTGGCCATCGATTCCTGGAAGCCCTTCACCGTCTTGTTCAGATCGGTGATGCCCTGCACGGTGGACATCTGCGCCATCTGCGCGACCATCTGCGTGTTGTCCATCGGCTTCAGCGGGTCCTGGTGCTGCAGCTGCTCGGTCATCAGGCGCAGGAAATCGGCCTGGTCCAGCGTGTTCTTCTTCTTGGTGGCGTTGCTGTTGGGAGCGTTCAGGCCAAGTGCGGCGTAGACGTCCTGGTTGGTCTGGGTGTTGACTGAGGTGCTCATGGCGGTATCCGGTACTGCGGGCCTCAGCGGCCCATGGTCAGGGTGGCCAGAGCCAGTTCCTTGGCGGTGGTCAACATCTCCACGCCGGCCTGGTAATTGCGCGACGTCGAGATCAGGTTGACCATCTGTGCCACCGGATCGACGTCGGGCTGGTAGATGTAGCCATCGGCGTCGGCCAGCGGATGGCCGGGCTCGTAGCGCTTGATCGGCGCTGCATCGCTCTGGGTGATCTCCTTGACCTTCACCGAGGTGATGTTCGGATCGTTCTTGCTGGTGACGGCCTGGAAGATCGGTTCCAGGGGCTTGTACACCGCGTCGGCGGAGCCGGCGACGGTGTCGGCGTTGGATAGGTTGGAGGCGATGGTGCTCATGCGCACCGACTGCGCCTGCAGCGCGGAGCCGGCGATATCGAAGATCGGCAGGTTGCTCATGGCTTATTGCCCCGTGATCGCGGTCAGCATGGAACGCACCTTGCTCTCGACGAAGCTGAGCGAGGCACGGTATTCAAGTGCGGCACGGCCATAGGCGGCGCGCTCGGCATCGGGATCGACGGTATTGCCGTCCAGGCTGGGCTGCGCGCCTTCGCGTGCGATCTGGAACGGATTCAGGCCACTACTGATCTCGTAGTGCTGCTCGTGGGTGGTGGCCATCAGGCCATTGGCATCCTGGCCCTGGGCGTGGCGCAGGGCGGCATCGAAGTCCAGGTCCTGGGCCTTGTAGCCGGGCGTATCGGCATTGCCGAGGTTGCTGGCGATCAGCTTCATCCGCTGTTCGCGCAACGGCATGGCCTGGGCATGGACGCCCAGATAGTCGGTAATCAGGTTGCGCACGGTGCACTCCCACGGGAACGTTGCCCGGGAAGCTGCAAGCGGTGTGCCAGAACGTGAGCGCTGCCGGGCATGGCCCGGCACTACCGATCGGGTGAGGGAGGTCCCGGTAGCGCCGGGCCATGCCCGGTGGAGGCGCGCGGGGCGGCCCTAAGCCGCCATCGCTACCTTGCGCAGGCGGTCCAGCACGAAGTCGGCCAGCTCGTGCGGCGAGTACTTGGCGACGAAGGCATTGGCGCCGAC
Organism: uncultured Stenotrophomonas sp.; assembly: GCF_913778665.1. Taxonomy (GTDB): domain Bacteria; phylum Pseudomonadota; class Gammaproteobacteria; order Xanthomonadales; family Xanthomonadaceae; genus Stenotrophomonas. The sequence goes on from NZ_CAJYVQ010000011.1 coordinate 13,605, forward strand.
GCGCTCGACCATCGCATTGTTGAATACGCCCGACAGCGAGGTGTGCAGCAGCACGTACAGGCCGGCCAGGCCCGGATGGCGCCGGATTTCCGTCGTCAGCGTGTAGCCGTCCATGGCCGGCATCTCGATGTCCGAGATGACCATGGCATAGCGCTCGGCCGGGTTCTCGCCCGAAGCGTGGATCTGCAGCAGATGATCCAGCGCTTGCTTGCCGTCGGAGAGCAGGGTGGCGCCCACGCCCAGCTGGTCCAGCACGCTGCGGATCTGCTGGCGGGCCACGCGCGAGTCGTCCACCACCAGCACCTGCAACTGCGGGCCATCGGACGGCATTGCCATTGCCGGGTCGAGCACCGCTTCGCCGCGGACCTGGGCGATGTCGGCCAGTACGCTCTCGACGTCGATCACCTGGATCAGCTCGCCCTGGAAGCGGGTCACTGCGGTCAGGTAGCTGGATTCGGCGCCCAGCTCGGGTGGTGGATGGATGTCTTCCACCGCGATGTTGACGATGCGTTCCACGCCGCTGACCAGGAAGCCCTGGATCGAGCGGTTGAATTCGGTGACGACCAGGTAGCCGGGCGCAGTGTCCGCCTCCGGCTCACGCTCGGGATGGCCAATGGCCAGTCCCAGATCGAGCACCGGTACCGAGCGGCCACGCACATCGGCCACGCCGGCGAACTGTCCAGGCAGCCCGGGCACCTGGAACAGTTCCGGGCGCCGCAGGACTTCCTGCACCTTGAAGACATTGACGCCAAAAAGCTGACGTCCGCCGAGACGGAACAGCAGCAGCGCCAGGCGGTTGTGGCCGGCCAGTCGGGTCCGCTGGTCGATCCGGTTGAGCAGGTCATGGGACATGGCTGCTGTATCGGCGCTGCAGTGGCAGAACTTGAGGGTGGTCTGCCACACGCGTGTTCCGCATCGCTTCTGCTTTTTTGTAGAGCCGGCTGTTAGTCGACTGCTCTTATCCGATCGCGGGAAATCCCGCGCTTCGCGCGAAAGTCGACCAACAGTCGACTCTACCCATCCCGATCCCCATCCTCGGTCCCCCGATCCCATCCCGGCCAAGAGGCTCTGCCCCTCTGGCACACCCCTTGCACGCAGTTGGGCCAGATCCCATCGACAGGAGGCGCCATGCGCCGGGTCACATCTCTATTGGCCATCGCGCTTGCCCTGGCCTCGCCGTGGGCGGCTGCCTCCGACTGGCAGCCCGTCGCCAGCATCCGCGCCGCAGCGCTGACGACTTTGCCGGCGGGCAGCGAGGGCGAGGCCCAGGTGGCCGACGCCCTGCGCCTGCCCAAGTGCAGCGGCGCGCTGCAGGTTCAGCCTACCGCCACTACCACGGTCGAGGTCAGCTGCCCGGACGCTGGCGGCTGGCGCCTGTTCGTACCGGTGAAGGTGCGGCGCAACCAGAACGTGCTGGTGCTCAATCGTGGAATCGGCACTGGAGAAACCATCACCGCCGCCGATATCACGACTGCCCAGCGCGACGCAGCGCGGATTGCCGGTGCGGTGCTGTCCGACCCCAACGCGGCGGTCGGCCGTCTCGCCCGCCGTCCATTGCAGGCCGGGGCCCTGCTGTCGAACAATGACTTGGTGGTGCAGCGTCTCATCAAGCGAGGAGACAATGTGGCCCTGGTCTCGCGTCGCGGCTCGGTCGAGGTCCGCATTGCCGGCCGCGCGATGGGTGATGCCGGTGAGAACGAACGGGTCTCGGTGGAGAACCTGTCCTCGCGGCGGATCGTGCAGGGCACGGTCGATGCCGCAGGTGACGTAATCGTGGCGCGTTGAATTACCGCAGAATATCCCTAAAGATCACGGCCCTGCGGCCGTTATCCCTTGTGAACGGCAACTCCAGGACACCCCATGAGCCAGAAAATCGACGGCAACCTGCAGGTCCCCCAGGCACTGCGCAGCGTGACGACCCCGGCCAGCAAGCCTGGCGTCAGCAGCGATTCGCCGGCACGCCCGGTCGAGGCCGCCGACAGCCTGCGCCTGACCGGCGAGGCCACCAATCTTCAGGCCATCGAGCGTGAGCTGACCACCGCCCCGGCAATCGATGCCCAGCGCGTGGCGGCCGTGCGCGAGTCGCTGCAGAACGGCACCTACAAGATCAATCCGGACGCGATCGCATCGCGCATGCTCGATCTGGACCAGCAGCTGCAGGGATGACCGCAGCGATGAGCGAGCCGCTGCAGCGTCTCGCCCAGGCCCTGGACGTTGAGCGCCAGGCCCTGGTCGAGCACGATGTGCACGCCCTGATCCGCGCCACCGGTGCCAAGCTGGAGGCGTTGCGAGCGCTGGAAGGCGCACCGCCGGTCGGCGAGGGCGAACGGCTGCAGGAACTGGCCGAGCGCAATCGCGCCAATGGCGTGCTGCTGTCGCGCCGCCGCCGTGAGGTCAACTGGGCGCTGCGCCAGCTGGGCCGTACCGAAGACGCCTCGGCGTACGACGCCAAGGGCCAGTCGCACACGGTCACTGCACGCCGCCCCCTCGCCGTCGCCTGACGCGACGGCAGCTGTGCTCTGTATTCCGGCGGGCTGAAGCCCGCTGCGCGACCGCGTATATTGGGCGCCTGTTCGAACGCCCCGAGTCGCCGTGTCCGCTGCCAACGCCCTGGTTACCGCCCCCCTTCCGCCGCAGCCGGTGCTGCAGGCGCTGCTTGAGCGCCTGCGCGAAGGCCTGCTTCTGTTCACCGAGGACGGGCAGGTCGCGCTGGCCAACCCGGCCGCGCAGAACCTGCTGGCCGGCGGCGAGGACGGCGCGCTGCCACCGCCGCAACGGCTGCGCGAACTGCTGCCGCCGGATGCGCTGGAGCAGGCGCGCCAGCATGGTCACTGGAATGGCAGCCTGCCGCTTGGCGAGGGCGTGGTCATCGCCCACCTGTACCACCACGGCCCGGCCGGTGAAGGGCACTTCCTTGCCCTGTTCCGGCATATCGAAGGGCAGGAAGACTACGAGCGCGAGCTGCAGCAGCGCCACGCCGAACTGCGCCAGGCCTACCTGCGCCTGAACGGTACGCAGGAAAAGCTGCTGCAGTCCGAGAAGATGGCGTCGATCGGCCAGCTCGCCGCCGGCGTTGCGCACGAGATCAACAACCCGATCGGCTACGTGCATTCCAACCTGGGCAGCCTGCAGGAATACCTGCGCAGCCTGTTCACCGTCATCGAGGCCTACGAGCGCGCCCTGCGTGCCCCGGATCCGAAGGCGCTGATCCCGGAAATCGACGATATCCGTGACCGCCTGGACATCGATTTCATCAGCCGCGACCTGCCGCAGCTGATGGCCGAGTCGCGCGAGGGCATCGAGCGTGTGACCCGCATCGTGCGCGACCTGAAGGACTTCTCGTATTCCGGCCGTGACGAGTCGTGGAAGCTGGTCGACCTGCATGCCGGCCTGGAATCGACCATCAACATCATCTGGAACGAGCTCAAGTACAAGGTCACCCTGGTGCGTGAATTCGGCCAGCTGCCGTTGGTGGAGTGCCTGCCGTCCGAGTTGAACCAGGTCTACATGAACCTGCTGCTCAACGCTGGCCATGCCATCGCCGAGCGCGGCACCATCACCGTGCGTACCGGTGTTGATGGCGATCATGTCTGGGTCGAGTTTGAAGACACCGGCGGCGGCATCTCGCCGGAACTGCGCCAGCGCATCTTCGATCCGTTCTTCACCACCAAGCCGGTCGGCAGCGGTACCGGCCTGGGGCTGTCGATCTCCTACAGCATCATCAACAAGCACCACGGCCGCATCGACCTGGACAGCACCCCGGGTGTCGGCTCGCGCTTCCGCGTGGTGTTGCCGATCAAGCAGCCGCGCTGACCTCGCTTCTGTAGAATCGAGCCCTGCTCGGCTCTACAGGTGGGTTACCGCAGCGGCGAGCGGTCCTCGCCACCCTCTCCGCTTTCCACCGGTGCCGGCCCGCCATTGCTGCGGCGCTGTTCCTCGTAGGTGCGGAACGCCTGGTGGATGTGCTTGCGCAGCTCATCGTCGTTCCACGGCTTGGTCAGGAACCGGTAGATCGCGCCGCGGTTGATCGCGTCGGTCACCGTGTTCAGATCGGTGTAGCCGGACAGCACCAGGCGGATCGTATCGGGGTACAGCATTTTCACCCGGCCCAGGAATTCGGTGCCGCTCATGTCGCTCATGCGCTGGTCGGACAGGATCACCTGCACGTCGTTGATCGCCAGCAGGTCGAACGCATCGCGCACGTTGCCCGCCGCCAGGATGCGGTAGCCATCGCGGCGGAACAGCCGCACCAGCGAGCGCAGCACGTTCTCCTCGTCGTCCAGCAGCAACAGGGTGCGGTCCGGGCGGGTCTCGGCGAAGGCCTCCGGGCGCAGGTAGCGGCGGCGCAGGGTCATGCCGGCGGCATCGGCCGACATCGGTTCGCCGAACAGATAGCCCTGGAACACGTCGCAGTCGTTGCGGCGCAGGAAGCCCAGCTGCGCCTGCGATTCAACGCCGTTGGCGATCACGGTCATGCCCAGCTGGTGGCCCATGGCGATGATCGCGCGGGCGATGGCCGCCTCGCGGTTGCCGGCCGGCGCGCTCTTGATGAAGCTGCGGTCGATCTTCAGCTTGTCCACCGGATAGCGCACCAGCGCACTCAGGCTGGAATCGCCGGTGCCGAAGTTGTCCAGGCTCAGGCTGATGCCTTCATTGCGCAGGTTGGCCAGCGTTTCATGCACGAAGTTGACGTTGTTGGTCAGCGCGCTTTCGTTGATTTCCAGCGTCAGCATCTGCGCCGGCACGCCGGCGGTCTGCAACAGCGACATCACTTCGGCGAAGAAATTCGGGCGCAGCAGCTGCAGGGTCGACACGTTCACAGCGATGGTGAAGTCGTCGAAGCCCTGGTCGCGCCACAGCCGGGCCTGCTTCAGCGCGCCTTCCAGCACCCAGGTGCCGATCTGCACGATGATGCCCAGTCGCTCGGCAGTTCGCATGAAACGCTCAGGCACAAGCATGCCCAGGGTCGGGGACTGCCAGCGCAGCAGCGCTTCCATGCCCACCACGTGGCCATCGCGGGCGCTGACCAGCGGCTGGTAGCGCAGTTTCAGCTCGCCATTGGGAATGGCATCGATGATCTGGCGCGCGATGATGCTCTCGCTGTGCGCGCTCGGCGGCGTGTCCACCGCATGGATGCGCACCGCGTTGCCGCCTTCGCGCGCGGCCTGGTACAGCGCGTCCTCGGCATGGTCCAGCAGGCGCGAGGTGCTGCTGGCATGTTCCGGGCACAGGCTCACTCCCAGCTTGCCGGTCATGAACAGCGTGTACGGCAGCACCGACAGCGGCAGCTCCATCTGCTGGCGGATCTCTTCAGCGAAGTCCTCCGGCAGCGGCACGTCAGCGGTGCGCGGCACCGCGATCAGGAACTCGTCACTGCCGTGGCGCCACAGCTTGCCGCGCCCGCGCAGGTAGGACTGCAGCCGCTGCGCCACCAGTACCAAGGCCTGGTCACCCACTTCGGCGCTCATGTTCTCGTTGACCGAGGCGAAATGGTCGATATCCACGTGCATCAGCATCAGCGTGGTGCCGCCCGACGCCGCCTCGGCGACCATCGCCTGCAGCTCGGGGTTGCCGGCGCCGAGGCGGTCAGGGGCATCATCGATGCTGACCGGGGGCAGGTTGGGATTCCACATAGGCTCAGTATTCCGGTGACTCGACGGCGGCCATGCTGGCCGCCTGGTAGGGGAGATGGACGTCGATCAGGGTGCCTTCGCCATGCGCGGACTCGATCCGCACATGGCCGCCGACACTCTGCGCGCGCTCGCGCATCACGATCAGGCCCAGTCCGCGCGGTCCGTCCGGGTCGAAGCCCTCGCCATCATCGCGGATCTGCAGGTGCAGCCCGCGCTGGCCGACGTCGCGCAGCTGCAGCTGCACCTGGCTGGCGCGCGCATGGCGCAGCACGTTGGTCAGGCTTTCCTGGGCGATGCGGAAACAGGCCTGCTCAATGCTGTTGTCGGGGCGGTGCGGCAGCGGCTCGATCTCGGCCAGCAGTTCCACCGGTGAGGAGCGGAACAGCACGCGCGCCTGCCAGCTCAGCGCGGCTTCCAGCCCCAGCGCGTCCAGCTGTGGCGGGCGCAGCAGGGTGGAGATGTCGCGCAGTTTGGCCACGGTGGTGTCGGCCAGCCCGACGATCTGCGCGAGGTCCTCGGCGCGGCGCTGCGGGTCGTCCTCTTCCTGTGCGGCACACGCCGATAGCTTGATCGCGGTGATCGCCTGGCCGATGTCGTCGTGCAGATCGCGCGAGATCGCACGGCGCTCGTCCTCCTGCAGCGAGAACAGCCGGCCGGCCATCGCCTGCAGTTCGCGGTTGCTGGTTTCCAGTGCGCTGCGGGTGCGCTCGGCATCGCTCAGGTCGCGCACGATCAGCAGCTTGCAGTCGCGCCCGCCGTAGCGCACTTCGCCCACGGCCAGCCCGGCCTGGAAGCTGCGTCCATCCGCACGCTGCATCGCCACCACGCTGCTGTGCCCGGGACCCAGGTGCGGCTGCCCGACCCGCAGCTGGCTGCGCACGCGTGCCAGGTCGGTGGCCGCCACCAGTGCCGACAGCGGCTCGCCCAGCAGGGTGTGGGTGCCATAGCCGAACAGGCTGGCGGCCCAGGCGTTGGTGTACAGCACGTGTTCGTCGGAAAGGATCACCACGCCATCGGGCAGCACCCGCACCAGTTCGCGGAACTGTTCCTCGCGCTCGCGCAGCAGGCGCCGCGACTGTTCATGCTCGGTCACGTCCTGCAGGGTACCCAGCACGCGATCGCGGCCGGCCTCATCAAGGCCACTGGTGGCGCGCAGGTGCACCGTCAATGCGCGGCCATCCATCGACAGCAGTGGCAGCAGCACGTCCACCTGCACCGTGTCGCCCGAGCACAGATCGGCCAGGAGCTGCTCGGTCTGGGCCGCGGTGGCCGGATCGGCCGGTACCAGCAGTTCGTCAAAACGGTGCCAGCGCCGGGCCTCGGGCGGGCGCCGCCCAAGCAGGCGATAGACCTGGTTGGAGTAGCGGCCCAAGCCGCTGGACGGGTCCAGTTCCCAGGCGCCGATGCGGGCCAGCTCATGCGCCTCTTCCACGCGCGCCAGCGCCTGGTCGCGACGCAGCTGCGCCAGGTCTTCGGCGGTGCGGTCAATGGCGATCAGCAGGCGCGCGTTGTGGCCGTCGTAGCTGATGGCATTGGAGCGCAGTTCCATCTGGCGCAGGCTGCCATCGCGCAGCTGCAGCTGCGTGCGCAGGATGCACAGCTCCTCCGGCGCTTCGCGGATCGCTTCCAGTTTGGTCTGCAGGGCTTGGTCCTGGCCCGGCGGCCACAGCGCGTCGATGGTCTGTTCCAGCAGTTCGTCGCGCTCCCAGCCGAAGGTGCTGCAGGCGGCGGGGTTGGCGTCGAGGATGGCCAGCGTATCCAGGTCGTAGACCAGGATCGGGCCAGGATTGCCCTCGAACATCTGCCGCAGACGCAGCTCGGAGGCTTGCTGACGGGCGTGGGTGTGCAGCACATGCTCGGCCAGCGGGCGCAGCAGCAGATACAGCAGGCCGGCACTGGCGAGCGCGAAGAACGAGCCCTTCACGCCCTGCCAGACCGCGGCCTGTTGCGGGTCGGGCACCAGTGCCTGCACGGCGCTGTCGGACGCGATCATCCAGGCCAGTGCCATCACCAGGTAGCTCAGCACCACCCGCCGCCGGTCACGGCTCAGCGCCTGCGCCATCCGCGGGTCTGGAACAGGGGCGTTGCCGGTCGGTTCTGCGGGCATGGACGGCGTGGATGAAAGGGGCGCCGGCCATCTTACCGCGCAGGTGTGCCCTGACCACTCAATTATCCGCCGCAGGCGCCGTTAACCACTGCGTGCCCCGCTGACGGGCGTGTCATCCGGAGCAAGATCGCGTGGACCAAGGGATCATCGCCAGCCTGCTGCAGCACCCGCTTGCTTCGGCTCTGGTCATCGTCGACCGTACCGGGCGCCCCCTGGCCGCCAATCCGGCTGCGCGCGAGCATGGGTTGCCGGCTACCGTGGCAGCGTATGCGCCGATGCTGGAAGATCTGCGCCTGATGGCCGCTGATGGTGGCATCGTGGCGTGTACGTTGCCGGGCGGCCCACGTGGCCACTACGACGGCCACCTGCGTGCGGTGCATGACGGCGCCGGCAACCTGCTGGCCTTCACGCTGAGCATTCCCGAGCCGGCACCGGTCGATGGCGGTGGGCGGTGGGAGCTGGCACTGGACAGTGCTGGCCACAGCCTGTGGGACTGGGATATTCCCAGCGACCGCGTGGCCAGGACCCCGGCGCTCGGTGACGAGATGGCCACCGGAATGCTGTCACGCGTGCACAGCGAGGACATCGTGCAGGTACGCGCGGCGCTGGACGAGCACCTTCGTGGACACAGCGAGCAGTACAGCGCCCAGTTCCGCTTCCGCCAGGCCGATGGCCAGTGGCGCTGGGTGCTCGACCGTGGCCGCGTGGTGGCGCGAACCGCCGACGGCCAACCGTTGCGCATGGTCGGCACGCATACCGATATCGAGCAACAGAAGCAGCTTGAATCGCTGCTGCAGGAACAGCAGCTGCACCTGAGCGAGGCGCAGCGCATCGCCAGCATGGGCAGCTGGTCGTTCGACCCCACTACGGGCCATTTCTGGTGGTCGCCGGAACTGCGTTCGCTGCTGGCGCTGGAGCAGGGTGCCGTGCCTGGCCAGCGGCGCTGGTTGAAACAGCTGCATCCCCGCTCGCGCGGTGCGTTGCGCGCGGCCTGGCGGCGGCTGTGGCGCGATGGCCGCGCCGCCAATCTCGAACTGGAACTGACCCGCGGCAGCGAGCCCTCGCAGCACCTGCGGTTGTGGATGCAGCCGCTGCTGGACATGGATGGGCAGCCCAAGCGCCTGCTGGGCCAGGTACAGAACATCACCGAGCAGCACCAGACCGATGCGCTGATCCGCTGGCGCACCGAACTGCTCAACCGGGTTTCCGCGCTGGGCCGCATCGGTGGCTGCGAGATCGAGGTGCAGACCCGGCACATGCAGTGGACCGAGGAGTGCTACCGCATCCACGGCCTGCGCAAGGAGCCGATCACCCTCGACCAGGCGCTGGCGCTGTACACCGAGGACTCACGCAACGCCTTTGAAGCGGCGTTGGTACGTATCGCCAATGGCGGTCTGCCTGAACAGCTGGACCTGTGTTTCTATCGCCAGTCCGGCCTGCGCGTCTGGGTGCAGGTGCTGGTCGAGCTGGACCGTCGTGATGGGCTGCCGCCGCGCTTCGTGGTGCTGTTCCGTGACATCACCCGTGAGCGCGAAGCCAATGAGCGCATCGAACTGCTGGCCCACTACGATCTGCTGACCGGCCTGCCGAACCGCGTCCTGCTCGGCGAGCAGACCGCCGAAGCCATCGAGGAAGCACGCGACCGCGGCACTTCGCTGGCGATGCTGTTCATCGACCTGGACGGCTTCAAGACCATCAACGACAGCTTCGGCCACGCTACCGGCGATGCGCTGTTGAAGGCCGCTGCCACCCGCCTGCACCAGAACCTGCGCAACAACGATCTGTTCGGCCGCTTCAGCGGCGACGAGTTCATCGTCGTGCTGCGTGACCTGGCCGAGCCGGAGGACGCCGGCCACGTCGCACGCAAGCTGATCGCCTCGCTGGCCGAGCCGCTGCGTCGCGGCGACACCACGCTGAAGGTCGGCGCCAGCGTCGGCATCGCAATGCTGGGCGATGCACAGACCGACTTCGATTCATTGCTGCGCGCTGCCGACGCTGCCATGTACGCGGCCAAGGAAGCTGGCCGCAACACCTATCAGTATTACAGCCAAGATGCGCTGGCCCGCATCCAGCGACGGCTTGAGCTGGAACACGGCCTGCACGGCGCGATCGAGCGCGAAGAGTTCAGCCTGGCCTACCAGCCACTGCTGCACGCCCACCACGGCGAGCCGCCGGCGATCGAAGCGCTGCTGCGCTGGCATCGGCCGGGTATCGGCTACTGCAGCCCGGCCGAGTTCATTCCCATCGCAGAGAAATGCGGCGAGATCGTACGGATCGGCGACTGGGTACTGAACGAGGCCTGCCGCCAGGCCACCGCCTGGGACCGCGCAGGACTGCGCTTCGACCGCATCGCAGTGAATGTTTCAGCGGTACAGCTGCGCGACCGCGGCTTTGCCGAGCGCGTGATCGAGATCTGCCATGCCCACGGCTGGCCGCCGCAGCGGCTGGAGCTGGAGCTGACCGAATCCGCGTTGATCCGTGACACCGACGTCCTGCGCCACTGCTTCGACGTGCTGGAACGGCACGGTGTGCCGCTGGCGGTGGACGACTTCGGTACCGGCTTCTCCAACCTCAACTACCTCAACCGCTTCCCGGTCGGGCGCCTGAAGATCGACCGCAGTTTCGTGCAGGGCATGCTGCACGATTCGGGCACGGCCGAAGTGACCCAGGCGATCGTGCATCTGGGCCACGCGCTGGGCATGAAGGTGGTGGCCGAGGGCGTGGAAACGCACCAGGAAGAAGACATGCTGCGTCGCCAGGGCTGCGACGAGATTCAGGGTTACCTGTACTCGCGCCCGCTCAGCCCGCGCGACCTGGCGCAGTGGCTGCGCCAGCCCCTGCCGGCCTCGGCGCGCACCGACGCCAGCGGCGAAGTGGTGCTGGTGGGCTGAGAAACCCCGACGCCGGCAGGTGCCGACCGTTGGTCGGCACCAATGCCTGCACATGCGGCCCTCCACGCGTGGTGTGGATCTAGCTCGGGAACTCCGACTTCAGCTGCATGCGCAAGGCCTCGACGATGGCACCATAGCGCCGCTTCTGGACCAGATAGCTGGCCAGGAACAGCGGCAGTGCCAGCAGCAGCGGTGCCACCATCGGACGCATGGCCACCAGCGGCAACAGCAGCAGCGACAGGATCGCCACGAACCAGCTGCACAGGCCGATCACCCGCACCTCGTGCCGCCGTGCGTCGAGCATGATGCGTCCTCGCATCACCGGGAAGTAGCGCAGGCCGAAGCTCGGCGCGAAGCTCTCGCGGAACGCCATGCTGCCGTCGGGCAGTGCATGGAAGGCCAAGTGCAGCCATCTGTCCTGCGGCAGGTCACGTTCCAGGCTGCCCAGATGGAGCCGGGCCTGCATGGCCGGCGACGCCGCGATGCGTTCATTGAACAGGGTGATGCCCCGGCTGAAATAGCCGGCCACCCAGGCCGTCAGAAGGACTGTCTCGATCAGCAGTACTGCGATCAGGGCGATGGCCATCGGTCTTCCATGAGCGGAACGGGGGCATCATGCCATGCGGCGCCACCCATCCACGCATGGCGTGGATCTACCTCAACGCTTCGCCATCCAGCCCCAGGTCCCACGCCAGCCCCAGCAGTGCCTCGTCCGCGCGGCAAGGCGCCGGGCGCGCATCGGCCAGCTGCTGCAGTTCGCGGATCTCTTCGCGGGCGACCTCTTCCAGCTGTTGCAGCTGCTCACGCACGCTCGCGTTGCGCGGGCGCTCGGTATCGGTCAGAGGGGGCAGGGCGCGGATCAGGGTCATGGTGCGCGTACAGGATGCATCCAACGGCAGGGTACAGGCAAAGGCCCCGGGCGAACCGGGGCCTTGCGGGCTGCCGGCAACGGCAGCGGACATCAGGATCAGAACAGCTCGACGGTGCCGGCGCCCATGCTCTGCTGGGCAACCGGCTTGTGCGGCGGGCGTTCCCACTCGCTGCGCAGTTCGCGCAGGCGGCTGCCGGTGCGCTGCAGGGCGGTGGCGATCTCTTCGTCGAACACGCCGCCATTGCGGTGCAGCAGCTCCTGCAGGGCCACCGCTTCTCGATTGATGGCGGTCAGGCGGTCCAGGTGGGTGTGCACGCCGCCCAGGGCCTGGGTGGCGATGTCTTCAAACTGCAGGGCGCGCACGGCTTCGGCCACGCTGCCATCGATCGAACGGGCGCAGTCGGACACTTCGCGCATGCCGTCGCCCAGCGAGGCATTGATCTGCGCGACGTTGTCGAGCATCGCAGCGGCTTCCTGGCGCGCTTCGCGGGAACGGTCCATATCGCGCGAGGCCATGTGCGAGACCGTCTCGCGGACCTTGGCGATGGCGTCCTTGGAGCTGTGCGCCAGCTTGCGGATCTGCTCGTTGAAGGTGGTCGAGCGCTCGGACAGGTTGCGGACCTCATCGGCGACCACGGCGAAGCCACGACCGGCTTCACCGGCGCGCGCCGCTTCAATGGCGGCGTTCAGGGCCAGCAGGTTGGTCTGGTCGGCGATCGACTTGACATCTTCCAGCAGCGCGAAGATGCCATCCAGGTGCTGTGCCATCTGGTCGATGTGCTGCACGGTGGCGCTGCTCTGGCCGCTGACCTGTTCCAGCGCTTCCACCAGCTGCTCCATGCGATGGCTGGCGTGCTGGGCGAAACGGGCAACGTCAAGGCCGGCGCCGCCTTCATCGCCGGCGCGGTCGACGATGCGCGACAGCGCCTGGCTCTGCTGGCGCGACTTGCGGTTCATTGCATCGAAGCTGCCGCCGAGGCTGGAAACGGCTTGGCGGATCAGGTCACGGGCGCGTTCCACTTCGCCACGAGATCCGTCGATCTCGTTGCCTACGAAGTTGCGCAGTTCGGTCAGCAGCTGATCCTGCTCACGCAGGACGCGGGCATGTTCCGGGGAGCGGTGCGCCTGGGCGCGGGTGGTCCACCACGCAAAGCCGAGCCAGCTCAGCGTCATCGTGGTCAGGATCGCCCAGCGCAGGGCGGCCGGCCATTCGAAACCGATGGCGAAGGGGAGCAGCAGGGTCAGAGCCAGGGGGGCGGCCAGACGGATGAAAATGCGTGAGTACATGGACGTTCTCGGGAGGTGCACGGAGGATGTATCGGCCGTGCCCCCCTTCTCTTTAACGTCGATGTGCCTTGAAGTGCATTCTGAATGCGCCGGTTTTCCGGCGCCTTGGCGGCTCCGGGGGCAGAGCCCTTTCCGTGCCGGAGAAGGATCCGCATCCAGGGCTCAAGCCAGCACCCTCAGGCCAGCTGCCGATCCACAGCCTCGATCATCGCCTTGCGGCTGAACAGGAAGTCCCAGTAGCTGCCGCCCAGCTGCCGCCACAGCACCGCAGAGCGCACCGCAGCCAGCAGCAGCGCGCGGATCTCAGCGACCACACCGGCCTGCCCGAGGTAGTGCGGGTTGCCCTGGACCATCACCCGCGGCTTGAGGTGGCTGATGGTGTCCGCGTATAGGCCACCCAGGTTGGCCAGCACGTCCGGGTGGCCGCTGTCGCCCAGCTCGGCGGCCTGGCGCTGGGCGCGCTCGATGCCGGAGGCGACCTTGTTCACGGTGGCGCCGTCCTGCACGAAGCGGCGCTCAAGCTGCAGCACCGACAGCGCCAGCTTGGGCAGCACCGGATCCTGGCCCTGGCTGCGGAAGTAGTTGTGCAGCAGGCGCAGGCCCGCCTTCAGTGCGTGACTGTCACCGAAGACCTCCTGCGGCGAGGACGCATCAACCCGGAACACGCTGTCCACGGCCGTGCGCACGGCGGCGGCATCGGAATGGCCGGTATCGGCGATACGGCGTACCTGCTGCAGGGCCTGGGCAATGCCGGCCAGGGCCAGGACGCGGTCGTCGACAGTGAAACTCATGCAGCGATTACCTCAAAAGGAGAAGGGGTGGTGCGCAAGCGCTGCTCCAGCGGCGCATCGGTGGCGGCGATCACCGCGCCACCCAGGCACACATCACCGTCATACAACACCAGTGATTGACCGGGGGTAACGGCGCGTTGCGGGCGCGCGAAGGTGACCAGCACGCTGCCGTCGTCCAGCACGTCGACCGTACACGGCTCGTCGGGCTGGCGGTAGCGGGTCTGCGCGGTGCATTCGAAGCGCCGTGCCGGCGGCGAGCCGGCAATCCAGTGCGCGGCCTCCGATCGCAGGCGCTCGGACAGCATCCACGGGCTTTCACGGTCCTGGTCCACGTAAAGCACGTTGCTGGCCACGTCCTTGCCGACCACATACCACGGCGCGGCAGGACGGCCACGCACGCCGCCGATGTTCAGGCCCTCGCGCTGGCCCAGGGTGAAATAGAACACGCCCGGATGTTCGGCGATCACGCTGCCGTCGGCCGGGTCGAGGATCTGGCCGGGCTTGGCCGGCAGGTAGCGGCCGAGGAACTCACGGAAGTCGCGCTCGCCGATGAAGCAGATGCCGGTGGAGTCCTTCTTGGCGTGGGTCGGCAGGCTGACGTCACGCGCGATCCGGCGCAGGTCGCTCTTTTCCAGGTCGCCAATCGGGAACAGCGTCGCCGCCAGCTGCTCCTGGCCGAGCTGATGCAGGAAATAGCTCTGGTCCTTGGAACGGTCGGCGCCGCGCAGCAGCAGCCACTGGTGGCCGCGCTGGGTCACCCGCGCGTAGTGGCCGGTGGCGATGCGCTCGGCGCCCAGCTCGCGGGCGGCGTCCAGGAAGTGCTTGAACTTGACCTCGCGGTTGCACAGCACGTCCGGGTTCGGCGTGCGGCCGGCGGCGTATTCGGCCAGGAAGTGCTCGAACACGCCCTGCCAGTACTCGCTGGAAAAATCGCGGAAGTGGAACGGAATGCCGAGCAGTCCGCACACGGCCACCGCGTCGCGGCGATCGTCCTCGGCGCGGCACTCGCCACTGCCGTCGTCGGCCCAGTTCTGCATGAACAGGCCGGCCACGGCCTCGCCCTGCTGCACCAGCCGCCAGGCGGCGACCGAGGAATCGACGCCGCCGGAGACGCCAACCATCACGCGTGGGGTGCTCATGCGACCTCCCGGACCAGCGAAAGCGGATGGCGTTGGCCACCCAGGTAATCGGCCACCACCTGCCACACCAGCGGGCTGCGCTGGCGCTCACCGGCCGCCTGCAGCTCGGTCGGGGTCAGCCACAGCGCGCGGTCGATGCCGGCATCCAGCGGCCGTGCCGGGTCGTGCGAGAGTGGGCGTGCGGCGTAGCAGAAGCGCAGGAAGGCGGTGCCATCGCCGGCGGTCCACTGGTAGCAGCCGATGAAATGGGTCAGCTGCACCGTCCAGCCGGTCTCCTCGACGGTCTCGCGCAGGGCCGCCTCGGCCAGGGTTTCGCCCGGCTCGAGGTGGCCGGCCGGCTGGTTCAGCACCGGGCGGCCATCGATGGTCTCTTCGACCAGCAGCACGCGGCCGCCGTCGATCACCACCGTGGCGACAGTGGCGTGCGGTGCCCAGCGCGGGTCGGGTGTGGCGTTCAACTCAGAACTCGTCCTTCTTGGTCAGTTCCAGCTCCATCGCGTCGGCGGTGCGGATAGCCGCATCGATGGCGTCGCTGAGCTGGTCGGCGGTGGCATCGGCATCGATCTTCACCACGAACATCGCCGTGGTGTCCTGCTTCACCCAGCCGCCCATCTTGGCGTCCTGCGAGTCTTCCAGCAGGCGGTTGGCCACGGCCACCGGGAACTGCTTGGTCTTGGCGCTGTAGCCCGGCGACCAGATCTCGCGGATGTTGTGGGTGCCGAAATCTTCCACCGCCGAGCGCACGTAGACCATCTGGGTGCGGTCACCCTCGACATCGAACACCATGCGGTAGTCGCCATCCTCGTCGACTTCATAGGTGTAGCCCAGCTTGTCCAGGTGGCGGGCCACTGCCTTGTCGGCCTCGGGCGCGGCGGCGGCAGGGCCAGCAGCGGTCAGCGCGATCAGCAGGGCGGGGAGAAGAGTCCTTTTCATGAAGATCCTGTGAAGCAGGTTTGAAAGAAGATGCAATTGTGACGGTGGGCGTCCGTGCCGTCCAATCTGCGGCGGGCCGACGCAGGCCCGGCGCAACCTCTATAATGGGCAGATGCCCCACGAGTCTTCCCCCGATTCCCACCACGAGCACGGCGTCGCCGTGGAGCCCGCGCGCCCGGAAGTGGCGCCACCGCCGTTCTACCAGGTGATGCTGCTCAACGACGACTACACCCCGATGGACTTCGTGGTGGACGTGCTGCAGCAGTTCTTCAGCATGGACCTGGACAAGGCCACGCAAGTGATGCTGCACGTGCATACCCGTGGCCGCGGGGTGTGCGGGGTCTTCACCCGCGAAGTGGCCGAGACCAAGGTTGCACAGGTCAACGAGTACTCGCGGATGAACCAGCACCCGCTGCTGTGCACGATGGAAAAGGCCTGACCGACCTTTTGTAGCGTCGAGCCATGCTCGACTGCGTTTTGCCCGGGCATGCCGATTGCCGGAGGGGGGCCACCAAGGTGGCACCCACCGCGGGTCACTCCTGCGCCAGCGCCTCCAGCGCCATTGTCGCCACCGCCTCGTCAATGTCGGCCGGGTCACCATCGTCGCGGAACCACACCGCCGACAGCCCCATGCTGGCCGCGATCCAGCGCAGCAGGCGGGTGCGCTCCAGGCAAGCCAGTGCACTGACCTGCTCCAGCCTTGCTGCAAAATCCTGCAGCAGTGCCTCCGCCAGTGATCTGCACTGTTCCAGCAGTGGCGGCAGCCTCGCTCTTGGCTGCAGCAGGTCGGCGAACCATGTACGCAGGCAGACCAGTTCCGCTGGCGGCGCGTTCCGGGGCCGGTGCAGCCGCTGCAGGACCTGGCACAGGATCGTGGTGCAGGTGTCGTCGCCGCCGTCGATCGAACGTTGCCGCAGCGAATCGCCGCGGGCGCGCTCGATCAGGATCGCTGGGCCTTCATGGGCCAGCAGCCTGGCGGCGCCGTCGCCCTCCCACCAGCGCAGCAGCCGGTACGCGTTCTGCTCCTCGGGCTCGCTGCTGAGCTTCAGCATCGCCGGCTCGCCGGCGTGGGTCAGTACCGGCCAGAGCTGGGCGCGGGGTGTCTGGATGGCCGGGCCATCACGTCGCAATCGCCATCGGCTCAGGTAGGGTTCGCTCATGCCGGTTGGTCTGTCCTGGAGTGAATGAAGTTCAAGCAATCGGTACTGCTAACGCCATCTGAACGCTGCAATCCGCTAGGGTGATGGAAATCGCGTAGTCAGGCCGCATATTGTCCCCATCTGCCGCCGGAGTAATCCATGTTCAGCAAAGACCTCGAACACACCATCGGCCAGTGCTACAAGCGCGCCCGTGAGGCCCGGCATGAGTTCATGACGGTCGAACACCTGCTGTTGGCACTGCTCGACAACCCGTCTGCCCAGGCCGTTCTGAAGGCCTGCGGAGCCGACGCCGAACGCCTGCGCCAGGAGCTGGAGCAGGCCATCGAGGCGTCGGTGTCCCGTCTGGCCGAAGACGATGGTCGTGACACCCAGCCGACACTGGGCTTCCAGCGCGTGCTGCAGCGGGCCGTGTACCACGTGCAGTCCTCGGGCAAGAAGGAAGTCACCGGCGCCAATGTGCTGGTCGCCATCTTCGGCGAGAAGGACTCCCATGCCGTCTATTACCTCAACCAGCAGGATGTGACCCGGCTGGATGTAGTCAATTACCTGTCCCATGGCATCGCCAAGCTGGGCGAGGAGGGCGAGCAGCCGTCCTCGTCCTCCGAGGGCGAAGGCCGCATGGAAGGCGGGGAAGGCGAGCCAAAGGGTGATGCCCTGACCGAGTTCGCCAGCAACCTCAACGAGCAGGCCCGGGCCGGGCGCATCGACCCGCTGGTCGGCCGTGCCGACGAGATCGAGCGCACCATCCAGGTCCTGTGCCGCCGCCGCAAGAACAACCCGCTGTACGTGGGTGAGGCCGGCGTGGGCAAGACCGCCATCGCCGAAGGCCTGGCCCGCCGCATCATCGAAGGTTCGGTGCCCGATGTGCTGGCCGACGCGGTGATCTACTCGCTGGACCTGGGCGCGCTGGTCGCGGGCACCAAGTACCGCGGCGATTTCGAGAAGCGCCTGAAGAGCGTGCTGACCGCACTGAAGAAGGTACCCAACGCGGTGCTGTTCATCGACGAGATCCACACCATCATCGGTGCCGGTTCCGCGTCGGGTGGCACCATGGACGCCTCCAACCTGATCAAGCCGGCGCTGGCCTCGGGCGAGCTGCGCTGCATCGGTTCGACCACCTTCCAGGAATACCGTGGCATCTTCGAGAAGGATCGGGCGCTGGCCCGCCGCTTCCAGAAGATCGACATCGTCGAGCCGACTGTCGGCGAGACCTACGAGATCCTGCAGGGGCTGAAATCCAAGTACGAGCTGCACCACGGTGTGACCTATTCCGACGAGGCGCTGCAGGCGGCGGTGGACCTGTCGGTGAAGCACATCGGCGACCGCCTGCTGCCGGACAAGGCCATCGACGTGATCGATGAGGCCGGCGCCCGTCAGCGGCTGCTTCCGGAAGGCCAGCGCAAGGAGCTGATCGACGTCGAGGAAGTGGAGGCGATCGTCGCCAAGATGGCGCGCATTCCGGCCAAGCAGGTCAGCGCCACCGACAAGGATGTGCTGCAGCACCTGGAGCGCAACCTGAAGATGGTGATCTTCGGCCAGGACCCGGCCATCGAGACGCTGTCCTCGGCGATCAAGCTGGCCCGTTCGGGCCTGGGCAACCCGGAAAAGCCGATCGGCAACTTCCTGTTCGCCGGTCCGACCGGTGTCGGCAAGACCGAGGTGACCAAGCAGCTGGCGCTGCAGCTGGGCATCGAACTGGTCCGCTTCGACATGTCCGAATACATGGAGCCGCATTCGATCAGCCGCCTGATCGGCGCCCCTCCGGGTTACGTCGGCTTTGACCAGGGCGGCCTGCTGACCGAGAAGATCGTCAAGACGCCGCACTGCGTGCTGCTGCTGGACGAAATAGAAAAGGCGCACCCGGACATCTTCAACATCCTGTTGCAGGTGATGGACCGCGGCGTGCTGACCGATACCAACGGTCGCGAGGCGAACTTCAAGAACGTGGTGCTGGTGATGACTACCAATGCCGGCGCGGCGCAGGCCTCGCGGCGCTCGATCGGCTTCACCAAGCAGGACCATGCCACCGACGCGATGGAGACCATCCGTCGCGCCTTCACCCCGGAGTTCCGCAACCGTCTTGATGCGGTGGTGCAATTCCAGGCACTGGGCTTCGAGCACATCCTGCGTGTGGTCGACAAGTTCCTGATCGAGCTGGAAATGCTGCTGCAGGACAAGCATGTCAGCCTGTCGGCCACCCCGACCGCCCGCGATTGGCTGGCCCATCATGGCTTCGATCCGCTGATGGGTGCCCGTCCGATGGCCCGTGTGATCCAGGACAGGATCAAGCGTCCGCTGGCCGACGAACTGCTGTTCGGCAAGCTGGTCAATGGCGGCAAGGTCAGCATCGATGTCCGCGATGACGAGCTGGTGGTCGAAACCCAGGCTGAGCCGGAGCGCCTGTTGCCGGCGACGGTGGAATAAGCCTGCCCCGGGGTGCATGCCGGGTGCAGAAGGGAACAAGGGCGGCTTCGGCCGCCCTTGTTGTTTCCGTCGCTCAGCGCCCCTGTTGGGCCAGTCGCTTGAAGGTCGCCGCATCGATCGGCTCGATCCGGGTCACGCCGCAATGGTTGCTGTCGGTGCGCAGCGTGCTGCGGGCATCGCCACAGATCCGCTCGGGCGTGTTGGGCGTGAAGAACACGTAGCTGGCCGAGGCAGCAGCGCCGAGACAGCGCTTCTGCAGGTGCACCCGATAGTGGTTGTCGCCGTCGCGCAGCAGCACTTCGCGCTCGGTGCTGGACGCGCGGATATCACTGTCGGCGCCGACGGCGATGCAGTCCGCCGGGGCGGTGGGCTTTGCGGGTTCGGCAGCGGATGCCGACAGGGGGAGGCTGGCCAGCAGAACTGCCTGCAGCAGGACATGCGGGAGCAGGGCGTTCATGGTCGGGCGGGGGGTGGCGATCCGGACTGGATCGGATCCCACGATGCCGACGCAGGCGCAAATGCGAATCTGCCGCAAGCGGGGCTGACTGACGCCATGGTGAGTTCGGTCACGATGACCTCCGGCAGGGCCGGAGTCCGCGCATGACAAAAGGCCAGCAACCAGGGCTGGCCTTGTTGAAGTGGCGCCAGGCGCCGACCGCTTACTTCATGCGGTAGGTGATACGGCCCTTGGTCAGGTCGTACGGGGTCATTTCAACCTTGACCCGGTCACCGGTAAGGATGCGGATGTAGTTCTTGCGCATGCGGCCGGAGATGTGGGCGATGATTTCGTGCCCATTTTCCAGACGAACGCGGAAAGTGGTGTTCGGCAGCGTCTCGCTGACGGTGCCCTCGAACTCGATGGAATCGTCTTTCGACATGTAGTCCTGTGCGGTTCAGAAAACGGCCACGCTGGGCCTAAGGCGCGGTATTTTACGCGTGACGAGGCCAGCTTGCAAAGTTTGTGTTAACTCCCTGCCAAACGCCGAGCCGGCACGCGTCCCACCGCCTGCGTCCACGGGCCTTCACGGCCCTTGTTGCGCACCGCCTGGCGCACGTGATCGAGAAACGCTGCGCGCGGCAGATGCGTGGCGCCCATCCGCAGCAGGTGTGGATTCTCCACCTGGGCATCGATCATCGGCCAGCCCCAGCCGCCAAGCGTGGCCGCCAACGCGGCCAGCGCGATCTTGGAGCCGCCGCTGGCACCGCTGAACATGCTCTCGCCGAAGAACATCGATCCGATCGCCACCCCATAGATGCCGCCGACCAGCGTCTGCCGGTCCCAGACTTCGAAGGAATGGGCAAAGCCGAGGTCGTGCAGCTGGCTGTAGGCCTCGATCATGGCCGGGCTGATCCAGGTACCGTCCTGGCCGGGCCGCGGCGCGGCGGCGCAGGCGCGCATCACCTGGCCAAACGCGGTGTCGGCAGTCACCTCCCAGTCGCAGCTACGCAGCTGGCGGCGGAAGCGGCTGGACAGGTGCACGCCATCGGTGCGGAACACCATGCGCGGGTCAGGCGACCACCACAGGATCGGTTCGCCCTCGCTGAACCACGGAAAGATGCCCCCCGCATACGCGTTGAGCAGGCGCACCGGGTGCAGGTCGCCACCGACGGCGAGCAGGCCGTCAGGCTGGCGCAGCGCGGTTTCGGCCGGAGGGAAGGGCGCGTCCGGCGTATCGGCCAGGCGCCAGGGCAGCTGGCGTGTCATGCGGATGATTGTAGCGAGCGCAGTCTGTGGCAGATGCGAACCTTCTCCGGCAGGTGCCAGCCTTGGTTGGCACATCGGTCGAGTACTGGTATGTCAGCCGAGCAAGCTCGACGCTACGGTTCCGCGCGGAACGGGCTGTGCTCTTGCAGTTCCTGCTGGTAACGCTGCACATCGCGGCGCTCCTGTCGGCACCAGTCCTGCAATGCCTGCGCGAACTCCGGATCGGCCACCCAGTGACGGCTGCGCACCCGCGTCGGCAGGAAGCCGCGCGCCAGCTTGTGCTCTCCCTGCGCGCCCGGCTCGAAACGGCTCAGGCCTTCGCGCAGGCAGTACTCAATGCCCTGGTAGTAACAGGCTTCGAAGTGCAGGCCGGGCAGGGTGGCGCCGCCCCAGTAGCGGCCATACAGCGTGTCGCCGCCGCGCAGGCACAGCGCACCGGCAATCGGCTCGCCGTCCTGCTCGGCCAGGAACAGCACCAGGCCACGCCCCAGTGCGATAGCCAGATGGCACAGGAACGCGTCGGTCAGTGCCGGCGCATTGCCGTATTCGAGGAAGGTCTGCAGGTAGAAGCGATACATCGCCTGCAGATCCGCGCGGCTGGCCTGGTCGCCATGCACCACGCGGAAGCTGATGCCCTGGCGCGCGACCTTGGCACGCTCCTGGCGGATGTTCTTGCGGTGCTTGTGGTCCATCGCGGCGAGGAACTGCTCGAACGTGTGCCAGTCTCCCGGGTTCTGCCACTGGAACTGCACGTCCTCGCGCAGCAGCCAGTCATCGTCGAACACCCCCTCGTCAGCGGCGGTGTGGAAATTGATGTGGGCCGATGACACGCCCAGCGCCGGCAGCGCCTTGCGCAGGGCCGACGGCAATGCCGCGCGCTGCGCATCGTGACGGGCCAGCAGCCGTGGGCCGGTCACCGGCGAGTACGGCACCGCACCGAGCCACTTCGGGTAGTAGTCGCGGCCGTGGCGGGCGTAGGCGTTGGCCCAGGCGTGGTCGAACACGAACTCACCATGCGAGTTGGTCTTCAGGTAGCCCGGAATGGCGCCGATCAGAGAATTGCCTTCCCAGAGCGTGAAGTGCCGGGGTTGCCAGCCCCAGTCCTCGCGCAGGCAGCCGTGCTGTTCCAGGCCTGAGAGGAAGGCGTGGCTGACGAACGGGTTGAGGCCGTCGTGCAGGGCATCCCAGTCGCTGGCGGGAATGGACTGCAGGGCGTTGATGAAGCGGGCGGAGGGCATGAGGGAAGGATAGGGCAGATGAACCGAAAAGGCCGACGCAATGGCGTCGGCCCTTCGTTTGAGTCGAGCATGGCCCGACGCTACAGATGCAGGTCAGCGTTTCAGCTGGCCTTGCCCTCGGCATCCAGGAAGCGCTCGGCGTCCAGCGCGGCCATGCAGCCGAAGCCGGCCGAGGTGATCGCCTGGCGGTAGTGCTGGTCGGCCACGTCGCCAGCGGCGAACACGCCTTCCACCGAGGTCTGGGTGGCGTTGCCGCCCAGGCCCGAGCGGATTTCCAGATAGCCATTGTTCATCGCCAGCTGGCCGTCGAACAGGGTGGTGTTCGGGTGGTGGCCGATGGCGACGAAGAAGCCATGGGCATCGATGTCGCGGGTGCTGCCGTCCAGGGTGGACTTCACGCGCACCCCGGTCACGCCAGCGTCGTTACCCAGCACTTCGTCCACCTGGTGGTGCCAGACGGTCTCGATCTTGCCTTCGGCCACCTTCTTGAACAGCTTGTCCTGCATGATCTTTTCCGCCTTCAGGGTATCGCGGCGGTGGACCAGGTAGACCTTGCGGGCAATGTTGGACAGGTACAGGGCCTCTTCCACGGCGGTGTTGCCGCCACCGACCACGACCACGTCCTGGTCGCGGTAGAAGAAGCCGTCACAGGTGGCGCAGGCGGAGACGCCGCGGCCCTTGAAGGCCTCTTCGGTCGGGATGCCCAGGTACTTGGCGGTGGCGCCGGTAGCAATGATCAGGGCATCGCAGGTGTACTCGTGGCTGTCACCGATCAGCTTGAACGGGCGCTGGGAGACGTCGGCGGTATGGATGTGGTCGAAGATGACCTCGGTCTCGAAACGCTCGGCGTGGGCCTGCATGCGCGCCATCAGGTCCGGGCCCATCAGGCCGTGGGCGTCACCCGGCCAGTTGTCCACTTCGGTGGTGGTCATCAGCTGGCCACCCTGCTGCAGGCCGGTGATGACGACCGGCTTCAGGTTGGCGCGGGCGGCATAGACGGCGGCGGTCCAGCCGGCCGGGCCGGAACCGAGGATGACGAGGCGCTGGTGGCGGGAGGGCAGGCTGGTGCTCATGTAGACTCGCGAAAAGGTAGATGGGACAAGGCGCTGGCGATGTTTGCGCAGCATCCTTGGCTGGTCATAGAGTGGCGGCTGGGGCAGGGCGATTCAAGCCGATGAACAGAACGCCGTTGTCCAGCGGCCGTTCCGGCCCAACCTTGCCCGGTCAGATGACGGATAACTGAAAACTGACGCCGTCTCATTTATTATCAATCACTAACAGCGCATTCCAAAGGTATGGTCTAAGGTGGCGAAGCAGGTCCCCGAACGCTCCAAGTCCGACGACAGCAAGGCGTCACGTCGCACGGCCGCGGCGGCGGCGACCGACAATCCACGCCGCCAACGCCTCTGGCGCGACCTTGGCCTCATCGCCATCGCGCCAGCGCTGCTGTATCTGGCGGCCAGTCTGTTCACCTATTCAGCTACCGACCCGGGCTGGTCGCATACCGGCAGCGTGGTCGCGCCGGTGCACAACATGGGTGGCCGTGCCGGCGCCTGGATCGCCGACGTGCTGCTGCAGCTGTTCGGCTACATCGCCTTCCTGCTGCCGGTGGTGCTCGGCGCGCTGGCGTGGATCGCCATGTTCGGCCTCAAGCGCGAGAGCAAGGGCGAGAACGACCTGGACCCGGCGCTGCGCCTGGTCGGCCTGGTCGGCTTCCTGATTGCCGGCACCGGCTTCCTGCACGTGCGCCTGTTCAGTGGCGATGTCGCCAGTGCCGGCGGCATCCTGGGCAAGCTGGTCGGCAATTCACTCACCGTGGGCTTCGGCGCGCTGGGCGCCAACCTGTTTGTGCTGGTGCTGCTGCTGGCCTCGATCACGCTGGCGACCGGGCTGTCCTGGTTCTCGGTGATGGAGAAGATCGGCCGCGGCGTGATGTCGCTGGCACCGCTGCTGCAGCGAAAGAAGGAAGAGGTCACCGAGTGGAAGCAGACCCGGGTGATGCGCGAGGAGCGCCAGGAAGTGCGCAAGGCCGATGCCGAGGTGCGCGCCAAGCGCGAGCCGGTGAAGATCGAGCCGCGTCCTGAGCCGGTGATCGAGAAGAGCGATCGCGCCAAGCGTGACAACCAGATCCCGATGTTCCGCGGCGTCAATGGTGACGGCTCGGACCTGCCGCCGCTGGCGTTGCTGGATGATCCCAAGCCGCAGCCGAAGGGCTACGACGAAGAGACGCTGGAGACCCTGTCGCGGCAGATCGAGTTCAAGCTGAAGGACTTCCGCATCGATGCGCAGGTGGTCGGCGCCAATCCCGGCCCTGTCATCACCCGCTTCGAGATCGAGCCGGCACCGGGCATCAAGGTCAGCCAGATCAGCTCGCTGGACAAGGACATCGCGCGTGGCCTGTCGGTGAAGTCGGTGCGCGTGGTCGACGTCATTCCGGGCAAATCGGTGATCGGCCTGGAGATCCCCAACGTCACCCGCGAAATGATCTTCCTGTCCGAGCTGCTGCGCTCGAAGGAATACGACAAGTCAGCCAGTGCGCTGACCCTGGCGCTGGGCAAGGACATCGCCGGCCGCCCGACCGTGGCCGACCTGGCGCGCATGCCGCACCTGCTGGTGGCCGGCACCACCGGTTCGGGCAAGTCGGTGGCGGTCAACGCGATGGTGCTAAGCCTGCTGTTCAAGGCTTCGCCGAAAGATCTGCGGATGCTGATGATCGACCCGAAGATGCTTGAGCTGAGTGTCTACCAGGGCATCCCGCACCTGTTGGCGCCGGTGGTCACGGACATGAAGGAGGCCGCCAACGGCCTGCGCTGGTGCGTGGCCGAGATGGAGCGCCGCTACAAGCTGATGAGCGCGGTGGGCGTGCGCAATCTGGCGGGCTTCAACAAGAAGGTGAAGGAAGCCCAGGACGCCGGCCAGCCGCTGATGGACCCGCTGTTCAAGCCGAACCCGGAGCTGGGCGAGGCGCCGCGCCCGCTGGAGACGCTGCCGTTCATCGTCATCTTCATCGACGAATTCGCCGACATGATGATGATCGTCGGCAAGAAGGTGGAAGAGCTGATCGCGCGCTTGGCACAGAAGGCGCGTGCGGCCGGCATCCACCTGATCCTGGCCACGCAGCGCCCGTCGGTGGACGTGATCACCGGCCTGATCAAGGCCAACATCCCCACCCGCATCGCCTTCCAGGTCAGCTCGAAGATCGACTCGCGCACCATCCTGGACCAGTCTGGTGCCGAAACCCTGCTGGGCCACGGCGACATGCTGTACCTGCCGCCTGGTACCGCGCTGCCCGAGCGCGTGCACGGTGCGTTCGTTTCCGACGATGAGGTGCATCGCGTGGTCGAGCACCTGAAGGCGATGGGGCCGGCCGACTACATCGATGGCGTGCTGGACGAAGTGCAGACGATGGGTGACGGCGTGATCGTCGGCGCCACCGGCCTGCCGGAGACCAGTTCCGGCGGCGGCGACGAGTCCGACCCGTTGTATGACGAAGCGCTGCGAGTGGTCACCGAGACCCGTCGTGCCTCGATTTCCGGTGTTCAGCGCCGGCTGAAGATCGGCTACAACCGCGCGGCGCGACTGATCGAGGCCATGGAAGCGGCCGGCGTGGTCAGCGCGCCCGAACACAATGGCGACCGCACGGTGCTGGCACCGCCGCCGCCAAAGTAAGACCCGACGTACCCCCACGACGTCCAAGGAACCGACGCATGCTTCACCCCGTACCCAGCGCGCTGGCTCTGGCGCTGGCAGCCATGATGGCTGCCGGCCCGGCACTGGCAGACACCGCCACCTCCGCGCCCGCCACGGCGCCGCCTTCCGCCAGCGGCGACACCGAAGCCAGCAACAACTTCAGCATTGTCCGTTACCGCGCCGACTACCAGGTGCGGCCGGATGCGGGCAATGTGCAGACCGAAACCTACGAAGTCCTGCTCAAGACCAAGGCGTCCGTCGAGCAGTTCAGCCAGGTGCGGCTGAGCTACAGCGAGAAGATGGAAACGCTGGAAGTGCTTGGCGCCTATACCATCACCGCCGACGGCCAGCGCCGCGACGTGCCGGCCGACCGCATCTACACCCAGGAAAGCTACTCCAGCGCTTCGGCGGCGATGTACGCCGACCGCAAGGTGCGGGTGATCGTGTTTCCCAACCTGGCCCCGGGCACGCGCCTGTACTACCAGGTGCGGCGGACCCAGGCCACGCCGTACTTCCCGGGCTACTTCGGCCTGTGGGAAACCTTCAATGTGTTCACCGAATACGAGGACGCCGAGGTCACCCTGAGTGCGCCGGCCAGCCTGCCGATGTTCGTCGACAGCCGCGGCGTGCAGGGCAGTGATCGGCCGACGGTGAAGAACGGCCAGGCGCAGTGGCGCTGGCGCTACCAGCGCCGCGAGGCGATGCCGGCGCAGAACTGGTCGGCCGCCGGCTGGGAGTTCGGCCCGAACATCATGGCCAGCACCTACCGTGACTGGGCGCAGATGGGGCGTGCCTACCAGCTCAAGGCAGGTCCGGCGGCCGAAGTGACCCCGGCGCTGCAGGCGCTGGCCGATGAGATCACCGCCGGCATCAGTGGTCGCCGCGAGCAGGCCGACGCGCTGTACCGCTGGGTGGCGCAGAACATCCGTTATGTGGCGGTGTACCTGGGCAATGGCGGCCTGGAGCCGAACAGTGCGCAGAGCATCCTCGACAACCACTACGGCGACTGCAAGGATCACGTCACGATCCTCGAGGCGCTGCTGGCAGCCAAGGGCATCGCCAGTTCGCCGGTGCTGATCGGCGCCGGCGGTGGCCCCACGCTGCCGAAGATTCCGGTGCTGGGCCGCTTCAACCACGCCATCACCTACATTCCAGAGTTCGATCTTTACCTGGATTCGACCACCGCGTGGGCGCGTTTCGGCCAGCTGCCGGAAGGTGACCTCGGTGCGCCGGTGATGCGCACGCGCGATGCCACGCTGGCGCGCACCCCGGCCAACACGCCGGAGCGCAACGCGACCTCTATGGAAGTGCGTTTCACCTTCGATGCCAACGGCAACCTGCGCGGCGAAACCGTTCCGAACCTGGGTGAGAATGCCGAGATCGGCATGCGCGCGCAGTTCTCCCAGCTCAATGCGCAGAACCGTGCGCGCGCTGAAGAGCAGATCATGGCCGCGTCCGGTTTCGACGGGCGAGGACAGCTGCAGATCCAGGGCGTACCGGTCGACCTGACCCGGCCGTTCGGCTACCGCATGGCGTTCCAGGCCGAGGACTACGCCGACTTCAGCGTGGCCGGTGGCATGGCGGTGCCGGATCCGCCGGGTGGCGAGTCGGTACGGGGGCTGTACGCCACCGCCTCGGCGCCGGCCAACGAGACGCCGTTCTACTGCAATGCCAGCCTGCGCGAAGAATCCTACCGCCTGCAGTTCCCGGCCAACGCGCCGATCATCGCCATTCCGGCCAGCCAGCGCTTTGCCAACGCCGCTGGCGAGTACCGGGTGGACTGGAGCCGTGAAGGCCAGGACGTGATCGTGCACCACCGCCTGCAGCAGAACGCGGTGCGTGGACCGGAGGCGTTGTGCCAGCCGCAGGACTACCCCGCGTTCCGCGCGCTGTACCGCGAAGTACGTCGTGGCTTCCGCGGCCAGGTGCTGTACGGCAAGCTGAAGTAGATCCACGCTCCGCGTGCATGGCGTAATGCCGGCCTGTTCACGCATCGCCGTCCGACAGTCGGGGCGTCATAATGGCGCCCTGATCGCCCATTCAGCTTGTTCCGGGCACACTCGTATCCAACTTTCCTGGCCTGCGTGCCGACAGGATCTCCGCATGAACGTCCGCCTTCGCCGTTTCCTTGCCACCACCACCCTTGCCGTGGCCTGTGCCGCCGCCAGCAGCGCCTGGGCTGGCGCACGCGATGACCTGAAGACCTTCACCAGTGGCCTGAAGGGCCTGGATGGCCAGTTCAGCCAGCAGGTGTTCGACAGCCGCGGCAAGGTGAAAGAATCGACCAGCGGCCGCGTGGCCCTGTCGGCGCCGCGCCTGTTCCGCTGGGAGTACGTGCGCCCGCACGAACAGCTGATCGTGGCCGACGGCAGGAAGGTCTGGATGTACGAGCCGGATCTGGGCCAGGCCACCGTGCGCGAGCAGGGCAAGGAAGAGCAGAACAGCCCGCTGACCGCGCTGATCAACCCGGCGCTGCTGGAACAGCAGTACGACGTCAGCGAAGAGGCCGCGCAGCGTGATGGCCTGCAGTGGCTGTCGCTGTCGCCGAAACGCGAGACCGAAGCCAGCTTCCAGTACGCCGCGCTGGGCTTCAACGCCCAGGGTCTGGCCAAGATGGAAATCACCGACGCTGTCGGCCAGCGCACCGTGATCAGCTTCAGCGGCTGGAAGCGCAACCCGGGCTTTGCCGCCGGCACCTTCAGTTTCACCCCGCCGAAGGGCACCGACGTCATCGGTGATTGAGGCGGGTGCTGGTGGGTGCCAACCTTGGTTGGCACGCTCTCGCGGTACAATGAGCAGGTGGCAAGACATCGTTCAACTTCCTTTCCCGGCCCCGATCTGCTGAGCGTTGATCGGGATCACCTGCGCCCGCTGGCCGAGCGCATGCGCCCGCGCACCCTCGATGAAATGGTCGGGCAGAAGCGCCTGCTGGCGCCGGACAGCGCGCTGCGTCGCGCGGTCGAATCCGGCCGCGTGCATTCGATGATCCTGTGGGGCCCGCCCGGCTGCGGCAAGACCACGCTGGCGCTGCTGCTGGCCGAATATTCGGACGCCGAATTCCGTGCGATCTCCGCCGTGCTGTCCGGGCTGCCGGACGTGCGCCAGGTGCTGGCCGAGGCCGCGCAGCGCTTCGCCGAAGGCCGGCGCACCGTGCTGTTCGTGGACGAGGTGCACCGCTTCAACAAAGCGCAGCAGGATGCGTTCCTGCCGCATATCGAGCGCGGCACGATCCTGTTCGTCGGTGCCACCACCGAGAATCCGTCGTTCGAACTGAACTCGGCACTGCTGTCGCGTTGCCGTGTGCATGTGCTGGAGGCGGTTTCGCCGACCGATATCGTCGAGGCGCTGGAGCGTGCACTGGGCGACCGCGAGCGCGGCCTGGGCGAAGAGAGCATCGCGGTCGCGCCCGAGCTGCTGCTGGAGATCGCCACCGCCGCCGATGGTGATGTGCGGCGTGCGCTGACCCTGCTGGAGATCGCCGCCGAGCTGGCAGGCGGGGAGGGCGGTCGCATCACGCCGCAGACACTGACCCAGGTGCTGGCCGACCGCACCCGACGCTTCGACAAGGGTGGCGAGCAGTTCTACGACCAGATCTCGGCGCTGCACAAATCGGTACGCAGCTCCAATCCCGATGCCGCGCTGTACTGGCTCACCCGCATGCTCGATGGCGGTTGCGATCCGTCCTACCTGGCGCGCCGGCTGACGCGCATGGCGATCGAGGACATCGGCCTGGCCGATCCGCGCGCGCAGAGCATGGCGCTGGAGGCGTGGGACATTTACGAACGCCTGGGCAGCCCGGAAGGTGAACTCGCCTTCGCCCAGCTGGTGCTTTACCTGGCCAGCACCGCCAAGTCGAATGCGGGCTATGCCGCGTTCAACCAGGCCAAGGCCGACGTGCGCGAGAGCGGTACCGAAGAAGTGCCGCTGCACCTGCGCAATGCGCCGACCAAGCTGATGAAGGAACTCGGCTACGGCGCCGAGTACCAGTACGACCATGACGCCGAAGGCGGCATCGCGCTGGACCAGACCGGCTTCCCCGATGCGATGGGCGAGCGGGTGTACTACAACCCGGTGCCGCGCGGCCTGGAAATCAAGCTGAAGGAAAAGCTCGACCGCCTGCGCGCCGAACGCGAGGCCGCGCGTGCAGTAAAGGGTCGCTGACCCGGTTCATGTAACGTCGAGCCATGCTCGACTTCGCTCTTGCACGGGCTGCAGGGCGCTCTGGAACAGCCGTCGAGCATGGCTCGACTCCACAGCGGCAATATTGTTCCCGGCGCCTGCATTTGGCACACTGCGCGGCTTCTCTCATCAAGGATCGATGCCGTGCAGGAAATGATTCTGCCGTTGAAGCGCTATGCCCAGTTCGAGGGCCGTGCCAACCGCCGCGAGTACTGGATGTTCCAGCTGTTCCTGCTGATCGTCTCAGCCGTCCTGGCGGTGCCGCTCATCGCCGGGTTGGTGATGCAGTCCGACGTCCTGGGCATCGGGTCGATCATCCTGTTCGTCGTGTTCTGGCTGGCCACGTTCGTGCCGGTCATCGCCGTTACCGTGCGCCGCCTGCACGACTGCAACCAGTCGGGCTGGATGTACCTGCTGGCCTTCGTTCCGTTTGGCGGCCTGGTCATCTTCGTGTTCGCGCTGCTGCCGGGTACGCCGCAGGAGAACGTCTACGGCCCGGTGCCTGCGGGCCCTTGAGATTGCGTGAGTCGGGCATGGCTCGACTCCACAGGGCAGGTAAATGAAGCCGGCGTTTCGCCGGCTTCGCCTTTACTTGATGGCGCAATCGCGGAATGACAGGTAGTCCGTGCCGGAGCTGAACTGCAGCGTGCAGCTGGCGGTGAAGATGGCACCTTCGTCCAGGGCGCCCAGTTTGGCCGCCTGCTGCTCATCATCGCTGGTCAGCCGGGCCAGGACATTGCCCTGGTCATCGCCGGCCTCGATGAGCGGTTCGCCCGCCAGGTTGCTGGAAACGCCCAGTGCCACGGCGGTGAAGGTCACCGTCTGGTTGAGTTCCTGCATGCTCAGCGTCGAATTGCCGGCCTCTTCAAAGGTCCGGTAGAGCGTAGGCAGATCCTGCGCGGCATGCGCGGCCAGCGGTGTGAACAGGCCGAGGGTAAGGGCGATCAGTGCGGTGTGCTTCAAGGGAGTCTCACAATCATGGGATCCAATCCCATGGCGGTTGTGGCGCGATGAACGCAACCCGCAGGCGGCAACGTGCCCGCCGTCCATGGCTGCGCTGGAAGCGGGGCGATCCAATGCCCCGGTGGCCGGCAACATAGGGGAATCGGCGCCCCCTGTGCAACCGGGCATGCGCGCGCGTGATACACAGCGTGACGTGTGATCGATGTGATAATCATTCGCGTTTGAGGTAGACTGCGGTCCCCTGTGAATCTGCGGCCGCGGGCCGCCTCTGCCGCCGCCGATGAAGCATTTCGTTCTGCCTTTGCACCGTGGTCCGATGGCCCGCGGCCTGGTCGCTCTGTTGATGGGCCTGCTCCTGGCTACTCCGTACGCCCACGCGCAGCAGCGCAACCCGCTGCAGAAGATCGGCCACACCGTGCTCGACGAGCCGGCCGCCAGCTATCGCTTCGAGCATTTCGTGGTGGACAGCCCCGACCGGCAACGCCGCTGGCGGGTGAACGTGGCGATCCCGGCCAAGGCCGGCAAGGCGCCGCTGCCGGTGCTGTACGCGCTGGATGGGAATGCCGTGGCGATGGTGCTGGACCAGGCGATCCTGGCCGAACTGGCAGCACGCAAGGCACCGCCGGTGCTGGTACTGATCGGCTACGACAACGACCTGCGCATCGATTCGAAGGCGCGCACACTCGATTACACCGCGTGGATCGACCGGGCCGACGACGAGAGCGGCAGCACGCAGGCGGTGGGCGGTGGTGCGGCTGCCTTCCTTGATGTGATCGAGCGCCGCATCAAGCCGGAAGTCGAGCGCCGTGCACGCATCGATGCGCAGCAGCAAGCGCTGTGGGGCCACTCGCTGGGCGGCCTGTTCGTGCTCAATGCGCTGTATACCCGGCCCGCAGCGTTCCAGTCGTATCTGGCGGCCAGTCCCTCGCTGTGGTGGAGCCAGGGCGCGGCGCTGGGTGATCCGGAACAGCAGTTCGTGCAGAACGTGCATGGCCAGCCGGCAAAGCTCTGGCTGATGCTCGGCGGTGCCGAGCGTGTTGGCGATCGTGGCAAGCGCGACCTGAACAACCCACGCGTGGTCGCGCACTTGCGCCGCATTGGCGGTGCCACGCCGGATGCGGCGATGCGGTTGTCCGAGCGGCTGGCCAAGGTGCCGGGCCTGAGCGTGCAGTACCGCGAGTTCCCGGGCCTGGGACACGGCCCGATGCTGCCGGCCTCGTTCCATGCCGCGCTGCATGAACTGTACGGCGTGACCGAT
This sequence comes from uncultured Stenotrophomonas sp., assembly GCF_913778665.1. GTDB lineage: Bacteria > Pseudomonadota > Gammaproteobacteria > Xanthomonadales > Xanthomonadaceae > Stenotrophomonas. The sequence continues at coordinate 45,874 of NZ_CAJYVQ010000011.1, forward strand.
CGCAGTGCCCGCGACGGTGCCGCCAATGGCGGTGACAGCACCGCAGAATGAATCGCCTCGCACGCAATCCCGTGCGAGCCCCACTACCCAGGCGAGGCTGCCGACGTGCAGCGGCCCAGGCAACCGATGAATCCCGCGCCACGTGGCGCGGCCTACGTGTGCAAGGAGCCTTCCATGTCGTTCCGTCCGTCTTACCGTTTTGCCTCTCTCGCCGCCGGCCTGTTGCTGGCCGTGAGCGCCACCGCGCAGCCGGTGTTCGACCAGCCGGCCAACGCCACCTTCAAGGGCGAAGTCGTCTCACGCGGTGAGAACGTCGTGCCGGGCAGCACCGCTGACGTGGTCGGCCGAGGCTTCGTGCCGGGCCAGAAGGTGAGTCTGCTGCGTGGCGACAGCGTGCTCAATGCGCAGCCGCTGGTGGTCGATGCCGATGGCAACTTCAAGACCCAGCTGAGCATTCCGGCCGACGCGGTGCCGGGCACCCATCCGGTGGTGGTGCGCGCGAGCCAGCCGGCCGCAGCCACGGTGCTGAAGCTGCGCGTATCGCCGCAGCTGCCGCTGTCCGGCCAGGCGCAGTTCGCCACCCAGTCCAACAAGCTGGTGCCGGGCCTGTACCAGTCCGCCTACAGCGCGGCCAGCAACGCGGTGTTCGTCACCTCGGCCGTGGGCCGCCCGCCGGTGACCCAGTCGCAGCTGCTGAAGCTGGATCCGAAGACCCTGAAGGTGACCAGGGCGATCACCCCGGCGCAGGTGCCGGGCAGCAAGAACGGTGCGGTGTACGCGGTCTATGGCGTGGGCGTGGATGACACCAACGGCAATGTGTGGGTGACCAATACCCGCCAGAATTCGATTGCGGTCTATCGCCAGAAGGACCTGTCGCTGGTCCACCAGTTCCCGGTCGATGCCGTACCGCACGCGCGCGACGTGGTGGTCGACGGCACCCACGGCAAGGTGTTCGCCTCGGCCACGGGTGAGGACCACCTGTCGGTGTTCGATGCCAGGACCTTCAAGGAGCTGCCGCAGGTGACGCTGGAGTCCGGCGTGGATGACGGGAAGTTCACCCCGATGAGCCTGGTGCTGGACGAGAAGGGCGGCAAGCTGTTCACCGTCAGCATTGGTACCCCGGAAGCGGCGGTGATCGATGTGGCCAGCGGCAAGGTCGAAAAGGTCATCGACCTGGGCAACTCGATCAGCGCCTCCGGCGTGGCCTTTGACGCCGCGCGCAATCGCCTGTACGTGGCCTCGCAGGGTACCGACAACCTGCTGATCGTCGATGTGGCCGCCGGCAAGGTGCTGTACGACGTGCCGGTCGGCGCCGGCGCACTGAATGTTGCTTTCGATGATGCCTCGGGCCTGGCCTATGTCAGCAGCCGCGGCGCCGGCACGATCACCGTGGTCAACGGCGAGGGCAAGGTCGTGGCCAATCTCGATGGCGGCACGCTGCCGAACCATGTGCGTGCCGATGGCAAGGGCAACGTGTTTGCCGTGAACAAGTCGCGCGGCGCGGAAGACCCGAAGGGTGACCGCATTACCCGCATCACCCCGAAGCAGTAAGTCACAGGGCAGGGTGGCGTCCGCGCTGCCCTGCCCGCAAGGAGAACCCATGAACATCGCCTCCCGTCTGCGCCTGTGTGCGCTTCCGCTGGCCGTCTCGCTGGTGGTGGCCGCCTGTGGTGGTGCGTCGGCGCCAGCCGGCACCGACAAGCCCGCCGCTGCGCCCGCCGCGAGCGCCGCCACCGATGCCGCGCTGCCGGCCGGCTGGCAGCGGTTGACTGGCACCGACATGCCGTCCGTGCAGGGCCAGAAAGCGGTGCTGCCGACCCAGGTGCACTCCGATGACGGCGCTGATATCAACGTGACCGACACCAGCCGCATCATTGCCGGCGGCGACGATGTCATCGCGGTGATCGAGGCGCTGGGCCTGGGCAAGCAGGTGTTTGCTGCGCCGACCAACACCACCACCCAGGCCGGCCTGGCCGCGCCGCACAAGTTCCTGTTCAACCGCACCACCGGCGTGGAAGGCGTGCTGAGCCTGAAGGGCTCGCTGTTCCTCGGCAACAGCCTGCGTCGCCATACCGAACTGGCAATGAAGCTGCGCGAGGTGGGCGAGCCGGCCGTGGTCATCGACGATCTGCAGCCGGCGCCGGACAAGGTGCGCAAGGTCGCTGCGGCGCTTGGGCTGGCTGAGGCTGGGCAGGCGCTGGCGACCCAGGTGCAGCGCCAGCTGGACGAGGCGGCGGCACTGGGCAGGGGCCTGGGCCATGCGCCGCGCGTGATCCATGTTTCGGCGACCGGTGCCGGTGGCGCGCCGACCGTGGCCGGTGCCGACAGCGCCTCGGCGCAGCTGATTGCGCTGGCCGGCGGCGCCAACATCGGTACCGAAGCGGGAGTGAAGAACTACTCGCAGCTGAGCAATGAAGGTGTGGTCGCCGCCGCACCGGAGGTGATCCTGGTGACCGAGCATGACCTGCAGCTGTTTGGGGGTGCCGAGGGACTGTGGAAGTCCTACCCGACGCTGAAGCAGACCCCGGCCGGGCAGGCCAACCGGGTCTGGGTGATGCCGGACGTGCAGCTGAAGTACACCAGCACCGGTTCCGGAGCCGGTGCGCTGGCGCTGGCCAAGGCGTTCGCAGCGATGCCGAAGGCATGAGTCCAGCGGATCGGCGCCGCCGTCGCGGACGGATGATGGTGATGGTGGCGTTGCTGGCACTGCTGGGGGCGGTGCTGGCGTCGTTTGCCGTGGGTCCGCTGCGGCTGCCGCCGCTGGAGGTGGTGCAGGCGCTGGGGGTGAAGCTGGGCCTGGTCGATCCGCAGGCGGTCAGCAGTCGCGATCTGGCCGTGGTCTGGCAGCTGCGCATTCCGCGCGCGTTGCTGGGCGCGATGGTCGGCGCGTCACTGGCCATGGCCGGTGCCAGCCTGCAGGGGCTGTTCGGCAATCCGCTGGCCGATCCGGGCATCGTTGGCGTCAGTCAGGGCGCGGCGCTGGGCGCCGTGGCCGCCATCGTGCTGGGCGCTGCGGGTGCCGCCGGCTGGCTGGTGCCGGTGGCAGCCTTTGCCGGCGGCGCGCTGGCCATCGGCCTGACCTACGCGCTGGCGCGGCCGGGCAAGGGCAGTGGCAATGCGACGCTGTTGCTGGTCGGTATCGCTATAGCCGCCTTCTGTTCGGCGCTGATCGGTTTCCTCACCTACATCGCCAGCGAAAGCGAACTGCAGTCGCTGGTGTTCTGGCAGATGGGCTCGTTGGCACGCGCCAACTGGGCTGACGTGGCGGCGGTGGTGCCGTTGTTTGCCATCGGCGTGCTGGCGCTGCAGCGTCTGGCAACGCCGCTGGACATGCTGGCGCTGGGTGAGCGCCAGGCGCAGCACCTCGGCCTGGATGTGACCCGCACGCGGCGACGCCTGGTGGCGTTCAGTGCGCTGCTGGTGGGTGCGGCGGTGGCATTCGCCGGTTCGATCAGTTTCGTGGGCCTGGTGGTGCCGCACGTGGCGCGGCTGCTGGTCGGCCCCGGGCATCGCTGGTTGCTGCCGCTGTCCGGCCTGCTCGGCGCGTTGTTGATCGTGGTGGCAGATACTGCTGCCCGCACGCTTGATCCGCCGGCGGAGATTCCACTGGGCCTGTTCTCGGCCGCACTGGGTGCGCCGTTCTTCCTCTGGCTGGTGCTGCAGCAGCGCCGCAAGGCGGCGCCATGAGCGTGCTGTTGAAGTTGCACGAGGTGGTGGTGCGCCGCCAGCAGCGCGAGATCTTGCATGGCATCTCGCTGTCGTTCGAGCCGGGTACGGTGACCGCACTGGTTGGCCCGAATGGTGCAGGCAAATCCACGCTGCTGGCCGTTGCGGCCGGAGACCTGCGCGCGGATGCCGGGGAGGTGAGCCTGCTGGGTAAGCCGCTGGCCAGCTACAAGGCGGGGCCGCTGGCACGCGAGCGCGCGGTGATGCCACAGGAGCACGGCGTGCGCTTTGCCTTCAGCGTGGAAGAAGTGGTGGCGATGGGGCGGTTGCCGCATCCGCCGGATCCGGTGGTGGATGGCACCCAGGTGGAAGCGGCGATCGATGCCGCCGAGCTGCAGGCGCTTCGCCTGCGCGAGGTGCAGCAGCTGTCCGGTGGCGAATCGGCTCGCACCACGTTCGCGCGCGTGCTGGCACAGGACACGCCGTTGCTGCTGCTCGATGAGCCGACGGCCGCGCTGGATCTTCGCCATCAGGAGCGAACGCTGCGCAGTGTGCGCGCCTGTGCCGAAACCGGTGCCTGCGTGATCGTGGTGCTGCATGACCTGAATCTGGCGGCCGGCTATGCCGATCGCATCGTGCTGCTGGAGCAGGGCAGGGTGGCAGCCGATGGCACGCCGCTGCAGGTGCTGACCGAAGACAACCTGCGGCGTGTGTACCAGCAGGATGTGGTGGTACTGGAGCATCCGCGGCGCCGGGTGCCGCTGGTGGTGGTGGCCTGAGCGAGGGCCCGCCAGGTTGCTCCGGGTATCATGGCCGTTTCGTCTTCTTCAATGGACTGATGCCATGTTCCGCACCGTTACCCGCAGCGTGCTGCTTGCCGCGATGATTGCGTCCGCTTGTGCTGCCAATGCAGCTTCGACCTCTCAGGTTTCGCTGACCAACGCGGCCGAGAACGCCTCGCTGATCGAGACCCGATACTCCAGTGGCGACGGTGCCGCTGTGACGTCAACGAAGACGCAGTACTTCACCAACGAAGAAATGTCGGTGAGTTGGGACGACCAGCAGGTGCTGGTGCTGTGCAGTGAAGCCGCGTACCTGCAGATTCCTGCCGCCAAGCTCAAGGCAGGAGCGTTGACCGCCGAGCAGCGGCAGATGATCGTCTATCAGGCGCTGATGTCCGGCCTGGGAGCTGTCGCGGGCGTTGTCGGGCCGGCAGGGGAGGTGGTAACCGTGGCTGACGACGGTAGCCAGACCCGCAGCGTTGGCGAAAACAGGTGGGCGTATGGTGTCGAGCGCTACGACGTGATCACCCAGCGGCTCCCGGACGGTGCGCTTCGGGTACGAACCCGCAAGGCGGAAACCGTGAATACCACGCCGCCGGCCGGTCCGGACGACATGTTCAGCACCGAGGACGACCAAGCGGCGCGCCTGTCCGAGCTGCCCCCCGTCGGCAGCTGGACCGAGGTCGTTGTTCATCAGGGGCCGCGGTTGCCGCATGTGGATCCAGCCATGTCACTGAAGGGCTGGATGTCGATGGGGGATGACCGGGCTGCGACGGTGGCCGAGGCCCGCAAGCTCCACGGCTGCAATTAAGTGTCACCAGCGCTGCCGGCCGCATCGTTCCATTTATGTGTGCAATATCCACTTGCGCGCCAGATTGGCAGGTCTAGAATGCACCCCATGAACCGGATGCCGCTCCTGAAGTTTTTCACCCTGACCCGCGCAAGCGCGGAACGGGCGTGTCTGCCTGGAGCCCCACGAGGCCGCTGAAGCGGCCATCGCTGGACCTTCGACAGAGCGCCCTCCGGGGCGCTCTTTTCGTTTCTGCTTTCCCGGAAGTCGACTGACATTCGTCTCTACCGACCCGACTCTACCCAGTAGCCAAGGAGAACGTGCCATGCACCAGATCGCCGAGACCGAACGCTAGCCGCGCGCCCTGTCGCCAACCGGGGTGCGCGGCCCCTGAAGTTGGCTTTGCAGGAATCTCTTCATGAACACCCAAGTCCTTTCCCATCGTCGCAACCTTGGCATCATTGCCCACATTGACGCCGGCAAGACCACGCTGACCGAACGCCTGCTGTGGAAAAGCGGCGAAATCCATCGCGTCGGTGAAGTGCACGATGGCAACGCGACCACCGATTTCTCGGCGATCGAGCGCGAACGCGGCATCACCATTGGCGCTGCCGCCGTGCAGGCGCAGTGGGCGCCGCGCGATCTGCCGCCACATCGACTGACCCTGATCGATACCCCGGGCCACATCGACTTCGCCATTGAAGTCGAGCGCTCGCTGCGCGTGCTCGACGGCGCCGTGGCCGTATTCTCGGCGGTGGACGGTGTGCAGCCGCAGTCGGAGACGGTGTGGCGGCAGGCGCGACGCCATCGCGTGCCGTTGATTGCATTCGTCAACAAGATGGATCGCATGGGTGCCTCCTTCGAGCGCGTGCTGGAGCAACTGCAAGACAAACTGCAGGCACGCCCGTGGGCGCTGGGTGTACCACTGGGCAGCGAAAGCGCATTCAACGGCTGGGTCGATCTGGTCGATGAGCGTGTGCTGCAGTGGCACGACGGTGCAGCGACGATCGCAACCGGGTGGGACGCCGCCGCACGTGCACAGTGGCAACCGCAGCGCGATGCACTGGTCGAAGCCGTGGCCGATCACGATGAGCTGCTGGCCGATGCCTGGCTGGAAGGGCGCGTGATCGATGCCGAACAGCTGCGCGCGGCGATCCGCCGGGCGACGCTGGCGGGTGCGGGCGTGCCGGTACTGGCCGGTGCTGCGTTCAAGGACAAGGGCATCGAGACGCTGCTGGATGCCGTGGTCGATTACCTGCCTTCGCCGCTGGACCGGCCTGCCGTGACTGCTGAAAGCGAGCACGGCGAGGTGGTGCTGCCGCCGGACCCGGATGGCCCGCTGGCAGGCCTGCTGTTCAAGATCACCCACCAGCAGCACGGCGCGCTGAGCTTCGTGCGGCTGTACTCCGGCAGCTTGAAGGTGGGCGACGCCGTAGCCAGCTCGCAGCATCCGCAGGGCCGGCGTGTCAGCCGGCTGGTGCGGGTGCAGGCCGACCAGACCTACGACATCGAACAGGCGGCGGCCGGTGACATCGTGGCGGTGCTGGGCTGGAAGGATGCGGTGAGCGGTGAAACGCTGAGCGGCCGTGCACAGCCGCTGCGCCTGGAGAACATCCAGGCGCAGACGCCGGTATTGGCGTGGCGCTTGGAGCCGGCGCGTGCGGCCGACCTGATCAGGATCGCGCAGGGCTTGGCCAGCCTGGCCCAGGAGGATCCCTCGTTCCGCGTCGAAACCGACCGCGACACGGCGGAGACCCTGGTCTGGGGCATGGGCGAGCTCCACCTGGAGGTGATGGTCGAGCGCCTGCGCAGCGAGTGGAAGGTCGATGTGGGCGTGGGTGCGCCGCGCGTTGCCTACCAGGAGACACCGATCCACGCGATGTCCGGCGTGGTCGGGCGGCTGGTCAAGCAGACCGGCGGCCAGGGTCAGTTCGCGCACGTCGTGCTGGATCTGGCGCCGCGGGACGACGATCAGGTGGTGTTCAACGACCGCATCGTCGGTGGCGTGGTGCCGCGCAACTTCATCACGGCGGTGGAGAAGGGCGTGCGTGCCGCGCTGTCGGAAGGCCCGAAAGGGCATCCGGTGGTCGGCATCGAGGTCAGCCTGGTCGATGGCCAGACCCATGCCAGGGACTCTTCGGAGATGGCGTTCCATCGCGCTGGCGCCGAGGCGGTCAAGGCGGCGCTTGCCGAAGGTGGCACGCAGCTGCTGGAGCCGGTGATGGCGGTGACGGTGCATTCGCCGTCGGCGTCGGTGGGTGATGTGGTGGGCGACCTCAACCGTCGCCACGGCCGTATTGCCCGCATCGAGGACCAGGACGGTCGCGCCGAAGTCAGTGGCTTTGCGCCGTTGGCGCAGTTGGTGGGTTACACCACCTCGCTGCGATCGCTCAGCCAGGGTCGGGCCAGCAGCGAAGCGCACCTGCATGGGTACGAGCCGGTGCGGGTTGCATGAGGAAGGCGAGGGGAGCCCGTTCGCGGGCTCCCCTTTTTTTGTGGGTGCTGGCGACGTTCTCCATCCGTCCCTGGCGAGGATTCGCTGGGTGCGGATGGGCTTGCGTATCGGTGTGGGTCTGCAGTAGCGCCACACCATGCGTGGATGAATTCGTCGCGGGGCACGGAAATGTTGCACTGCACCGCAACAAAACTGCGAAAAAAGCTGGATTAAAGTGATGCCTCACGATAAATTGCGCACCCCCCGTTGCTCGCCGCCGCCCGCACCCCTCTCATGCGTGATGACAAAGACCCCGGAACCCTGGAGCTGACCCTGCCGCGCAAGCGCGGTCGTCCGCCCAAGTTCGGGTACGCAATGAGTGATGCGCAGCGTGCGGCTCGTTACCGTGCGCGCAGGGCGGGGCAGGCCAACCACGCCGATGTGCGCTCCTGCTCGGACATGGTGCTGCTGGACAAGATCCGCGCGGCAGTCAGCGCCCGCGATACCGAACTGGCGGGTTTTCTGGTGCACGTACTCTGGCAGCGCTACCCCCTGCAGCTGAAATAGGCCGGCCTTGGGGTGGCCGTTGTCATCGAGCTTGTTGATAATGCGGGATTCAGGTTGTTCCCGCTGGCGCGCCCGGGATGGCAGGCGCGCATGATCGAACGGTTCCCAAGATGACCACCACCAGCGACACCACCACCGAAGCGGCGCCGAGCGGCGCTCCCCTGTTCTACACCCGTCCGGTGCCGCTGCAGGCCGATGTGCACGCCGACCTGCGCATCCTGCCCGGCAGGCTCGAGTTTGCCGCCGGCAATAACGCCATCCCGCTGGTGCTGGGCGAGTTCTCGCTGGCCCTGCACCACTTCCCGATTCTGTTCGCCGGCCCGACCGCAGTGCCGATGGCGGCCGTTGGCGTGTCCGACCAGAACCTGTTCATCAAGGATGGCCTGTGGGAAGACGAGGCCTATATCCCGGCCTACCTGCGTCGCCACCCCTTCATCTTCATCGATACCGGCTCGGACAACGATTTCCTGCTGGGCATCGACGAGGAAAGCGCGCGCGTGGTCAAGGGCGGTGACGAAGGCCAGCCGTTGTTCGTCGACGGCAAGGCCACCGAGATGGTGCAGCAGGCCCTGGAGTTCTGCGGCCAGTACACCCGTGAGCACGAACAGACCCAGGCCTTCTCCAAGGCCCTGATCGACAACGGCCTGCTGGTCGAGCGCAACGCCACCGTGCGCACCCCGGATGGCCGCGAGTTCAACCTCAATGGCTTCCAGGTCGTGGACGTGGAGAAGTTCGTCGCGCTGCCGGAGGCGACCGTGGTCGAGTGGCACCGCAGCGGCTGGCTGGCACTGATCCACCAGCACCTGATGTCGCTGGGTCGCTTCAACGACCTGACCCGTCGCCAGGTCGAGCGCCTGGCGGCTTGATCAGGCTCAGGGCATGCCTTCCGCGAGGCGGGAGTCATGCCAGCTGCGCAGCACCTGCAACAGGCGCTGCGCATCGTTCCAGTCGGGCTCGGGGTCATGCCCCAGTTCCCATAGATCAGCGGCGATGTCGGCCTGTCCGGCCGCGCCGCAGATCTGCAACGCGCCCTGCAGCCGGTGGGCGTGATGGCGCAGGGCGCTTGCATCGCGCGCGTTCGTGGCCTGCGCGACGTCGAGCAGTTCGCGGTTGATCTCGGCAAGGTAGCCACGATCCAGCGCAACAACGCTGTCGATCGACGCGGGCGCTTCGTCCGTTGCCACGCCCAGCGCCTGCAGCAGTTGCGTCGCCTGCAGTGGCTTGCCCAGAACGGCGTCAAATCCGGCCTCACGGCAGCGCGCAACATGCCCGCGCCCCTCCCGGGCCGAGAGTGCAATCAATCGCAAGGGAACATCGGACTGCTCGCGCAGCCCCTTCGCCAGCGCATAGCCGTCCATGTCCTGCAGGCCGATATCGATCAGTACGGCGCGGCGCGCGTGCCGTGCCTGCTCAGCCAGTGCGCCGGCGGCATCGCCCACTGCGTGCACCTGCGCCCCGAGTTGGCAGAGTTGCTCGGCAATGATCCGGCGGTTGAGCGGGTGGTCCTCGACCAGCAGCAGGTCGAGCCCGTCCAGTGGCGTGCCGGCTGATCCGGTCGGTACCGGCATGACGTCGCTTCCACTGATTCGAACCGGCAGGCGCAGGGTGAAGCGGGTGCCGCGCCCATGCACGCTATGCAAGGTCAGGTTGCCGCCCATCGCGCTGGCCAGTTCGCGGGCGATCGCCAGGCCGAGTCCACTGCCGCCACGCGCCTGGCTTCCGTCCGCCTGCTGGAACGGCTGGAACAGCCGCGCGGCCTGTTTGGCGCTGATGCCGATGCCGCTGTCGATCACATCCAGCAGCAGTTCCTGTGGATCATCGGCTGGTGCCAGGTGCAGGCGCAGGTCGATGCCGCCAAGGTCGGTGAACTTCACCGCGTTGCCGAGCAGATTGTCGATGATCTGGCGCAGCGCCTCGGGGTCCAGCATCACCATCGGCGCGGGTTGCGGCGTGTAGTCAAACAGCAGGTGCAGCCTCTTGGCCTGCGCTTGCGGGCGAATCGCGTCCAGTGCCTGTTGGCAGAGCGAAGCGACGTCGCATGCGCGCACCCGTGGCCTGAAACCGCCGCTGGCGAGGCGTGAGAAATCCAGCGAGCGGCCCAGCAGGCTGCGCAATGCGTTGCCCGCTGCGTGGGCGGCGGCGAGCAGGGTGCGCTGGCCTGGATCGAGGGGCGATTGTCCGAGCAGGTCGAGTGATGCAAGGATCGCCTGCGTCGAATTACGCACCTCATGACTGATCATGCCCATCGCGCGGGCGCGACTGCGCTCGCCCCGTCCAAGGCGCGGGCGCAGTGCGTGCCACAGCAGTGGCAGGCCGCCGAGTGCCGCAGCCAAGGCCACCAGCCAATATGGCGGCGGCGCGCGCATCCAGTCCAGCGCACGTTCGACGGAGGTGGGCAGCATCTGCTGGGACCAGAGCTGCAACAGGTCTGCATGTTGCTCCAGTGTGATGTCCTGCAGCGCCTGCTCGATGCGAGCCAGAAGCTGCGCATCTTCGCTGCGCACCAGCAGGTACAGGTCGGAGGAGAAGTCGGTGTCGAGCGGCTGCATCTGCAGGTTGTCCGCGAAATGCCGACGGATGATCGGCTGCAGCGTGGTCTCCACGCCAAGCGTCGCGTCGGCAACGCCGGAGGCGACGGCAGCCAGCGCGGCATGGCGGTCGGGCACCAGCAGTTTCTGCACATCGGGGTGATGCACGGCCAGCCAGTCTGCGTAGGGGCCGCCCTCGACCACGGCCAGCCTCCGGCTCTTCAGTGCTGCGAGGCTGTGCGGCAGGGGGTCGCTGGCGCGCCCAGCCACCATCGTCTTGCCGTTGCGGAAACGCCGCGATGCCAGCAGGTTGGGGCAGGCTGGCTGTAGATGATGGGTAATACCCACCACCACGGTCAGGTCGGCCTCGTTGCGGCACACTGCGGCGATGGATGCAGCGGTACTGGGATAGGCCTGCTCCCTGAAGATCAGCCGGGAATGACTGGTGACCAGCGCGGCGTAGCCATGGGCGAGGGTGGGCGTGGCGTCGGCAAGCGCTGCGGGCACGGGCCGCAGGGAGGGGGCGGTGGCTACGCGGACCACACTGCCGGGCCGCCATGCCAGCAATTGCGTGTCCTCGGCCGCGGCGGCGGGCACCAGCAGGAGGGCCAGCAGCAGGGGCTGGGAGGCGCGCAGGCGGCGCCGCCTCATGGTGCCGCCAGTTGCCGGCGCATGGCATAGATCTCGGCATCGTTGCGCAGGCCCAGCTTGCGCAGTGCGGCCACCTTCTGGGTGCTGATGGTCTTCACGCTGCGGTGGCGGCGCAATGCGATCTCGGAAACGGTGAGGCCTTCCAGCACCAGTTGCAGGACCTCGCGCTCATTGCGGCTGAGGTCATTGCTGCTTGCCGGCTGCGTGCGGTCGGGTGGCAGCCGGGTCTGGCCACGCGAGGCCTGTACGATCGCCTCGGACAGCATTGGCAGCGGCTCGGCCTTGCTGACCAGGCCGCGGATTCCCGCTGCAAGCAGGTGAGGAATGTTTGTGTTGGGCGATAGTGTGGCGAAGGCAAGCAGCGCGAGATGCGGGAAGTTGCCGCGCAGCAACGGAATCAGCTCCGTGCTGCTGCGGTCGCCACAGGCCAAGGTCAGGTCGATGATGGCGACATCCACGTCGATCCGCCCCAAGTCGTTGATGAGGTCGTCGCTGTGCGCGTGACTTGCGACGATGCTGAAGCGTGCGTCGCGCGACAAGTGCAGTGCGGTGCCGCGGCGGGCGATCTCGTGGTCGTCCAGGAGCGCCAGACGCAGCGGGCGCGGTGCAGGGAGTCCGTTCATGCGCGGGGAGGCAATGGGCGCCCGCAGGCGTGGTGCCCATTCTGGCGCCGCTGTCGCGACAAGCATCGAAATCCTTCGATTTTTGCGATTATTCTTATGTTTCCATCGCCACTGAATATTGAATACAACGATGGGCATTGATGTAGGCAATGAATGAGCCGGTCTGCTCGATTCTCGCTGCGGCTTGTGCGGGGCGGTGCCATCAGCACGGTGGCGTGTATGCCGTACATGATCCGGCCCGAGGAAGAAGGCAGGGTTCCAAGGCTCACGCTGGATTGAGAACCGGCGGTAAGACGGGATCGTGGTGCGCGCATGGTCCCGCGGAGGTTGATTGGCGTGACGCATCACGGCCGCTGGGCACGAGTCTGGGCCGCGGCATCAAATGCCCGTCCGGCGTTGAATGGTTACTTCGGCATCAGAACGGTATCGATGACATGGATCACGCCGTTGGACTGGCCGACATTGGCAATGCTGATGGAGGCCTTGCCGCCCTCGGCATCAACGACCCACAGGCGGCTCGCCCGGTGCGGTCTTGAGCGTGGCCGTGCCGCCCTGCTTCTTGGCATCGGACATCAGCCAGGCAGAACTGTAATTGCCGGGCGCCACGCGGTAGCTGAGGATCTTGGTCGGCTGCGCCTTGTTCTCGGGCTTGACCAGGGTCTCGACGGCGCCGGCTGGCAGCGTGTTGAACGCCGCCTTGGTTGGCGCAAACACGGTGAACGGGTCCGCGCCGTTGAGCGCGTCCACCCGGCCTGCCGCCTTGACGGCGGCGATCAGTGTGGTGTGATTCTTCGAGTTGATCGCGTTCTCAACGATGGTCTTGGCGGGGTACCTCTCTGCACCGCCGACCATCACCGGAGTGGCTGCGGAACTTGCCTCGACGGTAGGCCCGCACAGTGCGGGCACTTTCCTGTACACCGCGAGGACACGGCTGGAGGCAGCCAGGCCCCGTCAGCGCGCACCGCGTACGGACTGCGGCACGCGTCGCAACTTGCTCACGTCGTACCCCATCGCCGCAATGCGCTGCTCGGCCCGCTGATAGTCGGCTTCGGAGACCTGTGGCGTGCGGGCCATGTACCAGACATAGTCGCGCTTGCTGCGCGCCACGATGGTCTGCGTGTAGCCATCATCCAGCCACGCGATGATGTACTCGGCCTGGATCGGCCAGATGAACTGCATGCCCCACACTGCGCCGTTGCCTTCCTTCTCGACGCGGCCGATGGGGTGCATGGACTTCACCGGGGCATCGAAGCTGCCCTTGCGATAGGTGAAGGTGGTCTGGATGCGCCCGTCCGGTCTCGGTGCATAGCTTTCCACTGCGTCGAACGCCTCGCGTTCCGGCCAGGATGGAATATGGGCGATGACATACCAGTCGCCCATGAAGCGCGGCACGTCCACTGACGGCGGGCGCGGAAGGGGCCGGGTGTCGTTGGCGCTGCAGCCGGCGCCGAACAGGCCAACCACGAGCAGGGGAAGCAGCGAGAACATGCGCATGTCACACCTCAGCGAGGGCGGAACAGGTAATGGGCGACCAGCCACTGTTGGCCGTTGTCGTAACCGAACAATTCGGCGCAGGCCATCCAGAACATCCGCCAGCGCTGCCACCAGATCCGGGCCGCCGCCGCCCCGTAGGTGGCAACCAGCACCGGCATCACGCGATCGCGGGCCGCATCCTGGTTGGCCAGCCAGTGATCGGCGGTGCGCTGGTAATGAGTCCCATCGATCAGCCACCGCTGCTCCAGCTGCAGGTCGTGCTGGAAGTGCAGCAGGGTATCGGCGGCGGGCATCAGGCCGCCGGTGAAGAAGTGGCGGCCCATCCAGTTGTCGCCGCCGTCGGTCTCGAAGGGATACATGAGCGTGCGGTGCGCGAAGATATGCACGAACAACGCGCCGTCTGGCTTCAACCACTGCGCGATGCGTCCGAGCAGGCGTTGGTAGTTGCGCACGTGCTCGAACATTTCCACTGAAACGCAGCGGTCGAACTGCGCGTGCGGCAACTCCAGCTGGTTGACATCGCGGGTGAGTACCTCGACGTTGTGCAGCCCGCGCGCCGCACACTGGGCCATGATGTGCTGGCGCTGGCTGTTCGAGTTGGACACGGCGGTGATCCGCGCGCGCGGGTAACGTTCGGCCATCCACAGTGTCAGCGAGCCCCAGCCACAGCCCAGTTCCAGGATGTGCTGGCCATCGGCCAGCCCGGCACGTTCGCCGTATAGGGCCAGCATCGCGTCTTCGGCCTGATCCAGCGTCTCGTTGCCGGTCGGGTAATAGCAGCTGCTGTATTTCAGCTGCTTGCCCAGGCAGGCCTGGAAGAACGCGGCGGGCACTTCGTAGTGCTGGCGGTTGGCGGCATCGGTGTGCAGCGCCAACGGGCTGTGGGTCAGTTCGGCGATACGGCGGCTGAAGCGGGCCGACTGGCCCTCGATGCCGCCTTCGGCTTCCTCGTGAAGGCGCTGCGCACAGAGTCGCCGGATGCCGGCGCGCAACGCTGCATCCGGAATCCAGCCGCGCTCGGCCCAGGCGATCAGCCCGCTTTCGCCCGCTTCCACGGGGGTCTGTGACGGGATCGCGTTCATGCGGAATGCTCCTTGGAAGGGCGGGGGAACCAGGGGAAGAACATCGGCGTGGTGCGCTGATAGTCGCGGTAATCGTCACCGCGACTGCGCACGGCCTGCTTTTCGGTGAACGGGATGCCGCTGAGGTAGCGCAGGAATACATACATCAGCAGCGGCCCAGCCCAGGCCAGCCACCACAGTGGCGAGCCGACCGCCAGCAGCACATAGGTGAACCAGTGCAGCCATTCGAAGAAATAGTTGGGGTGCCGCGAGTAGCGCCAGAGCCCGTCGCGGCAGGTCCGGCCCTTGTTGGCCGGGTTGGCGCGGAAGCGGGCCAGCTGGCGGTCGGCCACTGCCTCGCCACCCACGCTGAGAAGCCACACGGCAGTAGCAGCAGCGATCCAGATCGCCGCATCGGAGCGCGGGTTGGCGGCGACAGCGACGAAGGGCAGGGCGAACAGCACCACCAGCAGCGCCTGTGCCATGAAGAAGCCGAAGATCTTGCCCTGGTGCCCCTGCCAGTGGTCGCGCAGGTAGCGGTAGCGCCCGTCCTCTTCCTCATGGCGGACGCGATGCCATAGATGCAATGCCAGCCGACTGCCCCACAGGCCGCCGAGCACACCCAGCGCAATGCGCGGCATCACCGCGCCATCGCCCAGCAGTGCCAGCAGCAGCGCAGAGGCGCCGACTCCCTTGGCCCAAAGCACATCCACCACGCCGATGTTGCGGTGGCGGCGCTGCCAGGCCCATCCCCAGCTCATCACCAGTACGGCGTACAGCAGGATCCACAGCAGGTTGGTCATGGCGATGCTCCGGCGAGGGGCGGCGCGGCGGTGTCGCGGACACCTCGCCGTGTGGCCCAGCACAGCAGCGACAGTGCAACGCTCCAGCCGACGCCAAGCACGAGCAGGCCCCGCCACATCGGTGCGGCGAACTGCACGGCGGCAAAGCCGCGCGCTGCGGAGAGATAGGCCAGCGGCGCCAGCAGCAGGCCGAACAAAAAGGGCAAGGCGGGGTGGCGTTGCAGGAAGCGCATCGAGGTGGTCAGGGTCATCGCGAACGCCGCCCATAGCGCCATGATCCACGGCGGTGGCGCCCATCCGAGTGGTGCTGCGGCGTAGCGGACGGTGCCACTGGCGGCGGCACTCGCATCGACCAGCCAGGCGCAGGCCAGTGCCAGCATCAACAGCCTAAGGTCGAGCCGGGGATGGATCGAGGTCAGCAGCTGGCTGCTGATGTACAGCAGCGCCGCCAGCAGCGCGGGCCATTGCCAGCCACGGCTGGCACCGGCCACGGCGCACAGCCAGACCAGCTGGTTGCCGAGCAGGTTGGTCCAGAACCGGGGCATGTCAGCGCCCATTCCCGGCGCTGGTGGCGGGTCGATGACCGGGGCGTGCCAGCAACAGATGGGACACGCCGATCGAGCGTTCCAGGAAGCCGCCTTCGCAGTAGGCCAGGTAGAACTCCCACAACCGGCAGAAGCGCGCGTCGAAGCCCTGCGCCCGCACTTCGGGCAGCTTCGCCATGAAGCGCTGGCGCCATGCGCGCAGGGTCAGGGCGTAAGAGTGGCCGAAGTCGTGCTGGGCAATCAGCTGCAGGTCACTCGCGCGGGTCTTGGCCGCCATGATCGCGTTGATCGAGGGAATGAAGCTGCCCGGGAATACGTAGCGCTTAATGTAGTCGACGCTGCGCCTGGCCTGCTCGTAGCGATGGTCCTCGATGGTGATCGCCTGCAGCAGGGCCACGCCGTCCGGTTTCAACAGGCGCTGCAGCGTGGCCATGTAGGTGTCCAGGTATTCGGCGCCGATCGCCTCGATCATCTCGATCGACACAAGCTTGTCGAACTGGCCCTGCAGATCGCGGTAGTCCTGCATCAGCAGGGTAATGTGGTCCTGCAGTCCGGCCGCATTCACGCGCTTGGCGGCCAGGGCATGCTGTTCGGCCGAGATGGTGGTGGTGGTGACATGGCAGCCGTAGTGGCGCGCTGCATGCACGGCAAAGCCGCCCCAGCCGGTACCGATTTCCACCACCCGGTCACCCGGCTTCAGCTGCAGCTGCTGGCAGATGCGGTCGAGCTTGCGCCGGGATGCGGACTCCAGTGGCTCCGCTTCGTCGGCGAACAGTGCCGACGAGTACATCAGGTCTTCCGAGAGAAACAGCGCGAAGAAGTCGTTGCCCAGGTCGTAGTGCGCGGCGATGTTGCGCCGGCTCCCTTCGCGGCTGTTGCGGCGCAGCCGGTTCCAGCCGCGCAGCAGCCAGCCGCCGACCCGTGCCGGACCGGTTTCCATGCCATCCAGCAGATCGCGGTTGCGTACCAGCAGCCGCACCAGCGCCACCAGGTCGTCGCACTGCCAGTCGCCGTGGATGTAGCTCTCGCCGGCGCCGACACTGCCTTGTGCGGCGACCTTGCGATAGAACGCCGGGTCATCGATGGTGACCGTGACCTGCAGCGCGCCGTTGCCCTGGCCCAGCCAGACTTCACCGAGCGCATCGCGCACGCAGAGCCGGCCTTCGCGCAGCGGGGCCAACTGGGCCAACAGGCGGCGGCGCAGGAAGGCGTCCAACGTGCCGGGGTGGGGCAGGGCCACCGAGGGGGTCATCTGGTTCATCGCGGCTTCTCGGCAAGGGAAGGGTGGTCATGCACAGGGTTGCGCTTCAGCCACAGCCGCAGCGCATGCCAGTGAATGGCGGCCACGACCTGGGTCGTCATCAGTGGATAACAGGCCAGCACGCGGGCCAGCCCGCGGGCGCCCAACGGGCGTCGTTGCATCGTCTGGGTGGCATCAAACTGGCGCCGGCCCTCGCGCCAGACCTGCATGTGCACGCGCAGGTCCTGATCGGGGCTGTTGAACCGCCAGTCGTAGCGGCAGTCCATCGCCATGAAAGGTGAGACGTGGAAACACTTGTCGAACTGCCAGCGCAGTGCGTCGCCTTCGCGCGTAGCGGTGGCGGCCGGCAGCACATAGGCGTGGCGCTCTTTCCAGGGCGTATTGGTGATGTCAGCCACGATGCAGTCCAGGGTGCTGCCGTCGGCCTGGTAGCAATAGTAGAAACTGACCGGATTGAACACATGTCCGGCATAACGCAGATGGGTCAGCAGGCGCACCGGTCCGGCCGGCCGGTAACCCAGCGTGCCGGCGGCATGATCACGCACCGCCTCGACGAGCGGCTGCGCGGGGTCGCCCAGGTAGTCGCTGCGACGGAACTCGGCTAGGTTGCGACGGTTGACCGACCACAGCCAGCGGCCCTCGAAGACGCTGTCCAGTTCGTCCAGATCCAGTAACAGCTGCGCGACGGGATAATGGAAGGCATGCGGATGCGGATGGTGGCGACGATGAATCACTTGGCCAAAATAGAGAGCACTGGCGCTCATGCGGCCACCTCGCGCCAGGGCTGAGTCGGTCGGTTGTCAGTGCTGAGCTGCAGTGCATCGACCACGCGGCGGGCACTGCGGATGCCATCCTCGTGGAAACCCCAGCCCCAGTACGCGCCTGCGAACCAGGTGTGGCGCTGCCCCTGCAGCTCGGCCCAGCGTTGCTGCGCGCGTACTGCAGCGTGGTCGTGTATCGGGTGGGCGTAGTGCAGCGTACGCAATACCTTGCGGGGGTCGATGGCGGCACTGCGGTTGAGCGTGACGACCAGCGGGGTGTCGCCGGGAAGGCCCTGCAGCAGGTTCATGCAGTAGCTGACCGTGCACGGCGCAGCAGGGTCGCGCGGAACGTGCGCGTTCCAGGCGGCCCATGCCTTGCGGTTGCGCGGCAGTAGCGATGCGTCGGTATGCAGCACCACTTCGTTGGGCTGGTAGCGGATGGCACCCAGCACCTCACGTTCGACCGCCGTCGCATCGGCCAGTAGAGACAGCGCCTGGTTGCTGTGGCAGGCCAGGATGACCTCGTCGAAATCTTCCGCTCCAGCCGCACTGTGCACGCGCGCGCCTTGGGGTAGGCGCTCAACCGACCTGGCCGGGCATTGCAGGCGCTCCTGCACGCGCCAGCGACGCCGCAGTGCATCGACGTAGCGGGCCGAGCCGCCACTGACCACGCGCCAAGGAGCGCGGCCGGTCATCTGCAGCATCTGATGGTTGGCCATGAACTGGGCCAGGTAGCGCGCAGGAAATGCCTGGACGGTGGCCGTGGGCGAGGACCACAGTGCCGAGGCCATCGGCAGCAGATGCTCCTCGATGAACGCCTCGCCATAGCGTTGGCTGCGTAGGTACTGGCCCAAGGTCGGGCCTTCCTCTTCGGCCAGCAGCAGCGGCGCATCCCGATAGAACCGGCGCAGGTCGGCCAGCATGCCCCAGAAGCGCGGCGACAGCAGGTTGCGTCGTTGGCAGAACAGACCGTCCAGCGAAGTGGCGTTGTACTCCACGCCGCTGCGTTCGCTATGCATCGAGAAACTCATCGTAGTCGGCTGCGAAGCTACGCCCAGCTCGTCGAACAGTGCCGACAGAAGCGGGTAGTGCAGGTCATTGAAGACGATGAAGCCGGTATCCACCGCCATGCGGACACCGTCCACCTGCACCTCGTGGGTATGGGTGTGACCGCCGAGATAATCGTTGGCCTCGAACAGGGTGACCTCATTCTGGCCATCCAGCCACCAAGCGCTGGCCAGTCCTGCAATACCCGAACCGATGATCGCGATGCGCATGTCAGTACTTCGCCTTGGCCATCACCCACTCGGGGATGGGCTTGAGTGCCTTGACCAGCCCGAGCGCGGCCATCATCCGCAGCACGTACCAGGTCAGGTCGACCTCCCACCAGCGGAAACCCTGGCGTACCGTGCCGGGGAAGAAATGATGGTTGTTGTGCCAGCCTTCGCCGAAAGTCAGTAGCGCCAGCCAGACATTGTTGCGGCTGTCGTCACGGGTATCAAAACGGCGGCGGCCGAAGCGGTGGGCCAGCGAGTTGATGGTCACCGTGGCATGGAACAGGACCACGGTGGACACGAAGAAGCCCCAGACCAGCAGCTGCGGGCCGGTGGTCTGCAGGCCCGGCGCCCAGCGCCCCAGCGCTGCGCCAAGCGCATACAACGATGCGGCCAGCAGCACGGGCACAGCGGTATCGAAGCGATCCAGCCAGCGCAGTTCCGGGAAGCGGGCAAGGTCCGGTACCCGCGACAGATCGGTAGCAAAGGCCTCGCGCGTGAGGAACCAGCCCATGTGGCTGCGCCAGAAGCCACCCTCACGCGGCGAGTGCGGGTCCAGCGGCTGATCGGCATGACGGTGATGATGGCGGTGATGCGCGGCCCACCACAGCGGTCCGCGCTGCACGCTGGCGGCGCCGATGACGGCGAACACGAACTGCACTGGCCGCGAGGCCTGGAAGGTGCGGTGCGAGAAATAGCGGTGATAGAACGCAGTGATCGCGAACATGCGCACGGCGTAGAGCGCGGCCGCCACAAGCACTGCCGTCCACGAGATCCCGACCCAGATCACAGCGACGCAGGCCACATGCATCAGCGCGAACGGCACGGCCCGCAGCCAATCGATGCGGCCGTGCGCTGCACCGGTCGTATCGGACGCGCCGCCGGTATCGACCCAGCGTTGCAGCGTGCGCAGCAGGCGCCAGCGGCGGCGGGGGAGGGGCGCGACAGAGGCCATGGCGGATCTCGGCGGGTTTGGTATCTCTCTTTACGCAACAGGGCGTGCAATGGATGCATGCAGTGCAGGGAATTTCTTCTTCACCCTGGCGTCACGGCGCAGCGATCGACCAGCGGTTGTACCTGTGCCTGTTGCCCTTCGCTGGCCGGCCGCTGCGCCGGTGGCGAGCTGAAGCGCACCGTTACCTGTGGGTAGGCGCCGCGCGCATCGCGCAGATTGCTGGTGCCGGCGAATTCCAGCAGGCGCCGGTCGGCCGAGGCGTAGACCAACCGCAGTCGTGGTGCCAGTCCACCGTACCAGGTGTCGAGGCTGACCTCGATCGACTGGGCATCGATACCTTGCCAGCGCAGCGGACCGGTGCGGCTGACCTCCACCGGGTAGAAGCGCTGGCGGCCCGGGACCAGGAACGGCAGCGCGATGCGCTCGCCGCGCATCAGCGCGGGCCAGTGCAGGCGTACCGCGGTGTCGAATCCGGTGTCGATTACCGCCTCCAGTGGCAGATCGAGGCTGCGCTTCAGTGCTGAGGTGGCGGCCGCTTCCTTCCAGTCGATCAGTACCTTGTCCCCGGCCAGCTCGACCTGAGCGTGCTGGCCGCTGCGCCGGTCTTCCAGAGAATAGCCGCGCGCCTGTGGGCGGGCGGTGCTGGCCGGCAGGTGCTTGCGGGCAAAGGGGCGTCCGTCCGGGCACTGGTACAGCACCCAGCGCTCGGCACCTTCCGACGCATCGCGCTGCCAGTGCACTTCGCGATAGAGCGTCTGCCCCTGGGCGGAACTGGCGATACCCTCGGTACGCAGCCAGGGGGCCGCCAGCGCGGCATGGGGCAGGCAGAGCAGCAGCCAGACGGTACGCATGGCATTCATCCGTAAGGAAGGGGGCAGAGCACATACGCCGCAGGCGGCCGCCTGGATGCAGCCAGGGGCAGGCTGCATCCAATTGCCGCCGCCGCCCGTACAGAGGACAGACCTTCACCTGCCCGCCGCGAACGCAGATGTATCCTTACGCCGCCAGCACTCCCTTCCGCTTGAACAGCGCACGCATCGTGTCCAGTCCCCAGCAGCCCAGCAGTGAGCCGAAGAACTGGGCCGGTGACATGGAGGGGGTCGCGCGCCTGCGCGACCGCGATTGCTTCATGCGCATCTACGACCACTTCATGCCACGGTTGTGCGTCTACATGCGTGGCTTGGGCGCTCCCGATGCCGTGGCCGAAGAACTGGCGCAGGAGTGCCTTCTACGCCTGTGGCTGCGGGCGCAGGATTTCGATCCCGCCCAGGGCGCACTGAGCACCTGGCTCTACCGGATCGCCCGCAATCTGCATATTGATCGCGTGCGGCGTGAACGTAGCTGGATGCAGGTGCAGGGGGCGGTGGAGGACGCCGCCAGCTTCGATGTGGTCGAGCGCAGCAGTGCCGAGCAGTTCGCCGACCAGGCGCGTCTGCGGCAGCGCATCAATGAGCTGCCCGCGGTGCAGGCCCGGTTGGTGCGGATGTCCTACTTCGAAGCCAAGAGCCATAGTGAGATCGCCGAGGCGCTGGGCATGCCGCTGGGCACTGTCAAGTCTCACCTGCGCCGCGCGTTCCTTCAGCTACAGGCCAAAGTGGGAGGTGGGCTGTGAATCCGCACCACCATCTGCACGAATCCACCCTGATGAGCTACGCCGCCGGCGCGCTGCCTGCGCCGTTGAGCATCGTCGCCGGTGCCCATCTGGAGCAGTGCCCGCGTTGTCGTGAGCGCCTGCGCGATGCCGAAGCAATCGGCTCGGTGCTGCTGGAACAGACGCAGCCGCCCGCAGCGGAGGCGCGATGCGAACAGCTGCGCGAGGCGATGCTGATGCAGCTGGCCACGGAAGCGCCGATGGCCATGGCTGGGGTCGCACGCCCCGTGCCGATGGAGCGGCCTGAAGCCAATCCGGACCATCTGCCTGCATCGCTGCATCCGTATTTCGGCGCCTCGCTCAGCGACCTGCGCTGGCGCTGGATGGCGCCGGGCGTGCACTGCATCCGCGCCGAGCAGATGCCTTCGCTGATCATGCTGAAGATCGCCCCGGGCAAATGCCTGCCCATGCACAGCCATGGCCGCAGCGAACTGACCCAGATCCTGCGCGGTTCCTACAACGATGCGCTGGGGCTGTTCGCACCGGGCGACGTGGCGGATCTGGATGAAGATGTGGAGCATCAGCCGGTGACGGCACCGGGCGTGCCGTGCATCTGCGTGTCGGCACTCGATGCGCCGCTGGTGTTCAGTGGTTGGCTGGCGCGGAAAATCCAGCGCTTTGTGAAGCTCTAGGCAGGTGGGCGATGGGCGGTGCGGGGCAGTTACGGGTTCTGCTGGTTGGCGCCACTGGTCTGGTCGGGCAGGGCGTGGCGCTTGCGTGCCAACGCTCCGCCCACGTCGCTGCGTTGACGGCCCTGGTCAGGCGGCCAGGCGGTCTCAAGGGTGCTGGGAGCCAACGGGTCGTACCGGATTTCCTGCGCATCGACGCGCTGGCCGACGATCTGGCGGGGTTCGATGCCTGCTTCTATTGCGCGGGCGCCGCCCCGATCGGGACTGCCGAAGACGAGTATCGGAAAGTGACCTTGGCCACCACCGTTGCCGTCGGCCGCGCGTGGGCCGATGCCAATCCCGAAGGTATTTTCCTGTACGTGTCCGGTGCCGGTTCCGATCCGCGAAGCCGTTTGATGCCGTTGCGGGTCAAGGGCCAGACCGAGGAGGCGCTACACGCACTGCCAGTGCGCACGGTCATGCTGCGACCCGCAGGCGTACGGCCCGTTCCAGGGACCGGCACCCGCCATGGACTGCTGAAGCCCCTGTACTGGGGCGGTGCACCATTGATGAAACTGGTCGAGGCGGTCTCGCCATCGCTGGTCACCAGCAACCTGGCAGTGGGGCACGCGATGATCGTCCTGGCCGGCATGCAGCGCCCACCGCAGACGGTGGAATGCGATGAGATCAACCGGATCGCCGCGCGAAGGGGCGATCCGGCCGGCTGAACTCAATGCGCCGCGCCACCCAGCGCACCCCTGACGGCCTGCGCCAGGTCGCTGCGGGTGAACGGTTTGGGCAGCAGTGCGGCGATGCGCCCCTGGCTGCCGACCGCATCGTGGTCACGCGGGTAGCCCGAGGTGAACAGGACGGCCACTTCCGGCCAACGCTCGCGCACTTCGCGCACCAGCTCCCAGCCCGACATGCCGGGCATGACCACGTCCGAGATCAGCAGGTCCACCCGCGTTTCAGGCCGTTCCAGCAGCCGCAGCGCAGATGGTCCGTCATGTGCCTCCAGCACGCGGTAGCCCAGCAGCCGCAGCGCATCCACGGTGTGCGCGCGGACATCATCGTTGTCCTCGGCCACCAGGATCGTTTCCTGGCGTGGTTCGTAGCCGGCCAGCCCGGGCATGGCCGGCGCCGGTTCACTGGGAAGCGCCAGCGCCGAGCGCGGAAACATCATGGTGATGCTGGTGCCGCCGCCTTCAACCGAGTCGATGAGAACGTGGCCGCCGGACTGCTTGACGAACCCATGCACCATCGACAGTCCCAGCCCGGTGCCGCGGCCGACCTGCTTGGTGGTGAAGAACGGTTCGAACACGCGGGCCAGGGTTGCCGCGTCCATGCCATGGCCATTGTCTCGCACCCGCAGCATCACGTACTCGCCTGGTGTTGCATCCGGGAACAGGGCGGCGTAGTCGTGGTCGAGGTGGCTGTTGTCGACCTCGATCACCAGTCGGCCGCCGTGCGGCATCGCATCGCGGGCATTCACCGCCAGGTTCAGTACGGAGGCCTCCAGCTGGCTGATGTCGATCTCCACGCACCAGATGTCCTCGGCGCTGCGGATCTCCAGTTGCACCAGCTCACCCAGTGCACGCTGCAGCATGTCGTGCATGTCCAGCAGGCGCTCGTGAAGGTTGGCGGCCTGGCTGTGCAGCGGCTGGCGTCGGGCAAACGCCAGCAGGCGCTGGGTCAGGCTGGCGGCACGCCCGACCCCCTTCAGCGCGTTGTCCAGGGCCCGGCTGACCATCGCTCCGGCTTCGCCCGCGCGCTCGCTCAGCAGCATGGCGTGCTCGACGTTGCCGGAGATGACCGTCAGGATGTTGTTGAAATCATGCGCGATGCCACCGGTGAGCTGCCCCACCGCCTCGATCTTCTGTGATTGGCGCAGCGCGTGTTCGGCCTGGAGGCGTGCAGTGGTTTCCACGGCCTCGGAGACCACGGCGGTGACCACGCCCTCGGCATCCAGCAGCGGGCGGAACGAAAAATCGAAGCTGCGCGGCCCGGTCGGCAGTTCCAGCTCCAGTGAATGCAGCGAACTCCGGCCCTGCACGGCTGCAGCGACGGCCTGATCGATCAGCGCGCCGATGCCATCGGTTGTAGCGAACCAAAGCGATTCACCGAAGCGTTGGCCAACGACGTCCTTCTTGTCCGCAAGCACTGCGGCCAGTGACGCGTCATTGGCATCAACCACGCGCCCGGACAGATCCAGCAGCATCTGATGCTGGAAGCTGGATTCGAAGATCGCCTGCAGGCGCCGCTTGCTGGCGCGCAACTCGGCCGTGCGCGCCTGCACCTGCTGCTCGAGCAGCTGGTTGTCCTCGCGCAGGGCCAGCTCGGCCTGCTTCAGCTGAGAGACATCGCTACCCAGGCAGATGTAGCCGGCCACGCTGCCATCGGCCGCATGCTCGGGTACGCAGTCCATCTGCACGAATCGTGACTGGCCGCTGCGGTGCACCAGTTCAACCTGGAAGCTGGTGCGTTCGCCCTGCAGCACCCGTTCCAGGCTCGGCAGGGCATGTTCGAAGGCGGAAATGCCGCTGACATCACGCGCTGTCCGGCCCAGCAGCTCGGCCAGGCTGAATCCATGCCAGTCGAGGAAGGCCTTGTTGGCGAACCGATAGCGGTGCGCGTTGTCGAGCTGGGCGATCAGCGCGGGCACGGCATCTGTCACCTGCTGCAGCTGCGCCTGGCTATCATTCAGCGCAGCCTGCGCATGAAGCAGCTGGTTGCGCTCATCGGCTTCCTGGCGGGCGCGACGGATAGCATCCGGCAGGCGCTGCAGGCGCTGCTTGACCACATAATCGCGCGCGCCACGGGTCAGCGCCTGCACCGCCAGCTCTTCGGTCAGCGTGCCGGAGACGAAGATGAACGGGGTCTGCGGAATCCGCTCGCGTGCCAGTGCCAGCGCCGCATCGCCATCGAATCCGGGCAGAACATGGTCGGCGAGGATCACGTCGAACGCGCGGCTCTCGATGGCCTCGATGAACGCCTTGCGGGTCCACAGGCGCTCGGCCTCGAAATCGAGTCCGGCACGCTGCAGCTGTGCGGTGATCAGCTCTGCATCAAGCGCACTGTCCTCGAGCATGAGGATGCGCAGGCGCTCGCTGCGGCGCAATCCATCACGCATTGTTGCGCTGCCCGGAGCCATTGGGCCGATGCGGTGGTGGCTGGTTGGTGATGCCCCAGAACATGCCCAGCCCCTGGATGGCGTCGAAGAATTCCTTGAAGTCGACCGGCTTGACCACGAAAGCGTTCACGCCCAGCTCGTAGCTGCGCACCAGGTCCTGTTCTTCGCGTGAGGAGGTCAACATCACCACCGGCGTGCTGCTCAGCTGCGGGTCGCCCCGCACCTGCTCCAGCACCTCCAGCCCGTTGACCTTGGGCAGCTTCAGGTCCAGCAGCACCACCACCGGGCCGCCATGCATCGCGCCGGCGAACTTGCCTTCGCAGCGCAGGTAATCCAGCGCTTCGGCGCCGTCGCGTACATGGATGATGTCGTTCAACAGCTGGCAGCGCGCAAGCGCGGCCATCGTCAGCTCTGCATCCTTGGGGCTGTCCTCTACCAGGAGGATCGGCCGCAGGTCCCTCATGGGTGTTCTCCTGTGAAGCGGGGAAGGGTGAAATGGATCGTGGCGCCCTTGCCGGGCTCGCCCTCGGCCCACGTACGGCCGCCATGGCGGCCGATGATGCGGCGGACATTGGCCAGGCCGATGCCGGTGCCTTCGAACTCTTCGACGTGGTGCAGGCGCTGGAAGACGCCGAACAGCTTGTCCACGTAGCGCATGTCGAAGCCGCAGCCGTTGTCGCGCACGAAGAAGTGGTCTTCGTCGTCGTTTCGCTCGTGACCAATCTCGATCACCGCGTGTTCGCGCTCGCGGGTGAACTTGATCGCGTTGGCCAGCAGGTTCTGCCAGACCAGGCGCAGCATCGTCGGATCGGCTTCGACCTCCGGCAGTGGTGCGAACGTCCACTGCACGTCGCGGCCGGTGTAGTCCAGGGCCAGGCTCTGGCGCACATCCTCGGCCAGCGCGGTCATGTCCAGTCGTACGCGCCCCAGCGTGGAGCGCCCCATCTGCGAGAAGCTGAGCAGGTCATCCACCAGTGTTCCGGCGGACTTGGCCGATTCCACAATCGTATCGAGGAAGCGGCGCTCGGTATCGTTCAGGCGTTCGCCCGCCGAGCTGCCCAGCAGCTCGGAATAGCCGACAATGTGGCGGAACGGAGCTCGCAGGTCGTGGCTGACCGAATAGGAAAAGGCTTCCAGTTCCTTGTTGCTGCGGAGCAGCTGCTCGTTCAGTTCAGCCATTTCCTCGGCCTTGCGCAACACGATATCGACGATGGCCGTGCGCATCTCGTGTGCCGCGTCGCAGTCAGCGTCGGTCCACGGCAGGCTGCGCTGCTGCACGGTCTCCTTCCAGGCCTCGAACGAGTTGCGCGGAGACAGCGCCACGCCCGGTGCTGCTTCCTTGCGGGGATCGCCACCCCAGCGCACGGTGCGCACCACTTCCGGGCGGAACCACATCAGGTAACTGTCATGCAGCTGCGAAATGGACACCGCCAGCAGGCCGCTGGCTACGTCGGTCAGTTGCGCGGCAGCCGGCCAGTCGGCTGCAAGGTGATCGGTGCAATAGGTTTCCTGGCCGGCCTGCTGCGTGGCAAGCCAATTTGCCAGGGCCAGCACGTCGGTGGCGGGAGGGCACTGGCCAACACGCAGGCAATCGCCTTTGTGCACGATCGCCGCGCCGGCCGCGCCGGTCAGCGACAGCAGGCTGGCCTCGTCCTGGCGCAGGGCCGCCATGAAGTCTTCGTCTCCGGCCATGCGGCCCAGTAGCTTGACCAGTATCGAGCGTCGGGCAACGCGTTCTTCGATCGCACGCGCACGCTCCTTCAATGCGATCTGCAGCGACAGGATCTGGCCCATGAGCTCGCAGGCAGTGCGCACGTGGTAGGGCAGGCGGCGTGGGTGCACTGTGTGGCAGGACACCAGGCCCCATAAGCGGCCTTCATGCACCAGCGATACCGACATCGAAGCGCCGGTACCCATGTTGCGCATGTACTGCAGGTGGACCGGCGAGACGCTGCGCAGCACCGCCATGCTCAGATCGGTGGGCGGCGCGTCGCGCTGATCCTCGGCCCGCATCAGCGGGGCTGGGATGTAACTGTTGTCCGCAATCAGGCGCACCCGGTTGCGGCGGTAGAGTTCGCGGGCCTGTGCAGGAATATCCGATTCGGGGAAGCGCAGGTCCAGGTAGGACGGCAACAGGCCATTGCCATCCTCGGCGACCACGATACCGTTCCAGCCAGCATCGAACCGGTAGACCAAGGTGCGGTCAAATCCGGTGAGCCGCCGCATGTGCGCGGCCGCAAGGCGGCACAGGTCTTCCACCGTCGCCGCCGACTCAATGCCGGCCATCAGCTCGCGGATGGCCGGATACAGCTCTTCCAGCGAGCCGGGCTGGCCCGGCACCGGTGCTTCCAGCTCGACCAGCAGATCGGTGGCGGAACGGTGCACCAGCAACTGATGCCGGCCGTGGCCGTCCAGATGCACCGCACCAACATGGACGCTGCTGCCGACCACGGCGTGCTGGAACAGGCCCTGGAACGGCGCCAGAACGCCGCCAAGCACCTCGCTGACATGCTGCGTCAACGGTTCGCCGAACTGCTGCAGCAGCCCGGGCTGGCTGATGGCGCGCTCGCGCACCTGCAGGGACTGCGGCTCAACGACCAGAAGCACGCCGTAGGGCTGGATCGCTCCGGGGGTGTGGATCGGTTCGCGCGCGCAACCAGACAGGACAGTGTCGTGCGCGGACTCAGTAGAAGGCATCAAGGGCGGGACTCATGATTCGTGGATGGCTGGAACGGCCCAGTGGTACATCCGGTACCCGTGAATGGTGAAGCAAAATCGTGCATCCGCATACCACCCCGTGTGCGTGAAGATCCCTTCATTCAAACGTGAATTCTTCATCCACGCAGCGGCGAATGAACTGGAAGGCGTCGCTTGCGGCCACGCATGCCTGTGCGCGCTCTTCGGCAGTCAGGACGACACCATCCAGTGCGTTGCGCTCGCGTCTCCAGTACTCAGCGACGCCCAGGCTGGACGGCTGCAGATGCCGCGCGCCGTAGCCGGCATGAAGCTGCAACGCCGCGGCCATCTTCAACAGCACGGCCGCACCGAGCGTTGAGCCTTCCGCCACATACCGCCAGCCCAATGCGGTCGCTTTCGAGAATGCATGCGGCTGCGGTCGCCACGTGTGGGGTACCGGCATGATCGCGCCGAGGTCACGAAGATCCTCTTCGATCAGGGGCAAGCGGGTCGAACCTGGATCGCTCATCCGGTACAGCGGGGCAATGGTGCCGTGGAAGTGCCACTGCACGCGCAGGAAGCCGAGATAGCGCTGGCGCGACGCGAAAATGCGCTGCTGCAACAGATGTTGGTCGAGGCCATCGTGGACCGCTCGCGTGTGCTCCTTCAAGGCAGCGCTGAGGGCGACGGATCCATACGGAGGTGGTGCTGGCGGAGCAGGAGTAAGCATCGGAGCGCAGCCTAGCAGACTTGGGTGCGCAGGCTGGCATGCCTTTCGCAGACGGCACATCTGAAGTGCACGCAGGCTCGACAACGATTGCCCTACGGTAACCGCACTTCCAACCGATGCCACGCCCGTGAACCTGCAGCCCGCGTCCCCGTCCCCGTACCGCATGCTGGCTGACAGCTGCCAGTTTGAACTGCTGGATGTCGATGCACTGCAGGACCCGGCCAGTGGCCGGCTGCTGCACCTGTATTCGCTGGTCGCCCGCTGCCTGTCCTGCGAGACGATCTTCAAGGCCGAAGAAGGGCAAGGCCTGGTCAGCCATACTGCCGCGCGGGTGGTGCGATGCCCTACCGGATGCGGCCAGCAGGCGTTCAAGCCGGCCCTGCTGCGGTCCTGGCGCCCGCAGGCCGTTGCCCAGGCGTGAGCGGCGCTCATTACAACAGCCCGGGATTGGCCCGCCACACCGCGAAGTTGAGCGCCGCGGCGAACGAGATCCAAGCCAGATAGGGAAGCAGCAGCGCCGCGGCAATCGGACGGATGCGCGCAAACGCGACGATCGCTGCGCATACCAGCGCAATCAATCCAAGAATGTCGACGAAGGCCAGGGCGCCCAGCTTCCAGCCGAAGAACAGCCAGCTCCACAGTGCATTGACGGCAAGCTGCACCAGATAGAGCATCAGTGCGGGTCGTGCTCCGCGCCAGCCGCGTTCGCGCCAGACCAGCCACGCGGCCACTGCCATCATGCCGTAGAGCAGCGTCCACACCGGACCAAAGACACTGGCCGGTGGTGCCCAGGGGGGTAGAACGAGGGTGGCGTAGAAGCTGGCCGCGGATGTGGACGCCCACGCCCCCAGAGCGGCCGCGACGAAGGTGATCGCCACCCATCCCAGCAGTCCGACAACCTGCGAACTCCGCGTCATACCGTCCAGTTCCCTGATCTACCTGGTCCCATATACGCACAGCGCCCGCGAATGGATGCAGGCTGCTGACTTTCAGTCCGAAGAACCGGCGGCCCCCGTTCCGTCGCCCGCTGGTAGCAGCGAAGGCCGTTGATCAAACCATTCGCGTGCCTTGGCCAGATGCCATTGGCGCTGATCGCCGTCCAGCTCGATGCCCGCACCGAGCAGTCCCCATCGGAGATAGAGATCACCGCGCTTGCGCTGCTCCAGCAGATCCAGCCGCGCGCGTACCGACAGCCGATCGTTCTCCGCCTGCAGGCCATCAATGACCAGATGGCCAGGGCGCCAGCGCAGCCTCGCCTGTGCCTGTACCTGTCCGGAATCCAGGAGGGACAAGGTCCAGCGCGGATAGTCGGTGCGCTGCGCAAACAATGCCAGCAGAGGCCGCGCATCACTCAGAGCCAGGTCGGTGGTGGCATCCACCTGGAACGGCGATTGCGCATCGATACGGCCCCGTTTGAAGGCCACGCGGCCTTTCCATGCCGTCGAGCCCTGGGTGTCCGCCACCTGCACGTTGCGCAGCTCGACCGTGGTGCCGGACAGATCGAAATGACGCTGGCTGAAGTCACCGCGGCGCAGCCTTGCGTTCACGTCGATATCGCCGCCCATGTCCAGCCCTGCAACCTTCGCACTGGCGTTGCGCCCCAACAGCCGGGCCGTGCCATGGCCGACGCGCCCGTCGGTATCGAGGGTCGCATCACCGCTCACGGTGCCCGTGCCACGAAGCAGCCGCATCTGCGGTGAGCCGAGGTAGCGGTTGTAGGCGGTCAGATCAGGGATGGTGGCTTCACTGAAGCGCAGCTGCGCGCGGACGCCTTTGCGCAGTTCCTGCAGGCGGCCGTCGCCGGTCAGGTCCAAGGCCAGATCCCGGCCGTCGAACAGGCGCACGTCCCTGGCATCGGCTGGCCGTGCAGTGAATCGCGGCAGCCGGACGGCCAGCTGGGCCTGGCTGGGGCTGCCGGCCTTCAACTCGCCATGGGCGCTGGCCGTGCCCGCCAGGCGTACGCCGGCGACTTCGGCCACGGCGTCGGCAGCCGGGATGTCCACGGTGCTGCCTTCGATCAGCTCGCCATTGCGCAGGCGCAGATCGGCTTTCAGCGTGCCGCCGCCGTCAAGTTGCAGCCAAGGCTTGCGGACGAACAGGGCAGGGATCCAGTTGAGTGAAGTGAAGGCCCATTCGCCGCGCACCGTGCCCGAGCTGCGCTCCAGCAGCTGGGAAGGCTGCCGGAACGGAATGTCGCGGCCACTGATATGCAGATCGGCATCCACCTCACTACCTGAACCGGGCTTTGGCGGCAGGCGGGCCTGCAGCCGCAGGTCCTTGGCCACATTGAGCTGCAGTGCCAGCATGCCGCGATCGGGGGCCCCATCTCCCAGATGGAGCGGCACCTGCCACAGCGCGTGGTCGCCGGGCTGCAGCTGGCCATCAATCAGGTGGAGTGCGACCTGCAGCCGTCCGGGTACTGGTGCGCTGGAGATCTTCGGCGTCGCGGCGTCCGTGTCCATGCGCAGGCCCTGGCTGCGGGCATCGACCTCGAGCTGGGCATGCAGCAGCTTCAACTTAGCCAGGCCGGGCGCCTGGTCCCGATAATGGCGCGGATAGCTGAAGCGCGCGGTGAGATTCATGTCGCCCAACAGCTGCACGCCGTCAAAACTGGTGTCGGCATCGCTGAACATGACCTCGGATTCGAAGAGCTCCGACGGTCCGCCGCGCAGCTGCTTCAGGAACCCCACGGTGCCTTCGCCCTTGCCGATGATCAGGAGCTTGCCGAAGCGTGCACTGCGAATGCTGTCGCTGTGGATTGCATCGAAGCGCAGGGTCCAGCCCTGGTCGCTGCGGGGAGGCGGAGGTATGGCGTCTTCGACGCGGCTGATCTCGGCAGAAACTCCGGTGGCCTGCAGCCTTGGCACCCGCACCTCGCGCCGGAACAGGGGCAGCACCGCCAATCGGGCGCTGGCGCGGTCTGCATGCAACACGTAGACGGTGTGGTTCACGTGGCCGCGCATGTGCACGTTCCAGGCGATCACGTGGCCGGGCAACAGCGTAATGGCCGGCCCAGTGGTCATTACGAACTTGTGCGGCTTGCGGTTGGTGACCTGGTCGAACAGGGGCGTATTGAGGAAGATGTTGCCGGCCAGCAAATACAGCAGGTAGATGCCCAGCAGCACACAGGCAGGAACGCGCCAACGTTGAAGCCGGTGCGGGATGTGCGCGGAAACAGGGGGCATCTACTGCTCTAAAGGCTGGAATTTCCCCAACTATTGCGGAGTGCGTGGCGGTGGCGCGTGAAGCCGCGACTGGGCCGGAGCTCGATTCTGGTAGTGTCCGGCCTGGTCACCCCGTGGTGGGCATGTACAAGATGGGCCCGAACTTCCCTGATCTGGGGGCGCATACGTGGTCAGTACCAATGGCCCGGCCGTGGCGCTGTAGCGGA
This sequence comes from uncultured Stenotrophomonas sp., assembly GCF_913778665.1. Lineage (GTDB taxonomy): Bacteria > Pseudomonadota > Gammaproteobacteria > Xanthomonadales > Xanthomonadaceae > Stenotrophomonas. The sequence goes on from NZ_CAJYVQ010000011.1 coordinate 78,255, forward strand.
AGTTGGGGTTCGATGTGCTCGGGACGTTACCGAAGGCGTTCCGGCACCGGGAACTGGGTGTGGTGGACGTGTTTGTGATGCACCGCTTCCTGTAGCGGGAACAGGGCGGCGTCACTAAAGAGTGCGGTTGGCGTGGCCAACGTGGCGCGCTGGAATTCAAGGCTCCCGCTGACGCCAGCATCACGCCAGCTGCACAATCCGTTCAAGGCGCCCGGCGCAGTCCAGGCACGTGATGATCGCGGCTTGGTCGCTGGTGATCAGCAGCAACCAATGGCACTGCCGGAGCGAATCGAGCAGAGCGGGGCGGCCATCAACGGCAACGTCATCGCACGCGGAAATAGGGCGATGGGCAGTTTCCCGGAGTCGCCCGCGTTTGAAACCAGCAGCTACATGAGCACACCAGCGATCCCTACGAGGCTGTGATTCCGTGATGCGTTACGGGCACGACCCGGATTGCACCCAGCCGTTGTCGATGCGCTGCAGGCGGGTTTTGCCGACACAGCGCTCATCAGGCTTGAGTGGCGCTGGCCGGTCCGCGATTTCGTACCGTCGCTGGCGCTCAGCGTCTATCCGGCGCTGCTGCTCAACCTTTGCCGCTAGGCCGAATGGATCAGGATCGTTCGCCGATTTAATGAACTCGGCCGCGGCCTGGGCCCAGGAACATGCCTAGTGCAATCTTCCATACCAATCCGTTGCTCGCCGCCATCGTGGCCCCCTGTGTGCGTCTTGGGCGCATTCTAGCCGGGGTGTAGGGGCAACGCCCCTACGGAAGCGCCTCACACGCGCTGGCGGCGTTTCGGCCCCGGCACCGGCAGGACTGCTGCGGGAGGCTCGGCGTCGGGGCCAGCCATCACCACTGATGACCTCGTTTCCCGGCGCTGCGCCAAGGCATCAGAGAGCTTCACCACGCTGGCGGCGTTGAAGGACAAGGGTTTCCGGGGCTTGCCGATCGCGCGGCCGCTCTCCATCATCCGACGCCATTCCTGTGCCTGCGCAGCAGTGAGCGACAGCCAGGCTAGATCCTGCGGTTCGAGTTCGCGGCCCTCGGGGGTGACCAGTCGGCCGGCCTTAAACGAAAAACCGGCCCAAGGGCCGGTTAGGTTCCGATCACGCACAATCAGGCTCCATGCCGCAACAGGGGCAGGGGCCGAGGCAAGAGCCGTGCCAGCCCCCCCTCAGGAGCTTGAACATAATATACAGAGTGGGTCAGTAGACCCTCGCTAACCGCCTGAATCTGGGCGGTTTTTGCGTTTCCGACGCTCGGCAACGACAGCGCTACCAGCGCGACGACCGCAGCCGCCGCGCCCATTCGGTCCAGCATCAGACGCCAAAGGGCGCGCTCCGTCGCGGTAGTCGCCCGCTCCGCGTGAATCATGGCGATCCACGTCGGGCCATCGAGCTTTGCCAGCGCGCAAATCTGCGCAATTCGTTCATCTGAGAGCGGCTTCTCGCCTGCGCGAGCCTTCGATAGCAGCTGCCTCTGAATTCCCAGCCGGGCAGCCAAAGCGTTGTCTGACGGGATTCCCGTGCGTTCGCGGGCGGCATCGAGCAGTTCACCTACGGCGGTCATGGTGTCCTCTTGGTTGACAACGTGTGGTCCTTTTAGATTACATGCTCTGCGTGGTCCAAATGGACCACACCCGCCACCGGCACCCCAAGGCCGTTGGCGGGTCCTCTTGGGGTAGGGGCTTGGGGAGAGGGCAGGGGAATGGATGCGACCGTTCTAGGCATCGTGGGGATGTGCTTGATCGCGGTGATCGTGGGCTTGGCCCGGATCACGGCTTGGTGGCTGGACCGGCGTGAGCACGCCGCTGGTCAGGGGGTACGCCAAGCGATCGTCATTGCCCAGGCACGCGGCGAGGTGCGCCGATGATCTTCCTGATTCCCATCGCGATTGCCGCCATCTTCTGGTGGTTCAAGCACGTTCGCTCTGGCCGGGGCCCATTCGAATGAGCAACCTGCTTGATCACCTGTATCGGTGGTTCTTCCGTCTGCCCGCGTGCACTCCGGGCCACTGCTATTGCCGCCGCACGTGCATCTGCATCATTCAGGAGCCAACCGAATGAGCGGTGGAACCTGCAAATTTTGCGGGAATATCAGCGTCTACCTGTTCAAGGGCGGCCTCTGCTACGAGTGCAACGAAAGCGACGTGCGCGTGCCTGTATCGGCGACGCCGGTTGATCGCCGCTCACCCGAGCTAGCTGCATTCGACGTGGCAAACGCACGCGCCTACGGCGCCCAGCGTCGTGCCGAACTGTTCAACGAGAAGAATGCCGCGCACGGATTCTCGGCGGCGGCCGGAGGCCGACGCCTTGGGCTTGTCCATTCTTCAACAAGTGACACGCGCCGCGTGTCGCTCACTCTCGACCCGAATCACATTCGCGGTCTGCGACTGAAGAAGTCGCTGATTACCGGAGCAAGGCTTCATGACCAAGAGGCGAAACAAGGCTCGTTCCGTGGCGCGTGGTACATGCTCACCACGACTTACCGAAACGGAAGTGACGCTGGCCCTCGTGACATTAGCGAGACACTTAAGCGCATCCGGGGCTTCTTCAATCGAGCTGTCCGATTGCGCTACCGGGGATACCGTCCGCGTTTCCGTTACCTCTGGTGCGGTGAACTCACTAAGGCCGGGGTTCCCCACTACCACGTCTTGATTTACATCCCGCGCGGGATTTTTCTGCCGAAGGCCGACAGGGCAGGGTGGTGGCCCCACGGCCATACCAAGATTGAAAAGGCCCGCAACGCGGTGGGCTATCTGGCGAAGTACGCCAGCAAATTTTCCCCCGACATGCTTGCGTCGTTCCCCAAGGGCTTTCGTACGCATGCGATCGGTGGGCTGAACACAGAATCCAAGCGTGAACTGCGGTGGTGGAAAGCACCAAAAGCAGCGCGTGACGCACTCGGCGTACTGGCCGATATCCGCAAAGCCCTGGGCGGCTATGTGGACAAACTCACCGGCGACTTCTGGCCCTCGCCGTGGAAAGTGATCACCGACCGGGGCCGGATCATCGTATGGAAATTGGAGATACCCGCATGAGCAAGATCATCATCCGCACCGCCACCGTCACCCCGCGCCAGATCAAGCGCAAGGATGGCAGCACTATGGTTTTCCGCGAGCAGTCCGCCGCGATCATGAAGGACGGTGAGGATTTCCCGCACCCGTTCCGTCTCGGTCTGGATGATGCACAGGCCCCGTATCCGGCTGGCGAGTATCAAGTGGACGCATCGAGCTTCAACGTGGGCCAGTACGGTGATCTGATCGTCGGTCGTCGCCTTGTGCTGGTTCCTGTCGCACCCGCTGCGACCGCAACCGCGACCGTCTCAGCCAAGGGCTAAGTCATGGCGCGGTACGTCTACGAATGCCTGCAATTCAACGAGCAGACCGGCACCTGTGAGCAGGCTGGATTCGTGCCGCGCACCGATATTCCCGCACTTACCACTGCCGAGGTGTCGGGAATCTTGTCCATGGTTGCGGTGTGTTTCGCCGTGGCATGGGCATACAAGCAAATAGGCAGAACCATCCGAAACTAACGCAAGGGGAACACTATGGATCTCGACGCATCTGCCGCTCTCACCGTTCTGGCCGGTCTGGCCGCTGTCCTGGGCACGATCGGCGCCGCCAAGCTGGCGCCGGCTGCAATCTCGGTCGGCTTCAAGTGGATCAAGGGCGCGATCTTCGGTTGATCGCGGTAACACGGGGCCGGGCAATCCGGCCCCTTTCTATGGGGAATGTGATGCTCGGTCTATTCGTTCTGTGCGTTGGTAGTGCAGCTTTGTACATCGCGTTCGGGGATTAATATGCGGATCATCGTGCAGCTACTACTCGCTGCCTCATGGCTTATGGCTGGGAGTGCGATAGCGCAATCCGCCCCGGCGTGCAGTCCGAACTACCCCCCGGATGCAGACAATTGCGCTGACGAAGGCAGCGCGTATGCAGCAGCTTCTTCCTCTGCCGCGATGGCTAAGTCAAAAGCTGATAGGCCAACGCAGACCTATCAGTACTGCTACGTTGCCACTGAGACTGTATCGGGCAGCACTATGCGCGTTCGATTTCGGATGGCCGTCAATAGCTGCACTTCGGGAACCAACGTAACCACGATTACGCGCATCTTCCCTGCAAGCGCACGGTGCAGCTCACGCCCTTATGAACTCGGTTGGCAGGGTGGACAGACAGCGGCCAGTGTGAATGTCTGTCACAAGGGCTGCATGTATACCAGCTCACTTGACCCTGAGGGGGCCGCAGGCTTTGGCTACTTCCCTACCGGTAGCACTTGCACGGAATCCGACGCGCCAGCGCCAACGCCTGCTGGCGACGGCGGTGGCGACGATGGGGGAGGTGGTGGCAGCGAAACCGGAGGCGGCGACGGAGGCGGTGATGGCGGAGGGGGTGACGGCGATGGTGGTGGTGACGGCGGGGGCAACGGAGAGGGTGGCGGCGATGGTGACGGCGATGGCGACGGCGATAGCGACGGCGGAGGGGATGGCGACGGTGACGGCGATGGTGATGGCGAGAACCCCAGCCTTCCGGAGAACCCAACGTATCCTGGCGACATCCCGATGCCCTATGCAGATCCGCCCATCCCGAGCAGCTATCTCGGGCAGTGGTCAAGCGGTCTCGGCGGTGGTTCTTGTCCCGCTGCGAAGACCATTACTGTCGGTGTCGGGTCTGTTTCCACATCTGTCAGCTTCGAGTTCAAGCCCCTCTGTGATTTCGCGCAGATGATCAGGGGCTTGGTCATCGCCTGTGCCGCGCTTGCGGCTGCTTACATCGTCTCGGGAGTACGCAAATAATGCCGTGGCTCGCCGCATTTCTTACTCAACTCCTGGGCAACTCTCTTGCTCGCGTCCTGACCGGCGCGGGTCTTGGCTTGGCAACAGGCGCAGCGCTATTGCCGCTTGTGAAGGGCGCGCTGAACCTCATCACTCAAAAGTGGTCGGGCATCGCTGCTGATCTTGCCAATGTGATGCTTATGGCTGGGGCAGGGGAGGCCATCACCATGATCGGTTCTGCAATCGTGACCAAGGTGGTCATTGACGCAGGCAAAGTGGCCGTGCAGAAGGCAGCTTCCAAATGATGTATCTAATCTCGGGGCAACCCGGTAATGGCAAGACCCTACGTGCCATGTCGATGGCGCTGGAGTTCTACGAGCAGAATCAGCAGCAGGTGAAGGATGGCAAGGCGCAGCCGCGCCGATTCTTCACCAATATCGCGGGCGCCACAGTAGAGGAGGGCGCAGACGCCTTCCCGTGGATGGAGAGGCTGCCCGATCACAATGACTGGACGCAGTTGCCTGACGGCTCTTTCGTGATCTACGACGAAGCCCATTCTGATGGCAACACGCAGGGGCTTGAGCGTTACGGGAAGCTGTTTCCGTCTACCGGCAAGCCAGGGGAATCCGATGATCCTCGCATCCGTGCTATGTCCACGCATCGTCATCGGGGCTTCGATCTTGTGTTCGTCACGCAATGGCCGAACAAGATTCACCATCAGGTGCGCACTCTCATCGGTTCGCACACGCACATGAATCGTTCGTTCGGCATGCAGCGGGCAGGCGTCCTTACGTGGTCGCGTGTTCAAAGTGACCCGTACGATGAGAAGGTGCGCGACAAGGCCGAAGAGGAAATCTGGGCTTACCCCAAGACACTGTACAGCCGCTATCGCAGTGCGACGCTGCACACGGCCAGCCACAAATTCAAGGTGCCTAAGAAGGTGTGGCAGGCGCTTTCCGTCACCATTGCGCTAGTCCTTGGCGTCTGGATGATCTATGCGTTTATCATCAAACCGCCACCGGTACCAAAGAAGGTGGATCAGGGGGCCGGTGCTTTGCCGGCGGCTGGAGCCCTGGCGCCCCTGGGCGCGGGCGTGCCGGCGGCACGGCCCCTCACCCGTGAGGAGTACATCGAACGTCACAAGCCGCGGATTGAGTATCAGCCGTGGTCGGCACCCGCCTTCGATGATCGCAGTGTTCAATCGCAGCCCGAGTTGTATTGCATGGCATCTGGTACCACCGAGCAGGACACAACGTGCACGTGCGTAACGGAGCAGGGCACGAAGGCCAAGATTTCTATCCCGGTATGCATTGCGATCGCACGCGATGGCCCGGCCTACAACCCGTATCGCGCACCTCGTCAAGAGGCCGAGTCGCACCGGGATGATTCGGCTCGGAGCGCTGCTCGGTCCGAGCCCTCGGGTTCGCCTGAGCCGTCGCCGCACGCGCTCGTTGAGGTTGGTAAGCGACCTATGGGCACGTTCCCGGAATCGCCACCATACCCGGCAAGCTTCTAACGTGACGCATCACGGGTGCAGGTCGAAGACACCTGCGCCCAGCCATTCTCAACTCTACGGAAGGTCTGCCCGTTGATGCAGCGGTGACCCGGTGCAAGCTCCTTGGGCCTTGCTGCTCGTTCTGCTGCCTCGCGCCTGTTTCGCACCTCGGCCATTGGGACTTCCGGATACATCTGGCGGGCTAGGGCCTCGCCAGCACGCTCTTGTTCTTTCATCGCTGCGTGTCCTGCAATCCCCAGGACACCGCATGTGGCAAGCAGTAGAGCGCTGCCGCCCACGAAGACCCCTAACGCCACCTTCCACACCAAGCCCGTCGAATTCGCCATCTATGGCACCCCCAGGTGATTCGGCGGCCATTCTACGGGGTGTAGGGGCGGCGCCCCTACGGAGGCGCTTCACACGCGCTGGCGACGTCTCGGCCCCGGCACCGGCAGGACACCCGCAACTGGATCGGCGTCAGGACCGGCCATCACCTTGGAAGACCGCTTTGCCCGCCGATGTGCAACCTCGGCCAGGTCAACGATGCCCGCACGCCCGAATGGCCGCTTCTGGCCGCCTCGCGCAATCTCCATCATCCGGCGCCATTCCTGTGCCTGTGCGGCCAGCAGGGACAGCCACGCAAGATCCTGCGGTTCCAGCTCGCGGCCCTCTGGGGTGACCAGTCGGCCACCCTTAAACGAAAAACCGGCCCAAGGGCCGGTTAGGTTGCGATCACGCACAATTAGGCTCCATGCCACAGCAGGGCCAAAGGCCGAGGCAAGCTCCGTGCCAGTCTGGCCCAGATGCTCCGAACATAATATACATTATGCGAAATACAGCGTAGCCGGCGCTGGCTAGGTCGCTGGGCCGCTTTCGTCGGTTCTGCTTGGCAATGGCTGCGGCTCTGGCTCGGCTCTTGCCTGCCTGTCCGTTCCCCCGACAAGGACGAGCTCGCAGCATGATCAAGATGGATCCCCACGACCGCATAGATCTAACCGGCCCTTGGGCCGGCTTCGGATTCCAAGGTGGACACATGTTCACGCCCGAAGGTCATCAGCTGGAGCCATGCGACATGGCCTGGTGGTCCCTGACCTGCAACATTGCGCGCGAATGGCGCCTGATGATGGCTGAGGCAGCTCCCCGGGCTGCAGCTGCCCCGAGGGCGTCAACTACGGCGAAATCTAGTGTTATCTACCTAGCCGAAGCCCTCAGAGTTCGCCGAGAACGGCGGTTCAGCGTGGGCGATCCCGGTTCCGACGCCGGGGCGTCCAATGTTGTCTACATGAGTCGTGGGCCGAGGCCCCGCCAGCGCGTGTGAGGCGCCACCGTAGGGGCGCTGCCCCTACACCCCGATTCATCGGTAACCAGCTAGGCCATAGTCGACCATTACGCGCCGTCCATCCGGAAGAACGCCTGCATCAGCACTCTTCAACTCGTAGGGCGTGGCGTCTCCAACAAAGTGCGGCCAATCGTCTGATTCGAACCATGCGTCGAATTCACTGTCCGACATGCTGCGTGCGCGAGGCATTACAACCAGTAATGGCCCAGGTGACGACCACAGTATGGGGCAAAGGTTCGGGTAGCGCTGTTCCTTCCAAGCATCGACCTCGGCTTGATTGCAACGCAATCCTTGTGTAACCCGACGCAGGCCGGAGACGCGAGGGAACTTGACGGCGTATCGCCCTATGAGCAGAACGATACGGGAGGAACCTCTACACAAAGACGGTCTTCCGAGTGCCACGATCTACCCCTCTCGACAACGTAGCCAATCGCCTTTGGCATTTCGTAGTTGCTCCCATCCGTTCGGTAGCTTTCTCATCGCCTGACCACCTATGCAGGCCATATTTGAGCGTTCGGCTGCATCAGTGCCCATTGCAGGTAGTGCAACGACCTCGGTCGATGGCTTAGGACGTCCCGCCTGGCTGGACTCCCGCTGTAGTGCATTGGCCTCAAGCCCATCACAGAGCGGCTTCATGCCCGGGTGAGGATGGTTCGGCCAGCGGTACTGTTCACAGTTGAATGGCGTTGTCGTCTTCGCCATCGAGTTATGCGCGGCCTTGGGCGCTGCCGGAATTGGCTTTGGCGCTGGCCCCCTCGCTGAGTGAATCTGCTGTGCTGACGCTGCGCTGGTCATGACCAGCAATGCACACATCGCCCCAAGTCGAATGTCCATATTCCCCTCCAGATTGGAGGGATGGTACTCCATACCGTCAATTTGCGTGACGCATCACGTCTCAGAAGCTGGGTGGGTATGGCTTCGATTCCGGGAACGTCCCCATAGGGCGCTCACCCACCCGAATCAGCGTGCCTCCGGCAGTGGAAACCGCCCCTTGTGTGCTGACGACCCGGACGCCAGCACCGGCCTCACTCCCTGCGGTCGCAATGCCGGTGCCAGCGTCCGGCTTGTCCAGGCGGTAGAGCGTCGGATCTTCCTCCCGTCGCGGCGCTTGGCGCGGCCAAGGTGTAGCGACCAACTTGTAGTTGTCGGCACTGATGTTGGCGCCATAGGCGAACACCCGCACCCGGAACCCCAGCGCGACCAATGCGTCAAACGTGAGCTGATCGACCGTGTTGTTACTGCTGTCCACCCACTCGATCATGCCGACCTGACGATCGCCAAAGACAGCCGTGAGCGCCAGCCGAATACGGTTCGCTTTCGACAGCTGCGCCACATACCGCTGTTCCGGCGTCAACGCGTCGATAGGATCGGGCGCGGCCTTGGGATTGGGTACACCCGGCAGATTCGGAATCGTGCTTTGATCTGCCGGTGCCGCGGCGGTGACGCCGTGCAGCTGCTTTTCCTTCGCCTTTTCTTCCTCCGGCACCAGTCCGCCGCCGCTCAGGAAGAAGCCGATGAAGGCCACGGCGCCGACGATGCCGACCACACCCATGACGCCGCCCTTGAGCGCAAGCGCCTTCCAAACGTTGGTGCCGCCTTCTTCATAGACCTCGGTATTCTCAGCACCCACGGCGTACCCGTGATAGAGCGGATAGATCGCGTGATCGTACTTCTCGGTCTTGCCCCCTACCCGCTCATACTTGCCCGGCGAGGTGGTGTGGAAGAAGGTCACGCGGTAGCGGTTCTTCATGCCTACAGCGGTGAGCTTCTGGAAAACGTTCTTGCGCTCGATGCGCGCACGCACGGCCTGATGAACGCGGTTGATCCACTGGGTCATGATGACAGCATCGCCGCCGTTCTGACCAAGCAGCGCCCAGAAATTCTCCACCGCATCGGGCAATGGCTGCCGCTGTGCAACGTAGAACTCATGCACTTCGTCAATGACGCATAGCGAGTCTTTGAACTGATCCGGAATGCACCACTGGCCGGTCACATCATCCTTGTAGCAAGCGAACGTCGCAGCCACGTCCTTCGTGTCTACCAGCGTGAGCAGCTGGTAGACCTCATCGACGGGCATGCCCAGGTATTCAGCGATTCGCTCATGGTTGAGGCCATTGAGACGCGCGAACACCCGTCGCCCCTTCTTGATCGTCGGCAGGATGTGATTCTTGACCGCGTCATAGCTCTTCCCAGCACGCGGAACGCCTTCATTGAAAACCAGCATGTCACCATTTCCCCATAGTCATGACCTTGCGCAGAATCCGGAACGCGACGGCAGAACCGATGAGCGCCAAGCACTCGCCAAGCTTGAATGTCTGCACGAACCACCCCACGGTGCTGCCCGCATTTCCAAGCAGCGTGCCGATGCTGTAGTTCTTCAAAACATCCGGGACCGGCAGAGCGCCAATCATCTTGATCATCAACGCCAGCATCGTCTGAATGGCGAGGATGAGCAGGTCATTGAAGAACGCGACAAGCGCGTCCCAGAAGCGTTGTATCTGCCGCAGCAGCCATTGCGTGAGGTCCGTCAGCCACCCGGCGTGCGGCATCAGGAAGGCGAGAAAATTCATCATGTCAGCGCGATCTTTGCGGCCATAAATGCCGCGATAGCGAGCAGTACCCAGCCCATCAGCAGGAATGACTGATAGATGACGCCGTAGCAGTGAAGATCGAAGGTCATCGTGTCCCAGTACTGCGACGCCGGTAGCGTGAAAACGGGGCAGCTGCCGCCAACACTGACGGTGAAGAACGACTTCGTCGCTTGGATGATCGGCAGCTTCTCGGCCTGCTGCTTGAAGTCGTTGAACACCTTGTCCAGTGTCAGGTTCTTGTCCCGCTCGTACAGGGGGCCGCCGTCGCTACCGACCTCGCCGGGACCATCTCCGTCGCCTTCACCGGGACCTGGCCCCGGGCCGGGACCGCCGCCATCACCATCACCGTCCCCATCTCCGTCTCCGTCGCCATCGCCATCGCCATCTCCCCCGCCGCTCCCGCCATCACCTCCGCCGGGGTTGTTTCCACCGCCATCACCATCACCGCCGCCGTTGTCGCCACCACCATCGCCGCCGCCCGGATCACTACCGCCGCCGTCACCGCCACCCCCTTCCCCCGGATCGCCATCGTCACCCGCAGGCGTCGGCGCAGGGGCATCCGCTTCGGTGCAAGTCCCACCCGTGGACGTGAAGGACACACCTGCGGTGCCCTTGGGATCGAGCGAGCTGGTGTACATGCACCCGTTGTGGCAGACATTTACGCTAGCTGCCGTCTCGCCGCCTTGCCAGCCGAACTCTTCCGCACGTGAAGTGCACCGTGCACTTACAGGGAAGATGCGCGTAATCGTCGTTACGTTTGTTCCCGAAGTGCAGCTATTGACGGCCATCCGAAATCGAACGCGCATAGTGCTGCCCGAGACAGTCTCAGTGGCGACGTAGCAATACTGATACGTCTGCGTTGGCCTATCAGCTTTTGACTTAGCCATGGCGGCAGAGGAAGAGGCTGCGGCAAACGCGCTACCCTCGTCGGCGCAGTTGTCTGCGTCGGGAGGATAGTTTGGGCTGCAATTGACCGCAGCCTGAGCGAATGCGGCCTCCGATGCCATCAGGGCGAAAGGCACAAAAAGTGAGAGCGCCAGGGCGCGAATCATGCGTCCAGCCCCATACACGCCACGACCCCAGACAGCGCGCTCAACAGCCCCGCGAATAGGCACCAAATCATCGCATTCCCCTCGCGATGAAGAATCGCGCCACCTTCGGCGCGGCCCACAGTGCGAATTCGATCTGCGCCGCGATTGCGGCTGCTCCACAGATCGCCATGACCACCAGCTGTGGGCGGATGTTTGCAAGGATGCTGTCAAAGGCCATAACGCCTCCAATAAAAAGGGGCAGGTAACCCTGCCCCACCCTGCCCTTGCGATCAGCCGCCGAAGAATCCGGCCACCTTCTTGGCTGCCCACTTGCCGAAGCCGACCAGCGCGATCAGCGCGGCGGCACCTGCGAAGGCGGTCAGTGCACCGGCCACCGACAGGCCGCTGAGGATGCTTTCGTAATCCATGGTGAAACTCCTTTCATGAGTGGTTGGGTTACCGGTTTTTGTCGAAGAACGTCGCCACGGAACCGGCAATCCGACCGGCGACGAAGAGGAAAAGAAGGAGGCCGAACGGACCGCCTGCCCATACCGCCAGCTGCTCTTTGCTTGGTGGCTGGAAGGCGTCCGCGATGACGGTCACCATGGATGCCTCTGCGCTGCTCATCAGCACATACCCCGCACACTGATCAACGGGCTGACCGGTTGGGATCAGCTTTCCGTCTTCCCCGAAGACAACGCAGAGGCCCATGGTTTAGGCCTTCGGCGCCACTGGCAACGGCTTGGCCGAAAGCGGAACGAGGTCCACGTAGCGCTTCAACACCAGATCTCCGTACTGGCTCAGTGCGAAGGACTGCGGGTCAATGTCGTACTCACCCGGGGTGTACGGCGGGCGCGAGCCGAGGCCAACACGGAATGGCAGTTCGAAGCCGTTGCCCAGGTCCAGACCAACCGTCTGCGAGCGGTTGATGGTGTTGGTCTTGCTGTTGTGCCGTTCTTCGACGGCGGCAGACTTCACGCGGCAGATAGGCATAGTTCTTCTCTCACATAGCGATGGAGTGGTTCACCCTTGGAAATGCCGCGAAAACGTCCGGGGTGACCGTCACGGACGACGCGAGCCAGCAGGAATTCGGTGAACGAATCACCGAACGCTCCATGCAGAACACTGAGAGCCGGGCCTACCTGACGCTCCATCCAGAGCACCATTGCCTCGGCAGAAACTTCGACGTGCTTGCGGATCGTGCGCAGCCGTGTGCACACACCCTTGATGAGATCCTGCAGCGCGCTGTAGGAACCGCGCAGGTACGCACCGGGGTTCAACAGCACATCCAGCGGGATTTCCATGTGCTTGCCATACAGGCGCACTTCCGCGCGCACCCAGCGCGAGGACGGCAGGCCCTCGGCCTTGCCCTTCTCGTACACGCACAGTTCCTTGTGGCCTTTGCCGCCGACGTACAGCGTGCAGCCGGTGTTATGGCCCTCATCGGAAATGAAGCGGTGACGCGGAGGGCAACCGCCTTCGGTAAAGCCGCCCCGTGCGGCAACCTCGCGGAGCGCATGCACGTCCAGGCGTTCGCCTTCGTAGTCGTCGTGCGCGCAGTCAACGCGGGTAATCTTGGCGTCGAGCATGGAGCACTGCTTGTAGACCTGAGCCCAGTTGCGGACCCACTTGCAACCCATGCCGGTCAGGCTCAGGCAGACGGTGCTTTTCTTGCCGCCGATGCCGACACGGCCGACCACCTCATTTTCCCGGTCAATCAGCACCGCCGACTGCTCGTAGAAGTTCCAGTTCTTCTCACGAATCGCACCGGCAACCACTTCGCCACGGAAGCCGAAGATGCGGAACAGCAAGAGGTCCAGCTTCTTGCAGTTCACTTCTTCAAGGGCGGAGAGCGGGACCACAATGGTCAGGTAGTCAATGATTGCGTCCTGCTGACCCTTTTGGCCCGTGTTACTCCCCGGGCCAATCTCCGCCGCCGCCCGCTGCCCCTTTTCACCGGGCGAAAGCGGGGAAAAGCCCCCTGCCCCACCCTCCACAGCCATCCTGAAACGAGCGCGATCAACGGCCATTGCCTGCCCCCTTTCCACGCAGCACGAACACCAGCGACCAATACAGGCCGGTAAGCAGCACGCCGCCGATGAGGGCGACAACAAAGGGATCGCGGAGGAACTCGCAGGCCTGATCAACGGCCATATTCGACCTCGTACATGCGGCAGGCGCGGTCGTTACCGGCGATGCAGGCATTGCGAATTTCGCCGCGCTCGGCAGCGACCGCGTTCCAGTCAGCAGCGAACGCGGTGCCAATCCAGAAGCCAAGCGCTGCCCCGCAGACCATGAAGAGGACGAACGGAAGAACCCACCAATCGGACTTACGCACGGTGAGTCTCCTCAAACAGTTGCCGGAATTCCGGGCGAAGTGCGCGCAAATGCTTGCCTTGCTGCGATCGCACTGCTTGGAACGCGGCTTCTTCCTCAGCGGTCCAGTCTGTGACGGCCAGTTCGGCGCGTGCCTGGGCGATGAAATCCGCTTCGCGTGCACTGTGACGGGCGGACTCCCCACGCCGGTCGAGGCACCACGAAACGAGTTTGGCGCTGCCAATCGAAACGGCCACGATGGCCGCCAGCAGCACGAAGGCCAGTGCGGGCTCCGTCATGGCAAAATCCCTCTCACTACATATGTGCCACAGGGGGTGGCATGAAGATCGAGATCAAGCTTGGGCTGAACCAGTCCTCGATAACCTTCCTTTTCTTCTCCGGCTTCTTGCTTGGCGTGGTGATCGCCGGCGTTGCACTGCTCGGGAGCGAGATCCCCCTGAAGTGCTTCGAGGCGGGCAATGCCGCAGATTGGGCTGCCGCAGCAGGTACATGGGTTATCGGCTACGGTGCATGGAAGTACGCGCGTGAAGCCCATTTGCTTAGAGCGAGTGAACTGCAGCAGGGGGAGCGAAGAGACCTGTATATGCACGCCGGTCGAGTCCAAGCCATTCGCGAGTGGGCGAAGATTGTTCGTCGACCATTCAAGGTTGCGGAGATGGCTGAGAAAGATATAGAGGGCGGACTGACCACAGGCGCCGCCGAGGGGGTGGCAGAGGGGGCTCTGTTGCTTCTCAAGCTGATCCCGCTTGATGACGAGGCTTGGCGCTACCTGAGCGAGGGCGACGTTGAGTTGAAGATCAGGCTGTCCACTCTTACGGTGCTCCTGGAGCAGGAAGGTCGCAGCTTTCTTGATCGTGTCAAGGCATCGAAGGGCAACGCTAAAATCGCCACGATGAAAGACTCCAATTGGCCTTCCGTTCGTCGAACGATCAAGGACCTTGACTCGCTTGGAATTGCCCTCGATGAGGCTGCGGGCCGAATTCCACCCGTCTAAGGCAATCTTTCCGTTCACTGCGCCCTCCCCTGCCAACCAGAAGAAACCGCCAGCGGCCTTGGGGTGCCGGTGGCGGGGATGTTCAAGGTCAATGAACATCGGGTGCCTGTATATTCCCCTTGAACACAGCCTGTCAAGGGGCATGAACATGCAAGACATCAATTCGCTGCTGGACGCGTGTAAGGTCGCAGCCGGGGTAAGCAGCGATAATCAGCTGGCGGCAGCCCTTGGCGTAGGCCGCTCAGCAATCAGCAACTACAGGCACGCAAGGGCGCTACCGGATCCTGTCGTCTGTGCAACCATCGCCGGATTGAGCGGAATTCCGTTGGCCCGTGTGTTGGGAGTTGTCGGTGAGGCGCGTGCCATAAGCCGGGAAGAGAAGGCCGTATGGCGCAAGCTCGCTGCCACCGCAATGGCACTGTGCCTGGCTGTTGGATTCGCCCTGCCCCACAAGGCTCAGGCCGCCATCACGGGCTTTGATAAGTCCACCGTCTATACATTATGCGAAATTCTGTACATTGCCTAATCCGGTTCGTGGGCTCCGCTTAGCAGTGGCTCCGGCTCTTGACCGGTATCGCCAGGCCGGCAACTTTTCATAGAAGTTCATCTCCACATGTCTGGCCGCTGCTTCCTCGCGTCGGCAGCTTTGCATCTGCGCGCAAGCTGAGCCGAACCCAATCACCTACCCTTGGCTCGCATGCGCGTCCGCAAGCCTAGCTCTACTCCAATGGGCTGCAATTTTCGTGATGCATCACGCCAGGACTTGCTGGATAAGGCGATGCCTCCGGGAACTCTCCATGCGGTACTCATTAGTTGCTCGGTACGAGGATCATCATTGCCGACCAGTCACTTCTATGGATGCTTTGAATGACGAACTCATTGCTATGGAGATTCGCGACGTGGCTTCGATTGCCATATCCGCTGTTGAGCGCATGGAAGCTTTGCTTGTGCTGGAAAGGCATCCTTTGGATACCCTCATTGCATCGCGTGGAACTCGCCTGGCCAAAGAAGATCGAGAGCTCACCGGCGACTAGGTTGAAGATCGTCACGTGAGCCCTCTGCCTGCTGAAGCGTTCCCATTTGCCCGCCCATCTCCCGCATCTGGGCGCGCTTCAAATGCTCTTGATGAGTTGAGGTTCAAGGCTCTTACATTTCAAGTGTGATTCAATGCCCTTGAATTCAAAAATAAAGGGTCTTGAATCTGATGGACGTCAATTCCCTGCTGCACCAAGCAAAAGAAGTCTGTGGCGTTAGCTATGACAAGGACTTAACCCCGCGACTCGGCTTGCTCGCCTGCGATCAGCAGTTATAGGAAGGGCGTTTCACACCCTGATGCTGTGATTTTCGCAACTCTGGCCGGTCTTACGGGGGGCGCTTGCTCGCGCGCTAGGTGTATTTGGCGAAGCTTGAGCCATTAGCCGGGAAGAGAAGGTTATATGGTGAAAGCTCGCAGTAACCCCGATAGCAGTGTGTCTGTATGTAGGTTTCGCCCCGCCTCACTAGGTGCAGGCGGCCGTCTTAGGATTTGAGAGCGCTCATTGCGATATGCATTGTGTGAAATGTTGTATTGGACTATTGCTGCCTTCCTTGGCTCCACCCGCTCGCTAATTCTGCCCCGCTCGTTCGGGCCCATTGCTGCGCATTGAGCTTGGCTCGGCCCTCCAACATTGTCGTGCAACGTGATACTTTCTGCGGGCGGATGCAGACTGCCCGCGTCTAGTCCTGGTGTCACTTCAAGGAGCGAAGCATGTGGTCGACCGACGCCGCGGCGATGAAGGCTGATTTTGATCTGATCTTTCAACGAGCTTACGATAGAACGAAGGGGTCCGGAGAGCTTGCCAACTTGGCCGAGCTGTTCACGGATGCGGCCTTGAAGAGCTATCGAGAAGCGCTTCTTAGGGGCATTGATCCAGCGAGTCGTGCGAGCGCGGACATTGCGTGGATTGATAAGCGGCCGATCGCTAAGCTGAAGGCGGATAGTCCCGGTGCCGAACTTGGTGACATGATGCTTGTAGTCAATCACTTTGATCCGGCAGGCCATGTATCCTCTCGCGCTTGCATTTTGGAGGTGAAGCAGTCGCCTTCGATGGTGATCCCACCTGTTCCGGTGACTTCGGGGAAAAGCACAATCAACCAATTCGCAATCCTGTCGCAGTGGCCGAGAATCGTTGAGCTCAAGGCGACAGGTAAGAACTTTCACCCTCTGCTGCGTAACGTGGTGACCCGCGATTCTCCTACTCGAGACGTTCTTGCGCAGGCATGGTACACCGCCGTTTGTCCTAAGGGATCCCAGAAGCAACCTTGGATGGTCGCGCCCGCAATCAAAGATGCCGAATTCAGCCAGACATTGGGGGCGCTGTTTACGGCATGCTGCCGGTCGGAATCGCTGCACTTGCCCGACGTCGGACCTGTCGGCGTGGGTCGCGAGTTCACCCCCAACTCCACATTGAACTCGCCAGCGGACTGGAATGCTTTGGTAAACACCATCTTAGATGTAGCGGGCAGTTACGATCTGCCACCTGCGTACTTTGGGCAGGGCGCAGGATCCCGCCGCAGAAGCACCTGGTCTTCGCTACCTGCTCTGGCACCGGTCGGATTCGCCTCAGGGTTCTGGAACAGCAACCTTCTCAATTTTGGTTTGGGGTGCTTTACCACTATCCTTTTGATTGGCGTCTTGGCGCTACAGGGCTCTGCGCTCATGGCTCCACCCCGCTATTGGCTGCGACGTAGACGTAGAAATGCGTTCCCAATCCTCACTCTGACCATTGCCCATAGCGAGACCTTCGACTTGCCGCGTGATAGGTCGCTCGATTAGCTAGAAATATGACGGCGTCATCTCACCTCACCTTGTCAGCCAGGGAAGACAGCTGATCTGCGACGGAAAGCACTGATACTTGAGCGATGGTACGCGGCACGTCCAGCTTTAGATCCTTCCTCAGAATTCTCGCCACCGAGTCGTAGAAGTTCGCATCCTTCTCAAGGAATGACTTAACGTTGGAAACCTGGTACGACTTTTGGATCGCCTTTGAGAGCCGTTCAGTGCTTATTGGCGCGCGGGCGATCAGTTCGGTGGCGTACGTTTGGGGGTCGAGGCCATCAAATAACCCTCGGGACTCGATAAGACCAGGGACCGGGACTGTCGGATCGACCAGCTGAGCCAGGAATTCTTCCTTTCGAGCTGAATCCTCCCGAGCTTCGATAGCCTTTGAGAGGGTGTCGACGATGCTCCAGATCGGAAGACTGGTCGCATCTTGATGCTCCAGCATGAACTCCAGGGTTGCTTTGTCACATGTTAGGCGCGTCGGATCGTAGCTCGAGAAAGCAGTGCGCATCATGTGCTCGTAGTTTTCCTCCGATTGCGCGATGAATCCCAGCTGCCGGAAATGTCGCAACGTACGATAGAGCTCGAGCAGCTCAACGAGATCACCCTCTACACCAATCTCGAGGACGGTGATTGCCTCGTAAATGGCCGATTGGAGCTCCGGGTCTGTCATCTGGCGATATCCGCTCAACTGCAGCTGGACTTCGCGTGCCTTTGAGCCGGATTCATAGGCATGCAACGAGAAGTCCTCCGCGATCAGCGCCATGTCCACTTCGCGCCCCTTGACCATCGCCGCAAATGCAGCTGATTGTGGCCAAGTGGCCGCCTGCGCTTCCAACCCGTATTCCTGAACCAATTTTGACGCTCGATTGACAACGTCATCGCCTCCTGACGATCCACCGCTTCGATTGAGGTGCATCTGGATAGCTAATGACATCCCGCCAATTCGAAATGCGGTGGCAGCGGTTTCGCGCTGGGAAGCATCGCGGCTTGTGGAGACTATCCAGAAACATGCGGCGCTCAGCAGAGGCCTTATGTCACTTTGTTCAATCGGTCGCATATCGCTGATCAGCGAGGCGGCTTCAGTGATGAAGTAGCGGACAGTTCTGAGGTTTGAGACGCCGCACTGGGCCATCAGTTCTTCGATGTACTGTCGATGACGCGATAGCCATTCGCGGGCAATAGGATCGCCCAGGCCATTGATGGTCTGAGTGCAGAATGCGGCGACATCGGGTGTGATCGTCACGGTGCGACCAACAATGCGCTCCTTGTACTTTCCGAAATCTGGCGTGAACTTTTCTTTAGCCCTGTCCTCGTCCGCGAGGAGCACGCAGTGGATCTTCCCTCGATCTAGCAAGTAGACGATGAAGCCGAAGAGCACGGAGAAGTCTCCCCCAAACCTCTCGACATCGTCCAGGCAGACCACTGTCTTTCCTGATAAAAACTCAGTTTTTAGTTTTATGTCTGCCGGATCGATCTTTATGGTTCTCAAGAGGGCCCGGCCTACTATGGTGGCCACTTCCCGCATCACCTCGCTTCCCAGTCCAGATACGGAGGCTTGGAGCAGCGCTCCTTCGAGCTGCTCCTGTGTGGTGAGCCCGGCAACTGACAGCGTTATTGGCTGCAGCTCGGTAGCATCGAGGGTACGCGCGAGCCGGTCCCACTGATAGGATTTGCCACTGCCCCATGGCCCACTCACCAAGATGGCATGGCCCGATGGTGGGGTCTGCAAGTACCTTCTAACTGGTTCCATAAACGTCCAGAGCGATAGATGGGGAGAGATCAGATCCTAGTCCATCAGTGGTTAACCCGGGCCCGTGAAAGGCGTCAGAGCGGGGAGTGGACCTCAGCACTTCACTACCTTTTATCTTCCACCAACCGTGGCAACTCGATCCTGCTGGGACACCCTGAACTGACTGCCCGCCTCTGATGGGCGAGGCGGCGCACATTTCCTTGCGGAGACGTCGCAGCAGCCACAAAGCCGCAGGCTGGCGCCGACCAATGCAGCGTTGAAGAGCCACTGAGGCCTGACAGCCTCCTGCCCGCCCTGTCGCATTCACCTCGTTTGGGATCCCTTCGGTCGGATGGCGATAGCCCGCAGGCGTCGACAACGAACATTGCCGATAGCCTTGCGCCTCAAGGCTCCAGCCAGATGGCGCCATATACAACGATTCTGAAAACGTTGAATGTGATGACGGCATCAGCCCTAATGCCTTGGCATCGCGCACAACCGGGCGTGTTCCTTTCCGCGCCACCGAAAACGGGTGGTCGGGACGTCGAAATCCCGGTTTTGCAATCGTAAAAAGCGCTTGTCAGTCGGCATCACTCTCTGGGTGATGCCGGCTGGCAATCGTCGGCCGACTATGGCGGGCGGTGCGTGGAGGCCTTGAGCCTGCCCGGTCATCCACACACGGGGTTTCGAACCATGCACCGTCCGCCACCTTTATCGGTGGCGGCTTCTGCCTGCACGCAAGGAGCCCTGCCATGACCCAGCATCACTCCCCTGCCCCGCACCCCATCCACGACGCTGAGGCGAAGAGCCCCGCTCTGGACCCCAACACCCTCATCGCCCTGCTGCACAGCATCGGCGCAGGCGCTGCCTCCGATGGCCAGCCCTGGCCAGAACGCCATCAGATGCCGGGCCGACGCATCGCGCTGGCGGACACCGACTGCTCGCTGGCGGGCCTGCGCGTGGTGATGGAGATCCTGTTGGCCGCGCAGCGCGCCCGCGAAAACGGCGAGTTGGAGCAATACGTCGGCCCGCGCGTAATGGAGGGTCTGATCATGGCCGGCCTGGGCCTTGTCGCGCACGCCAGCACGCGGGTGCGTCCGGAGGGTTGAATGGCGCGGCACCGCTGGGCCGCCCTGGCGCTGTGTTTGGCGACGGTGGTGGTCGCGCAGGTTTTGTGACCGAGTCCGCCTGTGCCCTCTCCTCTCGCGTTCGAGAGTGTCTCCGGCCATCGCTATTCACAGCTGCGTCGCCAAGCGGTCCAGTTCGTGGAAGCGCGGCCAACGCTGGGGTTCCAGTTCGTCGAACGGCACGAAGACGGCGCTTTCCAGATTCGCTGCAGAGGCGTTTCTTTGTTGTGGCTGGAAAGGCGCTCGCGGCATACGCTGTTGCGGACGTCACTGGATGCGAAACAGCGAGCGCCCGAGGTTCTGCAGTTGCGGCTGCTGCTGCAATGGCAGCTGCAGCCGTTGGACTACCTGGAGCAGGTGTCTGCTGGCGTTCCGGAGCCTGTTCTGATGGATCGGGTGCAGCAGTGGCTGGTGGGCGGCGTTCCTGAAGATACGCGATGTGGTGTAGAGCGATAGCCGAGCATGGCTCGGCTCTACAATCGGTAATCATCTGTGGCGTGGAGGCGGGAGATGTCCATGATGCCTGGCAGGTCCTCAGCGAAGTTCGCGATTCCCCTTTTCTTGATCATTGCCTCCTGCGCCTCCGCCACTTTGTCGGCAAATGCCAAGGAGGCCCGGTCACTGGTACTTGTGAGGCTCTCGCCTGCGCAGAGCGCGGTCCTTGCAACTGGGCTGCTCAGGGGGGAGCTGAGGCCGATCAATGGCTGTGTCTACTTCGTGGATCCAGGCGGCACGCAATATCTTGCCGCCTGGCCCCAAGGCTACTCGCTGGCCATGAAGGGCGACGTTCCCATAGGCGTGCAGGACGTACGATCGGGGGAAGTGGTGGAGTTCGGGATTGCCGCGTCATTCGAAGGAGGCCATGGAGGCGACCTGCTTCGTTCGAGCCTTGCCGCGGCCATCCCGGCGAGCTGTACGGGCCCAATCATGACGATTCACCTGATACGTCAGGCAAAGGTAAGGCGCCCTGCCCACCCAACTACGCATGCACCTGCGAGGTCGTCGTATCGGGGGGGATAGCCGAGCATGGCCCGGCTCTACAGGGCGGTGGGCTGCGCGGGTTCGGGTTCGTGGGTGGAGCCCTCAAGCAGGGCCACGTAAGTGTCCAGGCGCGTGCGCAGCCCGGTCAGTATCCATCCTGTGAGGTAGAGCAGTACGAGTGCGTAGATGAGGAATGCGCCCAGTTGGCCAACATCAAAGGCGCTGCTCCAGTCGCCCCATTTCCACTCCCGGAACTGCAGGTAGAGGGCGATCAGCAGCGGAAATGGTCCGAGGCGTTGCAGGCCACCGTAGATCAGCCCCATGCGCTCGATCATGCTTGTGCGCAGGTGGCTGACGTACTTGAGGCGACGCTCACGCTCGACCCTGGGAAACCCTCGAAGCTCGGCGATCACCGCTTGCCACTGGGCAAATTCGCCATCCATTTCCTGCGCATGCGACAGGCGTGGCTGCACGAACTGGCGGATTCCGCGGCGGGCCGCGAGAAATCCGCCGATGACAAAGCCTCCGATCTCAAGCGCCAGGCATACCCTGACCATAAGCAGCGCGGCCGCAAGCGGAAGCCATCGATCAGGCAGCTGGCTGCCGAGAATGCCGATGGCGGCCGCCAGTACGCCCACGCGGAACGACCATCTCTCCAGCCGGCCGGCCTTGGGAAAGATGCTGTACTCAGCCAGCCCCTGCACCCGCTGGTAAAGCCAGTGGAAGGTCAGTTCCTGCTGCTTCGCCTGGTCCGGCGAATCGACTCCGCCCCTTGTCTGCATGTCCATTGCGCCCCCTGCCCCACCGGCGCAGATGCCGGCGACATCATCCTAGCCGACTGCCATGAAAGTTGCTCCATGCAGGGCCAGCTGCCTGTCTGGGGATCACACCCGGCACCGCAGCTTCACCAAGGCGGCCGCGGAGATGGAGATCACTCGGGCCGCCCTTTCCCAGCACCTGAAAGCCCTCGAAGAGCAGCTGGATGTCAGGCTGCTGCACCGAACAACGCGGAACATGTCGCTCACCGAGGTGGGCCAACAACTGCTGGACGTGCTGCAGCCGGCATTGACCGCCATCGAACGGGCGGTGGAAGGGCTGGGCGAAGTGCGGAACCTTCCGGCGTGATCCGGATGAACTCTTCGCGGATTGCTTCACGCCTGCTGCTGGAGCCGCATATGGGCGAGTTCCTGGCGCGCTACCCCAAGCTGCGGCTCGAGCTGATCATGGATGACGGGTTTTCCAATCTGGTGGCCAATGGGCTGGAAGCCGGTATCCGGCTCGGCGAGAGCCTGGATGAGCACATGGTGGCCGTCCCCATCACCCCGCCCCTGGAGATGGCGATTGTCGGCTCGCCCGCCTACTTCGAGCGGCACGGCGTGCCGCAGAGCCCTGCCGACCTGATCCGGCACAACTGCCTGGCCTATCGGTTCACGTCCAGCGGCACCATCGACCACTGGACCTTCGCGCCGCCCGACGGTGAGGGACGAAAGCTGGTGTTCGAACCCCAGGGCAATGCCGTGTTCAACGACGACGACAGCATGCTGCGGGCGGCACTTCAGGGCGTGGGTCTGGTTCGCCACATTGATCTGTGTGTTCGCGAGCACCTCGACAGCGGCGCGCTTGTGCGTGTCCTGGCGCCGTGGTGCCGGCCTTTCCCGGGTTTCTTCCTGTACGTGCCGTCACGTGCGCAGATGCCGGCGAATATCCGTGCGTTGATGGACATCCTGGTTGAGCGCCGCGAGCTGCTGGCCGCTCCCCGGCAGCAGCGTGTTGCCATCGAGGATCGTCGCGTGAGGAAGAGGCATGGAAGCCGTCGCGGATCGGTTCAGGGCGATTGAGGAATGTGCGGCGGCAGGTCTGCCGCCTCTGCCATTCCCTACAGCGTGTTGTCGGGAATGGCGAGTTGGAGCGATACGTCGGTCCGTGGGTGCGTCGGGAGGGTTGAGTTTCTCGGTTCGCTGCGCCAGCCGGCGAAGCATTTCGTCGAACCGGATTCAGTGCAAAGACGTGTTCGCCCGGCGTTGTAGATAGGGGTGAATTGAATTTGGCTCCGGGCCCTGTTGTGTCCGGGTGCTTCGTTCAGAGCGAGGCCTGACGAACCTTGGGCCTCACGGCAGCACCAAGACAGAACGCCAACGACGAGATCGCGCCAAAAATTGCCCCCGACAGCGCGCCCTTCATGGCTGAGTTCCATGCGATCCACCTGGCCAATGATTGGTCGTGCATCTGTGGCCAGTAGTTGGCATGGAAGTTGAAGGCGGCCATCGTGATCGCCCCAATTGTCAGCCCGATGATACAAAGCGGGATCGGCGCTAGTCGCCCCTTTGACCGCAGCCAAAGAGCAATCGGCAGGCCGATGAGAGTCGATGCAGCAATGGAGAAAAGAAATACAGCTACTGTAGCGGGAAATATCGGAATCAGAAGACGCTCGGGCGAGGCCCAGAGAATTGAGGCGCCCAGAGTGATTGGCGCCAATGCGCTTGCCAAGACGCCCCAAAGCAGCGGCCGCGAATGTTGTATCTGTTTCATGGCTTTATCTCCATCTTGCGTTGTCTTGCGTGTTGCTTGTGAATGTTCTGGCGGGGCGGTGGAGTGGGCGTTCTTCCATGAAGACTCGTCTGCTGTCTCGCTGCGCGTTGTCGCTGACTCGCCTTTGCCGTTCATTCCGCCGCGCTCACCCCTGGGAATGAAAGGTCCCAGGAGAAAAATGAGAACGGTCAAGCCAAGAATGGGTAATGGCGCAATGCCTCTACTTTACGCTGGCCAGGTCTTTCGGGGGCGGGTCAATTCTCCAGATCCAGAGTGCCCCATGGCCAGGACTGACGGCCGCAGCTCGCATTCGATCCCAGGTCGGCACATCAGCCTCCCTAGCCCGGCAAGCCAAAGCACGGCTTATCGGCGACCTACCGCTTATGACCAAGAGCCCTGTCGTTCATGAAATCAACAGGCTTGGCTCCAAGCCGAATGACTCGTCTCAGAACGCCCAGATAGCCATCCCCGAAGACAAGCGCAAAGATCGAGCCGGTGTAGAAGATCATGAGTGCCGCCGGGATTGGAATTGTCCGAATCACGCTTTCACATTCCCCATGAAAGCCGACCACTATGCCAATCGCCATGAGTTCAATAGCCGCCACCGATAGAAATGAAATCCTCACCAGCCGGAGAGAGGTCTGCAGCACTCCTCGAGTGAGGATCTTGAATTTCACGTATATGAGTAGCATTGCCAGCGACAGGAAAAGCGAGCCTGGAACTGTTGGTGAAAACCGTAGAACGGGGCATTCCATCTCAGCAATGGCGCGCACGAGACAGACAAGGATGGCTCCACAAGCCAGAGCCATGACGACTCTGAGCACATTGGCTGGGGTCAGTTGCTCTGGCATTGGCATTTATTAAAGTTCGCTCTGTAGTTAATTGCGGCCCCAGGCGGCCCAAGCGTCTTCCAAATTCCTCTCCTGGCGACTGAGTAGTGAATGCCGCGCCCAGGTGCACCGCTCAGAGGTGCCCAAGACCATGCAGCAAAGCTCAGGCTGCGCACGTACTCCTCGCGGTTGTGGGGCCGAGCCGCCGCAGCACCCACGCTCAAGAGGGCCAGGAAGCCTGCAGCCTGCAAAGCACCACCCCCACCCTGCTCTTCCTTCTTCGCGGCCTGTGCGCTGGAGGGCTCGATCAGAAGCAGTCGTCCGAGTCACAGATTGGCTATAAGGACGACCGCCATTAACAGGCTCTGTCAGACTCGCTGCGGGATCTTGGATGCCCCGCTTCTCATCCCTTACTCTGTGCTAATCAGGGATCAGCTGGCTACAGGCAATTCTAGGAATACTGTCCGCTTCGCCCGTTTTGAGTTCACGAACGACCACGCTCGGTTTACGGTAGCTCGTGCCCGCCATCGAGATCGCAAGCCCATGTCGCAGAACCAAAATTTCCGTATCTCCTGCCACAATGCGATATAAAGGAGCGAGACTGACCTTCTTGGCACTTCTCCAGCCCGCGGGATATTGCCGTGAGAGCATTGAGATCAATTCTCTCGATTTTCCCGAATCGGCAGTCGCGCAAATACACTTCGCTGGCATTGAGTCAAGCCTGTATACCTTGATGGACTCTGCCACTGGAAATTCCGGAAATTTCTCATTGCTCTCCGTAGAAGATGTGCATCCTGATGCGATCGCAATCGCGCCGACTGCCATCAACATGTAAACGATGGCTTTCATTTTCCCGCCCCCTCCTGGTCGCAGCACTTCCTTAGCTCTATTGTACGCGTCGTTCGAGCAAGTGCGGAAAATCACCCCTTCAATACCAGTGGCGTTGCACGCCCTTGTTTACCGAATCCTCTTCCAAGCATTGGCAGAACGATCCTCGCGTTATTCGCTTCTAATTATCGTTGATTACGGCTTTCTTCGCGCACTGACCAACGCAACCAATGCCAGCCCAGCTACGCTGAAGAAGATGATAGCTCGCCTCGGTATCGTTCTCTGATCGCGCTCAACCATCCCGGCGATGTACTCCGCTGAACGACCCAGCCTCTTGGCTTCAGAACCGTGTGCTCGTATGTCATTCATCAAGAACACTACTGTAAAGATTGCCACTGCTGCCAAGACAGCAACTGCAATCTGCCGCACCCACGGGCGAGGTACAAACATTCCTATGGCAGTAGAGGCTGCTGCCAGTGCAATGATCGCGATGGTTGCACTCATTAGCCGAATCACTCTCCACGTAGCGTTCAATGGTCGCTGCGCTTGCTGGCTCGCAGTCCAAATGTATTCCCTGTAGCTCCTGTATCATCGTTGGACTAAGGATCACTCTCGACAAGCGCTCCCAAATCAAATTTCCTGCTGTACGAGCTACGGCTGCTGATGGAGACTTCATCCGAGCGAAACTTGCGGCCATCGTCACATTCGGCCACAAAGTAGTAGGATTTCGGCTTCTGCCCGGCAACAACCATCATTGTTGTGGAGAAGTTAGCAGGGATGTCCCGTGTTGGCGACTGCTCACCGGTCTCGGCGGAAACCATGCCAAGTTGGCACGGCTCCCCCGGCTTATCTTCCAGCCCCGATCGCGGCACTGATCCAGACACCCGAATGATCATATCGCCGCCGAAGGCCGTGCAGCCCGTGACCATCAATGCGCCCATGAGAATTGGCACTCCCATCTTCATTTGCTGCACTCCCCCTTCGTTTGCTACAGGCAGTCGTTGGGTGCTTTTGAAAGCCCGGATCCGGGGGTGACAAACGCCCCCTCCTGTTCCGCGACAGCCTCGAGCTCCAGATATGCTAAACCTCATTAGGTGCCGATCGACCTCATCGCCGCCGTGTTGCCTGCTACTTCCCCAAGTTGATGTCCAGTCAGTCGTTTTGGTGCTTGCGCCCATATCTTCTGGGCCTGGTTTCAATGACCTTCACTGTTACATTTTTTGAATGAAGCGCCATGGCTGGAAGCCAGACGAACAAGATTCCTGCAGCCAAGGCTCCAGCCGCCCAAAACCAGCGCGCAGTCAACAGCCCTGCGAGTAGGAAAATTCCAATAGGTGCCGCGGCAATCTGCGTGTACAGGAAGAACAGCCCATACTTTACCTCTCCAAATTTCGATACAAGTTCGGTTCCGCAGCTTGAGCACTTCGTGCTTGTAACCCGTTCAAGCGAGCTAAATGCCCGGAAGCTCTGCCCTCGCGCTCCACAGCTCGGACAAGAAAACGTGAAAGCCGATCTTGGTTGCATATTTCCTCTCTAACAATCGCAGCCAGAGCCTCGATGAGCGCATGTTAGCGGTTCCCATCACGCCGTCCTTGGAGGTGGCGATTACATGCGCGGGCGGCGCTTTCGTAGCAGATACGTCGGCCTGCGGAGGCGTGCGGAGGGGTGATTAGCTCGGTGCCGCCGCCTCGCCGGGCGATGCATTTTGTTGAAATCCAGCCGCGGCGGGTCTTCCGGCTCGTTGATCAGCGGCAGGGCAAGGGTGGGTAGTACTAGGGAGTGAGGGTCATCTGTTACGAACCCAGTAGTAGATCTCTCGTTGTATGGGCAATACAACAACGCCTGCAGAAATTTCATTTCCTGCGTGTCGCATGGCGTTGCATGCGTAGAACTCGTGCGGCGCATCGCCTGATAGATCTTGCGGCCACCATGGCGCACTTTGTTTCGTTCGCCTGGAGTCTGGGAAACTCATACTTCTTGATCGAACGCAACTTCTGACAAAAAATTTTGAGTCTTCGCCAGCGTACGAGAACCTGATCCACATTTCGTTTGAATCTATACTGTGGACTTCAATGATATTGGCGGCAGAAGCTGGCATCTCCTCAGGTAGCCATCCCCTGGCAAACGCGCCATCTTCCTCCGCGTTAGAACGGGTTGCGTAGTGCGACGTGATAATTTCATTCGGCGCCACGCAGCCTGCGCAAAGAAGCGGCGCCGATGCGATCAACAAATTTGCGAATTTGCGGGTGGTCATGGGCGGCCGAATCCTCTGGGGCGCCCTGGAGCAGTCGGCTGGGCACAAATGACCATTAGCCAGGTTTTGTAGGCTGGGGTGAGTCGCATTCAGCTGCGGACCTTCTTTTGTGCTAGTGCTTCGTTCAGGGCGAGGCTTGGCGAACCTTAGGCTTCACGCCGGCACCAAAACAGAACGCCAAAGATGAGATCGCGCCAAAAATCGCCCCCCATAGCGCGCCCTTCATGGCTGAGTTCCATGCGATCCACCTGGCCAATGATTGGTCGTGCATCTGTGGCCAGTAGTTCGCATGGAAGTTGAAAGCAGCCATCGTGATGGCCCCAATTGCCACCCCAATGATGCAAAGCAGGAAGGGAGTTAGTCGCCCCTGTGATTGCAACCAAAGAGCAAGCGGTAGGCCGATAAAAGTCGATGCAGTAATTGAAATGAGAAACGCAATTAGCGCAGCTGGAAATATGGGAATGGAGCCCTGCTCGGATGATAGTGAGAGAATAATGGCCGCCATAATGGCAGGGGCCAATGCGCCTGCCAATACGCCCAGAATCATAGGGCGAGAATGCTGTAATTGTTTCATGTCTTTATCGTCATCGCGCGTTATGGATGGCAGCTGGGAGACGGGCACCAGTCATAGAAGATGCCGCCAGACCACCCCATGTACTTGTCCCATGTGGACCCACCAAAAACCTTCCCAGCGCCATTCTCTGCAAAGACTGAGTAATGGAAATTTGCAATCGCCTGACGGCTGAGCATTACCGGGGCGTTGGAGCTGGCGCCTGCGCTGTTCAGGGTGCTCGCATGCGCCTTGGCCAGTCCCACACGAATTGCCTCCATCTTCTTCTGCATATCAGCTTCAGCATCAGGGCATGACTTCTGCTTCGTCATTCCCATGATCGAACTCGCCAAGCGGGTATTGGTCACTCCAGACAAGAAGCCTTGGTTCAAGGCCACTTCTCTCGCCCGGCAAGCGTATGAGTCACCTCCTGCGCAAGCAGTCTGGAAGTAGACCCCATAGTTTCCGGCGTCAACGTAAATCTGTTCTGTTGGGGTTACCCAGCAGCCGCGCTGGTCACGCGCCAATCCGCTGCTGTCCGTGAAACTAATTGGGTTGCCTCCGACGTAGGCATAGCCATTAGCTCCGCCCGCCAGCCCAATCGGATCACTCTGCACATAGCGCCCAATGGTCGCGTCGTAGTCCCGGAATCCGTTGTACCACAGCCCACTCTCGGCATCGTAGTACTGCCCCGGGAAGCCGATGTTCAACCCTCCGATGTTGTCCTGCAGTACGCTTCTACCGCACGCGTAGCTGTATGCCTTCCATACCATCTGCTGGCTGTTGTTGGTCGCGTGCTCTGGCCACCCCAGATGATCGGTATACACATGCTCATGGCGAGCCTGGGTGAGGATCTGCCGACTCGGGACGCAATGAGTTAAGGTCACCAGAGTTGCGGCGCTTTCGGGCTGTAGTGCTGTGCGCCGGCGCATGTCGGCGTATCTCGAGCGGTCAGTCGTCCGATAGCTCCTGCGGGAGCCTGTCAATGCTGGATAGATAGAGAAGTGACGCACCGCGTACCGCATCCCATGATGGATGAAGAAGTTCCGTCCATGTCTCGCCGCGAGCACCCTTGTCTCCGAGAGCATCTGCGGCGTCAACTACATTGCCTATCAAGCGTCGTTGATGATCAGAAATCCCAGGCCAATCGATAAGTGGGCGACCTGAAAGAATCTCCTGCCGGAGTTCCCAGGCCATGCCAGGAAAATTTTCATACTCATCACGAATGCTGTCAGCTTGCTTCGCGACGGTACGCAGCGCATCCTCAAAGAAGCGCAGACAGAGTCTCATTGATTCATCTTTGGAGATGGTTTCATTCATGCTCATCACCTTAATATTTCGGGACTTCCTCTTCCTCGTCCATTCTAATTTGTAATGTTCTACTCTCCGATTCATTAAGCGAGGGCGAATAGGTCATCAAGAATATTAATGACAGTAGACGTGTTCCGCTTGCTATGGCTGGCAATGATGAGATCGCGGGCGTAGGGGGATGCGCCTGCGCAGCAGATATCGGAGCTCCCTTCAGGTCAAATCGACTCCAAGTGCCAGCGGGGGTCTTTGTCTTCCAGTAGCCTCTCGGAGCAGAAGGTGGGCCGCCGTTCTTGCCGTCAGGGACGTATCTACAGAATGTCTTTTCAGACCCCTTCCCTGCGCCGTAGAACGAGCCCGGCGGCTGGCCTGGGGCGGATGTCCAGGGGCCTCCTGGTACGTTAGAGGGGGGGGTCATCCCGGGCGAGTAGGCCTGAAGTCCAAGTTCGTCCCTGAGGGTTATGGGATTTCCTTCCGCATACGAGTAGGTGCCGACTCCCCCTTGGAGCCCAATCGGATCACTCTGCACATAGCGCCCAATGGTCGCGTCGTAGTCCCGGAATCCGTTGTACCACAGCCCACTCTCGGCATCGTAGTACTGCCCCGGGAAGCCGATGTTCAACCCTCCGATATTGTCCTGCAGTACGCTTCTGCCGTACGCGTAGTTGTACGCCTTCCATACCATCTGCTGGCTGTTGTTGGTCGCGTGCTCTGGTCGCCCCAGATGGTCGGTATGCACATGGCTTATCTGCCCGCTGCGCGCAATGCCCACCAGCTCCCCGTCAAACCACAGGTAGTTCGTCCACGCAGCCTGGGTCTGCTCGGCGAGCAGCTGGTTCTGCCCCTGGTAGAAATACAGGCTGGCACTCTGGCTGTTGCGCTTGCCTACCCGCTGTCCAAATGCATTGAGCAGGTACTGGGTCGACAGCCCTCCAATGTTGCTCTGCTCCATGCGATTGAATGGCCCATAGGTCCATGTCGACGTGCTGGCGCCGTCAGTCTCGCTGATGCGGTTTCCGAGGCCATCGAACTGGTAGCTGCGGCTTACGCCCGGGGCGGTGTACCCCTGAATTCGATTGCTCTGCGGATCGATGTTGTAGGTGGTGAGCTGATTGCCCGTCTGGTAGCTATTGTAGTTTCCGCCCGCATCGTAACCCAGCGTGTGGCTTGCGCCAGCGCGCTGAAGCTGGGTTAGCCGGCTAAGCGCGTCGTAGCCGAATATCTGGGTGCGATTGGCATCGACATCGTCACCGATGCGGGTGATCTCGTTGTCCGCGTTGTAGCTGTAGTTGGTGCGACTCACCGGGCTGGTGTCCGGTCGCCTTACTGCCATAGCCTCCAGGCGCCCGCTGGAATCCAGTGCGTAGGTTCGGGTAAGCCCATTGCCATGTGCAAGGCTCTTTCGGGTACCAATTGCCGTGTAGGTGGTATCAGCGATGACGGTGTGGGCTGTCGCCCCAATGGTGAGCTGGAGCGACTTTGCCTGCCCCAGTGAAGTATAGGAATAGCGGGCGACCGCACCATCGGGATAGGTCAGAGTCGAAAGCCGCCCCAAGGCATCGAACGCGTACGACGTGGTCTGTTCCGTCGTGGCGCCGCCCAGCGTGTTGCGATCCTTGCGGCTGGTCATTTGCCCTTCGGCGTTGTACGCGAAGCTGTTGCTCGCCCCTGGTGCACTGGAGGCGCACAGTCTTCCCTTCCCACCAATGCAGCTGTCGTAGCTGAATGTCTGCTGCTGCCCTTCTGCAGTAACGCTCGTCGCGCGGCCCAGGCCATCGTATCCGTAGCCAACTACGCTTCCATCATTCCGGACGGTGGCGATACGCAAGCCACTCGCATCGTACTGATGATCAGTGACACCCGTATCTGGGCTGTTCTGCTTCCACAGTTGGCCAAACCCGTCGTACTCGTAGGTAGTGGTCAAGCCTCGCGGGTCACTGACCCGCGTCAGTCGATCGCCGAGATCGTAGGAGAAATGGGTGGCCCCATTCGCAGCATCGATGGACTGAACCATGCGCCCCAGCGGGTCATAGCTCATCTTCGTCACCCGGTTCTGCGAATCGGTGATCTGCGTGACGCGCCCTTCCGCGTCGTAGCTGTAACGCACGTTCAAGCCGCTGGCGGAGGTCTCGGCAATCACCCTGCCGAGCTCGTCATACTCGTAATTGGTCGCAACCATGACGGTATTCATCGCCATGAGAGTCAATGTGATCAGTGACATCAGCGCGGCACCTCGCAGTCAAGGCCAGACGGGCCGGAACACCCACCCATGACGTTCTCGACGCCGATACTGACTGTCGGCCGCGGCCCCCACCCTGTCCCGCCCGTCGCCATCTGTGCCACATAGGTGTACACCCAGCTGCCGGTACCCCCGGGGTTCGGTGGCTCTACTTCAATGGTGAACGTTGCCACGCCTCCGGGCGGAATATTGCCGGGCAGTCCGCGCCTCTGGTCCAGCCGTTCCAGGCCCCAGGCCAGGTAGGTGTTGCCGTCCCAGATGACATTGCCGGTATTGCGCACCTGTGCCGTCAGCGTGCTGCCACCACCGCCCTGGATGAACTCCGGATTGGCATTGAAGGTGATGAACTTGGCACTGCGAACGATCGCCGGAACCGCGAAGCTGCCCGATCGATTGATCAGCAGATGCTGTTGGCCTGCGGGAGAAATTGCGTGGATGAAAATTGGCTTCCCGGCGTGGGCCTCGCGCACTGCCGTACTCAAAGGCAACCGGAATCGATACGCCGATCCCTGGGCCTGGCAGGCGTTGGCAATGCTGGCGTCACTGGCCAGATCTGCCCTGCCGGAGACCACGAAGGTGCCTGCCCCCGCAGGGCCTCCAACATAGGCATGTACATCGATGGAGCTGTTCACCCCCACCGAGCAGGCCCAGCCCTCGACATGGTAGTTCCAGCCGGCATCATTGCTGACGCCGCCGACATCGCCGATGACCGTTGCGGTGGGAATGGCGAAGGCGCCCGAGTTGCCGAGTGGCTTGTTGAACGCGGCACCCTGCGGTGAAAGCCCGTAGACGGTGACGGTCTTTCCGCCGAGCTGCTGGCGCTGGGCCAGCGAAATCGGCAACTGGAATCGATAGGCGCTTCCGTTGGCTTGGCAGGCTGCGGCGACACCGGCCTCACTGGCGAGGCCTGCCTGGGCTCCCCCCAGGAATGTGCCGCCATCGGCATAGCCATGCACGTCGATGGAGCTATTTGAGCCGGTGCTGCATGCCCAGCCCCGCAGGAACCAGTTCCAGCTTCCGTCGTGGGTCAGCTCATCGATCGCGCCCGTGATGGTGCTTCCCAGCGGATAGTCGGTATGGGCGATTTCCTTGTGGGTGACGTTCGAGGCGGCATCGTAGCTGTAGCGGGTCCAGGCGTAGGTGCCATCACCAAGTGGCTTTACTTCAGACTGCAAGCGGCGCGCAGCGTCGTACTGATAGCGCTCGATGACCCCGTCCGGCCGGGTCAGGCTGGCAACGTTGCCTGCGCCGTCGAATCCGTATGTGGTGGTTGCCCAGCCGCTGCCGACGCTGTCGCGTTGGCTCGTCACCCGGCCGCGCGCATCGTAGCTGTACTCCCTGGCCTCGCCATTGGCCTGTGTCACCCGCGTCGGCCTGCCCAGGCCGTTGTAGCCGCTGAATCCGGTGCTATGCCCCAGTGCATTGGTGATGCTGAGCAGGTCGCCCTGGGCGCTGAAGGTGGAGGTGACATCGTCCTGGGCCAAGGGGCCATCGACCTTCATCGATGCTTTCAGGCCATTGGCGTGGTAGGTGTAACTGTAGTTTGTGGTTCTGCTTTGATTGGCAACGCCCTTCGAGCTGAGGTTGCGTACGGTTATCGATGCGACATTGCCGCGCGGATCATAGGTGTACGACGTTTCCCGATCGCCTGCCACTGTCACTTTGGTTCGACGATTACGCGTGGTGTCCCATTCGAACGTCGTGGTGCGCTGGGCGGGAGTGCCCGTTGCCTCGGTCTGCTTCAGCAGATAGCCCTGCGGGCTGTAGTCGAAGTCGGTGAGGTTGTCGGCGAAGTCATGCACCAGATCGGGGTATCCGTTCGCGTCGTAGCTGCGCTCCTTGTAGCTGGCGGCGCAACGCGGGGATGCGGCCCCGGTCACCGACGTCTGCCGCCCATCCTCATAGGCATAGGTGGTTGTGCGCCCCAGGGGATTGGTCTCGATGGTCTTGATCTTGACTGGGCGCTGCTTGCTGTAGAGCGTTGCAGAGAGTGCGACATTGCCCGCCCCGGAGAGACCGGCGGACATCGCCAGCGGAACGCTGCCGCCTGGCAGTGATCGTGGCTGGTAGCACACGCCGCCTTCGCACCAGCCCCGCTCTTCTTCCGAGTACGGACCGCCCGGCCGGGTGGGCGACGGCGGAGGCAGAACGGGCTCCGTGCTTTCGACAACGTAGCTGAAGAGGTGGCGTTCAGCACCGCCGGCATGCTCGGAAAGGATCGCGCGCCTTTCTGCGTCGTAGGCAAAGGTGGAGTAGCGCACACCGTTGAACGATTTGCCGGTGAGGCCGCCCGGATAACGATTGTCTTCGTAGTGATAGGTGATGGTGGTCGTTGGCGCGCCTGGCAACGTGGTTGATGCCAGCCGCCCCCGCCCTGTGCCGAAGACATTCGGCGAATAGCTGTACTGATAGACGTTGCCCGCCGGGTCGGTCACTTGCGTTACCTGCCCGCCCGTCCAGGTGAACTTCACCTGGCGACCGGACGCATGAGTGACCGTCTGCAGGTACTTGCTGTTGTATGCAAAATCCCAGGCGACACCCTGCTCGTTGCGCAGCTGGATGATGTAGCCATCTGCGTTGTAACGTTCGGTACCGTTCTCATCGTTGTGCAGCGAGTAGCTGCCGTCCGTGTTCTTGATGATGTAGGCAATCGGCTGTGCCTTGTCTTCGTTCCATCGCCCGGTGGCTGGGTCCAGCAGGAACTTGATGCGGCGACCATCCGGTCGTTGATTCCAGGCGGTGAACTGGTCGGCAGAGAGCACGATCGAGTAGTCGAAACTGCTCAGCCAGTGATTGCCGAACAGCCCGGTGGCGCTCCAGTGATGGTTGTAGCTGCGCTGCAGATACAGGCCCATTTCGCCGCCACTGGCGAAATCGAGCTCATGCTCCACCTTGTTGCCGGTGTAAAGAATGACCGGATTGCCCTTCGCTTCTCCGCAGTCTCCGCTACGGTCGTCGGTCTCCTGCTCCTTGGCGGTTTGTGTGGGCTCTGAGCCGCCGCCACCGCCGCCAAAGTCGCCTAGAGAATCTCCGGGCCCGAGCCCTGGCTCAAACCAGAAGAAGGAGCCTGAGAACGGATCCCAGTGCCTCATTCGCGTTTCGACCTTATCCATGGTCTTCATGGCGGTCGCCGGAGGGCTGCTTACCAGGCCTCCGCAGAAACTGAGTGCGGGTAGGAAAAGTAGAACTCTGGAACGGGACTTACCTGTCGTGCCGAGCTTCATGCTCTCTCCGGGTTCCTATTGGGGGTGATTCGCACTTGGCGAACCTCACCTGAATGTTGCACTCATATTTGTGAAGGCTAACAGCAGATTAAGCAAAGTGGAAGAGCCGTGAAGTGTGATAGGTAACGGGACTCGGGCGCTTGATCGCCAACCGATGAAGCACGGCGCTACGCAGCCGGTGCTGCCAGCCAGGGAGGCAGAAATGCTGCCTCCATTCTTTGCTTGCCGATGAAGACACCGCGGGCGGACATGCATTGCGCGCACGACCGGGTCATGCGGCGATGCGGAATTAGAGTCAATTAACGTGACGCGTCACATTCGACTACCCCCCTTACTCAATCCCCCTGTGCCAGACCGGGCGCTGGCCCCAGCAACGACGGGGCTGCATGCATTCCCATATCGCAATCCAGTTCCATCTCCCAGGACTCATCAGCTTTACAGCGCATCCGACTGGCAGCCGGCTTGCCTGAAGTTCGGCGCCCGCGCGGAGTGAGGGATGTTGACGGAAGCCAGCCCGGCCTCGGCCTGTCGCAATCGTAAAAAGCGCTTGCCAGTCGGCACCACTCCGTGCGGTGCCGGCTGGCAATCCGTCGGCCGGCTATGGCGGGCGGTGCCTGGGGGCCTTGCGCCCGCCGGTCTGATTGCACACCGGGTTTCGAACCTCGCACCGTCCGCCACCTTTATCGGTGGCGGCTTCTGCCTGCCCGCATGGAGCCCTGCCATGACCACCCGCTACTCCCCTGCCCCGCAACCGATCCAGGAAGATCCCACGAACGGCCCTGCACTGGACCAGAACACCCTCATTGCCCTGCTGCACAGCATCGGCTCGGGCGCCGCCTCCGATGGCCAGCCCTGGCCAGAGCGCCACCAGATGCCGGGCCGACGCATCGCCCAGGCCGATGGCGACTACTCGCTGGCGGGCCTTCGCGTGGTGCTTGAGATCCTGCTAGCCGCGCAACGTGCGCGCGAGAACGACGAGCCGGAGCAGGACGTCGCCCCGCGGATCATGGAGGGCCAGATCATGGCCGGGCTGGGGCTCACGTCACACGCCAGCGATCGGGTACGGCCGGAGCCCTGAGTGGCAGTGTGGCGCTCGGCTGCCACGGCACTCTGCCTGGCGGCAGTGGTTGCGGCACAGATCAAGTGGCCGCCCCCCCAATGCCCTTGCAGCACGCGCTCCAGAACATCTCCGACGATCACCTTTCACGGCTGCGCCGCCAAACGACGCAATTCGTGGAGGCTCGACCAGGTCACGGTTTCCAGTTCGTCGAGCGGCACCGAGATGCCGAGTTCCAAATTCATTGCCGAGGCATACCCGTGCTGTGGCTGGAGAGGCGCTCGCACCATCTTCTGTTGCAGGTCTTACTGGACGCGACGCGGTGGGCGCCCGCCGTTGTGCGGTTGCGGGTGCTCCTCCAATGGCAGTTGACGCCGCTGGATTACCTGGAGGAGGTACTGGCTGGTGTGCCGGAGCCCGTTCTGTTGGATCGGGTGCTGCAGATTCTCGCTAGTGATGTGCCTGATCGGGCGCGATGTGGCGTGCCTTAGTCGAGCATGGTTCGACTCTGCAGGGCTGCGGGCAGCGAGGGTTCGGGCTCCGGCTCTACCGCTAGTCACCTGCGCGACGCGCGTTGGCACCGTGATCGTGCGACTCAACCCCGGCATCAATCCAGCCCAAACACCGCGCACGCGCGAGATCTTCTGGCGTGTCGATATCCAGGCCCAGTTCCGGTGCCTGCAGGACATGCACCGTATCGGCAGGAAGTTGCCGCAGGCGCGCTCCGAAGCCGCGGTCACCGGTTGCGCCCGCAGAAGTGAACCATACGCGCGGCACTACCGCGGGAACGCCAAGCGCGTTGCCATGATGGGTACCCGCGCACCCTGACGCCGAGACGCGGGCACCCGAAAGCAGCGCCTGCAGATGGGAGTGCTCGATTGCGGGCTGGTCACATGCCACAACCATCACCGCATTCGCCGTGGGCAGCAGGTGTGCGCCGGCAACCTGCAGACTGCTCGCCAGGCCGCGCTCCCAGTGGTGGTTGGCGACCGGAGTGGCATCCAGCCCGGCAATGCTGGATGTCACGGCCTGTGCGTTCGCGCCCACCACGACCAGGACCTGCGCTGGCGCGAGCTCCAGCGCCAACCGCGCCACGCGATGTACCAGCGCCTCGCCCTGCCGGGTTAGAAGCTGCTTGGGCTGGCCAAGTCGGGTGCTCCCGCCGGCGGCAAGCACGACGACGGCATGCGCGTCAGTCACCTGCGGTGCGCGCTTCGCCATTGCTGCAGCTGCGCGGCAATGCTGAGCGAAATCGCCTCTGGCCCCCGGCCGCCGATGCTCAGGCCGACCGGTGACCGAAGTCTCGGGGAGAGGCGGTGGCGCTGATCCGGTGTCAGCAGCTTGAACAGGTCCTCGCGCCTTCGCCGCGGCCCCAGCAGTCCAATGAACGCGACGTTGGTATCAGCCAGGGCCACCAGCGCCTCCCGGTCCAGTTCGAAATCGTGATGCATCACCAGTGCCGCGTCGCACGGGTCGACATGAAGGGCCTCGGCCGGGCTGGTCTGAAGATGCGCATCCGCACAGTGCCCGGCTGAGGCCCAGCGCGCTCGACGTTCGGCCACGCTGACCCGCCACCCCAGGCCCCGCAGCAACGGAACCAGGAAGGGCGTTTCGGGACCGCCCCCCAACACCAGGGCTCGCGGAAGCCGGGGCAACGGCAAACGCCACGCACCCTCACCAAAGGGCTGCATACCGTCCATCGGATGCAGTTGCCACGCCCGCTCGCGACGGCCTGCGCGGAAAACGATCTGCCCCGATGCGCGAAGCTCGCGCTGTAGTGGCACACCCTCGCGCAGCCATGCCTCGATGACAACGTCGATGCCGGCCATGGCACGCAATGGCAGAAGCGCAATCCGCAGCCGACCACGGCACCCAAGCGCGGACCCACTCAGCAGGTCCTCGTCACTGCGCGTGTCGATCTCGATCCAATCGACCTGCCCCGCCGCGCTTACCTGCTCTGCGCGTCGCGCGAGCTCGGGCTCCAGGCATCCGCCGCTGAGCCAGCCAACCTGGCTGCCGTTGCAGAACAGCACCATGTCGCCGGCACCGGCGTAGGTAGAGCCATCGGTATCCAGCACCAGCGCCAGCACGGCGTGCTCCCCCGAGCGCACGCGCGTCAAAGCCGTCTCAAGCACGCCGCGCGGGCTGCCTTCGGCGAGGAAGCCCGGCGCTGCGGACAGGTCTTCGGCAAGATCGCCGGGCTCCCCTCTGCCTGCCGCTGAAGCTTCCGGCGCGGGTGAGGCTACGGATCTCTCCATGCGCAACGTCAGCCTACGTCGGGCAAGCCGGGCAACAGCTTGTCCAGGGTGATGGGATAGTTGCGCACGCGCACGCCGGTTGCGTTGTAGATCGCATTGGCGATCGCGGAGCCCACCCCGCAGATGCCCAGCTCACCCACACCCTTGGCCTTCATCGGCGAGATCACCGGATCCAGCGTGTCGAGGAAGACCACCTCCTGGTACGGGATGTCGGCGTGCACGGGAACCTCGTAGCCGGCCAGGTCGTGGTTGATGAACAAACCAAGCCGTTTGTCGACCACCAGCTCCTCCATCAGGGTCGCGCCCGCACCCATCACCATCCCGCCGATGACCTGGCTGCGTGCGGACAGCGGATTGAGGATCCGGCCGCCATCGCATACGGCAAGCATGCGGCGAATGCGCGTCTCCCCAGTGTAGGCATGCACGGCGACCTCGCAGAAATGCCCTGCATAGGTGCCGACGTCGTAGCCCTGTTTGAAGTCGCCGAAGGCAATGCCGTCCTCCGCCGACAGTGCGCCCGCCTCCGCCAGCTCGATGCTCCGCCCATTCGCCTGGATGCGGCCATTGGCGAAGTTTGCGGTGTCACCGTCGAAGCCGAGTTTCTCGCCCACCTTGCGGCGCAGGCTGACGCACGCCGCGTACACGCCCGCGGTGGAGCTTGCCGCGCCCCACTGGCCGCCGGAACCGGCGGAGGCAGGATGACGGGAGTCACCGAGGGTCACCTGGACCCGGTCCAGCGGCACGCCCATGGTCTCGGCTGCCGTCTGCGCAATGATCGTGTAGGAGCCGGTGCCGATGTCGGTCATGTCGGTCTCGACAATCACCCCGCCCTGGCCGTCGAGCCGCACCCGCGCCGCCGACTTCATCGTCGGTGCGCCGCGATAGCCCGCGGACACGCCCATGCCGACCAGCCAGTGCCCTTCCCTGACCTGCGCCGGCCTGGCGTTGCGCTTGTTCCAGTTGAAACGCTCCGCGCCCTCGCGCAGGCAGCGCACCAGGTTGCGGTCGGAGAACTTCTTGGACGGATCGCCGGGCACGACCTCGGGCTCGTTGAGGATGCGGAACGCGATCGGGTCAAGACCCAGCTTCTCGGCCATTTCGTCCATCGCCACTTCCAGCGCCATGTGGCCCGGGGCTTCGCCCGGTGCGCGCATCGCATTGCCTTCGGGCATGTCGAGCGTGGCGATGTAGTTGGCCACCAGGCGATTGGCGCCCGCATAGAGCTTGGGCGTCTGCAGGGTGCCGTTCTCGCCGTCCTCGCCGTTGATGTTGCCCGACCAGTTCTCATGGGCGATGGCGGAGATCCGGCCATCCTTTCCGCAGCCGATCCGCACGCGCTGGAGGGTGGCGTGCCGGTGCGTGGTGTTGTTGGGCATCAACGGGCGTTGCAGCGCGATCTTCACCGGTCGCCCGACCTGCTTGGCCGCCAACGCGGCCAGCACCGCGTCGGCACGGATGAACAGCTTGCCGCCGAAGCCGCCGCCGATATAGGGCGAGTCCACGCGTACCTTGGCAGGATCAATGCCAAGAATCGCCGCCATGCCCTGCCTGGCCCAGTCGATCATCTGGTTCGCCGTCCACAGCGTGAGCGTGTCACCCTCCCAGGCGGCGATGGTGGCGTGCGGCTCCATCATCGAATGGCTTTCGTCGGAGGTGCGGTAGGTCTCGTCGAGCTTGACCGCGGCACTCGCGTAGGCGGCGTCGAAATCGCCCAACGCCTGCCGGTCGGGCTTGCCGTCGCGCCCCTTTGCCAGCGGCGCGGACGGCGCCAGTGCGGGAAAATCGAAGCGGCCTTTGCCGCGCTCGTAGCGGGTGCGGATCAGCGCCGCGGCGGCGCGGGCCTGCTCGAAGGTCTCTGCCACGACGCAGGCGATGGCCTGATGGTAGTGGGCCACCTCGGCTCCGCCGAACAACGGTGCATTGTTCCAGTTCGATTTGCCGACCGGCGGGGTCTCCGGTGCGGTGATGACCGCCAGTACGCCTGGGGCGGCTCGTGCGCGGGACGCATCCATCGAAATGATGCGCCCCTTGCCGATGCCCGCGCCGACGATGTAGCCGTAGGCCTGGTTCGGCGCCACGTCATGGCGCTCGTAGGCATAGGGGGCGGTGCCGGTGGTCTTGCGTGGACCGTCGATGCGCGGCGTCGACTTGCCGACGACCTTGGCCTTGTCGAACAGGTTGTCGCCGGCGGGGGCGTTGAATTCAAGGGGCATCAGCGCTCTCCTTCCACCAGCACGGCTGCGAGGGTGCGCTCGGCGAGAGCGATCTTGAACGCATTCTCCGGCGTCGGACGGGCACCGGCGAACACCTGCCGGGCCGCGGCCTTTACGCCGTCACGCAGCAGGGGTTCGGCTGCCTCGATGCGCCACGGCTTCGGCGCAACTCCACCGAAGGC
This sequence comes from uncultured Stenotrophomonas sp., assembly GCF_913778665.1. GTDB lineage: Bacteria > Pseudomonadota > Gammaproteobacteria > Xanthomonadales > Xanthomonadaceae > Stenotrophomonas. Next base: position 118,948 of record NZ_CAJYVQ010000011.1, read on the forward strand.
GAACCGCGCCGAGCCGTCTGGCTGCACGACTGCGGCGACCGACACCAGCGCGAACGCATAGGACGCGCGGTCACGTACCTTGTGGTACACGTGCCGACCGCCCAAGGGTTCCGGCAGCGTGACGTGGGTGATCAGCTCACCGCGCTGCAGCACGTTGTCCTGCTGCGGCCTGTCGCCGGGGGAACGATGGAACTCGGCGATCGGGATGCTGCGCGTACTGCCGTCACCTCGGACGGTCTGGATAGAAGCGTCCAGCACCCGCAGGGCCACCGCCATGTCGCCCGGATAGGTCGCGATGCAGCTGTCCGAGGTGCCGATCACGCCCATCTGCCGGGAGAACCCTTCGAGCGCGCCGCAGCCTGATCCGGGCAGGCGCTTGTTGCAGGGCAGATGGGGATCGTAGAAATACGGGCAGCGCGTGCGCTGCAGCAGGTTGCCTCCGGTGGTGGCTTTGTTGCGCAGCTGCCCGGACGCGCCTGCCACGATCGCGCGGGTCAGCACCGCGTAGTCGCGGCGCACTCGCTCATGCGAGGCCAGCGCGGTATTGGTGACCAGCGTGCCGATGCGCAGGCCGCCCTCGTCGGTGGGTTCGATCCTGTCCAGGCCGATGTCCTGCACATCGACCAGGTGCGCTGGCGTCTCGACCTCCAGCTTCATCAGGTCGAGCAGGTTGGTCCCCCCGGCGAGAAACTTCGCGCCTTCGGTACCGGCGACGGCCCTGGCGGCCTCGGCCGGGGATTTCGCGCGCTCGTAACTGAAGGCCCTCATGAGCGCCTCCCTGCAGAACTCACCCCGGCGACCTCTTGCATCGCCTCGGCAATGTTGGAATAGGCACCGCACCGGCAGAGGTTGCCGCTCATGCGTTCGCGCATTTCCATGCTGGTGGCCTGGGGCCGTGCGCTGACGTCCGCCTGCACATGGCTGGGGACACCCCGCTTGATCTCGTCCAGTACCGCCACCGCCGAACAGATCTGACCCGGCGTGCAATACCCGCACTGGTAGCCGTCATGCTTGATGAAGGCGGCCTGCATCGGATGCAGGTCATCGGGGGTGCCGAGGCCTTCGATGGTGGTGATGGCATCGCCGTGGTGCTGCACCGCCAAGCTGAGGCAAGCATTGATGCGCTCCCCGTTGACCAGGACGGTACAGGCACCGCATTGACCGTGATCGCAGCCCTTTTTGGTCCCGGTCAGCTTCAGATGTTCGCGCAGGGCATCGAGCAGCGTGGTCCGCGTGTCGAGCTCAAGCTCCCGGCGCGCGCCGTTGACGGTCAAGGCCACCGTGCTGATGACCGGCGGCCTGGGCGGCGGGGATGCCGCCAGTTCTGCGGCGAGCGATGACGCCCCCGGTGCGGCGGACATCGCCACGGTCGTGGCGCCGCCGGCAATCACCTGGCGACGCGTCAGCTTCATTCCCTCATCCCAACTTGGCACAGTGACCTCCTGGCGTTCGGGGAAACCCCGTGGCTGGATGGACGCGCTCACACGACTCAACGGGCACTATGCCCGTCTGCGGGGCACAGATTTGTGAAACCGGCCCGGGGCGTGCCGGGATCGTCGGCCGAGCCTGCTGGCCGGTCATCTTCAATGCTGCCTCTGGCAAACGTGCGCCACTGGCACTGATGCGTGCCAGGTCGGCTCCATCCAACGCCAGATCCACGGCACCCAGATTCTCATCCAGCCAGTGAAGCTTGGTCGTGCCAGGAATGGGCGAAATGTACGACCTTTGGGCAAGCAGCCACGCCAGAGCGGCCTGCGCGCGCGTAGCTTTCTTCGCTGCGGCCACCGCTTTCACTACGTCGACCAAGTCTATGTTGGCCCGGCGTGACTCCATGGATAAGCGCGTTACCGGGTTGCGGAAGTCCGTCGCATTGAACTGCGTGTGCTCGTCAATCGGTCCGGTCAGGAAGCCAGCGCCAAGCGGACTGAAGGGTGCGAAGCCAATGCCCAGTTCCTCAGGCAGGGGTAAAGCTGATCTGCCCCTGAAAACGGACGCCATGAAGTCGTTTCAGGCGGCAGCCCGGAGCTGCCGGGCGTAGTTGTTAGGCGAGTGGTAGCCCAGCGCCGAGTGTGGCCGGGCTGGATTGTAGAGGCCGTGGATATGAACAGCGATGGACTGGCTGGCTTGTTCCCTACTGACGTAAGGCTCGGCAGCCTCTTCTGTCTTGAGAGTCGCAAAGGAGCTTCCGGCCACCGCGTTGTCCCAACAAGTGCCAAGCCGGCTCATGCTTTGGACCACGTCATGGGACTGCAGCAGCTAACGAAACTCGTTTTCCCAGTACTGTCCACCTCGATCTGAATGGAAGATCAGGCCGGGTCGTTGTGGATGCAGAGCCCAAGCATTGGCAAATACTCTCACCACCAGCGCTTCAGCCAGACGCTTGGAAACGGGTCTGGACGCTGGTGACCACGGCCAGATGCAGCCATCCCTGGCGAGTGACCGACCGCCCGATCAGATCCCAGCGCGTGGCCAGAATCGGCGAGCCGTACTCCACGCTCGCGTAGCTAACGCGAGGCCGTCTGCCCTTCTTCTGAGACCCGCGAACGGTAGCGCGAGCCACCTCCACTCGAAGCGAAGGTGTCAGGGTGGGACGAGGTGGTCCAAGTGGAGCCAAGCACCCGGAAATCTCGTCGTTGTGCGCTACGCGTCCGAGCTCACGCTCCAGGTGCAGGCGCTTGCCGATATCCATGCGGTAGATGCCGAAGATCGCCGCCAGAAGAACCATGCTCGGTGGGCGACGATCAGGATCGACGCACTGTCACTGCGCTTACTTTGGAGAAGCGCGACGATGCCAGCGGCGATCAAGCCGACAAATACAATGGATAACTCGGCCCGTCCGAAATACAGCTGACAGGATGTCCAGGGCAGGCCCAGGCAGGTGCAGGAGATGCCCGCGAGCGAGCGTATGGCGGACACCTTCTTTTCTGGCGCATGCCGCAGCATGTACGGCGGTGCTCCAATGCAACTGAGAGCCTTCCCAGGCCCGGCCGCCTGGCACTCAGCTGTCAATGGCGGCTCGGTACGCCGAGCCGGCTGGCCAGCTCACCTTCACCTCAAGCCCGCCCAGTTTCTGTGAACTGCCCAGCGTCACGTCCGCGCCGTGGGCATCGGCCACCTCCCTGACAATGGACAGCCCCAACCCGCTGCCCTGAACCCGGCTCCCCAGCGTTCGGTAGAAGCGGTCAAAGACGCGATCGCGCTCTTCCTCGGCGATGCCGGGACCGCTGTCGGCGATGATGAGAAACACCTTTCCCTCCTCCTGCATCACGCAGACATTCAGGCGACCGCCGACGGGGGTGTAGCGCACCGCGTTCTCCAGCAGGTTACGAACCAGCGCAGTCAGCGCGGCCTCATCACCCCTGATCTCCGCGCTGTCCAGCTTCAGTTCGATGTACTGTCGATTTACGGAAAGGATAGGACGCAGCGCATCCACCTCCATGCCGACCAGGCCGTCCAGGCTCAGGCGCACCGAAGTCAATCGGGATACGGCTTCTGCGCGGTTGAGTGTGAGCAGCTGCGAAGCAAGCCGCTCCAGCCGCGCTACTGAGTCGCTGACCATCTCCTGCGCGCGCACCCTTCCTGCATCATCCGGCGCCATGCGTGCGTTGTCTGCATGCACTTTGAGCGCACTGATCGGGGTGCGCAACTCATGTGCGGCATCGGCTACAAACCGCCGCTCACGCGCCAGTGCGTCGTTCAGTCGCGCAAGCAGACCGTTCACTGCCTGCACCAGTCCTCGCGCCTCGCGCGGCACGTCAGCCGCGTCCAGTGGCGACATGCGCTCGGGATCACGCCTGCCGATCTGGTCCGAGACGCTCTGCAGCGAGCGGGTCACGTAATTGACGCTCCACCAGATCACCAGCGCCATCAGCGGCAGCGCCAGCAGCAACGGCAGCAGGGTGCCTCCTGCAATATCTTCGGCCAGCTCTTCGCGGATGTCCGACCGCTCGCCAGACTGGAACCATCGGCCCCCACGTGTCTGCAGCGTGAAGGTGCGCCATTGTTCCCCGTCGATCACGGGACTGGCATAGCCGGCCACCAATGCAGCCAGTGGCCGGGTAGGAGCGCTGTCGGAGCGGAGCAACAGGCGCTGCTTCGCGTCCCATACCTGGAAGGCAAGCTTGCTCTCATAGGCATGGCCATCGCTGAACGCCAGCGCGTCCCCCACGCCTTCAGCGTGCCCGTGCCAACCACGCAGCACAACGGGGTCGCCCGGAAACGCAGTCAGATCACTTAGCGGCTCATCTACCAGGCCCATCAGTACCCGCGTGGACTGCACCAGCCGGGCATCGAACATTTCCCCCGCCTCCTGTAGGCCGGCGCGATAGCTGAAGAATCCAGCCACGGCCATCAGAACCGCCAAGGTGCTCAGCAGGGTCAGCAGCAGGGTACGTCGCATCGACCTCATGCATCCGGCTCCGGCGACTGCCCCAGCGCATACCCGATGCCCCGCACGGTACGCACGATCGCAGGGTCGACCTTGCGCCGCAGCTGATGCACATGAACGTCCACCGCGTTGCTGGCGACGTCCTCATCCCAGCCGTAGAGGTGCTTCTGGATCGTTTCTCGCGCCATTGGCCGCCCGTTCTGCTCCATCAACAATCTCAGCAGCGAGAACTCGCGGCGGGTCAGATCCAGCGTCCGTCCCTTCCATCGCGCCTCCAGCGTCGCCGGATCAAGATGGAGGTCACCGGCGTCCAGCGTGGGATGCGAACGTCCGCTGCTGCGCCTGACGAGCGCGCGGACGCGTGCCAGCAGCTCGGCGGTATCGAAGGGCTTCCCGAGGTAGTCATCTGCCCCGACGTCCAGCCCGAGCGTACGGTCGGCCGGGCGTTCACGGGCACTGAGCACCAGAATTGGCACCGGGTTTGCCGCCGCCCGAAGGCGGCGGATCACTTCGATGCCGTCTACCCGTGGCAGACCCAGATCGAGCACCACCAGATCAAAATCTCCGTCCTGCGCAGCCAGGAGGGCGGCCGTGCCGTCTTCCACCCAGTCCACGGCGAACGCGCCCCGCCGAAGTGCGGTCCGGATGCCTTCACCCAGGGAGCGGTCGTCTTCGACGAGGAGGATGCGCATGAAGGCAGTGTCCAGTCGCGGACTTCACTTTGCAATATGGCCCATCACATCGTGCAGTTTGGCCTCGATCTCATGCCGGCGGCCGGCATCGGCCACATCCCGTCCTGGCCGGGCCGGTGCTGCCAGCGCCTTCTGCAGCGCTGCCTGGGCCGGGCCCCACTCCTTCTGATCGCGCAGGAAATCGCCGTAGAAATAGTTGGCATCAATGCCGTTGGGATCGATATCCAGCCCCTTTTTCAGCATCTGCCGCGCCTGATCGTCATCGCCGAAGCCCAGCGGCCAGCCCGGAACCTGGTAGTAGAGCGCGCCCAGACTGGTATACGCCGCGCCATCCAGGGCCCGGGGATCCAGTTTCAGCGCGGCCTCGAAATCGGCGCGGGCCTGCTTGACCAGGCTGAGTGCGCCCATGCCACCTTTCTCGCCCGCAAGGCTGGACAGCACGATGCCCTCCCAGATCAGCGCACCGGCATCCCTGGGGGCCGCTTGCCGGGCTTGTGCGGCCTGCTTGGACAGGGCCATGAACGCCGCCTCGCGCTGCGGCTTGGGCGTCTGGTAGTTGATCTGCGCCCAGCGGTCACGGATCTGCGTCACCGGCACTGATGGTTCAGCTGCCACAGCGACCCCGACCAATACGGCTGCGGCAATAAGAATGAGATAGAACATGGTCTTACCCTGCGTGCGCTTCATGGGAGGTGTCCTTGCTGGGAGAGGATGCGGAAGAACTCGCTGCGGTGGTGCCACTGCTGGCATGGCGCCTGACGATGGGCAACTGCTTGCGGAGGCTACGGTCCACCAGCTCTGGCAGCAGGCCGTTCAACCGGGCGAACAGCCGCTCTGGCCAGCCAAGCTGCAAGCGCGGATTGCCAGAGCGCAGTGCTTGCAACAAGGCCGATGCGACCTTCTCGGCTGAATCGTGGGACACGCCCAGTTCCGCGTTCATGGCGTCCACGGCAGCGCTGTTGAAATCGGTGCGGGTGGCGCGTGGTGACAGGTACTGGAACTTGACTGTACTGGCGGCATACTCGCGGCCCAGTCCTTCGACCAGGCCGCGCAATCCGAACTTGCTGGCGCTGTATGCGGCAAAACCCGGGAAGGCCAGGCTGCCGAACGTTGAGCCGAGAACGGCCACGCTGGCTTGCGGCTGCCGCTCCAACACGGGCAGCAGCGCATGGATCAGCAGCATGGAGCCGACCAGGTTGGCCTGCATCAGCTGTTCCAATGCCTGCTCGGTCTGCGCGCCGAACAATCCGAAGGCAGCGGTGGCATGGCCGACGACAAGCACCGAAGGCGGCCTGGGTAGCGCATCCACTTTCGCCAGCAACGCGCTACGGCCCGCCCCCGCGCCGATATCGGCAACCATCGGGATGACAGCCCCTTCCGGCAACGCGTCGGTCAGCGCCTGCAGCCGATCGTGGTCCCGCCCCACCGCCACGACCTGCGCGCCCTCGCCCACCAGGCCTCCGCAGAGCAACCTTCCGATGCCGCCGCTGGCTCCGGTCAGAACGACCGTACGTCCACGCAGGTCCATCAGGCCGCCTCCGCCATACGCGCGCCGCCACTGCGCAGGGTGCGGAAGATATCGCCGTACAGCACGTAGAAGCGGCGTGCCGCGTGGATAACGGCCTGCTGGTCGCCGGGATCATCCAGCCTGTCCATCAGCGATTTGAAGAAGCCGACATGCTCGATGTCCAGATCGCCATGCGAGAGCAGATAGCTGAAGGCGTTGCGCGGAAGATCCAGCGACGCCTGGAGCGTGTTGGCAGCCTGCGTCGCCAGCGCCACACTGGTGCCCTCCAGTACCAGTACCATGCCGAAGAAGCCCACCGGGTTGCCGCGCTGGATGGTGTCGTAGGCGTAGCTGACCATGAGTTCGGTGGCCAGTGCGGGTTCGGATGCCGCAGCCGCGGACCGATCACCACCGGCACCTGCAATATCGTCCAGTACCCATTCCTGGTGGCCCATCTCTTCTTCGATGTACTCACCGATCGCGGTCCGCAGCCATTCCAGGCGCGTAGGCAGGCGCGAGCCGCAGGCCATCAGCAGCGGTACCGTGTGGCGTACGTGGTGGTACGCCTGCTGCAGGAAGGCCAGATAGTCGCCGCGGTCGATGCGACCCGCGAGTGCATCGCCGATGATGGGAATCTGCAGCAGCGACTGGCGCTCACTGGCGGTCTGGGCAAGAAGGTGATCGTGGAAGCTCATGCGGGGTCTCCGGTGGTGCTGAACGCAGAGCGCCGGTAGGCGGCGTCGATCTCTGCCTGGTAATGGGCGAGGATGGCCTCGCGACGAATGCGACCATTGGCGGTCAATAGACCGGCGTTCGCACTGAACGGCGCAACGGTGACGTAGCGCGCGATGCGCGCATAGTCGGGCAGGCCGGCGTTGATGGCGGACAATGCCGCGTCGAGCGCGGCGGAGCCCTGCTGCGCAAAGCGCGGAACCAGCAATGCCACGTTGTCGGCCTGCCCTTCTCCCCAGACCAGGGCCTGCGCGATGGCCGGGTGCGAAAGCAGTTCGCTCTCCACCCATTCGGGCGACACGTTGCGGCCAAACGCAGTGATGAATACGTTCTTGCGCCGCCCGGTCACTTGCACAAAGCCGTCGGCATCGATGTGTCCCAGATCACCGGTGTGGATCGGCCCCTCCGGCAGCGCCTCGCCGCCCAGATAACCCAGTGCACGCGCACCGGAAACCACGATTTCTCCGTCCACGATCTGCACCTGTACATGTGGCAGGGGCTGGCCAACGGTGCCATCGCGCTGGGCGGCCGGACGATTCAGGCACACCACCGACCCGCACTCGGTCAGGCCGTAGCCTTCGAACACCGGCAGCCCAAGACGCCGCGCCCGCGAAAGAAGTCCGGGAGAAACACGACCTCCACCAACGGCCAGGTATCGCAGTGATGCCGGCAGCTCAGCGCCCCGCTCTGCCGCCATGACCAGGGCCAGGAGCAGTTGTGGCACGAGAATGATGCTCTCGGGACGGTAACGATTGAGGCAACTCAGCAGCGTGGGAACATCCAGCCCTGCTGCGCCGGTGTAGCCAATCTCCTGCAGGGACGGCAGCGCGATCTCGGCGCCCGACAGCAACGCGGCATACAATCCCGCGACGTTCTCCAGAAGCGTCGACAGCGGCATCAGGCACAGATGCCGCCGTGGTGCAATGTCACCTGCTGCGTCCGCCAGCGAAGCGGCCGTGGCCATCAACATTCCGGCAGACAGGCATACGCCGCGCGGGCGCCCTGTGCTGCCCGAGGTGTAGGTCACGCAGGCCGTGCCAGCGGGCAGCACACTGCCAGCAGGAGCGTCCAGGCCGAATCCGTGCGCACTCAGCGCCGGCAACGCCATGGGCGCGTCCGTGATCCCGTACGGCGGCGGCGCGCCCTCCGCAAGCACCAGCAGCTGGGCGCCGCTGGTCTGCAGCGCGTGCTGCACCTGCTCATCGGAGAAGAAGGTGGGCAACGGTACGTGCACCACTTCGGCAATGCGAAGAGCCACGTCCAGCACCATCCAATCGGGGCCGTTGTCCAGTCGGCTGGCCACGCAGGTCACGCCTGCCTGCTGCAGCCATTTCGCCAGGTCCAGTACGCGCGACCGCAGCTCGGACGCACTCAGCGTCTCCTGTGCGGTCAGTACTGGCTGCCTATGCTGCTGCAGCAGGCGCAGGACGTTCTGTGCATCAGTACTCATCCGGCCGCCTCCGCGGAACTGGCCACATCCATTGGATCCATCGGACAGGCCTTTCCGCGAAGAAAGGCGATGCCTTCGCGGATATCGCCGCACATCACCCGTGGTTGCGACTCGTAGTAGCGGCCCCAGTCGCCCGCACTGTCGCCCATGCGCTCGGCACGCGCGGGCATCAGTTCGATCGGTGCCAGATGCAGACGGGCGAACGCGTTGCGCAGCTGTTGGGTCGCCACGAACATCACCCAATCCACCTCGGCGGCGTGCAGGACCCAGGCCAGCTGCACGATCAGCTCGCGTGCGATGCCCGCCGTCGACGCGGCAAAGTGGCCCACCTCCGCAATCCGCGCTCGCCGAGGCGCACTGGAAAGGTGCTGCGCCAGCGCGTCCTGCACGGGTGCATCCAGATAGTGCTCCACAAACAATGGCCCACTGCCTGCGTGCCGAAGCCCGACCGCCGCCACCAACGCCCCTTGCGTGTCGCGGTAGGCCAACAGCTGTGGCATGAAGTCGCGGACCTCAGCGCCGAAGCGCTGACGATAGGTCTCGGCGATGAAACACTGCACCTGTTCACGAAGTGGGTGATCAAGCCCGACGAGGTTGGCTTCCGCGAATCTGCCCGGATGCGGGGCCATTGGAATCGGCTGTGGGATCGTGTCCATGGGGCACGATCCTGCCGCGCGCCGATTAAGGCGAAATTAGGCCTTTGTTAGCCGATTGTTAGGCATTTGATCGGATTTCGTTTCCAGGCTCGGCTGCAACAACGGTCGCTTGATCTAGAGAATCAAGGCGAGCGTCAGTGCGACGACCAGTGCCAGCGTCACCAGGAAGGAGCCGAGTACAAAGCCAAATGCCTGGAGGCATCCTGTGCCGTTCAGTGCTGCGAAGGTGCGCGTGCGCGCCCACAAATACCATGCAACTGCCAGCGCTCCGATCCCCACATCCCAGCCATGCGCGAAGTCTCCACCTGCAGAGCCGACTGCCTGCGAAACTGCAAGCAGAATCACAAACGGGCACGCAATGAACGCCTGGATGGAAAAGGGCTCCCGTAGCGTGTCGCGGTTGATGGGCAGGCGCTGTCGCCACAGCGTGCTTAGCGCCGCCCCCAGGGCGAAGATGCAGAAGGCAGCCGAACGGGTGAGCAGCAGCCCCTGCTCGCTCTCAAACAGCAGCTTGCCCACGGGTCCTGATACCGCAAGGGGCGCGGTGCGCGTAGACATTTCCAATGCGTGCGCGAGCACCACTGACAGAATCAACATCAGCACAGGGCTGATGGCATCGGCGAATCGATGTTCCGGATCTTTGGAGAACTCTCGGCGGGTGTAGTGCGCTACCTCGCCCGGCTGCACCAGCACCCGCCACAGGGTCCGCGGGTAGAACACCAGCCACCCCACGAGTTCATAGAGGAACTCCTCAAGCGATCGCAGCAGTCTGATGAGATCCATAAGAGACCCGGGTCCAATGGTTGAAGGTGAGCTTACTCTCCCTGCCGCCCGGGCCGGAACGAAATGCAGCTGTCGGCCAAACCATTGCGGCAAGTCTTGCTGAGTCGAGTCCCCGCCAGGACATTCGCGCCGGCGCCAACGGGTCAAGTCAGTCTGAGGATTCTTAGCAACTTATGCTTTACGCTGGCTGCACTTGGCTCCTCCTGGGCGCGAATCCATCGAGCGCGTCGTGACGCTTCAGGCCAAGTCGGCGCATGTGCGGACGAGTCCCGCATGTTCCGGCCATGCGGACTTGCCGATGTAGAAGGTGGCGTCGAACTGACTTGCCCGGCCTGCTGGGTGATTGGGATCTTGTCGACTGACCGAGCATGTCCACCCTGCCGCCTTCGGGTAGATGTTGTGCTCAACCAGCCCGTGCACACGCTGGTAAAGCCAGTGGAAGGTCAGTTCCTGCGAATCTGCCTTTGCCGGCGAATCGAGTCCGCCCTCCGCCTGCATGCCCATTGCCCCCTGCCCCCGGCTACGATGCCGGCCGTAGCATCGTAGCCGACGCGCGGCGCCTTTCAGAAATAGAACCCGATATTGAGGTTCAGCCGCGAATGCCAGCGCGACGGGCCGCCGTTGCTGATGCCGATGCCATCGCCGCCGGCAAACCACATGTTGCGGCCGGCAATCCAATCGACATAGGTGAGCATCATGCCCTTCTGCAGGCTGCAACCGGTCACGTTCTGCCAGGAATCGCGCAGCCCGCTGCTGTGCTCCACCGGGCGCGTCATGCTGAGGTTGTTGTAGCAGGTCAGGTCGTCCAGCCACCCGCTCGGGCCAAAGGAATAGGCAACGTTGGCGCTGGGCACGTCGGCCTCGGTCGAGATTTCAAACGGGGCTTGGAACGCCGACAGTGCAATGCGTTCGCCGGGCACGGTGTAGCGGTAGCGCGCCCATTGCAGCTGGGTGGTCCAGCCATCGCGCCGCCACTGCGCGTGCACTGCGGCCGCCTGATGGTCATGATGGCGGCGGCTGCGGGTGTTCTGCACCTTCCCCGCGAAGGCCGATGCGCCGATCAGCAGCTCGCCGCCTGCCCAGTCGCGCGATTGCTCGACGCGCACATTGAACCGCTGCCGTTCGCGATACGGCAACGCATCGGTCTGTGCCACATCGAAGGAATAGCGGTCGTAGCGCGCCCCGGTTCCGTATTCGTCACCGGAGAACCAGCCGAGGTGCCAGGTCGTATTGCCGGCGTGGTGGATCACCACCACGCCAGGATCGTAGTCGTCTTCGATGCCCAGGTAGTACCCGGATCCGAACCAGAAACTCTGCGAGACCGTGGGCAGCAGCCCAAAAGGTACCTGTTGGATGCCGGCCTTCAGCTGCGTTGCGTCGGTGAACTGCCACCCCGCGTAGGCGTGATGCACGGCGTCGAAACCGTCGTACCAGCGGTACTGCGCGGAGAAGGAGAACGGCCCGCTGCCGGCATCAATGTCGGCGCGAAGCAGCTCCAGCTGCAGGCGGCTGGTGGGCCCGTAATCGAGCCAGCCATAGTTGAATCGTACGGCGCCACCGAGATCGAAATGGGGCGCGGTACTGCGGTCTTCGCCGGCCGCGCTCGCATCAAGCGAGGGTGCGGCCAGTGCTGCTGCGATGATGATGGGGACTGCCCTCACGGTCGCGTCCTGCCTCCTTTTGTACGAGTGAAAGCACTCGTTTCCAGCCTTCGCGCTTTCGCGCGCGTCATGCCTCACAGAGAGGCATGACGTACTGCGGCGTGCAGGTTACGCAATGGAGGGTGAAGCAAACGTCGGGGCAGCCGTGCTCACATGCCCAGCTCAGACAGCCCCGGATGATCATCCGGGCGACGCCCGAGCGGCCAATGGAACTTGCGTTCGCTTTCGTTGATCGGCACGTCATTGATGCTCGAGAACCGATGTTCCATCAAGCCATCGGCTCCGAATTCCCAGTTTTCGTTTCCATAGGAACGGAACCAGTTGCCGGAGTCGTCGCGCCACTCATAGGCGTAGCGCACGGCAATCCTGTTGCCGGTGAAGGCCCACAGTTCCTTGATCAAGCGGTACTCCAGTTCCTTCTTCCATTTGCGGGCCAGGAACTGCCGCGCTTCCTCGCGGCCGCGGGTGAACTCGGCACGGTTGCGCCAGCGGGTGTCGAGCGAATACGCAAGCGCGACCTTGTCGGCATCGCGGGAGTTCCAGCCATCCTCGGCTAGGCGCACCTTCTCGATGGCCGATTCAAGGGTAAAAGGGGGAAGTGGCGGACGGGGAGCTTCAGTGGACACGGTGGGGCCTCCAGCCAAGTGGATGTACGGGGTACTTCGACGGTTTTGAGGAGACTCAGGCGTCAGCGCCTGGCCTGCTCCAGCAACACTTGTGCAACATCCCTGGCAGTGTCTGCGGCGTTGAAGTCGCCCATCACGCGCGAGACAGTGATGGCGCCTTCCATCAGGACCAGCAACTGCCGCGCCAGCGCGGCCGGCTGCTCGATATCCAGTTGCGCGGTGAGTTCAAGCGTGTAGTCCAGCAGCTTCTGCTTGTGATGCTTTGCGATGTGGCGAATTGGATCATCGGGGTCGCCGACCTCGCCTGCGGTATTGATGAAGGCGCAGCCGCAATAGTCCTCGGACTGGAACCAGCCTTTGAGCACGGTGAACATGGCGAGGATGCGTGCCTCCGGGCTGTCGACCTTTTCGCACTCCTGCTGGAACCATGCCAGCCAGCGCACGTCACGCGCGTTCAATGCCGCAACGGCCACCTGCTCCTTGTTCTCAAAGTGGCGGTAGATGCTCTTCCGCGCCACGCCGGAGGTCTTTACCAGCAGGTCCATGCCGGTGGCGTGGATCCCGTTCTGGTAGATCAGCGCTTCGGCCGTGGCCAGGATCTTCTGTTGGGTATCGGTGGTGGCCTTGCTCATGGCTGCAAGGTAGAACGATCGTTCTACCTTGTCAACCGGCGATGGCACGTTGCACGTCCGCGCACGTCAGCGCAGGACGATCTATCAAGAAATCCGGACGGTTCATCACCCGGACGCCTGATTGCAGGCGCAAAGTACGTTTCACCGCCCACCCATGAGAGTCCTCGCATGAATACCTTCGCCCGTTCCTTGGCCATTGCCACGCTCGCCCTTTCGGTTCAGGCCGGCCTGCCCGCGCTGGCTGCCGAACCGTCCAAGCCGGCGGCCATTACCAGCATCACGCGTACGGCCAGTTACATCACCACCACCGATGGCGTGCAGCTCTACTACAAGGACTGGGGCCCGAAGGACGGCCCGGTCGTCACCTTCAGCCACGGCTGGCCGTTGAACTCGGACAGCTGGGAATCGCAGATGATCTTCCTGGCTGACCACGGCTACCGCGTCATTGCGCATGACCGTCGTGGCCACGGTCGTTCCAGCCAGCCGTGGGAGGGCAACGACATGGATCACTATGCCGATGACCTGGCCACGGTGATCAACACGCTCGACCTGCATGAGGTGACGCTGGTGGGCTTCTCTACCGGCGGCGGTGAAGTGGCCCGCTACATCGGCCGCCATGGCACCAGCCGCGTGAAGAAGGCGGTGCTGATCAGCTCGGTGCCGCCGTTCATGCTGAAGACCGCCGACAACCCCGACGGCCTGCCGATTGAAGTGTTCGATGGCATCCGCAAAGCACAGATGGAGAACCGCGCCCAGCTGTACAAGGACATCCCCTCGGGCCCGTTCTACGGCTTCAACCGCCCGGGCGCGAAGGTGTCGCAGACGCTGATCGACGCGTGGTGGGCGCAGGGCATGCAGGGCGGCCACAAGAACACCTACGATTCGATCGCCGCGTTCTCGGCCACCGATTTCCGCGCGGACCTGAAGAAGTTCGATGTACCCACCCTGGTGATCCACGGTGACGACGATCAGATCGTGCCAATCGACATCTCCGGCCGCCAATCGGCAAAGCTCATCAAAGGCGCCAGGCTGATTGTCTACCAGGGGGCGCCGCACGGCCTGACCGATACCCACAAGGACAAGGTCAACCAGGACCTGCTGACCTTCCTGCAGGAAAAATGAGCGACCGGGCTCCGTTGTGATGGCGGAGCCCCTCCTGCCCACAAGCAGGACCGGCACCGGATGAGCGCCGATTGCCCGCTAATACACGGTTGCGGCCGTGGAATTTCAGGCCAACCATGGAGCGCGGCGTGCACCTTGATGAAGGGTTAACCTCCAGCAGAGGACACTGCGCTCTCACGGCTCTTCTCCGGCGCAGAATCCTTTGCTCCCGTGTCCAGCCCCAGACGACACGGCCATGCATCCTCCCAATGCCTTCCGGATCCACACGATCCAGCCCCTTCTTGCGCGCAATGGCGCCATCGTCCGCCTCGATCAGTTGCGATCCACCTGCAAGAGCTGCGGCTTGCGCTCATCAATGACTCGGGACGAGGGCATCAAGACGAGTCCGTTGGGCACGACGCTCACGTGCCCCGCGTGCGGTGCCACCGGGCTGATGGACGAGGTGGAGATATGGCACCACTGGCTCGAACAGTGCCGGCGTGAGCAGATGCTGGCGCTCTTCGATCCCGCACCTGACGAACCACTGGAGCCTGGTGTCCCCGAATGAGAGCGGCTGTCATGGACTGTTGGGCCGGCGCCTCAGCGCCGCGCCTCAACCGTCGCCGGGGTGACGCCCTGCCAGGCTACCCATCGTGAAGGCGTAGCCCGCCTCCTCCAGCAGCGCCCTCATGCGCAGCTCCACGCGCCGGGGGGAAAGCAGGCTGTTGGGCGCGTACAGGGCATAGACGTAGCCGGCGCCGTCAATGATCTCGCGGCGCACGGCGCAGTCGTTGGATTCTGCCGCCTCAGACCAGACAGACATCAACCTGGCGGGGCTGATGGACTGCCCGTTGCGAAGGCGAAAGAACAGCCAGCGCACTCCCAGGGACTGGGCCGGATTCAACCTAGCCACTGCGAGCCTCCAATGCGCCGGAAAAGATCCCTGAGAACCTCAGGATCCAATCGTGGATGCTCGTCTTTTGAAGATCGCGGAAGATCGATGCGCGTAGCGCCCTTCACGAGTGCAGGCAGATCGGATTGAAGGTCGATCCACCAGCCTGTAGGCAGCCGGAGCCCCGTGCCCGTTCTATCGTAAATGCAGATCGGAAAAGTCATTGCGTTGCTCCTGGATGACCCGAGCATACGCTTGCGCGATGTCAGGTCCGGATGCGACGCCTAGGAAGATGCGGCATCGGCGCGCTTTGCGCATTCGAAAACGTGTGCTTCGTCCTGCTGGACCCTGCGGAACGATTCCAGCCAGCCGAACGCGGCGCCACGATTGTGAATCGTGTCGCCGAGCCTTTCTGTCAAGCACCGTGCGCACTCCATCCCGCCAGGGCTGGGCGCGCGGCAGCAACGGCATTGCGCCATTGTTGTGGTTTTCTCCGGGCGGCACTGGTACATGATCTTGGTCATCAGGCTGATCGCCTGGCTTTGCGAGGACATGCGCGCTCCCTGTCTGCTGCGCGGAAGCAGCCGCGCGGCGCGCGGCTCCTCCTGTTCCTCAGCGGCGCGTATCGCCGCCGAGACCGCCCTTTTTCTCGTCCGCTGGCCTCGCGCTCTCGCGATCCTTGTTGTCCTGCTGCTGTTGCTGCCCTTGCTTGCCAGGCTCCTTCCCGCCGGGTTCGCTCCACTCGAGCTGCTCCTCCTGCGTGGGGTGTTCTGCTTCAGAGGAAGCGTTGGAGCGGTCATTCCTGTTCTGTTCGGGAGCGCTGTTCATTTCGATTCTCCGTGGCAGCAAGTCCGCTGCCGATTGACTGTGGGCGTATTGTTGTTACGGGAACGTACGGAAAGGTGCCCCATATGAACAACGGTCATGAACAGGCCCGCGGCAACAAGCGTGTACAGTGGGGTTTCGAAAAGGGGGAACGCCATGATCCATGGAAGAAGCGAGCACGTTGTGGACGTAGAGCGTGAACTGGCCCATTGGAAAGCCGCGTTCAACCTGGGCACCCTGCCCGCGATGAGCTTCCGATATGAAGTGGCGCGGGTTATCCGGCTTGCCTGCGATATCTATGTGAGAGATCCGCACGGCGCCCGGTCGGCATGGATCGACGATCTGCAGGGCAGGCTTGCGAAGCGATCGAGCCTGCGCGGCCATCCGGGCGCAGCAGAGATTGCCGATCGGTGCTGGTCGCTGCCTGGCTGCGCCTAGGTGCAGCTGGCTGCGTGATTCCGCTCGCGCATCAGCTCATCATTCAGTAGGTGGACAATGGACACCACCGCGTCGGCAAGTCCACGGGAATCGCTTACGGATCCGTAGAAGTAGATCCTCGCGCCTTCAATGCGAACATTCGCCAGCTGGAGCTGGGACGCCAGGGCGCTGCACTTGATGAGGAACATCTCTGTCCAGCGGGCGCCGGGCGCCAGATCCAGCAGCGCGGTGATGGCCTCGTCGCTGGATGCGTCTACACGCTCATGCAGCAACGGGACATCGAAGCCGACGATTCTTGGGAGCATGGAAGCGTTCACCTGTGCATCCTCTCGCTGATGGGCGCTGCGAGCACTGGCCACAGTACAACAGAATGAGTCAGCCCCACATGGGATGGTGTCAGCTGGCCTGCCCCAGCTGCAGCAGCGTGTCCGCGTCCGGCGCATGAAAACCCCTGCTGGGCTCATCCATCACATGCGCCTGGCGCCAAGCCCGCGACGCGGACCGCGCCACACTCCTGGAGTGTTAGCTTGCATTGCCGGAGGGTTTGACACGACTTTGCCGCACTTTTGATGACGCCGCCCACGGCGCACTTCCTGGCTGGGCGCGCCCCCCGAACCGTGGCGGTGTACTTGGAGACGCACCGTGCAACGAGATCAGAAAGACCTTCCCCGCCCGGACCCAGAAGCGCAGCCCCCCGATCCTGCCAGTCCGCTGCGGTCATATCTTCACAACCACCGCAATCATGACGAAGCGCTGCGGAAACTCTCCCCGGCAGTGGCCCGATCGCTCCCTTCGTCGCGGCGCCAACGCCAGAAGAGCAGGCCAAACGCCTTGGGGACCGGGTCAGGCTGCCAGACCGCCGTACAGACGAGGAGGCCGCAGGAGGTGACGAGAGATCCGCCGGGGCTTCGCCCGTATCGTGGCCGCGACGGCGCGCTTGTCCGGCAGCCTGGGGGCATTTGTTGCGGCGCTGGCGGTGACCATCACCTGGGTCGCAAGCCCAAGAAGGAGCGCTGCATGCCCTGCGATGGGGATGCGGCCGCCGAAGCCTGAGGGTCACCGCCCGCGCGCTAGCGCCGGTGGGGCGGAAAAGCGACTGGCATGGCCCGGACAGCCACGTGCTCTCGTGGCCAATCCACCGATGCGCGACCACCCAGGCCGCCAAGCCGGTGCATTACGCGGCGACGGCATAGGGCTTCACCAGCCTGGCAAGGATATCCATCGCCGTTACGGCTGTCGCATCGTCACCGCTGTGCTGGGCAAACCCGGACCAGTCCGCGCAGGCAAGTCGTTTCAACTCCTCCGGCTGCGTCGGCAACCAGCGCATCGGCCAGAACGGGAGCCGCCGGTTGCCCACCCTGCCGCGCTGCAACTCGATGAGACCTGCGTGGCTGGAAGCACCCACCACTCGCGAGTACGCCACTCTCAAACCGTCTTCGGGCCCCTCCATGTACTGCAGGAACCGGGTGCCGTCGAACAGCAGCACACCTGTGACGCCGGCACTCCGGTTGAATCGGGCGGCGTCATCGACCAGATCGTCCAGCTTGCCGCTGCACAGGCCCAGCGGGTCTCCTGCAACGGCTGGGCCCGCTTCGCTCACGTATGCGACTGCCCTGATCGGCATTTGGCTGCTCCTGTAGTGAATCCCCCAAGATTCCGTGCCGCTAGGATAGGCCACCTGCGCCCCGGCGTTGTTCCCATCATGTGCATTTTGTGAATCCGTTGGGTTTGGGCCGACAAACGGCGTGCAATGCGGCCTCCGTGCAGGAGGGACCCCTTACGCTCGCGGCAGATGACTCAAGGCCCGCCCCATGCCCCACACAGGCCTGTTGCATGCTCTGGAACTCGATGCCGCTACCGGTGTGAACTGCATTGAATACGTCCGGCCGGTCCGCGTCCGGTGCAGCACCTGCGGTGGGATCACACGGACACCTGCAGGCCAACTGGGTGCAATACCCGGTGCTACGACGCTGATGTGTGGTGATTGCCCGTCGCGCCAGACTGTCGGCAACGCGCGCTTGGTCGGATGCGATGATGTATCGCCCAAGCCGGCGCGGTACCCTGACATTGATGGGTCAGGTGGCTGCGAACTCCGCCCGCCGCTCGTGAAGATTGTGCGGAGTATTCGGGCGGGAATTCACATGCCGTCATCACCCAGCCCGCGCTTGGTCGCAACCGGGCGGGACCTACTCTGAGCGCTCCAGTCACAGCGGCGCCCAGCATGGCTATCAAGACAGCGGAAGACTTGTTCATCCACGAACTCTCGGATATCTACAGCGCCGAAAAGCAGCTGACCAAGGCCCTCCCGCGCCTGGCCCGTGCGGCCGAAAATCCGGATCTGGCCACAGCGTTTGAAACGTACCTGGAAGAAACCCAGGGCCGGATCGAGCGCATCGACCAGGTGGTGGAGGTTCTCGGCATCCGTCTGAAGCGCATCAAGTGCGCGGCGATGGAAGGACTGGTAGAAGAAGGCAAGGACGTGATCGACAGCATCGACAAGGGCCCTGTGCGCGATGCCGCCCGGCGGGAACATCGGTTGGATGCGGTGCAGCGCCTTCCCGAATGACTTCATGTGCGCGATCTCGCGCGTCATCAGGAAGCGCAGCGCGTCCTTGATGCCGGGGTCGTCGGTGACGTTGATCAGCCGCTCATACACCCCCGTGGCGCGCGCCTCGGCCGCCATGTCCGAGCGCAGATCGGCGGTAGGCTCCCGATCGAGTCGATGTAGGCGGCGGTCCACGGCACCCCGCTGGAATTGACCGGCGCCGGCCCGCCGCCATACAGGATCCGCTCGGTATGGCTGGTGCTGTTCTAGCCCAGCAGCCGCATATCCTCCAGCTCGGCAAGTCCTTCAGGCTGCGTTTTCGAATCCGAACGAGAGGCCCACGCTCTTGACCGGCTCGTCTTCCATCAGACGGGTGCCGGCCGCATGCAAGGTCGCAGTCAGGCTCGCCTAGAGCCCATTGGCGGTCGGCACGCTTCCGCCAAACGCTTCAATGAACTCGCGCAGCGAGGCCGCCTGCCCCTGTATCTCCTGGACGTGCTGGCCGATCCTTTCGGTGACGTGGGGATAGTTTTCGATCCGCGAAGCCATGGCCTTCATCATGGTCTCCGCGTTCTGCTCCATGGCGTAGGCGTCCTGCAGCCACTTGAGCAGGCGCTCGATCAGAGCGTTGTTCCGGTCCGCAATTCCCATCTCCGGTGCGGGGCGACATGCCGCGGGAGACCCTGGTGGGCCGCTGGCAATCACCGCCCTGCCGGCCGGTGTGAGCCCCCCAAAGGTAGAGGCTGCACGCAGCGGTGATGCGGCGATTGCATTGGCGGTCCGGGCCGGACCCGGGACGCTCTCAGCTTGCCAAGGCGTTGGACATGCCCGCGTCGGCTGCAGGCCGCGGGCGCTTGGCGTTCGAGGCGTACGCACTCTCCGCCGCCATCACGGCCTGCAGTACCCGATGTTGAGCACGATGCCCGCCACCGTCGAAGCCCACGACATAGACGAAGCGCCCATCAAACTTGGCCTGTGCGCCTTCCATCGCGTCGTCGGCCAGCAGTGCCCGCTTCATTGACTTCATCCAGGCCCGTTCAGGCGGGCGGTCCAGTTCCACAACGATGGCGGCACCGCCGCAGTCGAGCGGCATGCACTCGACACGCAGCACGCTTGGAGCGGCAGAATCGGTTTCGCTTAGCGGCATGACAGAAGCTCCGATGCAGGGGACGGCGGCAGTATCCACAGCGCGTGCCAAGACGCCGTCAACGAATCCAGACCGTCTTCCACCCACCCTCCACCCGGTGGGCGACGCGCTCGCAGGGGCTTCGCGCCGGCCTGACAATGCACACGCATGACGTTGATCTAGAACCGCCCAGAATTCAGTTCCCAAAACAAAACAGGCGTGCACGCATGCAATCGGGAATCAGCCAGCGCAGATGCAAGCTGCTGCTGGTGGAAGACCAGCTTGACCTGGCTGCGCTCATGGAACAGGCGCTCGAGGACGCAGGCGACCAGGTGACACATGCCTACAGCGTATTCGATGCTCTGGGGCTGCTGGAGAACCAGCGATTCGATGGCGCCGTGCTCGATGTCGAGCTACGCGACGGCGTAGTCTTTCCAGTGGCCGACCGCCTGACGGAACTCGGCATCCCGTTCCTGTTCGTTTCTGCGGTCTACGACCAGTTGGTGCCTCAGCGTCACCGTCGCGCCGCCTTCGTGGCGAAACCGTTCCACGTCGGTGAGTTGCAGGACACGGTTCAGCGCGTCCTGGGAGATGCCTGCGCGCAACCGCTCGCGCATTGATTGCCATCGGGGTCAACTCAGTGGGGGGGGCGCCACCTGGCCCGGCCGGCGCAGCGCGCCGACGCGGAAAAGTCCATTCCAGTTGCCGCGCGCTACGCTGCGGATCTCGGAGGGATCGACCCATAGCAGCTGCATCGATCAATAGGGAAAGAAGCGGCCGGAAACCCCCGCCCCGCCCCAGCTCAATCAGCTCGCGATGGTTGCGGGCACGTACACCACGTTGATGCTGTCTCCCGGTCCCTTGGTGTACCGGAGGAAAAGGAGCCGGTCATACAGAAGCACGCCCGTAGCGCCGGCTTCAAAGTTGATGCGGGTGGCGGTCCTGGCGAGGTCATCTACATGGTCCATGGAATGCCCCGATATCGCCTCATCTGCGTAGGAGATCGCACGAAGGGGCACATTCGGTCCTTCTGGCACGGGAAACTTCCTGCTCCTCCATCATCGCTTCCCGGAGGTAGGCTGGCTCGTCACCCGCACGCTCCGATAACACGCAGCACGTGCGCGGCGAGGCGGCCGATCCTCAGGTGTTCAAGGCCGACACTTCCGCGGCGTAGCGCGCTCCTCCCAGCGCCGCCAGATAGGCGGAGAATCCGCCTGTGGCGCGCCCCTGCAGACGGGCACTGGTCATTACAACGGGATCGCGGGCCCATCGCACCACCGCACCGCAACGCTGCAACGCTCTTACAAACGCAACGTCTTCGCTACAGCTCAGGGGAGCAAAGCCGCCAGCGACCCGATAGAAATGGGCAGAGACGCCGAGGTTGGCACCGTGGATGCGCCCATGATCGTCGCCCCACTGCTGTCGTGACTGGAATACCGTTCGCAAGCGCCGTTCACCCTGGCTGGTCGTGGCTATGTCCACCAGTCCGCAGAAGGCATCAGACCTGCCCTGAACCTGTGCGGCCAACCAATCGGGAGGCACCTCGCTATCAGCGTCCGTGCTTGCCAGCCACCTGGCACCCCGTCCCAGCAGTTCAGCCGCGGCTGCGGCCCGGGCGACACCGACGCAACGCGCATCGAGTTGTACGCAGCAGACACGGAGCTGATGGCAGATGGCGCCCGTTGCGTCCGAGCATGCGTCCAGCGCCACCACCACCTCCACCGCTTCACCACCCAGGCCAGGGTGCTGGGCCGCCACCCGGATGGATTGCAGGCACCGCACGATACTGTCCGCCTCATTGTGGGCGGGGATCAGGACGCCTATCACCGCAAGCCCTCATTCCGAGCCAACGATAACGCACTCCGCGTCCAACCCTGTAGTACGAAGTCTGCATCACGGTAGTGGAACGCTTCCTGCAGCCCTTCGCCCAAACAGCGATGCACGACGTCGGTCCGGCTCGCGCGCCCGGGGAACGAAGGCAACCAATGGCAGGCCACCAGCAGCCCGTCATCGCGAAGTGCTTCATCGATGCCGGCGCGAAGATCGTGCAGTGCTCGTGAACCGAGGTAGTAGCCCATCTCCCCGCACACGATCAGATCGAAACGACCTGGTGGCCACTGCTCCGGATGGCTCGCGCAGTGAATCTGCACATGCGGCAGGTGAGCGAGGTTGCGGCGGGCACGGAACGCAGCGCGTGGACTGATATCAGTCGCCAGCAGGCGTTCGCAGCGTGCCGCCAGCGCCTCGGTCAGTATGCCGTTGGAACACCCCAGTTCCCAGCCGCGAGTGAACTGGCGTTGGCTGAGGCTTGCCAGCAGCAGCGCACGCTTGCGCTCTTCATACCACCGGCTGCGGTAGCCGAACGGATCCTCCTGCTCATGCAGGCGATCGAAGTATGGTTGCGCGCTCATGCCAGGAATACCTCGTAGTTTCGGAAGAATCGGGCGAGTACATTCGCGGGCAGCACCGGCGGGCTGTTCAGGCCCGCCACGTCGCCCGTCTGCGTCCGGAAATGCGCAATCGCGTTTCGCTTTGCGGACGCCGCTGTTGAAATGTCGACCAGCTTCGGAACCTCCCACGCCATATGTGCGCAGGCAGGGTCAAGCCAATGCCAGCCCCACACCGGATACTCCAGCCGGTGGCAACCGACCGCCCGCGCGGCGCGGCATGCAGCGCGCCCTGCGGCTTCGTGATCCGGGTGGCCATCAAACCGCCATGGTGCCAGGACCAGGTCGCGCGGTTGCAGATACTGCTGCAGCCAACCTTCCAGCCCCTGCTCATGCGCGCTGACCGCGCCGTCGGCGATACCGAGGTGGAAAATGGAGCCGATCGGGATGCCGAGTTCGCCCAATGCCGCGGCAAGCTCCGCTCGGCGCGCTGATCGCAGGCGTGCAGGCGTCCACCACGGCTCGCCCGGGTAGCATGCTTCGCCGTCGGTCACGGCAACGACACTGACGTCGATACCCTGCCCCACAGCGTGATGCAGCAGCCCCCCGCAGCCGAGGATCTCGTCATCCGGATGCGGCGCGATCACCACCATGCGGTCATGCCCGCTGCAGAGTGCGGTGGCCGATGTGGTCGGTTGCCGCCAGAGCCAGTCGCAGTGCAGCCAGGCCTGCTCCTGGGTTCCTTTCCCTTGCAGGGGTGCCCTGGCTACAGCGCCCATGCTGCCTCCTGTGTTGCACGCTGCTCGCCCAGCCATTCCCAATCTCGATCGGCGTGGCTCTGGCGAAGGAACACGGTCAGGTCCGCACAGCGCCGGGCATGCGCGTGCTCCATGCACATCGGGCCAGGCCCAAGTGCTCGACCCGCCAGGTCCAGCACATGCGTTGCCGCGCGCTCGATGACACAGCGCAGGCGCACCACATCCTCGCGATGCGAAAGTCCGGGCGCGTCGTCGATGCGCGCCGCGAGCGTGCGAAGCAGCGCGGCAGCCGGGCCCAGGGCGAGATCCACTTCACCCAGCAGCCGTGCGCGATTTCCCCTGGTGCAGGCCGGTCGCATGCGCTCGGCCAATGCGGCCGCTGCACCAAACCAGACCGCCGCGATGCCTGCCCCGCCGTGCCAGAAGCCCGGGCGCTGCAGGTAGTCATCGCGCGCCCCCAGGATCACCATCGGTGCGCCATCAAAACGCACCGTGGTGGAAGGGATTGCGGCCATGCCCACGGCAGGCCATGCCTCGCCCGCCAGTGTGTGCCAGTGTTCCGCCGCTACTCGGCATAGCCACACCCCCTGCGGGTTGCGAACCGTTACCAGTGCCGCATCCACCCATGCGCTGCCGGAACACCAGGGTTTGTCACCGCGCAACCCACCGCCGGCATCGATGCGAACGGTGTTGGCCGGACCCTCTGCAGCCCAGACCGCCAGCAGCGTGTCTTCAGCGAAGGTGGGCTCCCTCAACTCGGCAGCGATCGCTTGGGCGTCATAGTGGGCCTCCAGTACCTTTGCCAGGCAAAGATCCTCTGCCCCCCAGGCTGCCAGCGCCTGCCAACGCTGCAGCGTCTGGCCGCCACCGGGCAAAGGCAGTGCCGGTTGCTGTACCAGCACCTGGCGTGCGCGATTGAACAACGAAGAGGATGACGTCACATCCTGCATGGGTGGCAGACCTGCAATGGAGATACGCCATGAACGTAGGCGGCAGGCGGTCACATGCCTGTCTTGATGGTGTGGCGGTCACATGAATGCCTGCACAGTAATCCTCACACGCTCGTCCGCGTGCGTTGTTCTCCAGCACGGACGATCGCACTCATGGCGGCATGCTCATGGCGTCAATACGATCTTGCGACAGTCGCCGTCCTTGCTATCAAACATCGCATAGCCCTGCGCTGCATCGGCCAGGCGCATTCTGTGCGAGATGATGTCACCGGGATCCAGCTTCCCTTGCATGATCGCATCCAGTAGCTCGGGCATCAGCCCCTGCACGTGGGTCTGTCCCATCTTGAATGTCAGACCCTTGTCGAATGCATCACCCAGCAGAAAGCCATGAATGAAGCCCGCATAGACACCTGGAATACTGATCACGCCGCCGCGACGCGCTGCCGCGATGCATTGCCGGATCGCCACGCCACTGCTCCCTTCCAGCTTCACAGCGGTCAGCGCTGACTCCAGGGCACTACCCTCTGCTTCGAAGCCGACGGCTTCGATACACGCGTCCGCGCCCCGTCCACTGGTCTGCGCAAGGATGTAATCAGCCGGATCCTCGATTTCCTTGGAGTCGATCGGCGTTACACCGAAAGCACGGCGCGCATAGTCCAGACGGTACCCTAGATGGCCGACCATGAAGATGGTCTCGGCACCCAGCAGCCGGCAGCACGCCGCGCTCATCAACCCCACTGGGCCCGCGCCGAAAATGGCCACTGTCGAGCCCGGTTTCACCCCTGCATTCAGCGCGGCCTGATAGCCGGTGGGGAGAATGTCGGACATGAAAAAGACCTGCTCATCGGCCAAGCCGTCCGGGATTCGCTGCGGGCCAACGTTCGCCCGCGGCACGCGCACGAATTCGCCCTGTCCGCCGGCCACGCCACCGTAGAGATGGCTGTATCCAAACAGTGCTGCCGGCGGCATAAGGCCTTTCTGATTCAACGCGGCGCCCTTGCCAGGATTGGTGGTTTCGCACGCGGCATACTCGGCCAGGCGGCAATGGAAAAACTCTCCTCAAGCGATCACGAAAGGGATCACCACACGATCGCCTGGCTTCACCTGAGTCACTCCACTACCGACCTCTTCCACCACGCCCATGAATTCGTGCCCGAGCACATCGCCAGGGTGCAGGTCCGGAATCTTGCCGCGATACAGGTGCAGGTCCAATCCACAGATGGCGGTGGAGGTCACCCTCAGGATCAGATCGTCCTTGGCCGCGAGTACCGGGTCCGGCACAGTCTCGAGGCGGACATCCTTGCGGCCGTGATAGGTCAATGCCTGCATCGTGCTTCTCCAGGAACTCGGGAGGTCAGCATCGCAGGACCGCCATCCCGCTTCGGTGACATCCCGGTGTGCGCAGCGTTCATTCTGCGGCGTCATGGCGTTAACCGAGCCGGGCGCAGGCTTCATTTTCTCTCTGCAGGAGCTGACCATGAACGACAAGCTGCCCTTCAACCCGACGACGGACGTGGACGATCAGTCGAAGGCGCACACAGCGGACAAGCGGCGCAACGACCGAGCCAAGTGGAAGGAGCACGACATGCCCGACGACGGCGATGGCCCCAAGGCCGTACCGGAGGACTACGAGCGTCCTGATCCTGACCCAACAGGCAAGCGCTGAGTCCACCTCACATTCTGGATGCGCCGGATTCACGGGTCACGGCCCCATGATCGCGCAAGCTTCGCGCACGGCCTCCGGAACAGACTGAACGAGGTGTTGCATGTGGAAGCGCAACGGTCTCTCGCTGGTGCTGCTTGCGCTGGCATTCGTGTTCATCGTTGGGCAGGCAGTTGCCGGGCATCACGTGCACAACCAGGATCTGCTCGAGCACGGACGCGTGCCTATCGATCTCTGGCACTACCTGGGAACGGGGCACTTCGTCAGCGCCGAGTTCGAGAACTGGGAGAGTGAATTCCTTCAGATGGGGATGTACGTCCTGCTGACGGTCAGCCTGCGCCAGCGTGGTTCGGCCGAATCGCGCCCCTTGAGTCCAGAACAGGAACAGAATCGCATCGAGCCAGGCGCCACGCCCTGGCCAGTGAGGCGCGGCGGTGCATGGAGAGTCATCTCTGGCCATTCGCTTGCGATCGCATTCGGGCTGTTGTTCCTGCTGAGCTTTGCGCTGCGTGCACTGGGAAGCTGGCGAGCTGAGCAGGCCGAGCAGCAGTTGCAAGGTCTGCCTGTGCCTCGGCTTCTCGAGCACTTGGCCAGCAGCACTTTCTGGTTCGAGTCCATGCAGGACTGGCAGAGCGAATTTCTTGCTGTGCTGTCACTGGTTGTGCTGACGATTTTCCTGCGCCAGGAAGATTCACCGCAATCCAAGCCGGTCGAAGCCCCGCACGCGCAGACAGGTGATTGAGCCATGGCAAATGATCCGACAACGGCCTTGCTGATCATCGACATGTTCAGCCGTTTCGACTTCCCTGGCGCCAGGGAGCTGGCGCCCATAGCAGAGAGGGCAGCCAGGCAGATTCGGCGCCTGAGGGACCAGTGCGATGCGCGCAAGTGGCCCGTGGTGTATGCGAACGACAACTTTTCAGATTGGAAGAGGGATTTCCGCCAGCAAGTGGAACAATGCCGGCAGGACGGAGGCCTGGCTGCGCGAATCGCCACAGCGCTCTTGCCCTTGCCGGACCACTATTTCGTGCTCAAGCCCAAGCACTCCGCGTTCCTCGCCAGCCCCTTGCCTGTTCTGCTGGCGAAGTTGGGGGTTCGACGTCTTTGGCTCAGTGGCATGACGGCCGATTCATGCGTTCTGGCGACAGCGCTTGATGCCAACGCCAGAGAGTTCGAAGTAGTTCTGGCAATGGAGGCTGTGGCGGGGATGCCCTCTCAGAAGCGGCGTGCGCTGGCTCTCCTCACAGATTCGGGAACGGCCCGGGTCGCTCGGCTTTCCTCCCTCATCTTTGTCTGAATCACTACGATCGCTTCTCCCGCTTGGGTGGGTTCACCACATGTCCGTGAAGGCTTCCGGTGGCGAAGCGCCTCCCAGTTCGCGATCAGAACATCAACGTTACCGTCGGCGGACTTCTGTCGGCCGCTATCAGCTGCTGGGCCTTCACCGCACTCATTGGAACGGTGACGATGGTGGCGCCTATGACGCGGGCGTCAGCGGCCAGCAGTCGGGCAAGCGCGACCCTGCAAGCGCTGGCTGCCACCCTCAGGCGCGACCCGCGCATTGCATCTGGAAGGTGAATCGGGTTCCCGCGCTTTCGCTCGACGCTACATCGAGCAATCCGCCGTGAGACCTGGCAATTTCCGATGCGATGTAGATGCCCAGGCCCAGCCCTGGTCTCGGGAGCCCGCCCTTCTCTCGCGAGAACGGACTGAAAATGCTGTCCAGCCGCTCGCTGGGGATGCAGCCTGCATTGTGTACATCCAGCGTAAGGCGATTGGACGTGGCCTGAACCATCAGGGTCACCGGGGAAGTGCGCTCACCGTGCTGCGCCGCGTTCGTCAGCAGATTGGCCAGCAGCTGCGAAAGCCTGCTGGGATCGCAGACCACGCTGCCTTCTATACGCATCTGAACCCTGATGTCCTGGCGACCGGTAGCAATCGCCACCTCCTGCGCAACACGTTCAAGGTCAGCCTGCAGCGAATGGCACTCCTGCAGCGCGATCGGAATACCGCCGCCCAACCGCCCCCTGGCGAAATCGAGCACATCGTTGATGAGACCATCCATCCGCGCCACGCCGGATGCGATGTGGACGAGCATCTGCTGCTGACGCTCGGAGATCGCCTCCATTTCCAGCGACTCCGCCGCGACGCTGATTGCCTGGAGCGGGCTGCGCAGGTCATGCCCCAGCACCGCAATGAACTGATCGCGCAGGTCGGCATCCCGCTGTGCATGCGAAAGTGCTTTTTCGGCCTCCTGCAGGCGATCTTCCTTGTCGAGATAGTTGCCGACAAGGTCGGCCAGCAGCTCCATGGACCGCTGGACATGGGCTTCATCGAACTCGCCCGGCACCGAGTCAATCGCGCACAGGGTGCCGAAGAAGCTGCCGTCGGCGAGATGAATTGGAACCGACGCGTAGCTCTCAAGCCCGTAGATGCGCGGCGTGGGATGCGTGGAGTACAGCGGGTGCGCACTGGCCCGAGCGAACACCACGGATGTTGATGACTGCCTGATCTCGTCACAGATGGTGGTTTCCAGGACCAGTTGCCCACCCGGCACAAGCCCGAACCCCAGTGTGTCCAGGGTGGCGCACGCCGTCCAGGTTGTCTCTGTCACCCGGGCAATGGCGGTGAATCTTGAGCGCGTGATATGAGCGACGGTTTCGAGGATGCGGGGTACTGCTTCAATACGACCGATCCGAGCAATGTCGTTCAAGAGGTTGGGATCAGTCAGGGTAGGCATGTGGGGGACGTTGGACGCAGTGGTGCATCATCCCATGAAACCGTCAGCGCGGCCGGTACCTTCCATGGCCCTGCTCGGCCGCGGCGCCTCCCCGTCTTTCGCGTGGCGGGGCGCGCGGTGGCGCGCTCGATCACTGCTCAGCGGCTATCATGGCGCATCATGGATGACGCTTGCCGGCGTCAGCGGTTGCTGGCGCCGGGAAAGCTCGTCCCGCGTCGTTCGCATGGTGAGAAGAAGGTCGAAATGTCGTCATCGCAGAGTGCACCGATATTGACTGCTGACAAGGCAGGCGCAGGCAGGTTGATGCTGCGGCCGCGCCGTGCCGCTGACGCCGAAGCGCTGTTTCCCACGATGGCCGACCCCTCCATCATGCGCTGGTGGTCTCGCCCGGCCTTCGATCATATCGATCAGCTCCGCGAGAACTTTGCCAGCGATGGTCAGTCGGCCTGGCGATCCTGGGCGATCATTCCGGCCGGTAGTGACCAGGCTATCGGATTCGTCTCTGCTGGCTGGAAGCGTGAAGGCGTGATGGAGATTGGCTACTTGCTGGCGCGCCACGCCCAAGGACGCGGCTATGCACGCAACGCCGTCAGCATGCTGATTGACCACCTGTTCGAAGAAGGAAACAGGCGGGTATTTGCGGATACCGATCCGGAAAATCATGCATCGATCGCGCTCCTCACCGCGCTCGGTTTCTCACGCGAAGGGCATCTGCGCGCTGAATGGCATACGCATATCGGCATTCGGGATTCTTTGATCTTCGGTCTTCTGGCTGAAGAGTGGTCATTGCGAAATGCACGATGAGAGGAGGCAGGCTCGTCTGCTGCAACGCGTGTGGTTGGCTTGTTCGAGCCGGCTCCATGGCGGGTAGGCGCGCCCGCCTGCCCACACCGCGCGCAAGGCCCACCGATGCTATGGGGAGTGCGGCCAGCGAGGCACCCACGAAGCGCATCCACCCGATCCGGCGGGCGGTCGCCCAGGCCTTGAACGGCAGCCTCGCCCGAATCAGTGAAGAAGGGCATCACGTCCCCCAGCCGTGTCCATGAGGTCCCCAGTCGCCTTCTGTTCCTGCCCGGTCTGTCGCGTTGCTGTCAACGGCAGGTCAACGCACGCCGCCGCAGTTTTCCTCGCTCGCGGCTGAGGTAGCAGTGGCCGTTGTCCGTGACCGCTCAATCTCGCCACTGCAGTGCGATACGGACAGACTGCGACGTTCCTTCATCCAGGCGTTCAGCATGGGCAGCGGCATCGGTCGCGCGAAGAAATAGCCCTGAAAATACTCGCACCCCAGTGAGATCAACAGGTCGCGTTGCTCCGCCGTCTCGACCCCTTCCGCCAGCGCGCTCATGCCCATGACCTCGGAGATCTCAACAATCTTGCCCAGCAGGCGTTGCGCACTCTCCTGGCTGGTGACCTCCTGCACGAACTGCCTGTCGATCTTCAGCTTGCGAATCGGCAATGTCCGCAGCGTGGACAGGGACGAGTAGCCCGTGCCGAAATCATCCAGCGCCCAGGTCACGCCCAGTGCCTGAAGGTCGAGCATGCGCTCGATCATCTCGGCCGTATCGGCGGAAAGTGCGGACTCGGTGAGTTCCAGCTCCAGCAAGGCTGGGTTGATTCCGCTTTGGTTGACCAGCTTGGCTACGGAGGGGACGAACGCCTCACTCAGGAGTTGAATCGGGCTGATGTTTACGGCCACCCGCATGCCGCGCGTATGGAGCTGCCCGGACCATCCCGCGAGCAGCTCGCAGGCCTGTCGAAGCACCTCCAGCCCTATCTCGTCGATCAACGCGCTTTCTTCGGCCAGCGGAATGAATGCGTCCGGCGACAACATGCCCCCCGACGGATGCCGCCAGCGAACCAGTGCTTCAACACCGATCACACCGGACTGGACATGCACCTGAGGTTGGTAGTGGACTTCAATCTCGCCGTTGCGCACTGCGCGGCCGAGCTCACGCTCCAGGCGCAGGCGCTTGCCGATATCCAGGCGGTAGATGCCGAAGATCGCCGCTAGAAGAACCATCGAGATCGCTGTATTGAAGCGTGCGCCCCAGTGGCGAACCTCCACTGGCGGTGAGATGCCTGGCGCAATTCGATCGAGTGTTCCAAGGGCGAACGCCGCAAACACTGCCAGGCAAAGCAAGGGGAACACCTGGGAGCCATAGCGTTCGCGCGCTTCGAATGTGAAAGCAGCGCCAGCGGCCAATGGCAGAAGGAACAGGTGAACCGAACGTGGCACCCCTGCGATGGGCGCATCAATGGCCGCGATCGCACAGACAGCTGCCAGCACTCCATGGGCGACGATCAGGATCGACGCACCGTCACTGCGCTTGCTTCGGAGGAGCGCGAGGATGCCAACGGCAATCAAGCCGACAAATACAATGGATAGTTCGGCCCGGCCGAAGTACAGGTAACAGGATGTCCAGGCCAAGCCCAGGCAGATGCAGGAGATGCCCGCGAGCGAAAGTATGGCGGACACCTTCTCGCGGCGAGCAGCGCCTCTGAATTTCAGAGCGCCACGCCCGGTGTCTACCGCGCGATCCGTCATCACCAGAGCCTCCTCTGACTGCCGTTCCACTACCCTGAATCCGCCCAGGCCCGGCAATGGCAGTTCAGCCATTGGAAAGCGTCACGCGCTGGAGCGAGGTGGCATGCCTGAGAATATCAAAGCAACGCTGGACACCCAAACGCCGGTTTTTTGGCGCGCAGCGTGTCGTGGTTGAAGGGCAGGCGTTGCGGTGCGCATCGCAACGCCCCAATGCGTGTGCCAGTACCACCGACAGGCCCGCACTCATGAATTTCCTTGCCAACGACGGAGCTGCGGGCTGCGCGTAGAACTGGCGATACTTGTCGAACAGCATCGCGACCTGCTCGAGATCCTCCACTCGCCAATCGCACGCGTGTCCTCACTTTCTCAGTTCCGGCTTCGTGCGGAACAGGGATTCCCTTGGAGGGGGCTCCGCGGTGGAGTCCGTCACACGCGGTCAGAGCCGGGTCATTTGCCTGGAGGACAGGGAAATGCCACCCGCAGCCCTTCGACAACCAGGGAAAACGCATCCTGCTGTTGTACTCGCTCGCGGGGTAGCTGCCGGAGGTGGGAAGAAACACGATCGACCAGCTCATGCGGAAGAATCCTGCCCTGTCCGCACCATTGCCCGCCGCTGGCATCGGCAACGCCTTGGATGTAGGCGCTGGCGCGTGCGCTGGAAAGGCTCCGGCACTGTTCGTCGTCGCAGAATCCGTCAGTGCCTTTTCCTTGCAGGAGGGTGATGAGCTCCGCGCCGCTGACAAGCCAAGTGCGTCCCGAATGCGTTGTTCCGGCCAGGACGGATCCAGCCAGGGCGCAGAGCCCCAGGGCAACGAGTTGACGCATTCGACGGCGCGTGTGGGAAGCGGGATGTCCTCTCATGCTGCGGTCCTGGCTGTCGTTCGTCTGGATTCCACGCGGCGTCGGTCAGAGCCGATCAAGCTGGTTGCGCGGATGAAAGTCCGGGTCGTCCTTGCCTTCCAACATGGCCTCCACCAATGCCTCGAAGGACTCGGTGGCGATATCCAGGTCTGTAGAAGACATGAATCCGGATTTCCCCGGGCCGGCCAGAGCAATCGCAGCAACCGTCTCCCGCTCACCTTCCTCGGCCCAGAGATAGTCGTGGATCAGTGCCACACCCCGGTCGCCCGGCTTCAGGAAGTCGGCGGCGCCTCGTGCCACCGCAAGAAACGCGATGAGATCGTAGAGGCTCTCCGAATACGCCAGCGATCCTGCGACGAAGTGCCTACCGGTGCGATCATGGGCGGCAATCTGGATGTTCTCGGCCTGAGCAGAGGCAAGAAAGGCCTGCAATGCGGCGCGATTGTCGGGAAAGCGCGCCAACAGCGCTTGGCAATCCGCCATCAGGTGATCCAACTGCTGGTCGCTTGAAGATGCAAGGTGCCGGCCGTTGGCCATGCGCCACTGCCCGGAAATGCATCGCCAGTCGGACCAGCGGGATGCTGGAGGCACGGGCGCCGCCAGCCATCTGGAAAGTTCCTGTTGGGATATCTGCAGGCGGAGCAACGCTGAATAGGGCTCTGACAAGGCCGTCATCCACTGTGTCTGTGTACAGATGGCTTGTAGCAGACAACGCATGACCCGCCAACACCTTGGTGGCAGCTTCATGGACTGCCGCAGGCGGGCACGAACTATCGCGCAGCCGTTGACCCTCTCACCACGCACTTTCCCGTCATTACCAGTCTGCGCACGGGCAGCTCCGGCGTGCGCAGGCGTTCCAGCAACAACGACATCGCAGCTCGCCCCATCTCTTCAACGGGCTGCTCGACCACGGTAATGCCGGGTTCGACCAGTTCGGTCCAGCGCTCGTTGTCGAAACCTGCCAGCGCCAACTCGTCGGAAATTGCGAGACCGGCACTGCGGGCCGCCTTCAATGCGCCCATGAGCAGCAGGCTGTTGCTGGTAACCAGGGCCTCGGGCCGCGATGGACCGCCCAGCCACTGCCCGACCGTTGCGATGGCGGCTTCGGCGGTGGGCTCGACCTCGCGGTAGTCCGGCTCCAATCCATGGCTGCGCATCGCAGCAAGATAGCCGTCGCGTCGCTCGGCCGCCGTGGTGCTGGTGCTGCCGAACAACCCTCCAATTCGGCGATAACCTCGCTCGATGAGGTGCTCGACCAGCCCACCCATCGCCGCAGGATTGTCGAGTACCACGCTGTCGATCGATCCGCTGGGGGCGGCGCGGTCCACCAGTACCGTCGGGAAGTCCAGTGCAAGCCGCTCCAGCCGGCCGACCGTGGTACGGGTGGGTGCGAAGATCAGGCCGCTGATGCGCTCTTCGTGCATCAATCGCAGATACAACGCCTCGCGTTCGGGGTCTTCGTCGGTGTTGCAGAGCGTGACGCGCAGGCCTTCGCGATAGGCGACCTCCTCCACTGCGCGGATCAGCGCAGTGAAGAAGGGGTTGCGGATGTCTGCCACGATCAGCCCGATGATGCCGGTATGCCGGGAGCGCAGGCGCCTGGCCTGCAGGTTGGGCCGATAGCCGGTCTGGCGGATTGCCGCCTCGACCCGTTCGCGCACCTCCCCGCTGACCGCCCCCCCTCCGAGCACCCGAGACACCGTGGATTTGGACACCCCCGCCACGCGGGCGACGTCGTTGATACTGATGCTCATTGGAAACGTTCCCGGGTACTTGCTCTATTCAGGGTCAAATGGCCGCTCGTGACAATGCTAACGCCAAAGCACTATTGGCTTTTTGTGCAGTGCACATTGAAATGACGACTGGGAACGTTCCCAATACGCCCCAGCCCACCCCTCCCGGAGCCCGCCTTGCAGCCCCTGCCCTCCTTCTCCCCCGTCAGCCGGGAACTGATCCGCCTGAACGCCCATGCGCAGGACAAGGCGGACGCCATCGCCCAAGCAGCGCAACTGCTGGTTGCCGCCGGATGCGTCAGGCCGGGTTACGAGGCCAGCATGGAGCGTCGCGAAGCCGTGGCCAACACCTTCCTCGGCCACGGCGTGGCCATCCCGCATGGGCTCAGCGAGGACCGCCATCTGGTGCGCCGCGATGGCATCGCGGTGCTGCAGTTTCCGGATGGCGTGGAATGGAATCCGGGCCAGGTCACCCGCCTGGTGGTCGGCATCGCCGCCCAGTCCGATACCCACATCACGCTGCTGCGGCGGTTGACCCGGCTGATCCAGGATGACGCCACCCTGCAGCGCTTGTTCTCAACCGCCGATGCGGGCGACATCGTCACCGCCCTGGCCAGCGATGTCGCGACCACGACGACCGATGCGCCAGTGACTGATCTGGCCGAGCACTTCGACTGGACCATCGCCTACCCCAGCGGGCTGCACGCGCGCCCAGCCACGCGCTGGGCCGAGACGGCGCGCAGCTTTGCGGCCCGCGCACAGGTGCGGGCGGGCGATCAGGCAGCGGATGCAAAGAGCCTGGTTGCGCTGCTGCAACTCGGGCTACGCCAAGGTGATGCGGTCAGCGTGTCTGCCGAGGGCGCCGACGCCCCCGCGCTGTTGGCCGCGTTGCGCAAGGTCATGGAGGGGCTGGTAGCCCAGGAAAAGGCCGACGCCGAGCGTGCGGCGCAACGCAGGGCCGCGCCGGTCGCGGGCTGGAATCCGCCTGAAGCCCAGGCGGCGATCATCGGCATCGGCGCCAGCCCGGGGCTGGCCATCGGCCCGGTGCATGTGCTGGCCAGCACGCATGCCGACATTGCCGACCACCCCGCCCCGCTCGGCGAAGGGGGTGCCCGCCTGCAGGAAGCACTCGGTCGCACCCGCCAGCAGTTGGCGGCGCTGCACGACGACACACAGCGCCGCCTCGGCGCCTCGGATGCAGCGATTTTCAAGGCACAGGCTGCGCTGCTCGACGATACCGACCTGATTACCCGCACCTGCCAGCTGATGGTTGAAGGCCATGGCGTTGCGTGGTCATGGCATCAGGCCATCGAGCAGATCGCCTCCGGACTGGCGGCGCTGGGCAACCCGGTATTGGCCGGGCGTGCGGCCGACCTGCGTGACGTGGGCCGGCGCGTACTGGCTCAGCTTGATCCTTCCGCTGCCGGCGGTGGGCTTGCAGACCTTCCCGCGCAACCGTGCATCCTGCTCGCGGCTGACCTGTCACCATCAGACACGGCCAACCTCGACACCGACCGGGTGCTCGGCCTCGCCACCGCGCAGGGCGGACCGACTTCGCACACCGCGATTCTTTCGCGCACACTCGGGCTGCCGGCGCTGGTCGCTGCCGGCCCGGACCTGCTGGCGATCAGCGCGGGCCGAGAGGCGATCATCGACGGCGGTAGCGGCCGGCTCTATCTATCCCCCTCCGAGGCCGATCTCGCCTCGGCGCGCGCGTGGATCGACGAACAGCGGCAGATCCGCGAGCGCGAAGCGGCGCAGCGCGCGCAACCGGCACAGACTCCTGACGGCCACCGCATCGACATCGGCGCCAACGTCAACCTGCCTGACCAGGTGCCCATGGCATTGGAACAGGGTGCGGAGGGTGTCGGCCTGATGCGTACCGAGTTCCTGTTCCTCGAACGTGGCAGCACGCCCAGCGAGGATGAGCAGCACGCCACCTACCTGGCCATGGCCAAGGCGCTCGACGGTCGGCCGCTGATCGTGCGCGCGCTCGATATCGGCGGCGACAAGCAGGTGGCACACCTGGAGTTGCCGCGCGAGGAGAACCCCTTCCTCGGCGTGCGCGGCGCGCGCCTGCTGCTGCGCCGCCCCGATCTGTTGGAGCCGCAACTACGTGCGCTGTATCGCGCTGCCAAAGACGGTGCCCGGCTGTCCATCATGTTCCCGATGATCACCTCGGTAGCGGAGCTGATCGCCCTGCGCGCGATTTGTGAGCGATTGCGCATTGAGCTCGACGCGCCCGAGGTGCCGATCGGCATCATGATCGAAGTGCCAGCCGCAGCTGCCCAGAGCGATGTGCTGGCCCGCTACGCCGACTTTTTCTCGATTGGCACCAACGACCTGACCCAGTACGTGCTGGCCATTGACCGCCAGAACCCGGAGCTTGCCGCCGAAGCCGACAGCCTGCATCCGGCCGTGCTGCGCGCGATCCGCGCCACGGTGGAGGGCGCTCGCCTGCATGGCCGCTGGGTCGGTGTCTGCGGCGGTCTGGCCGGCGATCCGTTCGGCGCAGTGCTGTTGGCCGGTCTCGGTGTGGACGAACTGTCGATGACCCCCAACGACATCCCAGCCGTGAAGGCGCGGCTGCGTGGCAACACGCTGGAGGAGCTGCAGACGCTGGCCAGCACCGCGCTGGACTGCGAAACCGCCGAGCAGGTGCGCGCCCTCGACGGAGCACGCGCATGAGGCCCCACGCCATCACCGTGACCCTGAACCCGGCCATCGACCAGACCGTGCGGCTGGCGCAGCTGCAGCCGGGCCATGTGCACCGCGCCCGTAGCACCCGCGATGACGCCGGCGGCAAGGGCGTCAACGTGGCTGCCTGCCTCGCCGACTGGGGTGTACCTACCACGGCGCTGGGCGTGCTCGGCGAAGACAACGACCGCGTGTTCGGCGCACTGTTCTCTGAACGTGGCATCGCCGACCGCTGCCTGCGCAGGCCGGGCCGCACCCGCACCAACATCAAGCTGGTCGAAGAGGCCATCGGCGAGACCACCGACATCAACCTGCCCGGCCTGTCGCTGTGTCAGGCCGATCTGGATGCAGTGTCGCGCCAGCTCGCCGCCGTGCTGCAGCCGGGGCGGCCGGTCGTGCTGTCCGGCAGCCTGCCCTCCGGCCTGCCAGCCGATGCGTGGGCGCGATTGCAGGCACAGGCCGCCGAAGGAGGTGCGCGGGTGTTGCTGGACACCAGCGGAGACGCGCTTGCCGCCGCCCTGAGTGACGCACGGGTGGCACTGCCCCACGCGGTCAAGCCCAATCGCCACGAGCTGGAGGCCTGGGCCGGCACGCCGCTGCGGGATCGAAACGCCCTTCGGGCGGCGGGCGTGGCTCTGATTGAGCGCGGGGTCGCTCTGGTGGTGATTTCGATGGGCACCGACGGTGCGCTGTTCATTGATGGCAGCGACGCGCTGGTCGCGCGCCCCGTGCGCCTGTCGCAGGGCAGCACGGTAGGTGCAGGTGACGCGATGGTCGCCGGCATTGCTGCTGCTTGGCTCGAGCCCTCCCTTGACCTGGCCGGTTGCGCACGACTGGCGACGGCGTTCTCGATGAGCCGACTGGCAAGTGGCGATGCGCGACGACTGGACCCGGCACAGGTACGCGAGTGGTCCGGCGAGGTACTGATCGAGCGGTTGGATTGAAACCCCTGCAGGGGGAGTGGCGACTGGCCTCAGGCTACGCATGGCCCTCCTGCAAGGACGAACCCGAAGAACTCCAGGAGTTTCCATGCATGCTTCCACCGTAGTCATCGCCGCAGGCGAACGCAGCATCGAGGCGGTTCTAGCCGCTGAAGCGCTGCGCCGTGCTGCCCGCCATCGCGGGCTCGAGCTGATGATCGAAATCCGCAGTGACCAGGGCGTGACCGGCGCACTACCCGCTGCACATGCCGCTGCGGCGACGCAGCTGCTGCTGGTCGGCGACGGCGAGGCGGCCACCTCCCGCTTCGGCAACGCACGGATCGTGCGCGCCAGCCTCGGCGAAGTGCTGGACGATGCACTCGCCGCACTGGCGCCGCTGGCGGTCGCTGCCACCTCCGTTTCCACTGCGGACGCCGGCAAGCGCATCGTCGCCGTCACTTCCTGCCCGACCGGCATTGCGCACACCTTCATGGCCGCCGAAGGCCTGCAGCAGGCGGCCAAGGCATTGGGCCACGACATCCGGGTTGAAACCCAGGGCTCGGTTGGCGCACAGGACGCATTGAGCGATGAGGAAATTTCGTCCGCCGACCTGGTGCTGATTGCCGCCGACCGCGAGGTCGATCTGTCGCGCTTTTCAGGCAAGCGGCTGTTCAAGAGTGGCACCAAGCCAGCGATCAACGATGGCCAGAACCTGATCCGCAAGGCGTTGGCCGAGGCCGCAGTGCAGGCCGGTACGGCGGCATCAGGCCGTACGACCGAGAAGAGCAAAGCGACCGGCCCCTACAAGCACCTGATGACCGGCGTATCGTTCATGCTGCCGTTCGTCACCGCCGGCGGCCTGTTGATTGCGCTGGCGTTCGCGCTCGGCGGCATCTACGCCTTCGACGATGCACACAAGGGAACGCTGGCCTGGTCGCTGTTCCAGATCGGCGCCAAGTCCGGATTCATGTTGATGGTGCCTGCACTGGCTGGCTACATTGCCTATTCCATCGCCGACCGTCCCGGCATCGCGCCCGGCATGATCGGCGGACTGGTAGCGGTCAACATGGACGCAGGCTTCATCGGCGGCATCCTGGCCGGCTTCATCTCTGGCTATGGCGTGTACTGGATCAACCGCGGACTACGCCTTCCCCGCAGCCTGGAAGGCCTCAAGCCTGTACTGATCCTGCCGGTGCTGGGCACATTGTTGGTCGGCCTGTTGATGATGTACGTGATCGGCACGCCAGTTGCCGGGCTGCTGGCCTGGCTGACCGACTGGCTGCGCGGCATGCAGGGCAGCAGCGCGATTCTGCTCGGCCTGCTGCTGGGCGGAATGATGGCAGTGGACATGGGGGGGCCGGTCAACAAGGCGTCCTATGCGTTCTCCACTGCCCTGATTTCCAGCCAGGTGTACACGCCGATGGCAGCGACGATGATCGGTGGCATGACGCCGCCACTGGGTATTGCGCTTGCGACATGGTTGTTCAGCAATCGCTTCACTGCCGAGGAGCGTGGCACTGCCGGTGCTGCCGGCGTACTCGGCCTCAGTTTCGTGACCGAGGGTGCAATCCCGTACGCCGCACGCGATCCGCTGCGCACGATTCCGGCGCTGGTCCTTGGCTCTGCCGTGGCCGGTGCGATCTCGATGGCCGCGGGGGTCGAGTTGAAGGTGCCGCACGGCGGTGTGTTCGTGCTGCCGATCCCGAACGCGGTCACCCATCTGGCCGTGTATCTGCTTGCGCTGCTGGCCGGCGTGGCCGTCACTGCGGTCGCACTGCGCGTCCTCAAGAAGCCGGTCACCACGCCGGCCTGATCTTTCCCTTATTCACGATCATCGCGCCGCCCCTGTGCATCAGGGGGCCAGCGACAGATGTCCTGCACACGGAGCCTCGCCCATGCCCTGCTCTCCCCACCGCTCTTTGCTGGCAGCGATCCTGCTGGCGCTGCCTTCACTGGCCGCAGCCGCCGACGCCAGCGACGTCATCACCCCGAAGCTCGCCTACACGGGCGAAGCTGCCGCCACGCTGGAGGGTGGCAAGCGCAGCGGCACCGCCTATGCCGGCCAGTTGATGTTCGGCGCCGATGTGAACCTGGACGCTGCGCTTGGCTGGCGGGGCGCGACGATCAAGGCTTACGGCATCAACCGCCATGGCACCAATCTTGCCAACAGCAGCACCGGCAACAGCACTTCGGTGCAGGAAATCTACGGTGGCCAGGGTACGCGACTGGCCAACCTGACGCTGGAACAGAAGCTGCTGGACGGACGACTGGTGCTGGAAGCGGGGCGCAGCGTCGCCAACATCCATCATCTGGGCTCGGAGCTGTGCCAGTATTTCCAGGGCAACTCGGCCTGCGGCAACCCGACCTATGTATTCCGCACCAGCAACTTCACCTGGTGGCCGGTATCGAGCTGGATGGCCGACGCCACGGCCTGGGTGACGCCTGATGTCTATGTGCGTGTGGGCGCCTACCAGGTCGATCCGAGCCAGGCCGAAGAGGGCCAGCACGGTCTGAAGTGGAGCACGCACCAGGCCACCGGCTGGATCGTGCCCTACACGATAGGCTGGCGCAGCCCGGCATCGGCGCCCCTGGAGGCCCGCTACGAACTGGGTGGCTGGCAGGACAACTCGACCTACCGTGACCCGTTGCGCGATGCCAATGGCCTGCCGGCGTTGCTCAGCGGCCAGGAGTACGCGACACGTCACGGCCGGTCCGGCGTGTTCGCCCGCTTCGAACAGCAACTCACCCGTGAGGGTGCCGGCCGTGGCCTTACCGTGTTCGGTGCGGCGCTCAAAGGCACCTCCGGCCAGTTGATCGAGGACCACTTCCTCCAGGCCGGCATAGTGCAGAAAGGTACCTTCGCCGACCGGGCACAGGACAGCATCGCGTTCGTCGTGACCCAGCAGAAGTACAGCGGCATCGCTCTGGACAATCTGCGACTTGCCCGCGCCGAGGCTGGCGGTAACGGCATTCCGCACGGGAGCCAGGTGATGATGGAACTGAGCTACGGCATCCAGTTGACCCCGCAACTGCGGCTCGCGCCGAACCTGCATTACATCGTGCATCCGGACCAGTTCAACGAACCCACGCGCCAGCGCAACCTGCCGAACGCGCTGATCGCCGGCCTCCGGGTTGACTGGCGTCTTTAGGCGGACAACAGGGCAAGCGAGGGGCTGCCCTGGCTAACCTGCCCCCAGCACCTGCCGAAGTGCGTGAAGTTGTCGCCTGCTGCAGGGCACCCGGGCACCATCGGCCATGTGCAGGACCGCATCGCCACCCTCGGCCGGTTCGATCGAGCGCAGGTGGCGGCGGTTGACCATCCAACTGCGGTGGCAGCGCATGAACAGCGCAGGATCCAGCCGGGTGGACAGTGCGGCCATGGTGGTCCGCAACGGATAGTCCTGGCCACGAACCCGGAGATTCACGTAGTTCCCGGATGCCTGCGCGTACTCCACATCGTTGGTGGCGACCAGAAACTCCTTGCCAAGCTTGCGCACCAGGAAATGCTGCGGGCGAACAACCGGCGCCTCGGGCGGGGCATCTTCCGGCGCAGCGAACAGGTGCGCCTCCCCCTGCCGCCGGCGCACCAGCCAGCTCATCAGGTGTTCGAGCGCCACGAAGCTGAAGAACACGCGGACATCCTTGAGGTATTCGTAGAGCAGGCGCGAGGCCCAGCCTGTGCCGTCCACGTAACTGGCACCGACGCCCAGGTAGGCGAGCTTGCGCAGCGCCATCATGCCCAGCACGTGCAGGAGCGACCAGCCGATGCTGGCCAACACGTAAACCGGGAGGCGTCGCTTCCACGTGTCTTCATGCAGCGGCCAGCGCCTGCAGCCCCACCACACGAGGGGAAGGGTCAACAGGATCACGGTGACGCTGCTGATCTCCCAGATCAACGGCTCCCAGGCCGCCAGTGCATCGCCCCTGCGCTGGACATCCATTACTTCGACCGCGGTGTTTGCCAGTGCCATCACCAGCAGGACTGCGGCCCACAGGAACAGGCGGGGAATGAGGCGCCAGCGTCCCGGCGAAACTGAAGACATCGGGTTTCCGTACCACGCGCGCCGCGCGATGAAATGGCGATTGTAGCGGCACCGCTCGTCCCTGCACGCCTGCCGTTGGTCACTGGCGGCTCACGGATAGCCCCTTGCCCCCCACCTGCGCAGGGCATTGATTGCACGCTGCATGCCCCTTCACGCAACGATCCGCCATGAACCGCCGCCACGATATCGACGCGCTCCGCGTCTTCGCCTTTGCGTTGCTGATCCTCTACCACACCGCCATGGCGTATGTGGGGGACTGGGGCTTCCACCTGAAAGGCACTTTCACCACCGATGCACTGCAATGGCCGATGCGCCTGGTGAACGGCTGGCGCATGTCGCTGTTGTTCCTGATCTCCGGCGTGGCCATTGCGCTGGTGCGGCCGCGCATGCAACGGGATCGGTTCGTGCTGGTTCGCAGCTGGCGACTACTGCTGCCGCTGCTGTTCGGAATGTTCGTGGTGGTACCGATCCAA
This sequence comes from uncultured Stenotrophomonas sp., assembly GCF_913778665.1. Lineage (GTDB taxonomy): Bacteria > Pseudomonadota > Gammaproteobacteria > Xanthomonadales > Xanthomonadaceae > Stenotrophomonas. The sequence continues at coordinate 160,771 of NZ_CAJYVQ010000011.1, forward strand.
CCCTACTGCGAGGGCGTCAGCAGGGGCACGGTTACGCCAGGCTTCTGGGAGTTCCTGCTGCGCTACTGGCAGGTCCGCCCCTGGCCGGAGGGCAGCTTCGCCGGCGATCGCTTCGGCATCACCTGGAACCATCTGTGGTATCTGGCCTATCTCTGGACCTATACGGTGGTGCTGGTGCTCGTCATGCCGTTGCTGGACGGGTCGGCGATGCGGCGGTTTGGCCAGTGGTTGTCCGCGGCCCCGGCCATGGTGCTGATTGGAATGCCTGCCCTGGTGCTGCTGTTGTGGCTGGTATGGCTGGCCCCCTCACACCCGGCCACCAACACGTTCGTGGACGACTTCTACCAGCACGCCAAGTACGGCACCGTGTTCCTGGCAGGCTATCTGCTGGGTCGGGAGCCCAGGTTCTGGCAGCGCGTGCAGGATCTTCGCTGGGCGTCGTTGTCGGCCGCCGCGGGCGCCTTGGCCTGGTACCTGTTTCTGGAAGCACTGGGACGCTGGTTGCCCGGTGATTCCGTGCTCCGGCAGTGGCCGGAGCGCTTCTGGCGTCTGCAGTCGCAGTACTGCGAAGTGCTGTATGTATGGGCAATGCTGATGACCGTTCTGGGCTGGGGCAAGCGCTACCTGGATCGCCCCTTCACGTGGCTGCCGTACTGCAGCGAGGCGGTGTACCCCTGGTACGTGCTGCACCAGAGCCTGCTGATCGTGCTGCTGTTCTGGTTGAAGCCCCTGCAGCTGGCGGCCTGGCTTGAGCCGATGCTGCTGCTGTTGGGCACCATTGCCGGCTGCCTGCTGCTGCATGAGTGGGTGATCCGCCGGTCACGCTGGCTGCGACCCCTGTTCGGACTGAAGCTGGGCTCACCGCGTCGCGATGCAGCCAACGCGTCGCACCCCCCCGCCGCGGGCGATGCGCGGTGTGATGGCAGGTAGTCGTCGAACACGCTCGACGCTATGAAGGAATGGAGGCGGCGTGCAGTGCCAGTTCGCGCGCCAGGAAGGGCGCGGTTCGGCTGCCTTTCGCGCGAGCGACCTGCTGCGGTGTTCCAGTGGCCACGACGGTGCCACCGGCACTGCCCGCGCCCGGCCCAACATCAATGACCCAATCGGCCTGGGCGACCGCACGCATGTCATGCTCGATCATCACCACCGTGTTTCCTGTGTCGACCAGCCGCTGCAGCTGTACCAGCAGTCGGTCCGCATCCGAGGCATGCAGGCCGGTGGTAGGTTCGTCCAGCACGTAAAGCGTGCGCCCACGCTGGCTGCGCTGCAGCTCGGTGGCCAGCTTGATGCGCTGGGCCTCGCCGCCTGACAGCTCCGTGGCCGGCTGCCCCAGCCTCAGGTAGCCCAGGCCGATGTCCTGCAGCAGCTGCAGCGGCCGGGCAATGGCCTCCTCCTCGCTGAAGAAGGCATGCGCCTGGTCTACGGTCATCTGCAGGACCTCGGCGATGTTGCGGTCGTTCCACAGCACCTTCAGTGTCGCCTCGTTGTAGCGTGCGCCGTGGCAGGTGGGGCACGGCGCATAGACGCTGGGCATGAACAGCAGTTCGACGCTGACAAAACCCTCGCCTTCGCAGGTATCGCACCGGCCCTTGGCCACGTTGAACGAGAAGCGGCCGGCATCGAAACGGCGGCGACGCGCGGCGGGTGTGGCGGCGAACAGCTTGCGCACGTGGTCGAACAACCCGGTGTAGGTGGCCAGGTTGGAGCGTGGCGTGCGACCGATCGGCTTCTGGTCCACCCTTGCTACGCGCTGGATGGCGCCCACATCCCCGGCCAACTGGCCTCGCGTGGTTTCGATCACGGTCGGTCCTTCGATCGGCGAGGCCTCGGCGCCATCGTCCGCGGGCTCGTGCCCGAGGTGCAGCAGCATCAACTCAGGCAGCGCCTGTGCCATCAGGCTGGACTTGCCCGAGCCTGATATGCCGGTCACTGCGGTCAGCACCCCCACCGGCACCTGCGCATCCACGCCCCGCAGGTTGTGGCGGTGGATGCCCTTCAGTTCCAGCCAGCTCTCGGCGCGGCGCTGACAGCTGACCGGCGCCCGCACCTGATCGAACAGGTACAGCGCGGTGCGCGAGTCCTGCACCTGGCGCAGTCCCTCGGGCTCGCCGCTGTAGAGCACGCGCCCTCCCCGTTCCCCGGCCTCCGGGCCCACGTCCACCAGCCACTGCGCGCGACGCATCAGCTCCAGGTCATGTTCGACCACGAACACCGAGTTTCCGCCGTCACGCAGCCGGCCAAGCGCGTCGTACAGCGCTTGGCTGTCGGCCGGATGCAGGCCGGCCGAAGGCTCGTCGAGCACGTACAGCACGCCAAACAGCAACGCGCTGAGCTGGGTAGCCAGTCGCAGGCGCTGCAGTTCGCCAGCGGACAGCGTCGGCGTGGCGCGGTCCAGCGAGAGATAGCCCAGGCCCAGTTCACGCAACTGCCGCACGCGCGCCATCACCCCGGCTGCCAGCCGCTGTGCGGCCAAGCGCTTCTCTTCAGACAGGGCCGAGGTCAGCCGCACATCCGGCGCAGCGGCATGGACGGCACGGCCGGAGGCCGCCCGCTGGGTGCGATCGCGGCGGGTGGCATTGCCGCGCGTGCGCGCGCCCTGGCGGTGTGCGCCGAAATCACCTTGCGCGATGGGTTCCAGCAGATCAGCCAGTTGATCCAGCGGCAGCTGCATGAATTCGCCGATGTCGACACCGGCGAAAGTGACCGAGAGCGCTTCCGGCTTGAGCCGCTTGCCTTGGCAGGCGGGGCACAACCTACCTTCCATGTAGCGCGACACGCGCTTGCGCATCAGCGCGCTTTGGGTGTTGGCAAAGGTGTGCAGCACGTAGCGGCGCGCGCCGGTATAGGTGCCCATGTAGCTGGGTTCGAGCTTCCGCTTCAGCGCGGCCCGGGTCTCGGCGGGCGTGAAGCCGGCATAGACCGGCACGCTCGGCGTCTCCTCGGTGAACAGGATCCACTCGCGGTCCTTCTTCGACAGTGTCCTCCACGGCACGTCGATGTCGTAGCCCAGCGTGACCAGGATGTCGCGCAGGTTCTGCCCATGCCACGCCGGTGGCCACGAGGCGATGGCGCGCTCACGGATGCTCAGCGACGGATCGGGAACCATCAACGCCTCGGTCACCTCGTAGACGTGCCCCAGCCCGTGGCAGGCAGTGCAGGCGCCCTGAGGCGTATTGGGTGAGAAGTCCTCGGCGTAGAGCATCGGCTGATGGGCCGGGTACGCCCCGGCACGCGAGTACATCATGCGCACCAGGCTCGACAGCGTGGTGACGCTGCCCACCGATGAACGTGCGTTGCTGGCACCGCGCTGCTGCTGCAATGCCACGGCCGGTGGCAGCCCGTTGATGGCATCGACGTCAGGCACGCCGGCCTGGTCGATCAGGCGCCGGGCATACGGGGCAACCGACTCGAAGTAGCGCCGCTGCGCCTCGGCGAAGACCGTGCCGAAGGCCAGCGATGACTTGCCGGAACCCGACACCCCGGAGAACACCACCAAGGCGTTGCGCGGGATGGAGACGTCGACATTCTTGAGGTTGTGCTCGCGCGCGCCGCGGACTTCAACGCAACCGCTGGCGGCAGCAGCACATGACGACTCGCCAAAGGGGGGATGGGCCATGTTCTCGATCCTGCGGGCAGTGAGCGGCGCGCGCCAAGGCGGGCCCAGGGAAGCATTTTCGCTGCTGCGAGGTGAATGCGAGGGATGGAGTGCGCAGATCGAGCGTGGCTCGACGCCGGAGAGGGCGATCAGCGTGATGCGTCACGCTGGACCTCACTCACGCCCTGGCGACGCTTCACTCACCGGCTCGTGAACACCGCATGCTACATGATCGTCGTGGACCAACACTGGCGCCGCAAGATGAAAGACGACGGCCATACGCACGAGCCTTCCCCACTCAGTGCACAGGACAGGTGATGGTGAGCACGCCCATCGGCTGCTGGCGCCCCGAAAGGGCATCGTCGTGATTGGATCCGGGGGGCGTCAGGCGGCCTGTACGTACGGGGCCACGGCAGCGGCAAGCAGGTCGATGCCCCACGCCGAGCTGGCCGTTTCTTCAGGCCCGCTGATCTTGAAGCGCGACCAGTCGGCCCGTGCGAGCTTGCCGACCAGCTGCTGATCGGCGGGAATTTCATGCATCGACCAATAGGGAAACTGCCTGGAAGAGACGCGGCCGCGCGCCAGTTCGACAACATTGGTGTGGCTGGTCGAGTGCAGGACGCGCTCGTAAACGCTGGCAACTCCGTCTTCGGGGCCTTCAAGGTACTGCACGAATCGAACACCATCGAACAGCAGCACGCCTGTCACGCCTGCAATCCGGTTGAACCTCGCCGCATCGGCGACCAGTGCTCCGCGTTGATCAATCGAAAGACCTTCAGCCACTTCACTTGCGTATACAACGGCCCGGATGGGCATGGTCTCTGCCTTGAGGAAAGTGGCGCCACATCGGCACCAACTCACACTCTACCATTTCATTCAAGAAGGCCCCCGGGGCCGCATTCTTAACTCTTCAGGATCCACGTCAGGCCCGGGCGCGTGCTTCGTGCGCCCAAGGCGCATCATGGGCACCCCACGTTCAGGGCCTTATTCATCTTCATGCGTGACATCGGACAGTTCTATGTAACAAGCGTCGAAGGAGTGGCACGTGCAGATGGCACCCTGCTTCAGGTAACCCGGATTGATTGTTCATGCCTGAAGTGCTCAAGGCAGTTCCGGGCCACGCCCGGCCATGGGCTGGTCGACCTCAACGGTGCGGCTGCGCTCGATTGCCCGGAGTGCGGCAACCACCAGTCGGTCAGCCGCGCGAGGCTTGAGGAGTTCAATGTCGTGGGCGGTGAGTGAGCGGGCATTGCACTTCACCTCAACATTGCACCCACGCTCCCGATATCCCTTTGGTTCTACTTTCCAGACATACACCCCATTCGGCGTAACAATGCGTCATACCGGCCTCTTCAAGATTACCGACCTCACCTACCGACCCGGCGCAGAGGGCGGCCTGGCCCGGGCCCTGCAGATCGAGGCCACCTGCACGGCCTGTGGATCGACCAGTGTCTGGAGCGAGCAGGACATGGAGCACGTGGCCGGAGGGACGGTGCTGGCATGCCGCACCTGTGGCACGCGACAGGCGATCAGCAATGCCCGCCTGATCCGTTGCCCGTCGGACATCCGCCATCCCCAGCGCTGAGCGGCAATGGCCGGTTTGAATGGGTTTTCAATGGAACCCATTCTTTGGGTCGAGTGCATCGCCGTTCTGTTCCATCACCCGTTCGATCCAGTCGATATAACGTGATACGCGAACGTTGTAGACCATCTGGCCATAGAAACCGGCTTCAAGCGCATGCTCTGGAACGGCGGTGATCCAGGAGCCGAGGCCGGCCAGCTGCTGGCGGTCTCGGACGGTGATCAGCAACGGGCCACCACTGTCACCGTTGCCGAGCACCCCTTCACGTGGCAGGCCGTGCGGCGGGGCATCGAAGCGGTACCAGAGGTAGCGCTGGTTGCCGCCGGTAATCGCATTGTTGGCCCGGCGCAGCAATGTGCGATGCGCACTTCCGGGCAGCAACCCAACGGCACCATTGCCGGTGGCCCCCTTCCCTATCAGCGTGGCCACCCGCCCGGCCTCGCCGGTGCCGCGATAGAGTGCGACCGGATCTACACCCGCCACCGGTGCGGTGAGCCGGATCAATGCGATGTCGTCCGAGGCTGCCAGGAAGGCGTGGATCTTCGAGGCGCTCCCTGTCGCCAGCGCCTCCTTGCCCAGGGCGTCCGGCATGCGCTTGAAGCCGGGATGCAGGAACACCCGATCGACGGCGTAGCGTGTTCCATCGATGGCGACGGTGACGCCCATGCCTTCCATCGGCGCCGCATGCGCTGCGGTCAGCACCCAGCGCGGGGCGATCAGAACACCGTGGCCTTCGCCTGGCATGTCGGCCAGCGCGGGAAGCTCGGCGGGGTCGACGCGATAATCGGCATCGTCAACATCGTGACGGATGACCACCGCGCCCGCAGCAAGCGGCAGCACAGCAAGCACCAGCAACAGCCATCGGTTCATCGATACCCGTGTCATGGTGCCCAAGCGGAAGTTGCGCAACTCACTCGGCCTCCAGCTCAGCGACAATGCGGCGCAGCCGCGCGTCAGTGGGTGCGAGTTCGGCAGCTTTGCGGTAGTTGGCTTTCGCCAGATCGAGCTGACCGTTGGCACGCTGGGCCTCGCCCAAGCTGTCGTACACGTTGGCGGAATCCGGATGTGCGTTGGCATTCCACTGGAAGACTGCCACCGACTCAGGCACACGCTTCATTCTCAACAGGCGGTAGCCCAGCGAATTCAGCGCCTGCTCGGAAACATCGTACGGTCCACCGCCGGCGCCCAGCCCTTCATACGCACGGGTCATGCCCGGCACGCCCTGCGTCAGCGCCAGCGGCACCAGCAAGGTGCCCAGATTCTTCTTGGCCAGCACAACCGGCTTGCCGTGCAGCACGCCCATCAGCTCCCTGCCCAGGGTCACTGCTGTCTCGCCTTGCCAGTAATTGTCCAGCACGATCACTACCGACCGGTCCTGCTCGGCGCGCAGCCAATAGGCCTGGTAGCCGGGCACGCTGCCGGTGTGCGATTCCACCTGGTACGTGCCGCTGGCCGGCGACGACCAGGTGTCCACCTCCCAGCCATAGCCATAACCGGAACGGTAGCTGGTCCACATCGCGCGGCGCGACGATTCGCGCAGCAGCGTATCGCCCTGCAACGCCTGGTCGAGGCGGAACAGATCGTCGACCGTGGAATAAACCCCGGCCGCCGAGTAGGAAACGCTGGGGTCAATCGGCGTGGGGCGCGCCAGGCTGAAGTCTGGCCGGGTCTGGTAGCCGGTGGCCAGGCGCGGAATCAGCTCGCTGGCGTGATACAGCCCGCTGTCCCGCATGCCGGCCTTGTCCAGAATCCGTTGCTGGAGGTTGGCTTCGTAGCTGGCACCGGTCACGCTCTCGATGATCAGGCCAAGCAGGAAGAAGCCGTTGTTGTTGTAGCGCATTTCCGCACCCGGAGCGCTCTGCAGCGTCGCCGGAATCCACGCCTTGGCGAAGTCGACGGGCTGCAATGCGATCCGGGCCTGCGTCTGCCACCACGGGTCTTCATAGTTGCGCGGCAGGTCTGCGATGCCCGAGGTATGGTTCAGCAGCTGCGCCACGGTCACTGCGGCCGCCGGCGTGCCCGCATACAGTGTCGGCAGGTACTCGCCCAGCGTGCCGTCCAGTCGCAGCTTGTTTTCCTGCACCAGCTGCATCACCAGGATCGCGGTGATCGGCTTGGTCAACGAGCCGATACGGAACACCCCGTCCTCGGTGTTCGGCACCTGCCATTCCCGGTTGGCCAGCCCGTGCGCGCCGCGATACAGGATCTGCCCATGCTGGGCGACCAGCACGACGCCATTGAAGTCGCGGTTTGCCGCGTAGCTGTCGACCAGCTGCTTCAGCTCGGCCGGGCGCGTGTCTGCCCTGGCCGGCGCCGCAGTGCCGGCCAGCACCGCAAGCAAACCTGCCAATGCAAACACATTCCGCAGCGCGGACCGTTTCCCTTCCATGGTGTACCGCAGGATGGCGCTGGACATCGCGTGACCTCACTCATCGATGCCGCAGTGTAGCGGTGCCGGGCGGCGTTCATGCCTGCTGGCAGCCATGACTGATGGCCTAGGCATGGCCGCCAGATCCCGCACGCCGCCGGTAGGCTTCCATCCAGTCCAGCGAGGGCGCGATACCGCCGAACGGGAAGAAATGCGGGCTGATCTGGCCACTTCCCGCGTCCAATCCGCTCACCAAGTGGTCCACGAACACCTCCGGCCCCGCATTGCCGAGCAACCGGCCGATGGAGATGCCGTACCGGGACAGCATCGATGCGCTGGCACCAACACCGCACATCGCGGCATAGCGCAGCAGGCGCGCAATGCTGGCAGGCCCCGGCACGCCGACCAGCACCGGATGACGGATACCGCGTGCGCGCAACGCATCCAGCCAGGCCAGCACGATGCCTGCATCGAACGCGAACTGGGTGATGATCAACGGCGCCATGCCGCGCTGCGTGATGCTCTGGCACTTGTGTTCCAGCACCTGCCAGCACTCGGCAGTGCTCATCACCGGATGACCTTCCGGATGACCACCGACGGCAACGACCTTGATGCCGGCGCGCTCGAGAAGGCCGCTGCGGATGATCGATGCGCTGTCCGCGAATGGCCCGGCGGGCGTGGCCAGGTCGCCACCGACCAGCAGGCATTGCTGTACCCCCGCCTCGCCGGCAGCGCGATTGATGAAGCGTTCCAGCGCGGCGCGTGATGGGACACGCCGCGCGGCAACATGCAGCATCGGCGCAAAGCCCAGCTCGTGGACCGTGCGCGCTGCCGCCAGCCGCGTTTCGTCATCGTCGTTGGCCAGCCAGGGGATGGAGATCGTCGTGCCGGGGGCAATGCGGGCGGCCTCGGCACGCAGCGCAGGCATCGCCTTCGCGCTGACTTCCAGTGAAAGCGTGTCGATGAAGGCGGCGGCCCGCGATGGGACGTGCGCTGGCATCAGCCGGCGCCGCGCGCATTGCTGGCGACCGGCGTACTGTTCCGCGCCAGCTCGATGAAGGCTTCCAGGTAGTCGATGCCGGTGTCGGTCTGGCGTGCCCCCAGATAGATCTGCTTGGGAATGCCTTTTGCACCCAGGCGCACAGGCACCACGTCCATGCGCGCAGCGTACTCCTCCACCAGCCAGCGAGGCATCGCCGCCACGCCGCGGCCGCTGGCCACCATCTGCATCATGATGTCGGTGGTCTCGATGGCCTTGTGCCGCCGCGGCGTGATGCCGGCCGGCAGCAGGAACTGGTTGTAGATGTCCAGGCGCTCGAACGGCACCGGGTAGCTGATCAGCACTTCCTGGGCGAGCTGGCGCGGCTTTACATGGTCGACCTTGGCCAGCGCATGACTGCTGGCCACCACCAGCACCTGCTCGTAGTCGAACACCGGGACGAATTTCAGGCCTGGCTTCAGCAGCGGATCGGGGGTGACCAGCAGGTCGATCTCGTAGCCGAACAGTGCGCCGATACCGCCGAACTGGAACTTCTGCTTGACGTCCACATCCACGTCAGGCCACGCGGCCAGATACGGCGAGACGATCTTCAGCAGCCACTGGTAGCAGGGATGGCATTCCATGCCGATGCGCAGGGTGCCGCGCTCGCCCTGCGCGAACTGGCCCAGCCGCTCCTCGGCAAGGTCCAGCTGCGGCAGCACGCGGTTGGCCACGGCCAGCAGATACTGCCCGGCCTGGGTCAGGCGCAGGCTGCGGCCCTCGCGCAGCCAGATGTCGGTGCCCAGCTGCTGCTCCAGCTTCTTCATGCTGTGGCTCAGCGCCGACTGGGTCAGGTTGAGCACGCCGGCGGCAGCGGTGAGCGAACCCTGCTGCTCGACCTGCTGCACGATGCTCAGGTGGATTCGTTCCAGCATAACGATGAATCCCGCTCATGGATGTGTGAAGTAAAACCATTTTACGTCATGGAAGGCCATGGCTAGCATCGGGTCATGCATTCAGCCAACCGCCCCCTCCGTATCGTCGCCGTTTCCGGTGGCCTGCAGCGCCCATCGCGCGCGGCCACCCTGTGCGAACACCTGCTGGACCTGATCGGCGAGCTCGCGCCCAGCGACCCGTACCTGATCGAACTGGGCGGGCTGGCGCCGCAGCTGGGCGGTGCACTCTGGCGCTCGCAGCTGCCTGACAGCGTGGAGCGCGAGCTGGTCGCGGTCGAGCAGGCCGACGTGCTGGTGGTGACAACGCCGGTCTATCGCGGCTCATACACCGGTCTGTTCAAGCATTTCTTCGACTTCATCGATCAGGACGCGCTGGTCGACACCCCGATCCTCCTCGCCGCCACCGGCGGCAGCGAGCGCCATGCGCTGATGATCGACCACCAGCTGCGGCCGCTCTTCAGCTTCTTCCAGGCCCGCACCCTGCCGCTGGGCGTATACGCGACCGACCGCGATTTCGCCGACGGCCGCTTGCACAACGCAGCGCTGATCGAGCGCGCGCGCCTGGCGGTACAGCGGGCGGTGCCGCTGCTGGCGCTGCCCCGCCGCGCGCTGCCTCTTGCCGAAACCACCGAAGTTCCCTGAATGCCGGGTGCCCTTGCCTGCATCCGGATGTCACCCTGCAACACGGAACGCCGCCCATGACGACCCACACCTTCGCCTTCAGCATTACGCGCATCCCCTTCAACGAGGACTATCAGCCCGCTGAAGGCACGCGCATCACCACCAATTTCGCCAACCTCGCCCGCGGTGCGTCGCGCCAGGAAAACCTGCGCAACACCATCAGCATGATCAACAACCGCTTCAATGACCTGGCGCACTGGGACAACCCGAGCGCGGACCGTTACGCGGTCGAGCTGGACATCATCTCGGTGGAGATGCACATCAACGGCGACGACGGCAACGATCCGTTCCCCTTGATTGAGGTGCTGCGACCGACCATCGTCGATCTGCGGACCGGCATGCGCACCGAAGGTATCGTCGGCAACAACTTCTCGTCCTACGTGCGTGACTACGATTTCAGCGTAGTACTGCCCGCCAGCAACGAGGGCAAGCCCACCTTCGGTATCCCGGAAGGCTTCGGCGACCTGCATGGCAAGCTGTTCAAGCACTTCCTGGAGTCGGATGCCTACCGCGCCAACTTCAGCAAGGCGCCGGTGATCTGCATCAGCGTGTCCAGCAGCAAGACCTACCACCGCACCGAGAACCAGCACCCGATCCTGGGCGTGGAATACCGGCAGGGCGACTTCTCCCCCACCGACCAGTACTTCGACAAGATGGGCCTGCAGGTGCGCTACTTCATGCCGCCAGGCAGCGTCGCGCCGCTGGCGTTCTACTTCCAGGGTGACCTGCTGGGCGACTACTCGAACCTGGAGCTGATCGGCACCATCAGCACCATGGAAGCGTTCCAGAAGATCTACCGCCCGGAAATCTACAACGCCAATTCGGTGGCCGGCAAGGTCTACCGCCCCAGCCTGAAGCACCAGGACTATTCCTCCACCCGCATCGTCTACGACCGCGAAGAGCGCAGCCAGCTGGCGGTCAAGCAGGGCAAGTTCACCGAAGAACACTTCATCAAGCCATACCGCGCCGTGCTTGAGCAGTGGGCTGCCCGCTGATCCATCGATTCCCCACTCGCCCCCAGGAAGCAAGACGCGATGTCGACCAAGAAACTGTTCCCCACCTCCACCGCCGGCAGCCTGCCAAAGCCCTCCTGGCTGGCGGAGCCCGAAAAGCTGTGGTCGCCCTGGAAGCTGCAGGACGACGGCCTGGTTGAAGGCAAGCAGGATGCGCTGCGCCTGTCACTGCAGGAGCAACAGCACGCCGGCATTGATATCGTGAGCGACGGCGAGCAGACCCGGCAGCACTTCGTCACCACCTTCATCGAGCACCTCAACGGCGTCGATTTCGAGAAGCGCGAGACCGTGCGCATCCGCAACCGCTACGACGCCAGCGTGCCCACCGTGGTCGGCGCGGTCAGCCGCCCCAAGCCGGTATTCGTCGAGGACGCGAAGTTCCTGCGCCGGCAGACCACGCAGCCGATCAAGTGGGCACTGCCCGGCCCGATGACCATGATCGACACGCTGTACGACGCGCACTACAAGAGCCGCGAGAAGCTGGCGTGGGAGTTTGCGAAGATCCTCAACGAGGAAGCCCGGGAGCTAGAGGCGGCCGGCGTCGACATCATCCAGTTCGATGAGCCGGCCTTCAACGTGTTCTTCGACGAAGTGAACGACTGGGGCGTGGCCGCCCTCGAACGGGCCGTGGAAGGCCTGAAGTGCGAAACCGCCGTGCATATCTGCTACGGCTACGGCATCAAGGCCAATACCGACTGGAAGCAGACGCTGGGTTCGGAGTGGCGCCAGTACGAGGAATCATTCCCGAAGCTGCAGACCTCCAGCATCGATATCATCTCGCTGGAATGCCAGAACTCGCACGTGCCGATCGACCTGATCGAGCTGGTGCGCGGCAAGAAGGTGATGGTGGGCGCCATTGACGTGGCTTCCAACACGGTGGAAACGCCGGAAGACGTGGCCAACACCCTACGCAAGGCACTGCGGTTCGTGGACGCCGACAAGCTGTACCCGAGTACCAACTGCGGCATGGCGCCGCTGCCGCGGGAGGTGGCTCGCGGCAAGCTGTGCGCACTCAGCGCCGGGGCGAAGATCGTCCGTGAAGAGCTGTCGGTCTGACATCGCTTCGCAGGAACCGCGTCACTTGGGCCTGGCCGGAATCCGGCCTGGTTCCAGTATCCCGCTGCACATCAGGCTTGCGTGATGAGGCTGCACGCAGTGCGAGGGCCTGCTTGATGCGTTCAACCTCACCCGCCCCGGCTGCGTCCAGGCGCCGGGCCTGCTGCCGCTGCTCGCGCGTAGGCGCGCCCAGCGACGCCTCGGGCATCAAGGATACGGGTGCACCGACCAGGCGTGCCACCGCTTCACGCAGCGGCACCTGCGGGTAGACCCGCACCGCACACCAGCGTTCGGCGTAACGCTTGGCCTGACTGAAGCTACTGGCGGCAACACGCTTGGCCTGCGACCGTGGTGGTGCGTGCAGGTACAGCAGGACACCAGGCGCGGCATCCGGCACGATGCTCGCCAGCGGACGCCCGCTCCACCACAGATCCCAGCGCCCACCGCGCTCCATCCAGTTACCAGGGCGTGCGGCGGGCCGGTCATCGGTGCGGTCGAGGAAGGCGTGCATGGGCGAAAGAATACGATCGCCCGTCGCATGGGCTGAGACTGGAATCGCCCTCCGTTCGCCTGCCCGGGTCGCCGCCGCGCGGTATTCACCAGTCCGGGCCGAGCAGCTTCGCGACCTCGATTTCAAGCCGCTGCGCCGCTTCGGTCTGCGAGGCCACCTTGATGCACAGCCCGGACTGGGCCGGGCCCGGCTTCAGCTGATAGCGGTTGATGGTGCCGCCGCCCTCGCCGTCCAGCTCCACGCGCGCAACCAGCGTTCGGCCGTTGGCAATGAAAGTCCAATCCTGATAATCGAACATTGCGTTTCCACACGAAAGCCGTCACGTGCGTGCCACTCTATGCGCGTCACCGGTGAAGAACCGCCGAAGAAAGCGTTCGCAGCACGTGGGCGCCACCGCTCAGCGCAGTGTCTGCGCCAGTTGCACAACGTCGGCAAAGAAGCCGCTGTAGTCGTCGCGCGGGGCCTCGTGGCTGTCGCGCCGGTGGATCAGGCGCAACGCCACGACCCGTTGTTCGGGGATGATCAACAGGTACTGGCCCAGATAGCCGTTGGCGGCGTAGCCAACGACCGGTCCGCGTGCGATGTCGTAGAGGTCGGCCAGCTTCAGGCCGCGTCCGGTGATTTCGCTGCCGTAGCGTTGTGGCCACTCCGGACCCAGCTGCTCGGCCAGCGCAGCAATCAACGCGGTCCTGCTATCGAAGCTGCGCCCGGCCGTGGACTGCAGGGCGGCCTGTACGCCGGCTTCCACGCCTCGCGCGGACAACAGATCGGCCACCTGCGGCTTCAGCTGATAGCGCTCCCATGCCGGAATCCGCCACCACAGCAGGCCCACGTCGGGCGAGCGTGCACTCTCAGCGGTCAGTAGCGCCACCGACCGCGCGCTCAGCAGGCGCGCTCCATCCGGCGCCACGCCGTCATCCAGCAGCAGTTGCCCGATGGCCGCCAGATCGGCTGCACGCAATGACAGCCCGGCCATGCCCAGCGGAGTGCCGGCCTCGTCCTTCATCCACGTGTAGTGGGTGATGCCCAGCGGCCTGAACAGGCGCGCGTCCAGGTACGCATCCAGCGGCTGGCCGGCCAGGCGTTGCACGATACCCGGCAGCAGATTGGTGGCCTTGTTGTTGTACGAGAAGGTGCTGCCCGGCGCATGGCTCAGCTCCGCAGCCAGGGCCAGCTTCACCAGGTCGGGCGCGCCTTCCAGTTCTTCGCCGGCATTGGCCACGTTCTGCAGGCCTGAGGTGTGGTCCAGGAGCATGCGCACGGTGATGCCCTGTTTCTGGCCCTGCCTCCATTCGGGATAGATGCGGCTGACCGGCTCATCGATCGAGGCCAACGTGCCGTCGTCGAGCAGCAGGCCGATGGCCAGCGCCATCACCGACTTGGTGGCTGACATCAAATGGACGGCATCCGCTGCGGCGGAAGGCTTCAGCTCAAGCAGGGTTTTTCCATCGTGCCTGATCAGCACCGCATCCGAGTGAGCGGCACGGGCATTGCGCTCGATTGTGCCAAGCGCATCGTCGGTCGGGGTTGCAAGGACAGTCAGCGGGATCAGCAGCGCCAGCGCGAGGATGCGGCGGAACCAGTGTACGGATGTCATGGAGGCCTCATTCGATGAATGCCGCTACAGCATGACTACAGATGTAGTCATGCTGCAGTGCCTGAAGTCATGCCGCCTGCTGCGCGACGCGATCATCACGGCGGGACACGCATAACTCCCCCACCCGGCACCCGCCGTGGTGCCTCTGGATTGACGAATCGCCGCCGTGACCGCACAGCCCGCTGCTCCTCAAATTGCTGCTCGCGCTGAGCGCGGCCTGGATGCACTGAACTTCTTCCTCGCCGACGTCCGCGACGGCCTGGGGCCCTATCTGGCGATCTACCTGCTGGCGGTGCACCACTGGCAACCGGCCAGCATCGGGGCGCTGATGACCGTATCGGCGGTGGTCGGCCTGCTGACCCAGACCCCGGCCGGTGCATTGATGGACCGCGTCGACGCGAAGCGTGCGGCGCTTGCGCTGGCCGCGATACTGGTCACCGGCACCTGCCTGCTGTTGCCGTGGATGCATTCGTTCACACTGATCGCGTTGACCCAAGCACTCAGTGCCGTGGCCGCTACAGTCATCGCGCCGGCCATCGCGGCCATCTCGCTGGGCGTCGGCGGTCCCCGCGCCTTCGCCCGCCGGATGGGACGCAATGAAACCTTCAACCACGCCGGCAATGCAGTGGCCGCCGTGCTGGCCGGCGCCCTGGCGTATCTGTGGGGCCCGGTGGTGGTCTTCCCGCTGATGGCAGCGCTGACCGTAGCCAGCCTGGCGGCACTGCATTCGATTCCGGCGCAGGCGATCGACAACCAGCGCGCACGCGGCATGGGCGCTACCACTGGCACCGATCGCGCGCCCGCGTCGGCGCGACTGCTGCTGCATGATCGCAACCTGCTGGTGCTGGCCGCATGCTGCGCACTGTTTCATCTGGCCAATGCCGCGATGCTGCCGCTGGTGGGCCAGAAGCTGGCGCTGAGCGCTCCCGCCCTGGCCACCACGATGACGGCGGGCTGCATCGTGGCCGCGCAACTGGTGATGATCCCGATGGCCTGGCTGGTCGGGGCGCGTGCCGACACATGGGGACGGCGCCCGCTGCTGCTGGCAGGCTTCCTGATCCTGCCGATCCGCGCAGCGCTGTACCCCCTGTCCGATGCACCCGCATGGCTGCTGGGCGTGCAGTTGCTGGATGGCGTCGGTGCGGGCCTGTTCGGCGCGCTGCTGCCGGTAATCGTCAGCGACCTGACCGAAGGCACGGGCCGATTCAATGTCACGCTCGGCGCTGTCTCCACCGTGTTCGGCGTAGGCGCGGCATTCAGTCCAGGCCTGGCGGGCCTGGTGGTGCAGTTTGCAGGGTATGATGCCGCCTTCCTTGCACTTGCCGTGATTGCAGCGGGCGCGTTCCTGCTGGCGATGCGTGTACCGGAAACGGGCCGCGCATCAGCACGGCGGCGCAGCTGAGACCTCCCACTGCATGCTCACCTCCTCTTCTTCCCCCATCATCTGGGCCGCTGTCGCCATTGCCACTGTCGGCCTGCTGTTCCGGCCATTGCGCATCCCGGAATACGTGTGGGCGCTGGCGGCTGCCGCGTTGCTGACACTCAGCGGCGCGGTGTCAGCGGCCACAGCATGGGGGGCGGTGGCCGAAGGGCGCGATGTCTACCTGTTCCTGGTCGGCATGATGGCGCTGGCCGAACTGGCCCGGCGCGAAGGCCTGTTCGACTGGCTGGCACTCTATGCGGTCCGGCATGCCGGCGGCTCGGGGCGGCGCCTGTTCGACTTGGTGTTCCTGGTCGGCACGCTGGTGACCGTGTTCCTCTCCAACGACGCGACGGCGGTGGTGCTGACGCCCGCCGTCTACGCCGCCTGCAAGGCGGCGCGCGCTAACCCTCTGCCCTACCTGTTCGTCTGCGCGTTCATCGCCAATGCGGCCAGCTTCGTGCTGCCGATCTCCAATCCGGCCAACCTGGTGGTGTATGGCGCACACATGCCGCCCCTGCTGCAGTGGCTGGGGCAGTTCGCGCTGCCTTCGCTGGCCGCGATCGGTGCCACCTATCTGGTGCTGCGCTGGGTGCATCGACGCGAGATTGCACAACCCCTGGCGGCGGCGCCCGAGCACCGGCCGCTGACCGAGGGCGGTCGATTGAGTGCGTGGGGCGTGCTGTTCACCGGCAGCGTGCTGCTACTGACCTCCGCCCTGAACGGCCCACTCGGCCTGGCCACCTTCTGCGCCGGTGCACTGAGCGTGGCGGTGGTGGCCATCCGCCAACGCCGCAGCCCCGTACCGCTGCTGCGGCACGTGTCCTGGGGGGTGTTGCCATTGGTGGCCGGCCTGTTCGTACTGGTGGAAGCGGTGGCGCAGACCGGCGTCATCCAGGCAGCGGCCGACGCACTGCAGGCGGCGGCACAGTCATCGCCACGCCAGGCAGGCTGGCTGGCCGGTGGTGTCGCCGCCGTCCTCAGCAACCTGGCCAACAACCTGCCGGTCGGACTGGCAGCGGGCTCGCTGGGCCAGATGGCCGAGCTGCCCGCACAGACGCGCGCGGCCCTGTTGGTGGGCGTGGACCTTGGCCCGAACCTGTCGGTGACCGGCTCGCTGGCCACGATGCTGTGGCTGGTGGCGCTGCGCCGCGAAGGTGAGCATGTCAGCGCGCTCGACTTCCTGCGCGTGGGCGTGCTGGTGATGCCGCCGGCGTTGATCGGCGCGCTGTTGCTGCTGTAGCCGGCAGGTTCCGCTACCGGATCCTGCGCGCGGCAATCCTTTCAACCAGGGTATCGACCGCCACTTCCATGGCGCGTGCCGTCTGTTCGCCACTCTGGTTGGTGATGACGAAGATGCCCAGATCGTGCTTCGGCATGATGTAGATATAGCACTGCGAGCGCGGCACGCCGCCGTGGTGGGTGTAGTAGGTGCCCTTCAGGCGATCGCCGGAAACGATGTTCCAGAACTAGCCGACGCTGAACGTATCGTCGAACCTGGCCAGCGGTCGATGCGATTCCTTTACCCCGGGCCCGTTGGCCAGCTGCCATCGAAGGTAGTTCACCATATCCGGAACGGTCGCTTTCACATTTCCGGAGGCGCCCCACGGCAACTCGGGCATGGGCGTGGTCGGCACCGGGTTGTCGCTGTGGTAGCCGACCGCCAGCCGTGGCGCTTCGGCATCGCCCAGCACGATCCTGACCCCGTCCATTGCCGCCGCGTCGCCGAAGAAGCCACGCAGCAGCGACTCGTAGCCGCCCGGGTGGACCCGTTCCAGAATGTGCGCAGTCAACTGCGATCCTGCGCTGGAGTACGCGTACGCCTTGCCGGGCATCTGCTGGATCCGCACGCTGTGCAGATCCCTGAGGAAATCCGTCTTGCCGTAGCCTGCGTAGAGGGTATTGAGTGCCGCCGGCGTGCGGTGCTCGGTGAAGTCCTCCAGCACCGTGTTCGCACGCTCCGGCAGCATGTTCGGCAGGCCACTGGTGTGCGCCGCGTTGCTGAGCGACCCGGTGCCGATCCCCGTGGTGGCACTGCAGGAAATCAGCGTGAGTGCCTATTTCCCGCAGCCCACCCGCCCCGCCGTGCGCCACACCGAGCTTCGGGTAGCGGACGGCAGGCAGACAACCGTTGCCGACAGCGTGCGCCTGGGCTACCAGCAGAACGTGTTCTCGGCAGTGATGGTGCTGCGCGCAGATCGCCCCCAGGTGATCGTGGCGCTGGGTGATTCCATCACGGAAGGCGCCACCGCCCGTCGCGGAACGTTCAACCAGTGGCCGGAGCGATTGGCGCAGCGCCTGCAGCAGGCCTGCCCGAACCGGTTTGTGGTGCTCAACCAGGGCATCAGCGGCAACAAGCTGCTTGACCATGGCCGCAGCCACAGCGCCCTGTCACGATTGGATCGCGATGTGATCGCGGTGGCCGATGCCGATCAGGTGATCCTGTTCGAAGGCATCAACGACATCCGCCGCGGAGGGGGCGCGCAGCCGCCGCCCGGGCGCAATGCGGCGGACATGCTGCTGGGCTATCAGCAGGTTGCGTCGCGACTGCATGCGCGCGGCATCCGCGCCTGGCTGGGTACGTTGACCCCATTCGGCGGCTACGAGCGCTACGAGCCCGTCTCCGCAGCCACTCGCACCACGATCAACCAGTGGGCACGCGGCGGGAAGACCGGGTTCGATGGCATCATCGATTTCGATGCCGCGCTGCGTGACCCGAAGGCAGCGGAATCGTTGCCCAATGACATCACCCGCGACCATCTGCATCCCAACGACGAAGGCTACCGGCGCATGGCCGATGCCATCGATCTGCGCATGCTGGGCTGCGCCACCTCTGAATGAGAGAGAACCGATGAGCCGCGTCGTTTGTTTCGGTGAATTGCTGCTGCGCTTGGGTGCGCCGGGTCGTGAACTGCTGCTGCAGACGCCGCAGCTGCAGGTCCATGTGGGAGGCGCCGAGGCCAATGTGGCGGTCTCGCTGGCCTGCCTCGGACACGATGTGCAGATGGTCAGCACGGTACCCGGCAACGCGCTGGGCCGGCATGCCGTCGCCGAGCTGCGGCGGCATGGCGTGGGCGTGGCCGGCGTGCGCGAAGTTGATCGCGACCGCATGGGCCTGTACTTCCTGGCCACCGGTGCGGTACAGCGGGCCAGCGAAGTAGTGTATGACCGGGCCGGTTCCGCATTCGCAAACAGCAGCGCCGAGGAACATGCGTGGCCTGCTCTGCTGTCCGGCGCGCACCTGCTGCATGTCTGGGGCGTCAGCCCGGCGCTGGGCGCCAACCTGGCCGGATCCGTACTGGGTGCCGTGCGCGCGGCTCGCGCGGCCGGTGTGCAGGTGTCCTTCGACGGCAATTACCGTCCCTCATTGTGGCAACGCTGGGCTGGCGACGCCGCTGCGATCCTGCGCAAGGTCTTCGCCGAGGCCGACATTGTCTTCGCCGATCATCGGGACATCGAACTGGTGCTGGGGCTGCACTTCCCGCAGGACGATGCGGTTGCCCGAACCGAAGCCGCTGCGGCCGCCGCCTTCGCCGCTTTCCCGCACCTGCAATGGCAGGCGTGCACCCAGCGCGACATGGCGAGTGCAGACCATCACATCCTGAGCGCGCTGCTGCTGGGCCGCGACGGCGCGCGGGCGCAGGCACCACCGCGCCCGCTGCCCGGTATTGTTGATCGCATCGGGGGCGGCGATGCCTTTGCCGCCGGCATCCTGCACGGAATGCTGTCCGGACTCGACGCAGAAAGCACCGTGCGCTTCGGACTGGCCGCGGGCGCGTTGAAGCACGCCATTCCGGGCGACTTCAGCCCGGTAGCTGAGGCGCAGGTGCTGGCTCTGCTGGGCAATGCAGGTCCGGATGTCCGGCGCTGAATGCCGAGCGCGCGTGGTCACCCCGCCGGGTTGGCGGCGAAGCGACGGTTGGGACGCAGATAGATGCTGCCGGAACGGGCATCCAGCAGAATATTGAACTGCTGCAGGACTTCGCTGCCAAGCGTACTGTCGTCCGTGGAGCTATCGTCATCGAGGGTGATCGAGGCTTTCGGCCCCTTCAGTTGCAGGGTCGAGATGCTGGCCACGGGCACGCGCACGTCGACCGCGCGGATCTTCCGGCCCGCGCTGCCGCTGAACTGTGACGTTCCAAGTCGTTCCGGAAATGCCTGCTGCAGGCGGTGGGCGGTGCCGAAGGCGTGGGACAGGTCGATGCTGCCGTTGCTGCCGGTGTCCAGGGTAAGCCAGGGTGCGAAAGTGCTGCTTCCGTTGCCGAGCGTGACCTGGATGGCCGGGATATTGTCGATCCAGCGCACGTTGGCCCGGGCATACCCGGCAAGGTCGGGAACATCGTCGTGCACGCGCAGCAGACTGCGGTCGTAGTCGATCTCCAGGACCTTGTCCTGGAAGAAGGTCCAGCCCAGCACCGCATCGAACGGGCGCACCGTGTAGTCGATCACCACGGCTCCCATCGGTCGCTGCACCCCTCCGATCTGCACGGAGTTGTGCGTGCTGTAGTCGAGAAACGTCACGCCATCGGAACCGGTGTTCTCACTCTGGTCGTCAATGACCAGCTTCGCGTCCTGCTCGATGTGCCTGGCAACGGCCATGGCCGACGCGCCTGTATCGACGAGAAAGCGCAGTGGACGCGAGCCGTTGATCGTACCCTCCACGTAGATCCGGTGATCCTTGCCCAGCTCGAAGGGAACTTCGGTGACCGCAGCACCTGCTGCGAAAGGCACCAGCATGATCAACATCGCGTATTGAAGCGCAGTACGAGGCAGTCCGCACATCCCAGGGCTCCTTCGGTCAGTAGAGCTGCAGCAGCGGTTGCAGGGCTCATTGCGGGTTGGATGCAGCTGCCGGTGAAAAGGTTCAATGCACCGCAACTGCTTCACCGGTACGCCGCCAGGACGGGATCATCGTCCGGAGATCCACGCCTCAAGTGCTGCGGTGTCCCGCATGTCGCCTGTATAGCGATGATCGGGCACGTGCGGTTCATTCGAACCGCGCACCCGCCCACGGAACACCTTCATCGGCACCGAGATCCTGGCCAGTCCGCTTGGCAGCCGCTCTGGCCGCACGTCCATGTAGAGACTGTCGGCCGATGTCTCGACGCCCACCTGCACCGCGCCCAGCCGCTTCCACAGGTCCAGCGCATCCAGGCAGGCCGAACCACAGGTGGCATCCGCCACGATCACCACCCTGCCCGTTCGCCGCGGTACGGACGGGCGTGAGGTTGGTGCTGTATCTGCGCTGGCCTCGGATGGCTCGCGCCACAATGCCTCACCCCGGCTGCGAGCCTGCGTCATGCCCGCCGTCACCGATTCCAGCATGCGACGCAGCTCTGGCGACGCGTCGGGCGCCTGCACCAGCTTCTGCAGGAAGCTGCGCAACTGGGCGATGTTGGCCTCGGAGGTCCGCCACTCCACCCAGCTAGGGTCGGGCAGCACGTCCACGGCCGCCCGGCCCCAGATCAATCGCGCCAGTTCGATGCTCCATTGTGAAGCACCGCCGCTGTTGCCACGCACGTCCAGCACGACCGACGGTGCCTGCTGCAGTGCTTCGGCTTTCGGAGCAAGCTGCACAAGCAGGGCGGTCAGTTCCTTGAAGTTCTGCTCCTTGGGGTCGGCGTTGAAGCTGCTGGTGGTGATCCAGTAGCCGCCATCGGGCATGATGTGCCAGCCGTTGGCCGGGCGGGAGCTGCGCCGGGTGTCGGCCAGACGCTCCTTGCGCTGTGCCGCCTGCAGTGGCTGCCACTGCAGTGCGTAGGATTTCTCGCGTCCATTTACCTGGAAGACGCAGGTGCGCAGCGCAGGCACGAACGGATTGCCCTGATCCAGCAACACTTCGCCGCCACCGTGGATGCGGCTGGCTAGCAGGTTCCAGCGCCCGCTGAAGTCACCCACCCGCCGTGCAGCCAACGTCTGCGCATCGATGCCATCACAGGAAAGCAATCGAGCCCCCAGCGGGGGATGGTCCGGACCACCATCCACGGTCATGACCAACTGTGCATCGCCGTCGAATCCGGTCAGGAACCCGGGCCACTGCGTTGGAACATCGGGAGCGCCGGCAAGCGCGTTGAGGCTGACATGCCCATCGTTGAAGGAGGCCGCGTAACCCTTCATGGCCCACCAGTAGCCCGCGAAGCTGTCGACGTTGCCCGCGCGGGAGCGGGCGAGTGCGAGGGTTTCGTCCAGCTGCGCGCCGAAACCAGGATTCCGCAGATCCACGGCACCCGGATGGCTGCCGCGCATGGCGGCGTCGGCCGCGACCAGATCCTTCAACAGCGTGTCCGACCAGTCGATCGGAGCGCCTTGCGCGGTCGGTACCGCAAGCACCGCGCCAAGCAGCAGCCCTGCAATGACCATGGATTCATCCCTTTTCCGTAGCAAACGCCAGTCTCGCAGTTTTCCGGCCGGGCGTACCGCGCCTGCGGCAACGGGCGCGGCCTTGCATCAATGCAGCGGCAGCTTCAGCATCGACGGCGCGTTCGCCGGTGAACTGAAGGTCACCGTACCACCCAGCTGGCTGATGCCTGCGTAGCGCAGGTCCACGGTGTCCACCACGAGGGTCAGACGGCTGCCAGCCGGCACGTCCCAGCTGCTGGCCTCCAGCCGCAGGTCGAGGGTCTTCGCCTGCCCCGGCGTGGCACCGCGCAACGTGTAGGGTTTGTGGCTGATCAGCTGGCCATGACCCAGCACATCCTCGGCATACAGATAGGCATACAGGGTGGTGTTGGCGCGGGTGGGCGTGACCGTCAGGCGCACTTCCGCTGCACCGTCCAGGCGTTTGGCACTCCACTGGATCGGCCCCTGCCAGACACCGGCGGCACTACGGCCAACAAACGGCACATAGGCGCCCGGCGGCAGGTGGATCATCTGCAGCGCGCCGGAAGCCATCGCCACCCCGGAGTTGGCAGGGGTCAGCAGGCCACTGCCGATACGGTAGTTCCAACCGGTGCTGCTTCCGTCCCCGTCCAGGCCGCCCGTGGGCAGCAGCAGCCCTTTGGGTGCGGTCAGCGCATAGCTCACGGCGCCGGCATGGGTCGCCTGCCAGTTGGGGTAGGTGCTCCAGCTGCCGTTCTGCGACTTCAGCTGCACTGCAGGCTGCCGGTCGATGCCATTGGCTTCACCCTTGAGGTAGTGGTCGAACCAGTCGCCCACCGAGTCGTAGACCTCGTTGGGAATGCCCAGTGCGCCAAAGGCCTCGTTGAGCGCGTGGTCACCATGGCGCAGCTGAAGCTGCTTGGGGCCCTTCAGGCGGTTGAAGAAATCCACCAGCTGGCCTGGCGGGAACAGGCTGTCGTTGAACGCGTTGGCCAGGAACACCGCCGGCTGGTTGGCGTTGATCTCATCGATGCTGGACCCGGGGCTGCGCTGCGCCGCCACCGGCAACAGCGAGTCCACCGCACCCTGGTAATTGCCCACCAGCACATTGCGGTTGATGGTGGCCAGTTCCGTTCCCGGACGGCCGGTGGCGAGGCCAGCCGCCACCAGCAGGGCGATGCCCTGTGCGCTGGGGGTGTCGTTGCTGTACAGCGAGGCCTGCAGGTCGGCCCAGCCGCTCAGCGCCGCCACCGCCTTGATGCGCGGGTCGCGTGCTGCGGCCAGCAGGCTGGTGCCGGCGCCGTACGAGATGCCCGAGACACCGATGCGCGTTGGATCGACCGGGGTGTTGTCCAGCGCCCAGTCGATCAGGGCACTGACATCCTCGACCGTGGCCGGCCCGGCGATGTCGATCGCGCCACCGGATTCCCAGAAGCCGCGCGAGCTGTAGCTGATGACCACATAGCCGCGCTTTGCCAGCGCTTGGGCGACGCCCACGTATTCGACGCTGGGCACTGCCCAGCTGCTCGGCATCACCAGCAACGGGTAACGGCCGTTGCCCGCATCCTGCGGTTCGATGACGAAGGCCCCGAGGGGCGTTCCATCCCAGCTGGGAATGGCGCGGTGGGTGGTCTTGACGGTGGCCGCGAAGGCGCTGGGCAGCAGCCCGGTCAGCAGGATCAACAGCAGCAACATCTTGCGCATTGTCGTCTCTCCCCGTTGGTAGTGATGCAACGGGCCGGACCGTACCAGTGCGAATGGTAGCTGGCACCTTGCGACGCAACATGACGGTTGCAGCATGTTGGGCGCGCTTAACGGCTGAACAGGGGGCGATCAACGCCCCCTGCCCCCGCGGTGGTTTACAGATCCACGCCGAAGCCCATGCCAGCGGACTTCTCGCCGTTGCTGAAGGCGCCGCCCAGCGAGAACGACGCGCGCTCGCCGATGCGCTTGCCATAGCCGATCGACAGTGCCTGTTCGCCGCCCTGGAAACCGGCACCGACCGCGATGCGGCCACGCGGGCTCTGCGATCCGGCGGCATTGATGGCCATGTTCAACATCGCCGACCCCATGGCCCCCATCCGATCGATGCGCTGGTCCTGATGACGCAGGCGACGATCCATTTCCTGGCGCAGGCCATTGTTGTCCAGCGCGAACTGGGCCAGGCGCTGATCGGTGTAGGCATTGGCCGAGGTCACCGCCTGCGCCGACTTGGTATCGGTGTAGCCGTTGGCCGACGACAGCGTGGCCGCGCTGCTGGCGTCAGTGTAGGCCTTGGAGGTGGTGACCGCTGCGGCGGCCTTGGTGTCGGTGTAGCCATTGGCCGACGACAATGTGCTCGCACTGCTGGCATCGGTGTAGGCGTTGACCGAATTGATCGTGGCAGCAGCACGTGCATCGGCATAGCTGTTGGCCGACGACAAGGTGTTGGCGTTGGCGGTGTTCATCTGGTTGAGATTGACCGCGTCGGTGCCTTGAGTTGCGGCGGCCACGTTGGTCACCTGCCGCTCGCTGCCGGCACTGCCGACCGACACCGTGTTGGCGCGGTCGGCCACCGAACCATTGCCCAGCGCGACGCTGTCATTGGCAGTGGCCACGGCACCATTGCCGACGGCGCTGCTGTTGTTGCCGCTGGCCTCGGACAGGCTGCCGACCGCGGTGCTGTTCTCGCCGGTGGCGTTGCTGCCGGCACCGGAGGCGGTCGAGAAGCTGCCGGTTGCGGAACTGCCCGAGCCGCTGGCGCTGCTGAAATCACCGCTGGCGGTGCTGCTGTCACCGATCGCCGCGCTGTTGGCACCGGACGCGGACGCGCCGACGCCGATCGCCGCGCTCTGGTCGCCCGAGGCGCTGCTGGCCGCGCCGATCGCGGTGCTTCCGGTGCCACTGGCAGTGGCGCCGGTACCAACCGCCGCTGACAGGTCGCCACTGGCAGCGGCACCATTGCCGCAGGCCATCGAAGCGGCACCGCCGGCGCTGGCGCCGCCGTTGGAAACGCCGCCGAACCCATCGTCCAGCTGGCAGGTGTCACCGGCCCACGCCGGTGCAGTTGCCATGGCCAGCGCCACGGCAAGGATGTGCTTGTGCATCGTCTTCACGGTACCCCCAGGATCCATCAAGGAAGGTTTCCGGCAACTGCCGGAAACGCTGGAAAACGGGCCGGTCCCCGCAAAGGACCGGCCCGGAGCCTGCGCACGCGCTACGGCGTGACAGTCAATGCAACACGCACCGCGGTCTTCGGCGCGCTCGGATCGTTGCTGCCCACGCAGACGAAACCGGTGTAGCTGCCCGGAGCAAGCCCGCCTGCGTTGATCTGCACCTGCGTGGTCTGGCTGCCGCCCACCACGACGCGGCCCAGTGCACGCGAAGGCGTACCGATCCAGCCGGCACCGCAGGCGTTGCTGCCACCCAGGCCGTAGGCAAGCCCCGGCGCGCCGGTGGTCGCCGACCAGGCGCCACTGCCATCGGGGTTGATGATGGCACCGCGATACACGCTGTCACCGCTGGTGGCGTTGAACCAGAACCAACTGGTGGCCAGCGGTGCGCGTACCGAGACCACCAGCCAGTAGCGGCCCGCAGGCAGGTTCAGGTTCTGTCCTGCCCCGGCCATGTCCAGGTTGATGCTTGCCAGGGTGGACGAAGTACTGACACCGGCACCGCCGACCGTCGCGGTGTACGACCACACGGCCAGCTGCGGCGACGATTCCGGATTGCCTTCCGGGTTGCCGCCGACATCACGGAAGATCGACCAGTTGATGTTGGTCGAGGTGGCCAAGGTGCCGCCGTTGACGAAACCGTCGGCAACGATGCGGGTGATGCCGGTGGCTTCGGTGAGGGTGAAGTCATCGGCGGACAACTGCGCACGCGCGCCCACCGAGGCGGCATCAGTGAAGCGGGTGGAACGACGTCCGTTGGCGTTGTTGGGCGCCTGCGCAACCAGCGTGCGCGTGCCCACGCCGGAGTTGTCGATCTGCCATTCCAGCGGCGAGCCGCCGGTGTTGGCGATCTGCAGGTTGATCGAACCGCTGGCACCGGTCGGCAGGGTCAGCGAACTGGACGGCGGCGTGGCGGCGATCTGCGGCGGCGGCACCGACACGGCGATCGGCAGGCGCAGCAGGGGCTGCGTGGTATCACCGCCCTGCGGCGCCACGGTCAGCCGGGCGAAACGCCAAGTGCCATCGTTGGGCACCGAGCCGGTGGTGACGATCACCCGCACCGCCTTGCTCTCGCCCGGAGCCAGGGTGAATACCGACGGTGAGACCACGGCGGTCAGGCCGGTGACCTTGGCGGTCCAGGTCTGCCGGGTCGGCAGCACGTTGCGGAACACGCGGGTGAAGCTGCAGCTGTCCGAGCACTTTCGCTTGCCCATGCTGGCGATGTTGAGCGAGGCGACGTCGCCGCCATTGGCCGGATCAGCCGCCAGGAAGTTGGCCTTGGTCTCGTTCAGCACCAGGCCGGCACGCAACGCCTGATCGACCTGGATGCGACCGGCGCCCATCGCGAAGGCGTCGCCCGGGGTCAGCCCATCTTCCTTCAGCACTTCCTGGCGGGCGGTCATCATCAGCGCCGAACGCGCTTCCTGCACGGTCCAGTCCGGCCGTGCCTGGCGCAGCAGGGCTGCCGCGCCTGCGTGATGCGGCGACGCCATCGAGGTGCCGTCCATCAGGCCCACGGCATTCTCCGAGCCAGTCACGCTGGTACCGGCAACCACGGCCAGCACGCGCACACCCGGTGCGGTCACGTCAGGCTTGACCAGATCGAAGATGCCGGCCGGGCCACGCGAGCTGAAATCGCCCAGAACGTCCGGGGTGTTGCTGACCTTGGTGGCTGGATAGGCGATACCACCGGTGGCGGCATTGCCGACGCTGTTGGCGAAGGTGCGCAGCGCATCTGCATCGGCCTGGTCGATGGCGAAGGCCGGCACCGTGGCACCGGCCACGTTGGGCAGGATCGGCGTCGGCTGGTTGTTGGCGATCAGGACCGCGATGGCACCGGCCGCGGCGGCATTGTTGACCTTGTCGCTGAAGTTGCACGAGCCACGGCGAACTACGGCGATCGCGCCCTGGAAGCTGTTGGCCGGAAACGCGGCGCAGCCATCGTTGGCGGTATCGATGCCGGTGCTGACGCGCAGCGGCGTGGTGGCCGGGATCGGCGTGGTGAACGGTACGCCGCCGGAGCCTTCGCTCAGCAGGATCACGCTCAACGCCGGCGGCACCACGCCGGGGCCGCTCACCGCGGCATACAGCTCGATGTCACCACGGCCGTGGGTAGCGGCAGCGGTGCTGCCGGTCCACGGTTCCAGATGGCCCAGCGTGTTCGGGCCCGGGCCGGAGTTGCCGGCCGAGGTGGCCACGTAGATGCCGGCATCGGAAGCATTGAGGAAGGCCAGCGACACCGCTTCGCCCCACGGCGCGGTACCACCGGCAATGGAGTAGTTGATGACGTCGACCACGCCGTCGGCCAGCGCCTGGTTCACCGCCGCCAGCGTCGAGGTGTTGGGGCAGAAGCCACGCCCGGTCGACACCTGCGTGTAGCAGGCATCGTAGGCGATGATGTTGGCGCGCGGGGCGACGCCGGAGATATGGATCTGGTTGCCACGGTACGACGCGGTGTGTGGATTGCCCGCCGCGGTGGACGCGGTATGGCTGCCATGCCCGTTGGTATCGCCGAAGCCGGGTTCTTCGCGCACATCGGCAACGCCGCACTGGTTGCCCGGCGCCGCACAGACGAAGTCGTAGCCGCCGATCAGCTTGCTGTTGCAGCGCCCCTCATCGACACCACCTGGCGCACAGGTGCCCAGGTAATTGCCCGCGCCCAGCGGGTTGACGTGCTCGTAGCCGTCTTCGGCACGAGCGGTGAACGCCGGGCTGCCGAAGTTGATGCCCGAGTCGATCACGCCGACCACGATGCCCTCGCCCCGGTAGGGGGTGGGCGTGCCGTTCCACAACGCCGGCGCACCGATCAGGCCCGGGCCGACGTCGGTGTCCTGCTCGTACTCGCGGTATTCCTCGACCAGTTCCACATCCGGCAGCTGGCGCACGCGCTCGGCTTCCTGCGGATTCATCTGCAGTACCGAGGCATTGATGGCGTGCTGCATGCGGCGCTCGACACGCACGCTACGGCCCAGCGTGGCATTGATGCGTGCCTCGTGCTGCACCTGGCGATCTGCCAGGAAGCGCACGTAGTCACGCGAGCGTGCACCCTGCACGGCAATGCGTGGGGTGGGCGTGTTGCCGGTGGCCGCGGCCGCACGGGCGGCACTGGCCGAAGGACGCAGCCGCTCTGGTGCCGCCAAGCCGCGGATATCGCCCTTGTAGGTGGCCAGCGGCTCTTCGCGGTAGACCACGATATAGCGGTTGGAAAGTTCGCCCAGGCCGCTGCCCAGGCCCGATGCGGCCGGACCGGCAGGATTGCCGGCTCGCGCATCCACCGACGGATTGCCGCTCTTCGACTGCGTGGCGGTACTGCGCACACCGATGGCGGCAGCCGCCAGAGCGGCACTGGCCACCAGTGTCAACGCGACCCATTTGCTTCGTTTGATCCATGCATTGCGCATCGAATACCCCTTCAATGAAAGCCCGAGATGCACGCCGGCGCAGCGCCGGCGCTGTGATGTCTGGTGCTTCAATGGCTGGTGCCGCGCGTAGTCCCCGACGGCGTGCACCCTGCTGCCTCCCCGGCAGCGACCCCGACACTACCCTAAAATTTGACGTGCCGCACACTTTCTTGACTTCGTGTTGCCGGGTTCGTCTGTACGCTGCGGTACGGGCGACGCCCAGGCACCCCAGTGGCGTTCGGCTGCTACCGGTGGTATGAGTGCACGCTACACGCCACTGCAGGGATGCCATGGAGCTGCGACGCGCGCTACTGATCTGCGTGATGCCCTGCCTGAGCAGCCTCGCAGCGGCGGCAGAAACAACGATTCCCGATGCTGCCGCGCGTGCTGTTTTCGCCGAGGGCGATGCGCTGTGCCGGTCGGATGCGGGGGCGTTGTGGGGCGCCTCGCTGTGCGGGCCGATGATGCTGGTCGATGCCTCCAGCCGCGAGCTGGCCGCTTCGCATCCGGACGCACAGGGCACCTTGACCGCGCGCAACGGAATCTTCGTGGCCCAACTGCCGGCCGATGCGACGGTTGCCAACACTGCCGTTGACTGGTCGGGCACCCGCTGGACGCAGCTGCGCTGGCCCCTGCCACAGGACCCGGCACGCCGCCGCACGCTGCTGGCGCACGAAATGTTCCATCGCCTGCAACCGGCACTGTCGATCACGCGGCCCGCTGAAGGCGGCAACGAACACCTGGACACGCTCGACGGGCGCTACCTGCTGCAGCTGGAATGGCGGGCGCTCGACGCCGCGCTGTCCATCCGTGATGCCGCTGCGCAGCGCACTGCGGTAACCGACGCGCTCGCGTTCCGTGCTGCGCGCCATGCCCGCTTCCCGGCGGCCGCGCAGGATGAAGCCGCACTGGAGTTGAACGAGGGCTTGGCCGAGTACACCGGCGTTGTCGTTGGCAATCCGACGCCGTCGGCGCGCATCGACGCCGCACGCCACGATCTTCGCGCCCACGTCGATGACCGCAGCTTTGTGCGTTCGTTCGCCTATGCCACCGGCCCGGCGTATGGCCTGCTGCTGGACCAGGTTTCCCCGCGCTGGCGCAGCAATCTCGGCGAGCATGCCCGCGATCTCGGCACGCAGCTGGCGGAAGCGGAACGGATCTCCCCTGCCCTCGACGAACCCGCGCTGCGTGCGGCCGCCGCGCGCTACGGCGGGCCGGCGCTGCACCAGGCGGAAACCCAGCGTGAGCAACGGCGCCTGGCACAGCTGCAGCACAACCGGGCGCGTTTCGTGACCGGGCCGGTGCTGCGGCTGGATCTGCAGAACATGCGCATCCAGTTCGACCCCAACAGCCTGCAGCCACTACCGGGTAGCGGCACGGTGTATCCAACCCTGCAGCTGACCGATGTATGGGGCACCCTGCAGGTGACCGACGGCGCCCTGATGCAGAGCGACTGGAAAGCCGTGTACGTACAGGCACCGGCAGCAGACGGGCCGTTGTTGCAGGGCGACGGCTGGTCGCTGCGCCTCGCGCCCGGCTGGTCGGTGGTGGCGGGTGCACGCCCCGGCGACTATGTAGTGAAGGCGCGGCCCTGAGCCGCGCCACAGGCGTCGCGCCGCCTTAGCACGCGCCCATTTCAGCCATCCATCGCCTGATCTGACACGAGGCCAGTGCTTGCGCACTGTCACAGCTTCGCGTTTTCGTCGTTGACCGAAAGGCGACAGCTTGTGACGCTTTCGACACCGCAGGGCCGCTCTGGCCCGCTCGTTGCGGTCACGCTCCACCGCACTCCGCAGCACCCGTATTCCGCATCCGCATCGGCTCCCCATGACCTCGCATTGACCAGGCCATGGCAGACGCGTGCGCCCTGAACCTTCTTTCTGGAGAACCGCAATGCGCGTTGCACGCTTCTTCCTTGCCTTTGTCCTCAGTGCCGGCGCCGGCGCCGCCCAAGCCCAGGTCGTCACCCTCAACAAGGGCGGCTTCGTGCTGACCTACGATTGCAGCATCCACAGCGCCACCCGTTACGAATACACGCTCACCTTCGACACCGGCTCGGCGGCGCGCCCGTCCAGCTTCTACAAGGACCCGGACCTGCCGGCCGGCTGCCTCGGCCAGAACAGCACCGCCTCGTATGCCAGCATCAAGTCCGGCTATGACCGCGGCCATCTAGTGACCTCCAATCACATGGACTACAACGCGACCTACATCCGCCGCGCCAACTACATGTCCAACATCGTCCCGCAGGTGTCCGGCTTCAACCAGGGCATCTGGGTGAAGGCCGAGAACGTGGCCGAGTGCTACCGCGACATCGCGCCGGTGGACGTCTACGGCGGCGTGGTCTACGGCGATGCCTCCAATGACTACTTCCTGGCCAGCCACGGCATTCCGACCCCGGAGTTCTTCTGGAAGACGATCATCACCCGCGACCCCGACACCGGTACCGCCAAAGCGATCAGCTGGATCATCCCCAACGAAACCAACCTGGGCAGCCTGGACAGCTACCTGGTGACCATCGCCGATCTGGAGGAACTGCTGGGTGCGAGCTACGTGGCGATCGACGCTCCCGCGTCGCTGAAGAACATGCTGCCGGCCAGCACCTGGCCGCAGCCGGCGGGTTGTGACCTGGGCTGACCGGCCTATTGGGGATGAGTGGCACCCGGACCGGGTGCCACACAAGGATGGCTGTGGGAAAATGGCAGGCAATTGCACCATCGCATTGCCCCTTGGAGCTGTAGATGTCCCGTTTTCCCTTCGATGCCGTGCTGTTCGACTGTGACGGCGTGCTGGTCGATTCCGAGCCGCTGGTGGCCCGCGTGCTCTCGGAGATGCTGACCGAGCGCGGCTGGCCGTTGACCCCGGCGCAGGCCGGCGAAGTCTTTCTCGGCCAGTCGGTAGCCCACTTGGCCGGGCTGATCGAAGAACGCACCGGCAAGCCGTTCACCGAGCAATGGCTGGAAGAATTCCGCCTGCAGCGCAACGTTGCGCTGAAGCGTGACCTGCAGGCGATCCAGGGCGCACCGGAGGCGGTGCGTGCGATCGCAGCGGCAACTGGCGGGCGGATTGCCTGTGCGTCCGGCGCAGATCTGCACAAGGTGCAGCTGCAGCTGGGCAAGGTCGGCCTCCTCGATGCCTTCGGCGACCACGTCTACAGCGGCCAGGACATGCCGAACACCAAGCCGCACCCAGACGTCTACCTGGCGGCTGCGGCCGCGCTGGGCGTGGATCCCAAGCGCTGCGCGGTCATTGAAGACACCGTGACCGGTGCGACCGCCGGCGTTGCGGCAGGTGCCACCGTGTTCGGCTTCAGCGAAGGCGGCCCGCACCACAGCACGCCCGAGGCACTGCGGGCGGCCGGTGCGCAGGTGATCTTCCAGCGCATGGAGGATCTTCCGGCGCTGTTGGCGGCCTACGCTGCCGACGCGGCCGCCTGAACATGGCTCACCCCGCAGCGCCCTGCCCGGCGCTGCGGCGCCTGCCGGCGTAGTGCAGTGCGAACAGGTAGAGCCCGGTGAACAGCTGCAGGAACAGCGGCGGCAACGGCGAATAGGTGATCCATGCCGCTGGCTCGGCCTGCCCCAGCCCGCGCGCGACGAAATTGCCGATCACCGCCAGGGTGAACACGATCGACGTCCAGCGGTGTACCGACCGCGCCCAGCCCCCGCGGTTCACTACCGGCGCCTGGTTTCGGAACGGGCTTCGATCATCTTCCAGCCGTTGCCGAACGGGTCACGGAATCCGGCGTCGATCGCACCGAAACGCTCGATCGGTTCCTGGGTGAACTCCACTCCCTTCGCCTGCCATTGCGCATGGCGCGCCCGGCAGTCCTCCACGGCCAGCACCAGCGGCGGCATCGCGCCCTTGGCCACCAGCTGCTGCAGGGCCTGTGCCGTCGCAGCATCGTGGGTCGGCGGTCCGGGCACGAACAGGCCCAGCTGGAAACCGTCCTGGCCGGGACTGCGCACGGTAAGCCAGCGATAGCTGCCGTTGCGGACATCGGTATGGACTTCGAAGCCCAGTTTGCCGACGTAGAAATCGAGTGCTTCATCCTGGTCGCGTACATACAGGCCGACCGTGTTCACGGTATTCGCCATGGGACCTCCCTCAGGTGCGGTCCACGTTAGCAATCGCCTGGCGGCGACGCTTCTCCAAAACTGCGATATCCAGGTCGGGGCGCTGCGCGGCGCGGGCATGGCATTCGGGAACGTGATCGGCGCCTGCATGGCCGGACCGCTCGCGCAGGCGCACATTGCCCGGGCTGTCGCCGGTGATGTCACGGAAGATCCGGCCGAAGGTGCCAAGGCTGGCCCACCCGGTCTTCGCCGCGATCTCGGTGACCGGCAGGTCGGTCTCGCGCAGCAGCGCCACCGCCCGCTCGATGCGGCGGCTGAGCAGGTAACGATGCGGCGGCAGGCCGAAGGCCTGCTTGAAGGCCCGTGCGAAATGCGCCGTCGACACCGCACTGACCTCGGCCAAGCGCGAAACCGGCCAGTCTTCATGGCTGGCATGGTCCATGCGGTCCTTGGCACGCAGCAGGCGCCGCAGCAGTTCGGGGCTCTGGTTCATCGGATGCGCGCTGCCAGGCAGGGGCGATTGCCGAAGCCTGGGTGGTGTGGCCTGCGCCGTCAACCGGCTCAACGCTGCGCGGGCAGCTCCAGCCGGTGCTTCCGGCACAGGCGATAGACCGTCACCCGCGAGATCTGCATCTGCCGTGCGCACTCGGACACGTTGTAGCCGGTCTGGCGCAGCGTCTGCAGCAGCACGTCGCGCTCGGCCTGGCCGCGCGCATCGTGCAGCATCGCACCGGGCACGGCCTGCACGGGAGTGCCCAGCTCCAGGTCCCGCTCGCTGATCAGCTCGCCTTCGGCCATGATCGCAGCGCGCTGCACCCGGTTGAGCAGTTCGCGCACGTTGCCCGGCCAGTCGAAGCGGCGCATCGCCTGGATCGCCGCCGGCGAGAATCCACGCGCACGCACGCTGTGGCGCAGGCGGAAGCAGCGCAGGAAATGCGCGGCCAGCAGCTGCACGTCCGCACCACGCTCGCGCAACGGCGGCATCGGCAAGCGCAGCACGTTGAGGCGGTAGTAAAGATCACTGCGGAAGCGACCATGGGCCACCGCGTGTTCCAATTCGACATGGGTCGCGGCCAGCACGCGCACATCGGCGCGCAGCGGCTGGCTGCTGCCGACCCGCTCGAAGGTGCCTTCCTGCAGCACGCGCAGCAGGCTGGTCTGTGCCTCGGCAGGCAGGTCCCCCACTTCGTCGAGGAACACGGTGCCCCCCTGCGCCGATTCGAACACGCCGATCTGGCGCTTGTCGGCACCGGTGAACGAGCCGCGCTCATGCCCGAACAGCTCCGACTGCACGAGGTTGGCCGGGATCGCGCCGCAGTTGACTGCAATGAAGGGCTTGCCGGCGCGGCCGGACAACGCATGCAGCGCGTGCGCGGCCAGTTCCTTGCCGGTGCCGGTTTCACCGGTGACGAGTACCGGCAGCTCCACCGGCGCGAACTTGTGCAGCACCGTGCGCACTGCATGCAGCGAAGGGCTCTCGCCGATCAATGCACGCGGCCCGTGCCCGTTGCACGCACCATCGACCGAGGGATCGTCCGCATCGAACTGCTGGCGCATCGCGCTGACCAGGTCCTGCAGCCCAAACGGCAGCGTGAACCGCGCCCGGCACGCCTGCAGCAATGGCTGCCAGGACGGCGGCGTGGCGCCGGCACCGGGCGGCAGCACCGCCAACCACGGCAGGTGCTGGTGCTGCTCGACCCACGGTGCCATCAACTGCAATGCGGCTGCATCCAGGTGCCGAAAATCCAGCACCGCGAGCAATCGATCACGCCCGCGCAGGCCGATCGCCATGCCGGGGTCGGGGTGGATGCTGCGCACGTACCAGCCTGCAGCCGCCAGCGCGCTGCGCTCACTGGCCAGCGGCTCGCCGAACCAGAGTACGCAGCGCGATGTTGAAGCCTCCGGGACCGCCGCCATGCTTTCCCCCAGCATCCGGACACCGTCGGCGGACTGTCAGGCAATCACCGGCGCGCCGACCCCCGCCGGGACCTCTACGGCCACCGCAGCGGCCTTTGCTGGGCGGATCCTAGCGCTGCGCTAAACGACTGCGCAATGAGCAGCGCGTCAAGACTTACTCGACTGAAGCGGCACCGTTGCACTCTGGGACAGCGGCTGTAACAGAAATGCGACAGTCGTGCGTCTGCCTTGCCCTGTGGCAGCTGCGGGCCGCGCAATCCCAACAATTTCCGCACGCCGTTGTAACGCCCTCGCGCCACCCGACCGCGCCGACCCCCGGCCATCGGTTGCGGCGCGGACCTCCGGCAGTTGGCACGGTTGATGCGTGGTTCCGCCGCACCCATCGCGGGAGATCGGCATGGACGGCAGCACCCTGAATCGCGGCTTGGCGGCATCGCTGGCGCTGGCCCTGCTCGCAGCGTCCCCGGCCGCCGGCGCGTCCGGCGCCCGCCAGGGCGTGAAGGCGCAACCGGGAGAAATCGTCCTGCTGCGCGATGTATCTGCGCGGCCGGCCTATCGGATGGCACCACCGGGCGTGGCCCTGATCGCCGACCCGAAGCCTCAGCGCGAAATCGCCGCCGCGCTCGGCAGCGGCACGGCAAACGGCATGGCTGAATTGAGCGATGACGACTACGCCGGCATGGGTGCCGGCCACAGCGACATGCTCGCGTCGGGGCATGGCACCACGGTCGAGCGCGTGACGCAGCAAGCACTGGGCGGCACGCTCGGACGCAGCAGCGACGGCATGGTCAGCGGCAGCCTCGGCGGCGCTCTCGGCGGCCCCTTGGGTGCCGTGGGCAGCGGCACGCGCGGCATCGGCGATACCGTGCGCGGCGCGCTGGCCCAGTTTCCGCTGCAGGACCCGGCGGCCCCGGCGGGTGGCAAGTGAAACGCGTGCCTTGGCCGCTGCTGATCCTCGCACTCGCGCCGCCGCTCGCGCTGGCCGATGACTACACCGGAATGCTGGCCTACCTGGATGTGGCCCGCATCGACGGCCGCGCACTGGCCGGCGCGTCGGGTGCGATCGCGGTGAACCAGGCCGCCGGTGACCTCAACCAGCAGGCCAACCTGCGCGGCCTCGCCCGCGGCGGACGCGCCGACGTGGCGATCAGCGCCCAGCAGCTGCAGCGCGGCAACCGGGTGCTGTCGGCACCGTTGCAGGCACACGCGGACATCGGCGGTGACGCACTGGCCGGCGCCAGCGGCATCGCATCCATCAACCAGGCCAGCGGCATCGCCAACACGACGCTCAACGTCGTCAGCGCGACGCTGGCCCGACAGGGCATACGCGAAACCGACGACTCGGCCTTGGCCGCCGAGGGTTCCGCGTTGGCAGGGGGGCGGGACGACGCCGGTCGCGGCGTTGCGACCGGCACCCGCAGCGTCGGTGTAGCCAGCACCGCACTGCGGGGATTCGACGGGGTCCTGCAACTCAATCAGATCGCGGGCAGCGGCAACGACACGGCCAATGTGCTGGGCCTCGTCGTGCAGGACCGCCCGTGACAACCACCCAACCGATGCACCACCTGATGAGAGAGAGGGCACCATGAAAGCGACCTTCAAACGGACCATGCTCGCCATGGCGATTGCCACTGCCTCGACCGCCGCTGCGGCCAATGGCTGGGACAACCAGAACGCCAACGCGAACATCAACCACAACCACACCGTCAGCGAAACCCGCAACGACACCCACAACCACACCGACAACGACGTGCGCAACCGCACCGTCAATGTCAACGTGCAGAAGCACAGCACCATCCAGGCCGACGAACGCAAGGAAAAGAACAACCACGGCGTTGATGTGAACCTGGAGAAGGACCTGCGCCTGAGCTCCGACGTGAACTTCTCCGGTGATCCCACCATCTCGGGTGACATCGACCTGGATTCGGCCGCGATCGCGGTGATCGACAACCGGCAGTCGATCAGCAACAACGCCACCAGCAACAGCCTGGTCACCAACCGTGCCTCGATCGGTGACAGCGTAGGTGCCGGTGCGTCGGGCAACCTCGGCTTCAACGTGGTATCCGGCGACAACAACGCGCAGGACAACGCCGCATCGCTGTCCGCGGCCGACGCCTCCTTCAGCTTCGGCATGGCCGACGCCGAAGTGTTCGTCAACCAAGCCGGGTTCGGCAACGTCACCCAGAACTCCGGCGTCACCAACGCCGCGAGCCTCGGTGGCAATGCCTTCGGCGGCGCATCCGGCAACATCGGGGTGAACATCGCCTCGGGCAACAACAACGAGCAGAAGAACGCGCTCGCCGCCTCGGTGGCAACCACCGCGGTGGCGCAGTCCAGCATCAGCTCCAACCAGGTGTCCACCGGCAACTCGGTCAGCAACGCCGGCTTCGTGAAGTCCTACACCGATACCGTGCAGGTCGGCATGCGTGGCGGTGTCAGCGGCCTGACCCTGGCCTATGGAGCCGGCACTTACCGCGGCACCGGCAACGCCTACCAGATGGCCAACTACTACCTGGATACGTGGAACGGCGAACTGCCGCATCCGGGTGGCAACAGCACCGGCCACATCGATCTCGACAACCAGATCCAGAACGCCACGATGAACCCCAACCGGCCGGGGGTCGGCGGCCTGGGCTTCGATACGCGTGAAAGCGGCACCAGCCAGTTCGTCGAACTGGGCGTTGCCGACCTGTACGCCAGCCTCAGCGGCACGGTCAACACCACACGCTGGGTGAACGTGGATGCGACCAACACCTCGGCATTGTCCGGCAGCGCCTTCTCCGGCGCCTCCGGCAACATCGGCGTGAACGTGGCCTCGGGCACTGGCAATCTGCAGGCCAACAGCCTCGCTCTGGCCGTCGCCCAGCCCAGCACCGGCGGCGGTGGTGGCAGCGGCGAGTAAGCGCAACACCCCGGCCGTCCGCCAATGGCCGGGTTCCCGGGAGCCCCTGTTCCTCCTCCCCCTTGGAACGGGGGCTCCCCCCTGCTGCTGGAGACTGTGATGAGTCATTGCCGTCTTTCGATACGCCTGCTGTCCTGCCTGCTGGTGATGGCCACCGCGTCGGCGTGGGCCGGCGAGGTGCGCTTCAGTGGCGTGCTGCCCAACGGCGCACTGCTGCAGCAGAAGGTGGAGAGCATGCAGGAGCGGCGCTACCGCAACGTAGTGCGCCAGCACACCGACTACAGCTGTGGGGCGGCGGCGCTGGCGACCATCCTGCGCCACGCCTACCACCTGGATACCGACGAGGCGACGGTGATCGAAGGGATGATGGGGGTGTCCGATCCGGCGCTGGTGGCCGAGCGCGGCTTCTCGCTGCTCGACATCAAGCGCTACGTCGAGTCGCTGGGCATGCGCGGACGCGGGTACCGCATTGACGAAACGCGCCTGCGCACCCTGCGCGTTCCCGGCCTGGTGCTGATGGACGTGCGCGGCTTCCGCCATTTCGTGGTGCTCAAGCAGGTGCACCAAGGCTTCGTCGAAGTGGCAGACCCGATCCTCGGCAACCGCAGCATGGCCCTGCCCGAATTCCTGGCGGCCTGGCCGTCACGCGCCGTGTTCGTGGTGATCGGCAGTGATTTTGATCGCAACACGGTATTGCTCCAGCCCAGCGAACGGCCCAGTGCCCGCGCGCTCTACGCGCGACAGGGACCGATCACCGATGCCGAACTGGTCGACTTCGGCTTCAGCCACGCCGACCTGTTCTGAAGGAGGCTTCACATGTTGCGCCGTTCCCTGTTGATGGTCCTGCTGCTGGCGACCCCGGCCCTGCCCGTGCTGGCAGCGGAAGGCACGCCCGGGCGTGGGCTGAAGGAAATCCCGGACCCCGAACTGAACCTGATGCGTGGCCGCTACACCGTCGGTGACACCCGCGTGGCCTGGTTCGGGGTGACCATGGTCTCGCAATGGCACGCCAGCAATGGCACCGCGCTGCAGGGCGCACTGGCGCTGGGCATGGACTTCCGTGGCGGCGGCGCACCGAAGCTGAGTTTCCAGCCCAGCGTGCACGTCACCGCCGCCGATGCGCCACTGCCAGCCACGCCGGGGCGCAGCATCGACAGCAGTGGCCTGGCCAATGCCAACGGCCTCGTGCAGAGCGTGCAGGTGGCCGGCGATGGCAACGTCGCGCGCAACACCACCACGCTGACGGTGCGCGACGGCGCGCTGCCCACCCCGGCCGCCCGCGGCGAGCGTTCGGCCAGCGTGCAGCAAGCTGGCGTCCGCGCCACTGCGGCGCTGGAGAGCAACCAGGCACGCCTGCTGCTGCAGATGGACGGCCAGGGACTGGTCCAGCAATGGATACGCAATGGAAGCGTCGGCCAGGGCATCGCCCTGAGCGGTGACGGCCAGGCCGCCAGCAACCAGCTGCGGCTGGAGCTGGTGCGTGATTCCGCGGGCGGCAACCTGCCCTTGAGCCAGAACGTGGCCCAGGCGATTGCGCTGAACCGTGGCATGGGGCCGGGCCAGTAGCACGGGCTCGGCATTTGGGGGACGCGTTGCACAACGCAGGACACGAACATGCATACCCTTCTGAGGATCACCCCGTTGGCGCTGGCGGCGCTGGCGGGCACCGCTCTCGCCGCGCCACCGACGGCCGACGACAGCACCGACGTACAGGCGCTGGCCAACCAGCTGGAGCAGCTGAAGAGCAACTACGCAGCGGAGGTGCGACGGCTGCGCGAGCTTGACATGCAGGTGCAGGCGATGCAGGCGCGATTGAGTGGACGCACGGGGGCTACCGGGCCGGCAACGGCGGCAGCAACGGGCACGGGCACGGGCACGGGCACGGCAGTCGAGCATGGCTCGACTCCGCAAACGCCGCCGGGTGGTGAGGGCTATGCCAGCACCGCCGCCGAGGCACAGCAGGCCAGGCAGGAGTCGCGGCGCAGCGTGGATGATGTGAAGCAGCAGCAGTCGGCGCTGTTCTCACGCCGCTTCACCATCGAAAACAGCCTCACCTACGCCCGCTACGACCGCAAGCAGCTCACCCTCAACGGCTTCCTGGCGCTGGATGCGATCTTCCTTGGCAACATCGCCATCGAGAACGTGGAGTCCGATTCGCTCACCTACAACCTGGCCGCACGCTGGGGCGTGAGCCCGAACCTTACGCTGAACCTGGACGTGCCCTACCTGGCACGGCGCACGGTATACCAGAAAGGCGGTGCCGGTGGCGCAGCAGCCGCGATCGCGCAGGAACAGACCAATGGCAATGGCCTGGGCGACATCGGCGTGAGCGCCAACTACCGCCTGTTTGGCGAACGCGGCTGGCGGCCCGAGACGGTGCTCACTGCCGGAGTGACCGCGCCCACCGGGCGCGCACCCTACGGCCTGGACTGGAAGGTGATCGAGCGCGACAACGACGATTACATCCGCTTCGCCGTGCCAAAAGAGCAGCCCACCGGCAACGGGGTGTGGCAGGCCAATGTCGGCCTGTCGATGGTCAAGACGGCCGATCCGGCGATCCTGTTCGCCAACCTCGGCTATGTGCATTCGTTCCCGCATGGCTTCGATGACATCGACAGCAACCCGGACACCGTCAATCCCGGCGATGTGAAGCTCGGCGGCTCGGTGTACTTCGGGGCCGGCGTGGCCTTCGCCTTCAACGAACGCACCAGCCTCAGCCTGTCCTTCAGCGATCGCATCAGCGCCCGCGCCTCCACCCGCTTCCAGGGCGGACAGTGGATGAAGGTGATCGGCAGCGACGCCAACGCGGCGTCACTGAATCTCGGCGTGACCTACGCCCTGAACCCGCACACCACCCTGGTAACGCTGCTCGGGATCGGCCTGACCCCGGATGCGCCGGACTTCACCCTGGCGTTCAAGATCCCGTACATGCTCTAGCCCCGCGGCCCGGCGACGGCGTGGCTGCGGCCCGCCGTCGTCGATTCCACCGCATCGGCACGGATCCGCGCGATGGCGCCGCATTGCGCGTCGATTCGGCCGATTCCCGCAGTCGCCCCGTTTCTAGCATGCCCCTGAGCCGGCCATTCCAGGCCTCGCGCCGCGCAGGGTGCTCCATGCTGAACATCATCCGCAACGACATCATCGGCTGGACCGTGCAGGACTCGAGTCCGACGGAAGCCTTGGTCCTCAACAACATCACCGTCGGAAAGGGCGGCGAAGCCATTCCGTGGAACACCTACGGCATGGAGATCGAGTTCTGTACGCACGACAGTTCGATCTTCGCCTTCACCCATGTGACCGCCGCCCGTCTGTGGCCCGGAGAGATCCCGTGGAAGAACACCACGAAGCTGGACCTGGGCGAGAACGGTCCATGGATGATCGAATCCGACTCCGACCACACCTTTGAACTTGTCAGTCCGCCCCTGCACTTCAGCACCATCGAGGCAGCGTATGGATTCAAGGCCAAGGTGGTTCAGGCGCTACGCGATTCGGTCGCGGTCACTGTGCCGCCCCCGGACGGCCGGACGGAGATCGAGGATGCGCCGATGGACGCCGGCACCCCGATCGTAGCCTGCCTCTTCCACCGTTGGGAGGAGCGCTTCCGGGGACGCCTGCGTGCCCTTCTCACTGATGCTGCCCATGCGGGCCTGATTGGCCTGCACGAGCAGGACAACGCTGCACAGCAGCTTGCGCCTCCCAGCTGCGAGTACGCCGACTGGAACCGGGTGGACGGGGAGGTCAACCTCTACAACGTTGACGATGGCATCAACATTCCTGCCGCCCGCTATCGCCTCCAGTTGCAGCAGGACACATGGCCGGGCTACACCCGCCAGATCATTCTTGCCAAGTACAGCAAGTTCTGGTCCAGCGGATTCTCCTCGCAGATGAACCTGCCCATGACCCTGTGTGGCTACTACCTGTACATGCTGCGCAAGACAGCCATGCCCCGGTACAACGAACTGCTCACCGGCCTCGGGCATCCTCCGTGCATCACCGAGCGCGACAACCGCAAGCTCAATCACTGGTACTGGCGGCATGTCCTGCTGCGCGCCTGCTGTGGCTACATCTTCAAGGTACAGGGCTTGGACACACAGCATGCGTTCGATGCGGTACAGCTGCCGCGTTGCGCCGTGCTCTACCTGGTCTCAAGCAAGCTGCTCACCGGTGCCATGGCCGCCATCAGCGAGCCGTTGCAGCTGGAGATGCAACGTGCCGCCTGGGACGCCAGCTCCACCCAGGCCATCGACGCGGACCAAGGCAGCACGTTGACGTCGGCGCAGCGTGACTGGGCGCCCTATCACAGCAGCCTGAAGGATCTGACCGGCATCTGGTTGAAGGCCTCGCTGCTGGATGTACTGCGCACACAGGATCTGGCCACCTACCAATGGGCGGTGCTGAACCTGCCTGCGGTGCTGAGGGATCCCACCATCTGGTTCACCGCGTTCGAAGACTGGGATGTACTCAGAACCATTGAACAACTGCGCGATCGCGCGGATGTGGACTGGAATGACCTGGACTACTTCCGCCGCCGTGAGACACGTGCGGCGTTGACCGCACGCATACAGGCCGTCGCGCGGGAACTGGCCGATCGGTTGACCGGTCTCGGCCAACCGTTGCCACCGGTGCCGGGGCCGGTCGACCTGCCACCACCAGATCAACGCCGCTTCCTGGAGCGCGAAGGCGTTCCGCCATGGGAAGCGCGCTACGACACGTTGTACCGGCCGATCGTCACCGACGCCGAGGGAAATGCCGTGCAGCCTGCCCGCTATCTGATCGAACACCGCAACAACTGACCACCCTCACCTGCCCGAAGGAGAACACCGAATGACCCAAGTCTACGCCGCCGTAAGATCCGGCACCCATTGGTTGATTGCCCAGAAGCGCGCCACCAACAACTGGTGGAGCGCCATCGCCGCACCCATCCTGGTGATTGAAGCCGCAGTCCTGCTCAATACAGCGCTCACTGCGCCGGAAAGAAGACCCCCCATCGTGGCTGCCATCAACCTGCTGGTGAACGCCCATGTCGCAGCGCGGACTGCGTGGAGTAAAACGCCCGAAAAAGCCACTGCCATTGCCGCGGTGGCGGCCGCGGTCGGCGATGTCCAGACGGCGCTGGGCCTCGATAGCGTCGAGGCACTGCAGAATGCCATACCTTCGGTACTGACGGCCGTTGACCGTGCGTCGCAGGCCGCTGGGTTTGCAGGCCGTCGGATACTCCCCACGCCGCCCATCACGGTCTGGCCGGATGCGGCTCTTGCCGGGCGCATTACCACGGCCCAGCAAGCGCTGGAGAAATGGGCCTCTGAACAACCGCAGGCAACGGTCAACCAGGCCGGACAATGGGCCCTGCCCGGTGGCGCGATGGGAGATGGCGAGTCTGCCGAAGCAGCAGCCCGGCGTGAATTCTTCGAGGAAACCGGGGTGGCGCTGGACCCGCTGTTTGTCATGCAACGTTCGGTTGCGTTCGGCTACCGCCCGGGCCGTGTAGCGTTCTACCTGGCCTGCTTTGCAGCGCCGCCCGATATCGATCTGGATGAGCTGGCCGCACGCCTCAACCTGAATCTGGCACCGCGTCCCGAATGGATGGGACGCCCGGCGTCGAAATCGGTGGTGGACTGGGAACTGTCGCGCCTGCAGGTCGTGGCGCAGGCCGATATCTGCTCCCTCCTGGGCGTGCGCCAGCCGGTGGAACCCGCACCGGTAGGCCGCACGGAGTCGCAGAGCATCGACTGGTATGCCGCAATCGCGCGCTACATCGAGGGCCTGCCCGCAGAGTGAGACTGAGACTGCGCGTGACGGGCCGCGCGGGGACCGATGCGCAATCGTCGAAATACCTTGCCGACCAGCAATCAGCCCGTATCACGGCTCCGATCTTCACACCATTTTCCCCGCATTCTCCGTCGATTCCACCAATCCGCCAGCAGCGCTTCTTTCTACTCTGCATCCACGGTGACGCACAGGCAGTTCGGCATCACGCACCGTGACACTGGATACCACGCACTTCCACCTTTTCGCAGGAGCAGGACATGGCATTTCCAACCGCGGTAAACGACCAGATCACCGATTCAGTCACCCAGGCCAACACCAAGGTTCTGGGCGATGCGCCGGCGGTGGCGGTCGGCAATCTGTACCAGGCCACTGCCCAGGCGCTGGCCAACGCCGCCCACAACGCCACCAACGCCCAACAGCAGTCCTACGTGACCGCGCAGTCGGCCACCACCATGGGCGTGGCAACGCTGTACTCGATCGATACCGCCACCACCGCGGTGGCCAGCAAGGAAATTCTCAGCACCCGCGTCCGCGGCCTGGGTTCCTGATCCGTCGTTCCGTAGCTGACCCGCCAACCCCAAGGAGCATCACATGGCATTCCCGACCGCTGTCAACGACCAGATCACCGATTCGGTCACCCAGGCCAATACCAAAGTGCTGGGCGACGCCCCCGCCGTGGCGATGGGCAACCTGTACCAGGCCACCGCGCAGGCGCTGGCCAACGCCGCGCACAACGCCACCAACGCCCAGCAGCAGTCCTACGTGACCGCGCAGGCCGCCACCACCATGGGCGTGGCCACGCTGTACTCCATCGATACGGCCACTACCGGCGTGGCCACCAAGCAAATCCTCGGCGCGTGATGCGCGGGCAGGCAAGGAGCTGAGCCATGGCATTTCCCACGTCCGTCAACGACCAGATCACCGATTCGGTCAGCCAGGCCAACCTGCAGGTGCTGGGAGTGGCACCGGCCACGGCCATGGGCACGCTGTGCCAGGCCACCGCGCAGGCGCTGGCCAATGCGGCCCACAACGCGACGCTCGCCCAGCAGCAGATGTATGTCACCGCCCAAGCCGCGACCACGATGGGCGTCGCCCTGCTCTACGCCGTCGATACCGGCGCCACCGG
Organism: uncultured Stenotrophomonas sp.; assembly: GCF_913778665.1. Taxonomy (GTDB): domain Bacteria; phylum Pseudomonadota; class Gammaproteobacteria; order Xanthomonadales; family Xanthomonadaceae; genus Stenotrophomonas. The sequence continues at coordinate 205,187 of NZ_CAJYVQ010000011.1, forward strand.
CGCCGCAACCCGGAAGATTCTCGGCTGAGTCCGCTAGCCGCCGGCAATCTCCGTTCCTGTAGTGCTGTCCACCCAAGGAGCATTCACCATGGCTTTTCCCACCGCCGTCAACAGTCAGATCACCGACTCGGTCTCGCAGGTCAACACCAAGGTCCTCGGTGATGCGCCGGCGATCGCAATGGGCAACCTGTTCGTGGCCACCAGCCAGGCGCTGTCCAATGCCGCGCACAACGCCACCAACAACCAGCAGCAGTCCTACGTGACCATGCAGGCGTCGACCACCCAGGGGGTGTCCACGCTGTATGCGATCGACACCGCCTCCAATGGCGTAGCCACCCGCGAAATCCTGGGTCTGCGCTGACGTGTCGGCCCGGCGTGACGTCCACTACCGCGCCCCCGCCCCCTGTGGCGTCACGCCGGGCCCCTGACCGATGCCGGCATCGCCTGCCACCGGTTATCTGCTGGACGCTGCGAGCGCCGGCGCCGGGCTGGCGATCGCGCTGGCACCCTCGTTCGCCATGTCGGCCACCTACCTCGCCATGGCCGACAGTCTCGGCCTGGCCATGCAGAACGCCGTCGCCAACCAGCAACGCGGCCAGGTGACCGCCGGCGCAAGCCTGGCCCAGGTCCTGGCCCTGATCATCCAGAAGGGAGCCGTTCCGTCATGAGCAGTGATAACACCGTCAACAGCCAGATCGTCGACAGCGTCGCCGCCGCCTCCACCCTGTTGGTCGGCCAGGCGCCGGCGCAGGCCTTCGGCATGCTCGACATGGTGATGCTGGAGACGCTGGGCACGGCCATGCACAATGCGGTCGCGCGCCAGCAGGGCGCCGGCATGGTCAGCTCGGCAGCGGTTACTGCCGCCTGCGCGAAGATGATCAACGCGCCGTGGCCGGTGCCACCGCCGGCCCCGCCACCGCCCACGCCACCGCCACCGAACGTGATCCCGCTGCCCGGCCCGGTGCCGGCCCCACCTGCGCCAGCGGCCGTGATCGCCGCGGCCACCGCAGAAGGAAAGACCGCCATCAGCGTCCTGCAGGCACAGACCCACGGTGCCACTGCCGACGCTGCGGCCGCCACCGCCAGCCTGCATACGCTCGAACAGCTCGCAGGCAACGGCGCGGCGCAAGCGCCCGGTCCTGCGCCCGACTCCACGCCTGGTCCGGAACCGGCAGCGGGTCCCGCCCAGGACCCCACGCCCGACTCTCCCTCCACCCCGGCCGCCGACGGTACCGACCCGGCGTCGTGACCCGGTAGCAGCGGCCGCCCGCCGCACCCGCCCATCAAGGAGCCCGTATGGACCCGAGCAACGTCAACGCCCAGGTCATCGATGTGATCAACCAGGTGCAGACGGCCACCATGGCCACGACCGTGGTGAAGACCAGTGGTGCCGGCAAGGCCTACCAGTCGGTCGCGCAGTCGGCGGCGATCGCCGTGCAGGACGCCGCCGACGCGCTGCGCAACGTCTCCACCATCGCCACTACCGCTGCCGGTGTGGCCATGGCCCAGTACCTGGCGACGGGGGACGAAAAGTATGCGAAGGTACTCACGCAGGCGCAGACCATGATGCAGGGTGCCACCGACGATTTCACCCGCGTCGGCAGTGCTGCCGCGACCGTCCTCAAGGATTTTCCGGCCACGTGAGGCCGACAGGAGAGCAACGCATGAGCGTTTTCATTGACGGTCGTTCCATTCCCCACCCCGGTCAGCTCGGTTCACGCACCCGGCGCGTGCTGTCCTTCGTCGACGGCGGCCAGTACTGGCTGCAGTGGGCCATCGATTCGCACGAGCACCGCTACGCCTTCAGCGACGAAGGCATGATGCTCGACGATGTGCAGCAGGGTCTGCATGGTTCGCGCATGACCTGGCTGCCGAACGCCGGCGTGCAGGTCAGCCCGGTCAAGCTGCTCAGCCTGAACAATGACGAGCTGGACGCATTGCGCCAGCTCGAAGCGGGCCAGCCCAGCAACCTGCTGAGCCATGAGGTGCAGGGTGTGCTGGCCCGCCACAGCCTGCTCAGCAATCAGGCACTGGGCGCCTACCGCGCCTTCCTCGTCGCGGTCGGCGCCGGCGATGCACCGCTGCTGCAACAGCTGGACTTCCGCGAGTCGCTGGCACTGTGGGAGCTGGCCAGCGAACAGGGCGGCCCGGGCCGCGCCTCCGAGACGCTGGCCGAGGCAGCCCGCTTCGCGTTGCTGCACGCACGCAGGCCGATCGAGTTCGCCGACTACTTCCGTTTCTACCAGCGCTCACAGCCCACCGGCTCCAGCAGCGCGTTGCGCCTTGAACGTGCAACCCATGCCCTGCAGACGCTGTTGCCGATGCTGTTCGGCTACCTCGACGGCCCCCAGCTCCCGCACCTGCCGTCGCCCGACCAGGTGCGCGCGGCAATTGCCGAGACCTTGGCGGCGAACCGCCAGATCGGCTACGCCCGCATCTCGTTGGCTGCGCAGCAGGTCGCCCAGTTCATGAACGATGGCAGCGGCGCCCCCCTGGACGGCGAGCACCTGCGAGATGCTGCGCGCCGGCAGCTGCGCAGCGCACAGGAGTTCCTCAACAGTCACCCGGTCTCGCACGGCCGGCTTGGCCAGGATGGTGCCAGTGTCCTGTTCGCCATCGATGGCTCGAAGGAACAGGCGGTCATCCAGGTGGAGGACAACGTCATTACGCTGCTCGACTACCGGCGCATCCGTCGTTTCGCCGAGGATGAGGCCGAGATCGGCTACCAGGCGGATGCGGTGTGAGCCGCGAACGCCTCGCCGCCGGACCTGATCAAGAGCTGCAGGCGGCCCCGGCAGCACTGGCATTGGCTGCCGTCGTTGCCGAGCGCGTAGCCGCACGGCAGCAGGCCCGACAGATCGTGGCCGATGCCCAGGCGGCATTGCGCCACAGCCTCGGGGACCGCCGCGGCGGTCCCTCATCCCTAGACCCAGAAGGAGTTCCTGCAATGACCTTCCCGATTCCGCGCTCTCCGTTCCCAACGATGGAACACCCCGGTGGCAAGACCCCCATGCAGATCGCGCAGGAGCTGGCCGATGCGGCAATGGCCGCCAGCGAGGAGGGCATCCGCGCGGCAATGGCGGCGGCGGAGAAGGCGATCGAGGCCGCCAACGAAGCGGCACGGCTTGCCGACGAGGCCGCCGCAGAGGCCGTGCGACGGGCCGCCGAAGCGAACGCCAAATAGCGTCCGCTGCGGCGGTAGCCCACTCCGGCCAGGCCCGTGCCTGCGCCGGAGTTCTTCATTGCTCCGGCGTGCGGCGATAACTGCGCGGGCTGACCCCGACCACGCGCCGGAAACTCTTCTCGAAATGGCTCAGGTCACCGAAGCCGACTTGCAAGGCGACATCGGTGATGCGCAGGCGTTGGCCGCCACGCAGCAGCTGCTTGGCGTGCTCAATGCGCAGCTGCTGCAGGAGCAGCTTGAAGGTGGTGCCCAGTTCGCTGCGGAAGAGGAAGCCCAGGTGTGATTGGCTGACATGCGCCTGGCGGGCCAGGTCACCCAGCGTCACCGGTTCGGCGGTGTGATCCTTCAGGTAGGCCAGCGCACGTTTCAGACCCTCGTGCAGGCCCTCGCGTGATGCAACCGCGGGGTCCGCCGCAGCCGGTTCCGGCACCGGCATCGGCACGCTCGGCAGTGGGTCGTCCGCATGCGGCAGCGGCACCCCGGTGCAGGCAGGGTCATTGCCGGCAGGAACGCCGGACAGCTTCAATCCCGGTGCATGGCGCAGCAGGTCTTCGCGATGGATGTTGCGGCCCCCTGTCATCACCGCAAGACGGACTACCACACGCTCCATCTCCAGAAGGTTGCCCGGCCAGTCATGGCTGCGCAGCGCTTGCAGAACGTCTTCGCTGATGACCTGCGGATTGAACCCATGCAACTGCAGCGAGCGCGCCACCAGCGCATCGATGTCTTCACTGCGCTCACGCAGCGGTGGAACGTCCACGGTCAGGAACTCCAGCCCGGCCAGCAGTGCGCGCGAAAACTGGCGTTCGCGCACCCGCTGCTCCAGGTCGGCGCTGGTCGAGGCGATGACCCGGATCGCACGCGCGGAACCGGCGTCGACCGACGCTGACTGCAGGCTGCGCATGCAATGCGAGAGTTGCGCCTGCAGCGGCACCGGAAGTTCGTCCACCTCATGGAAGTACACGGTGCCGCCACGGGCCCGGTCGAACCAGTCTGCGGGTCCTTCCTGCGGATGGCCGCAGTTGACCTCGACGAACGGTCCGCGTCGGCGCGGCCCGCAACTGTGCAGGGCGGCGGCCAGCTCCATCTTCTCGGTGCCGAACTCCCCACGCAGCAGCACAGGCAGTCGGCTGGCGGCAGCGCGCTCGACGAATTCCTCCATCCGCTTCAGCGCGTCGCAAGCGCCCACCAGCAGCAACGACCGGCTGAGTGCCTGCTCCGCCCAGGCCTGCGCCTCGTAGCGCTTGATCAGGTGCGCGCAACGGTGCGCGAACACCTCGCCCAGCGCCAGCGCACTGCTGTCCAGATCACCGGCGTCACCTTCCAGTTGCAGTTCACCCAGAACTTCGCCGCCATAGCGGATCGGCAGGCGCTGGCTGTTGCCGCGCGCACGCACGCCGGACCCGTCGCGGCCTGCCTCCGCCACGCTGGCGCCGGCACCGCGCAGATGGACGCGACCTCCGCGCAACGCCTGGTGCTGCGAGAACTCCTTGACGAACGCGCCCAGCAGATCGGTCAAGGACCGATACGGTTGATAGGCGCGCTGCAACATCTCACTGACTTGCCTGTGCATTGAAACTCCCCTTGCGAATGGCGCCCCGGCGCTGCTGCACCAGGCGATCGCGCAATGCCTAGCGTCTGGCTTCATTGCGTGATACTGCGATGCCTACGCCGCGCTGCGCACCATCCGCTGCACACACAGATCAACGCGCACGCTGTCCGCCCCATGGCCCCAGGGGGTTGCCGTCGGTGGGTCGTCGATGCGGACGTCAGACGGATCCAGATTCCGCCAGCGCCTTTACAGCGCCAGCGCTTCCAATTATCGAATCCGAGTTTCAAGAGAAACATGATGATAATCACGTGAATATCCCTGGCATCCGCCCTTCTTCACGCCCGACACGGTGCTGCGGCGAGAGGAAACACACGTTTTCACACGCTCCGGCGCCACCCAGCGACTCCTGCGCAGCGCGCAGCATTCCGCTCCTGTCCTGCAGCCAGAACGGATCACATAATCCCGCCAACCAAGGAGATCAAATACATGGAACACACCACCCCGGCGGCCCCGAAGAACTATCTGATGTGGGCGATCCTGAGCATCTTCGGTGGCTTCTGGCCCTTCGGCATCGTCGCCACGGTCTACGCCAACCGCACCTCCTCGCTACTCGCCGCCGGCCAGATCGGCCCGCCACGGTGGCATCGCGCAAGGCGCTGCGCTGGATGACTGCCTCCTTCGTTACACAGCCGCTATGCGTCCTGTTGCTGGTGGGCTGCGCACTGATCCTGCGCGCGCGCACCTGAGCCACACGGCGCCCATATGCGGCATGATGGGCGCCCTGTCCAGATCTGGAGTCGGCCATGCCCGTTGGATTCATCGGCCTGGGCGTGATGGGAACACCGATGGCTGCGCATCTGGCGCGTGCCGGCCACAGCGTGAGTGGCTGGTCGCGCTCCGGCCGCAACCATGCCGCCGCGCGCGCCGCCGGCATCGACGTCTGCGACGCAGTGGACGAAGTATTCGCGGACTGCGAGACGCTCATCCTGATGCTGGCCAATGACGATGCCATCGACAGCGTGCTCGATCGGCGTGGCGCGGCGTTCGCCGCGCGGGTCGAGGGCCGCCTGCTCATCAACATGGGGACCAGCTCGGCAGCGTACTCACAGACGCTGGCCGCACAGATCCTTGCCGCGGGTGGCCGCTACGTGGAAGCGCCGGTGTCTGGCTCACGCGTGCAGGCCGAAGCGGCGCAGCTGGTGATCCTGCTGGCCGGTACCGACGACGATCTCGCCGTGGCCGCACCGCTGCTGGCACCGATGGGCCGGCAGACGGTGAGCTGCGGCAGCGTGCCGTCGGCGTTGCGCATGAAGCTGGCGGTCAACCTGTACCTCATCACGCTCGTCACCGGCCTGGCCGAAGCCGTGCACTTCGCCGAGGCCCATGGCATTGAACTGGAACGCTTCGCGCAGGTGCTCAATGCGGGGCCGATGGCCAGCGACGTGTCGCGGATCAAGCTGGACAAGATGGCCCGGAGCGACTTTTCAGTGCAGGCATCTATCACCGACGTGCACAAGAACAGCGCGCTGGTGGCCGACGCCGCACGCGAGGTCGGCATGCATGCACCGCTGATCAACGCCAGTGATGCGCTGTTCGCCCAGGCGCAGCGCGCCGGGCTGGGCGCGCTGGACATGGCGGCCGTGCTGCAAGCGGTGCGTGCCGGTCCCGACCACGCCTGACCGGGATTCATCTGCCGGCACTCCTGGCGTCCCCGGCCGCTGCTATATTCAGCGCAGGTGGGCAGGCATGGTGCCTGTCCTCGAATCACAGGGAGTTGGACATGGGTCTGGTACAGGCGGTCAAGGGTGCGGTTGGCGGCGTTCTCGCCGACCAGTGGAAGGACTTCTACACCGTGCCGGCGGGCCTGCCGTCCACCGCCGCCCTGTTCGCGGCGGTACCGCAGGGCACCAATGCCGGCCGCGGTTCCAACACCAGCGGCTCCTCCAACATCATCAGCAATGGCTCGAAGATCGTCGTGCCGGAAGGCTACGGCCTGCTGCTGTTCCAGGATGGCGCAATCACCGCCTTCGTCGCCGAGCCGGGTGGCTACGAGTGGCGTTCGGACGATCTGAATTCGCAGTCGATCTTCGCCGGTGACGGCCTGGTCAGCACCTTCATCAAGCAGAGCTGGGAACGTTTCAAGTTTGGCGGCCAGCCCGGCTCGCAGCAGGCTGCGTACTTCGTATCGTTGAAGGAGCTGCCGGACAACCGCTTCGGTACCCAGTCGGAGATCTACTGGGACGACGGTTTCCTCAATACGCAGGTCGGCGCGGTCACCCGTGGCTCGTACACGCTGAAGATCGTCGACCCGATCCTGTTCGTGAAAAACTTCGTGCCGGCCAGCTATCTGCGTCCGGGCCAGGTGTTCGATTTCACCGATCTGGACAACGCTGCCGCCAGCCAGCTGTTCAATGAAGTGGTCGGTTCACTTGCCCCGGCCTTCAGCCTGTATACCAACGATCCGGGCAAGGGCAACCGCATCACCAAGCTGCAGCAGGATTCGCTGGGCTTCGCGCAGAGCCTGTCGGCCGCGGTCGAACAGGCGTACCAGTGGAAATCCGATCGCGGCCTGGCCATCGTCAAGACCGCCATCGTCTCCATCGAGTACGACGCCAACACCCGCGAACTGCTGAAGACCGTGCAGCGCGCCGATGCGCTGTCGGGTTCGCGTGGCAATTCCAACCTGCAGGCCAGCGTCGCCCAGGGCATCCAGTCGGCCGGCGAGAACGGCGGTGCGGCGGGCCTGGTGGGCGTCGGCATGGCCTCGGGCATGTTCGGTGCCGGCGGCATGCAGCAGCCGGTGGCGCCGGCCGCGGATGACCCGGTGGCCAAGCTGAAGAAGGCCAAGGAAATGCTGGACCTGGGCCTGATCACCCAGAGCGACTATGACGCGCTGAAGGCCAAGGCACTAGGCCTGTAACCGGCAGGAACTACCACCCACATGTCCGATCCTCGAAACGGCCCACCGCCGCTGCCCGGATCCGCTCCCGCGACGCCGCCGCCCTTGCCGGCGGCGTCGTTGAATGGACCGGGTTCGCCGCAGGACGTCCCTCCCCTGCCCGGCAGCTTCCCGCTGGACACCTCGAAACTGCCACAGGCCATCCGCGATGAAGTGGAAGCGCCCGATCCTGTGGCCATCGACACCTCGGCCAGCGAGCTGAAGGACGGCCTCAACCGTTGCCCGAAGTGCGGCGCCACCGACATCCGGCCAAAGGCCGGTACCGACATCCTGGTCTGCCTGTACTGCCGTCACGAATGGCATGGCGCGCGGGTCGAGGAAGAATTCGGGCTGGGCGAAGCTATCGACCAGCTGCGCGGCACCATCATTGCCTCTGGCGCACGTGACATCGATGCCGACACCTCGGCACTGATGACGTTCAAATGCACCGGGTGCGGCGCCGAAGTCACGGTCAATACCGAGAGTACGATGACGGCGCGCTGCCACTGGTGCCGCCACGTGTTCGGCGTCAACGAGCAGATCAGCAACGGCGCCGTGCCCGATGCAGTGCTGCCCTTCCATATCAGGAAGGACGACGCGGTCGCGCGCATCCGCCAGTTCGTCGACAAGCGCCGCATGTTCGCGCTGAAGGCGTTCAAGGACCAGTTCACCCCGGAAAACGTGGTGGGCGTGTTCCTGCCCTACATGATCGTCGACAGCAATGTCAGCGCGGCGGTGGCCGGCAAGGGCGAGATCAAGACGCGTGAATACACCGTGGGCAGCGAGAAGAACAAGCGCACCCTGTACGACGCCGATGTCTACCAGGTCGAACGCCAGGTCGACTTCACCGTCGATGACCTGCCGCTGGAATCCTCGGCCGAGCGCGGGAATCTCGATACCCGCGCCAATACCAACAACATCATCAACACCATCCTGCCGTTCGATACCAAGAACGCGGTGAAATGGAACGCCTCGTACCTGGCCGGATTCACCTCTGAGAAGCGCAACCTCGACGTGGAAACGTTGCGGCCACGGCTGGAAGACCAGCTCCTGTCGATCGCCCGCGCGCAAGTGGAAGGTTCAGTGAGGCGTTACAACCGTGGCGTGCGCTGGGAGCAGGAGCAACTGGAGGTGCATGGCACGCGCTGGGTGTCGATGTACCTGCCGGTGTGGTTGTATTCGTACCATCAGCCCGGCAAGAACGGCGGCATGCTGCACTACATCGCAGTGAACGGCCGTACCGGCGAAACCATGGGCAGCGTGCCCGTGCAGCAATGGAAGATGCTGCTGGCGGCCCTGGCCACCGGCACCGTCATTGAAGCCCTCGCAATTGCCTTCCTGGTGGCATCGACATGAGTGATGACAGTGGCCTCTGGCTGTTGGCGGCAGGCCCGGCCGGCGCAACCGCGCTGTACTGGGCGCTGTACCGGTATTACCGCAACACCGACAAATCGCACTCCTTCGAGCACGAGACCGCCATCGAGGCCAAGCCGGTCACCGGCTCGGACCAGCAGGTGGGCCGTGTCACCGGCACCGAGGAGAAGCGTATCGGCGGTGACAATGTGTACGAGTACCGGAAGCGGGTGGTGCGGGTAAAGCCCGACCCGTAGCGCCAGGCCCTGCGTTGCTGCCCGTACTGCCGGCCGCGGGTTGCCATGCCTTCTCTGGACGTCAAGGAGGAGCCGGCCAGCGGCCGGCACTCCCCCTCAGCTTACCCCGCTGCTCCTGGCAGGGCTGCACGAGGCGCACCCTCACACCGCCTTCCGCCCCGCCGGTTCGATACTCGCGCGGTCCACCCTTTCGAGGATGCTGCGATGGCTGCCGTGCTCGCCCGTACCTGCTTGTTCGCGCTGTGCTGCCTGGCTCCGCCCGCCTTCGCCCAGGACGCCTCGTTCGGCTTCGCTGAACAGACCACCCGCACCGACCAGACCACGCAATCCGGCAGCACCCAGACCCAGAGCACTGGCGCGGTGTCCACCCAGACCACCACCAGCGGCCGCTCGCAGTCCGAGTCCCGCAGCGAAAGCAAAGAGATCGACGTGGGCTTAGGCGTCCACGACAACGGCGACTGGGACCCTGACCGCCGGCGCGATGAACGCGATGTGCGCGACAGCGATCTGTTCGGCAGCTGGACGCTCGGCCAGGAGAACGGCAGCGCCTGCACCATCGAGCTGAAGAACATCGCATGGTTCGGCGGCTACAGTGCCTATGTGCCTGCCGGCTGCCCGGATGGCTTCTTCTCGGCCAACCGCTGGGTGCTGTCGGGCAACCAGCTGCTGCTGACTGACACCCGCAACACCGTGTTCGGACGTTTCCGCGCGTCCGGAGGTGGGCGTTGGTCGGGGTCCCGCGACTCGGATGGAGCGCGGCTGTATCTCAATCCCAAGGGGCGTTGACCGCGACGTGCACACGATGGGCACGGGCCGACCGCGAAGATCAGCGTCCTTCGTGCCTCGTAGCTGACATGTCCGCGCCCACCGGTTCCCGCCTGGTCATCTATGCCGCACTCGCCGGCAACCTGGCCATTGCCATCGCCAAGTTCATCGCGGCCGGTATCTCCGGCAGCTCGGCCATGCTCAGTGAGGGCGTGCATTCGCTGGTCGACACATTGAATGAACTTCTGCTGCTGTACGGGCTGCGCCGTGCCGGCAAGGCGCCGGATTCCCTGCATCCGTTCGGCTATGGCCGCGAGCTGTACTTCTGGAGCTTCATCGTCGCCCTGCTGGTGTTCGCGGCCGGTGCCGGCGTGTCGGCCTACGAGGGGATCCAGCACATCCGTCGGCCGGAACCGGCCAGCAACCACGCGCTGAGCTACAGCGTACTGGGCATTTCCATCCTGTTCGAGGGTGCTTCCTGGTGGGTGGCGCTGCGGGAGTTCCGGCGTACCAAGGGCAAACTCGGCTACTTCGAAGCCTTCCGCCGCAGCAAGGACCCGTCCACCTTCACCGTATTGCTGGAGGACAGTGCCGCCCTTCTCGGCCTGGGCTTCGCGCTGATCGGGCTGCTTGCCGCCCAGCTGCTGGAAATGCCGGTGCTTGATGGCGTTGCGTCACTGTGCATCGCCGGCGTGTTGGCTGCAACCGCCTTCCTTCTGGCCCGTGAAACCAAGGGCCTGTTGGTTGGAGAGCCTGCCCACCCTGCAGTGGCCGAGCGGATCATGGCGGTGGCCGAAACCGATCCGGACTTGCGTCGCGCGAACGGCGTGACCACCATGCAGATGGGGCCGGAACAGGTCGTGGCCATGCTCAGCGCCGAGTTCGAGGACGATCGGCAGACCCCGCAGATTGAAGCCTGCATCACCCGCATCGAAACGGCGGTGAAGCGGGAATATCCGGAACTGGTTGCGCTGTTCATCAAGCCGCAGACGCCCGAGGTCTATGCCGCCCGGCGCGCCGCCCTGGCCGCGCCGCCTGTGCCGGAATGACGCTGCGTCTGCGCCCGTTTCACCTGTCCAATGCGACAGTGCCACCAACGTTTAGCCGAGCCTGCCTCTGCCGTGCCGGATTGGTTGCCTGACTCTCTTCAGATCCTCCCGCGCAGCTTCTACCGGCGCCCGCCCGTCGTGGTCGCGCCCGAGCTGCTCAACAAACTCCTGGTCCGTCACGATGGCCGAACGGGTCGCATCGTTGAAGTGGAAGCGTACGCGGGCAGCGTCGATCCGGCGGCGCACTCCTATCGTGGGCAGACGCCGCGCACGGCCAGCATGTTCGGTGAGGCTGGCCACCTGTATGTCTACTTCACCTACGGCATGCACTGGGGCAGCAACGTGGTCTGCGGCGAAACTGGCGAAGGCGTGGCCGTCCTGCTGCGCGCCACCGAGCCCTTGGCGGGGCTGGAGCGAATGCGCGAACTGCGACCGGCGGCTCGGCGTGACCATGATCTGGCCAGCGGCCCCGGCAAGCTGTCACAGGCCTTCGGGCTGGACCGCAGCTTCGATGGCGCAGACCTGGTGACCGGCAGCCACGGCATTGTCATTGCCAGCGATGGCGTGCCGCCTCCGGCGGAACCGGTGGTGGGCCCTCGCATCGGCATCACGCGCGCCGTCGATTTTCCCTGGCGATGGCACATACGTGACAATCGTCACGTATCGACCCCGCCACGTCGTACTCCCGCCCCTGCGAGGAAAGGATGATGACCCCGCTCGACAAACCACTGCGCCGCGAACTGGACATCGAGGGCCGGCCCTATACCCTCACCGTGGCCCCTGATGGCTTCAAGCTGGTTGAGAAGGGGCGACGCAAGGGCATCGCACTGCGCTGGCAGGATCTGGTATCCGGGGACGCTGCGCTGGCGACCGCACTGCAGGCATCGCTAAGGGAACGCTGATCGGTGCGATCACCTCACATCGGCATCACTCCGCCGTGGCGATACATAACGCCTCGCGCACTAGCGTAGCGTTGGACAGCCGCCGCAACCGCCCTCGCCACCCAGCCCTGAAAAGCGCCATGGACGAAGCCGAACGTCTGCTCGAGATCGAACGACTGCACCTGCTGGATACCCCCCCTGAGCCGGTGTTCGATGCCATCGTCGCCGCCGCCCGCGCCGCGACCGGCATGACCATGGGCCTGATCACCGTGGTGGCCGAAGACCGCCAGTGGTTCAAGGCCAATATCGGGCTGGAGGGCGTCACCGAAACGGCCCGCGAGATCTCCTTCTGCACGCATGCAATCCGCCACGACGAGCTGTTCGAGATACCCAATGCTCGACAGGACCCCCGCTTCTCGACCAATCCCCTGGTGACCGCCGGGCCGCGCATCCAGCACTACGCCGGCATCCCACTGCGCTCGGGCCATGGTGCACGGATTGGCACGCTGTGCCTGCTCGACCCGATGCCCGGCGTGCTGTCTCCCTCCCAACGCGAACTGATGGTTCACCTGGCGCGGGTCACTACCCAGGTACTGGAACAGCGCAGCACCCTGATGGCGCAGGTCGGCCAGGCCAAGGCGCTGCATCGCGAGCTGAAACGCAGCGAAGATTTTCTGGAGCGCACCAACCGAGCCGCCCGGGTGGGCGGCTGGGAGATGGATCTGGTCACCAGCGAAGTGCGCTGGACCCGCGAGACCAAGCAGCTGCACGGCGTGCGCAGCAACTTCGAACCCACGTTGGAGACCGCGCTTTCGTTCTATCGCGAGGACAGCCGCAATATCATCCAAGCGGCGGTACAGCGTTGCATCGACGAGGGGACCTCCTGGGAAGTACAGCTGCCGATGACCACCGCCGACGGGCGCGCGATCTGGACCCGGGTAGTCGGCAGCCGGCAACAGGTCGACGGCCATCCGCGCCTGGTCGGGGCGATCCAGGACATTACTGACGAGCGAGCCGCGCTCGACGCGCTGGAAGCGAGCGAGACCCGCTACCGGCGACTGTTCCACTACAGCCTGGGCCTGATCTGCACCCACACGCTGGACGGGACATTGACTTCGGTGAATCCGGCGGCCGTGCAGTCGCTGGGCTTCGAGGAAAGCCAGATCATCGGGCGCAGCCTGTGTGACCTGATGCCGCCGGAAAAACGCGAGGGCTTCAAGGCCTACCTCGCTCGGATCCAGGCAAACCACACCGACGCTGGCATGATCGAGCTGATTGCCGCCGATGGTACGCGCCACTACTGGGCGTACCACAACGTGCTCGACAGCGAGGCCAGCCCGCCCTACGTACTCGGGCATGCACAGGACGTCACCGCGCTGAGGATGCAGGAGCAGCAGCTGCGCGAAATGTCCTTCAAGGATCCGCTCACGCAGTGCTACAACCGGCGTTACCTGCACCGGCTGGATGAACTGATTGATGAGCGGTGGGCCTGCGTGATGTTCGATCTGGACCACTTCAAGCACATCAACGATACCCAGGGCCACCGCCGCGGCGACGCCGTCCTGGTCGAGTTCGCCACCTTCCTGCGCTCGCCGCTGGGCAATGAGGAGACCGTGGTGCGGCTGGGCGGCGACGAATTCATGGTGGTACTTGTCGCACCCGCGAATGGCCGGTTGAGCGAACTGGAGCACTGGTACCAGGACCACGCGGCACTGTCGCCCAGCGCCTTCTCGATGGGTGCAGCCATCAATGAGCCCGGTGAACCCGTGGCCGACACCATCCAGAAAGCGGATAGCCACCTCTACCGGACCCGCGCGCGCGTGCGCCGCGAGCGGCGCGAGGGCCCTGCCGTGCGTTGATCACGCCGCCCGCACCGTCACCCACGTCGGCGCGTGGTCGCTGGCCTTTTCCTGCAGGCGCACCCAGCGGTCGACGCCTGCGTCCTTCAGCCGCTCCGTCAGTACGGGATTCAACAGCAGATGATCGATACGCACCCCACGATCGCGCTGGGCATGTTGGCGGAAGTAGTCCCAGAAGGTGTAGATCGTGGCGTCGCCGTGCACCTTCCGCACCGCATCGGTCCAGCCCTGTGCGAGCAGCCGCGAGAAGGCATCGCGGACCTCGGGCTGGAACAGGGCATCTCGGCGCCACGCCTTCGGGTCGTAGACGTCGGCACCGGTTGGAATCACATTGAAATCGCCCAGCAGCAATGCCGGGTGCGGCAGATCGACCAGGCTGCGCGCATGCCGGATCAGGCGCTCCATCCAGCGCAGCTTGTAGTCGAACTTGAGCCCAGGCTGCGGGTTGCCATTGGGCAGGTAGAGGGCACCCACGATGATCCCGTGCACCGCTGCCTCCAGGTAGCGGCTCTGCGTGTCCCCGGGCTCACCTGGCAATCGGCGGCGACTCTCAACCGGCGTGGTCCCTCGGGCCAGCAGCGCCACGCCGTTCCAGCGCGCCTCACCTTGCCAGAGCGCACCGTACCCAGCCTCCTCCAACGACGCAACTGGAAACGCGGCGTCGGTCGCCTTCAGTTCCTGCAGGGCAACCACGTCCGGCGATTCCCTGTGCAGCCAGTCCAGAAGCTGCGGCAGGCGTGTGCCGATACCGTTGACGTTGAACGTGGCGATACGAAGCGTCTTGCGCCGGGCCATGCAGGAAGCCTCCTCTGCGCCGGAAACGGGCATTCACTGTGCGCGCCCGCGCATGCAGAATCCGTGGATGCCCTGTCACGATAGGGTGCCGGTGGTTTCACGAACCGATGCCAAGCGCGGCAGCAGGCCGGTCACCCGTGAACAGTGCCGGAGAAGCCCCAAGAGGGTGCATCCGCTGCGCGCGATCTACCAGCTCGCCCCCTATCTGTTCCGCGACAGGTACCGCCTCGGCTGGGGAACCCTGGATGGCATCACGGAAAAGCTGGACTGTCTGCAATGGCTCGGCATCAGCCATGTCTGGCTGCTGCCGTTCCACTGCAACGCCGGCCGTGATGGTGGCTACGATGTCACCGATCACTACCGTATCGATCCCCACTCGGACGACGACGCCGCGATTCAGAGCTGGTCGATGCTGCCGACGCACGCGGCATCGGCATCATCGTCGAACGGGCGACGCAGCACACTGCCAGCGCGCACCCGTGGTTCGTCGCTGCACAGCAGGACGGCCCGCCATGACGCCGCTGGTACCTGTGGCGCGACCACCTGCCTGACGACGACCTGCAGCCGATGTTTCCACCGATCGAGGCCTCGGTCTGGACATGGGATGCCGGGGCCGGCGCGTTCAACCGGCACATGTTCCACCGGCAAGAGCCGGGCCTGTCACTGGACCATGCGCCAGTAGGGGATGAACTGCTGCGGTTGATGGCGTTCTGGCTGCGGCACGGCTCGACTGGCTTCTGCCTGAACGTGGTTCCGTACATGGTCGAGCGCTCCCTACTCCGCCGCCAATGCCTGGATAGGGTCCAGTTGTGCAGCGCTGCGCGCCGGGAAGTAGCCGAAACCGAGCCCGATGGCGGACGAACATGCCAGCGCAGCGAGCACCGGCCCGGCACTGAACAGGAACGGCACACCCAGCGACAGCAGGCTGGACAGCGCCCCCACACCGAATGCGAACAGCACGCCCAGCACGCCACCGAACAGGCAGATCAACACCGCCTCGATCAGGAACTGGCGCAGGATGTCGCCCTGGCGCGCGCCCACCGCCAGGCGCACGCCAATCTCGCGCACGCGCTCCTTCACCGATACCAGCATGATGTTCATCACGCCTACGCCGCCCACCACCAGCGCCACCGCCGCAATGGCAGACACCAGCGCGGCCAGGGTCTGGCTGGACTTCATCACCGCCTTGCGGATCTGGTCGGCGTTGTAAATGAAGAAATCGCGACGCCCGTGTAGGCGTTGCAGCTCCGCGCCCAGCGAGGCCTCGGCGGCGTTGGTCGGCACGTTGTCGCGTACTCGCACGGTAATGCTCTCCAGGCGCTGACTGCCCAGCAGCCGCGAGGCCGCCGAGGTGTACGGCATGTAGACCGTGGGCGTCGCGCCACCGGCAAAGGCATTGGGCCCCACCACACCGATCACGTCCACCGGCATGCCCCCCAACAGCAGCGTGCTGCCGATCGGATTACCAGGGAACAGTGCCTTGGCCGCCTTCTGGTCGACAATGCCCACCGCGCGATGCGCAACCACCTCGTCCTCGCTGAAGAAGCGGCCTGCCTTCAACCGCAGCCCGCGAACGCGCGGAAGATCCGCGCCGACGCCCAGCACCTGCGCCGTGGCACGCCGGCCGCCCTGCAGCGCCGCCACCGAGCCGCTCAGGTTGGGGCTGACACTGTCCACATAGCTCAGTGCGGCCAGGTGATCGGCATCGGCCACCACCAGTGTTTCGATTTCCACCGAGCGTGGGTCACCGAAATCGGAGCCCGGATAGATGTCCAGCGTGCTGGCGCCCAGCTCGTTGAGCTGCGACTCGACCTGCGCCTGAGCGCCCTTCCCCAGCGCCACCACGGTCACCACTGCGGCCACGCCGATGATGATGCCGAGCATGGTCAGCAGCGTGCGCAGGCGATGGGCCAGCATCGAGCGCACCGCCATGCGGATCGCCTCACGCATGGCGTCAATGCGCGCACGGCGCTCGGCAACCACAGGGGCAGCAGACGCCGCTGCCACTGTACGCTGCGCAACCGGCGCGCGTCCCGCGTTGTGGTCGGCGACCACGCGTCCATCGGCAATCTCGACCACACGCAATGCGTGGGCGGCGATCGCAGCATCGTGGGTCACCAGGATCACGGTATGGCCCTGCCCGTGCAGGCGCTTCAACTCAGCCATCACCTGCGTGCCGCTGGCATGGTCCAGGGCACCGGTGGGCTCATCGGCCAGCACGACGGCGCCGCCATTCATCAGCGAACGCGCGATGGACACGCGTTGCTGCTGGCCACCCGACAGCTGGCTCGGCCGGTTCGTGGTCCGCTCGCCCAGTCCCAGTCTTTCCAGCAGCAGGCGCGCCCGCGCGGTGCGCACGCCGGCGTCCACCCCGGCATAGACGGCGGGCAACGCCACGTTCTCGGTGGCGCTCAGGCTCTCCATCAGGTTGTAACGCTGGAAGATGAAACCAAAGTGCTCGCGGCGCAGCTGCGCGAGATCGTCGGGCGACATCTGTTCGGTCGCTACGCCCCCCACGCGATAGCTGCCCTCGGTCGGCCGGTCCAGGCAGCCCAGGATGTTCATCAGCGTAGACTTGCCCGAACCCGACGGACCGACAATGGCGATGAACTCGCCGGCCTCGATGCGCAGCGTGACCTGCTTCAGCACTACCACCTCACCGGCGGCCGAGCCATGGGCGCGCGAAACCCCGCGCAGTTCAAGCAGTGCGTCGGCCATGCTCACATCCCCAGCAGGCTGGCGGGCTCGGCACCGCTGTCGCTGGCGGCATGCCCGACTACCACGTTCTCGCCGGCTTTGAGGCCCGACAGGATCTGCACGGCGGTGGCAGTGCGCAGGCCGGTGGTCACCGCGCGCTCGCGCGTGCGGCCCTTGGTATCCACTACCTGCACGGTTGCGCGGTTGCCCTGCCTGTCGTCCGTTCCGGCCAGCGCGGTGAGAGGCACCTGCAGTGCGTTGGCCGCGCGCGCCAGCTGGATGGTAACTTTCACCGTCATCGACGGCTTCAACGCCAGGCCCGGGTTGGCCACGTCGAACAGCCCGGCGTAGTACACCGCCTTGGGCGTCTGTGCCGATCCTCCACTGTTGCCGTTGGCCACTTCAGCAATCGACGACGGCGCCGGTTCAAGCTGCTGGAGCCGGGCGTCGTAGTGGCGCCCGCTTGGCCCCAGCGTCGAGAACCACAGCGGTTGTCCCGGCGTCACCAGTTCCACGTCGGCCTCGGCGATCTCGGCGCGCACGGTCATCGTGTCCAGCTGCGCCAGCATCACGATGGTCGGCGTGGTCTGCATTGAGTTCAGCGTCTGCCCGGCCTTTGTGACAATCGCAACGATGTAGCCGTCAGTGGGCGACACGATGCGGGTGTAGCCCAGATTGATCCGTGCGGTCTCCACCTGGGTCACCGCCTGGTCGATCTGCGCCTGCAGCGCGGCCACGTCTGCACGGGCAGCATCGCGGGCCACCCGTGCGGTCTCAAAAGCTTCCTGCGAGACCAGCCGCGACGCCACCAGCTGCGACTGCCGCTCGAAAACACGGCTGGCCTGCGCGTAGCGGGCCTGGCTGGCCACGTGCTGGGCACGCAGCGTACTGGTGGCGGCCTCGGCACTGCGCAGCGCGATGCGCTGCGGCTGCGAATCCACCTCGGCGATCAGGTCGCCGGCCTTCACGTGCTGGCCCAGCATCACATGCAGTCGCTTGACCTGCCCGGAAACCTGCGCGCCCACCGCCACCAGTTCCTTCGGATTGACCCGGCCCACCGCCTGCACGGTCTTCTCCAGATCGGCCACGCGTGCCGGCGCGGTGATCAGCGCTGCCTCGTCGGCGCCACTCAATGCCCAACCGCCAGCGACGCCCGCACCTATGGCCATGGTTGCGGCAATTACCCAGATCCTGTGGTTGTTCATCCAGATGTCCGGCTCGTGCGGTCGCCCGGTGCGGCCGCCAATACTGCAGTCTGGAGCGCCCGTATGGACGTTTGCTGGAGCCAGCATGGATATTTCGTGGAGGCGGCAGCGCCATTCAGGCAGGCGCGCCCCAGCTGAACGCCGAGGCGCGCGTCCATGGAATCTCGACACAATCTCAACCGAGTCTCCATCAATGGGCATTAGCCTCGTCGGCCTCGCCGACTGGCCGCCACCCGCATGCTGCGCACCACGCAATGAAACAGGCACCCCATTCCCGCCAGCCGCCGCTGGTGCTGATCGCCGAGGACGAAGGCGAAATCGCCGACATCCTCGGCGCCTACCTGGCCCGCTCCGGGCTGCGCAGCGCCCGCGTCGCCGATGGTGAAGCCGCCCTCGCCAGCCACCGCCAGCTGCGCCCGGACCTGGTACTGCTGGACGTACAGATGCCGAAGATGGACGGCTGGCAGGTGCTCAGCGAACTGCGACGACGCGGCAACACCCCGGTGATCATGCTCACCGCGCTCGACCAGGACGTAGACAAGCTGACCGGCCTTCGCGTGGGTGCGGACGACTACGTGGCCAAGCCGTTCAATCCGGCCGAGATCGTCGCCCGCATCCAGGCCGTGCTGCGCCGCAGTGCGCGGTCCGAGGCTGAAGATTCGACCGGTGTGATCCGCCAGGGACCGTTCGAGATCGATCTGCGCAGCCACGAGGTGACGGTGCGCAACGACCACCAGGTGCACGCCTTGGACGTCACCCTCACCGAGTTCCGCCTGCTGGTGCACATGGCCCGCGCGCCACGCCAGGTGCATGCGCGCGTGGATCTGCTGCACGCCTGCCTGCCCGAAGGTGATGCGCAGGAACGCACCGTCGACAGCCATGTCAGCAAACTGCGCCGCAAGCTCGAAGACGTGGGCGTGATCGGCGTTCCCGCCACCGTCCGCGGCGTCGGCTACCGCTTCCTGGACTGAATGATGAGCCGCAAAGGCAAGAGCATCGGCCGCCAGATCACCCTCTCCATCACCGTCGCATCGCTGTGTTCGACGGTGCTGTCGATCGGCGGCTTCTACCTGTTCTACTACCTGATGGAGGTGTTCTATCCGCGCTGGTACGACCAGCCGGAAACGATCATGCCGTCCGGGTTGGAATGGCTGTGGATCGGCCTGACCGCCAGCGTGGTCGTCATCTTCGCCACCCTGATCGCCTCGCGCCTGACCCGGCGCATCATCACCCCGTTGAACTCGGTGGCGGAAAGCCTGCGCCGCGTCGCCAGCGGTGATCTGGAGGCGCGAGCGCGCGGTGGCGATACCACGATGGCCGAGGCCGCCACACTGGTCAGCGACTTCAATTCCATGGCCGAGCGCCTCAGCCGGATGTCGCAGAACCGGGTGTTCTGGAACGCGGCAATCGCGCACGAGTTGCGCACGCCGATGACCATCCTGCGCGGGCGCCTGCAGGGCATCGCCGAAGGCGTGTTCGAGCCCGGTCCGGAGCAGTTCAACGGCATGCTCACCCAGCTGGAAGGCCTGACCCGCATTATCGAGGACCTGCGGGTGGTCAGCGTGGCCGAGAGTGGCCATCTGGACCTGCGCCTGCAGCGCAGCGATGTCAGCATACAAGTGGCGGCGGTGGTGGAGGCCATGTCGGAGGCGCTGACCGGAAGTGGTTTTTCGGTCACGCTGGACGCGCGGCCGTCACTGGCCGACTGCGATCCGGCACGCATCCGCCAGGCTGTGCTGGCGTTGCTTGAGAACGCACGCCGCCACGCCATTCCCTGCCCGCTGCGGGTACGCGTCGCGCTGGCCGAAGGCCATTGCACGGTGAGCGTGGAAGACGGCGGCCCCGGCGTGCCCGATGAACTGCGCGACAGCATCTTCGAAGCATTCCAGCGCACCGACGTCTCACGTTCACGGCAGAGCGGTGGCTCCGGACTGGGCCTGGCAGTGGTGCGAGCGATTGCCGTGGCCCATCACGGAACGGCGCGATGCAGGGCGACCGAACGCGGCGGCAGTGCCTTCGAGATCCGCTGGCCGGTGCACGCGCGTCGCTGACGATCAAGCCAGGGCCAATCAAGGTTGGCGACCACCGTTGCCCTGGTAGATGTCCACCTTGGCGGGCACCACGCTCTCTGCTGAACGTCGCGCTCTTGTCCACGCAATCTCCATCGATCCTCCATGCCCGCTCCAAAGGGCTGCCGATACTGGGCGCGACCCGGGGGATGGCTGGCATCCATCCCCTGCCCCGTCTCCGTTCTCTCCAGGCATCCCATGAAACACCCCTACGACCCGGCGCCCGCCGCCGGCAGCATCGGCCAGCAGAACGCGGCCGCGACCCTGAAAGCCATCCTGCGCAGCTATCCCTGGAAGCTCACCGGTACGTTCACGCTGGTGGCACTGGAGAATGCGCTGCTGCTGGCCTATCCGTTGTTCGCCGGCTTCGCGGTGGACGCGATCATCAGCGGCAACATCGGCCATGCCGTTTCCTATGCCGGCGTGGTGCTGTTGTTCTGGCTGGTCGGCGCCGCCCGTCGAGCGGTCGATACCCGCACCTTCACCCGCATCTATGCCGATCTGGCAGTGAGCGTGGTGCAGGCGCAGCGCCGCCTGGGCCAGGCCACGTCCACCTCGGCGGCACGCGTGGTGCTGGCCCGCGAGTTCGTCGACTTCTTTGAAAAGCACGTCCCCATCATCGCCACCGCGCTGGCATCCATGTTCGGTGCGGTGGCCATGCTGCTGGCGATCGAACCGATGGTCGGTGCCGCCGGCCTGGTCACCCTGCTCGGCGCCCTGCTGGTACTGCCGTCGTTCGCACGCCGCAACGAGCAGTTGCATGGCCGGCTGAACAACCGCCTGGAACACGAGATCCGCCTGGTCGACCGGGTCAACCCCTCGGTGCTGCGCCGCCACTACACCACGCTGTCACGCCTGCGCATCCTGCTGTCCGACCGCGAAGCCGGCGCCTATGTGGTGATCGGGCTGGCTGCTGCGGCATTGTTCGCGCTGACCATCGGCCGCCTTGCCACCAGCGAGGGCGTCACTCCGGGCCACGTCTATGCCGTGATGACCTATCTGTGGACGTTCGTCGGCAGCCTGGATGATGCACCGTCGATGGTGGATCAGCTGGCGCGGTTGAAGGACATCGGCCGCCGCGTCAGCCCCGGCATGGAGGACGCGGAGCGCAAGGACGCCGCTTGACCGGTAGATGCCCACATTGGCGGCACCGGTGGAAGCCAGCGCCAACCAAGGTTGGCGGCTACCGAGAATGATGAGCGTTGCTTCGATTTTCTGGCCCGCGCGAAGAACAGCCGAGCATGGCTCGGCTCTACAGAAAAGCTGCCATGCGCTGCAGTTCGTCTTCAAGCGCGCCACGAAACACCTTGTCGCGGGCCAGTGACTTGCCGGCGTAGCCCACGCTGGACGCCAGTTCACCGTCGCTCACGCTGAGATTGGCCCAGCCCACTGCCTGGTCGTGCCACAGCACAGGCAGTGCGTAGTAGCCATACTGCCGCTTCGGCGCAGGTGTATAGGCCTCGAACTTGTAGACCCAACCCCAGAGCAGCCCGAAGCGGCGACGGTCCCACACCACCGGATCGAACGGCGCCAGCAGACGCACCTGCTCGTCCGGCGCATGCCGGCGCGAGCGAGGATTCTCGTCCGCTGGCCAGTACCAGGTGGTACCTTCCAGCGTGCAGCTGGCCAGCTGCTGCTTGGCCAGCTTCAATGCCTGCCGGGTCTGCTCGGCCAGATGCGGTGCGCCATAGCCCAGCAGGCGCACCAGATAGGTCAGGCTGGCCGACGGCAGTGGCGCGTACTTGCGTACCACCAGGTCGATCAAGGCGGCGGCGCGTTCGATCTGCGCCTGCTCGCTGGCATCGGCCTCAGGGTGATCGGCCACCGCGTAGATGCGGGTGCCGCTGTCGCGCCGTTGCACGCGCAGCAGGCCGCGGTAGTGCATGCCGTCCAGCAGATGCGTGCTGGCATTGCTGGTGCCGCCCCAGTAGTTGGTCACCCGGCCATGCGCGAACGCCTGATCGACTTCGCGTGGATGCACGCTCCCACGTTCGCGCACGAAGGCCAGCACGTCCTCCGCTCTGCGCCGGGTCTCGGCATCCCATGCGCGCCTGGAGACACGCGGATGCATCAACGCCAGATGTTCGCGTGGCAGGAAGCCGTAGTTCACCAGGCAATCCTCCTCCACCGGCAGGCGCGCATAGCGCCGCTCCAGGTCACCGGCGCGGTAGTCCTTCACCCGGTGGCGCAGGGTCAGGTCCTGTGCGCGTGCCGGTGCGCGGATCGGGTCGGCCTGCACGAAGCCCAGGCGCCGGATCGCAGTCAGCAGCGTGGTGGGCTTGAACAGCGTACGCGCCACCGCATGGCGGCGCAGATCATCGAGGGTGGGTGTGGCAGGCATGGCCACATTGTAGATCCACGCCATACGTGTATGGGGCCGTGGCGAACCGTGCAACGGCACCCACGCATGGCGTGGATCTATCGAAGTTCCAATACCTCCAGCGAACCGATCACCAGCGCACGCATGCCCTGCTTGAACTCGGTGATCACTTGGCCCTCTTCGTCGTCCGCAATCCCGTAGACCGTGTCCGCACCGGCAATGCAGTAGAACGCGATCGTGGCCAGCAGCCAGCGCGCCTTGTTCAGCGGCAGGCCGAACACCTCGGCCACATGCGCCTGGTGCGAGGCGATCTTGTCCAGCATCGGCGCGGTCGCCACCGAACGGCGCAGCAGGTACGGCGGTAGGCCGGGGTGCGCTTTCACCACTTCGCACAGAGAATCCACGAACCCCAGCAGGTAAGCCTGCAGCCCGCCCGGTGCATCGGCCGAGGCGCGCGGAATCTGCCAGCGCTGGAACACCGTATCGGCCACCAGTCGCTTCAATGCCTCCAGGTTGGCCACGCGCTTGTAGAGCGCGGCCTGGGTCACCGCCAGTTCGGCGGCCACGTTGGCCATGGTCAGGTTCGGCAGTCCCAGTTTGATGCCGATGTCGGCCAGGCGATCGGGGGTGATGGTGGGCGGGCGGCCACGGGCCGCCGCCAGGGTCTCAGGGTGCATGTTCATACCGTAGCGAGGGTGCCAGCAAAGGGACCCTCTTGTCCGCTTCATATGGTTTAGTTTAATTTACTCAACTAATTAGGAATGCGTGTGGTTCGCAACCCCGCCGCCGTCCGCAATCGAGCCCATGGCTCACTTCCCGCCAGGTCCCCACCCAGCCAACAACCCTGCGCTGCGCCCTCCCCCGTGCTTGCCGTCGGCAGCGCGCCAGGCGCGCTCGCACCTGCGATTCACAGGAACCTGGCATGACCGTGCACCACCTTTCCTCTCCGCTGCAGCGTGCAGCGGCCGCCGCAACCCGCGTGCAGATGCATCCGCCAATGGCCCGGCGCTACCGGGTGTCGGCCTTGGCGCTGGGGCTGCTGGCCTCGTTTGCCGCGCTGGCCGACTCCGCGCCGTCCACCCTGCCCTCGGTGCAGGTGCAGGAACAGCGGCGGGCCACCGCCGACTATGCCGGAGGACAGGTGGCGGGCGGCGGTCGTGTCGGCCTGCTGGGCGACAAGGACTTCATGGACACGCCGTTCAGTACGGTCAGCTATACCGAGTCCTTCATCCGCGACCGCCAGGCCAAGGACCTGACCGACGTCATCGCCGCCACTGACCCCACGGTGTTCAGCAACGGCGTCACCGGTTCCTGGAGCGAGAACTACGCGATCCGCGGCTTTGCCTCCAGCACCAGCGACACCACCTTCAATGGACTCAGCGGCATGGCGCCTTACTACCGCACCTCGCCGGAAATGTTCGAACGCATCGAAGTGCTGAAGGGCCCCTCCGCGCTGCTCAACGGCATGCCGCCGGGCGGCTCGGTGGGCGGCGCGGTGAACCTGGTGCCGAAGCGCGCGGGTGAGCTGCCATTGCTGCGGGTCAGTGGCAACTTCGCCTCCGATGCGCAGTTCGGCACCCATGTGGACATGGGCCGTCGGCTCGGCGCCGACAAGCAGTTAGGCATCCGCTTCAACGGCGCGTACCGTGATGGCGATGGCGCCGTGGGCAAGCAGAGCAAGAAGGTACAGCTCGGTTCGCTGGCACTGGACTGGCGCGGCGAAGATGCGCGGCTGTCGGCCGATCTGTACAGCGCCGATGACCGTGTTGACGGCCCCGCGCGTGGCGTCGGCCTGGCACCGGGCGTCGCCATTCCGCGGCCGCCGCGTGGCGATACGCTGATCAACCCGGACTGGGCCTACGTGGACAGCCAGGACAAGGGCGCGATGCTGCGCGGCGAGCTGGGTATCAACGATACCCTGATGGCCTACCTGGCCTACGGCACCAGCAGAACCGACTATCGCTACAACGGCTCGATCAGTGCGCAGATCCTCAACCCGGCCGGTGACTTCACCACGGTGATGGGCCAGCTGGCGTTCGACATCAAGAAGCAATCAGGTGATGCCGGCCTGCGCGGCAGTTTCCGTACCGGCAGCGTTGGCCACCAATGGGCCGCCAACGTGACCCACTATCAGCACACCCAGAACGACTATGGCCGCCGCAGCGTGCCCGGCTGGGACTGGACCACCAATCTGTACAACCCGGTGTGGGGCCCGGCCGCGCCGTTCGTGGCGCCGCACATCTCGCATACCGACCTGCGCCTGGACAGCCTCGGCTTCGCCGATACCCTCTCCTTCGCCGATGACCGCGTGCAGCTGACGCTGGGCGTGCGCCGCCAGCAGGTAGTCAGCGAGACCTTCAGCGTGGCCACGGGCGCACGTAGCTCACGCTACGACGAGAGCGCCACCACCCCGGCCGCGGCGCTGCTGGTGAAGGCGACCGACAGGATCTCCCTCTACACCAACTACATCGAAGGCCTCAGCCAGGGCGCCACCGCGCCGATGACTGCCGCCAATGCCGGCGATGTGTTCGCACCCTTCCGCACCAAGCAGAAGGAGCTGGGCCTGAAGCTGGACATGGGCAGCTTCGGGCACACCTTCAGCGTGTACGAGATCAAGCGACCGAGCAGCTACACCGACCCGGTCACGAATATCTTCTCGTTCGGCGGCGAGCAACGAAACCGCGGCGTGGAATGGGGCTTCTTCGGCGCACCCATCGACGGCGTGCGCCTGCTGGGCGGCGTGGCCTACGTGCAGCCCAAGCTGACCCGCACGGCCGGTGGCGTGAATGAAGGGCGCATCGCCACCGCCGTGGCGCAGCGGCAGGCCAAGCTGGGCGTAGAGTGGGATGTGCCGACCTTGCAGGGCCTGACCTTGACCGGCAATGCCACGGCGATGTCGAAGCAATACATCAGTGCCGACAATAGTCTGTCGGTGCCGGGGCGGACGTTGTTCGACGTGGGCGCGCGCTACAGCACCACGCTGGCCGGACGACCACTTGCGCTGCGGGCCACGGTGAACAACGTGACCAACAAGGCGTATTGGGGCATGCCGTTGTTGTCGAGCCTGGCGCTGGGTGCACCGAGGACGGTGCTGGTGTCGGCCACTATGGATTTCTGAGCCGGGCGACAAACGGTCAACGGGTTCCACGCGTGGCGTGGATCTACCGGAAATCATGGAACCAAGCCATGCCTGGCTGGTTCCATGGTGATCCGCCAAACGCATCCACGCATGGCGTTGATTTACCGGCACAAGGCACGACCATGCATGCACTGATCACGAAAGCACGCGCGCCACCACCGCCAATACCAGCAGATGCCCCACGTAGTATCCATAGAACATCCAGCGCCAGCGCGGCAGTTGCCATTGCACCCGTGCGGCCAGCAGCACCACGGGAACGGCCAGCAGGACACTGCCGACGCCGGCCTACTGGTAGTCCACCAGCATCGGCAGTAGACCCGCCGCCAACAACAGCAACAGGGGCCGGTTGTTGGCCAGCGCGTGCACCGCCACGGCTGCCAAGGTTGATGCTGAACGTGGACGCCCTTGTCGTGGTCTCGTGCATCACGGGAGCTTATGCGCATCGGCAAGCCCATTTCCAGCATCCGGCACGTGACACCCCCTGCCTTGGCCGGCGCCGGGCGCTATGCTGGCCGCCCCTGCTTGTGAGACACCCGTCATGCGCACCCTCTACCCCACCATCGAGCCGTACCGCGAGTTCACCCTGCCAGTAAGCGATCTGCACACGCTGCACATCGAAGAGTGCGGCACCCCGGAGGGCATTCCGGTGGTATACCTGCACGGCGGCCCGGGCGCCGGCATTTCACCCACCCATCGCCGCTTCTTCGACCCGGCGCGCTACCGCATCGTATTGATCGACCAGCGCGGCAGCGGCCGTTCCACGCCGTTCGGCGAGCTGCGCGACAACACCACGCAGAACCTGGTGGCCGACATCGAGAAGGTGCGAGAACACCTGGGCATCGAACGCTGGCTGGTCTATGGCGGCTCCTGGGGCTCGACCCTGTCGCTGGCCTATGCACAGACGCATCCCGAACGCGCGACCGGCCTGATCGTGCGTGGCGTGTTCCTCGGCCGCGAGATCGAGAACCGCTGGTTCGCCGAGGCCAACGGCGGTGCGCGCTGGATCTTCCCCGAGCGCTGGGACCGCTATGAGGCCTACATTCCGGAAGCCGAGCGTGGCGACATGATCGCGGCGTACTGGACGCGCATGGATGGCCCGGATGAAGCGAAACGCATCGAAGCCGCGCAGGCCTGGCTGGGCTGGGAAGACAACGCCGCCACCCTGCAGCACGACGTGGATGCCGAATCCACGGATGATCCGCTGGACACGCTGGCGAAGGCCCGCATCGAAGCGCACTACTTCCGCAACGGCATCTTCCTGGAGCCCGACCAGCTGCTGCGCGACATCGATCGCATCCGCCACCTGCCCTGCGTGATCGTACAGGGGCGCTACGACATCATCTGCCCGCCGCGCACCGCCTGGGACCTGGCCAAGGCCTGGCCGGAAGCGCGACTGGAGATGGTGACCTCCGGCCACAGCGCCAACGAGCCGGCCACGGTGGATGCGCTGGTGCGGGCGACAGATGCCTTTGCCGACCGTTTCTAAGGAGATGGTAGTGCCGGCTGCAGGCCGGCACCCCACCGTGCGAGGGTAGAGTCGACTGTTGGTCGACTGCTCTTGGCAGGACGCTGAAAACCCCGCGCTGCGCGCGAAAGTCGACTGGCAGTCGACTCTACCGAGCCGTCTCCTTCGAGCCACCACCCCCAAGGCGTCCGCGCGCAATCGCCGCTGCCCGGCCCGGTGAATGGTGGCC
Source organism: uncultured Stenotrophomonas sp. (assembly GCF_913778665.1). Classification (GTDB taxonomy): domain Bacteria; phylum Pseudomonadota; class Gammaproteobacteria; order Xanthomonadales; family Xanthomonadaceae; genus Stenotrophomonas. The sequence goes on from NZ_CAJYVQ010000011.1 coordinate 232,944, forward strand.
CACCGGCAACGGCCTGCGGCCCGCTTCTTCGCAGCCCGCTTACAGCCCCGCGCAGATGATCCGGCCGTGGCCATGCACAGCGTTGGCCTACATCCTCACTTCTGGAGCATGCCATGACCGGTTCTCGCTACCTCCCCATCATTTTCTCGCTTTGTGCGGGCCTGCTGCTGGGCGCCTGTTCCAAGCCCCAGGAGGCCAGCAAGGCCACCGCCGCCGAGGACGTGACCGGAGTGAAGCTCATCCCTGCCTACGAATCGCTGGACAAGGACAAGGACGGCATCGTCACGCTGGCCGAGGTGGATGCCGTCGCGCCGGACTGGGCAGAGCGACTGCACGCCTGCGATACCGACCACAACAAGACGCTGAGCCGCGGCGAGTACGACGTGTGCAAGCAGACCAGCGCTTCGCATTGATCCATCACTGAACCTTGGCGCTGCGCAGGCCCGGCTATACCAAGGTATAGCCGGGCTAACCCACGAGCCTCTAGGACTGCCCCATTCAGGGGCGGACAATAGCGCCACTGGCCAGGGCAACCCTGGCTGGCCCCTCCCCTCATGGAGACGCAGATGGACCCCGACCCTGCCGGGCGCACCGCGCCCCGGATGACCGCTTGTTGCCTGTTCCTGGCGCCTGCCCGCCGGTCCCTGCCTGCCTGAGTGACGGGGGCCGCCAGGCGCCGTTTGCCTGGAGAGCACCCCCATGTCCTACAAGATCCTCTACATCACCCTGCGCCGCCTGATTGGCGAGCGCGATGTTGCCGGCCTGCGCAGCCAGCTGCTGCAGCACGGCCCCGTGATGTTCGCCCGTTCGCTGTCGCTCGGTTCGCCACGTGTGGTGGCCGATGCACTTTCGCTGCTGCCGATCAGCGAGCGCATCACCGTGCTGCGTCATCTGCCCCATCCCCTGCGTGATGCGATGAAGCCACTGTGCATCGGTGGCAGCCAGCGGCTGCACATGCAGCCATGGTCGCCGGCGGTGCTGGCGATGCGCCACGCCTGACCTGTTCCAACTATTCCGTTCGTGTTCCGGCCGCGGCCGGCTCTGACATTCGAGGAGAGTCCCATGAGCCTGCTCAACGCCTGGTTCAACGCCTTCCTGCGCAGCCGTCGCGCAGGCAACCTGTTCCGCCGCCGTGCGATGCCCGAAGCCGGGTTCGGCCCGGGTAGCGCCGAAGCGGCGCCGTTCGCGCTCACCACCGGCCTGGTCACGCTCGCCCAGCAGGACGAAGCCGAGCTGCTGGCCACGCTGGAATCACATGCCGATGGCCTCAGCCCGCATGAGGCCGAGGAGCGACTGGCCACGCTCGGCCCCAACGAGGTGGATCACGAAAGGCCGCTGTCGTGGTGGCGCCACCTGTGGCAGTGCTACCGCAATCCGTTCAACCTACTGCTGACCGTGCTGGCGGCGGTGTCCTGGCTGACCGAGGACATCAAGGCGACGATCGTGATTGGTGCGATGGTGCTGCTGTCCACGCTGATCCGCTTCGTGCAGGAGGGGCGTTCGAACCGCGCCGCCGAGCGACTGAAGGCACTGGTCGGCAATACCGCACGCGTGCTGCGCCGCAATCCGGGTACCGAGGCTGCGGATGTGGCCGACCAGTACTTCGGCGCGCACCTGCACAGCCGGCGCCCGGCGCGCCTGCTGGACCTGCCGATCCGCGAACTGGTGCCCGGCGACCACATCGTGCTGTCGGCAGGCGACATGATTCCGGCCGATTGCCGCGTGCTGACCGCCAAGGACCTGTTCGTCGCCCAGGCCGCGATGACCGGCGAATCGCTGCCGGTAGAGAAGTTCGCTAATCCGGGCGACGGCCTGGCCGGCCTGCTGGAGCAGCACAACCTGCTGTTCATGGGTACCAATGTGGTGTCCGGCACCGCCACCGCCATTGTGCTGGCCACCGGCAACCGCACCTACTTCGGCACGCTGGCCCAGCGCAGCACCGCCACCGACCGTGCGCCGACCGCGTTCCAGGCCGGCGTCAACAGTGTCAGCTGGCTGCTGATCCGCTTCGCGCTGGTGATGGTCCCGTTCGTGCTGCTGATCAACGGCTGGACCAAGGGCGACTGGACCGAGGCGTTCCTGTTCGCGCTGTCGGTGGCTGTGGGCCTGACGCCGGAAATGCTGCCGATGATCGTCACCTCCACCCTGGCCAAGGGCGCGGTGCTGCTGTCGCGGCGCAAGGTGATCGTCAAGCGCCTGGACGCCATCCAGAACTTCGGCGCCATGGAAGTGCTGTGCACCGACAAGACCGGCACCCTCACCCAGGACAGGATCGCGCTGGAGCGCCACACCGATGTGTTCGGTCACGACTCGGAAGACGTGCTGAAGTTCGCCTATCTCAACAGCCACTTCCAGACCGGCCTGATCAACCTGCTGGATCGTGCGGTACTGGAGCACGTTGAGCTGCAGAGCTCGCTGCGGCTGTCGCAGGACTACCACAAGGTGGACGAAATCCCGTTCGACTTCGAGCGCCGCCGCATGTCGGTGGTGGTCTCCGAGCGGGAGGATCACCACGAGCTGATCTGCAAGGGCGCGGTAGAAGAGATGCTGGCGGTGTGCAGCACCGTGCGCGAGAACGGCCAGGACATGCCACTGGACGAGCATCGCCTGGCCCGCGTGCGGCAGACCACCGAGGAGTTGAACGAACAGGGCCTGCGCGTGGTGGCGGTGGCGATGAAGGAGACCGCAGCCCACCAGACGGTGTACACGCAGGCTGACGAGTGCGGATTGACCCTGGTCGGCTACGTGGCATTCCTGGACCCGCCGAAGGAATCGGCAGCGCAGGCGCTGCAGGCGCTGGCCGCGCATGGCGTGGAGGTCAAGGTGTTCACCGGCGACAACGAGCTGGTCACCGCCCGTGTCTGCGCGCAGGTGGGGCTGGACGCCGACACCATCCTGACCGGCCCGCAGATCGAGCGCATGGATGACGGCGCGCTGTCGCGGGCGCTGCACAACCATCGCGTTTTCGCCCGGCTGACGCCGCTGCACAAGGAGCGCCTGGTGCGCGAGCTGCGCGCCCAGGGCAAGGTGGTCGGCTTCCTCGGCGACGGCATCAACGATGCACCGGCGCTGCGCGCAGCCGATATCGGCATCAGCGTGGACAGCGCCGTGGACATCGCCAAGGAGGCCGCCGACATCATCCTGCTGGAAAAGAACCTGATGGTGCTGGAGGAAGGCGTCATCCAGGGCCGGCGCACGTTCAACAACATGCTGAAGTACATCCGCATGACCGCCAGCTCCAACTTCGGCAATGTGTTCTCGGTGCTGGTGGCCTCGGCCTTCCTGCCGTTCCTGCCGATGCTGCCGCTGCAGCTGCTGGTGCAGAACCTGCTGTACGACATCTCGCAGATCGCCATTCCGTTCGACAACGTGGACGAGGAGCTGGTGCGCAAGCCGCTGAAGTGGAACCCGGCGGACATCGGCCGCTTCATGGTGTTCTTCGGGCCGATCAGCTCGATCTTCGACCTGACCTGTTTCGCGCTGATGTGGTACGTGTTCGATGCACGCACGCCGGCCGACCAGGGCCTGTTCCAGTCCGGCTGGTTCGTGGTCGGCCTGCTGACCCAGACCCTGATCGTGCACATGATCCGCACGCCGAAGGTGCCGTTCCTGCAGAGCATCGCCGCACCGCCGCTGCTGATGATGACCGGCCTGATCATGGCCATCGGCGTGGCGCTGCCGATGAGCCCGCTGGCCGGCTACTTCAAGCTGCAGGCACTGCCGGCCGGCTACTGGCCGTTCCTGGTGGCGATCCTGTCCGGCTATGCGGTGCTGACCACCGCGCTGAAGCGCTTCTACATCCGTCGCTACGGCTGGCAGTAACGGCCCGCCGCCATGTCCAGGGAGAAACAGGATGGACATCAATCCCAACCTGCCGACGTTCAACGCCGGCGCCACCCTCAGCTCGCTGATCAGCCTGTCGGTGGCCTTTGTACTGGGCACGATCATCGGCCTGGAACGCCAGCTGCGGCAGCGCACCGCGGGCCTGCGCACCAACACGCTGGTGGCGGTAGGCGCAGCGGTGTTTGTCGATCTGGCAGTGCGCTTCCATGACCTGTACGGCGGCCCGCCGTCACCGCTGCATGTGGTGGCCTATGTGATCTCCGGCGTCGGCTTCCTGGGCGCCGGCGCGATCATGAAGGATGGTGCGCAGGTGTCCGGCCTGAACACCGCCGCTACCCTGTGGGGCTCGGCTGCGGTGGGCGCATGCGCGGGCATCAAGCTGCTGCCGGAGGCGGTGCTGGCGGCGCTGTTCGTGCTGGCCGCCAACACCCTGCTGCGGCCGGTGGTGAACCGCATCCAGCGCCAGCCGCTGCCGGAAGCGTTCAGTGAGGCAACGTATGCGATCAACGTGGTCTGCCAGCGCGAACAGCAGGCCGAGGTTCTGGACCAGCTGTTGCTGCTGCTGGAGCAGGCGCAGTACCCGGTACGCGCAGTGGACCAGCGACCATTCGGCGAGCGTGACGTGGAGATCGAAGCGGTGCTGTACGCCACCACGGTCGATGCAGGCGAACTGGACGCCGTGCTGGCGACCCTGTCGACCACGCCGGGGGTACTGCAGGGATTCTGGAACGCCAGCCTGGAAGAGTAGTGCCGGCCGCTGGCCGGCAACCTCAGTAGCTCCGGCAACACCGTCCAGCTGCCGGTCAGCGGCCGGCACTACCAGGCTTCGTTTCGCCTTGTGCCGACCAACGGTCGGCACCCACCCCACGAGAGCACGCCGACCAAGGTCGGCGTTCAACAGTGGCGGCTTTGCTATCCTTTCCCCCCACGCCAGGGAGCTGTCCCGATGCCATCGCTGTCGCCCCGCCGTCCCCTGGTGTTGCTTGCCCTGATCGTGGTGATGGCGGCGATCTTCCTGATCGATACCGTCACCGACTACGCCGTTGCGGCAGCGTGCTTCTACGCGGCGGTGATCCTTGCGGCGTCGCGCGTGCTCAGCGCGCGCGGACTGATCACCCTGGCCATCGCCTGCATCGCACTGACCGGGCTGAGCTTCTTCCTGACCCGGTTCGGCACCTACCGCATCGGCCTGGTCAACTCGGTCATCGGCATGCTGGTGATCGGCATCACCACCTATCTCGCCCTGAACATGGAAGCGGCCAAGGCCGCCGTGCACGAAGCGCAGGGCCGCCTGCTGCGGGTAGCGCGCGCCTCGACCGTGGGCGAACTGACCACTTCCATCGCGCATGAAGTGAACCAGCCGCTGGCGGCCATCGCCAGCAGCGCCGAAGCCTGCCAGCGCTGGCTCGCACAGGACCCGCCGAACGTCGAGAAGGCACGACAGACCGTAGCCCGCATCCTGGCCGATGCGCACCGCGCCGGCGACGTGATCGCCCGCATCCGCGGCCTCACACAGGGCGCAGCACCGGAACGACGCGCCTTCGATCTGAACCAGGCGGTGGAGGAAATGCTGGCGCTGTCACGGAGTGAACTGGACCAGCACGGCGTGGCCGTGGCCCTGCTGCTGGATGCCGACCTGCCTCCGGTGCAGGCCGATCGTGTACAGGTGCAGCAGGTGATCGGCAACCTGATTCTCAATGCGGTGGACGCAATGGAAGCCGTGCCTCCAGCCGACCGACGCCTGTCGCTGCTGACCCGACGTGACGGTCAGCGGGTCAGTCTCAGCGTGCGCGACCGCGGCGTCGGCCTGCCCGCCGATCATCCCGAGCGCGTATTCGATGCCTTCTGGACCACCAAGTCACACGGGCTGGGGCTGGGCCTCAGCCTGAGCCGTTCGATGATCGAGGCCAACGATGGCCAGATCCGCGCCGAACGACCGGCAGGCGGCGGCGCCTGCTTCATCTTCGACCTGCCCATCGCCCTGGATACCCCTCATGCGTAAGCCCCCTGCACCTGCGGCCGAACCGGCGCCGATCGTCTACGTGGTCGACGACGATCCATCGGTGCGCGCGGCGCTGGAAGACCTGCTGGCCTCGATGGGCCTGCAGGTGCGCGCCTTCGCCTCCACCCAGGCCTTCCTTGAACACGAACTGGAAGACACCCCTGCGTGCCTGGTGCTAGACGTACGCATGCCGGGCCAGAGCGGGTTGGAGTTCCAGCGCAGCATGGGCAGCCTGGGCCTGCAGCTGCCCGTGGTGTTCATCACCGGCCACGGCGACATCGCGATGGGCGTCAACGCGATCAAGGACGGCGCCATCGAGTTCCTGACCAAACCCTTCCGCGACCAGGAACTGCTCGATGCGATCCACAAGGGCATCGAGCTCGACCGCCTGCGGCGCCGCGAGGGCGAAGCACTGGGCGCGCTGCAACAGCGCTGGGACTCCCTCAATGCCGGTGAGCGCGAGGTGGTCGATGGCGTGGTGCGCGGCCGGCTCAACAAGCAGATCGCTGGCGACCTCGGGGTCAGCGAGATCACCGTGAAGGTGCGTCGCGCCCAGGTGATGCGCAAGATGGGCGCGCGCACCCTGGTCGATCTGGTGCGGATGTATGACCGCCTGCAGGCGGGCAGCGCTTGAATCCGGAAGCCGGCTATTCCGGTTCCGGCAATGCATAGACGAACCGGTAGTCGTGGCCTTCACTGATGGAGATCTCCAGTGTGCCGCTCAGACCGAGCAGCCCTTCACTGCCCGAATCGGGCACCACCACCACGCTCAGCTCCGGCGTCCCCCCGGTCATCAGACCGTTGTGCTGCAGCGTGAAAGCGCCCTGCCGTCCGGCCAACGTGCCACTCACCCGTTCCATGGCCACGTAGCCGGCCGAGCCCTGTACCGGACTGCGGAACGCCAGCATCTGGCCGACGCTGCTGCCCTGCAGGTCACCATGGAAGACCTTGTTGATCGACATCACCCCGATCGGGCCGTCGTTGCCACCGATCGGCAGCAGGTTCACTTCAAAGGTTCCGTGCGCTTCGCCCTGCATCCTGCTCTCCCTCGTCGATGGGTTTGAACGCCGCTACTTCTTCGTCGCCAGTACGATCACCCCGGCCACCACCAGGCCGATGCCGCTCCATTCCCGCAGGGTCGGACGTTCGCCCAGCAACAGATAGGCGAGCACGATCACCAGCACCACGCTGAATTTGTCGACCACCGCCACCTTGGCCAGCTCGCCACTCTGCAGCGCGCGGAAGTAGAACAGCCACGACGCACCCGTGGCCAGCGCCGACAGCACCAGGAACAGCTGCGTGCGCCCGGGCAGCAGCAACGGATTGGACCACTTGCCAGTGACCACCACCAGCGGCAGGATCACCGCCGCCACCACCAGGGTGCGGATGGCCATCCGAGTCGACGCCCTTGACGCCCACCTTGGCAAACAGCGCGGTCAGTGCGGCGAAACAGGCTGACAAGCCGGCCCAGACCAGCCACTGCGGAACGTTCTGCATGCTGCGCCACTCCCGGTTCCCAGAGCACCCACTGCCCACGCTACTCCCATTGCCCGCCTGCGCAAGCAGTACCGGCCGCCGCGCGGATCAGGCGCGCTGCGGGCGCTGCTTCAAGCGCGTATCCATCAGCCCCACCGCCAGCAGCACCGCACTGGTCAGCCAACCGGCGGCCAACAGATGGGTCTGCGGCAACAGTACACCCAGCACCACCAGCGCCACGGCACCGAACAGATGCGACCAGGGCGCACGCCCATACACCACCCGCTTGTACAGGGCGCTGCCCAGCAGGTAGATCAACGGGCCCGCCACCAGCACGGTGGCGTACATCGGGGTGACCGCCGCGCCGGGATGATCCATGACCAGATCGTTACCGACGGCCGTGGCGATGATGCCGGCGATCAGCAGTGCATGCACGTAGTGGAAGTTGGCGCCCATCCGTCCGGGATCTTCGGCGTGGCTGATGGCCTCGGTGGCATCGTGGCTGGAGATGCCGAAGTACAGCCACCACATGGCGATGGTGCCGGCGAACGTGGCCAGCACCGCCGACACCACTTCCCCGTTCCAGTGCTCGACCTCACTTAGCACGCCGCCGGTGGCCAGCAGGGTCTCGCCCAGTGCGACGATGACGAACAGCTGGCAGCGTTCGGCCAGGTGGCCACCCTCGATGGTCCAGTCCCGGGTGTGCGAACGCCCCATGCCCGGGAATGCGAAGCCGAACATCGGCGACATGTACTCGCAGGCCACCGCCAGCGCCCACAATGCCAGCCGCAGATGACCTTCGGCCGCAGCGCCCGCCAGCCAGAAGCAGGCCGAGACGCTCACCCAGGCCAGCATGCGACGGAAATTGGGCGCCAGCGGATGGCTTCGACCGACCTCCAGCAGCACGAACACGGTGCGCCCGACCTGCATGGTGGCGTAAGCCCCGGCAAACACCCAGGCGCGATCGGCAAAGGCTTCGGGGATGGACGAAGACATCAGCAGCGCCAGCAGCATTGTGACGAACAGCAGGCCGCGGATGCGTGGTGCCTCCGGATCGAACCAGTTGCTGACCCAGCAGGCGTACTGCCAGCCCAGCCAGACCGCGAACCACAGCACCAGCGTCTGCATGACGCCGGCCAGGTCCAGGTGATGCAGCAGATGGTGGCTGAGCTGGGTAACGGCAAACACGTAGACGAGGTCGAAGAACAGCTCTTCGTAGGTCACGCGGGCGTGGTGGCCATCGCGCTGGCGCAGGGCGGGCAGCCGCAGTCGTGTGCTCATGGCCGTCCTTCAGCGCGTCAGGCGCCAGTACAGCAGACCGGCCAGCAAGGCCGGCACGGCGAACACCAGCAGCAGGATCGGCAGTTCCTCGCGGACGGCGTAGCCGGCCCTGCTCACGCCCACCCACATGTTGGCCAGCGTCACCAGCAGCCAGGTGGCGATGAACGCGATCAGGGCCGTGGGCAGCTGTGACTGGCCTACGCTCCACAGCCGCCCGAACAGCAGGAATACCCCCAACAGCAGAACCCCACCCACCATCACCAGAAGCACGTGCATGGTCCATCTCCTTGAGCCTGCTGGCAGCCTAGCCGCGGCCGATTCTGCGCTCCAGCTGATGATCGTGGTTTCACCTTCCAGCCCTGGCGGACAATCCCGACCCGAGTGCCGCATGGCAAACGAGAACAGTTCCCATTAGTATTGCTTCATCGCGCAGGAATGCCCTCCCCGCGCCCACCCTTTGCCTCCACTGCCGGCCCGGATGTCCCGCCTTCCCTCTCCCTGCCCGCCTGCGCCGCCGTTGATGTCCTCGCTGGTGCGCCACTACGAAGAACTGGTGGAGTATCTGCGCCGCCGTTTCCGCTCGCCGGGGCTGGCCCGTGAGGTGGTGCACGACGTCTGCGTGCGCCTGCTTGAGCGCCCGGTGGCGCACGACGCGCGGCAACCGGTCGCGCTGCTGCGGCGGATCGCGCACGATGCCGCGGTGGACCGCTGCCGCGCCGAGGATCTGCGCCGGCACTGGGTGGAGGCGCGTGCCGAGCTGCCCGACGACGCCTGCCCGCGCCCCGGGCCGGAGCAGCAGGCGCAGGGACAGCAGGCCATGCAGCGACTGGGCGCGACCATCGAACGCATGCCCTGCCGCCGCCAGCAGGTCTTCATCCTGCACAAGATCCATGAACTGCCACAGGCCGAGGTCGCCCGGCGCATGGGCATCGGTCTCAAGGCGGTAGAGCGCCACCTGCGCCTGGCCATGGCCGATTGCCAACTGTCGGCTGGCCTGCGATGAGTCCACAACCGCCGCCATCCACGCCGCAACCGCCGGTCCCGCCCACTACCACCGACCAGGTGCTGGACCAGCATCGCGATGCCTTGAAGGAACGCTTCCCCATGCCCAGCGCGGATGCCCTGCAGCGTCGCCGCGGTGGGCGTGCCGCGAAGATCGTCCTGCCGCTGCTGCTGATCGCGGTCACCGGCGTGTTCATCGCCGACCCGGCATGGCAGATGCGCGACTATCGGACGGCGGTGGGCGAACGCCGCGACGTCCGCCTGCCCGATGGCAGCCATCTGCTGCTCGACGCCGGTACCCATCTGCAGGTTCGCAGGCACGTTCGCTCGCGGCAGGTGGTGCTGGTGCAGGGCCAGGCCCGATTCCAGGTGCAGCACTCGAGCTGGCGCCCGTTCGAGGTCGAGGCCGGGCCGGTGCATGTGCGCAACTACGGCACGGTGTTCGACGTGGACCGGCAGGGCAACCTCAGTGAGGTAACCCTGTGGCGCGGCGAGGTAGGCGTGCGCGTGGATGGCGGGGACGCCGAGCAGCGCCTGAAGCCGGGGCAGCGCGTGCTGGCCCAGCCGGGATCGTTGTCGCCACCCGAGCCGGTCAGCCCGGACCGGGCCGACTGGACCCGTGGCCGCCTGCAGTTCGATCGCCTGCCGCTGGCCGAAGTGCTGCGCATCCTGCAGCGTTATCACGACCGTCCCATCGTGCTGGATGACCCGCAGCTGGGACCGCTGCAGGTCTCGGGCGTGTTCGATGCCGATCACTCCGAAACTGCCGTTGCGTTGCTGCCGGAGATCCTGCCGGTGCAGGTGCACACGGCCAACGATGGCAGTCTGCATCTGCGCGCACGCGATTGATGGCTCCCGCGAGGGTGGGTTGCGGGTCGTCCCATCCGGCAGCTGCTTGAACCCCTCCGAAGGACCCTGCATGACCCGCCCTGTCCCGCCTGCCGCCCTGCGCCGGTTGGCCCCTGCCCTGCTCGCCGCCTGCCTGTGCGCGGCCCTGCCCGCCATGGCGCAGAGCGCTGCATCCGCGCCCGTCGAGCTTCACCTGCCCGCCGGCCCGCTGCATGCGTCGCTCAATGCGCTGGCGCGCCAGAGTGGCATCCAGCTGTTGTTCGCCGCCGACAGTGTGAATGGTCGCAGCGCGCCGGCGCTGGACGGCCGCTACGCACCACGCGAAGCGCTGCAACGCCTGTTGCAGGGCCACGATCTGACTTTGCAGGAACGCTCCCCCGGGGTATTCGTGGTCAGTGCAACTGCTGCGCAGGCCAAGGCCAGGCCCAACGCAACGGCACGCCCCGCCGCGCCGGCCAATCCGACCTCGCTGGCCCGTGTCACGGTCTCGGCCTCGACCGCTCGCATGCCGCAGGGCGAGACGGCGATGCCCAACACCATTACGGTGCTGACCCGCGAGGACATCGCCCAGCAGCTGGCGTTGGGTTCGGATGTGTCGCGGGTGCTGTCGTCACAGATCCCGGCGTTTGCCCCGGCGCGCGAGAAGATGTCCAACTATGGCGAAACAATGCGTGGCCGCGGCATCCTGTACATGGTCGACGGCGTGCCACAGTCCACCCCCCTGCGTGACGGCTCACGGGATTCGCACACCATCGACCCGGCGATGATCGAGCGCATCGAGGTCATCCACGGCGCCAACGCGCTGCAGGGCATCGGCGGTACCGGTGGCATCGTCAACATCATCACCCGCAGCGCGCCCAGCGAGCCAGGTGCGTTCCTGCTCGACACCAATGTCAGCTACAGCTCGGCCCTGCCCAGCCGCCAAGATGACAACGGCCAGCGCGGCTCGGCCCTGGTGGGCGTGCGCGGCGAGCAGTTCGACCTGGTTGCCGGCCTGGCCTATGAGAAGCAGGGCCTGTACCACGACGGGGAGGGCCGATCGATCGGCACGAACGCGCAGGGCGAGCTGATGGACTCGACCTCATCGAACGTGTTCGCCAAGCTGGGCTGGAACCTTGCCGAAGGCCACCGCCTGCAGGTGATGGCCAACCGCTACGAACTGCGCGGGCTGGACAACTACTTCGCGGTGAACGGCGACTTCCGCACTGGCCGCCCGACGATTTCGGTGCGCGGTGACACGCCGCTGGACCCACCAATGAACCGTTCGCGCTCCCTGACCGTGGATTACAGCGCCGCCGACCTGCTCGGTGGCCGCTTCCAGGCGCAGGCGTTCGCGGTCGACTTCGAGGGACGCTATGGCGCCAGCCAGTGGGACCCGTGGGGCAATACCGGCGCCAACGCCGCCTGGGACCAGACCCAGAACGAATCGGACAAGCGCGGCTTCAAGCTGACCCAGAGCTGGAGCCGCATCGCCGGCACCACGCTGGATGTGACCCTGGGCCTGGACGGCCTGCGTGACCGCACCCACCAGGTGCTGCTGGCCAGTGGCATGAACTGGGTACCGCTGACCACCTACCAGAGCCTCTCGCCGCTGCTGCAGCTGCACTGGTGGCCCACCGACCACCTGATGCTGTCCGGCGGCCTGCGCTACGAAAAGGGTGAGCTCGAGGTGGGCGACTACACCACCCTGCCCCGCTATGGCGCGCGCAGGGTGGCCGGCGGCAAGCCGACCATGAGCGAGACCCTGCCCAACTTCGGCGCGGTCTGGTACATCAACGATCGGCTCAACGCCTATGCCTCCTATTCGGAGGGATACACCGTGGCCGATGTCGGCCGCGTGCTGCGCGCGATCAACCGCGACGGCCAGCGCGTCGACAGCCTCATCGACCTGTCGCCGGTGGTGTCGGACAACCGCGAGATCGGGCTGGAGTACGACGATGGCCGCTTCAGCGGTGACATTGCCTACTACAGCTCCGAATCCAGGCTCGGCTCGGTACTGATCTACGATCCGGGCATCGATGCCTATGCGGTGCAGCGCCAGGCCACCCGCGTGGAAGGCTTTGAAAGCAACCTGCGCCTGCGGTTGGGCGACAGCCGGCTCGGCCTGGGCTATGCGCGCGCCAACGGCCGCTACGATGCCGACATTGACGGTCGCCTCGACAGCGACCTGGCGGGTGTGAACATCGCACCGAACCGGTTGACTGCGTTCTGGGAACAGGGCTGGACGCCGCAGTTGAGCACCCGCCTGCAGGCCAGCCATGCCTTCGACCGCGACTTCGACCTGCGTGGCGCGCGCGTGGCGGAGTTCAAGGGTTACACCACCGTGGATCTTGTCGCGCGCTACACGCTGGACAAGCACGCGTTCACGCTGGGCGTGCAGAACCTGGCGGACAAGCAGTACATCAGCTACTACTCGCAGACCACGCCGTCGAACCCGAGTTACTTCTCCGGCCGCGGCCGGGTGCTGACGCTGGGGTGGCAGTACCGCTACTGAGCCATCGGCGCCCTTATGGGAGCCATGAAATCTATGCGGGACGCGCTGAAGGAGGCCCGTGCTAGTTTCTGGGCCTCCTTCAAACGGACGTGAATCATGCGTTTCCCTCTGCTCACCCTCACCCTTGCGGCCGTACTTCCGATCAGCCACGCCAGCGCCGCCGAAGCGCCGTTGCCGCAGCTGCGGGCCTACACGGTGGACACGTCCTGGCTGCAGCCGATGGCACCGCTGCAGATTGCTGATCACACCTGGCAGATCGGCACGCAGGACCTGACCGCTCTGCTGGTGCAGACCGCCGAGGGCGCAGTGCTGCTGGACGGCGGCATGCCACAGATGGCCGGCCACCTGCTGGACAACATGAAGTTGCGCGGCGTGGCCCCGCAGGACCTGCGATTGATCCTGCTCAGCCATGCGCATGCCGACCACGCCGGCCCGGTGGCCGAGCTCAAGCGTCGCACCGGCGCGCACGTGGTGGCTAATGCCGAATCGGCTGTGCTGCTGGCGCGCGGCGGCAGCAACGACCTGCACTTTGGCGACGGCATCACCTATCCGCCCACCAGCGCCGACCGCATCATCATGGATGGCGAAGTGGTCACGGTGGGCGGCATCGCATTCACCGCGCACTTCATGCCGGGGCACACTCCGGGAAGCACCGCGTGGACCTGGACCGATACCCGCGATGGCAAGCCGTTGCGCATCGCCTACGCCGACAGCCTGAGTGCGCCGGGCTACCAGCTCAAGGACAACCCCCGCTATCCGCGCCTGATCGAGGACTACAAGCGCAGCTTCACTACCGTGCGCGACCTGCCCTGCGATCTGCTGCTGACCCCGCACCCGGGTGCCAGCAACTGGAACTATGCCGCCGGCAGCAAGGCCAGCGCCAACGCACTGACCTGCAAGGCCTACGCGGATGGGGCCGAGAAGAAATTCGACGCGCAACTGGCCAGGGAATCCGCGGCACACCGCTGATCCTGTAGAGCCGAGCCTACGCTCGGCTTGCCCGAAGAAAACAGCCGAGCGTGGGCTCGGCTCTACACAGGACGCGTGGGAAGGTGCCGGTCAGACCGACCGGCACCACCACTGGCTGTCAGCCACCTTGCCCGTGCTGGGCAAACAGCTCGGTGCTGCCGTCGGTGCGCACCAGCTCGACGGTGTACGGCTGCACGTAGCCGTCCGGCATCTCCATGCCCGGCGAACCGGCCGGCATGCCGGGCAGCACCAGGCCACGCGCCGTGGGACGCTCCGCCAGCAGGCGCTTGATGTCTTCGGCCGGAATGTGGCCTTCGACCACATACCCGCCGATCTCGGCGGTATGGCAGGAGGCCTTGCCGACCGGTACACCCAGGCGGACCTTGATCGGGTTCATGTCGTCGGTGTTGCGCACATCCTGGAAGCCAGCCGCCTTCAGGTGGTCGACCCAGATGCCGCAGCAACCGCAGCTGGCGGTCTTGTGCACGATGGCCACCGGCAAGGCCTGATCGATCTTGGCTGGGCTGGCATGGGCCGGTGCCTGTGCTTCGCTGGCGACCGGCGCCGCGGAAGATTCTTCGGCGGCACGAGCGCAGGCGGTGGTGGCCAGCACGGTGCCCAGCAGCAGGCCGAGGGACAGAGTACGGTTCATTGAGTGTTTCCTTTGCAGAGGCGGGCAACGTAGCCCGCCCCCCGCGCATCGAAGGCGCGGGCAGAGTCGAGAAAAGTCGAGTAGCTACGGCAGGCGCTTGAGGCCTGCAGGGAATCACGCGATAGGGGGCCGCAATGGGTCCGGCATCGGCGGCGGTGCGCGTTGCCGGGTACTGGCGGCTACCGGCGCCTCGCGCCACGGCGAGGCGGGCGTACCGCTCAACATGGCCAGCATGCCAAGGCAGGCCGGCGGGCATTCACACTCACCACTCTGGCAGGCCGCCGGGGCCGCATCATCGCAGCAGCCAGCTGCCGCCATCGCGGCTGAGTGCGGTGCAGCGCAGTGATCCTGATTGGCCGACCCGCTGTACGAAGATGAGGCAAGCGCGAGCGCCGGTGCATTCAGCACCAGGGCAACGAGCAGCATCCATCGCAGCAGCAGGCCAGGCAGGTTCACCCGCCGATGATAGCCGATGCGCACGTCACGCAATCGTCGCCACCATTGCGCTCACCCGCACCGGGATCGACTTTGCGGCAGGCGTGCCGCTGATGCGGTCGTAGTAGTCCAGCGGCAGCAGTGGATTCAGTTCAGGGTAGTAACCGGCCAGCGCGCCGCGCGGCATCGGGTAGTCCAGCACGGTCAGGCCGTCGATGCGACGCACGACACCATCGTCGCTGATGGTCTCCAGGCTGACCAGTGCCTCCTTCTCCAGCCCGCGCGCCAGCCGATCCTCGATGTTCATGAACAGCACCATGCGGTCGTTGTACACGCCACGATAGCGGTCGTTATAGCTGTAGATGGTGGTGTTGTACTGGTCGTGCGAGCGCACCGTGGCCAGCCGCAGCATCTGCGGATCATCCACCGGGTCGTCCACGTCCAGGCCGGGCATCACCAGGATGTTGGCCTTGCCATTGGGCGTTGGCCACACCCGGCGGCGCGGCGGAATGTCCAGGTGGAAGCCATGCGCCTGCTGGATGCGCTCATTGAAGCCGGTGTAGATCTCTGGGTACACGGCAGCGATCAGATCGCGGATGGGCGCATAGTCGTGCATGCAGCGCGCCCAGTCGACCTTGCTGTGCGGCAGCGCAGCCATCGCCATCCGGCAGACGATCTCGACCTCAGGCAACACGTCGGCGCTGGCAGGCTCAAGCACGCCGCGCGAGGCCGTCACATTGGACATCGCGTCTTCGATGGTGACGAACTGCTCGCCAGCCGGGGTGACGATGCGCTCCGAGCGCGCCACCACCGGCAGGATCAGTGCATCGCGGCCATGAACCAAGTGCCCACGGTTGAGCTTGGTGGCGATGCCCACGGTCAGGTCCAGCCCACGCATCGCTTCATACGCGCGAGGCGTATCGGGCACCGCGTGGATGAAGTTGCCACCCAGGCCGATGAACACCTTGGCGCTGCCGTCCAGCATCGCCTCGATGGATTCGACCACATGATGGCCATGCTCACGCGGCGGATCGAAGCCGAACACCTGGTGCACGCGGTCCAGATAGGCCGGCTTGGGCTTCTCGTCGATGCCGACGGTGCGGTCGCCCTGCACATTGGAATGCCCGCGGATCGGCCCGATGCCCGCACCGGGCTTGCCGAAGTTGCCGCGCAGCATCAGCAGGTTGGCGACCTGTTGCAGCAGGCGCGAGCCATACTGGTGCTGGGTCAAGCCCATGCCGTAGCAGATCACCGTGGCATTGGAGCGGATGTAGATCTCGGCGCAGCGGCGGATCTGTGCCTGCGAAATGCCGGAGACGCGCACGATCTCCTCCCAGTCCTGCGCCATCACGTCCTCGCGCAGCGCGTCCAGGCCCACCGTGTGTTCAGCGAGGAAGGCGTGGTCGAGCACCCGCTCGCCCTGCGCCTCTCGCTCGAACATCACCCGCATCATGCCCTTGATCAGCGCCAGGTCGCCGCCGATGCGGATGTGCACGAACTCGCTGGTGATCTCGGTCGAGCCGAACGTGGCCATCTGCACCACGTCCTGCGGCTCGGAGAAGCGGATCAGCGCGCGCTCGGGCATCGGGTTGACCGCCACGATTGGAATGCCGCGCCTGCGCGCTTCGACCAGGTTGCTCATCATCCGCGGTGAATTGGTGCCGGTGTTCTGGCCAATCACGAAGATCGCCTCGGCGTGCTCGAAATCCTGCAGCACGATGGTGCCCTTGCCCACGCCGATGGCCGGCGGCAGGCCGCGGCTGGTCGGCTCATGGCACATGTTCGAGCAGTCCGGGAAATTGTTGGTGCCGAACTCGCGCACGAAGATCGAATACAGGAACGCTGCCTCGTTCGGCGTGCGCCCGGAGGTGTAGAACTCGGCCTGGTTCGGGCTGTCCAGCGCCTGCAAGTGGCGCCCGATCAGCGCAAACGCCTCATCCCAGCTGCATGGCACGTAGTGGTCGGTGGCCGCGTCATAGCGCATCGGCTCGGTCAGCCGGCCCTGCATTTCCAGCCAGTAGTCGGTCTGCGCCATCAGCTCGGTGACCGTGTGCTGCGCGAACAGCTCGCGGCCAGCGCGGAACTGCGTCGCTTCCCAGGCCAGGGCCTTGGCGCCGTTCTCGCAGAACTCCAGCTTCTTGCGCTCGTCTGCATCAGGAAAGGCGCAGCTGGGGCATTTGAAGCCACCCGGCTGGTTCATCGCCAGCAAGGCCTTAGAGCCCTTGCCGATCACGCTCTGCTGCAGCAGCGCCTTGGCGGTCGCGCCGGCCGCGCCCCAGCCACCGGCCGGTTGGTTGTAGGGCTTGTAACGCGGTGGCTTCTGCTCGGACATGCTCGGGAACCTTCCGGGAGGAACGCAATGGCGAACGGCGCAACACGGGCCTGATCTCGCTGTGGAGGCGCGGCCAGCGTCACAGTCAAGCACGGACCTGGCCACGGCGCCAGCGCAGCGCACGGCTTCAGGCGCAGCCTGCCATGGCAACGGTTACAGCCGCGTCTGCGCACGGCCACTGCGCTATCCTCGAATGTGCAGGTGGTCGGCCATCTGTGCATCTTTCCTATCCGGACACGCTGCATGCCCGATTCGACTCCGCCGCACACTCCGCCCGCCGGCACCGCGCAGCGTCCGTTGCAGCGCTGGCGCAGCGAGGGGCAACTGCATCAGGTCGACGTGGTGGCCGAAGAAGTGCCGGTGGCCCTGCGCTACAACGGTGCGGCCTTCGCGGTGATGATGGCCACGCCCTGTGACCTGGAAGACTTCGCGCTGGGTTTTTCGCTCAGCGAGGGATTGATCACCTCGGCCACCCAGCTGCTGGCGGTCGCGGTGAAGCCGCAGTTGGAAGGCATCGAGCTGCTGATGACCGTTGCCGAAGACGCGCCCGGCGCCAACCTCGACCCCGCCAATGGTCGCCTGTTGCCCGGCCGGGGCGGCTGCGGCCTGTGTGGCACGCGGCAGCTGGAAGAAGTGCTGCGGCCACTGCCGCAGATCCGCGAGCGCCGCAGCTATACGGCCGCCGCCCTGCAGCGGGCGTTGGCCACCCTGGCGCAGCACCAGCCGATGAATGCGGCAAGCGGCGCGATCCACGCCGCAGCCTGGGCCGATGCCAGCGGGCGTATCGGCTGGGTACGCGAGGACGTCGGCCGCCACAATGCACTGGACAAGCTGATCGGCGCCCTGCACCACAACGAACACGCCATCGACGGCGGCCTGCTGGTGATCTCCAGCCGGGCCAGCTACGAGATGGTCAGCAAGGCAGTGCGCGCAGGCGCCAGCGTGCTGGCAGCGGTATCGGCGCCGACCGCCCTGGCGATCGACCTGGCCCGCAGCGCCGGGCTGTGCCTGGTCGGGTTCGCGCGCGAGACCGGGTTCAACGTGTATACCCATCCTGAGCGGCTGCAGGCCGACGACGGCGAGACCCGCTGAGGATGGCCGGAGGGACGGCGCCTCCGGCCTGGCACAGCGCAGCGCCACCTTCTGGAAGTCCACCGGCACATCAAGCGCCACGTTGACGTAGTGGGTGAGCAGGTTGAGGGCCACGCGGGCGAGGATCTCGACGATCTGCTCGTCATCGAAGCCGGCCGCGCGCAGTGCCTGCACGTCGCCGTCGGCAATCTGCGCACGCTGCTCGACCACTTTCCGCGCGAAGTCCAGGGCGGCGTTTGCGTCCGATCGGTTCAGCGTTGGCAGTGTCGAGCTTGCTCGACGGATTGCGCCGCTCGGTGAACGGTCAACGGCAGTCCTGCGGCAATGCGGCGATCGCTGCCACCACAGCGCCCTGCATGCCCTGCCCCACGGCCATGTCCAGCTCACCGCCGATGCCACCATGCTGGCGTCGCAGTTCCGCCTCGCACAGCCCACGCACCCGCGACCTCGCACTGGCGCGCAGGCTGCTGCAGCGCCAATCGGTACCGCCCAACGGCAATACCGCGTACACCACGCTGTTGCAGGCATTGCCCGCGCGTTGTTGCAGCGACTGGCTGCCGAAATCGCGCGGCTCGCTGCTGCGTTGCGGGTCGAAGTAGCTGTCGGGGAAGGTGCGCGCGTACTGTTCGATGTCCACGGCCATGCTGCGCCCGCCTGCCAACGGCATCTGCAGTGGCTGCCCGCACTGCGTCGCGTCGGCGCGATGCTGGATGTACTGGTAGATCGGGCGGTCCAGCGCCGGCTCGCGTTCGGTCACTGCACTGACCGCGCCCAGCACCGGCAGCGACGCGCGATTGGCCATGCGTGCCAGCAGCCCGACCTGCTGCGGCTGGCAGCGGTCGCGCAGGGTGGCCGCCAGCAGGAACAGCATGTCGTTGCGGAAGGCGATGTCTTCCACCAGGCGACGTTCGATGCGCCGACCGGCGTCGGCGGCGG
Source organism: uncultured Stenotrophomonas sp. (assembly GCF_913778665.1). GTDB lineage: Bacteria > Pseudomonadota > Gammaproteobacteria > Xanthomonadales > Xanthomonadaceae > Stenotrophomonas. Next base: position 252,307 of record NZ_CAJYVQ010000011.1, read on the forward strand.
GCGCGGGAAAGGCGGCCGTCGGTGGTGCGGAGCGCGCAGCACGATGCTGCCAGCCGATGACCAGCGCCGCACCCATGCCCAGCAGGCCGGCGGCGATGAACCAACGCGCGCGCATCAGTTGTGGATCGCGGTCAGCGACGCCGCGGCTGCGTCGTAGGACGCGCTGGCGATGTCCGCATCGAAGCGCCTGACCTGCAGGCGCCCGGCGAGGCGGTACGGATCCCACAGGTCGCCCAGCGCGATCGGCCTGGCCAGGGTCACATGGATGATCTGGTTCGGCGGCGGCGGTGGCACGTGGATGCAGGCGCCATAGAACGGCACGAACAGCAGTTCGTCGACCAGGCCGGCATCGTTGGTGCCGAGTGGCACCACATAGCCGTCCAGGTCCACGGCGCGGCCGTCGACGGCGTCGACCACACGCGATGAGCCGAACTGCCGGGCCCGCTCCGGGCTCGAGTGGTCGATATCCTGACCCGGCGGCGTGCCCGAACCGGTGTCGTCGATCAGGCCGCCCACGCCAGCCATGCCATTGCGCAACAGGCCGATCTGCGGCGGCGGCCGCTGGTAGGTCACCTCATCGGGACGCAGCGCATCCCAGCGATCGATCGGCGCAACCTCTGCGCCCGGCGCGGCAGCGGCCACTGCCTGCGTCGGCGTCGCGGCATCACTGCTGCGCTGCCCGCATCCAGCCAGGCACAGCCAACAGGCGATGGCGAACAGGTGTCTACGGTTCATATGCCCTCAGCTGCGCATCACGCATGGTGTAGGCCGAACCGGCCAGCTCGTCGTCCAGCCGTTCGGCCTGCAGGGTGCCGGCCAGGAAAAACGGCGAATACATGTCCGGCATCTGGATCGGACGCGGCAGCACCACGTGCACGATCTGGTTCGGCGGTGGCGGCGGCACATGGATGCATGCGCCGTAATACGGAACGAACAGGAACTCGGTCAGCCGCCCATCCTGCGCATTGGCCAGCGGCACCACGTAGCCCGGCAGCCGTATGGGGCGCTGCAGTACCTTGTCCACGGTGCGGAAGGTGCCGAACTGCGGCATGCGACGATTGCCACTGTGCTCGACCTCGGGCCCTTCACCGCGCTCCAGTGCGGCCAGCTCGTCCTTGGGCATCATCTGCAGCCAGTCCAGCTCCTGCTCTTCAACCGCCGCGGCACCCCCGCGATCATCGACCGGCGAGGGTGGCAACGCCTGCACGCCGGTATCGACCGGCCGCTCGCATGCGGCCAGCGCGAACATCATCGGCAGCAACCAGATCCTGCGCATGCTCAGGCTCCGGGCGACAGGCCGTCAGCCAATGTGCGCCGGTACGCCAACAGCGCAGGCAGCAGGCTGGCCAGCGCGCTCATCGCCAGCACGGCTGCCACCCAGCCCAGCTCGCGGCCATCCGGCCATATACGGGTGATCGACAGGCCGAAGTTGGCCAGCACCCAGCCCCGACCGAGCAGGCTGCCCAGCACCAGCAGCGACAGCGACAGCATGCAGGCGACGGCACTGGTCGCCACCGCTTCGACCACCAGCAGGGCCGCGATATAGCCCGGTCGTGCACCGGTGGCCCGCAGCACCGCCATTTCGCGCCGCCGCTCCTGCAGCGTGGAAACCAGCAGCGCCACCAGCGAAACCATGCCGAGCAGCACCACCATCGCACTGATCAGCTGCAACGCCCGCTCGCCCGTACCCAGCGATTGCCACAGCTGCTGCAGGGTCACCCCGGGCAGGATCGCCGACATCGCCTCCTCCGGGTACTCGTTGATCCTGCGCTGTACCGAGAACGTGGCGATGCGCGAGTTGAGCCCGAGCATGAAGGCGGTGATGCTGGTCGGGGTCAGGTCCAGGTGGCGAGCCTGCTCGGCGCTGACCTGCTGGCTGCGCAGCTGCACGCCGGAGCGCCAGTCAACATGGATCGCCTCGATCGCCGGCAGCGAAACCAGCACCGACGAATCCACCGGCGTGCCGGTACCCTGCAGCAGGCCGACCACCCGGAAGGGCTTGTCGGCATGCGTGGCCAGGGTGACGGCCCCGGTGCCGTGGGCCAGCACGATCTCATCGCCGATGCCGACCCGTTGCGCCCGCGCCACTTCCGCGCCGATCACCGCGTCGTACAGATCCGCGAACGGCCGCCCCTGCGCAAACGCCAGCCGGTGGCCGGCGCCATAGCGATAGTGCTCGAAATAGCCGCCGCTGGTGCCGACCACCCGGTAGCCCCGCCAGGAATCGCCCAGCGACAGCGGCACCGCCCACTTTACCTGCGGCAGCGCTGCCAGCGCCTGGTAGGACTGCCAGGATACGTTGTTGGTCGGGTCGCCGATATGGAACACAGAATAGAGCAGCAGGTTCACCGGCCCCGAGCGCGCGCCGACGATCAGATCGGTGCCCGATACCGTACTGGCAAAACCTTCATGCGCCTGCGTGCGCACCCGCTCGACACCCAGCAGCAGCACCACGCTGAGGGTGATGACCAGTACGGCAAGGCTGACGCTCAACGCACGGCTGCGCAGGCTGGCCCAGGCAAGCTCAAACATGGACGGCACCTGCGCGGTTGATCTCCGACAGCACGAGGGTACGGTCGAAAAGCGGCTGCAGGCTGTCATCGTGGCTGACCACCAGCACCGTGGTACCGGCGGCCTGGCATTGTGCGGACATCAACTGCAGGAAAGCGGTGGCCGCCTCGCGGTCGAGCGCCGAGGTCGGTTCGTCGGCCAGCAGCAGTGCCGGCCGCCCGATCAGCGCACGCGCGGCAGCCACCCGTTGCTGCTGGCCGACGCTGAGCGTGCCGGCACGGCGCTTCATCAGGGCCGGATCCAACTGCAGGGCGCGCAGCAGGCGCGTGATCTCATCGTCCAATGGCCCGCTGATGCGCGCGCTGCGCACCCGCGAAAAGCGCAGGCCCAGCGCGATGTTGTCGCGCACGCTGAGGAACGGCAGCAGGTTGAACTGCTGGAAGACCACGCCCAGGTGGTCGGCACGGAAACGATCGCGCGCCGCATCGCGCATGCCGTGCAAGGCATGCCCGGCCACCTCGAGCCGCCCTTCGCTCGGCAGCAGCACGCCGGCCAGCAGGCCCAGCAGGGTGCTCTTGCCACCACCACTGGCCCCGCTCAGCAGCACGCTGCTGCCCTGTTCGATCCACAGCCGCGGGATATCCAGCACCAGGCGCAGGTCGTAGCCGAACTGCACCCCGTCCATCGCGATCATCGGCCGAGCGCTCACGGCGCCAATACCACGCGCAGGTTGCCAGCGGTCAGTACGCTGCGACCCTGGCCGTGGTCGGTGGCCGTATTGACGATCACCTCATGCAGTCCCGGAAACTGCGCGGGCAGGCGCACCACCAGAGCGCGCAACGCCGCTGGGTTCGCGCAGCGGTACTGCAGGCTGGCACTGAAACCGGCATGGCGGTGCTGTCCTGCCGGCGCGGCCGGTGTGGTGGCATCGAAGCCGTCGGCGCGGGCGCTGCTGCTGGCCAGACGGCAATGCGCCGCCGTCGGCAAGGTCACCCAATTGCCACTCTTGAGCACAGCGATGGCGCGTGCCAGCGCGGCGCGCTCGGCCCCGGTCGCCGCCGGGCGCTCGAAATCGAGGATGCCGATGCCCGGCGCCTGCAGCGCAAGTTCCAGCGCACCCTGGTCCAGCGCCAGATCGACGGTGGCTTGGCCATGCACATGCGCGCCCAGCGCGCGAACGTCATGGGCGTGTGCGGCGGTGTGGACAGCCAGCAGGAAGAACAGAGCAGCAGGACGTTTCATGGGGGACAGCTCCAATTGTTACTATGTAACATTATGGACCACATCCCCACGACGCCTGCAAGGGCCCCGCCCCAGCCGCCAACTTCGGCACGCTGGCATCCCCACCTCGATCTGGCCGGTGCCTGGCTGTCGCTGGCCTGCGCTGCCCACTGCATCGTCCTGCCCCTGCTGCTTGCCTTCGTGCCCGCGGCAATGATGGCGCTGCGCTCGTTTCAGCATCCCGGACACGGAGCAATGACCCTGCTGCTGGTGATGTCGCGCTGGGAATGGCTGTTCGCGCTGCTGGCCTCGGTGTTGGCAATGGCCAGTACAGCCGCAGGGCTGCACCGGCATGGCCGCTGGCGATCGGTAGCGCTTGCCAGCGTCGGCGCCGGCCTGTTGCTGCCAGCCTCGCTGTACCTGCCATTGAAGGAATCACTGCTCTGGCATGGCGTGGCGACCGCCTGCGGCGGCGTACTGCTGGCCGCAGCGCACATCAGCAACCGCCGCGCATTGCGCCAGCTCCGGTAGCGCCCGGCCCTGCCCGGTGGGACCGCCGCCAACCTTACAGATCGGTGCAGCATCGCCGACCGGGTGCAGGGCCTGGAGCTAGGCGCCGATGACGACCTCGCCTGGCCGTTTGCCTTAGCCAAGCTGCTGGCGCCCGTGCGCATCAGCGCAGTCGCACGGCGGAAGCGTGGATCAGGGGGCACGCGCTTCGCGGCGGCGATGCACCCAGTAATAGAGCGTCGGCAACACCAGCAGCGTCAGCAGCATCGCCGACAGCAGGCCACCGATCACCACCACCGCCAGCGGCTTCTGGGTCTCGGCGCCGATCGCGTGCGAGGTCGCCATCGGCAGCAGGCCAAACATCGCCAGCAGCGCAGTCATCAGCACCGTGCGCAAGCGCTGCAGCGAACCCTGCACCACTGACTGCAGCAGGTCCATGCCCTGTTCACGCAGCTGGGCGAATCGACTGAGCATGACCACCCCATTCAAGACCGCTTGCCCGAACAAGGCAATGAACCCGATCGCCGCCGACACCGACAGGGGAATGCCGGTCAGCCACAGCGCCAGGATGCCGCCGATCATCGCCAGCGGCACGTTGGCCAGGATCAGCGCCGCACTACTGATGTCCTTGAAGGCATCAAACAGCAGCACGAAGATCAGCAACACCGACAGCGGAATCACCCAGCCCAGCCGCTTCATCGCGCGCTGCTGGTTCTCGAACTCGCCGGACCACTCCAGCCGGTAGCCTTCCGGCATCTGGACGCTGGCGTCCACCCGCTTGCGCATGTCCGCCACCACGCTGCCCATGTCGCGGCCGGCGATGAAGATGCTCACCGCCTTCACCCGCTGCGCGTTCTCGCGTGAGATGTTGATCGCGCCGCTGGCCAAGCGGAAATCGGCCACATCGGACAACGTTACCGTGTGCCCGTCACCGATGCCCACCGGAACCGTGCGCAGTCGCTGCAGGTCGCGGTCGGCATCATCCAGCCGTAACGTGATCGGGAACTTGCGATCACCTTCCCAGAGCTCGCCCACCTGGCGTCCGCCCAGTGCGGTCTCGATCACCTCGTCGATGTCGCGCACGTTCAGGCCATAGCGCGCGGCACGGTCGCGGTCGATCTCGATCTGCAGCTGCGGCAGCGAACCGTCGCGGTCGATGAAGGCGCTCTCCACGCCCTCCACCCCGCGCACCTGGACCAGGATGGCCTGTGCCTGCCGGTTCAACACGTCCAGATCCGAGCCACTGACTTTGATCACCACCTGGCCCTTGATCTGCGAAATGCTCTCCAGAATGTTGTCGCGCACCGGCTGCGAGATCGAAAACTCCGGGCCTGGAATGCGCTGCTCCAGGGTGCGCTGCAGGTCACTGACCAGCTGCCGCTTGTCCACGCCCTTCGGCCACTCCTTCTCCGGCTTCAGCGCTACCAGCGCCTCGATCTGGTTGGCGCCCTTGGCATCGGAGCCGTCCTCCGGGCGGCCGAGCTTGGCCACCACCGTCGACACCTGCGGGAAGGTACCAACCAGCGCGCGGATGCGCCGCGACTGCTGCTGCGCCTCGGCCAGGCTGGTGCTGGGGTCGAGCGTGGCGGTCAGCCAGATCGAGCCCTCGTCCAGCTCGGGCAGGAACTCCGAACCCAGCCGGGTACCCAGTGCCAGCGTACCGACCAGCAGCGCCACCGCGGTCAGCACCACCGCACCGGGACGGGCCAGGGCACGTTCCAGCACCGGCTTGTACCAGCCGGTCAGGCGATCCATCAGTGGATTGCCGTCGCGCATGCGGTCGCGTCGCAGCCACCAGTAGCAGAACAGCGGGACCACGGCCAGCGCCAGGATCAAGGCACCGATCAACGCCGACGTCACCGAGTACGCCATCGGCGCGAACATGCGGCCTTCCTGGCGCTGCAGGGTGAAGATCGGGATGTGCGCGGCGATGATGATCAACATCGAGAAGAACGTCGGCCGCCCCACTTCCGATGCCGCCGAGAGAATGGTCGAGAACCGTGTCTTCCTGTCGGTGCTGGGCGGCAGCTTCGAGAGTCGCGAGACGATGTGCTCGGTCACGATCACCGCGCCATCGATGATGATGCCGAAGTCCATCGCACCCAGTGACAGCAGATTGGCCGGCACGCCCCACAGGTGCAGGCCGAGGAAGGTCGACAGCAGCGCCAACGGCATCATTGCTGCCACGATCAACGCCGCGCGGGCGTTGTACAGGAACAGCCACAGCACCAGGAACACCAGCACCGCACCTTCCAGCAGGTTGCGGAACACCGTCTTCAACGTGGTCGAGACCAGCCAGGAGCGGTCGTAGAACGGCTCGATGCTGACCCCCGACGGCAGCTGGTTCGCCTCGATCTCGGCAATGCGTGCATGCAGGGCGCCAAGCACATCGGACGGATTCTCGCCCTTGCGCATCAGCACCATGCCGAACACTGCGTCATCGTTGTCGTCCTGGCCGACCAGGCCCTGCCGCGGCAGCCCCGTATCGGTGATACCGGCAAGGTCGCGCACCAGGATCGGCGTACCGCCGCGCTGTGCCACCACCACGTTGCCGATGTCGGCCGACGAACGCATCAAACCCACGCCACGGATCAGGAACTGCTGCTGGCCGCGCTCCACATAGCCGCCGCCCGCATTCGAGCTGCCCTTTTCCAGCGCCTCGGCAAACTCACCCAGGCTGATCCCGCGGTCACGCAGCTTGTCCAGGTCCGGCTTGACCTGGAAAGTACGCGCGAAGCCGCCGAAGCTGATCACATCGGCCACGCCTGGCACCGTGCGCAGGCTGCGCTCCATCGTCCATTCCTGCACGGTGCGCAGCTGGGTCGGGGTCAGGTGCGGCCCCTTCAGCACATAGCGGTAGATCTCGCCGACGGCCGAGCTCATCGCCTCCAGCTCCGGCGTCACCCCTTCCGGCAGCTCCACACCCTGCAGCCGCTCCAGCACCTGCTGGCGCGCGAAATAGTCATCCGCCTTGTCGTCGAAGGTCAGGATGATCATCGAAAGGCCAAACTGCGTATGCGAGAACACCCGGACCGAATGCGGGATGCCGGACAACGCCACCTCCAGTGGCATCGTCACCTCGCGCTCCACCTCCTCGGCGGCACGGCCGGGGTGCAGCGACACCACGGTCACCTGGGTGTCGGACACATCCGGGAAGGCTTCCACCGGCAGCACGCGGAACGCGGCGATGCCAGCGCCAATGAACAACAGCAACGCCAGCATCACCATCAACGGCTGGCGCAGGCAATAGTCAATCAGGCGATCGATCATGGCGCGGCGTGCCCCGTGCCGCTGCCTGCCGCTGCTGGTGCGCTGTCCATCAGCTGCTGCAGCAGCAGGCCGCCCTCGACCACCACCTTGCTGCCTGCCGCCAGGCCCTCGCGCACCCACAGGCGGCCATCGCCCAGTTCCTCCGCATGCACCGCGTGGCGCATGAAGCGGCCCTTGCCCTCTTCGACGAACACCACCTGCTTGCCATCAATCAGCAGCACCGCCGCGTCGGGCAGCGAGACACCGCCCTCGGCCGGCAATGCCACGTGCGCACGCACATACTGGCCCGCCTTGAAGCCACGGGCACGGTTGCCCAGCTCGGCGCGTGCCCGCACCACACGGCGTTCGCTGTCGACGAAGTCATCCACGTGCTGCAGCGTGGCCTGCAACGGCGTGCCGTCGGCGCCGCGCACGCTCACCTGCATGCCGGCCTTCAGGCGCCCGGCCAAGCTTTCGGGAACATCGAGCAGCAGCCACAGGCGGTCCGGATCGCCGATCACCGCCAACGGCTGCTCGCTGTCCGGGCTGACCGCCATGCCCGGGCTCATCCGTCGCTCCACCAGTACGCCGTCGATAGGCGCGCGCAGCGGCAAGCGCTGATCGACGTGCTGGCCATTGCCATAGGCCCTGGCGAAGGCGGTCGCGCGCGCGTGATCGGCCTCGCTGCCGGCGAAGTGGGCCTCGGCCTCATCCAGCTCACGACCCGACGCCACACCTGCCGCGTGCAACTCGCGGGTGCGTTGCAGTTCCTTGCGCGCCTGCTGCAGTTCGGCGCGGCCACGTGCGCCCTCAGCCTGGGCCTGGCCGAACTCGGGCGAATTGATCCAGGCGATCACTTGCCCAGCCTTCACTTTCTGCCCCGGCTGCGCCTCGATGCGTGCCACCTGCCCCGGCAGTGGCGTGCGCAACGGGCTGGAGCGGGTCTCGTCCCAGACCACGCGTCCGGGCAGCTGCAGGCGCGCACTGGCATCGGCGGTCACCGTCTCGCTGCGCAGCACATCCAGCTGGCGGCTGCCGGCCGGGAACTGGATCTGGCCGGCACTGACCTGTGGCGCGTCCTCGGTGTACGAGGCCGGTTCGCGAGCGCAGCCGCTGAGCAGGGCCAGCGCCAGCAACGCCGGCAGCACAGCATGTCGCGACTGAGGGCGATGGACGACGGTGGACTTCATCGGGATGCTCCTTCAACAACGGATGTGGCCGCTTCCCAGCGCGCCAGGGCAATGGCATGGTCGGCGCGTGCTTCGATCAGCGCGGCCTCGAAGTCGCGCCAGCTACGCCGCGCATCCAACAGATCGGTCAGGCTGGCGGCGCCGCGGCGGTAGGCCAGCTCGATGCCCTGCACCGCCTTGCGCGCGGCGTCGGCATGCAGGCCTTCATAGTCGGTACGGCGCTGCGCGGCGGCTTGCGCACTGGCCTGTAGCCGGTCCAGTTCGGCATGCGCCTCACGCTGCAGCACCTGAAGTTCCAGCGCGGCAGTGTCCCGATCGGCTTCGGCGCGCTGGATCGCGCCGCGTGCACGCGACGGGCCACCGAGCGGAATGGTCAACGACACGCCCCAGGTGACGCCACTGATATCGGTCGGCTCACGTTCGGCCTCCACGCCCAGCTGGATATCGCGGTGGCGCTCGCTGCGTGCCAGCGCCACGCCGGCATCGGCGGCGGCCAGCCGCGAACGCGCGGCCCGCAGGTCGGCGCGATGCTGCGGAACGAAGGCCCGCACACCGGCCACACCGGTGGCGTCCGGCCACGCGTCATCGGCACTCAGCTCCTCGCTGTCATCGCGGCCGAGCAACAGCCCCAGCGCGTGGCGCGCGTCGCGCAGATCCAGCGCCGCTCCGCGCGCGGCATCGGCCACTGCCAGATCGTCCACCGCCAGTCGCGCGCGGTCGACCGGCGCCATCGCACCGGTGGCCACCTGCTTGTCCGCCGCCGCCATCTGCTCGGCCGAGCTCTGCCGGTTCGCCTCGGCAATCTGCACCCGCTCCTGTGCGCCCTTCAGCCCGAAATAGGCTTCATGCAGTGCCACCTGCTGGCGGCGACGGGTATCGAGCATCTCCAGCGCGGCTACCTGCAGCAATGCATCGGCCTGGCGGATGCGAAGCGCTCGCTTGCCGCCACGCTCCCAGGTCCAGCCCAGGCCCAGCGTGCTGTCCACCCGCTTGTCCTGCCAGCGACCCGTGCCGACGCCATGCTTCGGGCTGATCTTGCTGCTGCCGATCGAAAGCTCGGCTGCCGGGTGCAGCGCGGCGGTCTGCGCATCGCCCTGCACCCCGCGCAGCTCCAGTGCCGCCGCACGCAGGGCCGGGTTGTGGGCGTCCATTGCACGCTGCGCTTCCGCCAGCGACAACGCTGAAGCCATGGGCGCGCACACAAGGGCGGCCAACGCGGCCGCAACATGAAGGGAGAAATTCATGCACGTCACGTTAAGGTGACGCACTTGCGCCAAACTTGCCCCAACCTTGCACGAAGCTTGCAATGCGAATCCTGCTGATCGAAGACGATGCCGCCCTGGCCGATGGGCTGATCCGCGCCCTGCAGGGGGCCGGCCACCTGTGCGACCACCTGTCGCGCGGGCTGCATGCACCGGCGGCACTGGCCAGTGCGCCGTATGATGTGATGGTGCTGGACCTCTCGCTGCCCGACGTGGACGGGCTCGATCTGCTGTCGCGGCTGCGCAACGATGGCGTCACCCTGCCGGTGTTGATCCTTACCGCACGCGACGGCGTGGAGGACCGCATTCTTGGGCTTGACCGCGGTGGCGACGATTACCTCGCAAAACCCTTCGCGCTCGGCGAACTGGAAGCGCGCCTGCGGGCGCTGTCACGCCGGCGCAGCGACGCACCGGCACAGAAGCGGCTCGGCCGCTTGTGCTTCGACAGCATCCGCAACGAAGTGCAGGTGGAGGGGCAGCGCGTCGAGCTGACTGCGCGTGAGCTGGCGCTGGTGGAGTCGCTGATGCAGCACCCCGGTCGCACCGTCACCAAGCAGCGCCTGTTCGACGCGTTGTACAGCTGGGACCACGATGCCAACCTGTCGGTGATCGAGGTGCATGTAAGCCGCCTGCGCCGCAAGCTGGAGCAGGCTCGCGCTGGCGTGGGCATCCGCATGCTGCGCGGCCTCGGCTATCGCCTGGAGGCCGGCGGTGACTGAGCGCGTGCACAGCCTGCGTGGCCTGCTGCTGCGCCGCCTGTGGTTGCCGCTGCTGGTGCTGATGCTGTGCAGCGCGGTCGGCTCGTTCGCGCTGGCCCGCTTCTACGCCGGCCAGGTCTACGACCGCTGGCTGCTGGACTCGGCGATGTCCTTGTCCGAGCTGGTTAAAGTCCAGGACGGCCACGCGTCCATCGAGATCACCCCAGCGGTCTCGCGCATGTTCACCTGGGATACCGCCGACGAAGTGCATGGCGAGGTGGTCGATGCCACGGGCCGGCGGCTGTATGGCGATCTGCCCGAGGCCTTGCCGCGTCCAGCGGTCGCCGCCGATGGCAACGACGCGGTCTACTATGATGCACGCCTGCGCGGCCAGGCGGTACGCATGGTGGAAGTGGTGGTCAGCGCCGGGCCCGGCCATGAGATCCGCCTGCGCGTGGCCGAGACATTGCGCAAGCGCCATCGGCTGGAACGCAAACTGTTGATGACCAGCATTCCCTTCCAGGCCGCGATTCTGGCACTCGCTGCATGGCTGGCCTGGTCCGGCACCGGCGCGGCAGCGCGCCACGCCAATCAGGTCGCCCGGCGACTGGCCAGCCCGCGACCGGACCCGCTTGCACCTCTGGACCCGCAGCAGGAGGCACCGCGCGAGCTGTGGCCCGCGGTGGAGGCCTACAACGCCCTGCTGCAGCGGCTGGATGCAATGCAGGCGGCGCAGCGGCGCTTCGTCAGCAATGCCGCGCACCAGCTGCGCACGCCGTTGGCAGCCATGCAGGTGGAGCTGGAAAGTTCGCTGCGCCAGCACGATCCGCAGGCGCAGCAGCTGGCCTTGTCCGGCACCCTGGCTGGGTTGTCGCGGCTGCAGCACCTGGTCAACCAGCTGTTGCTGCTCAGCCGTTCGGAGGATGCACGGGGTGCTTCCTTGCCGCTACAGGTGCTGGACCTGGCCACGCTGGCGCGCACCGTGGTCGAGCGCTATGCCGACCGGGCGTTGGCTGCCGGGGTGGATCTGGGCTACGAGGGGCCGGACGAAGGGGTCCCGGTGCGGGGTGATGCACCGTTGCTGCGCGAGGCCCTGGGCAATCTACTGGACAACGCGCTGCGCTATGGCGCCGTGCGCGGAATGATCACCCTGGCAGTGCAATGCGACGACGACGGTGTGCAGGTCTGGGTGGATGATGATGGAGCCGGCATCGACGAAGCCGAGCGTGGCCGCGTCACGGAACGCTTCTACCGCGCCAGCAGCCAGGGCGATGGCTGCGGCCTCGGCCTGGCCATCGTGGCCGAGATCGCGCAGCGGCATGGTGCCGCGTTGGAGATCGGCAGTGCGCCGATGGGTGGCGCACGGGTGGGAATGCAGTTCATCACCCGGTAGAGGCGCGTCCATGCTCGGCTGCTTCTGGCGCGGTGCCAGAGCCGGGCATGGCCCGGCGCTACCGTTTCGGCGTTGACATCGAATACGGCGCCTGCGCCCCCTGCCCCGGCCATTCCTTGTTCGGTTCGGCCTGCATGGTGAAGGTCAGTTCGCCGCCGGCCAGGATCTCCTCATGGCGCAGGAAGGTGCGCTGCAGCGGCTTGCCGTTGAGGCTCACGCTGCCCACATAGGTGTGCTTGTCGTCCAGGCCGTTGGCCACGATGGTGAACGTCTTGCCGTTCGACAGGCGCATCGCGGTCTTCGGCAGGAACGGACGGCCCAGGATGTACTCGCCCGATCCCGGTGCTACCGGATAGAAGCCCAGCGCCGTGAACACGTACCACGCCGACATCTGGCCAACGTCGTCGTTGCCGGCCAGGCCATCGGGGCGGTCGGCGTACTGCGTGTCCATGATCTGCTTCAGGCGGGCCTGAGTGCGCCACGGCTGTCCGGCGTACGAGTACAGGTAGGCCACGTGGTGGCTGGGCTCGTTGCCGTGCGCATACCAGCCGATCAGGCCGGTGATGTCTTCCATGTGCTCGAAGATGGACGGATCGACCTTGGCGTTGAACACCTCGTCGAGCCGCGCCAGCAGCTTGTCGCTGCCGCCGTGCGCTGCGGCCAGCCCGGCCACGTCCTGCGGCACATACCAGGAATACTGCCAGGCATTGCCTTCGGTGTAGTCGGTGCCGTAACCGCTGGCACTCGGGTCGAACGGCGTGCGGAAGCTGCCATCGCGCTTGCGCGCGCGCATGAAGCCGGTGTCCTTGTCGAACGCATTGCGCCAGTTGCCGGCACGCTTGTCGAAGGTGGTGGCGACGTCGGTCTTGCCCATCGCCTGCGCCATGCGCGCGATGGTCCAGTCATCGAAGGCATATTCCAGCGTCTTGCTGGCGGCCTCGCCCTCCTCGTCGATCGGCACGTAGCCCAGCTCGCGATACTGCGCGATGCCGTCGTAGGGACCGTAGTTGGCCGTCTCGACCATGGCCTTCAGCGCCTTGTCGGCGTCGAAGCCACGGATGCCCTTGACGTAGGCATCGGCGATCACCGGCACCGCGTGGTAGCCGATCATGCACCAGTCTTCCAGGCCGTGGAACGACCACACCGGCAGCATGCCGTAGGGGCTGTGGTCGTGGTGGGCCAGCATCGAGTTGATGAAATCGCTGTTGCGCTTCTCAGGCTGTACCAGGGTCAGCAAGGGATGCAGGGCGCGGTAGGTATCCCACAGCGAGAAGGTCGAGTAGTTGGTGTAGCCCTCGGCCTTGTGCACGGCATTGTCGGCGCCGCGATACTGGCCGTCGGCATCCATGAACAGCGTCGGCCCCAGCAGGGTGTGGTACAGCGCGGTGTAGGCGCTGCGGCGCGCATGTTCGGGTGCGTCGATGTCGAGCACCGACAGCGCCTTGGTCCACTCCTGCTTCGCCTGCGCACGCACATGGTCGAAGTCGAAGTCGGCCACTTCTGCGTCGAGATTGGCGATGGCGCCGGCCTCGCTGACCGGCGAGATCGCGACCTTCACGATCAGCGGCGCGTCCAGCTTGCCGAAATCGAAGGTGCCGACCAGCTGCCGGCCCTCGATCTGTGCCCGCTGCTTCGGGTCCTTCTCACCCGGGGGCGCGAAGCCCTTGTAGACGATGTCCTTCTCGGTGCTGTGCAGCGCGTGGCTGGCCAGCGGCCGCGAGAAGCGCATCGCGAAATACAGCTGGCGGCCGGCCGCCCAGCCGCGCGTTTCGCGGAAACCGGTGACCGTGCCGTCGTCGCGAACGCGCACCCGCGACCACAGGATCTTGCCCGGGTAGTCGTACATGCTGGTGCGCATGTCCACCAGCATCTTCGCGTCGGTACCCTTGGGGAAGGTATAGCGATGCACGCCGACGCGGGCGCTGGTGGTCAACTCGGCGCGCACCTTGTAATCGTCGAGGGTGACAGCGTAGTAGCCCGGCTCGGCCTTCTCGTCGTCATGGCGGAAGCGCGAGGCATAGCCGCTGCGCGGCTTTTCCGGATCGCCGCGTTCCAGGCCGGGCTCGCCCGTGAACGGCATCACCAGGATGTCGCCCAGGTCCGAGTGGCCGGTGCCGGAGAAATGCGTGTGCGAGAAGCCGACGATGCTGCTGTCGTCGTAACGGTAGCCGGCGGCCCAACCGTAGGCCTTTTCGCGCGGCTGGATGCGCGTGTCCGGGCTGAGCTGGACCATGCCGAACGGCACGGTTGCACCCGGGTAGGTATGCCCTTCCCCGCCGGTGCCGATGAAGGGATCGACCGCGGCATAGGCCTTGTCGGCGGCGGTCTTGGCGGGAGCGGCAGCGGCGACGCCGGTGGCGAGCATCGCCCCGGCGGCGACAGCGATAAGGAGACGACGGTCCAGCGTCGGCATCGGTATTTGGATCGATTCAGGTGGTGTCGGGATCGTAGCACTGGAACCGGCGTGGCCGCATGTTGCGGTGCAGCTGAATGAACGCCGTCGCGCGGCGGCGCGTCGGCTGCGGAATGCAATTAATTGGATGGAATACAGCCCGGGAGCGGACGAAACTGTCGCCCTGCCGTAAGCGACAGCAACGCTTTGTGGCGCAACTGATTGACGCAATGGAGTCGATTCCCCGTCGCTAAACGCCTTTACGTTTCACGCTCATTTCACGCCGGATCCGCATGGTGCTAACGCTGACGAAGTGAATGCGCAGTTCCTGGAGTTTCCCCTCAAAGGAGTCTGTCATGCAGACCGCCGTTCGCAGTGCCCTCCGTCAACGCGCCACTGGCGCCCTGCCGTCAATCACTCCCTGGCCGTGCGCGTGCCTTACGGCCAGGCTCATGCAGCGTGCCCCGCGCACCGACCCCGTCGCCCGTACGGACGGCAGCGCCGCTGTCGTCCCCCAGCCGGACTGATCCGCGGCCCACGGCACGTCTTGGTGGCGGACCGGCCGCCGACGCCTGCCCTCTTGTGCCTTTCGATGCCGCGACGCGTCGTCGTGCACCCACGCCTCCCATCTGGAATCCATCCCTACTGGAGTTCTCCAATGATGCCTACTACCGCCAACACCCTCTCCATCGCCATTTCGGCCAGCCTGCTGCTGGTAGCCGGTGCTGGCCATGCTGCTGCGCTCGCACCAGGCCAAAGCGCAACTGTGCAGCCAGGCGATCCCGCCCAGACATGGACCATGAATGGCGCCCGTCTTGAGGTGCGCCCCGGCGGGCAGACGCTGCAGATCGTTGCACAAAGTTCTTCGAACGTGATTCTGGATGGAGCGCAGGTTTCTTCCTCAGGACCCGACATTGCTGTTGACCTGCGCAACAGCAACGCTGAAATCAGTGACACGACCATTGTGAACAGCGTGGGTCGCGCGCTTTCGCTCGGCCACCTCGGCGTCGGCGGGTCACTACCAGCTTCCACAGCGACGATCCGGCGCAGCACGCTGACGGGGCTGGGTCTGGGGGCAAGCGTCACTTCGGATGACCCCACTCAACGGGCAGTTCTTGTCCTGGACGCAACGCGTGCCGAGGGACTGGCCGACGCCGGCAACGTCGGGCCACTGGCCGGCAATGGTCTGCTGCTGATCGGAACTGCCGATATCGACATCCAGAACGGCAGCACGGTCATCGGCGACCAGAATGGCATCTACGCCATTGATACCGACGTGGGCGGCGCCTCGGAAATGAACATCGACAGCTCCCGGGTAGAGGGCCGTACTGCGGCCGCCATCCACGTTGCTCCCTCGCGTGGTGCAGGTTATCCGCCCTCGAACGTGGTCTTCAATGTACGCAACAACAGCCAGCTGGTCGGTGGAGATGGCAACCTCCTCTCCGTCGAAGCGTCTGACGCGACGATCGGCCTGAACGTCGACAATTCACGCCTGACCGGAAACATCATCAACACCGTCGGCAGCACGCTCGACGTTGCCTTCCGCAATGGCGCCAGCCTCATCGGCACCACGCGCGACATCACCTCCATGTCGCTGGACAACGCCCGCTGGCAGATGAGTGGCAACAGCAGCACGGGCAGCCTGTCTCTGGGCAGTGGCAGCGAGCTGGCGCTGGGCGATGGGTCGGCCTTCCACACCCTCAACGTGTCCGGCAACTTCACCGGCGCCGATGGCACCCTGCTGTTCAACACCGTGCTGGCCGGCGACGATGCGGCCACCGACAAGCTGGTCATCGGCGGCGACACCAGCGGCACCGCCAACGTGCGCGTCAACAACGTCGGCGGCGCGGGCGCGCAGACGGTCAACGGCATCGAACTGATCACCGTGGCCGGCGCCTCCAACGGCCAGTTCAACCTGGCCGGCCGCGCGGTCGGCGGCCAGTACGAGTACTTCCTGCACAAGGGCAATGGTGCCGACGGCAACTGGTACCTGCGCTCGCAGCTGCCGACCCAGCCGGACCCGTGCGTGATCGATCCCAGCCTGCCCGAGTGCAACCCGGAAGTTCCCGAGCCGGTGCTGCGCCCCGAGCCCGGCGCGTACCTGGCCAACCTGCAGGCCGCGCAGACGATGTTCCGCCTCGGCTACCACGATCGCCATGCTGGACAGAATGCGGGTCGCGCCTGGGCCCGCGTAGACGGTTCTCGCAACGGCTTCGATGCGGTCAGCCAGCAGCTGGACATCCGTGGCAACAGCCAGGCGCTGACCGCAGGTGCCGATCTGTGGCGCCACGATTCGGGCAGCAGCGTGGGCGTGATGCTGTCCACCGGCAATGCCAGCAGCACCTCCACCAACGAGCTGACCGGCTACTACGCGCGCGGCAAGGTGAAGGGCGAGGCGCTGGGCCTGTATGGCACGTGGCGCGGCGGCAATGGCGCCGATCCGTATGCGGGGTTCTACGTGGATGGCTCTGTGCAGCGTGCGCAGTTCCGCAACCGTGTGGAAGGCATCGGTCTGGCCACCGAACGCTACGACAGCCGCGCCTGGCAGGGTGCGGTGGAGACCGGCTATGCCTTCCGCGTGGGCGGTGCCAGCAACGGCGGCATCTATCTGGAACCGCAGTTGCAGGTGGGCTACAGCCGCTGGGATGACTATCGCCACACCGAAACCAACGGCACCGTGGTCGGTGCCGAGAATGCCGATGGCCTGTTCGGGCGCGCCGGCGTGCGCCTGTCCGGCGTGACCCGCTGGCGCAATGGTGTTGCCGAAGTGCAGCCCTACTTGGCCGCCAATTGGCTGCATACCCGCGCCGAGTCGCAGATCAGCATGGACGGCGAGGTGGTGGATGCACGCATCCCGCGCAGCCGCGGCGAGTTCAGTTTCGGTGCTTCGGTGAAGTTCGGCAGCGGTGTGGGCATCTGGGCCGGCATCGCGCGGCAGCAGGGCCAGGGCTACCACCAGACCAGCGCGCAGCTGGGGGTGAATTACCGCTGGTGAGGCGTATGGACATCGGGCCGTCGCACGGAGGCGGCGGCCGGTGGAAGGCCTGCATGTGGTGCCGGCCAATGGCCGACACTCCCTGTTTCAATCCGGGAGCGCGGCCGCCAGGCTCTGGAGGTCGGCCATGGTCTGCGGCCTCACTACACGGGCGACTTCGGTACCGTCATGCAGCAGCACGGCCGTAGGCCACAGCTTGACCTTGAATGCGCGACCCAGCGGCCGGCCTTTGCCGTCCTCAACCTTCAGGTGCAGCAGTTCGTGTGCATCCACGAACTGCTGCAGTGCCGGCTGTGCGGCCTGACAGTGACCGCACCACGGGGCGCCGAATTCCAGCAGCAACCACCCCGGGATGCCCTCGACATCCGCCAGCGGCGGCTCAATGGCGGCGTGGTCGCGCAGGAACGGCATGGCCGTCAGGCGGCCAGAGCGCGCTGGATATCATCCAGCGGGGCGTTGGTCAGATCCTTGGCCAGATCGTGCAACAAACGTGCCTGCGCTTCCTTGTGCAGCAGCGGACGAATGCGGCCCAGCGTGGTCGGGTCGGCCACCAGCACGAAATGCGCATAGCGGCCATGCAGTGCGTCGTCGTTGATCTGCTCGGCCACCTGCTTTGCAAACGTGGCCTCGTTCAACTGCGACGGTGACATGTCCGGCGGTACCGAGCCCGATGGGCCCTGGCCGGACACGCCTTCGGCGCTCAGGTCCTGCAGCGTCAGCTCGCCCTGCTGCTTGAGGGTCAACGTGTGGTCGCTGCCGACGTTGGTGAAGACACGCGCAGAGCCGCCGTTGGCCACGATGATCAAGGTACCTTCTGGAATGCGTTGGGTCATGGTCTGCTCCTGTGGTGTGCAGGTCAACCGTAGAAGCGCGCTTGTCATCAGCGTGACCACGCGCCGTGGATGCGGCGTCATCGTGTTCATCCTGCGGGCGAAACACGTGGAAAACCGCGCGGAACACCGGGTCCGGTCGCGCCCGCTTCGCTGCACGCTCACGGCGGTGCCGGTATGATGGCGTGATGATCGACACGAAGCACTACGTAACGGGTGTACCGGTTACGTGGGAAGCACTGCCGACCGGCGCTTCGCTTTCCACGCCTGCACCCGCCCTGGAACTCCACTGCCGCGCACTGGATCCTGGCGGATGACACCCGCAGGACCTTGGTCCGCCTGACCCCTCGGCGCACCTGCCCCGCACTCTCCTGACTGCAGCGCCTGCCGCGCCACCGCCAGCGGTGCCGGAGCATGGCATCGCGCGTTTTCACTGCGCAGGCAGTGCCTGGCCGTGCCTGGCGTCCGCCGGCGCGCATTTCCGGCCGTGATGGCCCACCACTCCGATGCCCTGCGCCTGTTGCGCCAGCATCGCCGTTTCCGATTTCCGGGACACACCACACCGCCCCATTCCCCACACACCACGCTACCAAGGGAGCCCCCATGCAGGACACACCCGAGGCACATGCCCATTTCGGCTGGTTCAAACGTCGCCGCCACCTGAAGGTCGATGAGATCACCGTTGTCGACAAGCCCATGCTCAAGCGCGCCGTCGGCGCCGCTGCGCTGGGCAATGCCATGGAGTGGTTCGACTTCGGTGTCTACGGCTATCTCGCCGTCACCATCGGCCAGGTGTTTTTCCCCTCCAGCAATCCCACCGCGCAGGTGATCGCCGCGTTCGCGACGTTCACGGTGGCTTTCCTGGTGCGGCCGCTGGGCGGCCTGGTGTTCGGCCCGTTGGGGGATCGCTATGGCCGTCAGAAGGTGCTGGCGTTCACCATGATCCTGATGGCGCTGGGCACCTTCTCCATCGGTCTGATTCCCTCGTACGAGCGCATCGGCATCTGGGCGCCGGTGCTGTTGCTGCTGGCGCGCGTGGTGCAGGGCTTTTCCACCGGCGGTGAGTATGGCGGTGCGGCGACCTTCATCGCCGAGTATTCCACCGACCGCAACCGTGGTTTGATGGGCAGCTGGCTGGAGTTCGGCACGCTGGGCGGCTACATCGCTGGTGCCGGCACGGTGACCGCGCTGCACATGTTGCTCAGTAGCGACCAGATGCTGGACTGGGGTTGGCGCATTCCGTTCCTGGTGGCCGGCCCGCTGGGCCTGCTGGGCCTGTACATGCGCATGAAACTGGAGGAAACCCCGGCCTTCCGTGCCTTCGCCGAGGAAGCCGAGAAGCGCGAGCATGATCGCCCCGGGCTGGCTGCGCTGTTCCAGGTGCATGGCCGCCAGCTGCTGGTGTGCATGGGCCTGGTGCTGGTGTTCAACGTGACCGACTACATGCTGCTGACCTACATGCCCAGCTACCTGAGCGTGACGATGGGCTATGCCGAGAGCAAGGGCCTGCTGCTGATCATCATCGTGATGCTGGTGATGATGCCGTTGAACATCGTCGGCGGCTTGTTCAGTGACCGGCTGGGCCGTCGGCCGATGATCATCGGCGCGTGCATCGCGCTGCTGGTGCTGGCGGTACCGTGCCTGCTGCTGGTGGGCAGTGGCAATGACTGGCTGATCTTCCTTGGGCTGATGCTGCTGGGCCTGGCGCTGGTGTGCTTCACCAGCTCGATGCCGTCCACGCTGCCGGCGCTGTTCTATACCCCGGTGCGCTACAGCGCGCTCTCGATCGCGTTCAATGTGTCGGTGTCATTGTTTGGTGGCAGCACGCCGCTGGTGACCGCCTGGCTGGTGGAGCGTACCGGCAACCCGCTGGTGCCGGCCTACTACCTGATGGGCGCGGCGGTGATCGGATTGGTGACGATGCTGTTCGTGAAGGAAACCGCCGGCTTGCCGCTGCGCGGTTCACCGCCGGCAGTGGGCAGCGAGAAGGAAGCGGCGGCGTTGTTGAAGAGCGATGTGCCGGTGACGGTGGACCCGGCGTTGCCGCCGTTGCCGGAAGGTGGCGAGCCGCAGGCCGAACGTTCCGTGTAGAGCCGAGCCGACGCTCGGCTGCTTTTCGAGCGTTCAGCCGAGCATGGGCGCGGCGATACGTCATCCACGCGTGGCGTGGACCTACCCGGCGGTGTTCAACGCCATCGCGCGCATGACGATGGGCTTGGCCCAGTCCGGGGTGTGCAGCAGTTCGGCCACCGAGACCGGGTACTGCAGCTGGCCATTGGCCATCGCCAGCACCGGCAGCGGTTCGACACAGCCCTCGGCATCGGCCGGGGCGCTGTTGTCGTACACGTGCAGTTCGGCCAGGTGCGGCAACAGCGCCAGCAGGTTCTCGCGTGCCGAGTCGAAGCGGGCGTGGATCTTCTCGACCGGAATGTCATGCCCGCCCGCCGCCACCCGCGCGGCAACGCGGGCAATGTGCAGCTCCACCGATGCCAGCCCGCAGAACCAGATCGCCACCTGGTGCTGTGTGCAGGCCTCACGCAGCAGCCGCGGAATGGTGTTGCCGCCCAGCGTGGTCTCGAATGCGAAGTCGGTGCCATCGGCCATCGCCTGGCGCAGGCGCCGCGTGCCTTCCTGCCATGCCTCGGCATTGGCCTCGGGCAGCGGCCGGCCAGCCTCGACCAGGCGGCGGGTGAACGAATCCGGGTTGAACCAGCTCAGCCCTTCGGCTTCCAGCCAGGTGCCCAGCAGCGAGCTCTTGCCGGCACCATTGACGCCGGCCAGCACCAGGATCCGCGCCATCGGTCAGAGCGGACGGCCGAGGGTGACCCTGCGGCCGCGCCGGATCGGCTGGCCCAGCACCTTGCCCAGCCCTTCGCCCTGCTGCAGGCTGGCCAGGGCCTGATCGAACTCGATGCGCAGCCGCTGCAGTTCCTCGCTGCGTTCACCAGCATCCCCGCCAGCCGCCTTGGCCAGCAGCTCCTGGTAGGTGCGGATGTCCACGATCACCGCTTCGGGGTGATTGTGGTTGGTGATGACCAGCGCCTGCTTTTCACGCACGGTGCGCATCAGGCTCGGCCAGCCGCGGGTCTTCACCGACGAGGCCGGG
The DNA here is from genome assembly GCF_913778665.1 of uncultured Stenotrophomonas sp. Taxonomy (GTDB): domain Bacteria; phylum Pseudomonadota; class Gammaproteobacteria; order Xanthomonadales; family Xanthomonadaceae; genus Stenotrophomonas. The sequence continues at coordinate 273,664 of NZ_CAJYVQ010000011.1, forward strand.
GCCTTCTCAAGGCCAGGCAGATCCAGCGGCAGGGTCATGACACGGCTCCAGGCAGGAAAGATTGAGGCCATTATCCCCAATTTGGCCCAATTGGGAATAAATGCGCGTTCAGGCCCCTGCCCGGCCGTTCAGGCCCGCGGCGCGTCGGTCTGCAACAGGCTGTCGCGTTGCCGCAGCGGGAAGCGGATCCACGCGTCCACCCCCTCGGGACCGAAGCGCAGCTCGCCGCTGCCGGCCAGTTCGTAGGGGACGCGCTGCTCGATCAGCGCCCGCCCAAGGCCACGTTGCTGCGGCAGTTCCCAGCCGTCGATCGCGGCATGACGCTCGCACCAGTGCAGGCCCAGCCAAGGCCCGCCGTCCTGCACCTGCAGGTGCCAAGTGACATCGATACGACCGTCTTCATGGGTCAGCGCGCCATGCCGCAATGCGTTACTGGCCAACTCGTGGATCGCTAGTGACAGCACCTCGGCGGCCTTCGGCGGCAGCAGCACGTCCTCGCCCTGCAACCGATAGGCGGCTGCCGCGGGTGTCTGCGCCGCAATCTCTTCGTCCAGCATGCCGCGCAGGGAGACGCCGGCATTGGCGCCCCGGGTCAGCAGGCTCTGCGTGCGCGCCAGCGACATCAGCCGCGCGCACAGCCGTTCGGCGTAGTCATCCACGCTGCCGACCGACTCGCGGGTGCGCCAGGCAATGGCATGGATGGTCGACATGATGTTGCGCACGCGGTGCTGCAGTTCGGCCAGCAACACCGCCTGGCGCTCGGTGGCACGCTTGAGGTCGTCGATGTCCACCGCAATGGCGAATACACCACTGACCTCACCGTCGCCATCGCGCAGTGGCGCCGCCGCCACCCGCGTCCAGCGCGCTCGGCCATCGTCGTGCAGGTACTGGAACTCCAGCCCTGGCACCAGCGTTTCGCCGCGCATGGCGCGCGCGATGGCGAAGTCCTGGGGTTCGATCAGCGTGCCGTCCGCGTGCCAGCCGCGCCAGCGATACTGGTTCTCGGCGTCGGCCGACGGCACCTTGCCGCTCGGCAGATAGCCGCGCATCTGGTCATTACTGAGCAGCATGCGCCCCTGCATATCGACGATGCACAGCCCTACGGGCAGCAGCTTGAAGGCCAGCTCCAGGCGCCGCTCGCTCTCGCGCCGGCGCTGCTCCTCGCGATCGCGGGCCAGCAGCGCCTTGTGCGCCGCCGTGGTCTCGAACATGGTCACCAGCACCCCGTTGATGTGGCCGTCATCGCCACGGATCGGGCTGTAGCTGATCGTGAACCACACGTCCTGCAGTTGCCCGTGACGGACCAGCGGGTACAGCTTGTCCGCGAAAGTGAACGTCTCGCCCTGCCAGACGCGGGCGTACAGCGGGCCGTTGATGTGCCACACCTCGGGCCAGCACTCGCGCGTCGGCTGCCCGAGCCCCCCGGGATGCTTATCGGCCAACACTTCGGCATAACCATCGTTGTACAGCTGCACCAGCTGCTCGCCCCACAGCACGATCATCGGGAAGCCGTGGGCCAGCATCAGGTCGACGGTAGCGCGCAAGTGCGGCGGCCAGCCCTCGATGGCGCCCAGCGGTGTACCCGCCCAGTCATGGCGGGCGATACGCGCGGCCATGCCCTCGTGACGCGCCTGCGCGTGCATCGCTGGCGGCATCGCCGCACGCGGGTTCGCGACGTGGATGCCTTGGCTCGACCGCGCCATGCCGCGCAATCAGGCGATGCCCGCAGAAGCCTGCGGTGCTGCCACCAGTGCAGCCAATTGCTGGACCAGGGCCTCGATGTGATACGGCTTGGTACAGCGCGGAGCCTCGGCGAAGCGGCTGGGCAGATTGTCGTCGTAACCGGAGGTGAGCAGGAAAGGAGTGCCGGCCGCAGCGAGCCGATCGGCCAACGGATAGACCTGTTCGCCACCCAGATTGATATCCAGCAGGGCGACATCGATCGGCTGGGTGTCGACCAGCTTGCCCAGCGCCGCCAGATCACCGGCCGGCCCGACCACCTCCGCGCCCTTCAGCTCCAGATAGTCGACCAGGAACATCGCGATGGCGAATTCATCTTCTGCCACCAGTACACGCAGGCCGTTCAGGCCCTCTGGTTTGTTACCTGCTTCCCGCACGCCCTGCACTCCTCCGTACCCGCAGCATGCCTCGCCGCAATGTGGGCAGGATGCGCGAAACGGGTTACAAGGGGGCGTGACGATCGATGGCGAACGCCACCACGCGCCATTCACCCCGGACGTGCATGCATGGTCGGCGCCGTCTCAGAAGGCCCGCTCCCACTTCAGGCTGAGCAGGCTGCGGTCATGGCTGTACAGCCAGCCGACGTTGCTGTCGATGCGCGCGTAGCGCAGGCTCAGGCTGGGTACCAGGCCAGCCACCGCCAACCGTTCGCTGCGCACGATGGCGATCACGTTCTGTTCGCTGTCCTGGCGGCGTGCCTCCAGCAGCGGGCTCCACGCATCGTAGTCGCGCTCGCGCAGCGATGCGAACACGGTGGCGGTGGTGCCGCTCCACTGCCGTGCCAGGCCCAGGCGGATGCCACGCTGGCGGTAGCCGTTGGCGGCGTCGGCGGCACTGCTGTCGGTCAGGTCGACACCGGCGAACACGGTCCAACGCGGGTTCAGTGCACGGAACCAGGTCGCGTACAGGGCGGCCAGCTCGCCATCGTAGTTGTCGGCCAGCCCCTGCTGCCGGTAGCGCTGCCGCTTCCAGTCGGCCTCCAGCTTCAGCAGGCTGCGTGCATCAAGCGCGTACTGCCATTCACCGTGCACACCGCTGCCACCCTGCAATGGATGATTGCCCAGTGCCTGGTAGTCGTAACTGGGCGCGAGCCGCACGGTGTGGCGGGCGCTGCGCCAGCTGTAGCCAGCCTGCACGCTGGCGCTCAGTTCGTTGTAGGCGCTGTGCCCACGCCAGGCCTGGCCGAACGCCAGCCCGCGCACGTACAGGCCGTGGTGACCCGACAATGCCCAGCGCCGTTCGAGGTTGGCGTCGTAGTCCAGTCCGGCAGCGCGTTGCGCATCCGGCAACTTGCGCTCGATGATGCAGTCCGCACCGACGCCGAACAAGCAGGTGCGGCTGGCCGAGCTGCGGTTGGTGTTGTCACTCCACGCAGTACCGGCTGCCAGCGCGCCCTTCCAGCGTTGCCGTGCCTGCAGCGCGGTCAGATAGCCGTCGACGCGCGCGCGTACGCCAGCCGTGGCGGGATCATCACGATTGATGTCGGCGGCGATCACGCTGAACAGTGCCACGGCTTCGTGGTCACGCTGGTCCTCGGCGTAGACACGCGCCAGTTCGAGGCGCGCTGGCAGGAAATCCGGTTGCCTGGCAAGCAGGCGCTGGTATTCGCGTGCGGCCCGCGCGTGGTCACCGGCTACCCGCGCCAACGCGCCCTGCGCATAGTGGCGCAGCAACGGGTCGTGCCCGGGCAGTTCAATGTATTCGCTCAGGAACGCGGCGGCGGCCTGCCACTGCTGTTGTTGCAGCGACAGGTACAGGGCCTGGCCGAGGTCGTCGACGGTGCGCTCCACGCGCAGGGTCTGGCCGTCGATGGTGATGGTCGGCCGCTGCGATTCGGCCTGCTGCAGCCGTTGCTGGTCCTGCTGCTGGTGGCGCAGTTCGCTGCCCTGCTCAAGAACACGACGCAGATCGTCCTGCTGGGCGCCCACATCGGCGGCGGCCAGCAGCAGAACGAGAACGAAGATGGGGTGGCGCATGGTCGATCCGTGTGGGGCGTACAACGGGCCTAAGCAGGGACTGGCGGATCGCGGCTTGTCCCTGCCCTGCCCCGTCAGGGGCGTGGCGATCAGTTCTTGCTGCCGCCGAAGGCGGTGTCGTACTGGCTGTTGCCGCTGAAGGTGGCGATACCGGCCAGGGCGGCCGCGTTGGCGCCGAAGAACTGGCCGTGGGTGGTGCCGGTGACACTGCCGTTGGCCGTAGCGGTGCCGGCGAACGAGGCGGTGGCGCTGTTGATGTTGGCGTTGACGTTGATCGACAGGCCGCCACCGGTCAGGCCGCCGAGGAGGGTGCCGCTGCCGAAGTTGGCGCGGAAGGTGCCCGACAGCAGATTGCTGCCGTTGAACTTGTTCAGGCCCGCCACGCTGTAGGTGGCCACACCGGCCGGCAGCGTGGTGCCGGCACGGTCACCAGCGAAGTACACCTGTCGGTTGTTGAAGCCACCGGCGGCGCCATCCTTGGACCATTCGCCGAACCACACGTCACCACTGCCAACCTTGACAAAGTTGAAGTGGCCCATGCCAGCATGGCTGCCCGGTGCACCGGTGATCGGCATGGCCAGCGTGCGCACGGCGGTGCCATTGACGGTGGTGGTGCCCGAGTACAGGCTCAGGCCCTGGAAATCGACCGGCTTGGCGTTGGAGACGGTGCCGACGCCGATACCGGCCTTGCCTGCCTGGTGCGGGCCACCGTTGACCTGCGATTCGCCGACGGCAACGTACAGCTCGGCGTCGGTCACCGGGCTGGCCGCACCGACGATGTCAGCGGCATGCGCGGCACCGGCCAGGGCAAAGGTGGCAGCAACGGCGAGCACCGAGCGGGAGATCATCTTCATGGTATTGCTCCTTGGGTTGTGGGAACTACGGGTACAACGGTTGAAAGCGGCAGGTCAGAAGCGCGCGGTGATGCCGAGCTTGAGGGTGCGGCCGGGCGCCGGCAGCGTGGAGCGCGTGGCCGGATCGACGTAGTAGCGGTTGCCGAGATTGCTGCCCACCAGCTCGGCGCTGGCATGGTTGCTGAAGCGCCAGCGCGCATAGGCATCGACGGTGGTGATGTTGCCCCAGGTGAACGGCACGTTCTGCCAGAGCAGGCTGCTGCCACCGGCCAGCAACCGGTCGCGGTAGGCCTGCAGATCGGGGTTGTCGTGGCGCCGGTAGTGGACGATGCGGCTGCCAAGTTCCAGGCGCTCGTCAAACAGGCGCGTGCCCAGCGACCAGTTCACCGAAAGTTTCGGAATGGCCTGGGTCAGCAGGTAGCCGCTGACGAAACCATCCTGCACGCAGTTCGGCACCAAACCGCGGTTGGCGTCAAGCAGGACGGCGCTGCTTTCGTCGCAGACCTTGTTTTCCAGCGTGCGCGAGATGCCCAGGTCGGTGAAGAAGCGACGATTGTCGAAGCGTGCCTGCAGTTCGATGCCACGGATGGTCTGCTTGTCGATGTTGTCGAACCGGAAATACGCATCGCGTTCGATCACGTTGCGGGTCTTGTGCACGTAGTAGGCCAGCTTGACATCGGCATCGGCGGTGTTGCCGAACAGACCCGACAGGTTGTGCACGTAGCCCAGCTCGTAGTTGTGGGCGTGCTCGGGCTTGAGGGTGTACAGCGGATTGAGGCTGCTGGAGAAAGCGATGGTGCTTTCGAACATGCTCGGGAAACGCACCGCTTCGCTGTAGCGCAGGTAGACGCGCGCTGACCTGGACAGGTTCACCGTGGCCGAGAAGGTGGGCAGCCACGCGTGATCACGCTGGCGATCATTGCGCCCGTCCACAGGCCGCGTCTGCATGGTGTTGCCGATAGTGCAGACCAGGTCGCTGCCGGGGTAGACCGGCAGCACGCCGGGAATGGCAGCCACCTGGCCGTTGAGGCAGGGGTTGGTCGCACGCGCATAGTTGCCGTTGGCATCGGGCAACCACGGCACCCGGTGCTCTACCGCTTGCGGGGTTTCGTAGTAGGCCAGCAGGCCGCGCAGTGCATCATCGACCACCCAGCCCATGCCGATGCTTTCCCAGAACTCGCGGTCGGCCTGCAGCGCATCGATCTCCGCCTGCAGGCTGGCCGGGCGCTCGGGCAGCTCGTTGACCCGGTAGGTGGCCTCCTTGCTGCCCACGCCCTTGGTCAGCAGCTCCGGATGCGCCTGCAGGAAGTCATCGAAGGCCCAGTAGCGGCTGTAGCGCACGCCGGCGTTGAGGGTCAGGAACTCAACCGGTCGCCATTCGAGGTTGAGGTAGCCTTCGCCCTCCTGGCGGCGGCCGGCACGCGGAAACATGCGCCAGCCATCGGTCGTGCCGAAGTACGGGTCACGCGACGCGAGCTTCTCGTACTGCCAGTTGCCACCCACGGTCAGGTCGAGCGTGGAATGCAGCGCGAAGCGGTTGCTCAGGGCCAGGCCGGTACGATCATTGCGCGCGTTGCCCAGTGCGGTGTTGCGCAGGATCGGGCTGACCCCGGGATTCCACGCCGGATTGCCCGGTGCGAAATTGGGAAAGCCGCCTGCAGTGTAGGTATCACTCTCCGTTTCGGTGCGCCACAGGTTGGCGTACAGGTCCTGCCAGCGCCTGCCGGCCGGCTGCCAGCGGTACTCCAGGTTCCAGGCATCGGAGTCGACGCGGCTGAGCGGCCACTGGATGCGGCCGTAGTCCGGCGCTGACAGGATGCGCGACGGCATGATCTCGCCGTAGTGCGACAACGTGCGCCGCCAGGTTGCTTTCAGCTGCTGGTCGTCGTTTATCTGCCACGTCCCCTTCACCAGCCACGATTCCTGCTCGCTTGAAGTGTTGGGCACTTCATCGCCGGGCTTGAAATAGCGCGCCAGCGTGGTGATGTAGTCGATGCCCTGGTACTCGAACTGTTCCCGCGGTTCCTGGTCGTAGTAAGCGCTGCCCTTGCCGCCGGAGAAGTAGTTGCCGCGCTTGCGCCAGGCATAGGCGGCCATCAGGTCCACGGTGTCGCCGCGGTAGCCGAGCGCCAGGCGCCAGGCCTGGTCCTCGCCGTCGAAAGGATTGTTGCCGCTGCGCGACTTCACCGGCACCACCAGCGTGCGGTCATCGTAGGGGGAGGCTGGCGAGCCCTGCGGGAAGCCCGGCACCGTGCGGTAGTCCTCACCGGTGTGCAGGCGCGGCAGGCGAGGCGCCACCGCATTGCTGCTGCCTTCGATCTTCAGCTCCCCGCCGAAGCGCTCGCCGGCAGCGACGATGTCATCGACGTCGATGGTCTTGATCACCAGCGCGCCACCGATCCCGCTGTGCACATCGCGCACCAGCCCTGGCCCCTTGATGACCTGGATGCCACCAATCAGGTTGGGATCGATGTAGTTGCGGTTGCTGACGCCGTTGTAGCCGCGCCAGACGGTCAGCGCCTGTTCGCCCCCGTCGATGCTGACCGGCACCCGTCCCGGCCCCTGGATGCCGCGGATGTTGATGTCCAGGGCGCCGCTGTTGCGCGCATCACCACTGAACACGCCGACCAGATCCTTGACCACGTCGGCCGGATTGGAGCCGCGGTAGCGCTCCACCCGGTCGCGCCCCGAATACGCCGTGGTCAGGTCCAGCGCGAACACATCATCGTAGCCGCGCCGATCGCGGGCCTCGCCCCCTTCCGGCTGCAGGCGGCCGGCCACGTCCAGGGTGCCGGTCACCCGCACCCCTTCCCCTTCACCGGCCTCCGCTGCGGCACGCAGGGTCCAGGTGCCGTCCATGCCGCGTTGTGCGCGCACACCGCTGCCGCGCAGCAGCTGCTGCAGGGCCTGCACCTGGCTGTACTCGCCCTGCACCGCACTGGAACGATGGCCTTCGACCAGATCACTGCGGAACACCACCTGCACGTCGGCCTGGCGGCCAAAGGCACGCACCGCATCGGCCAGCGGTTGCTCCGGAATGGCGTACGTGCGCAGTGGCGCGGCGGCCGCCGCTTGTGCCTGCACGGCCGGCACCCAGGCCAGCGGCAACAGAGCGATGGAAATGGCCAGGGCCAGCACGGTGGCGCGGCGATGACAGGCAGATGCCGTGGAAGGCATGGGCAGCAACTCCTCAAGCGGGGCGGGACCAGCGGTACATCCGGTGCCGGTGGCGTCTGTGGCTTGAGGAGAAACGGTGTTTCGCTCTGGCTATACCTCTACAGACAATGGGGCGCAGCGACTGCCCACGGTTTTTTCATGTTCTTTTCATGCAGCCGGCTCATCCATGCTCCGCAGGTGCTTCACCACACCAGCAACACACCACCGGGCAAGCGCTGCACCCGGAGGCCTGCCTGCGTGGCCACCGCATCGATGGCCGTCTCCGGCTGCTGCAGATGGAACAGGCCACTGACCCGCACGCGTGCGCCCTGCCCGCTCAGCACCCATACCGGCGCACGCCGGTAGCGGGCAAGATCGGCGATCGCCTGCGCGGCCGGCTGGTCGTCGATCGCCACCTCACCGCGCCGCCACGGCGCCATCGCCTCCGGCGCAGCCCGCCGCAGCGGCTGCAGCCAGCGCCCGTCACGGAACGCGCGCATCTGTCCGGCACGCAGGCGCTGCACGCTGCCGTCGCCGGGGCGTACATCAACCACGCCCTCGCTGACCTGGGTGATGATCGTGGCGCCCTGCAGCGACACGCTGAAGGCGGTGCCGATATCCAGGATCTGGCCACCGCCAGCGTCGACCTGGAACGGCCGCCGCTCATGCGCCACCTGGAACCAGGCCTGGCCGCGCAGCAGGCGCAGTCGTCGCTGCTGGTCGTCAAACTCGAGTGCCAGCGCGGTGCCGGCGTCGAGAACCGCGGTGCTGCCATCGTCCAGCCGCGCCACGCACGGCGCATCGCCGCTGCGCAGGTCGCTACGCGCCAGCAGCAGCGCATGCGGTGCGGCCGCGACCATCATCACCACTGCCGCGGCCGAGGCCAGCAGCCATGGCAAGCGCCGACGCGGCGCGATCAGGCGCAGCCCCTGGCGGTCCGCGGTCAGCTCCGGCAGCGCGGCCAGCACCTCCGGCCCGGCCGCATCCAGCCCCTGCCAGAACGCCTGCTGCCGGCGCCAGGCCAGCGCATGGCGCGGATCGGCCTGCAGCCATCGCTGCAGGGCTCGTTGCTGGCGTTCCGGCAGCAGGCCTGCACTGGACCGGATCACCCAGCGCAACGCCTGCCTGGCCTGACGCGGCGAGGGTTCGGACGTAGTCATGGTTGTCGCCTGCCGCACCACGAACGGGTGCGCTTTCCTGTTGTGACAACGGTGGGGGCGATCTGCCCACGGTAATCGCCGCTCATCGACGCGCTCCCTGCTGGTGCTGCTGGATCCGCAGCGCCGCGCGCAGCACATGCTTACCGACCAGGCTCTTGGAGATTCCCAGTCGCGTGGCGATCTCCCGCTCGCTCAGGCCCAGATAACGGTTGAGCACGAAGCACTCGCGCACCTGTGCCGGCAGGGCGAGGATGGTTCGGGTGATCTCGCGCAGCTGCGCCTGGTCCAGTGCCTGCGCCTCGCCATCGCCGCGTGCCTCGGCCATGTCGACGGCGTACTCGGCCATCGCACGCCGCTCGCGGGCATCGGCCTGGCTGCGGTTGAGCGCATGGTGGTAGGCCATGCGGTACAGATAGCCGCGAGGCTCCAGGATGGGCGGATCGCCGGGCACACTGCTGGCCTTCAGGTACAGGTTCTGCAGAGTGTCCTCGGTGCTGGCCGGGTCGAGGTAGCGCGCGATGAAGCGAGACAACGCACTGCGCTCGCGGATGAGCAGCTCGACCAACGCCAGGGCATTGGGAGACATAGGTGCCAAGGCCGGACCGGGGAATGATGGGCGTGATGGCGACGGTCCGGACGTGGATTGTGGGCTGCGCGGCCGCAGGCGGCAAGTTCCTGCATCCACGTATCGCGTGGATCTGGAACCTCGCGCAACGGGAAGCCGAGCGTGGGCTCGGCTCCACATACCGCTCAGCGCCGTGAATGCAGCACGGTGCGCTGGCGCATGGCGTTGAACTCCTGTTCCACCTGCTGGATGTCCTCGGCCTGGAACCCGGCCGCCGCCAGCACCTGGTCGGCGGCCACAGCCGCCAGCGGATCGTCGTCGCGCTGGCGCCAGCAGCGCGCTGGCAGGAAATAGCCCACTTCGCTGCGTCCGCGCATGATGACCACCGGTCGGCCGGCATAGAGCAGGAACTCCGCCAGGTGCTGGCGCAGCCCCTCCACCGACACGTAGGCCGGCCCGATGCCCAACGACTGGCTGGACGGCTCGGGACTCTCGAACAGTTTGCGACGGCTCATCCACTCCTCCTTTTGAACAACGCGTGGTCTCCTTTCCTTAGACGGGCGCATCGCTGCGCCCCCGCCACGTACTACGTGATCCCCATCACGCCCACCACTCAGAACCCGGTGTTGAATTCCAGCTGGAACACATCGATCGACAACGGCGCGCCGGACACTTCCTTGGCCGCCATCCACTTGCCGCTGATCCAGCTGCGCGCGTCCAGCGCGTAGGCGCCGCCCACGTAGTAGCCACGGGCATTGGTACCACCCAGGTGGAAGTTCGGATCGTTGTAGGCATCGGGCAGCGCATCGGCTTCGATGCGCTTGTAACCCAGCAGGGCCGTGCATGCGCATCAGCAGCCACGCGCGAGCGAGCGCCGCAGGCGACAGCGCACCCGTTTCGCAGAACGGCAGTACCTGCTGCTGCAGCCGCAGCAGCATAGCCAGCGGATGCGCCTGCGGCTCGAACGCCAGCAGCACGGCCTGCTGCCGCCACTGCGCGTCGGACACCACGCACACCCACGGCGAGCCGTACCGGTGCACCATCAAGGGGCGTTGCTGCGTGGTTTCCAGCAACGCCGACAGATTGCGGCGCAGATCCACCACGCCGATGGTCTCATTGCGCATCCTTGGCTTCTCCTTGCTTGCAACAGCCCTGCGCGGTGCGCACGGCCAGCGCCTTCATCTAACCAAGGACGGCAATACCACCGGGAAAGCGACGCAGCGCGAGCGACATCGTCAACCTAAGCTGTTCCAGCGCCGCATCCGGATCATCAATGCGGAATCGCCTGCTCACCGGCGCACGCGCCAGCGCGGTTTGGCCCAGCATCACTTTGCCGCGGCGGTAACGATTGATCTCAGCCATCACCTCACGCAGCGGTGCGCGGCGGAACACCAGCATGCCCTCGGTCCAGGCACTCACTTCCGAAGCCACGGCCTCGGCCACCACGCCACTGAGACGCTCGTCGTACCGGGTCTGCTGGCCGGCCTGCAGCTGCAGCCGGCCCTGCGGGTGCTCGATTCGGGCACTGCCCTGCAGGCAGGTCACCCGCACCTGGCCCTGGGTGTTGCGCACGTCCAGGCGCACCGCACCTTCATCGGCGATCACGCAGCCTGGCCCCGCAAACAGCGCCAGGCGCATCCCGGCCCGGGCCTCGATCGCGGCCTGCCCCTGCATCAGTTCGAAACCTTCGCCCTGCGCGCCAGCGCGCCGGCGCAGGCTGCTCTGCGTATCCAGCTGGATCTTCAACTGCAGCGAAGGCGCGATCTGCAGCCGTTCACCGGAGCCTGTATGGAAATCGGCCGCCATCGCCGTCACCGATGGCCACAGCCCCAGCGGCGGGCGGAGCGCTGCCACCACGGCCAAGCTGGCCGGCGCCGCCATGGCGGCGCCGAGGAAGGCGCGGCGGCTCCAGCGCTGGGCCGGTGTCGGCGCGACAGTCGGCGCGACAGGCTGCCGTGCATCTGCGGGTAACTGCTCGCCCGCCAGGCGTACCTGCTCCCATTGCCGGCGCGCACGACCGAACGCCTCGCGATGGCGCGGGTCTTCCTCGCACCACGCGCGGAACCTGCTCCCATCAGCGGCGGTGGCTTCGCCCGAGGTCAATCGCACCACCCACGCGTGGGCCTGACGCTCGACGGCATCCAGCGGGCGTTGCGGGCGATCGTCAGGATCCATGAGGGCTCATGCCGGACCCGCACGCTGCGGGGTTCTGCTCGGCGTCAAAGTGTAGACGGATGCCGTCGCTCAGAGCCGCACCTGGCGCCCCTGCCCGCTGCGCTCGGCCAGGTAGTCCTGGGCTGCCTTCAGCTCGCGCTGCACCAGCCGCAGCGACACACCGAGGTGATCGGCCACATCCCGCTGCTGCAGGCCGTCGACGCGGATCGCCAGCAGGATGCGGCGCCGGCGCTCGGGCATGCGCTGCAGCAGCCCGACCATGTCTTCCAGCGCGAACTCCAGTTCGGCGGCCTGCGCCGCGCCCGGTGACGGGTCGGCCATGTCCATCAGCGTGTCCACTTCCTCCAGGCTCAGCAGCCGATGGTCGGCACGTTGGCGGTCGATCACGGTGTTCATGGCCATGCGCAGCAGGTAGGCCACCGGATTCTGCACGGCGTCCAGGCGGTCACGGCGCGCGCTCAGGCGCATCCAGGTGTCCTGCAGCGCATCGCCGGCCAGCTCCTCCGAACCCAGCTTGCGCACCAGCCGGCGCTTCAGCTCGTCATAGGCGCCCAGAAGATGGTCCATCAGGTCAACTGCCGCAGCCGCACCGTTGCTCATGTTCGAATCCTTGAAGTCATGGAAGGGGCGCACGCCGGCCACAGTCGTGGTCGGTGCCGGAAGGGCGGATCTGCAGCGTCACCGGCTGCGGCAACGCGGCGGCATCGGCTGCCAGCGTCAGCGCCTGCAGCGCCTGCAGCAGGCGTGCATCGCGACGCGCATTGCCACTGCCGGATAGCAGTTCGGGGGAGTACACCTGGCCGTCATTGCCAACGCTGAAACGCAGGGTCGCGGCGTAGCGACCTGGAGCCAGGTCGGGATCGCCACAGAACGCATCGCGCAGGCGTTGCTGCAGGCCGCCATAACGGCGCCGGCGCTCGGCGTCGGGCAGTCCAGCATCAAGGGTGGCTCGGCCGGCGCTAGAGGCGCCACGGCGCAGCACCACGCGCTGTTCGCCAATCACCTCGGCCTCGACCCCGGAGTCCTGCAGCAGTGCCTGCAATGCGAGCAGCGGCGGCAGGTCACCTTGCAGCGCATGGCTGCTGCGACCGGCGGCCAGGTCACCGGGGTACATCACCGACCACCCGCTGATGACGCTGAAGTGCTCGACCGCCTGTTCCAGCGGCTGCGCAGGGATGTCGTAGGCATGAACACCGTCCTGTGCGACAGCGGCATAGGGCAGCAGCAACCATCCGGCGATGGCCAGCCTCCACGTTCTGATCGCATGGTGTCCATTCAGCCCCCTGACGTAGAACACATGACCCTCGGCAGCGACAGCAGCTGCAGTGGACGCGCGGCACGACCGGAGCCCCGGCCCGCGCTCGACCCGCAAGCGGGCTCAAACCGTACCCGGACCACATGTCATTGCGATGACCGCCTACGACCGACGTCGAGCCAGGCTCCGCTAAGCCGATCACCCATCAGGAATCAATGACTCGAGCAGAAAGGACGGCGATACCCCCTCGCCGCACCAGGCATCGCTGTTGCTGTTGCTCCTGAGGTTGTCGGCCAGCCGCCGGCACTGCCGCAGGTGCCGGGTGCAACCCGGCCACAAATCCCATCCCTCAAAGCGGCAGCTGGGTCGTCTGCTTGATCCGCTGCATCGGAATTTCGGTCTTGGTGTTCTGCACCCCGGCAATCCGGTTCAGGTGCTGCATCTGGAACTGCCGGTAGGCATCAAGGTCAGCCACCGCCACCCGCAGCAGGAAATCGCAGTCACCGGCCATCAGATGGCATTCAAGAACTTCCGGGAAAGACTTGATGCTGTTGATGAAGTGATGGGTGGTGTCTTCGTCCTGCCCGCGCAGCCACACGCGCACGAACACGGTGAAGCCGTGGCCGACCTTGGCCTCATTCAGCAGGGCCACGTAGCGGTCGATGTAACCGCCCTCCTCCAGCAACCGCACCCGCCGCAGGCAGGCCGAAGGCGAAAGGCCCACCTGCCGGGCCAGCTCCAGGTTCTGCAGGCGCCCATCGCGCTGCAGGGCGTCAAGGATGCGTCGATCAAGGTTGTCGAGTTGGCACTGCATTGCATTTCACCATTGGCGGCGATGGCCGCATGCAATTTCAATATTCCCGAATCCAATGGCATCAACGCAACCCGATTTTGCGATCGGACCGCTAGCATGAGCCACCACCCCCATCTCGCTGTGCCGTTCCATGGACGCCCGTACCACCCTTCCCCTGCCCGATACCTGCGATACCGCACCGCGTGCCGAGTTCCTGCGAGGCCTGCGCGCCGCCGTACCGGTAATGGTCGGCTTCATTCCCTTCGCCCTGGTACTCGGCGCCCAAGCGGCCCAGAAGGGCCTGAGCGCACTGGAAGTGCCGTTGATGACCGGACTCAACTTCGCCGGCGGCTCGGAATTCGCGGCGGTCGAACTCTGGACCTCGCCGCCGCACATCGCCCTGATCGTGGCGATCACCGCGCTGGTCAACAGCCGCCACCTGCTGATGGGCGCCAGCCTGGCCCCGCTCCTGCAGCACCTGCCACGCCGCCGGGTGCTTCCGGCCCTGTTCTTCATGTGCGATGAAAGCTGGGCGATGGGCGTGGCCGATGCACGCCGCCGCGCGCTTGGCTTCAGCCTGGCCTACTACCTGGGCGTGTCAGCCGGCCTGTACACAGTCTGGGTGGCCTGCACCGCGCTGGGCGCGATCGTCGGACCGATGCTGGGCGACATCCACGCCTACGGCTTCGACATGGCCTTCCCCGCCGTGTTCCTGGTGCTGCTGCGCGGCATGTGGCAAGGCATGAAGGCGGCGCGGCCGTGGCTGGTCAGCCTGGTGGTGGCCGCTGCCACCCACCTGCTGATCCCGGGCGCGTGGTACGTGGCGAGCGGCGCCCTGGCCGGCCTGGCGGCTGCCTGGCTGCTGGCGGAGGACGCAGCATGATCTTCAACGGACTGATCCACTGGACCTCCGTGCTGACCATCGTGCTGATGGCTGCCGCCACCTACCTGACCCGCATCGTCGGCTTCCTCGCGCTGCGCAACCGCACGTTGAGCCAGCGTGCGGTGACAGTGATGGAGGCCGCGCCGGGCTGCGTGCTGATCTCGGTGATCGCGCCGGACTTCGTCGCCGACAAGCCCGCCGACCTGGCCGCACTGGCGATCACCCTGCTGGCCGCCACGCGGCTGTCGATGCTGCCGACGGTGCTGATCGGCGTGATCTCGGCCGGCGCACTGCGCTATCTGATGAGCTGACTGGACGGGCGCCGGGCACGGCCCGGCACTGACGATCGATGACCGCATGGCTTGGGCACGCGCTGCCGTCAGCCGCTGCTGCTGGCCGCCAGCACCCACAGGCTGCGCGGTGGCAGGGTCCAGGCACCCGCCTCGTCCGGCTCCACCGGCGTCTCATCGGTCTGCAGCAATACGCGCCGGAACGACAGCGCCTCATCCGACACGTGGAACCGCTGCGGCTGGTCCCCGGCGTTGAGCAGCAGGGCAAGGCTGACATGCCGTCCAGGCTCGCGCAGGCCGCTGTCGGGACTTCGACCGTCCAGCACAATCAGCAGTGCCCGCAGCGCTGGATCATGCCAGTCCGCCTCCTCCATCGTGCGGCCATCAGGATGCCGCCAGTCGATATCGCGCAGGCCCAGTGCTTCATCGTATTCACCGCGCAGGAACCGGTTCCTGCGCAACAGGCCGTAGCGCCTGCGCAGTGACAGCGCGCGGCGCACGAATGCGACCTGGGCCTGGGCGGCGGGTCCCGCAGCACGCTCCCAATCGATCCAGCTCAGCGGGTTGTCCTGACAGTAGGCGTTGTTGTTGCCCTGCTGCGAATGGCCGAACTCGTCGCCGGCCAGCAACATCGGCGTTCCCTGCGCCAGCAGCAGCGTAGCCAGCAGGTTGCGCATCTGCCGCGCGCGCAGGGAGAGGATCGCCGGATCGTCGGTGTCGCCCTCCACGCCGTGATTGCTGGAAAGATTGTGCGAATGCCCGTCGCGGTTGTCTTCGCCGTTGGCCCCATTGTGTCGATCGTTGTAGCTGACCAGATCGTGCAGCGTGAACCCATCGTGGGCCGTCACCAGGTTGATGCTCGCCGAGGGGCGCCTGCCATGATGTTCGAACAGGTCGGCAGAGCCGGTGAAACGCGTAGCGAACTCCGGCAGCTGGCCGCCATCGCCGCGCCACAGCGCGCGCACCGTATCGCGGAAGCGGTCATTCCATTCCGCCCAGCCTGGCGGGAACTGCCCCAGTTGATAGCCACCCGGGCCGATGTCCCATGGCTCGGCGATCAGCTTCACCTGGCTCAGGATCGGGTCCTGGCGTACCGCATCGAGGAAGCTGCCCGAGGCGTCGAAGCCATGCCGCTCGCGGCCGAGAATGGTGGCCAGGTCGAACCGGAACCCATCCACCCGCATCTCGGTCACCCAGTAGCGCAGCGAGTCCATCACCATGCGCAGCGCGCCGGCATTGGTCAGATCGAATGTGTTGCCAGTGCCCGTATCGTTGATGTAATAGCGGCGATCATCGGCCAGACGGTAGTAGCTGGCATTGTCGATTCCCTTGAACGACAGCGTGGGGCCCAGCTCGTTGCCCTCGGCCGTGTGGTTGTAGACCACGTCCAGGATGACCTCGATCCCGGCATTGTGCAGCCGCGCGACCATCTGCTTGAACTCGGCCACCGTACCCAGCGACAGGTAGCGCGGTTGCGGCGCGAAGAAGCCAATGGTGTTGTACCCCCAGTAGTTGCGCAGGCCACGCTCAAGCAGCTGCTGGTCATCCACATAGGCATGCACCGGCAGCAGCTCAATGGCGGTCACGCCAAGGTCGCTGAGATGGTCGACCAGCGCATCATGGCGCAGCGCGGAAAACGTGCCTCGTTCGGCCTGCGGAACACCGGGGTGCTGCATGGTCAACCCGCGCACGTGCGCTTCGTAGATCACGGTGCGGTCCCAGGGCGTGGCGGGCGCACGCTCGGCGCCCCAGCTGAAGGCGGGATCGATCACGGCGCAGCGGGGCATGTAGCCGGCGCTGTCGCGGCGGTCGAAGCTGAGGTCGCCATCGCGATGGCCGAGGGTGTAGCCGAACAAGTGTGGCGCCCATTTCAGCTCGCCGACGATCTGCTTGGCGTAGGGGTCCAGCAACAGCTTGTTGGGATTGAAACGATGGCCTTCCTCCGGCGCATACGGGCCATGCACCCGGTAGCCGTAGCGCTGTCCGGGCCTCACATCGGGCAGGTAGCCATGCCAGATCTCATTGGTGTATTCCGGCAGCGCGATGCGTTCCACTTCGCGGTTGCGGGCGTCGAACAGGCAGAGCTCCACCCGGGTGGCATGCCGTGAGTACAGCGCGAAGTTCACGCCCAGCCCGTCCCAGGTTGCACCCAGCGGGAAGGGCCGCCCTTCGCGCACGCGCGAGGTCTGTGCCCATTTACGGCTGGCCATCGCTTCCCTCCTCGCCGCGCGCGGCGGCAATCTCGGCTTCCACCAGCCGCTCGGCCATGTGCCAGTGCCGCTGCTGCTGGTCGTCCGGGCGACCCTCTGCTTCCCAGATCTGGTGTGCCAGTGCCTCAATCCGCTGCCGTCGTTCCCTGCTGTCCATCCCTACCTGTCTCCTCGTTGATCCATATTGCCAGCGGGCTGCCAGCCAGAAGCCTGCCCACATCCGCGGTTGCGTTGAAATGTTCGATGCGCCCGTCCAGCAGGTTGCGCATGGGGCCTGCTGGGAGCCCGCGCAGCGTCACGCCGGTACCGACCTCGTGCGCCGTGCGCAGGCCGGGACCGGGCATGGCGGTGGGCGAACCACGCCGCACGATCACCAGCAGCACCTGCGCCTCATGCCTGCGCGTGAATGCCAGCCAGGGCGAGGGCGCAGGCAGGGATAGCCAATGCAGCTGGCCGCGCAGGAACAGGCACGGATGCCTGCGGCGGCAATCCAGCAACTGCCGCAGCAGTAATGCCTTGATACCACCGTCCCGCCACTCCTCCAGCAGCGCGGGCCACGCGCGCGCGTCGCGCAGCCACGCCTGCCGCGCCGGAAAGTCCACGGCACGCCGATTGTCCGGGTCCACCAGGCTCAGGTCCCAGCCTTCGCCGCCCTGGTAGAGGTCGGGCACGCCGGGCAGGCAGTGCTGCAGGCACAGCTGTGCCAACCCATTGCTGGCGCCTGCCGGCGCGATGCGCGCCACGAAGGTCGCCAGCGCCTCCCGCACCGGCTGCAATGCTGCTGCATCCAGAAGTGCGTGCAGCCACTGCGCGGCGGCCTTCTCCACGGCCACGTTCGGATCGGACCAGCTGCTGACCCGTTTGCCCTCGCGCAACGCCTTGATCGACCACTGCACCATCCTCGATGCGAAGTCGGCGCTCGGGTCGCCATGCATCGGCCACGCCGCTACGAGCGCCTGCCACAGCGCATACGCCTCCGCGCCTGGCAATGGCAGCGGCATCCCGGCCTTGGTCGCCATCCGGCTCCAGCGCCGTACCTCGGCCCGCCACTCCGTCGTGCAGGTGCTGAGCACTGCCAACCGCGCGCGGCTGTCCGCCCCGCGCTTGTGATCATGGGTCGCCAGCGCGAGCAATGCTTTTGGATGGCGCCGCAAGCGCACCGCGGCATGGTCCAGCAGCTCGCGCCCCTCCATGCCCAGCCGTTGCGGATCACTGCCGACTTCATTGCGCGACAGCAGCCTGAAGTAGCGATAGAACCCGGTGTCTTCCACCGACTTGGCATTCAACGGCGCGGCCAGTTGAGCGAAGCGCACGCGCAGCGCGCTATCGGCAAGCGCGTCGCCCGGAAGCCCGCGCAGCAGCAGATCCAGCGCCGCGCGTGCCGCACCGTCCAGCGCCTCGCGTGCCGCCGCGGCGGCGTCCGCCAGCGCCTTTCGTTCGCCCGCCCCCTGCAGCGAATAGGGCCGGTAGGTGCGGTAATGCCCCAGCACTGAAGCCAATGCGCGCGCCAGCGCAGCCAGTCCGATATCGGCTTCGGCCAGCCGTGGCTGCAGAACCTGCTGCGCGCTGCGCAGCAGCCGCTGGAAATCAGCGTGAAGTGACGTGCGCAGCAGCATGCCGCGGGCACCCTGCTGCAAGTCGTCAAAGCTGCGCGCGTCGCCACTCGCGGCTTGCCAGGCGCGTGAAAGCGCGGGTGCAGCTGCCGGGTCATGCAGCCACGCACCAACCTGGTCCATGAAGTCATAGCCGGTCGTGCCGTCGCAGGCCCAGCCATCGGGCAGCTGCTCGTCCTCCGCCAGTATCTTCTCCACATGCACGCTCACTGACTGTGGGTCACGACCGCCGGCCGCGCAGGCCGCGTCGAGCGACGCACGCAGCTGGTGCAGGTAGGCACCGGGCGAAGACAGGCCATCCACATGGTCAATGCGCAGGCCGTCGACCCAGCCCTCGCGTACCAGCCGCAGGGGCAGTGCGTGCACTGCCTCGAACACATCCTCGCGCTCCACTCGCAGCGCGGCCAGTTCGTTGATATCGAAGAAGCGCCGGTAGTTCACCTGATCGCCGGCCGTGCGCCACCAGGCCAGTCGGTAATGCTGCCGCTGCAGCAGCGTGTGCAACCGCTCAACGCTGCGATTGCAGCGTTCGGCCCACGCCGGCCACTGCGCCGGTTCCAGCGGATGGCTGCGCGGCGACAGCGGCAATGCCAGCCCATGGTGACGCAGCACGGGCCTCGCGTTGTCCGCCACCACGCGCACCACGCCGTCGCGCACGGCGTCGTGCAACGGCCGATCCAGTACAGGCAGCCAGAGCCGGCCCTCGCAGCCCGGCGCCTCCCAGTCGATGTCAAACCACGCTGCGTGCGGGCTTCGACGCCCGTGCATCAGCACATCGCTCCACCACTGGCTGTGCGGGGACGCCGCCAGATGGTTGGGTACGATGTCCAGGATCAGGCCCATACCGTGCGCGCGCGTCACTTCCGCCAGCTGCCGGAAGGCCGCTTCACCGCCCAGTTCCGGATTGATGCGAGCCGGGTCGATACCATCGTAACCATGCTTCGACCCGGGCACCGCAGCAGCGATCGGTGACAGGTAAAGGTGGCTGACGCCCAGCGCGGCGTAGTAAGGCACCTGCGCGGCAGCCGCCCCGAGGTCGAAGCCTGCGTGCAGCTGCAGGCGCGCGGTGGCACGCAGCCCCGTCATTGCCCGGCCCTGCGGCGCGTGGCACTCAGGCGCGCCACGCGCGCATCGGCAGCGTCAGCATCCCATGTCGGCGGCAGGCGGCGGCGCCAGTTGGGATGGCCGTCGACAGTGCCTGGCAGGTTCACCTGTGCGCGACCGCCCAGCGCATCTTCCAGCGGCAGCAACGCCAGCCGGGACGCCGAGTGGGCGACCAGTGAAAGCGCCCCGGCGTCCAGCGGCGCGCCCGCGCCGCCGGCCACCGCAGACAGTGCCTGCGCGTCGCTTGCGCGCGCGCGCAGTGCCGCGGGCAGATCCGCCAGCTCACCCAGGCGTGCACGCCAGCGCAGGTCACGCCCGCGCAGCCAGCCGGCCAGCGGCGGCAGGTCATGGGTGGAGGGCATCGCCACCGCATCGCGGCGCCACTGCGGCGCCGGCAGGAAGCGCGCGCCGTTGCGGGCAAACGGCAGCACCTCGATACCCAGAATGCCCCGGGCTGCCAGCCGCTGGCGCATGCCCGGCGGAACCACGCCCAGGTCTTCGCCGATCAGCACGCAGCGATGCCGCCATGACTCCAGCACCAGCAGGTTGATCAGATCATCGAACGGATAGCGCAGGTACACCCCCTGCCCGGCGCCCGCGCCACGGGGCAGCACCCACAGCCGCAGCAGGCCCAGGATGTGATCGATGCGCAGCCCGCCGCGGCCGGCCATCACGGCGCGCAGCACGCGGAGGTAGGGTGCGAAGCCCTCGCGCTGCAACGCCAATGGGGACCAGCTGGTGATGCCCCAGGCCTGGCCAAGCGGATTGAACGCGTCCGGCGGCGCACCCAGCTCAAGTCCCTGCAGCAGATCAGCACCACCGGTGCATGCCTCCACGCCCTGCGGCGCGCAGCCCACGGCCAGGTCGGCAATCAACCCGATCGACGCGCCCTCGGCGCGCAGCATCGCTTGTACCTGCGCCCACCCCTGCTGTGCCAACCACTGCGCGAACGCATGGTCGTCCGCGCTGCCGGTGAGGGGGTCGGCGGCATGCTGGCAATAGTGCCGCAGCGGATCGCCCTGCACGGCACACCAGGTTTCGATCTGCGCGCGCTGCACCGGTGCCTGCGATGCAATCCATTGGCGAACCTGCCGCAGCCAGCGCCACTTCACTGCCGCCGAGTGCGGCCAGTCGATGCGACGTGCGGCCGTCCCTGCTTCCACGGCCGCCGCCAGCGCTTCGTCCCCGCCCAGTACGCTGTTGGCAGCATCGGGCAGTACCTGCGGCAGGGATACCTGCAGCGGGTCGAGCCAGCGCCGGTCGCTGGGCGAATAGGGGCTGTACCCCGGGCCCGGTGGCAAGCCCGCGTGCAGCGGACTCAACGCCAGTGCGTCGCCGCCGTGGCGGTGCAGCAGCTCGCTCCACCGCGCGCAGCCGGCGCTGTCACCGATGCCGGCATCACTGGGCGCGCGCAGGCTGTAGACCTGTGCCGACAGGCCCCAGCCGCGCAACATGCCCTGCGGCCACCAGGCACGCTGTGGCGCCACTGCCACCGCCCATTGCTGCCCGCCCTGGCACCACTGCCAGTAGCCCGGCTGGTCCGGCACACGCCAGCGCCCTCGCGTGTCGGCACGTGCGGGAAGCTCCGTGCCCTGGTCATCCACCCAGCACGCTGCGCCCGTTGCCTCCGGCATCATCAGCAGCTGCCCGCAGCACGCTGTGCGCAGGCCTGCGTGCTCGGGTGCCGCATCCCGCTGCAGCCCCTCCAGCACGGCGCGCAGCACGTCCGGCGCGACCTCGCGCTCGACACCGGCCACGTCGGTCCAGCGATCCAGCAGGCCCGCGCGGCGCGCCGCCTCCCGCACCGCCGCATCCGTACTCATGCGGCAACCCAACAAGCAACCACGCCGCCGCCTGCCGGCAGCATCCCCGCAGCGTCCGGCCCCACGACGCACTCGCCGGCCGGCACCGCATGCGCTACCGGCACCGGACCCACGTTGATCGCGATCCACCACTGGCCAGATGGCAACTGCCAGCCCGCCTGCACCGCGCCTTCGCCCAGCACGCGCGCACCCAACGACCTCGCCTGCAGCACACCAGGCTGCAGATAGCGCCTGCGCAGGGTCAGAAACCCGCTCGTGCAGCGCAGCCAGTGCTGCGACCAGGGATCATCGCCGGGCGGCGGCGTGTACGACGCCTGCAGGGTGGCCGGGTCGTTCGGATCCGGAATACGCGCGCGCGCGGCGGCGTCGGCAAAGGCGCTGAAACCGGAGAACTCGCGGCGACGCCCCTCGCGCACCGCCTCGTCCAGCGGCGGCGCGTAGTCGGTGAAGAACAGGAAGGGCGATTGCGCCTGCCACGGTTCGCCCATGAACAGCAGCGGGATCATCGGCGTCAGCAGGGTCAGCGCCAGTGCAGCGCGCAGCGGGGCGGGATCAGTCAGCATCGACAGGCGCTCGCCGAGAGCGCGGTTGCCCACCTGGTCATGGTTCTGTGCGAATACCACGAAACGCGCGGGCGACAGGTCGGCACTGGGTTCGCCGCGGGGATCGCCGCGCAGATCCGGTTCGCCCTGCCAGGCGAACCCCTCGGCCAGGCAGCGGGCCAGCAGTGCTTCAGCGCGACCGGCGTAGGCCGCGTAGTAGCCCTCCTGCTCGCCGGTCAGCATCACGTGCAGCGCATTGTGGAAGTCATCGTTCCACTGCCCCTGGTAGGCGCCGCGCAGCCACCGCGCCTGGTTGCGCTCGTTCTCCAGCACCAGGTGCGCGTGCGGGGCCACTGCGCGTACCTCATCGGCCAGGTGCTGCAGGAATCGGTCATCGTCAATGGCGTGCACCGCGTCCAGGCGCAGGCCATCCAAGCCGTAGTCGCGCAACCACATCAGCGCATTGTCGATGAAGAACCGTCGCACCCAGGGCTGGCGGAAGTCGATGGCCTCGCCCCACGGCGTGCTGCGATCGTCACGGAAGAACCCACGCGCGTAGTCGCGCAGGTGGTTGCCCTGCGGTCCGAAGTGGTTGTAGACCACATCCAGCAGCACCGACAGCCCAGCGTCGTGCGCCGCCTCGATGAAGGCCCTCAGCGCTGACGGCCCGCCGTAGGCATGGGCCGGCGCATACGGGAACACGCCGTCGTAACCCCAGTTGCGCTGCCCGGGAAACTGCGCGACCGGCATCAGTTCAATGGCGGTGATGCCTATCGCGGCCAGCATCGGCAGCTGCGCGGTCAACGCCGCAAAGCCACCGCCGGCCTCGATATGCACCTCATAGATCACCAGGTCCTGCCAGGCATGCCCGTGCCAGGCAGGACCCGTCGCGTCCGCATCCAGCACCACCGCGCTGTCGCCGTCGATGCCGTCCGGCTGCCAGCGCGAGGCCGGGTCGGGTATGTCCTGGCCGGAAGGCAGGCGGAACCGGTAGCGGTCGCCATGCGATGCCGGTACTCGCAGCCAGTGGCAGCCGTCCGGGTCGCGTTGCATCGGCCGCTGGGTGCCGTGCAGGCACAGCGCCATCGTCCTTGCATCCGGTGCCCACACGCGGAACTCCACACCTTCGCCGGCCACCGGCCATGCGCCCAAGCGCGGGGCCACTGTGGTCATGCTTCAACCTGCAGGTACAGCGTAGACAGCGGGGGCAGCGTCAGCCGCAGCGACTGGGCATGACCATGCATCGGACTCGGCTCGGTATGCACCGCACCGAGGTTTCCCGCATTGCCGCCACCGTAATACCCGCTGTCGGTGTTGAGACGTTCGGTCCAACGGCCCGGTTGCGGCACGCCGACCCGGTACCCGTCGCGCTGCACCGGGGTGAAGTTGCTCACCACCAGCAGGGTGCGGCCGCTGCCGGCAGGATCCCGGCGGATGAAGGCATAGACGCTGTTCCGGTTGTCGTCGGCCACGCTCCAGGCGAAACTGCGCTCGTCACGCTCGTCACGATACAGCGAGGGTTCGGCGCGGAGCACGGCATTGAGGTCGCCCACCAGGCGCGACAGGCCCCGGCCCTCACCGCTGGCCGCCTGTACCCAGTCCAGTGCCGCATCGTGCGACCACTCATGGCCTTGGCCGAACTCACCGCCCATGAACAGCAGTTTGCTCCCGGGATGCGCCCACATGAAACCGTAATACGCGCGGAGCTGGGCCAGCCGCTGGGCTGGCTCGCCTGCCATCTTGGCCAGCAACGCTCCCTTGCCGTGCACCACCTCGTCATGTGATAGCGGAAGCACGAACCGCTCGGAGAACGCGTAGACCAGGCCGAAGCTGATCTGGCTGTGGTGATGCGGGCGATGGACCGGATCGCGTCCCAGGTACTGCAGGGTGTCGTGCATCCAGCCCATGTTCCATTTGTGGGTGAAGCCAAGCCCGCCCTCCTCCACCGGCGCGGTCACCCCCGGCCACGCGGTGGATTCCTCAGCAATCACCAGCACGTCCGGGAAGCGCTCCCGCAGCGTCTGGTTCATCCGCCGCAGGAAAGCGACCGCCTGCAGGTTCTCGCGCCCGCCTTGCTCGTTGGGTACCCATTCCCCCTCGGCTCGGCTGTAATCCCGGTACAGCATCGACGCCACTGCATCCACGCGCAGACCGTCGATGTGGAACCGCTCCACCCATTCCAATGCACTGCCGATCAGGTAGGCGGCCACCTCGTTGCGGCCATAGTTGTAGATCAGCGTGTCCCAGTCGGCGTGCACCCCTTCGCGCGGGTCGGCATGCTCGTACAGCGCGGTGCCGTCGAACCCGGCCAGGCCATGGGCATCGTTGGGGAAATGGGCGCTCACCCAGTCCACGATCACCCCTACGCCGGCCTGATGGCAGCGGTCCACGAAGCTTGCGAAGGCCTGCGGTGTACCGTGGCGTGCCGTAGGCGCGTAGATCCCCAGCGGCTGATAGCCCCAGGAACCGCCAAAGGGATGCTCGCTGACCGGCAGCAGCTCGATGTGGGTGAAACCGAGTCCGGCCACGTACGGAATCAACCGGTCGGCCAAGGCATCCCAGTCCAGCGGCGTACCATCGTCGCTGCGCTGCCAGGAACCCGCATGCACTTCGTAGATCGACAGCGGTGCGCGGATTGCTGCCTGGCGGCGGGCAGCCAACCATGCGTCATCGTGCCACTGCATCGGCGCGGCCGAGGGCACTCGCGAGGCGGTAGCCGGTGGCAGCTCGGCCCAGCGCGCCATCGGGTCGCACTTATCGGGCATCACCCGGCCGTCGGCGCCGACAATGCGGAATTTGTAGCGGGCACCGGCCTGCACACCGGGCAGGAACAGTTCCCACACGCCGGCGGTGTGACGCAGCCGCATCGGATGGCGTCGGCCGTCCCACCCGTTGAAATCGCCAACCACGGCGACCCGCCGGGCATTGGGCGCCCACACCGCGAAGCGCACACCCGCTATGCCCTGCACCTGCATCGGCACCGCACCCAGCTGCCGCGCCGCATCGGCATCACCGGCATGGAACCGCTGCAGCAGTGCCTCGTCCAACAGTGGACCGAACGCATAGGCATCGTGCACCTGCTCCACGCCCTGCTCGAAGTGCAGGGCAAGCAGCGGTATCGCTGCGTCGCCGGCCGCGCCCTCGAACAGGCCTGGCAACGGGCCGGGGGACAGGTCCCAGCGCCGCCCGTCGTCTGCAATCACCTCGACGCGCTGCGCGTGCGGCACCAGCGCGCGCAGCTGGCGTCCGCCTTCTGGCTGGCGATGCGGGCCCAGCCAGGCGAATGCATCGGCCGGGCGCGCGTGGACGAGGTCCTCCAGCGCCGGCGCGATGCGCTGGTCCAATCCCGTCTCGGTGATGGCTTCATCCTCCAGTGCGGCCAGAGGCAGGCTGTCGTGGCTCATGCGGCCACCTGGCAGGTCTGCTGGTACAACGCCAGATACGCGCGCCCTGCCGCATCCCAACCGCCCGGCCGCAGCATGGCCGCGCGGCGCATGGCCTGCAGCAGGCCGGGCAGGCGGAAGGTGCGCATCGCCCGTTCCACGCAGCGGCGCAGGCCATCGGCATTGGCGCCGTGGAACAGGAATCCGGTCACGCCATCCTCAACGGTATCGACCAGCCCGCCGGTCGCGTGCGCGATGGGCAGGCAGCCGAAGCGCTGCGCGTACATCTGGCTCAGCCCGCAGGGTTCGAAGCGCGAAGGCATCAGCAGGAAATCGGCACCGGCAAACATCTGGCGGGCCAGCGCTTCCTCGAACCCGATGAAGGCACCCACCCGCCCCGGGTAGCGCCGGGCCAGCGCCTGCACCTGCGCTTCCACCTGCGGCTCGCCACCGCCGATGATGACCAGCTGGCCGCCGGCCGCCACGATCTGTGGCGCCACGTCGCAGGTGATGTCCAGGCCCTTCTGGTGCACCAGCCGCGAGACCACCGCGAACAGCGGCCCGGTCGACGGCGCCAGCCCGAACGCCTTGCGCACCGCATGGGCGTTGGTGGCGCGCCCGGTCCACTCCCCAATGCCGAAGTGGGCCTTGAGATGGATGTCGCGGCGTGGGTCCCAGCTGGCGTCGATACCGTTGACGATGCCGCTCAGGTGCCCGCCGGCCGCGCGACGCGCCAACAGATCATGCAGCCCGCAGCCGTCATCCGGGGCGGTGATCTGCTGCGCGTAGCGCAGGCTCACCGTGTTCAGGCGCGTGGCATTGGTGATGCCGCCCTGCAGGAACGACATCTGCCCGTGGAAGTGCAGCTCATCCAGATGCTCGGCCGGCACGCCCAGCACCGGCGCGAGCGCGTACGGGAACAGCCCTTGGTAAGCCAGGTTGTGGATCGTCAGCAGGGTCGGCACCGCCGTCCGGTCCCAACGCACGTAGGCTGCTGCCATGGCCACCGGCCAGTCATTCAGGTGAAGGAGCTGCGGCGACCAGTCCAGCCCGGCACGCCCGGCTGCAATCTCCGCTGCCGCATGCGAAAGCGTGGCGAAACGAACTGCGTTGTCCTTCCACTCCTGGCCCTGCCCGTCCACGTAGGGCGAGCCCTCACGCTCGTACAGCTCCGGCGACAGCAGGACGTAGATCGGAAGGCCGTCGGCCTGCACGGCCATGCCGATCGTGCACGCCGGCAAGCCGGCCCGCGCGCTGACCTGACCCACCCGCTGCAGCTGTGGCAGGCGCTGCAGTACCTCGGGGTAGCCAGGCAGCAGTACGCGCGAATCACAGGCACCGCGCACCGCACGCGGCAGGGCCGCGGCTACGTCGCCCAGGCCACCGGCCTTGACGAAGTCCGCCATCTCGGTGGCAACGAACAACACGCGCTGCACCAGTTCCGGCAGATCCAACGGTTGCGAGTGGCCGCAGCGGGTGCCGATCGGCACGGGCGTAACGGGAGAGAACGCAACGGGTGGAGCGGATTGGGTGGCGCGGGCCATGGGGATGATCTCGGATGCTTCAGGCAGACAGACACCAGCGGCGCCCGGACGGGCGCTGATACTGGGAGGGAAGTCGACGCAGGACGTGGGGGACGCCAGCGAGAGGCTCAACAGGACAATAGCCCTGCATGCGATCAACCAATCGTGAAGCCATGGCGATTTCTTTGTGACAACACGTCATGAGCTCAGTACGCGAGGTCGTGTTCATCACGCGCATGCGCCCGGTGCCCTTCCTGTAGGACCGAACCTTCGTCCGGCTGCTGGAACGCCCGTTTGCGACCTGGGCACAGCGCAGGCGCGGCCATGCAGAAATCTGCCTGCGACACCCGGTCGCAGCCCTTCGCGTCACGCGCTTGATCAATGTCAAACCAACCACCGCCGCGCGGGCGTATTTCTATGCAGGACCCGAACACGCCGGCGCTACCGGCATCCACAAGGACCCTGCGATGAGCTACACCCCCGACAACGCCCAGCTGCTGACCGCCATGCAGAACGTCATGGTGATCTCCACCACCGACCTGCAGGGCAACATCACCTACGCCAACGACCTGTTCTGCACGCTCACCGGCTTTGCCCGCGAGGAACTGATCGGCCAGCCGCACAGCATCGTGCGCCATCCGGATGTGCCCAAGGCGGTCTACAAGGACATGTGGGACACCATCAAGGCCGGCAAGACCTGGACCGGCATCGTGCCCAACCTCGGCAAGGGCGGCGTGCTCTATGTGGTCGACACCACCGTGCAGCCGCTGTTCGACGCTGACGGCAGCATCACCTCCTACATCAGCATCCGCCGCGTGGTGAATGATCTGATGCAGAACTACGACCTGGTCGAGTTCAGCAAGGAAAAGTTCGACGACTTCTACGAGGCCGCGTGAACGCCGTCCCGACCAGTACGCCCTTCAGCCGCCTGCTGGTGGGTTTCGCGTCCGAGTCGGGCAATGCCCGCGCCTTGGCCCAGCGCCTGGGCGCGGACCTGCAGCCGCACGGGCCGCAGGTGCTCCCGTTCAACGACATCGACGTGGCCAGTCTCGGCCAAGGCGATGTGCTGCTGGCGATTTCCAGCTCGTTCGGCGATGGCGAGCCACCGGCCAATGGCGAGCAGTTCTTCGAAACACTGCGCCAGATACCGACCCTGAGCGGCCTGCGCTATGCAGTGTTCGGCCTTGGTGACACCAGCTACCCCAGCTTCTGTGGCTTCAGCAAGGCGCTGGATGCGGCGCTGCGCGAGCGCCAAGCGCAACCGCTGCTGCACCGCGTGGACGCTGACCGGGGCTACGAGCAATTCTTCCAGCAATGGCAACCGGTGCTGGGCCAGGTGCTGCAGGGCGACCTGAGCGCTGGGCAGGACCTGCGCCTGCAGGTCACCGCCTACGGCGAAGACAATGCCTTTGCCGCCCCCATCCTCGAGCGCCGTCGCTTGAACAGCAGCGACCCGGCGGCTTGGCACCTGCAGCTGGACATTGCCGGCAGTGGTATGGCCTACCGCGCGGGCGATACCCTGCACGTGGTGCCGGAGAATGACCCTGCCCTGCTGCAGGCATTGGCCAGCTGGTACGGCGACACCGCCGCCATGGCCACCCTGCATGACCGCGAGCTGCGCCTGCTGAGCAAGGGCCTGCTGCGCGAACTGGCCAGGCTCGGCGGCAGCGAGGTCCTGAAAGGCCTGCTGAAGGTCAGCCAGAAGCGCGAGCTGGAAGCCTGCCTGCATGGCCTGGACCTGCTGGACGTGCTGCAGGACCACGCCACACCGGACAGCGTTCCGCTGGCCCGGCTGCGTGAACTGCTGTCACCGCGGCTGCCGCGCGCCTATTCGATCGCCTCGCACCCCTGCGACGACCAGCTGAGTCTGTGCGTGCGCGAAGTGCACTACACCCTGCGCGGCCGTGAGCGCTTCGGCACTGCCACCGGCAGCCTGCTGCATGGAGGCGACCATGCCCGTGTGTACTGCCGCTCCAACCCTGGCTTCCATCTCCCCGACAACGGCCAAGCACCGCTGCTGCTGGTCGGCACCGGCACGGGCATTGCACCGCTGATGGGCCTGATCCAGGAGCTGCAGGCCAGCGCCTGCGAACGCGAGGTGCACCTGGTGTTTGGCGAGAAACACTGCCAGCACGACTACCTGTATCGCGACCAGCTGCTGGACTGGCACACGCGCGGCCTGCTGGCCGGCCTTCATACCGCGTTCTCGCGCGATGGCGCTGAAAAGGTCTATGTGCAGCACGTGCTGCAGCAGCGCGCCAGCGAGGTGCGTGATGTGCTGGCCCGCGGCGGACACGTGTACCTGTGCGGCAACAAGAGCCACCTGGAGGGCGCGGTTCGCGAGGCCATCGATGCCATCGGTGGCGAGGGGCATTGGGACGCGCTGCGGGGTGAGGGCCGCATCCATTGCGAACTCTATTGATCCGTTCATCCTGCCGAGCCGAGCCCATGTTCGGCCGCTGTCCGCGGTGTCGCGCAGAGCTGCCGAGGATGGGCGCGGCGCTACAGGTGGCGGATCAACCGCCGACGATACGTCCGTCCACCACCCGCGCCACCTGCTGGCCGAACATCGCCACATCCCGTGGATCGTGACTGATCAGCAGCAGCGGGATGCCGGTCCTGCCCAACGCCATTTCCAGCTCCTGACGCAGATGTTCGCGCAGGTCATGGTCAAGCGCGGAGAACGGTTCATCCAGCAGCAGCGCCTGTGGCTGCGTGACCAGCGCACGCGCCAACGCCGTGCGCTGGCGCTGGCCACCGGACACCTGTGAAGGCAGCAGATCGCCCACCGTGTCGATGCGGAACGCGTGCAGCCACTGCTCCACCGCGTCGAAGCGTTGGCCGGGACGTGGATTCAACCAGCCCTTCTGCAATCCAAATGCCACGTTCTGGCGCACGCTCAGATGCGGGAACAGCGCGTAGTCCTGGAACATATAGCCCAGCCGTCGACGCTGGGGCGGCAGGTTCACACCGGCAGCCGCATCGAACAGCGCCTGCCCCTGCAGGCGCACGTGCCCCTGGTCCGGGCGCAGCAGCCCGGCAACCGCCTTCAGGGTGAGGCTCTTCCCGGCACCAGAGGGACCGAACAGCACCACTTGCTGCTGCGTGCACTGCAGCGACACATCCAACGCGAACTCCTGGCCCGCCGCGCGCAGGTGACGTTGCACGAGCAGGTCAAGCCACATTGCGCAGCTCCCGGCGACGCCCGCCTACCAGCCGTGCGGCGAGCAGCAGGATGACGATGCACACCACCGAGGTCAGGATCACCAGCGCATTGGCCTTGCCATCCTGCCCCGCCTGCACCGCCTCGTAGATGGCGATCGACAGGGTTTGCGTGCGTCCGGGAATGCTGCCCGCCACCATCAATGTCGCGCCGAACTCGCCCATCGCGCGCGCAAACGCCAGCAACAGGCCAGCGAGAATGCCGCGCCAGGCCAGTGGCAGCGTGATGCGGAAGAACACGGCCGCTTCAGAAACACCGAGCGTTCGTGCGGCCTGCTCCAGCTGCCCGTCCACTTCCTCGAACGCAGCGCGTGCGGGCTTGAAGACCAACGGCAGCGAGGCCGCCGCCGCAGCGATCACCGCCGCCTGCCAGGTAAACACCAGGCTGATACCGAACCACGACTGCAGCCACGCACCGATCGGGCCGTTGCGGCCGATCAGCACCAGCAGGTAGTAGCCCAACACCGTCGGCGGCAGAACCATCGGCAGGGTCAGCAGCGAATCCAGCAGCTCGCGGCCGGGAAAGCGCCGGCGCGCCAGCAACGCGCCCAGTGCTACGCCCAGCACCAGGTTGATCGCGGTGGCCCACCCGGCCACCTTCAGCGACAACCCCAGCGCGCTCCAGTCCAGATCCATGCCTCAGGGCTTGCCGAACCCGTGCTTGGCCAGGATGGCCTGGCCCCGTGCGGAGCGCACGAACGCGGTGAAGCGCTTGGCCTCCGCCGACTGCGCACTGGCCTTGATCACGGCCAGCGGATACGCAATGCGACCGGCCACCGGCACCGCAAAGGCGCGACGTACCCGGTCGGGCATCGCCTGCGCATCGGTGGCATAGACGAAGCCGGCATCCACTTCACCGCGTGCCACGTAGTCGAGCGACTGGCGCACGTTCTGAGTGGTGATGGTCCTGCCCTGCACCGACGCCCATAGGCCCGCCGCCTCCAGTGCACCCTTGGCATAGCGTCCGACCGGTACGCTGTCCGGGTTGCCCAGTGCGATGCGTTTCACGCCGGTACCGGCAAGGTCCTCCAAGGTGCGCGGCGCGGCCTTCGCCTGCGGCGGCACCACCACCCACAGTGCATTCACCGCGAATACCTCGCGCGTTCCCGCAGCCAGCAGGTCCTGCTGCTGCGCCTGGTCCATCGTGGTTTCATCGGCCGAAGCAAACACATCCACCGGCGCTCCACGGTTGATCTGCTGCAGCAGCACCCCGGAGGCGGCGAAGTTGAAATCCACCTTGGTGCCCGGGTGCGCCTTCTCGTACGCCACGCCGAGCTCACGGAAGCTCTCGGTCAGGCTCGATGCCGCCGACACCGTCAGGTTGGCCGCCCACGCCGGCATCGCAGCCAGCATTCCCAGCAACAACAGCCCCGCTCGCTTCATGGCCGGCTCCTTGGTTGTCTGATCAGTCCCGTCCGGATTCCCGGCTCACGGCCAGTTCCGCCAGACGTTCGGGTTGCAGCAACAGCATCTCACGTTGGTTGACTGCAATCACACCTTCATCGCTCATCCGGCGCAACACCCGGCTCACGGTCTCCGGCGCCATCCGCAGGTAGTTTGCGATCTCGGTACGGGCCATGCTCAGGTTGAAGCGGGTGGCCGAGAAGCCGCGCCGTGCATAGCGCTCGGAAAGATCCAGCAGGAACGCCGCCATGCGCTCCTCGGTGCGGTGGTTGGCGGCCAGCGTGGCGATCTTGCCGATCTCGGCACTGAGCAGGCTGAACAGCCGGGCCTGCAATCCCGGCATGCGTGTGGCCAGCAGGCTCAATCGCGGGAAGGAAATGCGGCACAGATAGACCGTGTCCAGCGCGACGGCATTGCAGGGAAAGCGCGCGCCGTGGATGGCATTGAGCCCGATCACTTCACCAGGCAGGCTGAAGCCCAGCACCTGCTCGTTGCCCTGGCTGTCGTCAACGAAGGTCTTGACCATGCCGGCACGCACGGCAGCGATCGAGTCGAAAGGATCACCGGCACGGAACAGGTAGTCACCGGCCTGGAACGGACCCACGTGGTCCACCAGCACGTGCAGCTCGCCCAGCGCGGTCTTGTCATAGCCCTGCGACATGCAGGCATCGGAAAACGCGCAGGTGCTGCAGAAATGCAGCGCATCGCCGTCATCGGCTGCCGCAGGATTGGGCGTGGCCGGTCGCGACGGAGAAGGAGCAGAACGATTCAGGGGCATTGCAGCAACGCAGGAACGAATGCCCCCATCATACGACAGCATGCTGCCCGCCCCTGCGCAATGCACCTACTCCGACGCAGACTGCGAACGCGGTTGCGCATCACGCTGCCGCACACTGTCGCGCACATCCACGTCGAACTGCAGTTGCAGCGTGCTATCGTCGTCCAGCGCGATGCTGAAGCCCAAGCCATCGCGGCAGGGCAATCGCTGCGCCAACGCCTCGACCCCTGCACGCGGCAGCACCCACCGGCAGAACGTGCCGCCATCGAGCAGCACCGCCTGATCGCCGCCATGCAGCGACACCGCCACACCCCAGCCACCGCTACCGCCAAAGCGGGTCAGGTTCTCCACCGACTCACCTGCCAAAAGGCGCGCCAGTTCCTCTTCATCCACGCGCAGGCGCATCGATTGCTGTTGCAGCTGGACCTTCATGATGCGGCGGACTCCCATTCCGACGGGGTATTGCAGTTGAGCAGCAACGCCCGATCCCCTGGTGCCAGTGGCAACCGGGTCACGCCCAGGCGCTCCTGCAGGGCGCGCAGTGAACGGCGCGCCGCCGGGTCATCGATCAAGGCCTGCAGCACGCGGCGGCAATGATCATCGATCTGCAACCGCATCGGCAATGGCTCGTCGGCAAACATCGCGCAGGCAGTGCCTTCTGCCAGGCCCAGTCGCTGAAGCAGTCCCGCGCTCAACCGTGGCGTATCCACCGGCACCACCCACGCCGGCCCGTCAGGCATCCGCATTGCCACGCTATGGAGGCCACCCAGTGGACCGCATCCAGCAACGCGATCAGGGATGCCGCTGAAGGCCGGATAGTTGCCGCTGACCCAGACCTCGCGCGCGCCGGCCTGCGTCAGCAGGCCCCGCATGTGCTCCAGCAGGGTGCGGCCCTGCCACAGCAGCATGGCCTTGTCCCGGCCCATCCGGCTGGACAGGCCACCGGCCAGCACGATGCCGTTGATGCTCACCGCAGCAGGGCCACGCCATGCGTGGCTGCACCGGCCGGATGCGCGGGAAACGCCCCATCGCATGCTGCGGACCTACCCAACCCCGTGGCCACCCGAAGGGCACAGTCAATGCCGATCATCATGTGCAGGGTCATGGAGGTGCGAAGCCTCGCTGTCGGCATGGCAGAGGCTGCAACCCTCGCTCCACGCGCTGTCGCCATCCAGGTAATGCTCCTGCTTCCAGATCGGGCACTGGTGCTTCACCACCTCGATCAACTGCCGGCAGGCGCGGAACGCCTCGTCGCGATGCGGGCTGCCTGCGGCCACCACCACCGCCACATCACCAATGCCCAGCCGGCCCCTGGCGTGGGCCACATACAGCTTCAGCCTCGGGCCGAACGTGGCCTCGACCTCGGCAGCCAGGCGCTTGAACTCGTTCAGCACGAGCGGCTCGAACAGGTCGTAGGTGATGCCGGTCACTGCGCGGCCGATGTTCACATCGCGCACCTTGCCAATGAACACATCGATGCCGCCAAATCCCGCATCGGATACCGACGCGATGCCTTCGGCCGGATCGATTGCAGCGTGTGCACGGTCCACCACCCTGACGATGACGTTCGCGCTCATGACTCAGCCCCCGCTTACCGGCGGCAGGATCGCCACCCGGCCGTCAGCCGGCAGCATGTCGTGGTCGCGCAGCACGCGCTGCTGGTCGGCAAACGCCGAATAATCCAGCAGGCCAGCGCGGAACCCCGGCCAGCGCACCGGCAGCAGCTCGCGCAGCGCCTGGCGCAGGTCGGCCACGGTGCCACCGGCCACCTCCACCGCGATCTCGCGGCGGGCGTCCAGATCGGAAAACGCACCGAACAACTGCAACGTCACCTGTCTCATCACGTTTCCTGGTTCACCAGTTGCACCGGATCATGGTGGCCCCAGCCCTGCACGCGCACATAGGTGCCCGCACTGGCCAGGTCACCGTCGGCCTCCAGCACTACCCAGGCGTTGGCCTGTAGCATGGACATCAAACGGAACGACTCCTGCCCACACAGCACGCGCGCGCTCAGGCGTCCCTGTGCGTCCATCTCGACCCGCGCCCGCGCGTGAAAGCGCAGGCCGCGCGGCTTGCGCACGTCGGCCTGCAACGGCAGCTGCAACACGGCCTCCGGTGCCAGCCCCAACAGGCGGCGCAGCACCGGTTCGACGAAAAAGCGTTGGCCCACGGCTGCCGACACCGGGTTGCCCGGCAGGCCCAAATACAGCTCGCCGTCGGGCAGCACCGCAAACAGCAGCGGCTTGCCCGGGCGGATTGCCACCTTGTGGAACACGATACGTGCACCGCGCTCACGCAGCGCGTCGGGAATGAAGTCGTAGCGGCCAGCCGACACCGCGCCGGTACTGACCAACACCTGTGCGCCGGCGGCCAACGCCTCATCCAGCACGCCATTGAACGCGGCCACCTCATCACCCACCGTGCCCTGCCAGACCACCTCGGCACCGGCCGCCTGCAGGCGGCCCACCAGGTAGGGGCGATTGCTGTCACGGATCTGGCCCGATTCCAGCGCCTGCGCCGCATCGGTCACCAGTTCCTTGCCGGTGGCGATCACTGCCGCCTTTGGCCGCGCCACCACTGCCACCTCGCCCACGCCAAGGGCGTGCAGCAGGGTGCGGGCATTGATATCCAGCACCTGGCCGGCGCACAGCACGCACTCACCCTCGCGGACGTCCTGGCCGCGCAGGCGCACGTTCTGGCCCAGCTTCACCGTAGAGGTCAGTGCGATGCGGGTCGGTCGGCCTGCGTCGCTGGCAAGGATCTGCACATTCTCGACCGGCACCACCGTATCCAGCCCGGACGGCATGCGTGCACCAGTCATGATTTCCCAGGCACCCTCCCCGCCTTCGGCGCCAGCATCACCGGCGGCCTGCCAGCCCTGCACCGCGAATGCGGTACCCGGCTCGAATACCCGGCCCTCCGCCCGCAGCGCAAAGCCATCCATCGCCGAATTGTCGAACGGCGGCAGCGACTGCGCACTGTGGATGTCACTGGCCAGGGTACGACCACCGGCCTCATGCAGTGACAGGCGCTCGGCCGGCAGTGGCCTGGCCGCGCCCAGCAGGTGCTGCAAGGCCTCGCTGTAGGGAATCATGAGTGGCCACCGCCATCGACCATGGCCAGGGCGTGGCCCACCACCGGCGCCAGGATGTCCAGACACTGTGCCGCCGCTTTCGGGCTGCCGGGCAGTGCGAAGACCAGCATGTTGCCCAGCTGTACTACTTCGGCACGGCTCAACCAGGCCATCGGTGTGTGCTGCGCACTCAGTGCCCGCACCATCTGCGCCAACCCATGCACCGGCCGCACATTCAAGGAACGCAGCGCCTCCGGGGTCAGATCACGCGGGCCCAAACCAGTGCCGCCCGTGCACAGGCACAGGCGCACGCCTTCGCCCGCCAGCGCCTGCAATCGGCTGGCCAACGGCTCGATGCCATCGGGCAGTACTTCGGCGGTCACGACGTCTCCGCCCATCTTCTGCAGGCCGGTTACCAGCGTCGGGCCGGAAACATCCTCATAGGTGCCGTCGCTGGCGCGGTCGCTCAGGGTGATCACGGCGCACCTGGCGCCCCCAAGGTCCCTAGGCGCACGCGGCTTGAAGCGCGTACGCTCCGCGTCGTCCATGCCATCGGGGTGCAGCCACACACCGCGCTTGCCGCCCTCCTTGAACAGCAGGCGGATGCCTTCGATGCGCAGGGCCGGCTCCACCGGCTTGCTCAGGTCGTACAACGTCAGCAGCGCCGCGTTGACCCCGGCCAGTGCTTCCATTTCCACGCCGGTGCGCGCTTCGCTGGCACATTCGCACCACACGCGGATCGCCTGCCGTTCCGGCGCCGGCGCGCAGAACACCTGCACCAGTTCCAGCGGCAAGGGGTGGCACAGCGGCATCAGCATCGAGGCCATCTTGGCGCCCTGCAGGCCGGCAATCTCGGCCATCACTAGCGCATCGCCCTTGGGCAGGCGGCGCTCGACGATCAGTGGATAGGCCACTGGGCCGGCATGCAGCTCGCCCACCGCCACCGCACGCCGGCGGGTGATGCGCTTGTCGCGGACATCGGCCATGTGGAAGGCCGCATTCCATTCCCCACTCATCGTGTTGCTCATCCTCCGATGGACGCCAGATGCGGGGTCAACCCGGTCCGGCCCTGGTGCAGGCCATGCCCGGCCGCTTTCAGGCCAAGCTGGGTGGTGATGCGCGCCAGCAGCGCGTCATGGTCGTCGTCGTTCTGCAGCAGCGGCCGCAGCGGCACGCCGAACTCGCCGAACAGGCACAGCCGCAGGTCACCCTTGGCGGTTACCCGCAGGCGGTTGCAGCCTTTGCAGAAGTCACGCGAATACGGCGCGATGATGCCGATGCGGCCCCGATGGTCGGGGTGGCCGAACTCCCGTGCCGGGCCGGCATCGGCCGCGCGCGGGTGCTCGTGCCAGCCGGCGGCCAGCAGCTGCTCGATCATCAGGTCGGCGCGCAGGTGATGGCGCTGGAAATAGGCTTCGTTGTCGCCGGTACGCATCAGTTCGATGAAGCGCACGCTGAAGGGGCGCTCGCGCAGGTAGTCCATCCACTGCGGCAACTCATCATCATTCAGGCCACGCAGCAGCACCGCGTTGAGTTTGATCGACTGCAGGCCCAGTGCCTGCGCCAAGGCCAGGCCCTGCTCGATTTCCGGCAGCCGGTCATGCCCGGTGATGGCCGCGAAGCGCGCGCGCTGCAGGCTGTCCATGCTCACATTCAACGCAGTCAGCCCGGCGCGGTGCCAGCCCGGCAGGCGCCTGGGCAGCAGCGTGCCATTGGTGGTGATGGCCACCTTGGCGATGCCCGGCACCGCCGCCACGGCAGCTATGATCTCGTCCAGGTCCTTGCGCAGGCTTGGCTCACCGCCGGTCAGGCGGATCTTGCTCATGCCCAGCGCGGCAAGCGCACGCACCAGGCGCGCGATTTCGTCCACCTGCAGGAAGCGGGGGCGCCCATCGGCCTGATAACCATCGGGCAGGCAGTAGCTGCAACGGAAGTTGCAGGCCTCGGTGAGCGACAAGCGCAGGTACGGAAAGCTGCGTCCGAAGCTGTCGGTGAGTTGGCTCATGGCTGTTCCACCTCCTGGCACCACCCTGCAGCCTGCCCCCTGAACGGGTTGTCGACGCCAGTGCCCAGAGTGCGCTGGGGCGGTGAAGGCGTCAACCCGGGGAGTACCCGCCATGAGCTGGGCACTTTGGCGTCTGAGGCTCGGTTGCGCCGCCGCATGCCCCCACACCCCAGACCCATGTCGCAGATTGCCAAGTGCCGCTGGATCGCCGCGCCAGCCAGCGCTGCCGGTACCTAACAGCGTGGGAGAACGCCGAAAACGTCTCCGATCAGCCGATGTTTGCAAGTCCTTCGCTTGGCATGACACAGCTGCGCACGCTCACACGACGTGCCACTGCTGGCCGGGCTTGGAACGCCGAGTTGATATTGATGTCAGCGCTTGCCAGCCGGTCGCCTTGCCTGGCGCTGGCTGGCAATCCGTCGACCGGTCATGGCGGACGACGCATGGGGGCTCTCGGGCCCGCCGGAATGACATCAACCCGGATTGGAACTACGTACCGCCCGCCAGCTTTCGGGTGGCGGCTCCCGACTGCCCTGCGCGGAGCGTTGACATGAACGGAACCCGACGTCCCTCACCCGCGCACGCACCACGGCCCGGCCAGCAATGGCTGGCACATCACCAGCCGTTCCGCCCGTCAATCCCAATACGCTCATCGCCAATCCGATCAGGATCGGCACCGGCGCGGCCGCCCATGGCCAGCCCTGGCCGGAACGGCACCTGCGATCGGGCCGCCGGCTCGCCCTGGCCGGGCTGCCCGTGGTGCACGAACGGCTGCTGACCGCTGAGCGCACACGGCAGAACGGCGAGCCCGAGGAATACGTGGGCGACCCGGGAATGGAAGGGTTGAAACTGGCGTGCCTGACGTTGGATCCGCAGGCAGTCGCGCGGTTGCAGGTCGACCGGCAATCCCGGCGGGGCGTCCGAGGGCGATGGAACCCAGCACCCCGGTGCCCCGCCGCCTTCTGCGTGCCATTGCAGCGCACGGATGAATCCGTCTGCCGTTCACGGACGTTCCGCTCGCACCCGTATTCATTCACGTTGCCCACCCTATATTCCGACCAAAGCGCCGCATGCTGCGGCCACGACGGAGGGCGCTTCATGAAAACCATGCAACTGCTTGTCATCGCCCTGGCCACCGGCACCGCGTTGGTGGCGACCCCGGCCTTCGCCGATCCGCCGCACCACGCCCGTGGCAATGGCCCACCACCACATGCTGGTGGGCCGCACAACCGCGATGCGCCGCCCCCGGGCTGGCAGAAGAAGGCCTGGCGACGTGGTGAGCGCCTGCCTTGGGCAGAAGTGGACCGCCGCTACTGGGTGGACGACTATGCGCACTATCACCTGCGCGATCCGGGCCGCGACCGGCGTTGGGTGCGGCAGTCCGATAGCGAGTACCTGCTGGTGGAAATCGCAACCGGGTTGATCATTGACGCGCTGCATCGTTGAATATGGAGCGCGCCGGGGCCCTGTGGTCGTGGCCCCGGCGGCGCTTCCACCCTACCAAGGCCGTCACGGACGATGCGAACCACCGGAATCCAGAGCACGTTTCTCGCTGCGTGTCTCGCCGCAGGCCTGCCGGCCCTGGCGAGCCAGCCCACATCCTCGACTGATGTGAAGGCCATCGAACAGGTGGTCGAATCGTTCCGCACCTCGCTGATCAACAAGGACAAGCCGACCTACATGGGCCTGTTCTTCTCGGACAAGCCGGAAGACATCGGCTGGCAGTATGTTTCCGAGGACGTCCGCCTGCTGGACATCCGCAAGGCCAAGCCAGATGCGATCAAGGCGCGGCAGATTCCCGCCAACAACTTCATCGCGCTGATCGATGGGGCGGTGGCCTCGCCGAAGCCGAAGGAGGAGAAGTTCTCCAACACGAAGATCGAGACAGACGGCGACGTGGCCTCGGTGTCGTTCGACTACAGCTTCCACGACGATGGGGTGAAGACCAACTGGGGCAAGGAAATGTGGCAGCTGATCCGCACCGAACAGGGCTGGAAGATCTTTTCGGTGATCTATTCGATCCGCGATTCACGCAGCCCGGCCGATTGAACGTCGCTTGAGGGCGCTGAGCGCCGATTGCCGATTGCCGATTGCGATCCATTCAGCCAGGGCATTGGCATCCGGCCAGCGATCGGGCAGAGTCTGGCCACGCGCAAGGATGCATGCCATGACCCGCCTGCTGATCATCGAAGACAACCCCGAGCTGGTTGCCAATCTGTACGCCTTCTTTGAACCGCTGGGCTACGTACTGGACGACGCCCGCGACGGCGCCAGCGGCCTGCGCCGGGCCACGCAGCACGACTTCGACGCCATCCTGCTCGACCTGATGCTGCCACGGCTGGACGGCATGACGCTGTGCCAGAAGCTGCGCCAGGAGTTCCAGAACCCGGTGCCGATCCTGATGCTGACCGCGCGCGATCCGGTCGAAGACCGCGTTCAGGGCCTGGAAATGGGTGCGGATGACTACCTGGTCAAGCCGTTCTCGCTGACGGAGCTGGATGCACGGATCAAGGCCCTGGTGCGAAGAGCCGAGGGTCGCCTCGTCCAGAGCGTGCTCGCTTGGAAGGACCTGCAGGTGGACACGCGCTCGCCACAGGCCTGGCGGCAAGGCCGCTGCATTGCGCTGACGCCCACGTCGCACAAACTGCTGATGAGCCTGGTGCGTGCGGCACCCGCCGTGGTGCGCAAGCAGGAGATGGAATACTTGGTCTGGGGCGACGAGCCACCGGACAGCGGCGCGCTGCGAACACACATCCATGAGCTGCGCCTGCAGGTGGACCGCAGCTTCGAAACCGCGCTGATCACCACGGTGCACAGCGTCGGCTGGCGCATGCAGGCGTGAGCCCTGCCTCGCTCTACCGGCGCCTGACCCTGCGCACCCGCATCACGATCTCGTTTGTGCTGTTGATGGCCGGTGCCATGGGTTTCATCGTGTTGGCCGAACAGGTCGACTACGACCAGGTCCGGGCCGCGGTCGTCGCGCGGACCCAGCAAAGCGAGGTGCAAAGGTTGCAGGCCGCGCTGGCCCGTGGCCAACGCCCCGCCCTGCCACCCGGGACCCAGCTGTTCGATGGCCATGACGTGCCTGTTGTGCTGCGCCAGTACGGCCCGGGCCATCACGGCGAGGAGGCGCCCAACGAGTGGCACCTGAGCGTGTTCGACAACGAGAACCAGCGCTACTACCTGCTGCAGGACGCGGCACACTATGGCTACCTGGAACACCTGATCAATGCCTTTGCGGCGCTGGTCATTTCGATCTGCGTACTCGGCGCCTTCCTGATCGGTCGCAAAGTGGCGACCCACGTCATCGCGCCCATCACGCGATTGGCGGACGCGGTGCAGGACGGCCAGAAGCCATTTCCCTACCAGCACGCCCGCGATGAGATCGGTGTACTCGCCCGCGCCTTCGCCCGGCACAGTGACGAGCTCGAACGGTTCCTGCATCGCGAACAGTGCTTCAGCGGCGATGCCAGCCACGAGCTGCGCACACCTCTGGCGATCATCGGCGGCGCTGCGGAGACATTGGCCTGCCAGCTCCCGGCCGACAGCCACCTGGTTGCCAGCGCAGAGCGCATCCTGCGCACCACCCAGGAGATGCAGCGCCAGCTGACCTGCCTGCTGCTGCTCTCACGCGCCCCCAGCACCGTGCCACGCAATGAGGTGGCCCTGCGTCCGCTGATCGAATCCTGCATGGAGCGCTGCCGGCCCTGGCTTTCCGGAAAGCCAGTGGTCATTGCGTTTGATGCCCGGCGCGACGCCGTGCTGGATACCAACGCAGATCTGGCGCAAAGCGTGATCTGGAACCTGCTGCGCAATGCCTGCCAGTACACCGATCGGGGCGAAGTGCGGATCACCCTCCACGACTCCGCACTCATCGTCGCCGACACGGGGCCCGGCCTGCCCTCCAGTATCGACCCACAGCAGTTCCAGCGTTTTCTGCCCGGCGGCCCACACAGTGGCGAGGGACTGGGGCTGTCGATCGTGCGGCGTATCGTCGAGCACTTGGGCTGGAAGATGACGGTGCATTCCTCGCAGCAGGGATGCCGGTTCAGCCTGGAGTGGCCCATCTGACGGTTTCCTGACGCGCGCGTGCACATGCTGGGGACTGCCCACTTCACGGCGGAAACGGCATGCAGCACCCCGAGGACAGCGGCAAGTACCCGCACGGCAAGACCGGCCTGAGCCGCATCTTCCACACCCTGATCCATTCGCGCGATGGATTCATCGCCACCTTCCGCGGCGAGGCTGCCTTTCGCCAGCTGCTGCTTCTGCACGCGCTGTTGATCATCGCAGCGTTCGTGCTGGATATCAGCAAGCTCGAACGAGCGCTGGTGCTGGCAGTCTGCTTCATCAGCCTGCTGGTGGAACTGCTCAACTCGGCGATCGAAGCGGTGGTTGATCGCATCTCGCTGGAGCAGCATCCGCTGTCGAAGAACGCCAAGGACATGGGCAGCGCCGCACAGACCACTGCGTTGCTGATGGTGAGTGCGGTGTGGGGCGTGATCCTGCTGGGGTAGTCCTGCCATCCTGACAACTTCCTGATAAAGCCGTTTCGATACTGCGCGCACTCCCGTTCCGCGGAACCTGCTCGTGCGCCAAAGCCTTCGTTTTCCACGGCCCCATCCGATCATTCTGGTCTGGGCTGCCGCACTGTTCTTCACCACGATTGGAAACATCACGCTCTGGAAGTCGCTGTGGGGGTTGATCGACCTCAACAGCCTGCGCAGCGCGCTGTTCCTGGCCAGCCTGCCGCTGGTGCTGTTCTGCCTGTTCAACCTGGTGCTGACGCCACTGCTGGCACTGCCGTTCGTGCGCAGGCCGCTGCTGGTGCTGCTCGTTGTCATCAGCGCCGCCTGCAGCTACTTCATGCTGCACTACAACGTGCTGATCGATCGCAGCATGGTGCAGAACGTGTTCGAGACCAACCAGGCCGAACTGAACGCCTATTTCTCGCTGCCACTGCTGTTGACTGTGCTGGTGCTGGGCGTGCTGCCCGCTGCCGGGCTGGCCCTGCTGCGCACTACGAGCGGGACGGGTTCAATACGTTCCCTGCTGGCATGGCCAGCCAACGTCCTGGCATCAATGATGGTACTGCTGGCGATCGGCTTTGCGTTCTACAAGGACTACTCTTCATTGCTGCGCAACAACCGCCTTATCCGCGACCAGGTGCTGCCGTTGAACGTGGTGCGACATACCCACGGTTACCTGAAGAGCCTCTACAGCACCCGCCAGCAGCCGCTGCGCGTGATCGGCGCCGACGCACGACGCACACCCGGCCCGCGCCCGAAGCTGGTGGTCCTGGTCGTCGGCGAGACCGCGCGCGCGCGGAATTTCCAGCTCAACGGCTACCCACGCGCGACCAATCCACGCCTTTCGCGCACCGATGGCGTCATCAGCTTCAGCGATGTCTCGTCGTGTGGCACCGCAACGGCCATCTCGGTGCCGTGCATGTTTTCGCAGATGACCCGCGCGCAGTACGACGAAGTACGCGCGGCGACCGAACAGAACGTGATCGACATCCTGCAGCGTACCGGCGTTGGCGTACTCTGGCGCAATAACAACAATGGCGGCTGCAAGGGCGTATGTGAACGCGTGCCGACCGAAGACATGCCTGCGCTGGAGGTGCCTGGCCCGTGCGTCAACGCCGACGGCACCTGCCATGACGACGTGCTGCTGCATCAGCTCGGTGCACGCATCGACGCACTGAGCGGTGACGCCCTGATCGTGCTTCACCAGCTGGGCAGCCACGGCCCGACCTACTTCGAGCGCTATCCGGCCGCATCGCGGGCATTCAGCCCGACCTGCGACAGCAACCAGATCCAGCATTGCAGCAATCAGGCGCTGGTCAACACCTATGACAACACCCTGGTGCATACCGACCACGTACTGGGCCAGGCGATCGACCTGCTGCAGGGCTATTCGGACCAGCGCGATGTGGCCCTGATGTATGTTTCGGACCACGGTGAGTCGCTGGGCGAGCGTGGCATGTACCTGCACGGCACGCCTTACTTCATCGCACCACGCGAACAGACCCAGGTGCCGATGGTGATGTGGTTCTCACCGGAATTCAGCCGCAACGCAGGCCTGGACCTGGCCTGCCTGCGCGAGAATGCCCGGCACCGGGCGCACAGCCACGACAACGTCTTCCACTCGTTGCTGGGCCTGTTCGGGGTCAGCAGCGCGGTGTACCAACGCGATCTGGATGTCTTCGCCGGTTGCCGGGCGGCAGCCACGCCATCGGTGGCCACCTCGCCGCCAAAAGAACGGCGCCGGCTGATGCCGGTCGCTGCCCGCAACGTAGCGCGTTATTGCGCCGCCAGGGCGAAATCCAGGCCCGCGCACACTGCCGCCACCTGGGCGTCGTTGCACTCCTGCGGACTGGTGCGTGGGCTGTCCGGGTAGACCTCGGTGGTGGTGGCAAAGCGCGCGTCGGTGAAGCCGGCGCAGGCGCCGATCGAACGTGACTCGCCCCAGACCACGCCCGGCGACTGCAACGGCAGGCCGACCAGGTTGCCCTCGGCATCGGCCGGGGCGATGTGGGTGACCGGCGCGACCGCAGCGATCAGCGCCTTCTGGAATTCGGCCTGCGGATCCTCGCTGTTGCCGATCACGTAGAAGCCGTCGGGAATGGTGTCGCGCTCGAACGGCTTGCCGTCGCGGGCACAGCGTGCCGGGTCGAACTCGTGCAGATCGCTGTCGGTGGTCTCGTGCAAGTCCAGGTGCACCAGCAGGTTCGGCTTGCGCTCGGCCACCCAGACCATCAGCGCGGCCGCCTCCTCGATCTGGCCGCCGTCACGGAAGCTGCGGTTCGGATCGATGGCATCTGGGTTCCAGCGCTGGATGCGCTCGTAGCCCCAAGGGCTGACGCACGGCGCCACGATCAGGTTCAGCCGGCCCAGGTAACGCTCAGCCTGCTGTTCCAGGAACTGCAGGGCACCGTGCACACCGCTGGTCTCGTAGCCATGCACGCCACCGGTGATCAGCGCGGTCGGCAGCGCCGGGTTCCAGTCGTGGTTGACCACGGCGAACAACGGATAGTGGTCCGGCGCATAGTCCAGCTGGCCGTACTGGATCACGTCGAAGATGCTGTCGTCCAGGCGC
The DNA here is from genome assembly GCF_913778665.1 of uncultured Stenotrophomonas sp. Classification (GTDB taxonomy): domain Bacteria; phylum Pseudomonadota; class Gammaproteobacteria; order Xanthomonadales; family Xanthomonadaceae; genus Stenotrophomonas. The sequence goes on from NZ_CAJYVQ010000011.1 coordinate 318,292, forward strand.
TCAAGCGCGGCCACCACGTCATCCTGGTAGCTGCGCTGGCGCTGCTGGCGGGCCCGCCACTGTGCACGTTCCGCGTCGCCCCAGGGCTGTCCGGGGGTACCGATCGGGTAGAACTGCGCAACAGTCATGGGGAACTCCAAGGGTCGAACGATGGGTGCAGCCGGGCATTCTAAGCCTTGTCGCGCCTGCGGGCGCCCCCGCCCCGCCCTCGCCTTCATCCAGCCAGGGTCATCTGGTTGTAAAATCAACGGTTTTTGGCCCCTCACCCCTTGATGGCGAACGCAGCGCAGCCGGTCCCGGATGGACCGGAGTTCCTCCGCCTGCTCGCCCGTCTCAGCGACGGCGCGATGCCGGCCACCAGTCCCGCCCTGACCGATCGCCTCGGCCAGTGGGTGGACTGGAGCCGCGCCGTGGCCCTGTCCGGGGCGCTCGGCGGGCGCCCGCCCGAGGCGGGTGAGGCCACCGAAGCGGTCGAGGATGTGCTGGCCGACTGCGCCCAGGCGCACGCCAGCCTGCTGGCCTCGATCGGCGAGGATGCCGAGGCCGAGCGCCTGCTCGACCTGGCGGAAGCCGCCGCTGCGCCCAACTTTGCCTCGCTGCGCCAGCGCTACCGGGTGCTGCAGCAGGCCATCCAGACCGCCACCGGGCGCCTGCGCGGACGCCTGCGCGACCAGTTGGTACAGGCGTCGCCGGAACTGGCGCGGCTGGCCGAGGTCGATGCGGTGATGGAGCAGACCCTCACCCCGCGCGAGCACAGCTTGCTGGCCACTGCGCCGGCGGTGCTCGGCGCCCGTTTTGAACGCGTGTACGGCCAGCCCGGCTGGCGCGCGGCCTTCCGCCATGACATGCGCACGCTGCTGCTCGCCGAGCTGCAGCTGCGCTTCCACCCGATCGAAGGGCTGCAAAACGCCCTGCGCTCCTACTGACCGGAACACCATGTCCAGAACTGCTTTCCATGTCGTAGTCTTCCTTGTCGGCCTGCTGGCCGTGTGCTGGATCGGCATTGGCTATGTGTCGGTGCATCCACTGGGTGCGGCGGTGGCGGCGATCATCGCGGCCTGCTACATCGCCGGCGGCGTGGAGTTGTACCGCTATCGCCAGGCCAGCAACGGCCTGCGCAGTGCACTGAGCGACCTGTCCGCCGCCAGCGAGCAGCTCGCCCCTTGGCTGGAGCGCGTGCCGGTGAGCCTGCGCAACGCCGTGCGCCTGCGGGTGGAAGGTGAGCGAACCGCCCTGCCCGCACCGGTGCTGACCCCGTATCTGGTCGGCCTGCTGGTGCTGCTGGGCATGCTCGGCACCCTGCTGGGCATGATGGATACCCTGCGCGGCACCGGCCTTGCCCTGCAGAGCGCGACCGACATGGCCGCCATCCGTGGCTCGCTGGCCTCGCCGGTGCAGGGCCTGGCGGTGGCATTCGGCACCTCGATTGCAGGTGTCGCCAGCTCGGCCATGCTCGGCCTGCTGGCCGCCCTGTTGCGCCGCGACCGCCTGCAGGGCGTGCAGCAGCTGGACCGTGCCATTGCCGGCGACCTGCACCCGTACTCGCAGGCCTGGCAGCGTGCCGAATCGCTGCGCCTGTTGCAGGCGCAGTCCGCCGCCCTGCCGGCGCTGGTCGACCGCCTGCAGGCGATGACCCAGACCTTTGAACAGCACAGCACGGCCGCCAACGAGCGCCTGCTCGCCGGCCAGGCCGAGTTCCTGACCCAGAGCCAGGCGCTGCAGGAACGCCTGGCGCTGTCGTTGCAACAGTCGCTGCGCGAAGGTGCCGAAGCCAGCGCCGCCGCCATCGGTGGTGCGCTGCAGCCGATGGCCGAGACCACGCTGGCCGGCCTCGCCCGTCACGGCGAGGCACTGCACACCCGTGTCGAGCAGGCGGTGCAGCAGCAGCTGGCCGGCCTCAGCGACGGCTTCGAGCGCAGCCGCGTTGCGACCGAAGCGAGCTGGGCCAAGGTAGTGGGTGAACAGAGCCAGGCACAGCAGGCACTGGTGCACGATCTGCGCCAGCACCTGCAGGCGTTCAGTGATGGCCAGGGCACGCAGGCCGAAGCGCTGGTCGCGCGCATCGGCGAGCGCCTGCAGGCCGATGCACAGGGCAATGCAGACGCATGGCGCACTGCCGCCGAGCAGCAGCAGGCCCTGAACAGCGCGCTGGTCGAACGCCAGCAGCAGGCGCTGCTGGCGGCCGGACAGCAGCTGGACCAGCACGCGCAGGTGTTGCTGCAGGCACTGGAGCAGCGCCACAGCGCCAGCCAGTCGCTGATGCAGGACCACGAACGGCAGCGCTCGCAGGACTGGCAGGCCGCTCAAGCCGCCGCTGCAACCGCGCACGCCGAACTGCAGGCCAGCCTCGACAACCGTGAGCAGCAGCGCCAGGCGCGCTGGGACGCGGTCAGCGCCGAGCTGCAGCAGGCGCATGCCACGCTGCAGGCGCAGCTGCAGGCCGGCGACGAACAGCGCCTGCAGCGGTGGAGCGATGCCTTGCAGCATGTTTCCAGCGACCTGGCCGAGCGCCTGCAGGCCACAGGCGAGCGCCTGGCTGCGCAGCAGCAGCAGGTCTGCGACACGCTGGCGGCGACCGCACAGCAGATCGGCGAGAACGGTCGTGCGCAGGCCAGCGCCACACTGGCCGAAGTGTCGACGCTGCTGCAGACCGCCGCCGCCGCGCCAAAGGCCGCTGCCGACGTCATCAACGAGCTGCGCGGCACGCTCTCTGAAAGCCTCGTGCGCGACAACGCGATGCTGGTAGAACGCGGTCGGCTGCTGGCCACCGTGCAGACCCTGCTCGATGCGGTCAACCATGCGTCGCACGAACAGCGCACCGCCGTCGACGCGCTGGTCGGTGGCTCGGCCGAGTTGCTGGAACGCGTCGGCAACCGCTTCACCGACCATATCGCTGCCGAGACCGGCAAGCTGGACGGCATCGCCGCCGCACTCAACGGCAGCGCTGCCGAAGTGGGCCAGCTGGCCGGCACCTTCGGCGAAGCGGTCGCGCAGTTCGGCGCCACCGCCACCGCGCTGTCCGGCCGCCTGGAACAGATCGGCGGCGCGCTGGATGCCTCGCTGGCGCGCAGCGATGAACAGCTGGCCTACTACGTGGCGCAAGCGCGCGAGGTGGTCGACCTCAGCCTGCTGTCGCAGAAGCAGGTGATGGAAGAACTGCAGCAGCTGGCCGCGCGCCGCGGCAAGAGCGGCAACGCATGAGCGACGAGCTGGAGGTCGATGGCGGCTCGCACGCCCCGATCTGGGCCGCCTTCGGCGACCTGATGTCGGTGCTGCTGGGCGCATTCGTGCTGATCCTGGTCGGCGTGGTCGCGGTGCAGCTGGAGCTGTCGCAGCGGCTGGACCAGGAAGTGAAACAGCGTCAGGCCGAGGCCAAGCGCCTGCAGACGCTGGAACAGGCGTTGGCTGGACCGCTGGCGGCCGGCCGCGTGACGTTGGTGGATGGCCGCATCGGCATCAGCGGCAGCGTGCTGTTCGCGCTCAACTCCGACCAGCTGCAGCCGGAAGGCCAGGAGCTGCTGCGCAGCCTGGCCGCGCCGCTGGCCGCCTACCTGGGCAGTCGCGAAGAAATCCTCATGGTCAGTGGTTTCACCGATGACGCGCCGGTGCGCGAAGGCAATCGCCGCTTTGCCGACAACTGGGAGCTGTCCGCGCAGCGTTCGCTGACCGTGACCCGCACCCTGATCGCCGATGGCGTACCGGCTGGCGCCGTGTTTGCCGCCGCGTTCGGCAGCGAGCAGCCGGTCAGTTCCAATGCCAATGAGGAAGGCCGCGCACGTAACCGTCGCGTCGAGATCGCCCCGATCCCCAAGCCCAAGGTGCCGGATGCCAAATAAGCCACCCGCCCTGGAAGGATTGCGCGCCCTGGTGCGTGACCTCGATGCAGGGTCGCGCTCGCTGCCGCATTACCCGCAGGTGCCGATGCTGCAGCAGGTGCAGCGCGAATGGTCGGAGCTGCGCAGCGAACTGCAGGTGCGCCGCTCGCTGCGCGCCGAGGCCCCCGCCGATGGCGGCCCCCTGAACTCGGCGGTGCTGGTGCAACGCATGCTCGACATGATGCAGGCAACCAGCCCCGGCTACCTGCGCCATTTCATCGACTACGTGGACACCCTGTCCTGGCTGCAGGCACTGCAGGATGGTGGCGCCAGCGGTACGGATGCCGCGAAACCGAAGCGCACGCGCAAGCCGCGCAACGCGGGTTGATCGCACATTGACGCCGACCTCGTTCGGCGCTCCTGGACAGGCAATCCTGTTCCGCGCTCCTGGTAGAAGCCAACTTTGGTTGGCGCTCATCGACTCCCCGCAGCGCTGCTGTCCAATCGCTACCGCGAGCCCACCACGTCATTGGTTGACCAACTTGAACAGCGTGAGGCGACCGTCATTGGCGTCGAATGACCAGTTCCCCAGTGTTTGACTGCCCCATTGCACTCGAATTCAATCTCAGCAAATGCAGCTTTCAGTAGAAGCCAGACTTCTCAAGCTCCGCGCGGATCTCAACGAAGCCGAGATGTACCTTGGCCCTCCGATTGGACGTCCTGACATCGAGGCACTCCAGAGCTCGGCGCTTTCTACGCCAGGCACCGTCCTGCCAGAGTCCTATCTGGGCTTTCTTTCACGCCACGATGGCCTGGCAGCAGCAGGAGTCTTCCTCTGCTCGAGCGCTTCACGCTCATACTGCGATGGCGGATCAGCGCTTGCCCTGGTGGGAATGAACCTTCTCGCTGGCGGCCAAGGATCCCTGGGCGGCTGTGTAGAGATCGGAGAGAGCGATATGGATTGCTACGTCTTTGAATTCGCAACAGGCCGGTACCAGGTCCGTGACAAAGTAGCGTTCGATAAGGTCTACCAAGAATTCACTTCATTGGATGGCCTACTCGGCCACATCATCAGTCTGATCGAACAGCATTGCTGGACAAACAGATTCAAGAATGCCCATGCCACGACGGGTTGGCATTCACAGCTGCACCAGCTGCCTTCTGAATCAGCCGAGTCATGGGTCCGGCTCTGAGGAAGCTCAGCCGCGCAGGGTGGCGCCGCCGTCGACATACAGATCGCTCATCGCCACGTGCCCGGCTTGCTCGGAGAGCAGGAACATCACCGAATGGGCGATATCCTCCGGGGTGGCGAGTTTGCGCAGTGGGATGCCGGCTTTGTAGGTCTCCAGGCTGCCGGCGATCACCCGCTCGGCACCGTGCTCGTCCTGCCACATGCCGGTCTGCATCGGGGTCAACGTCGAGCCCGGGGCGACGATGTTGCAGCGGATGCCCAGCGGCGCCAGTTCCAGCCCGAGGCAGCGGGTGAACATGGTGGCGGCGGCCTTGGATGCCGCATAGGCGGCCATGCCGTGCCGCGGCACGCCGGCCGCATTCGAGCTGACGGTAACGATCGCGCCCCGCCGGCGCGGCGACATCACCCGCGCCAGGGCACGCCCGACATGGAACACACCGTCGGTGTTCACCGCGAACACCCGCCGCCAGTCGTCATCGCCGGTCTCGGTCACGCCGCCCACATGCAGCACACCGGCCACGCTGGCGGACAGCATGATCGGCCCGATGCTGCACTCGACCTGATCCACCAAGCCGTCCACGGCGGCACTGTCGGTCACGTCGAGCGCAAAGGTGTGCACACGCACATCTGCCGTAACAGGCGCCTCGCGATCGGTCGCCACTACGGTGCAACCGGCCTCGGCCAGCAACCGTACCAGTGCCTTGCCGATGCCGCCGGCAGCGCCAGTCACCAGTGCCACGCGGCCTTCAAACCCGGTCAACTGCATGTTGCGATCTCCTGTTGTTCGTCCCATTGGCGCAACCGCGCCGACAACCACGGCGCCAGCTGTGCCACCGCATCGCGTCCGGTCAGCTCTGCGTGCAGGAACGGCAGCTCCAACGACTGCACCCTCCGCGCATGCGCCCGCCACAACGCCGACTGCAGCTGCGGCCGTGCCTGATGATCGCGGCCAGCGCGGACGTGCACCAGCGTGCCGTCGAACGGCTGGTGAATGTGTTCGCGGATCAGTCGGTTGGTGCCGGTCACCGCGCGCACCACGCCGTCCAGCACCACATCCGGCAGACTGCCGAGCGCACTGCCGCCGCGACGCAGGAAGCCAAGAATGCGCTCACGGCTGTCCAGTTCCGGATGTGCGTCCGGGTCATGGCCGGCAATCGCCAGCAGTGCGCGCAATGCGGCGATGGCATCGGGCTCCGGCTCGGCCCGCCAGCACTCGCTGGGATAGGCATCCAGCAGTACCAGCTCGCCGACCTCGCGCCCGATCTCATGCAGGCGTACCGCCATCGCCTGCGCGAGGATGCCCCCCACCGACCAGCCCAGCAGGTGCACCGGCCCCTTCGGCTGTAGTGCGACCACCCGCTGCACGTAATCATTGGCCATTGCCTCGATACTGGACGGCAACGGCTGCTTCGGATCGAGTGCCGGCGACTGCAGGCCATGGACCGCACGGGCCGGCTGCAATGCCCGGGCCAGGGCGCGGTAGTTCCAGGCAATGCCACCGGCCGGGTGCAGCACGAACAGCGGCATCGTATCGGCCTCGGGCGCGGCCAATGCGATCACCGGGCCCAATGCGTGATCAGCCAGCGCAGGCGGCTCAGCGATGCGTCCCGCCAGCGCAGCCACCGTGGGCTGTGCGAACAGCGCACCCAGGCCGAGATCGCAGCGCCAGCGCTGCTCAATGGCCAGCAGCAGGTGCACCGCAGACAGCGAATCGCCGCCCAGGCTGAAGAAATCGGCGTCGGCCGCCACCGGCGCTTCACGCCCGAGTGCCTGGGCAAACAGCAACGCCAGCTCCTGTTCCAACGGCGTGCGCGGCGCCAAGCCGGCAACTTCACGTTGGGCTGGCTTCGGCAACGCGTTGCGGTCGAGCTTGCCATTGGCAGTCACCGGCCAGTGCTCCACACCGACAAACGCCGAGGGCACCATGTAGTCCGGCACGCGCGTGGCCAAGTGGCTGCGCAGCAGCACAGCATCGGCAAGCGCGGTTGGCACATAGGCGACCAGCCGGGCATCGCCGGGCGCGTCCTGGCGCAGCAGCACCTCCACCCGCTCCATACCGGGCAGTTCGCGCAGTGCCACCTCGATCTCGCCCAGTTCGATGCGCAGGCCACGCAGTTTCACCTGATGGTCGCTGCGGCCCAGGTATTCGACCGCGCCATCGCCACGCCAGCGCGCCACGTCACCGGTGCGATAGATGCGCTCGCCAGGCAGGAACGGGTCGGCAAGGAAACGCTCGGCGGTCAGGTCATCGCGACCCAGGTAGCCACGCGCCAGCTGCACGCCACCGAGGTAGAGATCGCCTGCCACGCCCACCGGCAGCGGCTGCATCCGCGCGTCCAGCACGTACAGGCGGGTGTTCCAGACCGGGAAGCCGATCGGCACCGGTCGCGAGCGATCCTGCGCCGGGGCGGGCCAGTAGCTCACGTCCACTGCCGCTTCGGTCGGGCCATACAGGTTGTGCAGGTCGGCGTGCACGCGCGCGTGGAAGCGATCGCGCAACGCTGCATCCAGCGCCTCGCCACTGGTGAACACCCGTCGCAGCTGCAGGCCTTCGGAGGCCGGTGAAGCAAGGAAGGCATCAAGCATCGACGGCACGAAATGCACCGTGGTGATGCCATGCTCGCGGATCAGCCGCGCCAGTTCGGTGGGGTCGCGATGCGTGTCCGGCCCGGCGACCACCAGCGTGGCCCCGCACAGCAGCGGCAGGAAAAACTCCCAGACCGAGACATCGAAGGTGGCCGGGGTCTTCTGCAGCACGCAGTCATCTGCCTTGAATCCATAGTGCTCGCGCATCCACAGCAGGCGGTTGACGATGGCGCGGTGTTCGATGACCACGCCCTTGGGTTCCCCGGTCGAGCCGGAGGTATAGATCACGTAGGCCGCATCGTCAGGTGCAGGATCGGCCCACGGTGCGGCAAAGCTCAGCGCAGTCCACTGCTCCGGCGCAAGCACCGGCACATCGGCCACGCGCGCCGAGACGTCCGCCGCAGCCAGTACGCACACCGGCTGTGCAGAGGCGAGAATACGCGCCAGGCGCTCGTCCGGATGGGCAAGGTCCAACGGCAGGTAGGCGGCCCCGGCACGCAGCACCGCGACCAGCGCGACCACCAGCTCCCGCGAGCGCGGCAATGCCACCGCCACCACGCTGCCCGGGCCGACCCCCATCGCACGCAGCTGTGCGGCCAGTGCGAAACTGCGCGCTTCCAGTGTTGCGTAGTCCAGCGTGGAGACACCGAAGACCAGCGCGGGTGCGTGCGGATCACGGTCCATGCCCTGCTGCAGCAGCTCGACCAACGTGGTCGGTGGCACCGCATGCGCGGTGGCATTGAAAGCATGCACCACCTGCTGCGCTTCTTCGACAGTGGCCAGCGGCACGGCCGCGATGTCTTCAGCCTGCAGTGCCGCCGACACGAAATGCAGCAACCGCGTCGCGTGCGCCTGCACATCCTCGCGACTGTACAGCGCGGGGTTGGCCTCGATCTCCAGATCCAGCAGGCTCTGGCCATCACCACGGAAGCCCAGCGTCAGGTCATCCACCGGCCCGGTGCACAGCACCTCCAGCGTCGCCTGCACGCCCGTCAGCGCCAGCGGCTTGTAGAACGGCTGCACATTCACCAGCGGGCCGTGCAGGCGCTGCTGCGCGCCCACCAGGCCCAGGTCCCGGCGCAGCTGCTCGCCGCGGTAGCGGCCGTGCTTGCGGCCCTGGCTGAGCTGCCGGCCCAGCGCGCGCGTGAAGGCCTCGACGCTGCCCTCGCCGGCCGCCACACGCAGCGGCAATACGTTCATCACCATGGCCGGCACCCGCGCCGACGCATTGCCGAGCCGCCCCATGTAGGGCACGCCCAGCACCACTTCGTCGGCAGCGCTCATCCGCCGCAGGTACTCGGCCGACAGCGCAGCCAGCACATCCGGCCAGGGTTGCAGCCAGCCTGTCGACACCTGCAGCAGGCGCTCGCGGAACGTCGCATCCAGCCGCTGCACCCAGCGCAGCGCGTCGTTGCTTGACCCCTGTGTTCCCACCAGCCCAGTGCCGGCCGGTGCGCCCTGCATGTGCTCGCGCCACCACTTCCCGGCCTGCGTGCGACGCGGATCGGTACGATAGGCGACGTCATCGGCCAGCACGCCCGCCAGCCCTGGCAGCGGCTCACCTGTACGACCGACATACAAGGCGCACACATGATCAGTGAACAGCGCCATGCCGTAGCCATCGGCGGCCAGATGGTGCACACGCAGGTACCAGACCCAGCGCTGCCCGCCCAGATCAAGCAGCAGCTGCTGGCTGATCCGGTCGCGGCTGGGATTCACCGGGCTCAGCCGGTCGGCCAGCATCAGGCTGCGCGCCGCAGCTGCGGGATCCGCCTCGGCGGAAACATCACGTACCGAAAGCCGTGGCACGTGCGCCGGCTCATGCCACTGCACGGGCTGGCCATCGGCACCCTCGGCAAAGCGCAGCGCGAGGGCCTCGGCTTCGACCGCCGCCTGGTCTGCCGCCGCAACGAACGCCGCCACGTCCAGCGGACCGTCGATCCACACCGCATGCGCGGTATTGAATGACGGATTGTCCGGCGCCAGCCGCTGTGCGAACCACAGTCCGGCCTGGGCCTCGGTCAGCGCCACCGGCGTGGCCAGCGCGACGGCGTTCATGCGCTCTGCGCGGCCTGCAGCGTCTGCACCACGCCCCACCACTGCCGCAGCGTGGTGTGTTCGGCCAACTGCGAGAACTCCAGCGGCAGGCCGGTGTTGCCCCAGGCCAGGACCAGGCCGAGCATGCGCATCGAATCCAGGTCCAGGTCGATCAGGTTGTCGTCGTCACCGATCTCGGCCGGCGTGCACTCCAGCACCCGCGCCACGTCGGCCCGCATCCGCTCCAGATCCAGCGCCTCACCCATGGCAGCCATCACAGTACCTCCAGCAGCTGGTCGGTAGTCATCGGCACACCGCTGGTGCGCGCGATCCAGTGCAGCGCCTGGTCGTGATCGGCACGTGAGAAGTCCGCCACCGCATCGGCGGCAATGAACGCCTCGATGTCACGCTGGAACGCTTCCACCACGGTCGCCGTGCAACCGATGTGCGCATAGACGCCGGTGACCAGCAGCTGATCACGGCCACGTACCCGCATCAGCGTTTCAAGGTTGCTGCGCTGGAAGGCGCTGTAGCGGTGCTTTACCAGCACGTGCTCCCCCGGCTGCGGCGCCAGTGCTTCGATGATCGGCTCGTGGTCGGCACTGCGGCGCATGCCCGGCCCCCACAGGTCGGCCTGCAGGCCACGGTCGCGGCGGTCCTGGTCGCCATGCTGGGCGGTGTAGAACACCGGAATGCCGTGCGTGCGGCAATGCGAAAGCAGGCGTGCAATATTGTCCACGGCCGGGCGCAGTGGTGCATTACCGGCGTCGAATGCGGCCAGGAAGTAGCGCTGCATGTCGTGCACCAGCAGCGCGACACGATCGCGGTGCGGGCGCCACGGTCCACGCGCCTGCGGGAGTTCGGCGGCGGTCGGCAAGGGATAGTCGGTGATACGGGGCAGCGCCATCAGCGCGTTCCTCCTGTCTGTTGCAGATGACGCGCGCGCAGCTGCGCGCGCAGTTCGCGGCGGCTGATCTTGCCGACCGCGGTGGTATCGAAACTGTCGACGAACACGACCTGGTCGGGCACCTTGAACGCGGCCAGGCCACGCGTGCGCATCCAGGCCTTCAGGGCGGGTGCCTTGAACGGTTCGCCCTGCGGGATCACGAAGGCGCAGCTGCGCTCGCCCAGGTATTCATCGGGAATGGAGACCACGGCGGCATCGAACACGCCAGGGTACGCCAGCAGGTGGTCCTCGATTTCTTCGGCGGAGATCTTCTCGCCGGCGCGGTTGATGTGGTCACCCGCCCGGCCCTGCACCACCAGGTAGCCACCGGAAAGCTGCTGCACACGGTCACCGGTACGATAGAAGCCGTCATCGGTGAATGAGCGTGCGTTGGCCACCGCATCGTTGTGGTAGCCACGGATGGTGTACGGGCCACGCGTCAGCAGGTGCCCGACCTCGCCCTCCGCCACCGGCTGGTCATGGTCATCGACCACGCGCACCTCATCATCCGGACTGATCGGTCGTCCCTGGCAAGCCACGATCAGGTCTTCCGGATCGTCCAGCCGGGTGTAGTTGACCAGGCCCTCGGCCATGCCGAATACCTGCTGCAGGGTGCAGCCCAGGCCGTCGATCACGCGCCGCGCGGCTTCCGGCACCAGCTTGGCCCCCCCCACCTGCAGTACCTGCAGGCTGGACAGATCGTGCTTGCTGGTGGCAGCCGCCTGCGCCCAAAGCAACGCCAGCGGCGGCACCAGGCCACAGCAGGTCACGCGCTCCCGCGCGATCAGCGGGAAGGCCGCGTCCGGGCCGGGACCGGGGCTGAGTACCACGCGGGCACCGGCGTACAGCGCACCGAAGAAGCCCGGCGAGCTCATCGGGAAGTTGTGCGCGGCCGGCAGCGCGACCAGATAGACGCTGTCGCGGTCGATGCCGCAGATTGCGTTACTGGCGCGGAACGAGTAGATGTAATCATCGTGCGTGCGTGGAATCAGCTTGGACAGACCGGTGCTGCCACCGGAAATCTGCAGGAACGCCACCGACTGCGGGTCCGGATCGGCCGGCAACTGGCCACGGTCGCCCTGCAGCGTCTCCAGCGCGGTGAACTCCGCTGCATCTCCATCGATGATCACCTGGCGTATTGCCGGCAGCTCGGCCTGCAGCGCCCGCGCCAACGTACGGTGATCGAAGCCATCATGCACGTCGGTGGTGATGTAGGCGCTGGCCTCGGCCTTGTTCGCGAAGTGCATCAGCTCGGTGATGCGGTGCGCCGGCAACGCGTACACCGGCACCAGCCCGGCACGGAACAGGCCACAGACCGTGGTGATGAAGCCTGCCGTGTTGCCCAGCTGCACCAGCACCCGCTCCCCGGGCTGCAGGCCCAGCGCCAGCAGGCCGGCGCCGATCCGCCCGGCTTCGTGCCACAGCTGCGCATAGCTCAGGCGCACATCGCCGGCGACCACGGCGATATCGTCGGCGTAGCGTTCCGCGCGTTCGCGCAGGAACGCCGGGAAGGTCTCGCCGCGCCAGTGGCCTGCTTCGCGATAGCGCGCAGCCAGTTCATCGGGCCACACCTGCTGCAGGGGCAGGCGGGAAGAAACGTGGGACGTGTTCATGCGGCAGGCTCGATCGCAGGCGCGGACGAGTGGACGCCCAACGCATTCAACAGGGCAGCGAACTTCGCTGCGGTTTCGGCCACCTCGGCCTCGGGTTGCGAGTCGGCGACGATGCCGGCGCCTGCATACAGGCGCAACTGCGTGCCCTGCAGCCGCGCACAACGGATCGCCACATACCAGTCGCCGTCACCCTGCGCGTCCAGCCACCCGACAGCGCCGGCGTAGAAGCCACGCGGCACCGGCTCAAGCTCGCGGATGCGCTGCAGTGCCGCCATTCGCGGCGTCCCGCAGACCGCCGGCGTGGGGTGCAGCTGCGCCAGCAGTTCAGCGACGGAGGTCTGCGGATCCTTCAGTGTGGCGTGGATGCGGGTACCGAGGTGCCACATGCTTGCAGTGGCATGCAGCACCGGGCGCGGCTGTGCATCGATGTGGCTGCAGTAAGGCGCCAGGCCATCGACGATGGCCTCGACCACATGCCGGTGCTCGTCATGGTCCTTGGTCGAGGCCAGCAGCGCCTGCGCGGCACGCTCGTCCTCTGCGGCATCGGCGCTGCGCCGGGCGGAGCCCGCCAGTGGGTGTGACAGCAGCTCGGCGCCACGCTTGCGCAGCAGCAGCTCCGGCGTCGCACCGACCAGCCATGCCGGTGCCTGGCCCACCTCCACCGGAAGCGGCACTGCATAGGTGGCCACCGAGGGATCGGCACCAAGACGTGCCAGCAACCGTTCCGGAGACAACACCTGGCGCGTGCGTGCCAGCAGGCTGCGCGCCAGCACCACCTTGTGCAGGTCGCGCCCGGGCGCGCGCAGCGCCTGCACCGCCGTGGTCACTGCGGCGGCATAGTCCTGGGGCGCGGGCTCGGCCTGTGGGGCACGGTCCAGCGGGGGCGCTGCCTGCGGTTGCAGCCGGAGTGCAGGCAGCAGGCGTTCGGGCTGGTACAGCGCATCATCGGCGCGTGGTTCGAACGGCACCGCCCCGACCAGCAGGCCGGGGCCGCCGCCCTGCTGCGCGAAGAACGCGGCGACACGCTCGGACAACGTCGCCAGTGCGCCTGCGGGCAGCGCCGCGCGACAACCACGCGCGTGCACATGCTGCCCGGCGTGCTGCAGCAGGAACAACGAGGCGTCGTCCGCGCTCTCCAACGTCGATGACGCAGCCTCCGGCCACGCCCCCTGCATCAGGGAATCGTTCATGGGGTCTCCTTCATCCGATGCGCTGCGGCCAGCGCGCACAGCAACAGCAGCAGCGCCCCCACCAGCAGGTAAGGCAGGCTGGGCCCGCCGCGATACAACAGCGTGCCGAGCATCGGCCCGGCCACCATGCCCAGTCCCTGCGCGGCGGCAACGGTGCCAGCGGCGGCGCCCTGCTCATGCGCTTCCACAGCGTCGGCGGCCAGCGCCTGGAACGACGGAAACACGAAACCCATGCCGAAGGCGGCCAGTGCGTAGGCTGTGGGCAACTGCCATGCCTGCTGCACGCCCGCCACCGATGCGAAACCGATGCCGGAAATCAGTGCACCTAGAACGATCCAGCGGCGTGGATGCACGTCCAGCTTCATCACCAGCGTCTGCGCCAGGATCAGGCCGACGCCAACCGCAGTCAGCGCGATCCCAGCCATGCGAGCGCCGGCCGCCGCATCGAGCCCCAGCCGATCAATCGCGAAAAAGCCCACCGTGACCTGCGCGATGGTCACCGAGACCATCGCGATGAAGGCGGCCAGCTGCGGCAGGCGCAGGCGCCGGTCGAGGCGGCTCATCGGCGCGCGACGCTGCGCGGTGGCCCCCGCCACCGGTGGCGTCGCCGGCAGCCGCCACGCAAGCAATGCCAGCGACAGCAGCGGCAGCAGTGCGGCGACATACAGCGCCAGCGAGAGATTCGTATAGGCCAGCCAGCCCGCAGCCGCCGGGCCCATCACCATGCCCAGCGCATTTGCGCTGCCCAGCCGCGCAAGGAAGCTGGCGCGCTGTCCGGTCGGCGCCTTGTCGGCAATCAGCGCCGCGGCGGTGGGTGGCACGGCGGCGTAGAACAGGCCGATCAGGCCGCGGGCGCTCACCAGCACCAGCACCGATACCAGTACCGGCGGTACTGCCTGCAGGGCAACGTCGATGAACACGGCCAGTGCGATGTAGACCACGGTGTAGGCACTCATCGCCAGCATCAGCACGCGTTTGCGGCCGATGCGGTCGCTGAGCTGGCCCCAGGGGCGTGCGGCCAGCATCCACAACACGCCTGCGGCAGTGACCGACAGGCCCGCATGCCATTCGGACAGGCCGAGCATGCGGACCACCGGGCCGATCACCGCGACGAAGGACATCATCGCCATGGTGCCGATCAGGGCAGCCAACACCAGCGCCGGCAAACCGGGAACGACGGGACGTGCGTGCATGGAACACCAGCCGTAACAGGAAAGGATGAGCGGACGCGTCTGCGCGCCCTGCCCGGCATCCGTCCCGTTCAGGACCGGATGCCATGCTCAAATGATAACGGCTCGTATTTGCATTTGATACCCATTCTCTTGAATGGGCGCGCAATAGTGGGTTCAGCGCATGGGACGCGGGCCGAGCAGGCCGCGACGCTTGAACCAACACTCCAGTGGCAATGTCACCAGCGGCGGGATTGCCGCCAGCAGGGCCAGGGCGCTGGCCCACCACGGCCAGCGCAGGCGCATCGCTGCGAACAGGGTAACCGCCACGTAGGCAAGGAAGGCCACCCCGTGCAGAGGCCCGAACAGCTTCACCAGCGCCGCGTTGGCCAAGGGGCCGTACTTCATCCACATGCCGATGAGCAGACCGGCCCAGGTCACGGCCTCGGTGAAGGCGACCGCCGCGAACAGGCGTCCGGTCGGGTGCATGGGGGAACGTTGGGTCACACGGGGCTCCGGCATCGGGATATCAAATGCGAATGATACGCAGATGCGCGTCGCGGCAGGAAGCGGCGGGCCATGCCCGGCGAGCGCACTGTCATCAGCAACACGGCGTGTCCTCCAAGGTGGACAACTACCGGAGCATATCCGGCAACACCTGCTCTCCAATCTCGCGCAGCACCGCGTCGATCGGCCGCCCGTTGTCGATCAGGTTGAACATCACATGCGCCACCCCCTGCGCATGCACGCGCAGCAGGTAGTCGCGCAGTGCATCGCGGCCAACCTTCAACCCCAGCGGCAACGGCTCGGGCGGCGCCTGCGGATCGGCCTGCAGATCCAGCAGCATCGACTGCACGAACGGCTTGGCTGGCCCAGTGCCTTGCGCCTGCGCCTGTTGCCACAGGCCGATACGTCCCTCCTGCGCGGTCTCTTCGCGGTGATAGGTGGCCCAGCCTTCGGCCTCGCGCGCGATCCACTGCAGGCTCTGTCGCGCGGTACCCACCACCAGCATCGGAATGCGCGTGGTGGGCGCTGGCAATACATCGAAGCCGCCCGTGGCCCGCCGAACCGAACCCCGTTCCTCCGCATCAGGGGACAGCGCGGCACGCAACAGCGACCAACGCTCACGGAACGTCGCCGCTCTGCCCTCCAGGTCTTCGCCGAATGCCTCGAACTCTTCCGGCCGATCGCCCGACCCCAGGCCCAGCACGAAGCGTCCGTCGCTGATCCGGTCCAGGCTCAACGCCGACTTCGCCACCTGCAGCGGCTGCCGCAATGGCAGCACAATGGCGGCACTGCCAACGGCGATGCGTTCGGTTACGGCAGCCAGCATGCCCAGCCACAGGAACGGATCGTCCAGCGCGCTCGCTGTCGCGTCTGGCCCCTGTGGCACCATCAGCGGCACGTCACGCGTCCACAGCGCGGCAAAGCCCAGGTCATCGGCCAGCCGTGCAATGCGTCGTGCCGCATGCGGATCGGCCAAGCCACGCGCCGCCACCGGCGTCATCAGCCCCAGGCTCAGGCCCTGCGTCGGAAACAACAACGCGTCCGCAGCATTGAATTCACTCATGGCGACAGCTTAGCGTGCAGGACTGCGGCGGTGATGACGCGCCGCCCACCACAGGAAGAACACTGCATGCCGAGGATCCGCCCTGCCCACGCCGATGACCTGACCGCTATCAGCGCGGTGTGCCTGGCCGCATTCAACGCGGCGGTCGCGCCGTCCCTCAGCGAGGCCGGCATCGCGACCTTCGGCGGCGTCGCGACCGCCGATGCGTTCGCTGCGCGGCTGCACGGCGACAATCTCATCATGGTCGCCGAGCACGAAAGCCGCATCGTCGGCGTGGTCGAACTGAAGGAAGGCCGGCATCTGGCCATGTTGTTCGTCGATCCCGCCTGCCAGGGCCAGGGCATCGGCCACGCGTTGTTCGAGGCGATACTGCCGCAGGTGCGCGAACCGGTACTGACGGTACGCGCCTCGCTCAATGCAGTGCCGACGTACCAGCGCTACGGCTTCGTGCTGGACGGCGACGTCGGGGAGTTCAACGGCCTGGTGTACCAGTCCCTCAGCTACGCCGCGCCCTAGCAGCTGCGGCGATCAGACAAACATGCCACCGGAGGCTTCCACGCGCTGGCCGTTGACCCAGCCCGTGGACGGCGACAGCAGCGCCACCACCACCGGGCCGATGTCGTCGGGCCGGCCGGCACGACCCAGCGCGGTGATCGACGACACCATCGCATTGACCTGCGCATCGTCGCGCACGCGACCACCGCCGAAGTCGGTCTCGATGGCACCCGGTGCCAGCGTGTTGGCGCTGATGCCACGTGCCCCCAGCTCCTTGGCCAGGTAACGGGTGAACACCTCGATGCCGCCCTTCATCATCGCGTAGGCCGAACTGCCTGGCAGCGAGAAGCGCGCCAGCCCGCTGGACACATTGAGGATGCGGCCACCGTCGGCAATCAGAGGCAGCAGGGCCTGGGTCAGGAAGTACGGCCCCTTCAGATGCACGGCCACGGCGTGATCGAACTGCGTCTCGGTGGTGTCTGCGATGGGTGCGTACAGGCCTTCGCCGGCATTGTTCATCAGGCCCTGCAGCGTATCGGTATCCCACGCCTTCAGCGCGTCACGCAAGCGAAGAGCGAATTCCGGAAATGCCGCGCTGTCGGCCACGTCCAGTGGCAGCGCCTGCGCGCGACGGCCGAGCGCCTGCACCTGCTGCACCACCTCGGCCGCCGCCTCGGCCTGGGCGCGGTACGTGATCACGATATCGGCGCCGTCGGCGGCCAGCGCGAGGGCGGCATTGCGGCCGAGGCCGCGGCTACCGCCGGTGATGAGGACAATGCGCGAAGAAGCAGTCATGGCCAGGCACCTGGAAAGGAGAAGGTGCGGCCAGACTATTGGGATTGCCGTCACGCATAAATCGCGCGATGCTGATTTTACTGTTCAATCCAAGCGAACAATCCATGGATCGCCTCGACACCCTGCGCGTGTTCCTGCGCGTCACCGAACTGGGATCCTTCACCCGCGCCGCAGACAGCCTGGGCCTGCCCAAGGCCAGCGTGTCGCAGGCGATCGCCCGGCTTGAGGCCGACCTGGGCACCCAGCTGCTGCACCGGACCACCCGCCGCGTGCACCTGACCGCCGACGGCGCGCAACTGCAGCAAAGGGCACACGACCTGCTCGACGACATGGACGAGGTGCAGAACCTGTTCCGGCGCCAGCCCAGCGAACTGAGCGGACGCCTGCGGGTGGACATGCCCGGAAGCATGGCGCGCAACGTGGTAATCCCGCAGCTGCCTGCCTTCCTGGCTCTGCACCCGGGGCTGGAGGTTGAACTGAGTGCCACCGACCGGCGCGTGGACGTGGTGCGCGAAGGCTTCGACTGCGTGCTGCGCGTCGGCACCCTGGACGACAGCAGCCTGGTCGCGCGGTTGCTCGGGCACATGCGCATCGTCAATGTCGCCAGCCCCGGCTACCTGGCAGCGCGCGGCGTGCCGCGGGTGCTCGCCGACCTGGACCGGCACGCGCTGGTGCACTACGTCGGCACGCTCGGCCAGCGCTCACCCGGTTTCGAGTACTTTGATGGCCAGCACTACCGCAACTGGCCGATGCAGGGCGCACTGACCGTCAACAGCGCCGACGGCTACAGTGCCGCCGCACTGGCCGGGCTGGGCATCATCCAGGTACCGGAAATGGGCGCGCGCGAGGCGCTGCGCAGCGGCACGCTGGTGGAGGTGCTGCCCGACTGCGTGGCCGAGCCGATGCCGGTCAGCCTGGTCTATGCGCAGCGCCGTCACCTGCCCCGCCGCGTCGACGCGTTCATGACCTGGCTCGCCGGGCTGCTGGCGACGGAAATGCAGCGCCAGGCCTGAGCGTTGCGCCCGCGGCACATGACGCCCGCCACGCTGCTCATAAGCAAATTGCATCAACGCCCGGCACCGGCCTTCCTACAATGCCGGCTTGCCCCGCCTCTTCGAGATGCTGCCGATGCGCGCTGCCCTTCCCCTGTTGTTGCTGGTTACCGCGTTGAGCGCCTGCTCCCCGGCGCAGGAGCCGCTCGCTGCGGCCAAGGCGGCCGAAGCCGCACCGGCCACGGCCATCGCCTGGCGCCAGGGCGACGTCGACGATGCCTTCGGCGAAGCGGCCGAGAGTGGCAAGCCGGTGCTGCTG
The DNA here is from genome assembly GCF_913778665.1 of uncultured Stenotrophomonas sp. Lineage (GTDB taxonomy): Bacteria > Pseudomonadota > Gammaproteobacteria > Xanthomonadales > Xanthomonadaceae > Stenotrophomonas. The sequence goes on from NZ_CAJYVQ010000011.1 coordinate 337,011, forward strand.
TACTGGGGCGCGGTCTGGTGCCCGCCCTGCAACCAGCTCAAGGCCGGCCTGTTCAAGGACCCGGCATTCATCGCGCTGACCGGCAAGTTCGTACCCGTATACCTGGACGGCGACGAAGAAGGTGCGCAGGCCTGGGGCGAGCGCTTCGGTGTGCGCGGATACCCGACCCTGATCGTGCTCGATCCGGAGCGCAACGAAATCACCCGCGTAGCCGGTGGCAACGATGCCGCCGAACTGACCCGCGCCCTGACCGTCGCCGCCGGGCGCCGCAGCGCCGTCGCCGCTACGCTGGCCACCGCGCTCGCCACGCCGGACAAGCTGGCCGCCGAGGACTGGCAGGTGCTGGGTGACTACGGCTGGGAGGTGGACGCCAATCGCCTGGCCGGCGAGCGCAAGAGCGCCGACGTGCTGCGCCAGCTGTCCAGGTCAGCGCCGGATGCGCCTCTGCAACGCCGCTTCGCCCTGCTGGCGCTGGCCACTGCGGAAAAGCCGGACGCATCCGCTACCGAAGTGCGCGCGCTGTTGCAGGCGGTACTGGCACAGCCCGCGGAGGTTCGCCGCAACCGTGAACTGCTGGGCTATGCAGGCGCCAACCTGGTCAAGCAGGCCAGTGCCGGCCCGGCGACCAGCAACACGCTGGGCCAGCAGTTGCTGGTCGCGCTGGAACGCACTGACGCCGAGCGCGGTGACCACGCCGATGATGCGCTGTCGCGGGCACTGACAGAGGTCTCTCTGGCCCGCCAGCAGCAGCCGAAGGACGCATTGCCCGCCGCACTGGTCGATCGGGTGAAGCAGCGCGTGGCTGCCGCCGATGCCGCTGCCATCGATGCGCATGCACGCCAGGCGACCATCAGCAGCGCGGTCCATGCACTGCGCGAGGTCGGCGACGACGCGGCTGCCGAGGCGCTGCTGCTGGCCGAGCTGAAGCGCAGCGAGCAGCCCTACTACTACATGCCTGAGCTGTCGGAACTGGCCGAGCAGCGAGGCGACACCGCGGGCGCGCTGGAATGGTTGAAACGGGCCTATGACGGTGCGCAGGGCCCGGCCACGCGCGTGCAGTGGGGGGTGCTCTACGTGGAAGGCCTGCTGCGGCTGGCCCCCGACGACGCACCGCGCATCGAGCAAGCCACCACCTCGCTGATCGGCGAACTGGATGCACAGCCGTCGGGCTACCACCAGCGCACCCGCCAGCGCTTCGAACGCCTGGCCGCGCAACTGAAGACGTGGAGTGGAAAGCACCAGGGCGCGGAGACACTGGCGCGGCTGCAGCAGCGCATGCAGCATGCCTGCGGTGACCAGGCGGATGGCGCGTGCAGGGAATGGCTGAGCTGACCACCCTTGACCTCAACCAAGGTTGAGGTGCGATAACGATCTCCCCAGCGGCCAAGCCCTGGCCTTCCACACGGAGATCGCTTCAATGTCGTATTCGCTTCCCCCGCTCCCCTATGCCTACAATGCCCTCGAGCCGCATTTCGATGCGCGTACGATGGAGATCCATCACAGCAAGCACCACCAGACCTACGTCAACAACCTCAATGCCGCCCTCGAGCAGGCCGGACTCGCCGAACAGCCGGTGGAGACGCTGATCGCCCACCTCGATGCTGTACCCGAGGCGCAGCGCGGCGCGATTCGCAACAACGGCGGCGGCCATGCCAACCACAGTCTGTTCTGGACCGTGCTCAGCGCCAACGGCGGCGTTCCGGACGAGGCACTGAATGCTGCGATCGACCGCGACCTGGGCGGTTTCGATGCTTTCAAGGAGGCTTTCGGCAAAGCCGCGCAGACTCGCTTCGGCAGTGGCTGGGCGTGGCTGACCTCTGATCGCGACGGCCACTTGATGGTCGAAAGCAGCGCCAACCAGGACAGTCCGTTGATGGGCTCTGCCGTCGGCCTGTCCGGCAATACGCCGATCCTGGCGCTGGATGTCTGGGAGCACGCCTACTACCTGCACTACCAGAACCGTCGCCCCGACTACATCGGCGCGTTCTTCAACCTCATCGACTGGGCCGAGGTCAGCCGGCGCTACCGCCAGGCCCGGGCTTCATGAGCGGCGAGACACTGCCCTACAGCGGCCCGTGGGCGGGGATCTTCCCCGCCCCGGCGCCGGTGCCGTCGGTCGAGATGCCACCCCGCGCCCTGCGTCGGCTGCTTGGCCATTTCCCGACCGGCGTGGCCATCGTCTGTGCGCGCGATGCGCAAGGCGAACCGGTGGGCCTGACCATCAACTCGTTCGTGCCGGTCTCGCTGCAGCCGCCGCTGGTGCTGTGGAATCTGGCGTTGCACGCGCAGAGCCTGACCACCTTCCAGCGCGCCGCCCGCTTTGCGATCAGCGTGCTGGCGGCCGACCAGGAAGCGTTGGCGCGGCGCTTTGCCGATCCACAGGCGCGCGATCGCTTTGCCGGCCTGGCACTGCTGGAAGACGCCGACGACGCACCGCCGCGCATCGCCGGAGCGGTCGCCCATCTCACTTGTACCCGCCACGCGATGTGGCCGGTGGGCGACCACCTGCTGCTGGCCGGGCGCATCATCGAGGTCGCAGAGAACGGCGGCTCGCCGTTGCTGTTCCATCGCGGCCGCTTCCAGCCGGGGCCCGCCGAACGGCTGGTGGAGGTGCGGCCATGAACGTCGAGGCCCTGGAATGCATGCTCGCCAGCGGCAAGGACGGCGCCCTGCTGCGCTTCGGCCTGGGCAAGGGTTGGCTGGATGCCGGCCACCCAATGCGCGCGGCCACCCATCTAGGCCGCTGCGTGGTTCTCGATCCGCAGTACTCAGCGGCGTGGAAGCTACTGGGCAAGGCTTGGCTGGCCAGTGGCCAGCCGCAGGCGGCGCGCGAAGCGTGGCAGCGCGGGCTGAGCGTGGCCGGCAGCAAGGGCGACCAGCAGGCACGCAAGGAAATGCAGGTGTTCCTGCGTCGCCTGGACCGCGAACAGGCGGCCCTTGCGAAGACGGGCTGAGCCGATCAGCCCGCGTTGGCCGATGCCGGTGCGGACATGATGTCCGCCATCGGCAGGCGGCGCGGCTTGCTCGGGAACGCGTGGCGCAGGATGCGCCAGACCACCTGGCCGAACTGGCGCGGCAGCGAGCCGTTGTTGTAGTGCTGGCCGTAGCGGCGGCAGATGTCCTTCACTTCCTTGGCGATGGCCGCATAGCGGTTGGCGGGCAGGTCCGGGTAGAAGTGGTGCTCGATCTGGTGGCTCAGGTTGCCCGACAGCACGTTGATCAGGAAGCCGCCGCTGATGTTGGACGAACCACGCAGCTGGCGCAGGTACCAGTGGCCACGCGACTCATTGCGCAGGCATTCCTTCGGGAAGGTCTCCGATTCGGCGGTGAAGTGGCCGCAGAAGATGATCACGTAGGTCCAGATGTTGCGCAGGCCGTTGGCCACCATGTTGCCCAGCATCACGGTGAGGAAGAACGGGCCGGCCAGCAGCGGAAAGAACACGTAGTCCTTCAGCACCTGGCGGGCCATCTTGCGCGCCACCGGGCGGGTCTGCAGCCACATGGCACGGGCGCTCATGCGGCCCTTCAGCCAGCGGCCCAGGCGCAGGTCCTGCGCGGCCACGCCCCACTGGAACAGCAGCGCGAAGATCGGCGCGATGATCGGCTGCAACAGGTAGAACGGCTTCCAGCGCTGTTCCGGGAAGATGCGCAGCAGCCCGTACCCGATGTCATCATCCATCCCGCGCACGTTGGTGTAGGTGTGGTGGCGGAAATTGTGGGTCTTGCGCCAGTTGTCGGCCGTGGCCACGATGTCCCACTCGTACGTGTTGCCATTGAGCTTGGGGTCACCGGTCCAGTCGAACTGGCCGTGCATGACGTTGTGGCCAAGCTCCATGTTCTCCAGGATCTTCGACAGCGCCAGTAGCAACGTGCCGGTGATCGCAGCCGGCCACAGCAGCGGCATCCAGAACAGCGGCGAGAACGCCGCCAGGAACAGCAGGCCACGGCCAGCCACGCCGAACCAGCGCACAGCGGCGGCAACGCGGCGGATGTAGCGGGTATCGGAGGCGCCGAGGCTGCCGATCACACGGTCGCGGATCGCGTCGAGTTCTTCGCCGAAGGCATGCATCTCGGCAGTGCTCAGGGCACGGTCGGTAGCGCGGGTCATGGCAGGCGTCCTCAGAGATCCAGGGTCAGGTCGGTGGTCGGTGCGCTCACGCAGATCCTCACCGGCTGTGCCGATTCGGACTGCAGGTCGCCGGTGCGCAGGTGGCGGGTAGCGCCGCTCACGCGATCGCAGGTACAGGTATTGCAGATGCCCATGCGGCAGCCGTGCTTGGGCTTGATGCCGTGCGCTTCCAGGCTTTCCAGTAGCGAGCGGCCACGCGGCACGCTCAGCTGGCGGCCACTGCGGGCCAGGGTCAGCGACACTTCGCCCTGGCTGTCGGCGTCATCGATCGGCGCCGGCGGAGTAAAGGCTTCGGCCTGGAAGCCGGCGACCTGGTGGGCCAGGCGCGCACGCGCGGCGGCGACGAACCCATCCGGGCCGCAGGCCAGCACGTGGCGCTGCGCCAGCGGCGTGTCATCGCCCGCCACCTGCAGTTCGTGGGCATCGATGCGCGCGGCCGGCACTTCACCGTCGCGGGTGGTCAGCAGGTGCACACGCAGGTTCGGCTCCGCTGCGGCCAGCGCCTGCAGTTCATCACGGAACTGCAGATGGGCGGCCGTGCGCTCCCAGTAGAACAGGTCCACCGGTGCCGCCAGCGGACGCTGGCAGGCCTCGCGCAGCAGGCTCCGCATCGGCGTGATGCCACTGCCGGCAGCCAGCAGCAGCACCGGCGCGGCGGCGGGCATATGGAAGTCACCGAACGCGGCATCGAGGCGGAACAGCTCGCCCGGCTGCGCATGGTTGACCAGATGCTGGCTGACCCGGCCGCCGTCGATCGCCTTGACGGTGATCGCCAGCTCGCGACGCCCCAACGCGGTGGGGCTGTAGCTGCGCTGCCACAGGCGCCCTTCAATCTCGACGCCAAGGGTGACGTGCTGGCCAGCGCGCATGCCGGCCCAGTGCCGGTTGGTGCGCAGCACCAGAGTGGCCGCGCTCTCGCCGGCGGGCTCGCGCCGGACCAGACGGGCCATCGGCGCGTGCAGAGTCCACAACGGATTCAGCTGGCCCGCCCAGAAATCGAACAGCGACGGCGACACCCAGCGGTACGGAGAGAACAGGGACGGACGGACGACAGCGCTCATGAGTGAACTATACGGGCGCACATACACCTGTGTATACATGTGTATATTGAACCGGATTGGGTATGATTCAGCCTCGCCCCACCGGAACCCCCATGGCCGCCGCCACCGTCTTGTCGACACCCGAAGATGCCAGCAGCCCAGCCCGCCGTACGGTGAGCCGCGAGGATCTGCTGGCCGCCGCCCTGAAACTGATCGGGCCGCATCGCAGCCTGTCCACGCTCAGCCTGCGCGAAGTGGCACGTGAGGCGGGCATCGCGCCGAACAGCTTCTACCGGCAGTTCCGCGACATGGACGAACTGGCCGTGGCGCTGATCGATGCAGCCGGCCGCTCGCTGCGCACCATCATCGGCGAGGCCCGCCAGCGCGCCACCGCCAGCGCCACCAGCGTGGTACGGGTCTCGGTGGAAACCTTCATGGAGCAGCTGCGCGCCGACGACAAGCTGCTGCATGTGCTGCTGCGCGAAGGCGCGGTCGGCTCGGACGACTTCAAGCACGCGGTCGAACGCGAGCTGCACTATTTCGAAGAAGAGCTGCAGCACGACCTGGTGCGGCTGGCGGCACTGGATGGCGCGGTGCTGCACGCTCCGGAACTGGTGGCCAAGGCCATCACCCGGCTGGTGTTCGCGATGGGCGCCACCGCCATGGACATGCCACCGGAGAAGGATCCGGAGCTGGTCGAACAGATCTCCACGATGATCCGCATGATCATCGTCGGCGCCCGTACCCCGGCCGCGTTCCGCCGCGGCTGACCGGCGCCAGAACCGGCCCCCTTTCCGCAGTGGGGCCTTTGCCGGGCTGGGCTCGCCGAACCTGGTGCTGATCAATGCCGGCGGCACAGTGCTGACCAATGGCTGGCAAGGGCGCCGCGACGACGGTCTGCAGCCGGTGTTGAAGGAATGGGCGAAACGCGCGCGTACGCAGCAGGAGGCGCACTGCCACCGGGATTGTGGAGTCGAGCCGTGATCGGCTCATTCCATCACCGCGCCAACGGCAGCCGAGCATGGCTCGGCTCTATAAAAACCGGGATCGCGCGACATACCGCCGTGGATGGCTCGGCGCCACCGGCCTGCTCAACCGCCCTCGGCCTTGCGCACGAAGGCTTCGAACAATGCCAGCGTCTGCTCGCTGACATGGTGCTCGATGCCCTCGGCATCGCGCCGCGCGGTATCCGGATCCACGCCCAGCGCCAGCAGGAAACGCTCCACGGTCTGATGCCGCTGGCGGCTGGCATGCGCCAGCGCCTCGCCTTCCGGAGTCAGGAATACGCCGCGGTAAGGGCGCTGCACCACCCAACCATCGCGGGCCAAGCGCCGCAGCATCTTCGCCACCGTCGGCTGGGCCACGCCAAGGCGGGTGGCGATGTCGACCTGGCGGGCCTCGCCGCCGTCGGCCAGCAGGTCCGAGATCAGCTCGACATAGTCCTCCACCAGTTCCATCCGGTGCGCCTCGCGTACCTGCCGGAAACTCTCGACCTGGCGCTCGGCCTCGATCAAGGGGGTGCTTTTCAGCGATGTCGAATCGTCGGTCTTGCCCACGCCTGCGCCTGCCCTTCCGGTGTACTCCGGGGTTGAAGCTGAATTCTGGACCAGTAGCGCGATAAAGACGATTGTTTCACATTGCTAACGACTATAGCAGGAGCTATATTCGGACCCATGAGCAGCCTGGCACCCCGCGACCCTTCGGCCTCCACCCCGGCCAGCCTGGGTGCGCTCAACGCCTCGGTGGCGGTACCCGAGAAGGGCCACTGGTGGTTCCGCCTTCTGGCCTTCCTTGGTCCGGGCTACATGATCTCGGTCGGCTACATGGACCCGGGCAACTGGGCCACCGATCTGGCCGGCGGCTCGCGCTTCGGCTACCTGCTGCTGTCGGTCATCCTCATTTCCAACCTGATGGCGGTGATCCTGCAGGCGCTGTCGGCGCGGCTGGGTATCGCCACCGGCATGGACCTGGCGCAGGCCTGCCGTGCCCGCTACCCGAAGCCGGTGAATCTGGCGCTGTGGGCACTGTGCGAGGCGGCGATCGTTGCCTGCGACCTCGCAGAGGTGATCGGCACCGCGATCGCGCTGAAGCTGCTGTTCGATCTGCCGCTGCTGTGGGGCGCAGTGATCACCGCGCTGGATACGTTGCTGGTGCTGCTGCTGATGAACCGCGGCTTCCGCGCACTTGAAGCGTTCGTGATCGCACTGCTGATGGTGATCTTCGCCTGTTTCGTGGTGCAGATTGCGATGGCGGCCCCACCGGTGATGGCGGTGCTGGGCGGCTTCATTCCGCGCGCACAGGTAGTGACCGACCCGCATGCGCTGTACATCGCGATCGGCATCATTGGTGCCACGGTGATGCCGCACAACCTGTACCTGCATTCGTCCATCGTGCAGACCCGCGCCTACCCGCGCACCGATGAAGGCCGCCGCAGCGCATTGCGTTGGGCGGTGACCGACAGCACCCTCGCGCTGACCCTGGCGCTGTTCATCAATGCCAGCATCCTGATCCTGGCCGCGGCGGTGTTCCATGCCAACGGCCGCTTCGATGTGGAAGACATCGAACAGGCCCATCAGTTGCTGGCCCCGATGCTGGGCGTGGGCGCGGCGGCCACGCTGTTTGCGGTGGCCTTGCTGGCCTCGGGCCTGAATTCGACGGTGACCGCGACATTGGCCGGTCAGATCGTGATGGAAGGTTTTCTGCACCTGCGCCTGCCGCCATGGCTGCGTCGGCTGCTGACGCGGGCGCTGGCAATCATTCCTGTGGTGGTGGTGATCGTGATGTTCGGCGACCAGGGCGCAGTGAAGCTGCTGGTGCTGAGCCAGGTGGTGCTGTCGATGCAGCTGCCGTTCGCGATCATTCCGCTGGTGCGGATCGTCACCGACAAGGTGACGATGGGCGCACTGGTGGCGCCGCGCTGGCTGGGCGGCATCGCCTGGGTGATCGCGCTGATAATCGTGGTACTGAACGTGAAGCTGCTGGTGGATACCTTCAGCGGCACCTGACGCCGAACGGACAGCCTCTGCCGCGATGGGCCCACGCCATGCGTGAATGCACCCATGGCCTACCCTGCGAACAACAGCCGAGCATGGCTCGGCTCTACAGGAATCGGGATCGGGCGAAATGCCGCCGGCAGGGGATGCCACCCCGCCACCTCCACACTACAGATGCAGCGCGATCGCGGCTTCGATCTGCTGCGGCGACTGGAAACCGGCCAGGCGCGTGCGTTCGTCGCCGTCACGGAACAACGCCAGGGTGGGCGTCTGGCGCAGGCCCAGCTGCCTGAAGAACGCCTCGCCCAGCACTTCCAGTTGCACGCGTAACAGCGTCGTGCCCTGCCCCGCACTGCCGGTGGCCACCCGGTGCAGGGACATCTCCAGCATCCGGCAACCCGGGCACTGGTCCTTGTGGAAATCCACAAGCACCCGTGGATGCTCGGCCAGCACCTGCTGGAACTGCTCAGGCGTGGTGGCGTCGATGATCTGCATCGGTGTTGCTCCAGTAGTGGGCCAGGACCGCATCGGTCCAGGCGTTGATGGCCGCGGCATGGCGTTCGCCGTGCGGCATCTGTTCGATCTCCAGCGCGGGGTAGTCGCTGTGGAAATAGCGGATCAAACGATGCACGGCGCCGCAGTAGTACTCCTGCCCCCACTGCGTCTCGCCGGTACCGAACACCGCCAGTTGCCGCGGCCGCTCGCCGCGCTCGGCGATCCCGGCTATCCAGGCCTTCATCTCGGTGGGTGTGCGTCCGGCGTTGTCGGTCCAGCTTCCCAGCATCACCAGGTCGGCCTCGTCGGCCGCCAGTGCAGGCATCTGGCGAAGGTCGTCGGCCTCCTGCCAGTGCACCGCATGACCGGCGGCGCGGCAGCGCTCGGCAATCTGTCGGCCCAGCTCGCGGGTGTTGCCGCTCAACGAGGCCACCACCAGCAGGATCCGCAGTGCCCCTCGCGGCTCAGAGATCGTCGAAGCCGTTGTCGACGTTGGTCTTCTTGTAGCTTGCATTGCGCATCTCGAAGAAGTCGGTCTTGGTCTCGGTGAAGTTGTCGGCGTAGGCCTTGATCCACGGCATCACGTTGTCGGTGGTGTCGCTGTAGAGGCGGTCGATGCCGAGCATGCCGGCCATCTTGTTGGCGCGGTACTTCACGTAGCGCACCATCTCGTCCACGTCGATGCCATCGATGCCGTCCAGCACTTCTGACGACCACTGGGTCTCCAGCTCGATGGCGTGCTGGAACGCGCCGTGCACGTAATCGGTCAGCTCGTGGGTATGCAGTTCCGGGTTCTCGCCGATGATCGCGCGGATCAGCTCGCTGATGAACTTGGTGTGGGCCAGTTCGTCGCGGTTGATGAAGCTGATGATCTTGCCGGTGCCGTTCATGCGGTTCTGCCGCACCATGTTGTAGAAGTAGGCGAACCCGGAGTAGAAGTTGATGCCCTCCAGGATCGAGGACTGGATCAGCGACTTCAGCAGGGTCTCGGCGGTCTTCTCGCGCATGAAGTCGTCATACGCGCCCATGATCGGTGCGTTGCGCTTGATGATGGTCGGATGGGTACGCGCCAGCTCGAACACCCGGTTCTGGTTCGGCAGGTCGGTGATCGAGGCCAGCACGTAGCTGTAGCTCTCGTTATGGATCACTTCCTGCTGGCCAATGATCGCCGCATTGGCATGCGCGGCTGGATCGGTGATGTACTCGGCGACGTTGTAGATGAAGCGGGTCTGCGGTGAGTCGAGCGTGGCCAGCAGGCCGATGATCGAGTCGTAGGCGTTCTTCTCGCGCCCGGACAGCTCGCCGTACTGGCGCGCGTCCAGCTTCATGTCTACTTCGTCGGGGATCCAGAAGTTGGTCGACAGCTCCTTGTAGGCCCGATAGAACGACGGATACGGAATGTCGTTCCAGTTCAGGATGCCGCTGGTGCGACCATTGATGATGCCGGTGCTGCGGTTCGGGTGACGTGGTTCGAGGATCTTGATGCGGTCCAGCGGGGTTGCCATGGCTGTTTGCCTTCGTATTGCGTGCGTGGCGGATGTACAGCCGAGCTCATGCTCGGCTGCTCTTCGCGTCTGGGCCCAGCGCGGGGCCGGCTCTGCAGGGGACGCAGCAATCAGCTGGCGCACCACTCGCATTCGCTGATGTCGATGTCGTTGGAGCGCACGTAGTAGGTGGTCTTCAGTCCCTCGCGCCACGCTGTCAGATGCAGCTCCAACAGCGTGCTGGCGCGGATGGTGCTGGGTACGTACAGGTTGAAGCTGATCGACTGGTCGACATGGCGCTGCCGGCGTGCGTTCTGGCGCACGCTGGCGAACTGGTCGACCTTGTAGGCGCCCTTCTCGTAGTACGGCCAGGTGTCCAGCGACAGGCCCGGCGCAGCGACAGGACGCCGGAAATCCTTCTTTTCCTCGTAGTAGAACGCGCCGTAGATCGGGTCGATCGATGCAGTGGAACCGGCGATCTGCGCGGTGCTCATGTTCGGCGCCACCGCCAGCAGCCAGCCGTTGCGCAGGCCGTGGGTGGCGACCTCGCGCGCCAGGCTTTCCCAGGCGGCGCCACTGTAGTCACGGTCGCTGAAGTAGCGCCCGTTGTGCCAGTCGCTGCCGGTGAACATCGGGTAGCTGCCCTTTTCCTTCGCCAGTTGCGCACTGGCCTGGATGGTCAGGAAATTGATGCGCTCATACAGGCGGTCGGCCAGCTGCTCGGCGTCCGGCGATTCCCAATGGATCGCCTGCTGCGCCAGCAGGTGATGCCAGCCGAACGTGCCCAGGCCGATGGCGCGGTACTTGTGGTTGGTGATCGTGGCCTGCGGCACCGGTAGCGCGTTGAGGTCGATCACATTGTCGAGCATTCGCACCTGGATCGGAATCAGGCGTTCCAGCACATCGGTGGCCAGCAGGTCATCCGGCGCACTGATCGCCCGGCCGAGGTTGATCGAGGACAGGTTGCAGACCACGAAGTCGCCGGCGCGGCGGGTGGTGACGATCTGGTCGCCGCTGACGATCTCCTGGATCATCCGCGTCGGGCTCATGTTTTGCAGGATCTCGGTGCACAGGTTGCTGGAATACACCATGCCCGCGTGCTTGTTCGGGTTCCTGCGGTTGACCTCGTCGCGATAGAACAGGAACGGGTTTCCGGTCTCCAGCTGGCTGAGCATGATCCGCTTGAACAGGTCGATCGCCTTCACCGTGCGGCGGCTGATGCGTTCGTCGGCCACCAGTTCCGCATAGCGGTCGCGGAAGCTGCCCGATCCGCGCGTCTCATCGTAGAAGTCCTGCAGGTACCAGCCCTTGGCACTCTTCACTTCGTGCGGATCGAACAGGTACCAGTCGGCGCGGCGCTCCACCGCCTCCATGAACAGGTCTGGCACGCACACCGAGGTAAACACGTCGTGCGCGCGCAGGCGCTGGTCGCCATTGTTCAGGCGCAGGTCGAGGAAGGCTTCGATATCGCGGTGCCAGATATCCAGGTACACCGCCACCGCGCCCTTGCGCTGACCGAGCTGGTCCACCGATACGGCAGTGTTGTTGAGCTGCTTGATCCACGGCACCACGCCGCCGGAGGAACTGGGTACACCGCGTATCGGTGCGCCGCTGCTGCGCACATAGCCCAGGTACGCGCCCACGCCACCGCCATGCTTCGAAACACGGGCGATATCGGTATTGGAGTCATAGATGCCCTGCAGGCTGTCGTCCACCGTGTCGATGAAGCAGCTCGACAACTGCCCACCGACCTTTCCGGCGTTGGCCAGGGTCGGCGTGGCCACCGTCATGTACAGGTTGGACAGCGCCCAGTACGCCTCGCCGACCAGCTGCATGCGCCGCTCGCGCGGCTTTTCCTCCTGCATCAGGTACAGCGCGATGGTCAGCCAGCGCTCCTGCGGCAGTTCGTAGACCTCGCGACTGCGATCGCTGGCCAGATAGCGCGTGGCCAGCAGGTACAGGCCGTTGTAGGCAAACAGGCGATCACGCTCCGGCTCGATCATGTCGCCGGCCTGCTGCAGTTCTTCCTTGGAATAGCAGCGCAGGATGTCGTTGCTGTAGATGCCGCGGTCGGCCAGGCTTTCCTGCAGGCCCACATACGACCCGTATTTCAGGCTGACATCGTAGAAGCGGTTTCGGCTGGCGCGCTTGTACAGGCGGCGCAGGTAGATGCGTGCGGCGAACTGCTCCCACTCCGGCGCGACCAGGTCAACGCGCGACTCGGCCTCGCGGATCAGCAGATCGACCAGGTCGTCGGCACTGAGGCTGGGCTTGCGCTCGACCATCGCCTGCACCACGCGGCGGTAGTCGCTCACATCCAGCTGCGGGAACTCGGCGTGCACGTTATCGATGCTCCGTTGCAGGCGCTCGGCGTCGAACGGCAGGCGGCGGTTGCCGGCCTCCTTGGTGATCCAGGTCGGCACACGCTCGCCACCGGCGCGCAAAACGTCGCCAGCGCCGGCCAGATCGGCCACGCGGAAGGTACTGTCAGTCATGGTGGTGGAACTCCAGGCTCGCACGCGCGTTGGCGGTCGATGCCGTGGCGGCCCTGCACGCGATACCGGCGCACGGGGCGGTCGGGGTGGGATGCCAACGCGCGGGAACACCAGACCGTCGGCAACTGCCTGCGCCTGCGGCCGGTATCCGGGCCGTGGGGGCGATCTGGGTCCGCGCGATGGCGGCCGCGTCGAGACGGCAAGCCTTCAGGGGCGGGCCGCGGGACGTTTGCTGCATGTCCGGCGGCGGCGGCTGACCGGGGGTGACAGCCACAACATAGTGGGGATATCCCGAACCGTCAACACAAGATGCGGTAATCACGACCTGCCGCGACCATCCGTCGCAGAATGCCGTGTTGCACTGCTGCCGCCTTGTCGACAGCGCCTGCGGCCCCAGTTCGATACAACCTCCCCTTTCCCTTGGAACATCCCCCATGCGCGCAGCCTTGTATTCCTCCTTCGGCAATCCGGCCGATGTCCTGGCCGTCGGCGAAACGGCCCTGCCCGAACCCGGCCCGGGCGAAGTGCGCATCCGCACCGTGCTGGCCTCGATCCACAACCACGATCTGCTGACCGTGCGCGGCCTCTACGGCTACAAGCCGACGCTGCCGGCAATCGGCGGCAGTGAAGCGCTGGGGGTGATCGATGCCCTTGGAGAAGGTGTCGACGGCCTGCAGATCGGCCAGCGCGTCGCCGCAGCTTCGGTACACGGCACCTGGGCCGAAGCGTTCATCGCACCGGCGCGGATGGTGATTCCCATGCCGGAGGCGATCCCCGACGAAATGGCCGCACAGCTGATCGCCATGCCGCTGAGCGCGTTGATGCTGCTGGAATTCCTGCACGTCGAAGCGGGCCAGTGGATCGTGCAGAACACCGCCAATGGCGCCGTCGGCAAGTCGCTGGCGATGCTGGCGCGGGCGCGTGGCGTGCATGTGGCCAACCTGGTGCGCAATGCGGATGCCGTCGCACAGTTGGAGGCGCTGGGTATCAATCATGTGTTCGACACCTCGGTGGACGGCTGGAAGGATCGCGTGCGCAAAGTCACTGGCGAAGCACAGGCGGCGGCCGCCGTGGACTCCATCGGCGGCGACGCCAGCGGTGATCTGGTCGACCTGCTCGGCCACAACGGCACGCTGGTGTCGTTCGGGGTGATGAGCGGTGAGCCGATGCGCATTCCCGCCGGCGGCCTGATCTACAAGGAGGCCACGGTAAAGGGCTTCTGGGGCAGCAAGGTCAGCCAGGCGATGGCGGTGGAGGACAAGCGCCGGCTGGTCGGCGAACTGCTGAAGCGTGCGGCGAGCGGCGAACTGACCCTGCCGGTGGAGCAGATCTTCGCACTGGACGACATCGTCCAGGCAGCGAAGGCCGGTGCCGGTTCGGGACGCAACGGCAAGGTGCTGCTGCGGCCGTGATGGCTGGGCAACCGGGGTCAGATCCCTTTCCAACGGAAAGGGATCTGACCCCCAAGAGGCGTGCGGACCAACGGTCCGCAACCACCGAGCCGGTTCGTTAAGAACCTGTGATGTATAACTGAATGCGCTTTCGTCATTGGAAGGCGCATGTAACTGCATGCGGTACTGACGGCTCCTCCCCCGTTCGGCGTTGTCGCTTCCATGTACCGCACCACCCTGAACCTGCTTGCCGGCGCCATTGCGCTGGGCCTGACCGCTGGCGCTGCCGCCGCCGCTGAAACCGCCGATGCCGGCAAGGACAGCACCACCCTCGGCACCGTGTTGGTGACCGGTTCCAACATCAAGCGCACCGATACCGCCGGGCCCAATCCCGTGCAGATCGTCAGCCGCGAACAGATCGAACAGACCGGCCGCTCCACCCTCACCGACGTGCTGCGCAACCTCTCGGCCAATGCCGGCAACAGCTTCGACGAGCAGTACACCGGCAGCTTCGCCGCCGGTTCGGCGTCGATCGGCCTACGCGGCCTGTCACCGAAGAACACGCTTGTACTGGTCAACGGCTACCGCGTGTCCAACTTCGGTTTCGCGCTCAATACCCAGGACACCTTCGTCGACCTCAACGCGCTGCCGATCAGCGCAGTCGAGCGCATCGAAGTACTGAAAGACGGCGCCTCGGCGGTATACGGCTCCGACGCCATCGCCGGCGTCATCAACATCATCCTGCGCAGGAACTTCCAGGGCGTGGACGTCGGTGGCGGCTTCGGTACCGCCACCCAGGGCGGCTTGAACGAACGCAAGGCCAGCCTGTTGGCCGGCTTCGGCGACCTGGAGCAGCAGGGCTGGAACGTGCTGTTCGGCCTGGACCTCCTCAAGCGTGATCGCCTCGACGCCGACCAGCGCGCCTATACCCGCAGCGGCGATTTCCGCGACAAGCCTGGCGGACGCCTGGCCGGCTGGTCCACCGCCGGTGGCAACTGGCTGTCCAACCCACGCGCGCCGCAACCGTTCGCCAACTGCCCGGATGGCAGTCAGCTGCGTCCCTACAGCGATTTCGGCAGCACCCTGCCCGGCCAGGCCTGCGCCTTCAACGCGCAGCCGTTCAAGACCCTGCAGCCCGGCGCCGAGCGCCTGCAGGCGTCGTTGAGTGCGACCTACCGCTTCAATGGCAGTGTCGAAGCGTTCGCCGACGTGCTGTACAGCCACAACAAGGCCGACCAGATCTTCAGTGCGCCGCTGACCGTTGGCCCGGGCCTGCGTGCCTACAACCCGGCTACCGGCACGCTCATCGACGTGCCGGCGGTGCTGCCGGTCGGCCATCCCAACAACCCGGGCAGCACGCCGCTGCCGTTCGAGTACACCTTCTTCGACCTCGGCCCACGCCTGAAGGACAACACCCAGGTGTTCTACCGTGCTCTGGCCGGCGTGCGCGGCAGTGGCGAGCACTGGGACTGGGAAGTGGCGGCGCTGACCTCGCAGAGCGCGCAGCGCGAGTACGTCGACAACTTCGTCAACCGCTACGCGTTCGAACAGATCCTGCGCGATGGCAGCTACAACTTCCTCGATCCGTCCCGCACGCCGGGTGCGCTGGATGCGCTGCGCCTGCAGACCAAGCGCCCGGGCTGGTACAGGCTGCACTCGCTCAACCTTAAGGCCTCGACCTCGCTGTGGGAGCTGCCGGCCGGCACGGTCGGCTTCGCCTGGGGCGCGGAGTTCCGCAAGGAATCACTGGATGCGCGCACCAGTGCGCAGGTGCTGTCGGGCACCGAACTGCGCCCGGCGATCAACGTGGTCAACGGCGAGCGCCAGGTCAGTGCCGCTTACGCCGAACTGAGCGTGCCGCTGCATCGCACGCTTGAACTGCAGGTGGCCGGCCGTGGCGACCACTACGATGACTTCGGCAAGGCGTTCTCGCCGAAGGTGGCGCTGCGCTGGCAGCCGCTGGACAGCCTGCTGCTGCGCGGGTCGTTCTCGCGCGGTTTCCGCGCGCCATCGCTGCCGGAGATCGCGCCGGGCCAGACCGTCAGCTATGGCTCGGTGATCGATCCGCTGGATCCGCTGCAACCGGGCGGCAGCCGTGGCGTGACCAACATCCGCACCGGCAACCCGGACCTGAAGGCCGAGCGCTCGCGCAATTTCAACGTCGGTGCAGTGTGGTCGCCGGATGGCGACACCAGCATTGGCCTGGACTGGTACCGCATCGAACAGGACAACCTGGTCAAGCCGGACAGCGCGCAGTTCATCGTCGACAACCCGACCCTGTTCCCGGGCCGCGTGCAACGAGATGCGCAGGGACGCATCCAGTTCATCACCAACCAGTACGCCAACCAGGGCGAACTGACCACCTCGGGCCTGGACCTGGATGCCAGCCGTACTTTCCGCACCGACGGCTGGGGCAACTTCACCGTGGCCGGCAGCTGGACCCACCTGCTCAGCTTCAAGCAGCCGCTGGTGGCCGGCCAGGCACCGTACGAAGGTGCCGGCAACAACCGCCACGGCGCGCTACCGCGCACCCGCGGCACCACCTCGCTGAACTGGGCGGTCGGCGACTGGAGCAGCACGCTGAGCCTGCAGTACGTGAGCGGCTATGACCAGCGCGTGGCGACGGTGACCAGCAACCCGGGCCTGCGCGACCGCGTCAAGCCGTATCACCAGCTGGACCTGTACGTGGCGTACGAAGGCATTGCCAACACCACGCTGTCGCTGTCGGTACTGAATCTGACCGACAAGGACCCGCCGTTCGATCCGGCTGGCGGTTCCAACGGCTTCGACATCAGCCAGTACAACCTGCGCGGGCAGTTCGTCTCGCTGGGCGCGCGCTACCGGTTCTGATTGTCACTGCAGAGCCGAGCGCGGGCTCGGCTCTACAGGTGGGTGCAGACCCATGGTCCGCACCCACCGCATCACCGGCTCAGGTGCAGGAACTGCAGGTGCCGTTCGTACTGGCTGATGATGTCGTTGATGATCTGCTTGCGGCTGTAGCCGACCAGGTCGTAATCCTGGCTGCCTTCGAACAGGTGCACCTCGGCGCGGTAGTAACGCTGGTTGCGCAGTTGCTGCGCGGCGAACGACGGGGTCAGGTAGCCGCTGAGGATCACCCGGTACAGGAAGTCCTGCTGCTCGCCGTGGTTGACCGTCAGCTCCATGTCGCCCGCTTCGAAGCGCGTGGACACATCCCAGCCCTGCCCGCGCAGCTGCTCGGCCACCGCCTCCATCGCCGGCTTCACCGTGTCATCCATGAAGCGGTAGACCTGGTCGCGCACCGGGAAATGCATGGCCTGGCTCAGGCGCTGGCGCCAGCCCTGGTGGTGGCGATCGTCTCCGATCAGCGGCGACGGCCGGTACTGCAGCGCGCGCTTGCGGTGCGACTCGTCACTGAAGGCGCGGGTCAGCCCCCACATCATCAACAGCAGGATCGCCGAGAACGGCAACGACGCCAGCACCACCGCCGATTTCAGTGCGTCAATACTGCCCGCCAGCAACAGGCCTGCCGTCAGTACCGCGATCACCGTGCCCCAGAACACGCGCAGCCAGCGCGGGCCATCGTCCTCGGGCGAGCCGCCGTGCGACGACAGCGTGGACAGCACCACCGCACCGGAATCAGCCGAGGTCACGAAGAAGATGAAACTGACCAGCACGGTCACCGCAATCACCGTGCGGCTCCACGGGTAGCCGTCCAGCAATGCGTACAGCACCGTCGGTGGGTCATCCACCGCCAGCTGTGCCAGCTGCTGCTGGCCGTGGTGCAGTACCTGGTCCAGTGCGCTGTTGCCGAAGATCGACAACCACGCCAGGGTGAAGCCAAGCGGGATCAGCAGTACGCCAAACACGAATTCGCGGATGGTGCGTCCGCGCGAGATACGTGCGATGAACAAGCCCACGAACGGTGCCCAGCCGATCCACCACGCCCAGTAGAACACCGTCCAGCCGCCCAGCCATTCGGGGCGGCCGCCGTAGGCATACACATCGAAACTCTTGCCGACCACGCTGCCCAGGTAATCGCCCAGGTTCTGCATCAGCGTGCTGAACAGGTACTGCGTCGGCCCGGCAAACAGCATGAACAGCACCAGCGCGATCGCAAGCAGCATGTTGATGTTGGCCATCCAGCGCACGCCCTTCTCCACCCCGGAGACCGCCACGGCCACCGCCGCGCCCATCATCGCCACCACCAGGATGATCTGGACCAGGTTGGAATGCGGGATGTTGAACAGGTGTGCCAGGCCGGCATTGAGGTGCAGCACCCCGAAGCCCATGTCTGCCCCGATGCCGAACACGGTGGCGACGATGCCCAGCGCGTCCACGGTGTAGCCTATCGGGCCGTTGATGCGCTTGCCGATCAGCGGGTACAGCGCCGAGCGCAGCGCCAGCGGCAGGTTGTGGCGGTAGGCGAAGTAGGCCATCGCCATCGCCGCCAGCGCGAATACACCCCAGCCATGCAGGCCCCAATGCAGGAACAGCAGCTGCATGGCCTGGCGCGCACCGGCCTCGCCCGCCGCCGGATCGCCCTGCGGCGGCTGCAGGTAGTGGGTCAGCGGTTCGGAAACGCAGAAGAAGAACAGCGTGATGCTGATGCCGGCGGCGAACAGCATGCCGGCCCAGGAAAGGTAACTGAACTCCGGCTCGTCATGGTCGGCGCCGAGCTTGATGCCACCATACTTGGACAGCGCCACGCCGACCACGAACACCAGGTACAGGGTCATCGCCAGCAGGTAGTACCAGCCAACGTTGAGTGCGGCCCAGTCCTGTGCCTTCAGCAGAAGGCGGCCTGCGCCCAGCGGGAACAGGCTGACGAACAGCGCGAACGCCACGACAACGATCGCCGCGAAGGCGAACACAGGCCGAAGGGTGCGCACCGGGGATTGTTGCGGCTCCAGTACTTCCATGGGGCGGCGTTCTCCGGTAGATCAAAGGGTTAGCCGACCGATTCTGTCTGAACCGCAGTGGACGGCGCATGAAGTTGCGGCCCGCGGTCACGGGCCTGTCCGGCCGTTCCGTGGTATCACGCGCGCGCTGCAGTGCACGCTTGCCCGCCAGGTGCGCGCGGACCACCCATGAGGCGGGCACGCGCGCACTCGCCGATCACGACATCGCGTGCACCGCACACAGCTTGTTGCCATCCGGGTCACGCAGATAGGCCAGGAACAGCTGGCGACCGGCCATGTTGCGGATACCGGCAGGATCTTCTATGGCGGTGCCGCCGTGGGCGACACCGGCTTCCTGCCATGCGCATACGGCCTCTGCACTACCCAGGCTGAAGCCGATGGTGCCGCCGTTGGCATGGCACGCCGGCTGCCCATCGATCGGTGCAGTCACACCGAACATCCGCCCATCCTTGAAGTACAGCAGTCGGCCCTTTTCGTCGAATATGCCCGCTCGTGCCCCCATCGCGGCGAACAGGGCGTCGTAGAAGCGACGCGCGGCCTCCATGTCGTTCGTTCCTACGGTGATGTGGCTGAACATGCGGGCACTCCGTGTGGAAAACTGCAGTGTCGATGAGCAAGGGCGACTTCGCAAATCGCTGCACCATCGCCGCCCGGCTCACGATAAGGCCTGCTGCTACTTGGCGGTACTGAGCAGCAGCACCGCCACGGTCACCAGGCCGATGCCGATCCAGCCCATCGGGCGCAGGCGGTTGCCGAACAGCAGGCGGCCGCAGGTGGCGGTACCGATCACGCCAATCGCACCCCACATCGCATAGGCGGTGGCCAGGTCCATGTAACGCACCGCCTGGCCAAGCAGGACGAAGGCGATCCAGACCATGACGATCGCGCCGACACCCCAGCGCCAGCGGCGGAAACCTTCCGACTTGGCCACCATCATGTTGGCGGCGACATCGATCAGTGCAGAACAGATCACGAAAAACAGGGCCAGGGTATTCATCAGTGCGCCTCCCCGAGGGTGACACAGACGATGCCGACCACCGCCAGTACCAGGCCGGCCAGCTGCTGCAGCGACAGGCTCTCACCGAACAGCGTAAGGCCGACCACGGTCAACAGCGTCAGGCCCAGGCCTTCCCACACCGCGTAGGCCACGCCCACGGCGATGCGGCGCACCGACAGGGCCAGGAAGTAGTAGGACAGCGCCAGCGCGCCGGCCATGATCAGGTAGCCGGTCCAGCCGCCGTCGCGGGCGGCGTGGGCCATGAACGAGGTGCCGACCACTTCGGCGACGATCGCCACGGTCAAGCAGGCCCAAGCGACCAGCGGGCCGCGGGCGGGGACAGTACGGGACATGTGAAACTCCTTGCGGGACGGGGATCCTGCCCCGCCATCAGTACATCCACGCCGTGCGTGGATGATCCGTAACGCCCCGCTGACAGGGGCGACGGCGGCCAGTATCATCGCTTTTTACGGTCGATTCAAAATAGATTCCATCGACAGGAGCGATGGATGAATGCCCTACTCCCCTGAATCCCTGCAAGCATTCGTCGAAGCGGCCGCGCTGGGCTCGTTCTCGGCAGCCGCGCGCCGGTTGCACAAGACCCAGTCGACAGTCAGCACCGCCATCGCCCACCTGGAGGCGGACCTCGGCGTCAGCCTGTTCGACCGCAGCGGGCGCTACCCGCAGCTGACCGAAGCCGGGCGCCAGGTGCTCGGCCATGCGCAGGAAATCCTCGCCGCCGATGCGCGGCTGCAGCAGTTGAGCGTGCGCTTGGCAGCGCCGGTCGAAGCGCGGCTGACCGTAGTGTTCTCCGATGTGTACCAGCTCGATCCAGCGCAGCGTGTGCTGCAGCGCTTTGCCGAGGCGTTCCCGGAAATCGAACTGGAATGGCTGGATGCCGAAGGCGATGACGTGCTGGAGCTGGTCGCCAGCCGCCGCGCCGCGCTGGGCCTGTTACCGCGACAGGAACACTATCCGGACGGGCTGGTGGCCCGGCCGTTGGCCCATCACAGCGAACTGTCGGTGTATGTGGCACGCGGCCATCCGCTGGCCAGCGCCGGCCGTCGCGCCGCTGCACAACTGGCGCGGCATCGGCAGGTGCGCCTGAGCGCGGAAGTCGATCAATCGCGCGTGGCCACCGGCCTGGCCTGGACCGCCACCGATTACCTGATGGTGATGGAGATGGCCGAGGACGGCATCGGCTGGGCTGAGCTGCCACGCGCGCTGGTACAGCGCTACGACCGCGGGCAGCTGGTGGAACTGACCCTGCCCGGCTGGCCGCGACGCATCCACAGCGATCTGCTGTGGCGCCGCGACACGCCGCCGGGGCCGGCCGCTCTGTGGTGGGCCGACGCGCTTGGATGAGGTAGTGCCGGCCGCTGGCCGGCAATCCCATCGCACCGTGGTTGCCGGCCAGCGGACGGCACTACCAATCAGCGATGCGCCAGCGCGTAATCCAGCGCCGAACATACCGCCGCCACTTGTGCGTCGTTGCACTGCTGCGGCGTGGCGCGCGGGCTGTCAGGGTAGACCTCGGTGGTGGTGGTGTACGTTGCACCGGTAATGCCAGCACACAGGCCCAGCTTCACCAGCGGGTACTCGATCACGCCGTGCGCCACCACTGGCGAACCGATGATCTCGCCCTTGTCGTCGGCCGGGGCGATATGGGTCACCTTCTCCACCGCGGCGATCACCGCCTCCTGGAAGGCCGGCTGCGGGTTCTCGCTGTCGTCCACCAGGTAGAAACCATCCGGAATCAGGCCCGGTTCGAACGGCTTGCCGTCGCGCGCCGCCAGCGCCGGGCGGAATTCGCTCTCGTCGCTGTCAGTGGTTTCGTGCAGATCGATATGCAGCACGAACTGCCCCTTGTACGGCGCAATCAATTCGATGACGGCGGTCGATTCACGCGCCGGGCCATCGCTGCGGAAATTGCGGTTCGGATCAATCGCGTCGAAGTTCCAACGGTTGATGCGCTCGAAACCCCAGGGGTTCACGCACGGCGCCACCAGCAGGTTGGCCTTGCCAGCGTAATCGGCGGCGTGCTTCTCGAGGAACTCCAGCGCGCCCATCACACCACTGGTTTCGTAGCCATGCACACCGCCGGTGACCAGCGCGGCCGGCAACGCCGGGTTCCAGTCGCGGCTGCGCAGGGCGAACAGGGGGTAGGTCTCACCGGCGTAGTCGAGCTGCCCATAGGCCACCTTGTCGAAGCGCGAGGCCAGCGCGTCGATGCGCGGCAGCACCTCCTCGTCGTAGCGACGCAGGCGCTGCTGGCGGCCGCGCCACGCCTCCCGTTCCGCCGCTCCCCACGGCTGGCCAGGGATTCCGACGGGGTAGAAGGCGGCGTTGGACATGGCAGATCTCAGCGAGTCAGGAAGCAATCGCTCACTCTACCACCGGGGCGCCAGCGTGAACCGGCACCGCATTTCATTGACGAATGGAATCAGCAATAATTCTCATTTACGACCTTCCACGACCTGTACCGATGCTCATCCCCGCACCGCAACCGGCCCGCCTGCCGCGGGCCGCCGCCCTGGCCGTGTGCCTGCTCCCGGCCGCAACTGCCCTCGCCCAGGACGGTGCCACCACGCTGGACAGCATCCAGGTCTCCGGCAGCTGGCTGGGCACCGGCCTGCATGACAGCGTCAAGCGCTTCGCTGGCGCGCGCACCGTGGTCGACCGCCAGCGCATCGAGGCCAGCGGTGCGGCCAGCATCGGCGATGCCATGCGCCGTATCCCCGGCGTGCAGGTCACTGACAACTCCGGCACCGCCGGCAGTTCGGTGTCGCTGAACATCGGCGTGCGCGGCCTCACCGGCCGCTACTCGCCGCGCTCGACCGTGCTGCTCGATGGCGTGCCGCTGGCAGTGGCGCCGTACGGCCAGCCGCAGCTGTCGTTCGCGCCGACCAGCCTGTCCAACATCGAATCGATCGACGTGGTGCGCGGCGGCGGCGCGGTGCGCTACGGGCCGCAGAACGTGGGCGGCATCATCAGTTTCAGCACCCGCGCCATTCCCACCGACGCCGGCCTGCACGGCGAAGTCGGCGCGCGCTACACCGCCTACGACCATGGCGGCGGTGACAGCACCCAGTACAACGCTTTCCTCGGCGGCACCGGCGACAACGGGCTGGGCGCCGCCCTGCTCTACTCCGGCCAGGAGGGCCGCGGCTGGCGCCAGGGCAGCGACGACCGCTTCAACGATCTGGCGCTGAAGTTCGCCTATGCCATCGACGAACAGCAGGAGCTGCGCGCCAAGCTGTCCTACTACGATGTGCGCTCGTTGACCCCGGGCGGCCTGACCCGTGCGCAGTACCAAGCCGATCCGTTCCAGAACACCCGGCCGAGCGATTTCTGGAAGGGCCATCGCGCCGGCCTCGACCTGGGCTATACCAACGCGCTGTCGGCCAACAGCGAGCTCGAGCTGCTGGCCTACTACAACGAGAGCAGCCGCGCCAGTTCGCTGATCAACGCGGCCAACACCCAGCTGGCCGTGCAGCCGCGCGACTACCGCGTGCTCGGCATCGAGCCGCGCTATACCCAGCGCCTGCACTGGGGCAGTACGGTGCATGACATCACCGCCGGCTACCGCTTCCTGCGCGAGCGCGGCAACGACCGCAGCTACACCGTCACCCGCCGCACCGGCGCGGCCAGTGTCACCACCCGCTTCGACAATGCGACCGATGCGCATGCGTTCTACATCGACGACCGCATCGCCATCGGCCAGTGGCGCATCACTCCGGGCGTGCGCATGGAATGGATCGACATGGACCGCCGCCAGTCCGGTGCCACGGCAACCTTCAGCAGCCGCAACGACAAGGCGCTGCCCTCGCTCAACATCGCCTACCTGCTGACCCCGCAGCTGACCGTGTTCGGAAACTACACCACCTCGTTCGGGCCGGTGCAGAACATCCAGCTCAATTCGCAGAGCGCCAGCAACCCGCTGAACCCGGAAGTGGCCAGGACCATCGAGCTGGGCGCGCGCTGGCAGGATGGCGCACTGCGCGCGGAAGTGACCGTGTTCAAGATGCGCTTCGACAACCAGATCCTGCAGGTGCCGGGCATCACCCCGCCGACCTTCCAGAACATCGGCGCCACCGACCACAAGGGCGTGGAAAGCGCGCTGGAGTACCACTTCGCCGAGGACAGCGCGCTGGCCGGGCTGGAGCTGTACGCCAACTACACCTGGACCAAGGCGATCCAGCAGTCCGGCGACAACCGCGGCCTGGACGTGCCGTTCTACTCGCGCGATACCGACAGCGTCGGCGCCCGCTACGTGCTGGCCGGCTGGACCGTCAACGTCTCCAGCACCCACCAGAGCGGCCAGTTCTCCGATGCCGCCAACACCTGGGACGAAACCGCCGATGCGCGCGTGGGCCGCGTGCCGGGCGTGCGCCTGTGGAATGCCCAGGTGGCCTGGCAGGTGCCAGGGCTGCGCGACAGCGAGATCGCGCTGGGCGTGAACAACCTGGCCGACAAGCGCTGGTACACCCGCAACGTCGATGGCAACGCCGGCCGCATGGTGGCCGCGCCGCGCACCTTCTACGTGCAGGGCCGCTTCCGCTTCTGAGCCGGTAGCCGCCCGATGCGGTGACGGTGGCGCTCACGGTAGCGGCGTATCATGCCGCCACCATGTCTTCGCCTGTTTCGCCATCGCGCCTGCATCTGGCCTTCCAGGGCCTGCGCTTGCGCCTGCGCGGCAGTGACCTGTGGTTCATCGCACTGGCGCTGCTGGTCGGCCTGATCGCCGGCTACCTGACCCTGCTGCAGTCGGGCATCGCACGCTGGCTGCAGGGCACGCTGTACGGGCTGGACGACGGCATGCGGCTGAGCTCCCTGCCCTCGCTGACCTGGACCGCGTTGCTGGTGCTGCCACTGGGCGGGCTGCTGGTCGGCCTGGTCAGCCTGGCGGCAACGCGCCTGAAGCGGCCGCTGCTTGATGCGGTGGAAGCCAATGCCTTGCACGGCGGCCGCATGTCGATGCGCGACAACCTGATCGTGCTGACCCAGACCCTGCTGTCCAACGGCTGCGGTGCGTCGGTCGGGCTGGAGGCCTCATACACACAGATGGGCGCCGGCAGCGGCTCGCAACTGGGCCGGGTGATGCGCCTGCGCCGCAACGACGTGCGCATCCTCGTCGGCGCCGGTGCCGCCGGTGCCATCGCCGCCGCCTTTGGTGCGCCTCTGGCTGGTGCGTTCTATGCGTTCGAGATCGTGATCGGCGCCTACACTCCGGCCGCGCTGGCGCCGGTAGCGGTGGCCTCACTGGCCGGCGCGTTCGTGGCCGACCAAGCCGGCATCGAGGCCTACCTGCTGCCCGCCGCCTCCACCATCGACGTGCGCGCCGCCGACTACGCGATCTACGGCCTGCTTGGCTGCTGCTGCGCGATGGTCGGCATTGCCATCATGCGGCTGATCGCCTCGATCGAAGGCACGGTCAAGCGCAGCCCGCTGCCGGCGTGGGGACGGCCGGTGGTCGGCGGCCTGCTGCTGATTCCTTTGGCACTGGCCAGCCCGCAGGTGCTGTCGTCCGGCCATGGTGCGCTGCACCTGGACCTGACCACCCACCTGCCGCTGATCTGGATTGGCGGCCTGCTGACCCTGAAGTGCCTGGCCTCGGGCATTTCGCTGGGCTTCGGCTTTCGTGGCGGCCTGTTCTTCGCTTCGCTGTTCATGGGCACCCTGGTCGGCGCGCTGTTCGCCGGGCTGCTGGGCATGGCCGCCGGCGTGCCGGTGGTCGACGCCACCTCTGCGGCGCTGGCCGGCATGGCGGCGCTGGCTGCTGCCGTGGTCGGCGCACCGATGACCATGGCCATGCTGGTGCTGGAGGGCACCCACGACTTCCTGCTGACCAGCGTGGTGATGAGCGCGGTGCTGGTGTCCAGCACGCTGGTAAGGCAGTGGTTCGGCTACTCGTTCTCGACCTGGCGCATGCACCTGCGCGGCGAGACCATCAAGAGCGCCCGCGACGTGGGCTGGGTGCAGAACCTCAATGCCGGCCGGCTGATGCGCAAGGGCGTGGCCACTGCCCCGTCCGACCTCGACACCGCCGCGTTCCGCCAGCGCTTTCCGCTGGGCTCGGGCAGCCGGGTGATCCTGATCGACAGCGAGGGCCACTACGCCGGCATCGTGCAGATCCCGCGGGTCTACGGCGATGGCGTGAAGCCGGAAACCGCGATCGGCGAACTGGCCGAGAATCGTGACATCTCGCTGTTGCCGGCAGCGGACGTGGTCAGCGTGATGCAGCGCTTCGACCAGACCCAGGCCGACGAACTGGCCGTGGTGGCTGCCGACGGCCAGGTGCTGGGCGTGGTCTCCGAAGCCTTCGTGCGCAAGCGATACGCCGAAGAACTGGACAAGCGCCAGCGCGAGCTGATGGGCGAGCGCGTCGAGGACACCGACTGATCATCGATGAGGCGACGGAGGGATCAAGTCGTTCCAGGCCCCTTCCGATATCCAGCGTGGAGTGGATCTACCGTCACATGGCCGGCGTAGACTGCGCGCATGCGCTTCATTGAAACCTTCCAGGCCGGCCCCTTCGCCGACACCGTGGTCAGCCTGCTGGCCGCCTTCGTGCTAGGCACGCTGATCGGCGCCGAGCGCCAGTACCGGCAGCGCACCGCCGGACTGCGCACCAACGTCCTGGTGGCGGTGGGCGCGGCGGCCTTCGTCGACCTGGGCATGCGCATTGCCGGCAGCGCCGAGGCGGTGCGGGTGATCTCCTACGTGGTCTCCGGCGTCGGCTTCCTCGGCGCCGGCGTGATCATGAAGGAAGGCATGAACGTGCGCGGCCTCAACACCGCCGCCACCCTGTGGTGTTCTGCGGCGGTCGGCAGCTGCACCGGCGCGGACATGCTGGCCGAGGGCGTGCTGCTGACCGTGATGATCATCGCCGGGAACACCCTGCTGCGGCCGCTGGTGAATGCGATCAACCGCATCCCGATCAATGAAGCGGCCAGCGAAGCGACCTACGAAGTGCGCCTGAGCGTGGATGCCGAAGCGGTGCCCCGGGTGCGCGAACGGCTGGTTGATGCATTGGAGGCGGCACAGTATCCGGTCGGTGATGTGCAGGTGGTCGAGCATGCCGACGCGCCCACTGATGTGATCGCGGTGCTGGTCAGTACCGCTGTGAGTGGCGATGAACTGGACATAGTGCTGGCACGAATGGAGCACGTGCCGGGCGTGCTGCACGCTACCTGGGAAGTCAGTACGCGCGATTGATTCCTCAACGCATGGCGTGGATAAGGACACGTCGGGCGCTACAGCGCCTCGCCGGCATCGGCCAGGCGCGACTCGATCAGGGCATACCACTGCTGCAGCACGTCGATCAGCATGTCCAGCTCGGCGTCGGTACGCTGGGCGCGGCCGCTGCGCAGGCACGCCTGGGCTTCCTGCAGCTGTGCGAGGAACCCGGCCACAGTATCGGCCTGCAGGATCAGGCCTGGCAGGCGCCGCCCGGGAATGCGCACCACGGCGTGGTTACCGAGCTGGCCGTAAACACTCAGTGTGGTTTCCGTCTTCATGGAGAGAGGCAGGAATTGGGCATTCATCGCGTGCACCGTGGAAGACCTGAGCCGCCGGCAGGCGTGGACGACGGGGGAGACGTTGCCACGTCCTGCCGACGGTCAGGGGGGACTCGGAATGCCGGGGCCGTGCCCCGGCGCGGGAATCTCAGCGTGGCTGGGCCATTCCGGCGATCTGCACGCGCCGGTTCGGTGCCAGGCAGGCGATCAGCTCGCGGCGGTTGCGCTGCTCGCACTGCACGATCGGTTCAGCGGCACCGCGTCCTTCGGCGCTGATGGCGGTGGCGGGCACGCCGCCCTGCACCAGGGCGCTGCGCACGGCCTCGGCGCGGCGCTGCGACAGCCGCTGGTTGTAGGCGGCGCTGCCGATACGATCGGTGTAACCGGTCACCCGGATCGACTGCACCTGCGCGGCCTCGCGTACCTGCGCCAGGACGCCCTGCACCGCATGCTGGCCTTCTGCGCTGAGCACGGCGCTGTCGAACCCGAACAGCGCGTCGGCCGACAGCCGAAGCGGCTGTTCCGGCAATGGCGCGGGGGCCGGAGGCGGCGGCGGTGCTGGTGGCCGCGGCGGCTCCAGCACGGCCGCACAGGATTCCGGCTTCCAGTAGCCAGCCTGGACGATACCCTTGCTGTCAAAGCGCACCTGGAACTGGCAGGTGAAGTACTCCGCACCCTGCGCGGTGCGGAAGTTGAACAGGTAATTCCACTCGTGCACGCCCCACATGCCTTCGTTGAAATGCGGCGTGCCCAGCAGCGAGTAAAGCTGGCGCTTGCTCATGCCAGGCGCGAAGCGGCGCAGGTCGGCGACGTCGGGATAGATGCCTTCCTTCAGCGAGGCCCTGGAGGCTTCCGGGAAGTGCACGGCAGTGGCTTCGGCAGGACCTTCGGCGGCCGGCGCATGGCTGCGGCAGGCGGCCAGCAGGCCCATCCCCAGGACCAGGCCCAGCGTGGCGGCCAGCTGGCCGGCGCAGGCGATGCGATGCTGTTTCATGTCGTTCCCCCTGTAGACGTTTCCGCGATGCCGGGCCGCGCCTGCGGCCCGGCGGCGGGGATCACCACTGGATGCCGGCACCGACGGCCACACCGGCCTCGCCACGGCTGTTGGTGGAACCGCTGAACTTGTAGATCCAGCGGCCTCCTTCGGAGACACCGGAGATGCCCAGCGCCACGCCCGATTCGCCGTTGTAACTGCCGGCCGCGATCGAGGCCATGCTGCGGCCCGCTTCGCTCGGCTGCGGCAGTGCGGCGGTGGCCATCGCCGAGGCGATACCGGCCGAGGCGCGGTTGTCGGTCTTGCGCAGGTCGCGCTCGAAGCCGCCCATGCGCTCGTCGGTGTAGGCCTTCGACCAGTCCAGGGTCTGTGCCATGCCCGACTTCAACTGATCGACGTTGACCGCGTCGGTACCGGCGGTGCCGGCGGCGACGTTGCGCACCGTGGTCGGGCCACTGGTGGTGCTGCCGAGGGTGACGCTGTTGAAGTTGGTAGCGCCGTTGGTGGTGGTGTCGTAGCGGATGGTGCCCTGCTGCGATGCCTGCAGCTGGCGCACGTTCACCGCGTCCGTCGCCTGCGTGCCATCGGCTACGTTGACCACCTGGCGTTCGGCACCACTGGCACCGACCGAGACCGTGTTGGCCCGGTTGGCCACCGAACCGGCACCCAGCGCCACCGAGTTGTCGGCCTGCGCCTGCGAGCCATTGCCCAGCGCGGTCGAGTTGGCACCGGCGGCCGTCGAGCCCGCGCCGCCGGCGGCCGAGTTGGCACCGCTGGCGGACGGATCGGCCAGGTTGTTGGTGTTGTTGGCGCGGAAGCTGCCGGCCACGTTGGTGATGTTCTGGATCTTCTGGTCGGTGTAGGACTTGGACTGATCGATGGCGTAGTTCACACCATTCTTCAGCTGGCCGACGTTGGTGGCGTCGTGGTCATCGGAACCATCGGCGACGTGGGTGATCTTGCGCTCGCTGCCGGTGCTGCCGACCGATACTTCACCGGCCGAGTTGCTGGCACCGGCCTGCCCGTAGGCTGCGGTATAGCCACTCTGCGCACCGACACTGGCCACCGAACCGGCGCCCAGCGCAACACTGTTGCCGGCGCTGGCGCTGGCGCCATTGCCGACCGCCACGCTGCCGACACCTGCCGCACTGGCCTGCGGGCCGACCGCCACCGCCTCGGCACCGGCCGCCGTTGCGGCCGCCGCCGTCGAATTCACCGCCAGGTACGGACTGCCGCCGCCACCGTTGGTGATGCGCTGGTTGAGGATCTTCAGCGAGCCGTCCACGGCGGTGAAGGCCGCGGTGACATTGTTGTAATCGCCGCTGGTGAAGGTGCCATCGGTGGCGATGCTGGAGATGCTGAAGGTCGGTGCGGTCCACACGTTGGTGGCACCGTTGTAGGCAGTGGTGCCGCCGAAGTAGTTGGCGATGGCGCTGTGCGTACTGAACAGCTGGTCGCCGGTGATGGCGTCACTGCTGCCGGCCAGGATGCTGCCGGCGGCGACGTTGGTCACCTTCACCGCACCGGTACCGGTGCCCTTCAGCGAGACACTGTTGATCACGTTGCCGCTGCCATCGACGTCGTACTTCACTGCCAGCTTGTCGATCTCGCCGGTCTGGTCGGCCACGTTGGCCAGCGAATTGCTGACCGCGTCGAAGGCGGTGCCGACGTCGTTGTAGCTGCCCTGGGTGATCGTGCCGTTGGCGGCAATGTTGTTGATTGCGTAGGTCGGCGCAGTCAGCACCCCACTGGCGTTGACCGCGGCGCCACCGCCCAGGTGAGTGGCCACGGCCTGGTTGGCGGCAAACAGCTGGGCGCCGTTGATCGCTTCGCTGCTGGAGGCGCTGACCTGGCCCGGGCCGAGGTTGCGCAGGGTGGTGGCAGTACCGCTCTGGCCCAGCGTAGCGCTGGCGTAGTTGACGCTGCCATCGCCATTGAGGTCGTAGCGCAGCGCGCCCTGTTCCGATGCGGTCAGCTGGCCGACGTTGACCGCATCGGTGGCCGCCGTACCCGCCGCCAGGTTGGTGACCTGGCGTTCGGCACCGGCCCCGCCGATGGAGACACTGTTGGCACGATCCGCCAGGCTGCCGGCACCCACCGCGATGCTGTTGGCAGCGGTGGCGCGCGCATTGGTACCCACTGCGATCGAATCGGCACCGGTGGCCAGTGCCTCGGTACCCGTCGAATTGACCCGCAGGTACTTGGTGCCGCCATTGCGGATGTCGGTGATCTGCGTATTGAGATTGACCAGCGAGCCGTCGACCGCCGCGAAGGCATCGGTGGCGTTCTCGTACAGCCCCTTGGCAATGGCACCGGTGGTGGAGATCGTGCTGATCTCGAACAGCGGTGCGGTGAAGGCGCCGCTGGCCGGATCGAAGGCCGCGCGGCCGCCGAAGAAGCTGGCGATGGCGGTATTGGTCGCCGCAAGCTGGCCCCCGTTGACCGCTTCCAGGCTGCCCGCGGTGACCGCACCGCCAGCGAGGTTGCCGATGGTGGTGGTGCCGGTACCGGCGCCGAGGGTCACCCGCCGATAGTTCGGATTGCCGCCCGCATCCAGGTCGTAGGTCACTGCGGCATCGGCCACGCCGTTGATCAGGCTGATCGCGCCCTTCAACTGCGCCACGTTGACCGCATCGGTGTTGACGCTGCCGGCGGCGACGTTGGTGATCTGGCGCTCGCCGCCTCCGGCGGTGCCCACCGAGACTTCACCGGCCGAGACCTGGGGTGCAGTGAGGCCATAGGCGCTGTAGCTGGCCTGTGCGCCGCGCAGCGCGGCCGAGCGGTAGCCCAGGGCAACCGAGTTGGCCTGGTTGGAGGTGGACTCGGCACCCAGCAGGGTCTGGCCGTTGGCCGTGCCGACGGCACTGTCGCCGACGATCACCGAATGGCCCATGCGCGCGGCATAGTCTGCCGTCGGCACACCGGTCGGGTTGCTGGGATCGTTGACGCCGTCACCCGGGAAGGCGACGTTGGCATCGACCTTCGGCAGCTCATGGCGTGCGTTGGCGCCGATCACCACTTCCTTCGAACCGTTGGCGAATGCGCCGTCGCCCATCAGCACCTGGTAGTCCTGCGCGGCGTTGACCGCCCAGCACGAAATGTCGGCCAGTGCGATATCCAGGCACTTGGCCGCCCAGGCCGGCGAATCCTTCGGCAGCAGCAGGCCCAGCACGCCACCCGGGTTGCCGTTGTTGATGTTGTAGATGTAGCTGTCGGAGGTGACGCCACCGATCAGGGTCAGGTGCGAGCTGCCGCCGGTGGCGGCGCCGCCCAACCCGTTGAGGGTGCTGCCGACCGGCGACAGGTTGACCACCGGCAGCCCCAGCACGTTGACCGTCGAATAGGTCTGCATCACGTTGGCGTTGCTGAGCTTGAGGTTGCCGTTGCTCAGGTAGCCATCGCCGCCGAACAGGCTGGTGGTGGTCGGCCCGATCAGCTGGCCGACATTGCCAACCAGCCCACCGGTACCGATGATCAGGCCCGCATTCGGATCGGCCGCCGCCGGCGCTTTCGGGCTGGTCGGCGGGATTGCCGAAGGTGTGGTCAGGCCGAGGCCGCCCAGAGTGCCGCCGACCAGCCCACCAACCGCACTGCCCAGATTGCCGAGGGTGCCATTGAGGTTGCCGTTGAGCAGGTTGCCCACCGCGCTGCCGACATTGCCCAGCGTGTTGCCGAGCAGGCCGCCCAGGCCGGTGCCAGTACCCGTGCCGCCATTGAGCAGGCCGCCGACCGCAGTACCGACCGTGCCGACGGTGGTGTTGAGCGTGCCGCCGACCGCACTGCCTACGCTGCCGACGGTGCCATTGAGCGCTCCACCGACGGTGCTGCCGACCGCGCCGACTGCGCCGACCGTGCCGCCCACGGCGCCAACCGCGCCATCGAGGGTTCCGCCGACGGCACCACCTACCGCACCGACAGTGCCACCCACAGCGCCGACAGCATTGTTGAGCGTGCCACCCAAGGCGCCGCCGACGCCGCCGACGGTGCCGGTCGCGCCGTTGAGAATACCGCCAGCCGCGCCGCCGACCGTGCCGACAGTGCCTCCCACCGCCGCAACGGTGTTGTTGAGCGTGCCGCCGACAGCGCCAGCCGCGCCATTGAGGGTTCCATCGACTGCACCACCTACCGCACCGACAGTACCACCCACTGTGCCGACGGCATTGCTGAGCGTGCCGCTCAGAGCACCTTCTACACCGCCGACGGTGCCGGTCGCACCATTGAGAACACCACCAACGGTGCTGCCGACCGTGCCGACCGTGCCTCCCACCGTCGCAACGGTGTTGTTGAGCGTGCCGCCCAGGGCGCCGCCGACGGCGCCGGTCGCGCCGTTGACAACACCGCCAACCGCGCTGCCGACCGTGCCGACTGTGCCTCCCACCGCCGCAACGGCGTTGTTGAGCGTGCCGCCCACCGCACCAGTTGCACCGTTGAGCGTGCCGCCGACCGCGCCGACAGCATTGCTGAGGGTGCCACCCACGGCACCGCCAACGTGGCCGACCGCACCCGTCGCGCCGCTTATGGCACCGCCAACCGCGTTACCGACAGTTCCGACAGTGCCACCCACGGCCGCAACGGAGTTGTTGAGCGCGGCACCCACGGTGCCAACGGCACCATCGAGGGTACCGCCGACTGCACCGCCGACCGTGCCGACCGTGCCATTCAGTGCGCCACCCACTGCGTTCCCTGCAGAGCCGGCCACGCCCCCCAGCAGGCCGCCGACACCCAGCGCGCTGTTCTGCGCCGCGACGGTCGCCTGGCCGGCGAGTTTCAGATTGCGGTCCGCAACCACCTCCTGGCCGCCGGGTGCCTGCACGCGCACCTTGCCGGCCACGCCGGTGTCGAAGGCCGCGGTGATCGCGCGGTCATGGGTTTCTCCCGGCAGTTCTTCCTTGGCCGGCAGCCTGACCGCAGCCGTTGCCTGGGCCTGGCCCTGCCCTTCGATCTGGTGGCCGGCCACGTTCAACTTCGAATCCAGCGCACCGCCCACCGAAGTCTTCACGCCCGGCAGCGTTCCAGCCGACGCACCGCCGATGCCGGCGCCCACCTTGGCACTCTTCTCGATCCCCGCGATCTGCTTGCCGGCAACGCCGACGTTGGCTTTCGCGCGTGCGTCGGCAGTGACGCCCAGTGGCGCCTGCGCAGCCGGTGCTACCTGCGCGGCCAGCGACGCATCCACCTGCGCGGCGCGGCTGGCGGCGTTGCCCAGGCCTACGCTGGCGCGCACATCGGCCGCAAGAGCCGGCACCGCAACCCGGGTCGGTGCACTGTTGGCCGCAAGCTTCACCTGCACGGTGGCCGGCAACACGTCGCGCACCACCGGCAGTGATGCCGTGCTCAGCTGCAGGCCGACGCGTGCATCGGCGCTGAGTGCGGGCGTGCTCTGCGCCTGCCGTGAAGCGGCGGCCAGGGCCACTTCGGCGTCAATCTTGACCGGCATCGGCTGCGCATACTTCGCCGCCAGCGCCTGCAGGTCACGCAGCGATTGATTGGATTCGGACGCCCCAGCATGGCCGCTGGCCAGTGCGCACAACAGCGCCAGCGCTAGTGCTGTCGGCATCAGCAGGACGGCGCGCGGATCCCGCGCGGCACTGCCACCGCTGTCGCCGGTGGCCAGTTCGGAGGCCACGACCAGAGCATTGAGTTGGCGGTTCCATACACGCCGGTAGATGCGATTCATGAGCACTTCCCCCGTAGGCGAACAACTGGAATGTCAGTGGACTTGCCGTTTGGCAGGTGACTGACATTTCAGCGCCCGCAGCGACGGCGGCGCACTTCATTCCGGCACGACAATCGCGCATTCCGGCAAATCCACGGCCGGAATCGGCAGGCGGTTATGCAGAAGCGGCAACGAGATCGGCAAACGGATGGGCAATTCCGGCAGAAACGCGGCGGAAACCCTTGTGCTGCTTGACTCAGGCCGGCTGCCCGAGCTGCGCGGGTGCGCGCATCAGCGTGTCGCGCGGCAGTTCGCCGAACACCTTGCGGTAATTGTCGGCGAAGCGCGAGAGGTCCCAGAGACCGCAGCTGAGCGCGATGGCCTTTACCGAACGACGGCTGGAATCGGCCATCGACAGGCTGCGGCAGGCAGCGCACAGGCGCAGCATGGACAGGTAACGATTGGGCGAGATTCCGAACAGGTCCTCGAAGGCGTAGCGCAGGCCGCGCTCACTGACACCGGCCGCGTCGCAGATCTCGTTCATGTAGATATTACGGCGCAGGTTGAGACGCATGAAGTTCTCGGCGCGCTGCGCAATCAGATAATGCGTACGACGGGCCCGGCTGCAACCAGGCCGGTCCGAGCCCCCTGCTCCGAGCAGAGCCTGCACGTGCTCGTGCAGCAGACGTTCGGCTTCTTCCGGCTGCAGGCCACCGCCCTGCCCGAGCTGCACGTGCAGCTGCTGATAATGGCGTGCCAGCGACGCTGCCTCGCTGGCAAGGTTGAACAGTGAAAGCGCCTGACCGGCCGGGGGCGTGCTGCGCAGGCTCAGTTCGGTCAGTTTGCGCTGCACCTTTGCAACCGGCACCAGCATCAGGGTCATGTGCGTGCCCGGGCTCAGGGTGAACTCGCTGATGCCCTCCGGCATTACGGTCAACGCCATGCCGGGCGTGAGCGGCACACCATGGCACCAGCTCAGGGTTTCATCGGTGGCATGCAGGTATCCGAGCATCGCCCAGTCCGGTGGCAGCATGAAGCGGCCACGGCAATGGAAGCCACAGCTGATGCTGCAGAACAAGGCTTCTTCATGCACGCGTGAAGCAAATGCCGCCCTCGGCCCATTGCCATCGAGCAGCAGCAGTTCAACATCACAGACACGAAGTACGCCGCTCAGCGTCGCCAGATCGATTGATCGCAGGCCGCCGTCGTCGTTGTCTCCTACCCCACCATCGACCATGACAGTGTCGTCCCCCCGTTGATCCGCCACACGCTGCAGCCCCCACTGCCTGACAGGGCCACACCATTCCAGGAACTTCTGCCGTTGCCGGAAAGCTGCGGTCAATGCCACGCAATCCAACCCGGGAAATGCGCCTGCGTCGAACCGAGTATGCCCGATAATCTCCGCTGGTAAACCTGCACCCTGATATGAAGAAAATAGATACACAGGTGAAGAAAATGTCTTCGCCGACGGTATGACTTTCGCATGCACTGCAATTGGAATCACATTACCTGCACGTCAATGAACGGTTTTGTCGGGGAAAGGATTTCCGTCACAGAATCCGCGTGAAAGTTTAAGGCCCGCGAATTTTCTGCCGAATTTGCATATAGGTTCCGGTTGCAGAGAACCGCCATTCAGGCAAAGTCGATAACACGGTGAAAGGCCCTTCCAGAATGGCCGCGCCCGGGGGAGAAAATGACCATGTCCGAATCACGCGACTTCTTGACCACCGGTGTTGCGCCGCGCGGTCAGCGCTGCGCGCCCGGCATCCTCCCTTCGGCGATCACCCTGCTAGAGCACAGCGGGAACCACCCGCCGTGCCTTCCCCGCCAGGACGTGCGGGGGTCCACGGACGATCCCGGCGGAGCCGGGCCACCGCCCAACAGGTGCCCTGTAGAAGACAGGTAAAGGGAGACAATCGCCATGAACGCATCGATCCGTAAATTCCTGAAGGAAGAAGATGGCGTGACCGCGCTTGAATATGGATTGCTGGCAGCGGTGATCGCCGGCGTCCTGATCGTGGTCGGCAGAACGCAGATCACCCTGTTCTTCACCACGCTGTTCACCCGCCTGCAGGCAATCGCCGCCGACGCCACCAGCGCAGCGACGTGACCCAGGCCCGGCCTGGCGATGTCCGCTGACCGTCCTTCGGGTGACGGTCAAGCGGCTCGGCAGGCGGGCGCTAATCGAAACGGCCCTGGGCGACGGAGTGTGTGATGACCTTGCTGGGACTACTGGCCATCGGCATATGCCTGCGCATCGCGATCAGTGATCTGTATGCGCGCCGGGTTCCCAATGCCTGGTTGTTGGCGGCGTGCGCGCTGGCGGTGCCGCTGTTGATTGCCGGGCAGGTCACAACACCGCGCCTGCCGTGGTTGTCCCACGTCGGCGCTGCGGCACTCGGCCTGGTGGCATTGCTGCCGTTCTACGCGGTGCGCTGGATGGGCGCCGGCGACGTGAAATTCTTCGCGGTGCTGGGTCTGCTGCTGGGCATGCAGGCGCTGCTGCCGGTCTGGGTGGTCGCCAGCCTTGCAGCCGGGTTGCACGCGTTGGTGGTGCTCATGTCGCGCCGGCTCGGCTCGATGCTGCCGCTTGGCCTGCAGGTGCAGGTGTCGCGGGCCAGTTCGCAGTGGCAGACCCATCCTGCGCTGCGCGACATGCAGAGTGCCCGGCAGGGGCGCCGCGGTATTCCCTACGCAGCCTATCTGGCGATCGCCGCCATCGGCTGGATCCTCTTCCGCGCCTACGGAGGTTTTTCATGACCATCCGCAGCTCCCGCCGGCAACGCGGCGTGGCCAGCATTGAATTCGCACTGATGCTGATGCTCGGCCTACTGCCGCTGCTGCTGTTCACCTTTACCGGCGTCATGATCATGGCGGCGCAACAGACGCTGGCTACCGCGTCCGCCGAGGGCGCGCGTGCATCGCTGCGCTATGGCACCAACGCCGAACGCCGCACCGCCGCCTGCGTGGCGGCACGCACCTCGATGCAGTGGCTGCTGCAGTTTTCAAAGCAGGACGTGAACTGCAGCAGCGGTGGCAGCAATGCCATCGTGGTCGCCGCACCGGCGCCCTGCACCGGACTGGCCAGCGCGCAATGCATCACCGTGACGGTGAGCTACGACTACGCCAGCCATCCCTTCCTGCCCGGTACCGCCACGCTCTACAAGTGGGTGATGCGGGCCCCCATCCGCAGCGTCGCGGTCGCCCAGCTCGACCTCGGCAGCGGCACCTGACGCTCGGTAAAGGAGACCGTTCCATGCTTAGATTGACCCGCATCGCCGCCATCGCCCTGATCGGCCTGGCCGTGCTGCTGGCGGTGATCGCGCTGATGATTGGTCGCAAGCCCGAGGCACCGGCCCATGTGGCACCGGTTTCCAGCGCAGACCCGCAGGCAATCACGGTGGTTGAAGCGGTTGCCCGGCTTCCCGCCGGCGAGCCGATCACCGCCAATGGCCTGCGCCTGGCGCAGCGCACGACGGCGGTCGCGGGCGCGGCCACCAGCATCGGCGCGGTGGTCGGCAAGGTACCGGTGCAGGACATCGCCGAGGGCAGCGCAATCAGCACCTCGGCGCTGGCGCAGGGGTTCTCGCTGCAGCTGCGGCCCGGTGAACGTGCGCTGGCGGTACCGGTGGACGAACTGGTCGGCGCGGGCAACCGCATCCTGCCGGGCGATTTCGTCGACGTCTTCCTCAACCTCCGCAATGCCCAGCCCAGCGCCAGTGGCCCGGGCGACACCGCACAGACGCGCCTGCTGTTGTCACGCCTGCGCGTCCTAAGCTATGGGCAACAGGACATCGCGCCCGCCGCTGCCGATAGCACTGACAGCAGCAATGGCGAGCCACGCAACGACCCGCGTGCGGCGGACATCACCGGCAGCAGCAGCGCCGGTGCCAGCACCAGCAACGATGCCAACCAGCCGGCGCGCAGCGCGGTGCTGGCGGTCCCGGTGGCCGACGCCAACCGGCTGTTGCTGGGCGCCCAGCAGGGCAAGCTGTTCCTGGCCCTGCGCAACCCGGCCGATACCGGCCTGCCCGATCTGGCCTTGTTCCCGCAGCCACGCGGCGTGATTGATCCGGTGCGCGGCCTGGACGCGGAACAGCAGCTGGCCTTGCAGCGGCCGGAGAACAGCGCCTTCGCCGGCATCGATGGCGACGCACTGGCCGGACGCGGCAATGCACCGGCACGCGCCAGCCCACAGGCACCGGGGCGTGCACCGGCGGCACGCCAAAGTGCACCTCGCGCCTCCGGCATCGAAATCATCCGGGGTGACAGTTCCGCACCCCGTGGTTCCCTCTGACCTGACCCGAGCGCATCCATGACCCGACGTCGCCCGTCTCCACGCCCCTCCCCGCGCCAGCGCTGGCTGGCCCTGATGCTGGTGCTGCTGGCACCGGCAACCAGCGTGGCTGACGACGATCTTGTGCTGCAGGCACGCGAACAGCGGCCCTGGACCCTGCCGGCCGATCTGGAACGGGTTGCCATCGCCGACCCCGGCGTGGCCGACATCGTGATGCTGCGCGGCCAGCGCCAGGCGCTGCTGGTGGGCAAGGCACCCGGCACCACCACGCTGCTGCTCTGGCACCGCAAGCAGAGCGAGCCGCAGCGGGTGCAGGTGCGGGTGCAGAGCGCGGTGCAGGGCGCCGCCGGCAACGGCAGTGGCGGCCTTGTGTTCACCCAGCAGGACGGCCAGGGGCTGCTGCAGGGCAGCACGGACAGCGTGCTGTCGCACATGCAGGAACAGCAGACGGCCGCAATGGCGCTGGGCAAGGACGGCCAGCTTGCCGATGCATCGACAGTCAGCAGCGGCGGCGTGGTGCAGGTTGAGGTCAAGGTGGTCGAGTTCAACAAGACAGCCCTGAAGCAGATCGGCATCAGTTTCCAGAACCGCAACGGCGCCTTCGCCTACGGCATCGCCCGCCCTGGCGGTGGACTGCCGGGCAACAGCGGGCGGCTTCCGGGCGAAGTCAGCACGGGCGGCACCGGTGGCACGGGAAGCGATTCGGAATCGCCCATCTCCTCGGCCTTCCGGCTGGTGTTCGGCTCCACCAAGGGCCTGTGGAACGCCGATGTCGACCTGCTGCAGAGCAACGGCATGGCCCGCGTGCTGGCCGAACCGACGCTGGTCGCACTGTCCGGCCAGAGCGCCAGCTTCCTGGCTGGCGGCGAACTGCCGATCCTGGAGCCGCAGGGCCTGGGCACCACCACCATCACCTACAAGCCGTTCGGCATCGGCCTCACCGTCACGCCCACCGTGCTGGCGCCCAATCGCATCGCGCTGAAGGTGGCTCCGGAGGCCAGCGACCTCGACTACAGCAATTCGATCTCGCTCAACGGTGTGCAGATTCCTTCGATCACCACCCGCCGCGCGGACACCACGGTCGAGCTGGGCGACGGCGAGAGCTTCGTCATCGGTGGCCTGGTCAGCTCCAACGTGGTCTCCAGCGTCAACAAGATTCCGTTGCTGGGCGATCTGCCGATCATCGGTTCGTTCTTCCGCAACTTCGACTACAAGCGACAGGACAAGGAGCTGGTGATCATCGTCACGCCACGGCTGGTACAGCCGCTGGCCCGCAATGCCGAACTGCCGCTGCCCGGCGAACGCGAGGCCAAGGCGAACCTGCCCGAATGGGGCGCGTGGCTGCTGGGCCCGGTCAGCCGCGATCCGGTGCCCGGCTTCTCGCGCTGATTCCATGATGCCTGCCAGATCACGACCATGCCCTACGCCACTGCCCAGCCGCTGCATCCACAAGGACCACCCATGAACCTGGTCCTGTACTGCGTGGATCGCGAACTGCTGCCGCGGTTGGCGGCCAAACTGCCGCCGTCCACCGTCCTGCATTGGCAGGACAGCAGCCTTCCGACCTCGGCGCAGGACCTGCAGCGCGGGTCGCAGAGCCTGGTGCTGCTCGACTTCCGGCCCGAGCACGCCAACGCGTCCAGCGCGCTGGCGCAGCAGTTGCAGCAGACCCAGCCGGAGCTGGCGCTGGTCGCCGTCGGCGCCACCAACGCCGGCCAGGTCGAAGGCGTGGTACTGGCCCTGCGCGCCGGCCTGCGCGATGTGCTCGATCTGGACAGCGACAACGCCGGCATCGAGGCCGCGCTGCGCCGCGCCCTGTCGCCGCGGCCGGCCGCGGCCGCGCAACAGGCGCACAAGGCACGCCTGATCGTGTTGCTGGGCGTGCGTGCCGGGGTCGGCACCAGCACCCTGGCCGCACATCTTTCGGTGTTGGCACAGCAGACCCGCGCCCTGGCCCAGGGCGATGCGCTGCGGCACGATGGCCTGCTGATGGAGCTGGCGCAGCCGTCGGGCGACCTCGCGCTGTACCTCAACCTCGACAGCCGCTTCCACTACGAAGACGCGCTGCGCAACGCCAGCCGCATCGACGCCACCCTCGCCCGCACCGCAATGGCACGGCACGATTCCGGGCTGGTGCTGCTCGACCGTGCCAGTGGCAGCGACGCGGTGCCACCCTCCGATCCGGGCGCCCTGCTGCAGCGCCTGCGCGGCGTGTTCGCCAGCGTGCTGTGCGATGCCGGCGGCTGCCCGCTGCGGCAGCTGCCGCCACTGCTGCTGGACCAGGCCGACGAGATCTGGCTGGTCACCGATGCGTCGATCGCTACCCTGGTGTCGCTCGATCAGGCGCTGAAGCACCTGTCTGGCCAGCGCGAGCGCGAGAAGCGCCTGCAGCTGGTGATCAACCGCCACGACGACAGCAGCGGCATGAGCCCGGAGCAGATCGCGCGCCGCTTCGAGGTGCCGTTGCTGGCCACGCTGCCCGAACGTCCGCGCGTGCGCCTGGCTGCCAGCCAGGGCCACCTGCTGCTGCAGGATGCGCCGCGCGACCCGTACCTGCGTGCCCTCGCCCCGCTCGTCCCGCGCCTGGACCCGGCTGCCTGCCCGGTCCAGGCGCATGGCCTGCGGGAAAGACTCTCCCTTGCCCTGGGTGGATCGCAATGGAAGACAAGGTAACCCCGTTCCCGCACGCGATTGCCCGCCCGGTATTGCTCGAAAGTGCACCGGGCCACCTGCCGTTCGCGCAGACCGAGCAGTACCAGAAGGTGCTGTCGGCCGCGCATGAGCATCTGCTCAACAGCATCGAGGACGAACGCATCGACATCGATTCCTGGGCCCCGGACACCATCGCACGCTGGGTGCAGGTGCAGACGGTGGGCTTCATCCAGGAATGGCGCATACCGATCAACGAGGAGGAAATGCAGGTGGTCGCCGAAGGGCTGGTCAAGGAACTGACCGGCTTCGGGCCACTCGACGATCTGCTGCACGATCCGACCATCGAAGACATCCTGATCAATGGCTTCAAGGACGTGCACGTCTCGCAGGGCGGCCAGCTCAAGCGTGCCACCCAGCGTTTCACCGACGACACCCACCTGCTGCGCATCCTGCGCCGCATCCTCGCCCCGCTCGGCCGCCGCCTGGACGATTCCAATCCGATGGTCGACGCGCGTCTGCCCAATGGTGGCCGCCTCAACGCGATCATCTCGCCGCTGGCGGTGGATGGGCCGATGGTGTCCATCCGCAAGTTCCGCAAGGACCCGTTCACCCCGGACGAGCTGCTGGCCAAGGGTACCTTCGACGCGCCGATGCAGGCGCTGCTGAAGGCGATGGTGCTCGGCCGCTGCAACATCCTGGTGTCTGGCGGCACCAGTTCCGGCAAGACCTCGCTGCTCAATGCGCTGGCCAGCTACGTGCCGCCCAACGAGCGCGTGATCACCGTCGAGGATACGGCCGAACTCTCGCTCAATCACCCGCACGTGGTGCGCCTGGAGAGCCGCATCGGCGGCGCCGAGGGCCACGGTGCGGTCAGCATCCGCGATCTGGTGCGCAACAGCCTGCGCATGCGCCCCGACCGCATCGTGGTGGGCGAAGTGCGCGGCGCCGAAGTGCTGGAGATGCTGCAGGCGATGAACACCGGCCACGATGGCTCGATGGCCACCATCCACGCCAACTCGCCCCGCGACTGCCTGTACCGCATCGAAATGCTGGCCGGCTTCGCCGGTTTCCAGGGCAGCGAAGACAGCCTGCGCCGGCAGATCGCCAGCGCGATCGACTTCATCGTGCAGATCTCGCGGCTGGGCAGCGGCCGCCGCGTGCTGGTTTCGATCACGGAGATCACCGGGGTCAGCGACAACCTGATCACCACCCAGGAAATGTTCCGCCACGAACTGCAGATCGACGGCAACGGCAAGGAGATCGACCGCTGGATCGGGCTTGGCTTCCATCCGCACTCGCACAAGCTGGAGCCATTCCGGCAGCTGCTGCGCGAATCGCTGTACGGAGACTTCTGAGCATGGGCATCGGTCTGCTGCTGGGCGTATTGAGCATCATCTCGGTGCTGCTGGCGCTGGCGGCCTGGCTGTGGGGCGCAGCCAGCAGCCGCGAGCAGCGCCAGGCCTCGCTGCAGCATGCCGAGCAGCAGTTGGCACGCGGTGCCAACGTCGCCACCTCCGCCGCCGGGGCCGGCGCGGCGGCCAACGATCCACCGCGACCTTCGGCCAGCGGACGCCGCGTGCTGCCCTGGGATGGCGTGCTGCAGAGCGCCGGCCTGCAACCAGGCTGGAAGCTGCCGCTGATGCTGCTGGTGCCGGGGCTGCTGCTGTCGGTGATCGCCGTGCTGCGCCTGGGAACCGCATGGATGTTCCCGCTGACCCTGCTGCTGTACCTGCTGGGCTGCTGGCTGTGGGTGGTGCGCAGGACCAGCCGCCTGCGCGCGCAGCTGCTTCACCAGCTGCCCGACTTCCTCGACAACCTGGTCCGGCTTACCGCGCTCGGCAACAGCCTGCAGGCGGCGTTCCAGGTAGCGTCGATGCAGACCAGTGCCCCGCTCCGAGGGCTGCTGGACACAACGGTGCGCTATGCACGCAGCGGCATGGACCTGGACCGCGCACTGGCATTGGCCGCGCAGCCCTACCGCATGGATGTGCTGAAGGTGCTGGCGGTGGTGATCGGGGTCAGCGTGCGCATCGGCGGCCGCTCCGACCAGATCCTGCAACGCATGGGTGACTTCATGCGCGATCTCGAACAGGCGCAGCAGGAGCTGGCGGCCACCACGTCCGAAACGCGGATGTCGGCCTGGGTGCTGGGCCTGCTGCCGCCGGCCAGCGCGGTCCTGATGGCGATCGCCAGCCCTGATTTCTTCCAGCCCGTGCTGCATGAGCCGCTCGGCCACAAAGTGCTGCTGATTGCACTGGGGCTGGAACTGGTCGGCGCCTTCCTGCTGTACCGCCTGGCCAAATCACTATGAACACCGCCTGCCCCTGCGGAGGTCCCCGATGAGCGCCAGCGGCTGGTTCGCGCTGTCACTGCTGGTGCTGGCCGCCGGCGTCGCCCTGCTGGGGCTGGGTGGCTGGGTGCGCAGCCATCGCGAACAACGCACCTCGGCAACGCTCAAGACCGCGCTGCAGCCGCGCGATGAGGCGCGCGACCCGGAAGTCATCCAACGCGATTCGCTGGGCTGGCTGGAGCGCTTTGGTCGCGCGCTCAGCGGGGGCCGCCTGGAGGCTGCGCTGCTGGCCAACGAGGACCGCCTGCTGCTGGACCTGGCCGGCTGGAACACGCGCCGCGGCACCGCCATCTATCTTGGCCTGCGCCTCCTGCTGGCACTGCTGGTGCTTGCGCTGGCACTGGCCTTCAGCGATGCCACCGGACTGGCAAAGATCATGGTGGTGGTCGGCGCCCTGGCCGCCGGCTTGCTGCTGCCCAAGTTCGCGCTGTCCTCATGGGTCAAGCGGCGTCGCCGCGCTGTGCAGAACGAGCTGCCGCTGCTGATCGATCTGCTGCGCCTGCTGCAGGGCGTGGGCTTCAGCATGGACCAGAGCCTGCAGACACTGGGCGACAAGCTGCGCGAGGCACTGCCGGTGTTGGGCGCCGAGCTGCAGGAAGCCAACGCGGCCTATACCCATGGCCGCACGCGTGCGCAATCGCTGCGGCGGCTCAGCGATGTCTACGGTGAAGACGACCTGACCAGCCTGGTGCAGTTGATCCTGCAGGTCCACGCCCACGGCGGCGCTGTGCAGGAACCGCTGCGGCAGTTCAGCTTCCGCCTGCGCGAACAGCGCCGCAATTCACTGAAGGAAAAGGTCGGCAAGCTCTCGGTGAAGATGACCGTGGTGATGATGCTGACCCTGCTGCCAGCGCTCATGCTGGTCCTCGCCGGCCCGGCGCTGGTTGCGCTGGCCACCACCATGTCCTCGATGGGATCGCCCTGATGCCTGCCCTGCGCACCCCCTGCCTGCTGCTTGTCCTTGCCGCTGTCGCCAGTGGTTGTGCCTCAAGCACCCCCAGATACCTGCGCGCGCCCAGCCTGGCCGCGCCCGAACCGGCACCGCAGGACAGCCGCGGCGCCTATCTGGAACTGATCGAACGCATGCAGCAGCAAGGGGCCTGGTATGCCTCGCTGGCGCATGTGGATGCGTTCCGCCAGCGCTATGGCGATCCACCAGCGTTGCGCCTGCTGCAGGCCGATGCGCTGCGCGAGACCGGGCAAGCCGAGGCGGCGATCGCGCTGTACCGCGACCTGTCCAGTGGCCCGCAGGCTGCTGCCGCCGCACACGGCATCGGCTTGATCGCCGCGCGCCGCGACGACGATGCAGGCAGCGAACAGG
The DNA here is from genome assembly GCF_913778665.1 of uncultured Stenotrophomonas sp. Taxonomy (GTDB): domain Bacteria; phylum Pseudomonadota; class Gammaproteobacteria; order Xanthomonadales; family Xanthomonadaceae; genus Stenotrophomonas. The sequence goes on from NZ_CAJYVQ010000011.1 coordinate 381,726, forward strand.
CACTGGCGCGTGCCACCCAGCTGCAACCGCTGAACACCGATTACCTTGGCGACCTGGGCTATGCACGGCTGCGTGCCGGCCAGTTCGAACAGGCCCGCGAACCGCTGGCCAAGGCGCTGGAACTGTCCCCCGGGAATGCCAAGGCCACCGCCAATCTGGCGTTGTGGGCGGTGCTGCGCGGCGATACGGCCACCGCCGAGCGACTGGCCCAGCAGGCCAACCTCAATGACGACACGCGCCGAAGCATCCAGCAGCAGGCCCAGCAGATCCAGGCGCGTCTGCAACAACGCCGGGCGGCGGCAGCGGCGGCGGTGCCGCCTGCGCGCAGCGTGGCGGGCACGACCGCCAGCGACGCGACAGGCGCTCCCCGTCTGGCCGCCGAAGCGCGCCGCGACAGCCGCGATGAGCGCGATCCGCAGCGCGTACCGCCTTCGATGCTGGAACGCTTCAGTGCCTCCGACCACCCGACCGGGAACACGCCATGACCGCAACGCACCCGTCCCGCCGCCTGCTGCCCGCACTGGCCTGCCTGCTGATGGCCGCTACCGTGCAGGCCCAGCAACAGCCGTTGACCGGGCAGATGCTCGGTGGCGCCGCGCCGGTGCCAACGGCGCCGACGCCGCTGCAGGCTGAGGCACTGGCCACGGTCGACCTGGCTGCACCCGAAGCGCCTGCATCTCCTGCGCCGCCGCCAACAGCGGTCAGCGCCCCCATGCCTGCCGCCAGTACCGCGCCGGTACGCGGCCAGATTGGCGACGCCACGCGCAATCTCTTTCGGCTGCAGGCCTCCGGGCAACAGGGCGGACCGCGCCTGCCGATCCTCGGCGACCAGGCCACGTTGAGCTACGCGCGTTACCTGAAGAGCTTCCAGCACGAGATTCCAGACTTCTTTGAAACCGATGTCGGCAAGTCCAAGGGAACATCCTCATCCGGACCGTGAGGTAGGCCATGCAACGCTCACGCCAGTTCAGTTTCAGCCGTCCGCGTGGCGGCATGTCGGTCACCATGATGCTGATCATGCTGGCACTGCTGGCCATGCTGGGCCTGATCGAAATCGGCTATCTGTTCTGGGCCAAGCGCGATGCGCAGAAGGTTGCCGACCTGGCGGCACTGGCGGGCGCACAACGGTTGGAACTTTGCACGTCAGACAACAGTGACAACAGCGCTGCACGGCAGAGCGCACTGGCCCAGAACCGCTTCCGCGGCACACTGCAGATCCGTTGCGGCAACTGGAGCGCCACACGGGCCACCAGCAACCGCTTCGTTACTACCGTCGATGCCGCCAACCCGCGCAACGCCGTGCAGGTGGTGGCGCAGCGCGGCGTATTGCCGTTCTTCGGCCAGAACGCCCGCCTGCCGACCGTGAGCGTGCAGGCGGTGGCGCGCCGCTCCGAGCCCACGGCCGTCTTCGCGGTCGGCTCGCAGCTGCTGCGCACCCGCGGCGACTCGCTGCTGCTGTCAACGCTGCGCCTGGTCGGCCTGGATGTCACCAACGCCACCGTGCTGTCCTACGATGGCCTGGCCCAGGCCAACATCACGCCCTCCGGGCTATTGAAGGCCCTGAACATCCCGGTCAGCGCCAACCTCAGCGTTGCGGATTTCAATCGCCTGCTGGCGGTCAACAAGGTCTCGCTGGCGCAGCTGGTCAATGCCACCGCCACGGTGGTCGGACGTGACACAACCGTCGGCGTGCAGCTGCGGGCGCTGGCCGATCTGGTCGCGACCAAGATCGACATCAACAAGCTCAACATCGCGCTCGGTAGCGAGTCCGGCGGCGGCGGCCTGTTCGCCGAGGTCATCTCACCGGACGGTACCGCCGGCAGTGCGCTGGAATCGAAGATCAGCGTGCTCAACCTGATCAGCACCGCCATCTCCATCGCCAACGAGGGCAATGGCATCGCGGTGGAGGGCCTGAATCTGCTCGGCATCAACGTGCAGGCCGGCGTGGTCGAGCCGCCGTCGATCGCCATCGGCGGCGTTGGTTCGCGTGCCTACAACGCGCAGGTGCGACTGATGGTGGACGTGGACAGCAACAACCTGTTCGCGCTGGGGCCACTGCTGCAGCTGCTGGGCACCCAGCTGCACCTGCCGTTGCATGTCGATGTGGCCAATGCGATGGGCACGCTGACCGGCATCCAGTGCGGCAGCAGTCCACCGCGGGCCACCATCCAGGTCGATTCTTCGGTGCTGCGCGCCTGCGTCGGCAAGGTCGATCCTGCGCAGCGCTTTTCCAAGAACAATGTCTGCGACAACACGCTGCAGAACGAGCAGCTGTTGAAGCTGCTGGGCAGACCCTTGATCACCAGCAAGATCACCCTGCCCGCGCTCACCGGCTCGCAGAACCTGACCCTGGCCGCCGGCGAGAGTGGCTCCACGCAGATCAATCCGCTGGCGCTGGGTGACACCGTCTCCAACCTGGTCGATGAGCTGCTGCGGGTGCTGTCGGGCATGCTCAGCTCACCCAGCCAAGGCATGAGCGCGAACGATACCGCCAAGGCGCTGGCCGACCGCTACCTGCAGGCCGCTTTTCCGTCGGGCGGGCGCTACAACGTTGACCAGGTCATCCCGCTGCTGCGCGATGGCGATCCCTCGCGCAACCTCGCCCCGCTGGGCAACTGGACGGTGAAGAATGGCGTTCCCAAGCCATGCCTTTTGGGCTTGACCACCTGCTGGGAAGACGGCTCGGTGTGGACCGGCTACAGGACCACCGTTACCGGCCAAGGCCTGGGCCTGCTCGACGGCCTGCTCGGCTCGCTGGTCGGCGGCCTGCTGATCAACCGCTGCGACAGCCTGCTCGGCAACCTGATCGACTACAACGGCTGCGTGCGCAACAACCTGGCTTCGTACATCCAGACCGCGCCGGCCGGCTTCCTCGACGGCGCCGGTGGCACGGGTGTGACCAATCCGGACGGCACCGTCAGCTGCAGTGGCCTGCTCTGCACGCTGCTCAAGCCGATCCTCACTGCACTGCGTCCGGTCCTCAACAGCGTCGGCGCGCTGCTGACCAACCTGCTGGCCAGCGTGCTGGGCCTGGAACTGGGACGGACCGATGTCAACGTGCAGTCGATCCAGTGCAGCGCCGCACAGCTGGTCTACTGAGCCGTGACCGGCGCCCTTGGCGGCGCCCGTCCACATGCTAGACTCCCGGCGGGGAACCACCTTACATCTCAACCCACACTCATCCGTGGATGGTCTAGACATGCGAGAAACTTCAGGGGGCGCGGTCTTCGCCCGGCAGGCGCGCAGCGCGGCAGTGCTGGCCGTGGCCATGATGCTGGCGGCACCGGCGGCAATGGCTGCCCGCGGCGACCGTGAGGTCGCGGCCGAGCCGGCCACGCGCAGCGCACCGGTGGTGCGCAATACCGTGGACGAGCTCAAGCAGTTGATGGATTCGCGCCAGCTGACCGAGCTGCGCACCACCTACAACGGCAACTACGGCGCCAGCCTGCTGTTCAACGCCAATACCCTGACCTACTACGTCGCCCTGTTCCAGGAAAAGAACTTCTGGCGGGTGATCAAGACCGACGCCGTCGACAACGCCGAGCGGGTCTACCGCACGTTTGCGCAGCAGTCCGAACAGTTGGCCCAGGTCTACATCGACACCACCCGCCTGGAAGCCGGCAAGCGCTATACCGAGCGCCTGGTGGCCTACAACGAGGCGCGCCTGCGCACCCTGCAGCAGGAAATGGAACAGCAGCAGGCGCAGTCGGCCCAGGTCAGCGCCGCCCTTCAGCAGGCGCAGCAGCAGGCGGCCAGCCTGAGCACCGACGTGCAGAGCACCAACAGCCAGCTGGACGCGCTGCAGCGCCGCATCCAGATCCTGCAGGCCGAACAGGGCAATCCGGAACTGAGCCTGCCCAAGGCAGACAGCCTGCCTTCGCCGGCGCCGGCCGCAGGTAGCGACGGCCGCTGAGGCCCTGCTCCCCTGCATCCACGCACAACGGCGCCGCAGGGCGCCGTTACCGTTTCTGGCCTTTCGTGGACCACGCTCAGCGGCAGGCGTCATACACCGCGTCGTCCAGTTGCCGACGCTGCACGAAGTCCAGCCGGCGGCCCTGCGCCAGCTTCGCCTGCCGTTGCCTGCGCGCACGCGCACACGCCGCCGGATCGGTGCTGAGGGTGATCAGCGCGCCCTGGGCACGCGCGCCGCGCCGGGTGCGCCCCGGCGGCTTCGGCGCTTCGACTGCGGGTACCGCAGCACCGCGCGACAGCGACTGTTCCCTGGGCACTTCCCAACGCCACGCCGCGCGCCCCTGGCAGGGCGTCTGCTGGTAGACCGGATGCGGGCCGTCCACGCATTTGTAGACGTTGGTCTGCGCCTGCGCGGTCACCGCGCTCGACAGGGCCAGCAGCAGGATCACGGCGTGGGCTTTCAGCATGGCAGGCTCATCGGAAGGCGCTGGCGCCATCGTCGGCGCTGTGCGTGCCAGCGGCCAGAGCGATACGCGTCACGCTATTGCCAATCCGGCACAGCCGTGCAAGCCGGCGGCTTCCCGCTGCGCTCTACTGCCGGTCGCGCCGGCAGACCGCCGGCGCGCCCCTCCCTTCCGCCAAGGAACCTGCAATGAGCAACTACGTCACCGTCGCCGACGGCGCCCGCATCTTCTACAAGGACTGGGGCACCGGCCAGCCGATCGTGTTCGCCCACGGCTGGCCGTTGTCCTCCGATGCCTGGGACCCGCAGATGCTGTTCATGGGCCAGAACGGCTATCGCGTGATCGCCCACGACCGTCGCAGCCATGGCCGCTCCAGCCAGACCTGGGACGGTAACAACATGGACACCTACGCCGATGATCTGGCGGCGGTGATCAATGCGCTGGACCTGAAGGATGCCATCCTCGTCGGCCATTCCACCGGTGGCGGCGAAGTGGCGCACTACATCGGCCGCCATGGCAGCAAGCGCGTGGCCAAGGTGGTGCTGGTCGGCGCCGTGCCGCCGCTGATGCTGAAAACCGCCGGCAATCCGGCCGGCACCCCGCTCGAGGTGTTCGACGGCATCCGCAAGGGCACCGGCGGTGACCGCTCGCAGTTCTTCAAGGACCTGACCACGCCGTTCTTTGGTGCCAACCGCGATGGCAACAGCGTCACCCAGGGCATGCGTGATGCATTCTGGCTGCAGGGCATGCTCGGTGGCGTCAAGGGCCAGCACGACTGCATTCATGAGTTTTCGGAAGTCGACTACACCGACGACCTGAAGAAGATCGACGTCCCGGCGCTGGTGGTACACGGCGACGACGATCAGATCGTGCCGTTCGATGCCTCGGCCAAGCTGTCCTCGCAGATCATCGCCAATGCCGAACTGAAGGTCTACGCCGGCGCCCCGCACGGCCTGACCGTGACCCACGCCGACCAGTTCAACGCCGACCTGCTGGCGTTCGCCCGCAGTTGATGTACCGCGGCGGCGCCTCACCGCGCCGCCCCCCATCGGTAGTGCCGGCCGCGGGCCGGCACCCCGATCAATCCATCGCAATCTGTACAGCCGGCCAGCGGTCGGCTCTACCAGGGGCCGCTCAGATGTCGTTGTGGTGGTGCGGGACCCCAGTCTTGGGCAGCGGGTCGTGGCCGCCCACGAAATGGCGCACCACCGGTGCCCGTTCACCGCGATGCAGCCCGCGCAGCACTTCCTGGATCGCCTTGTCATCGGCGGTGATGCGTTCGTGCTGGCGCAGATGCTCCAGCCATGACGGGGTCACGAAATACTCCAGGTGAATGCCGGGGCTGGCTACATCCTCGACCACGCCCCAGACCACCGCGCCATCGCGGCGGCGAACGGTTCCCAGCGTGCGCATCTGCGCCTGGAATGCAGCGCGATCACCCTCCTCGATGCGGTACTCGATGGTCACCAGCACCGGGCCACGATCGTTCGACACCGGCACCGACAGCTCCGGCGCCGGCCAATGCCCGGCCGGGCGCAGGTTCAGGTCCTCGGTGCCGGCGATGCGTACGCGCCACACCAGCAGCCCGCCGATCACCGCGCCGGTCGCCGCCACCAGCAAGGTCAGTTCCGGCGAGGTGCGCTGCGCCAGCGCACCCCAGCTCAGGCCACCGGCGGCCATGCCTGCCGAGAACACCACGATGTACAGCGCCAGCGCACGTGCGCGCACCCATGCCGGCACCGCAGTCTGCGCCGCAATCTGCAATGACGACAACACGGTGATCCAGGCAAACCCGTTGACCAGCATCACCAGCGGCAGCACATACCAGCTACGGGTCAGCGCCAGACCGACCAGGCTCAACGCCAGCGAAAGCGTGGCCAGCAGCACCAGCAGGTCACGGTCCAGCCGTGCGCGCAGCTTCGGCAGCAGCAACGCACCTCCCACCGCGCCGATCCCGATGCAGCCCAGCAACATGCCGTACTGCCCTGCCCCACCGTGCATCTGCCCGCGCACCACCACCGGCAGCAGCGCGTTCATCGCGGCGGCGAAGAAGAAGAAGCCGACCGACTTGATCAGCACCGCCTGCAGTCGCCCGGCGCGGCTGGCGTAACGCAGGCCCGCCTTGAGGCCGGCGCCGAAACCTTCCGGAGGCAGGCTCGACTGCTTCGGATCACGCTTCCAGCCCCACACCACGAACAGCATCGCGGCGAAGGTGATCGCGTTGAATCCGAACGCCCACACCGCACCGAGCTGGGCAACAATCACGCCCCCGATGGCCGGTCCGATCGAGCGCGCGATGTTGATGCCGATCGAGTTCAATGCCACTGCCGAGGCCAGCATCGGCTGCGGCACCAGTTCGGACACGATCGCTGCCTGCGCCGGCATCGCCATCGCCGCGCCGCAGCCCATGCAGAAGGTCAGCAGCACCAGCAGTTCCGGGGTCAGCTGATCCATCGCGGTCAAGCTCGCCATCACTGCCGCCACCAGCAGCATCCAGCCCTGGGTCGCCAACAGGTACCTGCGGCGATCGACGATGTCGGCCAGCGTACCCGCGGCCAGCGCCAGCAGCACGATCGGCACGGTGGTGGCCGATTGCACCAGCGCCACCATCAACGGCGAGCCGGTGCGCTCGGCCATCACCCAGGCAGCGGCGACGTCGTTGACCCAGGTGCCGATGTTGCTGGCCAGGATCGCCAGCCAGATCGAACGGAACATCTGGATCTTCAACGGGGACCAGGCACCTGCGGCCTGTGCGGAAGGTTGCGACGCGCGTGCGTTCACCATTGCCATGCTCCAACGATCGAGGCGAACAGCGTGTCCTGACCGCCGGCCTGCGTCAGTGCAGGTCCAGCGTCGACCCAGGCCAGCTGCAGCTGCCATTGCCAGTGTTCGCTGGCCTGCCAGCGGGTTTCGGATTTGTATTGGGTGCCGATCCGGCGTGCACCGTCGGCGGTACCGGGCAAGCCCACCAGCGGTGCCGGCGTGGTGTACACCGCATCGGCGCGACGATGCTTCCAGGCCATCTGTACGCCCAGCTCGGTCGTCACCGTGTCGTGCAGGCGCAGCGACAGGGTCGGCTGCAGGTCCATCAGGTTGGCCGGCGCCAGCAGGCTGGCTTCGCTGAAATAAGCGGACTTCGGGAACAACGCGTTGAACGTGCCCAGCCGCCCATCGCGCAGGTTGCCATCGCCGCTGGCGATGTCGGCCTTCAGGCCAAGCCGTGGTTGCAGCGGCAGGCGGCTCCAGCGCCAGCCGGTGTCGGTGGCCAGTGTCCACGCGCGGATGTCGAGGTCGCCGGTGGCAGTGCGTAGTTCACCGCCCTGCGCGACCAGCTCGCTGTTCCAGTCCAGTGCGCCGGCCTGGCCGAACCAGCGCGCGCCGACGGTCTGCCGACGCTCGATGCCGGAACCAGCGGCAAAGCGCGCACCTTCGCGGCGGTAGTCCAGCAGGTGCAGGTCCCATTGCCCGGGCCAACGGCCGCGCGCCGTGGTGGCATACGCGCCCCACAGGTGCGCCCCCGGCTCACCGCGATCGTCGAAGGCACCCGGACGGTTCTGCACCGGTCGCAGCGCCATCAGATCGAGCGAACCCAACCGTCCCTTCCAACCTGCGCGGGCGCCATCGAAGGCCAGCCGGATGTTCGGCCCATCGCGCACCGACAGCAGGCGCGAACTGCCATAGCCCGCTTCCTGCCGTCCCAGCTGCAGGTGGAAGCTCCCGCGCTGCCAGCGCCAGTACGCCTGCTGCACATCCAGTGCACTGCGGTCGGTCCGGCCCGGGCCACCTGCCTTGCCATTCTCGCCGTGCACGCCCAGCTGCAGCTTCGCCTGCCACGTGTCCTCCACATAGCCGGCCGAGGCCAACGCGCGCATCAGGCCATAGCCATCTTCCGCACCGCCAATGCCGAAGCGGATCGGATCGTAGTACATCCCACGCAGGCGCAGCGACGCGTCCCAATGCAGCTGGCTGCCTCCTGCGTCGGTGCAATGCCCAGGTTCGCAGGCCAGCACCAATGCCAGCGCAACCAGCAACGCCAGGCTCAGAACGCGAAGCACGAGCATCCCATCGCGCCCCAGAACGCGGTCAGGTCATCGGTCGGCGCGGCGTGGTGCGCGGCGTGCCCATGCACGCCGTGGGTGCTGCAGGCAGCGCCATGGTGATGATGGCGGGCCGCCGCAAGGCCGGTGGCTTCGCCGCCGACATGGTAGCCGCCGAAGCGGTTAACCGGCGACCAGTCCGGCATCGCCGCTGGCAGCTGCGGCGCAAGCCCTGCATAGTCGCCGTCGGCATGCACGATGCGGCCGCCGACGACGGTCAGCACGCTGGTGATGTCGGCGATCTGCGCGTCGTCGACGCGGAAGAAGTCGGCCGAGAGCAGGATGAAATCAGCCAGCTGGCCGGCTTTCAGGGTGCCCTTCACCGCCTCGTCGCCGGAGAACCAAGCGCTGCCCTGGGTCCACAGGCGCAGCGCCTGCTCGCGTTCAAGCTGGTTTTCCTCGCCATACAGGACCAGACCACCCACGGTGCGCCCGGTCACCAGCCACGACAGCGCCACCCATGGGTTGTAGCTGGCCACACGGGTGGCATCGGTGCCCGCGCCCACCGGTACTCCCTCGGCCAGCATCCGCTTCACCGGCGGCGTGTGCCGCGCAGCCTGCACACCGTAGCGCTCGACGAAGGCTTCGCCCTGGTAGGCCATGCGGTGCTGCACGGCGATGCCGCCACCCAGCGCACGGATGCGTTCGATGTTGCGCGGGGTGATGGTCTCTGCGTGGTCGATGAACCAGTGCAGGCCATCGAACGGCACCTCGCGGTTGACCTGTTCGTACACATCGAGGATGCGGGTGATGCTCTCGTCGTAGGTGGCGTGGATACGGAACGGCCAGCGCTTCTCGACCAGCAGCTTCACCACGTCGTGCAGTTCGGGCTCAAGCTCCGGCGGCAGCTCCGGCCGCGGCTCGTTGAACAACTCGAAATCGGCGGCCGAGAACACCAGCATTTCCCCGGCGCCATTGTGGCGCAGCAGGTCATCGCCCTGGCGCGGCTGCAGGATCTCGCTCCAGCCCCTGAAGTCGTCCACTTCCTTGCCCTTGTTCTGGGTGAACAGGTTGTAGGCGATGCGCACCGTCAGCTGGTCGTCGCGATGCAGCTGCTCGATGACCTGGTAGTCCTCGGGATAGTTCTGGAAGCCGCCGCCTGCGTCGATCACCGAGGTGATGCCAAGCCGGTTCAGTTCGCGCATGAAGTGGCGCGTGGAATTGGCCTGGTACTCGATCGGCAGGCGCGGGCCTTTGGCCAGCGTGGCATACAGGATCAGCGCATTGGGCTTGGCCAGCAGCAGCCCTGTCGGGTTGCCCAGCGAATCACGCACGATCTGCCCACCCGGCGGATCGGGGGTATCCTTGTTGTAGCCGCAAGCGCGCAGCGCGGCGCGGTTGAGCAGCGCGCGGTCGTACAGGTGCAGCAGGAACACCGGCGTATCGGGTGCAATGGCGTTCAGCTCCTGCAGGGTCGGCAGGCGCTTCTCGTTGAACTGCGCGGCGGTGAAGCCACCGACCACGCGCACCCACTGCGGCGCTGGCGTGCGGTCGACCTGGGCTTTCAGCATCGCCATCGCGTCGGCGAGCGAGCGCAGGCCGTCCCATCGCAGTTCCAGGTTGTAGTTCAGGCCGCCACGGATCAGATGGGTATGGCTGTCGTTGAGGCCGGGCAGCAGGCGCCGGCCCTGCGCGTCGATCAGGGTCGCTTCATTGCCCCACCCGCGCATGATCTCCGCGTCGCTACCGACAGCGACGATACGGCCTTCCTGCACGGCCAGCGCCTGTGCGTGCGGTTGCTGCGGATCAAGCGTGGTGATGCGGGCATTGCGGATGACCAGCGTGCTCATGCGACGCTCCTTGGAAGTGGAATCGAGTGCGGCGCCGGCGTGGCCGGCCAACCCCAGTGCAACGGCAGCGCCGCTGGCCAGCACCACGTTGCGGCGGCCGTGGTCGAGTGGATCGTGACTCATGCGAACTCTCCCGGAAGGCGTTCGCCATCCAGCGCCCAGGCGCCAGGCCCGGCCAGCGCGAGGGCCAGCAGTACCGTGGTCCACATCAACGGGTACTCACTACCGCCGCGCATCCAGAACCAGCCCTTGGGCAGGGCCAACAGTACGGTGAAGCCGATGAAAGCAGCGGCCGCCAGTGCGGCGATGCGGGTCTGCCAGCCCAGCAGCACCGCCAGCCCGGACAACACCTGCAGCAGCGCCAGCAGCAACGGCAATGGCACGGCCGCCGGCAACCCGAAGCCGCGCAGCTCGCTGGCGAAACCGGCCAGGCCGGGGCCACCGAACCAGCCGAACAGCTTGCCCAGCGCGTGTGGCAGCAGGAAGCCTCCTGCCGCCACGCGCAGCATCAGCAGGGCCAGGTCGAGGCCATGCCCGGACAGCATGCTCAGTGCCCGCCTTCCTGCGCGCCGAACATGCGCTTGGCATACTGGATGCCGATGCCATAACCGCCGGCGTGGTCACGGGCGATGCCGGTGGTCAGCCCGTAGGTCTCGCCGCGCGCCCAATCGCGCTGAAGTTCCAGCAGGTACTGCACGCTGGTCATCGCTACTACCCCGGCCTGCACCATGCGGGTGATGGCGCGCTCGTGCGCTTCCTCGCTGACGTCGCCACAGGCGTCGGTGATCACATGTACCTCGAAGCCCTGCGCCAGTGCCGACAGCGCCGGGCCGACGATGCAGACGCTGGTCCACAGGCCGGCCATCACCAGCCGGCGCTTGCCGATTCGGTTGATCTCGTCGATCACCGGCTGGTCCTCCCACGTGTTCATCGAGGTGCGATCGAACACCGTATGGCCCGGAAAAATCGCCGGCAGCTCGGGGAACATCGGGCCGGAGAACGAGGCTTCCGCCACCGTGGTCAGCAGCACCGGCACGTTGAAGCCCTTGGCGCCCTTGCCGATCAGTGCCACGTTGTTGCGCAGTGCGGAGATGTCGATCGTGTGGGTGGCAAACGCCATCTGCGACTGGAAGTCGATCAGCACCAGTGCATGGTCGGTCGGTGACAACAGGGACGGGGCGGGCGTGGCAGTTGCAAGGTTCATGCGTGGACTCCGTTGGAATCAAGGTCTGGGGGAAGCAGGAGCGCGGCATCGCCAGCCAGGTACTGGCCGGGACTGCAGCCCGTCTCCGCGCGGAAGCTGCGGACGAAATGGCTCTGGTCAAAGAAGCCGAGCTGCTGCGCCAGGCAGGACATCGGCAGATGCTGGGCCGACAACAGCTGGCGCGCACGTTCGATACGGCGCCGGCGGACATAGCGCAGCGGACTGGCGCCGGTACCGGTGCGGAACAGGCGCACCAGATGGAAACGGCTGACACAGGCAGCCTCCGCCAGCTGGGTTACCCGCAGCGGCTGTGACAGGTGTTCATCGACATAGCGCAGCGCCCGCTGCAACGCGGCGGCCTGATGCGGTGCCAACGACGCGGCGGGCGGGGCATGCGGAAGGACGGTGGCCATCGAGGACGCCGCGAGGGGGTAGCCCATGGTGCGGCGCGTGCGCGCGATGCCCTACCCCCGTCGGTCGAGGCCAGCGCCTACCCGAATGGGGGAGGCCGGCGGCCGATCACGCGGCGTCCGAACCAGCGTGCGTCCAGCGAATAGGCCCCTGGACCCAGCACCAGCAGGGACAGCGGCAGCAGCGCCAGCGGCCAGGGTACGGTCTGTGCGTGCAGGCTGACGGCGGCCAGCGCGACGGCCAGCGGGGTCAGCGCGCCCAGCACGAGCATCGCCACCGCCAGCAGGCACAGCACCGACCACCCGCCTGCGTGCGTGCCAGGCATGCACAGCGCAGCGGCCAGGCACAGCCGCAGCCACAGCAGACCCAGGCCTGGACCGCGGTCGGGGAACATCACGAACAGGCGCTGCATGGCCGGGCTCCGGGGAACATGCCGGCGTGATATCCGACGGTGGCGCCGGCCGCCTACCCCGTTCGGGTCACCCTCGGTTGCCCCACACCTGCCAGAATGCGCGCCATGCGTGGCCGCCCCTTCCCGTTCCGGTGTCGTTTGCCGACGCTGCTGACGTGCCTGCTGCTGTTGACTGCCCTGCCCGCTCTTGCCGTGCAGCGCCCGCCGGTGAGCGGCGGACTGCCCGATTACGAGCACACGGCCTGGCGCGTCGGCCAGGGGGCGCCCGGCGACATCTGGGACATTGTCCAGGACCGCGACGGTCTGTTGTGGCTGGCCACGGGCTCAGGCCTGTACCGCTTCGATGGCCGTCGTTTCGAACGGCAAGCGGCGCCCGTCGGCAGCCATTTTCCGTCCACCAACATGGTCACGCTGGCACCGGGCCGCGATGGTGCTCTGTGGATCGGTTACTTCCAGGCGGGCATCAGCCGGTTCGCACAGGGACAGCTGCGCAACTACGGCCGCGAGCAAGGGGTGCCGGTCGGCGTGGTCCCGCGCTTCAGCCACGATCGCCAGGGCCAGCTGTGGGCGGCGATCAACGGCGGGCTGCGCCGCTTTGACGGACAGCGCTGGCAGCCACTGCTGGCAAATGCCGGGCTGCCGGAGCGCCGCGTGCAGTGGGTGCTGCACGATAGCCGGGGTACGTTCTGGGTGCTGGCCGACCTGAAGATCTGGATGCGTGCGACCGGCCAGACCACGTTCGAAGACACCGGCATTGCGGTCTCGCAGATGGCGACACTGGCCGAAAGCCCACAAGGTGAAGTGTGGCTGGCCGACCGGGTGCGCGGCACCTCGCCGCTGGCCAACGCGCAGGGTCTGTTGGCGGCAAGCGAACGTGAAGCGCGGCGGCTTCCAGAGCTGGTCGCCGCTCGTCTGCAGTTCACTGCCGATGGCGCGCTGTGGGCCACGATGAGCCCGCACGGCGGCATGGCCCGCATCACCTTCGACGGCACCCGGGCCGTGCGCATGGAACGCTTCGATTCACCGCACGGGCTGACCGCCACCTCGGCGGTGCCGATCATCGTCGATCGCGAAGGCAATCTCTGGGTCGGCACCAATCTCGGCCTCAACCGCTTTCGCGCACGCAGCGTGCACACCTTGGCGGTGGGCCCGAGCGATCCCTACCGCTCGCTGGTGCGGGCCAGCGATGGCCGCGTGTATGGCTATGGCGAAGACCTCAAGCCCTACGATCTGCGACGCACGCTGCTGGACAGCAGCGCCACGCAACTGCAGGCCGCCGCACGCCAGGCACCTACGCCGATCTGGCAGTTCGACTGGGTCAATCTTGCGCGCACAGTTGGCGGCCGCACATCGTTGATCCCACTGCCGGCCCCGTTTACCGGGCAACCGCTGCATGCGCTGCTGTTCCCCGACGACGAGCAGGCCTGGGTGTGTACGGGTGAGCGTGGCGTCCTTCATTACCTGCATGGGCAATGGCAGCGCGAGGTTCGCCTGCCAGAGCAGGCCTGCTCATCGCTGGCACTGGATGCCCATGGCCAGCTGCTGCTTGGCTATGCAGACGGCCGCCTGCGCCGGATGAGTGCGGACCGCATCGAGAGCTTCGATGCCAGCCAGGGCCTGTCGGTGGGGCCGATCACCGCGATGCTGCATCACCAGGACATTCTGCTGGTCGCCGGCGAAGCCGGGCTGGCTGCGCGACTGGGCAATGGACGATTCGTTCCGGTGCGCACCGACATGGCCGGCGTCCTGGAAGGCATCACTGGCATGGTCGCCGATGCCAATGGCCACCTGTGGCTCAACGGCAGCCGTGGCCTGGTGCGGATGGAAAGCGGGCTGCTGCGCCGTGCCCTGCGTACCGGCCTGCCGGTCACGCCGCGCCTGTTCGACGCGATCGACGGCATGCCGGGAATCGCCCTGCAGAGCGGGCCCATCGCCACCGCCGCCCTGGCCGACGATGGCCTGCTGTGGCTGGCCACCAACCAGGGCCTGGCCTGGCTGGACACCACCCATTCGCACGTCAATACGATGGCCCCCAGCGTGCGCATCGGCGAGGTGCTGTATGGCAGCAAGCACGAGCCGCTGCGCGATGGCCTGCGCCTTCCCGCCGGTACCAGCCAACTGCAGATCGACTACGTGGCCTTGTCACTGGCACGCCCGGAGCGCAACCGCTACCGCTATCGCCTCTCCGGCGTCGACGACGGCTGGCAGGATGCGGGCAGCAGCACCCGCGCGTATTACACCAACCTCGCACCGGGCAATTACCGGTTCGAGGTGGAAGCGGCCAACGAGGACGGCATCTGGAGCACCTCCCCGGCCAGCCGCAGCTTCCGCATCGCTCCCACCTTCATGCAGACCGTGTGGTTCAAGCTACTGTGCGCCGCCGCGATACTCGCGCTGCTGATGATGGCGGTGCGCATCCGCAGTGGCCAGCTGGCGGCACTGTTCCGCGCGCGCCTGCAGGAACGCAATGGTGAGCGCGAACGCATCGCGCGCGACCTGCATGACACGCTGCTGCAGGGCAGCCAGGGCCTGATCCTGCGCCTGCATGCGATCAGCCAGTCACCCCAGACCCCGGAGCCGGTGCGCAGCCAGCTGGAGGCGGCCATGCAACTGGCCGAACGCAACCTGGCCGAGGGCCGCGAGCGGGTCAACGCGCTGCGCGACGGTCCGTTCGCAGGGCGCGACTTGGCCTCGGCACTGGCCGACGTGCATGCCGAGTACGCTGGCCACGGCATCAACCCCCTGCGCCTGACCGTCGAGGGCGCGGCGCCACCGCTGCAGGTCGACGCCGCCGAAGAGGTATTCCTGATCGGCCGCGAGGCGATACGAAACGCATTGCGCCATGCCGATGCGCGCGCCATCGAAGTGGAACTGTCCTACGGCGCGCGCTGTTTCCTGCTGCACGTGCGCGACGATGGCGTCGGCATCGCAGACGAGAATGCCGGCCACGGGCATTGGGGCCTGCAGGGCATGCGCGAGCGGGCGCAACGGCTTGGCGCGGAGCTGCAGCTGTGGACCCGCCCAGGCCTGGGTACCGAAGTGGCGCTGGCGGTCCCTGCCCGGCGCCTGTATCACCGCCGTCCGTCGCGCTGGCGCTGGCCTTGGAGCAGACCCAACCATGACTGAGTCCCCTACCCCGATCGGCGTGCTGGTAGTCGACGATCACCCACTGCTGCGTGATGGCTTGGCCGCGCTGCTCGGCGCCCAGCCTGACCTGCGCCTGCTGGGCGAAGCCGCCGATGGCGAGGAAGCCATCGCGCGGTACCAGCAGCTGCAGCCCGATGTGGTGCTGATGGACCTGCAGATGCCGCGCCTGGATGGCGTGGAAGCGATCGTGCGGATCCGTGCACTCGACCCGCGCGCGCGCATCATCGTGCTGACAACCTACCGCGGCGACGTGCGCGCGGTGCGTGCGCTGCAGGCCGGTGCGAGCGCCTACCTGCTGAAGGACATGCTGCGCCACGAGCTGATCGACACCATCCGCATGGTGGCCGGCGGTCGTCGCGCGCCGATTCCTCCAGCGGTGGCTGCCAGCATCGCCGCGCACGTGGTGGAAGACCGCCTGTCACCGCGCGAGACCGAGGTCCTGCGGCACGTGGCAGGCGGACTGTCGAACAAGCGAATCGGCGAGCGCATGCAGATCTCCGAGCAGACGGTGAAGGCGCACATGAAGAGTTTGATGGACAAGCTAGGCGTCGGCGACCGCACCCATGCCGTCACTCAGGCACTGCGGCGCGGCATCATCAGCCTGGACGACAGCGGTCACGATTAGGGGGTTGTTCGGCAGGGCTTGCAGCCCTGCCGAACAACCCCTACTTCAAACGCAGCAGCAGGCTGCCGCCGGCACACATCACCGCCAGCCAGGCCACGCCGTGCCACCCCCACTGCGCCAGCGCCAAGCTGCCCAGCGCTCCGCCGGCGGCCATGCCGATGAACATGCCCGTGAACAGCAACGCATTGAGGCGGCTTCGCGCCGGCGGCACCAGGCCGTAGACCAAGGTCTGGTGCGCCACCAGCGCCGACTGGAAGCCGAAGTCGAACAACAGCGCACTCACCACCAGCAGCGGCAACAGCGCAGCGTCCGGCAACCAGGTTTCGCCCAGCAGCAGGCCGAAGCCCAGCAGCGCCACCGCAATCGCCAGCCGTGCCACCGCATGGCACCCCAGTCGATCAGCGAAACGGCCCGCGAACGGCGCGGCCAATGCACCGGCCGCACCGGCAATACCGAATGCACCGGCTGCCGCACTGCCCAGGCCGAGGCGTGCATGCAGCATCAGTGCAAGGGTCGACCAGAACGCACTGAAACCGACTGCGAGCAGCGACTGGCTGGCCACCGCACGACGCAGCTGCGGCTGCTCGCGCCACAGCGCCAGCAGCGAGCCCAGCAGCGCGGGATAGCGCAGGGTGCTGGTCGGCGTGAAACGCGGCAGTGCGCGTGCCATCAGCGTACCCATCAACGCCACCGATACCCCGGCAAGCACGAACTGCGTGCGCCAGCCCCACGCTTCAGCTACTACGCCACTGACCACCCGCGACAACAGGATGCCCAGCAGCAGGCCGGTCATCACCCGGCCGACGATCTGCCCGCGCTGCGCATCCGGTGCCAGCGCCGCGGCGGCGGGCACGATGTCCTGTGCCAGCGTTGCCATCAGCCCGACCAGCAGGCTGGCCATCAGCAGGCCCGGCAGGTGCCCGGCCATGGCGGCGGCGCCCAGTGCCAGCGTCAGCAGCGCGGACTTCAACAGGATCAGATGGCGGCGGTCGAAGCGGTCACCCAGCGGTGCCAGCAGCAGGATGCCCAGCGCATAGCCGAGCTGGGTCAGGGTCGGCACCAGGCCGACGGCGCGCTCACCGGCGCCAAGGTCCTGGGCGATCAGGCCCAGCATCGGCTGGCTGTAGTACAGCGAGGCGACCGAGAAACCGGCGCCGGCCGCCATTGCCAGCACCAGCGGGGTAGAGGGCAAGGTCTCCGGTGCGGTGGCAGCGGAAAGCGAGGGAGTCGACATGGGGGCGTCCACGGAAGAAAGTGGACGTATCCTGCCGATATTCGTCTTGCGCCTGTAGTAGGCTGAACTACATATCATTCATACGCCATACGCATGACCAACCTTGCCGCTGGCGCCGATCGCCTGGATCTACTGCGCACCTTCCTGCGGATCGTCGATGCTGGCAGCCTGTCTGCCGCCGCTGCGCAGCTGGGCACCACCCAGCCAACGGTCAGCCGCCGCCTGCAGGCACTGGAGCGACAGCTCGGCCTGCGCCTGCTGCAGCGCTCCACCCACGGTCTGCAACTGACCGAGGACGGCCTGCGCTGCCAGCGTCACGCGCAGCGCGTGGTTGACGAATGGGAGTCGCTGCAGGCCGAACTGAACGGCGAACCGGAAACGCTGCGCGGGCGCCTGCGGGTGATGGTGCCGCACGCCTTCGGCCAGGCGCAGCTGCTGCCGACCATGCTCGCGTTCCTCGCCCAGCACCCACAGCTGAGCCTGGAGTGGATCCTGGAAGATCGTCGCCCGGACTTCATTGCCGAGGGCATCGATTGTGCGGTGCGAGTGGGCCCCGTGGACGAGCCGCGCATGGTCGCACTGCCGCTGGCCGAGGTGCCGCGCATCGTCGTAGCGGCGCCGTCGCTGGTGGATGCCAAGGCGATCAGCACGCCAGAGCAGGCCCAGTCACTGCCCTGGATCTCGCTGGTGACCTATTACCGCGAACGCCTGCTGCTGCATGACGCGCAGGGCCGGGCGCATACGCTGTCAATCAGCCCACGCCTGCTCAGCGACAACCTGTTCGTGGTACAGCAGGCTGCACGCGCCGGGCTGGGCGCAGCGGTGGTCTCGGCCTGGCTGGTGGCCGACGACCTCGCACAGGGGCGGCTGGTGCAGCTGTTGCCGGACTGGCAGGCTCCAGCACTGCCAGTACACGTGGTATTTCCTGCGGCGCGCCAGCAGCCGCCGCGGCTGCGCGCCTTCATCGATGCGATGAAGGCCGCACTGCCGCAGCTGCACGGCATGCGGCCGGCGCCTCGCTAGGGCGCCGGCCACATCGGCGTGGATCACTTTGGGGGTGCAGGTAGATCCACGCCATGCGTGGATTCCGTCCAACCCCGCAATCAGTCAGCTTTCGCCGCCTCCGCGTTCCACGCCGCGACCTTGGCCTTTGCATCGGCCAGCATCTTGTCCAGCGCGGAGCGGTCATACACGTTGCCGCGCAGGATCACGCTGTCGATCTTCTCGGTGGCGGCGATGTCCTGCAGTGGGTTGGCGGTCAGCAGCACCAGGTCGGCGGCCTTGCCCTGCGCGACACCACCGTAACGGTCCATCTGCCCGAACCAGGCCGGGCCGGAACGGGTTGCGGCCGACAACGCCTGCGGCGCGCTCAGGCCCTCCTTCACGAACAGCTGCAGTTCCTGGTGCAGGGCGATCCCCGGGAAGTTGAACGAATTGAGGAAGCCCGCATCGGTGCCGGCAATGATGGTCACGCCGGCCTCCTGCAGCATCGGCAGCACTGCAGCTACTTGGTGGTACTGCGCGTGGCGCGCTTCGATCTGCGCCGGCGTCGCCTTCGCCGCGCGGTCCACGCGCCACTGGTAGGTCGCGCGCAGGCCGGGGCCGATGTAGGCCAGGTACGGGTCGTTGGCGTGGTCATCCTGGTCAAGGAAGTCGAGGATGCGGCCACCGTTGAGGGTCGGCGTCACGAACACGCCACGCTTGGCGAAATCACGGTAGGCATGCATCGCCGTGTCACGGTCGAAGCTGGCGTTGAGGCGGCGGTTGGCTTCGGCGCGGTCGATGCGCCCGGCACCGAAGTCGGCGGCGATCTTCGCTTCGTCCTTGCTGCCGGCCTTGAACGCATAGTCCAGATGCTCGATCGACGCCAAGCCGGCATCGACCGCCTGCTGCACGGTCAGCGCCATCGGAATATGGCCCGAGGCCTTGAAGCCGGCCTTGCGCGCGGCGCTGGCCGAGTACAGGAAAAGCTCGGGCTTCAGCGTGCTGTCGGTGATCTTCACGAAATCTACCTTGTCGTGCCGCAGGCGAGTGATCGCCTGGTCGACGTCGGCCTTGCTGCCCACCTCGATGGTGCCCTTCCATACCGGCTTGATGCCTTCGATCTTCGCGCCCGAGCTGAGCAGGCGCGGGCCGAACAGGGTGCCCTTGGCAATATCGCCGCGCCACTGCAGCACCTGCTCGGGAAGGTCGCCGGAGCAGTCACGCACGGTGGTGATGCCGTGCGCGATGTAGAGCGGCAGCAGTGCCTTGTTCTCTTCGATCAGCGCCGGGCCACCGCCGAAGTGCACGTGCATGTCCCACAACCCCGGGATCAGGTACTTGCCGTTGGCATCGATCTGGCGGTCGGTGTTCCACTGGCTGCGCAGCTGCGCATCCGGACCGACCGCAACGATGTCCTCGCCACGGATCACCACGCTCTGCCCCGCCAGGCTGCGGGCGTGCTCGACATCGACCACGGTGGCGTTGCGGATCAGCAGGTCGGCACGCTCCGCCGCCGCGGCCAACAGCGGTGCAGCGGCAAGAAGAATGGCGAAGAACAGTGGGCGGGAACGGAACATGGACAGCATCCTGGTGGGCACGCGCAACGTGCGGGGTGGAAGGGGTCAGGCTTCAGCGCGCCGCGCCGTGCTGACGCAGCAGGGTTTCGATGGCGGAGTAGCCGCGCTGACGGGCGTGGGCCAGCGGTGTAACGCCCTCGCCATCGGCCAGCTCGGGATCGGCGCCGGCGTCCAGCAGCAGCTGCACGATCTGCACGTGACGCGGCCCGCCATCGCCGAGCAGGATCGCTTCCAGCAGTGCCGTCCAGTGCAGGCGGTTGACGTGGTCCACCGCCACACCTGCGCGCAGCAGCGTGCGCACGGTGGCGACGTGGCCACGCTCGGCGGCAGGAATCAGCGCGGTGCCGCCATAGCGGTTGGTGCTGCGCAGGTCGGCGCCGTGCGCCAAGGTCATCGCCAGGATTTCATCGAGGCCACGCGCACCGGCGTACAGGTAGGCGCTGTCCTGCAGGGCATCCTTGGCATTGACGTCGGCACCGGCCTCGATCAACTCGCGCGCGGCATCCACGTTGTTGGCATGGGTGGCCAGCAGCAGCGCGGTGCGGCCTTTTCCGTCACGTGCCTCCAGATCGGCGCCCTGTGCGATCGCCTCGCGCACGGCCTCGGCATCGCCGCGGCTGGCGGCATCGCGCAGGCGCGCGCCCCCGTCAGCCTTGGGGGTCGCAGTGCAGGCAGGGGTGACCGTGGCCAGAAGGCATAGCAGCAGCATGCGCGCCATAGGTGCGGGCCAGCGAAGGGAACGACGGAAGCGCATGGCAGTGTCTCCTCATGTCCGTCGCCACGGAACGCCGCGTGACGGTAGCAACGGCCGGGCATTGCCGGCCTCTGCCCTGCATGGTAGAAGTCGCCCCGGGTATCCAGAAGTGAAATGTTCAAATGCAAGACAGTGCCAAATCGAATAGAACCCTGTTCGAGCTGGACCTGCTTCGGGCGCTGGTGATGGTGGCCGACTGCGGCAGCTTCACCACGGCGGCTACGCGCCTGCATTCAACCCAGTCCACGGTCAGCCAGAAGGTGCGACGGCTGGAAGAGCTGGCCGGGCACCGCCTGCTCGAACGCGGCCACCGCGACGTGCACCCCACTGACGCCGGCCACACCCTGCTCGGCTACGCGCGGCGCATGCTCGACCTGAACGAGGAAATGGCACAGGCGCTGGCCGGGGCCACGGTGGAAACCGCCGTGCGCATCGGCGTGCCGGAGGACTTCGTCAACGCACAGACCACACGCATGCTGGCGGCCTTCAGCCGCCGCCACCCGCAGGTGAAGCTGGAGATCAGCAGCGGGCTGAGCCGTGACCTAGCACACGGCTTCGACCACGGCGAGCTGGACCTGGTGCTGGTCAAGCAGCGGCGCAACAGCCGCCAGGCCGTGCACTGCCGGCGCGAGCCGATGCACTGGATCGACAGCCTGCGCAGCAGCAGCCTGCAGCACGACCCGCTGCCGCTGGTCACCTTCCCGCCGCGCGGGCTGTACCGCGACGAGATGATCCACGCCGTGGAAGCGCTGGGCCTGCGCTGGCGCATCGCCTTCACCAGCTCCTCGCTCAGCGGCATCCAGGGAGCCGTGGCCGATGGCATCGGCATCAGCCTGCTGCCGCGCCGCGCGGTCAATCGCGAACACCGCATCATCGATGGCGAGCGCAACCTGCCAGTGATCGACAACTATGAGATCGGCCTGCTGCACCGCGCCGACGCCGATGACGCGCTGCGCGCGCTGGCCAGTGAACTCTGGCGCCAAGTGCAGCGCGAACCGGACTGATCGAACCGTACGGGACTGGCGCATTGATCACCCGTGCAGCGGCCGCTGGAGCCCAGCACGCTGCAGCGCGTGGTCGATGCAGGACTGATCGATCGCACCGACAGCGATGGCTGGAAAGCGCTGGGGGTGGCGTTCGGCGATACCCTGGCCCAGCGCGTGCCGGGCCTGGCCTGTGCACGGCAGGTCGACGCCATGGGCGGATGCAGCCATCCTGCGACCATGCTCGTCCACGCATGGCGTGGATCTACAGCCAGCGGCCGTCGACCACCACGCGGCGTTGCGCAGGTACGGCGGCCACCGCCGCCGGGCCATGATCGGCGCGTACCGCTACAAAGGTCGCCGGCAGGCCTTCGGCGATGCCGTAGCGCGGCAGCCCGACCACCTGCGCCGCGTGCGTGCTGACCATCTCCAGCGCCAGCATCAGGTCGGCGTCGGTGTAGAAGCCGGAACGGTAGCCGAGCAGCATCGCCCGCTGCAGCAGATCGCCATTGCCATATGGCCACCAGCAGTCGCGGATGTTGTCGTTGCCGGCAAACACGCGCACGCCCGCCTCGTGCAGCGCGCGCAACGGCGGGAACGGATGGTCGCCCGGGGCATTGCTCATGATCGCCACACCGGCCGTGGCCAGTGCCTCGCCCACCTGCAGCGCGCGGGCCAGCGGCACTTCTCCCAACGCGTATGCGTGGCTGACCGCGACCCGCCCCTGCAGGCCGGCGGCACGGGTGCGCGCGGCAATCCGCAGCAGCTGGGCCAGGCCGGTTTCGCCAGGCTCGTGCAGATGGATGTCCAACTGCACCCCATAGCGCTGGGCCAGTCCGAACAGCAGTGCCAGCTGGCCTTCCGCGTCGCCGTCCAGCGTGGTCGGGTCGATGCCACCGAGCACTTCCACGCCCGCCGCCAGCGCCTGTTCCAGTACGGCCGCCGTACCCGCGCGGGACATCACGCCTGCCTGCGGGAACGCCACCAGCTGGATGCGCATGATGTCGGCGCAGCGCAATGCCGCCTCGCGCACCGCCTGCAGATGGTGCAGGCCGGTGCTTGCATCGACATCGACGTGACAGCGCATGGCCACCGTGCCGAAACCGCTGCACTGACGGATCAGGGCTTCGGCGCGATCGGCCATGGGTGCGGCGGTGGCCAGTGCGGCCTTCTCCACCGCCAGCCGCTCGCGCAGGCTGTTGACCGGCTGGTGAGGGTGCCAGCCGTCGCCAACGAAACTCTTGTCGAGATGGATGTGGCCGTCGACCAGACCAGGCAGGACGGTAAAGCCGGTCAGATCGACGCTTTTCGCACCTTCGGCCGCCTGGGCATCGCCATTGAGGCCGCTGATGCGGCCGTCACGGATATGGAAATGCAGCGACGCGCCGGCGCGATCCACGCCGCCGTGAACGAACTGAAGCGTCATCGGAAACTCCCGCAAAGCCGTGTCATGCAGCCATCGTGCGCCTCGGCATGGCCATCGGCCAACGAAATATCTGGATGCCACGCATTCACCAGCACGATGAATGCATCTGCGTCAGCCGGTCGCAGCCACGCCGTGCACACCGCTGAACGGGTACCATAGGCGCCTGTTTCCGTTGTGATGCCGCATGGGCCCGTCCGACCGCCACGATCGTCTCCGCCGCTGGCAGGCCGCGTCCCTGCTTGCTGCTGCCCCGATGGCCAGCCTATCTGCCACGGATGCGGCCGCCACCGCGCCGCTGCAGGCGCCGCCTGGCCAACAGCGCATTGCATCGGCTGCGCTGGTCGAGCGGCTGCACCAGCGTGTGCTGTCCGGGCAAAGCGCCACCGCCACCCTGGAATACTGGTGCGCCGAACACGGCCTGGCCCAACAGGCGCGGGTGCGCGCGGTGCGTATGCACGGCCAGGACAAGCCTGCGCCGGCCGACGTGCTGCAGGCACTGGGCGCAACGCAGCCTGGCACCGCCCTGCGCTATCGCCGCGTGCAACTGGTCTGCGGCAGCCGCGTGCTCTCCGAGGCAGACAACTGGTACCTGCCGGACCATCTCAGCCCGGCGATGAACCAGGTGCTGGACAGCACTGACGAACCCTTTGGCCGCGTGGTCGGCCCGCTCGGCTTCCAGCGCCAGACACTGGCCGACCAGGCCTTCTGGCCACCGCGTGGCGAAGGCGACCACGGCGTGATCCTGGAAGTGCGCGCCCTGCTGCGCGATCGCCAGCAGCAGCCCTTCAGCTACGTCATCGAGTCGTACCTGCAACAGGCACTGCCCTAGGCGACCGGCGCGCGCCATCACGGCGGATATCGACACAGCAGAAGGCCCGGCATTGCCGGCCCTTCTGTTTGCCAGCCGGATCAGCGGAACCGGTAGTCCAGCTGCAGCCAGTACTGGCGACCATACGGGTCGTAGTTGCCGACCGGATAGAACGGCCAGCCGCCGCCATTCCTGTCCGCCGGCGGGCGGCTGTCACGCAGGTTGTTGACGATCACGCCCACCGACAGGTTCTCGCCGAACTGACGGAACACGCTCGCGTTGTACGTCATGTACGGCGCGATGCGGCCACTGCCATCGGTCTTCGGCAGCGAGCCGAAACGATTGCCGTACAGGGTGGTGGTCCAGTCGCCCTGGTTCCAGGTGATGCTGCCGTTGGCCTTGCTGCGCCACTGGTAGTCATCCAGCGAGTTGCGGATGTCGCGCTCGGGGTCGTCGGAGAACTGCTTGTAAGTGTGCTCCAGCACCACGGTGTAGGCCAGGCGGGTGGTGAAGCGGCCATAGCGGCCGGCATCGAAACGCCAGTTGCCCTTCAGGTCCAGGCCGCGCACCGATTCGGATGCCGCGTTGATCGGGTTGATCAGCACGCGGGTCACCTGGTCCGGCTGCACCGTGGCATTGGACGGATTGCGGATCACCCGCGACAGCGCGTCCTGGCACAGCGGCGAACCGATTTCGCGCGCTTCGCCGCCGAGGGTACGGCCCAGCCGGCAGTCGGCCTCATCACGCAGGATGCGGCTGGTGTCGAGGCTGGTGACCTCGTTGTCGATGCGGATGTCGTAGTAGTCAGCACTGAAATCCAGCCCGGCCAGCGGTGACCAGACCACGCCGAAGCCGTAGGATTTGGCACTTTCCGGTTGCAGCTGCGGATTGGCACGGTTGCTGTAGTCGATCGACAGGCCGCTGTAGTCGCAGTTGGCGTACGCCTGGCCAGCGGTGCGGCAGCGCCAGTAGTCGGTCATGCCCGGGTTGTAGCCGCGGGTCTCGGTGGCGAACACGTAGTTCATGTCCGGTGCGCGGAAGCTGGTCGCCGCGGAGCCGCGGATCAGCAGGCTCTCGATCGGCCGGAACTCGACGCCGACACTCCAGGTCGCCTTGCCGATGTGTTCGCCGCCGGCTCGATACTGGTCGTAGCGACCGGCCAGGGTGGTGGTCAACGACTGCAGCAACGGCAGCTGAAGTTCAACGCCCGCCGCGTAGCGATCGCGGTCACCACCCGCACCGATCCCGGCGCTGGTGTTCCAGAACTCGCCGGTGCCCAGGCGCGGGTCCGGGCGGTTGCGGTAACCCTGGCTGCCGGACTCGATCACCGCCGCCAGCGCGGCGTCGCCGCCGGGCAGCGCAAACAGGCGGCCGTTGATGCTGGCGCTGAAGGTCTGCAGCCATGCCGCATTGTGGCTTTCCTGGTACCCGGTCAGGCCTTCGTACTCGTTCGGCGTCAGCGGCTGGAACAGGCGCGCCGGGTCAGGCGCATAGACCTCCACGCCGTAGCGCACGCCCAGCTTCGGGCCGAGCAGGTACTCGTTGATGCCGGCCAGCAGCACCGGGCGACGGGTGCGGTTTTCATAGCGGGAACGGCTGTAGACCGCTTCGTAATCCCAGCCGCTGTCGCCGATCTGGCCGCGTGCACCGACGTTGAACGACCACGAATTTTCCAGGAAGCGGTTGGCATTGCGCGGTAGGCCGCCGATTTCCTCCGGCGCGAAGCGGCGGTACCAGCTTTCCAGGTTGCCGGTGGTCTGGTTATAGAAGTAGTTGCGCGCCGAGGTCCAGGTCGGGGCACGGGTGTTGTTGGTGATGCGCGCACTGCCCACGGCGACGTCGGCGAACAGGTCGGTGTGCTCGTCCAGATGGAAGGTCGCCAGGCCATACCCGTTGAGGTTGCGCTTCTGGGTCTGTACGGTCCAGTAGCTCGCCGCCGCTTCGTTGCTGCCGCAGTACCAGCCCTGGCGCGGGTTGTTGGCGCGGAACACGCTGCCGCCATAGATGTCCGCCGCAGCATCGCATCCGCTCACGCCCGGGTCGATGTTGCGCCCGGTGGCGGCATTGCGCCGGTAGGCGATCGCCGTCGCCTGCGGCGCCTTGCCGCTGGGATCATCATCCAGCGAATCCATGAAGTCGCGCTGGCGCGCGTGGATCGCCTTGCGCACGTCGAACTCGAAGCCGAACAGGGCCTCCCAGCGTTCGCCAGAACTGCCACCGACCACCTGCACGCGCTGATTGTCGCCTCCGCCCTGCTGGGTACCGCCTGCACGCACGTTGACGTCGACGCCGTCGAAGCGGTCCTTGAGGATGATGTTGACCACGCCAGCGATGGCGTCGGAGCCATACACCGCCGATGCACCCGCGGCCAGCACCTCGATCCGCTCGATCAGCGCACTTGGGATGTTGGCCAGGTTGACCACGTTGACCGAACCTTCGTAGGCCAGCGGGTAGTCGGCCTGGCGGCGGCCATTGACCAGCACCAGCGTGCGATTCGGGCCGAGGCCGCGCAGGTTGATGGTGTTGGCGGCCGGCGTGAAGGTATTGCCGAAGTCCTCGCCCTGCACGTTGCCGGTGTTCTCGGTCAGCGCGCTCAACGCATCGAAGGCATTGCGATAGCCCTGCGCATCGATCTGTTCACGGCTGATCACCGTCACCGGCGACGGTCCCTCGATGCTGGCGCGCGGTATGCGCGAGCCGGTGACCTTTACTTCCTGCAGTGACGTGGGTGCGCTTTCCTGCGCGAAGGCCGGCAGCGAGACCAGCATCAGGGACGACAGCGCGAGCACCAGCGGACGCGGGCGCAGCGCCTGGAAAGAGGCGGACATGGGCTTCCTGGGGGAGTTGGGCGGGTGGTACGGGGCCAGCGACCTGTGCGGCGCATAACGATCCCGTAACGAAAGTGTCCTGAACGGATGGTTTCAACGGAAATGATCAGCCCTGATGGGCTTATGCCTGAACCGAATCAGTCGTTCCCTGCCCCGCCCGCACGCTTTTGCAACGAATTGAATGGTTCCGCGCGCCGACGACTCGCATCGTGCCGGGATGAACGACACGACCTGCCACACCCACCTCAACCCGTTGCGTCCGGTCCTGCGCCGACATCTGCTGCATCTGGCGGCCGCACCGGTCACCCTGCGCTCCTTCCAGCGCAACGATTTGCCGCGCTGGCGCGTCTTCGACGACCGCCGCCAACGCACCCAGCAGCGTCATCCCGGCATTGACGAGGAAGCGCGGTTCCTTGCCAGCATCCATCGCTCCCGGCTGGAGCAGGACAACGACAAGCTGGTACTGGGCGTGTTCGACGATGCGCAGGGCGCCCTGATCGACCAGCTGCATGTGCGCCTGCAATCACTGCACTCGCGCTGTGCCGAACTGCAGTCGCTGCACCACCAGCACGTCTATCCGCAGCAGGCCCTGCAGGCACTGTGCCCGTTCCTGTTCGACAATGTTGGCCTGCACCGCATCTTTGTACTGCTGCCGCCGGGCTGCACCACGCCCTTCGCCCAGGCCCTGCAGCGCCAGGGCTTTACCCATGAAGGCATCCTGCGCGATTACCACCTGGATGTGGAGGGATGGCACGACCGTCAGTTGCTGGCGCTCACTGCCCCCGCGTGGCGCAACGGCCAACAGCGGATCGGCTAGCGTACCCGCTCCAGCGCATCACCTGCGCCGGTCAGCACCGCGCAGGCATGGTCCTGCAGCTCTTCGCCGCTGGCCTCGTTGCCGCTGCCTGCATCCACACGGGTAGCGAGCAGGATGAAGCCCGGGGCACCCTGCACATTGTCGCGACCGGCCACCACCAGGCTCCACTGGCCGACATCGTCCACCCCGCTGAGGCCGTAGGCCAGCAGATTGAGCGGATTGGCGGTCAGCTCCGCCCCGGGCAGCAACCGCGTCTGGTAGGCGTGCCCACGCAGCGGCACCGGCAGCGGCGCCCACTGCGTGCCAAGCGCATCGCTGTGGGCGTCCAGGGCCTGCAGCACATCCGCGCGCAGGCAGTCGACATGGATATGCAGCTGGTGCTGGGACCGGCCGTGCGGCGAGTTCAGCGCCAGGCTGGCCACCGCACGCGGCAGCGGCCGGCCCAGTGCCTGTTCGGTATGGCGGCGCGCCTGCCAGGCCGCGGCGAAGTAGTTCGGCGCGCCGCGCTGGTACAGGCGGCGGTTCTCGATCCCACTGACCTTGTCCAGCGGCATCAGCAGGAACTGGTAATTGCCATGCGCGTCCTTGACCAGCACATCGCGCCGGTCCGCCGCGCTTTCCACCCGCAGGCAGTCACCGCGAGGTCCCTCGGCGCCACGGCAGTCGCGTTCGATCAGCCGCCACAGCGCGTCGGAATGCGCCGGTGGCGGTGGCGCACTGGCACAGCCCGCCAGCACTGAAAAGGACAGGGACAACAGCAACGGCAGACGGGGCACGGCATTCACATCAATGGCTCGGCCAACGGCCGCGGCGCGTAGTGTAGCCCGCCCTCTCAACCAGGCACCGCCTCGGCGGCTTCGGCCTTCTCCTCCACCTTGCCCGGCGTATACTTGGTGGCGCCGAAGTAAAGCACCCGCCACTGGCTCAGGTTGCCGATGAACCAGTGCGCCACCGAGTCGTGACCGTAGCCGTCGAAGAAGGCCTCCACCTCCGGCGGCAACAGCGTGGTGTTGTCCCACGACTCCAGGGTCACCCGCTCGGCCATCGTCAGCGTCGCGCCACGCTCGCGGCGGCGGCGCAGGCTGACGATCTTGCCCAGCATCGTATCGTTTTCCTTCTCCAGGCCCCGGCGTTGCTTGCTCACCGCCGAAAGCTCATCGCCGCGCGCCTTCAGTTCGTCGGAAACCCGATTCCATTCGGCCGTCTTGTCCGCATTGCCCTGGTCGGCCAGATGCAGGTTGTCGTTGCCCCACGGCGACGGCAGCTGCGACTGGCGCCGGCGCAGGGTCCGCACCTGCTCGCGCAGTGCTTCTTCGCGGGCCGCGAGCCGCTGCATCGACGGCAGTCTGTCACCGCGCGCCACGCGTACCCGCAGCCAGCGGTACAGCAGCTCCATGTGCGATGCCTGCACATCCTCCATCCGCCCGCGCTTGACCCGCACCGCCTGCAGGTAGGCGTTGAACACGGCCTGCAGCTCCGGGTCCTGCTTGTCGAACTCGGCCTTCAGGAACGGCTCCAGTTCACTCACCGGATGGAGCAGCACGCCACCGGCCTGCGCCATGTCGTACATCTCGTTGAGGGCAAAGCGCGCAATGCTGTTCTGGCGCCCCTGGTGTTGCGGGTCATAGCCGCCGCCCACATCCGAGTGCACACCCGGGAACCAGATTTCCACCGTATTGGCCGGGTAAACCGCGTGTTCCCGCGTCGAATCCAGCGGGAACTGGCCGCGCAGCTCATGGGCAGCGGTCATGTGCACCGACTGCTCCACGATTTCCGGAACCGCCATGCCTTCGGCCCAGCCGGTGTGTCCGTTGCGGTAGTTCACCGCCGCAGCCGCCAGGCTGGGCCACACCGAGCACACCGTATCGAACACGCCCATGAAGCCGATCCGCAGCGGGATGCGTTCGCGGTACAGCCAGGTGCCATCGGCCTGGCGCCGGCAGCGCGCGGCCAGGTCGCGGGCGAACGCGCGTGCCGATGCCGCGCCGCGCGAGAAGCCCAGCACCGACACGCTGACCACCAGGATACGCATCGGCTCGGGCTGGCTGTCGATCAACTCATCCAGTGCCTGCAGCGCGAAGTCGATGCGCTCGCGCCCACCCTTGCCGATCGACAAACCGAGCAGGCCGCCGCTGTCCCCCACTTCCGGGCAGGGCGTACCGACGCCGGCCAGATACTGGCGCTTGATGTTCCGCGTATCGTCCTTGTGCGAAATGAACAGCCGGGCGATGTTCGACAGAGCGCGCTCGTCCTCCCCCTTGGCCAGCTCTTCATCGCGATTGTTGCCGGTACCGTCGAAGAACACGCTCAGGTGCAGGCTCTGGGTACAACCGGTGGTGGCTGCTTCCTTGTCGGGCACCGTGCGGCACATCGCTTCCTGGCGACGGCGACGCTCGGCATCGCTCAACGGACGCGTGCCACGGGCCAGCCGCGCGGTGCGCGCCGTGCCCTCGGCCTGCGCGATCGGATCAGGGGTACCGGGTTCGAGATCCACCTGGCCCGGAATCGCGGTCGGATCAGTACTGGTCATGGTCCTTGTGCTCCTTCGGCACCGGCATGCGTCGCACGTCCCATTTGTTCACGCCCTTGTCCAGCAGCTCGGCCTCGACATGGCCGTCGGTATAGAAATGCAGCAGCAGCGTGGCCGGGTTGGGCGGGTACGGCGTCTTCAGCGGCACCACCGCTTCGCGCGGCACGCGGTGCCCCTCGCTCAGGTAGCGGTTGGTGGCCAGATCGTAGCGGTTGGCCTCGATCCAGCGCACCCGCACGCTGTCCGGCCCCTTGCCGCGCGGCGCGCGCGGCCCCATCCCGGAGCCGCCGTTGGTGTAACCGCTCACCCCTCCCAGAAACTGCCCATCGACCCGCACATCGGCCAGGTAGTACGGGCTGTAGTTGAACGCGAACAGCGACATGATCGGCGTCTTGCCGCGCGCCATCGCCCGGCTGCAGCCAACGCCCATCACCAGCAGCGCGATCACCGCCAGCGCGCTCCACCACAGGTACTTGTTGCTCATCATCGCGGTCTCGCTCCGTTCAATCCCAGCTTTCTTCCAAGGGCCAGACTTCGTCACCGATATCGGCCGCACTGCGCCGCCCGCTGGCGAAATCCTGCAGTCGCTGCCGCCAGGCCGGGTCCTCGCCAAGATCCACACCGGCCAACAGCGTCCAGGTGGCCACCATCACCACGCGGCGGCTGTCTTCGATACCGGCCGTGGCGGCCGTCGCCACCGCGCGCCGCAACACGGTGTACCAGCGCTCGCGTGGCAGCCGTGCCAACAGTTCCGGGTCGGTCAGCTGGAAGTGGTCGATCAACGTGTAGGGATAGCTGGCGTCGATCAGCGCGCGGCGCTGCGCGGCCTCCAGCACCCAGGGCGCATCATGCGGATCCTGCACGCTGTCCTGCAGTTCCAGCTGCGCCCAGCGCAGATCGTGGCGCAGGTACCACCAACGCTCTCCCAGCGACAGGAAAGCGCGGCACTGGGTTTCGTCCAGTACCTGCACCCACCACGGCAATACGCGTGCATCGAAGAAGCGCGCCAGGAACTCCTTGCCGTTGGGGAAGCTCGCGTCCAGCCGCCGCTGCAGGCGCTGCAGCAGCGCCTCGGCGCCCAGCGTCGTCTCGATCACGCTGAGCAGACCCGGCGAACGTGCCTGCGCGGCGGCGCGCTGCAGGAAGCGGTCGATGTCGATGCCGGCCGGCAGCCGCGCCAGGAACACGCTGGCATCATCGGTGCCGTCGGCCAGCAGGCCGTCAAACAGCCGCAGCGGCGTCCACGGCAGCGCGCGCAGCAGCTGCAGCGGCTGCTCGCACTGCGCGCCATCCAGCAGCACGAAACGCTGCGCGTCCGCGTCCAGTGGCGGCAGCACAAGTGGAGGAAACTGCCAGTCCTGGCGCACGCTCAACCTCCCTTCGGCGTCAACGGTGCGGCCCGCTGTGCCGCCAGCAACAGGCACTCCTTGCACACCGACTGGGGGAACATCGGCAGCGGGTAGCGACCGCCGCCACCGGGCAGGAACGACTTGCGCCCGGCGTGCACGGTGATCCGCCCCGGCGCATTGAAAACGATGTTGCCGTCGCTGATGGTGATGCTGGCACCGGCTGCGGTCGCCACCTGGACGGTGCGGCCGGCCCCGATCTCGATGGCCGCCTGTGCACTGGCGGCGTGCAGCGATTGCCGGGCCTGCACGCCGACCTGATCCTGCTGCGCCTTGATGTCCAGCACCTGCGTCGCGCTGGCCAGTGTCAGCGTCGGCAGCCGGGTATCGACGCCGGCCATGCTCGCGGCCAGCACACCGATCGCCTGCCGGCCATGCCAGCGCGCCTGTCCCATCACCGTCGCATCGCTGTGCTGCCCACTGCCCAGCACCAGCGTTTCGCCCGGCGTCCAGTGCAGGCCCTGCCCCGCTACGATCACCGCCCCTGCCGGCGCGGACAGGCCCAGCAGCGCGTCACCGGTATGCGGTACGCGGCCGTCGGCGGCGTCGCTGCTGCGCTGCGGGGCCGCACCTGCGGCCTCCTGCAGCGCCGCGCCGGGCACCGTGCTGCCTACGCTGGCCAACAGCACCGGCAACGGCGCGCGCGCGCCGTCGAGTGACGAGCGCTGAGGCGACTGCACGCCCAGATGCGATGCCGGCTGCACCGTCAGATGGCTGTGCGCCGCCGCAGCCTGGCGTTGCGCCAGCGCCGCCAGCTGTTTCAGCAATGCCGCCGATTGCGGTGCGGCACCGGCCGGCTCATGGTCGCGGTGCGCATACGCATCCAGCCACAGCCCGCGTTGCCCGCGCACACTGCCCCACGCGTCGCTGCGCAGTTCAAAACCGGTGCCGCGCAGGCTTCCACGATGGTTGTCGGCCTGGTGCCGCAGGTGCCCCAGGCTCAACGCCGAGCCTTGCTGGCTGCTGGCCAGCTGCGCCCGCAGCTGCTGATCGCTGTCGTCGAACTGCAGACGGTTCCAGCCTTCGCCCTGCCATTCGCGCGACTGCACGCCCCACAACGCACCGGCATGCCGATGCGCCTGTTCGCCACCGGCGGCCGCGTGCCACGCCGGCGCCTGGCCGCCGCCGAGGTTGGCCTGGGCACTGCCGGCGCCATCGCGGGCCTGCGCATATGCGGTGGTATCCGATTCGGTACTGACGCCTGCCGGGCTCGGCGCCACACCGGCTTCGCCGCGCCCGTTGTACAGCGCACCCAGCACCACCGGGCGATCGATGTCCCCTTCCAGGAAGCCGACCAGCACCTCCTGGCCGATGCGCGGCAGGAACTGGCTGCCCACCCCTGGCCCGGCGTAGCGCTGCGCCACCCGCAACCAGGCGCTGTCCGCGCCTTCCGCCGCTTGCTGGAAATGGAAACGCACGCGTATCCGTCCGAGTGTGTCGGCATGCAGCTCGTCACTGCCGGCGCCCTGACCGGCCACCACGATCGCGGTCTGATAACCGGGCGCCAAAGGCCGCGGATTGCGCCGTACACCGGTGCCATCCTCCAGCACCGGCCGCCAGCGCCGATCGCGTGCGAGCGCGGTGAACAGGTTGCTGTAGCCGTGCGCTCGCGCCTCGGCCTGTAGTGTGTCGTCGGCGGCGTGGAGGGTTTCGAGCGCGGCCATCGCCTGGCGCAGGTCGACCGGCAGAGTGTTGACGCCGACATGCTCGATGCTGACCAGCAACAATTCCGCCGGCAGCTCGCCCGGCAGACCGGTCAACACCCAGGCCTGGCCGGCATCGGCGCTGCGCACGCTGCCCCGGCCTTGCCATTGCAACGCCTGCGCCTCCATCGCCTCGGCGACCAGGTGGGCGTGATGCTGCAATGCGTCGGCGTCGGCGAACGCGTACGCGCCGGTGGCATCGTAGTCCTCGCGCGGCGCTTCGCCACCGCCCTGCACCGGCAGCTGCCCCATCAACGACCGGACGCTGCGGTAATCGCTGCTGTGCAACTGCACGCGTGTACTGTGCAGCCGGCGATGTTGCCCGAGCTGCTGCACGCCATCGCAATGTTCGCTGGCATCGGCGCGATGGAAGCGGATTCCGCCGCCCGCCTGCGACTCTGCGGACTCGGGAAGCAGCGTCGAATCGGCGAACAGCAGCACGCTGTGCCCGGCCGTTGCCTCTCCGGTCTCCTGCACGCACCAGCCCAGCCCTTCTTCGGCCAGCAAGCGCTGCACGAAGGCCAGATCGGTCTCGCGGTACTGCACGCAATAGCTGCGCGGCCGGGATGCGGCCAGCATCCCGTCGACCTCATCGCTCCAGCGCCAATGCGCATGCTGCGAATGCCTCTGGAACACCGCGTCCACGATCTCCCGCACGCTCTGTTCCTGGAACACGCGGCTGCAGCGGGCCTGGTCGAGCCACCAGGTCCAGTCACGCAGCGTGACGCGATAGCGCGCCAACCCGCCGTCAGCGCCCACGCACTGCGCATCGGCGATCACGCCGTGACGCGGCCAATCCTGGCCATCGGCCAGTCGCACATGCAGGCAGGCGGGCTGCCCCAGCCAGTCAGCCAATGGCAACGTGGCGTCCAGCGCGAGAACATCGATCTGCAGATGCCGCCCCTGCGACAGGGCATCACGCCCGTGCCACTGGTCGACCACGACCGCCGGCATGCCGGGTAGATCCAACCGATACAGGCGGCTGCCGGCATCAAGCGCTGCCGCCTGCACCATGAGGTTGCGAATCGCTTCCATGGCGTTCCTACCGTTGCTGCCCTCCGCGATGCGGCAGGCAGGTCCTTCCCCTGTAGGCTGACGGTAGCAGATGGAAAACGGCAGCGCACGCGACCGCCGTCACACCGGATTAACGTTCCGGATCAATAGGTTCCGTAGGACACTTCGACGATCACCGGCTTGCCCGTGCCCTGTACTTGTTGCAGGGTGAAGCGGTCCAGCGCACTGCTGTCATCGCCCAGCGGCGTACTGCGGAACTGCAGGCGATAAGTTGCCCCGGCCTGCACGCTGCCATCGGGCAGCAGGCGTGCGTCGGCAGGCAGCAGCAGGCCTCCCAGATCGCTGTAGGCCTCCGGCGCATCGCTGAACCCATAGTCGACCAGTTCGCCGACGCGGCGCATCTCGTACACCCGCGTCGGCCAGGGGCGGGCCGTGCTGCGGCCGTTGCGCAGGTCGGTCACCCACTGCTCGGGCAACTGATAGACCTTGCGCAGCGCCGTGTCATCCAGTTCGGCGCTGGCCACCTGCAGGCAGCACACCAGCCGCTTGCTCTCGCGGTCGTAGATCGAGAAACGCGCATCGCGCGCCACCGGCGTCGGCAGCAGTGCGAACGGGACGTCGCGCAAGGCGGGCTCGGCACCATCGCGGGAGCCCAGGTTGCGCCAGCCGCCAAAGGCCGGTTCGGCGGCCTGTGCCAGCGGTGCGGCCAGGCAGAGAGCCAACGCCAGCCCACAGGTGGCGCGTCCGATCCAGTTCTGCATCTCGTTCATCCATCGATGGCGTCAGGCCAATCAGTTTCGTGAGGATGCCATGAAGATGGAGCGGTCGCCACGTCGAGCAGCCCGGCTCGTTCAGCCGGGTCCATCGATCGCGCCTGAACGCTGCGGCTACTGCATGTACTGCGTCGTGTGGCCGGTGAACCTGACACCGTCGAATCCGAAGCAGAAACGCCCCTCTTCGAATGCCCGGTAGACGAGCAGTGCGCCGCTCACGCAGAACGTATCACGCGCAGCGGATGTCTCCACCGTGCCATAGGTGCGCGCGCCGTCCTTGCCCACCAGCGGGCCCGAGAACGCATCGATGGGCAACGGATACACGGTACCGTCGCGACTGTCGATAAGGACGATGGAGCGCTGGAAATACTCCTTGCGCTCATCCAGCTGGGCCAGGATGTAATGCCGGTTGAAGTTCGGCGCCTGGGTAAGGATGGCCTGGTCGATCTGCGCGCGATGCTGCGCATCACAGAAGTCCACCGGGCTGTATTCGTATGAGCAGCCGGAGTGCGGATAGCTCATCACAACGCCTGCGTAGGGCGCGTTGTGGGTCGCAGCAGGTGCCGGTGCGGGTGCAGCTTCGGGTGCCGTGTCGGAGGCCGGTGCAGCCGGCGCGGGTGCCGCGCTGGACGCGCCGGACCCGGTACAGGCTACGGACAGGCAAAGGACCCCCGAGCAGGCGGCCACAAGTACGCTCCTGGCAATCTTCACACGCGTCACTTCCGACTCTCCGCAATTTCCATCAGTAGTTCCCTCAGTCCACGTGTCGAACCGGCGTTGGCACTGTTGGCCGCACCCTCATGGTAGGACAGGTTGCCGTCGGACACGTTGTCCTTCTTGGTCTTGTAACCCTTGGGTGCCGCAATCGATGCCCACTCCTTGGCGGCCGCGTACTGTGCATCGTCGACGCTGCCGGTGCCATTGCGCACGAAGTTCGCCAGCGCGCCACCGCCCGCCTTGCCGAGCAGGTACTCGGCGAACACCCGCTCCTGCAGCTCCGCATCATATTTTTCCGCACCGGTCAGGCCCATCGCCTCCTTGGCCGCACGCAGTGTCTTGATGATGGTCTGGTATTTGCCGGTGGCGAACATGCGGTTGCGATCGGTGCCGTCCAGCGCATCGGTCGCGAGGATCTGATCGATGGTCTTGCCGGTCACCGTGCCCGCCGGGGCATGCACGAAGCTGAAACCGACCTTGTCACCCGGTACATTCTTGGTACCGGTGTTGTACGACTCGTAGCCACCCTCACCGTGGGCAATGATGTCGCCCAGCCGGCGGATGAAGTCGCCGCCACTGACCTTGATGCCCAGCCCCATGAAGTTGCTGATCATCGCCAGCGGGTGGAAATGGAACACCTCCAGCGAGGTCGGGAAGTCCTTCACGCCCTTGAGCGCATCCCACCATTGCAGGTTGCGGATGCGGACCTTCTCGCCAGCCCATTCATTGCCCTGCGCACGCAGCATCATGGCGTCCAGTTCGTCCCACTTCTGCATGCCGCCGCCCCACTCGCTTTCGTAGCGCGCGATCAGCCGCTGCAGGTAGCGGGCCAGCAATGGATTCTGCTGCGCCTGTTTCAGTTCTGCCGGACTCAGGTCGCCATCGTTGTTGGCGTCCAGCAACTGGTAGATCTTGCGATGCAGCGAGCTGCCCCTTACGCGGTCGGCGCGCATCTTGTGATCGGCCTTTTCGGCAGGCTGCGAGCGCGCCATCTGGAACAGCTTCCACGCCATCAGGTCCATCGGCGTCAGCTGCCCTTCCTCGACATATTCAAAGCAGGGCCACGCCCACGGAGACTCCCATCGCGTCAACGGGTGGTCCTTCTGGCAGACCCAGCCGCTCGCCTGGTCGGTGGAAACCCACCACCAACGGACGCCCTTGCTGTCGGTTGCCACCGACTTGCTTTCCAGCGCATCCAGCTCGACACGCGCCATCACACGGGCCAGCC
This sequence comes from uncultured Stenotrophomonas sp., assembly GCF_913778665.1. Taxonomy (GTDB): domain Bacteria; phylum Pseudomonadota; class Gammaproteobacteria; order Xanthomonadales; family Xanthomonadaceae; genus Stenotrophomonas. The sequence continues at coordinate 418,570 of NZ_CAJYVQ010000011.1, forward strand.
TGCTCGGCGCGGTGGTCAGGTTGTCGATCCGCAGGGGATAGGCATTCCATGCCGGGACATCGGCCGGCAATGCGGTTCCCGCCGGCGCCGTGGCCAGGCGCGCACGCTCGGCCCACAGCTCGTCGGCAAGCTGAACCAGCACCTCGCGATCAGGCCAGCTTGCGCCCGTCTTGGCATCCTGGGTGCGCTCGCCCTTGCCGCTGATGTACCACCCGGTGAACTGCTCGCCTCCGGCATAGCGCCGGGTCTTCTCGTTGAATTTTCCCAACGCCTTGCGTGAGGCCTGGCGGACGACGCACTTGTGCACTTTCGCCCACGGTCCCTTCGGGCTGTCAGCAGCCACCACGACCATCGAACCCGCCGCGAGCGTGGCGTCGCTGGCCGCCGGCGTGACCAGCTTCACCCCGACCTCCAGCACCAGCATGTTGCGCTCGTTCTCGGGCCGGGTGGCCGCATACGCACGGCTGCGCCCGATGAAGCCGGGCACATCGCCGCCGCTGAACATTTCCAGGTGCAGCATGCTGCGCATTCCCGGCGACGGCGAGGCGCGCGCTACCGCAAACGTCTGGTATTCGCCGATCTGTCCGATGATGTCGCCGGCCTTCACCGGGAACGGCTTGTCCAGCACCACCACCTGATCCACCGGGTCGGCCTTGTCGAACACCGCTTCCATGCGCGATAGATAGACCCAGCCGGTTTCGGCTCCGGGCTTGACCTGCCCATCAACGGCTTCAGCGGCGATGATCTCGCCTTCCAGCAGCTCACCGATGTGGCCCCAGACGCCCTTGCCCACCGCCTTTGTTTCGGTGAAGCGTACGCGGGCACCCTGCGCCAGCATGCCCAGCAGCTTTCCATTCGGTTCGGAGCGGATGTTCAGGCCTTTGCGCCCCTTGATGACGGGTGCCACGGGTGTGCTCGCCGCCGTCGCGCTGGCAGCCTCAGGGGCCGTCGTGGCAACCGAGGCACCCGGTGTCGGCAAGCTGCCGTACGGCACCCGCTGTGGCGTCGCCTGCTCCGCAGCGGCTTCCAGACCGAAACCGCGCTGCCCGATGCTGGCCTGATCGCCGACCGGAGCCTGGCCCCAGCCGCCACCCAGCGGCGACTGGCCCAGGCCGAAGCCGCGGTCGCTGGAAAACGGAGAGCGTGGCAGCGCGAAGGGATCGACCGCCGGCGCTTCCTGCGGCGGCGGCGGGGGCGGAGGTGGCACCTTCTGCGTGTCTTCGGCGGCAGAGGCGGTTACACGGTAGGTGCTGTCGCCTTTCCAGTACTTCGCACGCGGAATCTTCTCGTCCTGCCGATAGCCACGCCAATCCATCAGGTGCATATAGAGACTGAACAGGACCAGGGTTTCCGGCTTGCTTTCTGTCCGTTCGGGCGTCGCTTCGACCTTGGGCACTTCGGTTTTTATGCCCTTCTTCTTGTCCTTGGCCGCCTCGGCTGCCGCCGCTTTCTGCGCCTCCTTGGCGTCCGCGGCAGCCTTCTTGTCCTCGGCCTGCATCTTCACCGCGATCGCCGAGCGCATCTGCGCGGAGCGGGTCTGCTCTTCAAGGTCGGCCGTCTCGCTTTCAGGCTGGCAGGCCTTCAGCTGGGTGCTTTCAGGCAGCACCAGGGTATGCCTTACCAGCGTGAAACCGGTGGAGTACAGCGCCTTGAGCTGGTTCTCGCGGAACTGCACCGCCGGATAGGTGGAGTCAAGTTTGTAGGCCACCACCTCGCCATCGGCGATGCAGCGCACGCCACTCTTCTCGCCCAGCTGTGTCGGGCCCTGCGCCAGCTCGTTCGCGGTTCCATCGCCGAAATGAATGCCGCCGTGCCAAAGACTGTTGCCGCCGACCGGATAGAACCCGTCTTCGGCACCGCGCATGGCATGCATGTACGCCGCCAGGCTGCGCGCCTGCTCGCCGTCCTTGAGCAGGAACGGATACCCGAACGCGCCGGAGACGGCCTCGCCATCGGGGAAATCGAAGGTCGCCGGATCAACCGTCTTGTGCAGCACCAGCTTCCCGGACTCGGCGAACGGATGCACCTCGAAATGCAGGTGATTGCCCGAACTCACCCCGCCTGTCATCCCCACCGGCCCGAGCGGATCGCCCTTCTTGACCTTGTCCTTCACCTTCAGCGGCGACGCAGCCGACATGTGCGCATACATCGTATGCACCACCTGGCCGCGGATCATGTGCTCGATGGCAATCGTGTTGCCGTACCCGTTCATCCAACCGGTGTAGACCACATGGCCGTCGGCCGCCGCCGGAATCGGCGTGCCCGCGGGCGCGGCCCAGTCCTGTCCTTCGTGGCGCTTCACCGTGCCCAGCGTTGGATGTTTGCGGGCCTGCGACCAGTTGCTGCTTACCCGGAACGGCGGGCCAGGGTTATACGTCGGCATCGTGCTGTTCTCTATCCTTGATCAAGCCCAATCGGGCGTGCATATCAATTGCGATTTCTGCGCGTTGTCACCCTGCGGAACGAGCTTCGGCCTTTCGCCGCGCTGGCTGCGTGCATCATCGGGAAAATCAGACCCCAGCGACCTGCGCGCATGTATGCGTGCCTGATCCAGCGGCAGATCGATCAGGATGCCGATCGGGGTGGGCGCGGTTCCGAGGTGGGCAACCACTCTGGACACCGGCAGGCCATGGAAATCAGCATTGACGCAGAAGTAGGCAATGCCGAATTCCTCATCGCGCTCGCACGGCTCCGGTGTGTGGCGGGCCAGGTAGGGATTGGCGGGGCGGCCTGATTCGGCATTGAGATACCAGCCCTTCGGCTGGCAATCGAGCAGTCCGTCAAAGAGCGTTGCAGTGCTGTCCGGATCGCCCGCCAGCGGCGGCTCGCCCTGCGCGGCATGCGCGTCGGCGGCGATCTGCGCGTCCACCGCAGCCTGCGCGGAGCGGGCAGCGGCGGGCTGTTCGGCATCCTGGGGTGTTGCCTGTCCGCACGCCGCCAGCGGCAACAGCAGGCTGAGCAGAAGGATCGGGCGCAGCACACCGGACGCGTGACGATTGACGGGCTTGCTCTGATTCATGGTTCCGTGCCTTTTCGAAGAACCCCGGTATGGATCCGGGGCATGCGTTTCCATCACCCCGAGAATCCGGTCAACCTCCAGCTGGAGGTGTCGCTCTGGCTCCAGTTCGGCAGCTCGGTCTTGAACTGCGCCGGACCCAGGAACGACTTTGTTCCGGCATGGACGGTGATGACACCCGGGCACGCGAAGGTGATGTTGCCGCCCTCAACGGTGATGCTGGCACCACCGCTGGTGGCGATGTGCACAACCTTCCCTGCCTCGACTTCAACCACCCCCTGCGCGCTGCTCGCACGCAGCGGTTGCCGGGCCTGCACATGGATGGCATCGGCCTGCGCCTGCACGTCCACCACACCGGTGCCTGCCACCGCAACCAGCGTGGGACCGCCCGCACCCGCACCGGAACTGGCCGCGGCCAGCATGCCCAGCGCCTGCGATGCATGAAGCCGCGCCTGCCCCATCACGGCCAGGTCGCTATGGCTGCCACTGGACAGCAGCACGCCCTCGCCACTGGACCACTGCAGCGTTTGCCCGGCGACGTGCACCACACCCTCGGGCGCGGCCACGCCCAGCAAGGGATCCCCGCTGTGCGGCACGCGTTTGTCACCGGGCGAGGCGTCGCGCTCGCGGGCCTGCTCGGTCGCCGCATCGAAGCCTTCGCCGGTCAAGGTGGTGCGCACGCTCTTGAGGATGCCTGGCAGCGGCGACTGGCCGGTCATCAGGACCGAGCGCTGCTTCGCCCCCGCCCCCTCCTGCATCGCCAGCGGGCTGGTCACGTGCTTGCGCGCGGCCTGGGTGAAACGCTCGCCCAGCGTCTGCAGCTGCGCCAGCAGCGCGGAAGGCTGCACTGCTTCACCCGCAGGCGCCGTCGGACGGCGGCCATAGGCCGAGAACCATGCGCCTGCCGGCGCACGCACTGCGCCCCATGCATCGCTGCGCAGCTCGAAGCCGGTACCACGCAGGCTGCCGACGTAGTTGTCGGCCTGGTGCCGCAGGTGCCCCAGCGTCAGCTGCGATGCCTGCTGGCTGCTGGCCAGCTGCGCACGCAGCTGTTGGTTGGAATCGTCGAACAACAGATGGTTGCTGCCGTCACCGCCGTCCCACTCGCGCGAGCGGATGCCCCAGAGCGCGCCGCCGTGGCGATGGGCCTGGTCACCGGCACCGGCCGCGTGCCACGCCGGCGCCTGGCCACCACTGAGATTGGCCTGCGCACTGTTGCGCGCATCACCGGCCTGGCCATAGGCCGACAGGTCGCTCTCTCCATTGGCACCGGCGGTGGTGGGGGCCACGCCGGCTTCGCCGCGGCCGTTGTACAGCGCGCCCAGCACCAGCGGCCGATCGATATCCGCATCGAGGAAGCCCACCAGCACTTCCTGGCCGATGCGCGGCAGGAACTGACTGCCGACACCCGGGCCCGCATAGCGCTGCGCTACACGCAGCCACGCGCTGTCATGGGCACCATCGCCCTGCCCGTTCTGGAAATGAAAACGCACGCGCACGCGGCCGTGACTGTCGGCATGCAGGTCCTTGCCGGTGCTGCCCTGGCCGGCCACCACCACCGCGGTCTGATAGCCGGGCACGGTCGGGCGGGGATTGAGCCGCGCACCGGTGCCATCCACCAGCAGCGGGCGCCAGGGCGTGGCGCGCGGCACCGCGTCGAAGCGATTGCCGTAGCCGACCGCGTCCGCCTGTTGCCACAGTGCTGCGTCCTCGGACACGCCGGGTGCAACACCCAGCGCATCCTCGAGACTGCGCCGCAGGTCGGTGGGCAGGTTGTTGATGCCCGCATGGTCGACGGCCACCAGCAGCAGCTCGGGCGGCGTCGTGCCGGGAGCCTGCTGCAGTCGCAGCCAGTTGCCCGAGTGCAGGCCACGCACCGTACCGTGCCCCTGCCAGCGGCGGCTGTGCGCTTCGCGCGCCTGTGCCAGCAGCCGGGCCTGGCGCGACGCGGCAGCACTGTCACTGAAGGCATAGGCGCCCACGGCATCGAAATCTTCGCGCGCCGACGCACTGCCACCGCCGTCCATCGGCGACTGGCCCGCCAGCGCACGCACCTGACGGTAATCATCACTCTGCAGGCTGACCGTCGTGCTGGCCAGACGCCGGCACAGGCCGATGGCCTGCACGCTGTCACTGGCTTCGGTGGCATCGCTGCGATGGAAGCGCACGCCGGTGCCGGCACTGGTGGCATCTTCCGGCAGCGCGACACTGTCGGCAAAGATCTCCATGCCGTTGCCGCAGGGCGCTTCCTCGTCGGCGTACAGCCGCCAGCCCAACCCCTCTTCGGCCAGCAGCCGCTGCAGGAAATCAGCGTCACTCTCGCGGTACTGCACGCAGTAACTGCGTACGCGCGCGCCCAGGAAGGCATCGACGCCCTCGGCCCAACGCCAGCGTGCGATGTCGCCGTGTCCAGCGAGGACCGCATCGACGATGGCACGAAGGCCCTGTTCCTGGAAAACGCGGCTGTGGCGCGCATGCTGCAACCACCAGGTCCACGACACCAGCCGCAGCCGGTAGCGCACCAGCCCGCCATCGCCTCCGAGCCTGGCGGCATCGGCAACCAGGCCACTGCGTTGCCATTGCCCGCCGTCGGCAAGCTGCGTGATCAAGGTCGCGCGCGTGGCCGGCAACGATGCCAGTTCAATACCAGCGTCGGTGGTGAGTACATCGACCTCGGTCCACGCATCTTCGCCCAGCGCGTCGCGCCCACGCCAGCGCTCCACGGTGCATGCCGTGAATGCCTCGGACTGCAGACGATAGAGACGCTGGGCATCGCCAAGACCGGCGGCCTGCGTCATCAGGTAATTCAGCTGATCCATGCCATTTCCAGAGTGAAGGCGCCAGATCGAGTCTGTACGGCGCCGGTTTCCAGCCTTTGAATCTACCAGATTGTGGTGTTCGTCAAAATCACGGCGCAGAATGTGGCGATGAACTGCGCTCTCCGTCACATAATTGGCGGAATGGCGCATTCAGTCTTGGCGACTTTCTCACTTCCCGCAACCGCGTTCACATTCAACCGCTAGAATCGACCGCAGTCCCCAACGAGACCTGCCATGCTGGATCAGGAAGCCCTGCTGGCCCCGATTTCGGACCACGCCCCGACCGGTGAAGACCTGTCGTTCTCGGCGGAGTTTGATCGGATCATCGAAAACCGTCGTGCCGACGACCCCACCCTGGACCAGGGTGCGTGGCAGACCGACATCAAGTATGCCGATTGGACCAGCGTGCTGCGCGAATCCAACGACCTGCTGCAGTCACGCACCAAGGACCTGCGCGTCGCCGGCTGGCTCACCGAAGCGGCCACCCAGCTGGACGGGTTCCAGGGCCTGGCCAGCGGCTACCGGGTCACTGCCGGCCTGTGTGACCGCTACTGGGACGAGGTTCACCCGCAGGCGCCGGATGGCGACTTCGAGGAACGCATCGGCAACCTGAGCTGGCTGCTGACCAATTCACTGCAATGGTTGCGTTCGGTGCCGATCATCGTCGCACCGCAGGGCCGCTTCAGCCTGGCCGATTTCGAACACGCCCATGCCCGCGCGGCCAGTGGCGAGGAAGATGACGGTCGGCCAGGACTGGAGATGCTCAATGCAGCCCGTCGCGATACCCAGCACGGGTTCTACCGGCAACTGGCCGATGACCTGCCCGAGTGCAGCCAGGCCCTGGCCGAACTGCAGGCTGCGGTCGACAACCGGCTCGGCCTGGATGGCCCGAGTTTCAGTGCGGTGCGAGAGCAGCTGGAACACCTGCAGCGCACCGTGCTGCGCTTCGCGCGCGAGGCGGGCGTGCTGCTCGATGGCGAGACCGGGCCGGCAGAGGACACGTTCAGCGGCACTGACTTCGCCGCGGATGCCCCGGCATTCGACCCGGCGCCGGTCAGCGCCGCCCCGCGTGGGCCGGCCGGTGCTCCGGGCTCGCGCAAGGAAGCACTGCAGCAACTGCGCCAGGTCGCCGAGTTCTTCCGTCGCACCGAGCCGCACAGCCCGGTGGCCTATCTGGCCGAGAAGGCGGCACGCTGGGGCGAGATGCCGCTGCATGTCTGGCTCAAGCGGGTCATCAAGGACAACAGCACGCTGGAGCAGATGGAAGAAATGCTGGACGTCAATCCGGAAGATTGAACCGGCTGTCGCTTCAGCAGGGAGAGCGGGCCCGGCCCGCTCTCCCTTGCACCTACTGGATCTTGAACTCGATACGACGGTTGCGCGCGCGGCCCTCGTCGCTGGTATTGTCCGCCACCGGCTCGTCAGGCCCCTTGCCCAGCACGTCCATGTGACTGCCCGGGATGCCCTTGGACATCATGTAGTTCTTGACCGCCAACGCGCGCGCATGGCTCAGCGTCAGGTTGGATTCGCGCTGGCCCACATTGTCGGTATGGCCGATGACCAGGAAGCGGCTGTCCGGCATCTGCGCCATCTTGGCCACCATCTCGTCGAGGATGCTCATGCCGAAGGGCGTCAGGCGTGCGCTGCCACTCTGGAACTCGATGATGCGGTTGGCCAGGGTCTGGTCCAGCACGTTCTGCTGCGAGCCGACCTTCAGTGCATTGGTGACCGTATAACTGGTGTTGCTGGCCAGACTGAGGTCACTGGCAACCTGCTGGCGCAGCGCCTCGTTGCCCACCTCACCCGTGATGCGCACGGCCTGGCCATTCACCTCCAGCTTGCCCGGTGACACCCGCTTCAAGCCCGGATTGATCATGCCCGCGACATAGTCTCCCCAGTTCGGTGGCGTCGCGATGGTTTCCACCTGGATGCGGTCAACCACGCGCTCGGCGCCGTACACCGCGCGCAGATTGTTGAGCAGCTTGGCCTTGGTGGCCTGATCGGGCACCACGCCTTCGATGACCACCGGCCGTTCACCGGCGGCCGCAGCCGGCCCATTCTGCGCGGCAAGCGGTGCGGCCGCCAGCAGCAGCGGCCACATGAGATGGAAAGGATTGCACAGGCGCATCGTCAGGTTCCCAGGAAAGTCTCGCCGAACAGCTTGCGTGCGGTGGCCAGCGCCAGGTCGTCACGGTCGAGGAAGCTGCCGAAGCGGTTGAGGTTGTAGTCGCCGCGCAGGTAGTCGTCCACCCACTCCGAGTGCTGGATGCGGATCAGGAAGTCACCGGCTTCGGCCGGGTCCAGCACCGCACGCAACACCTGACGATCGGCGCCGTTGAAGCCGACGATCATGCTCGGCGCGGCATCGTTGCGGATCAGCACCGCCAGTTCGAAATCACCGCGGGCGACGAAGCTGGACAGCAGGTCGAGCCAGAACGCCGCCACCAACGGCCGGTAGGCCGGATCTCGCACCAGCGGGAACACCAGCGCCTTGTCGATGTTGACGTCGCCGCCGCCGAGCACCGGCTGCAGCAGCAGGCCCAATGCCGGCAGCACCTGACGCAGCGCCACGTCGCCATGCCCGGAATCGCGCAGGCGCTGTTCGAGGTCGGCCACCGTGGTGCTTTCCAGGAAGTCCTGGAAGCTGCCGTTGTAATCGCCCGGGTCGGTGCTGATGGTGAAGCGCGCGTCGGCCAGCTGGGCCAGCGCCTGCGCCGCGTCGCCGGCCTGGTAGGCCTGGCGCGCCAGCCGGGCCAGGCCCGACCAGGCGTTGGACATGGCCAACGGGCTGCGGCCAATGAACGTCAGCGGTTCCGGTGCATCCAGGCGCAGCGCCGACAGCAGCGGGAAGCGTCGTTCGGACGCATCACGGCTGGCCAGGAAGTGGCCGCACAGCACCATCTTGCTGCGTGAGCCGAGGAAGGCGTAGTGGATCTCCGGCGCTTCGTCGTAACGCTGCTTCCAGTCCGGACTCTGGCTCAGCAACTCCAGGCTCTCGCCGGCCCAGCGATCGAGCCAGCCCAGCAACTGGTGGTTGTCGGCGGCGCGGACGAAATCTCCGCGTGAGGGCACCTTGCCGAAGTACGACACGCCTGCACTGACCACCCGGCTCATCGTGCACCTCCTGCCGCCGGTGCCGGTGCAGCCGTCGTGCCTGTCGCCGGCGCGACCGGCGTAACCGGCGTTCCACCGGCCACACGCTCAGGCAGCTGCAGCCCGCGCTGCCAGTCACCACCACCTTCGCCTCCGCCCCCGCCGGCGCGGCGCACGATACGCATCTCCACGGTCACCCCGACGCCATTGCCATTCCAGGTGATGCGGCTGGAATCATCCAGGCGCTCGTACTCACCCTCGGCCATCAGGCGATTGAAGCCATTGGAGCCGGGCGCACTGAACACCTCCACGGTGCGACCGTCGCCAGTCACGGCGGTGATCTTCACACCGGGCACCTGGCCCACATTCGGGTACTGCATGGTCGTCCATTGCGGCGGCGTATTGCGATAACGCAGCACCTGGCCATCAATCTCGATGGTGTATTCCAGGGCACCGGCCGCCGGCGCCGGCAGGATCTCGAAGATCGTGGTGTCCTGCGCCGCACCGGCTGCCGAGCCGCTCACCCAGTTGCCGTAGTTGGCGACCAGGTCAGCCGACAGGTTCACGCCCTGCCCGGCCCAGCGACGGGTCTCCAGCAGCGGACCGCGCTGGATGACCAGCGTGCCCAGTGCCTCCTTGTTGAAGGCGGCGATGCTGCCGCTGGCGCCGAAGATGCCGGCGATGTCACTCGGTGCGGCATCAACGTCGGAGTTCAGGTTGAACGGATACTGCTGGCCGATGCGCGCCTTGAACGGGTCGTAGACCTGCGCCTTCCAGGTCTTGTTGACCTCCTCCTCGGTGGGCGGAATCAGCGCACTGAAGGTCTGGGTCAGCGGGCGCAGCAGTAGTGGACGCAGGGCCTCGCGCTGCTTCTCGTCCAGCCCGGTCAGCACCTGCTCGTCGACCAGCGCCAGGCCCACGCTCAGCTCGGAGCCTTCATTGCTGAAGGTGTCCTGCATCAGCTTGCGGGTGCCCACGCCGATCTCGCCCTGGCTCTTGATCGCGTTCAGGCGCGCGCGCAGCTTGGCCAGCGTTTCGAAGTAGGCCGTGATGACGGCCGGCTGGTCACCGCGCTCGGTGGTCAGTCGGGCAATGCCTTCAAAGGCCTTGCCGATCGGGCCAACGCCCTGCGCTGCGGCCGTCGCCGCCGGGTCCTTGCGCAGGATGGTGCGCTGGAACCAGGCCACGAAGCCCTTGCGTGCCTTGCTCGAGCGCGCCAGTGCCGGCGGGTTGTCCCACACCGTCTCTTCGTTGATACGCTCCAGCAGGATGCGCAGCGGCGAATTGCTGGCATCGCCCAGCTTGTTGATGCGTGCCACGGCTTCATCGAACGTGCTGAACTCGGCCACGCTCAGGCCCTGCACGAACTTGCTCCACTCGCGCGCGTAGTCGTTCTTGTACAGGTTGACCAGCTCGCGCGAGACATGCTCCGGGCTGCCGGCCAGCGACAGATCGCTCTGCTCGGTGGTGCCCAGCACCCAGTCGGTGGTGCTGAGCTGGGTGTTGGCCGCTTCCTTGATCGCGTCCTGCACGTAGTCTTCCCACGCCTTGCGCGAGAACGCGCCGGAGATCGCGTAGCTGCCATTGATCATGCGCCCGTTGCGCTCCACGCCGACCAGGTTGTCGACCGTGGTCGTGCCAAAGCGGGCACCGGCGCGCGCCTTGATCTGCGCATACACGCGCTCCATCGCCGGCTGCCCCTTCATCACCTGGCCCAGTGCCTGGCGCGTGTCGGAGACCAGGGTCACCTTGTTCTGCACCTGCGGCCAGCTCGGAGCGCCGGCCTGCGCCACGTAGAAGGTCATCAGCTTCTCGGCAGCGCGGACCATTTCCTCGCGGCTCATCTGGCCACGGTTGGCCTCCAGCCAGGTCCGCCAGAACAGCGTCAGCTGCTGCGACAGGTGCGCGCCCTCCACGTACTTGGGGTTGCCCAGCATCAGGTAGGTCTTGAGCGCGTTGTAGGCGTCGTTGGTGCTGGTCGGCGAGGCATTCTGGTACAGCACTTCGCTCTCGGCGGCAGCACTGTTGCCCTGGCCCAGCTTGTCACGCTCGGCCACCACCTGGCCCAGGTAGTTCTCCAGGTTGGCCACGGTCGGCGCCAGCATCACCTGCTGCATGCCGTGGTTGTACTCGCGCAGCAGCTTCTCGCGGATCGCCGTACCCTGGTACAGGCCCAGCCGGGTCGTGATGCCACCGTCCTGGCCATAGCGGTCCAGCTGTTCCATGCGGTCCTGAAGCAGCAGCAACGCATCGATGCGTGATTTCAGGTCCATGCGGTCCTTCTGCACGCGCACGGCCTGGTCCAGATCCTTGGTGGCATTGGCCACCAGCTGCGCGTTGGTGGTGTAGGACCACGTCCACAGGCCCAGCGCCAGCGCCAGCACGCCGACCGCGCCAAGGAAAACGCCATAGCGCAGGCGGTTCTGGTGCGGGCTGGAGTACTGCCGCACCAGTTCCTTGTCGGCGAAGATCACCTTGCGGAACAGGTCCTTCAGGAAGAACGCGGTATGCCCGGTCGGTGCCTCGTCCACGTTCGAGCCGCGTTCCAGGTTGAACTGGCGGCCGACGCGCTCGGAGGCGTGATGCACCGAGCGCCCTTCCTGCAGCGCGCTGGAGAAGTAGAAGCCACGGAACACCGGCTTGAACTGGTAGGGGTTGTCTTCGAACAGGGTGGCGATGAAGGTGCGCAGCGCCGGCTTGATGCCGACGAACTCCAGCGGCAGCGACAGCAGCCCCGGCGACACTTCGCGCCCGCGCTGCATCGCCATGTGGGTCAGGCTCATTTCCTTGATGCCTTCGGCCAGCTCATCGAAATGGCTGTCGAACGCGGCCAGTGCGTCACCCTGCTGCTGCACGTCGAACGGCAGCGTGGCACCCCACACATGCTCGCGCTCGCCCGGGTCGAGGTTGCGGAAGAACTCGCTGAAACCGGCGATCAGGTCGGCCTTGGTGAACAGCACATACACCGGCGCGAACACTTCCAGGCGCTCGGTTATCTCCTGCACGCGCTGGCGCAGGTTCTTGGCCAGCTCGATGGCGAATTCCGGCTTGCTGCCGGACAGTTCGGCCAGGCTGGCGGCGATGATCACGCCGTTGATCGGTGCACGCGGGCGGTTCTTCTTCAGCAGGCCGAGGAAGGTCAGCCACTCCATGCGGTCCTCGACGCTGACCGAGTAGCGGCCTGCGGTGTCGAGCACGATGCCGTTGGTGGTGAAGTACCAGTCGCAGTTGCGGGTGCCGCCGATGCCCTGCACCACGTTGCCGCGGTTGTCCTCGAACGGGAACTGCAGCCCGGAATTGAGGATCGCGGTGCTCTTGCCCGCCGCCGGGTTGCCGATGATCACGTACCACGGCAGTTCATAGAGCGCGGCATTGCCCTTCAGCACGCCCATCCGCGACGACTTGATCTGCTTGACTGCATCCATCATCCGCGAGCGCAGCGCCTCGGTGTCGGCACGCTGCGCCGGCTGCGCCCCGGCCACCGCCTTGTCCGCCTCGTCCTTGACCATCGCTTCCACGCGCTTGGCCGCGCGCCGGGCCAGGATCCGCTTGATGATCCAGACCAGCAGCGCCAGCACCAGCAGGCCGGCCAGCACAACGGCCACCCAGATGCCGATCTGCCGCGCCTCTGCCTCACCGTAGTGGGCCAGCGCAGCGGCACCGACCAGGCCGATCACCATCCACAGGCGGTAATCGCGCAGGTAGTAGCTGAAATTGCTCAAACTCATGCAGGGATCCAAGGGGTCAGGAGGCCGACGGCGCATCGGCCGCCAGCGTCGGGGAAGGAAGCGGGTCAACCAGGCCGAACAGGCGCTGCTGGTTGTCGGCGACGCCGAGCAGCAGTACCGGTTCACTCTGGCGTTGCAGTTGTACGTGGGCCAGCGCCAGCTGGGCCACCGGCAGCACCGGGCCCAGCTCGCCGGCGCTGACCGCCAGCGCCAGGCTCTGCGGACTGAAGTCGAGATCGGGGGCGAGCGTCGCCGCGATGGCGGCGGCGTCCACCATCAGGTCGCCCCGATGATCGGCGTCGTGCAGCACGAACTGGGCCTGGCCGCTGTCAGCGCCCAGCGCAGCATGCCACTGCGTGGCCAGCGCGGCCAGTTGACGACGCTGCTCGGCCGGGCGTTGGCCTTCAATCTGTTCGGCGCGCACCAGCTGCGGGCGCCACACACGACCGGCGCCTTCACGCGCCGCACTCGCGCTGGCCAGCAGCACGCCCGCCGCGCCCTCGCCCGGCACGCGGCCGTCGGGGTCCTTGGCCGTGGCCAGCACGCCGGCCGTCTGCCACGCCGAAATGATGTTGGCATCAATGCTCGACGACGAAGCCAGCAGCAAGTGCCAGCGCGGCGTGGACGACGCGTGCAGCGCATCGATCACCCGCTGCAGATGCGGCCAGACTTCGCGGGCGCCATCGAGCGTGGTGACGCGCACATCGAAGCGGCGCGCATCCAGGCCTGCCAGTCGCGCCTGCTCAAGCAGCCAGTCCTGTGCCCAGTGGCGCAGCGGATCGGACCAGCTGCCGGGCACTAGAAGGTCGATGCTGAGTACGTTCTCCACGCGCTGTTCGTCGCGACGACGCAGCCCAGCCACCACCACCTCCTCAGAGGCCACGATCTCCGGCAGCGCCGTGAACACGGTTTCCAGCAGCTCTTCCAGCACCGGTCGCAGCAACGCCAACGCGCGGCGTTCATGCGCCGCCGTGTCGATGCCATCCTGGCGCGCCTGCACGACCTCGAACTCGTCCAGGCCCTGGGCCGCGCTCATCCGCACCGGCAGGTTGTAATTGTCACGGAAGCGCCCATCCAGCGAAGGTCGCGGTGGCGCAGCAGCCGTCGCCAGCAGCGCCGGCGCATCCAGATCGACGCCCAACCGGAGGGTGCCGGCAAGCAGCGCGACCGAAGGCGGCGCAGCGGACTGCGGATCGGCCGCATCCTGCTTTGCAGCTCCCGCCTTGCCGTCATCAGACGTGGCCTTGTCCAGTGCCGATTCCGCGCCACGGCGCACAGCACCGCGCAGCATGAAGCCTGCGCTGCTCAGCCCAACAGGCAGCAGGCCCAAGTAGGCCAGCATCTGCATGCCGGTCGGTACCGTGCCGCTGTTGCGCCAATAGAGAATCGTCGCGCCCCAGGTGGCGATGAACACCATCACCACCGACGCTGCCTTGCCCAGCCATCCTGCCATCAGTTGCCCTGCTCCATGCGCTGCTCCCGTCGACCGCGTCGTTCAGCGCAGGCCAGTGATGGCCTGCGAGGCCATCAATGTCGCCCCGCAGGCCGTGCGGTCGCCGTCGCGCGCTACCGGCTGGCCATCGACCATTACCGTGGCGTCGCCACTGACGATCGTGGTGGCGCCATGCACCGCGCACACGGCACGGTCGCCCACCCGGGCCACCGCCTTGCCATTGATGTCGGTCTGGCCGGTGCCTGCCACCACGCTGCCGCCGTGGCTGAGCTTGTCACCGACAACGATAAACGGTCGTGCCATCCATCATGCTCCTTGATCCTGTGTGATCTGGCACTCCATCGCCCGTTCCGTGGCGACCCAGATCATCAGTGTTAACCATACCAGCACCGCCATGGGGTTATCACCCTTGGCGTGACAGCTCTTCACGCTTGGCTGCACGGGCCGCGCGGCAACGCGATGTCATTTCCACGTGAACATAATCCTTGATGCTGCGCCAGTTTCCGCCCCAGTCCAGGCCCGCCTGCTCAGCCAGCTCGCCGTAGAGGAAATAACCGCGCTTGGTCCACTCATCGTTCATGTCCCACTGCAGCTTGCCGTCGCGGATCGGCGCACTGTCCACGCCCAGCCCGTACTGGTGACAGCTCTGCCAGGCGCCGGCGCGTGTCGCCTTGCCCCCGGCCATCAACTCCGCCTGCCGCTCGGGGCTGCGATAGCCTTCAATCAGCACCATTTCATAGCCGTACTGGCGGCGCATCACTTCATAGATGGCCAGCACGCGCTGCTGCAGATCAGCATCGATCTGACCCCACTTGCGGTCCGCCGTCACGATTTCAGGCCGCAGGCGACGCACCTCGGCGGTGGTGAACACCTCCGGTGGCGGCGGCGGCGGCGGGGCCAGGCGCTCGCCCCGCAACAGCTGGGCGACCATGGAACTCGACTCGGCAAGATCATCGCCGCGAAAATCGTCGAGCACCACCGTCTGACGTGTGACCAATATCACAGTTGGGGGAATCAACAGCGCCGCGGCCGCAATCGCCATGATCGGCCAATGCCGCCGCAGCGCACTGTGCGCGGCGCCGGCTTCTTCACGAACCCCACTGCGCACCCGCGTCACACCGTGGCCGACTTTATCGCCGACCCGGCCCGCCCTGCGACGGAATCCACCCAGCCGGCGCGCCAGCGCTTCACGCAGCGATTCCACCGTTTCGGGAAACAACAACACCCAGCACACCACGGCTACAAGCACTACCGCCGCAATGGCAGCAACCACGATTGGCAACACCGGTCCTCCCTGACACGTAATCTGGTTGACGCCCCACCGCCTTTCACTAAGAATGCGGAAATTCGCTTCGGCAGATGCCGACTCAAACCAAGGGCTGGATGCACTTGAATAATGGCGGAATCAATCGGCCAAGTCTGCTCTCAGGGGGAGCGCAGGCGAAGGGCCAGGCCCCGAGTTCGGGCCGTATTCTGGCAGACATGGAGGGCCGGCAGGCAACCGCGTCGCCTCGTGCTGCGCGCGTTTCCTCCGGCGGCAACCGTCGCCTCGGCCTGTGGCTCGCGATCGCGGGCACCGTGGTGGTCATTGCCGGCCTGACCGTGTGGGGCCTGTCCGGCAGCGGCGATTATCGCGAGCCCGGTGAGTACTCACTGGCGCCGGAACCCGTGCACGCCACCGGCCATCCGGATCTTCCGGCCAGCGCTCCGCGCGATGGTGCAGCGATGATTGTCGATGCGCCGGCTACCACGGGCGAACCGGCCCTGCCCGCGCCCGCGCCGGCACCGATGGAAACTGCGGCGGCCCCGGCCGAAACTGCTTCGGCGGCCACCGCTGCAGCAGCTGCCGCCGGTACTGCGGCGGCGACGGGTGCGTCTTCACGCGGCGCCGCGCAGGCATCGCGCAGCAGCCGTGCCCCTGCCGCTTCGTCAGCCGGCAGCAAGGGCAAGCAGGACGAGAACCTGCTCGGCACCCTGCTCGGCATCATCAAGGAAGAGGACAAGGCCAAGGGCAAGGCGAAGGCCAGCACCCAGCCGCAAAGCATGGATGACCTGATCGCGCAGATCGAAGCCGACCAGCGCAAGCGCACCGAGGACGAGCGTGCCGCCTTCGAGCGCGTGGCCAGCAAGAGGTCCGCCTCGACCGAATCGAACATCCAGGCCCAGCTGCGCGCCTGCCCGAGCCCGGCATCGTTGAAGGGCGTCGATTGCCGCCGCAGGATCTGTGCAGCGGTGAGCGGCAAGGACCCGGCCTGCCCGGCGATGTGAACTGCTTTTGTGGGGTCGAGCCGTGCTCGACGCTGCGGGGACGGATACCCGTGAAGATCGAACCGATCAGGCTCGTCTACATTGCGCTGGTGCTTGGCGTGTTCTGCGTGACCTCGCACTCGATGTACCACTATCTCGCACGCTTTTCACGCTGGCAGTCGAAGTCCAAGCGCTGGCTCGCCATCAGCCCATTACTGGGCTCCATGGCGCTGATCGTTTTTACCGTGTACTACGTCACGACGCATTAGCAGGGCGAGCACACGATCCAGTCCCCACCGACTGGGGCTCAGGAGCCGCCGGTGGTCCACGGCAGAAGCGCCAGCAGAACCATCGGCGCAAGCACGATCACTGCATTGAACAGGGCCGGCAGCAACCAGCGAACCCATAGCGCGCCTGTCCACTGCTGCGGGTGCGCCGCTGGGTTGGGCGATGCCTTCATCGTCAGAGCATCCACCTCACCGGCCAACGCATCGGGCCAGGCAACACGTGGGGCACGGCGCAGCAGCCAGAATCCCGCCAGTTCGAACCAGAACACGAGGCTGCCCGGAAACAGGATATGAAGCCATCCGGAAAGCCCGCTGACGCGGTGGTCACGATCAATCCGAGGATCGAACACGAGCCGC
Source organism: uncultured Stenotrophomonas sp. (assembly GCF_913778665.1). Taxonomy (GTDB): domain Bacteria; phylum Pseudomonadota; class Gammaproteobacteria; order Xanthomonadales; family Xanthomonadaceae; genus Stenotrophomonas. Next base: position 435,570 of record NZ_CAJYVQ010000011.1, read on the forward strand.
TCCAACTGCACCAGGTCGGCCTGGACCCCGTCCCATGGCGGAGGGGCCGCGCTCGCAGGAAGTGTGCTCATGTCGCCGTTCATGTAGTGCCGAAGAAATTCCCATAGATCTTCGGGACCGGCATCGTTGAGCGCAGGCTCAGACAGGGGCAGGAACGTATCGATCTGGCGACCGCCTGGCGCCAGCGCAACGACGGCAAGCACTTGAACTGGCATGGACACATGCTTGCCGCGGACCGAATCCGATCTGCTGATGGGCACCACGGTATCGTAGTCCAGACTTTGCCAGCCCCTGCTTGGGCCCAACCAAGCGTAGAACTTTCGAAGCCGCCGACTGAGCACCACCGGCGGCTCCGCAGGTTTGCGATAGAGATGAAGGGCCAACGCGAGGCAGCCGATCATGCCGGCAAAAAACAGCGCTGCCAGCACTATCAGATGCGGCCAGCCTTGCGCCCCGCCTTTGATGCTCAGCATCACGTTCATCGCCATGCTGAACAGCGGTAGCAGCGCCATCAGCGAGAGCACAAATAGAAAGCCCCGGTTCGAGGACCGCCTCCAGGTCGAAAACACCAGGCAGTTCTCATCGATCCACTGAACCGCGCGACCAGGGCCCACACGTGCGCATCCCGGCAGACCCGCGTCCGCCAGGAAATGGCCCCAGTAACCATTCCGCTCTGGAAGCACCTGGAATCCAGCCATCGCCGTCACCGTGCCTCGTCCGTGCGTTTCTTCAACAGTTGCCGCACCTCATCATTGCGAGCCATCGATGCGGCTATCGATTCTTTCCAGAAGCGCTCCATCTCATCTGCACGCCCTCCTGCATGATCGACCCGCCCGTACACCGCCGGCGCGCGGAGCGGCGGCACACTGGAGGCCTCAGATGCTCCGCGACGGACCACGGCCGCCGGCCAGACGGGCCTTCGGCACAACTTCATCGCCAGGAAGCGGAACAGCGCCCAGGGCAAGGTGAGCGGCAGTGCAATCCACATCAGCCCTGCGCCCGCAGAAGAGACATGAATGATGAACGCATTGCGGAAGCTCGGCACTACCGATGTATAGAGCTGCAATGGCGGAAACGGAAGCGCGAAACGCCCCTCTTCCATGAAACGCCGGATCATTTCCCAGTGTGCGAGCACAACGGCGGGGTTCGAACCGCAATCCGAGCCTACTGCAAAGGTGTGCACGACCTGATCGCCGCGCATCACCATGCCTCTCAGGTCGTAGGTGTAACCCTCGTCGGGCCCCATCGGTTTGTCCCTGCCAATGATGAAGCGGACATCCGACCAGGGTGCAGAGATCACCTTGTTGCGTCCGCCTGTGAAGACATGCACCTGACGCGCGGTTCGATCAAAGCGGATCGGGTAGTACTGATACCTGAAAACATCCCGCAGTATCAGCATCCAGAAGACAAATCCCAAAAACGCGAGAACAAGCGCAATCACGCCGGCGGCGACATAGATAGCATCAAGTGACTGCGCTTTGTTCTCGGTAGTGATCGCCGCATGCAGCATCGCAATGATGAAGATCGCACCCAGGCTCACAAAGACGCTGCCGCCCATCAGAGCCCACCCCCGGTACAAGAAATGCCGATCCACGTACTCCATGCAGTCGGCATCCATTCCGATGATGCCCTTATCGATTGGTGTAAACGTGGAGGAGTCGAACTGGCGCATATCGGCGCCTTCTTCATACTTGGACAGGGGGCGATTGTTGCGGTAGCGCTGGGCCAGCCAGCCGGCGAACTGGCTCATCGCCCATCTCCCATGTTCGTGAAAGCAACCTTGCACCGGGCCGGTACCCGGTGAGCAATCCCGTGTTGATGAACATTCATCCCAACGAGCGCTCGATCGAGTAGATGATGTAGAGGCCCGCCCCAACGCCAAGCGCGGTACAGATCAGCGGCCATGGTTTCTCCAGGAAGCCAAGTCTGGGATTGTCCCGCCAATCCCAACTCCGGCGTCGCCTGAAACGGTCAATTGCACTGGATCATCAATACTCCTGATCTCAGCCAGACTTGACAGCATCCTGCTATAGGAACGCGACTTTAAGAAAAAGACCAATGGGCACCATCCAAGCGATTACGCCAAGCGTCATGGAAACCTGCAAAAGACTCTTACTCTTGTTCGTGACCTCGGCATAGCGCCGGCCTTTTGCTTTCAGCGGGGAGTTGCTCTCCATACTCTCGAACCTGCCCGGCCATGGTCCTGTTTCCTTCAAGCCCAATGGCCCCTTGGATATCCAAGCCCCAATCAGCTCTGTGACTTGCAATGGCGTAATCAACATGATCCACAGCATGTTGCAAATAACCAGCCAGGGCGTCCATGACTTTTCCCCCATCCATCGCTGGCGGAGCATTTCACCCGTCCATATGCTCACCGCTAGTTGCTTCGCCCAGCACATACGAGGCGAGACAATTTGGAACTTAGGAAGCCCATCATGCGGCCCATCCATAAATTGCTTGAAGAAGCCGTAGCGCTGAGCTCCTGCGCCAATGAGGTCACCCTTCGCCGCGATGAATTCTGATCGGACAACGCCTGTATCTTCGTCAACATCCGCGAGGATTAGCTGATATGTGACTGCACCACCCGCAGCATGGACAATCTGAACAATGCGAATGAATGGCTTGAGAGCACGCCAGTCGTATGTATTTGCGCCTGCCTTACTGAAAACCGTGACAATCCTCTCGATCCTATCCATCAAAAGTGGCTCGGCCCGGTTACCACTTCGAACTGCGTTAAACACATTAATACCGACAGCGACACTTAGCAGCAATGCCAAGACCATTACAGCCACCGGGATCGAGTTCGCCTGCCCTGCCGCAGCCATTTTCGGAATTAATTTTAGGATTGCAGCATCTATGGGAACAAGCGAGAAAAGAAAAATTATCGCCACCCCCTTACCAGCGGAAACCGAGGCGACATCGGGCGCAGCAATCAACACTTCATCATTTATATCCAGAACGAAATCGGGACCACCCGCCTCCACCCTGTTCAGAAGCAGCGGATACATTGCCCCGCCCTGCCCTTGGACGGGCCTGCTCATATCCAGAACTTCGACTTGCGGCGAAACGCAATCTCCCAATTCAACCATTACCGCCCGCCTCTCCTGATAGCAGGGCCGCCACGCTCGACGCGGCGCAGTCGCGAGCGAAAAGCAGCGGGCCATCTTGCTCGCAACTATTGCGCTGAGCCTGCCCGGGCAGACAACCACCCAGACTCCTGCCGCCGCGCCAATTGACTCCCACCATCCATATCATCGAGTAACTCAACGCTGGATGGCGAAATAGAAGAGACCGAAGAGAAGTATCCAGACGAAGACCCCCAAGGCGAGCGCAATAACAATTATTATCCTTGAAATAGGGGTAACGTCGCCATAGCGATCCGCCTTCGACTTCAGGACAGAGTCGTCCTTCAACGCATCAAATCGCGACGGCCAAGGGCCCGTTTCCTTAACTCCGAATGGCCCCTTGGAAATCCAAGCGGCGATCAGCTCTGACAGCTGAAATGGCATCAGCAACACGGTCCAAAGCAAACTTACTAACGTGATAGCGGGCGTCCAAGGCTGCTGACCCAGCAAGCACTTACGAGTCGCACCTAAGGTCCAGATACTCACCGCCATCCGCTTAAGCCAGCCCATGCGCGACGAAACCAACTGGAACCTGGGAAGATCGGAAAGGGAACCCTCCATGAAAACCTGAAAGAACCCAAATCTATGAGCACCCGCGCCTATCAGATCACCCTTGCCCGCGACAAATTCCGAGCGCACTTTACCGGTATCATCCTCAACGTCCGCCAGTATCAACTGGTACGTAACCGAGCCACCCGCAGCATGCACAACCTGAATGATACGAATAAATGGTTTTAGCGAACTCCAATTGTAGACCTCGCCTTCAGAGCCACTGTAATGGGTAACGGTCTGGTCCAGCCTATTAAAAAGAATCGGTTCCAGGCGATCACCATTGCGCACCGCCCTGAAAACAAATACGGCCGCCGCAGCACCCAGGACGGCAACCAGAAAAACCATAATTAAAGGAAAAACCAACTTCGATGCATCCTCCAAGAGCATCGGCAAAAATCCAAGAACAACGCCAATTATCAGAACAATCGCGAACAACAAAATGACCGCGATGCCTTTACCAGCTGAAATTGAATTGACGTCCGGAACAACAACTAAAGCATCCTCGTTTACGTCGAGGATAAAATCAGGACCGCCATCCTCGGTGCGACGCAAGAGCAGCGGATACATCTTTCCGCCACGCCCCTGCACGGCGCCATTCATATCCATCACGTCAATCTTCATTCAGTCACCAATCCGCATTTCTTTTTCTCAACCTCAATCTGCAGCAACAACTGATTCAACTATTCCTGCAGCGCTTGGTAACACGATCTCTGGGCTATTATTTTTATCCGGCCACATCCGAGCAGTAACTCGCACTCTCTTCAATTGATTCGTGACGTAAACCACCCTCCACATCACGCCATTTGCCTCGCTCCTCCTAAGCGTAGCTCCGCCGGTTGTCGGCGATGCCAAACCTCTATTCTGAGCCTCAAGCCCTTCCGAAATGCGATACATATCGACCAAACCCTGGCGCAAATCCGAGCCAATGGGCCGATTAGAGGATGCCTCCAACAGACGCCCATCTTCCATCTCAAGCGAAATGCTATAGCTCAGCCAACCCTTTCCAGGCACCACATCGGGAGCATCAATGACCACGTCCACGGTCCCTCCAAATCGGAAGCCCATGATGGATTGTCCGTGCCGCCAAACCGCAGTTACGGAGAACGGTATAACGAATAATTTCTCAAGAACAGCCCGCTCCTCCTCAGCATTCTGATATTTGGTCTTTATGCCAAAGACACAAGACCTCAACCAAACCTGCAACGGATTGTCACGCTTGTCCTCAGCTGACACCAGAAAGTAAAGACCTGCAATTGCGGCGCCCACAGCGATGATAGCCCATACAATTGGACCTCCTAGCGAAATAAGGCCCAAACTCACCGCGCCACCACCGATCGTCGCAGCACCACTGACAGTCAGCAAAATACCTGCAGCCATCATTCGGCTGCCTGCATCGTAGTCCTTGTCCCCAATCAGACCGGCGGCATCAGATAGAGTCATCACGCCCGCGATGATGCCCGCCGCACCTCCAAGGACACCGCCGATCGCAGTTGCCCGCACGGCGACAACCCCTGCGACTCTCGATGCCAAGTACGCACGCAGAGTAAGCATCGCACCAGCCACTTCCAGAGCAGCCCCACTAAAACCAAGGATCGACGCGGCCATCTTTGCATATGCTTCAACCGAGGGCTTGTCCTCCACTTCCTTCAACGAGGCCATAAAGGCAACAGTTTGAAATCCGGCGGCCCACACTGCCAAGCTCCCAGCTGCGCCACCATTCTTCAGCAGGGCAATTGCACGGGTGCTCCATCCTCCTGACGTTGCTCGGGGCAGTGACTGCATAGCAGCAGGCGCGGCAACCACAGATACGGATGCATTTCTTGCGCGAGCAGCCGTCACACGGGCGGCTTCATCAGCCAGCTCGCGCTGAGCGCGCTGGGCGGCTTGCTCAATCAGCCCCTGCTTACGAAGTTGCTCATATATTTTCTCCATACTCGAACTGAGCGGCGTTCTTGTGAACTTTCGCCCACGACTCGCTGCCGCGGCTGCTTTACTCTGAGCGCGCACCCTGCGATTGACCTGACGACTCACTTCACGCGCTTGCTGTCCAGTTAGAGATTCCAGCTCAATGACGTCACCCCACTGTATCCGCAGTAGTGGAATCTTCTTCCGCCCAGCCTCCCCCAGTTCATCCGTGACATCGGCAAGGTTGATTGAGGATCGGCGCACACCTTCTGGGTCCACCGATCGCTGCAACCTGGCCTCTAGCTTGTGCCCCCATGCACTCTCCTTGTTATCGCGAATGAAATCCGCAACGGTGACCACTTCCAGAACAGGCTGCACTGCAGTACGGAACCACAGAGCACCCGCGATGGAAAAAACCCGCAGATTCTTGAACCCAGCAAACTTGATATCAGTGAGCATTCCCTGCGCACCGGTAATCATGTTTCGAATTGCTTCATCCGTTGCCAATGCATTTCGATAGGCCGCGACACGCACCGGGCCGGGCTTCCACTTCGGGTCCGGCGGGTTCCCTGCCAAGTGGGACTGAAGTTGCGCGGTGAATGCTGCGTGCTCGTCAAGCCACGACTGATATACGCTATAACTTGATTTAATGATGCCCTGAACATCAGCAGCCTTGTTCTCTGCAATATTTGCAAGCAAGCTCTTCTGACCGCCAGTGATCACCCAATACCAGAGATTATTTTCAGCGGGCTTCTCAAATTCCTTGACCATGTTCTTGCGATCGGCTTCGCAGAGTGCGCCACCGCCCAGTACAGCTGCAGTCTGACAGACCATCTCCAGAACGCTCTCGGGTTCAGCCACGTCGAAGTCATGCTTTACGCACGTCTGCAAAGCCCAGCCGTTCGCGAAGGAGCTGCAATCCTCGACATGTGCGTCCAGCAGTTCCGGAAGGTTTCCAATCTCCGCCTTGAAACTTGACTCGAAGCTTTCAATCTTCGACGAGTCTATTTTGTCCAGATAGTCCTCGACCCACTCTTCGGCCTTTTCGGCGCCACCAGCTTTCCAAGAGGCCCCAATCTGCTCGATCAAACGCTTGACTGCGATCTGCCTGCTGTATTTCTGATTGATTCTTTCGATACTCAGGCGCCGCAGGCTTGCAAAATGCCGAATTTCCATGGCAATACCCATCGGATCGTGCAGGTAAACCGCAACACCGCCACCTTCGTGCATTCCCGCCATTCGCGAGGCAATAGCTGAAGCTCGCCCAGAATAATCGGCTCCGGGCGTAATGCTCTCGGCATACACCTGGTGCTTCCCTGTGAATTCAGCAGCATACTCGCTCAACTTTCCCAGGCCCTTTCCAAAAAGGCATGCCTGAGGATGCGCAAGCGATCCGGCTTTTGCGGCGGACATCAAGTCAGGAACCGAGTAGACCTGAAAGCGCCTTTCCACGTAGGTGGGATCGATGTCGGGATCTTCCGAGCTTCGCTCAGGCATCGCCTTTCCTAGCAACCCAGCTTCGTACACTGCGAGCTGATGCTCGGTCTGCACGACACTGAAGTAGGCCAGCCAGATTCGCTTAGCCTGCTTCGGATCCCGAATCGAGAATGCGGCCGAACGCACATTGTGGTCAGTCCTTCCACATTGCGCTTCGGTTGGTTCCGCGGTTGTTGTCGACGTCATTTCAGAAAGTGAGCCGTCGGCGCCCACTACGAACGACCTCCAGGTACCCGCACCACGCTCATCCAGCATGTAAAGGTAGCCTTGGCTCAGCATGCGTAATGCAAGCACCCCAGCACTCAGACTGTAGTCTTGACCATCGAGGCTCGCCGCCTGGGTCTGGGCTACCGTTTCTTTCGGTGTGTAGGCAAAGCGCATTGGCAGGATCGGAAAACCTGCCTTGTCGCACTTCTTGCAGTCGCCAAAGGGTGCCGTGTTCTGTACCGAACGCTTGACACTTCCCGCAATCGCGGCGCCATCAGCCATATCCCGTCTCCCTCGATTCGTCCTTGATGTTCTTCTGCCACTGTCCGCTTTCCACGTCGCGCCACCAACTTGACGAGGCTTCAGCGCTCTGATCCGCGTAAGACGCTTCTCCTGATGCTGCCTGCTTCAGCCACATACAAACCGTCGGATGCCGCTCAATTTCCGGATGTACCAGCACTTTATGCAGGAGAAAACTGACGGCATCCGCCGTATTCTCCGGCGGGAGCCCCAGCTCGATCCCACAGTGAACTGCCAATTGCAGTTGTTGTTCATACGCAGATGGACGTTCACCAAAACGCTGCAGTTGCGCGATCGCCGCAACGGCGGGGACCACCCACCCTTCATGGATTGAATCGCTTGAAATGATGCCCTCTCGATCAGCAGCAGCCGGCATCCTGTGCGGAACGAGGCGCGCGTTTCCATCGAAGCCTAGCTGAAACCATTGCAACCAACCATCTGGCGCATAGACGGGGCACTTTGAGAAAGATGCATGCTGGACTACTCTCGGATCGTAGAATCTTTTCAGATTCCTATTCCCATCCCTCGTGCGCGTAACGGCCATCTGTTTGATGGAAAGAGCGATCGAACCCGGAGACAGCTCTGAAGACAACCAGCCGCAGACGGGCTGCGGCTCCTGCCAATCCTGGCGTCGCTCCCATGCCAGCGACACGGTCTCTTCAAGGAGCTCGTCTCGACTTCCCAGAACTCTGACGACATAGGGGCAGAGTGCCCTGTCAAGGCCATAGCTCGTCAAATCGACCAGGTGCTTCTGCCTATTGAATTGGTCAATGCAACTCAGATCAGTACGCGACATTGGGTCGATCAAGACAAACCACGGCTGCGCGGATGCTGCAATTTGGTCACGCAGCGCCACCAGAACGTCGAACCGGTCGTCATAGCGCGACATTTGCAGCCCCTGCCTTTGCCGCGTCTACGCTTGCCTCGTTGCACTTGTCGAGGGTGGCACTCGGCACCTTCGCCTCCCCCGCCACACTCGCCGGCCCCACCCAGTCCCGCTGGCTCGCCTTGAACTCCACCTTGCCGGGCGCGCCCAGCTCGATGTTGTCGCCCTCGATCCGGATATAGGCACCCGCCGCCGTCGCCAGCAGATGCTTGCTCGGTGCCGACAGCTGCACATCCGCTTCAGTACTGGCGATACGCACCTGGGTCTTGGCCGCCACGATCATCTGGTTCTTGTGCGCCCGTGCACTCACCTTGCCCTGCGCGGCATGCAGCGCGATGCCGCGCTCCTGGTTCGGGCTTTCACCGCTGGGCTGCACGCCGGCGGTATAGAGCACCAGTCCGCCGGCCACCGCCATCGTCAGTGAGCCCTGCGTCATCCAGTTCAGCGCCACACCGCTGGCCAGCGTGGTGTGGGTGCCGCTTACCCAGACCTGGTCGGCCGGGGTCAGGCTCAGCACGCCGGCCACGCCACTGCCCAGCAGCACCGGCGCGCTCCAGCCGGGCGCTTCGCCGTCGCCGCCGGCGATGCTGCCGGCGGCACTGCCGCTGTGGGTGGCGCGCAGCGCCTCCTGCAACTCGGTCAGCGTGGCATCCACCGGCAGTTCGGTCGGGTCATCAGGCAACTGCGCCTGCTGGTTGGCGGCCGATTCTGCCAGCTGCTGCAGCAGCTGCTGGCTTTCCTGCAGCTGGCTCAGTGCCTGCGGCGCGGCCATCTGCGGCGTGCCCTGCTCGGTGGTCAGCAGCAGGCCGCGGCCGGCGCGCAGTGCGCCCTGGGCCTGGGTGGACAGTTCCACGCCAAAGCCCCGCTCGCCCTCGCGCACGTTGTCCTGGCCGCCCTTCAGATGGCCCAGGGTCAGCGTGGTCTCGTGCTGGGTGGTGGACAGCTGCGCGCGGCCTTGTCCGGGCGTGTCATCAAAGCGCAGCTGCTGGTAGCCGCCGGTGCCACCCTGGCTGTCGGCCAGCGCCTGGCTCTTGAAGCCGGTATACACCGCGGCGTGGTCATTGCCCTCGAACCAGGCCGCGGCGTTGCCGGTGGCGCTGGCGCCGCCGCCGTTGATCTGGTTGTGCTGCGCGTCCTGCTGGCCACGGCCGTTGTAGACCGCACCGACCACCACCGGGCGGTCGATGTCGCCTTCCAGAAACGCCACCAGCACTTCCTGCCCGCGCCGCGGCAGCACCACGCCGCCCCAGTTGTCGCCGGCCCAGGGGGTCATCACCCGCACCCAGGTCCAGGCGCCGCCGTTGGCAGGGGCGTTGTCGTCGCCACCGGGATGGGCCAGGCCGCTGCTGGCGTTGCCGCCGCGCTGCCACGGGAACTGCACCTTGATGCGGTGGTCGCGGTCGGACAGCAGCGGCTCGCCGTCGCTGACCACGATCGCGCTGAGCGTGCCGGTGATGGTCGGGCGCGGATGCAGGTGCGCGCCGTGGCCGTCTTCGGTCTGCGGGCGATAGCTCACCTCGGCCGGAATGGCGACGAAGCGGTTGTCGTAGAACGCGGTGGATACTTCGCCCGACGCCTGCCCATTGGCCAGACCGGACAGCGCGCCCGGCAGGTCCGGCGCGGTCACGCTGGACGGACCCAGGGCCTGCTCCAAGGCATCGAACACGTCGGCATCGAGGTTGTTGCGTGCCTGGTGGTGTACCGACAGGCACAGGAACTGCGCGTCCTCGCCCACCTGCGGATGCTGCGACAGGCCGAAGCGCGCGCCCGGCGCCAGTGCCCGCCATTGGCCGGCACCGTCGATGGTATGCGCGCGCACGCGCAGCGCATCCAGGTGCTGCTGCGCGCGGCGCTGGCCGCGGGCGTTGTCCTGCCAGCCATAGGGCCCGCAGGTGTCGCGGTCGACGATGCCCAGGTCGTTGTTCTGCGCGGCCTCGGCGCTGGCCTGGCGCCGCTCCAGGGTGCGGTAATCCCAGGTCGCACGCTCGACCTTGCCCGGTCGCCAGCGGTGCGAGGTGGACCACTGCTGCACGCTGTCGCTGCGCTCGCTTTCGTCGCGGCGATGGAAGCGCACGCTGCCCAGCTCGGCGGTGTCGTGGCTGTGGTCGGCCAGCACCAGCGTGTGCGCGCCGAAGTCCGTGCCACCGGGCTCGCCGGCATGCTCGAACCAGTAATAGATGCCCTCTTCAGCCAGCAGGCGCTGGACGAAGGCCAGGTCGCTCTCCTGGTACTGGGTGGTCAGGCTGCGTCGTGCGTACTGGCTGGCGTCCCCCAGCGACCACCGCCAGGCCGGGGCCAGCCCGCTGTAGTCGGCGAACAGGTCCTCGACGATCTCGACCACGGTCTTGTCGTGGAAGACGTAGCTGTCCACCCGCTGTGACAGGAACGCCAGCCACGGTTGCAGGCGCAGCCGGTAGCGGGCCAGGCCGCCATTGCTGCCCAGCCGCTCGGCGGCGGTGATGCGGCCATGCAGCGGGCGCACGCTGCCATCGGCCTGCTGCAGTTGCAGCAGCGCGCCCTGCCCGATCAGCGGTGCCAGCTGCAGGCCGGCGTCCAGCGACAGGGCGGTGATCGTCCACTGGAATCCGGGGCCGTCGATCTGCTCGACGCCATCGAGGGTTTCGGCGACCAGCACGTCGCTTCCCAGCGACGTGTGCAGCCGCAGGAAGCGCTGTGCGTGCGAGGGGCCGGCCAAGGCTGCCCGCAGGTTGTTTACCAGGTCCATGGTGTTTTCCCGACGTCCCCTACTTCAAGGTGGTCTGCATGCGACGTGCGCATCGGTTGCCTCCGCTTCCCGCTTCCACGCGGCCTGCGCCCCGGCAGGGGCGACAGGCACGCACGGCCATCAGGCGGCCTGGACGATCTCTTCCAGCTGCAGGCGCACGCCCTCGCTGATCTTCAGGCGGTAGTCGCGACCACCGGCCGTGATCTGCAGTTCGCGCACGTTGCTCACCAGCTGCGGCTTGCCGACCACCGGGGCGTCCATGTGGATGCGCCAGGAACCGCGGCTGATCTGTGCGGCGATGTTGCGGGCGTCCTGGCGGGCCGCCGGTACGGCGGTATCCAGCAGTTCGATCACATGCTCCGGGCGCAGCCGGTTCCAGGCACGCACGCGGTCCAGTTCGCGACCCAGGCCCAGTTCCAGGCTGTCGCAGTGGTTGAGGGCCGCGTCGCGGTCAAATCCATAGAATTCCATCAGCGTTCTCCTTCTGCTCAGTGTCATGACACTTTGTATTTGAAGTCACCCTTCTTGCCGGCGGTGACCTTGATGGCGTTGATCCGATTCCCTTCGGCCATTGCCGCCAGCACGCTCTCGGCGATTTCCGGCAGCAGGGTTCCATTGAGGATGTGGTCAACGTTGCGCGCACCCGAGTCCACTTCGGTGCAACGTGCAAGCACGGCCTCCACCAGGCTGTCGTCCCAGCTGAAGGTGGCCTTGTGGTTGGCGATGACGCGGTCGCGGATGCGGCCGAGCTTGAGCATGATGATCTGCGCCAGCACGTCATCGTTGATGGGGTAGTACGGCACCACTTTCAGGCGGCCGAGGAAGGCCGGCTTGAAGGTGCGCATCAGCACCGGGCGCAGCGCTTCGGACAGCGCCTCGGCACCGGGAATTTCATCGGCCGGCTTGTTCAGGCAGGCCTGCATGATCTGCGAGGAGCCGATGTTGGAGGTGAGGATGATCAGCGTGTTGCGGAAGTCGATCTCACGGCCTTCGGCGTCATCCATCATGCCCTTGTCGAACACCTGGAAGAACATCTCCAGCACGTCCGGATGGGCCTTCTCGACCTCGTCCAGCAGCACCACGCTGTACGGGTTGCGGCGCACCGCTTCGGTCAGCACGCCACCTTCGCCGTAGCCTACATAACCCGGCGGCGAGCCCTTCAAGCCCGACACGCTGTGCGCTTCCTGGTACTCGCTCATGTTGATGGTGACCAGCTTGCGCTCGCCGCCGTACAGGATGTCGGCCAGCGCCAGCGCGGTCTCGGTCTTGCCGACGCCGGACGGGCCGACGAACATGAACACGCCGCGCGGCTTGTTCGGGTCTTCCAGCTTGGCGGTCGCGGTGCGCACGCGCTGGGCGATCGCGTCGAGCGCATAGTCCTGGCCGATCACGCGTTCGACCAGCAGCGTACCCAGGGTGCGCACGGTGCGGATTTCGTCCTTGACCATGCGGCCCAGCGGCACGCCGGTCCAGGCCGAAACGATCTCGGCCACGACGGTGCCATCCACCTGCAGCGGCACCATCGGTGTCTCGCCCTGCAGCTCGCGCAGCTCGGCCTGCAACCGCGCCAGTTCGGCGTGCTGCGGCGACAGTTCCGGTTTCGCCTTGCCACGCTTGGCGGCCGGCTTGGCCACGGCGACATCACCATCGCCTTCGTCACTGGCCGGCTCGGCCTCGCCCGGCACGGCTTCGCCTTGCTCCATCTGCTGGCGCAGGGTGGCGATGCGGCTGGCCAGGTCACGTTCGCGGCCCAGGCGCTCTTCGTTGCTGGCCAGCACGGCCTGCGCTTCGGCCTGCTGCGCATGCAGTTCGGCCAGGCGTTCCCCATGCTGGTCACTGCCGCCAGCGGTCTCGCGCTGCAGTGCACCGATCTCCGCCTGCAGGCGATCCAGGTGCTTGCGGGTGTCTTCGATGATGGCCGGCGTCGCACTCTGCCCCAATGCCACCTTGGCGCACGCGGTATCGAGCACGCTCACCGCCTTGTCCGGCAGCTGGCGACCGCTGATGTAGCGGTGCGACAGACGCACCGCCTCGGTCACCGCCTCATCCAGCACGCGGATGTTGAAGTGCGATTCCATCAGCCCGACCATGCCGCGCAGCATCGCTGCGGCCAGCGCTTCGCTGGGCTCTTCGACCTTGACGACCTGGAAGCGCCGGGCCAGCGCCGCGTCCTTCTCGAAGTACTTCTTGTACTCACCCCAGGTAGTGGCGGCGATGGTGCGCAGCTCGCCGCGCGCCAGCGCCGGCTTCAGCAGGTTGGCCGCATCGTTCTGGCCGGCGGTGCCGCCGGCGCCGATCATCGTGTGCGCCTCATCGATGAACAGGATGATCGGATGCGGGCTCTTCTTGACCTCGTCGATCACGTTCTTCAGGCGATTCTCGAATTCGCCCTTGACGCTGGCACCGGCCTGCAGCAGCCCCATGTCCAGGGTGTGCAGCTCGACGCCCTGCAGCACGTCGGGGACATCCTTGTCGGCGATTCGGCGGGCAAGCCCTTCGACCACGGCGGTCTTGCCGACGCCGGCCTCGCCGGTGAGGATCGGATTGTTCTGGCGGCGACGCATCAGGATGTCGATCACCTGGCGGATCTCGCCATCGCGGCCGATCACCGGGTCGATCTTGCCGTCGCGTGCCCGCTGGGTCAGGTTGGTGGTGAACTGGTCCAGCGCCGGCGTCTTCGACAGGCCGCCCTTGGCCTCACCGGGCACCGCGCCCTGCTCCTGATCGCCCTCGCCCGACGCCGATGCGTCGGCGAAGCGCACGGTCTGCACCGCTTCCTGCGAGCCCTCGGTGAGCTTGGCGAAGTCGTGCTTGAGCTCGTCGCGCTTGAAGCGCACGAACAGCTTCGACCCGCGATACGCCAGCTGCGACAGGTCTGGTTCGGTCAGCAGCGCCAGCAGCAGGTGACCACTGCGGATGCGGGTGGTCTCCGAATCCAGCGAGGCGATCAGCCAGGCATGCTCGAACAGCTTGGGAATGTGCTGGGAGAACACCGGCGTGCGGCTGTTGCCGGTCTTGAACTGGCTGATCTCGTCGTTGAGGTCGCGCTCCAGCGATTCGGGCAGGATCCCGCTGCGCCGCGCGATCAGCACGAAATCACTCTGCGGCTGCTCAAGCAGGGCCAGGAACAGGTGCTCCAGGTCCACCTCGTAGTTGCCACGCGCCATGCACAGGTTCGCTGCCCGTTCGGCGGCCAGCCGGCAGGTGTCGTCCAGTTTGCTGATCAGGGTCTTGAGGTTGATGCTCATGCGGAAACGCGCACTCCTTGCTGGAACCGTTCGGGGGCCGGCGGCGCGGACGCCATCGGCGCTGTGTCATTGCAACGTGTGGATGCCATAGGTGGTGTCCTCACGCGAGGTGGTCTGCGCCTGGGTGCACAGGTAGCTGTCCCAGCCGAGGCGGACGCCGCCACCGCCGCCAAGTGCGCTGCCCTGCACATCTTCGGCGCGCAGGACCAGGCGCACTTCGTATTCAAGGATGCCGCCGGTCAACAGCGACAGCCATTTGGCAAGCGCCTCGGCGGCACTGCCACCGGGCAGGAACGCATCGAACTGATCGCGGCGCAGCGGTCCGATGCGCAGGCGCAGGCGCAGGTCGCGCTGCCAGACCCTGTCACCGGCCAGCGCGCTGGCGCCCAGTACGGCGTTGGCCTGGCCCAGGCGGGTCGCCTGCCCCGTGGGAACGCGATACCACGCACCGACGAACTGCTCCAGATGCAGCGGAACCTGGAAGTAATCGGAAAGCACCCGCTGCATCAGCATGGCCGAGACCGGACGCTGGCGCACCGCGCCGGCGTAGTAGGCCACGGCCTGATCGAAGATCTCTCCCTCGCCCTCGTGCAGGCGATCGCGCAGCTCGCTCATGCCCATGCCGAGCAGCGACAGCACCAGCGGCAGGAAGCGCTCGCGACGATCCAGCTCGTACTGCAGCGCCAGGCGGTGCTTCTTCCATGCGGCGTAGTGCAACGACACCGCGCGGGTCGAGAAGATGTCCAGGAAGGCGCGTGCGGTGCGGTCGCGCTGGTACAGCTCACGCAGCTGCAGGGTTTCGGTGTAGTGCAGCGGCAATGCACCGGCGGTACCCAGCAGGCCCATGAACTGCGGGGTCAGATGGACTTCGGCCAGCTCCTCGCCGTGCAGCGCCTGCTCGATCGCCTCGTGGCCCTGCAGGCGCTCGCCCTTGAGCGAGTACACCTCGCCGTCGGCCGCCAGTTCGGTGGCCGGGAACCCCAGGGACAGCGAGTTACGGAAGCGCACCCGCATCGGCACGGCCTGGCCGGGCTTGACGCCCTGCCGCTGGAAGACCTGCTCCAGCAACCGCACCGCCTGGAAGAACTGGAAGCGGTGCGGTTCGGTGAGCAGCTGCTGGGCTACGCCAGGATCGATTCGCCGCTGCGCGCTGGGCATCGGACGATCTCCTCTCCGCTGTCGCCGGACACCAGCACCAGTCGGGTAAAGCTGTTGGCATGCACGTACAGTGCAAAGAAGTGGTCCATCACCTGGGCGAAGGCGGCCACACCGGTACCCACGAAATGGGCTTCATTGAGAGTCAGGCGGATCTCCAGTCCTCGCACCACCGAAGCGAACTGGCGGCCATGCATCCAGGTCGTGACCGGGGTCTGCTGCAGTTCAAGGATGCCGTCGATCTGCCGCGCCGAGACGCTGCTGCCGGACAGGTCGTACAGGCGCAGCATCTCTTTCAGCGCAGGCAGGCCGCTGGCGGTCAGCGACAGCTGGTTCAACGACAGGTGGGAGATGAGGCGCCACTGCGCATTGCGACCGTGGCGGAAGCGCAGCGGCTTGGTTGGCTTGCGCAGCAGGCTGATCGCCTTGGCCGGGCTGCCACCTTCGATGTTGAGGTCACCCCCGGCAACGCCGAAGGCCAGCTGATTGGGCAGATCGCGGTTGCTGCAGGTCAGCTCCAGGCTGACCGTATCGGTCTGCGGCAGCACCGGATTGAACGACAGGTCGACGAAGCTGATCTCGGTCTCGAACCCGGGACTCTGCCGGGCCACATCCTCATCGCGACGGGCGACCCAATACTGGCCGGTGCGCTCGGGGTCTTCACCATGATGCAGCGAGTAGAACGGACGGAACGCCTGGATCAGCTCGCCCTGCGGCGTCTGCCGGATGCGGTGCACCGAATCGATGGAGTGCACCTCGTAGGCAAAGGCGCGGCGGGCGTCGGCCAGCACCGGATAGTTCACCGTGCGATGGGTGACCCGGATCGGCTCGCCACTGGTCCGGAACAGGTTGACGATCGGCGTGCAGCCCAACCTCAGGTTGTGCGGCCCCAGCTCCTCCAGCACCATCGTGTTGTCGCGCTCCTGGCCCTGCGTCTGCAGCACCAGATGCAGGGTGAAGCGGCGGCTGGCGCTGGCCGTCAGTGCCGGCAGGTGCAGGTCCACAAAACCGAATTTCTCCGGATAGGCGAACAGCTCGGTCAGCAGCCGGTAGGCCGGATGCGAGCGCGCCGGGAAGTCGATCAGCGCTTCATCCTCGGCAAAGCCGACCGGACTCAGCGGCACGCTGTCCAGGCGACGCCAGCGGCCATCACCATCGGACTCCACGTAGGCCGCCTTGACGCCCAGCATCAGCGCGTCGCGCAGCGCGGCACGCACTGACGGCTCGCCGTCGAGGAACAGCCGCAGGCGATCGGTACCGAGTTGATGGAAGCCAAGCTGGTCGGACAGCAGCTGGAAACCCATCGAGATCTGGCCGCCACTGCCGGCTGGCAAGGTGGTGGCCATTGGCGCGTCGGCCACGCTGCGGTACACCACCTGCTGCACGCCGATCGGGGCCAGCACCACGTCATACGCGGTGCGGAAATCGCAGGGCACGCCCCGCACCGGGCGGCTCTGCAGGGCGGTGCCACGCGTCACGCGGACCGGCGCGCTCAACTTGGAGGCCACGCCTTCCATGTCGAAATGGGCGATCGAACAGGACGGAAACGGCCGCAGGTAATGCGGATACAGCACGTCCAGCAGCGCATCGGTGAACTCGGGATAGTCATCCTCGATGCGCTTGGATACGCGCGCACTGAGCAGCGCGAAGGCTTCGATCAGGCGCTCGACATGCGGGTCCTGGCTGCCCTCGGCAGACAGCTGCAGGCGACCGGCGATCTTCGGGTAGCGCTCGGCGAACTCGCGCCCGTAACGACGCAGATAGGCCAGTTCCCGCTCGTAGTAGGGCAGCAGATCCTGCATCAGGCGGCCTGCGTGCGGCGTGCGCGGGTGACTTGGTACTGCAGGGTCGACGGCTGCAGCATGGCGTCAAAACTGACCGGCTCACGTGCAGGCTCCAGGTCGAGCAGCGCGTGGATGGTGAAATGCAGGCCGCCGGCAAACTGGTTGCCGGCATCCAGGTGTACGTTGACGTTGCGCAGGCGGCGCTCGTGGCGTGCCACGGCCTGCTCCAGCGAACGGCAGATCGCCGCACGGTCGTAGGCATTGGCCAGGCTCATTGCCGAGAAATCCGCCAGCCCGTAGGTCAGCAGCGATTGCCGGCAATTGGGAAATTCCTTCATGTCGCCTTCCTGGAACGCGGCGCGCGAGTTCAGCAGGCCCTCCAGGTCGCGGGCGATGGATTCCTTGTACTGCTCAAGCGAGACGGACTTGAAAACCGGCCCGGCGCCCGTTTGCTTGGGGGCGTCGTCGAACAGTTTTTCCAGCAGGCTGGGTTCGAGTCCCTTCATTGGATGATCCACTCAGGTTCGGCATCCGTGCGGGCGGCAACGGTGCAGCAAAGGCAGGGCCGTTCCTGGCCCCACCCGACGATCAGACTGCGATGGCGCACAAGGCGCCATCGCAGCGACACAACATCACACGGTGTAGTTGGGGATGTTCTTGGTTGCGCTCCACTGCGCCACGGTCTTGCCACCAACGCCGCCTTCCGGCTTCTGCTGCTGGTAAGTCCACTTGATGGCGCCGAAGCTCAGCTGAACAACTTCCTGCGGCATGCCTTCCTTGTCCACCGTCGTGGTGACGCGGTGGACCAGCACGTTCAGCAGCTCGACCGTGTAGTAATTGATCGCGTTGCCGTCCTTGTCAGCGCGCATGAACTGGATCTGCGCCTTGGGGAAGGTGGTGCCGTTGGAGGCGGCCTGATTCAGGGCCGTGGAGGCGAGGTCGATCGACTTGGTGATTTCGATCGGGGACAGGTTCACGCGGGCAGCGGTGGTGCCGCCGGACGTCGACGCGGTGGCCGAACGCGGCTGCAACAGATCCTGCGAGAACGACTGGATTTCGATCCAGTCCTTGTGCTTGTCGTCGTGCGACTCGCCCTTGATGGTGTCAATCGAGAGGAAAGCGTGCTGCATATCTGGTCTCCTAAATTCCGTTCTTCCGTGAGATTTGATGTGCCAGGCGCGGGCCTGGCGGTTAAGGGGGGCTACGCCCTCTTGAAATAAGCGTCACTGCAATCCGGGGAGCGGACTCCCCTGGACGCTTCAGTTACAGCAAACCGTTACGACTTTTTCGCGGACGCCGGCAGTTCGGCGACCAGACGCAACGAAACAGACAGCTCATCGAGCTGGAAATGCGGCCTGATGAAGGCCACCGCGCGGTAGACACCAGGCTTGCCCGGCACCTCCGAAACCTGCACAGATGCTTCGCGCAACGGGAACTGCGCCTTGGCTTCCTGCGATGCGTTGTCGTCCAGCAGCACGTACTGGGCGATCCAACGGTTCAGGAATTCCTCGACGTTGCCCGCCGAAGCAAAGCTGCCGATCTTCTCGCGCATCATCGCCTTGAGGTAATGGGCGATGCGCGAGACCGCGAAGATGTACTGCAGCTGCGCAGACAGGATCGCGTTGGCGTTGGCCGAATCGGTGTTGTACTTCTTCGGCTTCTGTGCCGACTGGGCGCCGAAGAACGCGGCGTAGTCGGTGTTCTTGCAGTGCACCAGCGGCATGAAGCCGAGGTCACTGAGTTCCTTTTCACGACGGTCGGTGATGGCCACCTCGGTCGGGCACTTCAATGCCACTTCGCCATCGTCGGTGCGGAAGGTATGGGTGGGCAGGTCTTCGACCAGGCCACCGCCTTCCACGCCGCGGATGGCGGCGCACCAGCCAAAACTCTCGAAGGCCTGGGTCAGGCGTGCACCCATCGCGTAGGCAGTGTTGCACCACAGGAACTTGCCGTGGTCGGCCGCGTCGATGTCCTCGACGAAGTTGAAGCCTTCGACGGTGGTGCCATCCTTCGGGTTGTACGGCAAGCGGCCGAGGAAACGCGGCATGGTCAGGCCGACGTAGCGGCTGTCCTCGCTCTCTCGGAACGACTTCCACTTGGCGTATTCGACGGTGTCGAACACCTTGGCCAGGTCGCGCGGCTTGCCCAGGTCGGTGAACGTCTCCAGGCCGAACATGCCCTCGCTGGCAGCAGAGATGAACGGCGCATGTGCTGCGGCGGCGACGTGCGACATCTGCTCGATGAAGTACATGTCCTCCGGCTGGCGGCCGAGGAAGTAGTCACCGATCAGCGCACCGAACGGCGCGCCACCGAAGGTGCCGAACTCTTCTTCGTAGACCTTCTTGAACAACGCGCTCTGATCGAAGTCGATCGCCGACTTGAAATCCTTCACCAGGTCCTTCTGCGGCGAATTGAAGACCTTGATCTTCATGTTCGGGCCGGTGGAGGTCTGCTGGCACAGGTAGTGCAGCCCGCGCCAGCTGCCTTCCAGCTTCTGGAACGCTTCGGCGTGCATGACCGCGCTGAGCTGCTCGGAGATGATCCGGTCGATCTCGGCGATGCGCGCATCCAGGGTGAGGTTGAGGTTGTCGGAGACCACAACGGTCCCGTCCAGGACTTCCTTCGCCAATGCGGAAATGAGGTCCTTGGCGCGATCGTGTTCGGTCTGCGACTTGGCGACCTTGCTCTTCTCGACGATCTGGTCGAGCAGGCCCACGTCTTCGGCGACGGCGGCCTGGGTGGCCAGTTGGCTGGCTTCAGCTGACATCGGTCAGTCCTCCTTGGTCACGCCGAGCTTCTTCAGCTGCTCGGTGTTGTTGAGCACATCGGTCAGCAGGTCTTCCAGCTTTTCATTGCCGGCCAGCTTGTTGCGCAGGTCGGCCAGCTTGGTGCGCGATTCGAGCAGGCGACGCAGCGGCTCGATCTGCTGCACCACCGCCTCGGGGCGGAAGTCCTCGATGGATTTGAACTTCAGCTCGACGCCGAACTCGCCACCTTCGTCGCTGATCTTGTTGGGCACGCGGTACACCGCCCGCGGCGCCACGCCTTCCATCACTTCGTCGAAGTTGTCCAGGTCGACGTTGACGAACTTTCGATCCTTGACCTTCGGCAGCGGCTGCTCCGGATTGCCACTGAAATCGCCCATCACGCCGACCACGAACGGCAGTTCCTTCTGCTCGATCGCGTCACCCTTCTCCACATCGTAGGTGAGCTGGACGCGCGGCGGGCGGATCTTCTGCAGTCGCTTCTGGATGCTTTCCTTCTTGGCCATGAGTGTCTCCTGACTGGGGCCGGTTCCGGATCAGTTGCCGATGTTCTGGAACGGATCGGAGTTGTTCGAGCGGGCGGCGGGCTTGGCCGGCTGCGTGGCGGCGGGCTGCGTGGCAGCGGCCGGAGCGACAGCACGACCGGCCCGGGTGCGGGCGCGCGGCTTGGGCTTGGGGGTCGGATCGAGAATGGCGTCACCCATGGTGTTGCGCAGCGTGGTGGCCAGGGTCTGCGCTTCCTTGCGAGCGGTGTCCGACGCCAGTGCACCACGGCCCTGCAGGCGGGTGAGCGACTGGTTGGCGACACGGAAACCAGCAACGGTGATCACGCCATCGGCGACCAGATCGTTGGGATCACGCTGGAGCACCTCTTCCGCCGCGACGATCGCACGGGCGTACTGGCCCTGGTCGAACTGCAGCTGTGCGATGCGCACCCACGGCTCCTTGCGCGTCGGGTCGGCCTTGGCCGCCAGTTCGAACGCACTGATCGCGGCATCGGCACCACCGGTGGTGACCTGCGCCTCCGCGTTGCTCAGCGTGGTTTCGAACGGCACCACCTCGGCCTTCTTCGGTGCCGATGCGCAGGCCGCCAGGCCCGACAACATCATCAGCGCGAACATCGGCCGGTACACAGCCTTCCCCATTGCCTTCACTTCCATAGTGATCCCTCGTCGAAATTAGTTCCTAAAGGAAGCCGAATCTCCGCCGATACAACGCACGGGATTCCTGCCCCTGTCGGCGGCAGTGTACATTCGCGAATACGCGTCGGTATAGTGAATTTCGTCAAGAATACGGCGAAATTGATAGACACACTCTTCACATCCCGATGTGATATCCGCGAGCAGAAACCGTTATACGCGCACTTTTCACCCCCGCACCCCGAGCCCGCCGACTACACATGAATGCGCAACTCTTCCGATTCAAACGCGTGATCTCCGTCACGATTTTCTCCGTGATTGTTTCCAGCTCACTGGCCGGGTGCGCCAGCGACAGCAAGCTGGGCAAAGCAATGGACAAGACACTGCAGGCCGTCGGCATCCGCGAGGAAAAGCCGCAGGCGCCGCCAGTGATTCCGCTGCGCCTGTATGCCGGCAGCAACCTCAATGCCGGCAATGACAAGCGGGCGACCGCTGCGGTGGTCAAGATCTACCACCTGCGCAGCCTGCAACGCTTCGAACAAGCGCCCTTCAACGCCTTCCTGGACCAGGCCGGCGAGCAGGCAGCGCTCGGTGCGGACCTGTTGTCGGTCAACGAAGTGGTACTCACCCCCGGTGCCCGGCAGGAATTGTCCGAGCAGTTGAGTGAAGGAAGTGCAGTGCTCGGCGTGGTCGCCCTGTTCCGCGCCCCGGCCGAGAATCGCTGGCGCCTGGCCTTCGATACAAAGGGCAAGACGCTTCCGCAGGACGGTGTCACCATCGGTATCCATGCCTGTGCGCTGACCAGTGACAGCAAGGCCTTGTTGACACGGATTTCCGGCGATCCAGGCAGTCTTGCATCGATCCGCTGTGCGGGTGCGAAGTGATTCCGCGCCGGAATTCTGGCACTCGATTTGGCCGATGCGATAGTATTCCCGCACGCAACGTTTGCCCCCGCGCGTTTAATGTGAGAACCAACTCACACTTTCACATTGCTGGATAGGGGTTCTCGCCACAGCGGAAGGTGAGAATGGCGGGATCGGCCCTCGCGGACGATATTTTCGAGCTATTTCCAAGGATTGAACGTGGCTTATGTAAGCAGGATGTCGAAGGTTCTCTGGGGTGAAGGATTGTTCCTGCGCCCCCAGCATTTCCAGCGTCAGGACGCCTATCACGAAGCGCGGCTGCAGGATCTTTCGCAGACGCTGCACCCATATGCCTGGGGTGCGCGCCGGGTGCGTTTCGATCCCCATGCGCTGTCCGGCGGCACGCTGCGCCCGCTCGACCTGTCGGCCGTGTTCCCCGATGGCGAGACCTACGACGCGCCTGCCCATGACAGCCTGCCCGATGCGGTGTCGCTGCAGGACCTGCCGCCCGGCGTGCAGTCCACGGTGGTCTACCTGGCACTGCCGCTGCTGCGCGACGATGGCGCCAACTGCGCCGATGCCGAAGGCACCGTGCTGGCCCGCTATCGGCAGGCCAACCGCGATACGCAGGATCTGTTCACCGACGCGGTGGAGGCCGAACTGGCCTTCCTCAGCAAGGCGGTGAAGCTGCTCACCGACGACCAGCCGCGCGATGCCTACGCCACGGTGCCGGTGGCGCGCGTACGCCGCACGTCCAGTGGTGGCTTCGAACTGGACGACGAGTTCATCCCGCCGTGTGCGCAGCTGCAGGCGTCGCCGTTCCTGCACCGCGAACTGCGCGCCGTGCTCGATGCCTTGCAGGCCAAGGTGGACGCGCTGTACGGCCTGCACCGGCAGACGTCGCAGAACATCATCGAATTCCGCTCCGGCGACATCGCTTCGTTCTGGCTGCTGCACACCATCAACAGCTCGTTCAGTGCACTGGCGCACCTGCTGCACCATCCGCAGCTGCATCCCGAGCGCCTGCACCAGGAGCTGCTGCGCATGGCCGGCGCGCTGCTGACGTTCTCCAATGCCTACCAGCTGGGCGATCTGCCGGTGTATCGCCACGACCAGCCGGAGGCATCGTTCCGCAAGCTGCTGGAGATCGTGCGCGCCCTGCTGGATACGGTGATCTCCACGCGCTACTTCAAGATCGCACTGAACGAGGTCAAGCCGTCCTACCACCTGGGCCGCCTCGACTCGCAGCGCATCGATGGCAATGCCTCGTTCTACCTGTCGGTGTCGGCATCGCTGCCGGCGCAGGAACTGATCCAGAGTGTGCCGATCCGCTTCAAGGTCGGCGCGCCGGACGACGTGGAGAAGTGCGTGCTGTCCGCATTGCCCGGCGTGAAGCTGACCCATGCCGCGCAGGTGCCTGCGGCGATCCCGGTGCGTCCGGGCAGCCACTACTTCGAACTCGACGCGCGCGGGGCGCTGTATGAGCGCATGCTCAAGGCGCAGTCGGTGATGATCTACGTGCCGGCAGGCATTGCCGAGCTGAAGATGGAACTTGTGGCGGTGACCTCATGATGAACACTCCCCTGCCCCCGACGCCGGGCCCGATGCCGTCGCTGACCGCCAACGGCGCGATGGTCAATCCCACGCCTCAGGCGGCCAACCCGCAGAGCCTGCAGGACCTGATGTCCGATGGCTTCTACCTGTTGTTGCTGCTCAAGCGCGGGCAGCTGCCGCACGATGCCGAAGGCTTCGTGCAGACCGTGCAGAAGTTCCTCGATGGCGTGGAGCGCAACGCGATGCGCCTGGGCGTGGCGTCGGAAGACGTCTACGCGGCCAAGTACGCGTTCTGCGCGGCGGTGGACGAGGCGATCCTGTCGCAGCCTTCGCCGCTGCACGAAACCTGGGAGCGCAACCCGCTCCAGCTGCGCCTGTTCGGCGAGCACCTGGCCGGCGAGCACTTCTTCGACCGCCTGGAGGAACTGCGCCGCCAGGGCGCGGCACGCCTGCCCTCGCTGGAGGTCTACCACTACTGCCTGCTGATGGGCTTTGAGGGCAAGTACCGCCTGGAAGGCACCGAGAAGCTCGGCTACCTGACCGCACGCCTGGGCGATGAGATCGTCTACCTGAAGGGCAAGCGCCACGGTTTCGCACCGCACGCGCTGCCGCCCGACAACGTGCGCCACAGCCTGCGCCGCGTGGTGCCGCTGTGGCTGCCGGCAGTGGTGGTGGGCTGCTTCGGCATCGTCGCCTTCTTCGGCATGCGCACCTATCTGGGCCACGAGACGCGCCAGCAGCTGGCCGCCTACAACGACGTGGTGCAGATGCCCGAACGCACCGCACACATCACGATCACCTTGCCATGAGCCTGATGATATGGACATCCCAAGCTCCGCACTGCTCGCATCCCTCGCCTCGCTGTCGCACCGCGACCGCCTGATCCAGCTGAAGGGGCCCGATGCGGGCCTGGTGGTCGAACGCTTCGAAGGCACCGAATCGGTCTGCGGCGACAACCGCCTGCAGATCGACTGCCTGGCCACCGATGCGTTCCTGGAGCTGGAGCCGTGGCTGGAACAGCCACTGACCCTGCAGCTGCGCCAGGCCAACGGCGCGCTGCGCCAGTGGCACGGGCTGTGCACCGAAGCAGCGCAGCTGGGCAGCGATGGCGGCCTGGCCCGCTACCGGCTGATCCTCGAACCGTGGACCGCGCTGCTGCGCCTGCGCCGCAACGCGGTGATCTTCCAGGACCTCGATACCCGCGCGATCTGCGAGCAGATCTTCGCCGATTACCCGCAGGCGGTGTTCCGCTTCGACGTGCAGGCCGCACTGCCGGCACGCGCGATCACCACCCAGTACCGCGAGACCGACTGGGCCTTCGTCACCCGCCTGCTGGCCGAGGCCGGCCTGGCCTGGCGCATCGAGCAGGCACAGGGCGATGAGGCCGCGCACACGCTGGTGGTGTTCGAGCCGGGCGCCGAGCTGCCCGACGCCGGCCGCGTGCGCTTCCATCGCGCCGACGTGGCCGAGGCCAGCGACGGCATCACCGCCTTTGCCGAGCGCCAGCAGCTGGTGCCCAACGCCAGCACCGTGGCCAGCTGGCACAGCGAGCAGGTCACGGCGGTGGCCGCGCAGTCCAGCGCCGACGCTGGCAGCCTGCCGGCGCTGGAAGTCTATGTGCAGCCACGCGCCGGCCGCTTCGCCCAGGCCGGCTGGGCCGATGCCGAAGCGCAGGCGCGGCTGGATGCGCTGCGCGTGGGCCAGGTGCTCTACAGCGGCAGCGGCAGCGAGCGCCAACTCGGCGCCGGCAGCACCTTCACCCTGGCCCAGCACCCGCAGCATGAAGGCCAGGCCTTCCAGCTGCTGGCCGTGCAGCACGTGGCGCTGAACAACCTCGACCAGGGCATCGCCGAGCTGCTGGGCAGCCCCGCGCTGGAGCGTGGCGCCTACCGCAACAGTTTCCTGGCCACCGGCGCCGGCGTGCCGCTGCGCGCCCTGCCGCAGGACCGGCCGACCCTGCATGGCCCGCAGACCGCCCGCGTGGTGGGCATCGCCGACGCCGCGGTCACGCCCAACCGCGAGCACCAGGTGCGCATCCAGTTCGGCTGGCAGCGCGGCAGCAAACCCAACCCGGGCGGCCTGACCGAGACCGGCAGCGCCCAGCCCGGCCACGCGCCCGGCGACCACACCAGCGGCAGCTGGGTGTCGGTAGCCGAATGGGTGGCCGGCCCCAACTGGGGCACCGCGTTCCTGCCGCGGGTGGGCAGCGAGGTGCTGGTGGAATTCCTGCACGGCGATATCGACCAGCCGCGCATCACCGGCCAGCTCTACAACGGCGAGGTCGCCCCGCCCTTCGGTGGCGGTATCGACGAGAACGCGCGCCACCCCGGCGTGCTCAGTGGCCTGCACACGAAGGCCCATGATGGCAGCGGCACCCAGCAATGGGTGATGGACGATACGCCGGGCCAGTTGCGCACCCGCCTGCACAGCTCGCTGGCCGACAGCCGGCTGGAGCTGGGCTACCTGATCGCGCACCAGGACACCGCCCGCGGCGCGCTGCGTGGCGAGGGCTTCGAACTGGCCACCCAGGGCTGGGGCAACGTGCATGCCGGCGAAGGCCTGCTGCTGTCGGCCAGCCTGCAGGAACGCGCGGCCTCCACGGTGATGGACAACGCCAGCGTAGTGGCGCAGCTCAAGGGCGCCGAGCGCAGCCTGAAACAGATGCAGCAGACCCTGGCCCAGCAACAGGTGCCGGGGTTGGCCGAATTCGAGCGCACCAAGCAGCTGCGCGAGCAGATCGACCCGCAGGCGCAGGGACGCTACACCGGCGAAGTGAACGGGCAGAGCGCGATGAAGCCCGGCAGCGATGGCCGCAGCCCCGGCGAGCAGCCGGTGGAACGGCTGGGCACGCCGCTGCTGCTGGCCGAGGCGCCGCACCATGTGGCCTGGACCACGCCGGCCAGCGCAGTGGCCTATGCCGGGCAGAACCTGCAGATGACCGTGCAGCAGGACCTGCACATCAGTGCCGGAGAGACCATCGCCACCGTCTCCGGCGAGCATGTCTCGCTGTTCGCGCAGAGCGGCCCGCTGCGGGTGATCGCCGCGCAGGGCCCGGTCAGCCTGCAGGCCCACGATGGCGAACTGGAACTGCTGAGCGATCAGGCGCTGACCATCACCGCCACCGACGACCGCATCGACGTGCTGGCGCAGAGCAAGGTGGTGCTGCAGGCCGGCAGCAGTGCGATCACGCTGGAGGGCGGCAACATCACCTTCAGCTGCCCGGGCGAGTTCAAGGTCAAGGCCGGCGAGCACCCGTTCATGGGGGGCAGCAGCACACCCGCCAGCCTGCCACCATTGCCCGCCTTCACGATCAAGCCCGATCCGGGCCGCACCTTCGAGAGCACCTTCGCCTACGACCAGCTGCGCAGCATTGCCGCGCAGTCGACACCGGTCGAGTTCGTCATGATGATGGCGCCGACCTTCGGCTTCGACGTCCCGGCGCGGACCTACATGAAGCTGCAGGACGCACTGAAGGATGGCAGCCTGCAGGCGCCCGAACACAAGGTGATGGCCGGTGCACCCTACCCGGCCGACTACGACAACAACAAGCGCATCATCCGCGTGAACAGCATGGCCGCTGACCGCGCAGCGACAACCATCGAGGCGTCACGCGAGCTGCTGGCCGTGTTGCTGCACGAATTCGGGCACCACGTCGACAACGTGCTGCGCAGCGATCTGGCCGAGAAGGACGCGAACGGCAAGCCGACCCTCGCTGCGGACAGCGGCAAGGAAGAAGGCACGGCACTCGCCTATCGCCTGGCCTTCTTCGACCTGGAAGGCACGCACGAAACCGAGTACGCGCAGTACACCTCGCCCGAGTACAACGGTGCGTTGAAGGTGAACTATGCCGAGGTGCAGGCGGCACTGAAGCAACAGGGGCCGGTCGCACAGGAGACCAACAAGAGCGAGGATGGGCGCTACGAGGGGTTCAGCGCGGGTGATGGCCAGAACCATGACAAGCGGCCGAACGAATCGTTCGGGCATCGGTCGATTGAGGCGGTGCTTAGGCATGCCGAATTCACTCCAAACCAGCGCCAAGCGATCTATTTTGGCAACTGGCTCCGGGACTACTCCCAACTGCTCGATCCCAAGATCGTACGCCCCGCAGGCCTACCGAAGAACCTCGGCAAATACCTCTCTCGAGCCGCCCTGACCCAAATTGTCGATGTCCTGGCTGGCAGTGAGTTCCACAATATACGGTTCGGGAACCAAGCTGATTTTGGGGTAACGCCCGCACGCCTCGGGGTATACAAGCCAAGCGAGCATATCGACAACCCAAAGAACATCAAACCCGAGCCAGCAGACCCGAAAACCATCGACAAGGACTTCGAGCCTTGGGTCACGCCCGGGAGTGCTCTTCTTCAGATAGACCCGAAAACCTCGATGAAGCGCTACATCATGCGCTCCAGAGACTTCATGTCTTCCGAACTGAACAAAGCAATCTCAATGGGCAAGACACCAGATGGCATGCGCCATTTTGGCTCTGCCCTGCATGTCCTTGAGGACTACTTCGCACACTCCAATTTCTGCGAACTCAGCTTAAGAAAGCTCGGACACAGCACCGTGCTGCCTTGGACATCGACTGCCAATTGCACTCATCGATACCCTGTGGTGACTGGGATGTTTGGCTCGACCGACGTCATCGCAAGCCTGGCCGAACCCATTGCTCACAAGCTCTTCGGCGTAGAAAGCTGGGAGTTCAAGGCGAGCAAGCCTGGCGACCGTTCCGACGGCGAGAAGATCATGCTGGTCCTTCTTTCCGAGCACAGCGATCAGCGTTACTACAAAGCGTTCCAGGATTTCCTCAAACTTCGAGACCGCATTGCACGAATCCCTGGACATGAATATCTGGAACGGGCTGGCTGGATCGCCAGCGCGCCAATGCGCGCGGTACTCAACTGCTACAACTTCGTCTATCAACAACTCCTGCTGCTGGTAGGCAACAGTGTGGACGACGCGCAGACGATGTTCGATTCCGATCCGAATAAGAGTGGATCAACCGACCCCAGCCATTCCCAGCTGGCAAAGGACCACGACGTTCATCCGCTGCATACATTGGCTGCTCAGCTGGCGCAACAGGCCGTCCTCCAGGTTGGGCAAGCAATGGCAGGGCGATGGCGCGGCGATGCATCACGTGATCCGGTCAAGATCGCGCAGTCCTATCTGGTCCACCCCAATGATACGAACTGGCAGGATGCGACTGTTGCCGCTTGGGCCAAAGGACACGCTGCGGCGATACGGCGCGCCTCGTCCGCCACCGAACTTGAGCACCTGCACGAGGAACATGGAAAGCACGCACTGGAGAACATCCGTCGCGTGGGACGCTACGGTTCCGATAGTTGGGACTACATCACTCGCTTCTATGAAGATCTGTTTGGCGAGAAGAATCAGGTTAAGACCAAATGATCAAGGCACTCCTTCTTTCCACCATCCTTCTTGTCCTTCCCGGCTGCCAGGCCGAATCATTAGATTCCAATAAACCACGGCAGCCGAGTGTCGAATTCGACAACGGAGATTTCTCAATCAACGGTGGTCACGCGAGAATTGGGGC
Organism: uncultured Stenotrophomonas sp.; assembly: GCF_913778665.1. Lineage (GTDB taxonomy): Bacteria > Pseudomonadota > Gammaproteobacteria > Xanthomonadales > Xanthomonadaceae > Stenotrophomonas. The sequence goes on from NZ_CAJYVQ010000011.1 coordinate 464,826, forward strand.
AACCACCAAAGAATGGATTTCCCTTCTGGGCGACAACTATAGATATGCCAATCCGGGCTCACCAGGCATGATGGTGTGGGACGAACTGGGTATCTTTGTCTATACCGATCTCCCGATGAAGGACCGTGTCGATACTGTGGCCTTTGCCTTCAACACAGACCTAGATGAAGGCCCTGGATCATCAGACGCGCCAGCAACCATCAGACCCAGAAAGCCATTCCCAGGGCAGGTCGTCGTCAGTAGCACACGAATCAACGGCGACATGAAGATCAGTGATATCCCAGCCGCCAGCAACATGATGCTTGAGGTGCACTGCAGCAAAGGCATCGCGATATGCACTACGAATCGCGTTGATGGCACTTCCCGTGACTACTCGATCTCCTTCACGGTTGACGAAAAGCAATATGAAAGCCTTCCCTACACTATAGAAATAGGCCGCGCACTTTAGCGCTCTCCGACCAATTACTCATGGCGCGCATGACTAACTGGAACAAAGATCAATCCGCACACCCCAACGGTGCATGGACACCGAACTCGCATCACTCCTAGTCGAGTATGGGTTGCGAGGTCGAACCCCAGTATAGACTGGATGCGTAGCGCGTCCAGCAAGCTACCCGCTAGGCCGGCAAACGATGGCGGAACATTTGCGGCGCGACTACGCGCTTGCTGCCACTTCTCTGAACCGCCTCACTACTGCTATCAGAATTGCTTCGCGCGCTCCTCAGATTGAGCACCTGCATGAAGAACGTGGAAAGCACGCACTGGAAGACATGCGACATATAGAAAGTCAAGATGAACGCAAGACTCCTTCCCACGATGACGCTCTCATTGCTCTTCGCTGCATGCGGCCCCGCACCTCAGGATGAGGGCAAAGAGCAGAAGCCAGCGGCCGTTTTCGAGAACGGCTCGATCCTCATCGGCTCGCAGCGCGTTGAACTTGGCGCGCCCGCCGATGCGTGGATTGCCGCCCTTGGTAGCAACTATCGCTTTGCCGATCCTGAATTACCGATCATGATGATCTGGGATGAACTGGGGATCGCTGCCTATACGAGCCCAACCAAAGAACATCGCATCAACTCAGTCTCATTCGTCCTCCGTGTCCCTCCCAAATCATCTGGCGGCTATGAACATCCAGGAGAAGGGATTCAGCCACGCAGAACTTTTTCGGGTGCAGTTTCGTTCTTGGGAACGCCTGTGAACAAGACGACACAGGTAGATGACATACCTCGACTGAGCAAGGGTGTACTCGAAGTGCATTGCAGCCACGGAATTGCTCTCTGTAGCGCCAACAGGGCCGATCAGGCCAAGCTGGATTACTCTTTCCACTTCACCGTGGACGATCAACGCTACAGCAGCTACATATACAAACTGAACATCGAGAAAGACAGCGCTCCAGATTAAGCAAACAGGTAATCACCCTCACAAACGGTGACCACTCGACTTCATCGCTGCTATCGGCTGAGCTACGGCACCCGCCTCCACGGAGACTTCTTTGATGAATGAATCCGGCCAACAAGGAATGCTCAAGGCAATCGCTCTCTCCGCCCTTCTTCTTGCTATTGCTGGCTGCCATGCCGCCTCACCCGACTCAGGCAATCCGCGGCAGCCGAGTGTCGAATTCGACAACGGAGATTTCTTGATCAATGGTGGTCACGCACGAATTGGGGCAACAACCAAGGAATGGATCTCCCTTCTGGGCGACAACTATAGATATGCCAACCCGCGCTCACCACGCATGATGGTGTGGGACGAACTAGGCATTTTTATCTATACCGATTTCCCCAAGAAGGACAGTGTCCGTACTGTAGCCTTTGCATTCAACACAGATCTAGATGAAGGACCCGGGACACCAGATGCGACAGCGGCAACCAGACCCAAAAGGCCATTCCCAGGGCAGGTCGTCGTCAGTAGCACACGAATCAACGGCGACATGAAGATCAGTGACATTCCAGCCGCCAGCAACATGATGCTTGAGGTGCACTGCAGCAAGGGCATCGCGACATGCACTACGAATCGCGTTGATGGCACTGATCGCGGCTACTCGATCTACTTCACGGTTGATGAGAAGCGGTATGAAAGCCTGCCGTACACCATTGAAATCGGCCGCGCACTTTGATCGCCTCCTGCCAATCACCCAGGCCACTTCCAAGAGCAGCCTTCTGGCGAGAACAATCAGGCCAGCACTCGATGATCAAAGGATTCGTTCTTTCAGCCGTTCTCACTCTCCTGATTTCGGGCTGCCATGCAGCGCCACCTGACGCAGCGCAAGTCCGGCAACCAAGAGTCACGTTTGAAAAGGGCGTCTTCTCCATCAACGGTAAGCACGCGAGAATCGGCGCGACTACCGCAGAGTGGATCTCCGCGCTGGGAACGAACTACCGATATGCCGATCCGAAGTCCGCCGACATGATCATCTGGGACGAGCTTGGAATATTCATCTATACCGATCTGCCAGGGAAGGATCAAGTCAGCAGCGTTGCCTTTGCTTTCCACAAAAATCCCGATAACCATCTTGACTTGCCTGCTACGGCGCAGGACATCAGGCCCAGACGAACGTTCACCGGCGAGGTTGTCATCGGTGGCGCACGATTCAACGGTGACATGGAGATGGGTGACATCCCGGCCGCCAGCAACATGACCTTTGAGGTTCATTGCAGCAAGGGCATCGCGATATGCACCACGAATCGGGTTGATGGCACATCCCGTGGCTACTCGATCTACTTCACGGTCGATGAGAAGCGGTATCAAAGCCTGCCGTACACCATTGAAATCAGCCGTGCACTTGAATGACCGTCCCGGACATTCGGCACATCGACCGCTGCCGAACGTGATGCCAGTTCAGACGCTGCCATGGCGAGGCCCCTTGAAGAACATGCGGACAACGCCGATTTCGGCCGGAACGCCGGTGCGTTCGCTGCTTGCCGCTGCAGATGACCGCTGGAATCTCAGCTGCACCAAAGGCGTTTCAGCCTGCATTGCGCTGCGCACGGACCAGCCCTCCGAGCAACTGTCAAAGAGCTTCGCCGTCGACGGCAGCTTCGAAGACAGCCCTCTCTACACTTTGGAACTGCACAGAAATTCCTGGCAGCTGCTTTCCGGGCGCCGGGAAGACCTGTTCTTCGAGAAGAATAGGATCAAGAGCACGGAATGATCACAAGAAATCTCCTACTTTTTGCCCTTGCCCTTGGACTGGGAGCCTGTGACTCCGGACATCCCATAAACACAGGCGCGGACGCCACCCAGGCCGCAGCTCCCCTGGCTTTCCAGGATGACTACGTCAAGTACAACGGCCAGCGGCTGGATTTCACTCAGAATCTGTCCAGTTGGATCAAAGTACTTGGCTCTAATCATCGGACCGCGTTCCCCAATGACCCTAGCATTGTGGTCTGGGACGACCTGGGCATCCGTGTCTACACCGATTTCCCCAAGAGCCAACGTGTGGTAACAGCATCAGTTGCCCTACGCGGAGAGCCAGAGGATTCGCCGTCCTATATCCCGCCCGGCGAAGGCGTTCGACCACGCCGGGACTATGCCTACTCAGTACTTGTCAATGGTGTCCTCGTAAGCAAGAACACTCGCGTAGGCGACGTCGCACATCTGAGTGGAGGTCGGCTTCGCATTGACTGCAGCCGCGGCATCAGCATCTGTGGCGCGAGCAGGAACGATGACAATTTCATTCAGATAAAGACTTATTTCGGAGTGGATGACCGACGGTACGACAGCACGCCCTACGTCATTGAGTTCGGCCCAGGCCACAACCCGCCTGAATGAGATCTACCAGGCGTCGCGACGATAGCTCCCTGCCCCCTTCAATAGCTTGACTTGATCGGAACCGACCAGAGTCGTCATGAACTCACGATTTCCCCTGACGATAGTCTTCTCATTGGCCTTCGCCGCATGCAGCGCCGCGCCTCAGGACGCGCGCAAGGCGCAGAAGCCAGTGGCCGCTTTCGAGAACGGCTCGGTCCTCATCGGCTCACAGCGCCTTGAACTTGGCGCGCCCGTCGATGCGTGGATTGCCGCGCTGGGAAGCAGCTACCGTTTCGCCAATCCTGAAATCCAAAGCATGATCATCTGGGATGATCTTGGAGTCGCCGTCTATACGGATTCCACGAAGGATCGCCATGTGAAATCAGTATCCTTCATACTTCGCCCGCCCCTGGAATCATCTTGAGAGTCTGAGCCTGCAGGTGTAGGCGCGCAGCCGCGACGCGAAAGTCGGCCTGCACCATAATTGAACGCAGGGGTGTTCGAGCGGTTGCAGCGCGCGGATACACGAAGACCTACTTGGCGGGAGAAGCCGCTCAGGAGCGGGAATGATCAGGAAGTTTTTGCTTGCCCCGCTGCTCGTCCTCGGCATCGGCGCGTGCAGCGATGCACAGACGGCAGGTCCTGCGCGCGACGAGACCAATGCTGCGACGCATCTGGCGTTCAACGAAGACTACATCGAGTACAAGGGACAACGCCTGACCTTCAAGCAGGATCTTGCCGCCTGGGAAAAGGTGCTGGGGCCCATGCACCGCAATGCGCTTTCGGACGCCCCGGACATCGTTGTCTGGGACGATCTGGGCATTCGTGTCTATACGAACTACCCCAAGGATCTGACGGTCCGTACCGTCGCCGTTACCCTGAAGGGTCTGCCGGAAGACGCGCTGGCCTACATCGCACCAGGTGAGGGCGTTCGTCCCCGCGCAGACTACGAGGGCCCCGTCTCACTCAGTGCGGTGACCGTGGACAGGAATACACGGGTCGGGGACATCGCGCGGCTGAGCAACGATCGGCTGCGCATCGACTGCAGTCGCGGCATCAATCTCTGCACGGCAAGCCGCAAGGATGACCGGTTCATGGATGTCAGCACCTACTTTGGAGTCGATGATCGCCGCTATGAAAGCACCGCCTATGAAATCGAATTTGGTCCCGGACGTGACGGCTCCCGCTGAGTTTCCAGTCAAGCCGATGACCTCTGTTCGCGTCACGCTGCTGTTCGTGCTGGCACTCGCACTGAGTGCCGCTGGCTGCCGCTCACGGCACGCGCCGTCTGCATTGACGACCACGCCTTCCTTGCCCGAAGCGGAACTGAAAGGCCTGTATTCGGGGACGCTGCTGAAGCAGCTGTCCTTCAAGGACAGCGACGGCCCGGGCCTGCTATTGCTTTCGCGCAGCGCGCAGACCGTGCCGGCGCAGGACGACGAACCACCGCTGGATCAGATAACCCTGCGTGCCGAGCTGTTCCGACGTGCGGACACGGCAGCGCCGTGGATGTCGCGGTGGAGCGTGGAGGATGCGATCCAATGCGATGGGTTGGATCTGGACGCCGGCTACTTCCTGGACCAGGTGACGGCCACCGACCTGGACCACGATGGCCGCGCCGAACTGACGCTGGCCAGCCACAGCTTCTGCGGCGGCGGCGTCGACCCTCAGCAACTGCGCATCGGCCTTCGCCAGGGCGAGCAGTACTACGAGGTACGCGGCGAATCGCTGGTGGAGGTGGCGGGCGATGAACCCTTCGGCGGCGAACGGGAGGACGACCCTGCGCTGGCATCGGCTGCGGCGCCGCTGCGCGCGCACATCGACACGGTGTGGGAAGCCATCAAGCGCGGCCCTTCGCCCTGACCAAAGCCCCCGCCTACGGGCTGCGCAGGATGACGGCCGCGCCTTGATCGAGCGCATGCGACCACCACAGGCACGGTGCTATGGTGGCGCCATCATGATCGCTGGAGCCAAACCGATGACCCGTTTCTCCCCTGCTCGTCTTGCCCTTGCCGCCCTCGCCACGCCCCTGCTGTTGTCGGCCTGCGTCAGCACGCCAGGCCCGCAGGTGAAGGGCAGCGGCCACTGCGACGCCAGCCAGCTGGGCTGGGCGATCGGCCAGCCGGCCAACGAGGCCAACATCCGCCGCCTGTCCAGCGAGAGCGGTGCCGGCCTGGTCAACCCGATCGGCCCCAGCACCATCACCACCAAGGACATCCGCCAAGACCGCCTGCGCGTGTACGTGGACAAGGACAACGTCATCACCGCCACCCGCTGCGAGTAAACGCCGCAGACGCCTGTTGTAGAGCCGAGCCCACGCTCGGCTGCGTTCCCGTCAACCCCAGTCGAGCATGGCTCGACGCTACAGGGCCACAACCCAGGGTTCAGGGTTCGGTGTAACCGGCGCAGTCGGGCAATGGCTGGTCGGGGTGGAATACCCCCTCACTGAAGCGGAACAGCCGCGTGTAGCTGCACGCCGGATCCTGCTCGGTGCGCAGGTCCTTCTTCTTCAGCGGACCCTTGGCCAGCGAGTCCTCGAAACGGGAGACGCCGGCCGGGAAACGGGTTGCCACGGTCTGGTAGCGCAGCACCGGCATGCCCTCGGCGGCCACGTCCAACCCCAGCCTGGCCGAGAAGCCATATTCATCGTGGCAGGCACCTGCACGCTGTTTCATGTCCTGCTCGCTGAAGCAGGCGCGGATCATCGCATTGCTCAGCCAGGGCACGGTCAGCACGTCATCATCCACCTGGATGTCGTCCTCTAGGTGCCGCACGCGCGCCAGCTGCAGCGTCGATGCGTCGGCACCACCGCCGGAATACATACTGCTGAACGTTACGATGCCGCCCACCAATACGTTCTGACGGGCGCGCTGCTGCGGATCGGTCACCGTTGCATCGCTGCCCACGCCCGGCGCCAGGCGCACGATCCACGGCCACAGTTTCAGCTCGCTTTCCTGCGGCACATCGATGCTGACGTGATAGCTGTGGGGCGTGCCTTGGCCCTGCTCCTTTTCCAGCACTTCCAGCAGGGTGGGCCGGTCGCCATCCTCGGTTACCGGCTGCACGCGCACGCACCAGACGCCATCGCGGGTGCAGTAGTACATCCCAGCCGGGCCCTTCTCATGGGCCATCAGCACCTGCCCCAGCGGCTCCATCACGTTGCCGGCGGCATCACGCTGCTGCGGCAGGATTGTGTCCTGGGCCAGCGCCAGCAGCGGGCTTGCCAGCAATGCGGCGCACACGGTGGCACGGAGAAGAACGGGGGGCATGGGTCGCTCCTGCTGCTGGGATTACGATGGTACCCGTTGCTCTGCATCATCCGCAGTCACAGCCACCCCAGCCCTTGGCTTTCGAAGTCTGGCCGATACCGGGGTTGAACGTGTTGCTCGGGTCGAGCTGCCGGTAGAACCCGGCCAGCGCCGGCTTGGCCGGATACAGGTGGCCCACGTTATGCTCGGCCGGGTACTCGGCGCCGCGCTGGTCAAGCAATGCCCACATCGCATGCTCGATCGCCATCGGGTCTTCACCCTTGCGCGCAATGTAGTCCTGGTGGAACACGTGGCACAGGAAATGACCGTAGTACAGCTTGTGCAGCAGGCGCCCATCGATCTCCGCCGGCAGCTGTTCGAACCAGTCGGCATCGTCGCGGCGCAGGGCGATGTCCAGCGCGACGATGTCCTGTACCTTGTCGCGGTGCACTTCACGGTAGCGCACGGCGGCACCGGCCACGGCGAAGCGGTGCAGGAATGCCTTGCGGCCCTCCTCCGCGGTGCAGTGGAAATAGCCGCCTTCGTGATCAGCAAAGAAGTCGCGCAGCCAGGCTTCGGTCTGCGCTGCGTCCTGCGCGGACACCTTCAGCAGCAGATGATGTTCATAGCGCTGGCGGAACTCGCCCATGCGCTTGGGCAGGTGCGAGGGCAGCAGGCCGGTCAGCCCCTGCATCACGCGGTCGGTCACGCCACGCAGGCCCAGCCGTTCGAACCAGCCATCGACGCGGCTCTTCAGCGCGAACGCGGCCGGCACGCGTGCAGTGCCGAGACGATCGATCAGCAGGAAGCTGTCCTTGCCGTAGCGCTCGCCGATGTCATAGGCATCGCGGTGGATGTATTCGCCGGCAATCGGCAGGCGCTCGAAGCCGGTCAGCAGCTGGCGGCGGATCGCGGTCAGGCTGTCGGTGCGGTTGCTGCCGATGTAGAAAACCTCGGCAGCTTCCTTCTCGAAGGTGTCCAGGCGCACCGCGAAGACCGCCAGTTTTCCGGCCGAACCGGCGGCTTCAAAGTGGCGGCTGGGGTCGGCATTGAAGCGCGCCGGGGTATCGGCATCGACCCTGCGCACCTCCTGCGCATAGCGTGGATCGGAAGCGGCCCGGCCATCGCCGTCGCCCACGTCGGCAGCACGGTAGTCGCCGGCCTGCAGTCGCTGCAGGATCTCCTCGGGCGTATCACCCAGCGCGATACCCAGATGATTGACCAGCTGCAACCGGCCCTGCGCGTCGACCTGCGCGTACAGCGCCAGTTCGGTATACGCCGGGCCACGGCGCACCAGCGCGCCGCCGGAGTTGTTGCAGATGCCGCCCAGTACCGAGGCACCGATGCACGACGAGCCGATCACCGAATGCGGCTCGCGGCCCAGTGGCGCCAGCGTCTGTTCAAGGCGGTCCAGCGTCGCGCCGGGCAGGCACAGCACCTGGCGGCCTTCGTTCAACAGCTGGATGCCAGTCAGGCGCAGCGTGCTGACCAGCACGATCGGGCGACCGTAGTCGTTGCCATCCGGGGTCGAGCCGCCGGTCAGGCCGGTATTGGCCGCCTGCAGGATGATCGCCGCCCCACCCTGCACCGCCGCCTGCAGCACGCGCCACAGTTCCAGCAGCGTGCCTGGGCGCACCACCGCCAGCACCGGTCCCTCACCGAAGCGGTAACCACGGCGGAAGCGGCGAGTGGCCTTGTCGCCGGTCAGGACGTGGCGGCGGCCGACCGCGTCACGCAACCGCGCCAGCACGGCCTGCGGGTCGCTCATGGCAGGTTGACCAGTGAATCGCGGCCGATGTCGGCGATGCGGTGCGCACCGGTCAGCGTCATGGCCACGCGCATTTCCTTGGCGATCAGGTCCAGCAGGTTGGCCACGCCGGCCTCGCCCTGTGCGGCCAACGCATAGACGAAGGCACGCCCCAGCAGCACGGCATCGGCCCCCAAGGCCAGCATGCGCACCACGTCCAGGCCGGTACGGACGCCGGAGTCGGCGAGGATCTTCAGCTCGCCCTGCACCGCATCCGCGATCGCCGGCAGTGCGCGTGCGGTGGACAGCACGCCGTCCAGCTGGCGGCCACCGTGGTTGGAGACCACGATGCCATCGGCGCCGAACTTGACCGCATCACGTGCGTCATCCGGGTCGAGGATGCCCTTGATCACCATCGGGCCCTTCCAGAACTCGCGGATCCACTCCAGGTCCTTCCACGAAATGGACGGATCGAAGTTGCTGCCCAGCCAGCCGATGTAGTCCTCCAGCCCGGTCGGGTTGCCGCGATAGGTGGAGATGTTGCCCAGGTCGTGCGGGCGACCCAGCAGGCCGACGTCCCAGGCCCACTGCGGATGGGTGATGGCCTGGCCGATACGGCGCAGTGCAGCGTTCGGGCCGCTCATGCCCGAGTGCGCGTCACGGTAGCGCGCGCCCGGTACCGGCATGTCCACGGTGAACACCAGCGTGGTCACGCCGGCGGCCTGTGCGCGCTCCAGCGCGTTGCGCATGAAGCCGCGGTCACGCAGCACGTACAGCTGGAACCACATCGGTCGCTGGATCGCCGGTGCCACTTCCTCGATCGAGCACACCGACACGGTGGACAGGGTGAACGGAATGCCACGGCTGTCGGCCGCGCGCGCCGCCTGTACTTCGCCGCGCCGGGCGTACATGCCGGTCAGGCCGACCGGTGCCAACGCCACCGGCATCGCCAGTTTTTCACCGAACAGTTCGGTTTCCAGGCTCAGGTCGGACATGTTGCGCAGGATGCGCTGGCGCAGCGCGATGTCGGACAGGTCGGAAACGTTGCGCTTCAGCGTGTGCTCGGCATACGCGCCGCCATCGATGTAGTGGAACAGGAACGGCGGCAGCCGGCGTTGCGCTGCGGCACGGTAATCGGTGGAGGCGGAGATGATCATGGGGTCAACCGTGTGGGGAAGGTAGACGCGAGGCCCGCGCACGCCGGGCTTCGTTGTCATCGAGGGTGCGCAGCGTGGTGTGCACGAACTCGAGGTGGGCATGCGCGGCAGCGCGCGCGCGTTCGGGGTCGCCGGCCAGCACCGCATCCATCATCTCGCGGTGCTGGTCGGACAGCGGCGAAAAGGTCCTCGCCGAGGTATAGAGCTTCTCGCGGCTCTGCGAGATGTTGGTCTGCAGCAGCTCGAACAGTCCACGCATCACCTGCAGCAGCACCAGGTTGTGCGAGGCCTCGGCGATGGACAGGTGGAAGGCCGCGTCAGCCTCGGCCTCGCCGGTGGGATCGTCCTTGCCGTGCGCATCCATCATGGTCTGGAACGCCTGCGCGATGCGCGCGCGGTCCTCGTCGGTGGCGCGCAAGGCGGCATGCCAGGCGGTGGCGCCTTCCAGCGCGTGGCGGATCTCCAGCACGTCGAAGCGATATTCCGGGTCGCCCTGGAACAGCGGCAGGTACGGCGCCAGCGGTTCATCCAGCATCTGTCGTGCCCGCGCCGCCGGCTCGGCCACGTAGGTGCCACCTCCGACGCGTGCGCTCAGCAGGCCCTGGCTGGCCAGCTGCGCGATGGCCTCGCGCAGCGCGGTGCGCGAGACCCCCAGCTGCACCGCCAGGGTGCGCTCGGCCGGCAACCGGTCGCCCGGCTGCAGCCGTTGTTCCTGCACCAGGCCGCGCAGCTGCGCGGCCACCTTGTCGGAGATGCGTTGCGTACTCATGGCGCCATTGTGGCCCGAAGCACGCGGCAGGGGGATGGCCGGCGCGGCATGGCTCAGGGAATCATCCAGGTCAGCCAGTAGGCCTGGGCCAGGGTGATCAGGCCGACCATCGTGGTGAACACCAGGCTGTGCTTGACGGTAAAGCGGAACAGGTCCGATTCCTTGCCGGCCAGGCCGACCGCCGCACAGGCGATGGCGATCGACTGCGGCGAAATCATCTTGCCGGTCACGCCGCCGGTGGTATTGGCCGCTACCAGCAGCACGTCGGACACGCCGATCTGCTGCGCGGTGGTGGCCTGCAGTGCCGAGAACAGCGCATTGGACGAGGTGTCCGAACCGGTCAGGAACACCCCTAGCCAGCCCAGGAACGGCGAGAAGAACGGGAACGCATCACCGGTGTGTGCCAGGGCCAGGGCGAGCGTGGCCGACAGCCCGGAGTAGTTGGCAATGAAGGCGAAGGCCAGCACCATGCCGATCGAATAGATCGGCATGCGCAGCTCGCGCACCGTTTCGCCAAAGGTCTGCAGCGCCGAGCGGGCCGGCATGCGCAGGGCGATGATGGCGATCACCGCGACGAGGATGATCGAGGTGCCGGTGGCCGAGAACCAGTCGAATTTATAGACCGCCTCGTAGCTGAGCGGCGCGTCCACGATCGGCGGCATCTTCTGCACCATCTGGTCCAGGCCCGGCACCGGGATCTTCAGCACCCAGCCTTCCAGCGGGCCACCGGCCGCGAACAGCGACTTGAACGGCTTGATGCTCCACAGCGTGACCATTGCAGTGAGGATCAGGAACGGCGACCACGCCTTGGCGATCTGACCGACGCTGTAGCGCGGCGCCTCCAGCGCCTGTGCTGCCGCCTCGGCGCTGGTCTCGGTATCGAAGCGGAAGATCCGCACCGGCTTCCAGCGGCGCAGGAACAACGTCAGGCACACCAGCGACGCCAGCGACGCGGTGATGTCTGGCAGCTCCGGGCCGATGAAGTTGGAGGTCAGGTACTGCGCGATGGCGAACGAGCCACCCGCAACGAGCACCGCCGGCCAGGTTTCCTTGATGCCGCGCCAGCCATCCATGATCGCCATGATCCAGAACAGCACGATCACGGTCAGGAACGGCAGCTGGCGGCCGGCCATCTGGCCGATCTCGAACGCATCCAGGCCCGTGACCTGCCCGGCCACGATGATCGGAATACCCATTGCACCAAACGCCACCGGCGCGGTGTTGACGATCAGGCACAGGCCCGCCGCGTACAGCGGCTTGAAGCCCAGCCCGACCAGCAGCGCGGCGGTGATCGCCACCGGCGCACCGAAGCCGGCCGCGCCCTCCAGGAAGGCACCGAACGCAAAACCGACCATCAGCATCTGCAGGCGCTGGTCTTCGGTCACCGACAGAATCGAAGCGCGGATGATGTCGAACTGCCCGGTCTTGACCGAGACCTTGTAGAGGAACACCGCGCCGATGATGATCCAAGCAATCGGCCACAACCCATAGACAAAGCCGAAGCCGGCCGCACCGAGCGCCTGGCTCAGCGGCATGCGGTAGAACAGCAGCGCCACGCCAAGTGCGATGGCCACGGTGATGGTGCCGGCCAGCCAGCCCTTCATGCGCAGCACGGCCAGGGCAACGAAGAAGAACGCGATCGGCAGCAGCGCGATCAGGCTCGACAACCACAGGTTGCCGGCGGGGTCGTACAGGTGTTGCCAGGGCTGCATGGAAGCTCTCGACTGGGGGCGGGATGTGCTCCACCGCAGGCGGTGGGTCGCCGTGCCTGTCGATCATTGGTCATACCACTATCGATCTTGATCAGGCCACGTGGAGCGGATTTAACCGCCACACTGACGAAGCGCCTATTAGACCATAGGGCTAGATCGCATATTGGTCGTACCATTATGACTGCCCGTGGTAGTGCCGGCCCCTGTCCGGCAACCTCGTCCGCCCCTCCCCTACGAGATCTTCTTCTCCAACCGCCGCATTACCGCCAGCACCAGCACGCACAGCACGCTGACCCCAATGGCAATCACGTATTTGCCGATGCCCACGGCAATGCCGATGGCCGCGGCCATGATCAGCGAGCTGGCCGTGGTCAGGCCGCTGACCTGGTCCTCGCGTGAGCCGCGCAGGATGGTGCCGGCGGCAACGAAACCAACACAGGCCACCACGGCCTCGATCAGACGCACCGGATCAACCTGCAGCAGGTCCCGATAGCGCTCCTGCTGGAAATGCTCGGCCACCGAATCACCGAGGCCGACGATCAACGCGGCGGCCCCCGCGATCAGCATGTGCGTGCGCAGGCCAGCGGCGTGCTTGCCCATCTCGCGCTCGACGCCGAGCACGCCGCCGAACAGCATCGCGGTCGCGACGCGCAGCAGGATCGAGACATCCTGGGTAAGTTCCATGGGTCAGGCTCCGGGTGTTTTTCCCGGAGCCTTGCTCGGCGGTCGTAGGGCGGGAGTGAAGGCGATGGCACGCCCTCTTCACCGCACGTCCTCATCCACGCATGGCGTGGGTCCACCGGTCAGGCATCAACGCCCTGCGTAGATCTGCCGACCGCACGCGCTCATTGCGCCAGGTAGCCGCCATCGATGGCGTAGTAGGTGCCGGTCGCGAACGAGGCATCGTCGCTGGCCAGCCAGGCCACCAGCGCCGCCACTTCCTCCGCCGTGCCCAGCCGCTTCAATGCGTGGCGGCCCTCCAGGGTGGCGCGCACCTTCGGGTCCATCTTCTCCAGCAGCGGCGTGCTGATGAAACCTGGGCCCACCGCGTTGACACGGATGCCGTCTGCGGCATGTTCCCAGGCAGCGGTCTGGGTCAGCCCGACCACGCCGTGCTTGGCGGCCACATATGCAGTGGAGCCGGCATAGCCCACCTGACCCAGGATCGAAGCCATGTTGATGATGCTGCCGCCGCTGCCGGCCTCACGCATGGCCTGGATCTGCGCACGCTGGCACAGGAAGACACTGGTCAGGTTCACGTCGATCACGCGCTGCCAGCCATCGACCGGATAGTCGCCACTGCTGGCTGCAGGCCCGCTTATGCCGGCGTTGTTGACCGCGATGTGCACGCCGCCGAGCTCCTTCACCGTGCGCTGCACTGCGGCCTCCACCGCCGCGTCATCGGTGACGTCCAGCGCCACACCGATCGCCTGTCCGCCGTGCGCCTGCAACTGCGCGACGGTGGCATCCACCGCATCCTGCTTGAGGTCCCAGACCGAGATCCGGGCACCGGACGCAGCCAGTGTCTGCGCCACCGCAAGGCCGATGCCGGAGACGCCGCCGGTCACGATCGCGGTCTTGCCGGTGAGCTGGTAATCGATCATCTGTGTTCTCCGAGTGTTGTGAATCGAAGCGGAATGCACCCGCTTGGCCAGCACGCTACGCCCCGACGTGTTACGACCGTGGCATATACAGGGCCTGCAACGATCCTTCCCATCGCTGCAACGCGTTCGCGCCTATGCTCGGATCACGCATCTACTCCCCATGGAATTCCCGATGACGACCCCTGCCGCCGATCTGCTGTTCACGCCCACCCGCCTCGGTGATATCGCCGTAGCCAACCGCATCGCGATGGCGCCCCTGACGCGCAACCGTGCCCTGCCCGACCGCGTCCCCTCACCGCTGGCGGTCACCTATTACCGGCAACGTGCCAGCGCCGGCCTGATCATCGCCGAGGCCACGCAGATCAGCCCGCTCGGCCAGGGCTATCTGGACACCCCGGGCATCTACAGCCGTGACCAGGTCGACGCTTGGAAAACGGTCACCGATGCGGTGCACGCCGAGGGCGGACGCATCGTGCTGCAGCTCTGGCACGTGGGCCGCATTTCCCACACCAGCCTGCTGCCGGAAGGCGAAGTGCCGGTGGCGCCCAGCGCGATCCGTGCCCAGGGCAAGACCTTCACCGCCAACGGTTTCGAAGATGTATCCGAGCCCCGCGCGCTGGGCATCGAAGAGATCCCGGCGCTCATCGAGGACTTCCGGACGGCCGCCCGCAATGCGATCGACGCCGGCTTCGATGGCGTGGAAGTGCACGCGGCCAATGGCTACCTGATCGACCAGTTCCTGCGCGACGGCAGCAACCATCGTGACGATGCCTACGGTGGCAGCATCGAGAACCGCACGCGCCTGCTGTTCGAAGTGGTCAGTGCAGTAGCCGATGCCATCGGCCCGGGTCGTACCGGCGTGCGCCTGTCGCCGGTCACGCCGGTCAACGACGCGCACGACAGCGACCCGCAGCCGCTGTTCAATCGTGCGGTGGAACGCCTGGATGCGATTGACGGGCTGGCCTTCATCCATGTGATCGAAGGCGCCACCGGAGGCGACCGTGACAATCTCGCGTTCGACTATGCGGGCCTGCGCGCTCGCTTCCGCGGCCGGTGGATCGCCAACAATGGCTACGATGCCGCACGCGCCAGCGAGGCCGTAGCCAGCGGCTACGCCGACATGGTCGCCTTCGGCCGGCCCTTCATCGCCAATCCGGATCTGGTCGCGCGCCTGCGCACCGGTGCGCCGTTGGCCGAGCTGGACGCGGACACGCTGTACGGCGGCGGCGAACACGGTTATACCGATTACCCGCCGTTGGACCGCTGAGTTCGATGCGGTGCCTGCCCGGTTCCGGGCAGGCACCGGAGCCGGCAGTTTGGCCGTTTGGATCCCTGTTTTTGGCCACCCCGCCCCTCATCGAGGCGGCAGCAGCACCGAAAATAACGCGATGTCACGCGAAGGGCGAGCGGCCACCGCCGCCCCGTTTTCTTTGCCGAGTGCCGAGCGATGTCCCGATATTTCACCTTTGCCGATTACCGCCGTTTCGGCCAGCGCCATGGCTTCGACTACCGCGCTGATCCGGAACACCTGCGCGAGGACCAATGGGCCGGTCGCGGCGAAGTCAACGAACAGTTCATGCGCGGTGGCGTGAGCCTGATCGCCACTGACGTGCATAACCGGTTCCCCTATGTGGCTACGGCGCAGCAGCGTCCCGGGCTTGCAATCCGCGTAATGCTGCAGGGGCAGGTCGACGTGCGTATCCCGCGACGCGGTGCATTCACCCTGCGTGCCGGCACCGCGATGACCGCCCAGCATCGCGACCAGATCGAGATGACCGGCGCGCACCCCGGCCAGACGCGCATGCGCGGAGTCAGCGTGATCGTGCCAGCGGGAATCGATGCGGAGGTTTTCCGGATGCCACTGCTGGAAAAGGCGCTCGACACGCACCTGGAATGCCGCCACTGGGCCATTCCACACGCGATGTTGCCGGTGCTGGGCCAGTTGTTCGACCGCCCTTGGCAGGACGGCATCGATGCCTTGTGGCGCGAGGGCGTGGCACTGCAGCTGCTGGCGCTCGGCCTGCAGGCGGAGGATCTGCAGGCCGACCCGGCGCGCACGCTGCGCGCCGGCCAGCGCGAGCGCCTGGAACGGGTGCGCAGCTACCTGCATGACGACCCCAGCCATGCCCACAGTCTGGTCGAGCTGGCCCGGCTGGCCTGCATGAGCCCCAGCTCACTGCGCCGCCATTTTGCCCAGCAGTATGGAAGCTCGGTGTTCGACTATCTGCACGAGCAGCGCATGCGTCACGCCGAACAGGGCCTGCGCGAAAACGGATGGACCGTCGAACAGGCCGCCGCCGCCAGCGGCTACCGCCACCCCAGCAACTTCGCCGCCGCGTTCCGCAAGCGCTTCGGCCTGGTGCCCAGCCGATGGCGCACCGGTCCCTCGAAGGTGGGGTGAGAGCATCGGCTCTGGTGGGTGTCGACCTCGATCGACACGCTTCTGTGCCGTTACGAATGCCGGCCAGCGGCCGGCACTACCCTCGCATCAGCCGAGCACGACCCCGCGCCTCAATACACCGGCAGATCGATGTAGCTGGCCTGCGCCGCGCTGTGCCAGACCCGCTGCGTGGCCTTCTGGTAGTCCCCCGGCTTGGCCAGGTAGATGTTCGGCACGTAGGTCTGCGGGTTGCGGTCGTACAGCGGGAACAGGCTGGACTGCACCTGCACCATCACCCGATGCCCCTTCTGGAAGGTGTGGTTGGCGTTGGGCAGATCGAAGCGGTACGGCAGCACCTGGTTGGCGGCCAACGGCTTCGGATCACTGAAGCTCTCGCGGTAGCGGCCGCGGAAGATCGCCAGCGACACCGGCAGCTCGTAGCCGCCTATCTCCGGCGTCGACGCTTCCTGGTCCGGATACACATCGATCAGCTTCACCACCCAGTCGCTGTCGGTGCCACTGGTCGAGGCCTGCAGGTGAACTACCGGTGCGCCGCCGATGCGCAGCGGCTCGGTCAACGGTTCGGTGATGAAGGTCAATACGTCCGGGCGACCATCGACGAAGCGCTGGTCCTTCACCAGCCAGGTGGTCCACATGTCGCGGTCGCCGAAGCGCACCGGCCGCGGCACGAACGGCACCGGCTTGGCCGGGTCGGACACGTATTCCTCGAAGTCGCCCTCGCCCGCTGCCGGGGCCTGGAATGCCAGCTTGCCGCCGGCACGCAGGTACAGCGGCTTGCTGCTGGCGGCACAGCCCTTGTCACAGCTGCGCGGCCACCCCTTCAGGCGATCCCAGTGGTTTTCACCGGTGTTGTAGATCAGCACCGGCGGCGTGTCCGCCTTCGGTGCACCGTCCACCAGGTACTGGTCGAAGAACGGCTTGAGCACATCGCGACGGAACTGCAGCGCGGTATCGCCGTCGAACTTCAGCGCGCCCAGCTCGCTGCCGCTGTAGTTCACCTGGCTGTGCCGCCACGGCCCCATCACCAGGTAGTTGCGGTTGTTGCCGCTGTCGCGCCCTTCCATCGCCTGGTAGGCATGGTTGGCGCCCCACATGTCCTCCTGGTCCCACAGGCCCTGCAGCCACATGGTCGGCACCTTCAGCGGTGTCTTCGCCATCACCGCGTCCAGCGCCTGGCCCTGCCAGAAGCCATCATAGGCCGGATGCTCGACCAGCTTCTTCCACCAGGTCAGCTGGTCCACGCCGGTGAAGCGCGCGTAGTCACCGGCCGAACCGATGCGCAGGAAGGTGCTGTAGTCGTCGTAGCCGAGGCTGGGCAGCGGCGTGCCCTTGCCACGCTTCTCGGTCTGCATCGCGAAATAGTTGAAGTTGACCTGGCGGAACGCACCGTAATTGAGCCAGTCGTCGCCCATCCAGCCGTCGACCATCGGGCTCTGCGGTGCAGCCACCTTCAGCGCCGGATGCGGGTCGGTCAGCGCCATCACCACGGTGAAGCCCTCGTACGACGAGCCGAGCATGCCGACCTTGCCATTGCTCTCCGGTACGTTCTTCACCAGCCAGTCGATGGTGTCCCAGGCGTCGGTGGAATGGTCGACTTTGGTGTTGTTCAACGGCCCGCGCAGCGGCCGGGTCATCACGTAGTCACCTTCGGAGCCGTACTTGCCCCGGATGTCCTGGAAGACGCGGATGTAACCGCCATCGACGAACACCTCATCGCCCTGCGGCAGCAGGTCGCGCATGCGCGGCGAGTCACTGCGGCTGGCGCGGCCAGCGGCGTCGTACGGCGTGCGCGTCAGCAGGATCGGCGCGTTGCGAGCGCCCTTGGGCACCACGATCACCGTATACAGCTTGGTGCCATCACGCATCGGCACCATCACCACGCGCTTGTCGTAGTCACGACCGACATCGGGGGCAACGAAGGGCTTGCCGCTGATGTCCGGGGTCATCGGCGGGGTATCGGCGGCCAGCACGGTGCTGGACAGGCAAAGGGCAATGGCTACAGCGACGGCACGCACACGCATGGACAACCCCTCCCGGCAGGAAAGCCTCAAGCCTACTCCCGCCGGGTGCCGTGAAGTGTGTGCAGGCTTTGCATTCTGCGGCGGATGCAGGCAGGACTGATGGCACATGTGCGGCCGGGTGGGCGCGCACAGACCCGACGGTGTAGAGCCGAGCCCGCGCTCGGCTCAGGTCGCCGCGCTCTGCCGAGCGAGCAACCTAGCGTAGGCTCGGCTCCACAACATCAGGCCGCCGGCACTTCATGCAGCGCCAGCCAGCGCCAGTGACCCTCTTCCTGCCTCAGCACCGCCAGCGATTCCCGCCAAGCGAGGGTGCCACCATCGATCGAATGGCCTTCGCGGTAGCGCAGCACCGCCAGCGGCAGTGGCACGTCCACGGCCTGCACGGCTTCGATGGCGATCTGCAAGCCCGGTCGCGCGCCGCGCCCCCCGGCGAACAAGGCCTGCACCGCATCCCGGTCCAGCCGACGGCCGCTGATGCCGACCATGCTGAAGTCCGCACAGAAGTGCATCATCAGATCATCGAGCGCGTCGGCGTCGGCGTCGGCGTCGGCGCGGAACCAGGCCTGCAGTTTGTCGTGCAGGTGGTGGATTTCATGTTCTGCGGTGGTATCCATCAGGCATTCCCGGGTTGCGAAAGGGAAACAGAGTGCGAGCGGCGCAACAGCGCCATCGGCAACAGCGTCATTGCGGCGGCCAGGCCCAGCGCCACGCTGGTGGCTTGTGCCGGCAGCCACCGCATGGCCAGCGCCAGCAGCAGCGCGATGGCGGCGGTACCCAGGCAGGAGCTGAGCTGGCGGTTGAGGTTCCATAGCGCGCTGGCGTCGCCCAGCGCCTCGCCCTCGACACCATTGAACGCCAGCGTCTGCGCGGTGCTGCTGCACAGGCTGCCACCGGCGCCCATCAGTGCGTACAACAACGCAGCCAAGGTAAAGGCCGGCTGTGGCAGCACCGCCATCAGCAGCAGGCCACTGGCCTGAAGCAGCATGCCCACACGCAGTACCGTGGCCGGGCCGAAACGGGCCAGCAGGCGCTTGCTGGCAGTGATCGCGATGGCCGAGGCCAGCGCCCACGGCAGCATCAGTGCGCCGATACGCGCGGCGCTGTAGCCGGCCTGATGCAGCTGCAGCGTACTGACCAGCTGACTGCCGATGAACACGCCCGGCACTGCCAGATACACCAGCATTGCCAGCCGCAGCCCGCGATGGGACAGCAGCGACCAGCGCAGCAACGGATGCGCCTGCTGCCGTGCATGCCGCAGGTGCACCGCCGCCAGCAGCAATGCGATCAGCAGCAGTACGGCACCGGCGGACCGATGGCCGGGCTCGCCCAGCCAGGTCAGTGCCAACAGCAACGCGCCCAGCGCCATCATCGCCGTGGAGAGCGCATAGGCCTGCAGGCGCGGCGCACTACGCGTGCCATCGGCCGGCATCCACGCCAGCACCAGAGCGGCCGCCACCACCGCCAGCGGCAGGCTGGCCCAGAGCACGCCACGCCAGGACAGCCACTGCACCAACAGCCCGCCCAGCGCCGGAGCCAGCGCGGGCACCAGCAACGCCACCAGCAGGATGCGCCGGGTCAGTGCGCCTCGCCGATCCGGCGTGCATTGCCGGTAGGCCGCAGCCTGCGCCACTGGAATCAGCAGGCCACCGGCCAGACCCTGCAGCAAGCGCCATCCCAGCAACCAGCCGATGCCCGGCGCAGCGCCAGCCAGCATGGCGGCGGCGGCGAACAGCAGCAGCGCCACCAGCAGCAGGCGGCGCTCTCCGCAGCGCGCGGCCAGCCACGGCGCCAGCGGGATCACCACGCTCAGGCCCAGCATGTAGGCGGTGCCGACCCAGGCCAGGGTGCCGACATCGGCGCGCAGGTCCGCTGCCAGCGCCGGATAGGCCACCGTGGCGATGAACATGTTGACCAGGTCCAGGGCGAACACCAGCAGGAAAATCGCCTCATGGCGCAGGCGGGGGGATGGCATCGGCGGCGCTCCAGCAGGGAAGCGGCCAGCATGCCGGCCCGGCCTTGTTGGAAAAACACGACGCCAGCTGCAACACTGTCAAATCTGTTTTGACAATGGATCGCAATGGTCAGTCTGGACCGCTTCGATATCTTCCGTGCCGTGGTCGAGGCCGGCAGCCTGACCGCTGCGGCCGATCGCCTGGGCCTGAGCCGCGCGGTCGTCAGCTTCAACCTGAAGCGGCTGGAGCAGGAGCTGGGCGTGACCCTGCTGCTGCGCAGTACCCGCCACCTGGCGCTGACCGAGGCCGGCGAGCAGTTCCTGCAGCACTGCGTGCAGGCGCTGGACGCTGCACAGGCCGCCATCGACGCCGCGCGCCGCGACCAGCACCAGCTGCAGGGCGTGCTGCGCCTGACCACCACGCCTGAGTATGCACAGCTGCGCCTGATTCCGGCGCTGGAAGCGTTCCGTGCACGGCATCCTGCGTTGCAGCTGCACCTGTCGACTTCGCCGGCACCGGCCGACCTGATTCCCGAGCGCTTCGACCTGGCGATCCGCCTCGGTCGCCTGCCGGACTCGGGGCTGCACGCCACCGAACTGGAACGGCATCCGCTGTGCGCGGTGGCCGCGCCCCTGCTGCTGGCGCGCCTGCCATCTGCCGAGGCTGCCGATGACCCGGCACAGCTGGGCACGCTGCCCCGCCTCGGTTATCCGCGGCTGGCCGACGTGCCGGTGGTCGCGCCCGACGGCAGCGACGCGTTGTTCGCGACCAATCCGGGCAATGCGGTGGTCCGTGTGGATGGCGCCAGCAGCCTGCGCGCCTTCGCCTTGGCCGGTGCTGGCGTTACCGTGCTGCCGCGCTGGCTGATCGAGGACGACCTGGCCCTCGACCGGCTGCGACCGGTGCTGCGCCAACATCGCTTCCCGCAGCAGAGCGTGTACGCGGTATACCCGCACAGCACGCAGCCTTCGCCGAAGGTACGCCAGCTGATCGATTTCCTGCGCGGGTGGTCTGGCAGCGCGCCGGTGTGACTTCCGCGCTCGCCCGATAGGGCCCGGCGAGCGCAGCGGTACCCACAGACAAACACGGCCCCTTGCGGGGCCGTGTCTTCATGCTTCAGCGCAGCACCTGCTCCACCAGCTGCACGTCCACCGTCTGCAGTGGTTCGGCCGCATTGCGCGACAGCTGCACCTGGTAGGTGCCGGCATCGATCTTCCACTGGCGGGCCTGCGCATCGTAGCGGGCCAGCGTCTTCGGCTCGGCTTCGATACGGATGCGGCGCTGTTCGCCCGGCTGCAGCTGCACCTTGTCATAGCCGATCAGGCGGATCGGCGTGGTGCTGCCGGCCGGCAGCTTCAGGTACAGCTGGGCCACGTCGGCACCGGCGCGCTTGCCGGTGTTGCGGATGTCGACGCTGGCCACCAGGCGCGAGCCTTCCACGCTCACCTTCAGGTTTTCATAGGCGAACGAGGTGTAGGACAGGCCGTGGCCGAACGCGAAGGTCGGGGTCAGGCCCTTTGCGGCCATCCACTTGTAGCCGACATTGGCGCCTTCGATATCGAAATCGAACACGTCGCCGAATTCCTTCTTCGGCTTGAAGCCCAGGCCGTCGATGTGCGGGCGCGGCAGCTGCGATTCGTCCACCACCCAGGTCACCGGCAGGCGGCCGGACGGGTTGGCCTGGCCAGTCAGCAACGCGGCGATGCCTTCACCACCACGGATGCCCGGGTACCAGGCCTGCAGCATCGCCGGCACCTGCGCCAGCCACGGGGTACGCACCGGGCCGTTGGTTTCCAGCACCAGCACGGTCATCGGGTTGGCCTTGGCCACCGCCGAGATCAGCGCGTCCTGGTTGTCGGGCAGCTGCATGTCCGGCAGGTCCACCGATTCCGCCGCCCACTGGGTGGCGAACACGATGGCCACGTCGGCCTGCGCCGCGGCCTTGGCCGCCGCAGCGGTGTTGGTGCCATCCACATACTCGATGCTTGCATCCGGACGCGCAGCGCGCAGCGACTCCAGCGGCGAGGACGGGTGGAAGATCACCGGGCCCGGCCAGGTGGTCGGCAGCACGCCCGGCACTGCATTGGTGCCCTTGGCGGTCACGCCCACCATCGACGAACCACCACCGCCGATTACACCCTTGTCGGCGTGGCCACCGATGATGACGATGCGCTTCACGCTGTCGGCCAAGGGCAACAGGTTGCCTTCATTGCGCAGCAGCACGCTGCCTTCTTCCACCGTGCGCTGGGCCACGGCGAAACCGGCCTCGGCATCGACCTTCTGGTGCTGCGGCGGGTTGTCGAAGTTGCCATGCAGGAACATCGTGCGCAGGATGCGCGCGACCATGTCGTTCAGGCGCGCCTGCGGCACCACGCCGCCGTGCACGGCCAGGCGCAGCGGCTCATCGAAGAACACCGCCGCATCGAACACTTCACCGGCCGACTGCTGATCCAGGCCGGCCAGCGCCGCCTTCGAACCACTGTGCACGCCGCCCCAGTCGGACATCACGAAACCAGGGAACTTCCATTCCTGCTTCAGCACCTGGTTCATCAGGTAGCCGTTCTCGCAGCCGTAGGTGCCGTTGATCTTGTTGTACGAGCACATCGCCACGCCGGGGCGGCCGGCTTCCAGCGCGATCTCGAAGGCCAGCAGGTCCGACTCGTGCATGGCCTGTTCGCCGATGCGCACGTCGTGGAAGTTTCGGCGGGTCTCCATGTCGTTCAGCGCGAAGTGCTTCATCGAGGAGATCACGTGCTGGCTCTGCACGCCCTGGATCAGCGCGCCGACCATCGAACCGGCCAGCAGCGGGTCTTCACCGGCGTATTCGAAATTGCGGCCGTTGCGCGGGTCGCGTTGCAGGTTGACGCTGCCCGACAGCAGGATGTTGAAGCGCTGCTGCCACGCCTCGCGGCCCATCGTGGCGCCACCGGCAAAGGCCACTTCGCGGTTCCAGCTGGAGGCGGTGGACGGGCCCGACGGCATCGCGGTGGCGAAGTCGCCCGGGCGGATGCCACCCGGATTGGTCACGCCCACGCCGGCATCGGCCGACTGCTGCGACGGAATGCCCAATCGCGCCACGCCCGGCACGAAGCCGGCCGAACCGACCGCGCCTTCCGGCAGCGGGCCACCGTCCTTGCCCAGCCCGAAGTAGCTGTGCAGCATCTGGAACTTCTCGTCCTCGGTCATCGCCTTCAGCAGCAGCGCAGCGCGCGCATCGGCGTTGAGGGTGGTGTCCATCCACGGCCTGTCGCCATGTTTGTCGGCGGCATAGGCCAGGGTCAGCAGGGTGGCACGCAGCGTGCTGCCTTCCACCTTGAACGGTGCACTGCTGGCGGCCTGGAAGCCGTCGCTGAAGTAGCTGGCGTCTGCTTCCAGCGCCACACGCGCCGGATCGAAGCCGGCGGCCTTGGCCGATTCACCGGCCACCGCGCCGAGCAGCACCGCCGGTGCACCCAGCCGCGAACGGGTGACCAGCGCTGGCAACTGTGCGGCGCCCGCGCCGGCATCGGTATAGACCGCGACGGTGTGGCGGCCATCATCCAGGCGCAGGTAGTTCAAACCCGGCTGGTCAGGACCAGACTCGGCGGCGATCGGCAGCCGGGTCAGTACGGCCTGGCCGCGCTGGGTCTGGCCATCGTCCTTGCCGGCGGCGATGAAGCGGTACTCATAGCCCAACCCATCGGCCAGAACCTGCAGCGGGTCGACCTGGCCGATGCCGCGCTGCACCTGGCGCACACTCACCGCGTCCACCTTCAGGCTTTTCAGCTGCGCGGCCAGGGCCGGCATTGCCTCGGCGTTGGGCGCCTGTTCCAGGGTCAAGACAGTGAAGGCCGCGGGATCAGCCCAGGCCGGGGCGGCCAGCGCAGCAGACAGGGCAAGGGAGAGAGCAAGCGGCTTTGTAAACGTTTTCATCGGCAGGCGTAATTCCGTTGCCAAGGCAATCGGTCCAGGGAAAGTGCCGCCGAAGGGTGCAGCGTTCATGCCGCGCAGGGGTTGCCAGGCAACGTCCCGCAGGCCGAAGGACGGGCCGGTCTGCGCGCGGGACCCTCCTCCCGGCGTGACAACCTGCCTGTCCGGGCCGCGCAGGGCGACCCAATCCTGTGAAGATTGTGCGAGGGCGTTCACACCTGTCAACAGGACCTAAGTCACAGGGGCATCCCGGCAGGCGGTTATCAGGCCATCACCGGCGGTCATCAGCGGGCCCTGCGGGGCTGCCGATAATGGAGGTCCCTGGCCACGAACCGAGCCCATGACCGTACATCGCGACTTCGACCATCTCTGGCGCGACCGCTGTGACACCTCCAGCCAGCGCGCGCCGCGCGTGCTGATCCGCGTGTTCGTGGCCCCCGGTGAGCTGGAGCGCAGCGTGGCCTTCTACGAGCAATTGCAGGGCCTGGTGGCCGATGCCGGGTTTCCGTTCCCGGAGGCCGGCCTGCGCCTGGCGATGGTCGGGGCGTTCCTGCTGATCGAGGGCAGCGAGGCGGCCCTGGCGCCGTTTACCTCGACCACCGGCACGCTGCTGGTCGATGACGTTCGGCCCTATCACGACAAACTGGTCGCTGCCGGTGCCGAGATCATCTTCCCGCTGCAGGTGGTGCCGACCGGGGCGGCGTTCAATGCGGTGCATCCCGATGGCACGGTGGTCGAGTACGTGCATCACCGGCCGGATCCGCAGGGACGGTGAGGGGAGCACGGCCGGGCTGCGCCCGGCACCCGTAGAGGCGACATCAACGTCAAAAGGCAGAGCAACAGCAAAAGCTGGATTCCTGCGGGTAGGCGGGGTGGGGCCGGCTGCGGGGGACGCTGCAAGTACGTCCATGTAAACTCGGTCGCGCCATCCATGGCGCTCACGCCCCCGCAACCGGCCCCACCCCGCCTTCGACAGTTTCTCGCGACCTGCAGTAGATCCACGCCATGCGTGGATGCTCTTCGTTTCATTGTCGGAATATTCGATTTCGATGGAGATTCATCCACGCATGGCGTGGATCTACAATCCCTCCATGTCCTCCCCCGCCCTGCCCTGGAATGGCACGTTGCTGCTGGAGGCTCACGTGGCGGTGCTGCAGGGCCATGCCGGTGGCAGCGACGTGCATGCGCACTACGCCCATCAGTTGTTGTTGAGCGAGGACGCGCCCTGGCAGGTCGAGATTGACGGGGTGCCGCAGCAGGGCCAGCGGCTGTGGCTGCCCTCGTTCCAGCCGCACGCGATCCTGTCGGCACCGGAATCGGGTTGCACGATGTTCCTCGAACCCGCGCATGCCGACCTCGAACAGATCCAGCAGCACCTGCACACACTGCCCGGTACTGCGGCGCAACTGCACGACTGGCTGCCACGGCTGAGCCGCGCACAGCCACTCGACCGCCGCGTGCAGGCGGCGCTGGCCCGCATCGCCCAGCACCTGCCCGGCCCGGTGCCGGCCGCCGACATCGCCGAGGCGGCGCATCTGTCGACCAGCCAGCTGCACCGGCGTTTCCAGTCTGACCTGGCGGTGACCCTGCGCGGCTGGGTGCTGTGGCAGCGCCTGCGCATCGCGCTGGCACATCACCTGCGCGGGCACAGCCTCACCGACAGCGCACATGCCGCCGGCTTCGCCGACCTGGCCCATCTGTCGCGCAGCCTGCGCCGCATGTTCGGCATCGGTGCCGCACAGCTGCATGGCCTGCGGCTGCACGCCGCCTGACACGCTCGATCACTCCTGCCTGCGCAGGCCTTCAGGTAATTCCGGCACGTCGCCATGCGGCAGCTCGCGAAACGGCGCCAGCAGCTGCCCGGGGTAATCGCGCGGATAGTCCGGCTGGCTGCCGATGCCGAGGTCGTGCTGACGCAGCCGATAGCCCGGCGCATCGAAAGCGGTCCCCAGCAGATGATCCCAGACGGTCAGGAACAGGCCGAAGTTGACGTCACCGGCGGTGCCATAGCGCATGTGGTGGAAACGGTGTAGTGGCGCCCAGGCCATTACCCGGCCCAGCACGCCGGGGCGCATGTCTACGTTGGAATGCTGCAACAGCAGCTGGATGGCGATGGCGAACGCCAGCACCGCCGCCACCGGCATCGGCAAGCCCAGCACCAGCAGCGGCAGAACCCCGCCCACCGCTTCGGCGGCCTGGTGCAGCGGGTGTTTCATCAGACCATTGAAACCGTACATCCGGGTCACGCTGTGATGCACCGCGTGCAATCGCCACAACCAATCAATGCGATGGCTTGCGTAGTGCACCAGGGTGATGCCGAGATCAGCGCAGACGATGGCCAGCAGCACCTGCAGCGCGAATGGCCACTGCTGCGGCCAGGCCTGCCACGGAATGATTGCCGCCAGCAGCGGCACCGCGGCGATCGACAGCAGGTTAAGGCCCTCGTTGACCAGCGCATGCAGGGTGTCACGCAGACTGTCGCCGTGGTCGTGGTTGAACACGGGGTCGTACGGCCAGGCACGCTCGGCGACGAACGAGACAGCGATGGCGGCCGCCAGCAAGGCCAGCAGCCACAACGGATCACCGTGGCAGTGGCCGACCCAGACGACGGCAGTGGCAACGAAACCCAGCAGGAACAGCGGGGCATACAGGCGGAGCATCCAGTGCTTCATGGGCAACCCGGGAAGTGAGGGGCCTGCATGCTGGCGTTGCATGCGGGTTGGCGGCTTGAACAAACGGCGCAAACCGTGGGTCCGCCGCTGCTGGGTGCCATCGTGGTCGGCACCGCGTTTGCCCCATCCACGCACCCCGCGGCTCTACAATGGCGCCCTCATCGCGCCCGGGAACGGCATGGATTCCTTCAACCTGATGCGAGCCTTTCGCCGCATCGTCGAACGCGGCGGGCTGGCCCGTGCCGCCGAAGACCTGGGCATGTCGCCTGCCGGACTGAGCAAGCAGCTGCGCACGCTGGAAACCCACCTGGGCGTGGTGCTGCTGCAACGGACTACGCGGCGCATGAGCCTGACCGAGACCGGCCATGCCTATTACCGCGAATGCTGCCGCCTGCTCGACGAGCTGGACGCGCTGGAACGCGGCATCGCCGAACAGCGCGGTGAGGTGGCCGGGCGCCTGCGCGTCAATGCGCCGCAGTCGTTCGCGCTGAGCACGCTGTCGCCGCTGCTGCCACGGTTCCTGCAGCAGCACCCGCAGCTGTCGCTGGACCTGGTCATGGAAGACCGCCTGCTTGATGCGGTTGGCGAAGGTTTCGATGTATCGCTGCGGCTGCGTGCCGAGCTGGATGATTCACGCCTGGTGGCACGCCGGCTGGCGTCGCTGCAGCAGGTGCTGTGCGCGGCCCCGTCGTACCTGCAGCAGCATCCGGCACCGCAGGCGGTGGACGATCTGCGGGCGCACAGCGTGCTGGCCTACAGCCTGTCCGACTCACCGGGCAGCTGGCCGTTGCTCGGCCCCGATGGCCAGGTGACGATCACCCTGCCAGCGCGCGTCACCGTCAACAACAGCCTGCTGCTGCGCGACCTGCTGTTGGCCGGCATGGGCATCGGCGCGCTGCCCTCGTTCCTGGCGGCACCCGCACTGGCCCGTGGCGAACTGCAGCAGGTGCTGCCCGACCACCGCTATCCGCCGCGCTTCGTGCATGCGGTCTACCCCACGTCGCGCCACCTGCAGCCCAAGGTGCGCGCCTTCATCGATTTCCTGCACGCCGAGCTGCCCGCCTGCGCCGGCCTGGATTCGTAACCGCCAGCGAAAACTGAGCTGCCCGAAACCCGCTGTTTCGGCCACGCTGCGCTGCCTACGCTGCCGCCTCCCCTCTCACCGATGGCAGGCAGATGTCTTCCGTTCCTTCCCCCGCCACCGCTGCGCCGGTGGTCGATTTCTTCCATGACGTGGTCTGCGGCTGGTGCTTCGTGCTGGCCCCGCGCCTGCAGCAGGCTTCGGCCGAACTCGGCATCCAGGTGCGCCACCGCAGCTTCGTGCTGCAGGACTCGCGCGCGCAGATGGTCGAGGTGTTCGGCTCGATGGAGCGCGCCAAAGCGATCATCCTGCGCCACTGGACCGACTGCGCCGCGCATGAAGACACCGCGCGCATCGATATCGAAGGCATGCGCGCACAGGACTTCGAGTATCCGTCCGGCTGGCTCGGCGCACTGGCCTGCCAGGCCGCCGGCATGCTCGGTGGCAACGACGCCCATGGCGCGATGTTTGATGCCGTGCAATGGGCGCACCTGCACCAGCACCGCAACATCGGCGACGCCGAAGTGCTGCTGGACATCGCCGAATCGCTGGGCCACCCACGTGGCGCCTTCGCTGACCACATGCATAGCGACGCCGTGCGCCAGCGCGTGCAGGCCGATCGTGCCGAAGCCGCTGCCCTCGGCATCCGTTCCATACCCACCGTGATCGGCGGCAACGGCCTGCGCCTGCAGACCCTGCCGCTGCCACACCTGCGCCAGGCCCTGGCGCCCCTGGTCGCGGCCTGAGCCGCACCCTCCCCCACCCTGCAAGGAGATTTCCCATGACCCCACGTACCCTGGCCACCGCGCTGGCCCTGCTGCTGGCCGGCACCACCGCTTCCACCACCGTGTCCGCGCACGAACGCGTTCCCTCCGGCCAGCAGGTCGGCACCAGCCCCTGGGGGCCGAAGGACGAGATCGGCCGCCTCAACCTGATCACCGACGCCTCGCGTGCGGCGATCCTGTCACGGGTCAGCGGCGGCAAGGCCTATGACCTGGCCACGGAATACTACGTCGGCATGCCCAGCTGGCAGGATGCCGGCGACCCGCACTACCAGTTCTGGATGACCCACACCCCGCGTGGCACGGTGATGGACGACCCGATGGGCGTGGGCGAGACCATGAACCTCACCCGCAGCTACACCGGCACCGCATTCTCGATGTACAGCCACACCGGCACCCACATCGATGCGCTGAACCACTTCGGCATCCATGGAAAGATCTGGAACGGCTTCGAGGCCGACAAGCATCTTGGCGACCGTGGCTGGAATGTCACCGGCATCGAGAAATTCCCGCCACTGATCGCGCGTGGCGTGCTGATCGACGTGGCCACCGCAAAGGGCGTGGACATGCTGCCTGACAGCTACCGCGTCACCCGCCAGGACCTGAAGGATGCGCTGGCACGCCAGAAGGTGGAACTGCAGCAGGGCGACGTGGTGCTGATCCGCACCGGCCGCATGCGCCTGTTCGAGCAGCCCAAGGCCTACATGGCCAACCCGCCGGGCATGGGCCTGGACGCGGCGCGCTTCCTGGTCGAGGAAGGCGGCGCGATGATCGTCGGTGCCGACAACCTCAGCTTCGAGACCTTCCCCTCGGAGGTGTCCGACGACTACGTGCCGCTGCACACCTACCTGCTGGCCCAGCAGGGCGCACCGATCATCGAGCTGGTGGCGCTGGACGAACTGGCCCGCGACAAGGTCTACGAGTTCGCCTTCATCGGCGGTCCGCTGAAGATCCGCGGCGGCGATGCCGCGCCGCTGCGCCCGGTCGCGCTGCCGGTCCGCCCGTAACCGGGCCTGTGGGTGCCGACCTTGGTCGGCACTCCTTTCCCCCTTCAGCAACCTGAAACCCGGCCCGCCAATTTCATTAGTAATTCTACTCATGCAGCGAGTAGCATGTCTGGTCTCAACCCCTGATACCGGCCTGTCGATACTCGCGCCATGCCCGCCGTTTCCGTCTGTTCCTGCCGCTTCCAGTCCACCCGGCGCCTCCTTTGGAGGACCGGCTGATGGGTGCGGTCGTCGCCCTCGACCGGCTGCTGGACGGGCGCCAGCTGTGGCGCGGCCCGGCCCGCCAGGGGCCGGCCAGCGACCATCTGGCCAGCGGCCACCCGGCACTGGACGCACGCCTGCCCGGCGGTGGCTGGCCCACCAGCGGGCTGTGCGAGGTACTGCAGGCGGCACCCGGCGTCGGTGAGCTGGCGCTGGTCTGGCCAGCGCTGGCCAAGCTGAGCCAGCGCGACCGCCCGATCGTGCTGATCGCCCCGCCCTATCGCCCACATGCGCCGGCCTGGGCCGCAGCCGGGCTGGATCTGGCTCAGCTGCAGATCATCCACGCCGCGCCGAAGCAGGCGCTGTGGGCCGCCGAACAATGCCTGCGCTCGGCCGCCTGCGCGGCGGTGCTGTGCTGGCCACACCAGGCCGACGACCGTTCACTGCGCCGCCTGCAGGTGGCTGCCGACAGCGGCCAGTGCCTGGGCTTCGTGTTCCGCGAGGCGCAGGCGGCGCGCAATCCCTCGCCGGCCAGCCTGCGCCTGCAGCTCGACCACGGCCAGGTGCGGGTGCTGA
Organism: uncultured Stenotrophomonas sp.; assembly: GCF_913778665.1. Classification (GTDB taxonomy): domain Bacteria; phylum Pseudomonadota; class Gammaproteobacteria; order Xanthomonadales; family Xanthomonadaceae; genus Stenotrophomonas. Next base: position 495,415 of record NZ_CAJYVQ010000011.1, read on the forward strand.
AGTGCCGAGGCGGCCTGCCGCCGGCGCAGCCATTGCCGCTGGCCATCGCCCACTGAGGCCGCGCCATGCACTGGGCCTGCCTGTTATTGCCGCAGCTGGCGCTGGACAGCGTGCTGCGCCAGCAGCCCGACCCGCAGCGGCCACTGGTGCTGCTGCAGGGCCCGGCACAACGTCGCGTGCTGCGTGCGGTCAGCCCGGCCGCCCGCGCAGCGGGGCTGCGCCCGGGCATGCCGCTGTCGGCCGCGCAGGTGCGGGTGCAGGACCTGCACGTGCACGATTACGATCCCAGCGCCGAACAGCACACCCGCCAACTGCTGGCCAGCTGGGCCTACGCCTACAGCTCGCAGGTCAGCCTCGATTTCCCGCATGCCCTGGTGCTGGAGATCGGTGCCAGCCGCGCCCTGTTCGGTGACTGGCTGACGATCCAGCAGCGGCTGCGCAACGAACTGCACGAGCTCGGTTTCCGCCACCGCGTGGTGGCCGCACCCACCGCGCATGCCGCACGCGTGCTCGCCAACGTCCACGATGGCCTCGGCATCGATGCGCAGCAGCTGCCGGTGGTGCTGGCACAACTGCCGTTGTCGCGCTGCGGCCTGCCCAGCGAAGCGGTGACCGTGCTCGGCCGCTCCGGCCTGCGCACACTGGGAGCCGTGCTCGAGCTGCCACGCGACAGCCTGGCCCGGCGCTTCGCACCGGAGGTACTGCAGCAGCTGGACGCATTGCGTGGCCTGCCCACCACGCCCCTGCGCTACTACCAGCCACCAGACCGGTTCGATGCGCGCATCGAGTTCGAATACGAGATCGAATCCAGCCAGGCCCTGCTGTTCCCACTGCGTCGCCTGCTGCTGGACCTGGCTGCGTTCCTGTGTTCGCGCGATGGCGGCGTGCAGCGCTTCGACCTGCATTTCGAACATGACCTGCTGCCGGCCAGCGTGCTGACCATCGGCCTGCTGGCCCCCGAGCGCGATGCTGCGTTGCTGTTCGAAATCGCACGCAACCGCATGGAGGCCTTCGCCCTGCCCGCTGGCAGTCGCGCACTGCGCCTGCAGGCCGAGCAGCTGCCCCCGTTCGTACCGGCCGCGCGCGACCTGTTCGACACCCGGCCGGCACAGGCGATGCCCTGGAACCAGCTGCGCGAGCGCCTGCGTGCACGACTCGGCGATGATGCTGTGCAACCGTTGGCAGTGCAGGCAGACCATCGCCCCGAACGCGCCAGTGGCACCCAGCCACCGGTCAAGCCGCCGGCTTACTGGCCGCTGCGCCCGGGCTGGCTGCTGGATACGCCGCAGCCACTGCGCGACCCGCGCCTGCGCATCGTCGCCGGCCCGGAGCGGATCGAATCGGGCTGGTGGGACCAGGCCGATGCCCGGCGTGACTATTACGTGGTGGAAACCGCGCACGGCCAGCGCGGCTGGGCGTTCCGCACCCGAAACGACCCGCATGCACCGTGGATGCTGCACGGCTGGTTCGGCTGAGCCGCCATGCACAGCGAACTGCCCGGCTACGCCGAACTGCACTGCCTGTCGGCCTTCAGTTTCCAGCGCGGTGCTTCGATCGCCGAAGAGCTGTTCGCGCGCGCCGCCGGCCAGGGCTATCGAGCGTTGGCGATTACCGACGAATGCTCGCTGGCCGGCATCGTGCGTGCCTGGCAGGCGGCGAAGACGCATGGCGTGGCACTGATCGTCGGCGCCGAGTTCCAGGTCGAGGACGGGCCGAAGCTGGCCCTGCTGTGCGCCGACCAGGCCGCCTATGCCGGGCTGTGCCAGTTGATCACCGCTTGCCGGCGGCGCGCGGCCAAGGGCGAGTACCGCTGCCTGCGCGAGGATCTGCTCGGCCTGCCCGACGGCCTGCTGTGCCTGTGGCTGGACCGGCAGCCGGCCGCCACCGACCTGGACCTGCTGCGCGCCGGTTTCGGCGATCGCCTGTGGCTGGCGGTGGAGCTGCATCACGAGCATGACGATGCACGCCGCCTGCAGCAGCTGCAGGCGTTCGGTGAACGCCATCGCCTGCCGCTGGTCGCCAGTGGCGATGTGCACATGCATGTACGCCGCCGCCGCGCCCTGCAGGACACACTGACCGCGATCCGCCACCGCTGCAGCGTGGCAGAGGCCGGCTGGCGCCTGTTTCCCAATGGCGAGCGCCACCTGCGCCCGCGCAGTGCACTGGCCCAGCTGTACCCAACGGAACTGCTGGCCGAGACCCTGCGCATCGCCGAGCGCTGCCACTTCACCTTGGAGCAGCTGCAGTACACCTACCCGCGCGAGCTGGTACCGGAGGGGCATGACCCGGACAGCTGGCTGCTCGAGCTGGTCGAAGAAAAGATTCCCTGGCGTTGGCCAGAAGGCATCAAGGAGGCACAGCGCAAGCAGATCGAACATGAGCTGGCGTTGATCCGGAAGAAAAACTACGCTTCCTACTTCCTTACCGTGCATGACATCGTGCGCTTCGCCCGCAGCCAGGACATCCTCTGCCAGGGGCGTGGCTCGGCGGCCAATTCGACCGTGTGCTTTGTGCTGGGCGTGACCGAGATCGATCCTGCGCGCAGCAATCTGTTGTTTGAACGCTTCATCTCCGCCGAGCGCAATGAGCCACCGGATATCGACATCGATTTCGAGCACGAGCGCCGTGAGGAAGTGCTGCAGTACGTGTTCAAGCGCTATGGCCGTGAGCGCGCCGCACTGACCGCAGTGGCGATCAGCTACCGTGGCCGCAGCGCGATCCGCGACGTCGCCCGTGCACTTGGCCTGCCGATGGACCAGGTCAACGAACTGGGCGCGGCGATGGACCACTGGGGCGGCAACATCCCGCTGCCGGAAACCCTGCGCGAGCGCGGCTTCGATCCGGATACGCCGCTGATGCGGCGCCTGCTGGCGTTGACCGCCGAGCTGATCGATTTTCCACGCCACCTGTCACAGCACCCGGGCGGTTTCGTCATTTCCGAACATCCGCTGTCGACCCTGGTGCCGGTGGAAAATGCGGCGATGGCTGACCGCACCGTCATCCAGTGGGACAAGGACGATCTGGATGCCACCGGCCTGATGAAGGTCGACTGCCTGGCGCTGGGCATGCTAACCGCCATCCGCAAGTGCCTGGCGATGCTGAAACAGCATGGCCTGCACGAAGGACGCATGGATGCGATCCCGCCCAAGGATGCAAGGACCTTCGACATGATCTGCGCCGCCGACACCATCGGCGTGTTCCAGATCGAATCGCGCGCACAGATGGCGATGCTGCCGCGCATGCAGCCACGCACGTTCTATGACCTGGTGATCGAGGTGGCGATCGTGCGCCCTGGCCCGATCCAGGGCGACATGGTGCACCCCTATCTGGAGCGGCGTCGGATCCTGCGCGAACAGGGACCGGACGCGTTGAACGACCCGGACAACCCGCTCTACCCGCCGCAGCTGGAACGCGTGTTCGCACGCACGCTGGGCGTGCCGCTGTTCCAGGAACAGGTGATGCAGTTGGCGGTGGAAGCGGCCGGCTACACGCCGGGCCAGGCCGATGCCCTGCGCCGCTCGATGGCGGCGTGGAAGCGCCGTGGCGGCCTGGAGCCGCATCGTGAGAAGCTGCTGGCCGGCATGCTCAAGAACGGCTTCAGCCGCGAGTACGGCGAGCACCTGTTCGAGCAGATCAAGGGCTTCGGTGATTACGGTTTCCCGGAAAGCCATGCTGCCAGCTTCGCCCTGCTGACCTATAACAGCTGCTGGCTGAAGTGCCATCACCCCGCCGCGTTCACCGCCAGCCTGATCAACAGCCAACCGCTGGGGTTCTACAGCCCCGACCAGCTGCTGCAGGACGCGCGCCGGCACGGCATCCGCGTGCTGCCGGTGGACGTGCGCCACAGCGACTGGGACTGCACCCTGGATTTCAGCAAGGGCGCGGCCGCGATCCGGCTCGGCCTGCGCCTGGTGGATGGCTGCAACGAGCCCGCCGTGCAGGCCATCATGCGCGAGCGTGCACGGCGCCCGTTCGACGATGTCGGCGACCTGTGCCAGCGCACCGCCCTGGACCGCCGCCAACAGGGCCTGCTGGCCGATGCCGGCGCGTTGCGCGGGCTCAGTGGCCATCGCCATCGCGCACGCTGGGATATCTCCGGCGTGGAGAACCGGTTGCCCTTGTTCGATCAGGCGCGTGCCACTGCCGAGGCCCGCGTGCCGTTGCCGCTGCCCAGCGCATGGGAGGACATGCAGGCCGATTACCGCAGCACCGGCACCACCCTTGGCCGTCATCCACTCTCGTTCCTGCGTGCGCAGTTGCGCAGCCGTGGCTGCCTGGATGCCGCACAGCTGGCTGGTCACGGCCATGGCCGCCGTGTGCGCATCGCTGGCCTGGTACGCATGCGCCAGCGCCCACAGACCGCCAGCGGTGTCACCTTCCTCACGCTCGAAGATGAGACCGGCATGGTCAACGCCGTGGTCTGGCGCCACTTGGCCGACCGCCAGCACCGGGTGCTGATCGACACCCAGCTGATGCAGATCGACGGCCGCCTGGAACGCGTCGATGGCGTCCAGCACGTCATCGTGCAACGCATGCACTGCCTGGATGAACTGCTGCAGGGACTGCGCAGCCACAGCCGCGATTTCCACTGACGCCGGGAATCACCGCGTAACCGCCACTGCGTGATGTCGACCAGGTAAAGGTAGAGTCGCCTTGCGGGCGTCAGCGCGGGAATCTCCGTGATCTGATCGAACAACAGTCGACTGACAGTCGGCTCTACCCATCCCCTTATGCATCCGCTATCGTCGGCACATCCAAGGAAGGACAACCCGATGCCCCGTGCACTGCTGCTGACCACCCTGGTGGTCTCGACCTTTGCCCTGCTTGTTTCCGGCTGGACCGCCTGGAGCCTGCATCGCAGCCAATCGCCACAGCGCATCATCGAAGCGCGCGGCCTGGTCATCCACGATGGCACCGGCCAGCCGCGGGTGATCCTCGGCGCACCGGTTCCCGATCCCCTCAGCCAGGGCCGCCCCGTCGGACCGCGTGCCACGGCACTGTCCGGCCTGATACTGCTCGGCCCGGACGGCACCGAGCGCGGTGGCTACGGCACCAGCGATCGCGGTGGCGAAGCCCTGCTGACCCTGGACGACGCCAGCGGTGGAACCGAAGTCTTCAAGGTGGTGGCCAACCCGGATCGCGGCGCCAGCCTGATGGTCAAGCACCAGAACAATACCGGCGCCATGCTCACCTCCTGGCAGGGCAAGCCGGAATTGATGTTCGTCGACGACAGCGGCCAGTCCTACTACGTGCGCCCAGGCGCCAACGCCGCACCCTGATCTGCTTTCGTAAGTTGAGTGGAAGCAGTCGAGCATGGCTCGACTCTACAGACTGCACACCGCTGCGAGGTCATCGGCCAGCTGCCGCAGCTGCACCGCCCCCAGCGCCGCGCAGGTGATGCGCAGGCCATGCCCCGGTGCTGCCACCGCGAACACTTCGCCCGCGCGCACATGCCATCCGCGCGAAGCCAGCGCCAGCACCTGTGGATGGCTGTCAGCCTGCAGCGGCAGCCACAGGTTCAATCCTTCCATCGGCTGTGGCGTCGGCACGCCACGCGCACGCAGCAGTTCCTGCAGCGACTGCAGGCGTTGCTGGTAACGCTCCCCCGCCGAGGCGATCTTCGCCCGCTGCGATGCCGACTCCAGCACCGACGTCGCCGCATCCTGCAGCAGGTGACTGACCCAGCCGGTACCGGACGCCAACCGCAACCGCAGCCGCATCGCGGTCTCTTCATCGCAGGCCAGCCAGGCCAGCCGCAGGTCCGGGCCCAGCGGTTTGGACAACGAACGCAGCAGCGCCCAGCGCCGGCCATCCAGCGGCAGCACCGAGTGATAGTCCTGCTGCGAGAGCAGCGCGTAGTGATCGTCGATCAACACCGCAACCTGCGGATAGGCGGCCAGCAGCTGGCGCAACGCGCGTGCCCGCTTCGCATCCAGGCTGGCACCTGTCGGGTTGTGCGCCCGCGGGGTCAGCAGCACCGCGCGCGCGCCGCTCTCCAATGCCTGCCGCAGCGATTCGACCTGCATGCCAAGTTCATCCACCGCCACCGGCAACGGCGCGTGGCCCACAGCGTTGAGCACGTTCAGGCTGCCAAGAAAGCACGGATCTTCCACCGCGATGCGATCACCCGGCAGCAGCCACGCCGCCAGCAGGCGCTCGATGCCATCGACTGCGCCATGGGTCAGTTCCAGTGCGTAGCCCTCCGGGCAGTCCGCATCCAGCGACGCCCGCGCCAGCGCCTGCAATCGCGGATCGACCGTGCCGACGCCATACAGGCGTGGTGCCGCCGGAGCCACGCGCAGACTGGGCAACAGGCGCGGGTCCGGATTGCCACCGGCCAGGTCATGCAGGGCCAGCCCGGGCGCACTGCCCTCGCGGGCCAGCGTCGGCGGCAGGCCACGCACCACCGTGCCGCGCCGGCCCGCGGTGCTGGCCAGGCCCGCCGCATCCAATCGCTTGTAGGCGGCGGCCACGGTGTTGCGATTGACCCCCAGCTGATCGGCCAGATCGCGCACCGGCGGCAGCACGCTTCCGGCTGGCAGACGGCCCTTGCCGATGCCATCGCGGATGCTGTCGAAGATCGACTCGGCGCTATGCCCGGTGATTTTCATTTTGTCCTATGCCAAAATAATTATTGTCCTGTGCCAGTGTATCCCACCCTGGCCGTCCTGCATTGGAGGTGCCCGCATGCCCCTTGCCGCCGCCGACTGGCCCGTCGCCCAGTCCGTTGAACAGATCGCCGCCAACCTGGTCACAGTGCGCCAACGCATTGCCGATGCCTGTGCCCGCGTCGGCCGGGATCCGGCCAGCGTCCGCCTGCTGCCGGTCAGCAAGACCGTGGATGACGCCCGCATCCGCATGGCGGTGGCCGCCGGCTGCCACGAACTGGGCGAGAACAAGGTGCAGGAGGCACAGCGCAAGGCCGAGACAATGGCCGACCTGGGCGTGCACTGGTCGGTGATCGGCCATCTGCAGACCAACAAAGCACGCTACGTGGCGCGCTTTGCCAGCGAGTTCCAGGCGCTGGACAGCCTGCGCGTAGCCGAGGCACTGCAGCAGCGCCTGCAGCTGGAAGACCGCACGCTGGATGTGCTCGTGCAGGTCAACACCTCCGCCGAACCCAGCAAGTACGGCCTGGAACCCGATGCCGTCGGGGCCTTCGTGCAGCAGCTGCCAGTCTTCGACAGGCTACGCGTGCGTGGCCTGATGACCCTGGCCATCTTCACTCCCGAAGTCGAACGTGTGCGTGCGTGCTTCGTGCGCCTGCGTGAACTACGCGATCAGCTGCAACGCAGCGCCCCAACCGGCCTCGACCTGTCGCAGCTGTCGATGGGCATGTCCGGGGACTTCGAAGTGGCCATCGAGGAAGGCGCCACCGTAGTCCGCGTCGGCCAGGCCATCTTCGGCGCCCGCGCCACTCCGGACAGCTTCTACTGGCCGAACAACGGAGCCCCGGCATGAAGAACGCGGTTGTCCTGCAACACGTTGCCTTTGAAGACCTCGGCACCCTGCAGCCACTGCTGTTGGCGCAGGGCTGGCAACTGCAGGTGCTGCAGGCTGGTGTCGATGCCCTCGATACGGCCGAAGCGGCTGACCTGCTGGTGGTGCTGGGGGGGCCGATCAGCGTCAACGATGTTGATCTCTACCCGTTCCTCAACGACAGCATCGCGCTGTTGAAGGCGCGGTTGCAGCAGCAGCGGCCCACGCTGGGCATCTGCCTCGGTGCGCAGCTGATGGCGCGTGCACTCGGTGCCAGCGTCGCTCCCAGTGGCGGCAAGGAGATCGGCTTTTCTCCGTTGCTGTTGACCGACGAGGGCCAGCGTTCGCCGCTGCTGGCACTGCAGGGCATTCCGGTACTGCATTGGCACGGCGAGGCATTTGAACTGCCGACGGGTGCCCGCCGCCTCGCCAGCACCCCGGCCTGCCGCCACCAGGCCTTCGCCATCGGCAACCACGCGCTGGCGCTGCAATGCCATCCAGAACTGGACGCACGCCAGTTCGAACGCTGGCTGATCGGGCACACCCTTGAGCTGGCCCAGGCCGGCATCGATCCCAATGACCTCCGCGCGCAAGCGCGCCGCTATGGCGCACCGCTGGCCGCAGCGGCCACGGCGGTGTTCGATCAGTGGCTGCGGGACCTGCCGGAGACTGCACGATGAACTACCGCCTCCAGATCCATCGCCACGGCGCGTACTGGGGCCACTTCGACTGCAGCGGCCCCGATGCCCTGCAGCGCCTGGACAGCATCGCCGCGCAGCTGCCCGCCGATCAGGGCTACCAGCTGCAACGGCAGAAAGGCATCGGCGAAGAAAGGATCCTGTCCAGCAATGCTGATGGCTTACGCGTATTGGCCTCGCAGATCCAGTACCGCAACCTGTAACCCGACGGTGAAATTTCGGCCAGCGGCCGGCACTGCCTCCGATCTCGGCAGCCATGGATGCAAATGATTCTCTTTTGCTGTAAGGTGCAGCCGCTGCCCTTGCCGCCGCGGGCTGTTCCCTTTCCCAGCTGTCGCCCGCCCCGTGTCCACGCCTGTCGAACCGACGGATGTCGCGCATCTGTGCGCGGCCCATTACCGGCCGCTGCACGCCCATGTCCGCCGCAAACTCCCGCAACGCAGCGACGCCGATGACGTCGTCCAGGAAACCTGGCTGCGTGTCGTCAAGGTCGCCGCCAGCGGCCTGCTGAGCAATGGCCGCGCGTATCTGTACCGCGTCGCCCACAACCTGATCGCCGATCACTACCGGCAACGCCAGCGCCGTCGCGAGGAAGTGCTGGATAGCGTGCAGCTGCATGCCATCGCCGATCCTGCGCCGTTACCCGAACAGCGCCTGCTCGATGCCGAGCAGCTGCGCCACCTCGATGCGATCATCGCCGCACTGCCGCCGCGCTCGCGTCAGGTGTTCCTGCTGGCCCGTGTCGAACAGCTGGCGTTGGCCGAGATCGGCCGCCAGCTCGGCATCAGCCGCCAGACCGCGCATGGCCATCTGCTGCGAGCGCTGGTGGCCCTGCAACAGGTGCCCAGCGCATGAGCCAGGATGCGATTGCACGCGAGGCCGCCCGCTGGTGGCTGCATGGGCACGACGGCGACCGCGACGAGAACGCGTTCGAACAGTGGTGCCGGGCCGATCCACGCCATGCCGCGCAGTACCTGCACCTGCAGCAGCTGTGGCAGGCCGGTGCGGCGATGCCCAGCCTGCAGCGGCAACAACAACGACGGCAGCGCCGCCGCCTGGGTGAAGCCGGCCTTGCGGTACTGCTGATGTGCGCGCTCGGCCTGTACAGCCGCCATGCCTCACCGCCTGCTGCGCAGGTATTGCGCACCGCGTCCGGCGAGATCCGTGATGAAACCCTGGCGGATGGTTCGCATGTACTGCTGTCGCCGGGCAGCGAAGTGCATGTCCGCATCGAGGCACGGCGTCGCCAGCTGCAGCTGGAGCGCGGCCAGGCCTGGTTCCAGGTCAGCGCTGACGCTGCGCGACCGTTCCAGGTACACACACCGCACGGTACCGTCACCGCGCTGGGCACCGCGTTTGATCTGGCCGTGCAGCGTTACGACAGCGTGGTCACGGTCACCGAGCATCGCGTGCGCGTGAACGGCGGCAGCGGCAACCTGCAGGCCACCGAAGGGCAGCAGCTGCGCTTCGACGGAAAGACGCCGGCCCAGCCGCACGCCGCCGATGCAGGTGCGATGGCCTGGCGCGAGCGACGGCTGCATTGGGTGTCCGCTCCGCTCGCCGATGTGACCCAAGGCCTGGATCGCTGGCATGGCGGGCGCACCTGGATTGTCGGCGCGCGCCTGCGCCAGCGGCCCGTCACTCTGCTCGGCAGTGCTGATGGTGCGGCCGGCAACCGCGACCAGCTGGCCGCGCAGCTGCGCGTGCGCGTGCTGCGGGTCGGCGCAGGAATGCAGGTGTGGCTGCCGCCGCGGCGGGAACAACGCGATGCACCCTGACATCGGCCCTCGTTCCGCGTCTACCCAGGATGACGACGCTCTGCGTCAGCCCTTGGAGCCCCCGATGCTGTGCCCCCGCCCCCTTGTCCTTGCCCTGTCGCTGGCCTGCGCCAGCACCGTTCCACTGCTGCCGACCCGTGCCCAGGCACAGGCCGCCACGCGCAGCTATGACCTGCCCGCCCAGCCACTGCCTGCCGCGCTGGACGCCTACAGCCGGCTGACCGGTATCGATCTGGTCGTCGGCGCGGCGCTTCCCGCCGGTCATGCCGCGCCCCCGCTGCGCGGCGACTTCGACGATGCGCAGGCTCTGTCACGCCTGCTCGCTGGCAGCGGCCTGCGCCCACGCTTCATCGATGCGCGCCGCGCCACCCTGGAGCCGGCGCCGGCCGAACGCCGCGACGGCAGCCGCCGTACCGCCCCCCTGCGTGTGCAGGGCGACACCGCGCACGGCAACGCACCCGGCAGCGGTGCCAGCCAGTACGTGCCGGCCATCCGCGATGGCTTCGCACCCACCGTTGGCAGCGAACGTGTAGCGATGGCCGAGCGCCAGGAAGGCAACAGCCTGCTGCGCTCGATGCCCGGCACCCACAGCTTCCACTCGCGCAGCCAGCCGGGCCTGCAGGTCAACATCCGCGGCATGACCGGTGCCGGCCGGGTCAACACCATGATCGATGGCGTTACCCAGACCTTCCGCAACAACGCGGGACATGGTTCGGGCGGTCCGTTTGCCTATGTCGATCCGTTCCTGCTGGCCGGCGTGGACGTACAGCGCGGTGCGGTCGCCGGCGGTGACGGCGCCGGCACGCTGGCCGGCACTGCCAACTTCCGCACCCTGGATATCGACGACCTGCTCGGCGAGGGCCGCGACTGGGGCCTGCGCGCGGGCTACCGGCATGGCAACAACGGCTATGGCAGCGGCCGCACCTTCGCCGGTGCCTGGCGCCACAGTGAGGACGGCGGCGACCGCCAGTTCGGCCTGCTGGCCGCAGCCAGCAGCAGCCGCAGCAGCGAATACGCCACCGCCCGTGGCCAGAAGAACGACGCCGATCCTGGCAGCCAGCAGCCCAGCAGCTGGCTGCTGAAAGCACGCCTGCAGCCCAGCGACCAGCATCGGCTGGACCTGAGCCACATGCGTTACGAAAACGACTTCTACCACAACTACCCGTGGCAGATTTCCGCGCGCAACCAGCGTGCAAGCTACCACTACACACCCTATACGCCGTGGATCGACCTTCGCGCCACCTTCGCCAGCAACAGGACCCGGCTGTTCTATCCGCCGGTGGAGGATTCGAGCTACATCGGGCGCCGCACCCACAGCAGCCTGAGCAACTGGACCGTCGACAACACCAGCCGCTTTGATATCGGCGCCCTGCAGGCGCGCTGGAATACCGGCATCAAGCACCAGTCGGACAGCTACGTGGCTGATACGCCCACCCTGCGCGGTGCCAACCCGCAGGGCCGCAGCCAGCTCGACAGTGTGTTCAGCACGCTGGAACTGCAGTACGACATCTACGCGCTGACCGCTGGCCTGCGCCAGGATCGCTACGGCATCCGAGGCCATATCCCGGTGTGCTCCGATGTGCCGGGCCAATGCACGGCGATCCATGGCGGCGACATTGACGTACGCCGCAGCGAGCGCGCGCTCAGCCCCAGCCTGGCACTCTCACTGCAGGCCACCGACTGGCTGCAACTGTTCGCTGAAGTCTCGCGCACCTCGCGGCCGCCGCGTGTGCAGGAGATGTTCTTCGAGAAGATTCCGCTGGAGGGCATGAGTGATGCCGACGGCGTGGGTGCCAATCCGTTCCTGCGCCGCGAGCGCTCACGCAACCTGCAGTTCGGTGCCAACCTCAGCGCCGACTCTCTGCTGACCGACGGTGACCTGGCACAGCTGCGGGTGACCCGTTTCGACAACCGCATCCACGACTACATCAAGCCGCAGTACCTGTTGATCGTACATCCGCCAGAAGTGGCGCCGTTCGTGGTAGCGATCGACAGCGCCCCCCAGCTCAGCGCCTGGACTGATGCGCTGGACGCTGACGACTTCAGCACCACCACGCGCTGGATGAATCACCCCGGCGTGGTGCGTATGCGCGGCATCGAGCTGGAAGCGCACTACGCCAGCGAGCACTACCACGCCACGCTCAGCTGGACCCGCTCGCACACCAGTGCGCCGGCCATCGAGTTCGTCAATCTGGAAGACATCACCGCCCTGCCCGACCGCTACTGGACGCTGGATGTGGGCGGCCGCTGGTGGCAGCAACGCGTGCAGGCCGGCATGCGCGCCGAGTATTCCGGCCCCACCGAGGAAGGCTACGACTTCTTCCAGACCCGCAAGACCGGCGGCACCGGTGTGCTGCTGGACTTCTACGCCAGCTTCAAGCCACAGGCCAACACCACGCTATGGCTGAACATCGAAAACCTGCAGAACAAGCCCTATGACAACAATGCCTCGATCGACAGCATCTTCAGCCCGATCCTGGACCGCGGCAACGGCCGTGGCCGCACCGTCTCGATGGGCGTCAACGTGGCGTTCTAGCCGTCGCTGGCTACCGCTGTGCCTGCTCGCGCTGTCCGCCTTGGCCAGCGCGCGGCCAATGCCTGGCATGGTGATCGACCTGGCCAGCGCCCAGCGCTTGGACGAGGCGGCGTTCATCCAGCGTACCGCCGGCGCCCCGCGCCTGCTACTCGGCGAACGCCACGATCTTCCGGGTGACCATGCCGCCCAGCGCTGGTTGCTGCAGGCCCTGCAACAGCAGCGCCAGCAAGGCACGCTGGTGCTGGAGATGATCGCCAGCGAGCGCCAACCCCGCCTGCAGCGCGTGCAGCGCTGGCTGGCCAAGGGCAACCACGCCGAGGGGCCGCGCCTGCGTGAACTGCTGGACTGGGATGCGCGCTGGCCGTGGGCCGCCTACGGTGGACTGGTGCAGGACGCTGCTGCGGCGGCCATCCCGCTGGCCGGTGGCAACCTGTCGCGCGCCGAGGTCAACACCCTGCTGGCCTCGAACGAACCCGTGGCGTTTCCGGTTTCAGCGGCGCGGCAACGGTTGTCGGCAGTGGTGCTGGCGCAGCACGCGGACGCAGCGCCCATGCTGGACGGCATGCTGGCCGTACAGCACGCCCGGGACAGCCGCATGGCGCAGGTCCTGGCCGATGCAAGCGCGCCGGCACTGCTGCTCGCCGGGCGCTGGCATGTGCTACGCGGCACCGGCGTACCGGGCTATCTGCCGCCGGGCGCTGCTTCATTGGTGATCGTGCTCGCCTCGCCCGGCGAACAGATCGATGCGACCGACGCCGACCTGCTGTGGGTGCTGGGCGATGAGTGAGCGCGGCCAACACTGGCGGGCGGTCGCCATCAGCCTTGGCCTGCATCTGCTGCCCCTTCTGCTGTTGGTGCACTGGGTCGCGGCGCCGCCGCCGTTGCCACCGCCCGAGCAGGACGTACGCATCAGCCTGCGCCTGCTGGCGCCGGCCACGCCGCCGCAACCGGTGGAGGAACGCCAGGCCGATACCCCCAGCCAGGCGCAGCAGGCCCAGGCCTCGCAGCCCACCACGTCACCGCCACCGCCCACGCCCACCGCCGCGCGCGAGGGCGAACTGGCGGCCAGCGAAACCGGTGGCCGTGGCCGCCAGCCGCTGCCGGTCGCCCCGCCAGCGGCCGTGACCGATGCAAGTCCCGCACCGGCATCGATCACGGCCGCGCCGCCCGCTCCCGACGTGCCACCGGCGGACGTCCAGGCCGGCGCCGCCAGCGACCAGTGGGAAGCCCGCCTGATGGCACGGCTGGAGCGTTATCGCTACTACCCCGCCGCCGCACGCTCGCGGCGCCAGCAGGGCACTGCCTGGGTCAGGGCCAGCATCGACCGCGAAGGTCGCCTGCTGGCACTGCGGCTGGAGCAGTCCAGTGGCCAGCCGATGCTCGATGATGCGGCACTGCAGACCTTCCGCCGCGCACAGCCGCTGCCGCCCATTCCTGCCGAGATGAGGACACCGCAGGAACTGGTGGTGCCGGTGGAGTATTACCTGCGCTAGTGGGTGAGGAACTACGACGCAGTCTCCGACCTCAACCCGGGTTGAGGTCAAACACATTCCGTGCAACAGACCGGTCCGCCATGCGCAACGATCCGCAGTCCCTCGCGTCGAGCTTGCTCGACTGCCCACGCCGTCAGCAGTGAAGCAGAATGCCGCCTGGCGTGGCGCGCAGCGCTACGTCCACGCCGGGTCGGCGGTGAAATCAATGGTCAGCCAGAACGTGCTGCTACGTGCATCCAGGTGAGCAGCGATCTCGTCGCGCATCGCATCGACCTCGCCCACCGAACCCAACGGCGTCGTCGGATCGGCCAGTACGTGGATCTCGATGAAGCGCATCCGCCCCATCTTCGCCACGTGGCTGGTAAAACCGGCATAGCCGCGCTCTGCCACGAACGCCTGCATGACCTGCTGCACGCGCCGGTCCAGATCATCCGGGGCCACCTGCAGTACCTCGCGCATCGCCTTCCACGCGCTGCGCGCAGGCACCGGCAGCACCGCCAGGCTGATCAGCGCCAGCACGATCGAATCCAGGTACGGCACCCAGTGGTGCCAGTCGCCGCCGTGCAACGCCAGTGCCAGCACGAAGGCCAGCACCACCGCCAGGCTCATCAGCCCCCCCAGCAGCCAACCTCGCACGTCCAGCCACAACAACGCCGAGCGCAGGCGCCGCGCACGCTGCGCGACGAATGCCGCCATCGCCAGGTTGCTGGCGCTCAGCAATGCCGCCCACCACAGCGCAGGCCCGAATTTCACTTCGTGCCCGCCCGTGGTCAAGCCGATCACTGCGTTGGCCAGCGCATACACGCAGGCCAGCGACAGGATCACCCCGCCGAGTGCCTCGACCATCGGCTCCAGGTGCCAGTAGCCGTACTGGAAGCGCGGGCTCTGTTCCCGCGCAACCAGCCGCAGCACCGACAACGACACCAGGGTCAAGGCAACGTCGACCAGGCTGTACACGCCGTCGAACAGGATGGCCTGCGATCCCACCAGCAGGCCACCACTGAAGCCAACCGCGCTGACTGCGATGGTTACCCCGATGGAGAACTTCAGGATGCGTTGCTCGCGCGCGGTATCCATCGTCCGCCGAAGGGCCGACCGTTGCCGATCAGGCCTTCAGCACCTCCACCTTGTACGAAACCGCATCACCCTCCTGCTCGATGATCAGCCCGTGCACGTCCGACTCGAAGCCCGGGAAGCGGGCGTTCTGCTCGCGTGCGATGCGCAGCGACTGGATGATCGGCTCGTCGCTGTCGCCGAAACGCTCACCCGGCATGATGGTGGGAATGCCCGGCGGGTACGGCACCAGCATGGTCGCGGCGACGCGGCCACTGAGCTGCTCGATGTCGACCCGCTCGATCTCGCCCTTGACCAGATGGTTGTAGGCATCGGCCGGGGTCATCACCGGGGTCGGCAGATCCACGTACATCTCGCGCATCACCTTGGCCACCGCAAATTCCTGGTTGAACGCATGCAGTGCATCGCACAGGTCACGCAGGCCCCAGCCGGCGTAGGCATTGGGATAGTCGGCCGCCAGCGACGGCAGTGCCTGGCTGAGCGGCGCGTTGCGGTCGTACAGCTCCTTGAATGCCATCAGTTCGGTGACCAGCGTGCTCCACTTGCCCTTGGTGATGCCCATCGAGAACAGGAACAGCACCGAGTACAGGTTGGTCTTCTCCACGGTGATGCCGCGGCCCCACAGGAACTTGCTGAGCACCGCCGCCGGAATGCCCAGCCTGCCCATGCTGCCGTCCATCGCCAGGCCCGGGGTCAGCAGGGTCACCTTGATCGGGTCGATCAGCACGTAGTCGTCGACCAGATTCTCGAAGCCGTGCCAATGCGCGTCCGGCTGCAGGTACCACTCCTCGCGCTTGGCCACCAGCGGTGCCGGCGTGTCACCCTTGTCCAGGCTGCGCTCGACCTTGGTGGGCTGCCACACGCTGAACCACCAGTCGTCGCGGCCGAGATCGTCACGCACGTGCAGCATCGCGCGACGGAACGCGATGGCTTCGTCATGCATCTCCTGCACCAGCGAACGGCCGGCCTCGCCCTCCATCATCTTCGACGCCACATCACAGGCCGCGATCACCCCGTAATGCGGGCTCGTCGAGGTGTGCATCATGAACGACTCGTTGAAGCGCTCGGCATCCAGGTCGCGCTGCGCCGAATTGCGCACGTGGATCATCGATGCCTGCGAGAACGCGGCCAGCAGCTTGTGGGTGGAATGCGTGGTGAAGATGATCGCATCCTGCTCTCGCGGCTTGCCCTTGGCCATGCCGTAGTGGTTCTCGTAGAACGGATGGAAGGCGGCATAGGCGTACCAGGCTTCATCGAAGTGCAGGAAGTCGACCGCGCTGCCGATCTCGTCGGCGATCTTCTCGGCGTTGTAGCACAGGCCATCGTAGGTGGAATTGGTCACCACTGCGATGCGCGGCTTGGAACCGGCCTGGTAGGCCTTGCTGGCCAGCGGGTTGGCGGCGATGCGCTGCTGCAGCGATTCCGGCGTGAACTGGTCCAGGCTGATCGGGCCGATGATGCCGTGTGCGTTGCGGCTGGGGGTGAAGTACACCGGCACCGCGCCGGTCATGATCAGCGCGTGCAGCAGCGACTTGTGGCAGTTGCGGTCGACGAACACCACGTCGCCGCGGGCCACCGTGCCGTGCCAGACGATCTTGTTGGCAGTGGAGGTGCCGTTGGTGACGAAGAAGGTATGGTCGGCACCGAAGTTGCGCGCCGCTTCTTCCTCGGCATCCTTGATCGGGCCGGTATGGTCGAGCAGCGAGCCCAGCTCCGGCACCGAGATCGACAGGTCGCTGCGCAGGGTGTTCTCGCCGTAGAACTGGTGGAATGCACGCCCCACCGGCGACTTGGTGAACGCCACGCCACCGGCATGGCCCGGCGTGTGCCAGGAATAGTTCGACTCGGCCGCATGATGGATCAGCGCCTTGAAGAACGGCGGCAGCAGGTTCTTCATGTAGTCTTCGGCTGCGCGCATCACCTGCCGCGAGATGAAGCTCTTGGTGTCTTCGAACAGGAAGATGAAGCCGTGGATGTACTTGAGCAGCTTGCTCGGCACCTTCTCGATGGTGCGGCGCTCGCCGTACAGGAACACCGGCAGGTTGGCGCGGCGCGCGCTCTGCTCGCGCAGGAAGGCGGTCAGGCGCTGGAACTCGCCATCCACCTCTTCGCTGCCGTCGATGGAAATCAGCACTGCCGAGGCGGCGACGTAGGTGCGGGCACCGGCGCGGGCATCATCCAGGTTCAGGCCACACAGCACGCGCTGGTCGTTGCTGCGCAGCTCTTCCACCAGGGCGCGGATCAGGATGCCGCCGATGCGCGGCGATTCGTAGTCGTTGTCGATGACAATGACCGGATAGTCCAGGGACTTGAAGTACACGTCGATTCTCCTTGTCGAACTCAGGAACGCTGGGCGCCGGCGCTGATCGCCGAAGCCTCGCGGGCGCGCTGCCGCTGCTGGCGGCGCTCCTCGCTGAAGAAGGGATAGAACACGGTGATGAACAGCACGAACAGGAACGCGTACTGCACGATGGTTCCCGACGAACCGTAGATCGCCCACAGGCAGTACACGACGGTCAGGCTGGTCAGCGTCCAGAACGCGCCGGTATGGAGGATGGTGTGCGAGCGTTCGACCACGAAGTAGCAGGCCACGCACGAGTAGATGTAGGGCAGCAGGGTCAACACCACCGCCGCCGACGTGATAACGTCGAACTGGGCAGATGCGGTTTCCGAGGTAGAGGTGACCAGCACCGCCAGAGTCATCAGCACGGCCACGATCAGCACGCCCTTGACCGGCACGTCATCCTTGTTGGTCTTGCTGAAGATGCTCGGGAACAGGCCATCATCGGACGCCGCCTTGGCGCTCTGTGCGGTCAGCAGGATCCAGCCACCCAGCGAACCGGCGGCACCGATGAAGGCGCACAGGCTGACCAGCGCACCGCCCCAACCGCCCACCGCCTTGGCCGCAGCCAGCGCGAACGGCGCATCGGAGGTCTGCAGCTCGCTGTTGGGTACCATGCCCATGATCACCGAGGAACTGGCGATATAGGCGATCGCGGCCAGGAACACGCCGGCAAGGGTGGCGCGGGCCACGTTCTTTTCCGGGTTCTCGACCACACCGGCGGTGACCGAGGCCGACTCGACACCGATGAAGGCCCACAGGGTCAGTGCCGCGGCGCTGGAGATCGCACCGAAGTTCGACTCGCCGGACACGTTGTAGGCGCCCTTGAAGATGTCGGCATCGAAGAAGAACCAGCCGAAGATGGCGATGCCCAGGATCGGCACCAGCGCGAAGCTGGTGGTAACCGTCTGCACGCGGCTGACGAAGGCCGGGCCGATCACATTGGCGAAGCTCAGCGCCCACACCAGGATCAGCACCGCGATGCAGCGTACCAGCGGCTCGGACAGGATCGGGAAGAAGTAGCTGAAGTAGCCGACCGCGGCGATCGGAATGGCGACGTTGCCGATCCAGTTGGCGAACCAGTAGATCGTGTTGGTCTGGAAGCCCATGTACGGCCCGAACCAGTCACGCGCGTAGGCGTACGGACCGCCTGCCTTGGGTGCCAGCTTGCCCAGCTTGGCGAACACGAACGCCAGCAGCAACGCACCGGCGGTGGTGATCAGCCAGCCCCAGATGGAGGCGGTGCCGATCTTGGCCAGGCTGGACGGCAACAGGAACACCCCGGAGCCCATCATGTTGCCGGCGACGAGGAAGGTGGCTCCGACCACCCCGATTTTCTTTGCTTCTGCCATGACAATCTCCTGTACTGGCATGAGCCCGGTGCGGCCGGGCGTGGGGACGGTTGCGCTGGCGAAGGGCCGCTGGCGCTTACTTGATGAAGTTGTATTGCAGGCTGCCCTGCACCCGGACGGTGTCGCCGCGCGCGCCGCTCTGCTGTTCCAGGCGGCCGTACAGCAGCTCCATGCCCATCGTCCACGACGGCGCCGGGCTCCAGATCAGGTTGAACACGCCGTAGCGGCTCTGCCGGAACGCGTCGGCCGCCAGTGCGGCGTTCCGCTCCAGGGTCAGCTGGCCGAAGATCAGGTTCGAACGCCACAGCTCCGACCAGTAGTGGGTGTAACCCACGAATCCACCGTGCAGGTCCAGCGCATCCAGGCGCCCATCAGCACCGACCACGGCGTCCAGCCCGGAGCCGGTCAGGTCGGCGGTGTAACGGCTGAGGCCGCGCCCACCCAACGCACCGAACAGCAGCAGATCGCGCTTGCCAACCGAGGCCGAGCCGCTCAGCTGCAGGCCACCGGCCATGCGCCGGTCGCGCTCGCCATCCCCGTCGTAGGCCAGGCTGCGCGCCACCGCGCCCAGCTGCAGGTGGCCCCAGTCGCGCTCCATGCGCGCCGTCACCGTCACATCGGGCAGCCGGTTCACCGCGGCCCGCTCATCACTGGCGCCAGCCAGTTCGGTCTTCGGGTCTTCGGCGGCGACGGTCAGGGTGTTGCCCTTGCCCATCGCGAAGCTGTGATGGATGCCGGCCACCAGCAGATAGCCGGCGCCACCAGGCCCGGCGAAGTCCAGCGTGTCGGGCAGGCTGTCCGGGTCCATGAAGCTGGAGTAGCCATAACCGGCATAGGTATTGCCGAGCTGGCCATAGGCATGGCGCAGGCGGAACTCGTAGCCATCACTGCTGCCGAAGAAGTCGTTTTCCAGATAGAAGCGCAGATTGCCATGCGTAGTCGGGCGCCGCGCCTCGAAGCTGAAGCGGGTCTGCTTGGCGTGGATGTTGAAGTTGGACACGTCACGATGGCTGCCGCCGACCGGCATCGACGACGGGATGAACTGGTCCTCGTCACCGGCCGCGCGCGAGTCGGCGACGGCATCGAGCTTGGCGTAGCCGCCGATACGGATGACCGTATCAGTCCCCGGAATGGCGAAGAAACCCTTCAGGTCGGGGTCGGTCGGGCCAGCCGCGCTGTCTGGACGCGATGCGGCGGTAGAGGGATCGGCCACGGAGTCGCGTTGCGGCAGCACCGGCTGCGCCACGCCAGGCACCTGGGTGCGATGGATCACACCCGTCGTGGCCGCTGTGGCAACGGGAGGTGGCGATGCAGCGGGTGCCGGCGTCTGCGCCAACCCTGGAGCAGGCGTGGCGTCTCGCTGTTCAAGCCGATCCAGGCGTTGCTGCATGCCTTCCAGCGCTTGGCGCATGGCGGCAATCTCACGCCGCAATGCCTGCGCATCTTCCGCATCGCCCTGTTGCGCATACGCTGGCGAGATCGCCAGTGCACCCAGACACGCTAGACTCAGTACCGCAAAACGCATTGCATCCTCCCCGGACGAACACTCGCATCACGTTCCCGGAGCGCACGCATGCGCCGCCCTGGCTTCGCGTTGCCGTTGCTGGAAATGCAGGTACTGCGTCGACGACGCCGGTCAGCCTGCGCGCGGCAGGCAACAGAACGATGACACTGTCCTGCCAGCACCCATGTCGCTTCCATCAAGGCTGCGCTGCCAGAGAGGTGGCGACCGGAGCGGTCTGGGTAACAAGCAGGGAGTGAGAGTGTCGTGAATGGCTGTGCCGTACTGCCCGCATGGGGGTAGCCTCGGCGGGGCATCCATGGCGCGTTGACGCTGTATTCCATGCGTCAAAGGCTAGTCCGCCTGCAGTTTTCGGCCTTGATTGGAATCAAGGCGCAATGCTTGATCCCAGTCACGATTCAGACGTGACGACGAACATGTCATGCGCAGGCGATTGTGCCGGCCTGAACTTCAGAACGCAGCAGGCCCGCACGTCACCGCGCGGGCCTGTGGCTCAATTCAAGTGATGCGGGTTCCGATCAGCGCGGGCCCAGCACCGTCTGCAGGTCATCCCCTTGCGGTAGACCAGCGCGGCGCTGCACCTGACCCTGAGCGTCCTGGAACAGGATGCCCGGCGTGCCCTGGAACCCCATCTCGACCATCAGTACCTGGTTGGCGTCGAGCTTGCCCGCGACTTCGCGGCTGATGCTCGGCAGGGCCTTGATGCCGCCACGGTCAAACTGGTGCTCGTTCTGCAGCAGGGCCGCGCTCGGATCACGCGCGGCAAGGATCGCCGCCGCCTTGGCCGGGCTGTCCTCACGGATGACGCCCACCATGATGTGACGCAACTGCACCTTGCCGGCATCGACCCACGGGCGTGCGGCTTCCCAGAACTTGTGGCAGTACGGACAGTTGGCATCGCTGAAGGTATAGACCACCCGCGGCGCATCGGCCTTGCCATCGCGCACCCAGGCGCTGGCCTCCAGCTTGGTCCACATCTTGGCCGACATCGGCGCTGCCACCAGTTTCTCCACCGCCTCGGCCGCCACGTCGTTGCCCTCGGCATCGAACAGGCTGCCGACCAGCACGTTCTTGCCATCAGCAGTGACATAGGCTGCGGCCGGCTGCTGGCCGCCCACCACACCGGCGAAGCCACGCAGGCCGCCCGGCGCATCGAATTCGGCGACCACTTCGAAGCCGTGCTTCTCGATGCCCTTCAACACCGCGGGGCGATCACCCTTGGTAGCAGTAGCCGGCGAGCTTGCCGTCGGTGCGGCGGCAGTCTTGCCCGGCGGCGTCTGCGCCTGGCTGCAGGCGGCCAATGCCAGCATGATCGGCAGCAGGAGCACCGCCGGAGCGATGCGCAGGGAAGTCGACAACATGGGAACTCCGTAGTGAGATGCCCGCGCAGGCTACCGCAGCCGGCGCAGTTTGTGTTCAAGACCGGCTGCGGTCAGTTCGCCCAGGTGCAGTTCACGCAGACGGCCACCGGCGTCGAAGAAGAGCGTCGACGGATAGGCCTGCACACCCAGCACGGTGGCGGCCGCCGCCTGATCGTCAAGCAGGACGTTACCGAGCATCAACCCTTCGCTGGCGAGGAAACCCTGGACGTCGCCGAGGGTTTCACCCTGGTTGAGAAACACGAACTGCACCTCCGCGTGTGCCTTCTGTGCCGCCGACAGCACGGGCATCTCCCGGCGACAGGGCCCGCACCAGGTGGCCCAAAGATTCAACACCAGCGGCCTGCCACGAAACTGCTGCAGATCGACCTTGCCGCCGTGCAGGTCCGCCACCTGCAGGGTCGGCAGCGACAGATGCCGACCCTGCCACGTCGACAGCAGCTGGCCGCCGCCCGCCCAGGCCAGTACACCGACCAGTGCGCCGGTCAGTACCGGCGCCCGCAACGCGCGCCACGGGCGAAGCCGCCACATGCCCCACGCAAACCCCGCCACCAACACCACGCCCAGGTGATAGCCGCCGTCGGTGATCTGCAGAATGCTCCAGGGCGCCTGCTGGTACAGGGAGAAGTTCAGGACAACGAAGCTGATACGACCACACAGCAGGCCGATCAACAGCATGTCCAGCACTATGCCGGATCCCGACGGCAGCGGCATGTCGTCGCTTCTGCGTGGCCACAACCGGACGATACCCATGGCCAGCATCACACAGAAGAGGATCAATACCACCGGCATCGGCACCGGTCCAACGCTCGACATCAGCCCACCCGTTCACTTATCGACTGCCTGCATGGTCGAAGCGGCACACTCAGGTTGCAAGCACATCCGCACAACCGGCATTACGCAGCACTTCGACCCACTTGCGCAGCCGAAGGTGCCTGCAGCCCGCGCAGGCTGCCCGCAACGGCCGGCATCAACGGACGCTCCCGCCGCTTGCTGTTGACGTGGCGACGATAGTTGGCGGGTGTCATGCCGACGATGCGCAGGAACAGACGACGGAACGCGCTCTGGTCGGCATACCCTACCCCCCACGCTACCTCGTCAATCCCCGCCCCCTGCTGCAGCAAGGTCTGCGCCTTGGCAATGCGCAGGCGCTGGCAGTACTCGATCGGGCGCAGGCCGGTGGCGCGCAGGAAACGGCGCTGCAGCGTGCGCGGCTCCAACCCGGAGACCTCGCAGATCGCCGCCAGGGTCGCGCCACGTGCGGCCGTCGTATGCAGCCAACGCTGCGCCTTCAACACGTCACGGTCGCCGTGGGCGAAGTTGGCACTGAAACGTTCCAGATCCTGCTGGATCGCTGCCGGCACCGTGATTCCGAGCTGTTGTGCGACCGTACTCGCCACCCCCTGGCCGTGCAGCCGGTACAACAGCCGAAGGCCGAGGAAGCGCCACGCCTGAGATCCGCCCACCGTCAGCAGATCGCCGTCATCGACCAGCGCGCGTTCGCTCGGCGCCCAACTGGCGGCCTGGGCCTGCAATCCGGGGTGGCGGCCGAGATCGGGTCCGCTGACCGTCCGCCCGGCCAGCAGGCCCGCGCGCGCCAGCACGCTGACCCCGTCGCTGGCGGCGGCCAGCAGGCTGCCACCGTCGTAGTGGGCACGCAGCCAGTCCAGCAGGACGTCCTCGGCACGCAGGCAGGTTCCTGGGCTGATCTGACCGGGAACGGCGATCACCGCCGGAATGGCCGCATCGAGCATCTCCGCGCCGGCGATACGGTGCACGCCGGTCTGGCTTGCAGGCACGATCCAGCGGGTGACCACCACCCGCTTGAACGGGCGCCGCTGCTGCTGGGCCAGACGATTGGCGACGTGTGCCATTTCAGCCAGCACCGACGCCGCAGACGGGTCGCCTCCGGGATACTCGACCACTGCGACTTCGACGAATCCTTCGTTCTTCACTCCCTCCATAGACCCTCTCCTCGATTCATGTCCGGTCATCGAACGACCGGTTCAGGCGAAGGGTAGGAACTGCTCCCGAGGCGGGGCTATGAAGAAAGTTGCAAAGTACGCTGAATACGTGCTCACGGGCCGAGCCTTGACTCTTGACCAGACTCAAGCCTTCACAATGGCGGCAGCCTCAGCAGGAATCCGCCATGAACATTGGGCAATTGGCCCGCCAGGCCGGCGTGCCGATTGATACGGTCCGCTACTACGAGCGGCAGCGACTGCTGCCGACGGCGGCGCGCTCGGCCGGTGGCTACCGCATCTTCGGTGAGACTGACCTGCGTCGGCTCCGGTTCATCCGGCGCGCCAAAGCACTCGGTTTCAGCCTTGAGGAGATCGGCGAACTGCTTGCGCTCAGCGATCGCCATCAACAAGACATGGGCAGCGTGCGTGACATCGCCCATGCGCACCTGCAGGAGATCGCGCAACGCATGGCCGAACTGCAGCGCATGCACGCGGCACTGTCGCAACTGGTCGACGCCTGTCCGGGGCATGGCGCGCTGGATCAATGCCCGATCCTGGCTGCGTTGACCGATGAGAACGCGTAGCAGTGCGGGGCCGACCTCGGCTTCGCGATGTGCGTGAAGAAAAGTGCAACAAATGCTTGCCAACCCCTTGGGGCAAGGCTATTATTTCGCTCCTCAGCGACGTGGGGCCATAGCTCAGCTGGGAGAGCGCCTGCATGGCATGCAGGAGGTCAGCGGTTCGATCCCGCTTGGCTCCACCAATCTTTCGGCATTAGGCCGTCGAAAGGTCGCTAAAGAACATTGATGAGAATTGCGTCCCCATCGTCTAGAGGCCTAGGACATCACCCTTTCACGGTGGCGACCGGGGTTCGAATCCCCGTGGGGACGCCACTCATCACGAACAATGAGGACCCGGCCGATAACCGGGTCTTTTTTGTTCACCGCCGACCGGCATTCAGGTTGTGGCGTTGCGGTTCCCCTGCCCTCGTGGCCGCGGTTGAACCGGAGCGAAAAAAGTTCAAAAAAAACTTCCACAAATGTGAACACGCAGGTATGATAGGCGGCTCGGTAACACGGGGCCATAGCTCAGCTGGGAGAGCGCCTGCATGGCATGCAGGAGGTCAGCGGTTCGATCCCGCTTGGCTCCACCACTTTCGACATTAGGCCGTCGAAAGTTCTAAAACCTGAAGTTTTTCGTGCGTCCCCATCGTCTAGAGGCCTAGGACATCACCCTTTCACGGTGGCGACCGGGGTTCGAATCCCCGTGGGGACGCCATTTTTCGAAAACACCCGGCACTGCCGGGTGTTTTTTTATGCGTGCGGTGGCCGTGTGCGGCGGCTGCGAGATGCGGCAAGCATGCGCTGGAAGCCGGGTGGATCGCTGGCTTCTTCGAGCGAGCTGCGCTGCTGTTCCTTGTCTGCCTGCATCCAGGATGTGCGAGGGCGCCCGGACCCTCACCCCAACCCCTCTCCCGGAGGGAGAGGGGCTTTGGTTGCTCCCTTCTCCCTCCGGGAGAAGGTGCCCCGCAGGGGCGGATGAGGGTACGGCACCGCGCATCGCCACAGCAGCGCGCACACCACGCCAGCACAGCACACGAATTTACGCAGCTTTTATTCGAACCCGCCTGCGCTTTGCAACGAAG
>NZ_CAJYVQ010000012.1 GCF_913778665.1 uncultured Stenotrophomonas sp.
CTGTATGGAAGGGCCATCGCTCAACGGATAAAAGGTACTCCGGGGATAACAGGCTGATACCGCCCAAGAGTTCATATCGACGGCGGTGTTTGGCACCTCGATGTCGGCTCATCACATCCTGGGGCTGTAGTCGGTCCCAAGGGTATGGCTGTTCGCCATTTAAAGTGGTACGCGAGCTGGGTTCAGAACGTCGTGAGACAGTTCGGTCCCTATCTGCCATGGGCGTTGGAGATTTGAGAGGGGCTGCTCCTAGTACGAGAGGACCGGAGTGGACGAACCTCTGGTGTTCCGGTTGTCACGCCAGTGGCATTGCCGGGTAGCTATGTTCGGAAGCGATAACCGCTGAAAGCATCTAAGCGGGAAGCGCGCCTCAAGATGAGATCTCCCGGGGCACAAGCCCCCTGAAGGAACCATGTAGACTACGTGGTTGATAGGTCAGGTGTGTAAGTGCAGCAATGCATTGAGCTAACTGATACTAATGATCCGTGCGGCTTGACCATATAACCTCAAGTTGCCTTGGCTTTACGACAACGTCGTAAGAGCATCCAAGTGCACGCTACGTCACAAGAACTATGCGAGGCTGGCGCCTTGTCCCACAGGGACGAGTGCGACTCTCCAAAAGCCTCCCTGGTGAAATTAGCGCTGTGGAACCACCCGATCCCATCTCGAACTCGGAAGTGAAACGCAGCTGCGCCGATGGTAGTGTGGCTCAAGCCATGCGAGAGTAGGTCATCGCCAGGGTTTATACCCAAAACCCCGCTGCTTGCGCAGCGGGGTTTTTTCTTATTAAGTGAAGGCATCGCTTTTCTGGATAACTTCCGCCCCAAGGGCAAGATCGCGAAGCTGGCGCTGCAAGCGCCGCTGCAACCGTCTCCCTGGTGAAATTAGCGCTGTGGAACCACCCGATCCCATCCCGAACTCGGAAGTGAAACGCAGCTGCGCCGATGGTAGTGTGGCTCAAGCCATGCGAGAGTAGGTCATCGCCAGGGTTTACACCCAAAACCCCGCTGCTCATGCAGCGGGGTTTTTCTTTGAGCGCAGGAAGGATCGTGGTTGCCGGCCAGCGGCCGGCACTACCAGCAATGCATCCGGCGGTGGTTGTCGGTAGATCCGCGCCATGCGTGGATGGGGGGCCTGCAGCGCAGAAAAAAAACGGCGCCCTGTGGGGCGCCGCGTTGATCTCAACGATACTTGGTCTAGCAAGCTCGACCCTACTTGGTTGCGGCCTTGTCCTTCATCATCGCGTCGCGGGCGGCCTTGAACGGGTTGCCTTCGTACCAGTTCGGCCAGCGATCGCCGCCAGCCAGTTCCTTGCCGACGCCGTACATCAGCTGCAGGTCTTCGACAGTGCCGTCCAGCTTCCAGGTGGAAGCATCGAACTCGTCCTTCGGTCCGTGGTAGCGGTTGGCGCCGTAGTCGGCGGCAGCCTTGCGGCCCGCTTCCACGCCACCGTCGCGCAGGTCCTCGCCGCCATCGGCGTACAGGGCCGGCACGCCCGCCTTGGCGAAGTTGAAGTGGTCCGACCGGAAGTAGAAGCCGCTCTGCACCGAGGTCTCGCCATGCAGGGTGCGGTCCTGTGCGGCGGCCAGTGGCTTCAGGATGTCTTCCAGCTCCGAGCTGCCGAAGCCGGTCACCGTCACGTCTTTGGCACGACCGGCCACCGACATCGCATCGATGTTGATCACACCGGCAATCTTGTTCAGCGGGAAAGTCGGGTGAGAGACGTAGTACTTCGAACCCAGCAGGCCCGATTCTTCCAGGGTCACGGCCAGGAACACCACCGAGCGCTCCGGCTTCGGATCTTGGTGGGCCATGGCTTCGGCCACTTCAAGGATGCCGGCCACGCCGGTCGCGTTGTCGACGGCACCGTTGTAGATGTTGTCGCCGGTTTCGCCTTCGTGCTTGCCCAGGTGGTCCCAGTGCGCCATGTACAGCACGGCCTCGTCGGCGCGCTTGCTGCCCGGCAGCACGCCGACCACATTGCGCGACTGCTTCTGCGCGATCTGGCTCTTCAGGTCGACCGCGGCGGTGGCCTTCAGCGGCACCGGCTTGAAGCCGCGCTTGCTCGCGTCCTTGTAGGCCTGCGCCAGGTCCAGGCCGGCACCGGCGAACAGGACCTTGGCGGCGTCGGCGCTCAGCCAGCCCTGCACCGGGATGCGCGCTTCCGGATCATCCTTGGCCGGCAGGTCGTACTGCGGGCCGGCCCAAGAGTTCTTCACCACGTCCCAGCCATAGGACGCGCCGGCAGTGTCGTGCACGATCAGCGCGGCCGCGGCGCCCTTGCGAGCGGCTTCTTCGAACTTGTAGGTCCAGCGGCCGTAGTAGGTCATGCGCTTGCCGTCGAACAGCTTTGCGTCATCGACATGGAAGCCCGGGTCGTTGACGAACATCACGACCGTCTTGCCCTTCCAGTCCTGGCCGGCGTAGTCGTTCCACTTCTGTTCGGGCGCATCGACGCCGTAGCCGACGAACACCAGATCGCTGGCGTCCACCTTCACCTCGGCCTGGCCGGTACGGGTGCCGACCACCATGTCGGTCCCGAACTTCAACTCGGTGGTCTTGCCGCCCTGGGTGATCCTCAACACGGTAGAGGCGTCGGCCGTGGTCTCGGTCATCGGCACGTCCTGGAACCAGCTGTCGCCGTTGCCGGGCTGCAGGCCAATGCGCTGCATCTGGTCGCGGATGTAGTTGACCGTCAATTCTTCGCCCTTGCTGCCCGGGGCGCGGCCTTCGAACTCGTCCGAAGCCAGGGTCTTGACCATCTCGGCGAAGTCGCCGGCGTTGATCTCCGGCGAGAACTGATGGGTGGCCGGCTTCACAGCGGCAGCGGTGTCGGTGGCCGGCGCGGCAGCCGGCGTATCTTGGCCTTTGCAGGCACTGAGCGCGGCCGCGGCGGCCAGGCACAGGAGGAGTTTGCGGGGCATGGTCGATTCCTGGGAAACAAGGGGCGGCCACGCGCCAGCGCGCGGCCGGTGTAGCGAGTATCACTGGGCCACAGGGCCCGATGCACTCAGTCCGCCGGAGCGGTTTCGGTGTCGAACGGGATCGGCTCGGCGCCGGTGACCGGGCCGATGCGGGCGCTGCGGTGCACGTACAGCACCACTTCGCGTTCGAACTGCAGCGGGCCGTTGACCACGGCGTTGGGGCCGATGATCACGCGCGGCTTGCGGCTGGCAGTCAGCGAGACGCTGAAGTTCGGCTTGCGCACGTGCACGCCGCCGTTGACCTGGGAGCCGATGCCGACGGTGATGTCACCGTTGACGGTCTCCACGTCCTTGCCGACGCGGCTTTCGACCAGGCCGATGCCACCGTTCACGGTTTCGACGCCGCCTTCGATCTGGCTGCCGCGGTTGGTGAAGATGCTGCCGTTGACGGTGCTGACGCCGCCGCGGGCGATCACTTCGCGGCCCAAGCGAACGCCGCCGTTGACCGTTTCGATCTTGCCGGTACGTGCACGGTCGGCCACCTTGACCCCGCCGTTGACGGTGTCGATGCTGCCGGTCTCGACGCCTTCGCCGACGCGGATGCCGCCATTGACGGTATCCAGCTTGCCGTAGCGCTGGCCGGGGTCGGCGCTGATGCTGCCGTTGACCTTGCTGATGTTGTCCTGCGCGCCCACCGGGCCGGCGGCGAACAGGACGCCCAACAACAGCGGAATGGAAACAGTTTTCATGGGACCTCGATGGATGTGCGGCTGGCAGGCCGCGTGCGGAGATGTCACCATTCCCCGGTACCCCCTGCAACTGCCTGAAGTCACTGGAAAGCCCTTGCGCGACAACGCCTTCCCATCACGCCGACATCACATCGCCGCCTCACGCGGCGGGCGCTGCCTGCTGTTGGGGCTGCTCATCGCCTTGGCGCTGCCGATGCCGGGTGCTGCGCAGAACACGCGCGAGACCGAGCGGAAGCTGCAGAAGCTGCGCACCGAACTGAAGGGCGTGGCGCAGGAGCGGCGGCAGATCGAGGGCCAGCGCGGCCAGGCCTCGCAGCAGTTGCGCGAGGCCGACGAGAAGGTGGCGCGCAGTGGCAAGGCGCTTGCGCAGACGGAAAGCGCGCTGCGCGAACAGGGTCGGGCACTGGCCGAGGCCGAGCAGCGCCGCAACACGCTGCAGGCCAATCTGGCCCAGCAGCACCGCGAGCTGGCCGGGCTGCTGCGAGCGGCCTACCAGCTGGGCAACCACGCGCCGCTGAAGCTGCTGCTGTCGCAGGACACGGTGGCCGATGCCAATCGCGCCCTGGCCTACCACCGCTACCTCCAGCGCGAGCGCGCACAGCGCATCACCGCGCTGACCGCCGACCTGAAGGAACTGGAAGCCGTGCAGGCGCAGATTGCCGAGCGCAAGCAGAAGCTGCAGATGGCGCAGCAGGACCAGAAGCAGCAGGCAGCCGCCCTGGAAGCCGACCGCCGCGATCGCGCGAAGACGGTGGCCTCGCTGGACGAACGCTTCAAGGACCGACGAGAAAAAGAACAGGCGCTGGGCCAGGATGCCAAGGCGCTTGAAACGCTGCTGGCCAACCTGCGTGCTGCTGCGGCCCGTGCCGAGGCCGAGCGGCGCGCGGCAGCGCGTCGGGCAGCGGCGGAAAAGGCCGCCGCCGAACGTGCCGCACGCCAGGCTGCTGCACAGGGCCGGCCGCCACCGCCGCCGACCAAGGTGCCGCCCGCCGTCGCCTCGGCGCCGGCCCCCAAGGTGGGGGGCCTGGGTTGGCCGCTGTCGGGCAACCTGCTGGCGCGCTACGGTGGCAAGCTGCCCGATGGACGTACCAGCAGTGGCGTGCTGATCGGCGCGCCCGCCGGCAGCACGGTCACCGCCGTGGCTGACGGCACCGTGGTGTTCTCCGACTGGATGACCGGTTACGGCATGATCCTGATCGTCGACCACGGCAATGGCTACATGAGCCTCTACGCGCACAACGACACGCTGCTGAAGGATGCCGGTGCCCGCGTCAGTCGTGGTGATGCCGTGGCCAAGGTCGGCAATTCCGGTGGCCAGGGCGTCACCGCGCTGTACTTCGAGCTGCGCCGTGGCGGGCAGCCGGTCAATCCGGACAGCTGGCTGCAGCGGCGCTGAATCCGGCGTCACCACGTGCAGGGTGGATTCAACGGGAATTTAGCCGTGCTTCGCGCATAATCGGCGCATGTGCCTTGGGCACGATGCCAATGTCGACAGGAGTGATCCATGCGCGCAGCCCGTACCGCCACCCTCTTGCTGGCCCTGCTGCCAGCGCTGTCCTGGGCGCAGCAGACCGCGCCCGCCGCGAGCCCGGATACCGGCGGGCAGGCGGCAAGCAGCGAGGAGGCGGTGACCTCGAAGGTGCCGCTGGAGGACATCCGCCGCTTCGTGGCCGTGTACAACGCGGTGCGTGCGGCCTACGTCGACCCGGTCGATGACAAGAAGCTGATGCAGTCGGCGGTGCGTGGCCTGCTGCTCGACCTCGATCCGCACAGCACCTACTTCAACAAGGAAGACGCGCAGGCCTTCGACGAACAGGCCAATGGTGCCTACGAGGGCATTGGCGTGGAGCTGCAGCAGCAGCCGGACAACGCCAGCATGAAGGTGATTTCGCCGATTGACGATACGCCGGCGGCCAGGGCAGGCATCCTCGCCGGTGACCTGATCATCGCCATCGACGGCAAGCCGATCAGTGCAATCGATGCCAGCGAGCCGCTGCGCGGCCCGGCCGGCAGCAAGGTGGTGCTGACCATCGTGCGTGCAGGCAAGCCCAAGCCGTTCGACGTCAGCCTCACCCGCCAGACGATCCGCGTGACCAGCGTGCGCAGTCGCCTGCTCGAGCCAGGCTATGGCTACATCCGCCTGAGCACCTTCCAGGCCGACACCGGTTCGGACTTCCAGAAGCATGTGCAGCAGCTGCAGAAACAGTCCGGTGGCCAGCTCAAGGGCCTAGTGCTGGATCTGCGCAGCAACCCCGGTGGCCTGCTGACCGCCGCCGTGCAGGTGGCCGACGATCTGCTCGACAAGGGCAACATCGTCAGCACCCGTGGACGTATCAGCATCAGCGATGCACGCTTCGATGCGACCCCGGGTGACCTGCTGAAGGGCGCACCGGTGGTGGTGCTGGCCGATGCAGGTTCGGCCAGTGCTTCGGAAGTGCTGGCCGGCGCGCTGCGCGACAACAAGCGCGCGCGCGTGGTCGGCAGCCGGACCTTTGGCAAGGGCTCGGTGCAGACCGTGTTGCCGCTGGACAACGGCGATTCGGTGAAGCTGACCACGGCGCGCTATTACACGCCCAGTGGCAAGTCGATCCAGGCTACCGGCATCGTGCCGGATGTTGAGTTGAAGCCGGCGCCGACGCCGGCCGATGATGCGCTGCCGGCCAGCCTGAGCGACTACAGCGAAGCGACCCTGCCGGGCCACCTGCGTGGCGACGATGAGGGTACCGAGGGCTACCGCGCCGGTGCGGTGCTGCCCGGCGACGGCCCGATCAACGACGCACTGGCCGAGCTGAAGCATCCGGGCTCGGTGGCTGCGCGTTTGAAGGCCGAGGCCGCCAGGGCGGATGCGGCCAAGGCCGCAAAGACCGCTGTGGCGAAGCCGGAGCCGAAGGCAGATGGCACGCCGGAAGCCAAGCCCACACCGGCGCCGGCCAAGCCCTGACGGTAGCGCCGGGCCATGCCCGGCGAACCCTCAGCCCACCCGGAAGGCGGCGTTTTCACATTTGCCGCCCGATAGAATCGGCATATGGACGATTCGACTCTCGCGACCGCGATCAGCCAATTGCTTGGCTCTGATCCGCTGCCGGTTGATCGGGCCGATGCCCTGCTGAAATCCTTGGCGGCTCGCCATGGAATCGATCCGCGCCATGTCTTTTGGTGGGCAGGCAAAGCGTCGGCTGATCACACGATCCAGTACGACAGCAGCGATGAAGGCCTTTCCTGCCTTGCTGAACTGCTGGCGGAAGTGAATGGTGAAATGTGCCTGGTAGCGTCAGATGAGCGCGCACTGCCGTGGCCGATCTGGACTCTGCAGGCAAGTGAACTGATCCCTTTGCTGGGTGACTTGCCGTTCTTCGAGTATTTCGTGGTCCTGGATGGCGGCGCTGCGCTGTTGTTCGATACCCACCACAACACTCTGGTTATCAGTCGCGAGTGACGCTTTCAGTGTCATCGCGGACGGAGCAGATCCCTATCAATTGCCGGTGCCGGGGTGGTCAGAAGCCGTGGCGCTTGCGCAGCCTGCGGGCGATCGCGGCGCGTACGTATACGCCGTACAGCAGGCCGAACAGGAAGCCGCCGATGTGTGCCCACCAGGCCACCATGCCGAAGGTCGGGCCGATGTAGGCGAACACCACCTGCAGCGCGGCCCACACGCCGATCAGCAGATACGCCGGGGCGCGCACGAACTCCAGGAACAGGCCCAGTGGAATGACCACCCCCAGCCGTGCGCCGGGGAACAGCGCCAGGTAGGCGCCGATCAGCGCCGACACCGCGCCACTGGCACCGATGATGATCTGGTCCGGGCTGCCCATGGTGTAGATGGCCACCAGGTTGGACACCGCGCCGCCCACCAGGAACAACAGCAGCAACCGCCACGGCCCCAGCACGCGCTCGGCGGGCAGGCCGAAGATCAGCAGGAACACCAGGTTGCCCAGCAGGTGCGACCAGTCCGCGTGCAGGAACAGGGCAGTGAACAGGCGCAGCACGCTGCCGTCCTGCAGGGTCGCCCACCAGTCCAGCGGATGGGTCAGGCCGGTGGACAGGGCGCCCCAGTCCAGCCAGAGGCTGCCGCGGGCATCGTCCGGACGCGAGATCGACCACAGGAATGCCAGCCACAGTGCCGCAAACAGCACGGGCGTGGCCCAGCGCAGGGCCGCCTTCTTGCGCGACGGGAGGGAGACGAACATGCCAATAGCCTAGCGTGCGAGCGGTTTCGGCGGGGATAGTCCTGTTCAGCTTTTGAGGCGAAAAAACCGCCCCTGCTGTTATTGTTTCATTAACAGCTCTGGGTAATACTCGCATACGGCGTCGTATGTCGGGAGGGGAATCCGGCGCGCTTCGAAGGGCCCAAGGGCCGGCCGGGCGCAGGCGCACTCAGAGCAACATCACCGCTTACCGGAGAGAGAGAACTACGATGCAAACCGCTTCCACCATTGCCCGACTGACCCTGCTGGCCGTCGGCGTTGCCGGTGCGCTGGCTGCCGCCGATGCCAATGCCGCTGCCTTCCAGCTGAAGGAAAACAGTGCCAAGGGCCTGGGCCGCGCGTTCGCCGGTTCCGGCAGCGCCGAGGGCGACGCCTCCATCATCGCCGTCAACCCGGCCGGCATGCGCCAGCTGGAAGGCACCGTGATCCAGGGCGACATCAGCGCCATCAGCTTCGGTGCCAAGTACAGGGGCACCGGCCGTACCGGCGTGAGCGCCGCCAACCCGAACGGCTTCCCGGCCTCCGGCGGCAACGGCGGTGACGCCGGCATGATCGCCCCGGTTCCGGCGGCCTACTTCCACATGCCGATCGGCGAACAGGCCCACTTCGGCGTGTCGCTGACCGCTCCGTTCGGTTTCAAGACCGAATACGACAACGGTTGGGTGGGTCGGTACAGCGGCCTGAAGACCGACCTGAAGGCCATCGACCTGGGCTTCGCCGCGTCGTATGACGTCAACCCGTACGTGTCCTTCGGTGCATCGGTGTTCGTCGAACACCTGACCATCGAGCTGACCAACGCCATCGACTACGGCAGCATCCTGGCCGGTGCGCGCGTTCCGGGCTTCGCCCCGGGCAACTCGGATGGCACCCTGAAGATCGAAGGTGACAACAACGCCGTGGGCTGGACCGTCGGTGGCCTGTTCTCGATCGACGAGAACACCCACATCGGCCTGAGCTACCGTTCCAAGGTCCGCCACAAGATCACCGGTGGTGATGCCACCTTCGACGGCGCCGATCGCGCCCGTGCGCTGCTGACCAACTCGCCGGGTACGCGTGGCTGGTTCATGGACACCAGCGGCCGTGCCACGGTGACCATGCCGGCCTCGGCGACCCTGAGCGTGACCCACAAGGTCAATGACCGCTGGACCGTGATGGGCGACGTGACCCGTACCGCGTGGAAGACCGCGTTCGACAGCGTCACCGTCGACTACGCCTCGCCGCAGCCGGATTCGGTGCTGAAGTTCGGCTACCGCGACACCACCTTCGTGTCGCTGGGTACCGACTACAAGCTGAGCGATACCGTCACCCTGCGCGGTGGTGTGGCGCTGGACCAGACCCCGACCACCGACGCCCATCGTGACGTCCGCGTGCCGGATACCAGCCGCAAGTGGCTGTCGCTGGGCGTGGGCTGGACCCCGTCGGCGAACACCGAGTACAACGTGGGCTACACCCACCTGTTCACCAGCGACCCCAACGTGTACGTGCCGGCGGGCACCAACAACCAGGGCAACTCGCTGACGGGCAAGTACAAGGTCCGTGGCGACGTGCTGGCTGCTTCGTTCCAGTACAAGTTCTGATCCAGGCGTCTGCCTGATGCAGTAGATGAAAGGCCCCGCGCGAGCGGGGCCTTTTTTCGTGGCTCTCGGCGCATCCACGCGTGGCGTGGATGTTTCGGTGCAGGCACCCCGGCCGGGGATGCACGACAATAGGGCGATGAACCTGCACGACCCCAACTTCCAGCTGGAGCTGGCTGCCAACATCGCCGTGGCCGGCTCGATCCTGTTGGCCGGCCGCAACAACGTCCACACGTGGTGGTTGGGCATCGTCGGTTGTGCGCTGTTCGCTGCGGTGTTCGAACGCTCGCACCTGTACGCGGACATGGTGCTGCAGTTCTTCTTCATCGCCATCAGCGTGCTGGGCTGGTGGCAGTGGCTGCGTGGCGACCATGGTGCGCCGCTGCCGATCACCGGGTTGCGGTCACGTGCATGGGCCTGGCTGGCGCCGCTGGCGGTGGTGGCCACGTTCGGTTACGGGTGGATGCTGACCCGCCTGACCAACGCCTACGCGCCCTACATCGATTCGGCAGTGCTGGTGCTGAGCGTGATCGCGCAGATCCTGATGATGCGGCGCAAGCTGGATTCGTGGTGGGTGTGGCTGCTGGTGAATACCGTGGCCGTGCCGTTGTACTACAGCCGAGGCCTGCACCTGACCTCGATCCTGTACGTGGGCTTCTGGATCAACGCGCTGGTGGCCTTGCGCCATTGGCGCAAGCTGATGAGCGCGTAGAGCCGAGCCTGTGCTCGGCCGCACCGTTGAAGCCGAGCATGGGCTCGGCTCCACCGGAAACAGGGCACAAAAAACCCCGCGTTCGCGGGGTTTTTCGTTTCTCGCATCAACCGGGCGATCAGTCGCCCAGGGTCAGCAGCGAGGCGTTGCCGCCGGCGGCGGTGGTGTTCACCGTCACCGTTTTCTCGGTGGCGAAACGCAGCAGGTAGTGCGGGCCGCCAGCCTTGGGGCCGGTACCGGACAGGCCCTGGCCACCGAACGGCTGCACGCCGACCACCGCACCGATCTGGTTGCGGTTGACGTAGACGTTGCCGACGTGGACGCCGTTGCTGATGCGATCGACGGTCTCGTCGATGCGCGAATGCACGCCCAGGGTCAGGCCGTAGCCGGTGGCGTTGATCTGATCGATCACCGCGTCGAGCTGGTCGCCCTTCCAGCGGATCACGTGCAGGACCGGCCCGAAGATTTCCTTGTGCAGCTGGCCCAGATCCTTCAGTTCATACGCACGCGGTGCGAAGAAAGTGCCGTTGGCGGCGTCGGCGGACAGCTCGGCGGCGGCAATCAGGCGCGCTTCGCGGTCCATGCGCGCGGCGTGGTCCTGCAGGATCTTCAGTGCGTCGGCGTCGATGACCGGACCGACGTCGGTGGACAGCAGGCCGGGGTTGCCGACCTTCAGTTCCTTCATCGCGCCGGCCAGCATGGTCATCACCTTGTCGGCGATGTCGTCCTGCACGAACAGCACGCGCGCGGCCGAGCAACGCTGGCCGGCGGAGGTAAAGGCCGAACCGATGGCGTCCTTGACCAGCTGTTCCGGCAGCGCCGAGGAGTCGGCGATGAAGGCATTCTGGCCGCCGGTCTCGGCGATCAGCACGCCGATGGCGGCGTCACGTGCGGCCATCGCGCGGTTGATCGCACGGGCGGTGTCGGTGGAGCCGGTGAAGGCCACGCCGGCCACGCGCGGGTCGGCGGTCAGTGCGGCACCGACGGTGGCACCGTCGCCCGGCAGGAACTGCACCACCTCGGCCGGCACGCCGGCGTCGTGCAGCAGCTTCACGGCGTAGTAGCCGATCAGGTTGGTCTGCTCGGCCGGCTTGGCGATGACACTGTTGCCGGCGGCGAGTGCAGCGGCCACCTGGCCCAGGAAGATCGCGAGCGGGAAGTTCCACGGGCTGATGCAGACGAACACGCCGCGGCCGTGCAGCTGCAGCTCGTTGGATTCACCGGTCGGGCTCGGCAGCTTCTCGGCGTGGCTGAACTGCTCGCGCGCCTGCTTGGCGTAGTAGCGCAGGAAGTCCACCGCTTCGCGCACTTCGGCGATGCTGTCGGGCAGGCTCTTGCCGGCTTCCTTCACGCACAGCGCCATGAATTCGGGCATGCGCGCTTCCAGCTGGTCGGCAGCGTGCTCGAGGATCGCGGCGCGGCTGGCGGCCGGGGTGCGGTTCCAGGCCGGCTGCGCGGCTACGGCATTGGCCAGCGCCTTCTGCACGGTGGCGGCATCAGCGGCCAGCCACTGGCCGACCACGTCACGGGTGTCGGCCGGGTTGGTGACCGGCAGCGCGGCACCGGCCGGGTTGGCACCCGGCACCAGCGGGGCGGCCTGCCAAGGCTTCACTGCCGCGTTGATCTGCTCGGCCAAGGCGCGCAGTTCGTTGTCGTTGGCGAGGTTGGCGCCCATGGAGTTCTTCCTGTCGTGGTTCTGGCTGCGCAGCAGGTCAACCGGCAGCGGGATCTTGGGATGCGGAATCGAAGCGAATGAGGACACCATCTCGACCGGATCGCGGATCAGGTCGGCGATCGGCACGCGCTCGTCGGTGATACGGTTGACGAAGCTGGAATTGGCGCCGTTTTCCAGCAGGCGGCGCACCAGGTACGGCAGCAGGTCTTCATGCGAACCGACCGGTGCGTATACGCGGCAGGGCAGGCCCAGACGGTCGGCCGGCACCACTTCGGCGTACAGGTCGTCACCCATGCCGTGCAGCTTCTGGTGCTCGTACACGCCACCATTGGCGATGCTGCGCACTGCGGCAATGGTGTGCGCATTGTGCGTGGCGAACATCGGGTAGATCGCATCGGCATGCGTGAACAAGCGCTTGGCGCAGGCCAGGTAGGACACGTCGGTGTTCTGCTTGCGGGTGAACACCGGGTAGCCCGGGTAGCCTTCGATCTGCGCGCGCTTGATCTCGGCATCCCAGTAGGCACCCTTGACCAGGCGCACCTGCAGGCGGCGACCGGCGCGGCGCGCCATGTCGGCCAGGTGGTCGATCGTGTACGGGGTGCGCTTCTGGTAGGCCTGCACGACCACGCCGAAGCCATCCCAGCCAGCCAGCGAGGCATCGCCAAACACCTGCTCGATGATGTCCAGCGACAGTTCCAGGCGGTCGGACTCTTCGGCGTCGACGGTGCAGCCGATGCCGTAGCTCTTGGCCAGCTGCGCCAGTTCCAGCACGCCCGGCACCAGGTCGGTCAGCACGCGCTCGCGCTTGGCGTGCTCGTAGCGCGGGTACAGCGCCGAAAGCTTGATCGAAATGCCTGGCGCGTTGTTGACGTCGCCGTCCGGACGGCCGCCGCGCGCCTTGTGGTCACCGCCGATGGCGTGGATCGCACGGCGGTAGTCCTCGAGGTAGCGCAGCGCGTCCTTCATGGTCAGCGCGCCTTCGCCCAGCATGTCGAACGAATAGCGGTAGCTGGCGTTGTCGCCCTTGTGCGAACGCGACAGCGCTTCGCTGATGGTACGGCCCATGACGAACTGGTGACCCATGATCTTCATGGCCTGGCGCACGGCCAGGCGCACTACCGGCTCACCGACCCGGCCGACCAGGCGCTTGAAGGCGCTCGGCGCATCGGCGCGGGTGGCGTCGTTCATCTGCACCAGCTTGCCGGTCAGCATCAGGCCCCAGGTGGAGGCGTTGACCAGCACCGAGTCACTGCCGCCCAAGTGCTTTTCCCAGTCGGCATCAGCCAGCTTGTCGCGGATCAGCTTGTCGGCGGTGTCCTGGTCCGGAATGCGCAGCAGCGCCTCGGCCACGCACATCAGCAGCACGCCTTCCTCGCTTCCCAGGTCGTACTGGCGCATGAAGGCCTCGATTGCGCCCTGGTCCTTGGCACGCACGCGCACCCGGCCGACCAGGTCGGCCGCCAGGGCCTGCACCCTGGCCTGCTCGTCGGCGGGCAGGCGGGCCTGCGCCAGCAGCTCGCGGACGTGGCTGGCCTCGTCCTTCAACCAGGCATCGGTGATGGCCTGGCGGAACGGGTTGGGGGGCGCCGGCAGTTCCGGCGACAGCAGCGCGCCAGGACGCGGGGCGTCGCTGGCGGCAAGGGAGGAGGAAGGTGCGTTCATGCCGGTCCGGCCAGTGGAAAACTTGGCGATTTTAAACATTTTTGCGGCCTTCGGAAGTGTCCCTCAGACACCTTCATGAAGGGCTGATAGCCCCGAACGGCGGCGGATTCGGCGTGTTCATGAAGCCGATCATTGTTTGTGCCGAATTCGTCATTCATGCCGCCGACCTCATGCTGTGTTGCAGCATCGGAAAAAGTGTGAATGCACCCTTGCTACTGGCGAGAGGGCGGGGCTACCATCGAGACGTTTCCCGCGGCAGGAACGCGGTTGCGACATGATCGAGGTGCTTCCAGCTCCGGATGGGTCAGGTACGCAGCTGCGGCTGCGTCCCCCACGGGCGCTCGATGCCCGGCAGTTCGTCCTGTTGTTCACCGCGTTGTCGGGTGCGATGTGGCTGGTGTCCGCCCTCGGGTGGTTGGCCGGCAATGCATTCGCCCCCCTGTTCGCGCTGCTGTACAGCCTGGTGCTGGCGGCGGCGCTGCGTGCCTTGTGGCGCAGCGGCGAACGGCAGGAGGAGATCCGGGTAGTGCCGGCGTACGTGGAGGTCATCCCCGTACCCGGTGGATCGCCGGTGTTCCGGGCCCACCCCCACTGGGTGCGCCTGCTCACCGACGACGAGAGGGTCCGGCTGGCATCCAGCGGCCGGCAGGTGGAGGTGGGGAGTTTCCTCGCGCCGGCCGAACGTCAGACGCTCGCAGAGACACTTGAAAGCTTGCTCGCCGCCAGCGATGGCGGCAACCGACGACGCTAAGGGTCTAGGCAATGAAGCAAAGCAGCAGGTGGGGCACGAAGTGCGTGAACGCGGTCGCTGCAGCGCTGGCGACCGGGGGACTGATGCCGGCGTTGGCCTGGGCCCAGGCGGCCGATCCGAAGCCGTGGCAGTTGAACATGGGCAAGGGGGTGACCCAGACTTCGCGCCTGGCCTGGGAATCGAACAATCTCTCGTTGATCATCTGCACGGTGATCGGCGTCATCGTGTTCGGGGCGATGGCCTACGCCATCTTCAAGTTCCGCAAATCCAAGGGCGCGGTCGCCGCCACCTTCAGCCACAACACCAAGGCCGAGATCATCTGGACGGTGATCCCGGTGATCATCCTGATCGTGATGGCATGGCCGGCCACCGCCAACCTGATCAAGATGTACGACACCCGTGATGCCGAGATGACCGTCAAGGTGACCGGCTACCAGTGGATGTGGAAGTACGAATACCTCGGCGAGAACGTCACCTTCACCAGCCGCCTGGACCGTGAGTCGGACCGGGTGCGGCAGAGCGGCATCGTGCCCACGCGCGAGAGCCATCCGCACTACCTGCTGGACGTCGACAACCGGCTGGTGCTGCCGGTCGACACCAAGGTGCGCTTCGTCATCACCTCCGACGACGTGATCCACGCCTGGTGGGTGCCGGCGCTGGGCTGGAAGCAGGACGCGATCCCGGGCTTCATCAACGAGGCTTGGACCAGCATCGAGCAGCCCGGTGTGTACCGCGGCCAGTGCGCCGAGCTGTGCGGCAAGGACCACGGTTTCATGCCGATCGTGGTCGAGGCGGTGTCCAAGGAACAGTTCAAGCAGTGGCTGGCGCAGCGCAAGCCGGCACCGCCGGCCGCGCCTGCGGCACCGGCAGAACCTGCGGCACCGGCCGCCGAGGCGCCCGCGGCCCCGGCGGCGGCTGAAGCCGGCAACGCACCTGCCACCGCAGCCAGCGGCGCGTGATGTAACGCCCGTGGCCGCCTGCTGCGGCCGCGGTGACAACCGATTCTGAGAGGTGTTTTGCAATGGCGCACTCGGCAGTTGGGCACGACGATCACCATCATCACCAGAGCTTCTTCGAGCGTTGGTTCTTCTCGACCAACCACAAGGACATCGGCACGCTATACCTGGGTTTCAGCTTCATCATGTTCATCATCGGCGCGGCGATGAGCGTGGTGATCCGCGCCGAGCTGGCGCAGCCGGGCCTGCAGTTCGTCAAGCCCGAGTTCTTCAACCAGATGACCACCGTGCACGCGCTGGTGATGATCTTCGGCGGCGTGATGCCGGCCTTCGTTGGCCTTGCCAACTGGATGATCCCGCTGCAGATCGGCGCGCCGGACATGGCGCTGCCGCGCATGAACAACTGGTCGTTCTGGCTGCTGCCGGTGGCCTTCAGCCTGTTGCTGCTGACGCTGTTCCTGCCCGGTGGTGCACCGGCCGGTGGTTGGACCCTGTACCCGCCGCTGTCCCTGCAGGGGGGCTACAACGTCGCCTTCAGCGTGTTCGCCATCCATGTGGCCGGCATCAGCTCGATCATGGGCGCGATCAACATCATCGCCACCGTGCTCAACATGCGCGCGCCGGGCATCGACCTGCTGAAGATGCCGATTTTCTGCTGGGCCTGGCTGATCACCGCGTTCCTGCTCATCGCGGTAATGCCGGTGCTGGCCGGTGCGGTGACCATGCTGCTGACCGACAAGTTCTTCGGCACCAGCTTCTTCAACGCCGCCGGTGGCGGTGACCCGGTGATGTACCAGCACATCTTCTGGTTCTTCGGGCATCCCGAGGTCTACATCATGATCCTGCCCGCCTTCGGCGTGGTCAGCGAGATCATCCCGACTTTCAGCCGCAAGCCGCTGTTCGGCTACCAGGCGATGGTGTACGCCACCGCCGCGATCGCGTTCCTGTCGTTCATCGTCTGGGCCCACCACATGTTCACCGTGGGCATGCCGCTGGGTGGCGAGATCTACTTCATGTTCGCCACCATGCTGATCTCGATCCCGACCGGGGTGAAGGTGTTCAACTGGGTCAGCACGATGTGGCGAGGGTCGCTGACCTTCGAAGCGCCGATGCTGTGGTCTGTGGCCTTCGTCATCCTGTTCACCATCGGCGGCTTCTCCGGTCTGATGCTGGCGATCGTGGCCGCGGACTTCCAGTATCACGACACTTACTTCGTTGTCGCCCACTTCCACTACGTGCTGGTGACCGGCGCGGTGTTCGCGCTGATTGCCGCGGTGTACTACTGGTGGCCGAAGTGGACCGGGCGCATGTACAGCGAGAAGTGGGCCAAGGTGCACTTCTGGTGGTCGATCGTGTTCGTCAACCTGCTGTTCTTCCCGCAGCACTTCCTCGGCCTGGCCGGCATGCCGCGCCGCATTCCCGATTACAGCGTGGCGTTTGCCGACTGGAACCTGATCAGCTCGATCGGTGCGTTCGGCATGTTCGTCACGCCGTTCATGATGGCGGCGATCCTGCTGTCCTCGCTGCGCAACGGGGAGAAGGCCGAAGCCCGAAGCTGGGAAGGCGCGCGTGGCCTGGAGTGGACGCTGCCGTCGCCGGCACCGGCGCACACCTTCACCACGCCGCCGACCATCCGCCCGGGTGATCTGGCCCACGACGACATCACGCATTGAGGTGGGGCATGCATAACGAGAGCCCGCTTGCCCCGTGTAGAGCCGAGCCATGCTCGGCTGACGTGGAGCAGCCGAGCATGGCTCGGCCCTACAACAGCCCGGGCGCCGCTCCGGAAAGCGGCATCGAGCAGCAACGCCAGCGAGCCAAGCGCACGGCGATGTGGGTCGGTGCCATCGCGGTACTGGTCTACCTCGGCTTCATCCTCAGTGGGGTGATCGGCCGATGAGCGAGGCGCCGGCCAGTACGCCGTCACCCAGCGCCGGGCTGCCGCGCCTGATCGGCGTGGCAGTGGCGGTGTTCCTGCTGACGTTCTCGCTGGTGCCGCTGTACCGCATCGCCTGCGAGAAGGTGTTCGGCGTGCGCCTGGAACGTGGCCCGGGCGGCGAAGCCAGTGCCGGTGCGGTGGCCGGCAAGCGCACTGTGCGGGTGGAATTCGATGGCGGCGTCAATTCGCGCCTGCCGTGGTCGTTCCATCCCGAACAGCTGACCATGGACGTGGTGCCAGGCGAACTCAACGAAGCGTTGTACTTCGCCCGCAACGACAGCCCGCAGGCGGTGGTCGGCAGTGCGGTGCCTTCGGTGGCACCGGCGCGTGCGTCGGGTTTCTTCAGCAAGACCGAGTGCTTCTGCTTCACCGCGCAGACGCTGCAGGCCGGCGAGAAGCGCGACATGCCGGTGCGCTTCATCGTCGATCCGGACCTGCCGCCGGAGATCAAGACGATCACCTTGTCCTACACCTTCTACCGCAACGACGCGCTGTCCGATCGGCTGGCCCCGGCCGCCACCTCGGAAGGCGCGCACGCCGCCCCCTGACCCGGATACCGACATGGCCCAGACACCGACCGACGCCAACGTGTACTTCGTCCCGGCCCAGAGCAAATGGCCGTTCGTGGGTTCCATCGCGATGATGGTGACCATGGTGGGCGTGGCCAGCTGGCTCAACGACGCCAGCTGGGGCCGCTGGACGTTCTACATCGGCATCGCGATGCTGGTGCTGACCCTGTTCTGGTGGTTCAGCGACGTGGTGCGCGAATCGCAGGCCGGCAGCTACAACCACCAGGTCGATGGCTCGTTCCGGATGGGGATGATCTGGTTCATCTTCTCCGAGGTGATGTTCTTCGGCGCCTTCTTCGGCGCGCTGTTCTACACCCGCAACCTGGGCCTGTCGTGGCTCAGCGGCGAAGGCCGCGGGGTGATGACCAACGAGCTGCTCTGGCAGGGCTATTCGGCCGGATGGCCAACCAATGGCCCGGCCGCGATCGGTGGTGCGTTCCAGACCATTCCGGCCTGGGGCCTGCCGCTGATCAACACGCTGATCCTGCTGACCTCCGGTGTGACCCTGACCATCGCCCATCACGCGCTGAAGGCCGGCAACCGTCGCCAGCTGCTGATCTGGCTTGGCCTGACCGTGGTGCTGGGACTGGGCTTCCTGACCCTGCAGGCGGAGGAGTACATCCACGCCTACAGGGAACTGAACCTGACGCTCGGCTCTGGCATCTACGGTTCGACGTTCTTCATGCTGACCGGCTTCCACGGCGCGCACGTGCTGCTGGGCACGATCATGCTGATCGTGATGTGGCTGCGTTCGGCCAAGGGACACTTCACCCGCGACAACCATTTCGGTTTCGAAGCCGCCGCGTGGTACTGGCACTTCGTCGACGTGGTGTGGCTGATGCTGTTCCTGTTCGTCTACGTGCTTTGATCACGCGCGCATCGGTGGCCTCAGCCGCCGATGCCGTGCGGTTTGATCCAGCCCATGTAGATGCTCACGATCACCAGTACGATCAACGCCACCGACACCGCGATGCGGCGCGTCAGTGCGTTGACCGTGCGCTTGGTCTGGCCGCGGTCGACCAGCAGGTAATACAGGCCGGCGCCAAGGTTCCAGACGATGACGATCAGAAACGCGATAACCAGCAGGGTCTTCAGCGAATCACTCATGCGCGGCTCGAGGGCAGGGTGGATGCGCCTATCTGACCGCGTTTGCGCGGACTTGTCATGATGCGGAAGCACACGCGCGTGCTCGGATGGCTGGCGGCCGTGCTGGCGATGGCCGGTTTCACCGCATTGGGGCTGTGGCAGCTGCAGCGCATGCATGCCAAACAGGCAATGTTGGATGCACAGGGTCCAGCCGTCGCACAGGCGCTGCCGCTGGCGCAGGCGCTCGCAGCGCCAGGCGCATTGCACGGCGTGGCCGACCATGGCCGCTTCCTGCCCGGCGTGGTGCTGCTGGACAACCAGACCCGGCACAGCCGGGCCGGCGTGAAGATCTATCGCCCGTTCCGCAGTGACGACGGCAGCGTATTGCTGGTCGATCTGGGATGGCGCGCGCTGCCGCCGGATCGCACCTTGCCGGACGTACCGGCACCGCCCTCACCGGTGGCGGTGCGCGGGCTGCTGGCGCCACCGCCGCCGACGGGGCTGGCCTTGGGCCCGGCATTTGCTGCCACCGGCGAGGCCGGGCGCTGGCTGGCCAGCCGCTTGCCGGCGGAGGGCCTGGCCGCATCGTTGGGTCTGCCGGCGTTGCCGGAACGGGTCCTGCGCCTGGACCCGGCGCTGCCGTTCGGCGATGAACGCGACCTGGACCTGCTGCCGAACACGCTGCCGCCAGCGCGCCATCTGGGTTACGCGGTGCAGTGGTTCGGGCTGGCCCTGACCGTGCTGGTGGTGGCGCTGGTGCTGGAATGGCGCCAGAGGCGCTCCGTTGCCCGGTAGTGCCGGCCAGCGGCCGGCACTACCGGCATCCCTTACCCAACCATGAGAAAATGCCCCGCATGAACACTG
This sequence comes from uncultured Stenotrophomonas sp., assembly GCF_913778665.1. Lineage (GTDB taxonomy): Bacteria > Pseudomonadota > Gammaproteobacteria > Xanthomonadales > Xanthomonadaceae > Stenotrophomonas. The sequence goes on from NZ_CAJYVQ010000012.1 coordinate 19,667, forward strand.
CTACGTCCCCACAGGCGCGCGGCTCCGGTCGCCGGACCCTGCTGCTGCTGTTTGCCGTGTTCTTCGGGGCGATGGCGCTGGCCGCCGTGCTGCGCTTCTCTGGCTGGCAGCCGACCGGGCACCGCAATGCCGGCCAGCTGCTGGAGCCGCCGGTGGATCTGCGCCAGCAGGCCCCGACCCTTGCCAACGGCCAGCCCTATCCGTGGAACCCCGAGGCGCGCACCTGGCGCCTGCTGGTGGCCCCGGCCGCCGCCTGCGACGCACAGTGCGTCACTTTGTCGCAGGGACTGGGCAAGGTGTGGCAGCTGTTCGGCCATAACGCCGATAATGTCGAGATTCTTTGGCTGGGTACGCCCCCGGCGTCGATCGCCTCGCTGCCTGCGCTGCGGCCGCTGGCTCCGTCGCCAGCCCTGCGCGCGGCGTTGCCGGGCGTCGATGATCCGGCGGGACTGCCGGTCTACGTGATCGATCCGAACGGCTTCGTGATCATGCGCCATGCCCCCGGTAGTGACCTGGGTGGCCTGCGCAAGGACATGGCCACGTTGCTGAAACTGAAGTGAGTCCCGTTTGATGAGCCTTTCCGCGCGTCCGGCGCTGCACCGCAATTTCCACCGCCTGGCGTGGTTCGCCATGATCATGACCGCGAGCACGATCATGTTCGGCGCCTTCGTCCGCCTGTCCGATGCCGGCCTGAGCTGCCCGGATTGGCCGACCTGCTATGGGCAGGCCACCTGGCCGCAGCATGTGGAAGAGACCATCGGCCATCCGGCCGCCGAGATCCGTCCGCTGGAAACGCACAAGGCCTGGCGCGAGCAGGTGCACCGCTTCCTGGCCGGCGCGCTGGGCATCGAGATCTTGACCCTGGCCCTGTTGGCCACGCGCAAGCGCCGCTTTGGAAGCACGGCGGTGGTGACCGCCTGCGTGCTGGTGGCTGCTGGCATACCGCTGTACATGATGGGGTGGCATGGCACGGCCAGTGCACTGGCGCTGACCGGTGAGGCGATCCTGCTGATCGCCGCGTTGCGCTGGAGCAACATCGATCTTGCACGCGCTGCGCTGCTGACTCTGGCAGTAGTGATCTTCCAGGCCCTGCTGGGCATGTGGACGGTGACCCTGCTGCTCAAACCCATCGTGGTAATGGGGCACCTGCTCGGCGGCATGCTGATGTTCGCGTTGCTGGTGTGGATGGCATGGCGGGCCACGCATCGGCCCATCACCCTGGCCGAGGCGCCGAAGCTGACTTGGCTGCTGCGCATCGGCGTGGCGGTGCTGGTCACCCAGATCGCGCTGGGCGGTTGGGTCAGCGCCAACTACGCCGCGCTTGCTTGTGGTGGCGGCAGCCTGTCGATGGACAACTTCCCGCGCTGCGCCAACCAATGGTGGCCGCAGCACAACTTCGCCGAAGGCTTCACCCTGTGGCGTGGCATCGGCGTCGATTACGAAGGGGGCGTTCTGGACGGCGCTTCGCGTATCGCCATCCAGATGGCGCACCGCCTGTTCGCGGTGGTGGTGGCGGCCTACCTGCTGTGGCTGGGCGTACGCCTGTTCCGCCTGCCGAGCATGCGTGGCTGGGCCAGCGCGTTGATTGCACTGCTGTTGCTGCAGGTCACCCTCGGCATCCTCAATGTAAAGCTGGCGCTGCCGCTGGAAGTGGCTGTCGCCCACAACGGCGTGGCCGTTGCCCTGTTGTTCGTGCTGGTCAGCCTGCTGGCCCGCCTGCGTGCCCCGGACTGATTCCATGTTTGCCAATTACCGCCAGTACTGGGATCTGACCAAGCCCAAGGTCGTCGCCCTGATCGTGTTCACCGCCCTGGTCGGCATGGTCCTGGCCATTCCGGGCGTGCCCAGCTGGGAACAGATACGCGCCGGCCTGCTCGGCTTCCTCGGCATCTGGCTGGCCGCTTCGGCCGCCGCCGCCATCAACCAGCTGCTGGATGCGCACATCGATGCGCAGATGGCGCGCACCTCGTGGCGTCCGCTGGTGGTAGGCAAGGTGAAGCCGTGGCAGGTGCTGGTGTTCGCCGGCGTGCTGATCGTGCTGTCGATGGTCATCCTGGTGCTGTGGGTGAACCTGATCACTGCGGTGCTGACCTTCGCCTCGTTGATCGGCTATGCGGTGATCTACACCGTGTACCTCAAGCGTGCGACCTCGCAGAACATCGTCATCGGTGGCCTGGCCGGCGCGATGCCGCCGATGCTGGGCTGGGCCGCGGTGACCGGCATGCAGGGCTCGTCGGACTGGGCGTACTCATCGCTGCTGGTGCTGATCATCTTCATCTGGACCCCGCCGCACTTCTGGGCGCTGGCAATCTTCCGCCGCGAGGACTACGCCAAGGCGAAGATCCCGATGCTGCCGGTGACCCACGGCGTGGTGCACACCCGCAAGCAGATCATGGTGTATTCGGTGGTGCTGGCACTGGTCTGCCTGCTGCCGTACCTGGTGGGCATGAGTGGGGCGTTCTACCTGGGCGGCGCGATCGTGCTCAACGCCGTGTTCCTCTGGTACGCCTGGCGCATGCTGGACCCGCCGGACGAGCTGTTCTCGATGAAGATGTTCTACTACTCCATCGTCTACCTGATGGCGCTGTTCGCCTTCCTGCTGGTGGACCACTGGATCCTGCCCTGGTTGTAAAGCGCTACCTGTAGAGCCGAGCCCATGCTCGGCTGAGGGGTGGTTGGAAGAGCAGCCGAGCGTGGGCTCGGCTCTACACTTGATCTCTTCCAGCGGCGTCGCCATTGCTGTTCCTGACCCCAAGGAAAGGAGCGAGCAGGGATGCATACGATCTTCCGTTGGACCACCGCGCTGATTCTGGCGCTGGGCATGGCCGTGACCGCGCATGCCGACGACACCGCCGCGCAGATCCGCCAGCATGCCGGTGAGCACCGCCTGCTGGTACTGGGCGAATTCCACGGCACCCGCGAGACCCCGTTGCTGGTACGCCAGCTGGTGGACGACTACAGCCGCACCGGCCCGGTCGTGCTGGCGCTGGAACTGACACGCGGCGAAACCCCCACGCTACGCGATTACCTGGCTTCCGACGGCGGCGAACAGGCACGCCAGCTGCTGCGCGGGCGTGCCTTCTGGAGCGTGCGCGACGACCAGCACGATGGCCGTCGCAGCCGCGACATGCTGGCGATGATCGAAAGCCTGCGCGTGCTGAAGTCGCAGGGGCGTGTGATCGAAGTCGTTGGCTATGACGTCAATGCCAGCAAGGGCGGCAACCAGGCACGCGATGACCGCATGGCTACCGAGTTGCGGCGCCTGTACCGGCGTCTGCCGGCTGACGCACGCATGCTGGTGCTGACCGGTAACGTGCACGCCATGCTGCAGCGGCCGCAGGGCATGCCGCCGGAAATGCAGCTGCACCCGATGGCCTCCCAGCTGCGGGATCTGGAGATCTACAGCGTGCGGTTGGGCGCGCAGCGTGGTCAGGCGTGGGGATGCGCGGGCCGCTGCGTGGCGCGGTCACTTCCAGAGCAGGTGGCCACGGCGCCGCGGGTCGATGCCGATGCGAAACGGCCGTACGACCTGTGGGTGTGGATGCCGGAGTTGAGCGTCGGCACGCTGGTGGGCCCGTAACGGCAGGCAACCCATCCACGCATGGCGTGGATCTACTGGTGGTTCACGCCATCGGTGGGAGTAGAGCCACGCCATGCGTGGATGGGCTCTCACGGAACCCGGCGCAGCCAGTGTCGGGTTTCGCCCGGGATGGCTGCAACTGCGCGCATCGACCAAGCCGTCGCGCTGTAGGGTTTTGCCGCGCTGTCAGCTTCCTGCACGCAAGGCGTCACAGATACCGACTGTTCCACCAGACCGGATCATCAACAGTAGATACACAGGTATTGCGGGATGACTCGCAATTCTGTGGAGCAATCAACGAGATGTCATGTTTCTCTGCCCATCGTTCTGTGTGCCGCGCTTACCTGCCTGGCTGGCAATGCGGCAGCAGAAGTAAAAGCACTGAGTCGGGCCAACTGCATTGGATTCATCAACGAATCCGTGACCTATGAACGGCCCCAGTTTCGCAATTTTCAGGGGTCGGCCGTAACCAGGCACGTTCCCCTTGGGAACATTGAGCCGAAGCATGCTTTCGGTGCGCCTAACAATGGACTGTACTCCTGGCGATTTTACGCAGGCGATGGCAGTGATCCAGAACGAATGGTTGTTCACGGATATCACACATGGGTGCTGGGCGGACGCGTATTTACGCAATCCACGAGTGCGGTCGATTGCCAACTTTCGGAGTGGTGAGCATCATGAAGAGTCTTTGCTTTATCGCATTCTCGCTGGCCATGTCGATGTCAGCTCAAGCATCCCAGAATGAACCTGCTCCCGATGCGGTAGGGAGCTGGCTACACCAACGCGCCATGCGGGCTGCAATGCAGGAGGCCTCGGCAATGGGAAGATCGTCCGCCAGCGTGGGCAGCTACCAGATGGTGAAACTGGCAGACCTTGATGCCCCCCGAGAAGTCAAGCGGCAGCTTCGCGATGACATCGAACGATCCAACGGTGTGGTGCGGGTTGCAGCAGGGAGCATCCCAACGCAGGCCGAAATGCTGGCTGCCGTGCCGCGGACTCACCGCTCAACTCCAGAACTACGCCAGCGCCTGCCGCAGCCACCCAGCAGGCTGGAAAGCAGCCTGCTGGGCGCAGCCGAGATGATTGGCATGGAGCCCAGTGGTGCGTTGGAGGGTGGAAAGTCCTCGGGCTTGAGCCGTTTCTACCGGCTGGAGGGTGTCGGCATCGTGGAGTTCAGCGAGAACAACTTCCTCGCTGCGGGCATGTAGATCGAGGTCATCGCGGAGGCGCAGAACACCGTGGTGGACGGCAAGCCCGCTAACCTCGGGAAGGTTGTGGATAGTGTCGGCCGTACTCGGGTTGAGCTTGCCTGGACGGGAGACAGCAAGACCTACAGTCTGACCGTCACGGGCGAGCCGGGCAGCGACGTGGAGCGCAACGCCCGAGTGCTGCACGACATCGCCGCGGCCATCGTGGATTAGCGGCGGCGTATGCGTCATCCACGCATGGCGTGGATCTACTGCGGGTTCACGCCATCCGCGGTTTGGTAGATCCACGCCGCGCGTGGATGGGCTCTCTACAAAAACCCGCGCGCCCAATCAGGGCGCGCGCTTCGCATACCGCTGCGCGATTACACCGCAGACGATCAGCTGGATCTGGTGGTAGATCATCACCGGCAGCACGATCGCACCGAGACTGCCACCGGCGAACAGCACCTTGGCGATCGGCACGCCGGTGGCCAAGCTCTTCTTCGAGCCGCAGAAGACGATGGCGATCTCATCCTCACGGTTGAAGCGAAGGCGGCGGGCGATGAAGGTGATCAGCGGCATGGCGATGCCCAGCAGCACGGCGGCCACGACCGCCACGGCCAGCAGCGAGAGCAGCGGCGTCTTGCTCCACAGGCCCTCGGTGACGGCTTCGCCGAACGCCGAATACACCACCAGCAGGATCGTGCCCTGGTCGGTGTAACGCAGCAGCGCGCGCTGCTTTTCCACCCAACCGGCAATCCACGGCCGCAGCAGGTGGCCGGCCACGAACGGCACCAGCAGCTGCAGCATGATGCCGCCGATCGCATGCAGCGGGTCGTGCACGCCGCCGGAGGTGCCGGCCAGCGCAGTCAGCAGCAGCGGGGTGAGGAACACACCGAGGATGCTCGACAACGAGGCACTGCACACCGCTGCGGGCACATTGCCGCGGGCCATCGAGGTGAACGCGATGGACGACTGCACGGTGGACGGCAGGGTGCACAGGAACAGCACGCCCAGGTACAGCTCCGGGGTCAGCAGCCAGCCCGACAGCGGCTTGAACAGCAGGCCCAGCAGCGGGAACAGGAGGAAGGTGCAGGCGAGGATGGTCAGGTGCAGGCGCCAGTGCAGCATGCCGCCGATGATCGACTCGCGTGGCAGGCGCGCGCCATGCAGGAAGAACAGTGCAGCGATGGCGACGGTGGTGACATCGTCGAGGACGATGGCGGCGGCGCCCTGCATCGGCAGCAGCGAGGCCAGGGCCACGGTGCACAGCAGGGCGAGGGTGAAGTTGTCCGGTCGCAGGCGCGACCACCAGCGGGTCATGGTGTGCAGGGTCCTTGGTGCGGAGGGTTCAGGGCGAGGTGACCGGCGTGGCCAGGCGTTGGCGGGTGGCGGCTTCCAGCGAGGTCAGGCCAGCACGCTGGCCCAGCTGAAGGGCCTGTTCCGGGCTGGCATGTTCGTAGCGTGCGTTGACCAGGCCGAGCACGGCGCCGGCGCGGTTGCCGGACGCACAGTGCAGCAGCACCGGCCCCTGGCTCTGCCGCAGGGCCTGGTGCACAGCGCGCACGTTGGCGGCATCGAGCCCCTCGGCACCGGCTACCGGAATGCGCACATAGCGCAGGCCCAGCGATTCGGCTACGTGGGTTTCATCGAAACCCCGGTCCTCGCCGGGCTGGCGCAGGTCGATCACCGTGCGCACCCCCTGCGAGGCCAGTTCGCGCAGCTGCGCGGCCGAGGGTTGGCCGCCGGCATACAGGCCGGGGCGGACTTCATTGAGCGGGGCATCGGCGGCCAGGACCGCCGGCGGCAGGCAGAGCGACAACAACAGCAGGCAGGTCAGGCGCAGCAGCATGGTCCTCTCCGTGAAAGCGTTCTGCCCTCTACAGGCGCAGCCCGGCGCGGGCCTTCAGCAGCTCGCGCAGTTCGTATTTGTCAGTATCGTCCAGGCCCTGCTGGCGCTGCTTTGCCAACAACTCCTCCAGACGTTGCACCAGCAGCTGTTTCTCCAGCTGGGCCACCGCGTCGTGCAGTTCCTGGGTCCAGCTGGCCTCGGTGCCGGGCAGCGTCTGTGCCGCCAGCGTATGCAGCGAGGCCTGTTCTTCGCGGCCGTCGAAATGCTCCAGCAGGGCGCCGGTGCTGATGTCCGGGCGCTGCTCGACCAGCCCCAGCAGCTCCAGCAACAGCTCCACGCCCGGCAGGCGCAGGCCCTGGAAGTGATGCTTGCCGCCCAGCGTCAGCGCCAGCGACGGTTGCTGCAGCAGCACGGCGATCGCGCCACGCACCAGGCTGCGCTTGGCCACCGGCTGGATCGTGCGCGAGGGCTGGCGCTGCGGCTGCGGTGCGCGCGCGGCCTGGGCATTGCCGCCGAGGCCGGTCAGCTGTCCCAGCTGCTGCTTCATCAGATCGCCGAAGGCGCCATCGGGAATCTGCGCCAGCATCGGCTTTGCGCGTTCGGCCAGCCGGGCCTTGCCGTCCAGCGTGCCCAGGTTGATTTCGCGGGTCAGCTCGTCGAAGAAGAACTGCGACAGCGGCGTGGCCTGCTTCAGGCGCTCGTTGAACGCCTCGGCGCCTTCCTTGCGCACGATGGTGTCCGGGTCTTCGCCATCGGGGAGGAACAGGAAGAACGCCTGGCGGCCATCCTTCATGCGCGGCAGCACCGACTCCAGCGCCTTCCAGCCAGCACGGCGGCCGGCGGCGTCGCCGTCGAAGCAGAAGAACACGTCCGGTGCATTGCGGAACAGCAGCTCGGCATGATCCGGCGTGGTCGCGGTGCCCAGCGTGGCCACCGCCTGAGTGACGCCGAACTGGAACAGCGAGACCACGTCCATGTAGCCCTCGACCACGATCAAGCGCTCGATCTTCTGGTTGGCCTGGCGCACCTGCCACAGGCCGTACAGTTCACGGCCCTTGTGGAACAGCGCGGTCTCGGGCGAGTTGAGGTACTTGGGGCCGTCGTCCTTCTCGAACACGCGGCCGCCGAAGGCGATCACCCGGCCACGGCGGTCGAAGATCGGGAACATCACCCTATCGCGGAACTTGTCGTAGACGTGGCCACGATCGTTCTTGGAGAACAGGCCGGCGCGGTCGAGCAGTTTCATCTTGCGCTCGTCCTTGCCCAGCGCATCGCGCAGCCCGCTGTAGCCATCGGGCGCATAGCCGATCTGGAAGCGCGCGCGGTTCTCCTCGTCCACGCCGCGGCCATCAAGATAGCTGCGTGCCTTGTCGCTGCTTTCCAGGTTCTTCTGGAAGAACCTGGCGGCGGCATCCAGCGCCGAGAACAGCTCGCGGCTGTCGTCCTGCTGCTGCGGGCTGCGCGGGTTCTCGTTGCGCGGCACTTCCATGCCGGCGCGCTTGGCCAGCTCATCCACCGCATCGAGGAACTCGAGGCGGTCGTAGTTCATCAGGAAGCTGATCGCGGTGCCGTGCGCGCCGCAACCGAAGCAGTGATAGAACTGCTTGGTGGGCGAGACCGTGAACGAGGCCGAGCGCTCGTCATGGAACGGGCAGCGCGCGGCGTACTCCTTGCCTTGGCGCTTCAACGGCACGCGGCTGCCCACCACCTCGACGATGTCGGTGCGGGCCAGCAGGTCGTCGATGAAAGCGTCGGGGATACGGGCCATGGGCAACAGAGCAGGGCGCAGCCAGCAGGCCGCGCAGAGGGGAAGGCAGGTTCCCTAGTCTACTCGCTGGGGGCGGCTGGGCCCGCTTCTCCGGTGGTGTCCCCGCCCTTGGCCAGCTGCGCCCGGGCATACAGGCGTTCGTCGATCACCGCCGTCATCAGTGCGCCGACGAAGAACACCGCAGTGGCGTAGTAGATCCAGACCAGCGAGATCACCAGCGCTCCCATCGAACCGTAGGCGCTGCCCGGCGCCACGGTGGCGATGTAGACGCCGATGCCATAGCGGCCCAGCGCGAACAGTGCCGAGGTGATGGCGCCGCCGATGAAGGCTTGGCGCCAGGCCACGCGGCGGTCGGGCAGGTAGTGGTAGAGGAAGGCGAAGGCCAGCGTGTACAGCAGCAGCGAGGTGAGGTAGCCGATCGCCGGCAGCACCGACGGCAGCTGCGCGAACAGCACCTGCAGCGCGGTGGTGGCGGTCATCGACAGGATCAGCAGGAAGCCCAGCGCCAGCACCACGCCGAACGAGAACACGCGCTTGCGCAGCCAGGCCTTGATGCCGTCCAGGCGCTGGCCGCTGGTGTGGAAGATGCGGTTCAACGCATTCTGCAGCTGGGCGAACACCGCGGTGGCGCCGACGAACAGCAGCAGGGTGCTCCACAGCCCGGCCAGCGACCCCATGCTGGGCTGGCTGTTGGCGTTGTGCAGCACGGTGTCGGCGACGCTGGCCACGCTGCTGCCGGCCACTGAGCCGATCTGGCCGATCAGCGCCTGCTGTGCCGGCGGGTACAGCGAGGCGGTCAGCCACAGCAGCAGCACCAGCAGCGGGGCCATCGACAGCAGGGCGTAGAAGGAAACCGAGGCGGCCTGGGTCAGCACGTCGATCTCGACGAAGCGCTTGGCCACCGCCATCGGGAAGCTGTCCTGCAGCTTTGCCAGGCGTGATCGGACGGCAGGCAGAAAGGCGTGGGGATGCGGCATCGAAGCAGGAGAAGGCGGGTGGATGATGCTTTTTCTAGCAAATCAGGGCGGTGGGTTGGGTGAAGTGCCTATTCAGTACGGCGCCCCGTACATCGTCCGCGCTATCCTTCTGCCCGACCGTGAGCGCGCAGGGGGCTGCCGCCACGGTATCCGCGGCCGGCTGCCGATGCGCAGGGCCGCGACATTCCAATTTCTCTGCAAAAGGACGCGTTATGAAAGGGATGGTCTACACCACGATGGTGTTGCTGGCGACGGTGAGTGGTTCGGCGGCCGCCGCCTCAGCGGCCTGCGAGAAGGCATTCAAGACGGTAGGGGATCCGCGCAACGGCGCGATGTACATGGCCGATGTGACGGTGCCGGGGCTGAAGGTGCAGAGTGCACTGGACCAGCTGCGGCAGATCGGAGCGGAGGACCAGTTCGAGATCGGTGGCCAGCTGGTGGAAGGCAACACTGGCAACCAGTACCTGATCCAGACCAAGGGGCTACGTACGCCGCTGGTGCTGATCGGTACCGCCGACCACACCGGCCGGGTGACCTTGGCGACCAAGCTGGCGCGTGGCCAGACGATCGGCCAGGACGAGGCGCGGCAGTCGATGTGCGCGATGCTGGACAAGCTGAAGGGCGGCAGCCAGGGTGAAGCGCTTGCCGCCGCGGCGCGCGCGAAGCAGCCGATGCCTGCGCTGGAAGACGTGGCCGCACCGGACCTGTCCAAGAAGATGGGCAAGGAAGTGCGCTCCACGATGGCGGCCTACAACGCCGCCGGCAGCTTCAAGGACCTGATGCTGGGTACCACCACCAACAAGGAAGACCTGGGCGATCGTTCGGCCACCTTCCTGCCGCTGTACGCGAAATACATTGGCCGCCGGTACCGCATCGACGGGCAGATCTATACCGTCAACCGGAACAGCTATTCCACCCGCCCGGGCGAGGTGGGGTCGATCAACTACCTGGTGACGCCGGAACGCGGCCTGCTGCGGATCCGCCAGAACGACACCTTCAACAACAACAACTACACCATCCGCTGCGAGTTCGCGCCGGACCAGGCGGCCAACTTCAGCGTGCTGCGTGAGCGTGACTGGGCCAAGCTGGAAGGTGAGGTCAGTTCGATCGAAGGCAGCTCGATGACCCTGCGCAACTGCCGCCAGGCGTAATCGGCAGCGCCCCTGCCTGCAGCAATGACAAGGCCCGCATGGCGCGGGCCTTGTCGTGTGCAGCGGGGGGGCGGTGATCAGCCGGCCAGCGCCTGCTTGACCAGCTTGGACACCAGGCCCATGTCGGCCTGGCCGGCCAGCTTCGGCTTCAGTGCGCCCATCAGCTTGCCCATGTCGGCCGCGCCGGTGGCGCCGGTCTCGGCGATGGCGGCCTGCACGGCAGCCATGATCTCGGGTTCGCCCATCTTGGCCGGCAGGTAAGCTTCGATGACCACGATCTCGGCGCGCTCGATCTCGGCCAGGTCTTCACGCTTGGCCGCTTCGTACTGGCTGACCGAGTCCTTTCGCTGCTTGACCATCTTGTCGAGCACGGCGATCACGGCGGTGTCATCCAGCTCGATGCGCTCGTCCACTTCGCGCTGCTTGATGGCGGCATTGATCAGGCGGATCACGCCCAGCTTGTGCTTCTCGCCCGCCTTCATGGCGGCCTTCATGTCTTCGGTGAGCTGCTGCTTCATGCTCATGAGGAACCTCGTGGTGGTGGAGGGGCAGGGCGGATGCCCGAACCCGGAAACGCAAAAAGCCGGCGACGCTCGCGCGTGCCGGCTTCGGCTTCACCGCGGAAGGACGAGCCCGCCGCAATGAAGATGCGTCCGATCAGTACAGGCGCTGACGCTTGGTGACGTCGCGCGACGAGCGGCGCAGCTGACGCTTCACAGCAGCGGCAGCCTTGCGCTTGCGCTCCTGGGTCGGCTTTTCGTAGAACTCGCGCTTGCGGGTTTCGGCCAGCACACCGGCCTTTTCGCAAGTGCGCTTGAAGCGGCGAAGAGCAAACTCGAAGGGCTCGTTCTCGCGGACTTTGACGCTGGGCATGGAATCTCCGGGACACAGTAGAACCGGGTCACGCCCGGCGAGCCGCACATTATAGCGGCGAATAGACAAACTGCAAGCGGCCAACCCTGAATACGGGCCGGAAGTTCGAAAGCAGTGAGATCTGCACATCCCCCGAGGGGGCAGCAGGGGCGTCATAATAGCAGGCATGCGAGTCCTTGGCATCGAATCTTCCTGTGATGAGACCGGCGTGGCGGTGTATGACACCGACCTGGCCGGCAGCGCGGCCCTGCGCGCCCATGCGGTCTACAGCCAGATCGCCCTGCACGCCGAGTACGGCGGTGTGGTGCCCGAGCTGGCCAGCCGCGACCACGTCCGCAAGCTGTTGCCGCTGGTGCGGCAGACCCTGGCCGAGGCCGGGCTGGGCGTGGGCGACATCGACGGCGTGGCCTATACCGCGGGCCCCGGCCTGGTCGGCGCCCTGCTGGTGGGCGCGGGCGTGGCCCGCTCGCTGGCGTGGGCGCTGGAGGTGCCGGCGGTGGGCGTACACCATATGGAAGGCCACCTGCTGGCCCCGCTGATGGAAGACGATCCGCCGGAAGCGCCGTTCGTGGCGCTGCTGGTGTCCGGCGGCCATACCCAGCTGGTGGCCGTGGATGCCATCGGCCAGTACCGCCTGCTGGGCGAGACCCTGGACGATGCGGCCGGCGAGGCCTTCGACAAGACCGCCAAGCTGATGGGCCTGCCTTATCCGGGTGGCCCGCAGCTGGCCAAGCTCGCCGAGCAGGGGACGCCGGGCGCGTACCGCTTCGCACGCCCGATGACCGACCGCCCGGGGCTGGATTTCAGCTTCTCCGGCCTGAAGACCCAGGTCCTGATGGCCTGGCGCGACAGCGACCAGAGCGAGCAGACCCGCGCGGACATCGCCCGTGGCTTCGAGGATGCCGTGGTCGAGACCCTGTCGATCAAGTGCGAGCGCGCGCTGGAAGCGGCCGGGACCAACGTGATCGTGGTGGCCGGCGGCGTCGGCGCCAACAAGCGCCTGCGCGCGCGCCTGCAACAGATGGCCGAGCGCCTCGGCGGCCGCGCCTGCTTCCCGCGCCCTGCGCTGTGCACCGACAACGGCGCGATGATCGCTTTCGCCGGTGCACTTCGCCTGCAGGCCGGCCAACACAGCCCGCCGAAGGTGGACGTGACCCCGCGCTGGGACATGGCGACCCTGCCGGCGGTCTGATCCGGTAGCGCCGGGCCATGCCCGGCGAACGTATCACCGACGCCCTGCCAACGGCGACGCCGCCAACACCGTCGTCGCCCGCTCATGGCGCTGCAACCAGCCCAGCGTATGCGGGCAGCGGGCGTGGATCAGCCGCCCGATGGCGGCGAGGTCAGCGCCGATGTCTCGTTCCAGGATGGGTTCGTGGTGCGCGATGCGGTTGCGCAGGTGGCGGATGCGGTCGAGGTCGGCGTGGATGGACCGACGTAGGACGGAGAGCGGCGCTGAGGGGGCATGTGGCAGTGCCAGGCCCATGGTCCCGGCCCAGATCGAATGCTCGAACCGTCGAGCGAACAACTGCTGCCAGAAACCGAATCGCAGCTTGGCGATGACCTCCGGCACGTCCGTCGTGGCTCCAGCGCTGCCTCGGGCGTCGCATAGCGAGGCAAGCGGGCCTTCGGCAGGAAGGCTGCGCAGCAGCGCTGGATGCCAAGGCCAGCATCGACCGTAACGATGCCCCAGCGCGGTAGCGGCTGCATTGCGGATCACGACCTCGCAGATGTGCAACGGTGGCAGGAGAGCTGCACACATCTGCATGTTCCAGGCATAGAGCGTGGCCGGATCGGCTACGCAGCGGGAAGCGATGCGCTCGTAGGTCGACCATCTCTGCCGGGATAGGGCTGCCTGCAGGATCCTGCTTTCCTTCATCAACTCACTCCCAGGGAATGTGGCTTCACCTTGACCCTGGGAACGACGCAGGAACATCAGGAAACGGCATCCTGATCGTCAGTGTTTTTTGTAGAACGGCTCGGTTTTGCACCCGGCTGTCTGTCCTGACGCATTTGCCAATTGACCGGGCTTGGCGACACTTCTAACCTTGCAGCGTGTGCTCCGGGACTCGCGGCTGGATTCCAGCTTCCCCTGGGGACGTTGAGAGGTACCAAAGGGCCCCGCTAGCAGGGCCCTTTGTCTTTTCCGGGCCACGCGCCAAGTGGGACGCCTACCGCCCGTTCCGGGCAGGCTCACCGCCGTGCCGTTACCATGGTGGCTGTATTCCGGCTGGTAACCGCAATGGACAAGGTTTTCATCGAGGGGCTGACGATCGACGCCCTGATCGGCATCTACGATTGGGAACGACGGATCCGCCAGGACCTGGTGTTCGACCTGGAAATGGGCTTCGACAACCGTCGCCCCGCAGCTACCGACGACATTGCCCACACCCTGAACTACAAGGCGGTGAGCAAGCGCCTGGAGCAGTTCGTGCGCGAATCGGAGTTCGGCCTGGTGGAAACCCTGGCCGAGCGTTGCGCGCAGATCGTGCTGGACGAGTTCGAGGTGAAATGGCTGCGCCTGAAGCTGAGCAAGCCCGGTGCGGTGCGCGGCGCGCGTGCGGTGGGCGTGATCATCGAACGCACGCGAGACTGAACCGGCAGACCCGGCCGCCGGCCGGAAACCCTGGTAGTGCCGGCCGCTGGCCGGCAACCTCATCAACAATAATCAAGGAGACAACGGATGGTGGACGCGGTGGTGGCGGTACAGTGGCTGGAAAAGCTGCAGAACACACTGGAACCCTATCCCGGCGCCTACCTGGCGTTGATGATTACGGCGCTGCTGATCGCCGCCGGCCTGGCCAACTGGGTCACCAAGCGCATCCTGCTGCGCGGGCTGCGGCGCCTGCTCAGCCGCCTGCCGGGTGCCGATACCGGCCGCGGCAGCCACCTGATGCGGGTGATCTCGCGCCTGTCCAATGTGGTGCCCAGCCAGGTGATCGCCTCGGGCATCCGCATCGTGCCGGACCTGCCGCCGGGGCTGGTCAGCTTCATCATCGGCGCCTGCCAGGCCTGGGCGATCCTGACCGTGGTGCTGGCCATCTCGCATGCGCTGGATGCGGCCAACGATCTCTACGAACGCCGCCCAGAGGCACGCAACAAGCCGATCAAGGGTTACCTGCAGGTCGCCAAGATCGTCATCTTCGTGATCGCCGGCCTGTCGATCGTTGCCACCCTGGCCGGCGTCGACCTGCGCTATCTGGTCACCGGCCTCGGCGCCGCCACCGCAGTGCTGATGCTGATCTTCCAGGACACCATCCTGTCGCTGGTGGCCAGCGTGCAGATCAGCGGCGATGGCCGTGTGCGCATCGGCGACTGGATCGAGATGCCCAGCCAGAACGCCGATGGCGATGTCATCGACATCGCCCTGCACACCGTCACCGTACAGAACTTCGACAAGACCATTACCACCATCCCGACCAAGAAGCTGGTGACCGAGTCGTTCAAGAACTGGCGTGGCATGCAGGAGGCCGGTGGCCGCCGCATCAAGCGCGCGCTGTACCTGGACCAGCACAGCGTCGGCTTCCTGGACGAGGGTGACCTGGCCTTCCTCGGCCAGTTCGCGCTGCTGCGCGACTACCTGCGTGAGAAGGAACAGGAGCTGGGGCGGTGGAACGGTCGCCTGCGCGAGCAGGGCGTGGCCGAGGTCAACAGCCGCCGGGTGACCAACCTGGGCACCTTCCGTGCCTACGTGGAGCGCTACCTGCGCAGCCATCCGGGCATCCATACCGACATGACCCTGCTGGTACGGCAGCTGCAGCCGACCACCGAGGGCCTGCCGCTGGAGCTGTACTGCTTCACCCGCAGCACCGCCTGGGGCGAGTACGAGGCGGTGCAGTCGGACATCTTCGACCACCTGCTGGCGATCCTGCCGGCCTTCGGTCTGCGGGTGTTCCAAGCCTCCAGCGACGCCATGTTGATGGCCGGTCAGCGCCAGCTGGCCGGCTCGGAGTAAGCTGCGAGGCCTCCGGCCGGACCATACGGATCCGGCTGGAGATTGAAACTGAATGACGAAACCTCTCGCCAAATGGTTCCGGAACGCTAGAATGCCGGGCTTGTAAACGTTTTCATCAAGGACTGCTGGTGGCCTCCGATCGCATCGAATCCCTCATTGCCCAGATGACCGTCGAGGAAAAGGTCGGCCAGCTGGGTGTCTTCGCGGACATGGTCCGCCCGTTCGCCCCGGACGTGAACCCGGAAGCCAACGTGCGCAATGCCGACCAGGTGCTGCAGCAGGTGCGCGAGGGCAAGGTCGGCTCGCTGTTCAATGGTGTCGGTGCCGAGCTGGGCCGCCGCATCCAGCAGGTTGCCACCGAGGAGAGCCGGCTGGGCATCCCGGTGATCCTGGCTGCCGACGTCATCCACGGCATGCGTACCGTGTTCCCGATTCCGCTGGGCGAGGCCGCCAGCTTCGAACCGGACCTGGCCGAGCGCACCGCGCGCGCCACCGCCGTCGAAGCCACCGCTGCCGGCCTGCACTGGACCTATGCGCCGGCCGTGGATATCGCCCGTGACCAGCGCTGGGGTCGTGGCGCCGAAGGTGCCGGTGAGGACGTGGTGCTGGGCTGCGCGTTCGCCGCCGCCCGCGTGCGCGGCTTTCAGGGCAGCGACCTGCGCGCCGCCGATTCGCTGCTGGCCACGGCCAAGCATTTCGCCGCCTATGGCGCAGTGATGGCCGGCATGGAATACAACATGGTGGATATCTCGCCGCAGACCCTGCGCGACGTGCACCTGCCGCCGTTCAAGGCCGCCTTCGATGCCGGTGCGATCACCGTGATGTCCTCGTTCAACGACATCAACGGCGTGCCGGCCAGCGCCAATGCCGAGCTGCTGACCGACATCCTGCGCGGTGAGTGGAAGTTCCCGGGCGTGGTGATCTCCGACTACACCGCCGACATGGAACTGGTCGCGCACGGCTATGCCGCCGACGACCGCGATGCCACCGCCAAGGCGTTCACCGCCGGCCTGGACCTGAGCATGCAGAGCGGCTTCTACGCCGAGCACCTGCCGGGCCTGGTCGAGAGCGGCGAAGTGCCGATGGCGGTGCTGGATGAAGGCGTGCGCCGCATCCTGTGGCTGAAGGAAACCATCGGCCTGTTTGACGACCCGTACCGTTCGCTGGACCCGGCGCGCGAAGCCGATACCTCGCACATCGCCGCGCATGACGCGCTGTCGCGCGATGCTGCACGCCGTTCGATCGTGCTGCTGAACAACCGCGACAACGTGCTGCCGCTGCAGAAGACGGGGCAGAAGATCGCGCTGATCGGTCCCTTCGTGCAGGACCGGGAAAACATTGAAGGCTGCTGGACGCTGTTCGGCGACAAGCAGCGCTATGTAGACCTGGAAACCGGCGTGCGCGCCGCCATCGGCGACGAGGCGCTGCTGGAGATCGTGCCGGGCTGTGATCTGGAAACCGCCATTGCAGGTGGCACCGAAGCGGCCGTGGCCGCCGCGCTGCGCGCCGACGTGGTGGTGCTGGCGCTGGGCGAGCCGCAGCGCTACAGCGGTGAGGCGCAGTCACGCGTGGAAATCACCCTGCCGCCGGCCCAGCAGGCGCTGGCCGAGGCGGTGGCGATGACCGGCAAGCCGCTGGTGGTGCTGCTGCGCAACGGTCGCGCGCTGGCGCTGCAGGGCGCGGTGCGCAACGCGCACGCGGTGGCCGTCACCTGGTACCTGGGCACGCAGACCGGCCACGCCGTGGCCGACGTGCTGTTCGGCGATTACAGCCCGTCCGGCCGCCTGCCGGTCAGCTTCCCGCAGGTGTCCGGCCAGCAGCCGTACTTCTACAACCACCCGCGCACCGGCCGCCCCGAACTGCCGACCATGTCGGAGTTCAAGGCACGCTGGCGCGAGATTCCGAACGAGCCGCTGTACCCGTTCGGTCATGGCATCGGCTACGCCACGTTTGCCTACGGCGTGCCGCAGCTGAGCGCGGCCCAGCTCGGCTGGGACGACACCCTGACCGTGACCACCACGCTGACCAACACCAGCGCCGTGGCCGGTGAGGAAGTGGTGCAGCTGTACATCCACGACCGTGTGGCCAGCCGCGTGCGGCCGGTGCGCGAGCTGAAGGACTTCCGCAAGGTGGCACTGCAGCCGGGCGAGTCGACCGAGGTGGTGTTCACCCTGACCCGCGAGCAGCTGGCCTTCACCGGCCGTGACGGCGTGCTGCGCGCCGAGCCGGGCGTGTTCGACGTGTGGGTGTGCGCCTCGTCGGCCGCCGGTGACGCGGTGCAGTTCGAGCTGCTGAAGGCCTGATCGCGCCGCCTGGAACCGCCGGTCATGCATCCACGCATGGCGTGGATCTACTGACAGTGAGGCGCCGGGCATGCCCGGCGTCATCACCGCTGGCAAACACGCCGGGCATGGCCCGGCGCTACCATCGGGGCCTTGATCCGATGGAGTCCGCGCCATGCGCAAGATTGCTTTCCTGATTCCGGCCCTGCTGTTGGCGGCCTGTTCGCAGCCGGCACCGCCGGCCGGGCCTGCTGCCGATGCGCCGCCGCCGATGACCGGTTCCACGCCGGCTGAAGCAGCCGCCAGCACCACGCCTGACCCGGCCGCTGCGCCGCAGGCCACGGCCGAGCACGCGAGCGAAACTCCCGCGCCCGCCGCTGCCGCCGATGAAGGTGATGCGCGCGCGCGCATCGACAGTGTGCTGGGCGACGCCGCGCAGTACGAGAAGGTGTTCAACGCGTTCAAGACCGCCGTGGTTGGTGGTGATCGCGCTGCCGTGGTGGAGGAAGTGCGCTTCCCGCTGAACATTGCCGGCGGCAAGAAGATCACTGGCCCGGGTGAGTTCCAGCGCAACTACGAAAAGATCATCACCCCGGCGGTGGTCAAGGCGATGTCCGAACAGGAGTTCGGCAAGGTCTTCGTCAACCAACAGGGCGTGATGATCGGCGATGGCCAGGTCTGGCTGACCGGCGAGTGCCTGGACAAGGCCTGCGCGCGCACCGAGGTGAAGGTCGGCACCATCCAGTAAACGCAGACGGCCCCGCGTGATGCGGGGCCGTTCCATCAACGAAGTGCCGGCCGGCGGCCGGCACTGGCTCAGGCCTTCGGTGTCAGCTTCAGCAGGCGTGCCTTGCTGCCGTCTTCCAGCAGCCACAGTGCGCCGTCCGGGCCCTGTTCCACTTCACGGATGCGTTCGCCCATGTTGAAGCGTTCGGCTTCGCGCGCGCTGTCGCCATCAAAGGCCACGCGTACCAGTGAGGTCGATGACAGTCCGCCGATGAAGCCGCTGCCCTTCCACTGCGGGAACAGGTTGCCGCTGTAGATCACGAAGCCGGCCGGCGAGATCACCGGCGTCCAGGTCACCTTCGGCGCAGCAAATTCCGGGCGGGTGCTGTGGTCGGGAATCGGACGACCGTCGTAGTGGTCGCCATTGGAAACGACCGGGTATCCGTAGTTGGCGCCGCGCACGATCAGGTTCAGTTCGTCGCCGCCGGCCGGGCCCATCTCATGCGCCCACAACTTGCCCTTGGCATCGAACGCCATGCCGAGGATGTTGCGGTGGCCCAGCGACCACACCTGTGCGGCCACCCCGCCCTGCGAGGCGAACGGGTTGTCGGCGGGCAGGCTGCCATCGTCGTTGAGGCGGACGATCTTGCCGAGGTTGCCGCCCATGTCCTGGGCCGGGTCGAACTTCTGCCGCTCGCTGGAGCTGATCCACAGCTTGCCGTCCGGGCCGAAGGCGAGGCGGTGGCCGTAGTGGCCCTGGCCACTGACCTTGGGAGTCTGCCGCCAGATCACCTTCAGGTCCTTCAGCTGGCCAGCGCCGTTCGCGTCCAGCGCCAGCGTGGCGCGGGCCACGGCCGCACCGCGGGTATCCAGCGTGCCTTCCTCGGCATAGCTGAGGTAAACAACGTGATTCCGGGCAAAGTCGGGGTGAAGGATGATGTCGCCGAAGCCACCCTGGCCACCGTAGGCGACCTTCGGAACGCCGGTGATCTCGTGCTTCTGGCCGCTGGCCAGATCCAGGTGCTGCAGCTTGCCGCGCTTTTCGGTGACCAGCAGGCTACCGTCAGGCAGGAAGGTCATCGCCCACGGCTGGTCGAAACGGCTGACTTCGGTGGCGGTGAACGGACGCTGGTCGGCGGCGGAGGAGGCTGCGGGCGCGCTGGTCTGGGCGCCGTTGGCGGCAGGGTCGGCGGCATTGCAGGCGGAAGTGGCGAGGATCGGCACCAGGCCGAGGGCGAGCAGCAGGGGCGTGCGGGTCATGGGTATCTCCAGGGCGGGGATGCGGATGGCCGGGCTGTCCCTTGTATACCACTGGAGGCGTGATCGTCGTGGCCCGAAGGTCCTGCGCCCCCCTGTGCGACGGCGGCGGGATCGTCTAGGGTGGCACGCCCGGGCAAAGCATGCCCGCCTGCCTGCCAAGGATCTGCAATGAACACTGCCATGCCCCACAAGCCGTCCACCGCCTTCATCGCCGCCTCGTGGGTGGCCCTGCTGCTGGGCGCGGCGGCCTACCTGATCGGCCTGTTCAACGCCGCTACGATGGCGCTCAATGAAAAAGGCTACTACCTGACCCTGCTGCTGTTCGGCTTGTTCGCGGCGGTGTCGCTGCAGAAGAGTGTGCGTGACCGCGTCGAGGGTATTCCGGTGAGTGCGCTGTACTACGCGCTGTGCTGGTTCGCGCTGCTCTCGGCGCTGATGCTGCTGCTGGTTGGGCTGTGGAATGCCACCCTGGCATCGAGCGAGAAGGGCTTCTACGGCATGGCGTATGCGCTGTCGCTGTTCGGCGCGGTGGCCGTACAGAAGAACACCCGCGACCTGATCGCCACTGGCGGCGGTGAAAGCAAGCACAGCACAGGCGTGCCGCCGCTGCCGGAACAGGAGTGAGTGGGCAGAGCCGGGCCCGCGCTCGGCTCTCGGAGGATTTCTGCAGCGTCGAGCCATGCTCGACTCTCAGCCAAGCATAGGCTCGGCACTACGGGAAGCATGGCATTAACGCTTCAACTGCGGATCCGCCAACTGCGCGTCTTCCCAGCCACGGCGTACCGCGTTGCGTGCCTGTGCCCATTCAAGGCGGCTGTGACCACGCTCGTTGGCCCAGCGCGATTCCAGCTCGGCTTCGACCTGTTCGTAGGCACGGATCATGTCCTGCGCGCGGGCGGTGTGGCCGATGCGGTAGGCCGGCTCGTAGTCCTCGAAGAACAGCTGGTCGTCGTAGTACGGCTCGGCGCTGTAGCGCTCGCGCCAGTAGTTGGAGATGGTGTCGCGCGGCGTGCTGTCGTCCGGCACGCGGCCGGGGATCTGGTACTCGGTCATGGAAGGCTCCGTCGTGTACGAAGCCTGATCGTGCCTGCGTGACGGTTAACGGCCCGGTCCGGCAGCGTGATCACCAGATCAAACCGCCGGGCATGGCCGGACACTACCGGTCACCCGGCGTTGGCATCCTTTCGCGGCAGCTTGTAGATCACCGCGCCGATTGCAAACGCTACCAGTGCAGCGGCAATGTTCTGCCAGCTGGCACTGGCGAACAGCGCCAGGCACAGCAGCAATGCCAGTACCGGAATCAGCGGGCCGCCGGGTAGCTTCAGTGCGCCGGGGCGGTCGGCGAAGCGCTTGGCCAGCACCAGGACCGCGGCGGCGGTACCGATGTAGGCGAACAGGCGCGTGGTCATCGACAGCAGCGCCAGCTGCACGAACGAGCCGGACAGGGCCAGGCCGAGCGCGATCAGGCCCTGGCACAGGATCGACGCGGCCGGCGTGTGGAAGCGCGGATGCACCTGGGCCAGGATCTTCGGGCCGTAGCCATCGCGTGCCAGCGCGAACAGGAAGCGCGGGCCCATCATCATCGTGTTGCTGTTGGTGCCGAGGATGGAGATGGTCGCGCCGACAGTCAGGATCAGCGCCAGCGCTTCGCCACCGAAGCCGGCGGCGGCATCGGCCAGCGGCGTGGCCGAGCTGGCCAGCCCGGCCAGCGTGCCCTGTGCCACCACCTGTACCGCGCCGTAGATGACGGTGACGGTGATGATCATGGTGATCAGTGCAAACGGAATATCGCGGCGCGGATTGCGGTACTCGCCCGCCGCAGCGGGGATGTTTTCGAAACCGGCGTAGGCGTACAGCAGCAGGAGCGCGGCCTCGCCCATGCGTTGCAGGTCATGCGGGTCCGGGCGCTGGCCGGAGAACGCCAGCTGTGGGTCGATATAGAACGCACCGATGGCCACGAACAGCAGCAGGGGCAGCATCTTGCCGATCACCAGCACCACGCCGGTCCGCGCGGCCGAGCGCACGCCGATGATGTTGACGCCGGTCAGGAAGCCCAGCGACACCACGATGATCGCGATGCGCCCCATGCCGGCACCGGCCCATGGCCAGAACCGCGCGACCGCATCGGCCAGCGCATTGCTCAATGCGGCCGCCGAGCTGATGCGGGTCAGCCAGATCATCCAGCCGATCTCGAATCCGGCGAAGCGCCCGAACGCTTCGCGCGCATACAGGTAGCTGCCGCCGGGTTCATCGAAGTAGCTGGCGGCCTGGGCGTAGCACAGCACCAGCAGCGCGACGACGATGCCGGCGGCGACCACGCCCCACAGGCTGAAGGGGCCGAGCAGGGCGACGGTGGCGGCCGGCAGCAGGTAGATGCCGCTGCCTATCACATCGTTGATTGACAGGCCGACGATCTGCCAGCGGCTGACCGCGCGTTGCAGCTGCGGTTCGTCCTGCGCGCTCAACGGGCGTCTCCGCTGAGTGCGGGCAGCTGCCACTGGGCCTGCAGGCGTGTGTACTCGGCGCGCGGCAGCAGCACGAAGCGCGGCGCCTCCTGCGGGCGCAACCAGTCCAGCAGGGCCCGCATGCGTGCCTGCGGCATAGCGGTGCAGCCGGCCGTGGCCTCGCCGGGCTGGCGCCACAGATGGGCGAAGATGCAGCTGCCCTTGCCCGGCTGGTTGTCCGGATTGTGGGCGATCACGAAGCCTTCCTGGTAGCGCACGTCGCCCTTGTTGTGCAGGTCCAGCCGCATGGGCTCGGTGGAGCCCTTGATCGCCGCACTGCCGACTTTCCTTTCATCGACGATGCGGTTGTAGAACGGCGAGCCGGGTACGTCCATGCAGTAGCTGCTTTCAAGCATCGGCTGGTAGGCCATGGCCGTGCCTGGGCGTGTGACGGCATAGCCGAACGCGCTGCCGAGCGCGAACACGCCCGCCGGGCTGCGGCCATCGCCTTCCTGCTTCTGCGGGCCATCGGCCTGCGCCGGGTGCAGGCCCAGGCCCCAGGCACTGCCGGTGCGGCCAAGTGCCACCGGGAACGCCTCTCCATGCGCATGCCAGCCCTTGCCATCGCGCACATAGGCCTGCAGCTGGCCCTGGGTGCTGTCCCAGCCTTCGCTGGTGACCACGATCAGCTGGCGCGCACCCTCCAGCGGCGCGGCGTGGACGGACACCGCTGCAGCAAGCAGCAGCGCAGCGGTAGCGCGACGGACCAGCGATTTCATCAACAGGTGCTCCGGTCAGGAATCCAGCAGGTGATCGATCCGCTCCAGGTTCACCGCCAGCTGCTGCTGGCGGTCCGGATTGGTGTGGCAAAGCAGCACGAACAGGAAATCGAGCAGGGCATGCATGGCGCTACGGTACAGCAGCTGCGCGACCTGCGGCGTGCGATCGTGCGCGCACACCCCCAGTGCTGCGTCAGCATGCGCGCGCAGCGGGTTGGCGGTGTGGCGGGTGATGGAAATCACCTTGCCACCCATGTCCTGGAACTGCCGCGACAGCTGCGAAAGCTGCGGCAGGTTGCCGAATTCGGAGAACACCAGCAGCGCATCGCCGGGGCGTGCGGCCGACAGGTTGGCCAGCATCAGGATCGGGTCGGTATGCGGTACCACCAGCAGGCCGAGCAGCGACAGCCGCATGGCGAACTCGCGGGCATACAGGCCGTCGTCACCCAGGCCGTACACGAACAGCTTGGGCGCGCCGTCGAGCAGCTGCACGATGCGCTCGATTTCCTCGCGTGGGTTGGCCTGGCGGGTTTCCTCCTCGGCCTGCGCCTTGCTGCGGCGCAGGGCGTCGCCCAGGCGCAGGTAGTCATCGCCACTGTCGGGTTCGCTGGGGGCCTGTTGTGGATCGGCACCGGCGCGAGCCACATCCTGGCCGATCGAGTACTTCAGGTCCGGGTAGCCCTTGAAGCCGAGCTTCTGGCTGAACTTCACCACGCTGGACTGGCTGATGCCGAGCGCACTGGCCAGTTGCTGGGACGAGTAGTCGCGCAGCAGGTGGGCGTTGTCGAGGATGAAGTCGGCGATGCGTCGCTCGATGGCCGACATCTGCCCGCGCTCGGAACGGATCTTCAGCAGGGGCGGCATGCGGGGTTTCCGGGCATGTGTAGGCGCGTTGCGGCTGGCAGCGTAGAGCGTGTCATGGAATGGGTCGGGCGGGTCGGGTTTGCGGGGGACGCCGCACGTACGACCGAGGAGCACAGGGCACCGACGTGCGCAGCGCATCGGCTCGCGGCCGGCGGAGCGTTTCTTTTGGCTACTTTTCTTTCCGCAGAAAGAAAAGTAACGCCCGACCGAACGTCAGTTGTACGCCAGGCCAGCCGCAAGGCAGAGATCAACCCAGCATCTCCAGCCCACGCACTTCAGTAATGCCCAGCCCCGGCACATCACTGATGCTGATCTCCGATTCGTTGAAGTGCACGCCGCCGCTGACCGGGTCGAACTGGCCGAGCGACGGGCCGTCCAGGTCGACCTTGGTGATCACATCGCTCTTGGCCACCGCCAGGTGCACGGCGGCGGCGACGCTGATGCTGGATTCGATCATGCAGCCGATCATGCACGGCACGCCGTAGATGCCCGCGATGTCGGCGATGCGGATTGCGTTGGACAGGCCGCCGGTCTTCATCAGCTTGATGTTGATGATGTCGGCCGCGCGCTGCTGGATCAGGTCCATCACCTGGCTGGGGCTGAACACGCTTTCATCGGCCATCACCGGCGTGTTGACGCGATCGGTGACGTACTTCAGGCCGCTGATGTCGGCCGCCTTCACCGGCTGCTCCAGCAGTTCCAGCACCACACCGGCCTCTTCCAGCGTGCGCATGGCATGCACCGCCTGCTTGGCGGTCCAGCCCTGGTTGGCGTCCAGGCGCAGCAGGGCGCGGCCTTCGACGGCGGCATGGATCGCCTTGACCCGTTCGATGTCCAGGCCGATGTCCTTGCCCACCTTGATCTTCAGCGACTCGAAGCCGCGTTCGATGGCCGACAGTGAATCGGCCACCATCTTGTCGATGTAGTCCACGCTGATGGTGATGTCGGTGGTGATCACCGGGTCGCCACCGCCAAGCATCTGGTACAGCGGCGCGCCGTGCAGCTGCGCCCACAGGTCGTACAGCGCGATCTCCACCGCGGCCTTGGCGCTGGTGTTGCGCTCCATCGCGGTCTGCACCAGCCCGCACAGGCGGTTGAGGTTGGCCACGTCCTGGCCGATCAGGCGCGGCGCGATGAAGTGGCGGATCGCTTCGATGATCGAGCCGTGCGTATCACCGGTGATCACCGCAGTGGCGGGGGCTTCGCCGTAGCCGGTGTGGCCGGTGTCGGTGCGGATCAGCACCACCACGTCCTCCACGGTCTCCACCGTGCGCAGGGCGGTCTTGAACGGCGTTTTCAGCGGCACGCGCAGCATGCCCAGTTCGATGGCGGTGATCTTCATTCAGGAGTCTTGGCCCGCAGGCGCTGGATGTTTGTGATGCGGTCGATGTAGCGGACGGTATCGCTGGCCATCATCGGCTCCAGCGGGGTGACCGAAACACCATTGAGGTGGGCCTGTACGCGCTTGCCGTCGGCACCGAACCAGCTGCCGCCCGCCGTATCATGGATGACCCAGGTGCGGCCGTCGACGTGGCCGATGGCCATCATCACGTGCCCGGGAATGTAGACCAGGTCGCCCACCTGCAGATCGGTGACCGCACGGTCGCGCGCGGCCTTGCCGACCTTCCCGGTGAAGGGCAGGCGGTCCAGTGCCGGGCTGATCGCCTGTGCGCTGGTATTGCGCGGCAGCAGCACGCCGAAGCTGCGGTAGATCTCGGAAACGAACCCGCTGCAGTCGCGGGTGTCGTAGTCGTGGCCCCAGCCATAGCGTTCGCCCAGGAACTTGAAGGCCTGCTGCAGCAGCAGGCGCGGGGTGAGCGGCAGGTAGTCGGCGGCGGTGTCCTGCGAGCGCGGCAGCAGCGCCGGCACCAGTTTCAGGCGGCCATCGGTTTCGCGCACCGGCAGCTGCACCACCCACGAGGCATGCGCCTGCTGGCCGTTCACCGGTTCGGCGGCGGGCCAGTCGGCCAGCACCGGCAGGCGCACGCCCATGTCCAGCTGCAGGCGCGAGACGCGCGGTTCCTCCGGGGTGTAGGCGGTCTGCGCCGTGGCACCGGTGATGATGCGGTACGGTCCCTTCGCGCCGTAGCCGAGCACCGTGGCCTTGTCGCCGCTGGCGATGGCGTCGGCTTCGATCCACGCGCTGTAGCGCTCGCTGTGCACGAACAGCCAACGGCCGTCGGCACTGCGGTGGACCACGGCGACCTTGTCGCCGGGGAACAGTGCCGATTCCTGGAAGCGGTCGATGTCGGTGTCGCCGGCCGTGCTGAAGACGCGTTCGCGGGTGGGGAAGGTGCGCAGCGCCGCGCGTTTCACCACCAGGCCGAAGGCTGGTGACACCTGGGAAGGAATCGCATCGAGGCCGAGGTTGGCTTCGATGCCACTGCGCAGCGCGGGGGCGATGGCCTGGCCCTTCTCGTTGAACAGTACACGCTTGGGCCAGCGCGACAATGCGCTGATGCTGGCGCGTACCTGCGCGGCATCGAGCTGTGCGGGCAGTGCGGCGATGTCCTGGATGTGGCTGTCCTGCGCCCGCATCCGCGCGTTCTGCGCGTCGATCTGCGCGCGATCCAGGATCGGCGCATCGGCATCGTCCAGCCGCGCCGCCCAGTACTGGGGCGTCAGATAGGCCTCGTGCAGGCCGATCACATAGGGCAGCGGCGCGCCCGGGTCAGGTGGCGGGGCAGCCTGTGCGAAGGCCGGTGCGGCCAGCAGGCACAGGGCCAGGGTCAACCGGCGCGGCCATTGCCGGTCCGGTGCGCGGGAAGCCAGGATCATGCGCTGCATACCCTCCTCGAATGCCAGCTGGAATATTTATTCCTTTCTCTGGCGAAAGCAAGAATAAATTATTGACCGGTCCCCCGGCCCGTGTTACACAGCCATTACCACCCGCGCTGGGGAAGTGTCGCTGTGGATCCTGCCGTTCGCAAACCGCGTCTGACTGCCGCCGCCGGCCTGTGCGCCGCGCTGCTGCTGTGGGCGTGGTCGGCGGGAGCGGAGCCGCCGCCTTCGGCCATCCAGTTTGCACGTGTTGTGCAGATGATCGACGCGGGACGGTTCTTGGAAGCTCAGCGCGAACTGAACACCTGGTCGGCCGCCGACGCAGCGGAGCCTGGCGTCAGTTTCGACGACATCGCGTTCCAGGAAGAACGCATGCGCCGCATCCGCCTGGATTTTCCCCTCGACGAAACCGCTGCCAAGTCCGCCGTGCGCCGCTGGATTCCCGACCTCACCGACGAGGAATTCGTGCGCTGGGAGCAGCTCGGCCTGATCGAACACCTCGATATCGATGGCACGCGCTGGTACTTCAAGCGTGCACCATCCAACCTGTTCCTGCTCAGCGACGAGGCACGTGCACGCCGCCGCGCGGATGCACCGATGCCGGCGCCGGGCGCGAACGAAGTGCTCAATGCACACCATGCGAGGGTGATTGCTGCGGCCGAACGGAGCGGCCGGGCTTCGGTGCTGCCGCAGCGCATTGAATTCACCCAGTCGCTGACGGTGAAGGCCGATGCGGTGCCGGCCGGTGAAACCGTGCGCGTCTGGATTCCGTACCCGCGTGAGATTCCGGGCCAGCAGGAGCAGGTGCAGTGGCTGGGCAGCACGCCGGGCAAGGCACGCGTGGCTCCGGCCAGTACCTTGCAGCGCACCGCCTACCTGGAAGCCAAGGCCGTAGCGGGCAAGCCGACCCGCTTCGAGATCCGCTACGCAGCGACGATCTTCGCCCGGCATGCCGCGATCGATCCGGCCAAGGTGCAACCGACCCCGGCCGATCCGGCCTTGAAGCCCTACCTGGCCGAGCAGCTGCCGCACGTGCGCTTCACCCCCGCGCTGAAGCTTTTCTCCGACCAAGTGCTGCAGGGCGAGAAGCGCCCGTATGAAGTGGTGCGCAAGCTGTTTGCTGCGGTCGATCGCATTCCCTGGGCAGGCGCGCGCGAGTATTCCACGCTCAGCAACATCAGCGATTACGCCTTGCGCGCAGGCCATGCCGACTGCGGCCAGCAGACCCTGCTGTTGATCGCGCTGTTGCGCATGAACGGCATCCCCGCGCGCTGGCAGTCGGGCATGGTGTTCTCCGACGATGGCAGCGCCTACAACAACCTGCATGACTGGGGGCAGGTCTATCTGGCGCCGTATGGGTGGCTGCCAATGGACGTGACCACCGGCGCACTGGCCAGTGACACGCCGGCACTACGCGATTTCTACCTGGGTGGCCTCGATGGCTACCGCATCGCCTTCAACGATGATTTCGGCCAGCCGTTGGTGCCGGCCAAACAGCATTTCCGCTCGGAAACGGTCGACTCGC
This sequence comes from uncultured Stenotrophomonas sp., assembly GCF_913778665.1. Taxonomy (GTDB): domain Bacteria; phylum Pseudomonadota; class Gammaproteobacteria; order Xanthomonadales; family Xanthomonadaceae; genus Stenotrophomonas. The sequence goes on from NZ_CAJYVQ010000012.1 coordinate 47,671, forward strand.
AGCGCGGCGAGGCCGAGTGGGCAGGCGGCAACCTGTACTTCGACCAATGGAGCTACGACTTCCAGTGGCGGGTACTGCCAGCCAGGCAACGCTAGCGCGACACATCACATTCCACACCATTCAATTCTTGCAGGAGAGAGCAGGGGATGAAGGCTTACAGCATCAAGCGGGCGGCGTTGTGCGTCGCCCTTGGGGCGTGTCTGGGCGCAATGCTGCCCGGCATCGCGATGGCGCAGAACGTGAATGGCGCGGTCGCCGGCCGTGCAACTGCCGGTGACCAGGTCACCGTGGTCAGCAGCAGCACCGGCCTGACCCGCACCGTCACCGTGGGCAGCGATGGCAGCTACCGTCTCGGCCAGCTGCCGGTGGGTGACTACCAGCTGCAGCTCAGTCGCGATGGCCAGAAGCTGGGCGATCAGGTATCGGTGAGCGTTGCCGTCGGTGGTACCACGACGGTCAATCTGGCCAGCGGCGGTGGCGTCACCAATCTTGACGCACTGCAGGTGGTCGGTACGCGCGTGGTCAATCGCGTGGATGTCTACTCCACCGAAACCGCGTTCAACATCAACCGCCAGGAAATCTCGCGGCTGCCGGTGGCCCAGGATCTGTCCGCGGTGGCGCTGATGGCGCCGGGCGTGGTGGGGGGCAACTCGTCCTTTGGCGGCCTGTCATTTGCCGGTTCATCGGTGGCCGAGAATGCGGTCTTCATCAACGGCCTGAACGTCACCGACATGTATACCCGTCGTGGCTTCAGCACGGCGCCGTTTGCCTTTTTCAACGAGTTCCAGGTCAAGACCGGCGGCTACTCGGTGGAGTTCGGCCGCTCCACCGGTGGCGTGATCAATGCCGTGACCCGCTCGGGCAGCAATGAATTCGAAGGCGGCGTGGAAGTCACCGCCGAGCCCAGTGCATGGCGTGCCAGCGGCGGCGATCATTTCCATCGCGATGGCACGCCGCATTCCTATGGCAGCCGTGACAACAACTCGTTCCTGAAAACCAATGTCTGGGGTTCCGGGCCGATCATCAAGGACAAGCTGTTCCTGTTCGCGATGTACGAAGACCGCAGCGACAAGGGTCACAACACCTCGTCCGATGGCAGCACCTGGTTCAAGAACGATTCCGGCAACGGCTTCTGGGGCACCAAGCTGGACTGGAACATCAACGACAACCACAGCCTGGCACTGCTGGCATTCTCCGACGAAGGCGACGTCACCAATGCCTCGTACGGCTACAACTGGAATGCTGACCAGCTTGGTGCCTGGGGCGGCGATTCGGTTACCGAGACCGGCGGCCGCAACTGGTCGGCTACCTACACCGGCCACTTTGGCCAGAATTTCACCGCCCGCGCCATGGTCGGCCAGAACAACCAGCGCGCGTTCACCAACTCGTCGCTGGACCAGGCCTGCAGCCCGGTGTTCACCGACAGCACCTACGGCCCGCGGTTGAGCAAGCTGCAGGGCCTGCGTGCCGGCTGCCATCCGACCGGTGCGGCCGTGGCCGAGCGGGACGATACCCGCGATGTGGCGCGCCTGGACTTCGAATGGCAGCTTGGCGACCACCTGCTGCGCTTCGGTGTGGACCGCGAGTTGATGACCACCAAGCAGTCCACCCGCTACCCGGGTCCGAGCGAGCTGAGCTACACCGCCTACGTGGCGCGTCCCGGCGATGAAGTGTGGGATGGTGCCAATGCCTACGTGCCGGCGGGCGTCACCGAAATGCTGCGCGCACGCAACCGCAAATCCGGTGGTACGTTCGAAACGGAGGCCAATGCCTTCTACCTGGAAGACATCTGGAACATCACCCCGAACCTGATGCTGAACCTCGGCGTGCGCTGGGACCGCTTCGAGAACCGCACCGCTGCCGGCGAGGCGTTCATCAAGATGGACGACCTGATCGCGCCGCGCGTCGGTTTCTCCTGGGACATGCGCGGCGATGGCAGCAGCAAGCTGTTCGGCAACGCCGGCCGCTACTACCTGCCAGTCACCAACAACATCAACGTGAACTTCGCCGGCGGCTTGACCGACGAATACAGCTACTACGTGCTCAACGGCTGGGAACAGAAAACCTCGCCGACCGGATCGCCATACATGGCCCCGATCGTTGGCCAGCAGATCGGGCCGACCGACACCCGCATGAATACCGGTGGTGCTGACCTGCGCCAGAGCGTGGACCGTGACCTGAAGGCGGTTTACCAGGACGAATACATCCTGGGCTTCCAGAACATGATCAACCAGGCCTGGTCGTGGGGCGTCAACGCCACCTACCGGCGCATGACCCGCGCGCTGGATGACATCCGCATCAACTACACCCCGTGCGGCCCGACCCCGAGCACGCTGTGGCCGATCGCCAACCCGGGCGAGAGCCTGACGATCTGGGGTGACAAGAGCATCGGCTGCGCCAACGAAGGCTGGATCACCATCGATACCGCCAACAGCGGCTACCGCAAGGGCGGCAGCGGCGAGGTGATCGGGTACTCCAAGCCCAAGCGCACCTACAAGGCGCTGGAGTTCCAGATCGACCGTGCCTGGGACGAGAAGTGGCTGTTCAATGCGTCCTACCTGTGGTCCAAGAGCGAGGGCAACTTCGAGGGCCCGGTGAACTCCGATACCAACTACGGTGATACCGGCATGGTGCAGTTCTGGGATCATCCGGCTACCAACGAACGCTATGGCGTGCTGTTCAACGACTTCCGCCATCAGTTCAAGCTTCGCGCCGCGTATGCACTGAACAAACAGTGGTCGTTCGGCACCACGCTGCAGGTGCAGTCCGGTGGCCCGATTACCGCCTACGGCGTGATGTGGCCCAACGACTCCATTGCCGGTGGCAGCACGTCCAGTGAAGGCAGCGGTGGCGGCACCGGCTGGCTGTGCGTGGCCAACTGCGCGGGCCCGTACAACCAGCGGCAGTTCGAGTACAGCCCGCGTGGTGCGTTCGGTCGCCTGCCGTGGACCTGGAACATGGGCGCCAATGTGACCTGGCGCTTGCCGGTGGAGGGCATCGACCTCAGCGCGCGGTTGTCGGTGTACAACGTGTTCAACAACCAGAAGACCATCAACGTGCACCAGCGCTATGAAGCACAGCCCGGCCAGTACCGCGAGGCGACCTTTGCAACCGGCACGCGCTGGCAGGCCCCGCGCTATACCCAGCTGGTGGTGACCTGGAACTTCTGAGGCCAACGCCGCGTGGAGCGCCGGGCGTGCCCGGCGTTGCCGCGCACTCCGTAGCGTCGAGCTCGCTCGACGGCTTCGGGTGGCGCCGATCCGTGGAGCAGGCGCGACGCTACGTGTGCATTGCGGTGCTGGCTGTTCCCACGGCCTCCATCGATGCCGATGTCGCGGCCATCGTCCACCGCGAGCATCTGCCCGGGATCGCGCTGGCGGTGGTCGACAATGGGCAGGTGGTCTACCAGCATGCGGAGGGTGCGCGCGGTGATGGCGGCGACATCGACCAGGACACGCTGTTCAAGATCGCCTCCAACAGCAAGGCGATGACCGCCGCGCTGCTGGCACGGCTGGTGCAGCAGGGCAGGCTGCGCTGGGATGACCCGGTGCAGCGCTACCTGCCCAGCTTCCGCATGCATGATGCGTGGGTCGGCCAGCAGATGCAGGTGCGCGATCTGCTGATCCACAACAGTGGCCTCGGCCTGGGTGCGGGTGACCTGATGCTGTGGCCGGAGCCGAACACATTCACCCGCGCCGACATCATCGCGGGCCTGGCGCACCTGAAGCCGGTCAGCAGTTTCCGCAGCCGCTACGCCTACGACAACCTGATGTATGTGGTGGCCGGTGAAGTGGCCGCAGCGGCCGGTGGCAAACCTTACGATCAGCTGATGCGCGAGCAGGTGTTCGAGCCGCTCGACATGGACCGTTGCCAGGTGGGCGCGTGGCCGGTAAAGCAGGTGGGCAACGTGGCGCAGCCCCATGCCTGGCGCGATGGTCGCAATGAGGTGGTGAACGCCGATGCTGCGATCAGCCCGGACCTGCCCTCGATGGCGGCCGGCGGCATCCGCTGCTCGCTGCGCGACATGACGCGTTGGATGCAGGTGCTGCTGGACTCTTCCCTGGTCCCTGATTGGCTCAGTGCCGGGCAGCGCCGTACGTTGTGGACCCTGCACATGCCGATGCCATTGAGCGAGCGCCAGCAGCGCTGGGACAACGCCCACTTCTACGGCTATGGCTACGGCTGGCGGGTGTCGGACATGGACGGGCAGTGGAAGGTGGCGCACACCGGCACGCTGTCGGGCATGTATTCGTCGCTGGCCCTGCTGCCGGACCGCAAGGTGGGCGTGGTGATGCTGATCAACGGCGAAGGCGAGGATGCGCGTACCGCGTTGATGCAGGCCATGCTGAAGCGCTTTACCGCACCCGATGATGCGCGTCCGGCGACGGAGTACCTGGCTGAACTGAAGGCTGACCAGGCCGCGCGAGTGGCGACCGGCCATCAGCGGCCATCCCTGGCTCCGGCACGCGAGACACGTCGCACTGATCTGCCACGCTGGCAGGGCCGTTACACCGACCCCTGGCTGGGGCCGGCCTCGCTGTGCCCGGGCAAGGAGGGCCTGCGTTTCAGCGTGGAGAAGTCGCCGAAGCTGCAGGGCGACGTGCTGCAGGTGCAAGGGCGCTGGCTGCTGCGCTGGGATACGCTGGGCGACGAGGCGCAGGCGTGGCTGCAACCGGGCGAAGGCCAGGTGCCGACGCTGGACCTGCGCGCCATCGATCCGGACATCGACTTCAGCTATGACTTCCAGGATCTGCATTTCACTCGTACTGGCGACTGCGCTGGCCGCGACCGCCCACGCCGCTGAGCCGCCCCGCGTCTCGCCCGCCACCGATGCCGCCGTGGCCGGACTGGTGGAGATCCGCACGCTGTCGCCGCACATCGAGCTGGATATCCGTTACGCGACGGCGAACAACTTCACCGGCGCGCCGGTACCCGGTTACGAGGCGCCGGCCTGCTACCTGCTGGCGCCGGTCGCGAAGGCACTGGCCCAGGCGGAGCAGGATCTGCGTGGGCAGGGCTTTGGCCTGCGTCTCTACGATTGCTATCGGCCGGTACGATCGGTGCAGGCCTTCATGGCCTGGGTGAACGATCCGCGCGAGCAGTCACGCAAGGCCGCGCAATACCCCGACCTGGACAAGCCGCAACTGCTGGCCGACGGCTATATCGCCGAACGTTCCGGCCACAGCCGCGGTGCCACGGTCGATCTCGGCCTGCTGGATTGCCGCATCGGTACCTGCACGCCGCTGGATATGGGCACCGATTTCGACTTCTTCGGCCCGCGTGCGCATACACGGACGAGCGGGCTGAGTGAAGCGCAGCAGGCCAACCGGCGGCAGCTGGTGCAGGCGATGGCATGGCGTGGTTTCGTGAACTATCCGCAGGAATGGTGGCACTACACGTTCCAGCCGGAACCGGATCCAGCGACCGCCTACGACGTTCCCGTGCGGTAGCGGGCACCCTTCATGGCCTGAGGTCAGCTCCACGCATGGCGTGGATCGACTGTGGGTGCCGGAGGGGGTCTGGGGCAGATCCCTTACACTGGCCGCCATTCCACCACTGCCCAATCGATGAACCTTCCATTGCACTTCGGTCTGCTCGGTACCCTGGAAGCCGGCGGCATCGCCCTGCTGGTCGGCCTGCTGGTGTACCTCCTGTGGTCGCGGCTGTGCCGGGTGCTGCACTGGTCGATGGGCCATGCGATTGGCTGGTCCTGCGTCATCTCGGTGGTGATCTCCGCCGGCATCGATGCATGGAAGTTGTTCTACATGGGCATCGTGCGGCTGGAATCGCCGCTGTACGCGCGCATCTTCCTCTCCACCATCCATGATCCGAACGAACTCGGCAGCCGCGTGGTGCTGGAGATCGCCGGCGCCCTGGCCGGTGTGGCGCTGGCATGGCTGATGTTCAGTTCGCGGTCATCGGAGAAAACCGTCGACTGACGCAGGTTTTTCGTTGCCTGCCGGTTAAATCCACAGGCGCTGAATGCGCAGCTTATGCACCACTCACTTCACCCTAACCAGCGTGCTAATGCATGCACGCGGGCCAGTGGTTAATCGCGTGTGTGGACGCCGGTCGCGACGCAAAATCGATTCAGAAAGGCGGTGGCAGGGTAGGTGCCGTGCGGAAGCAGCAGGCCGCGCAACACCACCCAACAGGTAGGAGACACCCCCGATGACTATTCGCAACCGCAAGCCCCTGATCGCCCTGATCGTCGCCGCCGGCAGCGTACTGGCCATTCCGGCGATGGCGCAGTCAGCCAAGCAGCAGGCCGCACATGCGCAGAACGAAGCCGCGCAAGCCCAGCAGGCGGCTGCACAGGCCGGCCAGGCCGCTGACCAGGCGACCAACGCGGCCGCGGCAGCGTCGGCGCAGGCCAATGGCGGTGGCCAAACCTGGGCCAGCATCGATACCGATGGCAACGGCACCATCAGCAAGTCCGAGGCGCAGGTGAACGCCGGCCTGGCGCAGGTGTTCGACCAGGCCGATACCAACAAGGACGGCGAGCTCAGCGCCGACGAATACAAGGCCTATGTGGCCGCCCAGCAGGCCGGCGCGGGTGCCGGTAGCGGCAAGTGATCGCTGCCTGATTCGGGACAACCGGTGCATGGGGACCTGGGCGGCTTCGGCCGCCCGGGTTTTTCCGGGCATCGCCGGCCCTGTATCCTTGGCCGATGAACACCCCCACGCCTGCGCCGTCGCGCGCCATCGGCCTGGTCGGTTTTGACGGTGACGACACGCTGTGGAAGAGCGAGGACTACTACCGCAAGGCCGAGCAGGATTACCTTGACCTGCTGTCGCGCTACATCGACGTGCACGACACCCACACCGCGCGCCACCTGCTGGAAGTCCAGCAGCGCCATCTGGGCACCTTCGGCTACGGCGTGAAGAGCATGACCCTGTCGATGATCGAAGCGGCCATCGACATCACCGGTCAGCGCATCGAAGCCAAGGACATCCAGCGCATCCTCGACATCGGCCACGACACCCTGCGCCACCCGGTCGAGCTGATCGACGGCGTGCGCGAAGCAGTGGGCGCCATCGCCGAGCACTACCCGGTGGTGCTGATCACCAAGGGCGATCTGTTCCACCAGGAAGCGAAGATCAAGGTCGCCAACCTGGCCGACCTGTTCCCGCGCATCGAGATCGTGTCCGAGAAGGACCCGGAGACCTACGCCCGCGTGCTGGCCGAGTTCGACCTGCCGATGCAGCGCTTCGTAATGGTCGGCAACTCGCTGCGTTCGGATATCGAACCGGTGATCACCCTCGGTGGCTGGGGCATCCACACCCCTTACGCGGTGACCTGGGCGCACGAGACCCAGCACGGCGTGGCCGACGACGAGCCGCGCAGGGTCAATGCCGATACCGCCCACGATTGGCCGGCGGCGCTGGCCGCGATCGAGGCCAAGGCCGCCGCGGCGGCCTGACAGGCGAAGGCGGCTGCGGCAGAATCGGGCCATGAACCACCGACTGCACGCCCTGCTGTTGTCCCTGCTGCTGGCGCCGGCCACCGTGCTGGCGCAGCAGACGGCCGAACGTTCGGCCGCGTACGAGGTGAAGACCGGCGACAGCTGGGTCGATGCCCAGCTACAGGACATCAACCACTACGCCGAGCGCTACCCGGACGCCTTCCTCGATGAGGTGTCGCGCTATGCCGGCGTGCCGCGCGGCTACATCAGCGCGCTGTTCACCACCCATGGTTGGCAGGCCGGGGATATCTACTTCGCCTGCTTCTGGGCCAAGGCCAGCGGCCAGACCTGCCGCGACAGCGTGCGCGCCTTCAGCCAGGACCCTGAGGGCGGCTGGGAGGCGGTGGTGAAGCGCATGCCGGTGAAACCGCAGAACCTGCATGTGCGCGCCGTGCGCCATGCCATCGTGGCCAGCTATGCGCACTGGGACCGGCCGATCACCCTCGATGCCACCCTGAAGCGACAGCTCAACCGGTAGTGCCGGCCGCTCGCCGGCAACTGCACCATTCCAGGCGTCCAGAGGTTGCCGGCCCGCGGCCGGTACTGCCGATCTGCTTCATGTTGCTCTGCGTATCGCCGCCACCGCGCACTCCGGCGACAATACGGCTTCGCCGTTCCCCGTTCCCGTAATCGAGTAACTGATGAGCGCCTCCTTCGTTTCGCCCGATGTGATCCGCCGCCTGTTCGCGCAGGCCATGTCCCGCATGTACCGCACCGAAGTGCCGCTGTACGGCACGCTGGTGGAACTGGTCGAGCGGATCAACGCGCAGGTGCTTGTGCAGGACCCGGCGCTGGCCGCGCAGCTGCAGCGCAACGACGAGCGCGCGCGGCTGGATGAAGAACGCCATGGCGCGATCCGCGTCGGCACCGTTCAGGAGCTGGCCACGCTGCGCCGCCTGTTCGCGGTGATGGGCATGTACCCGGTCGGCTACTACGACCTGTCGGTGGCCGGCGTGCCGGTGCATTCCACCGCGTTCCGCCCGCTCACCGGCGCCGCGCTCGCGCAGAACCCGTTCCGCGTGTTCACCTCGCTGCTGCGCCTGGAGCTGATCGAAGACCAAGCGCTGCGTGCCGAATCGGCGAAGATCCTGGCCCGCCGCCGCATCTTCACCGACGGCGCGCTGGCGCTGATCGAGCAGGCCGAGCGTGACGGCGGCCTGTCGCAGGCCGATGCCGATCGCTTCGTCGATGAAGCGCTGGAAACCTTCCGCTGGCATGGTGATGCCACCGTCGATCTGCCGACCTACCAAGCGCTGCACGACGCGCACCGGCTGGTGGCCGACGTGGTCAGCTTCCGTGGCCCGCACATCAACCATCTCACCCCGCGCACGCTGGATATCGACGCCGCGCAGGCGGCAATGATCGAACACGGCATGGCGGCCAAGGCGGTGATCGAGGGCCCGCCGCGGCGCGCCTGCCCGATCCTGCTGCGGCAGACCAGCTTCAAGGCGCTGGAAGAGGCGGTGCACTTCCCGGACAGCGAGGGCGGCGATGCCGGCACCCATACCGCGCGCTTCGGCGAGATCGAACAGCGCGGCCTTGCCCTGACCCCGAAGGGCCGCGCGCTGTACGACCAGCTGCTGGCGCAGGCGCGCGACGCCGGCGGAGCCGGCAGCACCGGTGGCGACTACGGCCAGCGCCTGCAGGCGGTGTTTGCCAGCTTCCCGGATGACCACGACACCCTGCGCCAGGAAGGCCTGGGCTACTACCGCTACCAGCTGACCGAGGCCGGCCGTGCCGCGCCCGAGCGCGTGGCTGATCTGCCGGCCGAAGTGCTGGTGGCCACCGGCTTGGCCACGGCCGACCCGATCGTCTACGAAGATTTCCTGCCGGTCAGCGCCGCGGGCATCTTCCAGTCGAACCTGGGGGGCGAAGAGCAGCGCGCCTATGCCGCGCATGCGAACCGCGAGGCCTTCGAGCAGGCGTTGGGCGTGGCGGTGAATGACGAGTTCGAGATCTACGAGCGGCTGCAGGCCGAATCGCTGGCGGCGCTGCGTATCGCGTGATGCGGGCCGTGTGGAGCCGAGCGTGGGCTCGGCTCCCCGGGGCCGGGTCTCAGCCCTTCATCGTGCCGGTATCCAGCCAACGCTGGTGCCAGGACAGCGCTTCCGGCAGCAGGTGCGGGGTGTGCTTGCCGTAACTCTCGCGGCTGGCGCGGTCGAAGTAATCCTGCAGTTGCGCGCGGAAATCCGGGTGCGCGCAGTTATCGATCAGCACCTGCGCGCGCTTGCGCGGGGTCAGCCCGCGCAGATCGGCCAGGCCCTGTTCGGTGACGATCACCGACACGTCGTGCTCGGTGTGGTCGACATGGCTGGCCATCGGCACGATCGCCGAGATGGTGCCGTTCTTGGCCGTGGACGGGCTCAGGAACGCCGACAGGAAACCGTTGCGGGCAAAGTCACCGGAACCGCCGATGCCGTTCATGATGCGCGTGCCCATCACGTGCGTCGAATTGACGTTGCCGTAGATGTCCACCTCGATCATGCCGTTCATGCCGATGCAGCCCAGGCGGCGCACCAGTTCCGGATGGTTGGAGATCTCCTGCGTGCGCATGATGATGCGCTCGCGATAGAAGTCGATGTTCTCCTTGAACGTCTCGTTCGCCTGCGGGCTCAGCGCGAAGCCGGTGCACGAGGCATAGCTCAGCACGCCGTCGCGCAGCAGGTCGAGCATGCCGTCCTGGATCACTTCGGTGAACGCGGCCAGGTCGCGGAAACCGCTCTTGGCCAGGCCGGCCAGCACCGCGTTGGGAATGTTGCCCACGCCCGACTGCAGCGGCAGCAGGTTCGGCGGCAGGCGGCCCTTCTTCACTTCGTGCTTGAGGAACTCGATCAGGTGCGAGGCGATCTGTTCGCTGGTCGCATCGATCGGGCTGAACGGGCTGTTGCGATCCGGGCCGTTGGTGCGCACCACCGCCACGATTTTGTCCGGATCGCAGCGCAGCGCGGTGTCGCCGATGCGGTCGTTGGCGTTCACCAGCGGAATCGGCTTGCGGTGCGGCGGCAGCGCGGTGCCATAGTAGATGTCATGCATGCCGTCAACGCCGGCCGGCTGCCACTCGTTGACCTCGACGATCACCTTCTTGGCCAGGTCCAGCCAGGTCTTGTTGTTGCCCACCGAGGTGGAGGGCACCAGCGAGCCGTCCTCGCGGATGGCCGACACTTCGATCACGGCGGTATCGATCTCGCCGTAGAAGCCGAACCACACGTGCTGGGCGACGTGGCTGAGGTGGATGTCGATGTAATCCAGCTTGCCTTCGTTGATGCGGTTGCGCGCATCCGGGTCGCTCTGGAACGGCATGCGCATGGCGATGCCATCGGCCTTGGCCAGCGCGCCATCGAGTTCCGGCGCGGTGGAGGCGCCGGTCATCAGTTTGATCTGGAAGGGGTTGCCCTGGGCGTGCACCGCTTCGATGCGGCGGGCCAGTTCCACCGGAACGGCCTTGGGGTAACCGGAGCCGGTGAAGCCGCTCATGGCCACGGTTTCACCGGGCTGGATCAGCGCGGCTGCGGCCTCGGCAGAGACCACGCGGTCGCGGAGACGCGCGTTGGCGATGCGATCAACAGACATGACGACAGTGTTTCTCGGGGGGAAACCCGATTATCGGCCATCCCCCGCGGTACGGGGGGTTCTACCTTCGTGGAATGGCTTTTCACACCAGCGCTCACCCATACCCGCCGGTTTTGTTTTGCAGTGCAGCGTGCAAAGTGCTTTCGCAGCCCGCACGATGGCCCTGCATCCCGACGTGGGGGAGGGAGCAGAGCCCGCTGGCAGTTCGCTGCAAGCGGGCTTTTTTATTGCCTGCCGCCCCGTATGAATGGGCGGGGCCGCATTATCGGTCGGGTCGATACAATCAGCCCATGACCCTCGCCCCCGCTGAACTGCCCGCCTCCCTGAAGCCTGTCGCCGACCGCGCGCTGTCGCGATTGGCCCAGGCGCTGCCTGAGCCCATCCCGGCCGAGCTGCAGCCGCTGCTGACCCGGCTGGCCGTGGCCAGCGACTTCGCCCTCGACACCCTGGTGCGCCAGCCGGCCCTGCTGGCGCAGCTGGCGGCCTCTGGTTGCCCGCCGATTCCCGCGCCGGTGCTCGACCCGCTGCAGCCCAGCGACTGGCCCGCGCAGCTGCGGCGCTGGCGTACCGCGATGTCCACACGACTGATCTGGCGCGATCTGGGCGGTCTGGACGACGTGGCGCAGACCCTGGCTGGCGCCACCACCTTGGCCGAAGACTGCCTTCGGCTGGCACTGGACGCCCTGCAGCAGGAGTTCGCACAGCGCCACGGCGTGGTCCGCGACGCAGAGGGCACCCCCCAGCAGCTGGTGGTTTTTGGTCTCGGCAAACTGGGCGGCGGCGAACTGAACTTCAGTTCCGATATCGACCTGGTCTACGCCTACCCGCACGGCGGTGAGTCCGATGGCCCGCGCGCGCTGGCCGCCGAAGAGTATTTCGCCCGCCTCGGCCAGCGCCTGGCCAAGCTGCTGGACGAAACCACCGTCGATGGCTTCAGCCACCGCGTCGACCTGCGCCTGCGCCCGTTCGGCAGCGCCGGCCGCGTTGCGTTGTCATTCGCGGCGATGGACCAGTATTTCCAGCGCGAGGGCCGCGACTGGGAACGCTATGCCTGGTTGAAGGCGCGTGCGGTGGCCGGCGACATCGAGGCCGGCGAAGCATGGCTGCAGACCCTGCGCCCGTTCGTGTACCGGCGCTATCTGGATTTCACCGCGCTCGATGGCCTGCGTGAGATGAAAGCGGCGATCACCGCCGAGGTCGCGCGCCGCGAACTGCACGAGGACATCAAGCGCGGCGCCGGTGGCATCCGCGAAATCGAGTTCCTGTGCCAGGCGCTGCAGCTGATCCGCGGCGGTCGCGAACCGGCATTGCGCGAACGCCGCCTGCTGGTGGCGCTGGATGCACTGGTGGCCGCCGGACAGATCGCGCCGGAAGATGGCAGTGCGCTGCGCGAGGCGTACCTGTTCCTGCGCCGGCTGGAAAACCGCCTGCAGATGCTGCGCGATGCACAGACCCACGTGCTGCCCGGCGACGCACTGGACCGCGAGCGCATCGCCGTCGGCCTCGGTTACCCGGACTGGGACGTACTGCGCGCGGCGCTGGCCGTGCAGCAGCAGCGGGTCAGCACCGAATTCGCCGCACTGCTGGCCCCGCGCAAGGGCCAGGCTGCGCCCGATGCGTTGGCCAGCTACTGGCGCAGCCTGCCCGACGGCAGCAATGCGCCGCTGTTGGCCGATGCCGGTTTCCTCGATGCTAACGGCGCCGATCAGTCACTGCGCGATTTCGCCCAGAGCACCGGCGTGAAGTCATTGTCCGATGCCGCGCGTGCGCGCCTGGATCGCGTGCTGCCGGCGCTGCTGCATGCGGCCACGCGTTCGCCACAACCCGATGCCGCGCTCAAGCGCGTGCTCGGCCTGTTGCAGGCGGTGCTGCGCCGGACCAGCTATCTCGCACTGCTGGATGAGCAGCCGAGTGCGCTGGCGCGGTTGGTCGACGTGCTGGCGCGCAGCGCATTGCTGGCAGAGCGCCTGGCGGCGTATCCGCTGCTGCTGGACGAACTGCTGGACGTGCGCGTGTCCGGGCCGATGCCTGACTTCGCCGGCATGCTGGCCGAATGCCGGCAGGTGTTGCCGGTGGAAGATCCCGAATCCCAATTGCGCTGGCTCAACGAGACCCGGCTGGCGCTCAGCTTCCGGATGGCGATGGCCACGCTGGACGGTCGCCAGGGCGCTGTCGACAGCACGCGACAACTGGCCGAGCTGGCACAGGCCGTCGTCATCACGGTGCTGGCGATGGCCGAAGCGGACATGCGCGCCGCGCACGGCGAGATTCCCGGCGGGCGCTTCGCGATCATCGGCTACGGCAGCCTGGGCGGCCTGGAGTTGGGCTTCGGTTCCGATCTGGACCTGGTGTTCCTGCACGACAATCCGGCCGGGGTGGATGCCAGTGATGGCGCGCGCCCATTGGAGCCCGGGCGCTGGTACGCACGTCTTGCGCAGAAGGTCATGGCCCTGCTCGGCGCGGTCACCGCAGCCGGGCGCCTGTATGACATCGATGTGCGTCTGCGCCCGGATGGCGGCAAGGGGGCGCTGGTGTCTTCGCTGGCCAGCTATACCGAATACCAGCGCGAACGCGCATGGACCTGGGAACACCAGGCACTGGTGCGCGCGCGTGGCGTCGCCGGTGATGCGAGCCTGCTGGAAGATTTCGAGCAGGTACGCGCGCGCACGTTGGGTCGCGAACGTGACCTCGCCACCCTGTACGCCGACGTGCTGAAAATGCGCGCGCGCATGCGCGCCGAACTGGACCGCAGCGATGCCGCGCGGCTGGACCTGAAGCAGGGCGCCGGTGGCGTGGTGGACCTGGAGTTCCTGCTGCAGACCGGTGTGCTGGCGCGCAGCGCGCAGGTACCGGCGTTGCTGCAGCCGCGCGATACCCCTGCGTTGATCGGAGCACTGGCCGCTGCCGGTTTCCTGCCGGAAGACACGGCGCAGGCGCTGCATGGAGCACATGCCACGTTGCTGGATGTTGGCCTCGCGTGCACGCTGGACCGGCGCCCGCGGCTGGCACCGACCACGCCCGCGATTGAAGAGGCCTGCGCGGCCATCACGGCGGTGTGCAGTGCGGCAGAGTTGCCGTTCGCCTGAGCGGTGGCAATGAACGCCAACCAAGGTTGGCACCTGCCAGGGCAATAGCAGTCAGCCGGCGGCGCGCAGCGGCGCCATCTTCCACAGCAGCGCGCGGAACGGGGCCAGCAGGCAGACGCCAATGGCCAGCTTCACCGCCAGGTCGCCGGCGGCCCAGCTCACCCACGGCAGCGCCGAACCGGCGAATGCGATCGACCAGAAGATCGTGGTGTCCACCGTCGCGCTGCAGGTGGTGGCCACCATCGGGGCGCGCCACCAGCTGCCACGGCGCAGGCGGTCGAACACAGTGATGTCCAGCAGCTGCGCCACGATGAACGCCGAGCACGAGGCAATCGCAATGCGTGGCGTGGCCACCCACACCGACAGCACCACCGCCACCAGGAAACCGATCCAGGCCACGCGGCGCGCCGGGCCCGGGCCGAAACGGCGGTTGATCAGGTTGCTGACCAGGAACGCCACCGGATAGCTGAAGGCACCCCAGGTCAGCCAGTCGTTGATCGGGTACTGCACCAGCACGTTCGACAGCAGCACCACCGCGCCCATCGCCAGCACCGCCAGCACCAGGGCGCGCGGGGTCAGCGGGGCAAACACGGGGGCAGGACGCACGGACATGGCGAGCCAGGGGGGACAAGGGGAATCGGCCATTATCCGCCCGGCCCGCGGCAAAGCCAAAACCGGTCGTTCAGCTTTAGAGCGCTTCGCTCATCACATCGCCGGCGGCGTAGGCGGTGGGCACGTAGGCCAGCGTCTGGCCCTGGGCACCCTTCACGTTCCAGCCGGCACCGGCCGGGGTCGGCTCGAAACGCACCTGCTGGCCGACCACAAAGGCCGCCGTCGGGTCCTGGTCCTTCGGTGTGACCGGCCAGTGCAGGGTGGCGGTCTGGTCGGCCTTGTCGGGCACCTGCAGCTGCACCTTGCGCTCGCCCTGTGGCGTGGTCTCCACCTTCTTAACCTCCATCGGCGGCAGCGGCACCGCTTTGGTGCGGGTGGCCTTGCCGTGGCGCTCGCTGGCCTCGAACGGCGCCTTGGACAGCTCGGACAGGCCCATCGACGCCGCCAGCGGCAACGACAGCACCACGAACGAAGTGATGATCACGCTGGCCTGGCTGCTGTTCAACTGCGGCGCGGCGCCGGCATGGACGGTGGGCACCAGCAGTGCGGACAACAACAGGGCAGACGCGGGAACACGCAGGCAACGGAACATGCAGACCTCCAGGGAGCGAGGGAAAAGAGGGAATTCAGGGCGCGGCGGCGGCGGCATCGGCCACCGGCACATGGGGGATCACCAGTTCCTGCTGCAGCTGGCTGCGCTGGTGCAGGAAGTCGAACACCGATTCGACCGTCACCACCGAGTAGTTGCCGGAGATGCGTTCGCCCGCGGGGTGGTCGGTGGTGGTGGCGTTGGCCACAAACAGACGCGCACCCACGCGCTTGCCCAGGCCGATATGCAGCACGCTGGGCTGGTACTTCTGCTGGCGCAGCCACTGCTGGGCCTGTTCGCGCTTGACGATGGCCGGCGCGCCGTCGGCCTGCGCCATCGCTGCGGCCAGCACTTCCAGCACCCACTGGTTGGAGTTCTGGTAGTCGGTCGCGAACGGATAGGCGACCACGTTGTACTTCGTTTCGTGCAGCGCCTTGGGCTGGATCGACGGTGCGGCCAGCATCGCCTTCAGTGCCGCACGCAGTGGTGCCGAGGGCACGCCGATGCGCAGATCGGTGTGGCCACCGCTCTCGCCGACGAAATTGCCCAGGCCCTCGTGGTACAGCTGCGAGCTGTCGGTCTTGCAGCGGTTGAGCAGGTGCATCGCGCGCCAGCGGCCGTCGTCGTCGCGCAGCAGGAAGGCCAGGTGGCTGTGGCGCAATCCGTAGCGGCTCAGGTCCTGGCCACCGCGCGCGGCCACCACCACGTCCACATCGGGCAGCGCGTCCAGGCGTTCGGCGGTGGTCCAGGCAACGTCCAGCATCGCCGCCTGTGACGCCACGCTGGGGTAGCGCTCGCGGCACTCGGTGCTGTTGGCCCAGGCGGGTGTGGTCGCCAGCAGGCTGGCGAACAGCAGCGCGGCGCGGGGCAGGCGATAGAAACGATCCATGTCGGTACCTTCAACGGCGGTCAGGGCCGCGCGCTGATCATACGCCGGTCAGCGCAGCGGGCGGGCGCTACCGCCCCTTCGGCCGTCCCGTTTCATTGCACAGGCCCAGGCGCTGCTTGACCTCGGCGGCAATCCGCGTGGTCTCGCGCAATGGTTCGATGCGGTCGTACTGCCAATCGAGCCACTTCGGCTGCAAACGCCCGCGTTCGCGCAGCTGCTGCTGGAAGCGGGCCAGCCGCCCTTGCACCGTATCGGCCAGCGCCACCATCACCGGCATGCGCGTGGCGCAGGCTTCAGACAGCAGGTTCACCGAATCGGGCGAGACCACCACGCGGTTGGCCCAACCGAGCAGGCCGCCATACGGATTCACGCCGTCGCCGCCATCGCCCCAGATCACGTGCGGCAGGTCGGCGAAGGTCGCACGCAGGATCTCGGCCAGCGCCGGCGGCGTGCGTCGCGAGGTGGTCGCCAGCAGGCTGCCGCCTTCGCTGCGGATCTGCTCGGCCAGCGCACGGAACACACCGACCATCGCGGTCTCGTTCCACGGCGCCAGGGGCGTCGGGCCGCCCACCAGCAGCGCGGTGCGCGGGCCGGGCAGGGTGCTGAAGCCGGCGAACGCGGCGCGGCCCCAGGCCAGCCAGTCATCGTCCACCGGGTTGAGGCTGCCGATCAGGGTCAGCACGTTGCTGCCGCGCAGGGCGTCGTGCTCGGGCACCACCACCACATCCCAATGGCGCGCGCCGATGCGCGGGTCGAGGATCTGCACCACCTGGCTGCCGCGCGCGCGCAGTACGCGCAGGGCGCCGGCGGCCTGGCGGCCACAGCCGATCGCCAGCGCCGGTGCCTCGGCGGCCAGCGTCGCGAATGCCTCCCCATAGCCGTTCACGTCACCGGGCAGGCGTCGCGGCGACAGCCAGCGCCACGGTGCACGCGGCTGCAGGACCAGCGGTCGATGGGTGCCTTGGCGCAGCGCCGAGGCCAGCGCGACCGCCTGGCGGACATTGCCCGCGCGGCCGTCCGTGACCGTCCAGGGCGCACTCGATCGTTTCACCATCGGCATTAATTCGTTTCAGCCCTGCTGGGTGTTGCAACAGTCGCGACACTCTACACTGCGGCTCGTCGATTCGCCCCGCGCCGCCCGCGGGCACTGACTTCCCCTAGCCGCCCTGGAGATCCACCGATGTCCCACGCGCTCGACGCTGCCGCCCTGGACCAGCTGTTCCGTACCGCCCGTACCCAGAATGCCTTCCTCGACAAGCCGGTGTCCGACAGCCTGCTGCAGGAACTGTACGACCTGGTGAAGTGGGGCCCGACCGCCGCCAACGGCAGCCCGGCACGCTTCGTCTTCGTGAAGTCGGCCGAAGCCAAGGCCAAGCTGGCCCCGGCTCTGTCCGAAGGCAACCATGACAAGACTCTGGCTGCGCCGGTCACCGTCATCGTCGGCTTCGATCAGGATTTCCACGAGAAGCTGCCGTACCTGTTCCCGCACACCGATGCCAAGGCCTGGTTCGACGGCCCGCGTGAAGGCCGCCACGAAGGCGCCTTCCGCAACGGCAGCCTGCAGGGCGCCTACCTCATCCTGGCCGCGCGCGCGCTGGGCCTGGACGCCGGCCCGATGTCGGGCTTCGACAATGCCAAGGTGGACGAGGCGTTCTTCGCCGGCACCGCCATCAAGTCGAATTTCCTGGTCAACCTGGGTTACGGTGACCCGGCGGGCCTGTTCCCGCGTCTGCCGCGCCTGTCGTTCGACGAAGCGGCGCGCATCGCGTAAGTCGTTGTATCGGTTTCGGGCCCGCCGTCCCGCGGCGGGCTCTTGCTGCACTGTGTACCCACCCTACGATCCGGAGAGTTCCTGAGATGAGCGCCACCCGTAAACTGCTGCTGCCGCTGGCCCTGACCCTGGCCATCGCCGCCTGCTCCAAGCCGGCCGACACCGCTGCCCCGGCCGCCGATGCCGCTGCCCCGGCCACCACCGAGCAGGCCGCCACCCCGGCTGCCGATGCCGCCGCTGCCGCCCCGGCCGCCGAAGCGATCAAGATCGCCTCGGGCACCTACAAGCTGGACCCGAGCCACACCGACGTGCTGGCCCAGTGGAGCCACTTCGGCTTCTCCAACCCCAGCGCGCACTTCGGCAACGTTGAAGGCACCCTGGTGTACAACGCCGAAGACGTGACCAAGTCCACCGTGGAAGTGAAGCTGCCGCTGAGCGGCCTGAACAGCTTCACCGCCAAGTTCGACGAGCACCTGAAGAGCGCCGACTTCTTCGACGCCGCCAAGTTCGCCGATGCCACCTTCAAGAGCACCAAGGTGGAAGCGGCCGGCACCAACAAGCTGACCGTCACCGGCGACCTGACCATCAAGGGCATCACCAAGCCGGTCACCCTGGACGTCACCGTGAACGGCGGCGGCGAGCACCCGATGGCCAAGGTTCCGGCCGCCGGCTTCGATGCCACCACCACGCTGAAGCGCAGCGATTTCGGCGTCGGCGCCTATGCCCCGAACGTCAGCGATGAAGTGAAGATCCGCATCACCACCGAAGCCACCGGCGAAAAGCCGGCGGCCTGATGCACCCCGCTCACTCGTCGTGAGAAGGCAGAAGGCCCGCTGGAAAGCGGGCCTTCTTTTTTTTGGGGAATGCGATCCGCGCCGATGCCGCACGAGAACCTGCACCGTGCGGGAAACCTGCCTTCGTAGAGTCGACTAACAGCCGACGCTACCGCCGGTCGGTTCCGTCACATCGCGGGCGGCACCCTTAGCGCAACGCGCCCAGCCACGCCGCACACGCCTCGCTCGGGCTCTGCTTGGCCTTCACCGCCAGCCCGCTCGTGCGCGCGAAAGTCTGCGCCGCCTGCGCCACCACCTGGCGGGCGATCAGTGCCGCCTGCTTGGTGGCAGCCTGCTGCTTGCGCAGTTGCACGATATGCACCGACGGGCGGCCCACCGGTGCGTACTTCTGGTCACGACGCAGCACATCGGCTACCTGGGCCACTTCAAATTCGGCCTGCAGGTAGCGGTGCTGCGCCTCCACCAGCTCACGCAGCGGCGTGCGCAGAGCAACGGTGTCGGCGAAGGCGGCCAGCGCCGCATCGCAGGCGGCGTCATCGGCAAAGCGGGTACGCAGCGCGTCCACGCTGGCCAGGGTGAGTTTGGCCATGTGGGCCTCGTTGCTGCAGGAAAGGAGCGCGATTGTCGCATTGCCGGGCGGCTTGTGCGGACCCACGGTCCGCACCCACCGAAGGCGAAGCAGCCGAGCAGGGACCCGGCTCTACAATGGGCCGCTGTTTCATTCACGGAAGAAGGACCCATGCAGGACGCGCAGTACTGGTTGAAAGAATTCTGGACGGGCCTGAGCGTGCTCGATCTGGTGGGCGGCAGTGTGCTTGGCACGCTGTTTGGGCTGGTGTTGGGCGTCCTCGGCTGGCACTGGCTGCATCGCCGGGGTTGGTTGCAGAGGCGCAAGCGCTGGCATCACTGGCTGCTGGCCAGCTATGTGGTGCTGCTGCCGCTGGCCACCGCCTTCTTCGGCCTGCAGCTGGGCTTCACCGCCGGTGCGCACCGCGCGCTGTTCAAGCAGCTCGATCATTTCCAGCCGCACCTGCAGACACTGGTGGCGGGCTGGGGCGAGGGCTTCACTGCTTCGCTGGAAGATGAGCGCATGCGTGAGGCGCTCCACAGCCAAGGCACGGTGGGCGACATCGCCGATTCGCTGGCCACGATCTACCTCAGCGAGCATCCGTTGCCGGGCGTAGACCGCCTCGGCGATGGACCGCTGGCGCGCGGCGTCGGCTGGGTGATCGGCAAGGTGCGCGAAGGCCTGCTGCGCGGCATGGTGGAAGACACGCTCGTGGACAAGGCCGGCACGGTCGGTCTGGAGCCCAAGGTGGTGCGCGAGGCGCTGGCCATGCATGTGGACGAGCTGCTGCACACCCGTGGCGTGCTGCGGCTGGTGAAGGCGCAGATCAACGGCATGATGCCGGGTGTGTACTTCGGGCTGCTGTTGCCGTTGCTGGCCATCGCGTTGCTGGTGGCACTGGAGATCCGGGCCGCGTATCGGTTCGGGTGGACGCGGCAGGCGGCGCCCCGCGCTCCTCTAGAGCCGAGCCCATGCTCGGCTCCGCATGGTCAAGGGCGTGCGGAACGCCGGTCCGCACCCACCTTCATTTGATCAATCGCCGTCGGTTTCGTCCGGGTGGGCCTTCCAGTAGCCGGTCGAACGGATCCAGTCGCGCGGCACACCCAGGTGGCCTTCGATGAACTTGCGCATCATCCGAGCCCGGCGCGATTCGGTGGCGATCCAGTAAAAGGCGTCGCCGTCCGGGGCCTCGAAGTCGGTCAGCATGTCCTCCAGCAGCGTGCTGCTGGCGGCCGGGAAGCCATTGCGCTCCAGCCAGTGGATGCGCACGTTCTCGTACTGCGGCAGGTCCTGGCGTTCGGCTTCATCGCTCACTTCGATGTAGGCCTGCACCTCGGCGCCGTCCGGCAGCACGTCCAGCCAGCGGGCAATGGCCGGCAGCGCGGTTTCATCGCCGATCAGCACATAGGCGTCGTAGCTGTCGGCCACCACGAACGAGCCGCGCGGGCCGCCGATCACCAACGGGTCGCCCGGCTGCGCGCGCTCGGCCCACGGCCCGGCAATGCCCTGGTCGTGCAGCACGAAGTCGATGGCCAGCTCGCCGGTCTCGTGGTCCCACCAGCGCGGGGTGTAGTCGCGGGCCGGCGAATGCTCCTTGCCCTCCGGGTAGCGCGGGCCCTCGGTGGTCATGGCCGGCAGCACCATCTCGCCGCTGCTGTTGGGGAAGAACAGCTTGATGTGGTCGTCGGCGCCGGGCGAATCGAAGCCGGCCAGATCGTCGCCGCCCAGCACCACGCGGCGCATGTGCGGGGTCACTTCTTCGGTACGCAGCACGGTCAGTTCACGGAAGCGCACATCCAAGCGCAGGCGCGTGTTGTTGTGTTCGGTCATGGGAATACCTGCAAAGGTGTCGCGCAGTGCTGCGCGGCGTAGGGGAGGACCTGGCTGGAATCAGTCTGGCTGGGTCGTTGAAAACGGGGGACTCTCGCTACCAGCAGTGCCGTTGAGCAGGGCCGAGGCCCGCGTCAGCAGCGCTGCCACTTCGTCCGCCTCACCCTCGGCCCAGCGGCCGTGGTGGTGCACCAGCGCCCGCTTGAACTCGCGCAGGGCGGTGGCCAGCGGCGGCGGCAGCGAGGCCTTGGTGATCTCGCGGGCGCGGTCGAAGGCACGTCGCTGCGCCAGGCGCACCTGGGTGCGCTGCACCTTCAGCTCGAACTCGCCGGCGGCGGTGATGCGGAAGATCCGCTTGCCATCCACTTCCTCAGCCTCGATCCAGCCGGCCTGCTCGAAGCTGGCCAGCAGCGGGTACATGGTGCCGGCGCTGGGCGTGTAGGCCTGCATGAACTGATTACTGATCAGCTGCATCAGTTCGTAGCCATGGCGCGGCTGCTCGCCGATCAGGGCCAGCACCAGCAGGCGCAGGTCACCGCGGCTGAGCACCCGCGGCTGGCCATTGCGGCGCGGCACCGCCGGATCGGTGGAACGGGCTCGGGGAGAAGAGGCACGGCTCATTTCGATATATCGGTAAACGAGTGTGCAAACGATATATCGATATGTCGAAAGCGACAACACCCGATCCGGCCACAAGCAGGGGTGATTTGGGCCACGGCCCGTCGCGCGGACGGCAAAAGGGGCGCCCCTTGCAGGGCGCCCCGGCGATGCTGTGGAAGGGAGCAGGGCCCGCGGGCCCATCACTCGCGCCCCACGCTGGGCCAAGAACCGGCCTCGATCCAGAGGCAGATGCGACATGTTGTCGCCGGTTCAGTCCCCGCCCCCGGAACGTGCCGACAGCCCGATCGGCGTTGCCCTGCAACCGTCATCGGCAGCGGTAACACTGCGTCCTGCACATGGGCGCAGCGGCCCGCAAGCGACAGCCCGCGCAGCCGCCAAGGCCCGCCGCAGGGGCGTCAAGGGCGCTTGCACGCCCCTTGCGTACACTGGCCGGTTGCCTCCATACGCCAGCGTAGCCAAGTGACGAAAGCCCTTGGTGCGCTACACTTTGCGGTCTAGATATCTATACAACAGTCGCGCGCGTGCGTGCGGTTATGGGAGCGCTAATGAACTGGTTGAACGAGGTGCTGAACAACGACCCGAATCCTGTGGAAACCCAGGAGTGGATCGAGTCGTTGAAGGCCGTTATTGATGTCGAGGGCTCCGAGCGCGCGCATCAGCTGCTGGAAGGCATGGTGGAACTGACCCGTCGTTCGGGCGCCTACCTGCCGTTCTCTCCCACCACCGAGTACGTCAACACCATCGAGCCGCAGCTCGAGGCCAAGAGCCCGGGCAATGCCGAGCTGGAATGGCGCATCCGTTCGATCATCCGCTGGAACGCGATGGCCACCGTGGTGCGCGCCAACCGCAAGCCGGGTGACCTGGGCGGCCACATCGCCTCGTTCGCCTCCGGCGCCACCCTGTACGACGTGGGCTTCAACCACTTCTGGCGCGCCCCCAGCGAGAACCACCCGGGCGACCTGCTGTTCATCCAGGGCCACAGCGCCCCGGGCATCTACGCGCGTTCCTTCCTGGAAGGCCGCATCAGCGAAGAGCAGCTGGACAAGTTCCGCATGGAAGTGGACGGCGGTGGCCTGTCCTCGTACCCGCACCCGTGGCTGATGCCCGATTACTGGCAGACCCCGACCGTGTCGATGGGCCTGGGCCCGCTGGCCGCCATCTACCAGGCGCAGTTCATGCGCTACCTGGAAAACCGTGGCCTGATCGAGAAGTCCGACCGCAAGGTGTGGTGCTTCATCGGCGACGGCGAGAGCGACGAGCCGGAAACCCTGGGTGCCATCGCCCTGGCCGGCCGTGAAGGCCTGGACAACCTGATCTTCGTGGTGAACTGCAACCTGCAGCGCCTGGACGGCCCGGTGCGCGGCAACGGCAAGATCATCCAGGAACTGGAAGGCGTGTTCCGTGGCGGCGGCTGGAACGTGATCAAGCTGCTGTGGGGCGGTTACTGGGATGCCCTGCTGGCCAAGGACAGCGACGGCGTCCTGAAGAAGCTGATGATGGAAACCGTCGACGGCGAATACCAGAACTGCAAGGCCTTCGGCGGCGCGTACACCCGCGAGCATTTCTTCGGCAAGTACCCGGAAACCGCTGCGATGGTTGCCGGCCTGAGCGACGACGACATCTGGCGCCTGAACCGTGGTGGCCACGACCCGCACAAGGTGTACGCCGCCTACCACCAGGCCGTGAACACCAAGGGCATGCCGACCGTCATCCTGGCCAAGACCGTGAAGGGTTACGGCATGGGCAGCGCCGGTGAAGCACTGAACCCGACCCACCAGACCAAGAAGCTGGACGACGACGCGGTGCGTCACTTCCGCGACCGCTTCAACATTCCGGTGACCGACGCGCAGCTGGCCGACGGCCAGGTGCCGTTCTACCACCCGGGCCCGGATTCGCCGGAAGTGCAGTACCTGCAGGAACGCCGTGCCGCGCTGGGCGGTTACCTGCCGCAGCGCCGCCGCAAGGCCGACAAGACCTTCGTGGCACCGAAGCTGGAGGCCTACGAGCGCCTGCTGAAGAGCAGCGGCGAGCGCAGCTACTCCACCACCATGGCGTTCGTACAGAGCCTGAACATCACCCTGCGTGACAAGGAACTGGGCCCGCACATCGTGCCGATCGTGGCCGACGAAGCCCGTACCTTCGGCATGGAAGGCCTGTTCCGCCAGATCGGCATCTACGCGCCGTTCGGCCAGAAGTACAAGCCGGTCGACGCCGACCAGCTGATGTTCTACCGCGAAGACCAGAGCGGCCAGGTGCTGCAGCAGGGCATCAGCGAGCCGGGTGCGATCAGCTCCTGGATGGCCGCCGGTACCAGCTACTCGGTCAGCAACGTGCCGATGCTGCCGTTCTACATCTACTACAGCATGTTCGGCTTCCAGCGCGTGGGCGACATTGCCTGGCAGGCCGCCGACATGCGTACCCGCGGCTTCCTGCTGGGTGGCACCGCTGGCCGCACCACGCTGAACGGTGAAGGCCTGCAGCACGAAGATGGCTTCAGCCATCTGGTGGCCGGTGGCATTCCGAACGTGCGCAGCTACGACCCGACCTTCGGCTTCGAAGTGACGGTGATCCTGCAGCACGGCACCAAGCGCATGATGGAAGACCAGGTGGACGAGTATTACTACGTCACCCTGATGAACGAGAACTACATCCACCCGGAAATGCCGGAAGGCGCGGCCGAAGGCATCGTCAAGGGCATGTACCTGCTGACCGACGCCGGCAAGCCGAAGAAGGGCGAGCTGCGCGTGCAGCTGCTGGGGTCGGGCACCATCCTGCGCGAAGCTATCGCCGCCGCCGAGCTGCTGGACAAGGACTTCGGCGTGACCGCCGATATCTGGAGCTGCCCGAGCTTCAACGAACTGCGTCGCGATGGTTTCGACGTGGAACGTGCCAACCGCCTGCATCCGGAAGGTGAGCAGCGCAAGGCCTACGTGACCGAGCTGCTGGAAGGCCGCCAGGGCCCGGCGATTGCCGCCACCGACTACGTGCGTGCGTATGCGGACCAGATCCGCGCGTTCGTGCCGATGTCGTACACCGTGCTGGGTACCGATGGTTTCGGCCGTTCGGATACGCGTGCGAACCTGCGTAGGTTCTTTGAGGTTGACCGGTACTACATCGCGCATGCCGCGATTGCGGCGCTGGCGAAGGAAGGGAAGATGACCGCGAAGGATGTGGCCCGAGCGATCAAGCAGTACAAGATTGATCCGGAGAAGGCTAACCCTGTTGGGGTTTGACGTTATCCCGACTCATCAAGTCAACGGGGCGGCTATAGGCCGCCCTGTTCTTTTTTAGACTATGATTGCCGGGCGGACATCAAATCAAGTGGCCTGCGGTTTATTATCATTTACGGGATAGAAAGATGGCGCGCCCCCTGCTGACTTCATTCAGAATACGCGGTTATCGTGGAATTCGCGACTTGGAAATTCCCCATCTGGGTCGCGTAAATCTAATCGTCGGTAAAAACAGTTGCGGAAAAACTAGCATACTTGAAGCAGTTCAACTTTACGCTGGAAATGCCAATTTGGGTGGTTTTTTCGCCGTAATGGCAGCCCGAAAAGAGCCAGTCAGGTTGAGGGTTCGAGACTATGATCAACTACAAGAGTTTTATCAGAGTTTTAGAAATCTCTTCTATCAATCGATTGATGAGGAAGGTGATCCGCACTTTGTCCTGTCTTCGGCAGATGATTCTCTCCCAGAGCTTTTTGTCAATTTAACGCATATGGATCCGGGTGTTTCTGTGGAGTCTATTGGCCTCCAGAGAGACCTGATTACATTCTCGGATGATGATTTCCTTCGTGCATTTGCTCTTCACGTCAACTTCGGTTCTCGGCTTCGAACCTACCCGTTCGAGATTTCTGAAAGTTATGCGGGATCTTCGATAAAATCTGCCGACGATTTCGAATTTGATAGATCGGTATTTGTGACTTCGGCGGGATTAAGTGAAGAACGAATGGGGCGAATGTGGGACAGCATCAGTCTGACGGACTTGGAGGAAGATGTACTATCGGCGCTCCGCTTGATTTTGCCTGGCGTCGAGCGGATCTCGTTAGTTCAGGGTGGCGGACGTGATCGTCATTTCATGATTCGCAGTAATCGGTTCCCGCGTCCGATGCCGCTTCGTGTATTGGGTGATGGTGTTGCAAGGCTAATGGGGGTTGCGCTTGCTCTTGTTAGCGCGAAGAACGGAATTCTCATTATTGATGAAATTGAGAATGGACTCCATTTCTCGGTGCAGCAATCGGTATGGAAGTTGATATTCGAGGCTGCGGCGCGATTAAATGTGCAGGTTTTTGCTGCAACTCACAGTTGGGATTGTATTAAGTCATTTGAAAGGGCGGCCTCTACCGATCAGAATGAGGATGCCTATTTGTTCCGCATCCAAGATTCGAAAAAGGGTGTAAGGATGATTACATTCAACGAGAGCGAGCTTGCAATTGCGGCGAAGCAAGGAATCGAGGTCCGATGATATGGTCGATGAGCGAATTGTACTTGTAGAAGGTAATGATGATCTTCATGCGATCATTCATGTCCTATCTAAGCGCGGCGCGTTCGTGGAGGGGGAGATTAAATTTGTCGACTCAAAGGGCTGGGACAACCTTATAGCTTCAATACCCGTTAGATTGAAATCTTCATCCCATCGGGTAATAGGGATAATTGCCGACTCGGACAATGTAATTGAACAGCGTTGGTCGGATATTTGCGAAAAGCTTGAGCCTGAGGGGTTTGGTCCTTTCCCGGAGATGCCGCCAGATGGTGGGTTTGTGGCGCGGGGGGATGACAATCGGTTGGTAGCTGTTTGGCTTATGCCGAACAATAGGGATAATGGCGCCCTGGAGGATTTTCTGCTGTCACTGATTGTGCCGTCTGATCCTGTTTTGGGAAAAGCGACCAATGTGGTCGACGGTTTGGACGCTACAGAGAAGAGGTTTGGGCCAACTGGTATCAAGAAGGCTGTTGTGCATACTTATTTGGCATGGCAGGAATCTCCGGGGCGCCCATTGGGTCTGGCGGTTAACTGTAACTACTTCGACGCTAGAGCGGCAAATGCATTGGACTTCGAAAGTTGGTATCGACAGTTAACTGTGTAGCGTTGTGTCGGCAAAGTCTGCGTTGCGACGGTGTGAGTCGATAATTGACTTTTTGGCAGAGTTTCTCTAGACAGTTACATGTAATCGATCCCTTCTCGAGAGGCGCCAGAATGAGAAGTATTTCGGATGCTGAGGCACAGTATCTGGGGCTCCCGTGCGGAGGTAATTCGAATCCTTTTAGAATTTGCCAAAAATAGAGCTGCGCAACCGATGCAGACCTTCTGCACTGGTCTAATGACCCACTGAAATCCTGCTCAGGTGTTACTTTTTCCCAAGGGCACACCGATAAGCGAAATGATGGAAGAAGAGATCAAGCGTTGGAATACCCGGCGCAAGTGGCCCTGGTTCTTGAGATCATCCAAGGCAAGGCAAGGCAAGGCAAGGCAAGGCAAGGCAAGGCCTGGGCGGCGGCGGAGGCGAGTCGAAAGTTCGATCTGACCCCGGCTGAGATCGAAGGCGGGGTCGGGGATGGCAAGCGCGGCATGGAGAATGCCCTGCGAGCCAAGGCGGAGGATGAACGCGAGCAGTGCGAGCGGCAGCTGAAGGATTTGCAGGAGGGTTGCGGCGAGGCGGATACTGGAGATCCGAGTGCAAAAAAGCTGGCATCCCTGCTGGGAAATAACGAGAGCTGATGCTCTCGGTCTAGCAGGACCTTAAAGTTGGGGGTGTCGCCGCATTGATGACCAAGCTGTGTCAGTGGTTTGATGTGTCACGTCGAACGACGTACTACAAACCGACCAAGGGCGCCGCGAAGTTCAAGGCCGAGTTGGCTGAGTCGATCAGGGAGGTGATCGAGGCCGAGCCATCATTCGGCTACCGTACTGTGGCCGCGCTGCTGGGCATGAACAAGAACACCGTCCAGCGGGTTTTCCAACTTAAGGGCTGGCATGTGCGCAATAGCCTGCTTGGCCAGCGCCCGCGGATGGAAGTGGCGGTTTCTCGCGCCGAAGGGCTGGATCAGCGTTGGGCCACCGACCCTGTGCCGAGTCTGAGGCGGCAAGGACGGTTGGCTGAGCCTGGCGCTTGTACTCGACTGCGGGACGCGACAACGGCTTGGCTGGCATCTGTCGCAAACCGGCAAGGCCAGGAGCGCATCGATCGCGCTGGAACAAGCTCTCATCGCACGCTACGGCACGTGCTACCGCCTTTTGCTGCGCTCGGACAACGGCCTGATGTTGACCAGTCGCGACTATACGCGACTGGTGCGACGCTATGGCCTGAAGTAGGAGTTCATACCCCGCACTGCCCGCAGTAGAACGAGATGTTGGAGCGAGTCATCCGGATGCTGAAGAAGCAATGCATACACCGGCATCGTTTCGAGAGCCAGGTACACGCCACACGGGTGATTGCTGACCGGATCGCCTTCTACAACCAATAGCGCCCTCATCAGGCCCCGAAGATGATCGCTCCAGATGCGGCCTATGCCGCTACATTAACCGCCAGACCTGAGCAGAAACCGGTGGGTCATTACACACTCTTGCAGTCCATCAATTCACACGGCCAGATCCAATGGCAAGTCTGAAATATCTCGTAGGCGCTTTCCTTCGATCAAGATGTCAAGCATTTCTTTTGCATCGGGAAAATCCAACTCCTCGACTGCAAGTATTAGCTCATTTAAGGCAAAATGGTAGGTGCAGTCTATATCTCCTGTGCCGAGTGCGATCGAGGCGATTCGGCTGGGACTCGGTTCTGCAGTTACCACCACCGCATGCGGCAGTCTTCCCTTACGGTTCCTTATGAGATTGAGTGCTTCGGAGCGTGCATTCTGAGCTCTGTCACTGCGCAGCGTCCATTTGCAGGAAATGCTTGCATGCAGTATCGGCAGGCCTCCATTAGCGCCTCTCAAGGAGGCTCGCTGAGCAGTAGAGGAGTCAACGATGAAGTTGCTAGAATTTATAGCGTGGTCATCGATCAATCTGCGCGAGACTATGATGTCAGGGGTAATCGTGTAGTCGTTACCCAGTGCCGCCGCCAACTCGCGATTGCCCTTTGCTGCCCGATCAAGAGCGATCAGGTGCGAATATTGGTCAAAGCTCGCAATCAATCGCCTGTTTCTGCCGCCAACCTGTTGAACGAGCCAATCGCCCGGCCTGATATGATCAAGCTGGCCAAAAGTGTTGAGAACAAAGCTTGCACAAGCGCCCTCAAAATTAGCGCCGGAGGTTTGCGCGGCTGCTCGCTCGCTCATTACCTGGACGCGAAGTTGAGTGGCTATATGTCTGGCAATTTCTCTGCTTACACGACTATCCTTATCGGCGTTGGAATGAATGCCATTTTTGTCAATAGTGAGCGTGCCTTCTAGAAGCGAGGCGTGAAACTTCTTGCGCTCTAAGAGAAATAGGGCTTCTCCACTCATGCTACTTTGAAAATTCGCTGCTGGGAAAGTGCGCCAAAAATGCGAGAAGCTACTGCCGCGGCCACGGGCGGGGGAAATGCGTTGCCAATCTGCCGGTAAGCTGCGGTCTTTCTCCCTGCAAACTCCCATGCATCCGGAAAACCCTGGATACGAGCGGTCATCCGAGGCGTGAGTCGCGGCATGCCAACGAAATCAGTTTCAGGTGCCTGGTCCCATAGGCCCATTCCATCAACTCCAAGCGCAGCCCAGGCCTTCTTGGCGCGAGTTGGTCCAAGGTCTGGACCTCCGTGCTTTTTAGAACCACCGACCAAAGTGGGGGCAATCGCATTCGCTCCCTCCCGCCATGCGTCAACTTGATCCCAGCCTCGCGCGCCCATCAAGTCGTGCAGGAGCTGACCTACCGTCTTTGGGGGCTCTTTCAATGCTTCTGGCCATGAGAATGCGGAAGCAAGCTCCTTTCTCATGCCGACAAATATGACGCGAGGCCGAAGCTGCGAGACGCCATAGTCGGATGCATGAAGAAGTCGCCAATCGCCCCAGTAGCCCAGCTTCTTGAGTTCTTCCTCGACGCCCTTCCGATAATCATCGAACTTAGGATCGAGCAGTCCTCGGACATTTTCGAGCATGATTGCTTGAGGTCTTACCTGATCAACAATTCGAATTGCCTCGGGGAATAGGTCGCGCTCATCGTCAGCACCAAGCTGCTTTCCTGCCTTAGAGAAAGGAGGGCAAGGCACGCCGCCGGCAACGAGATCCACACCCTTGTATGGGGATGCGTCGAATTCGCGAAGGTCACCCTCAATCACGTTCCAGCTCGGGCGGTTCAAGCGGAGCGTCTGGCATGCAGCCGGCTCCCATTCCACGAGCGCAGAGTGGTCGAAGCCGGCCATCTCTAGGCCAAGGCCTTGTCCGCCAGCACCGGCGCACATCTCAAGGGAGGTGAATTGACTCATGTAGATCTCAGATCAGAAAGGAGCCCGGTAGGAGGGGGTCGCGCTGGCTACAGCGCGAGCTCCTTAGAGCACCAGGTGTTGGGTGGGGGCGGTGGGGTCAGCAAGTACACGCTGGCGCCGTATCAGATGCTGAGACTAGGGCAGGCGTGCCCCTAAGCCGCATGACAGTGCGTGGCGTGTCCAGATGCCTGGATTCCCCTTCTCTGGCAACTGCCAGCGTACCAAGCCTGATCGCTAGTGCAAGTGTTTGGAGTTCAGGGCGCTTGGGACGCGATCCCTGCAGGTCAATTTCGCCAAATCGCTTCCGAGATCCGCGAGATGTCAAGGCCCGGGCTGGCCCATTGCGTAACGCAGTCAACCGAGTCCTGGAAGCTGCTGGCTGTGAGCCTCTATAGCAGAGCCTTAAGGGCTATCAGAGATCCTGAGGCTCAACCATTCATCTTTGGCTGCAGGGGTGAAGCCGTGGGCGATCATGATCTCGCGGTCAGCGAGATAGGTGGCACAAAGGACCTGGTAGCCCTCCCTACCCAGCGTTTCCTTCATCTCGCGAGCCCGCTTCACCGCATCCCTTTGCTGTGCCAACTGTTCGATGACATCCCGCGGGATGAGAAGGCCCGTGGCCATGGTGAAGAGCGCGCGCACTCGCTGCCGCCCACTAGGCTGGGCCAAGATTGCCGAGCGCACCACTTCAGGGAGATCCAGCATGAAGTTCCTGGGCATCGGACCTTCCACAAGCCATCGAATCTGCGCCTTACCGGCAGCGGAGATGGACTTCTTCCCGTCTCTGTTCTGGCTATTGGTCAGTACTGCCGGGGTCATTCTCAATAGGCCGAGCCAGCAAAGCCCCTTCACATCGTCCGCGCGGACAAGCATGCAAAGCTGCCCAACCGCCTCCTGCGGGATCATCCAATCGTTCTTGACTGTGAATTTGGTATCAACCTCGTGGCCGGCAATTAGATTGTCCAATAAGACTCCTCGCTCCAGGGCCAAGGCTTTGCGGAGCAGGATCTCGACCTTTGTGCCGATGTAGGTCTTTTCTGTTTTCTCTAGCTGATCAATGCAAAATCGCCCCGTACGGGGCGCGTCAATCACTTCGTCGAACGCCGTGCGGAGCGCTTGCCCCACCTTGCTCAGCAGAGCAGGGTCGCGTGAGAGCGCAGCGGCAACCTGCTCTAGAGCGGGGTCATCCAGCTGCGGAACTTGTGGAAAAAGGCCATTCATTGAGCCCTTCTATCACAACGCGGGCAATTTACGTAAGGTTATGCCGTGTCCGGCCCATAGTTAGCCGCTGCCCTATTCTCGTGATCCTGATGTGTCAGTTGGGCCGCAACAATCTGACTATGCGATCGATCTCTTGGGCTCGGTCCGCTTCCCGCTTGATCTTGCACTCCCAAACAGTAATCACCTTCCAGCCTGCGGCCCTTAAGCGGCGCGCTGACCTACGGTCGCGTCGGACATTCGCTTCCAGCTTGGGCGACCAGTAGCGCGGGTTAGTTCCCGGTCTCCTTCCGTTCAAGCAACTGTGCAGATGCCAAAAGCAGCCATGCACGAAGATGACGGTTCTGTACTTCGGTAGCACGATATCTGGTCGTCCAGGAAGCCCGCTTCCTCCCAGCACATACCGAAAACCTCGAGCATGCATAGCTTTGCGTAGCAACAGCTCAGGTTTGGTATCTGAGCTGCGAATCCTGGACATTCGTTCGCTTCGTGCTTCAGGGCTAAGAATGTCGGGCATCGTCCTGCCTCGGGTCTTCTGAGATAAAGCACACTCTCGCTTATTTCAGCTCTCGGTAGATAGCAAGTGAACGTTCCATTGGTCCCGCACTGCTTCCTACCACTGGCACTGCGATCGATGCCAACTGATTGATTCCTGGCAGGCTGACAGCTCAGACGACATGGGAATGCCCAACTCACGGCCATCCAACTCGAAGTAGGTTGATTGCTGGAGAGCAGGCGCCACGGCGATCCGCAGAGAACCGGGGTTGATGGCTATCAGATATAAATCGAACAGAGTGTGCACATCGGCACGGAGCAAAAGACCGTTCCTGACATTGTTGCTCTTTAGGCCTGAGTAGGGCTGGATATGGGCCGCCTCAAGCGCATCGACCACATTGCACCCCGTCATAGCACAGCAACCGCCGTACGCCTCCAGTAGTGCCTTACGGAACGCAGGCTGTCCGCGGCGCCGAACAATAGCCGCGAGCACACGCTGCCTTTGGTCAACCTCGTCTGTTGGGGAGAAACTGCCAGATGCTTCCGCGGCTTTAGTCTCCTGCTCCAACAGTTCCCTTGTGGCACCGGAGACCGATGTGAGCGCCTCGCCAGAAAGCCCAAGGAGCTTGGCAAGTTTCGGCTCAACATTCGCACCTACGTTCGAAGCTGGAAGAAGCCCGGGTAGCCACGGCTTGCCTGCCTGATCCAGAACATGGGAGATGTTCTGCATGCGGTACTCCCACGCCTTGACTGTACGTCCGTGGCGATCCGCGAGTTCCCGATAGACCCTGGCCTTCTCAAGGCCTGATCCATTGGCGAGACGCGCCTCCATTTGGCGATACGCCTCAACGGCAGCAGCCAATTCGTCTTCAGTCCACCTGCTCACAGTCTTCCCCTGTCCCTGGCAGCACGAGGCGCCCTGGGGGAAGTATGCCGTAAACGACATCATGAGCCGCTAACGGCCTTGGCTGGAAGAGCGTAGCTTGTCAGCGCAAACCGCCGACTACTCAGGCCTTACGGTAGATCTGGAGCGTGGATTCGAGTAGCGGTGCTCTAATCGCCTGGGAGTAGCCGGCTACTCCAACGCTGGAGCAGAGGCTGAGCGCAGGGCTTCTCAGGGGTCCGGCTAATGAGGCCGATGATGAGTAGCTGTGATGACGAGTTGTCCACCAGCAGAACGGGCTCACCTCGGCAGGTGAGTACGAAGTACTTGGCTGCGAACCGTCCGGCTCCGAGCGCTACATCTTCGGTCACTAGACGTTGGGCTTCCTCCCGCATTACTGCAAACTCGGCATCTGAAACTCTGGGGAAGGTTCCTATCTCAAGCCCGCCTTTGGGCAGATCCAGGTAGACGAGCGCGGAACCAATCAGCGCTGCCAAAAACAGTAGTGCGTACGTCAGAGACTTCATCTGGAAGTCCTGTAGATCAGGGCCGAGTGGAGAATGGGGTCGCGATGACAGCCCGCAGCTAAGTACTAGAGGTTCAGACCTCTGGTCCTACTCCCGCACCTGCAACCGCTCAGCCACCTGCGCAGTCAACGCCACACAGGCCATCTTCAGCCCTTCCATAATCCGATCCCCCAGATATTCCTCGGGCGCACCGTTCTGCCGCGTCCGCTCCGCAGCCAGCATCAGCTCCGCCACCACGCGCAGCCCGGCCACCGCGCAGTCCGCATCCGCCAGCTGAAGACAACGCCCAGGCAATTGATGTCGTTCCGGCCAAGGCTGACCATCCGCTGCCGCACCGGTTCCGATGCGATGCAAGGTGGCGACGAAGGAGTTGGGATCGGTGGACGGTTCGCGCTCGGCGTCGCCGTCGGTGTTGTCAGGATCGTACTGCGCGTGCAGGGAACGGAAATCCGATGTGTTCATGGCAATGCTCCGTACAGGACAGATAGCAGCGCCACCGATAAAGGTGGCGGACGGTGCGGGCTCGAAAACCGGTAAATGCCAGACCGGCGGGCCCGAAGGCCCCCACGCACCGCCCGCCATGGAACGCGAACGGATTGCCAGTCGGCGTCACCCGAAGGTGACGCCGACTGACAAGCGTATACAGCTGGCATAAACACGGGTTTTCGAGTCCCGCGCCACCCTTTTCCGGTGGCACGCCAAGAGATACCCGCGCAGCTGCCAAATGCCAAGAAACTGCAGAACCGACGATCGTCAGTCCTGACGCTTTCGGCATTGTCGCACACGGTGTTAAGCCCGCAAGCGATTGCGCCGCAAGGGTCTTGAAGGGCCTGGCGCTATTGGCCCCAACCGCGGGAGCGCCCCCAACCAGGGCAATCGTGTAGGGCCACTTACGACAGGCTGGACCAGCGGTTCAGATAGCAGGCGACTCGGCCGAGGGTGAGAAGGTCAGACGTACCCGAACCCGCGCATGCCGCGCGACGCCCTCAACCAAGACCGGTTCGAAGCGCCATTCGTCCACAGCGGTAAAGGCCGCACGATCAAACTCCCGCAGCCCACTCGACCGCACCACCATCACGTTGGAAACGTGGCCCAGCTCATCCAGTTGAGCAACCAACAACACCACCATCGGCGCCTGCAGCAAGGTATCAGGTGGCGTGACCGGGGCCGTTGAATGCACAACAGCAGGTGCCTGCCGCAGTTCGAAGGCGGGGTTGTCTCCGGTCTCTACAAACACCTCGGTGGAAACGCACGGATCTGCGACCATGGCCGACGCAGGTATAGCGCCCAGCAACATCAAAGCGAGATTCACTGCCAGGGCAGCGTTCAAAAGAGGCATGCGTGGTTTCCATTCCGGTGCGCATCATAACGTCCGTTCCCGCGCGGTGATCTGAATGCCGAATCCGCGCGTCCACCATACGCGCACAAGCGCACGCCATGCCCCCCACCTGCTACCATTCCCCCCGCTAACCCAGCCAGCCTTTCCGTGCGCGCACGCCGGAACGGCCGTCTTCGTACGGCCCAGCGAGCCAGGACACCCTCCCGTGCCCTTTCAAGGATGCTCGCATGTTCCGTCATTCCGCTCTCCGCTCGGCCGCCCTGGCCCTTGCCGTCTCGCTCAGCCTCGGCGCGCCCGCCGCCTTCGCCGATAACGCACCCGCTGCCAGCGCCACCACCGCCGTGCAGCGCCAGGCCGTGGCCAAGGGCCTGTACGAGCTGGCCTACAGCCCGAAACAGAACGCCGTGTTCGTCGCCTCGTCCGGCGGCTTCGGCGATGACGCCGGCCCGGCCCAGGTGCTGCGTCTGAACCCGGCCACGCTGGCCGTGGAAACCCGCATCCCGCTGGAGCGCAAGGCCTTCGGCGTGGTACTGGATGACGCCCACAACCGCCTGTACGTGGGCAACACCGTGGACCTGTCGGTGACCGTGGTCGACACCGCGCAGAACAAGGCCATCGGCACCATCCAGCTGATGGAAAAGAAGACCGGCAAGGACGGCAAGGCCGCCTACACCCACGACCTGCGCGAGCTGGTGGTCGACAGCGCCGCCAACCGCCTGTACGTGACCGGCCACAGCAGCCAGCCGGATGTGAGCAGCGTGCTGTTCGTGATCGATACCACCACGCAGAAGGTGATCAACACCATCGACGGCCTGGGCAACGCCAAGGCGCCGGGTCTGGCGCTGGATGCGGCCAACAAGCGCGTCTACACCAGCAACCTGCTGGCCGACCTGGTGGTGGTGGGCACCGATTCGAACAAGGTAGTGGCCCAGCACAAGATTGCCGCCGAGCAGCCGATGAACATCGCGCTGGACCCGGCCGGCAAGCGCCTGTTCGTGACCGACCAGGGCTCGGAATTCCTGCGCGGCTACCAGGCCAAGAGCAGCGGCCTGGTCAGCAAGCACCCGGGCCAGCGCGTGCTGGTGCTGGACCGCAGCACCGGCAAGGAACTGGCCAGCATCCCCACCGACGCCGGCCCGCTGGGCATCCTGCTGGACGCACCGCGCAAGCGCCTGTACGTGACCAACCGCGAAGCCGGTACAGTGACCGCGTACAACAGTGACAGCTACAAGAAGGTGGCCACCTACACCGTGCCGACCCATCCGAACAGCCTGGCGCTGGATGCGAAGAACAACGTGTTGTTCGTGAGCATCAAGAACGGCGAGAAGGATGCCAAGGACGCAAACGAGAGCGTGGCGCGGATTCAGTTGCAAGTGCCCCGCTGACGGCCGGCGCGATCTGCCAGGCAGCGAGCACCGATGATCCGGTGCTCGCCTTTGCGCGACGGGCTTTCTACTTGGGCTTGATGCCCTGATCGGGTAATGCTTCATCGGAGAGTGCGCACTGTATCGTAGGTGGCTCCCGCTTGACGTCGGCACCCTTCTTGTCGCGAGGCGTGCTGAACCATCCTCGGATCTCTGTAGCGGGAATCGCCACGGACGGGGAGGGCGTTTGAGGCCTCCACTCCAGATCGGTGATCAGCACGTGGCTTCCCAGCCGAGTGAGGATCTGGACATTCTTCAGGCACAGAAGATTCCCTGATTCACCCGTCACAGCCCCACACTTCGTTGCAACGCCTGAAAGACGCGCAAGGTCGCAGCCCAGAGGCGTCACCAGGACATCCTGTCCCTTCAGCATGCCGAGCCGGAACTTTGCAGCCGCCAAGTCGCTGATGGCGAACGCGGCGCCAGTGAAGAAGACGATATAGAGGCCCATGACAACCAGCGCCGTAGTGCGCACCATAAGCCCGCTACTCTGTAGCGCATACGTGAAAACGTGGAGTGCCGGAAGCGCCAGCAGCAAGAAAAGATTCGCTGAGCTTTGACTGCTCTCGACACCCTTCAAGAGTACCCATCCAACAAGGAGGATGACCGGGATCACGAACCCGTACAGCGAAACGCACAGCCAGAAGTACTTCGCCCAGCGGTTGCGGCGGCGTTCTTTTCGGGCGTGGAAGGTTGCGGGGGCGCTTCTTGCAATCCCGAAGCAAAGCCCAGTACCCGAGATCAACAATGCAATGCCCGTTGCAATGGCGGACCAGTTCTCCGGAAGCTCAACACTCCAAAGTGCCCACCACATTGCCGCAGCGACCAGGAATCCTCCGTACGCGATCAGCAATGTCGGTTGCATGGCTTTCGCGACCAGATTCGGGGCATGTGACTTCGCGAATGGCCGATGGCAGCAGGCGCATGGAGAGCGGGCAGATCTGCGGCGCCGTGCTCTTAGGCGGTTGGAGGGAGCCCTGGGAATAAATTCCGCCGTGGACCATGCCACGAAACAAAGCGCGGGTCCCATGACCACGAATAGGAAGAAAACCACTGCAACGAATGAGAAGAAGGCCGTTGCAGCCGCGACCAGGCCTACATCGGCTACCGTGACCTGCGGCAGGTAGCCAATTCTCCAGAAGTGAACGACTACGCCGATGACACCTGCGGCGGCAAAGAGCCATTTGTGATCGCTGACGAACTTCAGCGAGGACTTCACCAGGGCAACGAAGTCGACATTGTCACCGATGGGGCCAGACTTGCTAGTGGAGGATCCTGACATTTGCACTCCTTGCGTGGATACAGACTCTCTCGCCATTGGACGAGCATTCCTATGCAAGAGTAGCGGCCCGCGTGATGCGATCTTGAGGTGGATTTGATCGGGAGACTAGTCGTATGAATCTGCAATGGCGCGTCTGCAACTATCAGGCTGCCGTGCTGGGCGCACGTGCAGGTACGACGAACTGCTGGCTGCCGCCCTATCGAGAATCGCTCCATGTCAGGTCGTGTTCGGCGCAGCTCTGGAGAGCACGCACGACAGGCAAGTGCCGAATGACGCGCAGTTGAGCAAGCAGCCGAGCGTGGGCTCGGCTCTACAGGATGCGGCGCCCCTCAATCCGCCGCCCGATGGTCATAGCTGATCACCCGTTCCACCTGCCACTGCCCATCCACCCGCCGCCAGACCTGGACGAAGCGCGCCTGCCCGGTCCAGCGCTCCACGCCCTTCGCATCGCGCTCGTGAAAGCGGTGATCGCCGATCTCCAGCGCCCGCTCGTCGTGCAGCGGAAACACCTGCAACGAGCTCTCCACCAGTTCGCGGCGCAGATGCGTGTGGTTGGCGCGGTTGCCTTCGCATAGTGCCACCACGCTACGGCGGAAGTCGTCGCGGTTGCTGGCGGACTTGCCGGCCTTGTCATGGAAGAACTCCATGTCTTCGGTGGTCATCGATGCGGCCTTGTCGGCATCGCAGGCGTCGAATGCGGCGGCGAACAGCTGCGTATCCGCCTGACGGATCTGTTCGCGCAGGGTGTCTGGCGCGGTCGGGGCGGCGGCGAGGCCGGCGGCCAGCAGGGGCAGGGTGAGCAGCAGCATGGCGAATCTCCCGGAAGTGGTCCACGCAGGTTGGCACGGCCCGCTGCGCCCCGCTGCCATGCTGCGACGAAACCGCCGCCGGGCGCGATGAAACATGGTTTTGGCGGCACGGCCGGGCGCCCCCCTGTGCACGCCATGTCACAGCGCGCCGCGATTCCCTCACGGGCGGCATAGGGATGGGGCTCTAGCCTGCAACTCTACCCTTCCACTGGAGCCCCCATGTCCGCTTCCCGCATCCGCCTTCACGTTGAAGACACCGGCGGCGATGGCCGCCCGGTCATCCTGATCCATGGCTGGCCGTTGTCGGCCGAAGCCTGGAAGCCCCAAGTGTCGATCCTGCGCGATGCCCAGCACCGGGTGATCAGCTACGACCGTCGCGGCTTCGGGCGTTCCGAAAAACCGGCCGACGGCTATGACTACGACACGTTGGCGGCGGACCTGGCGGCGTTGATCGAAGAGCGCGACCTGCGCGAGGTGACGCTGGTCGGCTTCTCGATGGGCGGTGGCGAAGTGGCGCGCTACGTGGCCAACCACGGTGAGGAGCGCCTGCACAGCGTGGTGTTCGCTGCCGCGGTGCCGCCGTACCTGCTGAAGAGTGACGACAACCCGGACGGCCCGCTCACCCAGGACAAGGCCGACGAGATGCGCAGTGGTTTGGAGAAGGATCGCGAGGCGTTCTTCGATGGGTTCACCCGCGACTTTTTCAGTGCCGACGGCAAGCTGATGGTGACCGAAGATCAGCGCCAGGCGGCGATCGCGCTGTGCCACCAGTCCGACCAGACGGCCGCGCTGGGCTGCATGGAGGCCTTCGCCACCACCGACTTCCGCGATGACCTGAAGAAGATCACCGTGCCCACCTTGATCCTGCACGGTGACAGCGACGCGATCGTGCCGTTTGACGGCTCGGGCGAGCGCACGCATAAGGCCATTGCGGGCAGTGAGGTGGTGATCCTGGAAGGCGCGCCGCACGGCTGCAACACCAGCCATGCCGACCACTTCAATCTGGCGCTGCTGAACTTCCTGAAGAAGTAAGCTGTCGCCATGCGCAAAACCACTACGCCACCCTGGAAGAAGCCCAACCCCAAGGGCCAGAAGTCCCAACCGTTGTCGCCGGCGCAGAAGGACGCGGCGCGGCAGCGGGCGGAAGAGAATGGTCGCCCGTATCCGAATCTTGTCGATAACATGTGGGCTGCCAAGCTGCCGCGCGGTGATTGATATCGGGGGCCGGGCGTGGGCTCGGGGCTACCTGTCTATCAGTGGCGCCCAGCCGGTGTCCCTCCAGGGGGCTACGTCCGCCTGCTGCACCGACACCGCGTGGTCCGGCAGGCCGGCCAGCTGCGCCAGCTCGGCCTGCAATGCCTCTGCATCTACCGCGGAGGGAATGGCCACCTGCAACCGATCGTCAAGGTGGCGCACCTGTACGGGAAGTCGTGCGCGCGCTTCGTAGTCGCCGCCGAAGCGGCCAATCGGATAGCGCATCACGACCGGGCGTGCCAGCAGCTCCAACGCGGGCTGCCATTGTTGCAGCACCACGGGCTGTGCTGCTGCCGGAACGCGCACTTGCGCCATCGTGACCGGGTAGCCGCGCAGGCTCTCAACCATCACCTGGAAGCGTGCACCGTCGGGCATCGCCAACACTGCAACTGCCAGCGCAGCCAGAGCGACCAGCGTGCCGGCGAAGTACCACCAGCGGGGCGCGGTAGCGGGAACGGTGGCGGTGCGCAGGCCGGGGCGGCGGCGTAGTGCGCGCGCGTACAGGCGGCGGTCCTTCTTGCGTGGACTGCTGCTGTGCGCGGGCAGATTCAGCGGCACCCGCGGCAGGCGCGCTGCACGCGCGTTGATCAGGCCTGACAGCAGCCAGGCCACCAGTCCGAATACCAGCAATGGCAGCAGTGTCCGCACTGCCAGGTACAGCGTCACCATCCTGCGCACTCCTTCGCGTGTTCCTGTTCTTGGCGACATGCTACCGATAGGCAGCAGGTGTTGTCGTATCTGCCAGCCGACATCTGCAGCGTGCTTGGATAGCATGGCGCGTTATTGTCATGGATGAACCAATGCGCTCTGCCGTTTCCCGCCTCGGCCGCTTGTTCGGACCGGGGGTGATGGTGTTCCTGTTACAGCTGGTGGCGCTGCTCTTCCTTGGCCTGGAGGCCGGCTACTTCCACGTGCGCGTGGATCTGCTGCTGGAGCCGGTGGCGGAGGGCTGCGGCGGCCCCGATCCGGTGGCGCGCCTGCGGGTGGCTGAGCAGCTGATGGCGCGCGCGGGCGCCATCGATGACTGGCAACCCCTGCGCTGGATTCCGCTGGCCGGCACGCTGCTGGCACTACTGGGCGCAATGGGCGCCTGGGCGCTGCGCGCCACGCAGTGGCAGGGCCGCCTGCGCGTGGTGTGCGGGGGCTTGGTGGCGCTGCATGCAGGCGTGCTGGTGTTGGCAGGGTGGACGCTGCATCTGTACGAGGATGCGTGGAGCAGCGTGGCACGGCTGTCCCCGGCGGCCTGCCTGGTGGACCTCACCGAGCAGGGCCGGATGCCGCTGGCGCAGGCCCAGCACGTGGTGTTCCATGTGCTCACCCGAGAGTACGCGCCTCTGCAGCGCAACCCGGATGATCTGGCGATGGTGGCGGTGTCGCTGCTGGTGGCCGCGATGGTGGCCAGCGTCGTGCTGTCGCGTGCTGCGGGGACGGTCATGCGGACGCCTGCCTGATCGCGCTACAGTCCACGTAGTGTCCTGACAAGGAAGTGCCGATGCGTG
Source organism: uncultured Stenotrophomonas sp. (assembly GCF_913778665.1). GTDB lineage: Bacteria > Pseudomonadota > Gammaproteobacteria > Xanthomonadales > Xanthomonadaceae > Stenotrophomonas. Next base: position 88,593 of record NZ_CAJYVQ010000012.1, read on the forward strand.
CGTTGTTGCGAGCCCTGCCGTTGCTGCTGTTGTCGCTGACGGTGCAGGCGGCCGAGCTGGACCGCCGCATTGCGGTGACCATCGACGACCTGCCGTGGGCGCGGGTGGACGAGATCGTGCCGGAAGACCTGCAGGCGCGGCATGCCGCGTTGATGGCGCAGCTGCGCCAGGCGGATGTGCCGGTGGTGGGCTTCGTCAACGAGAACAAGCTGGAGGTGTTGGAGCAGGTGCAGCCCGCGCGCGTCCAGATGCTGCGCGACTGGCTGGATGCCGGCCATGTGCTCGGCAACCATACGTACTCGCACATGGATTTGAATGCCAAGGGCGTGGCGGCGTTCCAGCAGGATTTCCTGCGCGGCGAGACGGTGCTGCGGCCGTTGCTGGCCGAGCGTGGGCAGGCGCCGCTGTGGATGCGCCATCCGTACCTGCGCGCCGGACGCACGCCGGAGGAGCGCGTGCAGATGGACGCGTTCTTCAAGCAGCACGGCTACCGCGTGGCGCCGGTGACGGTCGACAACGGTGAATGGGTATGGGCGTTCGCCTATGCCAACGTGATGAACGAGCAGCCTGATTCCGCTGTGCGCGAGGCCACGCTGGCGCAGCTGCGCAAGGGCTACGTGCCGTACATGCTGAACAAGCTGGATTACTACGAGAAGCAGTCGCAGGCGCTGCTGGGCTATGCGCTGCCGCAGGTGTGGCTGATGCACGCCAACGAGCTCAACGCGGCCACGTTCGCCGAACTGGTGGCAGCGACCAAACGCCGTGGCTATCGCTTCATCTCGCTGGACGAAGCCATGCGTGACCCTGCCTATGCGCGGGGCGCCGAAGGCTACAACGGCCGCTATGGCCCCAGCTGGCTGCATCGTTGGGCAATGGCGGAGAACAAGCCGAAGGACTTCTACGCAGGCGAGCCGGTGGTGCCGAAGTGGGTGATGCAGTTGGCGAAGGTGGATTCGGAATGAGGCTCAGCGCTTCACCGCCAGCACGCCATCCAGTGCCAGTTCTGCCTTGAAACCGGCCTTTTCCAGCCGCTTGGCCACTTCACGCGGCACATCGCGGCCGCTGGTCAGCTTGTTCGGCGCGCCGGTGTAGTGGAACAGACGGCCACCCTTGCGGATGACGCGGGCGAGGTGGTCGTAGAACACCTGCGAATAGAGTTCACCGGCGATGCCGAAACGCGGCGGGTCGTGCAGGATCGCGTCGACGCTGTTGCTGGCCACCTGCTCGATCTGCTGCGAGACGTCGCCGTGGCTGAACTGCAGGCGGCCCCCGGCCGCGGCCGAGTCCGGATCCGGCGACCACGGGTTGAGCGTGCGCAGCCACATCACGTCGGCGTTCTTCTCGAATGAGCGGATCTGCCCGACGCCGGCCTCCAGCGCGCAGGCGGCGAAGTAGCCGAGGCCGCCACAGGTATCGAGGATGATCTTGCCGGCCGGGGCGACCAGTTCGACCTTGCGGCGCGCGTCCTCGAACGGCGACAGCTTGGAGGTCGGCAGCATCTTGATGCCGTCGATCTCGAAGGTCGGTGCGCCCCATTCGGTGGGAACCAGCTTGATCAACGAGCCGCTGTAGCGCGAGATCGGCGCGAACGCCTCGCCATCCCAGTAGTACAGCGTGCGGTCCTTCAGCTTGCCCGGCCACGGGTAGTGCTGGTCGCGGAAGCCGAAGCCCTCTGCATCCAGCGTGACCGTGTCCTGGCTGCGCCCCAGATCGAGCGAGCCCTGCCAGTCGGCGGCGCCCTTGTCATGGGCACGGCGCAGGGTGTCGGCGCTGTCACGGGTCAGCAGGGGGCCGGTGTAATGGGGCACGGCGGGTACCGGGGCGGTTCGGGGGAGGGCATGGTACCGCAGCTGTTGCAGGGCCGGGCCGCGCTCGGCTTCACCGGGCTTGTATCCACGCATGGCGTGGATCTACCCCTGCAGGGGCCTCGACACGGGTACAGGTGAAGCCGTGCGTGCTGCCTTCTCCTGAAATGATGGCGACACCACGCGAGGGTTGCATGCCCTGCAGCGCGCATGAGCGACGGTGGGCATCCTGGGTCTGCGGCGGCTGACGATCGAAGTCGTAGCGCATGCTGCCGTCTTCCAGCAGCAGCCAGTGCACGGTGACACGCTCGCTGCTGCCGTTGCCGTGGTCCCAATCCAGGGTGCGCATCACCAGGATCTGACCATCGGGCATCTCGCGTACCTCGTCGTACGCGCCCTGGGTTTTTGCGGCGCTTGCCGCAACCAGAAGGAACAGCAGCATCATCGTCCACCGCCCAAAGGGGGCAGTGTGTGTCCGCCCGGCGGAGCACGGCTATCAGAATCGTTGCAATTTACGGGCACCTCACCGCATACACCGGCCCGGCGCCGATCAGCATCAGGGCCATGTAGTCGCTGTCGCTGGCCTTGCCTTTCAGCGTGGCGCCCTTGTTGAAGTGGAAGATGCCGAAGCCGCCGGCCATGCGGATCAGCGCGCTGTCGATCTGTGCGGCGTCATCGCGGAAGTAGCGGCTGATTTCGCTGGTGCTGGCCTTGTGCAGCGCATTGGGCTCGCGCTGCCACTGGCCATCGCGGTTGAAGAAGACGAAGTACTGGCCGCCTTCCTTGTCGATGCGGAAATCGGCGGGCTTGCGCGCGCTGGTGGCGAAGCAGCCCTGCAACGGGTCGGCGGAGAAGGGAAGTCCGGCGTCACCGCTACAGGCGGCGAGCAGCAGGAGGGCACCGGGCAGCAGCAGGCGGAGCATGCGCATGGGATGTCCCTACAGGGGCGGGTGCGGCTAGTGTAGGCAGCAGGCGGGCACGTCCCGTACAGAAATTCGGCAAGCGAAGAGGGGTTTTCGGATGGCGCAGGGCAAGGCACCGTGGTGTGGTGTGGCCAGTTGGCTGGGAATCGCCGTGGGCTGGGGCGCGGGCACGTTGGCGGCGCAGGCGTCGCTCGCTGCCGGCGGCAATGGAATGGCCGCAGGGCTGGGCGTGGGCGTGCTGGGCGCAGCGCTGGTGGGGTGTGGATTGGCCGTGGCCTCGCGCGTGCGCGGGGAACGCTGGCCGTGGATCGGCATCGGCGGTGCAGTGCTGAGCGCGCTGCCGTTGTTGATGTACCTGCTGCGGATGATGCTGAAGCTCTAGGGGGTAGTGCCGGCCGCGGGCCGGCAACTGTCGGGTGGGTGCGGCGTTCATGGGGGTGCCGGCCAGCGGCCGGCACTACCGCGGGCTCACGTGCTGCGGTGGATCTCCACGGTGACGTGCACCAGCTCTTCGTGGATGGCCAGCGCCTGGCGCACGGTATCGGCATCAAGGTTGGCGTCACTGGTGACCACGCTGGCGGTTACGGCGTACTTGCCACGCCCGACCTGCCATACATGCAGATCGGCGAGGCGCGCCGGCCACGGACCCTGCTCGATCACTTCGCGCACTTCGGCCACCACCGGTGCGTCCATCTGCGCGTCGAGCAGGATGCGGCCGCTGTCGCGCAGCAGGCCGATCGCCCACACCGTGACCAGCACCGCGCCCACCAGGCCCATCACCGGGTCCAACCAGGTCAGGCCCAGCAGCTTGCCGCCCAGCAGGGCGACGATGGCCAGCACCGAGGTGGCGGCGTCGGCCAGCACGTGCACGTAAGCTGAGCGCAGGTTGAGGTCGTGACCGTGCGCATGGTCGTGGTGGTGGTGCGCGTGATCATGCCCGTGGTGTTCGCCATGATCGTGGCCGTGCCCGTGGTGGTGATGCGCGTGGCCCGGGCTGTCATGCAGCCACCAGGCGCATAGCAGGTTCACGGCCAGGCCGACAACGGCGATGGCGATGGCTTCGTCGTAGTGGATCGGCGCGGGCACCCACAGCCGCTCCAGCGATTGCACCGCCATCAGTGCGGCGACGCCAAGCAGCGCGATGGCACTGGTGTAGCCGGCCAGGATCTCGATCTTCCAGGTGCCGAAGGCGAAGCGCGGGTCGTGCGCGTAGCGGCGCGCACAGCGGTAAGCGAACACCGACAGGCCCAGCGCCAACGCGTGCGAGCTCATGTGCCAGCCGTCGGCGAGCACGGCCATGGAGTTGAACCACCAGCCGCCGACGATCTCCACCAGCATCATGCTGACGGTGAGCCACAGGGCGCGGCGGGTATTGCGTTCGGCCAGCGGATTGCCGTCGTCGAAGCGGTGTTCGTGGCGGCGGGCGGCGGCGAGGGCGTCCAGGTGCATGGGGGAAACCGTGGGGTGGATTGTATACCCCCATAGGGTATACGATGGGGGCATGGCCCATGTACACAAGAATCGAAAGCAGCTGCTGACCCGGGTACGCCGTATCGGCGGCCAGGTGGCGGCGTTGGAGCAGGCGCTGGACAAGCCGGAGGGTGAGGCCGGTGACTGCGCGGACGTGCTGGTGCAGGTGGCCGCGGTGCGCGGTGCGGCCCACAGCCTGCTGATGGAGCTGCTGCACGAGCACCTGCAGGAACATGTGGTGGGCGCCGAAGACCCGCAGCAGCGGGCCGCCGAGGCCGAAGTGCTGGTGGAGCTGCTGCGCCGCTACGGCAAATAACCCGGTAGTGTCGGCCGCTGGCCGGCATCGTCAGCCGGTGGCCGGAGTTCATGAGGTTGCCGGCCAGCGGCCGGCATTACCGGTGCCGGTGCCGCGCGTTCCAGAGATGGGTTGCGGCCAGCAGCAGGCTGCCGGTGACGGTCATCGGGGTTTCCCAGTCATGCGAGGGCAGCGCCAGCGCGCCGGCCAGCAGCAGCCCGAGGCCGATGCCTGCGGTGGCCCAGGCCAGCACCGGCAGCGGCCGACGACGCTCGGCGCGCCACAGCGCATAGCCGGTCAACGGCAACGCGATGGCCACGAACAGCAGGTGCACCCATTCCGCTTCGGCCCAGGCGCCGAACAGCGGCAGCGCGGCGGCGAGCAGGGGCAGTGCCAGGCAGTGCAGCAGGCACAGGCTGGACAGGGCGACCGCGCCGGCATCGAGCAGGGCGGCAGAAGGCGACTTCATCGGGGGAGGCTCCTTGCGCGACAATTGTTATACAGTAACATTTCCGTTCCGCAGCCAACCCGCTCCGACATGAACACTGTTTCCCGCGCCGACCGTCGCCTTCCGGTCACCGTGCTGTCCGGCTTCCTTGGCGCCGGCAAGACCACCCTGCTCAACCAGATCCTGCGCAACCGCGAGGGCCTGCGCGTGGCGGTCATCGTCAACGACATGAGCGAGGTCAACATCGACGCGCAGCTGGTGCGCGAAGGCGGTGCCGAGCTGCGCCGCACCGAAGAGACGCTGGTGGAGTTCAGCAACGGCTGCATCTGCTGCACGCTGCGCGACGACCTGCTGCAGGAGGTGCGGCGGCTGGCCGACGCCGGCCGATACGACTACCTGCTGATCGAGTCGACCGGGATCGGTGAGCCGATGCCGGTGGCCGCAACGTTCGCTGTGCGCGACGAGCACGGCTTCAGCCTGAGCGACATCGCGCGGCTGGACACGATGGTGACCGTGGTGGATGGCAGCGCGTTCCTGGCTGATTTCGGCTCGACCCTGCGCTTGGCCGAGCGCGGTCAGCAGGCCGGTCCAGACGATGATCGCGGCGTGGTCGACCTGCTGTGCGAGCAGGTGGAGTTTGCCGACGTGATCGTGGTCAGCAAGGTCGACCAGGCGGATGACGAGGTGCTGCAGGACACGCTTGCGGTGCTGCGTGGGTTGAACCGTGATGCGAAGCTGCTGCTGTCCCGTTTCGGTGACGTGCCGCTGGCCGAGCTGCTGGATACCGGTCGCTTCGACATGGAGCGTGCGCAACGTGCGCCGGGCTGGGTGAAGGAACTACGCGGCGAGCACACGCCGGAAACCGAGGAGTACGGAATCGGCAGTTTCGTCTACCGCTCGCGGCGGCCGTTCCATCCCGCGCGTTTCGCCCGTGTGTTGCAGTCGGGCATGCCGGGCGTGATACGCAGCAAGGGCTGGTTCTGGCTGGCTAACCGCATGGACTGGGTGGGTGAGCTGAACAGCGTCGGCGCGGCGACGCGTACTCAAGCGGCGGGCTTCTGGTACGCCGCGCGCGACCGGGTGCGTGCGGGTATTGAGGACACCACGCCGCTGCTGCCGCCGACGCCGCTGCCGTACAGCGACCTCGGCTGGGCACGGCAGCAGGCCGATTGCTGGAGCGCGCCGCTGCCGGGACCGGAGGAGTTCCCTGATGCCGCCGCGCACTCGGCGATGCAGCGCCTGTGGCACCCGCTGTGGGGCGACCGCCGGCAGGAACTGGTGGTGATCGGCGTGCACATGGATGAGCGCGCCGTACGCGCCGAGCTGGACGCGTGCCTGCTCAACGACCACGAGCTGCGCGCAGGACCATTGTTGTGGCAGCAGTTGCCGCAGGCATTCCCGCTGTGGAAGCGCTGAGCGGGACACCGTTGTAGAGCCGGGCCCATGCCCGGCTGCTGTTCCGGTAGAACTACGCCATGCGTGGATGGACGCATGGCGGAGTCGAGCATGGCTCGACTCTACAATGCGTCCCGCCATTGCCAGCCGTTGGCGCTGACTTGAAGCACCTGCGTGGGCCGCAACGCCCGCAACAGGTGCGGGTCGTGGCTGACCATCATCAGCGCGCCGGGCCACGCTGCCAACAGATCCTCCAGCGCCTGCAATGCACCCAGGTCGAGCGCGTTGCCGGGCTCGTCCAGCAGCAAGAGCTGCGGTGCGGGATCGGCATACAGCACGCTGGCCAGTGCGCCCTTCACCCGTTCGCCATCGCTGAGGCTGTGGGCGGCGCGCTGGATGCGCTGCGCATCCAAGCCGAGCAGCGCCAGCCGCGTGCGCAGTTCGCCGGGATCGGCCGTCGGGTTCGCCGCCTGCACGGAATCAAGGATGCTTCGCTCACCGGCCAGCCCCAGCAACTGCTGGTCCAGCAGTGCCAACGGCGCGTGGCGCTGCACGCTGCCTTCGCGTACCGGCAGTTGACCGGCCAGCACGCGCAACAGCGTGGATTTACCGCTGCCGTTGTCACCCATCACGGCGATGCGTTGCCCGCGTAGGATCTCCAATTGCAGCGGCGCGTCGCAGCCATGCGGGAGTACCAGGTCCTGCGCCTGCAGCAGGCGTGCGCTGCCGCGTTCGCCGTCACCGGCGAGCAGCGCCAGTTCCGGCACCTGCTGCACTGCCGAGGCGGCGACGCGCACCTGCTCGGCGCTGGCGTGCAGGCGTTCGGCCTGCACCTGCTGCGCACGCCCGTGGCTGGCCTCGGCACGCTGCTTCTGCCGGCCGAGCAGGATTGGCGCCTGGTTGGCCTGCTTTGCATCGCGGTTGCCGCGTGCCTCCCGCTGCTGCTGGCGCTCGTGCTGTTCGCGCGCGTTGCGTTGCTGCTGCCTGTGCTGCGCACGCGCATGGTCGAGCTGGGCAGCGGCCGCCTCGCGTTCGGCTTCGCGTGCGGCGGCGTAGTGCTGCCAAGGGCCGCCATAGCGACGCAGCCCGCGCGCATCGAGTTCGACGATCTGCTGCATGTGGCCGAGCAGTTCGCGATCATGGCTGATGACCAGCAGGCCGCCGCGCCATTGCCGCAGTTGCTCGTACAGCTGCTGGCGATGGCGCGCATCGAGGTGGTTGCTGGGTTCGTCCAGGATCAGCCAATCGGCGCCACTGGCCCAGGCGCCGGACAGTGCCACCTGCATGGCCTGGCCGCCACTGAGGCGTGCAGCGGGCTGCGCGGGACCCAGATCGTCGGGCAGGTGCAGCGCCTGCCAATGTCGTTGCAGGCGTTCACGCACGTCCCATTGCTCGCCGACACAGGCGAAGTCGGCCTCGTCGACGCTGCCGGCTTCGATGCGCTTCAGCGCGTCCAGCACATCACCGACGCCGGCCAGTTCAGCGACGGTGCCGGGCGGTGGGTAGCCCGGGGTGGGCAGCAGGAACACGCGGCCGCTGCCGCGCACCTGGCCGCTGTCCGGTGACAAGCGGCCTGCCAGCAGGCGTGCGAGCACGCTCTTGCCGGCACCGTTGGCACCGACCAGCCCGGTGGCGAGCGGTTCGAAGGAAAAGGACAGATCGGAAAACAGCGGACGGCCGTCGGCCAATCGATACGACACGCGATCGAGCGTGAGGGAATGCGGGGTCATGCGACCTCCATGGATGCCGGGTTCTCCCCTGCGCGCAGGGGCGGGAAGAGTCAGGCCGTCTGGTGGGAAGACGGCGGCATCAATGGCGCATGGGTCGCGAGCCTCCGGGAGGAATGAGAGCACAGTATAACGGGGGTGGCTGAACGGCCGTGTGCAGCTGGAGAACCGAGCCATGCACGGCTGGTTTTCGCCTGGGTTCCGGCGGGTCGAGCTTGGCTCGACTCTACAGGACGCATCCACGCACGGCGCGGATCTACGGAACGGTTCCCAGGCGGGCACCGACGAAGTCGATGAAGACCCGCAGCTTCGGCAGCACATGGCGGCCGGAGGGCCACAGCAGGTGGAAGGTGCCGCAGGAATGCGCGTGCTCGTCCAGCACGGTCACCAGCCTGCCATCGGCCAGCGCATCGCGTACCGAATGCACCGGTACGAACGCGAGGCCGATGTCGCGCAGTGCCAGCGCCACGCGAGCCTCGATGGTGTTGGCGACCATGTGCACCGGCAACTCCTGCGGCGTTTCATCGCCGGGCCAATGGATCGGCCACGGTTCCAGCTTGCCGCTGCTGGGGAAGCGGTAATGCAGCAGCGTGTGCTGCAGCAGGTCCGCCGGTGTGCGCGGAATCCCGCGGCGTTGCAGGTAGGCCGGTGAGGCGACGATGCGGCGCGGGAAAACGCCCAGGCGCCGTGCGTTCATCCGCGAGTCGCTGGGTTCACCGACGCGCAGCACGGCATCGAACCCTTCCTCGATGACATCGACCAGGCGGTCACTGAAATCCAGATCCAGGCGGATGTCCGGATACGCGGCCAGGAATTCGGCCATCAGCGGCAGGGTGAGGTCGCCGACCAGCGGCAGGCTGATGCGCAGCGTGCCGCGTGGCGTGGCATGTGGCTGTGCCAACTCGGTACGGGCGGCATCGCGTTCGTCGAGGATGCGCCGGCAGCGTGCCAGGAACAACTGGCCTTCGGCGGTGAGGGTGATGCTGCGGGTGCTGCGATGGAACAGGCGCACGCCCAGTGCGTGCTCCAGCCGCGCCACGCACTTTCCAGCAGCCGAGGCGGATATGCCCTGCAGGCGGCCGGTCTCGACGAAGCTGCGGGTGTCGGCGGCGTGCACGAAGGTCTGCAGGTTGGCGAGGTTGTCCAGGACTGACATGGGCGTGCGGGCGATGAAAGCGGCAGGGTAGGCGGAGGGGGCGGCGCCGGTGGCACCGCCAGCGCAACGCTGTGGTGCGGGTCGGGGGCGCGGGCGGTTGCGGCCTTGCGGTTCCGGCCATGATGCCGATTGCGGACCATGCGGTCCACGATGCGCGGAGCGCGACCCCGCTTTTTGCGCGGCGGTGTGCTGCCTAACGTGGCGCCTCTCTCCCCACGGAACACCGCGATGAATGCCGCCCTCTCCCTCGAACCCGTACCGGTGCTGCCGTCGGTGCAGCGGCTGCAGCAACAGGTGCATCCGCAACGCCTGGTCGGTGCAGTGGTGCTGGTGCGCCAGCACGGCGTGCTGCGCCATGCCAGTGCGACCGGCCTGGCCGATCGTGAGTCGTCAATCCCAATGCGCCGCGACCACCTGTTCCGGTTGGCCTCGGTCAGCAAGCCGCTGCTGACCACGGTGATCCTGCGCCTGGTGGCTGAGGGGGTGCTGGACCTGGATGCGCCGGTACAGCGCTGGCTGCCGCAGTTCCGCCCGGCGCTGGCCGATGGCCGCACGCCGCCGATCAGCCTGCGCCAGCTGCTCAGCCACAGCAGTGGCCTGGGCTATCGTTTCCTGGAGGCCGATGCGGACGGCCCTTACGCGCAGGCCGGCGTCAGTGATGGCATGGACGCCAACCCGCTGACCCTTGCCGAGAACGTGCGCCGCATCGCGCAGGCCCCGTTGCTGTTTGAACCGGGCAGCCAGTGGCTGTACTCGCTGGGCGTGGATGTGGCCGGTGCGGTGGCCGAAGCTGCAACCGGCGAAGCGCTGCAGGCGCTGTTCGCGCGCCTGTTGGCCGCACCGCTGGGCCTACGCGATACCGCGTTCGTAACCACCGACGGCGCGCGCCTGGCCACCCCGTATGTGACCGGCACACCGCAGCCGCACCGGCTGCAAGAGGGCGAAGTGGTGGCGCCCTTCGAGGGCACCGTGGGCATCGCGTACAGCCTCGCACGCGCCACCGATGCCAGCCGCTTCCCCTCGGCCGGCGCGGGCCTGGTCGGCTCCGCCGATGAGGTGATGACGGTGCTGGAGGCGCTGCGCGATGTGCAGGCCTCGCAGCTGCTTCCGCCAGCGCTGGTCGCCCAGATGGGCACGCCGCAGCTGGGTGAGCAGGGGCCGCCGGAGCCGGCCGGCTGGGGCTTCGGGCTGGGCTTTGCAGTGCTGCGGGATGCGGCGGCCAGTGGTACGCCGCAGCAGGTGGGCACATGGCGCTGGGGCGGTGCGTACGGGCACAGCTGGTTCGTCGATCCGGCGCGCGGGCTGAGCGTGGTGGCGCTGACCAACACCTTGTACGAGGGCATGGACGGTGCCTTCGTCGATGAGCTGCGCGATGCGGTGTACGCCGATCTGGAGACCGTGCGATGAGCGGTCATGTGATCGATGCGGGCAGCCCGGCGGGCGAGGCCACGCGCCTGCCGTGGGCGGGTCTGCTGGCGCTGGCGGGCGGCGGTTTCATCACCCTGCTGACCGAGACCTTGCCGGCCGGCGTGCTGCGGCCGATGGGCGACAGCCTGGGCGTGAGCGATGCGGCGGTCGGGCAGCTGGTCAGCGTATATGCGCTGGGTTCGGTGATGGCCGCGTTGCCGATGACCGCGCTGACGCAGCGCCTGCCACGGCGCCCGCTGCTGTTGGCGGCGATTGCCGGCTTCGTGGTGGTCAACACGCTGACCGCGCTGAGCAGCAGCTATCCGTTGATCCTGGCAGCACGGTTCCTGGGCGGTGTCTGCGGTGGCCTGCTGTGGTCGCTGGTGGCCGGCTATGCCGCGCGCATGGTGGTGCCGGCGTTGCAGGGTCGTGCGATTGCGGTGGCGATGGTGGGTTCGCCGTTGGCGCTGTCGCTGGGCGTTCCGGCGGGCACGCTGCTGGGCCAGCAGATCGGTTGGCGCTGGGCGTTCGCGCTGATGAGCGTGCTGGGTCTCGGCTTGCTGGCCTACGCGCGCTGGGCACTGCCGGCGCTGCCGGCGGCAGGCAGCGGCCAGCGTCTGTCGCTGGGCACGGTGTGGCGCATGCCCGGTGTGCGCAGTGCCTTGGCGGTGATGGCGTTGTACGTGCTGGCGCACAACGTGCTGTACACCTATATCGAGCCGCTGGCGGTGGAAGCGGGTGCCGGCGCGTGGCTGGATCGCCTGCTGCTGGCCTTCGGCGTCGCCGCCATCATGGGTATCGGCATCGCAGGCTGGGGCGTGGATCGTCATCTGCGCACGTTGGTGTGGGCGGCGGTGATCGGCTTCATCCTGCCGGTGCTGGCCCTGCTGCTGTGGCCGGGCCAGGCGACGCCGCTGCTGCTGGCGACGGTGCTGTGGGGCGTGGCGTTCGGCGCGGTGCCGACCCTGTTCCAGACCGCGCTGGCGCGCCGTGCCGGGGCCGCTGCGGACCTGGCGCAGTCGATGCTGGTAACCGGCTGGAACCTGGCCATCGCCGCGGGTGGGGCAGCGGGTGGCGTGCTGTTGCAGGCGGTCGGGCCCAGCGGGCTGGGCTGGTTGCCGTTGCTGCTGCTGGCGGTGACAGCGGCGTGGTTGCTGGCCCGGCCGAGGGCCTGGGCGTAGGCGGCGATGTGGAGTGACGCGTTGCCGGCCGGCGGCCGGCATTGCCGGGTCCATGCCAGCCACCCGTGGCGTGGACCTACACGGTTTCGCGTTCGATCGGTACGCTGCGCGGGTTCTGCATGTCTTCCCGCGCAGCGCCATAGCGCTGCTGGCGCTTGCGGTGGAAGGCCACGAACTCATCACGCGGCAACGGCCGCGAGAACAGCCAGCCCTGCCCGAATTCGACGTGGCGGCTGTGCAGATAGGCCAGCTGCGCTTCGGTTTCCACGCCTTCGGCCACCACCCACAATCCCAGTTCCTTAGCCATGTCGATGATGTGCGGGGTGACCGGGCTGGTGGCGCTCTCGGTGCCGATCGCATCGATGAATGACTTGTCGATCTTCAACGCATCCAGCGGCAGCTGCTCGAGGTACTGGAGGCTGGAGAAGCCGACGCCGAAATCATCGATGGCCACGCTGTGGCCGGCACGACGGGCCTGCGCCAGCATGGTGCGTGCGCGATCCAGATCGAGGAAGCCGCGCTCGGTGGCTTCCATCCAGATCTGCTGCGGCAGGATGCCGCTGCCGGCCATGTGCTTGGAGATCATCTTCAGTGCGCGGCCGCTGCTGATGTCCTCCGCTGCGAGGTTGATCGCAATGTGCGCGCTGCGGTCGGCCACCAGCAGGTCACGCATGTCGCGCACCACGTTCTCGATCACCAGGTCGGTGACGGCGGCGATCATGCCGGTCTCTTCGGCCAGGGGAATGAACAGGTCCGGGCGGACCTGGGTGCCGTCCGGGCGCTGCCAGCGCACCAGCGCTTCGGCACCGACGCAGATGCCGGTGTCCAGTTCGATGATCGGCTGGTAGTGCAGGTACAGCTCGCGGCGGCGGATCGCCGTGGCCAGTTCGCCGCGCAGCGACAGCCGGCGCCGCGACAGCCAGATCACCAGGCCCGCGCCGACGGCGGCCAGCAGCAGGCCGAACGGGACGAACAGCCAGGCCTGCTGGCGGAAGGTCGACGCCAGTGCAGTGCGCGGCGTGGTGGCGATCGCCAGCCATTCCTCGTTGCGCGCGGTGGCATACAGGGTGTTCTGGTCCAGGCCTTCGCCGGGCGCGCGAAGCAGCGTCTGCAGCAGCGTTGGGTCGACGCCGCTCTGCTTGGCCAGCAGGCGGCCATCAGGGCTGGCCAGCGCCAGGCGCACGTGCGGGTCGACGATGACGTCGACGAAGCGACGTGGATCGACCAGCGCGTCGTAGGAGCCATACAGGATGGCCAGCATCTGCCGGCGTCCGCTGGCGACCGGGCGCACGTCCACCGCGATTCCGGCGCCATCACTGGTGACGTGGTCGGCTTTGGGCTGGTCGGCATCGGACTGGAAATCGCCCCACGACGTGCAGCGCAGCTTGCCACCCTCGAAATACCCCATCTGGTCGAGCGAGGGCGTGGTCATCACCAGGGTCTGCATGCGCTGGATGTGCTCTGCGCTGCAGGGCACGTGGGCGCCGGCCTCGGCTGACTTCAGCGCTGCCAGCGCCTCCTGGTAGGACTGGTCGGAGCGGCGCAGGGTGCGGCCGGCGATGTCGCGCAGCCGCTGCTGTTCGACGCTGACGGCGCGGTCCCAGGTGGCGTATGCCATCACTGCGATCGGCACTGCGGCCGCCAGCAGGGCCAGCGCGGTGCCACCGATGATGATGCGCAGGCGGCTCATGGGCGGGGCTCCAGCGAGGCGGGCGGGGCAGGGCGCATGGTCGGTCCGATCCGTGGGCAGGTGCGGCTATCTGAGCATGGCGCCGGGCCGGGCGGAATGGGCTCGGACCGGTATTTCGTCACATTGTGATGAAAGCGGCCTGTATTGACGCAATGGGACCATCCGGCGCTGGCGCTCCGGCCCACAGGGGACTACCGTCGAACGCTTCGCCCGCCCCTTCCCGCGCCCATGACCGAGTCCGCAACGCCCCCCGAGCACCTGCGCCGCAGCCTGTCCAACCGCCACCTGCAACTGATCGCCATCGGCGGTGCCATCGGCACCGGCCTGTTCATGGGCTCGGGCAAGACCATCAGCCTGGCCGGCCCGTCGATCATCTTCGTCTACCTGATCATCGGCGCGATGCTCTTCTTCGTGATGCGCGCGATGGGCGAACTGCTGCTGTCGAACCTGCAGTACAAATCCTTCATCGATTTCTCCACCGACCTGCTCGGCCCCTGGGCCGGATTCTTCTGCGGATGGACGTACTGGTTCTGCTGGATCGTCACCGCCATCGCCGATGTGATCGCGATCGCCGCCTACGCGCAGTTCTGGTTCCCCGGGCTTGAAGCCTGGAAGCCGGCATTGGCGTGCGTGATGCTGCTGCTGTCGTTGAACCTGGTGACGGTGAAGCTGTTCGGCGAGATGGAGTTCTGGTTCGCGCTGATCAAGATCGTGGCGATCTGCGCGCTGATCATCACCGGTGCCGGGCTGGTGGCGTGGGGCTTCACCTCGCCCAGCGGCCACACCGCGGCACTGTCGAATCTGTGGAATGACGGTGGCATGTTCCCGATGGGCCTGGTCGGTTTCTTCGCCGGCTTCCAGATCGCGGTGTTTGCCTTCGTCGGTATCGAGCTGGTCGGCACCACCGCCGCCGAAACCGCCGACCCCGAGCGCAACCTGCCGAAGGCGATCAATTCGATCCCGGTGCGCATCATCATCTTCTACGTGCTGGCGCTGATCGCGATCATGGCGGTCACCCCGTGGCGCCAGGTGGTGCCGGACAAGAGCCCCTTCGTGCAGCTGTTCGTGCTGGCCGGCATTCCGGCCGCGGCCAGCCTGATCAACTTCGTGGTGCTGACCTCGGCGACGTCGTCGGCCAACAGCGGCATCTTCTCCACCAGCCGCATGCTGTACGGCCTGGCCGAAGAGGGCCACGCCCCGCGCGGGCTGTCGCGGTTGTCGCGCGCGGCGGTGCCGGCGCGCGGCCTGCTGTTCTCCTGCCTCTGCCTGCTGGGCGGCACGTTGCTGATCTACCTGATCCCGAACCTGGTGACCGCCTTCACCCTGGTGACCACGCTGGCGACCGTGCTCTTCATCTTCGTCTGGTCGCTGATCCTGGTGGCCTACATGGTCTATCGCCGCCGCTACCCGGAGCGCCACGCCGCGTCGATCTTCAAGATGCCCGGTGGCGTTGCGATGTGCTGGGCCTGCCTGGTGTTCTTCGCGGGCGTGCTGGTGCTGCTGAGCCTGCAGGGCGATACCCGCCAGGCGCTGATCGCCAGCCCAGCATGGTTCGTTCTGCTGGGTGTGGGGTACTGGGTGCGGCGCAGGGTGGGGTAGGTTCCGGTGCGGGTCCCAGGACCCGATCCATCCCCATTCACTTGGTGTTGGCGGCCGCGGCCGGATCATCCGGCCGCCATGTGTACCCGCCCTGCCACCATCGCGCTGTTGCTGATGTCCAGCCTCTGGCCGGGGCTGGCCGGCGCGCGCACCGTCTACCGCTGCGTCCAGGGCAACACCGTCAGCCTGGCCACGGCGCCGGAACCGGGCTCACGCTGCACCCCGAAGGACATCGACGACAACGCCATCCAGACCCCGAACCTGTGGGGCAACATGGGCGTGTTCAGCGGCGTGCTGTACGAGCGCGAACAGGATGGCGTGCTGGTCTATTCCACACGCAACCTGCCGGGTTCGCGGGTGTTTCTGAAGTTCACCGTGGCCACGCCACCGGGTGAGCCCGCCCACGAAGGGCTGGGCAAGGTCGGCAAGCCGCAGTTGGCCCCGCATGCCAAGCAGTTCAAGGCGGCTGCCAAGGCCACCGGCGTGGATGATGCCTGGCTGCGCGCGATCGCCCACGCCGAGAGCAACTTTGATGCGTTGGCAGTGTCGAGCAAGGGCGCGCAGGGCGTAATGCAGTTGATGCCCGATACCGCGCAGGAATACGGGGTAAGCGATCCGTTCTCACCGCAGCAGTCGATCAACGGCGGTGCACGCTACATGCGCGCGCTGCTGCGCCGCTACAACGGCGATCGGCCACTGGCCGCGGCGGCCTACAACGCCGGCATCGGTGCGGTGACCCGTTACAAGGGCGTGCCGCCGTATGCCGAGACGCTGGCCTACGTGGACAAGGTGATGGCGTTGTACGCGCGTTACCGCGAGGCGATGGGCATCCGTACCGAAGTGCCGGCGCGCTAGGCAGGCAGGCGGGTAGTGCAGAGCCGAGCCCATGCCCGGCTCCACATGAAATTCGCTCAGCGTGAGGTGGAGGGGCTGACCAGTTCGTAGCGTTCGATGCGGCCGACGCGTGCAATCTCGGCCTGTACGTCAGCGCGCTGCTTGAGCGCACGCCAGGCCGCATCGATCTTCACGTCGCCCGGCAGTGAGGGATAGGTGCGCATGTCCTGCAGGCTGGCCAGCGTCTCGCCACGGTCGATGGGTGAGCGCAGCTGATCGATCAGCACTGCGGCTGCGCCATCCAGGTTGCCTTCGTCCAGCAGCATCTCGCGATGGAACAGGCGCGCGTCGTTGCGCTGGGCAAGGATCACCGCGCGTGCACCCTCCATGGCCTTGGCATCGCCACGTTCGCGGGCGGCGGCGAACTGCACCAGTGCTTGGGCCGCTTTGCCATAGCCTCCCAAGCCGGGCAGGTCAGTCACCGCCTGCGCTGCGTCCTGCATGCGTCCCAGCGAGGTGAACACGAAGCCGACATTCAACTGGTGCTCGCTACCGTCCGGGCCGAGCGCGCCGATGCGGGCGGCCTGTTGCGCCGCCGCCAGCGCATCGTCGGTGCGGCCCAGCCGGCGCAATGCGCTGAAGCGGCTGTTGAGCAGCCACGCCACCCATTCTGCTTCCTCCGCCGACGGTGATTCGCCTTCGGCCGCCGCGCGCGCCATGCCGTCGGTCAGCGCCAGCACTTCCTCATTGCGGTCCAGCATCAGCAGGGTGACGCTGAACTGCGCCATGCGCGCGTCCAGCTTGCGGTCCAGCAGGCCCGACACGCGCAGGGTGTCCAGGTACTTCTGCGCGACCTGCACCGGATCGAAGCGTGGATCGGCGCGATCGACGTAGCGGTCGAAGCGCTTGTCGCTGCGCAGCTGGAGGATCTCGGCCGGGCTGTCGATGCGGGCCAGCGTGGCCGGGATCGCATCACCACGGCCGTTGTCGGCCTGCAGCGTGGCCAGTGCCAGCCACATGCCGGTCGGCTCCAGGCCGCCGCTCTTCCAGCCGTTGTCGAACAAGGCCTGCAACAGTGCCATGCGCTGCTGCGGCTGGTCGCGCAGGCGGTACTGCAGGTAGTTGATGGGCGGGTGATCGATCGGCAGCGGCGCTTCGGCATGCTTCAACGCCTGCACCAGATAGGTCGTGGCCGCTGCGGGCTGGTTCTCGGACAGCTCCAGCGACACCCGCGTCAGCAGGATCTGCGTATCGTCGGGCAGCACTTCCTGCGCGCGCTTCAGGTAGCGGCGCGCCAACGCGGGCTTCTTCTGCACCATCGCGGTCCAGCCGGCCACCTGCGCGGCACGGCCCTGGCGTTCAGCGTCGAAGTCGTCCAGCAACGGATCTTCCATCAACCGTTCCATGACGATCAGTGCGCCCAGCGTGTTGCCGCTGCGCGACTGCTGGATGGCTTCATCCCAGCGCGCGGCGTAGGCCATGTGCACCGCGTCGTTGGTGATGGACGGCTTCTGCTGCGCCACCGTGATCGATGCTGACACGGGCGCGCTGGTCAGTGCCGCCAGCAGCAGAACGGTGAGGGGAGCGAAGCGGGGCATGGAGGATCTCCATCCGTGGGAACAACATTGAACCCGCTGCGGCTGGCGAGGACAAGCGCGATGAATGCAACTCTGCTCCCTCAGCACACGATCGGCCGTGGCGCATCGCGCGCGCAGCGTCTATTGTCGGTGCCTCTTCAGGCAGCGGGCAGGGCGGCGCAGCACGATGGCACGGTGGCAATGGATGGCGGCGGGTGTGGCGTTGGCAACAGCGGTGGCATTGGCGGCAACGTGGTGGGGAACTCCGCTGCATACGCCGGCTGAACCCGCAGGCCCGGCCCCGACGCCGTTGGCCTGGACCGCGCAGATCGAGGCGCTGGCCGGCGATGGCCATCCCGGTGATCGCGATGGCGCCTCCGTGCAGGCCCGCTTCGCCGATCCCTCTGGTTTGCTGCGTGCTGCTGATGGCAGCGTCTACTTCACCGATGCCGGCGACAACAACCGCATCCGCCGCCTCCTGCCTGATGGCCGTGTTGAAACCGTGGCCGGGCAGGGCGAGGGCCGCGTCGATGGCCCGGCGCTGCAGGCGAGCTTCAATACACCCTCGGGCATCGCCGCCGACGCGCAGGGCAACCTGTATGTGGCCGACACCGGAAACCACGCGATCCGTCGAATCGGTATCGATGGCCAGGTCAGCACGCTGGCCGGCGGCGAGCAGGGTTATCTGGATGGCCCGGCCGCCCAGGCGCGGTTCGATGCACCGATGGGCATCGCGGTGGACGCACAGGGCCAGGTCTATGTGGCGGATACCTACAACGATCGCATCCGGGTGATCGGCACCGATGGCAGGGTGCGCACCCTGGCCGGCGGCGAGCGCCCGGGGCTGGCCGATGGCGCAGGTGCCGCAGCGCGCTTCGATACGCCGGTGGCACTGGCGTTGGATGCGCAGGGCGCACTGCTGGTGGCCGATCTGTTCAACAACGCGGTACGCCGTGTCGGTGCCGATGGCACGGTCAGCACCGTGCTGGCGGCCGCCAGCGTGATCAATGGGCCGCTGTCGCTCGCCACGACGCACGACGGCGTGCTGTACGTGGGCGACCTGGATGGGCGCATCGTGCAGGTGACGCCGCAGGGCCATCAGATCACGCTGGTTGGCAATGGCCGCCTGCCGCGCCTTGCCCGCCCCAGCGGACTGGCGATGGATGCAGATGGCAGCGTGCTGGTGGCCGATGCCGCAGCCTATCGCCTGCATCGCCTGCGCCCGCTGCCGGTGGGCGATCTGCCGGCACCGGCGTTGGTCGGCCCGGCCGCCGATGCCGCGCTGCCGGATACCGGCGGGCGCTGGCCGTTGGCGCCGCAGCAGGGCTGGCATGAAGTGGTTGGTACGCTCGGCGAGGTGCGTGGCAACTTCAAGGGCGAGAGCCGCCATCACCTGCACGGTGGGTTTGACGTGCGCGGCGATGTCGGCCAGACCGTACTGGCCATCGCCGAGGGCAAGGTGAGCAGCCCGGTGGCGGCGTGGAGCCTGGGTGGCCAGGCCGAAGGGCTGGCAGTGGACCGCCTCAAGTACATCCACATGCGGGTCGGCCGCACGCCGCGCGATGAACCCTTCGATGCGCGCTGGCAGGCGCTGTACGACGAGCAGGGCAAGCTGGAGCGGATGCGCGTGCGGCGCGGCACCCGCATCCATGTCGGCGACCGGCTGGGCAGCATCAACAACCAGGCCCATGTGCATCTGGCGGTGGGTACCGGCGGCTTCGAGACCAATGCGGTGGCGCTTGGCTTCCACAACTACGCCGATCACTTCGCACCGCGCATTACCGACGTGGCGCTGCTGGACGACAACGACCAGCCGATGGCCGCCGGCGCCGATGGCGTGGTGATGGTGGCGCGCCAGGGCCGCGGCGTGCAGATCGTGGTGGAAGCCTGGGACCAGGTCGACAACAACCTGCCGCGTCGACGCCTGGGCATGTACCAGGTGGGTTACCAGATCCTCGATGGCGTCGGCCAGCCGCTGCAGGGTTACGAGCAGCCGCGCTGGAACATTGTGTTCAACCGCATGCCGCCGCAGCAGGAGGCTGTGCGGGTGGCCTATGCGCCGGACAGCGGCATCACCGTGCATGGCAGTGCGGTGACGCGGTTCCGTTACCTGGCTACCAACACCGTGCGCGATGGCCTGATGGAAACCGGCCGCTGGCAACCCGCGGCATTGCCGCCAGGCGAGTACATCGTGCGTGCCAGCGTGCGTGACTACAGCGGCAACGAAGGCATCGGCCCGCGCGAGATCAGGGTTCGGCTGCTGCCATAGCGGCGGCGGGGGCGCCGCAGCGTTCGCGCTCGGCGTCCATGTCTTCCAGCGGCCGCACCTCGATGCTGCCGAAGCGTGCCCACGGGAAGTCGCGCGCGATGCGCATGGCTTCGTCGCGGTCGCGGGCCACGATCAGGTTGAAGCCGGCCAGCAGTTCGCGGGTTTCGGCGAACGGGCCATCCAGCACGCGACTGTGCCCATCGCGCACGCGCAGGGTCTGCGCGGTGTCGACCGGCTGCAGTTTCTGCGCAACCAGCAGCGTGCCCTCGGCCTGCAGCTTGTCGGCGTGCGCGAGGCAGTCGCGCATCAAGGCGTTGAATTCTTCGGTCGGCAGTGCCTGCAGCAGGGCAGGTTCGATGTAGATCAGAAGCAGGTACTGCTGCATGGCACGGTCCTGGCGGGGGCGGGTGCCCATGATGGCGCAGGTCTGCGCACGGGCATGTTGCAGCGCGGGAAGCGTGCCTTCGGCGGGGATCGGCGAACGGCGGAGCCCCTCCGTGGTGGCGGTACAGCGTGATTCTCGGGCTTGGCCGGGTGGCTAGGCGGGTCGGGGGACGCCGTAAACCCGTCCATGGGGGATTGGCCGCGGCATTCATGCCGCAGACACCCCCGCCCCGCCAGCCGCACTCGCCCGGCCCACCCACAGGAACCCGAGCTTTCAGCGACCAACCCACCCCACCACGGAGGGGCCCGCCGTTCGCCGCCCGCCGAAGGCACGCTTTCCACGGAGAAAAAAAATTCCGGAAACGTGTCGATTCCGATGACCCTGGTTCGTTGTACCCAGTGAAGGGCACGCCCCCCGCGTCCCCACGGGAGACCGAAATGAAAGTGATGGTGATCGTGAAGGCCAACGCCGACTCCGAAGCCGGCCGCATGCCGAACGAACAGGAATTGTCCGAAATGGGCGCCTTCAACGAGCAGCTGGTCGCCGCCGGCATCATGCTCGCCGGTGAAGGCCTGCACGCCACCCAGCGTGGTCGTCGCATTCATTTCGGCAGCGGTGCGCCCCGCGTCGAGTCTGGTCCATTCGGCCCCGCCGACAAACAGATCGCCGGCTTCTGGCTGTGGAACGTGCGGTCGCTGGAGGACGCCGTCGAGTGGGCCAGCCGTGCCCCGTTCCGCAGTGGCGGCACCCTGGAGGTGCGCCCATTGATTTCCGCGGAAGACTTCGGCGAAGCCTTCACCCCCGACTTACAGCAGCAGGAACAGCGTCTGCGTGCACAGCTGGAAGGTTGATCCGAATCTGGTCCGCATCCGCCGGGCATGACCCGGCGCAACCCCTGACCTACACACCGGAGTACTGCCATGAGATTGATTCCGTTCCTCGGCTTCAGCGGCCAGGCCCACGACGCGATGGCGTTCTATGCCAAGGCACTCGGCGGCCAGGTCACCTCGGAAATGAAGTACCGCGACATGCCGCCGTCCGATGGCATGCCCGGCTGCAATGAAATGCCGGCGCAAACGCTGGACCACGTTGCGCACAGCCAGCTGGAGATCGGCAACGCCATCCTGATGGCCGCCGATGGCCCCGGCGGCAGCGACGGTGGTTCGACCACCATCAATGTCGATGTCGACAGCATCGAAGAGGCCGAGCGCGTGTTCGCGGCGCTGGCCGACGGCGGCCAGGTACAGATGCCGATCGCCGAAACGTTCTGGGCGCATCGCTGGGGCATGTTGATCGACCGCTACGGCAAGCCGTGGATGGTCAACTGCATGAAGCAGCCCTGAGCCGTCCCACGTTCATCCACAAGGAGTTTCATCGATGAGTGCGCCGCAACCGCAGATGATCTTCGTCAACCTGCCCGTGCAGGACCTGCCGAAGTCCAAGACCTTCTTCGCCGCGTTGGGCTACAGCTTCAACCCGACCTTCACCAACGACGATGCGGCCTGCATGGTCATCAGCGAAAGCATCTTCGTGATGCTGCTGACCCAGCCGTTCTTTCAACAATTCACCACCCAGCCGATCGCCGATGCACGCAGCCACACCGAGGTGATCACCTGCCTGTCGGCGGACAGCCGCAAGGCGGTGGACGTGCTGGTGGACAAGGCACTGGCCGCGGGCGGCAGCGAACCGCAGCCGGCGCGCGACTATGGCTTCATGTACCAGCGCGGCTTCCAGGACCTGGATGGGCACCTGTGGGAAATCGCGCACATGGATGGCGAACCAGGCTGAGTACCGCGTCGCTTGTGCGGGCCGGGCGTGCATGCTGTGATCCACACATGCACGATCCCGCACTGACACAGCGTCTGGAAACCCTCTGGCGGATGGAGTCGCCGGTGTTGATCGCGCGCCTGGCGCGGCTGCTCGGTGGCGATGTCGGCCGTGCCGAGGAGCTGGCCCAGGACACCTGGCTGGCGGCGCTGGAGCGCTGGCCGGCGCAGGGTATCCCGGACAATCCCGGAGCCTGGCTGATGACCACCGCGCGCAACCGGGCCATCGATGTGCTGCGCCAGCATCAGCGCGTGGCGCAGCAGCATGCGCAATGGGGCGAGGAACTGCATCCGGCACCGCTGCCGGCGCCGGACGACAGCCAGGCGCTGGAAGACGACCTGGGTGACGACCTGCTGCGGCTGATGTTCGTGGCCTGCCATCCGGTACTGCCCGCCGACGCGCGGGTGGCGCTCACCCTGCGCCTGCTGGGTGGGCTGACCACCACCGAGATCGCGCGTGGCTTCCTGCAGCCCGAGCCGACCATCGCCCAGCGCATCGTGCGAGCCAAGCGCACCCTGGCGCAGAAGCAGGTGCCCTACGAAGTGCCCCGCGCGGAGGCGATGCCCGAGCGCTTGGCCTCGGTGCTGGAGGCGATCTACCTGGTGTTCAACGAGGGCTATGCCGCCAGTGCCGGCGATGACTGGATGCGCCCGGCCCTGTGCGAGGAAGCGCTGCGGCTGGGGCGCATTCTGGCTCATCGCCTGCCGGCGCCACCGGTGCTGGGCCTGCTGGCGTTGATGGAACTGCAGGCCTCGCGCGCGGCGGCACGCGTCGATGCACAGGGCGCTGCGGTGCTGCTGGACCAGCAGGAACGCGCGCGCTGGGATTGGCTGCAGATCGAGCGCGGGCAGCAGCTGCTGGCGCGCGCATTGGCCGCTGGTGGCGATCAGGACCCTTATGTGCTGCAGGCGTGCATCGCCGCCTGCCATGCCGCCGCGCGGCGCCCGCAGGAGACTGACTGGCCACGCATTGCCTCGCTGTATACGCAGCTGTTGCAGGTGCAGCCTTCCCCGGTGGTGGCGTTGAACCGGGTGGTGGCGGTGCTGCGCAGCGATGGTGCGTTCGCGGCGTGGGCGCAGCTGCAGCCGCTGCTGGACGAGCCACGGTTGCAGGACTACGCGCCGTTGCAGGTGGTACGCGGCGAGCTGTTGCAACAGCTGGGCCGGGCCGAGGATGCCCGCGAAGCCTTCGCGAGCGCCGCCGCGCTGACCGGCAACGCCCGCGAACGCGCGCACCTGCTGTCGCGCGCGCAAGGACCGGGCTGACCCCGTCTTTCCGAATCCCTTTACACTCCGGAAGGATTTCCCTGCTGGAGAGAGCAATGAAGCGAGTAGCACTGGGCATGCTGGCCCTGTCGGTGTCGAGCGCACTGATGGCGGCCACCCCGAAATTCGATGGCGCGCGGATCTCTGCCGACGTCAAGGAACTGGCCTCCGACGCCTACGAAGGCCGCTCGCCGGCCACCGCCGGTGAAGAGAAGACCATCGCCTATCTCAGCAAGCAGTTCGCCGAGGCTGGCCTGCAGCCGGGCGGCGACCTCAAGGATGGCAAGCGCCTGTGGACCCAGGCCGTGCCGCTGCGCAAGGGCGACATCGTCGGCACACCGCAGCTGGCGCTGCACCAGGGCGGCAGGACCATTGCGCTTGACCAGGGCAAGCAGATTGCCGTGCGTGCCGCCATGAACGGCGCCAGCAACGTCGATATCAGCAAGGCACCGCTGGTGTTCCTCGGTTACGGCGTGAAAGCGCCGGAGCGCAACTGGGACGACTTCAAGGGCGTGGACCTGAAGGGGAAGATCGCCGTGGTGCTGATCAACGATCCGGACTTCGAGACCGGCCAGGGCGACTTCGACGGCAAGGGCATGACCTACTACGGCCGTTGGACCTACAAGTACGAAGAAGGCGCGCGCCAGGGGGCGCTGGGCGTGCTGATCGTGCACGAGACCGCGCCGGCATCGTATGGCTGGGCCACCGTGGCCGGCTCCAATACCAACACCATGTTCGACGTGGTGCGCGACAACCCGGCCGAAAGCCATCCGCTTCTGGAAGGCTGGATCCAGCGCGATCTGGCGGTGGAGCTGTTCCGTTCGGCCGGGCAGGATTTCGAGGCGCTGAAGAAGAAGGCCCAGCGGCGCGATTTCACGCCGGTGGTGCTGAGCGGCGCCAGCCTGGATGCGAAGTACGCGGTGAAGACCGAAGTGATCACCTCGCACAACGTCGCCGCGCGGCTGGAAGGCACCCACCATCCGGACGAGACGATCATCTACAGCGCGCACTGGGACCACATCGGCGTGGGTGAGCCGGATGCACGCGGCGACCGCATCTTCAACGGTGCGCTGGACAACGCCAGCGGCACCGCCTCGTTGATCGAGCTGGCACGTGGTTTCGCCAAGGCCAAGCGTCCGGAGCGCTCGCTGCTGTTCCTGGCGGTCACGGCCGAAGAGAAGGGCCTGCTGGGTTCGGAATACTACGCGACCCATCCGCTGTACCCGCTTGAAAAGACCGTGGCGGTGATCAACATGGATGGCATGGCGCCGTTCGGCCCGTCGCGTGATTTCGGCATCTATGGTGCCGCGCGCTTCGAGCTGCTGGACCGGCTGAAGGACGTCGCCAAGGGTTGGGACATCCGCTACACCCCGGACCCGAAGCCGGAAGCGGGCCTGTTCTTCCGCTCCGATCACTTCCCGTTCGCCAAGCGCGGCGTGCCGGCGCTGTCCTGGTCGGCCGGCCAGGACTGGGTGGACGGTGGCGTGGCCGCGGGCAAGAAGGCCTCGGAGGACTACACCGCCAAGCGTTACCACCAGCAGGGCGACGAATGGCAGCCGGACTGGGTGTTCGCCGGTGCTGCCCGCGACCTGGAGGTGCTGTACACGCTGGGCAACCAGCTGGCCAACTCGCGCAGCTGGCCGAACTGGAGCAAGGACGAATCGTTCCGCGCCGTGCGTGACGCCAGCGCCGACCAGCGCAAGTAACGGCGTTGGGTAGTGCCGGCCGCTGGCCGGCATTGCTGCCCCGGAAGCGCCGGGCCGTGCCCAGCGTTTCCGTAACGGCTTCCGTCCCCGCTTTCCGGCCCTTCGTCGCAACCTGCTTGTTTGCCTGGCGGGCCGCCCTATGCTCGGCTCACCCCCCTTCCTCCAAGGCGCCGCCGTGTTCGCCAGCCTCTCTCTCCTGATCCGCCACCTGCTGGCCTGGGCCGCCGCGCTGGTCGTCGCCGGCATGGTCTGGAGCGGCATCTTCAGCGGCATGAACGACGGCCCCGGCTGGGTGTTCGGCCTGCTGGCGATGTTCCTGATGATCTCCGCGCTGGGCAGCGCGATTACCCACATGCGCCGGGTCTGGCTGGTCGCCGGCCGGCTGGATGCGACCACGCTGTCCGGGCGCCAGCGGCGCCAGGTGGAACTGCCGATGGATGCCGGCCAGGCCTACGCGGTGGTGGACGCGGCAATTGCCGAACTACCGCGTGTCGAAGACGTGGAAAGTTCGGCCGGCAGCCTGCAGGTGCGCGCCTACGTGCGCCGCGTCGATCCGTGGAACGGCCGCCAGCCGTCGCGCTGGAACCTGCCGGCGCGGTTGGCGATCAAGCGCAACAGCGTACTGGCCACGGTCACCCCGGGGCAGGGCACCAGCACCGTCACCCTGTTGTTTGAACCCGATGCCGGTTGGTGGGCCGACCTGCTGGCGCTGGATGAGGGCAGCAACTACGAGAACGCCGAAGCGGTCACCCGCGCGATCAGCCGCCGCGTGGCCGACCAGCGCCGCGACGAGCAGGCTGCTGCCGAACAGACCCAGGTGGAAAAGGAACTGTCGGTTGCGCGCCTGAACCTGCTGCATGCGCAGGTGGAGCCGCACTTCCTCTACAACACGCTGGCCAACGCGCAGGTGCTGACCCGCACCGATCCGGCGCGCGCCGAACAGATGCTCGGCCATCTGATCCAGTACCTGCGCAGTTCGCTGCCGCAGGTGGACGAATCGGTGTCGACGCTGGGCGTGGAGCTGGAACGCACGCGTGCGTATCTGGAGATTCTGCGCATCCGCATGGGCGCACGCCTGGCGGTGGAGGTGCAGGTGCCGAACGAACTGCATGGCGTGCACCTGCCGGCCATGGCGCTGCAGACGCTGGTGGAGAATGCGATCAAACATGGCCTGGAACCGAAGCCGGGCGGCGGCACGATCTGGATCCTGGCGCGCAGCTTCGATGACCACGTGACGGTGACCGTGGCCGACGACGGCCTCGGCTTCGGCCAGGGTACCAGCGGCACCGGCATCGGCCTGAAGAACCTGCGCGAGCGCCTGCGCCTGACCTGCGGCGAGCAGGCCGGCGTGGCGATCGTCGCCAATTTCCCCAGTGGCGTGGCCGCGACCATGACCCTGCCGCAGTTGCACAAGGAGCGCAGCCATGCCGCTTGAAGCCCTGATCGCCGAAGACGAAGAACTGCTGCGGCAGTCACTGGTGGAGCAGCTGCGCCGGTTGTGGCCGGAACTGAAGCTGGTGGCTGAGTGCGAGGATGGCGCCAGTGCGCTGGAGCAGCTGGCCGAGAAGCAACCGGATATCGCCTTCCTCGATATCCGCATGCCCGGCATCAGCGGCATCGAAGTGGCACGTGCGCTGTCCGAGCTGAGCCCGCGCACCCAGGTGGTGTTCGTGACCGCCTACGATCAGTACGCCATCGATGCGTTCGAGCAGGGCGCGATGGACTACCTGCTCAAGCCGGTCAGTGACGAGCGCCTGTTGGCGACCCGCGAGCGCATCCTGTCGCGGTTGCCATCGACGCGCCAGGACGATGCCGTGCTGGAGCGCCTGCTGCAGCGGCTGGGGCCATCGCCGGGGGCCGCCGAACGCCCGCCGCTGGCCTGGATCACCGCCAGCAATGGCCGCGAGACGCAGCTGATCATGCTGGAGGACGTGGCCTACTTCCGCGCCGACAACAAGTACACCACGGTGGTTACGGCCGCAGGTGAGAGCCTGCTGCGCACGCCGTTGCGTGAGTTGCTGGACGTGCTTGATCCGCAGCACTTCCGCCAGATCCACCGATCCACCATCGTCAACATGAAGGCGGTGGCAGCGGTCAGCCGCGACGATACCGGGCGCGGTGTACTGCGCCTGCGCCAGCGTGCGGAAACGCTGGTGGTCAGCCAACCGTTCATGAGCCTGTTCCGCGGCATGTGACCGTTGCGCGCTGCTGAAAGAACAATGCCACCGTGATCGCGCACGGTGGCATTGTGGGTCCCCCCGCTTTCCCGAAGGGTCAGTAGGCAGGCTGCAAGGTCAGGTCGTGGTGATGCTCGTTCTCACCGACATGGTTCAAGCGGCCGACCAGCTCGGAGTGCTGCTTCATGCGCCCGATCTCGGTCATGATGCGGATGTCCTCATGGCGCAGTTCGCGCTTGGCGGTGACCGCCTGCTTGTAGTCCAGCACTTCCGGGTAGTGCTCGGCCAGGTCCAGCGCTTCGGCCACGTGCTCGACGCTGTCGGCCCTGGAACTGATGCGGGCGCGGCTGTTGAACGCCTTCATCCAGCGCTCGAAACCGGCCGTACGGTCGAACATGTTGGCCATGAACCAGATCACGAACAGGATCGATACCCAAGAACCGAACACGATCACCACGCGGGTGAAGGTGATATGGAAGTCGTCGCGCCACAGGTAGTTGGCGATCAGGCCCAGGATCAGCAGCGATGCCGCCTGCCAGCCGACGATGGAGGCGATCAGCCATTGGCACTTGGCCTGTGCCATCACCGCCACTTCATCGCGGATCTGCTGCTCGCTGAGATTGCGCCAGTGCGCGACCTGTTTGTCGAACGGGCTGCTGTAGAGCTCGTTGTCGCGAAGCAGAATTCCCAAACCCTTGAACAAAGCAATCATGGCTGGCTCCTTGTGGAACGTGCGTCGATCAGCATTGGACGGTGTGGCGGGCTCAGTTCTAGCACTTCCAGCGAGCCGTGCAATGGGCGCAATGCCAAGCAGCGCAAGGGGTTCGTCTGAATGGGTGAAGATTGATGCAATGCAGCATAGTGTCCGCAGCCTGCGACAGGATGTCGCAGGGTGAAACGTGCTGCGGCCGCACATGAAACCGTCGCTGAGTGCGGAGGCTCGCCGCCAGCGTCGTGATCGCCCAGAATCAGGGCCGACCGCGCAACGCGTGGCCGTGTTCCCGCCTTTCCTGGACCTGTGATGCCCGCTCTGCTGCAGCGACTGTCCCGCCCCGTCACCGCGCCAATCCGGCGTTGGGTGCTGGAGGCCTTCCCGCGTGGCCAGAGCGGCATCGATTACGACCATCCGCTGGGCGACCCGGGCTGGTTCGGCCCGGACAGCGTGACCTGGCGGCTGCATGCCGAATTCCCCTCGATGCTGGCCGGCGGGTTATGCGCGCTGATGCTGCAGACCCTGCACCCGCGCGCGCTGGCGGGGGTCTACGACCACTCCAATTTCCGCCAGGACCTGGTGGGCCGGCTGCGCCGCACCACCGCCTTCGTCGCCGGCACCAGCTACGCGCCCCGCGGCGAGGTGGAGGCACTGGTGAGCAAGGTGCGCCGCATCCATGCGCAGATCCGCGGCCAGACCGCGCAGGGCGAGCCCTACGCCGCCGATGATCCGCGGTTGCTGACCTGGGTGCACGTGACCGAAGCGTTTGGTTTCCTGCAGGGCTTCCGCCGCTACGGGCGCGCGGTGCCGGAGCCCATCGCCGATCGCTACTACGACGAGTATCGCCGGGTGGCCGAAGCACTGGGTGCGGTGGATGTGCCGCGCAGCGAAGCGGAAGTGGCGGCGTACTTCTGCGCACGGCAGCCGGAGCTGCGGGTGGACGATCGTTCGCGCGAAGTGCTGGAGGTTTTGTCCGGCGTGCGCCTGCCAGTACCGGTGCCGGGGCTTTCGCGCGAGGTGTTCCTCGGCGCCGGCGCGGCGCTGCTGCCGGACTGGGCCGACGCCATGCTGGACCGCACGGGCCGCCAGCGTGCGCAGGCCGCAGCGTCGGCGAAACTGATGCAGGGCATGGCACCGCTGTTCCGCCGCGCGCTGCCCGATGGCCTGGCCAGTCGCGCCTGCGCGCGCGTGGGTGTGGCGGTGGAGACCCTGCGCGAGTGGCCCGACGTGCCTGGGTAGGTGCCGACTTTGGTTAGCACGTCTTTCGCGCGGTGCCGCGGAAGCGCCAACCAAGATTGGCATCCACCAGAGTGGATTCCGAAGTAGATCCACGCCCTGCGTGGCTGAGGCTTTACACGTCTACCTTCAACCCACGCAACAGCAGGTCCAGCGCCGCCGTCGCCTGCGGCAGGCGGGCGTCTCCATCCTCACCCTCGGCGATCCAGAACGCAGCTTCGGCCAGGCTGCCGTAGACCAGCGACGCCAGCGCTTGTGCCTGCACCGGCGCCACCACCTGCTGCGCAATCAACTGCTCGATCAGGCGCTGCATCGACCGCACGCAGTGCTGCTGCGATTCCGGTGAAGCGCCACCGAGCACCGCGCGTGCATCGCGCAGCACGATGCGTTGGATTTCCGGTTCCAGTGCCATCTGCAGGTAGGCACGGCAGCGCTGCACGAACCCGTCCCACGCATCGTCCGCACCTTCGCTGATTGCCTGCAGGCGCGGGTCGGTCTCGGCATCGAGCTGGGCAACCACCGCTGCCAGCAGGCCCTGCTTGTCGCCGAAGTGATGGTACAGCGCGCCGCGGGTCAGCCCGGCCTGCGCAGTCAGGTCGTCCATCGAGGTGGCGGCGTAGCCGCGCTCGCAGAACACTCGGCGGGCCGTCGCCAGCAGTCTGGCGCGGGTTTCTTCCATCTCGGCGCGGGTACGACGAACCATCCGGAGCTCCTTACATACGTAGTGCATGATTATTTACATACGTGACGTATGAATGTAGCCTCTTATACATACGCTCTGTATGTATTGTCCTGGCGCCGCCTGCGTCAGGCAAGTCATGGCCCTGGAGACCCCGATGGCTACCCCCTACCGCGACCTCTTCGCCGCCCCCGGCACCACCGGGCTTGCCTTGGCCGGGTTGCTGGCCCGCCTGCCGCTGCCGATGACCGGCATCGGCATCATCACTCTGCTGTCGCAGCTGCGCGGCAGCTATGCGCTGGCCGGCGCCGTGTCGGGTACCTTCGTGCTGACCTATGCGCTGCTGTCGCCACAGGTGTCGCGCTGGGTCGATCGCCACGGCCAGGCGAGGGTGCTGCCGTGGGCGGCCGCAGCCAGCGCGATCGGCCTGCTGGTGCTGCTGGCCTGCACCGTGCTGGCCGCGCCGGCCTGGACGCTGTTCGCCGCCGCGGTGATGGCCGGCAGCATGCCCAGCGTGTCGGCGATGGTGCGCGCCCGCTGGACCGCGATCCATCGCGGTCGCCCGCAGCTACAGACGGCGTATTCGTTGGAGACCGTGCTTGATGAGGTCACTTTCATCGCCGGGCCGCCGTTGTCGGTGGGGCTGTCGGTGGCGGTGTGGCCGCAGGCCGGCGTGCTGGTTGCGGCCGTGCTGCTGCTGGCCGGCGTTGCCGCGCTGGTGCTGCAACGGGGCACCGAGCCGCCGCTGCAGGCCCTCGATACTGCAACACCGCGACGTTCGCTGCTGCGGCAACCGGAGATCCGCCTGCTGGCGCTGCTGATGCTGGCGATGGGGGTGATCGTCGGCACCGTCGACATCACCAGCGTGGCCTTTGCCGAGCAGCGCGGGCAGCCGCTGGCCGCCAGCCTGGTGTTGTCGGCCTACGCCGTGGGCAGCTGCGGCGCTGGCCTGCTGTTCGGTGCATTGAACCTGCAGGTGCCGCTGCGCCGTCTGTTGCTGCTGGGTGCAGCGGCCACGGCGCTGACCGCGCTGCCGCTGCTGTGGGTCGGCAACCTGCCATCGCTCGCGATGGCGGTGCTGCTGGCCGGGGTGTTCTTCGCGCCAACGATGATCGTGGCGATGTCGCTGGTAGAGCAGTGCGTGCCGGCCGCACGGCTGACCGAGGGCATGACCTGGCTGCTGGCCGGTCTGAACATCGGTGTCGCGCTGGGCGCGGCAGTGGCGGGCCAGGTGGTCGATGGCGCTGGCGTGCGCCCGGGCTTTCGGGTCGCGTTGCTCGCCGGCACCTGCGTGCTGCTGCTCGCCGCGCTCGCGCAGCACGCGCTGCACCGCGCGCGCGTACCTGGCGGTGTTGCGGAGGCCACGCGATGAGCGCTGCTTCGCCTGCACAGTCCGCACCTGTGCCCCGTCACCCGTGGACGGCGGTGTCGGCGGTTGGCCTTGCGACCTTCGCGGTGGTCACCACCGAAATGCTGCCGGTCGGCCTGCTGACCCCGATCGCTGATGACCTGGGGGCGTCCACCGGCACTGCCGGGCCAATGATCGCGCTACCGGCCCTGCTGGCGGCGCTGTTCGCACCGCCGGTGGTGATCGTTGCCGGTGGCATCGATCGTCGCCGCATCCTGTGCGCACTGCTCGCCCTGCTGGGGGTACCGCTGGGTGCATTGATCGGCGACGCGCTGGGCTGGCGCTTCGCGTTCGCGGCGATGGCGCTGTTCAGTGCGGCGATCCTGCTGTTGCATCTTGCAGCGCTTCCCGCGTTGCCGGTGGCGGCGTCGGTACGTCCGGCGCTGTTCGTGCAGCTGCTTGGCCACCGTGGCCTGCAGCGCGGCCTGTGCCTGACCCTGCTGCTGGTGGCGGGCCACTTCGTTGCCTTCACCTATGTGCGCCGCTGCTGATCCTGCGCTCGGGCGTGGATGCCGCGTCGATCGGCGCGTTGCTGTTCGCCTATGGCATGGCAGGCATCGCCGGCAATTTCATGGCTGGGCCGCTGGCTGCCCGCCATCCGCGCGGCGTGCTGCTGGCGATCGCGTGCGGCTTGCTGCTGACGCCACTGTTGTTGCTGTGGGGGCTGGCCTACGGCGGCGTGTCAGTCGGCCTGATGAGCGGGATGATGAGGGCGGTGCCGCACGCGCTGGAGGTCGCCACCGCGCTGTACGCGGGCGTGTTCAACATCGGCATCGCGCTGGGGGCGTGGGTCGGTGGAAGGCTGCTGGACGGTATCGGCCTGCATGCCAATCTGTGGGCCGCCGCGGTGTTGGCTGCGAGCGCTCTGCTGATGGCGGCGACCCTGCGCGAGTAGGTCCACCCGATGGGTGGATTCCTACTCCGTGCCGACCAAGGTCGGCACCCACCAGAGCGAGGCATTGCGCCAACCAGGGTTGGCACCCACCCGCAAATGAAACGGGCGCCTTGCGGCGCCCGTTTCCCTTGCATCACCACACCTTGACCCGCTTGTCCGGGGCCAGGTACAGCTTCTGGCCTTCCTTCACGTCGAACGCCGGGTACCACGCGTCGATGTTGCGCACGGTCAGCGCGCGGAACTGGCCCGGTGCGTGCACATCGGTCAGCAGCGAATTGCGCAGCGCCTGCTCGCGGCTCTTGCTGCGCCAGGCCTGGGCGAAGCCGAGGAAGAAGCGCTGGTCCGGGGTGAAGCCTTCCAGGGTCTGGCCCGGCTTGCCCTGCAGCGACAGCTGGTAGGCGTCGTAGGCGGTGCCGAGGCCGGCCACGTCGGCGATGTTCTCGCCCAGGGTCAGCTTGCCGTTCACATGCACGCCCGGGAACGGCTCGTAGCTGCTGAACTGCGCGGCCAGCGCATCGCCAGCGGCGTTGAACTGCTTCAGGTCCTCGGCGGTCCACCAGTTGTGCAGCTTGCCGGTTTCATCGAACAGCGCACCGGCGTTGTCGAAGCCGTGGCTGATCTCATGGCCGATCACCGCGCCGATCGCACCGTAGTTCACCGCGTCATCGGCGGCACCGTCGAAGAACGGCGGCTGCAGGATCGCGGCCGGGAACACCAAGCGGTTCTCCAGCGGCACGTTCATTGCATTGATGGTCTGCGGCAGCATCGCCCACTCGCTGTGGTCGACCGGCTTGCCCAGCTTGGCGATGTTGCGCTGGTATTCGAACAGCTCGGCGCGCTGTGCATTGCCCAGCGCGTCATCGCGGCGGATCTCCAGGCCGGTGTAGTCGCGCCACTTCTCCGGGTAGCCCATGCCGACGGTCAGGCCGGCGACCTTGGCCTTGGCATGCGCCTTGGTCTGCGGCGACATCCACGACAGTGCATCGATGCGCTTTGCGAAGGCGGCGATGATGTTCTTCGCCATCTCGTCCGCACGCTCCTTGGTCTTGGCGTCGAAGTGCTTCTCGACGTAGCGCTTGCCGATGGCCTCGCCGATCGCATGGTTGGCATCGTCCACCGCGCGCTTCCAGCGGTCGCTCTGCTGCGGCGTGCCGCTCAGTGCGGTGCCATGGAAGGCGAAGCGGGCATCGGCGAACTTCTTCGGCAGGTAGGCGGCGGCACGGTCCAGCGCGTGGAACGCCAGGTAGTCCTTCCACACCTCCAGCGGCTCGGTGGCAACCAGCTTGGACAGGCCGGCGACGGCCTTGGGCTGCCACACGATGAAGTCCTGCTGGTCGCCCAGCGCGGCTGCATCAAGGAAAGCGTTCCAGTCCATGCCCGGTGCCTTGGCGTTGAAGTCGGCCTGGGTCCAGGGGTTGGCGCCCTTGGTCACGTCGTTGGTTTCTTCCTGGGTCGCGTGCGCCTGCGCGATCTTGGTCTCCAGCGCGAGGATGCGCTGCGCCTTGCCGGCCGGGTCGGCGACGCCGGCCAGCTGCAGCATCTGCGCGACGTACGCCTGGTACTGCTTGCGCAGCTCGGCCATGCGGCCGTCACCCAGGTAGAAGTCGCGGTCGGGCATGCCCAGGCCGCCCTGCACAAGGTAGGGAGCGGTGCGGTCCGGCTGCAGCATGTCCACCGACACCCACAGGCCGAACAGGCGGTCGGTGTAGAAGTTGGTAGCGTTCAACAGGTCGACGTCGGCGCGCATTTCGCCGCCCAGGGCACGCGCCAGGCCGGCCTTGTCGGTGATCGCATCGATCGCCTTCAGCTGCGGCTGCACCGGGGCGGTGCCGCGCTGTTCGATGCCGGCTTCGTCCATGTAGGCGGCGTAGTAGTCGCCGATCAGCTTGTCGTCACCGCTGGCCTGGTTGTTACCGGCGGCGCCTTCGAGGATGGCGCGGGTGTCGGCCAGGGTCTTTTCGGCGATGACGTTGAAGCTGCCGAAGCGCGAACGGTCGGC
Source organism: uncultured Stenotrophomonas sp. (assembly GCF_913778665.1). GTDB lineage: Bacteria > Pseudomonadota > Gammaproteobacteria > Xanthomonadales > Xanthomonadaceae > Stenotrophomonas. The sequence continues at coordinate 122,658 of NZ_CAJYVQ010000012.1, forward strand.
CGGGATCTCGGTATTCTTCACCCAGGTACCGTTGGCGAAGCCGAAGAAGTCATCGCCGGCGGCGATGCTGCGGTCCATGCCGCTGGCGTCGAAGCCGAAGCTGCCCAGCATCGGCTTGGCTGCAGCAGGAGCGGCCTCGGCCGGTGCGGCGGTGCCGGCGGCAGGATCGGCCGGGCGATCGCAGGCGGCCAGGGACAGGCTGGCAACGATGGCCAGTGCCAGAGTGGGACGGCGCAGCTTGGACATGGACTTCTCTTGCAGCGGAAAACCCCAAGTCTAATCCGCCCCGGCCCGGCTGGCCGTCCCGGGGTGCGGCCTGTCCTGTGCAGGATCTGGCTGAACGCGCGGAATCGATCTTCACGCCGCCACCGGGGTGGTGCATGCTGGCCTCTGGAGCCCTGCGCGGACTCGGGGAGGTGGCCATGCGGGGTCGGGTCAGGCGTCAAGAATGGCGTCCGCCGGCCGTTGAGGTCGGGGATGTGGAGGATTCGTTCGCGCATGAAGCCAGCCGACTGCACAAGGAAGATCGACCGATGCCCGCGCTGAAGCGGGCGTTGGCCCGGCCGTTGCGCGCCATCACCTGGGGCGGCGTGCTGCTGGGCGTGTTGCTGGTGGCCGGGTTGGCCACCATGCTGGTCAACGACCACCAGCGCCGGCTGGAGGCCGCGCAACGGCAGAGCCGCGCCCTGGCGGTGGGCAGCGAGCGGCTGCTGGCGATGGAGCTGCGCAACCTGGAGCGGGCGATGTCGGGCATTGCCGCCGATGCCGCCGAACTGTTCCGTGGTGTTCCGGCGCAGGCACCTGCGCTGCTGGATGCCTCGATCAGCGGCGTGCTGCGCCGCCATGCCGAACTGCACAGCATCGTGGTGCTGGACAGCTATGGGCGCGCGCTGACCGCCGGCAAGGGCGACTTGCAGCTGCCGTTGTGGACCGACCCGCAGCGCCGCGGGCAGGGCAGTGCGCTGTACATCGGGCCACCGCTGCGGGCCAGTGATGGTGACTGGGTGGTGCCGCTGGCGCTACCGATGGCCGACGACCGCTGGCTCTTGGCGCGGCTGCGCTGCGCCGAACTGCAGCGCATTGCCGGCGGCCTGGATGTGGGCCCCAGCGGGCTGGTCTCGATCAGCGATGCCGAGGGCTACATGCTGGCGCGCGTGCCGGATCCGCATGGCACGGTGGGGCGTCGCTACAACCTTCCGCGGCGTGACCTGCTCGGAACGCAGGCCGTGGTCGAACTGGGCAGCCTGCCCGGCGTAGTCGATGGCGTGCCGCGCATCACCACCATCAGCACGCTCGACCGCAGCCCGCTGGCGGTGCAGATCGGATTGGCCGACGAAGATGTACTGGCGCCGTGGTGGCCCTACCTGCAGGCCTCGATCGCCATCGTGCTGGCCTACATCGCGGTGCTGCTGGTGCTGCTGTATGCGGTGCGCCGCACCACGCGTCGCCAGCAGTCGATGGCCGAGGAACTGAAGGCGGGCCACGCCGAGTTGCGGCTGGCGCATCAGGTCGGCCGCGTGTGTACCTGGTACGTGGATGAAGACGCGGCGCTGCTGCGCTGGTCACCGCTGGCGCGCGAGATCTTCGGCGTGCAGACCGATGCGTTGCCGGTAGCGGATTTCTTCGCCCGCGTGCACCGCGACGACACCGTGCGCCTGCAGCAGGCGTTCGACCAGGCATTCGCCGGCGGCGCGGTGCTCGACCAGGTGTTCCGCCTGGTGCTGCCCGGTGGCGAGGTGCGCTGGGTCGGTGCGCGCGGACAGCGGGTGGAGGTAGCCGACAGCGAGCGGCGCATGATCGGCGCGCTGACCGACCTGAGCGAGCGTTACCAGGCGCGCGAACAGATGAGTGAGGTGGAGCGCCGCTTCCGGCTGCTGTTTGACCGCAATCCGGCGCCGTTCTGGGTGTTCGACCCCGATACGCTGCGCTTCATCGAGGTCAACGACGCCGCGGTGCGCCAGTACGGCTACAGCCGCGAGGAATTCCTGGCGATGAGCATTCTCGACATCCGCCCGCGCGAAGGCTGGGACGAGGTCAAGGGAGCGATCGCCAAGGCCCGCGTCGGTGAGCTGCAGGATGCAGCGGTGCGCCTGCACCGGCGCAAGGACGGCAGCGTGTTCGAAGTGCGCGCGCACCTGTCCAAGCTCGATTTCGATGGCCAGCCGGCGTGCCTGGTGCTGGCCGAGGATGTCAGCGAACGGCTGGCCTACGAGCGTGACCTGGCCTACCAGGCGCGGCACAACCCGGCCACCGGCCTGCTCAACGTGCGTGCGCTGACCGAGCAGCTGGACGAGCGGGACGAGGCCTACACCATCGCCTTCGTGCAACTGCGGGGCCTGCAGCTGGTGGCCGATACGCTGGGCCGCGAGATCGGCGATGCCGTGCTGCAATCGATGGCGACCCGGCTCGGTGGGTTGGGCGCGCGTTACGGCACGCTGGCGTTCCAGCCCGCAGAGGATTTCGTGTTCGCCATCGCCGCCGGGCACGATACCCAGCGCGTGCTGGACGACCTGCTGCAGATCGTGTCGGCGCCGATGCGCGGCAAGGATTCACTGCACCAGTTCGAGCCGCGCGTCGGCGTGGCGGTGCACGTGGCCGGCGATGGTCACAGCGCCGAACAGGTCATCGGCATGGCCGCGCAGGCCGCGCATGCGGCGCGCGCCGAGGGCAACGTGGTGGTCTGGTTCGACGCGGCGGTGACCACCCGGCTGGCGGATCGGCTGCGTCTGGCCGGACGCATCCATGCCGCCATCGACAACGAGTTCCAGCTGTACTTCCAGCCGATCCGGCACGCCAGCGATGGCAGCCCGGCGGCATTGGAAGCGCTGCTGCGCTGGCCACAGGCCGATGGCAGCTTCATTCCTCCCAACGAGTTCATCCAGCTGTGCGAGGAGACCGGGCTGATCCTTGCGCTGGGTCGCTGGGTGATCCGTGCGGCGGCCAAGGCGCAGCGGCGACTGGTCGAGGCGGGCTGGGGCGAGTTGCCGATCGCGGTCAACGTCTCGGCCGTGCAGTTCTTCAACAGCGACCTGGTGGCCGAGTTCACCCGCGCCCAGCAGGAGTTCGGCCTGGCGCGGGGCGCGCTGCATGTGGAACTGACCGAGAGCAGCCTGATGCGCAAACCGGCGCAGGCAATGCAGACCATGCAGCGCCTGCACGAGCAGGGCATCAGCGTGTCACTGGATGATTTCGGCACCGGCTATTCGAGCATGTCTTACCTGCAGCACCTGCCGCTGGACATCCTGAAGATCGACCGGAGCTTCGTGGCGGATGTGGAAACCAATCCGCGCAATGCCTCGATCTGCCGCGCATTGCTGTCGCTGGGGCACAGCATGGGGCTGACCATCATCGCCGAGGGCGTGGAGACGCCGGGGCAGCTGGACTGGCTGGCGGCACATGGCTGCGACCAGGTGCAGGGCTACCTGCTGGGACGGCCCGCACCGCTGGAGCACATCATCAACGCGTTGGATGAAGTGCCTGCTTGAGCGGTCATGCCCGCCAGCGGCCGGCTACCAGACCGAAACATGACGGTAGTGCCGGCCACTGGCCGGCAAACGCCAGACCCGGCTACACCCCGGCTTCCACCAGGTGGTCAATGAAACTGCGCACCTTCGGTGCCAGGTGGCTGCGGCTGGTGTAGACGGCGAAGATGCCGATCGGCGCGGCCTCCCATTCCGGCAGCACGCGCACCAGGCGGCCATCGGCCAGCGCGTCTTCCAGCAGGAAGTCGGGCTGCAGGATCACGCCCATCCCGGCAATCGCCGCTTCGCGCAGCACGTCGCCATTGTTGGCGTGCAGCAGGCTGCTCACTGCCACCTTCACTTCGCCACCGGGCCCCTGCAGCGGCCAGTGGTCACCGGCAGCCCAGTAGCTGTAGCTCAGGCAAGCGTGTGCCTCGAGTTCGTGCGGCGTCTGCGGCGTGCCACGCGCGGCCAGGTAGGAGGGGGCGGCACACAGGCTCACCCGCGATTCGCCCAGGCGGCGCGCGATGAGCGCCGGGCTCGGCTGGCGGGTGATGCGGATGGCCAGGTCGTAGCCTTCCTCGACCATGTCCACCAACCGGTCGGACAGGGCCAGGTCCAGCTCGACCTGCGGGAAGCGCTGGCGGTAGCTGGCCAGCAATGGCCCGAGCCGGGCGATGCCCCAGCTGACCGGTGCGTTGATGCGCAGCGTGCCGGAGGGTTCCAGCGCCTGCGCGCCGATGCTGGCTTCCAGCGCGTCGAACTCGGCCAGCAGGCGCACGCACCGGGCGTAGTAGGCGGCGCCGGCACTGGTCGGGCTGACCCGGCGCGTGGTGCGGTGGAGCAGGCGGGTGGACAGTCGCTTCTCCAGTGCGGCGACCTGGCGGGTGACCCCGGCGGTGGACATGCCCAGGGCCTGGGCAGCGGCACTGAAACCATTGCGCTCGACCACCGCCACGAAGACCCGCATCGCATCGAGGGTGTCCATTATTGCGCCTTCTGAAATAAATACGGTCAAACCATCGTATTTATCGCCCGGTGAAGGCGCAATAAGCTGCGCTTGTTCTCTCAGAGGCGCCTCCCATGCACACCCGCACCGCTCCTGTTCCGCCGCTGGCGCCCTACGGCGCCACCCTGCTGCGCCTGGCCCTCGGCGTGCTGTTCCTGGTCCACGCATTGATCAAGCTGCTGGTGTTCACGCCGGCAGGTACCGCGGCCTTCTTCGAATCGCTGGGCCTGCCCGGTGTGCTCGGTTATCTCACCATCGCGGTTGAGCTGGTCATCACCGCCGCGCTGCTGCTGGGCATCTACGCGCGCTGGGTCGGCCTGGCCGGCGTGCCGCTGCTGCTGGGCACCATCGTCACCGTGCACGGGGCCAACGGCTTCGGCTTCGCCAACGCGGGCGGCGGCTGGGAATACCCGGCGTTCTGGGCGTTGGCACTGGTGGTGCTGTTCCTGATCGGCGACGGCAAGTGGACCCTGCGTTCGCGCTGATCGCCGCCTGATCCTGCAACTGGAGAATTCCATGTCCCGTTTGCCTTCGTTGTACATCTCGCATGGCTCGCCGATGACCGCCCTGCATCCGGGCCAGGTTGGCGTGCGGCTGGCCGAGCTGGCGCAGGATCTGCCGATCCCGCGCGCCATCGTGATGGCCTCGGCGCACTGGCTGGGCCGACAGCCGCTGGTCGGCGCGCATCCGCGGCCGCCGACCATCCACGACTTCGGTGGCTTCCCGCGCGCGCTGTTTGAGCTCCAGTACCCGGCGCCGGGCGATCCTGCGCTGGCCGAAGAGGTTGCCGGCCGCATCGCTGCCGCCGGGCTGCCGGTGGCCATCGACCCGCAGCGTGGCCTCGACCATGGCGCGTGGGTGCCGTTGCGCCTGTTGCGCCCGCAGGCCGATATCCCGGTGGTGCCGGTGTCGATCCAGCCGCTGCTCGGCCCCGCGCACCAGTTCGCAATGGGGCGGGCGCTGGCGCCGCTGCGCGAGCAGGGCGTGCTGCTGGTCGGCTCGGGCAGCATCACCCACAACCTGCATGACTGGGGCGACTACCAGGACGGCAAGGAAGCGCCATACGTGCGCCCCTTCATCGAGTGGGTGGAGCAGCGGCTGGCCGCCGACGACCGCCAGGCGCTGCTGGACTATCGCCGCCAGGCGCCGTTTGCCGAGCGCGCGCACCCGACCGACGAGCACCTGCTGCCGCTGTTCTTCGCGATGGGCGCGGCGGACGAGGGCGGCTTCGGTGCACGTCGCATCGATGCCGGCATCGACGCCGGTTTCCTGGCCATGGACCTGTACCGCTTCGATGGGGCGGCATGAGCCGGGGCTGACGCCGGGCCCTTCCCGTCGTCGCGGTTGCAGCCGCATGTGGTAGTTTTTTCCGGGTTTCCGGCGCTGGCCCCCGAGCCTCCCCACGCGCCGCTTCCTGGAAGAAGCATGCATACCATTGAAGTCGTCCTGGCGATGCTGGTGGCCGTTGTCGCCAGCGGCTACCTGGTTCGTGTCCTGCCGTTCTCGTTGCCGCTGCCGCTGGTTCAGATCGGCCTGGGCGCGGTGATCGCCGGGGTGTTCAACCGCGGCCACGCGCTGGAACCGGAAGTGTTCTTCCTGCTGTTCCTGCCGCCGCTGCTGTTCCTCGATGGCTGGCGCATTCCCAAGCAGGGCCTGTTCCGCGACAAGGGTGCGATCCTCGAACTCGCCTTCGGCCTGGTGGTGTTCACCGTGATCGGCGCCGGCTTCCTGATCCATTGGCTGATTCCGGTGATGCCGCTGGCGGTGTGCTTCGCACTGGCGGCGATCGTGTCACCGACCGATCCGGTGGCGGTCGGTGCGATCGCCTCCAAGGCGCCGATCCCCAAGCGCCTGATGCACATCCTGGAAGGCGAGTCGCTGCTCAACGATGCGTCCGGCCTGGTCTGCTTCCGCTTCGCGGTGGCCGCAGTGATGACTGGCACGTTCTCGTTGGCCACGGCGTCGCTGACCTTCGTGTGGGTGGCGGTGGCCGGTCTGGCGGTGGGCGTGGCGGTCACCCTCGGTGTCTCCACCTTCCAGCGCTGGCTGTGGCGCCGCTTCGGCGAGGAGCCCGGCGCGGCGATGCTCGTCAACCTGCTCATTCCATTCGCGGCCTACCTGCTGGCCGAAGAAATCCATGCCTCGGGCATTCTCGCCGCGGTCGCCGCCGGCATCGCGATGAGCTACGTGGAACTGACCGGCCGCGTTTCCGGCAGCATGCGCGTGCAGCGCGCCGGGGTCTGGAACATGCTGCAGTTCAGCTTCAACGGCATCATGTTCGTGCTGCTGGGCGAACAGCTGCCGGGCATCGTCGAACGCGCCACCACCACCATGAACGAGAGCGGCCACCAGAGTGCGTGGTGGCTGCTGGTGTACGTGGTGGTGATCAACCTGGCGTTGATCACGCTGCGCCTGCTGTGGGTGTGGCTGTCGCTGCGCTGGAACCTGCTGCGCGCGCGGCGCCGTGGCCTGGAGCGCGGCGAGGCACCAAACTGGCGCATCGTGGTGGCGACCTCGGTGGCCGGCGTGCGCGGCGCGATCACCCTGGCCGGTGTTTTGACCCTGCCGCTGTTCCTGCCCGATGGCAGTGCGTTCCCGGCGCGTGACCTGGTGATCTTCCTGGCCGCCTCGGTGATCCTGTTCTCGCTGCTGGGCGCCAGCATCGCGCTGCCACAGCTGCTGAAGGGCCTGCAGCTGCCGGCCGATTCGGGCGAACGCAAGGAAGAGGACCTGGCGCGCCGGCTGTCGTCGAAGGCCGCGCTGGCCGGGGTCGAGCGCATGCGCCAGCAGCTGGTGATGAACCAGAACACCGAAAACGTGCAGCTGTACAACGACGCCGCGTCGCGGGTGAGCCTGCTCTACCAGCGCCACCTGGAGCGCGACAACGATGGGCCCGACGTGGACCCGGAGAAGGTGCGGCGCATGGAAATGGGCTACCGCCAGCTGCGCAGCGCCGGCCTCAATGCCGAGCGCGAGGAACTGTTCCGGCTGACCCGGCGTGGGGTGATCTCCGATGAGATCTCGCGGCGCCTGATCCGCAACCTGGACCTGCTGGAGTCTCGCAAGCGCGAGTGATGCCGGATATTGAGTCGAGCCATGCTCGACTGCTCTTGCCCCAGGCCTCATGAACCCGGAACGGAAAGCAGTCGAGCACGGCTCGACGCTACAGAAGCCGGTTATTCCGGCTTCTGGTCCAGGAAGTACGCCTCGACCTTGCCCTTGACCTTGATGGTCATCGGGTTGCCGCGGCGGTCACGGGCCTTGCCGGCCTGCACGCGGATCCAGCCTTCGCTGACCGAGTATTCCTCGACGTTGTCGCGCTCGACGTCGTTGAAACGCACGCCGACGCCGCGCTCCAGAGCCTGCGCATCATGGAAGGGGCTGGCCGGATTGATCGCCAGGTGGTCAGGAGGGGTCTCGCTCATCGCTTCATTCACAGTGACGGCCACCACGGCCGACTTCAGCGGCACAGGATAAACCGTAGAATGCCGGCCTGCCCCAAGGAGTGCCCGCGATGCCCGACAACAGCGACTATTTCGACTTCGAGGAAGACGCCCACGATTTCGACGAGGACGATTTCGAGGCGCGGGTCTGGAACCTGCTGGTGCTGATCAACCCGGGCGACGAGGAGCTGGCCCTGCAGCAGTTCAACCGCTGGCGCGAGCACCTGGCCGAGGAGGGGCAGCCGCTGGAAGCGGACAGCGACTGGCTGCCGGCGCTGTTCACCGCCATTGCCTGGCAGTCCGGTTTCGAGGTGGAGCGCGATGACCTGGAATCGCTGCAGTCGGCGGTGAACGAGCTGTCGGCGCGCTTCAACCTGCAGCTGGACTGGGGCGGCGACCTGGACGACGAGGACTTCGCCGAAGACCTGGACGGCGTGCAGCTGATGTCCACCGCCTTCGACCGCCTGCGCGAGCACAACTACACGCTGTGGAGCGTGGATGCCGGCAGCGACGGCTTCAGCGGCGTGATGGCGCTGACCCGCGACGATGACGCGATGCTGGCGCTGTGCTCGCTGCTGAACGTGGAAATCCGGCTGGGCAGCGACCCGTTCTGAGCCGGGCAGGTGGGTGCGGACCTTGGTCCGCACGCTTTGTGCGCGGGCCTACGGCCGGTATTGCGCCCTGGCGTTGGCGATCACCGCTTTGACCAGGTCGCGGTCGGCGTGCCGGGAAATCGCCCGCGCACCGAGCGCGATCGCCTGTGCACGCAGCTCGGCAGTGACGTCGTAATGGGCGCCGCTGGCCTTGTTCTGGAAGGCCCGGGGCGGAATGCCGAGCTGCGCCGCCATCGCGTGCAGCTCGGCCAGGGTGTCGGCCATCAGGTGCGCCCAGCGCTGTCCGCGCCAGGCATGCACCGCGTCATCGACGTAGACCGTCACCGCCGCGGCCGGTTCAGGCCTGCGGCTTGCTGTCGCTGTCGGCGGCCGGGGCGGCCTCGGCGTCGGCAGCAGCGGCGTCGGCCACGTCGCCCTCGGCGGCTGCGTCGTCCTCGCCGTCGGCGGCTTCGACGCCTTCGAACTCGGCGACCAGCTTGTCCAGGTACTCGTCAGCGGTCTGGCCGGACTCTTCGGCCAGGGTGTCCAGCAGCTTCTGCAGAAGCTCGGAGTATTCCAGGTTGACCTTGCGGCCTTCCTTCTCCTGCACGTTGGCCAGGTGCTTGAGCATGGCCAGCATCGGCACGGGGTTCTCGGCGTTGCCCATGGTCTGGCCGCCGATGGCCAGCAGCCACTCACGGCCCTGCAGGCCGATGGCCGCGACCACCTGGCCGTCTTCGCTGGTCAGCACGGCATGGTTCTGCACCTGCTGCTGGGCGTTCAGACGGAGGAACGGGCGCTTGCCCTGCTGCTTCTTGCGCTTGTCGCGCTTGGCCTTGGAGTTCTGGGACATGAGGTCGGGTCACCTGGAAACGGAAAGACGGCCATTGTAGCGGGTGCGCCGGGTGATGCCCCTGGTGGGTGCGGACCTTGGTCCGCACCCACGGTCTACTTTGCCTCACCCTGCGCGGCCTGTACGTCCGGATCGGCGGTGGGCGCCGACAGCCCCACCTGCGGGCCGGCGCCGGCCAGGGCAGCCGCTTCGGCGGCCTGGGTCATCACCACGATGCTGATGCGGCGGTTGATCGGGTTCTGCGGGTCGGCCTTGTCGAACAGCACCGACGAGGACAGGCCCACCACGCGGGTGATCTTGCCGTCGTCCAGGCCGCCGTCGATCAGCGCGCGCCGCGCGGCGTTGGCACGGTCAGCGCTCAGCTCCCAGTTGCCGTAGCCGTGTGCGGCCGAATACGCGGTGATGTCGGTGTGGCCGGTCAGGCTGATCCGGTTCGGCACATGGTTCAGGTAATTGGCCAGTTCGTGCAGGATCTGCTGGGTGTACGGCTTCAGCGTGGCGCTGCCGAGGTCGAACATCGGCCGGTTCTGCTTGTCCACGATCTGGATGCGCAGGCCTTCCGGGGTCAGGTCCAGCAGCAGCTGGTCCTTGAACGGCTCCAGCGCCTGGCTCTTGCTGATCGCTTCCTGCAGCTCCTTCATCAGCTGCTCCAGCTGCTGCTTGTCGCGCTGCTGCTGGTCCACCGGCTGCGGCACCGCTTCCTTCTGGTTCTGGAAGGGGTCGTTGCTGTTGCCGCGCGAGATGTCGGTGGCACCGCCCAGCTTGATCATCGAGGTACTGGCGCCGCCCGGGCCGGCCATCCCGGGTGCCGGCGTGGCGCTCTGCCCGCTCAACGGGCTGGGATTGCGGAAGTACTCGGAAATGGCGGCGCGGTCGTTCTTGTTGGTGGTGGCCATCAGCCACAGCACCAGGAAGAACGCCATCATCGCGGTCACGAAGTCGGCATAGGCGACCTTCCACGAGCCGCCGTGGTGGGCGGCGTGGCCGGCCTTCTTGACCCGGCGGACGATGACGGTGGGCTTGGTCTCGGCCATGGCTTACTTGACCGTCTTCAGGTGCTGCTCGAAATCGGAGAAGGCCGGGCGCACGTTCGACGGCAGCGTCTTGCGGGCGAACTCCAGCGCGATCTTCGGGTTGTAGCCGCGCAGGCAGGCCAGCAGGGCGGTCTTCACCGACTCGTAGATGCGGCTGTCCTGTTCGGCGCGGGCTTCCATCGCCGCCGCCATCGGGCCGACGAAGCCGTAGCCCAGCAGGATGCCGAGGAAGGTGCCGACCAGCGCACCGGCGACGTGGCCACCGACCTCGACGATGTCGCCGCCGATCGAGCCCATGGTGATGACGATGCCCAGCACCGCCGCCACGATGCCGAAACCGGGCAATCCGTCGGCGACCTTGGTCAGCACCTGCGACGGCGCCATGGCTTCGGCGTGGTGCTTTTCCAGCTCCAGTTCCAGCAGCGGCTCCAGCTCGTGCGGCTCGATGTTGCTGCCGATCATCAGGCGCAGGCAGTCGGTGATGAAGTCGATCAGGTGGTGATCGGCCTGCACCTTGGGGTAGTTGCCAAACAGCGCGCTCTCGGCCGGGCGCTCGACATGGTCTTCCAGCGCCATGAAGCCTTCGCGCCGCGCCTTGTTGAGCAGTTCGTAAAGCAGGCTGAGCACATCGATGTAGTCCTGCTGCTTGTAGCGCGGGCCCTTGAACACGCCCACCATCGCCTGCAGGGTCTGCTTGACCGTCTTGGCCGGGGTGCCGACCAGGAACGCACCCAGCGCGGCACCGCCGATGATGACCAGTTCGTAGGGCTGCCACAGCGCTCCCAACCGGCCATGTGCGCCGAGGTAGCCGCCCAGCACGCTGATGATGACGACCAGGAATCCAACGATGATGAGCATGGCGCGACGCAAGGAGCGGGGATATCTCCTTGTCGGCCCATCACCTGGTTTTCTGAAGAGGGAATTCTGTGAAATCGGTCAGCGGGGCATTTCAGCCCGCCACGCCGCTTTCGGCGCCGCCACGCTGCAACGGGTCAGGCCACGGTTCGCCGTTGCCGGTGAACGAAAGTGAGACCGAGTTCAGGCAGTGGCGCTCGTAGGTAGGCGGCGGGCCGTCCGGGAACACGTGGCCCAGATGGCTGCCGCAGCGCGCGCAGATGATCTCGGTGCGGACCATGCCGTGGCTGGTATCGCGGATCTCGCGCACATGCGCCGGGTCGAACGGGGCAAAGAAGCTGGGCCAGCCGGTGCCGGAATCGAATTTGGTGCTGGAGCGGAACAGCGGCAACGCGCACAGCCGGCAGCAGTAGACGCCCTCACGCTTGTTGTCGAGGAACACGCCACAGAATGGTGCCTCGGTGCCGTGCTGCAGCAGCACGCGGCGCTCTTCGCTGCTGAGGCCGGCGACCAGCGCCTCGGTCTGGGTGGCAGTGGGGGGCGTCAGGTCGAAGGCAGTCATGGCGGCGCTCCGTGGGGTCGATGGCCTGGGGATGCGAGCAGACGTGGGGGTGGCGGCGGCACCTTGCAAGTGTGATGGCCGTTGGCGATGGCCGTTCATGGCCGGCACACGGGGGCAGGCGCATGGTGAAGCCGATCCACGCTGGAGCGTGCCATGAAACCAGCCCTTCCCTTGCTGTTGAGCGCCCTGCTGCCCGCGCTGGCGCTGGCCCAGGTGCCGACTGCCGACCCGACCGCCACCCGCAGCAGCACCACCGTGGCGCCCGCACCGGTGCCACCGCCGCCACAGGCCGCCCGCCCGCAGCCGCAGGTGCTGCCCTCGCCGCAGCCGGCGCAGCCGATCAAGTCCACCGGCCCGGCCCAGGTTGCGCCGATGGCGGTGCCGAAGCCGGCCGACAAGGTCTACGACCGCAACGGGCGCATCCTTCCCGGGGTGCGCCCGGCCGGTCCCAACCGTGTGTTCGATTCGCGCACCGGCCGTTACTACGACAGCGTGCCGCAGGGCGACGGGCAGCAGGTCCGGTAGCGCCGGGCGGTGTAGCTGAACTGTGGAAAACAGCATCCCGGCGCTCACTGCTTTTTCGCCTGCGATTAACCGATCCGGGACCACTTTGGCTGTGCGCCGGCATTCCGCCGCCGCTTCTCCTTTGTCCATTGGATCGCGATCATGAAAAACCAGCAGAACCGTCATCCCGGCAAGGAACCGCAGGGCCGCAACCCGCAGCAGCAACAGCAACAGCAACAGCAGCAGATGGATCAGCAGCAGCCGCACAAGAGCGGCAAGCAGCAGGAACAGCGTTCGCAGAAGCACCCGCAGCAGCGCTGACGGATCTGGGGTCAGAGCTCTCGCTACGGGATCTGACCCCGTGCAGCACCCTGGCCGGGGTCGGATCCCGCGCAGCGGGCTCTGACCCCACCCCCCAACCGGCTCAGTCCGGAATCGGCAGGCTCAGCGTCTCCTTCACCTCTTCCATCACGATATAGCTCTTCGACTCACGCACATGCGGCAGCGTCAGCAGGGTGCTGCCGAGCAGCTTGCGGTAGGACGCCATCTCGCTGATCCGTGCTTTCAGCAGGTAATCGAAGTCGCCCGACACCAGGTGGCACTCCAGCACGTTGGGCAGCTTCAGGGCGGCGCGGCGGAACTCCTCGAAGATGTCGCCGGACTTGTAGGCCAGGCTGATCTCCACGAATACCAGCAGGCTGGCCTTCAGCGCGGCCGGGTCCAGATGCGCGTGATAGCCGGTGATCACCCCTTCGCGTTCCAGCCGTCGCACGCGCTCGGTGCACGGGGTGGTCGACAGGCCGACCCGCTCACCCAGTTCGGTGAAGGAGATGCGGCCTTCGGCCTGCAGGATGCGCAGGATCTTGCGGTCGATCTTGTCCAGTTCGCGGGTGCGGGTGGCCATGGCCGTCAACCTTGGGGAATGAATTGCAGGAGAACATCCTGACGGTTGATTTTAAAACAGGCAAATCAACTGGCATTGGCTGTCTATACTTCCCCAATTGTGGTCCCGGCACGCTTCAGTGCAGGGAATGATCGGGTTGGAGAAATCCCATGCGAGTCCTAGTTCTTGGCAGCGGCGTGATCGGCACCACCAGTGCCTGGTACCTGCGACAGGCCGGGTTTGAAGTCACGGTCATCGACCGCCAACCCGGCCCGGCGCTGGAGACCAGCTTCGCCAATGCCGGCCAGTTGTCGTTCGGCTATACCTCGCCGTGGGCGGCTCCGGGTGTGCCGAAGAAGGCGATCGGCTGGCTGTTCGAGAAGCATGCACCGCTGGCGATCAAGCCGGGCATGGACCTGGCCCAGTACCGCTGGCTGTGGCAGATGCTGCGCAACTGCACCCACGAGCGCTATGCGATCAACAAGGCGCGCATGGTGCGCATGTCCGAGTACAGCCGCGACTGCCTGAACGAGCTGCGCGCGCAGGTCGGCATCGCATTCGAAGGCCGCGACCTGGGCACCACCCAGCTGTTCCGCACCCAGCAGCAGCTGGACGCCTCGGCGCAGGACATCGAGATCCTGGCCCAGTACGGCGTGCCGTACGAGGTGCTCGACCGCGCCGGCATCATCCAGGCCGAACCGGCCCTGGCCCACGTCGACGGCCTGGTCGGCGCGCTGCGCCTGCCGCGTGACCAGACCGGCGACTGCCAGCTGTTCACCCGCCGCCTGGCGCAGATGTGCGTCGATGCCGGCGTCGAGTTCCGTTTCGACCAGGACATCACCGGCCTGGAGTTCGAGGGCGACCGCGTCACCGGCGTGCGCATCGGCGGCAAGCTGGAAACCGCCGACCGCTTCGTGGTCGCGCTCGGCAGCTACTCGCCGGCACTGGTGGCACCGCTGGGCATGCGCCTGCCGGTGTACCCGCTGAAGGGCTACTCGCTGACCCTGCCGATCACCGACCCGGCGATGGCGCCGACCTCGACCATCCTCGACGAGAGCTACAAGGTGGCGGTGACCCGCTTCGACGACCGCATCCGCGTCGGTGGCATGGCCGAAGTGGCCGGCTTCGACCTGTCGCTGTCGCAGCGCCGCCGCCAGACCCTGGAGCTGGTGGTCAGCGACCTTTACCCGAAGGGCGGCGACCTGTCGCGCGCGCAGTTCTGGACCGGCCTGCGCCCGGCCACCCCGGACGGCACGCCGGTGATCGGCGCCACGCCGTTCCGCAACCTGTACCTCAACACCGGCCACGGCACCCTGGGCTGGACCATGGCCTGCGGCTCGGGCCGCTACCTGGCCGACCTGATGAGCGCGCGCCAGCCGCAGATCAGCACCGAAGGCCTGGATATTTTCCGCTACGGCCAGTACGGTCACGCCCCGCAACATGAGAACCGCACATGCGTCCTGCCCGCGCGCTGATCGATCTGGGCGCCCTGCGCAGCAACTACCGCCTCGCCCGTGAACTGGGCGGTGGCAAGGCCCTGGCGATCATCAAGGCCGATGCGTATGGCCATGGCGCGGTGCGTTGTGCACAGGCGCTGGAAGGCGAGGCCGATGGCTTCGGCGTGGCCACCATCGAGGAAGCGCTGGAGCTGCGCCAGGCTGGCATCCGTGCGCCGATCCTGCTGCTGGAAGGCATTTTCGAGCCCAGCGACATGGCGCTGGTGGCAGAGCATGATTTCTGGTTCGCGGTCGGCTCGCCGTGGCAGCTGGAAGCGTTGGCCGGCTTCGACAGCCCGCGCCCGCTGACGGTGTGGCTGAAGCTGGACAGCGGCATGCATCGCCTCGGCCTGGACGTGGACCGCTTCCGCGCCGCGCATGCGCGACTGTCGGCGCTGCCGCAGGTCGAGCGCATCGTGCTGATGACCCATCTGGCGCGCGCCGACGAACTGGACAGTGAACGTACCCACGAGCAGGCCGCGACCTTCGCCCGTGCCATCGATGGCCTGGAGGGCGAGACCAGCGTGTGCAATTCACCTGCGCTGCTGGGCTGGCCGGATGTGCGCAGCGACTGGGTGCGCCCGGGCCTGATGCTGTACGGCGCCAACCCGCTGCCTGAGGCCTCGGAGATCACCGCGCGGCTGCGCCCGGTGATGACCATGCAGTCGAAGGTCATCGCCGAGCGCTGGATCGAGGCCGGCGAGCCGGTCGGTTACGGCGCGCGTTTCGTTTCCAAGGCACGCACCCGCGTCGGCGTGGTTGCGCTGGGTTATGCCGATGGCTATCCGCAGTTCGCCCCGAACGGGACTCCGGTGCTGATCGACGGCCAGCCCGGCGCGCTGATCGGCCGCGTGTCGATGGACATGCTGACCGTGGACCTGACGGCGCATCCGCAGGCCGCGGTGGGCAGCGTGGTGGAACTGTGGGGCAGTGCGCCGACGTTGGCGGAACTGGCACCGCGTTGTGGCGTAAGCGCCTATCAGCTGCCGTGTGCGGTCAAGCGCGTGGCCAAGGTGTACGTGTAGAGCCGAGCCTGCGCTCGGCTCCGGGAACGCGTGGCGATGCCGGTCAGCGGCCGGCACTACCGGAAGCCGCAGGAAGCGCCGAGCCATGGGCGGCACCATGAAGGCATGCCGACCCGGACGGCGCCCGCCGCGGGATCGTGTTGCCTGGCCTTACCGTGCGGCGGTGGCCTGGCTGGTCAGCTGCCGCTTCACCCAGTCATTGAGCAGGCGCTTCTCGTAGCGCAGCGGATCGCTGTCGCTCAGCAGCCCGCCGCCCTGCAGGTAGCCGGTGTCGCTGAGGCGGGCGTCGCCTTCACTGATGATGCGGCCGCTGGCGTCCTTCAACGTGTACTGCAGGGTGATCCGCGGCGGGTAGATGTCGCGCATGACCCTGATGTCACGTCCGCGCGGGCCGTGCCAGGGCTCGTAGTCGCCGGCACGCTTGATGTCGACCAGGGTCACGTCCAGCGTCTGCCCCGGCAGCAGCGGTTTGGCTGCGGTGGTCTGAAGGTAGCGCGCCAGCTGTTGTACCCAGTCGCCGCGTTCGGCCTCGAAGCGGTTGCTGCTCTGCCGGATTTCGGTGAATTTGGCCGGATCGTCCCATTTCACGCTGACCGGGCCATCGGCCTGCAGCGCCCGGGGCGCTTCGGGATCGGTCACGGTGCGCGGCGCGGCGATGGCACCGGCCGCCACCAGGACGCCTGCAAGCAACAGCGCAGTAGCAAGTGAGCGTTTCATGACGGTCTCCTGCGTCCCACGTGAGGGGACGATGTTGATCACAGATCGAGTGTGATCCCGCTCAGAGACCATCGCAATGGCCGATTACGTCATGCGCAAGAGTGGTTGCCGCCAATTCATTGTCGTCAACCGTGACTGACGGCGCTTGACGCTGTGAATACGCTCTCTGGAAGATGCTGTGTCTCCAACTTGGCCTGTCCACACGCCCTTGTCCACACTGCCGCCCCTAGTGGAGCGCCCACCGATGATGGTGCAGGCGTCCGAACCCGACCTGCATCACGGCGTGCTTGAGCGCATCAACGCCGGTTTCTGCGTGATCCAGGTGCTGTTCGAGGGCGACCGTGCGGTGGACTACCGCTTCCTCGAAGTCAACGATGCCTTCGAACGCCATACCGGCATGAAGGATGCGCGCGGCAAGCGCATGAGCGTGCTCGAGCCGCAGCACGAGGAAGACTGGTTCCGCATCTACGGTGAGGTCGCGCGCAGCGGCCGCCCGGCGCAGTTCGAGATGGAAGCGCGTGCGCTGGGCCGCTCGTTCGCGGTCGATGCGGTGCGCGTGGGCCGGCCGGGCGAGGACAAGGTCGGCATCCTGTTCTTCGACATCACCGCCCGCAAGCAGATGGAAGTGGAGCTGGGCGAGAGCGAAGCCCGTTTCAGTGCGCTGGCCGACGGCCTGCCGATGCCGGTGTGGGTGCTCGACGAGCGCGGCCACGCCCGTTTCGTCAACAGCGCCTTCAGCGAGTTCTTCGGTGGCGATGAGACGCGCGTGCCGGAAGATGTCTGGCGTGGGCTGGTACATCCGGACGACGCGTCGGTGTTCGAGTACGAGCTGCAGGAAGCGCTCAAGGCGCAGCGTTCGATGCATGCGTTGGTGCGTGCCCGCCGTGCCGATGGCCAGTGGCGCTGGCTGGAGATGAACGCCCGCCCGCGTTTCTCGCGGATGGGCCGCTTCATCGGCCTGGCCGGCAGCAGCCCGGACGTCACCGAACGCCGCGAGATCGAACTGGCGCGCGAGGAGCTGCTGCAGTCCGAGCGCGCCGCACGCAGCGCGGCCGAGAACATGGCCCGCCTGAAGGACGAATTCCTGGCCACGCTGTCGCATGAACTGCGCACGCCGTTGACCACCATCCTGGGTTGGAGCGAACTGCTGCTGCAGCGCGTAGACAGCACCAGCCCGCTGTTCAAGGGCCTGAACGTGATCGCCAACAGCGCCGGTGCGCAGAAGCGGCTGATCTCGGACATGCTCGACCTCAGCAGCATGCTGCTGGGCAAGGTGCAGCTGGAAGTGGAAGTGGTGGACCTGCAGCTGCTGCTCAGCGAGTCGGTCGGTGCACAGGAGCTGGTGGCCGAAGGCAAGGCGCTGGACGTGCACCTTCATTTGCCCGAGCAGCCCAGCCTGGTGCTGGGTGATGCCACCCGCCTCCAGCAGGTGTTCTGGAACCTGTTGTCGAACGCGATCAAGTTCACCCCGGCCGAAGGCCGCATCGATCTGCAGCTGCGGGCCGATGGCAATCACTGGGAAATCACCGTAAGCGATACCGGCGACGGCATTGCGCCGGAATTCCTCAACCATCTGTTCAGCCGTTTCCGCCAGGCCGACGGCACCACCACGCGCCGTCATGGCGGCCTGGGCCTGGGCCTGGCGATCGTGCAGCAGCTGGTCGAACTGCATGGCGGTACCGTGTCTGCCGCCAGTGATGGTCATGGCCACGGTGCCACCTTCACCGTGCGCCTGCCGCAGCACTATCCCGACGCCGAGCGCCGCCCGCTGCGCGAGGTGTTCAGCGGCCCGATCCTGGAGCCGGCGCTTGTCGAGCCGTATCCGCTGCGCGGCACGCATGTGCTGGCGGTGGAAGACCAGCCGGAAGTGCTGGAGTACCTGCGACGCATGCTGGAAGAGCAGGGGGCCAGCGTGTCGGCAGCCAGCTCGGCCGGCGAAGCATTGGCACTGCTGGCCGACAATGGGCACCTGCAGTACCACGTGATGCTGACCGACATCGGCATGCCGGGTATGGATGGCTATGGCCTGGTGCGCACGCTGCGCGAGGACATGGGCGTGGACGCGGCGACCCTGCCGGCGGTCGCAGTGACTGCGCTGGCGCGTGCCGACGACCGTCGCCGCGCGCTGGCATCGGGTTTCCAGGAGCATGTGGCCAAGCCGTATTCGGTGGCACAGCTGGTCGCCGCCGTGCGCAAGGTGCAGGCACCCCGCGCCGACAACGCGCTGCACTGAAACTTCACGGCCGATCGGTGACCCTGCATGCAGGAGGTCACCGATGTCCCGCACAGCTCCCCGTATCCATACCGACCCGGCGCAGATCGCGCGCCTGGAAGCCCTGCTGCCGCAGCTGGAAGGCGAAACGCAGGTGCAGCTCACCCTGCACGACGGCCGTCGCCTGCTGGGCACGGTGGCAGTGAAGCCGACCGTACAGCAGTACCGCAACGAGGCCGGCGATGAAGGCAGCAACGGCCAGCTGAGGCTGGACGACTACGACGCACCGGTGCAGCAGCATCACGTCTGGCTGGACGAAATCGCCAGCGTCGACAGGCTGCCGCCGAAGGTCTGACGACATCATCCACGCATGGCGTGGATCTACTGATGGAATGCGCCATACCTCGCGCCACATCCACGGTACGCAGTAGATCCGCGCCACGCCTGGATGAGCGCATCTAGCCCACGCCACGCGTGGCCGCCGCCGCATCAATGCTCGAACAGCGTCGGCGTGGCCTCGAACCGGCGCGCATAGGCACGTTCTTCCGCTACCCGGGCAACCTCGGCATCGGCCAGATCGGGCGCTCCGTATACCGCATAGGCCACGCTGCCGTCGGCGCCATGGCCGATCTGGTGCAGCCGGTAGCGCGAGTGGCCGCCGCCGGTGTCCTCGGGGTAATGCACGGGCGGATGGCTGCCTTCCAGGTCCATTTCACTGTTGTCGACCACGCCACCGACGAACAAGGCTCGCATGCAGGTTCTCCTGGGTTTCCGGGGGGAGCCTCTACCCTGAACGTTCCAATGTTGCTGGCGGATCAAGGCCCCGTTCGGGTTTCGCAAAGCGGCCAGCCGGGGCCAGCGCGGCCAAGCCGGTACAATGGACGGCCCTCACGCTTGAAGTACCCGCGCCGATGGCCTCCAGCGACGACGCCCCCCTGCAGACCCTGTTCCTGCCATTCTCCCAAGGCGCCCTGCGCTGGCCGGAGGGTCCGGTGGCCTTCCTGCGTGCCCGCGACGGTTGGCCGTTGCGCGAGGCCGCTGGCACTCGCGAAGTGCATTGCGAGCAGAGTTTTGCCCCGTTCGCGCAGCCGTTGCAGCAGGCCGCCGGCTGGACCGTCCGTGGCCAGCTGGACGATGCCGCCGGCAAGGGCCGCTACCCGCTGGTGCTGGTGCTGCCGCCGCGCCAGCGTGAAGAGGCGCGTGCGCTTTTCGCCCGCGCGCTGGCGCTGGTCGCCGATGGCGGCCGCATCGTCGCCTGCCAGTCCAACAACGAAGGTGCGCGCTCGGGCGAGGGCGACCTCAAGCAGCTGACCGGCCTTGGCGGGAGCCTGACCAAGAACCACTGCCGCGTGTACTGGACCGCACCGCTGCAGGGCCAGCACGATGCCGAGCTGGCCAAGCGCTGGTCGGCACTGGATGCGGTGCGCCCGATCGTCGGTGGCCGCTTCCTCAGCCGTCCGGGCGTGTTCGCCTGGGACCGCATCGATCCGGCGTCGGCACTGCTGGCCGAACACCTGCCGCCCGATCTGGCCGGGCGCGCCGCCGATCTCGGTGCCGGCTACGGCTACCTGTCGCGCGAGCTGCTGGAGCGCTGCCCGAAGATCACCGCGCTCGACCTGTACGAGGCCGAGCAGCGCGCGCTCGCGCTGGCCGAGCTGAACCTGGCGCCGCCGCCGCGCCCGCTGCCGCTGCGCTTCCTGTGGCAGGACGTCACCGCCGGCATCGAGCCGGGCTACGACGTGATCATCAGCAATCCGCCGTTCCACACGCCGTCGCGCGCCGACCGCCCTGACATCGGCCAGCGCTTCATCGCCGTGGCCGCGCAGGCGCTGCGTCCGGGGGGGCGCCTGTACGTGGTGGCCAACCGCCACCTGCCCTACGAATACACGCTCAACGAGAGCTTCGGTGCGGTGCGCGTGGTCGCCGAGCGCGACGGCTTCAAGCTGGTCGAAGCCGTGAAGGGGAAAGGCCGATGAAGCTGGTCAAGCACATCGCGAACCTGGGCTATGGCAGCCGCAAGCAGGTGCAGTGGATGTTCCGCGAAGGACGCGTCACGGACGCCGACGGCGAGGTGCTGTACGCCGATGACCAAGTGCCGCACGAGGCCATCCGCGTTGATGGCGAGCCGCTGGATCCGCCGGTGGGACTGTCGATCGCGCTGCACAAGCCGGCCGGCTACACCTGCTCGACCAAGGACACCGGCCGCCTGATCTACGACCTGCTGCCGCCGCGTTTCCGCGACCGCGATCCGGTGCTGTCCACGGTCGGGCGCCTGGACCGCGAGACCAGTGGCCTGCTGCTGCTGACCGATGATGGTGGCCTGCTGCACCGGATCATCTCGCCGAAGTCGAAGTTGCCCAAGGTCTACGAGGTGGAGCTGAGCGAGGACCTGCGCGGCGACGAAGTGGCACTGTTCGCCAGCGGCACGCTGATGCTGGA
This sequence comes from uncultured Stenotrophomonas sp., assembly GCF_913778665.1. Taxonomy (GTDB): domain Bacteria; phylum Pseudomonadota; class Gammaproteobacteria; order Xanthomonadales; family Xanthomonadaceae; genus Stenotrophomonas. Next base: position 143,744 of record NZ_CAJYVQ010000012.1, read on the forward strand.
GTCGGAGAAGACGCCCCTGCTGCCGGCTGAACTTGAAGTGCTGGATGCGCGTCGCGCGCGCCTGGTGCTGCACGAAGGCCGCTACCATCAGGTACGCCGCATGTTCGCCGCCACCGGCAACCACGTGCAGGCCCTGCACCGCAGCCGCGTTGGCGGGCTGGACCTGCAGGGACTGGACGAGGGGCAATGGCGGCAGCTCACATCCACCGACCTGGATACGTTGTTCGCTCCATGACCTCCATCACCGCGCTGCCGTTCCTGCCCGACGCCGTCATCTTCGACATGGACGGCCTGATGATCGACAGCGAGCGGGTCTCGCTGGCCTGCTGGAGTGAGGCCGCCGAAGAATTCGGCCTCGGCCTGGACGAGGCGGTGTTCCTGCGCATGGTCGGCCTCGGTGATCGGGATACGCACGCGCTGCTGCGCGCGCAGGGCATCGGGGACAGCGTGATCGAGGCGGTGGCGGCACGCTGCCATGAGCTGTACGAAGCGCGCACGCAGACCGGCCTGCCGCTGCGGCCGGGCATCCTGGAGCTGCTGGAACTGCTGAAGGCGCACGCGATTCCGCGCGCGGTGGCGACCACCACGCGGCAGCCGCGGGCCAACCGCAAGCTGGCGGCGGCCGGACTGCTGCCGTACTTCGATGCGGTGATCACCAGTGGCGATGTGGCGCGGCCGAAACCGGCACCGGACATCTACCTGCTGGCCGCACAGCGGCTGGGGCAGGCGCCCGAACGCTGTCTGGCGCTGGAGGATTCACCGGCCGGTACGCGCGCCGCATTGGCGGCCGGCATGACCGTCATCCAGGTGCCAGACCTGGTGCATCCGGATGAAGCGCTGCGCGCACTGGGCCATCGCATCGTCGGCTCGCTGGTGGACGCGCATGCGCTGCTGCTGCCGCTGCTGCCGAGGTAGCAGCCAACCCTGGTTGGCACTGAGCCGGGCATGGGCCTGGCGCTACATCCATGGCAACCGCTCCGGCAGGTGCCGACCGCTGGTCGGCACCTGTCCCCATCACACCCGCCCGAACACCAGCGCGGCGTTGGTGCCACCGAAGCCGAAGCTGTTGGACATCACCGTATCCAGCTTCTGCTCACGGCTTTCGCGCAGGATCGGGAAGCTCTCCACCTTCGGGTCCAGTTCGGCGATGTTGGCCGAGCCGGCAACGAAGCCATCGCGCATCATCAGCAGGCAGTAGATCGCCTCATGCACGCTGGCTGCACCCAGCGAATGGCCGGACAGCGCCTTGGTCGACGACAGCGGCGGCACCCCATCGCCGAACACTTCGCGGATCGCGTTGAGCTCGGTGACATCGCCCAGCGGGGTCGAGGTGCCGTGGGTGTTGAGGTAGTCCAGCGGACGATCGACGCCCTGCAGTGCCATTTTCATGCAGCGCACCGCGCCTTCGCCGGACGGCGCCACCATGTCGGCACCATCGGACGTCACGCCGTAGCCGATCAGCTCGGCATGGATGTGCGCACCGCGGGCGACCGCGTGGTCGTAATCCTCCAGCACCAGCATGCCGCCGCCGCCGGCGATGACGAAGCCGTCGCGGTCCTTGTCGTACGGGCGCGATGCGCTGGCGGGGGTCTCGTTGAAGCTGGTCGACAGCGCGCCCATTGCATCGAACATCACGCTCATCGACCAGTGCAGGTCTTCGCCGCCACCGGCGAACATGATGTCCTGCGCGCCATGGCGGATCATGTCCGCGGCCGCGCCGATGCAGTGCGCCGAGGTCGCGCAGGCGGCCGACAGCGAGTAGCTGACGCCCTTGATCTGGTAGGCGGTGGCCAGGCAGGCCGAGACCGTCGAGCACATCGTGCGCGGCACCATGTACGGTCCGACCTTGCGCACACCGCGTTCGCGCAGCAGATCGACCGCGCCAATCTGCCATTCGCTGGAGCCGCCACCGGAACCGGCGATCAGGCCGGTACGCAGGTTGCTGACCTGCTCGGCGCTGAGACCGGCATCGGCGATGGCATCGCGCATGGCCAGATAGGCGAAAGCCGCCGCATCGCTCATGAAGCGCTTCTGCTTGCGGTCGATCAGTGCGTCCAGATCGAGATCGACGCGGCCGCCGACCTGGCTGCGCAGGCCCGCTTCGGCGTGGTCGGCCAGCGTGGTGATGCCCGAGCGGCCTTCGCGCAGCGCGGCCGAAACGGTATCCAGATCATTGCCGAGGCAGGACGTGATGCCCATGCCGGTGATGACGACGCGACGCATCAGAAGCTCCCGGTTTCGGTGAACAGGCCGACGCGCAGATCGCGCGCGCTGTAGATTTCGCGGTCATCGACGTACATGCGGGCGTCCGACTGGGCCATTACCAGCTTGCGGTTGATCACGCGGCTGATGTCGATCTCGTAGCGCACGAGCTTGGCCTCCGGCAGCACCTGGCCGGTGAACTTCACCTCGCCACAGCCCAGTGCGCGACCCTTGCCGGGGGCGCCCAGCCAGGTCAGGAAGAAGCCGGTCAGCTGCCACATGGCATCCAGGCCCAGGCAGCCGGGCATCACCGGGTCGCCGATGAAGTGGCAGCCGAAGAACCACAGGTCCGGGCGGATATCCAGTTCGGCGCGTACCATGCCTTTTCCATGCGGTCCGCCGTCCTCGCGGATTTCGGTGATGCGATCGAACATCAGCATCGGGTCGTTGGGCAAACGGCCGGCAGCGCTGCCGAACAGCTCACCGCGTGCGCTGGCCAGCAGCTGTTCGCGGTTGAACGCGTGGAGACGGGTCATCAAGCACAATCCTGGAAGCGAAGAACGGGGAAACAAGCGACCGAGGATGCCCGTGGAAACTGCGCCGATCAAACATTTCAACCGTACGCAACCGTAGTGTTTTCAATGGAATACGCGCATCCTGTTGATGTGCAACGACCATACTTCGGCGTGTGGCCAGCCCGGCACGCCCCTGCCTTTTCCGCCTGACATGACCCGACTGCGCAAGATCATCCACGTCGACATGGACGCGTTCTACGCGTCGGTGGAGCAGCGCGATGATCCGTCACTGCGCGGCAAGCCGGTGGTTGTGGCATGGCGTGGCGCGCGTTCGGTGGTCTGTGCCGCCTCCTACGAAGCGCGGGTGTTCGGTGTGCGTTCGGCGATGCCGGCCCTGCGCGCCGAACGGCTGTGCCCGGATGCGATCTTCGTGCCGCCGGACTTCACGCGTTACAAGGCGGTGTCACGCCAGGTCCGCGAGATCTTCCTGCGGCATACCGACCTGGTCGAGCCGCTGTCGCTGGACGAGGCCTACCTGGATGTGACCGAGCCGAAGAGCGGCATCGCACTGGCCACCGACATCGCGCGCACCATCCGCGCGCAGATCCGCGAGGAAACGAACCTGACTGCTTCAGCCGGGATTGCGCCGAACAAGTTCCTGGCCAAGATCGCCTCGGACTGGCGCAAGCCCGATGGTCAGTTCGTGATTCCGCCACAGCGGGTGGATGCGTTCCTGCTGCCATTGCCGGTGAACCGGGTGCCGGGCGTTGGCAAGGTGATGGAGGGCAAGCTGGCCGCACAGGGCATCGTCACCTGCGGCGACCTGCGGCAGTGGGCGCTGGCCGATCTGGAGGAGGCGTTCGGCAGCTTCGGCCGCAGCCTGTACAACCGCGCGCGCGGCATCGACGAGCGTCCGGTGGAGCCGGACCAGCAGGTGCAGTCGATCTCGTCGGAGGACACGTTCGCCGAGGACCTGCTGCTGGAGGACCTGACCGAGGCGATCGTGGAGCTGGCCGCGAAGACCTGGAATGCCACCCGCAAGACCGAGCGCGTCGGTCACACCGTGGTGCTGAAGCTGAAGACCGCCCAGTTCCGCATCCTCACCCGCAGCTTCACCCCGGACCGTCCGCCGGAATCGATGGAGGAACTGCGCGACATCGCGCTGGCCCTGCGCGCCCGCGTCGACCTGCCGGCCGAGACCCGCTACCGCTTGGTCGGCGTCGGTCTCGGTGGCTTCCGCGAAAAGGAACCGGTGGTGCAGGGCGAGTTGTTCGGGCACGACCCAACCCATCCCACAGGCATCTAGTCGTCAGACAATGGGGCCAGAGCCCGCTGCGCAGCAAGCGGACCCATCCCGCCAACCCTCAGCAAGCCCGCTCTTGACGTTGACGTTGAGCAGGTGCAGGGCGCAGCCCTGCAAAAAAAACTCCCCCAACCTTACGGCCACCGCATCTCGCCCTTGGCCACCTTCGCGCTCAGTTCCAGCGATTCCACGCCGGCCAGCGTCGGGTAGCGCGCGCGCATGGCCCGCACCAGCGCCGCGCTGTCCTGCGCCTTCGCCGCCTCGGCATCGAACGCACGGATGTAGTCGGCAGTGAAGCGCAACGCGCTGGCATCCAGCGCCGCACCCGGCGCGTAATGCCCCGGCACCACCACCTTCGGCTTCAGCGCCTGCAACCGCTGCAGGGTCTGCAGCCAGTCGGCGTGCGATTTCGGCGTCTGCGTATCGGCCATCCACACATGCTCGCCGGCCACCACCGGAATGCCGCCGACGATCGCGCGCAGCGACGGCACCCACAGCACGCTGCGGTCCGGGGTCGGGCCATCCAGGCCGATCAGCGGCAGGCGCTCGCCTTCCAGCTGCAGCGCTCCGCCCTCCAGCACCTGCGGCATCACGAGGCGCTTGGGCGCGTCGCTCCCCATCTTCGGGCCCCAGTAGGCCAGCTTGCCGGCCTGGGTCTGCTGGATGTGGGCAACGGTCTGGGCGGTGGCGACGATGCGTGCCTTCGGGAACGCATCCTGCAGCGTGGCCAGGCCGAAGTAGTAGTCCGGATCGCCGTGGCTGATGTAGATCGTGGTCAGCTGCTTGCCACTGGCGCGGATCAGGTCCACCAGCCTGCGCGCGTCGCTGGCGCCGAACTGCGCATCGACCAGGATCGCGTCGTGGCGGCCTTCGATCAGCACCGAGGACACCGAGAACATCGCCTGCGGCCCGGGATGGAAGGTCTGCAGCCGCAGCTGGGATTGGGGCGCAGTGGCGTGCGCCGGGGAGGCCGGCGCGGCCAGCAGCGGGGCACTGGTGAAACTGGCGGCCAGTGCGAAGGGAAGCAGCAGGGCAGCGGTGCGCATGGGCAATTCCTTGTGTCGGATGGGGAGCCGAGCGTGGGCTATGCCGGGCGTCCTTGCCCGGCCCCCTACGGGCCGTCGCAAGCGACGTTGGCAACGGCTCCTGCCGTTGCCTTCGGCTACAGGGCACGGGCGTCGATCAGTACGCTGCCGTGATGATCTGCTTCGGGTACTGGTGCGCTTCCAGTTCGGCGACGAAGGCGGCGCCGTAGTCGGCGTAGCTGATGCGGCTGTGGCCGCTGGCGTCGGCGAGGAAGGCCTTGGGCTGCACGCGGTACTGGCCACGTTCTTCGCCCGGGCCGATTTCGGCGGCCGGCGAGAAGAAGGTCCAGTCCAGGTCATCCACCGCCTGCAGGCGCTTGAAGGCTTCGCGGTGGGCCAGCGCGTACGGCTTGTAGGCCTCCGGGAAGTTCGGGGTATCGACCAGCTGCACGCCCGGCGCGACTTCCAGGCTGCCGGCGCCGCCGACCACCACCAGGCGCGGCACGCCGGCCTTGCGTGCGGCCGCGGCCAGCTGCGCGGCGACCTCGCCGACGCGGCCGATGTCATCGCCCGGACGCGGGCCGTAGGCGCTGGCCAGCACGTCGTGGCCGGCGATGGCGGCGACCAGTGCGTCCTGGTCATCCAGCGAAGCGATCACCGGATGCGCGCCGGCCAGCTCGGCCGGCAGATTCTGTGCGCTGCGCGCGATGACAGTGAGTTCATGGCCGTGGGCCAGCGCGTGGCGGGCGATCTGGCGGCCGATATTGCCGGTGGAACCAACGAGGGCGATCTTCATGGCCGGACTCCGTAGGGCGGTGTGGGGTGGGAATGGGGCCACTCTAGGCCGCTGCAGTCGCTCGAGAAACAGCGTATAACGCGCTTGTTTGTTGCAGGAATCGAGCAGATGGACCGATTGACCGCCATGACCGTGTTCGTCGAGGTGGCCGAGCGCGGCAGCCTCACCGCCGCCGCCGAGGTGCTGGACATGTCGCGGGCGATGGTCACCCGCTACCTGGCCGAGGTTGAGGGCTGGCTGGGCGCGCGCCTGCTGCACCGGACCACGCGCCGGATCAGCCTGACCGGCCCCGGTGAGGCGGCGCTGGTGCGCTTCCGGCAGATGCTGGCGATCGGCGAGGAGCTGCAGGGCGAACTGGCCAGCGACGATCCCGAGCCGCACGGCACGCTGCGGGTCACCGCCAGCGTGTCGTTCGGGCAGAGCCATCTGGCGCGCGCGGTGGCCGGCTTCGTCGCACGCCATCCGGCGGCGCGCATCGAACTGCTGCTGGTCGACCGCACGGTGAACCTGGTGGAAGAGCGCGTGGACCTGGCGGTGCGCATTGCCCGCCAGATCGATCCCAGCCTGATCGCACGGCGGCTGGCGACCTGCAGTTCGGTGCTGTGCGCGACCCCGTCGTACCTGCAGACACGGGGCACGCCGACCGCACCGGAACACCTGGCCGCGCACAACTGCCTGACCCATCACTACGTCGGCAAGAGCCTGTGGCAGCTGCACCGCGATGGCCGTTCGCTGTCGGTGGCGGTGGGCGGCAACATCAGCGCCAACGAAGCCTCGCTGCTGCTGGAAGCGGTGCGCGCCGGCGCCGGCATCGCCATGCTGCCGACCTACCAGGTGGCGCCGCTGCTGCGCAGTGGTGAACTGATCGAGCTGCTGCCCGAGTTCAGCCTGGACGAACTCGGCATTCATGCCGTGTACGCATCGCGGCGCCAGCAGCCCGCTATCATGCGGCGATTCTTGGATTTTCTGGGCGAGTGTTTCGCCAGCCCGGCCTTCCAGGATCTGGACTGGCGCCCACCGGGCAAGGAGCACGCATGAACCATGGACAGGCCCTGATCGATCACAACCGTGCTGCCTGGGACCGCCAGGCCAGCGAAGTGCGCGAGTGGTCGCGCCCGGTGGATGGCGCAACGATTGCCGCCGCACGCGAGGGCCGCTGGCAGGTGCATCTGACCCCGCGCCCGTTGCCGCTGGACTGGCTCGGCGATGTGCGCGGCCGCCGCATCCTGTGCCTGGCCTCTGGTGGCGGCCAGCAGGCGCCGGTGCTGGCCGCGGCCGGGGCCGACGTCACCGTGTTCGATCTGTCCGATGGGCAGCTCGAACAGGACCGGCAGGTGGCGGCGCGTGATGGCCTGCAGCTGCGTACCGTGCAGGGCGACATGCGCGATCTGCACGCCTTCGCCAACGACAGTTTCGATGTGGTGTTCCAGCCGATCTCGAACCTGTATGTGCCCGACGTGCGCCCGGTGTGGAGCGAGTGCCATCGCGTGCTCACCCGCGACGGCATGCTGATGGCCAGCTTCTACAACCCGGTGCTGTTCGTCGGCGCCCGCGATCCGCAGCTGGATGCGCAGGGTCTGATCCGGCCGCAGTACGCCATTCCGTATTCCGACCTGGAAGACCTGTCGCCGGCCGAACGTGAGGCCAAGCTGGCCCGTGGCGATGCGTTGACCTTCGGCCACAGCCTGACCGAACTGATCAGCGGCCAGCTCGATGCCGGCTTCGTCATCGATCGCTTCATGGAAGACTGGCAACCGCAGCCGCGCTTCCTGATCGACCGCTTTCTGCCGACCTTCCTGGCCACCCGCGCGCGCCGGATCGGCTGAGGCGGATCCGGCGAAAAAGATGGGCGGCGTACAATGGACGGTCCCACGTCGTAGAGGTGCCGTCCCTTGTCGTATCCCTATCCGCTGGTCGTGTTCGATCTTGATGGCACGCTGGTCGACAGCGCTGCCGATATTGCCGAAGCACTGAACCGCACACTGGAAGACATCGGCATGGCACGCGTGCCGGAGGCCACCGTGCTGGGCTGGATCGGCGACGGTGTGCGGCGGCTGGTCGAGCAGGCCGTGCACGCTGCCGGTCGCGAGGTCGATCTGGCCGAGGTGATGCCGGTGTTCATGGTGCACTACCGTGAGTGCCTGCTGCGCAGCCCGCGCCTGTTCGATGGCGTGGCCGAAGCGCTGGCGCAGCTGCGCGCACGCGCTGTGCCGCTGGCCATCTGCACCAACAAGCCCGAAGCCCTGGTGTCGCCGCTGCTGCAGCACCTGGGCATCGGTGATGCGTTCGCGCTGGTGCTGGGCGGTGATTCGCTGCCGCAGCGCAAGCCCAGCGGCGAACCACTGCGGCACATCGCCGCTCACTTCGGGCTGCCGGTGGACGCCTGCCTGATGGTCGGTGATTCGTTGACCGACTACCGCGCCGCCGAAGATGCCGGCATGCCGATCGCGCTGGTGCGCTACGGCTATCCGCGCGGCCTGGACCTGGCCACCGCGCATGCGGTGGCGGTGATCGACGACCTGCGCGAACTGCCGGGGTTGGCCGCCGGCATTCCGGTGTAGCGGTAGATCGACGCCATGCGTCGATGGAAAGAGCGCCGGGATTGCCCGGCGCGTTTCCTCATTTCGGCTGGTAACGCACGCTCAGCTGGTACTCGCGGCCGGGCTGGTTGAACCACGCCACGGTCTCGTAGCGGCGGTCGAACACGTTGGCGGCACGCGCCAGCAGCGACCACGCCGGCGTCAGCGCGTACTCGGCGCGCAGATCCAGCGTGCCGTAGCCGCCGACCTTCACCGCGTTGGCGGCATCGTCGTAGCGCTTGCCCGCACCCTGCACGGTCAGCCCGGCGCGGAAATCACCAAAGCGACGGTCGATGTCCATCCGCGCGGTCTGCTGTGCACGGCGAGGCAGCCAGTTGTCGAACTGGGTGCTGCCGTGGGTACGGTTGCGCGGGTCGGTGTAGCTCAGCTGCGCATTGATGTCGAAGCCGGACAGCAGCGCGCCACCGGTCAGTTCAGCACCACGGATGCGCGCCTTCTCCACCTGCTGCATCCTGAAGGTTGCCGCATCGTAGGTGATCAGGTCATCGATGCGGGTCTCGTATACATCCAGGCCCCAGTGCCAGCCCTGGCCCTGCTGCGAAACGCCCAGGTTGGCACTCTTGGACTTCTCCGGCTTCAACGTCGGCACGCCGCTCCACGGGTCGTACAGATCGCTGAAGGTCGGCGCCTTGAACGCGGTGCCGTAGCTGGCGTTGATGCGCAGGCCGTGATCCAGCTCCATCGCCCAGCCGACGCTGCCGGTGGCGTGGTTGCCGAACTGCTGGTTGTCGTCGTTGCGCGCGCTGGCCTGCAGCTGGTGGCGGCCGAAGCGGCCCTGGTACTGCACGAACACGCCGGTGTTGCGGCGACTGTCGACCACGTAGCCGGCGCTGCTGCCGTCCAGGTTGTCTTCGCTCCAGTCCACGCCGACGCTCAGCAGCTGGCCCTCGGCCACGCCGAAATCACCCTGCAGCGAGGCGCTGTTGCGGTGCGTCTGCGCGCTGCCGCGGGCACCGAAGTCGCCGAAGTTGTCCGACTCGTTGTCGCTGCGGCCGACGTTGGCGGTGACGGCCACGCGCTCCGAAGGCGTGTAGCGCACCTTGCCGGCCAGCACCTGCTGGCGGGTTTCCGAATAGTTGTAGTAACCGTCGTAGTGATTCTTGCCGTCGGCGCGCAGGGCGCTGCCTTCCACATTCCACTGGTCGTTGAAGGTGTAGCCACCACGCAGGCTCTTGGACAGGTTGCGGTAACCGTCGCGGTCAGGCTCATCGGCGAAGCAGCCGGTAAACAGCGTGGCCGAGCCACGGCAGGCATCGATGCCATCGGAATGCTGGTAGGCGATGTCGGCGCCGAACCAGCCGCGCTCGGTGCCGCCACCGATGCCACCGCTGGCTTCGCGCAGGCCATTGCTGCCGCCACCGAGCTGGAAGTGCGGGGCGAAATCGCCCTGGTTGCGGCGGGTGAAGATCTGGATCACGCCACCGATGGCGTCGGCACCGTACAGGCTCGACTGCGGACCGCGCACGATTTCCACGCGCTCGATCTGTGCCAGCGGCAGGTCCTGGTACATGGCCAGGCCGAGGTCGGCGCTGTTGATGCGCACGCCGTCGACCAGCACCACCGTGTGGCCCGAATTGGTGCCGCGCAGGAACAGTGAGCTCTGCTTGCCGAGGCCGCCGGCATTGGTCAGGTTGATGCCGGCGCGGCCGCGCAGCAGCTCCTGCAGCGAGGTGGCTTGGCTGGCTTCGATCTGCGCACGGTCGATCACCTGCGCCGGCGCGATGCTGTCCTGCAGGGCGATCGGGGTGCGGGTGGCGGTGACCAGGATCTGGTCGAGCGCGGTGGTGTCTTCGTTGGCCTGCGCCAGCGCGGGCAGGGCGGCCAGCACGGCCAGGGACAGCATTCGGGACTGCAGCTTCATCGGGGGACTCCAGGTGCCACGCACGCCCGCGCAGCGAAGGGGAGGAGTCGCGAAAGCAGGCAGCGCCGATGCCGCAGCACAGGCCACGGGCAGCCAGCGCCATGCCCACCGCATCGCGACCTGAGGCTTCCGGGCCGGTCTCCGGGCTTGCCGCCGGGTGGCGCGAGGCCACCGTCCAGGCGCCTTCCCATGCGCGCGGCACAGTGGCGGTATTGCCTGGAACTGACGTGCTTACCGTTGCGGGGGCAGCGCCGGCCTGGCGTGGAATCACGCGTCACCGGCTTCCCGTTTCAACCTGCCGGCCACGGCCGCAGGTCACCTGGAAGTGCGCGCAGTCTACGGCATCGCAGGCAGTCCCGTTGCGCCACGACTGCTCGCCTGCCTCGACCGTGCCTTTAGAATGGTTGTTCGATCCCGTGGTGCCGTTGCCGATGTCCGCCCGTTTTCCGCTGTACCTGTGTCGCCCGTCCGGGACGCACGCATGATCCTCGACCTGGTCCGCCATGCCGGCAATGGCCGTGATGAATACCTTGATGGCCGCAGCGACCCACCGCAGCTGGCCGGCCTGCCGCAGGAACTGATTGAGGCCTATGCCGCGCAGCCCTGGGAACGGGTGATCAGTTCGCCGCGATTGCGCGCACTGCACACCGCCATGGCGCTGGCCACGCCGCGCGGGCTGGATGTGGAAGCGGATGAGGAATGGGAAGAGCTGGATTTCGGCGATTGGGATGGGCAGTCGCTGTTCGACCTGCCGGAGGATGCACTGGCGGCCTTCCACGCCGATCCGCATGCATTCCCGCCGCCCAACGGCGAGAGCTGGGGGCATTTCGAGCGGCGCATCGCGCGCGCACTGGATCGACTGCTTGACGACGATGACCCGGTGCCGACGCTGGTGGTCAGCCACGGTGGCCCGCTGCGCATGGTGCTGTCGCAGGTCTGCGGCCTGCCGATGTCGCTGTGCTGGGCGCTGCGCATCGACCACGGCACGCGCCTGCGGGTCTGGCTGGAGCGCGGTGAGGCCGGGCTGGTGGGGGAGCTGCTGGAGCTGCAGCAGCCGTAACCCATCGGTAGTGCCGGCCGCTGGCCGGCATCCCCACAAACGTGGAGGCCTCAATCCTCGTCGGTGCCGTCGGTCGCGCTGTCCTCAGCGTCATCGTCGGCATCGAAGCGCTGCTCATGCACCGGGCCCGAGGCCGGGCCGGCGGCCTTCAGCGGGTGCGCGGCGATGCGTGCTTCGTAGTCCTGCACCAGCACTTCGCGCTGCGGCTCGCTCAGCTCCTGCCAGTGGCAGTCGAGCAGTGCCCCTTCCAGCGAGTACAGCAGGTTCAGGCTGGGCTTGAAGCCGGCGCGCTTGACCTTGACGAAGGCACCGACCGCACCGATCGCGACCAGGTCCTCGCGGCTGCGCAGGCCGACCTGGCGCAGCCACGCTGCACTTTTCGGGCCGATGTTGCGCAGCTTCGGTGCGCTCATCCCAGCGCCTCGACGAACACGCGGGCGATGGCTTCCAGCGCGGCCTGGTCGTCAGCATCGAAGCGACCGACCTTCGGGCTGTCGATGTCGAACACGCCGATCAGTTCATCGCCGCGCAGCAGTGGCACCACCAGTTCCGAGCGCGAAGCCGAATCGCAGGCGATATGGCCGGGGAAGGCGTCGACGTCCTCCACGCGCTGGGTCACGCGCTGGCTGGCAGCGGCACCGCACACGCCCTTGTCCAGCGGAATACGCACGCAGGCCGGCAGGCCCTGGAAGGGGCCGACCACCAGCTCCTTGCCGTCGTACAGGTAGAAGCCAACCCAGTTCAGGTCGGGCAGGGCGTGGTAGACCAGCGCAGAGAGGTTGGCCGCGTTGGCGATGCGGTCGGACTCGCCGTAGACCAGGCCTCGGGCCTGTTCCAGCAGCTGGGCGTATTGTTCCGGCTTGCTGCCGGTAAGCGAGGCATTGGCGAACATGCACGCAGTCTAGCAAGCGCGCCCGGCCGGCGATAATGCACACACTGTTGCCCTGCTGGAGCCCTTCGATGCCGTTGCCCACCCCGCTGCCGCCCGCCCTGTTCGTGACCGGCACCGATACCGAGATCGGCAAGACCGCGGCCAGCACGGCGCTGCTGCATGCGCTGCGCCGGCGCGGCCTGCGCGCGGTCGGCATGAAGCCGGTGGCCAGCGGCAGTGAAGACCTGGGGCAGGGCCTGCGCAACGAGGACGCGCTGGCGCTGCAGGCGGCCAGCTGGCCGGTGCCGGACTACGCGGACCTGAACCCGTATGCGCTGCGGCAGCCGCTGGCGCCGGAGCTGGCGGCGGCCGAGGACGGCGTGCAGGTGGAGCTGGCGCCGATCGTCGCCGCGTTCGAGCGCCTGCGTGCGCAGGCTGACATCGTGGTCGTGGAGGGTGTGGGCGGCTGGCTGGCGCCGGTCTCGGCCTCGCTGGATCAGCTCGATCTGGTACGTGCGTTGCAGCTGCCTGTGCTGCTGGTAGTGGGCATGCGGCTGGGCTGCGTCAACCACGCGCGGTTGACCGCGCAGTCGCTGCAGGCCAGCGGCGTGGAATGCCTGGGCTGGATCGGCAACCACATCGACCCGGCCATGCAGCGCCAGGATGAAAACTTCGCCACGCTGCGGCAGCGTCTGCTGATGCCGTGCTGGGGGCGTTTGCCGTACCTGCCGGGTGCGGATGGCCCGATCCTGAGCACGCACCTGAGCGATTGACCTGGCGTCTGCAGAACCGGGCCCATGCTCGGCTCAGCGGGGACCGTCAGGGCAGGGCAGCCAAGCGTTGGCTCGGCTCTATAGAAGCTGGCGCGCCGCCAGCTCCCGTGCGAGCGCGCCCAACCGCTCCACCGCGCCAACGAAGCGCGCATCCAGGGTCTGGCAGCACGACAGCCGCAGGCAATGCCGGTAGCGTGCGCCGCGCGAATACACCTGGCCGGGCATGAACACGATGTCCTCGCTCAATGCATGCTCGAACAGTTCGCGCGTATCGATGCCCGGCAGTTCCAGCCACAGCAGGAAGCCGCCCTGCGGTTCAGTGGCGCGGGTGCCGACCGGGAAGTGTTCGGCTACCAGCTGGCGCAGCCGCCCCACCTGTTCGCGGTACAGGCGACGCATGCGATGCAGGTGGTGCTCGTAGCTGCCCGCTTCCAGATAGGCCGCCACCGCGTCACCCAGCAGCTGCGGCTCGCCTCCGGTGGACTGGAACTTCAGCAGTGCGATGCGCTCGGCGAAGCGGCCGCCATCCAGCCAGCCGATGCGGTAATCCGGCGCCAGCGTCTTGGAGAAGCCACCGACCACCATCACCCAGCCGTTGCGATCAAACGCCTTCAGCAAGGGCGCCGGCGGCTCGCAGAACTGCAGTTCTGCGTACACCGCGTCCTCGATCAACGGCAGCTGGCGCGTGTTGACCAGCTCGGCCAGGCGCTGCTTGGCCTCCATCGGCATGGTGCAGCCCAGTGGGTTGTGCACGGTCGGCATCACCACCAGCGCCGCCAACGGCGTGTGGTCCAGCAAGGCCTCCAGCGCGTCGACGTCCAGGCCGTGCTGCGGGTGGGTGGGCAGTTCGATCGCCTGCAGGCCGAGGGTGGCCAGCAACGGGTACAGGTTGAAGTAGGACGGTGCCTCGATGCCGACCGCGTCGCCGGGCTGGGTGACGGCGCGCAGCGCCAGTTGCAGCGCTTCCATCGCGCCGTGGGTCAGCAGCAGGCGTTCGGCGTGCGTATGCAGGCCCATGCGCGGGCCGCGGCGTACGATCTGCGCCAGCAGCCGGGGCGAGCCGTTCGGCCGCGCATAGGTCTCCACCGTCTGCTGGCCGTGACGCAGTACCTGCGCGGTGTGCTTGGCCAGCTGTGCACCGGGGTAGAACTGGCGGCCACGCGGTCCGGCAAAGGCCAGATCGATCACACCGGGGCGACGCTGCGCTTCCAGTACGCGGGCCATCAACACCTGCTGCAGCGGCGCGGTGGGCGCTGAGGGAACATCGCGGAGCGAACGTTCCGGCGCCGATAGTCGCGGCGCCACCTCGAAGCCGGCCTTGGGCCGTGGAATCACCAGGCCGGCGTCTTCCAGCTGGCGATAGGCGGCGATCACCGTGTTCAAGCTGAGCCGTCGCTGCAGCGCCATCTGCCGCAGCGACGGCAGGCGGCTGCCGACTGGCAACCGGCCGCCGTGGATGGCCTCGGCCAGTTCATCGGACAGCCGCTGGTAGCGGGGAGGGATCATCGCGTTCTGGCCATCTGTATCCATCGAATATCCCGCCATCTGGAGCTGTACCCATGATGATGGCGAGGCTAGCATGTCGTTGTCGGACGCGCCTGATCGGTGTGCGGACGATACTGTCCCAGCGCACGGCCGGATGGCCGTGCGTCTTTTTTTGTGTGTAGAGCCGAGCCCGCGTTCGGCTGCTTTCCCTGCCAACGGCAGCCGAGCGTGGGCTCGGCTCTACATAAGCACTGTCAGCGCATCGGCACCAGCACCGCATCGCGCCGGTACAGCGCCGGGAACTGCTTGGCCAGCGCCGCCAGCTTCGGTGCGTCGTAGTAGCGGATGTAGGCGGCCTGCGGGTAGTTGGTCATGTAGTTCTGGTGATACCCCTCGGCCGGGTAGAAGCGCTGGCCGCTGACCAGCTGGGTGACGATCGGTGCACGGTAGCTGCCGGCCTGGCCGAGCTGGGCAATGTAGGCGCGGCTGGCCGCCTGCTGGCGGGCATCGTCGCTGAAGATCGCCGAGCGGTACTGGCTGCCCTGATCCGGCCCCTGGCGGTTGAGCTGGGTCGGGTCGTGCGCCACCGAGAAGAACACCTGCATCAATTGCCCGTAACTGACCTGGCGTGGGTCGTAGTCGATCTTCACCGCTTCGGCGTGGCCGGTCTGGCCGCTGCTTACCCGCTCGTAGTGCGCGTTGGCGGCGCTGCCACCGATGTAACCGGCGACGGCATTGCTCACGCCCTTGACGTGCTGGAACACACCCTGCACGCCCCAGAAGCAGCCACCGGCAAACACCACGCTGGCATGGGTGCCGTCATCACGGAAGGCGGCATCGCCGCTGGGCGCCGGCAGTGCCTTGGCCTGCGCGCTGGCCTCGACCGGCGCCGCGATCGCGCCGTGGTCGACCAGCAGCACGGCGGCGATCAATGCCGTCGCGACCAGGCCGGCAACACCGGCAGCAACGCCCTGTTCAAAGGAGAGTCTCATCATGTCCTCCCGGTTCAACCGAAGGTGAAGGCATAGGCCTGCACGCCCGCGTCGAGGAATTCGATCTCGAAGCGATGCGGGCCGACCGTGCCGCGCTGGCGTACCAGCTGGTACAGGCGGTGCTCATCGACCACGCCACTGCCATCGGCGCTGACATCACTGCCGGCATCGGCGGAGGGCAGCGGCTTGCCGTCCAGCAGGATGCGGAAGCGCACCGGCTTTCCCTCCTGACTCGGCGCCAGCACCAGGTGCAGGTCGCGCGCATGGAACTGGAAGGCAATGCGGCCGCCGGCCTGCTGCAGCTGCGCGGCTTCATCGGTGACGGTCCAGCGCCCGGACAGGCCCCATTGGTTCAGCGTCAGGCGGGCCGGCAGCACGTAATCGAAGGCGGTGTCGCTGCGCTGACCGCCGGGCGAGGCGAACTTCTCGGCGCGGGCATGGCCCAGATAGGTTTCCGGCGAACGCAGGTTGCCCATGTCTGCCTGCTCGGCCACGCCCTTGAGGTCAGCAGCTGCAGGATCGGCGGGCGGCGGCAGATTCGTCTGGCCGGCCTCGATCAGCAGGCGACGGATCACCTGTTCCGAGCGCGCGTAGTTGCCCTCGCCGAACTGGTGGCCGCGGATGTTGCCGTGTGCATCGACGAAGTACTGCGCCGGCCAGTAGCGGTTGTTGAACGCGCGCCAGATCGTGTACTGGTTGTCCAGCGCCACCGGATACGCGACCTTCAGCTGCTGCACCGCCTTCATCACGTTGCGCGGGTCACGCTCGAAGGCGAACTCCGGCGTGTGCACGCCGATCACCACCAGGCCGTGATCGCGGTAGCGCCGCTCCCATTCGTGCACGAACGGCATCGCGCGCAGGCAGTTGATGCAGGAGTACGTCCAGAAGTCGACCAGCACCACCTTGCCGCGCAGCTGCTGTGCGGTCAGCGGGGGGCTGTTGAGCCAGCCGGTGGCGCCGTCCAGTGCCGGCAGGGTGCCTTCCACCGGCAGCGGTGCATCGGCACCGTTGTTGGCGCCCGCCATCATCATCATCGGCGGCGCCGCCGGCTGCGCGCCAGGCACTGCGTCGAGCAGGCCCTGTTCGATGCGCGCGGTACTGAGCGTGGACAAGCGGGTCAACAGGCCGGTGTCCCAGCCCAGGCCGATCGCCACTACCGCCAGCAACGCGGCTACGCCCAATACCTTGCGCAGCACGTCGCCCAGCCCGAGCCGCGCCTGCAGCGCGCGGAACACGCGGCCCCCCACCCAGACCGCCAGCGCCAGCGCGGTGATCGCACCCAGTGCATAGGCCATCAGCAGCATGCTGGTGCCGACGCTGGCCCCGTGCAGGGCGGCGCCGGTCAGCACCAGGCCGAGGATCGGCCCGGCGCAGGGCGCCCACAGCAGGCCGGTGGCGATGCCGATCAGCAGCGAGGTCCACGCGCCGCCATTGCCTGCGGCATCAGCGGCATCAGCGCGCGCGCTCAGCCGCGCACCCACGCGCTGGAACGGCGCCAGCAGATGGTCGGCCAGCCGCGGCCACAGCAATGCCAGCGCGAACAGCGCCATCAGCAGCAGGGCGATCCAGCGTCCGATCTGGTTGGCCTGTGCCACCCATTGGCTGCCCACCGCGGCCAGGCTGGCGACCACGGTGAAGGTAAGTGCCATGCCCAGCAGCAGCGGCAGCGTGCTGCGCAGGAAGGGGCGGTCGGCGCGTGCGAACACGAACGGCAGTACCGGCAGGATGCACGGGCTGAGCAGGGTCAGCGCGCCCCCCAGGTAGGCAAGCAGCAACAGCAGCATGGTCAGGCTCCAGAAGTGGGGGACGAACCGACCGGCACCCGCCAGCCGTCGGCGGTGCCATCACCGGCACCCGGGACGAACACCAGTGCCGCACCGTTCATGCAGTAGCGCAGCCCGGTCGGGCGCGGGCCATCGTCGAACACATGGCCGAGATGGCCACCGCAGCGGCGGCAGTGCACCTCTACCCGCAGCATGCCGAAGGTGACGTCGCGGTCTTCGCCGATGGCGTTGTGCAACGGCGCCCAGAAGCTGGGCCAGCCGGTGCCGCTCTCGAACTTGGTGGACGAGGAGAACAGTGGCAACGCGCAGCCGGCGCAGGCGAAGGTGCCCTGCCGGTGTTCCTTGTTGAGCGGGCTGCTGTAGGGCCGTTCGGTGGCCTGCTGGCGCAGCACCGCGTATTGCGCCGGGGTCAGCAGCTGGCGCCACTGCGCGTCGCTGTGCATGACTTCGAACTGCCGTGCTGGACGGGTCTCGGCGGCGGCCGGGGCGGCGCGGCTGCATGCGCCGAGGCCGAACAGGCCGGCGGCGGTGGCAACACCGCCCAGGCCCAGCAGGTGGCGACGGGTGAGGCGCATGGCGGACTCCGAGAAGGGGCGACGGGGCCATGCTGCGCCCGCCCAGGTCAACGAATCCTCACGCAGGATTCAATTTTTCGTGAGGTATCGGCGGCCATCCCGCGCCACAATGCGGGCAGCCTCCCTCCTGGCCCCGAGCTGCCGATGTCCACCAAACGCGTGCTGATCGTTGAAGACGATGCCCACATCGCCGACCTGCTGCGCATGCATCTGGGCGATGAAGGCTATGACGTCGCCCATGCCGCCAGTGGCGATGCCGGCCTGCGCCTGCTGGAGCAGGAGGGCCCCTGGGATGCGCTGGTGCTGGATGTGATGCTGCCCGGCGTGGATGGCCTGCAGGTGTGCCAGCGCGCCCGCGCGATGGCGCGCTACGTGCCGATCATCATCATCAGTGCGCGTGGCAGCGAGACCCAGCGCATCGTTGGCCTGGAGCTGGGCGCGGATGACTACCTGGCCAAACCCTTCTCGATGCCGGAACTGGTGGCCCGCGTGCGTGCGCTGCTGCGCCGGGCCGAGGCGATGGCGCAGAGCGCGCGCATCGATGCCGGTGCGATCGAACTGGGCGGGCTGCAGCTGGACCCGGTGGCGCGCACCGCATCGGTGGAAGGCAACGCGCTGGAACTGACCCCGCGGGAGTTCGACCTGCTGCTGTTCTTTGCCCGCCACCCGGACCAGGTGTTCGCGCGCATGGAGCTGCTCAACCAGGTCTGGGGTTACCAGCACGATGGCTACGAGCACACGGTCAATACCCACATCAACCGCCTGCGCAGCAAGATCGAGCCGGATCCGGCCAACCCGCGGCGGCTGCTGACAGTATGGGGGCGCGGCTACAAGCTGGTCGATCCGGCCGGGGCAGCGCCATGATCCGGCCGAACCTGTGGCAGAAGCTGGCGGCGGTGATCGCTGCGCTGATGCTGGCCTGCTGCATGGCGTTGCTGGCGCTGCAGATGCGTGCCAATACCCGCCACGAGCAGGAAGTGGTGCAGCGGCTGTCGCTGGGCCTGGCCGAGCACATCGCCCAGCGCAGCGAGCTGATGGACACCAGCGGCATGCGTGATGCCGCGGTACGCGCGCTGTTCGGCCAGCTGATGGCGGTCAACCCCAGCGTCGAGGTTTATCTGCTGGATGACCAGGGCCGTATCCTCGGCCACGATGCGCCCAGCGGCCATCTGGTGCGCACCCGGGTTGACGTGGCGCCACTGCGCCGGCTGCTGGCCGGTGCGCCGTTGCCGATTCTTGGCGATGACCCGCGCAGTGCCGGTGGCCGCAAGGTGTTCAGTGCCGCGCCGCTGATCGTGCAGGGCCGCCAGGCCGGCTACGTGTACGTGGTGCTGGTCGGCGAACACCGGCAGATGCTGTCTGACGACCTTGCCGCCAGCAGTCAGTGGAACACCACGCTGTGGTCGGTGATGCTGGTCGGCAGCCTGGGCCTGCTGGCCGGGCTGGTGGCGTTCTACTGGGTGACCCGCCCGCTGCGGCGGCTGACCCGGCGCATCCAGGCATTCGACATCGATGCGCCGACCCCGTTGCCACCACCGGAGCCGTTGCGTTACGGCGAGCGCGACGAGCTGGTGATCCTCGAACACGCGCACGCGCAGATGGCGCAGCGGCTGGGCGAGCAGTGGCAGCAGCTGCGCCAGCAGGACCTGCAGCGGCGCGAGCTGGTGGCCAACATCTCGCACGACCTGCGCACACCTCTGTCGTCGCTGCATGGCTACCTGGAAACGCTGGCGTTGAAGGACGCCACCCTGTCGCGGGACGAACGCCGGCGCTACCTCGGCATCGCGCTGGCGCAGAGCGCCAAGGTCGGCCGGCTGGCGCGCGCATTGTTCGAGCTGGCGCGGCTGGAACATGGTGAAGTGCGGTTGGAGTGGGAAGTGTTCGCACTGCCCGAACTGCTGCAGGACGTGCTGCAGAAGTTCGAACTGGCGGCGCAGGCCCGCAGCCAGCGCCTGCATGCGGACTTCCCCCCGGGCCTGCCGCTGGTGCGTGCCGACCTCGGCCTGGTCGAGCGTGTGCTGACCAACCTGCTCGACAACGCACTGCGCCACGCCCCGGACGGTGGCCGGATCGAGGTGAGGCTGCGCGCGACGCCCGACAGCATCGAGGTGAGCGTGGCCGATGATGGCCCCGGCGTCGCTCCGGCGCTGCGCAGCCAGCTGTTCCAGGCGCCGGCCGCACTGGGTGCGCGACGCGGTGAGAACGGCGGCCTCGGCCTGTTGATCGTGCAGCGCATCGTGCAGCTGCACGGCCGCCGCATCGAACTGCGTGACAGTGCGCGTGGCGCGTTGTTCGTGTTCGCGTTGCCGCGCGCGGAGCCGGCGTCCTAGCTGGCCGGTTCGCACTCCACGCCGCCGCTGTCCAGCGGCAGGTGCAGGCGGATGCAGGCTCCGCCCAGCTCGGAATCGGTCACCTCCACGCAGCCACCGTGCTTGTCGGCCACCACCTGCACCAGCGCCAGGCCCAGCCCGAAGCCGGGGCTGCCGGGGTCCAGCCGCACGTAGGGCTGCAGCACCTGGCCGCGCAGCTCCGGCGCGATGCCGGGGCCGTCATCCTCCACCTGCAGGCACAGCCAGCCCTCGTTGACCGTGCTGGCGATGCGGATCTGGCGGCGTGCGTAGCGCAGCGCGTTGCCGAGCAGGTTGCGCAGGGCCAGTTCCAGCATGTGCCGGTTGACGTTGACCAGGCCGGCCGGCGACAGCGCCTGCTGCACCGGCATCGGCAAGGGCGCGAACTGGGCGATCACCCCGCGCACCAGTGCTGCCAGCTGCAGGCGCTGGCGGGTCAGCTGGTGGCAACGGCCGAGCGCAGCGTACTCGACGCCGGCGTCGGTGAGGTGCTGCAGCCGATCAACATCGGTGCGCAGCCCCCCCAGCGCATCGCGCTGGATCTCGTCCAGCGCGGTGTCTTCCAGATCGGCCAGGCCAAACCGCATCCGCGCCAGCGGCGTACGCACTTCATGCGCCACCGCCTGCGCCAGTACGCGCTGGCTTTCCAGCAGCTGCTGCAGCTGTTCGGCCATATGGTTGAAGGCATTGGCCAGCGGCCGCACCAGTGCGGTGCCGGCGCGCGGCGCACGCGTATCCAGCTGGCCGTCGCGCATCTGCCGTGCCGCCTGCGCCAGCTGCGAGACGTCACGCCACAAGCGGTAGACCATCACGTACATCGGCAATGCGACGGCCACCATCAGGATCAGCAGCAGGATTGCCACCCCGGACACGTCACTGTCCTGCCAACCCTCATCAGGCAGCGCTTCATCCAGCGGGCCCAGCATCAACGCGTAGTCGCTGTCGCCGATCCGCTGCAGGCTGCGCATGTGCTCCAGGTCGATCTGCACGCGGCCATTGTTGAACGGCGGTCGCTGGCTGGCCGGCAGTTCCTTCGCTGCCTCGGCCAGCGGCACCATGCGCAGCGCGTAGGCAAAGTCGGCGTCGAGTTCGCGCGCCAGCGCCGGCCACTGCTCGCGCGGGGTCTCGGCGAAGCGGTGCTGCAGCAGCGCATGGGTGCCGCGCATTTCGGCCTGCAGGCCGGCTTCGGTACGGTCTTCCAGCAGAGCGTCCCAGGCCCACAGGCCGAGCACGATCAGCAGCAGGTGGGCGACCAGGAAGCCGATGCCGTAGCGCAGGAAGTGGAAGGCGTGGCCGCGCATCGCCGAGGGCGTGCGCGTCATCCCCATGCTGACCGGCTGAACAGGTAGCCGCGGCCGCGCACGGTCTTGATCCGTTCCGGTTGTTCCGGGTTGTCGCCCAGCTTGCGGCGCAGGCGCGAGATGCGCGCATCCACCGAACGGTCCAGGCCGTCGAAGGCGATGCCGCGCAGGCCGCGCAGCAGTGCGTCACGGTCGAGGATCTGGCCGGCGTTGCTGGCCAGCAGGAACAGCAGGTCGAACTCGGCGGTGGTCAGTTCCAGAAGCGCACCCTGCAGATGCACATTGCGGGTGGACGGGTCGATGCTCAGCTCGCCGAAGCGCAGGCTGCCGTCGCGTGGCTCGATCCGGCGGTGGCGGCGCAGGTGGGCGCGCAGGCGGGCCAGCAGGACCCGCGGTTCGATCGGCTTGCCGATGTAGTCGTCGGCACCCAGCTCCAGGCCCAGCACCTGGTCGATGTTGTCGGTGCGGGCGGTCAGCACGCAGATGATGCCGTCATAGTGGGGACGTATCTGCCGACACACTTCGAAACCATCCTGGTCGGGCAGGCCGACATCAAGCAGGACCAGGGCCGGCTTTTCGGCCAGGATCCGGGCCACCGCGCGCTCACCGCTTCGCTCATGGACCACCTGGTAGCCGTGCCGCTGCAGATAGTCGCTGACCATCGTACCGAGGCGGGCATCGTCTTCGACCAGTACGATATCCAGCATTTTCAGGGCCTCCGTGGGCGCAAACGTACCGCCACGGCACGAGCGCGGCGATGCTATCCCAGCCGTCGGTCCGCCCGGGTCCCGGGGGCGGGCGCCATTCAGCCGGGGTTGCTGGCGCACCGGCCGGGTCTCAGCCCCGGCAACAACTTGGCGCCAAGCATAGCCGCTCGCCGTTACAAAACGTTACCTTTGTGACACGGCTGGTGACGATCGCTGACAGCAACGCGACTGACGCGGGGCAGGGGCCGGCCGAGCATGGAGTCTCCTCCGCTCCGCGTGCCGTTCCCATGTCGCTCGCCAAACTCCGCCTGCCGAATCCGTCCCGCCGCTGCCGCTGCGGAGGCGTCCGATGAGCGGCGTGGTCGGGGCCTGGCTGCCGCCCGCCGACGACGAGCACCTGCTGCAGCAGCTGGCGCCGATGCTGCGCGCTTTGCAGCAGCGCGGCCGGGGCCGCATCGGCTACTGGACCGACGCCGAGGCCGGCTTGGCGCTGGGCCATTGCCGGGCGCCAACCGACATGCCGTTGCAGCCGCTGAGTTCGGACTGTGGCCGCTACGTGCTGTGCCTGGATGGCCGGCTATACAATCGTGCCGACCTGCAGGTGCAGCTGCGCGATCTGCCGCGCAACTGCAGCGACGCACGGCTGCTGCTGCAGGCGATCGTCGAATGGGGCGTGCAGCGGACGCTGTCGCGGATCGAGGGCGCGTTCGGTTTCAGTGTCTGGGATCGGGAGTCGCGTGCGCTGTGGCTGGCGCGCGACCCGGTCGGCGAACGACCGCTGTACTACGGCTGGTATCAGGGCCAGTTCCTGTTCGCGTCGGAACTGAAGGCACTACAGGCGTTTGCCGGCTTCTCGCCCAGCATCGACCAGGACGCGCTGAGCCTGCTGCTGCGCCACGATTACGTGCCGGCGCCGCACACCATCTACCGAGGCATCCACAAGCTGGTTGCGGGGGCGATGCTGCGCATCGACCTCAACGACCACGCCGCCGGCAGCTCCAGCCAGGCGACGCAGGGCGGTTCGCGCTACTGGTGCGCGCGCGATGCGATGCACGCCGCGCTGCAGGAGCCGCTGCAACCGGCGCGGAGCCTGGAGCAGGCCACCGACGAACTGGAAGCAGTGTTGCAGAAGGCAATCGCCGCGCGCATGCACTCGCCGCTGGCCTGCGGAGCGTTCCTGTCCGGGGGCACCGATTCCTCGCTGGTGACGGCGATGATGCAGGCACAGTCAACGCTGCCGGTGGAGGCCTGGACGGTCGGTTTCGACGATCCGGGGCATGACGAGAGCGAGTGGGCTTCGCAGGTGGCGCGCCATCTGGGCGTGCAGCATCACCTGCACCGCATGGATGCGCGCCAAGGCCTGGACCTGCTGCAGCGCCTGCCGCAGGTCTGGTGCGAGCCGTTCGCCGATGCCTCGCAGGTGCCGACGCTGCTGGCCAGCGAGCTGTTGGGTGCGCGTAAGCCGGTGGCCTTGACCGGTGATGGTGGCGACGAGCTGTTCTTCGGCCATCCCAGCTATGGCCGTGCGCTGCGCAATGCGCGGTTGTGCGGGGGCCTCCCGGACTGGGTACGGGACCTGGCGCGACGCAGCGGCAACCGCATGAACGCCGAGCGCGGTCGCCTCGGTGGTTGGCGTGCGCTGGTGGCCGAGGTGGCCGCCAATGATGTGGAGGGGCACTACCTGCAGCGGGTTACCCGCTGGCGGCAGCCGGCGCAGGTGGTGCTGGGGGCACGCGAGCCGATGACGATCTTCCAGCAGCAGGACACGGCGCTGCCGGCCGAGGCGCGCATCCAGCTGTTGGATTTCCGCATGGACCTGGCCGAGGGCATCCTCGCCAAGGTCGATCGGGCGGGCATGGCGGCGGGGGTGGAGACGCGCGCACCGCTGCTGGACATGGAGGTGGTGCGGTTGGCGTGGCGCCTGCCGCAGCACCTGAAGTACCACGATGGCGAGCACAAGCTCATCCTGAAGCACCTGCTGGCGCGCTATCTGCCCGAGCCGCTGGTGTATCGCCCCAAGCGCGGCTTCGGGCCGCCGATGGCGCGCTGGCTGGCCGGTCCGCTGCGCGATTGGGCCGAGGCATTGCTCGATCCGCAGCTGCTGCGCAACCAGGGCTGTTTCGATGCGGCGCGCGTGCGCGGCATCTGGGAGGCGTTCCTGCGCGGTGAGCGCAAGTGGCACACGCACCTGTGGAACGTCCTGATGTTCCAGGCATGGCACCAGCACTGGCACGGTGGGCGGGGGCGCTGAGGTTCCTTCGCGGGTTGTCCTGCGCGGCGCAGGGCGGAGGCCCTTGCGTACGAATGTCCTCCGGCGCCTCCCTGAAAGGCTGCCCAGAGCACTGCGGTTTACCTACCGCAAGCCGAGCCTCTCCGGGGCCATCAGATCACTGCGAATCAGGACGAAGACGCGCCTGTGGCGGATTCATTCTGCATGGCGCAGGACGGAGGCCCTCGCCTACGAATGTCCTCCGGCGCCGGCCTTTGGCCGTCACCTCCCCCTTTACTTCGTACGCAAGGACCTCCGCCCTGCGTTCGGAATCTATCGGCGCCTCCCTGAAAGCCTGCTGCGAGCACTGCGGTTTACGTGCCGCAAGCCGAGCCTCGCCGGGGTGGGCAGGGGTCTGGGCAAAGTAAAGGAGGAGGTGACGGCCAACGGCCGGCGCCGGGGGACATTTGCCTGGGCCCCTGCCTGTGCCGGCGGGGCCCATCCGTTCGCAGAGAAGTGAGACGAAGAAGTGCTCTGCAATCCAGACACCAGGCAAAAAAAGACCCGGCAGAGGGAGGGATCTGCCGGGTCCGGATTGCATGGGGGGAGGGACCCATGCAATGAGCGTTGCGTCGCGTCAGTGACTGTTCGCGTCCGCCTTTGATTGGTTGTACCCCTGCACCAGTTCGGACCAGGCCTTGCCGGCCTGCAGGCCGAGGCCGACCACGTCCTGCTGGGCCTGGCCCAGCCGCTGCAGGTTGTCCTGCCACAGCTGCGCACCGCTGGAGAGCACGCCGGCCGCGTCCTCACCGCGGGCCAGCTCGCCCAGCCAGCCGCCAGTTGCGGTCAGGTTGCGCTCCAGCGCCTTCAGCTGCACACCGAACATGCTTTCCGCGTTCTCCAACGCCAACCGGTTCGCGCGCGTTGCCGCGGCGGCGAGCTGGCGGGTAGCATCACTGAAGCGATCGCTGAAGGCGGCGGCCATGGGCATCAGGGAGTGACTTGATGCATTGCAGCATACGCCCTTGATGCCGCAATGCAACAAAAATAACAAGGGCGCCCCACGGCGCCCTTGAAAAGCCTTTCAGATCAATGGGTTGATCAGGCAGCCGGGCCGCGGTAGCGACAGCCCGAGGTGCAGGTTTCGTGCACGGTGATCTCGCTCAGTGCCGGCAGACTGGGCTTGAGCTCGTTCCAGATCCACACCGCCAGGTTCTCGCTGGTCGGATTCTCCAAGCCGGGAATGTCGTTGAGGTAGTGGTGGTCCAGGCGGTCATAGATCGGCTGGAAGGCCGCTTTCACGTCGCCGAAATCCATGATCCAGCCGGTCTGTGCGCCAGGCTCGCCCTCGACCTTCAGTTCCACCCGGAACGAGTGGCCGTGCAGGCGTGCGCACTTGTGCCCCGGCGGCACATTGGGGAGGCGATGCGCCGCCTCGAGCATGAAGACTTTGAAGATTTCCATGGCGCAATTGTACGCCGCGCCTGTCGCCTCCGACCGCGAAACTGTTGGATGCTGGTGAAGAGATTCTTTCCATCCGGATGAAGAGATGTTAGTTTCTCTTATATCCGTATGAAGAGATGTTATTGGTCGCGCACCGGCCAGGCATGGACTACTGCGGAACTTACGTCGTCCTTCCACTACCTCCCTCACATCGTCATGCCCCAGCACACCCTGCTCGTGGCGGCCCTGGCCGTCGCTCTGGCCGCGCCTTTGTCCGCTGCCGCCGAAACCTCCGCCGACGCCAGTGGCGAAGCCAGCACACTGGCCACCGTGCGTGTCACCGGCTCCAACATCAAGCGCGCCGACACCGAGGCCTCCAATCCGGTGCAGGTGATCGGCCGCCAGCAGCTGGAGCAGACCGGCAAGGCTACCGTGGCCGACGTACTGCGTTCGATTTCGGCCAACACCGGCAACGCCAACAACGAAACCACCAACAATGGCTGGGCCTCCGGCTCGGCCAGCATCGGCCTGCGCGGCCTCTCGCCTAAGAACACGCTGGTGCTGCTCAATGGCCGTCGTCTGGCCAACTACGGCTTCCCGGCCGGTGGCTTGTCCGACACCTTCGTCGACCTCAACGCGCTGCCGCTGGTCGCGGTGGAACGCATCGAAGTACTGAAGGATGGCGCCTCGGCGGTATATGGTTCCGACGCGGTGGCCGGCGTGGTCAACATCATCACCCGGCAGAACTTCGAAGGCGCCGAGATCGGCGGCAGCTTCGGCGGCGCCGACCAGGGCGGTCTGCACGAACAGAACCTGAAGTTCGTCGGTGGCCTCGGCAACCTCGACACCGACGGCTACAACATCCTCTTCAGCCTGCAGGGCTACAACCGCGAACGCCTGGACCAGGACGAGCGCAACCTGACCAGGAGCGGCAACTACACCGACCAGCCGGGCGGCCGCTGGAACGGCTGGTCGGCCAAGGGCGCGCGCTATCTGGTCAATGGTGTGTCGGTGCCGATGCTCGATGCCAACGGCAACTGCCCGACCGGGACCACCCGCGTTGCCAGCGCGCCGATCGACGGCCTGGCCGGTGACACCTGCGGTTTCAACCAGGCGCCGTTCACCACGCTGATTCCGTCGACCACGCGCTACCAGGCCTACGCCAACGGTACCTTCCGGCTGAACGACAACGTCGAGGCCTTCGGCGAAGTGCTGTACAGCCAGATCAAGAGCGCCGCATGGTTCGGCAGCAGCCCGTTCTTCACCCTGGAAAGCGGCCGCTTCGCGCTGAACGCGAACAGCGGCCTGGCCGAGCCGGTGTCGTCGCTGCTGCCGGCCAATAATCCGTACAACCCGTATGGCCGCGCGATCCCGATTGAATACACCTTCTTCGACCTTGGCGGCACCATCAAGACCAACCGCTCCACCGCCTATCGCGGTGTGTTCGGCCTGCGCGGCAGCACTTCTTCGTGGGACTGGGAAGTGGCGGCGTTCGGCGCGCGCAGCAGCGAGCGCGAGAGCGTGTCCGGCGGCTTCGCCAACCGCTGGGCGCTGGCTGATGCACTGGCCTCGGGCAGCTACAACCTGCTGAACCCGGCAGCGACGCCGCAGTCGGTGCGTGACGCGATCAATATCGCGACCCTGCGCCCGGCCGAATCCAAGCTGCAGGGCATCGACGCGAAGATCTCCGGCAGCCTGGGCCACACCTGGGCTGGCGAAATCGGCTTCGCTGCCGGTGCCGAGTGGCGCCGCGAGAAGCTCGATTCCAACAACCCGTGGCAGATCGATGCAGGCCTGCAGGTGCGCCCGGCCATTGCCGAAGTGCACGGCAAGCGCCAGGTCAGTGCGGCCTACGCCGAAGTGAACGTGCCGCTGGCCTCGACGCTGGAGCTGTCCGCTGCCGCGCGCGCCGACCACTACGACGATTTCGGCGATGCCTTCTCGCCGAAGATCGGCCTGCGCTGGCAGCCGCTGGACTTCCTGCTGGTGCGTGCGTCGGCCTCGAAGGGCTTCCGCGCACCGTCGCTGTCGGAGAACTCCAACAGCACCAGCATCGCCTACGGCAGCGTGGCCGACCCGCGAGATCCGGACGTGCCGGGCTCGCGCCAAAACCCGACCTTCTTCACCGTCGGCAACAACGAACTGAAGCCCGAACGCACCAAAAGCGTGAACTTCGGCGTGGTGCTGTCGCCGTGGGCCAACACCAACCTGAGCGTGGACTACTACCGCATCCAGCTCGACAACCTGGTCGGCACCAACAACACCCAGACCTTGGTCAACGACAACGTGGCCGGTGCCGTGCAGCGCGATGAGCGCGGCAAGCTGCAGGCGGTCTACAACCGCTACCAGAACCTGAGCGAGCTGAAGACCTCGGGCATCGACGTTGAACTGCGCCAGCGCATCCCGACCGCTGCCGTGGGCGACTTCACCGTGTCCTCGGCCTACACCCACGTGCGTGACTACCGTCGCCCGACCGTGGTCGGCGGACCGCTGGTGGACTACGCCGGCAGCAACCTCGGCGCGACCCTGCCCAAGGACAAGGCCACCACCACGCTGGACTGGAAGTACGGCGACTTCAATGCAGCCGTCACCTGGTACTACACCAGCGGATACCGTCAGGAAGCCAGCACCGCGGCCAAGGCCGTGCAGCAGCGCGTCAGTAGCTACAGCCAGTACGACCTCTACCTGGCCTACACGGGTGTGGACAAGCTGACCGTGTACGCCAAGGTGCAGAACCTGGCCGACAAGACGCCGCCCTACGACGCTTCATTCCCGGGCATCCGCGCACCGTACGACTTCAGCCAGTACGACCTGCGCGGCCGCTACTTCACGCTCGGATTCGATTACCGCTTCTGATCCATCCACCGCGGCCGGCCGCCTGAAGGTGCCGGCCGCGCGACTGTCTGCTGTTGAGTTCCTGGGGAGTCACCGTGTCCTTGCATCGCCGTGCTGTTCTACCGTTGCTGATCGCCGCCGCCACCGCACTGTCCTCGCTGCAGCCGGCGCAGGCACAAAGTGCGTACTTCTTCCCGCAGGCCACCGACGCGGCCGCATTCGATACCTCCATTGCCACGCCGGAACAGTTCCTCGGCTATCCGATCGGCAGTCGTTACACCCGGCACGACCAGCTCGTGGCGTACTTCCAGGAACTGGCAAAGCACTCCGACAGAATCACCGTGCGCGAGATCGGTCGCAGTTACGAGGGCCGACCGCTGCTGATCGCCACGGTCACCGCGGCGGGCAACCACGCGCGGCTCGAACAGATCCGCCAGCAGCACGCGACCCTGGCCGATCCGGCGCAGCCACGCAGCGCGGCCGGCGACAGCCCGGTGGTGGTGTGGCTGGGTTACAGCGTGCATGGCAACGAGACCTCCAGCGCCGAAGCGGCGATGCTGACCGCCTACTACCTGGTGGCCAACCGCAGCGCCGAAACCCAGCAATGGCTGCAGCAGGCGGTGGTGCTGTTCGATCCGGCGCAGAATCCAGATGGCCGTGATCGCGCGGCCAACTGGCACAACGCCTGGGCATCCGATCCGGCGTCGGCGGATCCGGCCGACAAGGAACACGTCGAGCCGTTCCCGCAGGGCCGCACCAACCACTACTTCACCGACCTCAACCGCGACTGGCTGGCGCTGACCCAGCAGGATTCGCGGCCGAAGGTGGAGGTGTTCCACCAGTGGTATCCGAACGTGCAGATCGATTTCCATGAAATGGGCAAGGACAGCACGTACTACTTCGAGCCTTCGCCGAAGAGCATGCACAGTCCGCTGATTCCGGCGGCGTCGTATGAATTCAACAAGACCCTGGCCAAGTACCACGCACAGGCACTGGATTCGCTGGGTTCGCTGTACTACACCGGTGAGAACTTCGACAACTTCTCGCCGGTGTATGGCTCGACCTATCCGGACTTCCACGGCGCGGTCGGCGTCACCGTCGAACAGGCCAGCTCGCGTGGTCGGGTGCAGGAATCGGTGAATGGCCTGCTGACGTTCCCGTTCACCATCCGCAACCAGGTCGCCACCGGGCTGGGCACCGTGCGTGGCGCGGTGGCCGAGCGCTCTGGGTTGTTCGACCTGCAGAAGCAGTTCTTCCAGAGTGCACTGAAGCAGGCCGCACAGCAGCCGGTGAAGAGCTTCGTGTTCGGTGATGCGCATGATCCGGCACTGACCCGTCGCCTGTTGGAACTCCTCCTGCTGCATCGCATTGAGGTGCGCGCGCTGGACCGTGCGGTGACCGTGGACGGGCAGCACTTCGCAGCGGGCAGTGCCTACGTGGTGCCGGTGCAGCAGGCGCAGTTCCGCCTGGTGCATTCGATCTTCGCGGAGACGCCGCCGATCAAGGGCGATGTGTTCTACGGCAGCACCAGTTACGCGATCGCACCGGCGTATGGTGTGGCCTTCGCGGGCAGCCGCAGCCGAATCGACGGCGGTGCGCGCGTGGCCGCGCTGCCCGCGGAGCAGGGCGCAGTGCTGGGTGGCCAGGCCGGCTTCGCCTACGCCATCGACTGGCGCGACTACAACGCCGGCCGCGCCCTGGCCGCGCTGCAGGCCAAGGGGCTGAGCGCGCGCGCTGCGTTCCAGCCGTTCAGCAGCGCCACCGCGCAGGGCCAGGTCGACTTTGCTGCGGGCAGCCTGGTCATCCCGGTGGCCGGCCAGCCGCTGCAGGGCGCGGCCCTGCTCGAGGCGGTAACCGCCGCCGCGCGCGACGCCGGCGTGCAGGTGCATGCGCTGTCCAGTGGCCGCAGCCGCGAGGGCATCGACCTCGGCAGCGATGGCGTCAAGGCGCTGCGCACGCCGGCCGTAGCACTGGTAATGGGCGAGGGCGTGGCCGCCACCGAGATCGGCTCGGCCTGGTTTCTGCTCGACCAGCAGCTGCGGCTGCCCGCCAGCAAGCTCGACCCGCAGCAGCTGGGCAAAGTGTCACTGGACCGTTACACCACCATCGTGCTGTCCGGCGGCAGCTACAAAGGTGTTGATGCCACGGCAGTGGCTGCCCTGAAGCGCTGGGTGCAGGCCGGAGGCTCACTGGTGACCTATGGCAGCGCCTCGAAGTGGGCGATCGAGCAGAAGCTGGCCGACGGCGAGACGCTGGGCAAGGAGGAAGAGGCGGCCGACGCAGGCCGCCGCGCGTTCGGCGACCAGCGTGACATCGCCGCCATTGAGCGGGTGAGCGGCAACATCCTCAGTGCCGACGTCGATACCAGCCATCCGCTGGCCTTCGGCGTGCCACGCCGGCAGCTGGCGATCAACAAGGAGAACACGGTAACGCTGCAGCCGAGCGCGAACCCGTTCTCGACGGTCGTGCGCATCGATACGCCGCCGCGGGTGAATGGCTATCTGTCCGAGCGTAACCGCGCGCGGGTGGCAGGCAGTGCGTGGCTGCTGGTGTCGGCGCAGGGGCAGGGCAATGTGGTGCTGTTCGCCGATGACCCGGCGCACCGCAAGTACTGGCACGGCACGGATCGCCTGCTGATCAACGCGATCTTCTTCGGGAATCTGGTGAATCCGAGTAAGGCGCGGGGTTGAGGCGTTTGGCGCCGAGTTTCTGTTGTGCTTGGGAGGCAGGGGGCCTCAGCCAGGACACGCCGTAAACCCATCCATGGGGGCTCGATGGCGCCATCCTTGGCGCCAACGGTCCTGGCTGAGGCCCCCTGCTTCCCATGACAGTTTCCTGCGGGCGCGGACGCATCAGACCCCAAGGCGGGAGCAAGGGCAAATACAAGAGCAAAAGCCAAAGCAAAGCCAGGAATTGCGGCTTCGGCTTTTGCCTTTGAATCTGATTTTGAATTTGATCTTTCTTCTCCCGGCTACCCGGCGGGAGAAGAAGGCGCAGGCAATGCTTGAAGCGGATGGGCATGGGGGCAGCGCAGAACCGTTGGCGCCATGGATGGCGCCATCGAGCTTACATGGACGTATTTACAGCGTGTTCTGCGCTGCCCCCCATGCCCATCCGCCCTCGGTACTGCCACCGCGTGCTTTGTCATCCGGTAGCCGGCAACAAAAAAGGACGGCGCCTCAGCGCTGTCCCTCGATAGCCCCCCGCGCAGCGGGAAGCGCAACAACTATCAGCTGGGATCAGCCGGCGCGACCGCCGCCGTTGCCGCCCTGGCCGCGGCCACGGCCGCCGCCACCATTGCCGCCACCACCACGACGCTGGCCCTGACCCGCGCCCGCACCGGCACGCTGCTGGCCATTGCCACCGCCGTCGCGACGGCCGCCACCGGCCTTCTTCGGGCCCGCATGCGCATGGCGCGGCGCATCGCCGTGCGCACGGCGTGCATGGTTCTTGCGCGGTGCGCGCTCGCCGGTATCGTGCTCGGCCTTGCCCGGTGCACTGTTGCCCCAGCGGATCGGCACCTGCAGCTCGAAGCCCGGCACATCACGGATGTCCATGTCGCGGCCGAGCAGGCGCACGATCGCGCGCAGCAGCTTCACTTCATCCTGGGCGACCAGCGAAATCGCCTGGCCGGTGGCGCCGTTGCGGCCGGTACGGCCGATGCGGTGCACGTAGTCTTCGGCCACCATCGGCAGGTCGAAGTTGATCACCTTCGGCAGCTCGTTGATGTCGATACCGCGCGCGGCGATGTCGGTAGCCACCAGCACGGTCACACGGCCGGCCTTGAAGTCACCCAGCGCACGCAGGCGCTGGCCCTGGCTCTTGTTGCCATGGATCGCCGCGGTCTTGATGCCCGACTTTTCCAGGAACGACGCGAGCTTGTCGCTGCCATGCTTGGTGCGGGCAAACACCAGGGTCTGCTCGCGGCTGTCCTGCGCCAGCAGGTGCAGCAGCAGGTCGCGCTTGCGGCCGCCATCGACCGGGTGCACGCGGTGGGTGATGGTTTCGGCCACGGTGTTCTTCGGCGTTACCTGGATCTGTTCCGGGTTGCGCATGAACTCCAGCGCCAGCTGGCGGATGTTGTCCTCGAAGGTGGCCGAGAACAGCAGGGTCTGGCGGTTCTGCTTCGGCAGCTTGGCCAGGATGCGCTTGATCGACGGCAGGAAGCCCATGTCGAGCATGCGGTCGGCTTCGTCCAGCACCAGCAGTTCAATGCCGGACAGGTCGATGCTGCGACGCTCCAGGTGGTCGATCAGGCGGCCCGGGCAGGCCACCAGCAGGTCCACGCCACGGCGCAGGATGTCCAGCTGGTTGCCCATGCCGACGCCGCCGTAGATGCAGGCGCTGGGGATGCGCAGGTATTTGCTGTAGCCACGCAGGCTGTCATGCACCTGGGTGGCCAGTTCGCGGGTCGGGGCCAGGATCAGCGCGCGCGGCTTGCGCGGGCCGCTGCGCACTTCCTGCGAGGCGGTGCCCAGGTGCTGCAGCAGGGGCAGGCCGAACGCGGCGGTCTTGCCGGTACCGGTCTGTGCGCCGGCCAGCAGATCCCGACCCGCCAGCGCCAGCGGGATCGCCTGCTGCTGGATCGGGGTCGGGTTTTCGTAGCCCTGCTCGGCAAGCGCACGCAGCAGGAAGGGCGCCAGGCCCAGCGATTCAAAAGACATTGAGTTTGCTCCAAGTACAAGAAACGC
The DNA here is from genome assembly GCF_913778665.1 of uncultured Stenotrophomonas sp. Lineage (GTDB taxonomy): Bacteria > Pseudomonadota > Gammaproteobacteria > Xanthomonadales > Xanthomonadaceae > Stenotrophomonas. The sequence continues at coordinate 177,120 of NZ_CAJYVQ010000012.1, forward strand.
CTGTCCGAACGGACAGACGGGGGCAGATCAAACTGATCGGCTGACTCGGAGCGTTCCCGTGAACCGCGCTGCGAGAATTGGGTGCAGCCGGCGCGGAGCGCAGGCTGGAATGCGTGACGAACGGCGTCGGAGTGGGGGCGGGCGAAGAGGGCGGACCCTGGTCGCCGGCGATCCCGGAGGGAAACGGACGGCCGCTGCAGACCATGCAAGTCTAAACGATGTTTGAGACTTCACGCAAAAAGGCCTGTTCAGGTAGGGGGGGTATCTGCAGGGCTTGCAGCCCTGCACCCGCTAACGTCAACGTCAACGTCAAAAGCGGGCTATCCGTGGGTTGGCGGGGTGGGTCCGGTTGAGGGGGACGGCGTGAATACGTCCATGTAGCCTCGGTCGCGCCATCCATGGCGCTCACGCCCCCTCAACCGGACCCACCCCGCCTTCGACAGTTTCCTGCGAGCTGTTGGGAATGCTGATGGGGTCAGATCCGTTTTCCATCGGAAAACGGATCTGACCGCGGAATTTCACTCGATATCTGACAGATTTCATCCACGTGTGGCGTGGATCTACCGACCGTCACCGGGAAACCGTCAAGGTGGGGCGGTGTGGGCGGGCAGGACCGTTGGCGCCATGGATGGCGCCATCGAGCCCCCTGGGATGGGTTTACGGCGTGTCCTGCCCGCCCACACCGCACCGCCAAACCCGCAGACAACCCAGAGCCGGCTGTTGCCCTTGACGTTGCCTTGGCTTGAAGCAGGTGCAGGGCGCAGCCCTGCCGAACCCCTACTACGGTAGGGTGGACCGATGCCGCGCTGCAGCTTGGCGCGGCCGCATATTTGATTACACTTGAAACTTGTTTGCCCATGACTCCGGACACCCACCCATGAAGCTTGGTTCTTTGAAGGAAGGCGGCCGCGACGGCACCCTGATCGTCGTCTCGCGTGACCTGCGCCACGGCGTGCGCGCCACCGGCATTGCCGCCACCCTGCAGCAGGCCCTGGAGGACTGGAGCCACATCGCGCCGCGCTTGAACGCCCTCTTCGAATCCCTCAACGCCGGCGATGCCGACGGCGTGTTCGACCTGGATGTGCAGGCACTGGCTGCGCCGATGCCGCGCGCCTATGAATTCGTTGATGGCAGCGCCTACCTGCCGCACGTCGAGCGCGTGCGCCGCGCCCGTGGTGCCGAGGTGCCGGAGAGCTTCTACACCGACCCGCTGATGTACCAGGCCACCAGCGCCGGCTTCTATGGCCCGCGCGATGCGGTCAAGGTGGTCAGTGAGGACTACGGCATCGACCTGGAAGCGGAGATCGTGGTGATCACCGATGACGTGCCGATGGCCGCCACCCCGGAACAGGCCGCAGGCCATATTCAGCTGGTCGGCCTGGTCAACGACGTCTCGCTGCGCAACCTGATCCCGGGCGAGCTGGCCAAGGGCTTCGGCTTCCTGCAGTCCAAGCCGCGTTCGGCACTGTCGCCGGTGTTCGTCACCCCCGACGAGCTGGGTGACGCCTGGCAGGACAGCAAGGTGCACCTGCCGCTGCTGACCCACATCAACGGCCAGTGGTTCGGCGCGCCGGAAGCCGGCGTGGACATGCAGTTCAATTTCGCCCAGCTGGTTTCGCATGCAGCCAAGACCCGTCCGCTGGGTGCCGGCACCATTGTCGGCTCCGGCACCATCGCCAACGAGGACACGCGCAAGGGCGCCTCGTGCTTCGCCGAACAGCGGGTGGTGGAAACCCTGCGCGACGGGAAGCCGAGCACGCCGTTCATGTCCTTCGGTGACGTGGTCCGCATCGAGATGCTCGATGCCGCCGGCAACAGCATCTTCGGTGCGATCGAGCAGCGCATCGAACAGGCGGCCAAGCCCTGAGCATGGAGGCGGCGATGGAGATCCCGGTCGACGACGGCATCGTGCTGTACACCTACTGGCGATCCAGCGCCGCCTACCGCGTGCGCATCGGCCTGGAACTGAAGGGCCTGGCCTGGCAAGCGCGGCCGGTGCACCTGGTGCGCGAGGGCGGTGAGCAGCATCTGGGGGCTTACCGCGCGCTCAATCCGCAGCAGCTGGTGCCGACCCTGCTGCACGACGGGCGCACCCTGACCCAGTCATTGGCGATCGTCGAGTACCTGGAAGAGCGCTTCCCACAGGTGCCGCTGTTGCCGGCCGACGCTGCGGGCCGCGCACGGGTACGGGCGCTGGCGCAGCTGGTGGCCTGCGATATCCATCCGATCAACAACCTGCGGGTGATGCAGTACCTGGAGCGCGAGCTGCAACTGCCGGCCGACGCCCGCACGGAATGGACCCTGCACTGGATTGCCGAAGGCTTTGCGGCGATGGAAGCGATGCTTGCCGGCAGCTGCGATACCGGCGCTTTCTGCCACGGCGACCGTCCCGGCCTGGCCGACCTCTGCCTGCTGCCGCAGTTGTACAACGCCCACCGCTTCGGCCTGGACCTGGCGCCGTACCCGACCCTGCGCCGCATCGAAGCGGCCTGCCAGGCGCTGGACGCCTTCGATCGCGCGCGCCCGGAAAACCAGCCCGACGCCGTCTGACAGGCCGCTTCGCCCACCGGGCGCGGCCCGGCGCTACCGGTCCCCAGCGCGTGGTAGCGCCGGCCCATGCCCGGCGGGTTCCCCATCCCCTCCCAGCATCTGCCGAAGGTCCTCCCGGAACAGCTGGTAGCCGGCCTCGCGGCGTGCATCATCGCCTTGCCGCAGCACCCACGCCGGGTGCACGGTAGCGTAGCCACGGGTGCCGTCCTCCAGTGTGTGCCAGCGTCCCCGGTCGCGCGACAGATTGAACTCACGGCCAAATACCGAGGCTGCCGCGGTTGCACCCAGGCAGACGATGACCTGCGGCCGCACCCGTGCGATCTCGCCCATCAGCCACGGCCGGCAGGCCTGGATGTGGCGGCTTTCCGGACGCTTGTGCAGCCGGATCTTGCCGCGGCGCTCATGGTGGAAGTGCTTCACCGCATTGGTCAGGTACAGCGTGGCGCGATCGATTCCCAGCTCGGCCAGTGCGCGGTCCAGCAGCTGGCCAGCCGGGCCGGCGAACGGCTGGCCGCGCAGATCCTCGGTATCACCAGGCTGTTCGCCGATCACCATCACCCGCGCATCGGCCGGCCCCTGGCCGAATACCGTCTGCGTGGCGGTCTCCCACAGCGGGCACTGGCGGCAGGCGCTGGCCTGCTGTCGAAGTGTCTGCAGGCTGCCGGTATCGGTGGTCGCTGCCGCAGCGTCGCCACGCGTGGGAATCCTGCGCTGGGGTGCCTGCGCGGGCCGATCATGCATTTCCTGCACGCGATCGCCCGCATCGCGCACCAAGCGCGGCAGCAGCTGTGCCTCGGGCAGGTGGCGCCAGTACTTGGCAGGCATCTCCTGCATCATCATCCGGGTATTGAGCCGGGCCGGATTGAAGATGCTGGCGTAATAGGTCTGCCACAGCGCCTCCCGCGCATCCTCGGCCGGGGCGTCCTCGCGCCGTGCGCCGGGGCCGAAGGCCAGCGCCTGTCCATCCCATGCAACGCTGCGCGACGGGGTCAGGATGGCCCAGCGCATGCCGGTGAAGCGACGCGCGAAGAACGGCGCCACCCGATCGACGATGTGGTGCTGGGGCTCGAACCACGCGATGAAGGCGTCAGGCTGGCCGGGGACCTCGCGGAAGCGCACGAATGCCTTCATCTTGTGCGTGTCGCGGCGCACCGCCTGCGCCAGTGCCATCGCCCGCAGCACATCGGCATCGGCGGGATTGGTCAGCACCGCGCGTTCGCCATGGGCGATGCGCCACAGCAGCCGGTACAGGAGAGCCAGCCGCTGCGGCTCGCGGTGGCACAAGCAGGTCGCCGCCAGTTCCATGAAGTCGCGCGGCACGCTGGGCGCGCTGGCGTTGGCGGGCAGGGCAGCACTCTGCACCGATGGCGCATCCAGCAACGACGCATCGCTGCCCTCCAGCCAGTCCAGTTGCGCGGGTGCCACGCGGCGCAGCAGCGCATCGCGCGCGGCATCGCGCCACGCCTCCAGCGACCACGGCGGGTCCACCCGCAGTGACCAGCGCTGCACGTCAGGCGGCGGGCGGTGCATCGAACAGCGAACCCTGTCGTGGCGGCGGGGCCAGCTGTGCACGCAACGCCGCCGGATCATCCAGCGCCTTGCGCGGGTGGTGGTCGGCCAGCAGCACGAACGGCAGCAGCTTGCTCATCGGCGCCTTCAGGCGGGCCACGTCGGCCACCCGCAGGCGCCCATGCCGGCGCGCCATCAGCACCCGCTTCACATTGCGCACGCCCAGCCCAGGCACGCGCAGCAGCAGTTCCTTCGGCGCACGGTTCAGATCCACCGGGAAGCGCTCGGGATGGCGGATCGCCCAGGCCATCTTCGGATCGATATCCAGATCGAGCATTCCGCCCTGCGTGGTGTCGGTGATTTCGTCCACGCCGTAGCCATAGAAGCGCAACAGCCAGTCAGCCTGGTACAGCCGGTGCTCGCGCTGCAGGGGCGGGGGTTGCAGCGGCAGCTGCCGGCTGGCATCGGGAATCGGGCTGAACGCGGAGTAGTAGACCCGGCGCATGCGGTAGTTGCCGTACAGGCTGTCGGCGCTGGTCAGGATCTGCTGGTCACTGGCGCCATCGGCACCCACGATCATCTGCGTGCTCTGGCCTGCCGGCGCGAAACGGGGCGGCTTCGGCCGCGCGCTGCGGATGACGGCGGGGGCCAGCGCGGTCGCGGCCTTGCGTGCCTCCTGCGCTTCCTCGATACGCCAGCGCAGCTCGCCCATCGCGCCGCGTATAGAATGAACGGTCTTTTCCGGCGCCAGTGTGCTCAGCCCGGCCTCGGTGGGCAGTTCCACGTTGATCGACAGACGGTCGGCGTGGCGGCCGGCGGCGGCGAGCAGTTCCGGTGAGGCTTCGGGAATGGTCTTGAGATGGATGTAGCCGGCAAAGCGGTGTTCCTCGCGCAGTCGCCGGGCCACCTCCACCATCTGCTCCATCGTGTAGTCCGCATTGCGGATGATGCCGCTGGAGAGGAACAGGCCTTCAATGTAGTTGCGCTTGTAGAAATCCAGGGTCAGCGCAACCACTTCGTCCACGCTGAAACGCGCGCGGGCCACATTGCTCGACACGCGGTTCACGCAATAGGCGCAGTCGTAGACGCAGAAGTTGGTCAGCAGGATCTTCAGCAGTGATACGCAGCGGCCGTCCGGCGTGTAGCTGTGACAGATACCCATGCCTTCGGTACTGCCGATGCCACCGCTGGCACGCGAATCGCGCTTGCCCGAGCCGCTGGAGGCACAGGAGGCGTCGTACTTGGCGGCATCGGCCAGAATGGCCAGCTTGCGGATGGTTTCCATTGCGGAAACCTACGGATGAGCGGTCTCATTGGATGAGACCGCTGCTGAATCCTTCAGGCTTCCGCCGGGCATGGCCCGGCGCGCGCGGTCAGAACCCGTGGGTGATGCTGGGGGCGCCGGCGGAGAAATCGGCGTAGGGGTCGTGTTCGCCGCTGCTGCCTTCGGACAGCCGGAACTTCAGGGCCAGGCCGTCGCGCGAGTCGGCCGCGCGTAGCGCTTCCTCCTGCTCGATGGTGCCGGCCTTGGCCAGCCGGAACAGGCACTGGTCGAAGCTTTCCATGCCTTCCTCCAGCGAGGCTTCCATCGCCGCCTTGATCTCGTGCACCTGGCCGCGACGCAGCAGGTCGCGGATCATCGGCGTGTTGATCAGCACCTCGGTGGCCGGCAGGCGACGGCCTTCCTTGTTCTTCACCAGGCGCTGGCTGATCACCGCACGCAGGTTCAGCGCCAGGTTCATCAGCACGTTCTTGTGGGCGCTTTCCGGGAAGAAATTGAGGATGCGCTCGATGGTCTGGTCGGCGTTGTTGGAGTGCAGGGTGGCCAGGCACAGGTGGCCGGTCTCGGCGAAGGCGATCGCTGCCTCCATCGTCTCCGCGTCCAGGATCTCGCCGATCAGGATCACGTCCGGCGCTTCACGCATCGCATTCTTCAGCGCGTTGTGGAAGGCGTGGGTGTCCAGCCCGACCTCGCGCTGGTTGACGATCGACATCTTGTGCTTGTGCAGGTACTCGATCGGGTCCTCGATGGTGAGGATGTGTCCGGTGGTGGTGCTGTTGCGGTGGTCGATCATCGACGCCAGCGAGGTCGACTTGCCGGAACCGGTGGACCCCACCACCAGCACCAGCCCGCGCGGGGTCATGATGACGTCCTTCAGCACCTGCGGCAGGTTCAGCTCTTCGATGCTCGGAATGCGGCTGCGGATGGCACGGATGACCATGCCGACCTCGCCCCGCTGCTTGAACACGTTGACGCGGAAGCGCCCGGCTTCGGGCAGGGCGATGGCCATGTTGAGCTCCAGCTCGCGCTCGAACTGCGGCACCTGGCCTTCGTCCATCAGCGAGTAGGCGATCTTCTTCACCATGCCCGGCGGCAGGCCGGTGTTGCCCAGCGGATAAAGCTTCCCCTCGATCTTGATGTAGACCGGTGCTCCGGTGGTCAGAAACATGTCCGAAGCGTTCTTTTCGGTCATCAGCTTCAGGAAGTAGCCGATATCCATTGCGAATTTTCCCCAACGAAACGGCCGACGCCCGTTGCCAGCACGGTGTCGGCTTGACGACAATGGCCGTGAACCGACAACCGGTACGGCCTCCCCAATGAAACGACTTAGCTTCGCACGAATGCGCCATGGCCTGTATGTGATGGCGTTTGCATTCGCACTGTCTGCCCCCGCCTGGGCGCAGGACGCCGCACTGGAACTGGCGCAGGCCCGGCAGGCGGTGGACAAGGCCACCCAGGCCGATGCCGACCAGTACGCCCCCGACCTGATCGGGCTGGCGCGGCAAGGGCTTGAACAGGCCCAGCGCGCCGCCAGCGACCGCCGCGAGCGCAAGAACGCCCCGGCGATGGCCCTGCGCGCCGCTGCCGATGCCGACCTGGCCCGCGTCCGCAGCGAGGAAGCCACCGTCACCGCACAGCTGCAGTTGCGCCGCAACGAGGTCAACCAGCTGCAACGCCAGCTGTCGACCGGGGAGGACCGCCGGTGAAGCCGATGACCGCCGCAACCCTGGCCGCGCTGCTGGCGCTGCCGGCCCTGGCCGTGGCCGCCGAGAACCCGATGGTGGCGCAGCTGAGCCAGCGCCTGATGGCCATCCAGGCCAACCCGGACACCGCCGAGCTGGGCGCTTTCGAGCGCATGCAGGCACAGCAGGCCATCGCCACCCTGGACAAGGCCAAGCGCCGCGACCAGGAACTGGCCACCTACCTGGCCGAGCGCCGGGTCGAGATCGCCGAAACCGCCGTGCGCACCGCACTGGCCGCGCGCGAGGTCGACCGCCTGGAGCGGACCCGTGGCGATCTGCTGATCGAGGCCAGCCGCCGCGATGCCGCCCGCGCCCGCCAGGAGGCCGAACAGCTGCGCATGCAGGCGCAGATGCAGGCCGAGGAGGCTGAGCGCCTGCGCCAGGCCGCCGAGGCCGAGACCCTGGCCCGCCAGGATGCGGAGAACGCCCTGACCAGCGTGGCCGGCAAGCAGCAGCAGCGGCTCAGTGCCGCCCAGCAGAACGCCGCCAAGCTGGCCCGCGAGGAGGCCGAGCTGGTCTCCGGGCAGAAGCTGCCGGGCTCGAAGTTCGATAGCCGTGGCGAGGTCTTCACCTTCAGCGGTGATGCCTTCGCTGCCGGTGCCTCCAGCCTGTCCGGTGGCGCCCGCAACCAGGCCAAGGCGCTGGCCGAGTACCTGAACATCGGCAAGAAGGGCCGCCTGCGTATCGAGGCCTATGATGCCGCCAATGGCGTCGGCCAGAAGCGTGCCGAGGCGCTGCGTGATGCTCTGGTCGCGGCCGGTGTCGCCAGCAACCGGATCCAGGTCAGCGGCAAGAAAGCGGCCTCCACCAAGGCGCGCTCGGCCGAGGTCATCATCGCCCCGTAATTGATTGATATTGTTTGTTTTTCGTTGCGATGAGCATTCAGCCTGAACCCCGCCCCGGCGGGGTTCGGTCTTTTTGCCGCAGGGGTCTTGTACCCCGCCTTGAGCAGGCGTAGGGTCAATCGTCCGGGACGCAATGCCGCGGACCGGACGATGGGAGGGCCGGGCCGATGCAAACAGGGCGCGAACCGCAGCGAATCGACGTGCGCAGGCCAGTGCCGCAGGTCGTTGCCGGCGTCCAGGTGGCCATCGACCGGCGCTCCTCCATGAACAACGCCCCGTGCCTTGCGGCCGGGGCGTTCGTGTATCTGTCGAAGGAGGTCCATCATGTTTGAAGATCAGCCCCAGAGCGAGATCGACGCCCGTCGCGCGCGTGATCCGGAGTTCAGGGCACTCCATGACCAGCACCGCAAGTTGAACAAGAAGTGCATGGACGCGGAGTTGGGTGTACTCCCGATCGATGATGTCACCCTGGGTCGCATGAAGCGTGAGAAGCTGCTGGCCAAGCAACGACTTCTGCGAATGTACGAAACACCCCTCGCAACGACGTCCCCCACGCTGTGACGCACGCCGTCACGCCCGGAATGGCGTGACCTGGCCATCGATGGCCCCGCCGGGCGCTTGCGCCCAGGCATCGCGGCACCGCCGATGAGGCGGCCGCGCCAAGGCACCACAGGCGGTGGTGCCTTGGCCTGCAGGCACAACTCACCGATGCGGGCGGTACCGGTCTCCTCGTCGATCCGGGGCCGTCCGCATCCCTTTTTGCGGGCTTCCGGCCCCGTTCCGCGCCGACCTGACATTCATCGCCATCCGACGGATAATCATCGGTCCGGCCCTGTGCGGCGCGAATCGAAAGTCCTCCGAATGCCCATTCATTCTTCCGTCCTCGAACTCATCGGCCAGACCCCGATCGTCAAGGCCCAGCGCCTGGACAGCGGCGTCTGCGAGCTCTACCTGAAGCTCGAAAGCGCCAACCCGGGCGGATCGATCAAGGATCGCATCGGCCTGTCGATGATCGAGGCGGCCGAGAAGCGCGGCGATCTGAAGCCGGGCGCGACCCTGGTCGAGGGCACCGCGGGCAACACCGGCCTGGGCCTGGCGCTGGTCGCGCAGCAGAAGGGTTACAAGCTCATCCTCGTCGTTCCCGACAAGATGAGTCGCGAAAAGATCTTCAACCTGAAGGCGATGGGTGCCGAAGTACGCCTGACCCGTTCGGACGTGGCCAAGGGCCACCCGGACTACTACCAGGATCTGGCCAAGACCATCGCCGAGCAGACCCCGGGCGCGTACTTCATCAACCAGTTCGGCAACCCGGACAACCCGGCCGCGCATGAGTTCGGTACCGGCCCGGAGATCCTGGAGCAGATGGGCGGCGATCTGGATGCCATCGTGTTCGGCTGCGGCAGCTCCGGCACCATGACCGGCCTGTCGCGCGCCTTCGCCACGCTGTCGCCGAAGACCGAGCTGGTGCTGGCCGACCCGGTTGGCTCGATCCTGGCCGAATACATCAATGACGGCGTGCTCAACGACAAGTCGGGCAGCTGGCTGGTGGAGGGCATCGGCGAGGACTTCCTGCCGTCGATTTCCGACTTCAGCCGGGTGAAGAAGGCCTACGCCATCAGCGACGCCGAGAGCTTCCACACCGCGCGCGAGCTGCTGGGCAAGGAAGGCATCCTCGGCGGTTCGTCCACCGGTACCCTGCTGGCTGCGGCGTTGAAGTACTGCAAGGAACAGACCACGCCGAAGAAGGTGCTGGTGCTGGTCTGCGACACCGGCAACAAGTACCTGTCGAAGATGTACAACGACTACTGGATGCTGGACAACGGCTTCCTGCAGCGCCCGCAGCACGGCGATCTGCGCGACCTGATCCTGCGCCCGTACGGCCAGCGCGACACTGTCGTGATCGGACCGAACGACCTGCTGACCACCGCCTACCAGCGCATGAAGCTGTACGACGTCTCGCAGCTGCCGGTGATGGACGGCGACCAGCTGGTCGGCATCGTCGACGAAAGCGACGTGCTGCTGCACGTTTATGGCGATGAGGCGCGCTTCCGCGACACCGTCGCCACCGCAATGGTCAGCAAGCTGGACCGGCTGGACGTGAAGTCGCCGATCGAGGCCTTGCTGCCGGTGTTCGACCGCGGCCAGGTGGCGATCGTGATGGACGGCGATGCGTTCCTGGGCCTGATCACCCGTATCGACCTGCTGAACTATCTGCGCCGTCGCGTGCAGTAAGCCGCTGATCGCAGACGTTCGCTGCTGAATCCAGGTTTATCCGCGTCAAAGCTCGTTAAGGCCGCGCTGGTAGACTTCCGCACCTTCGACGGCGCCGAGCTTCGGCGCCCTTCAGGAAAGAACATGTCCAACGCTACTTCCCAGGATCGCGCCCTGGCCCTGGCTACCCTGGCCATCCACGGTGGCCAGTCGCCCGACCCCAGCACCGGGGCGGTGATGCCGCCGATCTACGCCACCTCGACCTATGCGCAGTCCAGCCCGGGCGAGCACCAGGGCTTCGAGTACTCGCGTACGCACAACCCGACCCGCTTCGCCTACGAGCGTTGCGTCGCGTCGCTGGAGGGTGGCACCCGCGGCTTCGCCTTCGCCTCGGGCATGGCGGCCAGCTCTACCGTGATCGAACTGCTGGATGCCGGCAGCCACGTGGTGGCGATGGATGACATCTACGGCGGCAGCTTCCGCCTGTTCGAGCGCGTGCGCCGCCGCACCGCCGGGCTGGACTTCAGCTTCGTCGACCTGACTGACCTGGCGGCCTTCGAAGCGGCGATCACGCCGAAGACGAAGATGGTGTGGATCGAGACCCCGACCAACCCGATGCTGAAGATCGTCGACATCGCCGCGGTGGCCGCCATCGCCAAGCGCCATGGCCTGATCGTGGTGGTCGACAACACCTTCGCTTCGCCGATGCTGCAGCGTCCGCTGGAGCTGGGGGCCGACCTGGTGCTGCATTCGGCCACCAAGTACCTCAACGGTCACTCGGACATGGTCGGCGGCATGGTGGTGGTCGGCGACAACGCCGAACTGGCCGAGCAGATGGCCTTCCTGCAGAACTCGGTGGGTGGCGTGCAGGGCCCGTTCGACAGCTTCCTGGCCCTGCGTGGCCTGAAGACCCTGCCGCTGCGCATGAAGGCGCATTGCGCCAACGCGCTGGCCCTGGCGCAGTGGCTGGACAAGCACCCGGCAGTGGAGAAAGTGATCTACCCGGGCCTGTCGTCGCACCCGCAGCACGAACTTGCCGGCAAGCAGATGGCCGGTTACGGCGGCATTGTCTCGATCGTGCTCAAGGGCGGTTTCGAGGCGGCCAAGCGCTTCTGCGAGAAGACCGAGCTGTTCACCCTGGCCGAGTCGCTGGGCGGCGTGGAAAGCCTGGTCAACCACCCGGCGGTGATGACCCATGCGTCAATCCCGGTCGCGCGCCGCGAACAGCTGGGCATCAGCGATGCGCTGGTGCGGCTGAGCGTGGGTGTGGAAGAGCTGGGGGATCTGCAGGTGGACCTGGAACGGGCGCTGGGCGGCTGACCGCCCCCCTGTCCTCCATGACGTCCCCAGACTCCTCTCCGGTTGCTTCATCGGTACGCATGTTTGCGTGGCTGCGCAGCCAGGCGTGGCTGCGTTGTGCCTACCATCTGTTGCCGACCGGCCTGCGCGAAGGTGCGCTGCGATTGTTTTCGCGGCGACTGCAGGCGCGGACGCGCTTCGTGCGCACTGCGGCCTGGGAGAGACAGCTGCAGCCTGCCGGCGACGTCGTCGCTGGCGCAGCAGGACGTGGAACGGACCTGCCGGGGGTCAACATCCTCGGCTATATCCATGGTCAGTTCGGATTGGCTGAAGCGGCGCGCAGCTATGCGCGTGCATTGATCGAACAGGGTGTGCCGGTCGCGCTTCGCGACATCGATCTTGGCCTGCCGAACGCGCGTGGCGAACATGCGCTTGATGCCTACCTCGACGATACGATGCCGCATGCAGTCAGCATCATCTTCGTCAACCCGGATTACCTGGCGCAGGCTCTGGCGAGTATCCCGCTGGCACGCGGGGAGGGGCGCTACCTCATCGCCTGCTGGTTCTGGGAGCTGGAACGCCTGCCCGACAGCTGGTTGCCGGCCCTGGAACTGGTGGATGAAGTGATGGTGGCCACAGGTTTCGTCGAGAATGCCGTGGCTCATGCCACCCGCAAGCCGGTGACGCGGATTCCGATGCCGCTGGGTGTCCTCAACGACAGTGGGCTGCAGCGTGTGGACTTCGGCCTGCCGGAGGATGCCTTCGTCTTCCTGACGTCCTTCGATTTCAGTTCGCGGATGGAGCGCAAGAATCCCGAAGCGGTGATCCGTGCCTTCCGCGAGGCGTTCCCGGCACAGCGCCGCGATGTCCGCCTGCTGGTCAAGAGCAGCAATGGCCATCGTTTCCCGCATCTGCTCAAGCATCTGCTGGCCATCGCCGATGGCGACGAGCGCATCATCATCCGTGACGAAGTCATCGCACGCGAGCACCTCAATGCACTGCAGCGTTGCTGCGACGCTTACGTGTCGCTGCACCGCGCCGAGGGCTTCGGCCTGGGCCTGGCCGAATGCATGGCCATGGGCAAGCCGGTGATCGCCACCGGGTGGTCGGGCAACATGGAATTCATGGATGCCGATTCGGCCGGACTGGTCGATTTCACGCTTGTTCCCGTGCGTGAAGGGGAATACCCGGCGGGCAAGGGGCAGCGCTGGGCCGACGCGCAGGTGCCGATGGCTGCAGCCTGGATGCGCCGGCTGGCCGATGACCCGGGCTATGCCGCCGCGCTGGGGCAGGCAGGACGCACCCGCGTCGAAGCAATCCTATCCACCCAGGCCGCTGCCAGCGGCATCATTGAACGCGTTCGCACGCTTCAGGCCAACGCACGTACCGCGCAGGACACCATGCAGACAATGAAGCACGAGGCAGGTAATGAGTGACATGATCCGGTCCATCTGGGCCTACCGCTATTTCATTCTTTCGTCGATCAAGAATGAATTGCGGGTCCGCTTCATCCGCAGCAAGCTCGGCGCATTGTGGATGATCATCCATCCGCTGATGCAGGTCGTGATCTTTGCCACCATCCTGTCGGAGGTACTGTCGGCGAAGCTGCCCGGCATCGACAACAAGTACGCCTATGCGCTGTACCTGATGGCGGGCACGCTGTGCTGGAGCATGTTCTCCGAGACGGTCGGCAAATGCGTGTCGCTGTTTGTGGACAGCGGCAACCTGATGAAGAAGATGGCGTTCCCGCGCATCTGCCTGCCTTTCATCGCCGGGGGCACGATGCTGGTCAACAACCTTCTGCTGCTCATCGCGATCTTCGTGGTGTTCGCAGTGCTCGGCCACTACCCGGGAGCGCAGGCGCTCTGGCTGCCGGTCCTGATGCTGATCACGCTCTTCTTCGCAATGTCGATCGGGCTGCTGCTGGGGGTGTTGAACGTGTTCATGCGCGACATCGGTCAGGTGGTCCCCGTCGTGCTGCAGGCGTTGTTCTGGCTGACGCCGATTGTCTACAACATCCGCATCCTGCCTGAGCACGTGCAGGGCCTGTTCAAGCTGAATCCGTTGTATCCGCTGGTGAGCAGCTACCAGAACGTCCTGCTCTACGACCAACCGCCGGTGTGGGCTGACCTAGCTTGGCTGATTGGCGCCGCATGCGTGCTGGCGCTGGCATCGTTGATCGTTTTCCGTCGTGCCAGTCCCGAGATGGTGGATGCACTATGAGTGGTGAGTTGCGTGTTGAAGGCGTAGGCAAGGCCTACCGGGTGTGGGGCAGCGAATGGCTGCGCGCAGCGAGCTGGTTCGGCCTGCCAACCCGCCCGCGCGAAGAGCACTGGGTGCTCCGGGACGTGTCGTTCTCAATCGCGCCCGGCGAAGCGGTGGGTGTGATCGGGCAGAACGGTGCCGGCAAGAGCACATTGCTCAAGCTGATCACCGGTACCGCGCAGCCGACCGAAGGACGGGTCACGCGGACTGGCCGGGTCGCCGCCATCCTTGAGCTGGGAATGGGGTTCAACCAGGACCTGACGGGCCGGCAGAATGCCTTCCACTCCGCAGGCCTGATGGGATACAGCCAGGAGCAGATCGCCGAAGCCATGCCGGGGATCGAGGCATTCGCGGAGATCGGCGAATACTTCGACGAGCCAGTGCGCACGTATTCCAGCGGCATGCAGGTACGCGTCGCATTCGCGGTCGCAACGGCATTCACCCCCGACCTGCTGATCGTCGACGAAGCCCTCGCGGTGGGTGACAGTTACTTCCAGCACAAAAGCTTCGACCGCATGCGGCGGTTCCGCGAGGAAGGCACCTCGATCATGCTGGTCTCCCACAGCCCCAGCGACGTCAAGGCACTGTGTGACCGGGTGATCCTGCTCGACAAGGGGCAGGTGCTGAAGGACGGTGCACCGGACGAAGTGATCGACTTCTACAACGCGTTGATCGCCCGCAAGGAGAACGAGAAGCTCAGCGTTGAGCAACGACGTGATGAGTCGGGTTGGGTCACCACCCGCAGTGGCAGTGGCCAGGCCGTGGTCAGCAGCCTCAAGCTGATCGACGCAGCCACGGGCAGCGAGGTTGCCTTGGCGATGGTGGGGCAGCAGCTCAGGCTGGTACTAGAAGCGGAAGTGCGGGCTCCGCTGCCCAGTCTGGTGCTCGGCTTCATGATCCGTGACAAGCAGGGGCATGTGGTCTGGGGCAGCAACACCTGGCACACCGAGCAGGTCCAGAGCCACGTGTCGGCAGGAGAACGGCTGCGCTACACGCTGGACTTCACCTGCCGGATGGGCCCGGGTTCGTACTCGGTTTCGCCAGCCCTGGTCAGCAGCGATACGCACATGATCGACAACTTCGAGTGGGTCGACAATCTGTTGGTCTTCGAAGTCATGAATGCGGACCACCCCATGTTCATTGGCAGCAACTGGCTGGATGCTGAGTTTGCTGTAGAACGCGGCACTGTCATCTGAGTTCCCCCGAGTAACCATGTCCAAGCTCATTTCCTACGCCCAGAATTTTGAAGATGTCATCCTGTGGCGCGTACTGGGCCACATCGAAGGCGGCCGCTACATCGATGTCGGCGCACAGAGCCCGGACGTTGACTCTGTGAGCCTTGTTTTCTACGAGCGTGGTTGGCGCGGCATCCATGTCGAACCGACCCAGCATTATTCGGATCTGCTGCGAACGCGGCGTCCCGACGAACAGGTGCTGCAGGTGGCTGTTACCAACAGCCCGGGTGAGCTCCGTTTCTTTGACGTCGCTGACACCGGTCTGAGCACGCTGGATGAGGGCATCGCCCAGGAACATCGCGATGCCGGCTTCAAGGTCAGCGAAGTGCGCGTGCCCGCGGTGACGCTGGACAGCGTGTTCGAGATGTCCGGGCCCGGCGAGATCCACTGGCTCAAGATTGATGTCGAAGGCGCCGAGCGGGAGGTCATCGAAGGCTGGAACGGACCGCATCGGCCCTGGGTGCTGGTGGTCGAGGCTACGCGGCCGCAGAGTCCGGAACTGAACCACCACCTGTGGGATCCGATGGTGCTGGCCAAGGGCTATTCCTTTGCGTACTTCGATGGACTGAACCGCTTCTATGTGAGCGACGCGCATCCTGAGCTGGCCACTGCGCTGACGTGTGGCCCGAATGTGTTCGACGATTTCGTCCTGGCACCACAATCGGCGTTCTGTGCGGCCGCCAATGCAGTTGCTGCCGAAGCCATGGCACAGCAGAGAGCATCTGCCGCCGAAGCAGCAGAGCAGCAGCGGGCAGCCGCTGCCGAAGCAGCAGAGCAGCAGCGGGCGGCCGCTGCCGAAGCAGCAGCGCAACAGCGGGCGGCCGCTGCAGAAGTCGAGGCCCGGCAGCATGTGCAGTTGGCCGAAGCGGCCCGGAAGATCGAAGTGCTGGAAGGAGAGCTGAAGGCGAAGCGTGCGTCGGAAGCCACTTTCCATCGCGAGAAGAGCTTGATTGTCGAAGCTGCAGGAGAGCATCGCGAAGAGTTCCAGCGGGCAGTGGCACAGAATCAGGTGTTCGCCGTTGAGATCGGACGTCGCGACGCTGAAGTCGCACGCCTGAACGAGGTCGTGCACGCGCTTCTGACCAGCACGTCCTGGCGGATCACGCGACCATTGCGCGGGCTGAAGTATCTGTTCACGCAGCCGACGATGTTTGCGCGTCGGGTGGTGCTCGCGGCCATGCGTCGTGTTGCCCAGCGCCCGGCAGTCGCGCGTCCGCTGAACTCGCTGCTGAAGCGGGTGCCGCGACTGCATGCCAAGCTGATATCGGTGGCGGTCAACAACCGGATCATTGCCCAGGTGCCGGGGACCCTGCAGCATGCAGGCCTGGTTGGCGGGGTTGGTTCGTTCGAGGGCCTCACCGAAGTGCAGGCCCTGGAGCAGCTGTCCGTGCGCGGACGGGCGTTCTACACGGATATCGCAGCTGGCAATCGCACGGAGAACAGATGATGCGGATTCTTCTGGACCTGCAGGGCGCCCAAGGCGAAAGCCGCCTGCGTGGCATCGGCCGGTACTCGTTGTCATTGGCCTTGTCGGTGGCACGCAATGCGCGGGGCCACGACGTCCACCTTCTGGTCAATGGCGCCTTCCCCGAAGGCATCGATCACATCCGCGAGGCCTTCGCCGGCCTGCTGCCGAGGGACAGCATCCACGTGCTGCACGTTCCGTTGCCCGTTGCCCAGCGTGAAAGCGAGAATACGCTTCGCCGGGAGCAGGCTGAAATCGTGCGTGAGGCGGCGATTGCCACGCTGCAGCCGGATATCGTGCATGTCTCCAGCCTTTTTGAGGGCTTTGCCGACAATGCGGTGGGAACCATCAACCAGCACTGCCGCGTGCCGACCCTTGTCACGTTGTACGACATGATTCCGTTTATGAATCCGAAGCTGTACCTGGATCCGGACCCGCGCTATCGCGAGTTCTATCACGGGAAGCTGGAGCAGCTGGCGCGGGCCGATGCGCTGGTGGCCATTTCCGAAAGCTCGGCGCAGGAAGCACACGAAGTCGCTGGCTTCCCGGCAGAGCGCATTTTCAACATGTCTGCTGCCTGCGACCCGGTGTTCCGTCCGATGGATACACTGGACTCCCGGCGCATTCTGACCCGCGTTGCATTCGGGGTGGCCGCTGGCTTCGTCCTGTACACCGGTGGCGCGGATCGTCGCAAGAATCTGCCGCGATTGGTGGAAGCCTACGCAGGGCTGGATGCGAAACTACGCGCCGGCATGCAGCTGGTGTTCGCCGGGCACATGCCCGCGCCGCACGTGGATGAGCTGAAGCGCCTTGCGGCGTCACTGGGCCTGGCGGAACGGGATCTGGTCTTCACCGGCTATGTGTCCGATGAGCAGCTGGTCGCGCTGTACAACGAATGCAGCCTCTTCGCGTTCCCATCCTGGCACGAGGGCTTCGGGCTTCCAGTGCTGGAGGCAATGGCCTGTGGTGCGGCGGTCATTGCATCGGACGCTTCAAGCATCCGTGAGATCGCAACGGAACCCACCGCGTTGTTTGATCCCATGGATGTCGATTCGCTCCGTGCGCGCATGACTCACTTCCTCTCCAATCCGGAAGAGAACCAGCGCCTGCGTGACTATTCACTGGAGCGGGCGCAGGCGTTCTCGTGGGACAAGGTGGCCTCGGTCTTCGTCGATGCGTGCGAGCACGTGGTTGGACTGGAGCTGGAGCGCACCTCGCCCGAGGCAGCGGTCAGCATCGCGACAACCCGCCTGGGCGCGCTCCCCGATGCCCAGAGCACCGATCTACTGAGCGCCGCGGATGCGCTTGATCGCAGCTGCGCGGCTGCACCGCAGTTGCTGGTGGACGTCACCGAACTGGCGGACAAGGATCTACGCACAGGCATCCAGCGCGTCACGCGCGCGGTGGTGGCCGAATGGGCAAAATTGGCGCCCGCAGGCTATCGGCTGCAGTTGGTACGGCTGGATCGTAGTACCGGCCAGTACGTCTGCGCCAACACGTATGCAGCGACGTTGCTGGGTCTGCCGCAGCAGGCCGATCTGCCGGTGGTGTGCCACGCGGGCGATGTATTCCTGGGCCTCGATCTGACCGGATCTGCCGTTAAGCTGGGCAGCGAGTGGTTCCGCTACCTGCGCCGCAGCGGCGTGAAGATCAGCTTCGTGGTCTACGACATCCTGCCGGTCAGGCATCCGCAGTGGTGGCCGGGCGGTGGGGGTCAGCACCACGAAGCCTGGCTGCGTGAAATCCTCGGTTGTGCCGACCAGCTCATCTGCATTTCCAGGGCCGTGGCCGATGATGTCCGTGCCTGGATGGACGAGCAGCAGGTTCAGAGCTTGGCCTCGATTGACTGGTTCCACCTCGGCGCCGATCTGGATGGCAGCGTGCCATCGAAGGGGCTTCCGGATGATGCCGGGCAAGTGATCGCGCGGATCGCCGCCGTACCCAGTTTCCTGATGGTAGGAACGATCGAACCCCGAAAAGGTCATGCGATGGTGCTGTCGGCCTTCGAGTCGCTATGGGCGGAAGGGCATGACGTGAATCTGGTCATCGTCGGACGCAAGGGCTGGTTGGTTGACGCGTTGTGCAGCCGCTTGGCGGGCCATCCGCGACTCGGTCGCCAGTTGTTCTGGTTCGAGAGTGCCAGTGACGAGTACCTGGACACGATCTACGCCAGTTCCAGCTGCCTGATGGCTGCCTCGGAAGGTGAGGGGTTTGGGTTGCCGCTGATCGAGGCCGCTCAGCGTGGCCTGTCGATCATCGCCCGCGATATTCCCGTATTCAGGGAGGTGGCGGGGGGGCATGCACACTTCTTCGCGGGGCACGGCGACGCCCCCATCGCGCAAGCCGTCCGCGAATGGCTGCCACTTCGGGCACAGGGGGCCGAGACCCGGTCAGACCGCATGCCCTGGCTGACCTGGACGCAGAGCGCTGCACAGTTGCAGCGCGTGTTGCTGCAGGATCGCCTCGCCGTGGACCGGCCCCTCACCAGCTCCTGAGCTATGATCCACCGTTGCATGGGCGAGCGGGGGCACGCAGGCGACAGTTGCCTCCGCGATCTGGCGGAATCCGCCAAACCTGACTTTTGAAGAGAGATCGGAATGAGCAATAAGAAGGCGATTATCACCGGCATCACCGGCCAGGACGGTGCTTACCTGACCGAACTGCTGCTTGAGAAAGGGTACGAGGTGTACGGCACCTATCGCCGTACCAGTTCCGTCAATTTCTGGCGCTTGGACGAACTGGGTGTTACGAATCATCCGAACCTGCATCTGGTTGAGTACGACCTGACCGATCTGGGCACCTCGCTGGCGATGGTGCAGAAGATCCAGCCGGATGAAATCTACAATCTGGCCGCGCAGAGCTTCGTGGGCGTCAGCTTCGACCAACCGACCACCACCGCGCAGATCACCGGTGTGGGTGCGCTGAACCTGCTGGAAGCGATCCGCCTGGTCAACCCGAAGATCCGCTTCTACCAGGCGTCGACCTCGGAGATGTTCGGCAAGGTGCAGGCCGTGCCGCAGGTGGAGGATACCCCGTTCTACCCGCGCAGCCCGTACGGTGTGGCCAAGCTCTACGCGCACTGGATCACGGTGAACTACCGCGAGAGCTACGACATCTTCGGTTCCAGCGGCATCCTCTTCAACCACGAAAGCCCGCTGCGCGGCCGCGAGTTCGTGACCCGCAAGATCACCGACTCGGTGGCCAAGATCAAGCTCGGCCAGCTGGACGTGCTGGAACTGGGCAACCTGGACGCCAAGCGCGACTGGGGCTTTGCCAAGGAATATGTGGAAGGCATGTGGCGCATGCTGCAGGCCGACCAGCCGGACACCTTCGTGCTGGCCACCAACCGCACCGAAACCGTGCGCGATTTCGTCAGCATGGCGTTCAAGGGCGCCGGCATTGATGTCGAGTTCAAGGGCAAGGATATCGACGAAGTCGCCATCGATACCGCGAGTGGCAAGACCGTCATGCGCATCAATCCGAAATTCCACCGCCCGGCGGAAGTCGATCTGCTGATCGGCAATCCGGAAAAGGCTGGGCGCATCCTGGGCTGGAAGCCGCAGACCACGCTGGAACAGCTGTGCCAGATGATGGTCGAGGCCGACCTGAAGAGGAATGAGCGTGGTTTCTCGTTCTGACCTGAGCGGAAAGCGGGTTCTTGTCACCGGAGCGTCCGGCTTCACAGGGCGCTACATGGTGGCTGAACTGCGTGCCCAAGGATGCCACGTTGTGGCATTGGGGAGTCAGGACAAAGTAGAAGGTGCGCACGAGACGATTGTCGCGGACCTTCGGAACTCCGAGGCGATGGGGGCGGCGGTAGCTGCCGCGCGCGCTGACCGGGTAGTACACCTGGCAGCGCTGGCGTTCGTGGGCCACGGCAACGTGGAGGATTTCTACAGCGTCAATCTGCTTGGAACCCGAAATCTGCTGGCTGCGCTGGAGCAGAGCGATTACCCGCCAGCCCAGATCCTGCTCGCCAGCAGCGCGAACGTCTACGGCAATGCATCGGCCGGGGTGCTGGACGAAGACACGATCCCTTCTCCTGCCAACGACTATGCGGTCAGCAAGCTTGCGATGGAGCATGTGGCAGGGCTTTGGCGCGATCGACTGCCGATCACCGTCGTTCGCCCGTTCAACTACACTGGGGTTGGCCAGGCAGAACAGTTCCTGATACCTAAAATTGTCTCGCACTTCGCGCGGCGCGCCGAGGTCATGGAACTGGGCAACCTGGAAGTGGCGCGTGATTTTGGCGATGTCCGGTCAGTGGTTGCAGCGTATCGCCAGCTGTTGCAGACATCTGCCGCCATCGGGAGAACCGTGAATGTGTGCACGGGGCAGGGCCATACCCTGATGGAAATCGTGCAGATGTGCCAGCAGATTACCGGGCATGCCCTTGAGATCCGGGTCAATCCGGCGTTCGTTCGCGCCAATGAAGTAAAGGTCCTGGTCGGGGACAACCGCAGATTGCGTGGCCTGATCGGTAGCTGGGAACCTGTTCCAATGGAGCAGACCTTGCGCTGGATGCTTGGAGTGAATGTCTGACCTGCCTGGCTCCACATCCCGGAGCATGGCGATCAATAAATCAGAAGCGCCGAGCAGTTTTGCCAGAATTGGGCGCGCCGGAGCGGTGGGCTCCGGCAGCCTTGGCGGTTGCACCACGCCCTCTGGCTGCCGGCTCCCCGTTAACGACGCAGCGGCCTGATTCCACAGCCGCTGCTGCCCAGCCGCTTTGCCAAGGCCCGGGCCGCTACCGACGTGGTAGCAGCCCGGTAGCGAGGTTCAGTTCTCTTTGCGTCCGTCGAAGGCGCACAACAAGGATTGGCTGCCAGTGTAATCCCAGCGCAGTGCAAGGGGGCGCGGATCCCCGTTACCCGGCGGTGCGGCAGGAATCTCATTCTCCAGCAGTATCCGTTGTGTGTTGGCCGGAACCGTAAGTTCAACGACCGACACCTGATCTGGGCGAAGAGATGCTTCTGCGAGCAGCCTCCCCGAGGGATCGGAGATGCTGACTTTCATTGGGCGAATCGCAGAAAGCGACATTGACAGCTTGCAACTGGCTGCGCCTGGAGGCGAGGGAGAGAGCGCCAGCGTTGGCTTGTCTGCCGACCATACCCATCTACGATCTCCATCGCCCTCCACTGCATGCCAGCCTCCGTCGCGGACCAAGGCCCGAGCAGTTGCGCCTGTGGCACCCGTAAAGATGGCGGTTTGAGTATTGTCACGATCACTGAACTGGTGTGCGCCCGGAAGACCGGCGAAGGCCACCGCCTTCTCACGGATTTCCTCGGATTCCGCACGTTTGTCTATGACCAGTGCGGAAAAGCCCAATGCCTGCACGACTTCCATGAACTGGCCCGCTGGCAGAGCTGCCACTTCGCTCAACCAATTGGATTCAGGCCGTGCCCTCATGGCTCCGTGAGTCCATCGCAGGCCAGGTGCATGCAGGCTGTTCCGAAATTGTGTGTAGCTGCCGAGTGACTCGGGATTCTCGGGATAGGTGATAAAAGGCAACTGCATGACGAGCGCTCCCTGCGGGAGCTTGGCTGCGATAGCTCTGGCGAAATCGCGATCGCTTTGATATCGCGCGGCAACCTCGCTCCGCGAATTCCTGGTCTGTCGGTAGGCTGGGCTGACCTGATCGTAGATGATGCAGAAAGAGAGCACGGCAACCATCACTGCACCGCTCTTATGCCAATGCTTGCCACGGGAGGCCATCCATGTCCACGCTAGCTGGAGTGTTCCTGCAGCCACGATGAGACTGAACAACGCAATGAATGGAGATATGCGGTTCAGCGCACGAATCTGAGGGGAAACCAACAGCGCGAACAGGCTCCCAAGTCCACCGGTTGTCGCAAAGATGAAGAGCGCGACAAGCAGCACCGCACACAGCTGTTGCGCGGCAGGGAACATGCGGCGGACAGATGGGATGAAGAGCATCAGGAGCCCCATCATGAAGCCAGCACTACCCAGGGCGCCAAGCGTTGCGGTGCCATTCTCGTTGACCGTGAGTGCTTGCTCGTCATATTTGGCTCGCTCTCTAGCGGCGGGTCCAAATCTGTGGCCGTGCACAGGGAGGAGCAGTTGAGAGAGTTTCAAACCGTAGATTTCGCTCTCGACCAGCGAGCGCTTTCCGACGGAGGGATTCGGACCTTCCACGCGGTTGTGGACCTGCGTCGGCAGAAGCTGCAGCGCGACGCACAATACGATCCCTGAAACAAAGAGGGCGCCGCGATAGGCTGGCAGAATGGAGCGAGAGCGTCCGATCTGAACGATCGTGGCAACAGCAAGCACGATGCAAGTGAAAAACGCGTAGTACACCCCGGTCGTACCGCACCAGATGCATGCCGCGAGCAGTCCAAGCGCTCCCAGCCACCGCCGGACTCTAGAGCGTGTTCTGTCCAGTAGCGGATCCGCAAGCTTCAGCGCCAGCCAGAGGGCAACGGCTGCGGTTGCATAATTGGTGTAGAAGAGATGGCCAATTCTCTGGAAATGGAACGGAAGCAACGCAAACGCAAGGCCCACAAGCAAAGCAGGGCCAGGAGAAATGCGGCACCGGAGCGAAATAGCGAACCCGGCCACTGCCGTTGTCGCTACGCTTAAAAGTAGGAACAGATTGAAACCAAGGCCGTACCCACCAGAGAACAGCAGGGCGGCCAGCAGCATGTTGCCGAAATCACCATTCGGAAAGTCGACGTTCTGGGTCCCGAATGGGGCGCCAGCATTGTCGATTCGAGCAAGCCCTCCAGGGCGCGCGAAGCTGTCAATGATGTATCCGTACTGCAGGGCGTCGCCCTCGTAAGACATGGGCGTGGACAGGGAGCCCCGCTGCATTCCGGTGCCATACCAATAGACTGCCGTGGCCAGCGCCGCAAGAAGCAGCGCGAGCAGTATGCGCCATCGGTATGAATCCTTCCCCGGGTCCCGGATCAACTCACGCATCCGGTCGATCCTCAAAGATGTACATCGGCTTGTGCTTTACTTCGTCCAGGATGCGCCACAGGTATTCGCCGATAACGCCCAGCATGAGCATGATCATGCCGCCAATCACCAGGCCTGCGATCATGAGTGGCGCCCAGCCGGGGAAGGGCGTGGTATGCAATGCCCAGGCACCGAGCACAATTACCGCGTACAGCAGGCCAAGGGCAGACACGAGTACGCCGGACAGTGACATCAAGCGGATGGGAAGGTAGGAGCCATCGATGACGTAGTCGAGAAACAACTTGAGCTTGCGGCCGAAATTGTACTGGGACTTGCCGATGGTGCGTTTGCGCCTGGCATACGGCAGCAGGGCAGTTCGATAGCCCGCCCAAAGGATGTCACCCTGGAAGTAGCGATTCCGGCCTTCGTACTGCAGGAACGTGTTGGTTGCACGGCGGCTCATCAGGACGAAATCGAAGCCGCCTTCAGGGATATTACGGTTGGAACTACGCAAAATGGCGTATGCGACTTTGGAGAAGAAGTTGGACGCAATCGAGTCATTGCGATCATTGCGATGACCTATGACGACGTCGAAGCCCGCCTCCCAGTTTCGGACCATCTGTACCGTCAACTCTATGGGATCTTGGAGGTCAGCCGAGATGTTGATGACCGCGTCACCAGCAGATTTCTGGTAACCACCAATGATCGCGGGAACCTGTCCGAAATTCCGCGTAAACCGGAACGGGCGCACGGCATTGTCTTCTGAGGCCAGTTCCATGATTTCAGCCCAGGAGTTGTCTTGGGATCCATCGTTGACGAATACGATTTCGTAGGTGTGATCTGCTAGTTCCGTCTGGAAAAGTTCTCGAATGGATTCCCAGGTTGGCCGAAGCGATCCTGAGTTGTTGTAGACGGGCACAACGTAACTGATGAGTGCCATGCTCAGGACTCCAGTTCGGCTGCCAGCGACTGGCACACGTGGTCAATCTGTGCGTCACTGATGCCGAGGAAGAAGGGAAGCCCGATGATTCGACCTGCAAGTCGATTGGCGTTCATGGGCTCTCCAACAATGGCGCAATCGCGGAGCGCCGGCTGCTGGTGAAGCGCCGGCGTGTACCAGCGACGCGTGTCGATTCCGGCGTTCGAAAGTCGGTTACCGATGGAGATTGCATCCTTGCCCTCCGGAAGGAGCACAGCCATCAAGGGGTACACACCGCTTTCGGGCTTGGTCTGGAATTGCAGGGATGGGCAGGCAGTCCGCAGCCGTGCCATGTACCGTGCATACAGCTCGCGCCGATCGTTTTTGACCTGCTCCCACATGTCGAACGAGGCGAGTCCCAATGCACAGTGATACTCGCTCATCTTGCCATTCGTTCCCAGCTCGACAAGCGAACCGCTTCGCACGTCCAGTCCGAAATTGGATAGCGCACGTATGCGCTGGATGCGTTGGGGGTCCGGTGAAACCACAGCACCGCCCTCGGCTGCGCCCAGAGACTTCGTGGCGTGAAAGCTGAACACAACATCGATCAACGAGCCGGCTGATTGATTGCCATAGGCGCCTGCGGCATCGACGATGACCGGAATCCCCGTCTCACGTTCGAATGCGTCCCAAAGGGCTGGGTCCTGGGGGTTTCCGAATGTGGCAACCGGCATGATGGCGTCGATATGCTCGCGTTGCGTTGCTTGTCGCGCGATCTCCGGCGTCAACGACCACCCCTCTGCGTCGATGTCGGCAATGACAGGAGTCATCCCCACTCGGCTGACAGCGGTTGCTGTTGCAACAAAGGTCAAAGAGGGCAGCAGCACTCTTGCCCCCGACGGCAGCCCACGCGCCTGTAGAGCCAGCTCAAGGCCCACCGTACAGTTGGACACAGTGGTGACGTTTTCCTGCTGTACGCCGAGATCATTGGCCAGCCGCTGCTCAAGCATACGACTCAGTGGGCCAAAGTTCGTGTAGTGCCGATTGCCATCGATCTCAGCGAAGTAGGCCTTTGCTTGTTCGAGGGTTGGCATGAGCGGGACGAGGAGCGGAATCTTGTCCATGAATCACCGGGAGAAAGTGAAGTGCCTGTGAGCCAGGTAACTGGCTACGGTCGATATGAAGAGGAATACGGCTTGCAGCAAGGCGCTGTTGGCGCCGGTCAGAGCAATAGCCAGTGGGAGGAGCAGGAGATTGGCTATGAAGATCGAGCTGTTGGAAAGCACGAATCTGCCAAACTCCGGTAGCCACGGCCGCTTCGAACGGAAAACTGCGAGGCGTTGGGTCAGGAAGGAATGTGGCAGTGCCACGCAGTAACTCGCGATAAGCACAGTTGCCACGCCCCAGCGTGATTCGATGGTGAGATGGAACACCAGGAACACCAAGTAGCCCACCGCAGTATTCCACCCCCCGACAACCAGGAAGCGAAGCTTCTCGTTGGCATACAGTTGTGCGATGCGAGGTAAAGTCATTTGGATTTTCGCGCCAACGGACGAGCCGGATTGCCGACAAATACGGCATGCGCTGGGACGTCGCTGACTACCATTGCGCCCATGCCGATTACCGCCTCTACGCCGACGCTCTGTTTCTCGCGGATGCAGCACATCGCGCCGAGGTAGCTGGCAGCTCCAATCTCGCAATTGCCGCTGATGACCGCCCCTGGAGCCGTGGTTACGAACTCGCGCAGCACCGAGTCATGTCCCACATTGGTTGACCGATTGAGCTGGACATGGCGCTCCAGCTTGACATTGGTGGTGACAATACAGCCGGCATGAACGATCACACCCTCTGAAAGCTCAAGATAGTCCGGAATGATTGCCGTGGGGTGCGCGAAGCTGGGAAAGCAGGTTCCCGCAGGCAGCGCCAAAGCAAGGCGGCGCCTGGTTTGGCTGTCGCCAACCGCCACCACAGCAGCGTGGATGCTTGGGTCAAAGGTGTTCAGTCTGTGCTGGGGATAGCCCTCTATCAGTTCACCTGTCCAGTACTCGCCATCCACGAAGAAGCCGGCTATCCGCTCTGATGCCACCCCGCACTGTTGGAGTAGCAGCAGTGTTTCGCGCGCATGGCCGCCCGCGCCGATCAGGGCGATGGCGCGTTCATCCAACTCGGCCCTATTACTGTGGTGCGCGGCCATACTGGTCTTCGAAGCGCACAATATCGTCCTCGCCCAGATAGCTGCCGGACTGCACTTCGATCAGTTCCAGCGGCAGCTTGCCCGGATTCTTCAGGCGATGGGTCACGCCCAGAGGGATGTAGGTGCTCTGGTTCTCCGACAGCAGGATCACCTCATCGCCACGGGTGACTTCGGCAGTGCCGCTGACCACGATCCAGTGCTCGGCACGGTGGTGATGCATCTGCAGGCTCAGCGTTGCGCCCGGCTTGACGGTGATGCGCTTGACCTGGAACCGCGCGCCATTGTCGATCGAGTCGTAAGCGCCCCAGGGACGGTAGACCTTGCGGTGGGCGGCGGCTTCGCTGCGGCCATCGCGCTTGATCTGGCCGACGATTTCCTTGACGTCCTGCACGCGGTCCTTGTGGCCCACGAACACGGCGTCATCGGTTTCAACGACCACCACATCCTGCAGGCCGACCATCGCGATCAGGCGATTGCCGTAAGCGTAGCTGTCCTTGCAGTCCAGGGCGATCACATCGCCGTGGCACGCGTTGCCGTCGGCGTCCTTGTCGGACACCTCCCACAGCGCCGACCACGAACCGACGTCGTTCCACTCGGCGTCGAGCGGCACCACAGCGGCGTCAGCGGTCTTCTCCATCACGGCATAGTCGATGGAATCGTTCGGGCTGGCGGCAAAAGCCTCGGCATCCAGGCGGATGAAGTCGTTGTCGCGGGCAGCCTTGTCGAGCGCCTGGCGGCACGCGGCCAGGATCGCCGGCTGCAGCGCTTCCAGTTCCTTCAGGTAACGCGAGGCCTTGAACAGGAACATGCCGCTGTTCCAGAAGTACTCGCCGGAAGCGACGTACTGTTCGGCAGTGGCCAGATCGGGCTTTTCGACGAAACGGTCGACGGCGCGCACGCCTTCGCCGGCAGCGGCCTTGATATAGCCGTAGCCGGTTTCCGGCGCGGTCGGAACAATGCCGAAGGTGACCAGCTTGCCGGCCTCGGCAGCGATGGCGGCCTGCTTGACCGCCGCGTGGAAGGCCGCTTCATTGCGGACCACGTGGTCGGACGGCAGTACCAGCAGCAAGGCATCATTGCCGCTGGCCAGGGCCTGCAGCGCGGCGATGGCGATGGCCGGAGCGGTATTGCGGCCCACCGGTTCAAGGATCAGCGCCTGCGGCAGTACCTTGCACTCGCGCAGCTGCTCGGCAGCCATGAAGCGGTGCTCCTGGTTGGCGACCACGATCGGTGCTGCGCCGGCGATGGAAGCAACCCGCTTCCAGGTGGCCTGCAGCATCGTGTCGTCGCCGACCAGCGGCAGGAACTGCTTCGGATAGGCCTCGCGCGACAGCGGCCACAGCCGCGTGCCCGAGCCGCCGGACAGAATGACGGGGACAATTGGGGTCATGCGAAGTATGTCCTTCTCAGTGATTGGCTGGCGTGCCGCCAATCAGGGCGGTCAGCTCGCGGATTCGTTCCTGCAGCAGTGCTTCATTGCCGCGGGTCTCGATGTTCAGCCGCAGCAAGGGTTCGGTATTGGAGCTGCGCAGGTTGAAGCGCCATTCGGCAAAGTCGGCGCTGACGCCGTCGGTGCGATCCAGGATGGGTTGCTGAGGTTCGAAATGTGCGAGCACGCGCGCGACCGTGGCCTTGGCATCGTCCACACGGAAGTTGATCTCGCCACTGCACGGATAAGCCTTCATGCGGTCGGCCACCAGCTCGCCCAGCGACTTGCCGCTGTTGGATACCAGCTGTGCGATCAGCAACCACGGGATCATCCCCGAATCGCAGTAGGCGAATTCGCGGAAGTAGTGATGCGCGCTCATTTCACCACCGTAGATGGCGTCTTCGGCGCGCATGCGCTCCTTGATGAACGCATGGCCGGTCTTGCTCATGATCGGCACGCCGCCGGCCTGCTCGACCATTTCCACGGTGTTCCAGGTCAGGCGCGGGTCGTGGATGATCTTGCCGCCCGGCTGGCGGCTCACCAGGGCGGTGGCCAGCAGGCCGACCAGATAGTAGCCCTCGATGAAGTTGCCTTCGGCATCGAAGAAGAAGCAACGGTCGAAGTCGCCATCCCAGGCAATGCCGAAGTCGGCGCCATGGGCGCGCACGGCATCACGCGTGGCCGCGCGGTTTTCCGGCAGCAGCGGATTGGGGATGCCGTTCGGGAAACTGCCGTCGGCTTCATGCTGGATGCGGATGAACTCGAACGGCAGATGCGGAGCCAGCTGGTCGATGACCAGTCCTGCGCCGCCATTGCCCGGGTTGGTGACGATCTTCAGCGGCTTCAGGCTGGCGCGGTCGACATAGCCGAGCAGGTGCTGGATATAGGCCGACTTGTCGGCATCCTGGGTCACGGTTCCGGTGCCGTTGCCCAGCGGGGCATCGGAGGCGGCGAAATCGCGGATATCGAACAGGCCGGTGTCGCCGCTGATCGGTTTGGCACCGTCGCGCACCAGCTTCATCCCGTTGTAGTCCATCGGGTTGTGGCTGGCAGTGACCATGATGCCGCCGGCGGCCTGGCGGTGGAACGTCTGGAAA
This sequence comes from uncultured Stenotrophomonas sp., assembly GCF_913778665.1. Classification (GTDB taxonomy): domain Bacteria; phylum Pseudomonadota; class Gammaproteobacteria; order Xanthomonadales; family Xanthomonadaceae; genus Stenotrophomonas. Next base: position 206,080 of record NZ_CAJYVQ010000012.1, read on the forward strand.
TAGACCTCTTCGGTGCCGCACATGCCGATGTCGATGACATCACGGCCGCTGGCTGTCAGGCCTTCGATGGCGGCCTGCAGCAGCGCAGGGCTGCTCAGGCGGATGTCGTGTCCAACCACCACCGGTCCCGGGCCCAGCAACGCGGCAGTGCCAGCGCCGATACGGCGGGCAAGGCGTTCATCCAGTTCATCCGGAACGCGACCACGGATGTCATAGGCCTTGAAACACGGAAGCGTCATCAATGCAGTCCTTACAAAGGTTGACCCCGGATTATAGCGACAGCAGCTGCAAGGACGAGTGATCGATCCCCAAACCAGAACAGGCCCATGAATGCCACGTAACCTGTTGATTACGTGGCATCCCTCCACACATCTCAGCCCAGCGCTGCTTCCAGCTCCGGCAGGATCGCAAACAGGTCCCCGACCAGACCGATATCGGCAATCTCGAAGATCGGCGCATCGCCGTCCTTGTTGATCGCCACGATGGTACCGGCGTCCTTGATGCCGGTCAGGTGCTGGATCGCGCCGCTGATGCCGACGGCCACGTACAGTTCCGGCGCGATGATCTTGCCGGTCTGGCCGACCTGCAGGTCGCTGGGCACGTAGCCGGCATCGACGGCGGCGCGCGAGGCACCGACGGCGGCACCAAGCTTGTCGGCCAGCTGGAAGATCACCCTGAAGTTCTCTTCCGAACCAACGCCGCGCCCACCTGAGACCACGCGCTTGGCGCTCTGCAGGTCCGGGCGGTCGCTGGCACCGGCGGCCAGGCCGATGAAGCGGGTGTGGGTCGGCAGGGCGGCATCGGCGCTGGCCGCTTCAATGGCGGCATTGCCGCCCTGGGCCGCTTCCGGCCACGACGCGGCGCGCACGGTGGCGACCACGATCTGGTCGGCCGGGACTTCCACGGTGATGATCGCGTTGCCGGCGTAGATCGGGCGCTTGAAGGTGTGGCTGCCTTCAACGGTCATCAGGTCGGAGACCTGGTTGACGCCGAGCAGGGCGGCCACGCACGGCATCAGGTCCTTGCCGAAAGTGGTCGACGGGCCGAACACGTGGCTGTAGCCCTTGGCCAGCTGCGCGATCTGCGGCGCCAGCACCTGGGCGATGGCCTGCGCGTTGGCGGCGTTGGCCACGGTCAGGACCTTGGCCACGCCGGCGATCTTCGCCGCTTCTGCAGCGACGGCGGCCGGATCGGCGGCCAGCACCACCACGTCGATGCTGGCACCGCTGATGGCGGCGGCGGCGCTGACAGTCTTGGCGGTGGCGGCGTTGAGCTTGCCGTCGTGGTGCTCGGCGATGACGAGAATCTTGCTCATTACAGCAACCCCTTCTGCTTGAGTGCGGCAACCAGTTCGGCCGCGTCCTTGACCATCACACCCTTGCTGCGCTTGGACGGCGCGGCGTACTGGGTGGTCTTGAAGGTATCGGCGGCTTCAACGCCGAGGTCGGCCAACTGCAGGGTCTCCAGCGGCTTGGCCTTGGCCTTCATGATGTCCGGCAGCTTGATGAAGCGCGGCTCGTTCAGGCGCAGGTCGGTGGTGACCACCGCCGGCAGGTCCACTTCCAGGGTTTCCAGGCCGGCGTCGACTTCACGGGTCACCGTAGCCTTGCCGTCGGCGATCTCGAGCTTGCTGGCGAAGGTCGCCTGCGGGCGGCCCCATAGCGTGGCCAGCATCTGGCCGGTCTGGTTGGCATCGTCATCGATTGCCTGCTTGCCGAGGATCACCAGGTCCGGCTGTTCCTTCTCGATCAGCTTGAGCAGGGTGCGCGACGCGGTCAGCGGCTGGATGGCCTGGTCAGTGACGACGTGAATGGCACGGTTGGCACCCATCGCCAGGCCGTTGCGCAGGTGCGCCTGGGCGTCGGCCGGGGCGATGGTGGCGACCACCACTTCGCTGGCGATCCCCTTGTCGCGCAGGCGCAGGGCTTCTTCCAGGGCGATTTCATCGAAGGGGTTGGGCGACAGCTTGACGCCGTCGGTGACCACGCCGGAACCGTCCGGCTTGACCTGAATGCGGACGTTGTAGTCCACCACGCGCTTGTACGCGACGAGGATTTTCATCTGCTGCTCGATCCTTGTAGTGCCGGCCACGGGCCGGCTCACAGTTGCGGAGAACGCCCGGTCCTGCAACAGCAACCGGTTCGGGGGTGGGATCCCGATTCTAGCTGGCTTGAGGGGACCATGCGAATGCGTATGGTTTTTGCTGCGTTGCGGAACAGCGTGAGTCCTTCTTGCCTCTCGTTCATGCGCCGAAGGCAGTTGCCAGCGGCCCCCCGATGTATTCTGTAGAGCTGAATCGGACGGTTTCCATACCGCCCAGCTTCGTCACATCGATCAGGAGAACAGGTAGTGCCTACATGGCTTGTCACCGGCGGCGCCGGATTCATTGGCGGTAACTTCGTTCTCGAGGCCGTCGCGCGCGGCGTCAAGGTCATCAACCTCGATGTGCTGACCTACGCTGGCAATCTGAAGACCCTGTCCAGCCTGGAGGGCAACCCGAACCACGTGTTCGTGCAGGGCGACATCGGCGATGGCGCCCTGGTGGCGCGCCTGCTGGCCGAGCACCAGCCGGAGGCGGTGCTGAACTTTGCGGCCGAGAGCCACGTCGACCGCTCCATCGACGGCCCGGGCGCCTTCATCCAGACCAACGTGGTGGGCACTCTGGGCCTGCTGGAAGCCGTGCGCGACTATTGGAAGGCACTGCCGGCCGAGCAGGGCGCGGCGTTCCGCTTCCTGCACGTGTCCACCGACGAGGTGTACGGCACCCTGGGCGAGACCGGCAAGTTCAGCGAAACCACGCCGTATGCGCCGAATTCGCCGTATTCGGCGTCGAAGGCCGCCTCGGACCACCTGGTGCGCGCGTTCCACCACACCTACGGGCTGCCGGTGCTGACCACCAACTGTTCCAACAATTACGGCCCGTACCACTTCCCCGAGAAGCTGATCCCGCTGGTGATCGCCAAGGCGCTGGCCGGTGAGCCGCTGCCGGTGTACGGCGATGGCAAACAGGTGCGCGACTGGCTGTTCGTGTCCGACCACTGTGAAGCGATCCGCACCGTGCTGGCCAAGGGCAAGGTTGGCGAGACCTACAACGTGGGTGGCAATTCGGAAAAGCAGAACATCGAAGTGGTGCAGGCGATCTGTGCGCTGCTGGACCAGCGCCGCCCGCGTGCGGACGGCCAGCCGCGCAGCAGCCAGATCACCTACGTCACCGACCGCCCCGGCCATGACCGCCGTTACGCGATCGACGCCTCCAAGCTGAAGAACGACCTGGGCTGGGAACCGGCCTACACCTTCGAGCAGGGCATCACCTTCACCGTTGACTGGTACCTGGACAACCAGGCATGGGTCAACGGCGTGCTCGACGGCAGCTACCGTCTGCAGCGCATCGGCACCGCGGCCTGAACCCAGGAGACACCATGACCCAGCGCAAGGGCATCATCCTCGCCGGTGGATCCGGCACCCGGCTGTATCCGATCACCAAGGGCGTCAGCAAGCAGCTGCTGCCGGTGTACGACAAGCCGATGATCTACTACCCGCTCAGCGTGCTGATGCTGGCGGGCATCCGTGAAGTGCTCATCATCAACACCCCGCACGAGCAGTCCCTGTTCCAGCAGCTGCTGGGCGATGGTTCGCAGTGGGGCATGGACATCCAGTACGCGGTGCAGCCCAGCCCCGATGGCCTGGCCCAGGCTTACCTGATCGGTCGCGATTTCGTCGCCGGCAAGCCGAGCTGCCTGGTGCTGGGCGACAACATCTTCCATGGCCATGGTTTGAGCGACATGCTCCGTCGCGCCGATGAGCGCGATCAGGGAGCGACCGTGTTCGGCTATTGGGTCAATGATCCGGAACGCTATGGCGTGGCCGAGTTCGACAGTAGCGGCAAGGTCATCGACCTGGTCGAAAAGCCGGCGAATCCGCGTTCGAACTATGCAGTGACGGGCCTGTACTTCTACGACGGCAATGCCAGCGATTACGCTGCCGAGCTGACGCCGTCGGCGCGGGGCGAGTTGGAGATCACCGATCTCAACAAGCGCTACCTTGACGAGCACAGCCTGCATCTGGAGGCGCTGGGACGAGGCTATGCGTGGCTGGACACCGGTACACACCAATCGCTTCTGGAAGCGTCGAATTTCATCGAGACCATCCAGACCCGCCAGGGCCTGCAGGTCTGCTGCCCGGAGGAGATCGCCTTCGGCAAGGGCTGGATCAGCGCCGCGCAGCTTGAAGCGCTGGCCGCGCCATTGGCCAAGAACGCCTACGGGCAATACCTGCAGAAGCTGCTGCAGCGGGGCCTCGTGCCGTGAAGGTAGTCGAGACACGGCTGCAAGGCTGCAAGATCATCGAGCCGGCGGTGTTTGGCGACGCGCGCGGGTACTTCTTTGAATCCTGGAATGCGGGCCGATTTGCCGAGCATGGCCTGCCGGCTGCATTCGTGCAGAGCAACATCTCTTCCTCCTCCAAGGGGGTGCTGCGCGGGCTGCACTACCAATGGCCGCGTTCGCAGGGCAAGCTGGTGACCGTACTGGAGGGTGAGGTCTACGACGTGGCCGTGGACATCCGCCGCGGTTCGCCCACGTTCGGCCAGTGGGAAGCGTTGGTGCTGAGCGCGGAGAACCGCAGGCAGTTCTGGATTCCGGAGGGCTTCGCACATGGCTTCGCGGTGCTCTCCGAGACCGCGCTGTTCCATTACCTGTGCACCGATGTCTACGTGAAGGAAGCCGACGCCGCGGTGCGCTGGAACGACGCTGACATCGCCGTGGACTGGCCGGTCAGTGCACCGACCCTGTCTGCCAAGGACGAGAACGCGCCCTTCCTGAAGGACATCGACGAAGACCGCCTGCCGGTCTACATGCCGTGATCATTCTGCTGTTCGGTGGCAATGGCCAGCTCGGGCAGGAACTGCTGCGTGCGCTGGCGCCGCTGGGCACTGTGCTGGCGACCACCCGCAGTGGCGTGCTGCCCGATGGACGTGCCTGCGAGACCGCCGATTTCAGCCAGCCCGACAGCCTGACCGCCCTGCTGGATCGGGTGCAGCCGACGGTCGTGGTCAATGCGGCGGCCTATACCGCTGTGGACCGCGCCGAGCAGGAAGTCGATACGGCCTTCGCGGCCAATGCGCAGGCGCCGGGCGTGATCGCGCGCTGGTGCGCGGCGCATGGTGTGCCCTTCGTGCATTACTCCACCGACTATGTATTCGATGGCAAGGGCACCACACCGTATCGCGAGGATGACCCCACCGCGCCGCTGGGCGTGTATGGCACCAGCAAGCGTGATGGTGAGGTCGCGGTGCGGGCGGCCGGTGGTCGCCACCTGATTTTCCGTACCGCATGGGTGTATGCGGCGCACGGCGCGAACTTCCTGCGCACGATGCTGCGTGTCGGCGCCGAGCGCGATCAGCTGCGCGTGGTTGCCGACCAGGTCGGCACGCCGACCCCAGCGGCATTGATCGCCGATGTGACCGTGCAGGCGCTGCGGCATCCGGGCCAGCTGTGCGGTACCTGGCACCTGACTGCCCGTGGCCAGACCAGCTGGCATGGCTTCGCCGAGGCGATCTTCGCCAGGGCGCTCGCTGCGGGCGTGCTGGCGAAGGCACCGGTGGTCGAGGCGATTCCCAGTTCCGGGTATCCGACCGCGGCCAAGCGCCCGGCGTGGTCGGTGCTGGAGACCTGCAAGCTGCAGCGGGACTTCGGCATCGTCCTGCCCACCTGGCAGGAGGGGCTCGACACGACCCTCGCGGTGCTTGCGCGTACGTGTCCGACGCGCCGCGGGTGAGCGTGCGGCGCGAAGTTGCCGCCCCGCCAGTTCGCATACAATTGCGCCTCAATCACTGAGGAAGTGGCGCGATGGGTCCGTTGCCGGTCAGCCCGCCGCGCCAGAAGGATCGGGAACTGCCTTGAAATTCACTCACGATCAGAAGCGCGTGCTGGTCACCGGCGGCGCCGGCTTCCTGGGCTCACACCTGTGTGATCGCCTCATCGCCGGGGGGCACGATGTCCTCTGCGTGGACAACTTCTACACCGGCAGCAAGGCGAACGTGGACGGGCTGCTGGGCCACCCGCGGTTCGAGCTCATGCGCCATGACGTGACGTTCCCGCTGTACGTGGAGGTGGACCGGATCTTCAACCTGGCCTGCCCGGCCTCACCGATCCACTACCAGCAGGACCCGGTGCAGACCACCAAGACCAGCGTGCATGGTGCGATCAACATGCTTGGCCTGGCCAAGCGCCTGCGCGCGCGCATCCTGCAGGCCAGCACCAGCGAGGTGTATGGCGATCCGGAGATCCATCCGCAGGTGGAAGGCTACTGGGGCCGGGTCAACCCGATCGGCATCCGCAGCTGCTATGACGAGGGCAAGCGCTGCGCCGAAACGCTGTTCTTCGACTACTGGCGCCAGCACCAGCTGGAGATCAAGGTCATGCGCATCTTCAATACGTATGGCCCGCGCATGCATCCCAACGACGGCCGGGTGGTCAGCAACTTCATCGTGCAGGCCCTGAAGGGCGAGCCGATCACCATCTACGGCGACGGCAGCCAGACCCGCAGCTTCTGCTACGTCGATGACCTGATCGAAGGCATGCTGCGCCTGATGGATTCGCCGGCTGATCTCACCGGCCCGATCAACATCGGCAATCCCTCCGAGTACACCATGCTGGAGCTGGCCGAGACCGTGCTGCGCTTGGTCGGCGGTACCTCGAAGATCGAGTACCGCCCACTGCCGTCGGATGATCCGCGCCAGCGCCAGCCGGACATCAGCCTGGCCAAGGCGGATCTGGGCTGGGAGCCGAAGGTCGGCCTGGAGGATGGCCTGAAGGAAACCATCGCCTACTTCCGTCACCGGTTGCAGGCCTGAGGGGGCGACGATGCGCAAGATCGTGGTGATGCCGGTCTACGAAGACCTGGAGGCGTCCTCGAAACTCTTCGTCGAGCTTGCCCGCACGCAGGGGCCGGAGACCTACGTGGTGGCCGTCGACGATGGCTCGGTGCGGCAGCCGCTGCCGATCAGCGCCATTGAAGCGTCCGGCCTTGAGGGCGTGGTGATCCGCTTGCGCCGCAACGTCGGTCATCAGCGGGCGATCGCCATTGGCTTGAGCTACGTCGCCGAGCACTTCACTGGCAGCGAGATAGTAGTGGTCATGGATTCCGATGGCGAGGACATGCCCGAAACCATCACCGAGCTGGTCGCGGGCCTGCAGTCGCCTGACGCCGATGTGGTTGTGGCCAGCCGCCGCAGCCGGGTCGAGTCGCTGAAGTTCAAGGCGTTCTACATCGTCTACAAGCTGCTGTTCTCGCTGCTCAGCGGCCGCCAGATCAGCTTCGGCAATTTCATGGCGGTAAAGCTGCCGGCGGTGCGCCGGTTGGCATCGATGCAGGAACTGTGGATCCACGTTGCAGCCTGCGTGCTGGGGTCCAAGCTGCGCGTACAGACCTGCGCACTGGATCGTGGCCCGCGCTATGCGGGGCGCAGCAAGATGAATTTCGTCGGCCTGGCCCTGCACGGTTTCCGCGCACTGATGGTGTTCGCCGAGGACGTGCTGGTGCGCGTGGGCATTGCCTGCACGGTGGTGGCGGCACTGTCGATCGCCGGCGGCATCATCGCCACGCTGTTGAAGATGCTGGGGTTCGCCTCGCAGGGCTGGTTCTCGCTGGCATTCGGCATACTGGTGCTGGTGTTCCTGCAGACTGCGGCACTGACCCTGATCATCCTGATGCTGTCGGGGATGATGCGTAGTGGCGGCGTGCTGGGCGTCGGCAGCTACCGCGAGTTTGTCGATGATGTCCTGCATGCCGCCCGCCGCGATGGTTAGCAATGCGCTGGGCGGGCAGGCGCTGCGCTATGTGATCAATGGCCTGGTGGCCACTGCCGTGCACTACGGCGTGCTGCGCTTCAATATCGAGGTACTGCACATTCCGCTGGCTGCGGCGGCCAATGCACTGGCGGCGGTGTTCGGCATCACCGTGTCGTTCCTCGGCAGCCGCTACTTCGTATTCCGCAGCAGGGAGGGCAGCCTCGCGCGGCAGGGCTCGTTGTTCCTGCTGATCTATGGCTCCATCGCGCTGCTGCATGCGCTGGTCATGTACCTCTGGGCCGATCGATGGGGCCTGGATTACCGTATCGGATTCGTACTGGCGACTGCGATGCAGATGGCCGTCAGCTTCGTCGCCAACAAGTTCCTGGTGTTCAAGTGAACAAATACCTGCGTGCCGCACTGGCAACCCTCGCATTCATCGTGGTGCTGCTGCTGGTCTACTACGTCCACATGCGGCATTTCCGCGTGAACGTGGTGCTGTATGCCAGCCTCCTGGATGCGGTGATCGCGCTGGTGGTGGTGTTTGCCGGGCTGTACGCGCTGAAATGGTTCCGCGATTTCAGCCGCCTGGAGCTGATCCAGCTCGCCGCAATCTGGTTGCTGGGCGGTTATGTGTTCGCGATTTCGGTGCCGACAGTCATCGATCGTTCGCTGTCGTTCTACATCCTGGAGAAGCTGCAGCAGCGCGGCGGCGGTATCCGCGAAGATGCGTTCCGCCAGGTGTTCACCGAAGAGTACGTGCGCGAGCATCACCTGGTGGAAGTGCGGCTGACCGAGCAGCTGCAGTCCGGCACGGTGCAGATCCATGACGGCTGCGTGCGGTTGACGCCGCGTGGTGAACGACTGGCGTCGTTCGGGCGTTTCTACCGGCAGAACCTGCTGCCCACCCATCGCCTGCTGATGGGCCGCTACACCGATGCGCTGACCGATCCCTTCCGCGACAGTCGGATGCCCAGCGACTACCGCTGCCAGTAGCCCGGATCGTACGGACGCATCCCTTCTTTTCGTTGGCGCTTTGAACGCATCAAGGACGGCATGACTCACCCACACCGCCTGACAGGCCTTTCATTCCGCGACCTGGCGATTGCCGGGATCCTGGCATTGCTGCTGGCCGCCTCACTGGTATCGGTCGCCAAGCGATCGAACTATCAGACGCCGCTGCTGCGCCAGGCGTTCACCGAAGACGCCGGATTCAGTGCGGCCGTACCGCGCGAGGTGGTCGACGCGCGCGAGCTGGTGCGCGCGCAGGCGGTCGATCCCTCACCGCTGTCGCTTGGCCAGGGGCTGAAGGACGACCCCCTGCTCCAGCAGCGCATGTGGGAAGCGTTGTACCCGGTTCGCTTCAGCGACAGCGACACGCCGCTCCGCCTGCTGAAGGCCGGTGACCCGCTGCTGGGGCAGTGCCAGGTCCAGGGGAGGCGTGGAGATGTCGTCCTTGCCAATTGCGGTTGAATCAGGGCGCCGCGCGGCGCTGGTGATGCTGGTCTCGGTGCTGCTGTGCTACGGCCTGGCAGCGATGGGGCTGATGGGCTGGCCGGCGTGGATCGCGTTTGCCGGGGTCCTGCTCGGCGTGCTGCTCGCACTGCCGGCGGTACGTGACCTGCGTACTGCGCCGTTGCTGCTGGTGGTGATCGCGCTGGTGCTGATCGCATTGGGAAGCCCCAGTGATGGTTGGGACCCGCGCTCGATCTGGCTGTTCCATGCCAAGCGCATGTATCTGGAGGGCTCGCTGTACGCCCAGCTGGACGATTACGCGCCGTGGAGCCATAACGATTACCCCGCGCTGGGCCCCCTGATGATGGCGGCCGCCGCGGGCCTGGCCGGGCACTGGAACGAACTGCTGCCCAAGGCCGCCGCACCGCTGTTGCTGCTGCCGGCATTGCTGCTGATCGCCCCGAGCTTCCGCGGACGCTGGAGCGCGGCGTTGTTCGCCTTGCTGCTGCTGCGGCTGGGCCGGGAAATGCTCGGCAACGGCTACATGGATGCGCTGGTCGCGGTGTATGCCGTGGCCGCCGTGGCGACGGCAATGCGTTGGCGTACACGCGGCAACCAACAAAGCACAAGCGAGCTGGTCGCATTCACGCTGCTGCTGGCCGTGCTGTCGATCCTGAAGAACGAAGGCGGCGTGCTGGCGGCCCTGCTGGCGGCGACCGTGCTGATCGAGGGACTGCTTCGTGAGCGCGGCCTGCACTGGCACATCCTCGTCGCTACGGTGCTGGCGCTGCTGCCCCTGCTGGCATGGAAGCTGACCGTTGCCCACGCCGGTGTGGGCAATGACCTGGCAGGAAGTGACATGGCGGCGCAGTTGCTGGCACGTCTCGGTCGCGCTGACGAGGCGATGCTGATCGTCAAGCGGCTGCTGCTCGATACCTGGGTATGGCTGCCGTTGCTCGCGCTGGCCGTGCTGTGGCGCCCGATGCTGCGTGCGCCGGCGGCATCGGCCGCGGTACTGGCTGCGCTGGCCTACGCGGCGCTGCTGTTGCTGGTGTACATGGCAACCCCGCACGACCTGGACTGGCATCTGCGGACCAGCGTCGAGCGCGTGCGCATGCCGGTTTCACTGCTGCTGGTGTTTGCGGTGCTGGTTGCACTGGAGCAGCGCATGGCCGCCGGGAGTGCGCGCAGCGGCTGAGCCCGGGCGTGTCGCAGTGCCATGCTGCGGCGCATCCCAGCCTCGCACGGGTGAGGCGCTAGAATGCGCTCATTCTTCCCGTGTAGGGCTGTAGAAATGGAACACGTGACTTCCACCGGCAAGCGCAGCAAGCGCTTCGCCAGTGCGGCGCAGGCGCTGGAAGGCGTGGTCGCCGATGGCCAGACCCTGGCCGTGGGCGGCTTCGGCCTATGCGGCATTCCCGAGGCGCTGATCGCCGCCCTGCGTGACAGCGGGGCCAAGGGCCTGACCGTGATCTCCAACAACGCCGGTGTCGATGGCTTCGGCCTCGGCCAGCTGCTGGAGACGCGGCAGATCAAGAAGATGATTTCGTCCTACGTGGGCGAGAACAAGGAGTTCGAGCGGCAGTTCCTGGCCGGCGAACTGGAGCTGGAGTTCAATCCGCAGGGCACCCTGGCCGAGCGCCTGCGCGCCGGCGGCGCCGGCATCCCGGCTTTCTTCACCGCCACCGGCTACGGCACGGTGGTGGCCGATGGCAAGGAAACCCGCGAGTTCGACGGCAAGCACTACGTGATGGAAACCGCGCTGCGTGCCGACGTGGCGCTGGTCAAGGCTTGGAAGGCCGACGAAGCCGGCAACCTGGTGTTCCGCAAGACCGCGCGCAACTTCAACCCTGCCTGTGCGATGGCCGGCAAGGTCTGCATCGTGGAAGTGGAGGAGGTGGTGCCGGTCGGCGCCATCGATCCGGACCAGGTGCACCTGCCGGGGATCTACGTGCACCGCATCGTGCACAACGCGCATCCTGAAAAACGCATCGAACAGCGCACCGTCCGTGCGGAGGGCAACTGACATGGCATGGACCCGTGACGAGATGGCGGCACGCGCTGCCCAGGAACTGACTGACGGCGCCTACGTGAACCTGGGGATCGGCCTGCCGACCCTGGTCGCCAACCACATCCCCGAGGGCGTGGACGTGTGGCTGCAGTCGGAAAATGGCTTGCTTGGCATCGGCCCGTTCCCGACCGAAGCCGAAGTCGACGCGGACCTGATCAATGCCGGCAAGCAGACCGTGACCGCACGCGCCGGTGCCAGCTATTTCGGCAGCCATGACAGCTTCGCGATGATCCGCGGTGGTCACGTCAACCTGGCCATCCTCGGCGCCATGCAGGTGACCGACAAGGGCGACCTGGCCAACTGGATGGTTCCCGGCAAGATGGTCAAGGGCATGGGCGGCGCGATGGATCTGGTGGCCGGCGTGCAGCGCGTGGTGGTGCTGATGGAGCACACCGCCAAGAACGGTGAGCACAAGATCCTGCCCGCCTGCACGCTGCCGTTGACCGGCGTCGGTGTGGTTGACCGCATCATCACCGACCTGGCCGTGTTCGACGTCACCGAGGCGGGCCTGCAGCTGGTGGAAGCCGCGCCGGGTGTCAGCGATGGCGAGCTGAAGGAAAAGACCGGCGTCGCGTTCGCGCGCCGCTGACGTTCCGGGGCGGCCTTCGGTCGCCCCCTTTGCCTGGGGCGCCCATGCTGTTCCCCTACAACCTGCCCGATGCCGACGTCCGCCACCTCCCGGCCTGGCTGCCTCCCGCCGAAGCCGATGCCTTGCAGCGCGATCTGCAGGCCGGCGTGCCGTGGGAGGTGCACCGCATCCGCATGTTCGGCCACTGGGTGGATTCGCCACGGTTGAGCTTCTGGATCGGCGATCCACAGGCGCGCTATCGCTACTCGGGGGCGGAATTCGTGCCGCACCCGTGGCCGCGGTCACTGCAGGGCGTGCGCGAGCGCCTGCAAGACGCTGGCATCGGCCGCTTCAACAGCGTGCTGCTGAACCGCTATCGCGGCGGCGGCGATTACATGGGCTGGCACAGCGACGACGAGCCCGAACTGGGCACGGCGCCGGTGATCGCCTCGCTGAGCCTGGGCGCGGCGCGGCGTTTCCTGCTGCGCCGGCGCGATGATCCGGCCCGCAAGGCGGAGTACCTGCTCGGCCATGGCGATCTGTTGGTGATGGCCGGGCAGACCCAGCGTCATTACCAGCACGCGCTGCCGAAGATGGCGCGGGTACAGGGCGAGCGGATCAACCTGACGTTCCGCTGGATCACGCCGCGTTGATGCGGACAGGGGGAGAGCCCTTTCCCGACGGGAAAGGGATCCGACCCCAGCGACGGATCAGCGCTTGATTGCAGTGGTGTCGTTCTGCCCGCTGACCAGGGTCCAGCCGACCACGTCCTGTGCCAGCTGTTGCAGGCCACGCTCGAACGCGGCGGTCACTGCCGGCACGTCGGTGCTGCCGACCGGCTGTGCCTGACGGAACGTGCGGTCGGCCACCACGCGCTGGTCGGCGACGTGGATCAGCTTGGCGTTGAGCTCGATCACCACCGTCGGCGTGGCCTGGCCCTGGTAGTCCGATTCGAAGCGGCGCACGTCGGTCGACAGCTTGTAGTCGGCACGGATGCCGGCGGTGCTGCGGGCCGCGCCGCGGATGCGGCCTGAATCCTCGAAGCCGCGGATCAGCGTGTCCTCGATCATGTCGGTGGCCGGCTGTGCCCAGCTGGCGCCCTTGTAGATCTCCAGCTGCGAAGGGGTCGGCCGCACGTTGATGCGCGGGCTGTCGACCATGCGTGCAGCGCTGGGCTTGGCCAGCACCAGCTGCCAGTCGACCTGCGGCCACGCCGGATCAGCCTTCACCTGCACGGCGGGTGAGTACAGCGTCACTGCGGTTTTCTCGCTGCTGCCAAGGATGGAGCAGCCGCCCAGCAGGGTGGCCAGCAAAGTGGCCAGCAGCAGGCGTGGAAGGGGCATCGGGCTCATTTGGGTTCGAACTCCTTCGGTGCATCGCGGCCCAGCAGGTAGCGCGCGGGGTTGTTCTCGAGGCGGTCGCTGACCCGGCGCAGGTCGCGGACCAGCCCGCGCAGTTCGGTCAGCGTCGGGCCGAGCTGGCCAAGGCCATCGTTGGCGAAGCTGTTGATCGCCGCGCGGTTCTCACCAAGGATCGAATCGGCATTGCCGGCTGCCGAATCGAGCTTGGCCAGGGTGGCGTCGAGCTTGTCGATGATGCCAGGCAGCTGCTGCACCAGGTTCTTGTCCAGGCGCTCGATGGTGCCATTGGTGGTCTTCAGCGTGGTGTCCAGGCTGCGCGCGGCATCGCGTGCGCTGAGCAGCAGCGCCTGGGTGCCCTGGTCACGGTCGGCCAGGCCGCCGCTGATCGTCTCCAGGTTGGCCAGCGTGGCGTTGATCGAGGCGACGTTGCGGTCGCTGAGGATCTGGTCCATGCGCTCGACGATGCGGTTGGCGACGTCGGTGATGTTCTGCAGCGCCGAAGGCGTGGTCGGGATGATCGGTGCCGGGTCCTTGTTGACCGTGGTCAGCGCCGGCGACTGCGGCGTGCCGCCGCTGAGCTGGATGATCGACGGGCCGGTCAGGCTGGTGATCGCCAGCTTGGCGCGGGTATCGGTCTTGACCGGCGTGGTCGAGTTCAGGCGGATGCGCGCGACCACTTGGCGGGGGTCGTCCGGCACCAGGTTCAGTTCGGTGATCGAACCGACCGCGATGCCGTTGTACTGCACCGGGCTGCCCACCGACAGGCCGGTCACCGCCTCGCGGAACACCACGCGGTATTCCTGCCAGGTGCGGTCGGAGGAGTACTTGGCCGCCCACAGGCCGAAGGCCAGCAGGGCCAGGCCGGTGATCAGGGTGAACGCGCCGATCAGCACGTAGTTGGCTTTGGTTTCCATGGCTCAGGCACTCTCGATCTGTTCGCCACGCGCGGCGCGCGCACGGGGTCCGTGGAAGTATTCCTGGATCCACGGATGATCCAGTTTCTCGATGTCCGGCAGCGGCGCGTTGGCCACCACCTTGCGGTCGGCGATCACCGCCACCCGGTCGCAGATCGCATACAGCGTGTCCAGGTCGTGGGTGATCAGGAACACGGTCAGCCCCAGCGCTTCCTGCAGGGTCTTGATCAGGCGGTCGAACGCGGCCGCACCGATCGGGTCGAGGCCGGCGGTGGGCTCGTCCAGGAACAGCAGCGGCGGGTCCAGCGCCAGTGCGCGGGCCAGGCCGGCACGCTTGCGCATGCCGCCGGACAGCTGCGACGGCAGCTTGTTGATCGCATCGGCGGGCAGGCCGGCCAGCTTCACCTTCAGCAGTGCCAACTCGTAGTGCCAGCGCTCGGGCAGTTCGCGGTGATGTTCCTGCAACGGCACCTGCACGTTCTCGCCCACGGTCAGCGAGGAGAACAGGGCGCCGTCCTGGAACAGCACGCCGGTGTTGCGCTCGATGTGCAGGCGGCTCTCGGCATCGTCGGCACGCGCATCGCGGCCCAGCACTTCGATCTGGCCCGCATCGGGCGTGCGCAGGCCGAGGATCGAGCGCATCAGCACCGACTTGCCAGTACCGGAACCACCGACCACGCCGAGGATCTCGCCGCGGCGCACGTCCAGGTCCAGGTCTTCATGCACGGTCTGGCTGCCGAAGCGGTTGACCAGGCCGCGCACGCGGATGGCCAGGTCGTGGCCCTGGTCGTCCTGCATGGGGATCTCTTCGGGGGTTGGATGCGTGCTCATGTCACCAGTCCATGTGCATGAACCACAACGCCGCGAAGGCGTCGATGATGATCACCAGCGAGATCGTCTGCACCACGCTGGAGGTGGTGCGCTCACCGACCGACTGTGCGGTGCCGGTCACCTTCAGGCCTTCCAGGCAGCCGATCAGGCCGATCACCACGGCGAAGATCGGTGCCTTGGACAGGCCGACCAGCAGGTGCCGCACTTCCATCGTTTCGTGCATGCGCGCGATGTACATCTGCGGCGGAATATCCAGATCGAAGGCACCGACGGTGATGCCGCCGGCGAGGCCGGCGATCATCGCGATGAAGGTCAGCAGCGGCAGCGTGACCAGCAATGCGAACAGGCGTGGCAGCACCAGCAGGTCGATCGGGTCCAGGCCCAGCGTGCGCATCGCATCGATTTCCTCACGCGCCTTCATCGCGCCGATCTGCGCGGTGAAGGCACTGGCGGTGCGGCCGGCCAGCACGATCGCGGTCAGCAGCACGGCGAACTCGCGCAGGAAGGCGATGTTGACCAGTTCGACCACGTAGATCTCCGCGCCGAAGTCGCGCAGGATGGTCGAGCCGAGGAAGGCGATCACCGCACCGACCAGGTAGGACAGCAGCGCGACCAGCGGCACCGCATCCAGCCCGACCTGTTCCATCTGGTGCACGGTGGCGGTCAGGCGGAAGCGGCGCGGCTGCTTGACCAGGCGCGCGGACTTGACCATTGCCTCGCCCAGGAAGCTGGCCAGCGCCACGATGTTGTGGCCGGTGCCGTGCATGCTGATGCCCAGCCGTTCCAGCGCGGCCAGCACGCCGAAGTCACGCTTGGGTTTGGGCCGGTCATCGGCCACTTCCTCGATGGTGCACACCAGCGCCTGGTGGTCGGCACGGAACTGCAGCGCATCTTCGCCAAGATCGGCGCGGTGGGCGACGCGCAACACCTGCAGCACGCCGGCCGAATCCATCTGCTCGATGCCGGTGGCATCGATGCCGGTCAGTGTGTCGGGAACGCCGCGCAGGACTTCGGCCGCGGCCAGCGCGGTCTTCAGGGTCCAGGTGCCGGACAGGCGGATCAAGCCCGGGTCATGGGCATCCTGTTCGAGCTGGGGGGCGTGGTTCGGGGTCACTTGGGCCATTCGGTTCGCAGCATAACCGTTCTATCCTGGGCATCGCGTCGAACTCGGATGAATTTATCCAGTGCGGCCCGGCGTAGGTAATACTACGGCGCATGTCCGCAGACGCTCACACGATCCCCACGCCCCAGGCCACCTACGCACAGCGCGTGGCGTTTGTTTCCGAGATCGCCGGCCGCCTGCACAGCTACGGCACAACGGCCCAGCGGCTGGAAACCGCAGTGGTGGCCCTGGCCCGCCAGCTCGATCTGGATTGTGAACCGTGGTCGAATCCCACCGGTATCATCCTCAGCTTCAGTGACCCGGCGCAGGCCATCGGCTCCAGCGACATCACCCGCGTGATCCGCCTGGCGCCCGGCGAGAACGACCTGCACAAGCTCAGCGTGGCCGACCATATCGCCGAGGAAGTCTCGCACGGGCGGATGAGCATCGCCCAGGGCCACACCGCGCTGCGCCAGCTGGACAAGGATCCGGGGCGGCGCGGCAAGCTGCGCACCATCCTTTCGTTCACCCTCGGTGCGGCCGGCGTGGCCGGCATGTGGAAGCTGCCGTGGCTGGACATCGCCACCGCCGGTGTCATCGGCCTGATGATCGGCCTGCTCGGCATGGTCACCGACCGCCGCCCGGCCACCCGCGAAGCGGCCGAGGCGCTGGCCGCACTGCTGGCCGGCATGGTCGCCACCCTGGTCGCGTCCTTCGTCGGCGCGCTCAACCTCAACACGGTGATCATCGCCTCGCTGGTGGTGCTGCTGCCCGGCATGTCGCTGACCAATGCGGTCAACGAACTGGCCAGCCAGCATTGGGTATCGGGCACCGCGCGCTTTGCCGGTGCGCTGACCACCATCATGAAGCTCAGTGTCGGCGCGATGATCGCGGTGACCCTGGCCGATGTGCTCGGCCTGGATCCGGTGATCCGCGCCACGCGGCCGCAGGGGCCGTGGGTGGAGTGGGGCTCGCTGCTGACCGCGGCGTTCGCCTTCGCGATGCTGTTCAAGGCCAATCGCCGCGACTACCCGTGGGTGATCGCCGCCTCGGTGGCCGGTTATGCGATCTCCAAGTTCGGCGGGCATGCCTGGGGCGCGCCAGCCGGCATCTTCCTGTCGGCGATGCTGCTGACCGCCGGCGGCAACCTGTTCGGCCGCCTGGTCGGCCGCCCGGGCGCGATCATCCGCCTGCCCGGCATCATCATGATGGTACCGGGCAGCACCAGCCTGCGTGGCGTGCTGACCCTGGTCCAGCAGCAGGACGTCGGCGCCGGCCAGAGCGTGTTCCTGACCGTGCTCAACGTGGTGATGGCGCTGGTGGCCGGCCTGCTGTTCGGCAACCTGCTGATGCCGGCCCGCAAAACCCTGTGATGATGTCGGTGGGTGTGGACCGTTGGTCCGCACGCCGGAGAATGAAAAACGCCGGCTTTCGCCGGCGTTTTTCATTCCAGCCTGATCCGGCCTCAGGCCTTCTTGATCAGGAAATCTTCCGGCTTCTTGTTGCCCTTGGCGGTCAGCTCGGCCATCCAGCGCGGCTGCTTGCCACGGCCGGTCCAGGTTTCCTTCGGGTTGGCCGGGTTGCGGTACTTCGGCGCAACCTTGCCCAGCTTGCGGCCCGCGGTCTTGGACGGGGCCTTGGCCACCTTGGCCACCTTGCGCGCGCGCGGCGCGGGGGCGTCGCCGAACAGTTCCTCGATGGTGTAGCCCTCGGTTTTGGCCAGCTTGCTCAGCTGGGCCCGGACCTTGGTGATTGGCCGGCGCTTGGCGACGATCGTCTGCTGCTTCTTGGCGGTGCGGATCAGGGCGCCGAGTTCGCGTGCCGACAGGCCGGTCAGGTCAATGCTCATTTACGGTTACTCCGGAAACTAATGTGTGGACGGGACGAGCCAGTCCATGGCGTCGCGGGACAGAATAGAGATGAATTATTCCAAGCACAAATGCAGCGGAGACAGGGCTTGTCGGTGTACCGGCCGTGTCGCGCTCATTTTGACTGGATTATGTCCGCTGCAATATCGGGCAACGGCGCAGCGCGCAAAAAAAGACCGGGGCATGCCCCGGTCTTGCTGTCGGTGATCAGCCCTGCAGGCGCTGCAGCAGGGTCGACTTGTCCAGGTTTTCCGCGTCGCTGGCGCGGCGCGAACGGTACTCGTAGGTACCCGCAGCCAGGCCGCGTTCGCTGACCACCACGCGGTGCGGAATGCCGATCAGTTCCATGTCGGCGAACATCGCGCCCGGGCGCAGGCCACGGTCGTCCAGAGCGGCATCGAGGCCGGCGTCGCGCAGTTCCTGCAACAGGTGGGCCGCGGCGTCGGCGACGGCGGCGTCCCCCTTCGGGTTGATCACGCACACCACCACCTGCCATGGCGCCATCGCGTCCGGCCAGATGATGCCGGCATCGTCATGGTTCTGTTCGATCGCGGCAGCCACCACGCGCGAGATGCCGATGCCATAGCAGCCCATCGCCATCACCGCCGCTTTGCCGTTCTCGTCCAGCACGGTGGCGTCGAGTGCTTCGGCGTATTTGCGGCCGAGCTGGAATACATGGCCGACTTCGATGCCACGGGCGATCTTCAGTTCACCGCCATCGAGTGCGCGGTCACCAGCCCGCACGTTGCGGATGTCGGCCACGTCCGGTTCCGGCAGGTCGCGGCCCCAGTTGACGCCGGCCAGATGGAAACCGGCCTCGTTGGCGCCGACCACGAAATCGGACATCGCCGCCACTTCGCGATCGGCGACCACGCGGATGGCCTTGGCCGGCGCGACCGGGCCGAGGAAGCCCGGCACGCTGCCCAGGTACTCAGCGATCTCCGCTTCGCTGGCGAAACGCTGTTGGTCGAGGCCGGCCACCTTGGCCAGCTTGATCTCGTTGACCTCATGGTCGCCGCGCACCAGCACCAGCACGAACTGCTGCGCGTCGCCTTCGCCGGCCACCAGCGCCACCGACTTCACGGTGCGCTGCAGGTCGATGCCGAGCAGCGCGGCGACGTCCTCGCAGGTCTTCTGGGTGGGCGTGTCGACCTTGCGCATTGCTTCAGCGGCGGCCGCACGCGGCGCCGGATCGGCGCTGATCGCCGCTTCCATGTTGGCCGCGTAATCCGAGCCGGTAGAGAACACCAGCGCGTCTTCGCCGGAATCGGCGATCACGTGGAATTCCTGCGACGCATCGCCGCCGATCGCACCGGAATCAGCCTGCACCATGCGGAAATCCAGGCCCAGGCGGGTGAAGATGCGGCTGTAGGCAGACTTCATGTTTTCGTATTCGCGCACCAGGCACTCATCGTGCAGGTGGAACGAGTAGGCGTCCTTCATCAGGAACTCGCGCGAACGCATCACGCCGAAACGCGGGCGGATCTCGTCGCGGAACTTGGTCTGCACCTGGTAGAAGTTGACCGGCAACTGCTTGTAGCTGGACAGCTCGCTGCGCGCGAAATCGCAGGCGGCTTCTTCAGCGGTCGGGCTGTAGCAGAACACCTGGTCCTTGCGGTCCTTGATCTTCAGCAGCTGCGGGCCGAACTTCTGCCAGCGCCCGGTCTGCTCCCACAGTTCCTTCGGCTGGATGGTCGGGATCTGGAATTCCACGGCACCGGCCCGGTCCATTTCCTCGCGCACGATGCGCTCGACCTTGCGCAGCACCCGCAGGCCCAGCGGCGACCAGGTGTACAGGCCCGATGCCAGCTTGCGGATCATTCCCGCACGCAGCATCAGCCGATGGCTGGTCAGCTCGGCGTCGCTGGGGGTTTCCTTGGTGGTGTGCAGGTGGAACTGGGAGAGGCGCATCGTCGGCTTCGGATAACGGCAGAGACCTCTATTCTGCCAGCCCGGCCGGGGTGGGGGTACTGGCAGGGCTGCGCCCTGCACCCGCCTGGAACAACGACAACAGCAACGGCAGCAGCGGGTTTCCCGTGGTTTGGCGGAATGGGTCCGGTTGCGGGGGACGCCGTGAATACGTCCATGTAGGCGCGGTCGCCGCATCCCTGCGGCTCACGCCCCTGCAACCGGCCCCATCCCGCCAAACCACGGAATGCCGGCTTTTGACGTTGCCGTTGCTTGCAGCCTCTGCAGGTGCAGGGCGCAGCCCTGCCGACCCCCCTTAACCCGCCGGTGGGCAGTAGGCCTTGATGGCCGCCTCGGCCAGCCCCTTCTGCGCGCCGCGCTGCTCCGGGGTCAATGCGGTATCGGGCTTGCCGTCGCCATTGGTGTCCTGCATTACCTGGCCGGACCCCTCCAGCAGGGCCAGGTTGGCGCGGGCGGTGCTGCACTGCTCCGGCACCGGCGCGGCCGGGGTCTCGGTGCTGGCCGCAGCCTCTGGGCTGCGGGCCTGCTCGCGGGTCTCGAATTTCTTGCCTGCCGGCGGGGTCTCCGAGTACTGGGTCACGCCATTGGCGTCCTTCCACTTGTAGACCGGGCCGGCCATGGCGTTGGCACTGGCCAATAACAGCAGGCATCCAAGGCAGGACAGGGCACGCATGGCAAACTCCACGGAATGGGCGTAGAACGCCGATTGCAGCATTGGCACCGAGCACTGGCAAGTCGATTAAACTGGATTCCATGGACCCGATCACACCGCCGCCGCGTTCGCGCACGATTTACCTGCTGCCCAACCTGTTCACCACGGCCGGCCTGTTCGCCGGCTTCTACGCGATCATCGCCGCGGCCAACGGCGATTTCGTCAACGCCAGCATCGCCGTGTTCGTGGCGGCGGTGATGGATGGCCTGGACGGGCGCGTGGCGCGCCTGACCGGCACCAGCAGCGAATTCGGCGTGCAGTACGACTCGCTGGCTGACCTGGTCAGCTTTGGCATGGCACCGGCGCTGGTGATGTACCACTGGTCGCTGTCGTGGCTGAAGTTCGACGATCCGCTGCTGGGCCGCGTCGGCTGGGCGGTCGCCTTCCTGTATGCAGCCTGCGCGGCGCTGCGCCTGGCCCGCTTCAACACCCAGGTGGCGGTGGTCGACAAGTGCTGGTTCGTCGGCCTGGCCAGCCCGGCTGCGGCCGGCCTGATGATGTCCTTCGTCTGGGCCTTCGCTGATGGCAACCTCGGCTGGGACGGCAACCAGCTGCGCTATGTGGCGCTGGCGGTGACGATCGTGGCGGCGCTGCTGATGGTCAGTCGCATCCGCTTCTGGAGCTTCAAGGGCGGTGCCGCCAAGGGCGGCCGTTCCGACCGCGTGCCGTTCCTGGTACTGGCGCTGGTGCCGGTGGCGATCGCCATCGCGGTCATCGACCTGCCGCGCGTGCTGTTCGCGGCGGGCATCCTTTACGCCCTGTCGGGCCCGGTGATGTGGGCCGTGCAGCGCCGGCGCAAGAAGCCCGAGGCCGCGTGAGCCAGGACCTGCCCGTGCTGTGGTCTCCGGCCCAGCAGGCCTGGCTGCAGGCCATGGGCTATACCGTCTACCACGACGGCCAGCTGGCCGCCGAGTTGGACGCTGCGCTGCAGCTGAGCGTGGCTGAGGCCGCGGCGGCAGCACCGGTAGAGCCGGAGCGGGCGAGCGCCGCGCCAGCGCGCGAACGCAGCGCCGGGGCCGCGCCGGCGCCACGCCAGCAACACCCGCCAGCGCCGCGCCGCGAAACCCCGGTCAGCGCGCCGGATACCGCACCGGCACCGGCCGGTGCGCAGCCCAGCGGCAGCGCACGGCAGCCGGTGGTGCGCTTGCCGGACCGCCTGCAGATCGCACTGCTGCGTGCCTCCGGCTGCAATCCCAATGATCCTTCCACCCAGGCACTGATGGACAGCTGGCCGCTGGACCAGCTGCGCCGCGACCCGGCCGCCAAGCGCGCACTGTGGCCGCAGCTGCGCGCGCTGCGCAAGCGGGGCGCCGCATGAGTGCAGTACGCCAGCCGGGTGCGGTCAGCCTGCGCGCATTGCGCGAGGCCGACCTCAACGCGGTGATGGAGATCGAGCTGCGCGGCTACCCGTTCCCGTGGACCCGCGGCATCTTCGTTGATTGCCTGCGCGCCGGCTATCCGGGCCTGGCGATGGAGCGCGATGGCCAGCTGATTGGCTACGGCGTGCTCAGCATCGCCGCCGATGAGGCGCATGTGCTGAACGTCTGCATCGACCCGTCGACGCAGTCGCGAGGGCTCGGTCGCCAGCTGCTGCGTGCGCTGGTGCAGCTTGCCCGCGACCGTGGCGCGCAGCGTGTGTTCCTGGAAGTACGGCCGTCCAATACGCCGGCGCTGGCGCTGTATCACAGCGAGGGCTTCAACGAGATTGGCCGCCGCCCGCGTTACTACCCGGCGGCACACGGCCGCGAGGATGCGCTGGTGATGGCGATCGAGCTGGTCGACGACGACCTGCAGGCGATGCCGCCGTTGTAAGGGAGAAGGGTTGCCGGACAGCGGCCGGGACTGCCGCGCTCGTCGGGCGTGGCCCGGCGTTGCCGTTACGCCAGCCGCAAGGCCAATACACCGCCGACGATGAGCGCGGCTGCCAGCCAGCGTGCACGCGGTATCCGCTCGCGCAGCAGGAATGCCGAGATCAGCAGCGCGAACAGGATCGAGGATTCGCGCAGCGCCGAGACCATGGCCACCGGCGCCTGGGTCATCGCCCACAAGGCCATCGCATAGGAGGCGGTGGTGCCGACGCCACCGGCAAGGCCCAGCGGCCAGTGCTGGCGTGCGTAGGCCAGCACCGCACCACGCCGCGTGTGCAGCGCCCACAGCGGCAGTGGAATGCCCGACAGCAGGAACAACCACAGCGTGTAACTGAGCGCACTGCCGGACTGCCGCGCACCCTGCGCATCGACCAGGGTGTAGGTGGCGATCATCGCTGCGGTCAGCAGCGGCAGGCTGAGCTGGCCGCCATGTGCACCCAGCGCCATGCACAGGATGCCGGTGCTGACCAGCACTACGCCCAGCCACGCTGCCGGCGGTAGCGACTCGCCCAGCAGGGTGCCGGCCAGTGCGACCAGGATCGGCGCGCTGCCCCGCATCAGCGGATAGGCCAGGCTCATGTCGACCTGTTGGTAGCAGCGTGCGACCAGCCCGTAGTACGTCACCTGCAGCAGCACCGACACGCCCAGCCAGGGCCAGCTGGGCGCGGCCGGAAAGGGCAGGAAGGGCAGGGCGGCAGCAGACAGCAGCGCGGCGCTGCCGGTGACCAGTACGGTGCCGAGCAGCTTGTCCGGCCCGCGCTTGACGATTGCATTCCAGCTGGCATGCAGTGCGGCCGCCGCGAGGACGAGCAGGAAGATGGAAAGAGGCATCGGACGATGATGCCATGCCGGGGAAATGCAAACGCCGGGCCTTGCCCGGCGCTTCCGATTCCGCATCGCTAGATGCCAACCTGGGTTGGCACATTGCATTGGTGCGGACCGAGGTCCGCACTCACCCGCGCGGTGTTACAGCTTCGCGCGCTGTTCGCGCAGACCCGCCAGCTGGGTATTCCAGTCGGCCAGGCGCACGCGTTCCTGCTCGACCACTGCCGGCGGCACTTTGTCGGTGAATTTGGCCAGCTTGCTCTCGCTCTTTTCCTTTTCGGCGTCGACGCGGGCGATTTCCTTGTCCAGGCGCACGCGCTCGGCATCGAGATCGACCAGTCCTTCCAGCGGCACCAGCAGCTTCAGTTCGCCGACGATCGCGGCGGCGGCCGGCGGTGCGCTTTCGCCTTCGGCCAGCCACTGGATGCTGCCCAGCTTCAGCAGGAACGACAGCGAGGCACTGAAGCGCTCGATGCGCACGCGGTCCTGCGCCAGCCCGGCCTGCAGACGCAGCGGCACCAGCTTGGACGGAGCGACGTTCAGTTCGCTGCGCACGCGGCGCACCGCGCTGATCACTGCCTTCAGCCATTCCACGTCGGCCTCGGCCTGGGCGAAATCGCCTTCGAACTCGCCGGCGGTCGGGTACGGACGCAGCGACAGCGTCGTTTCGGCCAGGCCCAGGCGCGGGGCCAGCTGCTGCCACAGCTGTTCGGTGATGAACGGGGTCAGCGGGTGCAGCAGGCGCAGCAGCGCTTCCAGCACGTACAGCAGGGTGTGGCGGGTGCTCTCGGCGTCGGCGGCGTCGGCACCGTTCAGCGCCGGCTTGCTCAGTTCCAGGAACCAGTCGCAGAACGCGTTCCAGGCGAACTCGTACAGGCACTGCGCCAGCAGGTCGAAGCGATAGGCGGCGAAATGACCCTGCGCTTCGGCGGTGGTGGCGGCCAGTCGCGCGAGGATCCAGCGCTCGGCATCGGTGCGCGGCCTGGGCACGCCGGTGAACGCCGCGCCTTCGGTGTTCATCAGCGCGAAGCGGCTGGCGTTCCACAGCTTGTTGCAGAAGTTCTTGTAGCCTTCCGCGCGGTTCATGTCGAACTTGATGTCGCGGCCGTGGGTGGCCAGCGCCGCGATGGTGAAGCGCAACGCGTCGGCACCATGGGCGGCGATGCCGTCCGGGAATTCCTTGCGGGTGGCCTTCTCGATCTTCTCCACCATCTTCGGCTGCATCAGGCCGCCGGTGCGCTTGGCGACCAGGTCGTCGATGGTGATGCCGTCGATGATGTCCAGCGGGTCGAGCACGTTGCCCTTGCTCTTGGACATCTTCTGGCCCTGGCCGTCGCGGATCAGGCCGGTGAAGTAGACGTCCTTGAACGGGATCTTCCCGACCAGGTTGTCGGTGGCCATGATCATGCGCGCCACCCAGAAGAAGATGATGTCGAAGCCGGTGATCAGCACCGACGACGGCAGGTAGCGGTCGAAGCCACGCTCGGCCATGGCCTGCTCGTTCGGCCAGCCCAGGGTGGAGAACGGCCACAGCTGCGAGGAGAACCAGGTCTCCAGCACGTCGCTTTCCTGGTTCAGCACCACGTCGCTGCCGAGGTTGTTCTTTGCCCGCACTTCCTCTTCGCTGCGACCGACGTAGCAGCTGCCGGTGGCTTCGTCGAACCACGCCGGGATGCGGTGGCCCCACCACAGCTGGCGGCTGATGCACCAGTCCTGGATGTTGTTCATCCAGTGGCGGTAGGTGTTGATCCAGTTCGGCGGCACGAAGGAAATGCTTCCGTCCTCGACCCGTTCCAGGCCACGCTTGGCCAGGTCGTCCATCTTCACGAACCACTGGTCGGTCAGGTACGGCTCGATCACCTGGCCGGTACGGTCGCCGCGCGGCACCTGCAGCTTGTGCGCCTTGGTCTCGACCAGGATGCCGAGGTCTTCCAGTTCGGCCAGCACGGCCTTGCGCGCGGCGTAGCGGTCCAGGCCCTGGAAACGCTCCGGTGCATTTTCATTCAGCGCCGCCACCGGGGTGAACAGGTTGATCATCGGCAGGCTGTGGCGCACGCCCACTTCATAGTCGTTGAAATCGTGCGCCGGGGTGACCTTGACCACGCCGGTGCCGAACGCGCGGTCCACGTAGTCATCGGCGATCACCGGCACGCGGCGGCCGGTCAGCGGCAGCACCACGCTCTTGCCGATCAGGTGCGCATAGCGCTCGTCTTCCGGGTGCACCATTACCGCGGTATCGCCCAGCAGGGTTTCCGGGCGGGTGGTGGCGACCACCAGGTAATCGCGGGTCTCGCGCAGGGTTTCCACGCCGTCGGCATCGCGCTCGACGTGTTCGTAGCTCAGGCCTTCATCCAGGGTGTAGGCGATCGACCACAGGAAGCCGTCTTCCTCGGCGCTCTCCACTTCCAGGTCGGAGATGGCAGTCTTGAGCACCGGGTCCCAGTTGACCAGGCGCTGGCCGCGGTAGATCAGGCCCTGTTCGTACCAGCGCACGAAGGCTTCGTTGACCGCAGCCGACGGCTGCGGGTCCATGGTGAAGGTGCTGCGCGACCAGTCGGCGGAGGTGCCGAGGCGGCGCATCTGGCGCTCGATCGTGTCGCCGGACTGCTGCTTCCACTCCCAGACCTTGCCGATGAAGCCCTCGCGGCCCAGCGAATCACGGGTCTCGCCCTTGCCTTCCAGCGTCAGGTTGCGGCTGACCACCATTTCGGTGGCGATGCCGGCGTGGTCGGTACCGACCTGCCACAGCGTGTCGTAGCCGCGCATGCGGTGGTAGCGCACCAGCGCATCCATCAGGGTCTGCTGGAAGGCGTGGCCCATGTGCAGGGTGCCGGTCACGTTCGGCGGCGGCAGCAGGATGGTGTACGGCTCGCCCGTGCCGGACGGCTTGAAGTGGCCGGCCTTCTCCCAGGCCTCGTAGAGGTCGGTCTCGAAGGACTTCGGATCGTAGCTGGGGGCGAGTTGGGTCATGCAGGGGAACCGGTAATCAAGGCGGGAAGGGAGATCAGCGCGACCCGAGGGCGCGCCGGATCTTCTGGTCGGTGTGGTACTGGCTGACCGCATAGGCCGCCCAGATGGCGGCGGGCAGCCAGCCGATCAGGGTGATCTGCAGGATCAGGCAGACGATGCCGGCCAGCGGCCGGCCGATGGTGAAAAAGGACAGCCAAGGAAGGATCAGGGCGATCAACAGGCGCATCAAGGGGACCTCGCGGGACTTACATGTCGTGCTTGTTCAGGTCGTAACCGGCGGTCTTGTACTGGCGCCAGCGCTCGCGCAGGGGTTCGCGCGCTTCCGGGTCGGCCGGCACCACTTCCAGCACGCGTTCGCACTGGCCGAGCCAGGGTTCGTCGCGCAGGTTGATCACCAGCGGCCGTACCGGCGCGTCACCGCCCGGCGGGGCAATCAGCACCAGCGCTTCTTCCTCGTCGACATCCTCGCCGACGATCTGGTGCGGAATGTAGGCATCGTCGTCGAACGACCAGAGAAGTTCGTCCAGCTCCTCGGCCTGGGCCTGGTCGCGGGCCAGCACCAGGGTGAACAGCCCGGCGTCGTTGGCCTTGCGCGCCAGCTCGCAGACCAGGCGCAGGGGCTCGGACAGAAAGCGGGGCTTGGCGATCAGGTAGAAGTCGGCGCGGGGCATGGCAGCATCCAGATGAGGCAAGAACCGCTCCCGGCCGGGACACGGCTGGCGGGCGGCGAGGCCCCGGCCGGCGGTTGCCGGCCAGGGTCGGGTACGGCATCAGGCGCGGGCGACCTGGTCCAGCAGCCACTGGCTCAGCAGGCCGACCGGGCGGCCGGTGGCCATGCCACGCTTGCCTTCATCGCTGGCCACGCCGGCGATGTCCAGGTGGGCCCAGCGCTGGCCTTCGGCAAAGCGCGACAGGAAGCAGCCGGCGGTGATCGCGCCGGCCCAGCGGCCGCCGATGTTGTAGACGTCGGCGAAGCTCGAATCCAGCATCGGCTGGTACTCGTCCCACAGCGGCAGGCGCCAGGCGCGGTCGAACACGTGCTCGCCGGCGGCCAGCAGTTCGTTGGCCAGGTCGTCGTGCTTGCTCATCAGGCCGGCGGTCTGGTGGCCGAGGGCGACCATGCAGGCGCCGGTCAGGGTGGCGACGTCGATCAGCGCGGCCGGCTCGAAGCGCTGCGCGTAGGTCAGCGCGTCGCACAGGATCAGGCGACCTTCGGCGTCGGTGTTGCCGACTTCGATGGTCTTGCCCGACATCGAGGTGATCACGTCGGACGGACGGTAGGCATTGCCATCGATGGCGTTTTCCACCGCCGGCACCACCACGACCAGGTTCAGCGGCAGCTTGGCCTTGACCGCAGCGACGAAGGTGCCGATGACGTTGGCGCCACCACACATGTCGTACTTCATCTCCTCGATGCCGCCTTGGGTCTTCAGGTTGACGCCACCGGTATCGAAGGTGATGCCCTTGCCGACCAGCACGTAGGGCTTGGCGTCGCCGCCATTGCTCCATTTCAGCACTACCAGGCGCGGGCGGTTGGCCGAGCCGCGGGCCACGGCCAGCAGCGAGCCCATGCCCAGCGCTTCCATCTGGTGCTCGTCGAGAATCTCTGCTTCGGCACCGTCGTGCTCGCCGGCGAACTTCACGCCCACCTCGGCCAGGTAGGCCGGGGTGCAGTAGTTCGGCGGCAGGTTGCCCAGCTCGCGGGCGAATTCGACGCCGGCGGCAATGGCCTGGCCCTGTGCCAGCGCCTGCGCGTCGTCACCGGCGATGGCCAGCTGCGTCAGGCCGGCATCGTCGGCCTTCTTCTTGCCCAGAGTGGCGGTGTAGCGGTAGGCGGCGTGATCGGCGGCGATCACCGCCTGGCGGATCGCCCAGGCCGCGTCGCGGTCCTTGATCGCCACGTCGGACAGGGTGAACAGCGCGCTGCGGGTGGCGCCGGCTTTCAGCGCGCGCACAGCGTCGCCAACGGCCTTCAGGTACTGCGGCACGCCGAAGCGGGCGGCGTCGCCCAGTCCGACCACCAGCACGCGCGGGGCGGTCACGCCCGGCAGGTCGTGCAGCAGGGTGGTGGCACCGGTCTTGCCGGACAGGTCGCCGCGCTGGGCCAGGGCGGCCAGGCGGCCGCCGCTGGCGGCGTCCAGGGCCTGTGCGGCGGGGGTCAGGGTGTGGTCGGCGTAGGCACCGACCACCAGGCAATCAACGGTGGCGGCGGCCGGAGCAACGTGGTTCAGGGTGAATTCGAGGGCCATTGAGCAGATTCCATTGGCGAGTCCGTACAATCGCAGGCCGTTTACGCCCAGACAGTAGACTGGGCGGCACCGCGAACGAACCCCAGAGTTTAAACCACCGCCCCATGCTGAAGCTCGACCGATACCTGCTGGGCGATTTCGTCCAGAGTTTCCTGGCTACCCTGATCGTCCTGCTGGTGGTCAGCGTGGGCGGCGTGCTGGTGGACATCCTCGGCAACATCGCCGACGGGCGCCTGCCGGCCAAGCTGCTGTTCTCGCAGCTGGGCCTGCAGTTCATCGCCTACCTGCCCCTGATCCTGCCGCTGGCGCTGATGCTGGGCCTGCTGCTGGCCATCGCCCGGCTGTACCGCGACTCGGAAATGGCGGTCATCACCGCCATTGGCGTGGGGCCCAAACGCCTGCTGCGGCCGCTGATGATGCTGGTGGTGCCGGTGGTGCTGCTGGTCGGCGCCTGTTCGCTGTGGCTGGGCCCCTGGGCGGGCCGGGTGGCCGAGCAGATGATCATCGAGGCCAACCGAAGTGTGCTGATGGCCGGCCTGGAGCCGGGCCGCTTCACCACGTTGCCCAACGGCGGCGTGGTCTACCTGTCCTCGATCTCGCCCGACGGCACCCAGCTGGGCAAGGTGTTCCTGCAGCGACAGAAGGATGATCGCCTGGAAGTGGTGTCGGCCAACGGCGGCCGCATGTTCTTCGAGGGCACGCGCCAGCGTTTCCTCGAGCTGGATGACGGCCACCAGGTGGAAGGGCCGGTGGCCGGCGCGCTGGATTACCGCCTGGCGACCTTCGCCCGCAACGATGTGGCGCTGCCCGATGGCGCCCAGACCCGAACCGAGGATGACCCGGAACTGATGCCGACCCTGAAGCTGTTCGGCGATGAGCGCCGGGAAGCGCAGGCGCAGCTGCACCGTCGCCTGGCGCCGCCGCTGATCGCGCTGGCCTTCGCCCTGATGACCGTGCCGCTGGGCCGCAGCTCGCCCCGCCAGCAGCGCTACGGCCGCATGATGCTGGCGCTGATGGCCTACATGGTCGGTACCAACCTGATGTTCATCGGCAGCGGCTGGATCGCCAACGGCAGGATTCTGCCCGCGCTGGGCCTGTGGTGGCTGACCCTGCCGCTGCTGGCGCTGGCGATCTGGATGTATGTGCGTGATGGCCGCCTGGGCCGTCCGAAGGGAGCCCGCGCATGAGGCTGCGCCCGATGCGTTTCGACCTGTACCTGGGCCGGTCGGTGTTCACCACGGTAGTGCTGACCTGGGCGGTGCTGGTCGGCCTGGACGTGGTGATGGCGTTCTCCGGCGAGTTCAAGGACATCGGCAAGAACGGCTACACCCTCGGCCACGCCGCCGCCTGGGTGCTGTACACCGTGCCGCGCCGTGCCTACACGATGTTCCCGACCGCGGCGGTGATCGGTGCCCTGATGGGCCTTGGCCAGCTGGCCGCGACCTCCGAGCTGACCGCCCTGCGCGCGCTGGGCCTGTCGCGCAAGCGCCTGAGCGTGTCGGTGGCGATCGCGCTGTCGCTGCTGACCGCGGTGATGGTGCTCAGTGCCGAGACCCTGGGGCCGTGGGGCCAGGACCGCGCCGATTCCTTGAAGTCCAGCGCCAAGTGGGGGCGGGACATCGCCAGCACCCGCTATTCCGGGCTGTGGGCCCGTGAGGGCGATACCTTCCTCAATGCGCAGAGCGGCGAGGAGCAGCTGGTCGGCGACAAGGGCACGCGGCTGATCCTGCGAGACGTTCGCCTGTACCGGGTAGCCGAGGATGGCCGGATCGCCTCGCTGACCCACGCCGCCACCGTCGAGCACGACAAGGATGGCTGGGTATTGACCGGGGTCCGCCGCGACACCTTCGGCGAACGCTCGGCCACGCGCCAGGAAGTGGCGCGTGAGCCGTGGAATTCGAAGCTGGATCCGGCGGCGCTGGCGACCGGCATCGCCAAGCCGCGCAACCTGAGTGTTGCCGAACTGCGTACCAGCATCGAGTACCGCGAGCGCAACGGGCTGGATGCGCGCGATTTCGAGGACGTGTACTGGAGCCGCTGGTTCTATCCGGTGAACGTGCTGGCGCTGTGCCTGGCCGCGGTGCCGTTCGCGTTCGGTTCGCTGCGCAGCGGTGGCATGGGCAAGCGCCTGTTCCTCGGCATCCTGTTCGCGCTCGGCTTCTGGCTGCTGCAGCTGTTCTTCGGGCGCATGGCCGGCGCGTTGAAGTTTGATTACCGCATTGCCTATGCATTGCCGCCGATCGTGATGCTGGCGGTATCCGGACTGCTGTTCCGGCGCAAATCGGGCTGATCCTGATTGTTGTAGAGCCGAGCCCATGCGCGGCTGCGTTTCGCTCACCGCTTGTCAGCCGAGCATCCGCTCGGCTCTACAGGTGGTGCATCAGCGCTTCGGCATCCGCACCAGCCGCGTACCGCTGGCGCGGTCGTGCCAGGTCAGGCGCTGTCGGTCGCCCCATGCCCACCAGAATCCCAGCCCGCCCAGCAACAGCGACAGCGTGCCCACTGCGAAGCGCAGCCACAGCTGCGTGCGACTCAGGGGCGTGCCATCACTCGATTCCAGCTTCAAGCGCCACGGCCGCATGCCCAGCGTCTGTCCACCGCGGCGCCAGCTGGCCGTGGCATAGCCTCCGGTGATCACCCAGCACACCGCCCACAACAGCCACTGCCATGCGCTGAATGGTGCGATGTTCTCGCGCTGCGCGTGGCCGCTGAAGGTGTAGGCCAGGGTAAACAGGGTGCCGGCCAGCATCCACAGCGCCAGTACCGGCAGTGCGTCGTAGACCATCGCCAACAGGCGCCACAGCAGCAACGCGCGCGGACGGGATGATTCGCTGGCGGCCGCAGAGGCCGTGTCGGTGGCAGGGCGGGACATGCGCCGAGCATACGCAATGCTGGCCGCATCCGCAGTGGCCCTCGTATCCTCTGCGCATGGCCCCTGTTTCCACCCCCGCCGAACGCCGCCAGTTGGTGCAGCAACTGCCGGAACTGCGCGCCGATGACAGCGTGCGCATCCAGCGTTTCCTCGACGCGATCTGGGCCGAGAACGGCCTGGCCCGCGCCACCCTCGACAGCTACCGGCGCGACCTGGAAGGCCTGGCGCGTTGGATGGATGGACGCGAGGGCGGGCTGGCCGGCATCGAGCGCCCCGGCCTGTTCGACTACCTGGCCTGGCGAACCCGTCATGGCTGGTCGCCACGCAGCAACGCGCGCTTGCTGTCGGCCCTGCGCGCGTTCTTCGCCGACGGCGTGCGTCGTGGCGAGCGCAGCGAAGACCCCAGCGCGCTGCTCGATCCGCCGAAGCTGCCACGGTTGTTGCCCAAGGCGCTGGCCGAAAGCCAGATCGACGCGTTGCTGGCCGCGCCGGACATCGACAGTCCGCTGGGCCTGCGCGATCGCGCCATGCTGGAGCTGATGTACGCCGCCGGCCTGCGCGTAAGCGAGCTGGTGCTGTTGCCGGCCACCGCCGTCAACCTGCGCCAGGGCGTGCTGAGGGTCACCGGCAAGGGCAGCAAGGAACGGTTGGTGCCGCTGGGCGAGGAATCGCAGCACTGGCTGGAGCGCTACCTGCAGCAGTCGCGGCCGCAGCTGGTCGGCAAGGGCCGGGTGCAGGCGCTGGCGGACGGGCAGACCCCGCTGTTCGTCGAGCCGGCACTGCACGCGCTGAGCCGGCAGGCGTTCTGGCACCTGGTCAAGCGCCACGCACAGATTGCTGGCATCGACCCGGCGCGGATCAGCCCGCACGGCCTGCGCCACAGCTTCGCCACCCATCTGCTCAACCGCGGCGCCGATCTGCGCGCGCTGCAGATGCTGCTCGGCCACAGTTCGCTGTCGACCACCCAGATCTACACCCTGGTGGCGCGCGAACACCTGCAGAAGCTGCACGCCCGGCATCATCCGCGCGGCTGAGCGAGGGCCTGAACCTTGCCTTGCGCCGTGCCTTGCGCCGTGCCCGGCGTCGCGGCCGGGTCGCGGTGGCTGTGTCAGAATCCGGGGTCTTCTTCTGCCGCGGAACGCTCCATGCTCCGATTTGCCATCGCCGCCGTGTTCGGTGCGCTCAGCCTGACTGCCTGCGCCCAGCCGGCCGCCAAGGCACCCGCCGCCGCGCCGGCCAAGGCCAGCCCGGCGGCCAACGGCGCGGCCGACCAGGCCGTGCGTGCCGCGCTGACCGCGCTGAATCCCGGCTTCCAGATCGACTACATCGGCGCCGCGCCGTTCCCCGGCTTCCGCGAGGTGGTGGTGTCCGGCCAGCTGCTGTACGTGTCCGATGACGGCCGCTACCTGTTCCAGTCGCAGCCGTACGACACCCGCGCCAAGGGCCCGGCCAACAGCGAAGGCCTGCTCGGCTACCGCCGTGATCTGCTGGCCAAGGCCAACCACGGCGACCGCATCGTGTTCGCCGCGCCGAACGCCAAGTACACCATCAGCGTGTTCACCGATATCGAATGCGGCTACTGCCGCAAGCTGCACCAGGACATCGCCGAACTGAACCGCAACGGCATCTCTGTCGAGTATCTGGCGTTCCCGCGCATGGGCCTGGGCAGCAAGGATTACACCGACATGATTTCGGTCTGGTGTGCGGCCGACCGTCGCCAGGCGCTGACCAATGCCAAGCGCGGTGGCAGCGTGCCGGCCAAGAACTGCACCAACCCGGTGGCGATGCAGTACGCGCTGGGCCAGCAGCTGGGCGTGAACGGTACGCCGGCGATCTTCGCGCCGGATGGCACCCAGCTGGGCGGCTACCTGCCGCCGGCACAGCTGCGCGCGGCGCTGGAAAAGCTGTCGGCCAAGCGCTGATCGCCGCCGACCTTGTTTCTGTAGAGCCGAGCCCATGCTCGGCTGATGTTTCCGCAGCCGAGCATGGGCTCGGCTCTACAGGTAGGAAGCCGGGGGCGCGCAGCACCCCCGGCTTTTTTCTTACTTCAGGCCATCACTGACCGCCTTGGTCAGCGTGCCCTGTGCATCGTCACCACTGAACTCCCAGACGAACGCGCCGCCCAGGCCCTGGGTCTTCACATAGCCCATCTTGCGGGTGATGTTGGCCGGGGTATCGAAGCTCCACAGCGTGCTGCCGTTGTAGATCCAGGTAGCACCGGCGGTGTTGTCGGTGTAGCCCGGCCATGCCAGGTTCTTCAGCACCTTCCAGTCTTCGATGCCGGCCTCGTATGTGCCCGGCGCAGCGCCGGTCGCGGTTTGGTACAGGCCGTTGTTGGCGTTGGCCACGCCGGTCCAGCCACGCCCGTAGTAGCCGATGCCCAGGTTGAGCTTGGCCGCGGGCACGCCACGGCTGATGAAGGCCTCGATGGCGTCGTTGCTGTTGTACAGCTTCTGGTCGCCGGTGGACGGATCATTCGGCGAATCGAACAGTGCCGACTGGTGATTGGTCTTCGCATCCCACGCGCCGTGGAAGTCGTAGGTCATCACGTTGATGTAGTCCAGGTACGGGTGGTACGCGGCCGGATCGGTGACGCGGATCTTGTCGATGCCGGCACCCACCGCCACCGTCAGCAACAACCCCGGTCGCACCGCATCGAGCTGGCGGCGGAACTCGGCCATCAGCGCGGTGAAGTTGGCATTGTCTTCCGGCTTGCCGCATTCGATGCCGCACGCCACCGGGTATTCCCAGTCAATGTCGATGCCGTCGAACACGCCAAGCGCGGCACCGGCGCCACCGGCACCGTCGGTCACCGGCAGGTTGCCCTTGATGTAGGCGTCGATGCACGAGGCGACGAAGGCCTGGCGGTTTTCCGGACGCGCCGCGCTGGAGAAGCCACGCGACCAGGTCCAGCCACCGAGCGAGATCAGCACCTTCATGCCCGGATACTTGGCCTTGAGCTGCTTGAGCTGGTTCCAGTTGCCGCGCAGCGGCTGGTCCCAGGTGTCGGCGCTGCCGCTCACGCTCTCAGAGGCGCTGAACGCCTTGGTGTAATCGGCGAAGGCATCGCCACCGGCACCGCTGTTCGGATCCGACGGCTGGGTGATGCCCACTTCGCAGCGGTTGTTGCGCACGTTGCCGAAGGCGTAGTTGATGTGGGTCAGGCGCGCGGCCGAACCACTGCTGTCGATGTTCTTGACCCGGTAGTTGCGGCCGTAGATGCCCCACTGGGTGAAGTAGCCGATGACCCGCTTGCCGGTGGTGCCGCCGCCACCGGCCAGCGTGGTGGCACTGACTTCGGTGCCCTGTGCCGAAGCGTTGCCGGCGTTGTCGCGGGCGCGCACGCGGTAGCGATAGGTGGTCGACGCGGTCAGGCCGCCATCGACGTAGCTGGCGCTGGACGGCGAGCCAACCAGGCTGCCGTTGCGGTACACGTCATAGCCGGCCATGCCGCTGCCACCGGTGTTGTCGGTGGACGGGCTCCAGCTGAGCGCGATGCTGTTGGCGGTACGCGTGCCCACCGCCAGCCCACCGGGCACGCTCGGCGCGGTGGTATCGCCACCGGCGGCGTTGACGGTGATGGTGATGGTCGGCGTGCTGCTGGTGGCGTTGTTGTTGTCGGTGGCCACCGCGCGCAGGGTGTGGCTGCCGGCGCTGGCGTTGGCCCAACTGGCGGCATACGGGGCGCTGGTGGCGATGCCCAGCGAGCTGCCGTCGCGGAAGAACTCGACCTTGGCGACGCTGCCGTCCGGGTCGCTGGCGTTGGCGGTCACGTTGACCGTGCTGCCGGCGCTGAAGGTGGCACCGTTGGCCGGCGAGGTCAGGCTGACCACCGGCGGCTGGTTGGTACCGCTGCCATCACAGGCGCCAAGGTTGGTGTAGTAGGGCGCACCGGCCGGATGGTCGGGCGGCGCGTTCCAGATGTCCTGGTTCGCCCGATAGAGGACGCCTCCTTTCTGCAGGGTATCGCCGGCCCGGTAGATCTTGGCCTGGTCCCACTGGGGCACGCCGGCACAGCTGGCGGCCTGCGCCAGGCCGGGCAGGGCGGCGGTGCCTGCGGCCAGGGCAAGCAGCCAGGCCAGGCGGCGGGGACGACAGCTTCGGGTCGCACGTTCGGCACTGCGCACAATCGGGTCGTACATGGGTAAGTCTCCGATCAAAGGGCGCGCGGGCCCCGATGGCGCCGCGCGTGACGCAGGTCCGGGCGTCGCCCGGGAAGGCGACGGAGGGGGCGGACGGGGTACCTGGGAGGCCGGGGAGAGAGTCCGGCACCAGGTAGGGACAACGTTGTCATCAATTGCGTGGTCAATCCGTGAGCGAGCGCATGGTTCGGCGATCTGGGCGAGCGCGGCGCTGGCGCGCGGTCGGCAGCCATCGGCGGAGCCCCTTCGTGGTTGGCATCTAGAGCAGGTTCCGGGGTTGGGCCGGGCGGGTGGGGTCATGCGGGGACGCCGTGAACCCATCCCTGGGGGCTTGGCCGCGGCATCCATGCCGCGGACACCCCGCCTGACCCCACCCACCCGGCCCCCGACAGGTTCATGCGGGCGCCGCCACGAAAGACGAACAAAAAATCAAAATCAAACGCCGATCGCTTCGCTCTCAGGCGTTTGATTCCAGGCCGTTTTCTGGTCGCCGGCCAGCGGCCGGTAACCAAGGAGCATCCACGCATGGCGTGGATCTACTGCAGATCGCGGAGATCTGTCGAGGGTGGGGTGGTGGGGGCCAGCAGGACCGTTGGCGCCATGGATGGCGCCATCGAGCCCCCATGGATGGGTTTACGGCGTGTCCTGCTGGCCCACACCGCCCCACCCAGCCCACAGCAATCCAGCGGTTGCTTTGGCTTTGGCCGTTGCCGTTGCCGTTGCCGTTGCTTCGGCTCTGGCTCTGGCTCTGGCCTCTGCGGGTGCCGGGCGCCGCCCGGCCGAAGCCTACTCCCGCTTCCGGTACAATGTCGGGCCCGTTTCCCAACTACGGTTCCCCGGACATGATGGTCCTCGAGGGCGCGCCCGCCCTGTCGCCGTTCCGCCGCGAACGTCTTGAATCCCGCCTGCAGTCCATCGCGCCCTCCCTGCGCATCAGCGGTGCCTGGCACGTCTACTTCGTACAGACCGAAGGTGCCGCCGCCCCTGACCTGGCCACCCTGTGCCGCATCCTCGAGGCGGTGCCGCAGGCAGAGGCCGTGGCCGACGGCGCGGTCAGCCGCATCGTGGTGCCGCGCCTGGGCACGCTCTCGCCGTGGTCGAGCAAGGCCACCGAACTGGTCCGCGGTGCTGGCCAGCCGGTGAGCCGGGTCGAGCGTGGCCTGCGCATCGACGTGCAGGGCTGGCCGGCCGATGCCGC
Source organism: uncultured Stenotrophomonas sp. (assembly GCF_913778665.1). GTDB lineage: Bacteria > Pseudomonadota > Gammaproteobacteria > Xanthomonadales > Xanthomonadaceae > Stenotrophomonas. Next base: position 242,805 of record NZ_CAJYVQ010000012.1, read on the forward strand.
CGCCCAGCAGGCGCTGGTCAAGGCGCTGCACGACCCGATGACGCAGTCGGTGCTGGAGTCCGTGGAGCAGGGCCAGGCCCTGTTCTCGGCGCCGGCCCGTGGCGAACTGGAACGCGTGCCGGTGGACGAGCTGGAGGCCGCCAACCAGCGCCTCGGCCTGGCCATGGCGCAGGACGAGATCGACTACCTGCGCGAACGCTTCACCGCGCTGGGCCGCTCGCCGTCGGACGTGGAACTGATGATGTTCGCGCAGGCCAATTCCGAGCACTGCCGGCACAAGATCTTCAACGCCAGCTGGACCATCGACGGCCAGGAACAGGACCGGTCGCTGTTCCGGATGATCAAGAACACCCACCAGCAGACTCCGCAGCACACGCTCAGCGCGTACAGCGACAATGCCGCGGTGATCGAAGGCCATCCGGCCTCACGCTACCGCCCGGACCCGGCCAGCGGCGAGTACCGCCGCGAGCCGCAGGTGCCGAGTGCGTTCCAGATCAAGGTTGAAACGCATAACCACCCGACCGCGATCGCGCCGTTCCCGGGCGCCTCGACCGGTGCCGGCGGCGAGATCCGCGACGAAGGCGCGACCGGCCGCGGCGGCAAGCCCAAGGCCGGCCTGACCGGTTTCTCGGTCTCGCACCTGCGCATTCCCGAGTTGCCGCAGCCGTGGGAAGCACCGCGCGCGCTGAACCCGCGCATGGCGCCGGCGCTGGAAATCATGACCGATGGCCCGCTCGGCGGCGCTGCGTTCAACAACGAGTTCGGCCGCCCGAACCTGCTCGGCTACTTCCGCAGCTTCGAGCTGCCCGAAGGTGCCGACCTGGTCCGCGCCTACGACAAGCCGATCATGCTGGCCGGTGGCCTCGGCGCCATCGACCGCATCCAGGTCGACAAGATCCCGCTGCAGGCTGGTGATGCGGTGATCGTGCTGGGCGGCCCGGCGATGCTGATCGGCCTCGGCGGCGGTGCCGCCAGTTCGGTGGCCTCCGGTGAAAGTGCCGAGGATCTGGATTTCGCCAGCGTGCAGCGCGACAACCCGGAAATGGAACGCCGCTGCCAGGAAGTCATTGATCGCTGTGTGGCGATGGGCGCCGACAACCCGATCAAGTTCTTCCATGACGTCGGCGCCGGTGGCCTGTCCAACGCCATTCCCGAGCTGCTGCACGATTCGAGCGTGGGCGGTGTCATCGACCTGGCCAAGGTGCCCACCGATGATCCGTCGCTGTCGCCGATGCAGCTGTGGTGCAACGAATCGCAGGAACGCTACGTGCTGGGCGTGGCCCAGGAGCGCCTGGCCGAGTTCGCCGCACTGTGCGCGCGCGAGCGCTGCCCGTTCGCCGCGGTCGGCGTGGCCACCGCCGAGGAACACCTGGTGGTGGCTTACGGTGCCGTGCCCGGCCACACCCCGGCTGATGCGCCGATCGACCTGCCGATGGACGTGCTGTTCGGCAAGCCGCCAAAGATGCACCGCGACACCGCGCATCCGCCGGCCCCGCGCTGGCCGGCGCTGAAGACCGGCGGCCTGGATCTGCAGGAAGCCGGCCTGCGCGTGCTGGCGCACCCGACCGTGGCGTCCAAGAACTTCCTGGTCACCATCGGTGACCGCAGCGTCGGCGGCCTGACCGCACGCGAGCAGATGGTCGGTCCGTGGCAGGTGCCGGTCTCCGACGTGGCGATCACCCTGGCCGATTTCGATGGCGTGGCCGGTGAAGCGATGTCGATCGGCGAACGCACCCCGCTGGCCCTGCTCGACGCCGCGGCGTCGGCGCGCATGGCCGTGGGCGAAGCACTGACCAACCTGTGCGCGGCGCCGGTTGATGCGTTGGATGAGATCAAATTGTCGGCGAACTGGATGGCCGCTGCCGGCCATCCGGGCGAAGACGCGCTGCTGTACGACGCGGTGAAGGCGGTGGGCATGGAGCTGTGCCCGCAGCTGGATATCAGCATCCCGGTGGGCAAGGACTCGCTGTCGATGCAGGCGCAGTGGCATGACCAGGGCGAGGCACACAAGAGCGTGTCGCCGGTGTCGCTGGTGATCACCGCCTTCGCACCGGTTGCCGATGCGCGCCAGCAGCTGACCCCGCTGCTCGACCGCGACGTTGAAAGCGAGGTGTGGCTGATCGGCCTCGGTGCCGGCAAGCAGCGCCTCGGTGGTTCGATCCTGGCCCAGGTGCATGCCGACCACGGTGACCTGCCCGCGTTCGCCGGTGCCGCGCCGGACCTGGACGACCCGCAGCGCCTGCGTGCCTTCTTCGAACTGATCCGCGATGCGCGCCAGTCCGGCTTGCTGCTGGCCTACCACGACCGCAGCGACGGCGGTGCCTTCGCCGCGCTGTGCGAGATGGCCTTCACCTCGCGCATGGGCCTGGACATCACCCTCGATGCCTGGGGCGATGACCCGTTCCGCAGCCTGTTCAATGAGGAGCTGGGTGCGGTGGTGCAGATCGCACGCGAAGACCGTGCGGCTTTCGCCGATCTGGTCGAGCGCCATGCGCTCACCGAATGCGCGCAGCGCATCGCCAAGCCGACCACCGCGCCGACGGTGCGCGTGTCGCTGGGTGGCGAGAACCTGGCCGAATGGCGCTGGGAAGCCTTGTTCGATGCCTGGTGGTCGGTCACCCACGCCATGCAGAAGCGCCGCGACAACCCGGCCAGCGCCGATGCCGAACGTGAGGTCGCGCGCGCCTTCAATGCGCCGGGCCTGAAGCCAAAGCTCAGCTTCGACCTCAATGAAGATGTCGCCGCGCCGTTCATCAGCACCGGTGCGCGCCCGCGCGTGGCCGTGCTGCGCGAGCAGGGCGTCAACGGCCAGATCGAGATGGCCAACATCTTCGAACGTGCCGGCTTCCGCGCGTTCGACGTGCACATGAGCGACCTCATCGAGGGCCGCGTGGCGCTGCAGGAGTTCACCGGCCTGGTTGCCTGCGGCGGCTTCAGCTACGGCGACGTGCTCGGTGCCGGCCGCGGCTGGGCCACCTCGATCCTGGAGCGCAGTGCGCTGCGGGATGCCTTCGCCGCGTTCTTCGCACGCGAGGACAGCTTTGCGCTGGGCGTGTGCAACGGCTGCCAGATGATGAGCCAGCTGAAGGGCATCATCCCCGGTGCCGAGCACTGGCCGCAGTTCCGCCGCAACGCCAGCGAGCAGTTCGAAGCCCGCACCGCGCTGCTGGAGGTGGTGGAATCGCCGTCGATCCTGCTGCGCGGCATGGCAGGTTCACGCCTGCAGGTGGCGGTGGCGCATGGCGAAGGCCAGGCCGTGTTCGACAACGCGGTCGACCAGGCTGCAGCCCGTGTCTCGCTGCGTTACATCGATGGCCACGGCAACGTCGCCAGCCAGTACCCGCTGAACCCGAACGGTTCGCCGGACGGCATCACCGGCCTGACCAGCACCGACGGTCGCGTCACCATCATGATGCCGCACCCGGAACGCACGCCGCGCGCGCTCAACATGAGCTGGGCACCGGCCGAATGGCAGGGTGATTCGCCATGGATGCGCATGTTCCGCAACGCGCGGGTGTGGTGCGGCTGACGGCGCAACCAGCGCGCAGGCGACGATGCGACAAGGTACGGAAAACCCGGCAGGCGACTGTCGGGTTTTTCTTTGCATGGGCAGAAACTCCTGCTGCAGTCATCAGTTACATGCATTTACACAGCGTCGATAGTTCGTCACGCAGATCTAACGAAATCACTTTATAAACAGGTGAAATAGTGAACTGCTTCACGGCAATAGGATTTGCCGTGTCAAAGTCTTGACGATCTTCAAAGTTGCCGTTAACACTTGAAGCCCGTTTCAGAAGCATTCATTTCGCAGTAGCCGGTTGGCGCACGCGCTCGGTTGTCTGTCGCTGCGCACCGTTCGGTAATACCCCGCAGTAAATCACGCGAATAAACGCCCCCAGGGGACGTTGGGCCGGAAAGCCCAGCGGTGGCGTTGCTTTGCCCAAAACCAGTCCAATCAGGAGCCGTACCGATGAATCGGATTTATCGCAAGGTCTGGAACAAAGCATTGGGTCAGTTGGTGGTGGCCTCGGAACTGGCCTCCTCCGGCTGCGGCGGTGGCGGGGTCGTCGACCAGCGCCGCACTGCGACACCGGCCACGCCCGCAGCACTGGCCGTGGCGTTGGGACTGGTCATCGGATGGGGCATGAGCGGTAGCGCCGCGGCACAATCGGTACAGATCGGTGGCAGCGCCACCTGCGTGGCATTCAGCGGCAAGCTTCTGGAAAAGTGCCTGGTGGAAGGCTCCGCCAGTGCCAAGGGCAGCAATGCGGTGGCGATCGGCAGCAACAGCAGCGCCACTGCGGCCAACAGCGTGGCGCTGGGCGCCGGTTCCAAGGCCACGCGCGCCAACACTGTGTCCGTCGGTGATGCCGGCAAGGAACGGCAGGTCACCAACGTCGCCGCAGGTACGCAGGCGACCGACGCAGTGAACAAGGCGCAGCTGGACGCGCAGGCGCGTGCCACCCAGGTCGCGCTGGCCAACGTTGCCGCAGACGGCAGCCGCTATTTCAAGGCCGACGGCGCAGGCGATGACAGCGACGCGGCGAAGATCGAGGGCGAGGGTGCGTTGGCCGCCGGCGCCGGTGCGCAGTCGCTGGCCAATGCCACCACCGCCGTCGGCACCCAGGCCATCGCAGCCGGCATCGGGGCCAGCGCGTTCGGCCAGGGTGCCCTGGCGCTCGGCGATGCCAGCGTGGTGGTGGGGCAGAGCGCGGCAGCCTTCGGCCTGGGTGACACCGCAGTGGGCGCCAGTGCCACCGCTGCCAGCGAGAACGGCGCAGCCACCGCGCTGGGCGCGTTGTCCGAAGCCACCGCCGACGGTGCGACGGCGGTCGGTGGCGGCGCCGTGGCGATGGGGCCGGGCAGCACCGCAGTGGGTCGCGGTGCCACCGCCGCCAACGAAGCCTCGATTGCCGTCGGTGCGTTCAGCACGGCGGTTGGTGAATACAGCACGGCGTTGGGCTCGAATTCCGCCGCAGTCGCCACCGGCAGTGTGGCGCTCGGCGCCGGTTCGCTGGCTGATCGTGTCGATACCGTGTCTGTCGGTGCCGCCGAGTACGGCCTGACCCGGCAGATCACCAGCGTCGCCGCCGGCACCGAAGATACCGATGCGGTGAACGTCGGCCAGCTGAAAGATGTTGCCGCGGTGGCCGATGCGACGGCCAAGCGTTTCCAGGCCACCGCCAGCAGCAACAGCGATGCCGGTGCCCTGGCCGAGGGTGACGATGCGCTGGCCGCAGGCGAGGCCGCCAATGCGATCGGCCACGGCACCACTGCCGTCGGCGCCGGCGCCACCGCCGTGGCGCAGAACGCCACCGCCGTCGGCAACAACGCGCTGGCCTCCGGCCAGAACAGCGCGGCATTCGGCAACAACGCACAGGCCAATGGTCCGGGCAGCGTGGCCGTCGGTGGCGCCGCCGTGGATGCCAACGGCAACCCGCTCATCACCAGTGGCGGCGTGCCGGTGGAGACCGGCGCCACCAGTGCCGGTGTCGGTGGCACTGCGGTCGGTGCCAGTGCCGAAGCCGGCGGCTTCGCCGCGTCGTCCTACGGCGTGGGCGCCTATGCCTCCGGCGCGCAGGCGTCGGCCTTCGGTGCGGTATCCAATGCCATCGGTGACTACTCGACGGCACTGGGCACGCAGAGCACCGCCACCGGCACCAGCAGCGTCGCCATCGGTGGCCCGGCCGACCTGATTCCCGGCCTGGGCTTCTTCGTGCAGACACAGGCCAGCGGCGAAGCCGCTACGGCGGTCGGTGCCGGCGCCATTGCCAGTGGTGACCGCGCGGTCGCCAACGGCAGCCTCAGCGAAGCGTCCGGTGCCGAAGCCACGGCGGTAGGCTACTTCGCCTACGCGCCCGGCGAGAACGCCAGTGCGCTCGGCGCGCAGACCTGGGCCAGTGGTGCACAGAGCACTGCCGTGGGCTACTACGCCACCGCGCGCGGCGCCAACAGCGTGGCGCTCGGTGCGAACTCCGAAGCGGTGCGTGCCAACAGCGTTGCGGTTGGCAGTGCCGGCAATGAGCGGCAGATCACCAGCGTCGCTGCAGGCAGCGAAGCCACCGATGCGGTGAACAAGGCGCAGCTGGATGCGGTGGCGAACACCGCCGACAGCACTGCGCGCTTCTTCCAGGCCCAGCCGGAAGCCGACAGCGATGCCGGCGCGCTGGCCGAGGGCGAGGGCGCCATCGCCGCCGGTTCGTCGAGCAATGCGATCGGTGCGGGCGCCGTCGCACACGGCGCGGCCGCGTCGGCGATCGGCGATGACAGCGTGGCGGTGGGCCGCAACAGTGCGGCCACCGGCAACGGCGGCGTCGCCATCGGTGGCCTCGGCCAGGCCTACGACGAATTCAACCAGCCAATCATCGGCGCCGACGGCAAGGCGCAGCAGGTCGGCACCACCGCAGTTGCCGATGCCACGGCGGTCGGCAGTGGCGCGCAGGCCACCGGTGCTGCCAGCAGCGCGTTCGGCAATGCGGCCAGGGCCAGCGGTGACAACAGCTTCGCCGCGGGCAGCAAGTCGCGTGCGACCGGCGCCTACGCGGTGGCGGTGGGGGACAGCGCGTTCGCCAGCAGCGATGACAGCACTGCGGTGGGTGGCTATAGCTGGGCTACCGCCAGTGGTGCCAGTGCCTTCGGTTCCGGTGCGTGGGCGACCGCCACCAATGCCTCGGCGTTCGGCAACGCGGCGTGGGCCAGCGGCACCGGCGCCACCTCGATCGGCTATAACAGCTGGGCCAACGGCACCAGCGCCACCGCCGTCGGCCGTGGTGCCTTCGGTTATGGCGACAACAGCGTAGCGCTCGGCTTCCAGGCGCTCGGCAACAACCTCAACAGCATCGCCATCGGTACCAACACCGTGGCCGGCGCCGAAAGCGCAATTGCACTTGGCGCGGGCAGCAATGCCAGTGGCAGCAACGCGGTCGCACTCGGCGCAGGTTCGGTGGCCAGCCGGGCGCGCACGGTGTCGGTGGGCAGCACCGGCAGCGAGCGGCAGGTCACCAATGTCGCCGCCGGTACCCAGGCCACCGATGCGGTGAACAAGGCGCAGCTGGATGCGGTGGCCAGCACTGCCACCACCACCAGTCGCTTCTTCCAGGCCAGCGGCAACGGTGACGATGTGGCCGGTGCGCTGGTGGAAGGTGACAACGCGCTGGCCGCTGGTGATGCCGCCAACGCCATCGGCAACGGCGCCACCGCGCTCGGCAGCGGTGCCAATGCGCTGGCCAGCAACGCGCAGGCGATCGGCTTCAATGCACTGGCGACCGCCGCCAATGCCAGCGCCGTCGGTGCCAATGCACAGGCCACCGGTGAGTATGCGACCGCGCAGGGCGCCGAGAGCGAAGCCAGCGGCGAACAGAGCGCAGCCTTCGGCGCGGCCGCTATCGCCAGTGGCGCCGGCAGCACCGCTACCGGCGTGTTGTCCGAAGCCTCCGGCGAAGAAGCGGTGGCCGTGGGCTACTTCAGCAATGCCAGCGGCAGCGCTGCCACCGCCGTCGGCAGCGAGAGCGTCGCCAGCGGCACCGCATCGGCGGCGTTCGGCATCGGCGCAGAAGCCACCGGCGGTTACAGCACCGCCATCGGTGGCTATGCACAGGCCTCGGCCTTCAACGCTACCGCGTTCGGCAACTTCGCCAATGCGTCCGGCTCCAACAGCGTGGCGCTGGGCGGCGATTCGGAAGCCTCGGGCGCGTACAGCACCGCCACCGGCCAGGGCAGCCTCGCCACCGGTATCAACAGCGTGGCGGTCGGTGGTTCGCTGTTCGGCACGCTGGCCACCGAAGCCTCGGGCAACTACTCCACCGCAGTGGGCGGCGGCGCCTGGTCGCCGGGCATCAACAGCACCGCGCTGGGCAATGCGGCCGAATCGCGCGGAGACAACAGCGTGGCGCTGGGTGCGGATTCGATCGCCGACCGCGACAACACCGTGTCGGTGGGTGGCGGCGGCAATACCCGCCAGATCACCAACGTCGCCGATGGCACGCAGGGCAACGATGCGGTCAACAAGAACCAGCTCGATGCCGTAGCCGCCGCCGCGGAAAAGACCAGCAGGCAGTTCCAGGCCAGCGGCAATGCCGACGGTGAAAGCGGCGCCTTGGTGGAGGGCGACAACGCGCTCGCCGCCGGTGATGCCGCCAACGCGATCGGCAACGGTGCCACGGCACTGGGCAGTGGTGCCAACGCACTGGCCGCCAACGCCACCGCGGTCGGCATCGATGCCCTGGCGACCGGCAGCAACGCGGCCGCACTGGGCAGCACGGCGCAGGCCACCGGCGAGGACAGCCTGGCCCTGGGCAGCGGCGCCAGTGCCAGCGAAGTGGGGACAAGCGCGGTGGGCGCGCGTGCACAGGCCAGCGGTGTCTACAGCACCGCCAACGGCACCGAATCCAACGCCAGTGGTGCACAGTCGCTGGCCAGTGGCTTCCGCAGCACGGCGTCCGCCGATGGCACCACCGCCGTCGGCGGCTATGCCGAAGCAACCGGTCGCTTGGGCACTGCACTCGGCTACGGTTCGGCCGCCAGCGGCGCCAACACCACCGCCGTGGGCGTCGGTGCAGCGGCGGCGGGTAGCGGCGCCGTTGCGGTGGGCCAGTCGAGTGAAGCCAGCGGCGCGGAAAGCGTGGCGATCGGCGGCAGCACCTTCTTCGGCCTGATCCCGTCGCGCGCCAGTGGTACCGGCGCGGCCGCATTCGGTGCCGGTGCGTGGGCTACCGAGGACTACGCCACCGCGATCGGCTGGAATTCGTGGGCCGCCGGCAGCGATGCCACGGCGCTGGGTGCCAATGCCACCGCCAACGGCAGCAACAGCGTGGCACTCGGTGCCGGTTCCACCGCCGACCGCGACAACACGGTGGCTGTCGGCAAGGCCGGCAGCGAGCGCCAGGTTACCCACGTCGCGGCGGGCACCGAAGCCACCGATGCAGTGAACAAGGGCCAGCTCGATGCAGTGGCCAGTGTTGCCGACAAGACCAGCCGCCAGTTCCAGGCCAACGGAAATGCCGACGGTGAGGCCGGCGCCCTCGTGGACGGTGACAACGCCCTCGCGGCCGGCAATGCCGCCAATGCGATCGGCAACGGCGCGACCGCGCTGGGCAGCGGTGCCAATGCGATGGCCGCCAATGCCACCGCGGTCGGCTTTGATGCGCTGGCCACCGGCAGCAATGCCGCTGCGCTGGGCAACGCCGCGCAGGCGACCGGTGTCGACAGCGTGGCCGTGGGCAGCAGTGCCAGCGCCAGCGAAACCGGTGCCATCGCCACCGGTGCCGGTGCCCAGGCCAAGGGCGCCTACAGCACCGCCAGTGGCGCACAGGCTACTGCCACTGGCACGCAGTCGCAGGCCAGTGGTTTCCGCGCCAATGCTTCGGCAGATGGTGCTTCGGCCCTCGGCAGCTACGCCGATGCCAGCGGTCGCCTCGGCACTGCGGTCGGCTATGGCAGCAGTGCCACCGCCGCCAATGCCACGGCGGTGGGTGTCAGTGCCACCGCAAGCGCCGCAGGCAGCGTGGCATTGGGCTCGGGGTCGGTGGCTGATCGTACCAACACGGTGTCGGTCGGCAGCAGCACCAGTGATCGCCAGATCACCCGCGTCGCCGCCGGTACCGAGCGCACCGATGCGGTCAACCGCGGGCAGCTCGATGCCGTCGCCGCAACCGCCGATGGCACCGCCCGCTACGTCAAGGCCAGCGGCGGCGGCACCGCCAGTGCCAGCGGGAGCGATGCGGCCGCGCTCGGTTCCGGTGCCAGTGCCAGTGGTGCGCGCAGCAACGCATTGGGGGCCAACGCGGCGGCCATCGGCAATGGGGCGCTGGCGCTGGGCAGCAGCGCCGGTGCGAGCGGCGCGAACTCGGTGGCGTTGGGTGCGGGCTCGCGTGCCCTCGATGCCAATGTGGTCTCGGTCGGTGGCGGCAACGGCACCGATGGTCCGGCCACGCGGCGCATCGTCAACGTGGCCGACGGCCGCATTGGCGCCGGCAGCACCGATGCCGTCACCGGTTCGCAGCTCAACGTCACCAACCAGCGCGTGGGCGCGGTCGAGACCCGCGTCGGTGATTTCGATTCGCGCATCGCCACGGTGGAAACCACTGCGGCCAGCGCGGTCGGCTACGACGACGCCAGCCGTGACCGCCTGACCCTGTCCGGTTTCCAGGGCACCACCATCGACAACGTCGGTGCCGGCAGCATCGCTGCCGGCAGCCGCCAGGCGATCAATGGCGGCCAGTTGTTCCAGTCGCTCAGCGATGCCGCCAGCTTCCTCGGTGGCGGCGCCAGTGTCGGCATGCAGGGCGTGTTCGTGGCGCCGAACTACGTGATCCAAGGGGCGACCTACAGCAACGTCGGCGATGCGCTGGGTGCGCTGGACCGCAAGGTCAGCGAGATCGATCGCCGCACCGCCACGGGCACGCGTTCGGCAACGGCGAGCCTGCGTTCGATGGGCGCCTCACTGGATGAAAGCGCGCTGGCCAGCACGGCGGATGCGCCGATGACGGCAGACGCTGCTCCGGCAAGCGCTGCCCGCGTGCAGGGCACACCGACGGCAGCGGCGGTGGGCGGCGGCACTCCGGTCGGCACCCCGGCCACCGGCCTCAATGCGGTCGCCATGGGCGATGGCGCGGTTGCCAGCGGCGCCTCGTCCACCGCCATCGGCCAGGGAGCCAATGCCACCGCCGCAAACGCGGTGGCGCTGGGCCAGGGCTCGGTTGCCGACCGTGCCAACACGGTCTCGGTGGGCAGTGAGGGCAACGAACGCCAGGTCACCAACGTGGCCGCCGGTACCACCGCCACCGATGCGGTCAACAAGGGCCAGCTCGACCGTGGCATGGCGACCGCCAACAGCTACACCGACAGCCGCGTGCAGGCCGTCGCTGACAGCTTCGATGTGTTCAAGGGCGAGATCGACGGACGCCTGCGCCACATGGATCGCCGCATCGACCGCCAGGGCGCAATGAGCGCGGCAATGCTCAACATGGCCACCAGTGCCGCCGGTATCCGCACCCAGAACCGGGTTGGCGTGGGCATCGGTTTCCAGGGCGGTGAATCGGCACTGTCGCTGGGTTACCAGCGTGCGATCAGCGATCGCGCCACGGTCACCTTCGGCGGTGCCTTCAGCAGCGACGACAGCTCGGTCGGCGTCGGTGCCGGCTTCGGCTGGTAGGCCGCTCCATGGCGCCGGCGGCCACCCACGCCGGCGCAGCACCTGCAATGAGGGCCTGGGGGGAGGTCACGGCAATCCCGGCTGGGCCGGCCGGGAGTCGTCAAGGAATGATGGCCGCAGTGTTGGTTCGATCCATGACCCAGAAGAGGAATTCGACGTGATCAAGAAGCAGAACCTTCGCATCAATGTTCTGGCAGCCGCAGTGCTGTCGCTGACCGGTGTTGGCCTGGCACAGGCCGCCGACCTGAAGGTAAGTGCGCCGTTGTCCGGCCCGAAGACGCAGCAGGTCGAAGGCATCATCGTGAAGTACCGCGCCGGCAGCGCCGCTGCGGCCGATACCAACGCCAAGCTGGCCGTGGTCAACGCAGCCGTCTCGCGTGCCGCCCTGGGTGGCACCAACGCAGCGGCGCGCAGTGCAGCGCTACGCCCGCAGGTGGCGCGCAAGCTGGGCATCGGTGCCGACCTGATCCGGCTGCAAGGAAGCATCGCCAGCGCCGAACTGGACAAGGTGCTGGCTGAACTGAAGGCCGATCCGACCGTCGAGTACGCGGTGCCGGACGCGATCATGTATCCCATCGACGCCGCCTCCACCGCACGCCTGGAAGCTGCACCGAAGGCCGATGCGTCGCCGACCTTCGTGCCCAACGATCCGAACTACCAGAGCCACAACTGGCACTTCCACAACCCGGTGGGCGGCGTCAACGCGCCGGCCGCGTGGGACGTCTCGCAGGGTGAGGGCATCGTGGTGGCGGTGATCGATACCGGCATCCTGCCCGAGCATCCCGATTTCGCCGCCGGCACCCTGCTGGAAGGCTACGACTTCATCAGCCAGGCCAGCCGATCGCGTCGTCCGGCCGATGGCCGTGTGCCGGGTGCGCTCGATTACGGCGACTGGATGCCGACCGCCAACGCCTGCTACCAGGGTTCGCCGGTGCGCGACAGCAGCTGGCACGGTACCCACGTGAGCGGCACCATCGCCGAAGCCACCAACAATGGTCTGCTGGCGTCGGGCCTGGCCTACAAGGCCAAGGTGCTGCCGGTGCGCGTGCTCGGCTACTGCGGCGGCACCCTGTCGGACATCACCGATGCGATCACCTGGGCCTCGGGTGGCACCGTGGCCGGCATCCCGGCCAACCAGAACCCGGCCGAGATCATCAACATGAGCCTGGGCGGTTCCGGCAGCTGTGATCCGGCCTACCAGGCGGCCATCACCGGTGCCATCAACCGCGGCACGGTGGTGGTGGTGGCGGCCGGCAACGATGCGATGAATGTGGCCAACGCCCGTCCGGCCAACTGCGATGGCGTGGTCTCGGTCGGTGCCACCGGCATCACCGGCGCGATCGCCTATTACTCCAACTTCGGTACCCGCATCGATCTGTCCGGCCCGGGCGGCGGTGTCACCGATGGCAATCCGAATGGCTATGTGTGGCAGGCGCTGTCCAGCAACAAGACCTCGCCGCCGGCTGCAGGTTCCACCACCGGTTACACCATCGGTGGCCTGGCCGGCACCTCGATGGCGGCCCCGCACGTGGCGGCCGTCGCCGCGCTGGTGCAGAGCGCGCTGATCGCCGCCAACCGTGATCCGCTGACGCCGGCCGACATGCGCACGCTGCTGAAGGATACGGCGCGCCCGTTCCCGGTCAGCATCCCGTCGGCCACCCCGATCGGCACTGGCATCGTCGATGCCAAGGCCGCGCTGGACAAGGCGCTGGAAGAGCCGTGCACCGAGAACTGCGGGCCGGTGGCCAAGCCGCTGACCAACAAGGTGGCCATCGGTGGCCTGAGCGGTGCGGCCGGCAGCAGCGCGCTGTACAGCTTCGAAGCCACCGCTGGCAAGCAGCTCAGCGTGATCACCTACGGCGGCACCGGCAACGTGTCGGTCTATCTGGCCAAGGGCCGGGAGCCGAGCGCCACCGACAGCGATGCGCGTTCGACCCGCCCGGGCACCTCGGAAACGGTGCGCGTGACCGCCGCAACCGCAGGCACCTACTACATCAAGGTGGTGGGTGAGTCCGCCTACAGCGGGGTGAGCATTCTCGCCACGCAGTAAGCGTGCGGTGTCGTAGTTGAATGATCGAAGCCCGTCACCCATGTGACGGGCTTCGTTTTTTCGCGAAAGGTGGCGTCCGGGCGGCGGAAATCACGGCTTAACTGCTAAAGTCGGGCCGATCGACAGGAGAGCTACGTGAACGCGCTTGCTGCAACCGCTGCCGACGACGTCGAAGGGCGCATCCTGGATGCGCTGCTGGCGCGTGGCCGCCTCAAGGAAGGGGACTTGGCGCGGGCGCGGCCGCTGCATGCCGAGGCCGGCGGCAGCCTGCTGGGCCTGCTGGTGCGGCTGGGCCTGGTGTCCGAACGCGATCAGGCGCAGACCAGTGCCGACGTATTGGGCCTGCCGTTGCTGGAAGGCAAGCAGTTGCCGGAGGCACCGCCGCAGGGCCTGGCCGAAGGCCTGCCGCTGTCGCTGCGTTTCCTCAAGCAGTTCCATGTGTGCCCGCTGGCACTGGATGAACAGGGCGTGCGGCTATGGCTGGCCGATGCCCACGACCTCTATCCGCAACAGGCGGTGCAGCTGGCGCTGGGCGTGCCGGTAACGCCGGTGCTGGGCATGCGCGCGGAGATTGATGACCTGGTCGAGCGCTGGTTCGGCCAGGGCCGCAGCGCGATGGGTGCAATCGTCGAGACCGCCGACGGCGAGGGTGGTACGGTCGACGACATCGAACACCTGCGCGATCTCGCCTCCGAGGCACCGGTGATCCGGCTGGTCAATCTGGTGATCCAGCGTGCGGTGGAGCTGCGCGCTTCGGATATCCATGTCGAACCGTTCGAGAGCCGGCTGAAAGTGCGCTACCGCGTCGACGGCGTTCTGGTGGAAGGCGAAAGCCCGCCGACCAACCTGACCGCCGCAGTGATCAGCCGCATCAAGATCATGGCCCGGCTCAACATCGCCGAACGCCGCCTGCCGCAGGACGGCCGCATCATGCTGCGCGTGCAGGGCAAGGAGCTGGACCTGCGCGTGAGCACGGTACCGACCGCGCACGGCGAGAGCGTGGTGATGCGCCTGCTCGACCGCGAAACGGTGGTGTTCGATTTCCACCGGCTCGGCTTCACCGACGCCTTCCTGCCGCAGTTCCGCAAGGTGCTGGAACAGCCGCACGGCATCCTGCTGGTCACCGGCCCGACCGGTTCGGGCAAGACCACCACGCTGTACACCGCGCTGAGCCAGCTCAACACCGCCGACGTCAAGATCATCACGGTCGAAGATCCGGTCGAGTACCAGATTGAAGGCATCAACCAGATCCAGGCCAAGCCACAGATCGGCCTGGACTTCGCCAACGCGCTGCGCAGCATCGTGCGCCAGGACCCGGACATCATCATGATCGGTGAAATGCGCGACCTGGAGACCGCGCGCATCGCGATCCAGTCGGCACTGACCGGCCACCTGGTGCTGTCCACCCTGCACACCAACAACGCTGCCGGCGGCATCACCCGCCTGCTCGACATGGGGGTGGAGGACTATCTGCTCACCTCCACCATCAACGGCATCCTGGCCCAGCGCCTGGTGCGCCGGCTGGAGCCGACCCACGCCGAGCGTTACGAAGCCTCGCCGGAAGAAATCGAGCGCTTCGAACTGCGCCGCCTGCAGCCGCAGGGGCCCATCCACCTGTTCCGCCCGAAGCCGTCGGCACTGGCGCCGACCGGCTACCTGGGCCGTACCACCATCATGGAATTCCTGGTGATGAACGATGCGCTGCGCCGCGCGGTGATGCGCCGCGATGGCATGGGCGAGATCGAACGCATCGCGCGCGAAGCCGGCATGCGGACCATGTACGAAGATGGCCTGGCCAAGGCGCTCAGCGGCCAGACCACCCTCGAGGAAGTGCTGCGCGTGACCGAGGAAAGCTGATGCGCGCAGGACGCCGGGGCTGACATGCCGAACTACCGCTACAAAGCGCTCAACCCGCACGGCGAGATCTTCGACGGGCAGATGGAAGCGGCCAGTGAGGCCGAGCTGGTCGCTCGCCTGCAGGACCAGGGCCATCTGCCGATGGAGACGCAGCTGGCCGATGGCGGCGCGATCGGTGGCAGCAGCTGGCGCACCCTGCTGCGCCAGCGTCCGCTGCAGGGTGCGGCATTGCTGCAGTTCACCCAGCAGCTGGCAACCCTGCTCGGTGCCGGCCAGCCGCTGGACCGCGCGCTGTCGATCCTGCTCGGCCTGCCGGAAGACGAACGCTCGCGGCGCGCGATCACCGACATCCGCGACGTGGTGCGCGGCGGTGCACCGCTGTCGACCGCGCTGGAGCGCCAGCATGGCCTGTTCTCGCGCCTGTACGTGAACATGGTGCGTGCCGGCGAGGCTGGTGGCAGCCTGCATGAAACGCTGCAGCGCCTGGCCGACTACCTCGAACGCAGTCGCGCGCTGCAGGGCAAGGTGATCAACGCGCTGGTGTATCCGGCGATCCTTCTGGTGGTGGTCGGAGGGGCGCTGCTGTTCCTGCTCGGCTACGTGGTGCCGCAGTTTGCGCAGATGTATGAAAGCCTGGACGTGGCGTTGCCGTGGTTCACCAACGCGGTGCTGCAGCTGGGCCTGTTCGTGCGCGACTGGTGGGTGCTGTTGCTGGTGGTGCCGGCGTTGCTGGCCCTGTTCTTCGAGCGCAAGGCACGGCAGCCGGCATTCCGCCTGGCGCTGGATGGGTGGCTGTTGCAGCGTCGCAGCATCGGCCGCCTGCTCGGTGAACTGGAAACCGCCCGTCTGGCACGCACCCTGGGCACCCTGCTGCGCAACGGCGTGCCGCTGCTCGGCGCGCTGGGCATCGCCCGCAACGTGCTCGGCAACCGTGCGCTGGCCGCCGATGTCGAAGCGGCGGCCGACGAAGTGAAGAACGGTGCCGGCCTCTCGCTGGCACTTTCGCGTGGCAAGCGCTTCCCGCGCCTGGCGCTGCAGATGATCCAGGTCGGCGAGGAATCCGGTGCACTCGATAGCATGCTGCTGAAGGCCGCCGACACGTTCGAACAGGACAGCGCCCGGCGCATCGACCGTCTTCTGGCGGCGATGGTGCCGGCGATCACCCTGGTGCTGGCCTCGGTGGTCGGTGCGGTGATTGTCGCCGTGCTGGTGCCGCTGTACGACCTGACCAATGCCATCGGTTGACGATGGATCCCTACGCAACCCCGACACCCCGCAACAGAAAGGACCGTCCATGATTGCTTCCCGTCGACCGATCCGCCTTTCCTTCACTGCCGCGCGCAACCAGTCGGGCATGAGCCTGCTGGAGATCATCATCGTCATCGTGCTGATCGGGGCGGTGCTGACCCTGGTCGCCAGCCGCGTGCTGGGCGGTGCCGATCGCGGCAAGGCCAACATTGCCAAGGCGCAGGTGCAAACCGTCGCCTCCAAGATCGACAACTACCAGATCGACACCGGCAAGCTGCCGGGTTCGCTCAATGATCTGGTGACCGCACCGGCCGGTGTCGGCGGTTGGCTGGGGCCTTATGCCAAGCCGGCCGACCTGAACGACCCGTGGGGCCACGCGCTGGAATACCGCGCACCGGGCGAGGGCCAGCCATATGAGCTGGTCAGCCTCGGCAAGGATGGCAAGGCCGGTGGCAGCAGCGTCGACGCCGACATCCGCTACCAGCCCTAAGCCTGCATGACGCATTTCCTGCCGCGCCGGCTGCCACGCCCGCGCCTGCTCGGCAGGCGTGCGGCAGGTCTGTCGCTGCTGGAAATGCTGTTGGTGATCGCGCTGATTGCCGCGATCGGCCTGATCACCGCCGCTGGCCTGTCGCGCGGCTTTGCCGGCATGCAGCTGCGCAGCGCCGGCAAGGACATTGCCAACCAGCTGCGCATGGTGCGCGCGCAGGCCATCGCCCGCGGCGAGCCGCAGCGCTTCGTGATCGAGCCGGCGCGACGCCACTGGCAAGGTGCGAGCCAGCGCCAGGGCGATGTCCCCGCGCAGCTGCAGGTGCAGTTCGAAGGCGCCGCGCAGCTGGCCACCGCGCCCGGGCAGGGCGTGATCGAGTTCCATCCCGATGGTGGTTCCAGCGGGGGCCGCATCCGCCTGCAGCGCGACGGCGCCGAATGGCGCATCGATGTCGGCTGGCTGACCGGAGAGGTCCGTTCCGGCCCCTGGCGGGGCCCATGAAGCGGCGCGCGCGTGGCTTCACGCTGCTGGAAGTAATCATCGCCTTCGCCCTGCTGGGCCTGGCGCTGACACTGCTGCTGGGCAGCCTGTCCGGTAGCGCGAAACAGGTGCGCGAGGCCGAGGTGCGTACGCGTGCGGTGCTGCATGCACAGTCGTTGCTGGCCGAAGCCGGTGTCGCGTCCCCCTTGCAGGTCGGCCGCCAGCAGGGCGACTGGGAGCAGGGCCGCTACCACTGGGAACTGCAGGTGCAGCCGTGGGTGGAGCCGCGCGCCGGCAACGCCGCAGCGACGCAGGCGCAATCGCCGGGCGCGCCGTGGCTGGCCGAACTGCAGCTGCAGGTCCGCTGGGGCGACAGCGAGCGCGAACAACTGCGCTGGCGCAGCCTGCGCCTGTTGCCGCCAGACCTGGAGAGCGCGCGATGAAGCGCCGCGCCACAGGCTTCACCCTGGTCGAGGTGATGCTGGCCACCGTGCTGCTGGCCGGTGGCCTGGCGCTGGCCTTCGCGAGCGTGCGCTCGGCGATGGCGGTGAGCCAGCGTGGCGAGCAGATTGCCGCCGAGAGCGAACGCATGCGTGCGGTCGAGGCCCTGCTGCGGCGACAACTGGCCGGTGCGCTGCGCACGCCGCTGGAAGTGCCTGATCCCACCCGCGAACCGATCTTCTTCCAGGGCGAAGAGCAACGCATGCTGTTCGCCGCCGATCTGCCCGGTTACCTCGGCCGTGGCGGTGCCTACCTGCACGCGTTGCAGGTGGACGGCCGCAGCGGCCAGCAACGCCTGTTGCTGGATCTGGTCCTGCTGCAGGAAGGCGAGCGCATCGCCGAGAACCCGCCACGCCCGCCGGAGGTGCTGGTGGAGAACCTGAAGTCGGTGCAGCTGCGCTATCGCGGCATCGACGCAAGCACCGGCCAGGTGACCGATTGGATGCCGCGCTGGGATGACACCCGGCGCCTGCCGATGCTGGTGGAGATCCAGGTCGTGCCGGCCAAGGGCGCACCTTGGCCGGCGCTGGTGGTGGCGCCACGCGCCGGTGGCAGTGGAGGTGCGCGATGAACCGCCCGCAGGGCGCCGCACTGGTGCTGGTGTTGTGGCTGATCGCGCTGATGACCGCGCTGGTCGGTGCCTTCGCATTGAGCGCGCGGGTCGAGCACCTGCAGCAGCGTGTGCTTGACGATGATGCACGCGGCCAGGAGCGTGCGCGGGCCGGGTTGGAGTACGCGCTGACACGGCTGTCGGCCGACCCGCAGCGACCGCCGTGGCGGGCCGATGGCCGCACCTATCGCTGGCAGTTCGACGATGCCGCCATCGAGATCAAGGTGCTGGACGAGAACGGCAAGATCAACCTGAACCTGGCCGATGTGACCCTGCTCACCGCGTTCCTCAAGGCGCTGGGCGAAGAGGACGGCGAGGCCCGGCAGCTGGCGGGCGCCATCGTCGACTGGCGTGACGAAGACAGCCTGGTGCAAGCCGGTGGTGGCGCCGAAGCGCCCGACTACGCGGCGGCAGGGCTGCCGTACGGCCCGCGCAACAAGCGTTTCGAGACGCTGGGAGAACTGCAGCGGGTGCTCGGAATGCGTGGGCCGCTGTACCGGGCCATGCTGCCCCATCTGACCCTGTACAGCCGCCAGGCGCGGCCCGATCCGCAGTTCGCCAGCCCGCCCGTGCTGACCGCGCTGGGGCTGGACGCAGACACCGTACTGGCCCAGCGCGCGCAGCAGGAGCGTGACGCCGATGCCGCTGGCGGCGCGCCAACGCTTGCCAGCAGCAGTGGCACCTATAGTATCGAGTCCCGTGTCACCGATGGCAGTGGACGCCGTTCGGTGCTGCAGGCAGTGGTACGCAATGGCTCGGGCGGGGTTCCCGGGCGGTCCTACACAGTGCTTCGCTGGGAGCAGGGAATGACAGCAAGATGACGGCTTGGCAGGACAATCTGCGACAGGTGCAGGGCCGGATCGGACCCGGCGCCGGTCGTTTCCTGCGCTGGTGGCGGCAATCGCTGCTGGCCTGGGTGCCGCCCCGCTGGCAGTGGGCGCTGGGTTGGGCGCAGGCGCGCCTGCTGCTGCAGCGCGATGGCGAGCAGCTGCAGGTCTGGCGCGAGGCCGGCGAGCGCCGCGAACCAGTGGCGCAGCTGCCGTGGCCGCTGTCACCGGCCGAACTGGATCGTGTGCTGGAAGCGCGCCTGCGCAGCCTGCCGCGGGTGTGGCTCTTGCACGCCGGCGACGTGCTGCGTCGTCCGCTGCGCCTGCCCGCTGCTGCCGCCGACCGTCTGCGGGCGGTGGTCGGTTTCGAGATCGACCGGCAGACGCCGTTTGAATCCAGCCAGGTCAGCTATGACGTACGCGAGCTGGGTGCTGCCGATGAAGGCCAGCTGCAGGTCGAACTGGTGGCGTGGCCGCTACGCCAGCTGGATGCCTGGCGCAGCAGCGTGGGCGAATGGGCCGATGCATTGGCCGGCGTCGATGCCATCGATGCGCACGGCACCACCCTGCGGGTGAACCTGCTGCCACCGGCGCAGCGCCAGCTGCGGAGCGATCCGATGCGGCGCTGGAACCTGCTGCTGGCCGCCGCCGCGCTGGTGATGCTGGTGCTGGCCGGGTTGCAGCTGCTCGACAACCGCCGCGCCGCCGCCGATGAACTGCGTGCCGAGGTCGAGCGCAGTGCACGCAATGCGCGCGGCGTGGCCAGCGAGCGTGCGCAGCTGCAGGCGCTGATCGACGGCGCCGCCTTCCTGGAAAAGCAGCGCAACCAGCGTGCAGGCACGGTCGAGATCTGGAACGAACTGACCCGGCGCCTGCCGGAAGGCACCTACCTGGAAAAGCTGGCGATCGAGAACAACAGCCTGCAGCTGATCGGGCTCAGCCGCGAGGCATCGCAGCTGGTGCAGCTGCTGCAGGACGCACCGCAGTGGCGCAAGGTCAACCTGACCGGCGTGCTGCAGGCCGATGGCGCTGCCAGTGGCCGTGATCGTTTCACCCTGTCCGCCGAGCTGCAGCCGTTGCAGGCAGCGGCCCCGACCCGGGAGGCGGCCGATGCCGATGCCAAGCGCGCGCCGTGACCGCTGGCTGGCGCTGGCACTGCTGCTGGCAGTGCTGGGCGTGGCCTATCTCCTTCTGGTGCACCCGTGGTTCACTCAGCCGCTGCGTGAGATCGATGCCGATGTGGCGGCACTGCGCGAGCGCGAATCGCGCGTGCAGGCGCAGTTGCAGCAGAAGCCGCAGATCGAGCAGCGCCTGCGCGAGACCCGCGAAGCCCTGCAGCAGCGGCCGGGCTTCCTGCGCGAAGCCACCGCCGAGGCGGCCGCCGCTGCACTGGGCGCGAAGCTGCAGGATGCAGTGGCGATGGCCAGCCCGGGCAACCGCAGCTGCACCATCAGCAACCGCACGCCGCTCACCGACAACCGGCGCGATGCCGAGTTCGTGCGCGTGGCCATGCAGGTGCGCCTGCGCTGTGGCGTGGCCGAACTGGCCACGGTGCTGCATAGCCTGGAAACCGGCAGCCCTCGCCTGTTCGTCGAAAATCTCAACCTGATCGCACAGCGGTTCCAGCAGTCGCCGAACGAGTCCGGGCTGGGCCTGGACGTGTCCTTCGAGCTGGCGGGCTACCTGTTGCCGGGTGCGGCAGCCGAGGCAGCGCCCATCGAAGGTGCCCCCGCAGCACCGGCACTGGACGCGGCGCCGGTGGCGCCATCATCGCCGGCGGTACCGCCGGCACCCGCAGAGGCGGCGCCGGTGGACGCGCAGGAGGTGGCCGATGAAGCGTGAGCCGATCAGCCTGCGCACCGGTTTCCTGCTGGCGCTGGCCGGCTGGGCGGCGGCGGTCTGGCTCGCCACCGGCTTCGGCCTCGGCAGCCAGCTGCCCGGCGCCGATGGCGATTCCGATGCCGCGCCATCGCTGCCCGCATTGCCACCGCTGGGCGCCGAGCGCATGGCCAGCGCCGACAGCTACAGCGCGATCGGTGCGCGCCCGCTGTTCGCCGAAGACCGCTTGCCGCGTCCCTACCTGCTGGGTGGCAGTGAACCTGCAGCCAGCGCAGCGCTGCGCCTGACCGGCGTGCTGCTCACCCGTGATTTCAGCATGGCCACCTTTACTACTGAACAGAACCGCTCCCTGCGCCTGCGCCTCAATGGCGACGCGGTGGATGGCTGGCAGCTGGTCGCGCTGGAGCCACGCCAGGCCACGGTGATCGGCCCGGGCGGCAGCCAGGTGCTGGAACTGGCGGTGTTCAACGGCCAGGGCGGTGAACCGCCTACCGTGCTGCGTGGCGCCAATGGCGCGCCGCCGGCGCCGGGAAGCCTGCCGCCGCCACCACCGCAGCCACCGCCCGCTGTGGCCGCGCGCGCGGCCGATATGCCTGCATCCGCAGCGTCGGCCGCGGCTGCTGCCACCCCACCGCCTGCCAACAGCAACGGCCCCAGCGAAGCGCAGATGCAGGCCATCCGCGAACGCATCCAGGCCCGTCGCCGCCAGCTGCAACAGCAGCAACAACCGTCGCCGCCCCCGGGCGATGGCACCAACCGATAGAGTGAATGCATGAGCCTGCGTTTTCTTCCCTGGTCCTTTGCCCTCGCGCTGCTGGTCGGCTGCAGTACTGTTTCCGCGCCGCATGTGCAGCGCAACGGCAACGTGTCGACCACGCCGCCAGCCGGACAAGCGGCGGAAGTGGCGGCCGATGCTGCGCGTGACGCCCAAGGTGCGCCGCAGGCGGTGATCCGTCGCGGCACCGGCACCATGATCAACCGCGAAGCGGCACGCGCACCGGCGCCGGCGTTGCATGGCGCCAGCACCGGCGAGGCCACCTTCAACTTCGAGGGCGAGTCCGTACACGCGGTGGTCAAGGCCATCCTTGGCGACATGCTGGGCCAGAACTATGTGATCGCCCCGGGCGTGCAGGGCACGGTCACCCTGGCCACGCCGAAGCCGGTGTCACCGGCGCAGGCGCTGAACCTGCTGGAAATGGTGCTGGGCTGGAACAACGCACGCATGGTCTACAGCGGCGGACGCTACAACATCGTCGCCGCCGACCAGGCCCTGGCCGGCACCGTTGCGCCGAGTACCGCACCGGCCGCCAGCGCACGCGGTTTCGAAGTGCGGGTGATCCCGCTGCAGTTCATCTCCGCCACGGAAATGAAGAAGGTGCTGGAGCCGTATGCGCGGCCCAATGCCATCGTCAACGTCGACAGCGGCCGCAACGTGATCACCCTCGGTGGCACCCGCGCCGAGCTGGAAAACTACATGCGCACGGTCGAGATCTTCGACGTCGACTGGTTGTCCGGCATGTCGGTGGGCGTGTTCCCGATCCAGTCGGGCAAGGCCGAACAGGTCGCCGCTGACCTGGAAAAGGTGTTCGGTGAAGAGAGCAAGACCCCCAGCGCCGGCATGTTCCGTTTCCTGCCGCTGGAAAATGCCAACGCAGTGCTGGTAATCACCCCGCAGGTGCGCTATCTCGACCAGATCCAGCAGTGGCTGGACCGCATCGACACCGCCGGTGGCAGCGCGCGCCTGTTCTCCTATGAACTGCGCTACATCAAGGCCCGCGATCTGGCCGAGCGCCTCAGTGAAGCCTTCGCCAGCAGCGGCAACCGCGGTGGCTCCAGCCCGGCCGGTCTCGCCCCCGGCGCGATTCCCTCGCAGCTGGGCAGCGACGGCGACCGCGGCATGGACAGCAACAGCAGCAGCTTCGGGTCGACGCCGGGCAGCAGTTCCGGTGGCAGCAGCGGTGGCAGTGGCAGCATGAACCTGCCGCAGCGCCAGTCTGGCAATGTCAGCGTCAGCCTGGAGGTGGAGGGCGACCGCGTCGGCGTGTCGGCGGTGGAAGAAACCAACACCCTGCTGGTACGGTCGAGCCCGCAGGCCTGGCGTTCGATCCGCGAAGTGATCGAGAAGCTGGACGTGATGCCGCTGCAGGTGCACATCGAAGCGCAGGTGGCCGAAGTCTCGCTGACCGGCGACCTCAAGTACGGCGTGAACTGGTTCTTCGACAACGCTGTGGCCGGGCGCGCCCTGACCGGTGCACTGGCCGGCGTGACCCTGCCGGCCGCCGCCGGCGGCTCCTGGAGCAGCCTCGCCGGTGCGGTCACCGGCGCCGACGGCGTCGGCTGGGCGTTCACCGGCCACAACGGCGCAGCGGTGGTGAGCGCGCTGGACAAGGTCACCGACGTGCGGCTGCTGCAGACGCCGTCGGTGTTCGTGCGCAACAACGCCGAAGCCACGCTCAACGTCGGTGACAAGGTGCCGATCAACACCACCACGGTGAACACCGGCATCGGCACCGGCACCTACAGCTCGGTGCAGTACATCGACACCGGCGTGATCCTCAAGGTGCGCCCGCGCGTGACCCGCGACGGCACGGTGTTCCTGGACATCGTGCAGGAAGTGAGCAGCGCCTCGGAGGTGCCGGACAACTGCAACCCGACCGAGCGCAACTGCAACCCGCGGATCTCGACCAAGAAGCTGTCGACCGAAGCGGCGGTGCAGAGTGGCGACACCATCATGCTGGCCGGCCTGATCACCGACTCGGCCACCGATGGCAGCAGCGGCATTCCCGGCCTGAGCCGGATTCCGGTGGTCGGTGCGCTGTTCGGGCAGAAGAGCCGCACCAGCCGCCGTTCGGAAGTGATCGTGCTGCTGACCCCGAGCATCGTCCGTAACGGGCTGGAGGCACGCAACCTGACCGACGAGTACAGCCAGCGTTTCCGCGCGATGGAGCCGCTGAACCAGCCGCGCGCGAAGAAGTAAGGGGGTTCGGCCGGGCGGCACCCGGCACCCGCAGAGGCCAGAGCCGGAGCAACAGCAACAGCAACAGCGGGTCTTCTGAGGGATGGCGGGGCACTGTGGGTTTGCGGGGACGCCGTAACCCCATCCATGGGGGCTTGGTCGCCGCATCCATGCGGCTCACACCCCGCAAACCCACAGTGCCCCGCCCTCGACAGATTCCCGCGGCTGTTGGTAGGTGTCGACCTTGGTCGACACGGTAGATCCACGCCATGCGTGGATGACTGTCTGTCAGATTTCGAAATCAGGAAATGGGGTCAGATCCGTTCTCCGAAGGAAAACGGATCTGACCCCCAGGAACCCTTCCGGCAGATCGCAGGAATCTGTCGAAGGCGGGGGGCGGTTGCGGGGGTGTCCGCGGCATGGATGCCGCGGCCAAGCCCCCATGGGAGGGTTCACGGCGTCCCCTGCAACCGGACCCACCCCGCCAACCCGAGGAACCCAGCTTTTGCTTCGGCGGTTGCTGTTGCCTTGGCCTGAAGCAGGCGCCGGGTGCAACCCGGCCGACACCCGCCCGGTGCTACGCTGTGGCCACCAACAACCACGGAGGCGGGATGGGGGCGATCGTGTTGTTGCCGCTGTGCGTGGACGATGCTGCGCTTGACCGCTGCCTGGCCGCGCTGGATGCCGGTACCGCACCGGGCACGGCGGTCTGGTTGGCCGACGATGCACAGACCGGCCCGCGTGCGCAGGCCGTCGTTGAACACTGGCTGGCGCATACGCCATTGCAGGCCGAATACACCCGGCGCGCGCGGCCGTTGGGTGAGGTGGCCCATCTGGATGAAATGCTTCGCGCCTGCGATGGCATGGACGTGGCCGTGCTGGCACCGGACAGCGTGCCGGCACCCGGCTGGTTGCAGCAACTGCAGGATGCCTTTGCCCGCGACGCTGCGATCGCCACTGCCACGCCTTGGTGCAATGCCGGCGAAACCGCCGCCTGGCCGCGCCTGGGCGAGATCAATCCCGCGCCCGACGATCCGGCGCTGCTGGCCCATACCTGCGCGACCCTGCCGGCGCTGCACCCGGAACTGCCCTCGGCGGTTACCCATGCGGTGCTGGTGCGCGGCAACGCGCGCCGTCGCGCCGGAGGCCTTGATGTGGACAGCTACGCGGGATGGAACGCGGCACTGGTCGACCTCAGCCTGCGCATGGCCGGGCTGGGCTGGCGCAATGTGCTGTGCGAGACCGCCTTCGTCAGCCGTGCAGGGGAGGCGATCAGCCGCGATGGCGATCTCGAAGCACTGGCCGCGCGCTGGCCGGGCTGGGTGCCGCGGTTGGCGGACTTCCTGATGCACGACCCGTTGCACGGGCTGCGTGCCGATCTGCAACAGCGCATGCGGCAGGCGATAATGCCGCGCGAGCAGGGTGACCTGTTCGTCCCGTCCGTGCCGGAGTCCTCCGTTTGAATGCTGCCATTGCCGCCATCGTCGTCACCTACCAGAGTGGCAGCACCATCGACGCCTGCCTTTCACGCCTGCGCCAGGCGCAGGACGTGGAAGAGATCAGGGTGATCGACAACGGTTCGCTCGATGGCACCCTGGATATCGTGCAGCGGCACGCCAGCCACGACCCGCGCGTGCGTTTCGTCGGCAATCCGGACAATCCCGGCTTTGCCGCTGCCA
Source organism: uncultured Stenotrophomonas sp. (assembly GCF_913778665.1). Taxonomy (GTDB): domain Bacteria; phylum Pseudomonadota; class Gammaproteobacteria; order Xanthomonadales; family Xanthomonadaceae; genus Stenotrophomonas. The sequence continues at coordinate 268,494 of NZ_CAJYVQ010000012.1, forward strand.
ACAACCAGGGCGTGGCCGACTCGATCAGCCCGTGGCTGGCCTTCATCAATCCGGACCTGATGGTCGAGCCGGAAACGCTGGCCGAACTTCGAGTCCGTGCCGAGGCAGTCGGCGATTGCCTGCTCGGCGTCGAGCAGCTGGACGAGCAGGGTCATGCCGACGAAGCGGTGCGCCGCCGCGACCCGGATTTCCTGTTGATGCTGCGTTCGCCTGGCAAGGGGTCGAAGCTGGCGGTGCCGCGCGATCCGAAGCAGGTGCTGCAGCAGGTGCCGGCGCTGTCGGGGGCACTGTTGATGATGCCGCGTGCGCTGTTTGATCGCATTGGCGGCTGGGATGCCGGTTATCGCCTGCATGCCGAAGACCTCGATCTGTGCCGGCGCGCGCGCGAGGCCGGCGCGAAGGTGGCGATCGCAAACGACCTGCAGGTGCTGCATGTGCGCGGTGTTTCCAGCCGTTCGCGGCCGTTCTTCGTTGAATGGCACAAGCACAAGGGGCTGTGGCGCTACTTCCAGAAGTTCGAGGCGAGGCAGCGGTCGCTGCCGGTGCGCGTGGCGGTGTGGGGCGCGATCTGGGCGCACGCACTTGTGCTGGTGCCGCGGTTGTTGCGGCGTTCCCTGTTGCGCTGAGCGCATGCTCGGCTGCATTGGGGGTGCATCCACGCATGGCACGGCTCTACGGATGCGCCGAGCCGATGGTCGGCTGCATGCACACCTGATGCGGGAGCGGGCGCCGCGGTTCACGCCGCCAGGCGCATAATCTGCCCCATGCCTATCATCCAGTCCCTGCTCGACACCGACCTGTACAAGTTCACCATGATGCAGGCGGTGCTGCACCAGTATCCCGGCGCCCAGGTGCAGTACCGGTTCAAGTGCCGCACGCCCGGCATCGAGCTGGCCCGCTACATCGACCAGATCGACGAAGAGATCGGCCACCTGTGCAGCCTGCGCTTCAGTGACGCCGAGCTGGACTACATGCGTGGCCTGCGCTTCGTGAAGCCGGACTTCGCCGATTTCCTCGGCCTGTTCCATCTCGACCGCAAGTACATCCAGCTGCGTGCTTCGAAGACTGTGCCCGGCGAGATCGAACTGGACATCACCGGCCCGTGGCTGCACACCATCCTGTTTGAAGTGCCGCTGCTGGCGATCATCAACGAAGTCTGGTTCCGCAACACCACCACCGCCGATTTCGCTGAAGGCGAGCGCCGCCTGCAGGCCAAGGCGGCGCTGCTGCGCGATACCCCTGGGTTCGAACAGTGCCGCATTGCCGATTACGGAAGCCGCCGCCGCTACTCGCGTGACTGGCATGCGCGCCTGCTGCCGTTGCTGCGCGATGCACTCGGCCCGCAGCTGGTCGGCACCAGCAACGTGCACTTCGCCCGCCTGTACGGCATGACCCCGCACGGCACGATGGCGCACGAGTACCTGCAGGCGTTCCAGGCCCTGGGCCCGCGCCTGCGCGATTCGCAGGTGGCGGCACTGGAGTCGTGGGCACGCGAGTATCGCGGCGATCTGGGCATCGCGCTCTCCGACGTGGTCGGCCTCGACGCGTTCCTGCGCGACTTCGACATGTATTTCTGCAAGCTGTTCGACGGCGTCCGCCATGACTCCGGCGATCCGTTCGACTGGGGGGACCGCATGCTGGCGCACTTCCAGCAGCGCCGTGTCGATGCACGCAGCAAGGTGCTGGTGTTCAGTGATGGGCTCGACATCGCCAAGGTGATGCGCCTGTACGACTATTTCCGTGGCCGCTGCCAGGTCGCCTTCGGGGTCGGCACGCACCTGACCAACGACCTGGGCCCGACGCCGCTGAACATCGTCATCAAGATGGTCCGTTGCAACGGCCAGCCGGTGGCCAAGCTGAGCGATTCGCCGGGCAAGAGCATGTGCGACGACCCCGGCTACCTGGCCTACCTGCGTCAGGTCTTCGAATTGCCGCCGGAAGAGAAGACTTCTGTCACAAAGTGACGCTGTGCGTCACAACGGTGATGGAGTGCTTACTGCGCGAGTTTGTGATGCCCATCACATTTATGTGGCCGAACTTCACAGAATCGCTTACGATCGGGCGACAGGATGTTTAGCAGGCCTTGAGGGAGTTCTGCGGTGAAGGTTCTTTCCGTTTTCGGTACCCGTCCTGAAGCGATCAAGATGGGGCCGCTGGTCAAGGCGTTGGGTGAGGCGCCGGATATCGAATCGATCGTGTGCACCACTGGCCAGCATCGGGCGATGCTGGACCAGGTGATGTCGCTGTTCGCGATCACCGCCGACCACGACCTCGATGTCATGGTCCCCAACCAGACCCTCAACGGCCTGTGCGCCAAGCTGTTCGAGCGGCTCGACGCGCTCTACACGCAGGTGCGTCCGGATCGCGTGCTGGTGCATGGCGATACCACCACGGCGATGACCGCGGCGGTGGCCGCCTTCCACCATCGCATTCCGATCGGGCATGTCGAAGCGGGCCTGCGCACCGGCGACATCCACCGCCCGTGGCCGGAGGAAATGAACCGGCGGGTGATCGATGTGGTGGCCGACCACCTGTTCGCACCCACGCCGAGCTCGCGCAGCAACCTGGCCCGCGAGCACCTGGGTGGCAACATCGTGGTCACCGGCAACACCGTCATCGATGCCCTGCAGCAGACCGTGCAGCAGCTCGATCGCGATCCCGCGCTGCGTGCCCGGGCCGATGCGCCGTTCCAGATGCTCGACCCGAAGCGTCGCTTGCTGCTGGTCACTGGCCACCGGCGCGAGAGTTTCGGCCAGGGTTTCCTGGATATCTGCCGCGCGCTGGCCGAACTGGCCCGGCGCGAAGACCTTCAGGTGCTGTACCCGGTGCATCTCAACCCGAACGTGCAGGGCCCGGTCAACGCCGAGCTCGGCCACCTGCACAACGTGCACCTGGTGCCGCCGCAGGATTACCTCAGCTTCGTGCGCCTGATGCAGCGCGCCGACGTGATCCTCACCGATTCGGGCGGCGTGCAGGAAGAAGCGCCGGCACTGGCCAAGCCGGTGCTGGTGATGCGCGATGTGACCGAGCGTCCGGAAGCGGTTGAAGCTGGCGTCGTGAAGCTGGTCGGCACCATGCCGGCGCGCATCGTCGAGTCGGTCAACGCCGCACTGGCACAGCCGGCGCACGCCACCCGTTTTGATCCCGATGCCAGCCCGTACGGCGACGGACGCGCCAGTGCGCGCATCGTCGCCGCGCTGCGCGGCCAGCCGTTGCCCGAATTCAAGCCCGGCCATCGCAGCGCCGGCCTCGCTCCCTCTCCTCTGCACGAAGTGACGCCATGACCCAGACAGGCCGACGTACCTTCCTCTTGGTGTCCACCGCACTGGCCCTGGCCAGCAGCGCGGCCATCGCCAGCGCGGCCGACACCGCGGCCGGGCAGTTCGCCGAATGGACCGGCGACAGCACCGTGACCCGGCAGATGACGCTGCGCCAGCTGGGCTTCCGCCAGCCGCTGGTGCTCAGTGGCCAGGAGAGCCAGCGCGAGATCTACCTGCCTGTGCCGGTGGGCGTGCCGACCCGCGACGCTCAGCTGCAGCTGGATGGCCGCTACGTGCGTGGCCACACCGGCCGCACCTCCGGGCTGTGGTCGGTCGATGGTGACCCGATCGCCGCGCGCTCGATCACCGATGCGCAGGGCGATGCCAGCCAGCTGCTGGCGATCGATGGCGAGCCCCGCGACAACGGCTTCGTCCGCGTCGGCGTGGGCTGGTGGTCGATCGTTTCCGATTACCGCTGCGCCGACCAGAGCGCACCGGCCAACGTGCTGCGGCTGTCTCCCGATTCGCGCTTCAGCTACCGCTTCGATGGTCGTGCGGTGGATACGGTGGCCAAGGCCTGGGGGGCATTACCGCCGCGCGTGCGCCTGCTGGTCGATGGCAAGTCGTTGCAGGCCGCGTCGTATGATGCAGCCTGGCGTATCGGTGCCGCGCTGCAGACCGGCGGCAAGCAGGTGGATGTGGTCGCCTTGCCCAAGGTCGGCGACAGCGTCGACCTGACCGGCATCAGCATTCCGGCCAGCCTGATGGGTGTGCCGGCCTACGCTGCGCTGGCCGCTGGCGAGCGCACGCACGCGATCAAGGACTTGGCCGAAATCGGCGCACTGCTGTCGCTGCGTGACAGCGGTCCGCTGGCGGCGGATGTGATGATCGGCAGTGAAGCCCTGCGCAACGGCGTGCGCGCCGCGCTCGATGCCCTGGCCACGCAGGTGGGTGCCAGCGGCGCCGATGCCGCCAGCGCGTTCAGCGCGTGGCGTGCGGCCGACATGGGCGCGCTGGAAAAGCCGGTGGCCGCCGCGTCGGTGAGCGTGGCCGCAGTGGCCGGCCGTCCGACCCTGGTGGTTGATCCGGCCGCCGGTGGCAAGGTCGCCGGGTTGCTGTCCGAACAATGGCGCGCGTATGCACTGGGTCGTTCGCTGAAGGTCGATCAGGCCGGTGCCCCGCCGATGCAGGGTGACCTGGTGCTGCTCAGCCGCCTGGGCAATATCGCCGGCACCCAGGACATCGTCAGCCGCGGCGACCGCACTGCCAGCTTCGAGCTGGGCGCGCTGTCGGCCGATGGCCGCCTGCCCGAGGAAGTGGTGATCGACGTCTCCGCTGCGCCGAACGCGGGCGGGCAGGGCGCGGTGGCCACGATCTTCTTCAACGATTACCTGCTGGGTGCCAAGGTGCTGTCGGCCAATGGCAAGCCGCAGCGCCTGGTGGCCAAGGTGCCGGCCTACGCACTGTCGGCGCGCAACGAAGTCCGCGTCAGCTTCCTGCGCCAGCCCGCGCGGCCGTACTGCCATGACCCGGCCACGGCATTCCCGGTATCGATCCTGCCCAGCAGCCACATCAAGCTGGCCAAGCGCACCCTCGGTACCGACTTCATCGGTGCCGCCAGCCTGCTGTCGCGTTCCAACGAAGTGTTCGTGCCGGGCACCTGGCTGCAGGATGCGCCGGCGTCGCTGGCCAAGGTGATCGCCATTGCCAGTGCTGTCGGTACCTCGCCGGAAGCCGCCGAACTGAAGGTGGTCGATGCCGGTGCGGCGATCAGCCCGGCCAAGCCCTACCTGGCCTTCGGCGTGGCGCCCTCGGGCTTCACTCTGGCCGGCCTGAAGGATGGCCACCTGGTGATCGCCGGTAAGCCGCAGGCACTGCTGGACCTGACCGGGGTTGAACATGCCGCCGCAGTACAGGTGGCCTCGGCCGGCGGCCAGACTGGCGTGCTGTACAGCGACCTCGGCACACAGGGGCCGACGCTGGACACCCCGTTCCGCCTGCTGCGCGGTGACCTGGCGGTGATCGATGGCAGCGACGTGGTGCGCGACTTCGACAGCCAGGACCCGTACGGCTCGCGCATCGCCGAAGAAGGCAATCCGCAGTCGGGCTGGGAAAAGCACATGGTATGGCTGCTGATCGCCGTCGGCGTGGTGGTGTTCGCGCTGCTGGCCGCCCGCATCACCCAGGTCCGCCGCCGCCGCAAGTCCGCCAGCACCGGGCACTGATCCGTCGTGGACGGTCTGTTCTGGAACATCCAGCTGGCCAACTACTACGCCGCCCTGGAAACAGTGGCGGCGGCAGTCGCCGTGCTGATCCTGATCTCCAGCCTCGATGACCTGTTCATCGACGTCTGGTATTGGACCCGCGAAACCTGGCGCACGCTGACGGTCAAGAAGCGCCGCGAGTACAAGCCGCTGACCCAGCAGGACCTGCTGCAGCGGCCGGAACAGCCGCTGGCGATCATGGTGCCGGCGTGGATGGAATACGACGTCATCGCGCAGATGGTCGAGAACATGATCAATGTGCTCGATTACCGCGAGTACGTGGTGTTCGTCGGCACCTATCCCAATGACCAGGCGACCATTGATGAAGTCGAGCGCATGCGCCGCCGCTACAAGCGCCTGCGCCGGGTGGAAGTGCCGCATGACGGCCCGACCAGCAAGGCCGACTGCCTGAACTGGCTGATCCTGTCGATCTTCGACTACGAGAAGCGCCACGACATCGAGTTCGCCGGCGTCATCCTGCATGACAGCGAAGACGTGCTGCACCCGATGGAACTGCGGTTCTTCAACTATCTGCTGCCGCGCAAGGACATGATCCAGCTGCCGGTGACCTCGCTGGACCGCGAGTGGTACGAGCTGGTGGCCGGCGTGTACATGGACGAGTTCGCCGAATGGCACGCCAAGGATCTGGTAGTGCGCGAAAGCGTCTCCGGCATGGTGCCCTCGGCCGGCGTCGGCACCTGCTTCTCGCGGCGCGCACTGCTGGCGCTGAGCGAGCAGACCGACAACCAGCCGTTCAACACCGACAGCCTGACCGAGGATTACGACGTCGGAGCGCGCCTGGCCGCAATGGGCATGCACTCGATCTTCGCCCGCTTCCCGGTGCACTTCCTGGTGCGCCGGCCGTCGTGGTTCGGCTGGGGGCCGGTACGCGAGCGCACCCAGCAGATGGCGCTGTGCGTGCGCGAATACTTCCCCGACAACTTCCGCGCGTCGTACCGGCAGAAAGCACGCTGGGTGCTGGGCATCGGCCTGCAGAGCTGGGAAACGCTGGGGTGGCGCGGATCGCTGGCCACCAAGTACCTGCTGGCCCGCGACCGCAAGGGCATCATCACTTCGTTCGTCAGCATCATCGCCTACGTCATCTTCCTGCAGCTGCTGCTGTTCTGGCTGCTGAAGGTGACCGGTGTGTGGACCCTGCAGTATCCCAGCGTGTTCCAGGCCGGGACCTGGCAGATGAACATCGCGCTGCTGACCACCGCAGCGCTGGCGACCCGTGTGGTGCAGCGTTTCTACTTCGTCAACCGGCTGTATGGCTGGGAACACGCGTTGATGTCGATCCCGCGCATGGTGGTCGGCAACATGGTCAACTTCATGGCCACGGCGCGTGCGTGGAAGATGTTCCTGGCCTACCTGCTGTTCGGCAAGCGCATGGTCTGGGACAAGACCATGCATGACTTCCCCGATGCGTCGGCGCTGGTGCAGACGCGCAAGCGCCTCGGCGAACTGCTGACCACCTGGCAGGCGGTCGAGCCGGAGCGGCTGGAAGAGGCCTTGCAGCAACAGCAGGGCGGGCGCAAGCAGCCGCTCGGCCGCATCCTGTTGTCGCAGGGCTGGCTGGATGACGAAACCCTGGCCGAAGCGATTGCCTTCCAGGGCGACCTGCAGCGCGCGGTGATCGATGTCGATTACCTGACCCGCGGCGAATTCCCGGTCAGCGTCGATGCCTGCGTGCAGTGGCGCATGCTGCCGTTGCCGCCGCTGCGGGACGACACGCTGCGCCTGGCCGTGGCCAATCCGCTGTCCGAGGCCGCGCTGGCCCTGCTCAAGCAGGAAACCGGCAACGCGCATGTCGAACAGAGCGTGGCCCGCGAAAGCGAGATCAACGCGGGGTTGCGCATGATCGGCGGTGCCGAGCAGTGGCGTATCGATACCGTGCCGCTGCTGGGCGACCTGCTGGTGGAGATGCAGCTGATCGACCACGCGCGGTTCGAGATCGCGCTGGACGAGTACAAGCCGCAACGCGATGGCCGCATCGGCGATTACCTGGTGACCAAGGGCATCGCCACCGAAGAGGCCGTTGCCCAGGCCATGGAAGAGCAGCGCCGCCGTGCCGCGTTGCTGCAGTCACCGCCTCCCGGAGTCGTAACGGCATGAAGACCACGCTGCTGTCCACCGTCATTGCCGTCGCCCTGGCTGCCACTACGCCAGCCTACGCGCAGTCGGACGCACCGCTGCCGCTGTCCGGCCCTGCGTATCGGCTGGCCGAGCAGGCCTTTGCATCGTACGAGCGCGGTGACTACAGCGCCGCCTACCGCCAGGCCAGCGAGGCCTCGCGGCTGCGCCCGGACGTGGTGCGCCTGCGCCTGCTGCAGATCTACGCGCTGCAGAAGCTGGGACGCGGCGACGAGGCCCGGCAACAGGCGCGCAATGCCTTGAATGCTGGACTGAAGGACCCGGCCCTGGCGGGGCTGGCCAGTGCAGCGCCCAGCGCCAGCAGCGCGACCGGCACCCGAGCCGCGCCGACCGCGCGCCAGACCCCGGCTGAACGTGCCTACCAGCAGGCCTTCGCGATCGCCACCGAGGCCTACACCGCCTACAACAACGACCAGATGGCAGTGGCAGCCAGCAAGGCCGAGCAGGCCTTCCGCCAGCAGCCGCAGCAGGGCGCGTGGGCGATGCTGTGGGTGGCATCGCTGGAAGCGCAGCAGCAACTGGAACAGGCCGATGCGGCCGCGGCCACCGCGCTGCAGCTGGGCGCCCCGAACGTGGCCGACCTGCGCGCCAAGCGCGTGGCGCTGGGCCGCCAGCGTGCGGTGAAGCCCGCGCAGGATGGCTACCAGGCACTGATCGCGCAGGACTTCGGCGCCGCCGCTGGTTTTGCCCGTGAGGCCGTGGCGCGCGCGCCGGGCGTGGCGTCGCACCGCCTGCTGCTGATGACCGCACAGCTGCTCGACGGGCAGCTGGCGGCTGCCGAGCAGACCGCCAACGATGCCCTGGACAACGACCAGGACGACACCGTCGCGCTGGTCATGCGCGCCTACCTGCGCCAGCGCCAGGGCGAGACCGCGAAGGCCAACGCCGATTTCGATGCCGCGCTGAAGCAGGATTGGCTGGACGGCCAGCAGCAGCGCAACGTGCGCCTGCTGGCAGTGGATGCCGCAGTGGCGGCTGGCGATCGCGAGCGCGCCTCCGCGCTGCTGGCGCCGTTGCAGGCCGATACGCTGGCCGACGAGGACGAGAAGACCCAGCAGGGCATCCGCCAGGCCGTGGCCGAGCGCGCCAAGGCCATCCGCGCGGCGCGCGCCGGCCAGACCCTGACCCTGCAGTCGTATCCGGCGCCGTTCCAGCAGTGCCGCGACACGCCGTATGGCACCCAGTGCGAACTGATGCCGGCCGACCTGCAGGGCGATGGTGGTGCCTCGCAGCGCGCCTACGCCGCCTACGGCCGGCAGGACTACCAGCAGGCCATCGTCGAAGCACGCCGGGCCGTGCAGGACGACCCGGACAGCGTGCCGCTGCAGGGCCTGCTGACCACTACGCTCGCCGCCGGCAACCGCAGCCAGCAGGCTGAAGCGCGGCAGCGCCTGGACACCGCGCTGAGCGCGCATCCTGATGATGCCGGGCTGCTGATGCAGCGTGGTTACCTCAACCAGGCGGCGCGCGAGCCTGCGCTGGCGCTGGCCGACTTCCGCGCCGCCGAGGCCACCGGCAAGGCGCCCAAGACCGTGGTGATGGATCAGGCCTACGCCAGTGCCGCCACCGGGGACCATCGCCAGGCGGTGACCCTGCTGCGCGGGGCGATCGATGCCGCCGATGCCGGCCAGCTGCCGCTGGACAAGGCGCAGCGCTACAACACGCGCAGCGCCATCGCCAGTTACTCGCGCACCTGGGGCGTGACCGCAGCGGCCGGCTATCGTGGTTCGCGGCAGGCGGCGACCAACCTGGGCGGTGCGTCGATCAGCACGCCGGGCGCCTCGGTGTTCAGCACGCTGGAAGCGTTCTGGCGGCCGCAGGCGACCAACAACCAGCACGGCACGCTGGAAGCCTACGCTCGCATTGCCAACACGCTGTACGACGCCGGCGGCACCTTTGAATCGCTGCTGTTCACCGACCCCTGCACCGGGGTGGAAACGCCGGACAACCGCGAACGCGCCGAACGCCTCAGCCGGTCGCGCTCGATTGCCGGCTGGCCGTCCACCATCGGCTCGTTCGGCGTGCGCTATGCGTTCGGCCAGACCGGCCTCAGCGTCGGCCTGGAACGCCGCCAGTTCCTCGGCAGCGCGACCCGCCGCGGTGGCATCTATGCCGACTCGGCGGCGGTACGCTGCCAGATCCAGCTCGAATCCGAACGCCCGCTGCAGGCCAACCTGCTGGCGCGCTATCGCTTGAACGACAGTGCCGGGGGCTGGATGACCTATGCCACCTACGGTTTCTACAAGGGCACCGGCGTGCGCACCGACGTCAGCCAGTGGTGGACGGTCAGTGGCTACGCCCAGGCCGGCCTGAGCTGGGACGACAACCGTGCGCACTTCACCATCGATGCGCTCGATGCCAGCGGCAACCCCAGCCAGCGGGTGAGTGAATCCAACGGCCGCCTGCGTCGCCAGCAGGCGTTTGCCGCGGCCGAACTGCGCGCCGGCCGCAACTACCGTTTCGGTGCCGACCAGACCCGCTGGGTGCTGACCCCGTATCTGGTGCTGGGCGCCGATTGGCAGGACCAGCGCTCGCGGGTGCGCGGCATCGACTACCCCGGCATCGGGCCGCAGTCGTTCGCGCTGTCCGATACCCAGCGCAGCTGGTCGCTCGGCGCCGGCCCCGGCGTCGGCGCGCGCTACTGGTTCCGCGAGGACCACTACAACGCGGCGCGCTCCTACCTCGACCTGTCGGTGTCCTACCGCTTCGCCATCGGCGGCGGTGATACCCAGCGGGCCAAGGGTCTGTTCGCCACCGCCACCCTGTACTACTGACGCCGCAAGAAGGAGCTGCCGATGAAGCCCGTTTCCCGTTCATCCACCGCGCGCCGAACGCGCATGTTGCTGCTGGCCGCGCTGTGTGCGCTTGCCGCCGCAGGCCCGTTGCAGGCGCAGGCACCGGCTGCGCCGGTGGCCGCCACCCACCAGGATTCGTCCATCGTGCTGACCGGCAAGGACGGTTGGCTGTTCCCGGCCTGGGGCAGCCTGACCGAGGTCGACACCGCCGCCGTCGCGCGCAACACCGCGCTGATCGCCGAAGCACAGCGTGCGCTGGCCGCCGCTGGCGTGAAGCTGCAGGTGCTGGTGCTGCCGGACAAGGCGCTGTTCTATGAAGACAAGCTGCCGGAGGGCAAGCGCCTGGGCGATCCGGTTCGTGGCCGTTATGCGCTGGAGCTCGAGGGTTTGGCCAAGGCCCAGGTGCCGGCCGTGGATGCGCTGCAGGCCATGCGCCAGGTCAAGCAGGGCGGCCAGGATGTGTTCTACCGCAGCGACCAGCACTGGACCCAGCCGGCCGCCGACGCGGTTGCCGTGGCCGTCGCCGCCAAGATCAAGGAGCAGGTGCCGACCCTGGCCGGCCAGGCCGGTACCGGCCTGGCGCTGGGCAGCGAGATCAAGGAGCGGCGCTTCGGCGACCTGGCCGAACTGTTCCTCACCGACGAGCAGCGCAAGGCGATCGGCCGCGACACCTTCACCGTGCGCCGCCAGGCCGAACAGCAGTCGCTGCTGGATGATGCGCCGGCACCGGTGCATGTGACCGGCCACAGCATGGTGCAGCCGTACTTCGGTTTCCCGCAGAAGCTGTCCAACCTGGTCGACCGGCCGGTGTCGGTGAACTGGAAGCCGGGCAACGTGGGTCACTGGGTGATGCTGCTGGAATACCTGGAATCGGCCGATTTCAAGCAGAACAAGCCACAGGTGCTGGTCTGGCAGATGTTCGAGCCGTCCTACCCGCAGGGCCCGGATGCACGCGGCCAGTGGGACAACGCCTCGATCATGACGGCCGAGCAGTGGAAGGCTCGCCTGCACAAGGCACTGGGGCAGTAAACCGATGAATGCCCGTCCCGGGGCGCCCGCGCCCCTGCCGCCCGCTGCCCCGCCGCGCGCTCATCGGCTGACCGCCGTGGTGGTGTCGGCGCTGCTGTTGATCGGTGTCTGCGCCGGGGGGTGGATGCTGGCCAACGCCAAGCTGCCGGCCGAAAAGCTGCTGCCCTCCAAGTGGGCCGACGGCGAGGCCGGGCAGGCGATCAACCAGGCGCTGCGCCTGCCGATCCAGAACGAAGGTGATCTGGTCGGCGCCGCGCTGCGTTACCGCCTGCTGGGCGATACCGGCGACCAGGTGGCACTGGGCTGCCCGGACTGGCTGTTCTACCGCGACGGCCTGCGCCCGCAACCCGGCGCCAGCGCCAAGGTGTTCACTGATCGCGTGCGCTTGATGCAGCACTGGTCGCAGCAGATGCGGGCCAAGGGCGTGCAGTTGCTGGTGGTGGTGGTGCCGGACAAATCGCGTATCGAACAGGCGCACACCTGTGGCCTGCGCTATTCCGAGCCGATGCGCGCACGCTACGGGCAGTGGCAACAGGCACTGGCGGAGGCAAAGGTGCCCAGCGTGGACCTGCTGCCGGTGCTGTCCGCGCAGGACGCGCCCGTGTTCTTCCGCACCGACGTGCACATGAACCGGATCGGCGCACAGCGCGCTGCCGATGCAGTCACTGCGGCGGCGCTGCCGCTGCTGGGCGGGCAGGGCGGCCAAGCGTTCGAGGTCGGCCCGCTGGGCGCGCCGAAGCCGCGCATGGGCGATCTGATCGTGCTGGCCGGGCTGGAGCATGCCGGGCCGGCATGGCGGCCTTCGCTGGACCAGGAACCGGAGCAGGTGATCGCCCCGGTCCGCAGCGGCGGACTGCTTGATGACACGCCGCCGGTGGAGGTGCTGCTGCTGGGCAGCTCCAACGGCCGGCGCAGCCTGTTTGCCGAACGCCTGGGCCATGGCCTGGGGCGCGAGGTATGGAACCAGAGCATGGACGGCGGCCAGTTCTCCGGCGCACTGCTGGCGGCATGGCCGCAGCAGGCGACGTGGCCGCCGACCCTGAAGCTGGTGATCTGGGAATTCTCTGAAATGGCCCTGTCCCTGCCGCTGACCGAAGGCGAGCAGAAGGCACTGGCCGGCATCGACTGAGCGCCGACCGACCATGCTCTTCAACTCCTTCCTGTTCCTTCTGGTTTTCCTGCCGATCGCGCTGGGCGTGCACTACCTGCTGGGCGCGCTGCAGCCACGGCTGGCCGCGCTGTGGCTGTGCGTGGCCTCGATCGTGTTCTACGGCTGGTGGAATCCGCAGTTCGTCATCCTGCTGGCCGGCTCGATCGCCTTCAATTACCTGGTCAGCCTGGTCATCCTGTCGCTGGCCAAGCGGCCGAAGTTGCAGCTGCTGGCCACCGCCTTCGGTGTAGCCGCCGACATCCTGCTGCTGGTGCACTACAAGTACTTCGCGGCGATGGTGAACTTCGTCCACGACATGGGCTTCAACGTCGGCCCGATGGACACGCTGATCCTGCCGCTGGGCATTTCCTTCTTCACCTTCACCCAGATCGGCTACCTGCTGGACTGCCGCGCCGGCGTGGTCAACGACCGCAGCCCGCTCAGCTACGTGCTGTTCGTAACCTTCTTCCCGCACCTGATCGCCGGCCCGATCCTGCATCACAAAGAGATGATGCCGCAGTTCAGCAAGCGCGAGACCTACCGCTTCCAGGCTGAGAATCTCTCGATCGGCGGCATGCTGTTCGTGATCGGTCTGGCCAAGAAAGTGCTGCTGGCCGACACCCTGGCGCCGTATGCCGACGCCGGTTTCGCCTCCACCGGTGACGTGCAGTTCTGGGGCGCGTGGGCCACAGCACTGACCTATGCGCTGCAGCTGTACTTTGACTTCTCCGGCTATTCGGACATGGCACTGGGCCTGGCCCGGATGTTCGGCATCCGCTTCCCGCTGAACTTCAACTCGCCGTACAAGGCCACCAGCATCATCGACTTCTGGGCGCGCTGGCACATGACGCTCACCCGCTACATCACCGCCTACCTGTACTACCCAGTGGCGATGGCGGTGACCCGCTGGCGCACCCGTCATGGGCGCCCGACCGGCCCGGCCGCGGTGTCCACCGCCGGGGGCTTCCTGTCGATGATCGTGCTGCCCACGGTGTGGGCGATGGGCCTGGCCGGTATCTGGCACGGCGCCGGCGTGCAGTTCCTGATCTTCGGCCTGCTGCATGCCGCCTACCTGGCCATCAACCACGCCTGGCGCGTGTTCGTGGGTGGCCGCAAGCCGGCGGCGATGCGCACGCTCAACCCGTTCCAGCACGCGGGTTACCTGCTGCTGACCTTCGGTGCGGTGCTGGTGGCGCAGGCGTTCTTCCGCGCCGATGGTGTGCATGATGCCTGGCAGCTGATCCAAGGCATGTTCGGCGTGCGTGGCTGGGAGAGCATGGAGAACCTGGGCCATGTAGGCGGCCTGGGCCTGGCCGATGGCATGCGCCTGCTGCTCGGCCACCACCTGCAGCTGCTCTACATCCTGGTGTCACTGGCCATCGTCTGGCTGGCGCCGAATGCGCACCAGATCATGGGCGTGTACTCGCCCTCGCTGGCCAAGCCCAACCCCGCACCGCGCGCGTGGATGCGCTGGCAGCCGAACCTGGCCTGGCTGCTGCTGATGCTGGTGCTGCTGGCTTTGTGCCTGCTCAACCTGCACAAAGAAACCCGTTTCCTTTACTTCCAGTTCTGACAAGGTGGATAGCAACATGGACAAGCAGACGATCCAGAACCAGCTGATTGATATCGTCGAGGCGGTGATTGGCACGCGCGTGCAGCCGGACGAATACATCGAGTCGCTGTTCGATTCGATGTCGAAGGTGCAGCTGATGGTCGAGGTCAAGGACCGCCTCGGCGTGACCCTGCCGGTTGACGAGATCGATACGCTGGTGGATTCGGTGCAGGTACTGGCCGACTACGTGGCCGAGCACGGCGCGCGCTGATCGCCCGGGTCTGGCCGCCCCCCGCAGCGCCGGGCCACGCTCGGCTTGGTTTCGCTGAACATCCAGCCGAGCATCGGCTCGGCTCTACCTCTCTTCAACGGCGCCGGAGATAGCGCGATGTACTTCGATTTCGACCACTGCCGCTTCGCCGACCTGGAGGTCGCCGCGCAGGCCCCGGCCCTGCACGCTGCCGATGGCGTGATGGATTGGGCGCGCCTGTACCGCAGCACCCAGGACTGGATCGAGCGTGCGCGCGCGGCGGGCCTGGCTGCGGGCGATGCGCTGGTGATTTCCGGGCACAAGGAAGCGGCCTTCGTCGTTGCCATGCTCGGCTGCCTCAGCATGGGCGTGACCTACGTGCCGGTGGACAACATCAACCCGCAGGCGCGCCTGCAGCGCATCACCACCCTGGTGCATGCGCGCGCGGTCTACGACGCGGCCGCCGATGCCTTCCTGCCGGGTGCCGAAGCACCGCGCCCGCTGGCGGTACCGGACCTGGCCTACATCATGTTCACCTCCGGCAGCACCGGCGACCCGAAGGGTGTGCAGATCGGCCGCGACAGTGTCGCGCTGTTCACCGGCTGGATCCGCGACTGCCTGGCGCTGGGGCCGGCGCCGGCGTTCATGAACCAGATGCTCTTCAGCTTCGACTTCTCGCTGTTCGACCTGTGCGGCGCGCTGGGCCTGGGCGGCTGCTGCGTGCTGTGCCCGCGCGAGGTGATCGCCAGCAGCGAGCAGTTCATCGACCACCTGCGTGATTCAAAGGTGGCGGTGTGGGCCTCCACGCCGTCGTTCGTGCGCCAGCAGATCCTCAACCCGCGCTTCGATGCAGCGCATCTGCCGGACCTGCGCGTGTTCGTGTTCGGCGCCGAATCGCTGACCCCACGCGTGGCCGAGGAGCTGTGGGCACGCTTCCCGCAGGTGCGCATCATCAATTCCTACGGCCCCACCGAGGCCACCTGTTCCACCACCTGGGTGGAGATCGACCCGACCCTGCGCGCGGCCGCGCCCAACCCGTTCCCGATCGGCGTGGGCAAGCCCTATGCCGAGGTGTTCCTGGTGGATGGCGAGATCTGCATGGCCGGCGACCACGTCATGCGCGGCTACCTGGAACGCCCGGACCTGGATGCCGGTGTCCTGTTCGAACACAACGGCAAGCGCGCCTATCGCAGTGGCGACCTCGGCGACCAGGACGCGCAGGGGCGGTTCTATTTCCGCGGCCGTCGCGATGACCAGATCAAGCTCAACGGCTATCGCATCGAACTGGCCGAAGTGGATGTCGGCCTGGCCCGGCTGCCCGGCGTGGTGGCCGGCGCGGCGGTGGTGCTGCGCCGGCCCGATGGCAGCTTGGTGCGCATGATCGGCTTCATCGAAACGACGCAGCCGGCCAGCGGCGAACTGCAACGCGTGCCCGAGGCACTGGCCGATTGGAAGGAACAGATGGAATGCTACATGCCGCCCTACATGATTCCTTCGGAGCTGTTCGCTGTGGATGCCCTACCGCAGACGATCAGCAACAAGGTCGATCGCAAGCAACTGGAGCAGCGTTACCAGACCTTGGCACGCACGCTTCGCATGACGGAGAAACCTGCATGAACCTGTCGATGAAATCCCTG
This sequence comes from uncultured Stenotrophomonas sp., assembly GCF_913778665.1. Taxonomy (GTDB): domain Bacteria; phylum Pseudomonadota; class Gammaproteobacteria; order Xanthomonadales; family Xanthomonadaceae; genus Stenotrophomonas. The sequence goes on from NZ_CAJYVQ010000012.1 coordinate 284,585, forward strand.
ATTGCCGCGGCGCTGGTGCTGGCGCCGTGCGCCTCCTTCGCCCAGCAGGCCGCACCGGAAGGGCGCCTGGCCCAGCTGTATGCCGCACGGCCGCCGGCCGGCTCCGCGTTCGTGCGCGTGCTCAACCCGGGCGCGAACGCAGTCAAGGCCGGTGTCGCCAACGGTGCCGACCAGAACGTGGGCCCGGCGGCGCGTGCCACCCGCTACGCCATCGTGGAAGGCGGCAAGCCGTTCACCGTGCGCGTGGCCGGCAAGCCACGTACGCAGCCGGCCGTGGCGGCCGGCAGCTTCACCACGCTGGTGCTGGATGGCGCTGCGCCGTCCAAGCCGCTGGCGGTGCTGGAAGACGGCGGCGGCAGCAGCGATGCGCTGAAGGCCGAGATCCGTTTCTACAACCTGGCCGCCGGCTGCGCGCAGGGCAAGCTGGCGATGGCCGACAAGGGCGCCGCGGTGTTCCCGGCGGTGGCCGCCGGGCGCAGCGCAGCACGTGCGATCAATCCGGTGAAGGCGCGCCTGGTCGCCAGCTGTGGTGCCAAGGACAGCACCGCGCTGGAACTGCCGGCGCTGCAGCCCGGAGATCACTACAGCCTGTTCCTGACCGGTACTGCCAGCGCTCCGGTGCTGCAGGGGCAGCTCAGTGGTACCGACAGCGTGAGCCGCTGACGCAATGGCCGAGCGTGCAGTCTTCCGCGACGACCACGACCTGTTCCGTGAACAGGTGCGTCGCTTCATCGATGAACACATCGCGCCGCACTACGCACAGTGGGAACGCGATGGCATCACCCCGCGCGCGCTGTGGCAGGCCGCGGGCGAGGCGGGGCTGCTCAACTGCCAGCTGCCCGAGCCTTATGGCCTGGGCGGTGATTTCGGCCATGCCGCCTGCGTGATCGAGGAACTGGCCCGCGCCAACTTCCTCGGCATCGGGTTTTCGATCCACTCGGACATGGTGGCGCCGTACCTGATGCAGTACGCCACGCCGGCCGCCCGCGACGCATGGCTGCCGAGGATGGCGCGCGGCGAAGTGATCGGCGCGATCGCAATGACCGAGCCTGGCGCAGGCAGCGACCTGAAGACGATCCGCACGCGCGCCGAAGCCGTGGACGGTGGCTATCGCCTGAGCGGGCAGAAGACCTGGATCACCAACGGCAGCAACGCGGATATGGCAGTGGTGGTGGCGACCGTCGCGCCGGAACTCGGTGCCGGTGGCCTCAGCCTGTTCTGCGTGGATCTGCGCCAGCCCGGTGTCAGCCGTGGCGAACCGATGGCCAAGGTCGGCCAGCACGCGCAGGACACCGCCGAACTGTTCTTCGAGGGGGTGTTCGTCCCGGCCGATCACCTGTTGGGTGAAGAGCGGCTCGGCTTTGCCTACCTGGAAGAGCAGCTGGCAGCCGAGCGTCTGGCGATCGCCCTGCGCGCAGCGGCATCGGCCGAGGGCATGCTTGAGGAGACCGTGGCCTACGTGCGCCAGCGCAAGGCGTTCGGCCGGCTGCTGATCGACCACCAGAACACCCGCTTCGTACTGGCGTCGGCGGCGGCGCAGCTGGCGATGCTGCGCAGCTTCCTCGACCAGTGCCTGGGGGAGCAGATGCAGGGGCGGCTGCAGCCGATGCGCGCCGCCATGGCCAAGCTCAACGCCACCGAACTGCAGGGCCGGGTGCTGGATGACCTGTTGCAGCTGCACGGTGGCTATGGCTACAGCAGCGAATACGGCATCGGCCGCGCCTGGGCCGACGCCCGCGCGCTGCGCATCTTCGGCGGCACCAGCGAGATCCTGCGCGACATCATCGGCCGCGCGCTGTAGGCGGACGGGGTCGGATCCCATTCCACCGGAATGGGCTCTGACCCCAGCCAGCACTGCCCCTACACGCCCCAGCGTTTGCGCAGGGCTGCTGCTTCCGGCGTGTCCTGCGACAGCCACGGGTCCAGCGCGTACACCAGCACGTGTTCGGCGCCGCTGTCGCGGGCCCACGCCAGCTGCCGTTCGATACGCGCGGCATCGGCGGTCTGGCCCTTGAACTGGGTGCCATCGTTGTTCCCGCCGGGCAGTTCGCGGAACAGTTCCACGATCGCATCGAAGACTACACCACGCTCGCGCAGATGCTGCAGCAGCGGTTGCAGCTGCTGCACGTTGCCGGCGCCGGCAACGCCCACGCCATCCTGCACCATCGGCCGCAGCGTGGCCTGCGCCAGCACCGCATCCCACAGCGTCACCAGGTTGCCGTCGGTGGCCAGGCGGCTGAAATAGCAGGAAATCGCCCAGTTGCCACCGCCGTCCGCGCTGGCCTGGGTGATGCCGTGCAGCCACTGCGCCAACCACTGCTGGCGCGCCGGGTCGGCCCAGTGGTACTGCTCCAGTTCGTAGGGCACGTACCAGCCGTTGAACGCCTGCAGGCGTGCCCACGGCGCCTTCGCCAGCCAGCTGCGTGCCTGCGCCAGGCTGTCGGCGAAGAACGCCTGCAGCGTCGCATCGTCTGCGCCGATCGCCTTCCACCAGTGCTGCTGGAACGGCAGGCCGACGCGCACGGCGATACCGGCTTCGGCTGCGGCGGTGAACAGCATGCGCACGCTGGTGTCGGGCAGCTCCCAATCGCCATCGGCGCCGCCGCTGATGCCGGTCCATTGCAGGACCAGCTGCCTGCAGCCCAGTCTGCGCGCGAGCTGCAGCGAACGCTGCCAGTCCGCCATGCCCCATTGCAGGTGGCTGCGCCAGGGCTGCAGGAAGGTACCATCGACCTGTTCCGGCAGCGAACAACCGGGCAGGGTGGCCAGCGCGCCCGCCACCGGTGCCAGCAGGGCGGCACGCAGCAGGCGCCGGCGCAGCGGCGAAGACGGATCGGAAGGCAGCATGGGCGGCGACATGCGCCCATCATCCCAGAGCACCGTGCGCAGCGGGTGAACCAACCCTTCGGGTAGTGCGGGCCGCTGGCCGGCCACTTCGAACAGCGGTCAGATCCCATGGCGCAGCAATGGGATCCGACCCCCGGCAGCGCTTACTCCAACGCGTAGCGCAGGGTGAACAGCACCGCGACCAGCCACACCGCCGGATGCACTTCGCGCCAGCGCCCGGTGCCGGCCTTCAGCGCGGCATAGGCGATGAAGCCGAACGCCAGGCCATTGGCAATCGAGTAGGTGAACGGCATCGCCAGCGCACACAGCGCCGCCGGCACCGATTCGGTCAGGTCGCTCCAGTCCACTTCCACCAGCTCGCGCAGCATCAGGCCGGCCACGAACAACAGCGCCGGTGCGGTGGCATAGCTGGGTACCATCGCCGCCAGCGGCGAGAACAGCAGCGCGGCCAGGAACAGCGCCGACACCACCAGCGCGGTCAGGCCGGTGCGGCCGCCCACCTGCACGCCCGAGGCGCTTTCGGCGAACGCAGTGGTGCTGCTGGTGCCCAGCAGCGAGCCTGCAACAATCGCGGTGCTGTCGGCCAACAAGGCGCGGCCGAAGCGCTTCTGCGCGCCCGGCAGCTTCAGCAGGCCCGCACGGCCGACCACGCCGTACAACGTGCCGGTGGCGTCGAACACTTCCACCAGCACGAATACCAGCACCACCTGCAGCAGCACCGCGATCGGCGCACCGCCGTCATGGTGCAGCAGGCCCGGCAGGTCCAGCTGCAGGAAGGTTGGCGCCAGGCTTGGCGGCAACGACACCAGGCCCTGGTACTGCACGTCGCCCAGCGCCCAGCCGGCGCCGGTCACGGCCAGGATGCCGATCAGGATCGCACCGCGGATGCGGCGCGCTTCCAGCACCGCGATCAACAGGAAGCCGGCCAGTGCCAGCAGCGGCGGCGCGGTATTGAGTGGCCCCAGTGCCACCAGCGTGTCTTCATTGCCGACGATCACGCCCGATTTCTGCAGCGCGATGATCGCCAGGAACAGGCCGATGCCGGCCACGATTGCCGAGCGCAGCGACGCCGGAATGCCGGACACCAGCCACGCGCGCACCCCGGTCAGTGACAGCACCAGGAACACCAGCCCGGAAATGAACACAGCGCCCAATGCCTGCTGCCACGGCAGGCCGGCAGCGCCGACCACGGTGAAGGCGAAGAACGCGTTCAGGCCCATGCCCGGTGCCATGCCGACCGGGAAGTTGGCGGCCAGCGCCATCACTGCCGAACCCAGCGCCGCCGCCAGGCAGGTGGCTACGAACACCGCACCTGCATCCATGCCAGTGGTGCCGAGGATCTCGGGGTTGACGAAGACGATGTAGGACATCGTCAGGAAGGTGGTGACACCGGCCAGCAGCTCGGTGCGCACGGTGGTGCCGTGTTGCTGCAGCTGGAACAGGCGTTCGAAGAGGGACATGGGGTCACTCATGGGTAGAAGGCCGGCCGCTGGCCGGCTTGCATGGACGTGGCGGGTACCGAAAGGAGAAAGGCCGCGCGAGCGCGGCCTTTCCGGTTGCCTTATTTCAGCGCCTTGAAGCGCAGGCGCTTCGGTGCGGCGTCGTCGCCCATGCGGCGGCGCTTGTCTTCTTCGTACTCGCGGTAGTTGCCCTGGAAGAATTCCACGTGCGAGTCGCCTTCGAACGCCAGGATGTGGGTCGCGATGCGATCCAGGAACCAGCGGTCATGCGAAATGACGAAGGTGTTGCCCGGGAACTCCAGCAGCGCATCTTCCAGTGCACGCAGGGTTTCGATGTCCAGGTCGTTGGACGGTTCGTCGAGCAGCAGCACGTTGCCACCCTGCAGCAGGGTCTTGGCCATGTGCAGGCGGCCACGCTCACCACCGGACAGCGAACCGACCATCTTCTGCTGGTCCTGGCCCTTGAAGTTGAACCGGCCGATGTAGGCGCGCGACTGGATCTCGATGCCGTTGATGTTGAGGATGTCCAGGCCGCCAGCGATTTCCTGGAAGACGTTGTGGTTGCCTTCCAGCGCGTCGCGGCTCTGGTCCACGTAGGACAGCTTCACCGTCGGGCCGACCACGATCTCGCCGGTATCCGGCTTTTCCTGGCCGGTGATCATCTTGAACAGGGTCGACTTACCGGCACCGTTCGGGCCGATGATGCCGACGATGGCGCCGGCCGGCACCAGGAAGCTCAGGTTGTCGAACAGCAGGCGGTCGCCGAACTTCTTGGAGACGTTCTTGAACTCCATCACCGCATTGCCCAGGCGCTCGCCCGGCGGGATGAAGATTTCATTGGTTTCGTTGCGCTTCTGGTAATCGACCGACTGCAGCTCTTCCAGGCGGGCCAGGCGCGCCTTGCCCTTGGTACGGCCGCCCTTGGCGTTCTGGCGCGACCACTCCAGTTCCTTCTGGATCGCCTTCTGGCGAGCCTTTTCCTGGTTGTCTTCCTGCTTCAGGCGCTCGTCCTTCTGGGTCAGCCAGTCGGTGTAGTTGCCCTTCCACGGAATGCCACGGCCGCGGTCCAGTTCCAGGATCCACTCTGCGGCGTTGTCCAGGAAGTAACGATCATGGGTGACCGCCACCACGGTGCCGGTGTAGCGCGCCAGGAACTGTTCCAGCCATTCCACCGACTCGGCGTCGAGGTGGTTGGTCGGTTCGTCGAGCAGCAGCATGTCCGGCTTCTGCAGCAGCAGGCGGCACAGCGCCACGCGGCGCTTCTCACCACCGGACAGCTTGCCGACCACGGCATCCCACGGCGGCAGGCGCAGCGCATCGGCGGCCACGTCCAGCTGGTTTTCCAGGGTATGTGCATCACCGGCGGCGAGGATCGCCTCCAGGCGCTCCTGTTCCTTGGCGAGCGCGTCGAAGTCGGCGCCTTCCTCGGCGTAGGCGGCATACACTGCTTCCAGCGCGGCCTGCGCCTGCAGCACTTCGCCCACGCCTTCCTCGACCGCTTCACGCACGGTCTTGGTCGGGTCCAGCTCCGGCTCCTGCGCCAGGTAGCCGACCTTGATGCCCGGCTGCGGGCGGGCCTCGCCCTCGAAATCGGTGTCCACGCCGGCCATGATCTTCAGCACGGTGGACTTGCCGGCGCCGTTCAGGCCCAGCAGGCCGATCTTCGCGCCCGGGAAGAACGACAGCGAGATGTCCTTGATGATCTGCCGCTTGGGCGGGACCACCTTGGACACGCGGTTCATGGTGTAGATGTATTGCGAGGACATGCGGTCTCCGTAGGCGCGGCCCTGCGCCCGGTCCGTCACGGGAAGATCCCGTTGCGGCAGCGGGCACAGACTGAAATGGAATGCCGCTGATTATAGCCGGAACCGGTTCGGGGCCGCTCCCGGGAGGCGGCCCCCGGCTGGCTATGGCCTGAATACTCCGTCACAGTCCTGCAGGAGGAAGCGTTTCCAGCCGGAAACCGTTCAGATCGTATGCGCAATATGGGCTCACCACCCACCCAAGCAGAGGTCTGACATGCGCATCAATCGAGTAATGGCCAGTGCCGTGGCCTCTGTGCTGGCGCTCGGCGCCGTGGCTCCGGCCTTCGCCGACAACGACCACCGTGACCGCCGTGAATGGCGCGAAGACCGCCGCGAGTGGCGCCAGGACCGCCGCGACTGGGAGCGTGACCGCCGCGAGGCCCGCCGCGACTGGCGCCGCGACCACGACCGCCGCCACTACCACCCGGCACCGCCGCCGCCGCGCGTGGTCTACCGCCCCGGCTACGGGCCGGGCCCGGGCTATGGCTGGCAGCGTGGGCACCGCTACCGCGATTACTACCGTGGCCCGATCTACGTGGTGAATGACTACCCGCGCTATCACCTGCGCCGCCCGCCGTATGGCCACCACTGGATCCGCGATGACCGCGGCAACCTGCTGCTGGTCGCCGTGGCCACCGGCATCATCGCCGACTACATCATCAACAACCGCTGATGCAGAAACGGAGTCGCAGCCCTTCCCACCGGGAAGGGCTGCGACCCGTTCCAGCGTTTAGAACGCCACCGACAGATCCAGCTGTGCGCCCACCTCGCGCTGGCCATCACCGCGCTGCCCCTGCATCTGCAGCGACAGGCGGCTGTTGTCGGTCGGGCTGACCGCCACGCCCAGCTGGGCCAGCGCACTGCGACGGGCCAGCGGTGCAGCGGCAATGCCGAAGCCCTGCGAACCTTCCACGAAGCGCGCCGCGACCTGCGGCAGGCGATCACCGCCGGCTGCCTGCCAGCCTACGCGCGCGGTCAGCGCCGCACGGTCACGCTGGCCACCGCTGATGTCCCAGTCCGCGCGCAGCGCGGCCAGGCCGGTGCGGTAGCGGGCGGTTTCGCCATCCAGCTGCAGCGCACTGTGGCCGCCGCGTTCCTGGGCGCCGTCGCTGCGCAGGCGCACCTGTGCCAGCTCCAGTTCCGGGGTCAGCTGCAGGCGCGGCCCACCGAAGGTCCAGCCGGCACGCAGGAAGGTCGTGGTGCCGGTGGCGTCCTCGCGTGCGGCCAGGCCTTCGGACAGGGTGCTGCCGACCTGCGCAGTGCGGGTACTGTCGGTGCGGTAGTCTGCGCGGCTGACACCCGCGCGCAGGCTCAGGCCCTGCCAACGGTACTGGCCGTACACGCCGTACTCGGTGCTGTCGGTTTCGGCGCGTGCATCACGCTGGGCCAGGCGGCTGACCTGCTGCTGCTGGCCGGCGGCCACGCCCAGTTCCAGTGCATCGCCCAGCATCCAGCCGGCGCCGGCCATCAGCCCGTGCTGCGAGGTGCGCAGCCCGGCGTTCTGCGCGCTGGCATCGGTACGGCGCTGGCTGCTGCTGCCGGCTACCCAGGCGCGCACGCCGGGTGCGATCTGCCCGGCCATCGCCGCACCGTCCAGGTGGCGGTCAATGCCATCGCGCAGGAAGCGGTTCTGCAGCAGGGCGCCACGGTTGGCCGCATGGATCTCGCCGGACAGGCTGTCGAAGGCGGGCACCACGTCGGCTACGTCCAAACGCACCACCGCGTCATAGACCGCGTTGCCATTGCCCAGCGCTTCCACCGCGCCGGCCACGGCCTTCTGGTTGTCGTTCACCACAACGTCCGGGAACGCCAGTTCGATGTCCGGCATCGCGATGTCGTTGCGGGCCAGGGTCAGGTAGACGTTGCTGGCGTCGTAGTCCAGGGTCGGGCTCAGGAAGGCGAGGGTGGTGGAGACATCCGAGAACGTGCCCTGCACGCCCTGTGCGGCGCTCAGGATCGTGTAACGGGTGCGCGGCGACCAGTCACCATTGCTGGCCAGGGCCAGCGTGTTGCCGCCCTGCAGGGTGGCGGTGCCGCCGACCAGTACGCGGTCACTGCCGCCGTCGGCGCCCACATCGACCAGATAGCGCGAGCCGTTTTCCATCAGCAGGTTGCCGCGCATCGACAGCACGTCGTAGCTTCCCGAGGCGCCGGTCAGGCCCGGGGCCAGGCTGGCCGTGCTGCGGATGATCACGTTGCCCAGTTCGCCGGTGCCGGTCAGTTCGGTGCCGGCGGCCATGTCGACCAGGCCACCGATGCTGCCGCGCACTTCCATGGCACCGGCCCGTACCTGGGTGGTGCCGGTGAAGCCACTGCTGTCGCCGAGCAGGGTCAGCAGACCAGCATCCAGCTTGACCACATCACCGGCACCGGACAGCACATTGGCGAACACGGTGTGGCCGTTGCGCTGCAGCTTCAGCGTCGCGCCCGAGGCCACGTCCACCGAACCGCGGATCGCGCCGCTGCCGGCCAGCACCAGCGTGCCCTGTTCCACCAGGGTGCCGCCGTTGTAGCGGTTGTCGGCGTAGCTGGTCAGGGTGCCGCTGCCGATCTTGCGCAGGGTGCCGGCACCGCTCAGGGTGCCGCTGAACAGTGCATCCACCTGGTCGGTGTCCAGCGTCGCAATGCCATTCAACTGCATGTCCACGTTGCTCGTGAACGCGGTGTTGGTGAAGTGCAGGGTCCCGCCGTCGATCAGCACGCTGGCGCCGCCGCCACCACGGTAGATCTGCCCGCCGGCAAGGTTCAGCGTGCCCTGCGGGCCAACGGTGAGCGAACCGCTGCTGCCGCTGGCACCGCCCAGGCCCAGCACGCCGGCAACGTTCAGTACCGCACCATCACTCACCTGCACCGCGCCGGTGCCGAAGTTGCCGATGGCCAGGCGGCCGATGCTGGCCGAACTGCCCGCGTCGGCCAGGCGGAAGGTGCCGTCGCCCAGGGTGTTTTCGCCCACGCCCACATCGCCCGCGGTCAGCTGCGCGCCGTCCAGCACGTTCAGTTCGGCCACACCGTTCTGGCCCACGGCAACGTAGCCGGTGGTGGCCTGCGTGCCGGTGCCGCGCAGTTCCAGCACGGCATCGGAAATGCCGGGGCTGTGGCGCTGCTGGGCGAGCTGGGTGCTGCCCAGCACGGTCAGCGTTGCGCCGTCTTCAACCACCATGCGGCCGGTGCCAGTGAAACCGATCAGCAGGTCGCTGTTGTTCAACCAGCTGGAACCGCTGCCGGTTACCAGCGCTTCGCCGTGGGCCACGGCGGCGTAGCTGCCCAGGCGCGCCACGCCGGTCTCGAAGCTGCCGCCGGCGCGTACGTTCACCGTGCCCGCGCCCTGCGCGCCCACGTGGATCAGATCGGTGGCAAAGCGCGAACCGGCATCGGCCACGGTCAGTACGCCGGTGCTGCCCAGTTCAGAGGCCACCCAGGTGCCCTGTGCGTTGTCCACTTCACCACCGGCCAGCACGTCCAGCGTACCGTTGCCGAAGTGGCCCACGCCAATGCTGTTGTTGCCGATCCACTTCGATCCCGCACCGGTCACGGTCACCTTGCCGGAGGAGCCGGCCTGGGTGGCGATGAAGATCGCCGTGCTCTCCAGGATGCCGCCATCGTGGATCAGCAGTTCGCCGCTGCTGGCGTGGCCGACGTCGATCCGCCACGACACGGCATTGGGTACATCCACCACGACCTGGGTCGGGCTGTCGATGTACGCGTGGTTTTCAACGGTCAGCTGCGGGGTGCCGTTGGTCCAGCCGCCCGGCGCGAACCAGGCGCCGTCCAGTACGGCCGGGTCGCGTTCGGTGATGACGGTCGCCTGGGCGGCCGCATGGCCGCTCATGGCCAGGCCGATGGCCAGTGCCAGCAAGGAGGTGCAGCCGGCACGACGGCCGGTGGAAGCAGTGGTGCGACGAACGGCCAGCGTCATTGCCGGCGAAGCGAGGTACGAATGGATCACGCGCGATTTCCCCTGTTTGGACAGGGCGTATCGGCCGCAGATCGGCAGGCTTTAGTCTTGCTTAATTAAAAAATATGAGTTTGCAAGGAAGCGGATCACGTTTCCCGAAATCCGGCGGGGCGTTGCGTAAACGGCCCGCGCGGCTGCCGGCACGCAGCCGGGCCAGCACATCATGCCATGCGCGGCGCGCCAAGCCCCGTTGGCTGCGGTCGCCGCCGCCCCCCGGCGGGCTTACAATTGCAGGCCCGCTGTCCCCCTATTGCCTGGAGTGACTGATGTTCCCGCGTGACGTCCGCATCGAATCCTACGATCCCGAACTGGCCAAGGCCATCGCCGCTGAAATCCAGCGCCAGGAAGACCACGTCGAGCTGATCGCCAGCGAGAACTACACCAGCCCGGCGGTGATGGAAGCCCAGGGCAGCCAGCTGACCAACAAGTACGCCGAAGGCTACCCGGGCAAGCGCTACTACGGTGGCTGCGAATACGTGGACATCGCCGAGCAGCTGGCGATCGACCGCCTCAAGCAGCTGTTCGGTGCGGACTATGCCAACGTGCAGCCGCACAGCGGTTCGCAGGCCAACCAGGCCGTGTACTTCGCGCTGCTGCAGCCAGGTGACACCATCCTCGGCATGAGCCTGGCCCACGGTGGCCACCTCACTCACGGTGCCAAGGTCAATGCTTCCGGCAAGCTGTTCAATGCCGTGCAGTACGGCGTGAACGACCAGGGCCTGATCGATTACGACGAAGTCGAGCGCCTGGCCCTGGAGCACAAGCCGAAGATGGTCGTGGCCGGCTTCTCGGCCTACTCGCAGGTGATCGACTGGGCGCGCTTCCGCGCCATCGCCGACAAGGTCGGGGCCTACCTGTTCGTCGACATGGCGCACGTCGCCGGCCTGGTCGCCGCCGGCGTTTACCCGAGCCCGCTGGAACACGCCCACGTGGTCACCTCGACCACCCACAAGACCCTTCGCGGCCCGCGCGGCGGCATCATCGTCGCCAAGGGCGCCGACGAGGACCTGGTCAAGAAGCTGCAGTCGATCGTGTTCCCGGGCATCCAGGGCGGTCCGCTGATGCACGTCATCGCCGGCAAGGCCGTGGCCTTCAAGGAAGCGCTGGAACCGGGCTTCAAGGCCTACCAGCAGCAGGTGGTGAAGAACGCGCAGGCGATGGCCAACACGCTGATCGCGCGCGGCTACAAGATCGTCTCCGGCGGCACCCAGAACCACCTGATGCTGGTGGACATGATCGGCAAGGACGTGTCAGGCAAGGACGCGGAAGCCGCGCTGGGCAAAGCCCACATCACCGTCAACAAGAATTCGGTGCCGAACGACCCGCGTTCGCCGTTCGTGACCTCGGGCCTGCGCCTGGGCACCCCGGCGGTCACCACCCGCGGCTACGTCGAACAGGACTGCGTGGATCTGGCCAACTGGATCGCCGACGTGCTCGACGCCCCGGCCGATGAAGCCGTCATCGCCCGCGTGCGCGATGCGGTCAGCGCGCAGTGCCGCAAGTACCCGGTCTACGGCTGATCGCAACCGGGGTCGGATCCCCTCCCGCAGGGAAGGGCGCTGACCCCGGTATTGGAGCAACCCTGCATGGATGAGCGCCGCCTCAAGTATCTGTACGTGATGCTGGCCGCGCTGCTCGGCCTGCCCAGCCTTTTCATGGGCGGCGCCGGTGCCTGCATCGCCCTGGTCATGGGCGTTATCGGCCTGGTCTCGCTGGATGCTGACAAGCTGTGGTTCGCCGCCGTGATGTGCGTCTGGGGAACGGCCGCGCTTGTCGGCCTGGTGGCCTGGGTTGCGCTCAGCGTCATCTGGTTGCGTGATGGACTGCGGGGCCTGCGCACGGCCTCGCCACGCTGGTGGTGGTTGCTGGGCATGGGCGTGCTGGCGGGCCTGCCGTTGCTGGGATTGGCGATATATACCTTCTCCGGGTTGGGCCCGGCGGTGGTGGGCGGTCTCTTCGCAGGGCCGTCGCTGCTGGTGCCCACCGGCATGCTGATGCTCCTGCGTGCGCGTGCCGATGCCGTGGATGTGCCGCCCGTACGAGCGCGGGCATCGCGAGTCACCGCGCATGGATGAGCGCCGCCTCAAATACCTGTATGCCGCGTTGGCGGTACTGCTCGGCCTGCCCGGCCTGGCGATGGGCGGCGCGGTCGCGGTGATGTTCCTGGTTGTTGGCCTGCAATCCTTCGGCGGCAACCGCTCACCCGATCTGGCGCCACTGCTGTGGGGCCTGGCCGGCGTGGCGGGTTGCCTGGCATGGCTGTGGCTCAGCGCCGGCTACCTGCTGCAGGGCCGGGCCGGCCTGCAGGTGCGCGCGATCTGGTGGTGGCTGCTGCTGGCCGGTGGGCTGGCCGCGCTGCCGGTTCTCTGGATGACCGCATGGTTCGGCTTCCAGCAGGGGGGCGCCGCGTTGGAACTACTGCTGCTGGGGCCGTCGATGCTGGTACCGGCCGCCATGCTGGTGTGGCTCAAGCGCCGCGCCTGACGCGGCCAATCAAAGGGAATGGAACGCAGGGAGGAGCAGCAGCACAAGCGATGGATGGGGATAGCAGGCCTGCTGGTGGGCCTGCCCACCGCGGCGGCAGGAGGCACCGGGGCAGTATTGGGGTTGATGGTCGTGCTGGATGGCAAGTATCTGACTGGCGATGAGCACTCGCTGTTGCTGCTCTGGTCATCGGCCGGAGTGCTCGGCCTGCTGTCCTGGATGTGGCTGAGCGGCCTCTTCCTGTGGCGTGGGCGCGCAGGCCTGCATCAGGCGCCGGTGGTCGCATGGATTGGCCTGGTGCTGGGAATACTGGCCGCGCTGGGTGTCGTCGCCGCCACGCTGTATTTCACCTTCAAGGAAGGGGAGATCTCGACCCTGGGCTTTCTCGGGTTTGGCCCACTGCTGCTGGTGCTGGCCGCGCACCTGTTGTGGTTGCGCTGGGGCGGGAATACTCCGGCGTCCGGCCCGGCCGGCTGAGTGGCGGGCCAAAGAGCGCATCAGGCGCCCATTCCGGCTTTCGCGCAGGCACTTCCGCGCAGGCAGCATTTGCTGCTGGACCCTTTCTCAGGTACCTTTGCGACGCTGCCATGACCGTGGCATCTAGGTTGCCCCCTGAGCCAGGCGTTCCATGCATTGCCCCTTCTGCCAACATGCCGATACCCGGGTCATTGACTCGCGCGTCTCTGAAGACGGCGCGACGATCCGTCGTCGGCGTGAGTGCGAGGCGTGCGGCGAGCGCTTCAGCACCATGGAAACGGTTGAACTGAAGCTGCCGGCCATCGTCAAGAGCGACGGCACCCGCGAGGCGTTCGACCAGCGCAAGGTGCGGGCGGGCTTCGACCGCGCGCTGCAGAAGCGTGCCGTGGCCGAAGACAAGATCGAGGCGGCGGTGCGCGCGGTGGTTCACCAGCTGCGCATCAGCGGCGAGCGCGAAGTGCCTTCGATCAAGGTCGGCGAGTTCGTGATGAACGAACTGCGCAAGCTCGATCATGTGGGCTATGTGCGCTTCGCATCGGTGTACCGCAGCTTCGAGGACGTGGCCGATTTCCGCGAGGAGATCGAGAAGCTGGAACGTGACCTGCCGTCCAGTACCGAACAGCTGCAGCTGCTGGGCGACGTGATTGCCCTGACCAAGAAGAAGAAGGGCTGACTGGCTCCATCCACGCATGGCATGGATCTACCGATGGCGTGCATCCACACCGGCGGCGGTACCATGGCGGCATGAGCATCCCGTTCTCCGTCCTCGACCACCTGCACATGGCCAACGCGCTGCGCCTGGCCGAGCGCGCCGCTTACACCACCCGCCCCAACCCGATGGTCGGCTGCGTGATCGCCCACGGCGAACGCGTGGTCGGGCAGGGCTGGCACCAGCGCGCCGGTGGTCCGCATGCCGAAGTGTTCGCCCTGCGCGAGGCCGGCAGCGAAGCACGCGGCGCCACCGCCTACGTCACCCTGGAACCCTGCGCGCACTACGGGCGCACGCCACCCTGCGCGCTGGCGCTGATCGAAGCCGGCGTGTCGCGCGTGGTCGCCGCGATGCGCGACCCGTTCCCGAAGGTCGACGGCGGTGGCTTCGATCTCCTTCGCAATGCGGGCATCGAGGTCGCCGAAGGCCTGATGGCCGCGCAGGCGCGCGAGCTCAACAAGGGCTTCCTGTCACGCGTGGAGCGCAACCGTCCTTGGCTGCGGGTGAAGCTGGCGGCCAGCCTCGATGGCCGCACCGCGATGGCCGATGGCAGCTCCAAATGGATCACCGGCCCGGCCGCGCGCGAGGACGTGCAGCACTGGCGCGCCCGCGCCGGCGCGATCCTGACCGCCGCCGACACCGTCCTCGCCGACGACCCGATGCTGACCGTGCGCCTGGCCGATACCGAGGTGATGCCGCCGCTGCGCGTAGTGCTCGATTCGCGCCTGCGTTCGCTGGAATGCAGCCGTGTACGCGAGGGCGGGGCGCCGACGTTGTACCTGCATGGCGCAGCGGTAAGCGCACCGGATGCGGCCGACGCCGAATTCGCCAGCGTGCCCGGTGTTGATGGACGCCTGGATCTTGGCGCGGTACTGGCCCTGCTGGCCGAACGTGGCATCAACGAGGTGCATACCGAAGCCGGCGCGACCCTGGCCGGCGCACTGCTGCGTGGCGGCTGGGTGGATGAGTTGCTGCTGTACCAGGCACCGACGCTGCTGGGCGACAACGGTCGGCCGCTGCTGGCTGGCCTCGGTATCGATGCGATGGACCAGCAGCGGCGGCTGCGCGTGGTGGATCAGCGGCAGGTGGGTGAGGACATCCGCTTGTTGCTGCGGTCGTAGCGCAATGACATGCGCCGGGCATTGTCCGGCGCATGTCGTGGGATGGAACTGCCGGGCATGGCCCGGCGCCACCACTTAGCGTCTTACGCGCATTCGTCGGTCCACATCATCTCGGCGATAGGGCGCAGGGCCTTGCACTCCTGCGTCATCTCGTTGGCCGACTTCACCTGCGCCTTGGCTTTCAGTTCCTCGGCCATCGCGTCCACGCCACTGAGCTGGTCCGGCGCGATCTTCGCCACGCAGGCGCGGTGCTGCTGCAACAGAAGATCGCAGCCCGGTACGCCGGTCACCTTCGGCGCGGTGGCCGCCTGCGCGTCCTGCATCCACTCTTCGAACGGTGCCAGCGCACCGGTCACGGTGCCGACCAAATCATCGAAATTTCCGCTGTACCAGTAGCCGTTGTCCTTGGCCGGGTACAGGGTGAAGGTGCCGCTGACCGGCACGCGCGCGGCACTCTGCAGTGCCTGGGTATAGGCATCGGTGAACTGCTTGCGCGAGGCCGGGCTGGCATCGGCGGCCAGGCTGGCGGCGAACAACGGGCGCACCTTGCCCAGGTCGGGCACCTGGCAGCTGAAGGTGATCCGCGCCAGCTTCTGGTCTTCCAGGTATTCGTTGTCTTCGATCACGCTCTTGGTCGCGCGGCACTTCGAATCGCGCAGGGCCTTGGCGTACAGCGCTTCGGTGGCCGCAGTGTCGGTCTTGTCGCCGGCGCTGGCCAGCACGGTCTGCCACGGTTCGGCCAGGGCCTTGGCCAGTGCACCCGGGGTCGGGGTCACCGCGTCCTGGCCTTCAAAGGCGGGTTTCAGCGCATCGTTGAGCGTGCGCGTAGCCGCCGCGTCGTCTTCCAGCAGGGTGCGCGCATACAGGTCGAAGGCCTGTTCGGGCGTCAGCTGGGCCGGTGCGGCGCCGGCCAGCAGCGGGGTGCACAGCAGGGCGCTGGCCAGCAGCGTGCGGGTGAAGGTCTTCATGACGGTGTTTTCCTGTTCCAGAGGCGCGCAAGCCTAGCGCACCCGCAGTACTTTCGATGGCGACCAGCGGTCACATGACGGTTGCACACCGGCCCAAAAAACGGGCCCCTTGCGGGGCCCGTTCGATCGCTCGACGAGAAGCGATCGTTGGATCAGAAGCTGGCGCGCACGCCAACCGAGTACTGGGTGACGTCGCGGTAGCCGGAGATCTCGCCCACCAGGCCCCAGGTCTTGGTGAAGTTGATCTGGCCACCAACGGTGCCGACCCAGGTGCCCTTGAAGTTGTTGCCGCCATCCATGTAGCCGGCCTTGGCCCAGGCTTCGGTCATGCGCGATGGCTTGCCGCGGATACCCATGGTGACGCGGCCCAGGTTGGTGTGGTCCTTGCCGTGGTAACGCTCGCCGTCATAGCGCAGGGTCGATTCGGCGTTCTGGCGCACCCAGGCGGCATCGGCGGTGAAGTCCACGCGGTCGGTCCACGGCATGTGGTAACCAATGCCCAGCTCCGGCTGGTTCAGTTCCAGCTTCAGCGAATCTTCGCCGTAATGGCGGGTCTTACTGGTACGCGACCAGCCGCCGAACACGTAGACCTGTTCGGCCAGCGCGACCGAACCACGCAGGTAGCCGCCGTCGACCTTCGGGTCGTCCAGTGCGTTGTCGTCAACCTTGACCTGCGTCCAGCCACCTTCAACGTAGGTGTAGCTCAGGGCGTCGGCCGACGCGGTGAACGGGGCGGCGGCCAGCAGGGCGGCCACGATCAGGATCTTGCGCATGGGAATTCCTGTGAATTTCAGTCCATTGGCGGGCCTGCCCTTGCGGCTGCCCGTGGCGACATCATGTCGTCCGGGGCAGAATTTTAATGAAAGTTTTACAAATTGCGAACGACGGCCGTCACAGCTGTAGCATCCGACCCCGTTCAGCCCGGGCTGTTACACTGGCTACGCCGGTTCGCCGGTACACAAACGTCTTCAGGGCGGGGTGCAATTCCCCACCGGCGGTAGGTGCGCAAGCACGAGCCCGCGAGCGCCCCGGCCCACGGCCGGGGGTCAGCAGATCCGGTCCAATGCCGGAGCCGACGGTCATAGTCCGGATGAAAGAAGACGGTGCCACAGGGCGCATGCCCTGTGCGTGCCTGTTTGCCTTGCGGCGTTTTTCGCTCACATCCTGCGGAGAACGTTTCTTGTTTACTGGAATCATCGAAGGCGTCGGCCGTCTGGCCGCACGCGATCCTATCGGCGGCGATGTCCGCTTCACCTTCAATGTCGGGAATCTGCCGTTCGACAACGTGCAGATGGGCGAGAGCATTGCCATCAACGGCGTCTGCCTCACCGTCATCGCATTCGACGCCAACAGCTTCCAGGCCGATGCCTCCACCGAGACCCTGGGCCTGACCACGCTGGGCAAGCTGGGCGAGGGTGCCGTCATCAACCTGGAGCGCGCCATGCGCCCGACCGACCGCCTCGGCGGCCATCTGGTCAGCGGCCACGTCGATGGCCTCGGCCAGGTCCTGTCCATCCACGAAGATGCACGCGCCCAGCGCTGGCGCTTTGCTGCGCCCGCCTCGCTGCGCCGCTATATCGCCAAGAAGGGCTCGATCTGCGTGGACGGCGTCAGCCTCACCGTCAACGAAGTGGACGATGAAGGCTTCGAAGTCGCGCTGATTCCGCACACCGTGGCCAATACAGCGTTCTCCGCCACCGGCGAGGGCAGCGCGGTCAATCTTGAAATCGATCTGGTCGCTCGGTATGTCGAGCGGTTGTTGGGTGAAGGAGCCCGCGCATGAATTTCGCCCCGATCCCCGAGATTTTGGAAGACATCCGCCAGGGCCGCATGGTCGTCATCGTTGATGACGAAGACCGCGAGAACGAAGGCGACCTGATCATGGCCGCCGAGCTGGTCAAGCCATCGGACATCAACTTCATGGTCACCCACGGCCGTGGCTTGGTGTGCCTGCCGTTGACCCGCACGCGCGCCGCCGATCTCGGCCTGGCGCCGATGGTGCAGGCCAATACCGCGCAGTTCCAGACCAATTTCACCGTCAGCATCGAAGCTGCCGAGGGTGTCACCACCGGCATCTCCGCGCATGACCGTGCGCACACCATCCGCACGGCGGTGAAGCCCAACGCCAAGCCGGCCGACCTGCACCAGCCGGGCCACATCTTCCCGCTGATCGCGCAGCCGGGCGGCGTGTTGACCCGCGCCGGCCACACCGAGGCCGGCGTGGACCTGGCCATGCTGGCCGGTCTGGAACCGGCCGGCGTGCTGGTGGAGATCCTGAACCCGGACGGCAGCATGGCGCGCCGCCCGGAACTGGAAGTGTTCGCACGCGAGCACGGCCTGAAGATGGGCTCCATCGCCGACCTGATCGCCTACCGCCTGGCCACCGAGAAGACCATCGAGCGCGTTGATGAGCGCGAGATCGACACCGAATTCGGCCCGTTCAAGCTGGTCACCTACCGCGACCGCATCGCCCACGACCTGCATTTCGCGCTGGTCCGCGGCACGCCGGAAGCCGACACCCCGACCCTGGTGCGGGTGCAGGTGGAAAACCCGCTGGCCGACCTGCTGCACTGGCGTCGGGATGATTTCGGCGTGGCCGCCACCGACGCCCTGCGCGCGATCGATGCCGAAGGCGCCGGCGTGATGGTGGTACTGCAGGCCCCGCGCGACGGCGAAGCGCTGCTGGCGCGCCTGCGCCAGCAGCCGGCGCCAGTGGTGCCGGGCAAGGACAAGGACGTGAGCCAGTGGCGCCGCAACGGTGCCGGCGCGCAGATCCTGTCCGACCTGGGCCTGGGCAAGCTGCGCGTGCTGGGCACCCCGCGCCGCCAGGTGGGCCTGGCCGGGTACGGCCTGGAAGTGGTGGAGACGGTGGCCCCGTAACCCCTGCCGCGCCAAGGATCGGTAGTGCCGGCCGCTGGCCGGCAATTCCGGTGGGTGCCGACCGTTGGTCGGCACCGCTCCAGGCCCCCGCCAACCACGGCCGGGGCCCATCCACGCTAGAATTACCCCTTAATCGAATCCCCAAGCCGCATATGAGCCACTACGAAGGCGATCTTCGCACTCCCGAGTCGGCGCGCTTCGCCATCCTGGCCAGCCGCTGGAACGCCCGTATCACCGACACGCTGGTCGCTGGCGCCCGCCAGAGCCTGGCCGGCAACGGCATTACCGAAGCCAACATCGACGTGATCCGCGTGCCGGGTGCGTGGGAACTGCCGCTGGTCGCCGCGCGCCTGGCCGCTGCCCATGAACACGCCGCCATCCTCACTCTGGGCTGTGTGATCCGTGGCGACACCCGCCACTACGAGCACGTAGCCGATCGCTGCGCCGAGGGCCTGATGCGCGTGCAGCTGGATTTCGGCGTGCCGGTGCTGAACGGCGTGCTGGCGGTGGAACGTGTAGAAGACGCCGAGGCCCGCGCAGGCGGCAGCCACGGCAACAAGGGCGAGGAAGTCGCACTCGCCGCATTGGAAATGGTCAACCTTCTGGAGCAGCTGCCATGAACAAGAACACCCAGGGCAAGCCCTCCGGTAAACCCGTCCGCCGCGATGGTGTCGATCCGGTGCTGCGCTCGCGCGCGCGACGCCGTGCCGTGCAGGCCATCTACGCCTGGCAGATCTCGGGCGGCAACGCACAGTCGCTGATCGCCCAGTTCGCCCACGAGCAGGCCCGCGAAATTGCCGATCTGGCCTATTTCGAAGCGCTGGTGCATGGCGTGCTGGACAACCGCCGTGACATCGACGATGCGTTCGCCCCGTACCTGGACCGTGGCATCGACGAAGTGGACGCGATCGAACGCGCCGTGCTGCGGCTGGCCGGCTACGAGCTGCGCTATCGCCTGGACGTGCCGTACCGCGTGGTGATCAACGAAGCCATCGAATCGGCCAAGCGTTTCGGTTCCGAGCATGGCCACACCTACGTCAACGGCGTGCTGGATCGTGCCGCCGTGGAATGGCGCAAGGTCGAATCGGGCCACTGACCCCCCCTGCGTCCCGAATCGTTCGTTGAACGGCGCGGGAATCTGCTTTGGTAGAGTCGACTGTTAGTCGACTGCTCTTGATCCGGCGATACGACCGCTGATGGAAAGGCAGTTGACTAACAGTCGGCTCTACCCTGCCGGTTCCATCCGATCGGCACGATCCGCCCGCATTCGCGCCCGCCGCCCATCCATGCAACCCGCCGGAGCGCCCCATGTCCCTGGCCGAATTCGCCCTGATCGACCGCATCCGCGCCCGCACCCTCGAGCGCGACGACATCCTGCTTGGCATCGGTGATGACGCCGCGCTGCTGCAGCCGCGCCCGAACGAACAGCTGGTGGTCACCGCCGACACGCTCAACAGCGGCGTGCATTTCCCGGTGGAAACCCCGGCCTTCGATATCGGCTGGAAGACGCTGGCCGTGAACCTGTCCGACCTGGCCGCGATGGGCGCGCGCCCGGCCTGGTGCACGCTGGCGTTGTCATTGCCGGAAGCCACCGAAGACTGGATCGAGGCCTTCGCTGATGGCTTCTTCGCGCTCGCCGACCAGCACGACATCGCACTGATTGGGGGTGACACCACGCGTGGCCCGCTGTCGCTGACCGTGACCGCGATGGGCCAGGTTGGCCGCGGCCAGGCCCTGCGCCGCGACCGCGCGCAGGTGGGCGACGATGTCTGGGTCAGCGGCACGATCGGTGATGCCGCCGGTGCACTGAAGCTTTGGCAGCAGGGCGCGCTGGACGTGACCACCGCCACGCTGCTGGCCGACTACGAAAGCCTTCGCCTGCGCCTGCTGCGGCCCACGCCGCGCGTCACCCTCGGCCTGCGCCTGCGTGCGTTCGCGCATGCGGCGGTGGATGTGTCTGATGGGCTGCTGGCCGACCTGGGCCACATCGCCACGCGCAGCGCGGTGGCTGCCCATGTTGATGCCGATCTGTTGCCGATCTCGAACGCGCTGCGCGAGCTGCTGGGCCGCGAAACCGCCCGCGAATGCGCGCTGCGGGGTGGCGACGATTACGAGTTGTGCTTCACCGCCGCCGCCGACCAGCGCGACGCGCTGCATTACCTCGCCGAATCGCTGGACCTGCCGCTGACCCGTATCGGCCGCATCGCCGAAGGGCAGGGCGTGCATGTGGATGGTGAAGCCGCCGGTGGTGGTTACCAGCACTTCGCGTAGCCGCAGCGG
This sequence comes from uncultured Stenotrophomonas sp., assembly GCF_913778665.1. Taxonomy (GTDB): domain Bacteria; phylum Pseudomonadota; class Gammaproteobacteria; order Xanthomonadales; family Xanthomonadaceae; genus Stenotrophomonas. Next base: position 305,571 of record NZ_CAJYVQ010000012.1, read on the forward strand.
TACTGCCCTGCTGGGTGCCAACCTTCGGGGGCAGGATCCCTTTGCGCCGCAAAGGGATCTGGCGCCAAGCAAAGCACATCGGTGTTGCTCTGGCAGGTGCCAACCTTGGTTGGCATGGATGTGTCAGTCGCGCATGGCAACACCGTGCCGACCAAGGTCGGTACCTACCAACGGGGCCTGGTTACACGTGCGGAACCGGCGCACCGAAGCGGTTGTCGCCCGGCGTGCTGGGTAGTACCAGGAACACCAGCAGCAGCAGGCCGGCAAACGGCACGAACGCCAGTAGCAGCCACCAGCCCGAACGATCGGTATCGTGCAGGCGGCGGATGGTTGCGGCAATGCACGGCAAGGCGAACACCAGCCACATCACCACGCTCAGTCCGGTCGATGCCAGGGCGAGGCCCTGCGAACCGCTGTAACCGGCATAGAAGCTCAGGATGTACGACGGGATCGAAACGATCACGATGAACAACTGGAACCACCAGTACTCGCTGCGGTTGGCGCGCCCGCTGAACTGTGTATAGCGGGTAAGCGGAATCATCATTTTTTTCATGTTGCGTGCTTTTCTCTTTTGGTGGCGCCGAGCCATTGTCCGGCGTCAATAGATGACCTTTGCCTCGGCATCGCGCGCCGTGCCGTAGTCGTCCAGCCATTGGAATTTCAGGGTTCCCGGCACAGATGCGCCCGACGGAAGCGGTAGGTTCAATCGCTCGCCCGGTGCCACCATGTCCACCTCGATCACCTTGCCGTCGGGCAGCGTCAGCCGGCTCAACGTCACGTGGTAGACGCTGGGGTTGAACACCTGCAATGCCTGTCCTTCGACGCGCCACTGCAATGCCGCCGCGGCGTCGCGCGCATTGCCGGGCAGGCCGGCGGGGCGATAGAACAGCTTCACCCGCGTGCGGACGGCGAACTGCAGCAGGTTCTGGCCATCCATTGCTTCGGGCTTCGGCGGGATGTCCAGCAGGTTGAAGTACAGCAACGATTCGCGGTCGCTGGGCATTGCGGCTCCGGCCATTGGCGCATACGTCAGCCGAAACGCCTGTGCGTGGCCAGCCTCGATGCGGCGCGTGGTTGGCGTCAGCACGAACGGCAGTTTCTGGCTGCCGGCTTTGGCGCTCGCGTCGCCATCATCCAGCCACACCTGGGCGAGCGAAACCTTGTCACCGCGGTTGTTGGCGTTCACCGTCACCGCACCCTTGCTTCCGTCGTAGATTACGCGGGTGCCCTGCAGTGTCACTGCCGCCGTAGCGGGAAGCACGTGGCCTGTGCAGCCCAGAGCCAGCAGCAGTGCGCATGCGCGAATGTTCATGGGAATGTCCTGGGGAAGAACCGCCCGGCAGTGCACCACCGGGCAGGGTGCTTACTTGTAGATGATGTCCATCTGCGCGGTGGCGTTGGCCTTGCCGGCGACCATGTCAGCCGCCGCACCGGTCTTGGTGTACCAAACGCTGTGCTTGACTGTCTGCGGTGCGGTATCGGTGACGGTGACGAACTGCGTTGGCGCGCTGTTGATCTTCAGCAGCGTATCGGTGCTGTCATAGATCTTGTACGCCACGCCTTCGGCGTCACTGGCCGCGGTCAGCGCAAGGCCGCCATCCGCCGTGGACGCACCGCTGAACTTCACCGCTACATCGTGCGAGCCGGCGGCGCCCGGGCACGCCACGGCCACGTCCAGGTCGCGACGGCCGATACGCTCATTGCTCTTCAGGTCTTCCAGATCCATCTTGCCCATTGCCACGGCAACACCCCCGTTGATGGTGGCAGCGCAGGTGGTTTCAACAATCTCGCCGGTGATGGTCAGGTCGGCCGCTTCAACTGCCGGGGCAGCGGCCAGCAGGATGGCCAGGGCCATCGGGGTCTTCAGGTTCTTCATGGGTGTGCTCTTCAACAAGTGATGGAATCGGGAACGCCACCCGTCATCTGTGCGATGGGTGGACGGGGCAGAGGGCGAGATGCCCGCAGGCAGATCCGTTGCCGACACGGGACGACGCCCGCCCGTTTATCTGCCGGCGCATGTTCGGCCTGATGTCCGTCGGGGACCATACAACTTGTTGCAAACGCTTACATTCCGGGAAAACTGCAAGTAGTTGCATATTGGATTGCGCGATCGCGGCCTAGTCTGCACGCCTCCCAACACTACCGGGGCTGCACTGCGGCCGCGTCGACGCCATGCGCCTGTTTTCCTCCCCCTGTCAAAGCGCCGCGCAGTACTGCCTGCGACATACCGCGCTGGCTGCGGCCATCAGCACCACACTGGTGTTTGCGGGCACGCTGCCTGCGCACGCGCAACCAGGCGGCGAAGTGGAGTTCAGTGAGGGCTTCGCCACCGGCTTCGGCAGCGGCGACCTGGCACGCTTCAGCATGGGTAATCCAGTGGAACCCGGTCACTACAGCGTCGATATCCATGTCAACGGCGAGTTCGTGCGCCGCGATGACATCGAGCTTGTGGAATCCGAGACGGCTTACGTTGCCAAGCCCTGCATGCCCGCGCAGCTGCTGCTTGCACTGGGCCTGAGCGACGCTGCGCGCGAAGCCGTGCAATCCGCTGAAAACCCACAATGCGTAGATCTGCATGCGGTGATCGACGGTGCACGCGTCAACTACGACGACAGCCAGTTGCGGCTGGATATCTCACTGCCGCAGGTGGCGCTGCAGCGCCAGGCACGCGGCTTCGTCGCCCCCGAGCAGCGCGACCATGGCATCACCGCCGCGTTCTTCGGCTACACCGTCAACCACTACCGCAGCCAGGGCCAGCAGAACAGCTACGTCGGCATCACCAGCGGCGTGAACCTGGGCGCGTGGCGACTGCGCCACCGCAGCTCCGTCAGCCACACCGCGCAGGGTACGCACTTCAGTACGCTCAACAGCTACCTGCAGCGTGATCTGCCGCGCTGGAACAGCCAGTTCACCCTTGGCCAGAGCAACACCGGTGGCGAGCTGTTCGACAGCGTGGGCTTTACCGGCGTACGCGTAGCCACCGATGAACGCATGCTGCCCGACTCGCTGCGTGGTTACGCCCCGGTGGTGCGTGGCGTGGCGCAGAGCAGTGCGCGCGTCACCATCCGCCAGAACGGCGCGGTGCTGTACGAAACCACGGTGGCCCCGGGTCCGTTCGCCATTGATGATCTGTACCCCAACGCCGGCAGCGGCGATCTGGAGGTGGCCGTCAACGAGGCCGATGGCCGCGAGGAGCGCTTCACGGTCGCTTTCTCCGCCGTGCCGCAGGCGTTGCGCGAAGGTAGCCAGCGCTTCAGCGTTACCGCTGGAGAACTTCGCAACACGGGGCTGTATCAGCAGACGCTGCGCTTCACCGAAGGCACCTACGCGCGCGGCGTCAACAACCGCATGACCCTGCTGGGCGGCGTGCAGGTGGCTGAGCACTACCAGGCCGGCCTGGCAGGCGCGGCCTTCAACACGCCGGTCGGTGCCATCGGTGCCGACGTCACCAATGCCCGCACCAGTGTGCCTGGCCTGCCGGCACAATCGGGTCGGAGCTACCGCCTCAATTACCAGCGCAGCGTGGCGCGCACTGGCACCAACCTGGGCCTGGCCGCGTACCGCTACAGCACCGAGGGCTTCTTTACCCTCACCGATGTCTCGCAGCTGTCGTTCGATCGGCCGCAGGCCGCCAATGCGTTCGTGATGCGTACCCGCCAGCGCTTCCAGTTGAACTTCTCGCAGCGCGTGGGTACGCGCGGCCAGTTGTACCTGTCCGGTGGCCATGTGACCTACTGGAACCGCGCGGGCAAGCATAACGATCTGCAGTTGGGCTTCCACAGCAGCTTCCGCAGCGCCAACTACACCGTGTCGGCTACGCGCTACCGCATGGCCAGCGGCGCGCCCGATACGCGCCTGTCATTCATGCTCAGCCTGCCGCTGGGCCGCACTTCCAATGCGCCGCGCGCCACCGCTACGTACAATGAAAGCCACCTGGGCAGCCAGCAGCAGCTGGGCATCAACGGCAACCTGGGCGAGGACCGCGCACTGTCCTACAGCCTGTCGGGCAGCCGCGGCCAGGGCGGCAGCGGCTACAACGCCTATGCCAGCTACCAGGGCAGCCGTGCTGATCTCAGCGCCGGTTACAGCCGTGCCAACGGCAGCAGCAGCTTCAATGCAGGTGCCACCGGCAGCGTGGTACTGCACGGAGGTGGCATCAACTTCGGCCCGGCGCTGGGCGACAGCTTTGCGTTGGTGGACGCACAGGGCGCACAAGGCGCCACGGTGGGCAGTGGCCGCAACGTCACCGTAGCCGGCAATGGTTATGCGGTGCTGCCGTACACCAGTCCGTACCGCTGGAACCAGATCAACCTGGACACTGCCCACCTGCCGCTGGATGTGGAGGTGCAGGCCAGCTCGCAGCGCGTGGCACCCAGCGCCGGCAGCATCGTCAAGGTCAGCTTCCAGTCGCGCAACGAACGCCTGTGGCTGATCGACGCCAGCCATGCCGACGGCACCCCGCTGGCATATGGCGCGCAGATCATGCACGCCGATGGCCGCACGTTGGGCCAGGTCGGGCAGGGCGGTGTGGTGGCTCTACGCGGGCTGGAACCGACCGGCTTCGTGCACGTGCAGACCGAAGATGGAATGGCCTGCCGCCTGCACTACACCATGCCCGAAGTGGCTGATGCGCACGGCCAGTACTGGGCCCAGGCACGGTGTGCGGCCATTCCGCCGGCACTGCTGGCCGACGGTGTTTCTACTTCAACTTCTGGAGCTCCCAAATGAGAACCCCTGATCTTATCGCGGCCCTGCTGATGTTCGGCGTTGCCACACAGGCCCATGCTGATTCGGCCACCATCACCGTCACCGGCAAGGTGCTGCCTGGCACGTGCACCATGGCAAACGTGCCGGTCACACTGGCCGACATCGATGCCACCGATCTGAAGACCGGGCATGACAATGGCTTGAAGCCAGCGGTACTGAACTTCACCGGCTGCGTGGGCGTGACCAGCGTTGATCTGACCTTCGACGGCGCCGCCGATGCCGCACAGGACGGGCATTGGCTCAACCAGGCTGCCAGCGGTGCGACCGGTGTGGCCGTGGCGCTGCTGGATGGCACCACCGGCGGCACGTTCCTGCAGAAAGGAGCGAAGAAGACAGTTCCCGTGAATGGTGCGGCCACCGGTAAGCTGGACATGCGAACCGGCTACTACCGCAAGGCCGGCACATTGCTGAAGGCGGGCGATGTCAGCGCGCAGATCACCGTGACGGCGGATTACAAGTAAGCGCCCCTCTTCGGACCTACTCCAGGTGATTCATGCATTCATACCTCCATGCCCATGTCAGCCCCAGAGCCATCGCGCGGTTGCTTGGCGGGGCTGTATTGTGCCTGTCAGCGGGCGCAGCGCTGGCCTGCACCGAGGCCCATTCTCCGCGTACCATCAATCTCTCTGTGGACATGCTTGCGGCGGATGCACCCGGCACGACGCGCGTGGCCAGTGCCACTGCGCAGTGGATGTCAAACTGCGACGTCGGCCAGGTGCAGCCCCTGCGGGTCTCGCTGGAAGCGATGGGTCTGACGCCGGTCTCCAGCGTGGTCTACCGCGGCAAGACCTACACCACCTATGAGCTGGGGCCCACCTCGCCGTTGTTCTTCTTCCCGGTGAACGTGAAGACCTCCAACCCGGGTGTCGTTGGTGGCTACGAGCTGGTGCCAGCTGCAGAGGGAACAGGCACCCCGGTCAATGCCGCGGTTGGTCCCGGCGATCAGATGTTGATCTACCCCCATGTGGGCGTGGTAAAGCGTGCCGGCATGCAATCGGTTGACGCGACAGTGCTTGGCACCGAGGTGGTGCAGCACACCCGCTTTCCGCTCTCGCTTCGCAACACACTGAATGTGACGGTGAACGTGAAACAGCCCACCTGCCAACTCAGCGATGCCGGCTTCACCCTGGCCGATGTGTCTGCCGACGTACTGGGCACAACCGGCAGCAGTCGCGAGGAAACCTTCCCGGTCCAGATGAGGTGTGAGGCTACCGGTGTGCCGGTCAGGCTGACGCTGACCGATGCCAACGCACCGGGGGCCACCGGTAGCCTGTTGATGCCTACCGCCAACGCCACCGCAGTGGGCGTGCAGGTGGAGCTGCTGCGCAATGGCGTGCCCGTGGTGCTTGGGCAGCAGTGGACCCACGGCACAGGCGGTGCTGGTTGGCAGCATATCGATCTGCAGGCGCGCTATACGCGTGTGGGTGGCGCGCTCAAGGTCGGTGTGGTGGAAGGGCAGGCGGTGCTCACGGCGGACTATCACTGACCCGTGCGTCAGAAGCGATTGAGTTGACGATTCCCGCCGGGCACCGCCCGTCGCGCTACCTGCATCACGCCGCCTGCAACTGCACATCCACATACTCTGCCAGCCCACGACAGGCCAGCAGCAGCCCTTCGCGCGCGCCATCGTCCATCTGCGGATCGATGTCACCGTCCACGCGCACACGTTCGGTGGCATGCAGCAGTTCCAGCGGGAAACTCAGCCCTGCATTGGCGCGGTCGATACGCGCCAGGGCCAGGCGTTGCCCGCGCTTGCGGTTGTTCCCGGGCCACGGTTGGCCATCGGCGGCATCGCCTTGGCGGATGTGCTGCAGGCCGGCCTGCAGGGTGACGGAGTTGCTGCCGTCGCCGTCCTTCAGCGAAACGAAGGTGTACTCCAGGGTGCGTGCCAGATCGCTGGGCAGGCGCGCGGTGGCTTCGCCGAGGGGGCGAACAGGTGCGGATACTTCGACTTGGTCATGGCAGCTTCCTTGTGTGCGAAACAGGAAGCCACACCGCTCAGCAGCGAGCGGGGCGGACAGTGCGTGGTTCCAATACCGGTGATTGACGTCGCGAAACTCCGGCGGGCACAAGGCCCCTACGCACCGCCCGCCAGAGACTGGCTGACAGCGTGCCTGCCGACGTCATCCGAGGGATGAACGACCCCGGCAGGCAAGCGGAAATGACGTTGATCAAATGGGATTGGAAGCCCGTGCCACCGGTTGCGGTGGCGTGTGCATCATGCGCACGAAGATGCTGCTGGACCAATCATGAGAGTTTCAAATTCAGAATTCTTGCAACTGTGATGCGCGCGCAGCACGGTGCTCCGAAAAAAGACGATTGCGTCAAAATTCAGGGCGACGCACATGCCGTGCGTCCGGTCGACGGCTTGGGTACGGACCTCGTCGCGGTGCCAGGGATGTTCGAGCCCTGCGACGACGCGCAGGGTGACAAGGTGCATCGCGTCGAAATGGATCCTGCCAGCTACGAGCTTTTGCCAGTGACGTACCCGAATCCCAAGGGTTGAGCGGAGAGCAGCCGAGCGTGGCTCGTCGCTACAGTGCGGTGGGCGCAACTGTTGGTGTCACACCGGCGGCAACACCTTGCCCGGGTTCAGAATGCCATCCGGGTCCAGCGCGGCCTTGATCGCGCGCATCGTCGCCAGCGTGGCGGGGCTGAACGCCTGCGCCATGAAATCTCGTTTGGCCAGGCCGATGCCGTGTTCGCCCGACAGCGTGCCACCCAGCGACAGCGTCAGTTCGAAGATCTTCGGCAGCGCGGCATGCGCGCGGGCGTTCTCGTCGGCATCGTCCGGGTGGTAAAGAATGTTGACGTGCAGGTTGCCGTTGCCGGCATGACCGAAGGTGACGATGGTCAGCGCGTACTCGCATGCCAGTGCCTGCACGCCGGCCACCAGGTCGGGGATGCGCGATACCGGCACCACCACGTCTTCATTGATCTTGCCCGGTGCCACGGTGCGAAGTGCGGGTGAAAGCGCCTTGCGTGCCGCCCACAGCTGGTCGCGCGCGCGGCCTTCCATCGCCACGTCCAGTTCGATCATGCCGTCGCCTTCAGCGGCGCTGGCCAGAGCCTGCAGCAGGTAGGGCAGGGTGTCGTGGTCGCCATCGGCTTCGACCAGCAGCATCGCGCCGGCCTCGGGTACTTCAGCACCGTTGAGGCGCAGCAGCTGCAGGCTGCGGGCGTCCATGAATTCCAGGCGTGTGGGCACCACCGGCTGCGACATCAGGCGTGACACCGCGGCGGCGGCCGCATCGGCATCGCGGAACAGCACGCGCAGCCCGGCCTGGCTGACCGGCAGCGGAGTGAGCTTGAGGGTGGCTTCCACGATCAGCGCCAGCGTGCCTTCGCTGCCCACCAGCAGGTGGGTGAGGTCGTAGCCGGTCGAATCCTTGGTGTAGGCGCCACCGCAGCGGATCACCTCGCCGGTGCCGGTGACCGCGACCAGACCCAGCACGTTGTCGCGGCTGGTGCCGTACTTCACCGCGCGTGGGCCACCGGCGTTGCAGGCCAGGTTGCCACCCACGCTGCAGATCTCCGCGCTGGACGGGTCCGGCGCCCAGAACAGGCCGTACGGTGCCAGCGCCTGCTGAAGCATTCCATTGAGCACGCCCGGCTGCACCACTGCGCAGCGGTCACCGGCGCGGATCTCGACGATGCGATCCATGCGGGTGAACGACAGCACGATGCTGCCGGGCACCGGCACCGCCGCGCCGGTGGTGCCGGTGCCCGCACCGCGCGCGACCAGCGCCACGTGATGGGCACGGCAGGCGCGCACCAGTGCTTGCACCTGCTCAACATTGGCCGGCAGCGCGACGGCGGCGGGGCGCTGATGGCGCCACGAGTTGTCCTGCGCGTTCGCCTCCAGCGCGGTGTCATCCATATGCCAGCCCTCCGCGCCCAGCAGGGCAGACAGTTCGGCAACCAGGGCAGCGGGCAGGGCAGTACTCATGACGGATCTCGAGGAACAGCAGGGGCGGATTGGATCAGTTTCCAGGCAACAACGGCGGCGGCCAGCGGCAGCCACACCCAGCGTAGTTCAGAGAGCAGGGTGGCGATGCCGCGCGCGCTGAAGAACTGCGGCGCAAACGGTGAAACGCGGATCGGCCGCCACGGGGAGAAGAAGCGTTGCTCGCTCCACGGCCAGGCCAGGGCAACGCCAAGGCCGCCGGAAGTCATGGCGTCGAGCAGGGGATGGCTGGCGGCGCAGATGAAGATGAACACCGCCGCCTGCGAGGTAGCTGCCAACCTTGGCTGGCACGAAACCGCCGCCCAAGGTCGGACGCTACCGAAGAACGCCAACACCGCGGCCAACGCCGCCATCACCCCGGCAAACAACAACGAATGGCTGGCACCGCGATGGCCGAACGCATCAGCATAGGGAATGTGCAATGCAAAGCCCGACACGTCCGCATCGGGCAGCATCGCGGCGACCACACCGGCAGCCAGCAGCCACGCAGGAACGCGGCCACGATCCGCGGCGCACCACAGCGCGAGCGGCACAGCAGCATGGGTGATGATCGATGGCATCAGTCACGCTCCAGGGTCGTGCCGGCAGCCTGCGTGCTGGTGGGTGCCAACCTGGGCTGGCACAGGCGCGCCGCCCAGAGTCGGCCTCTGCCAAAGCAAACGGTACCCATCAGCAATCATCCATCCGGAACGCATCGCGCAGCCAGTTCAACTGCGGCGGTTCACCCGTGGCTTCCACCACATCGAAACGGCAGGGCGCATCGGCCAGCGCGGGATGGTCCTGCAGGTACAGCAACGCGGCATGCGCCACGCGTCGGCACTTGCGCAGATCCACCGAGGCAGCGCCGCCACCGAAATCGGATCTCGCGCGGTAGCGCACTTCAACGAACACCACGGTGCCGGCGTCGTCCATCACCAGGTCCAGTTCGCCGCCGCGATAACGCACGTTGCGCGCGCGCGGCAACAATCCGGCCTGTTGCAGATGCTGCTCGGCGGCGGCTTCCACCGCCGAGCCCCGTTGGCTGCGCTCAGCGACCACCGACGATCGGCATCGGCCGGCCGCCATTGAAGGTGGACCAGGCCGGCTGGCGCAGGATGTTGCCGTTGCTGTCCAGGAACAGGGTGCCGGTGGCGCCGTCCAGGCCACCTTCATTGGACAGCTTGTCCAGGTAGGCGGTGATCTTCCAGGCATCAGCGCCGAAGGCGAACAGGCGGCCGGCCGCACCGCGTGCGCTGGGCAGGGTGCTGGCGACCTGGCTTGCCGACGGCAGGCCGGACACGCTGCGCACGTTCCAGGCTTCGTTCGGGTAGACGATGCCGTCCAGCGCCACGTCTTCCTCCACCTTGCCGCTGCCGACAGTCAGCTGCGAGGTGCCGACGCGGGTGGCGCCACCGGCGCCAGCCAGCGCCAGCTGCGGCGCCAGCAGGCGGGCCTGCGGTGCGCGCACGGCCAGGAACACGGCGTCGACCTGACCGGCATTGCGCACCTGCGTGCCGACATCGCCGACCGCATCGCTGACGCCGATCGTGGCCACCACCTGGCCGCCGCGCTGGGCAAAGCGCTGGGCGAAGGCGGCGGCGGCCCGGCGGCCGGTGTCGTCGGCGCTGTTGATCACCAGCGCCTTGCCGCGCTCGCGGCCACGCAGGTACTCGGCGGCGACGATGCCGTCGTCTTCCGGCGCCAGTGAGAAACCAGCGCTTCCGGCCGGCGGTGCATCCTTGCCACGGTTCAGCGCCAGCACCGGCACTTTCAGTTGCTGGCGGCCATACACCGCGTCCACTTCGTCGCGGCCGAGCGGGCCGACCACGAAGTCAGCACCGGCGGTGACGGCCTTGTCATAGGCGGCCAGCGCACCGGCCGCAGTACCAGCGGTATCGATGAAGGTGATGTCCGGGCGGCGACGGGTCTCGCCGTAGTAGGCGGCCAGCAGGCCATCGCGCACCGGCTGCGCGGCGGTGGCCAGGCGGCCGCTGAGCGGCAGCAGCACGGCCAGCTTGACCGGCGGGCGGTAACCGTCGCTCAGCGCCGGCGGGCGCTTGCTGGTATCGAACTGGGCAGCGCCATCGCGGTCGAACGGGCGCGGCAGCGGCAGGCCACGCGCGATCAGTGCGCGGCCGGCGAAGTTGTACAGCGGATCGTTGGCGGGCAGCGCGGCGGCACGGCTTCGCAGGCTGGCATCGTCGAGGGTGCCAAGCAGGCCGGCGATGGCGGCCTGGTTCTCGTTGCGGGCCGTGCCGGCCAGGCTGGCGTGCGCGCGGGCGCGTTCGGCGGCGGCGCCGAAGTTGTCGCCAGTGCCCTGCAGGGCACTGGCACGGGCCAGGTACCAGCGCGTGCGCAGCGCCGGCAGCACATTGTCGCCGCTGTCCTTCAGCAGCGCCAGCGCCTGCGCCGGCTGCTTGTCGCCCAGTGCCAGCTCGGCACCGGTCAGCTGGTAGCGTTGCAGGCTGGCACCAGTCAGCTGGCGGGAGGTGAGCTGGCCCAGCAGGCTGCGTGCGCGGGCACTGTCGCCGGCCAGGTTCCAGGCCCAGGCGGCGTCGGCCAGGGCGTTGGCGCGGGCACCGCCGCGCAGGGTGGCAGCCAGGCCTTCCAGCTGCAGTGCGGCGTCGCGCGGCTTGCCCTGGTCGATCAGCGCCAGCGCCTGGCTCTGGGCCGGCGATTCGGGCGCGCTGGTCAGGCTGGTGGTGGCACAGCCGGCCAGCAGCATCAACGACAGCGACAGGGCGGAGATCCGTGCGGCGGGCTTGTTCATGATCGGGTCCATGCGATGAGGGCAGCGGCCTTGGCCGGGTACACGCTACGATTCTACCCTTGCCCCGTGAGTACCGCTGAAATGAGTGTGCCAACCCTGTACGTCGTCGCCACCCCGATCGGCAACCTGGCCGATCTGAGCCCGCGCGCGCAGGAGGTGCTGCGCTCGGTGGCGGCCATCTGTGCCGAAGACACCCGCCGCAGTGGCCAGCTGCTGTCCCATTTCGGCATCCAACAACCGCTGGTGGCCCTGCACGAACACAACGAGGATGCCCTGGCCCAGCGTCTGGTCTCGCGGCTGCAGGCCGGCGAGTCGCTGGCCCTGGTCAGCGATGCCGGCACGCCGCTGGTCAGTGACCCCGGGTTCCGTCTGGTCCGCGCTGCGCGTGCGGCCGGCATCAAGGTCAGCCCCATCCCCGGTGCCTGCGCCGCCATCGCCGCGCTCAGCGTGGCTGGCCTGCCCAGCGACCGCTTCAGCTTCGAGGGTTTCCTGCCGGCCAAGGCCAGTGGGCGCCGCGACCGCCTGCAGGCGTTGGCCGGCGAAGTGCGCACGATGGTGTTCTACGAATCCTCGCACCGCATCGCCGAATCGCTGGCCGACATGGCCACGATTTTCGGCGGCGAGCGCCCGGCGGTGCTGGCCCGCGAGCTGACCAAGCTGTTCGAGACCGTGCTCGATGGTGACCTGGCCGGCCTGCTGGCGAAGGTGGAAGCTGACGAGAACCAGCGCAAGGGCGAGTTCGTGGTGATGGTGCAGGGTGCCGGCGACGATGAGGAAGCGCAGCTGGCGCATGGCCGCCGTGTGTACGCCAAGCTGAGCGAGCACCTGCCGCCGTCGACCGCGGCGAAGCTGGCGGCCGAGCTGACCGGCGCGCCGCGCAAGGCGTTGTACGGGAGTTGATGGATCGTGCGGACCAAGGTCCGCACCCACCAGCGCAGTGGCATCGGTAAACCCACGCCATGCATGGATGGATGAACTGCACGTCGCGATCAACGCGGCAGGAGCCACCCACGTGCGCTAGAATGCGCGCTGGCGGAGCCGGCCAGACAGTCGCGTCATCCCTTCGGGGGTGCCGAGGAAAGTCCGGGCTCCATAGGGCAAGGTGCCAGGTAACGCCTGGGCGGCGCAAGCCGACGGAAAGTGCAACAGAAAGATACCGCCTACGTCTTCTTCGGAAGGCCGGTAAGGGTGAAATGGTGCGGTAAGAGCGCACCGCGAGTCTGGCAACAGACCGGCACGGCAAACCCCACCTGGAGCAAGACCAAATAGGGATCCTTTGGCGCGGCCCGCGTTGGATCCGGGTAGGTTGCTTGAGCGTTGCGGTGACGTAACGCCTAGAGGAATGACTGTCCACGACAGAACCCGGCTTATCGGCCGGCTCCGCCTCTTTCTTCCATCCACGCATGGCGTGGATCTGCTGATGCCGATGTATGGCGTCGGTGCGCCAACATTACGGGGTCGGATCCCTTTCCGCAGGAAGAGATCCGACCCCTTTCCGATCAGCGGTACTGACCGGCGGAAATGAACTGCTCGAACCGTTCGCACCACACCACCACGGTGGTGTAGTCGTTCACGTTGACGCTTTCAGGCACGTCCACCAGGAACCGGTTGAAGGTCTTCACCTCGCCGATGCGCTGGGCCTGCGCCTTGATCTTCAGGAAATCGGCCTTGTTGTCGACGAAGTCGCGGACCAGGTAGACCTTGTAGTCCGGTCCCGGTCCCATCTTTCCGTCGAAGGCCACCTGGCGTGCGCTGACGCTGACCTTGCCTTCCGCCCAGTGCACTGCGTCGCTGCCCTTGAGGTCGCGACGGAAGGTGGTGTGGTAACGGGCGTCGCCCATCGCCGCCTGCACCTGCGCGACCGGAGGGTCGTCGGGGGCGATCAGGATCGGCAGCAGGTAGATGCCCAGGCCGAAGCCCAAGCCGAGCGTGAGCAGGTGGGTGGCGGCAAGCATGAAGATACGGCGCATCGATGACTCCCTGTGGATCGGTGGGGCGCGCGGCAGGACCGCGCGTGGTCATCGTGTGGCGTGCGTGCAGGCATTTATAGACACAGAAAACAGGTACAGGGTCAGAAATCGACCCGGCTCTGGCCGAGGGGGACACCCTGCGGGCCGAAGCGACGCTCGTGGATCTGGCCGTGGCCATGGGCGTCGATCAGGAGCACCGTGCTGGCACGGGTGCCGTAGTCGTCGCCACGGATGAAGGCCGGGCTCAGCCAGCGTTCGCGCTCCAGGCCGATGCCGGTGTCGGGCAGGTCGTTGTCGGCGGGGCGTTGTTCGTCGGCGAGGGCGTTCCAGAGCGAGGTCAGATCCGTTTCCCCTTGGGAAAGGGATCTCACCCCGTCTTCCTGCAGCCAGGCTTCAAGCGCAGCCATCAGCCGCCGGGTCTTCGGCCACGGCGCGTCCAGCGCGCCGTTGGACATGCCGTGCACGCCGGCGCCCAAGCTCTGGCGTTCGGCTGGGTGGTTGCCCAGGTACTCCAAGCGGTCGCCATCGGCCAGCAGCAGGTTGAACGGGGCGTAGGCGCCAGCCACGGTCGCTAAGCGCTCGATATGCACGGCCGCCGGGTCGCGGCCGCGCAGGAAATCGGCCACCAGCGCGCCCCGCGATGGGCCGGTCTGTGCGGCCAGCGGGTCGCGGACATTGGTGACCACTGCCATCCGGCCACCCGCACCGACGCCTGCCCAACCACCGCCGGAGCGCAGGTCGCGCCCACCGATGATGGAGGTCTCATCTTGCCACGGGGCCAGCGCCGCGGTCGGGCGGGCGTGGAACTCATCACGGTTGCCGGTCAGCACCAGCCGCCAATGCGGGTGGTGCATCCAGCCAAGAGCGAGCAGGCACATGGCCTCATTGTGCACGGTTTGCGCAGTCTGGCGCCGTCTCAGGCGCGCTGGGGATGAATGCGCGGCCTATGTTTCACGCCCTGTCTACACCCCTGAACTTCCGTTCAATCTCAAAAATTGAGACGGATCAGCAACTTGTGGATAAGCCTTGAACAATTCTCTAAAGGTTGTTGCAAGCCATTGATGCGGCTGGCGATTTCCCTGCTGAAAAGTTGTTGACAACCCTCGGCCCGCTGCTAAGGTGGGCATCAGAGGGAAATCCGGGTGTTTTGTGGGTTTTCGTGGTTCAATGTTTCACCGGGCGAAGGATAGGTGCACGCGTCGTGTTCCAGGGCGAGACGGCCATCACAGTTGACGACAAAGGGCGCATGGCGGTTCCCACCGCTTATCGCGACCTGGTCGCGCGCGCCAGCAACAACCGTCTCGTTCTGACCTACAACCCGTTCGAAGCCGGCTGCCTGTGGCTGTATGCAGAGTCGGAATGGGAGCGGGTCCGCGACGATGTCATGTCCAAGCCCAACACCCAGCGCGTCGTGCGCCTGTTGCAGCAGAAGCTGGTCGGCTCGGCCGCTCATCTGGAGCTGGACGGCAACGGTCGCATCAGCATCCCCGCCAGCCACCGCGGTGCGGTGGGCATTGAGAAGAAGGCGGTATTGCTCGGTATGGGCGACAAGTTCGAATTGTGGAGCGAGCAGGCGCATCGGGCCCTGATCCAGCAGACGTTGTCTGACGAGGATCTGGGTGATGGGTTGCTCGACCTGAAGTTGTGAGCCGGGGTGCCCGGATGCGCCCAGAAGCGCAGACCGGTCACCTTCCGGTGTCGCAGTCGCCGGCGGTGCACCTGCCGGTCCTGTACACCCAGGTCCTTGAAGGCCTGAGGGTGATCGAAAACGGACGTTATCTGGATGGCACGTTCGGTCGTGGCGGTCATGCACGTGGCGTGCTCACCCAGTTGGGTCCCGAGGGGCGCTTGCTGGTCATGGACAAGGATCCGGAAGCCATCGCCGTTGCCGAGCGCGACTTCGCGCCGGACCCGCGCGTGTCCATCTTCCGTGGCAGCTTCGCCCAGCTGCTGCAGTGGGATGCGACGGCTGAAGGCCTGGACGGCGTGCTGTTCGATCTGGGCGTGTCGTCGCCGCAGCTGGACGTGGCCGAACGTGGTTTCAGCTTCGGCAAGGACGGCCCGCTGGACATGCGCATGGACCCGGACAGCGGTGAAAGCGCCGCGCAGTGGATCAACCGCGTGGAAGAGCGCGAGATTGCCGACGTGCTGTGGACCTATGGCGAAGAGCGCCAAAGCCGCCGCATCGCCCGTGCCATCGTGGCCCGCCGCGAGAAGCAGCCGTTCACCCGCACCGCCGAACTGGCCGAGCTGATCGCCTCAGTGATGCCGCGTGGGAAAGACAAGATCCACCCGGCCACGCGCAGCTTCCAGGCCATCCGCATCCACGTCAACCGCGAGCTGGCCGATCTGGAAGCCGGCCTCGATGCGGCGGTGGAGCGGCTCAAGCCCGGTGGCCGGCTGGCGGTGATCAGCTTCCACTCGCTGGAAGACCGCATCGTCAAGCAGTACATGAACCGCCTGGCCAAGGCGCCGCCGGCCAACCGCCGCCTGCCCGAGGCGGTGGCGTTCGTGCCGACGCTGGACCTGATCGGCGGTGCCATCAAGGCCACCGACGAAGAACTGGCGGCCAATCCGCGTGCCCGCAGTGCCGTGCTGCGCGTGGCACAGAAGCGCGAGGCCGATGCATGAGCCGGCTGCTGCTGATCATCCTGTTGGCCTCGACCGTGGCCTCGGCGATCGGCGTCGTGTTCGTGCGTCACCGTCATCGGCAGACGTTCATCGAACTGTCGCGCGCCGAGCGCAAGCGCGATGACATCAATCTTGAGTTCGGCCGACTGCAGCTGGAGCAGGCCACGCTGGCCGAAGCCAACCGCGTGGATCGCATCGCCCGCGAGAAGCTCGGCATGAAGTTCCCCGAAGCCGGGGACATCGTGGTGGTGCGGCCATGAGCAAGACCGGCCGCAACCGCCCGCGCAACGCCTTCAACCTGCGCCAGCGCCTGCGCTGGGTCGCGCTGGCGCTCGGCCTGTGCTCGGTGTCGCTGGTCGGTCGCGCCGCCTACGTGCAGATCATCAACAGCGACTTCTACCAGCGCCAGGGCGAAGCCCGCTACCTGCGCGAGCTGCCGATCAAGACCTCGCGCGGCATGATCACCGACCGCAACGGCGAGCCGTTGGCGGTGTCCACGCCGGTCGCCTCGATCTGGGTCAATCCGCAGGACCTGCTGCGCTCGCCCGAGCGCATCCCGGAGCTGGCGCAGGCGGTCGGCATGTCGGTGGACGAGCTGAGCAGCCGCCTGTCGCAGAAGTCGGACAAGGAATTCATGTACCTGCGTCGCCGGATCAATCCGGACGAGGCAGAGAAGGTGGTCGCGCTGAAGATTCCGGGCGTGGCCGCACAGCGCGAGTTCCGTCGCTTCTACCCGCAGGGTGAGGCGATGGCGCACGTGCTGGGCTTCACCAACATCGACGACCGCGGGCAGGAAGGCCTGGAGCTGGCGTTCGACGAATGGCTGCGCGGCAAGGCCGGAGCCAAGCGGGTGATCCGCAACCGCAAGGGCGAGACCGTCGAAAGCGATCTGCTGCGCGCCGCCGAGCCGGGCAAGGACCTGACCCTCAGCATCGACCGCCGCATCCAGTACCTGGCCTTCAAGGAGCTGCGCAACGCGCTGGTGGCGAACAAGGCGGCCGGCGGTTCGATGGTCATCATGGACGTGACCACCGGCGAGATCCTGGCCATGGTCAACCTGCCGACCTACAACCCGAATTCGCTGACCGGCGCGCTGCCCGATGCGCGTCGCAACCGTGCGGTGACCGATCTGGTCGAGCCGGGTTCGACGATGAAGCCGTTGACCATCGCCACCGCGCTGCAGGCCGGTGCGGTGACCAAGGACACCATCATCGACACCAACCCGGGTTACATGACCTTGGGCCGCTTCACCATCCGCGACGTGCCTCGTAACAACGGCGTGCTGAACGTGACCGGCGTGATCACCCGCAGTTCGAACGTGGGCGCGGCCAAGGTCGCGGCGAAGATGCCGGACCAGGTGTTCTACGACGGGGTGCGCCGCTTCGGTTATGGCTCGGTGCCGCACAGCGGTTTCCCCGGTGAATCCGGCGGCGTGGTGCTGCGCCCGGCGCGCTGGTCGGGTACCACCAAGACCACGATGTCCTACGGTTACGGCCTGAACGTCACCCCGCTGCAGATCGCTACTGCCTATTCGGCACTGGCCAACGGCGGTCGTCTGATCGCGCCGACCTTCGTCAAGGGCCAGCGCAATGAAGGTCAGCAGATCATCGACGAGAACGTCGCCAAGCAGGTGGTGGCGATGATGGAAACGGTGGTCACCCAGGGCGGCGCCAAGCAGGCGGCGGTGCTGGGTTACCGCGTGGCCGGCAAGACCGGTACCGCGCGCAAGGCCGGTCCGGGCGGCTACGAGCGGGGCCACTACAACGCGCTGTTCGCGGGTGTGGTGCCGGCCACCAATCCGCGCTTTGCCACGGTCATCGTCATCAACGACCCGCAGGCCGGCAAGTTCTACGGCGGCCTGGTATCGGCGCCGGTCTACCACAACGTGATGGAAGGCACCCTGCGCCTGATGGACGTGCCGCTGGACGACCTGCAGTCGTGGCTGGCCGCACAACAGTCCGGCAAGGTCGGCCACTCGGCCTCGATCCTGCCCGCGCCACCGGCCGAAGCCGCGCTGCCGGTGGATGCCGCCGCCGAATTCGATGCTGCGCTGCCCAGCGCGCAAGCCCAGACGCCACCCGCTACGGGAGGCACGCAATGAGTCCTTCGATGTTGCTTTCGCAGTTGCTTCCGGACGTGGCCCTGGCGGGTCATGATCCCGTTCTGACCGGCTTGGCGCTGGACAGCCGCGCCGTGCGCCCCGGCAATGCCTTCGTCGCCATCGCCGGTTTCGGCGCGCATGGCCTGGGCTTTGTCGAGCAGGCCCGCGCCGCCGGCGCCAGTGCCATCCTGTTCGAACCACCTGCGCCTGCCGAGCTGCCGGCCCCGGCCGATGCGATCGCGGTGCCGGGCCTGCGCGCGCGCATGGGCGCGATGGCCGACCAGTTCCATGGCGCACCGTCGCGGGCGATGGCGATGGTCGGCGTGACCGGCACCAACGGCAAGACCTCCACCGTGCAGCTGCTGGCCCAGGCGTGGCACCTGCTCGGTACGTCCAGTGGCAGTATCGGCACGCTGGGCGCCGGACTTTATGGCGCGGTCGAGCCGACCGGCTTCACCACGCCGCTGGTGCTGCAGATGCACGCGCTGCTGGCGCAGCTGCGCGACGAAGGTGCGCGCGCTGTGGCGATGGAAGTCAGCTCGCACGCGCTGGACCAGGGCCGCGTGGATGCCGTGCACTACGACGTGGCGGTGTTCACCAACCTCACCCGCGACCATCTGGATTACCACGGCGACATGGCTAGCTACGGCGCGGCCAAGGCGCGGCTGTTCCATCGCCCCGGCCTGAAGGCGGCGGTGATCAACCTGGACGACGCCTTCGGCCGTCAGCTGTTCGCCGGCCTGCCGGCGGGCGTGCAGCCGATCGGCCTGAGTTCGCGCGGTGCCACCGATGCCAGCGTGCGCGCCGAAGCGCTGCAGCTGGATGGACGTGGCATCGCCTTCGAACTGGTCATCGACGGCCAGCGCGCTGCGGTGCAGTCGCCGCTGCTGGGCCGCTTCAACGTGGACAACCTGCTGGCCGTGGCCGGTACCCTGCATGCGCAGGGCCAGCCCCTGCCGCGCATCGCCGAGGTGCTGTCGGCACTGCAGCCCATCCGCGGCCGCATGAACCGCCTCGGCGGCGAGGACGGCCTGCCGACCGTGGTGGTCGATTACGCACATACCCCGGACGCGCTGGAACAGGCGCTGGACAGCCTGCACGGGCACTTGCATGGCGCGCTGTTCTGCGTGTTCGGTTGCGGTGGCGAACGCGATACCGGCAAGCGCCCGCAGATGGCCGCGATTGCCGAACGCTTGGCCAACCAGGTCATCGTCACCGACGACAACCCGCGTGGCGAGGATGGCGACGTGATCGTGGCCGATATCCTGGCCGGCTTCCAGAACGCCGACGCGGTGACCGTGCAGCGCAGCCGCGCGCGTGCGATCGGCCTGGCGGTGAAGCGTGCCGGCGCCGGCGACATCATTCTGATCGCCGGCAAGGGCCACGAGCCGTACCAGGAGGTCAATGGCGTGCGCCATGATTTCGACGACACCGAAGTGGCGGCGGCTGCGCTGGCGGCCAAGGCCGGTGTTCTGGCAGCCCAGGCCGGGGAGGGCGCCGCATGAAGCGCACCCTGCTTTCGCTGATCGCGCACTGGGCAGGTGGCGAGATCCACGGCGACGATGTGGCCATCGATGCGGTCAGCAATGACACCCGCAATCTTGGCCCGGGCAGCCTGTACGTGGCGCTGCGTGGCGAGCGCTTCGATGGCCATGACTTCGCCGCCGACGCGCTGGCGCGCGGTGCTAGCGCGCTGCTGGTCGAGCGCCTGCTGCCGATCGAACTGCCGCAGGTGCTGGTGGCCGACGCCGAGCGGGCACTGGCGAAGATCGCCACCGGCATGCAGCGCGACCGCGGTACCGAGGTGTTCGCGATCACCGGCAGCAACGGCAAGACCAGCGTGAAGAGCCTGCTGCTGTCGATCCTGCAGCAGGTGGCACAGCACGCGCACAAGGTGGTCTACGCCAACCCGGGCAACCGCAACAACGAGATCGGCCTGCCGCTGGCCGTGATCGACGCACCGGAAGATGCCGACTACGCGGTCTACGAGATGGGCGCCGGCAAGCCGGGCGACATCGCCTATCTCACCGACATCGCCCGGCCGCGCTATGCACTGGTCAACAACATCGCCCCGGCACACCTGGAGCGCATGGGTAGCCTGCTCGGCGTGGCGGTGACCAAGGGCGCGATCTACGCCGCACTGCCGGCCGATGGCGTGGCGGTGATCAACGCCGACGACGCCTACGGACGCTGGTTCGAACAGCATTTTGTCGGCACCCCGCCGCGTTGCCGCGTGCTGCGCTACGGCCTGGAACATACGGCGGACATCACCGCGCGCGACATCCGCGCCGGTGCCCAGGGCAGCCAGTTCACCCTGGTTTCGCCGGCTGGCGAAGCCCGTGTGGTGCTGGGCCTGCCGGGCCGCCACAACGTCAGCAACGCGCTGGCCGCCGCCAGTCTGGCGCTGGCCGCCGGTGTCGAGCTGGCGCTGATTGCCGCCGGCCTGGCCGAAGCACAGCCGGTGCCGGGCCGGCAGATCGCCCACCAGCTGCGCAATGGCGCGGTGCTGGTGGATGACAGCTACAACGCCAACCCCGGTTCGCTGGCCGCTGCCATCGATGCCCTGGCTGCGGCCCCGGAAGAGGGCTGGTTGGTGCTGGGCGACATGCGCGAGCTGGGCCCGGATGCCGAAGCGCTGCATGCGCAGGCCGGGCTGCGCGCGCGCGCGGCCGGTCTCAAGCGCCTGTATGCGCTGGGTCCGCTCAGCGCCGCTGCCGCCACCGCGTTCGGCGAGGGCGGCCGTCACTTCACCACCCATGACGCGCTGTCGCAGGCGTTGAAGGACGAGCTGCACGCCGGCGTGCGCTGCCTGGTCAAGGGGTCCCGTGGCAGCGCCATGGACACGATTGTCAAAGCGCTGCTGGCGCAAGGAGAGGAATCCCCGCATGTTGTATGAACTGGCTCGATGGTTGCAGCAGTTGGAGAGCCTGTTCGGGCTGTTCAACTACCAGACGTTCCGCGCCATCCTTGCCGCGCTGACGGCCCTGTTCCTGTCGCTGTGGCTGGGCCCGGCGATGATCCGCAAGCTTGCCCAGTTCAAAGGCGGCCAGCCGATCCGCAAGGACGGTCCGCAGACCCATTTCTCCAAGGCCGGCACGCCGACCATGGGCGGTTCGCTGATCCTGCTCACCATCACCCTGTCGGTGCTGATGTGGGCCGACCTGCGCAACCGCTACGTGTGGCTGGTGCTGGCGGTGATGCTGTGCTTCGGCGCCATCGGCTGGTATGACGACTGGATCAAGATCGTCCGTCGTGACCCGAACGGCCTGAAGTCGCGCTGGAAGTACCTGCTGCAGTCGATCTTCGGCCTGGCCGCAGGTCTGTTCCTGTTCTACACGGCCGACGTGCCGGCCGCGCTGACCTTCTACATCCCGATGTTCAAGTCGGTGGCGCTGCCGCTGGCCGGTATCGGTTTCGTGGCCATCGCCTACTTCTGGATCGTCGGCTTCTCCAATGCGGTGAACCTGACCGACGGCCTGGACGGCTTGGCGATCATGCCGACCGTGCTGGTGGCCTGCGCGCTGGGCGTGTTCGCTTACGCCTCGGGCAACGTGGTGTTCGCCAACTACCTGCAGATTCCGCAGATCCCGGGGGCCGGTGAGCTGGTGATCATCTGCGCGGCGATTGCCGGCGCCGGCCTCGGCTTCCTGTGGTTCAACACCTATCCGGCCATGGTGTTCATGGGCGACATCGGCGCGCTGGCGCTGGGCGCGGTGCTGGGCACGATCGCGGTGATCACCCGCCAGGAGCTGGTGCTGGTGATCATGGGCGGCGTGTTCGTCATCGAAACGCTGTCGGTGATGATCCAGGTCGCTTCGTTCAAGCTGACCGGCAAGCGCGTGTTCCGCATGGCGCCGATCCACCACCACTTTGAACTGAAGGGCTGGCCGGAGCCGCGCGTGATCGTGCGCTTCTGGATCATCTCCGTCGTGCTCGTGCTGATCGGCCTGGCCACGTTGAAGGTGCGCTGAGATGAACGACCTGTCCCGCCAGGCAACACGCCTTGAAGCGATCGAAGGCAGCTACGACAAGTGGCTGCTGGGCGCGATCATCGCGCTCACTGGCGTGGGCGTGGTGATGGTGGCGTCCAGCTCGATCGCGCTGATGAGCAGCCCGTTCTACTACCTCAACCGCCACCTGATCTTCCTGGCGGTCGGCATCGTGCTGGCCGTGATCGCCGCGCGCACCGAGCTGAAGTCCATCGAGCAGTACAACCAGATGCTGCTGCTGGGCTGCTTCGTGCTGCTGCTGGCGGTGTTCGCGCCGGGGCTGGGCAGCACGGTCAACGGCGCGCGCCGCTGGATCAACCTGGGCATCTCCAAGTTCCAGACGGTGGAAGCGGTGAAGGTGCTGTACATCGTGTGGCTGTCCAGCTACCTGGTGCGCTTCCGCGACGAGGTCAACGCCACCTGGCCGGCGATGCTCAAGCCGCTGGGCGTGGCCGGTGCGCTGGTCGTGCTGCTGCTGTTGCAGCCGGACTTCGGTTCGTCGACCCTGCTGCTGGCGATCACCGCCGGCATGCTGGTACTGGGCGGCGTCAACATGCCGCGCATGTCGATGCCGGTGATCATCGGCCTGGTCGGCATGAGCGCGCTGGCCATCATCGAGCCGTACCGCATGCGCCGCATCACCTCGTTCCTCGATCCGTGGGCCGACCAGCAGGGTGACGGCTACCAGCTGTCCAACGCGCTGATGGCGGTGGGCCGCGGTGAGTGGACCGGCGTCGGCCTCGGCAACTCGGTGCAGAAGCTGTACTACCTGCCCGAAGCGCATACGGACTTCATCTTCTCGGTTACCGCCGAGGAGTTCGGTTTCCTGGGCACTTGCGTGATCGTGGCCCTGTACGCGCTGCTGGTCGGCCGCACCTTCTGGCTGGGCATGCGCTGCGTGGAAATGAAGCGCCACTTCTCCGGTTACATCGCCTTCGGCATCGGCCTGTGGATCAGCATGCAGACCTTCGTCTCGATCGGCGTGAACCTGGGCATCCTGCCGACCAAGGGCCTGACCCTGCCGCTGATCTCCTCCGGCGGTTCGTCGGTGCTGATGACCTGCGTGGCGATGGGCCTGCTGTTGCGCGTGTCCTATGAGCTCAAGCGCGCCGAGCGTCGCCAGGCGGTGCGCATCGGTGGCGCCGAAGACGCTGCTGCCGAGCCCAGCGAGGCGCCGGCCGCGCCGGTGGCCGCCAGCGTGCCGATGAGCGCCGAGCCGGTGGCCACCGGCGCGCCGACCGCTGCGCGTGGCACCAGCCGCCTGCAGTCGCGCATCGAACCGACCTTCGGGAGGCTGTCATGAGCAGCGCCTCCAACACCCGTCCGGTGATGATCCTGGCCGGTGGTACCGGCGGTCACATCTTCCCCGGCCTGGCCGTGGCCCGCGTGCTGCGCGAGCGTGGCGTGCCGGTCACTTGGATGGGCGCCGAAGGCGCGATGGAGACCCGCCTGGTGCCGCAGCACGACATCCCGGTCGACACGCTGGCGATCACGGGCCTGCGCGGCAAGGGCAAGCTGGCCCTGCTGGGTGCACCGTGGCGGTTGATGCGCGCGCTGCGCGCGGCCGGCATGATCATCCGCAAGCGCCAGCCGCGCGCGGTGGTCGCCTTCGGTGGCTTCGCCTCCGGCCCGGGTGGCATTGCCACGCGCCTGCACGGGCTGCCGCTGCTGGTGCATGAGCAGAACCGCGCGCCGGGCCTGACCAACCGAATCCTGTCGCGCTATGCGCGCCGCCTGCTGACCGGCTTCCCGGGTACCTTCGCCGCGCGCGAAGAGTTCGTCGGCAACCCGGTGCGCGCGGAAATCGCCGCCATCGCACCGCCCGAACAGCGCTTCGCCGACCGCCATGGCCCCCTGCGCGTGCTGGTGGTCGGTGGCAGCCAGGGCGCGCGTGCGCTCAATACCGGCGTGCCGCAGGCCATTGCTGCGCTGGGCGCGACGGTGCCGGTACAGGTGCGCCATCAGAGCGGTGAGAAGCTGCACGCCGAAGCGGTCGAGGCGTATGCCAAGGCCGGTGTGCAGGCTGAAATCACCCCGTTCATCGCCGACATGGCCGCGGCGTTTGCCTGGGCCGATCTGGTCGTGTGCCGTGCTGGCGCGTCGACCCTGGCCGAGGTGTGCGCGGTCGGTGTCGGCAGCGTGCTGGTGCCATTCCCCGCTGCCGTCGACGATCACCAGACCCGCAATGCGGAGTACCTGGCCGAGCGCGGCGCGGCGGTGTTGCTGAAGCAGGACGGAACGCTGGCCGACGGCATTGCCGCACTGCTGCGCGATCTGTCCGAAAATCCCGCCCGCCGCATGCAGATGGCACAAGCCGCGCGTGCCCTGGCCAAGGTCGATGCCGCCGAGCGCATCGCCGATATCATTCTTGAGGAAGCTGTATGAAGAAGGCATGCCACCGCGCCTGCCCTGCGCGAGGCCGCGCATGATCCGCCGCCTGCACGACACCAACGACCTGGTGCGCGCGTTCCCGCGCGTGCATTTCGTCGGCATCGGCGGCACCGGCATGAGCGGTATCGCCGAAGTGATGCTGACGCTGGGCTACGAAGTATCCGGCTCGGACAACGCCGACAACGGCGCCACCCGCCGCCTGGCCAGCCTCGGCGCGCGCATCATGCGCGGCCACTCGGCAGCCAACGTGCTGGGCACCGACTGCGTAGTGGTGTCCAGCGCGATCCGCGAAGACAATCCGGAACTGATGGAAGCGCGCAGCCAGCGCATTCCGATCATGCCGCGTGCGGCGATGCTGGCCGAACTGATGCGCTTCCGCCGCGGCATCGCGGTGGCCGGTACCCATGGCAAGACCACCACCACCAGCCTGACCGCCGCCGTGCTGAGCGAAGGCGGCCTGGACCCGACCTTCGTGATTGGCGGCCAGCTGCTGGCCGCCGGTGCCAACGCCAAGCTGGGTGGTGGCCAGTGGCTGGTGGCCGAGGCCGACGAAAGCGATGGCAGCTTCCTGCGCCTGAACCCGCTGATGTCGATCATCACCAACATCGATGCGGACCATCTGGAGAACTACGGCAACGATTTCGCCCGCGTGCAGGCGGCGTTCGCCGAGTTCCTGCAGCGCCTGCCGTTCTACGGGCTGGCGGTGCTGTGCATCGACGACCCGGAAGTGGCCGCGCTGGCGGCGAAGACCCCGCGCCACGTGATGAGCTACGGCATGAGCCCGCAGGCCGACGTGCGTGCCGAGAACGTGGTGCAGGAAGGGTCGCGCATGCGCTTCACCCTGCGCCTGCCGCAGGGCACCAGCCAGGAAGTGGTGCTGGCGCTGCCGGGCAGGCACAACGTGCTCAACGCGCTGGCCGCTGCGGCGGTGGGCTGGCAGCTGGGCGTGGCCCCGGACGCGATCGCACGCGCGCTGGAAAGTTTCGCCGGCGTTGGCCGTCGCTTCAACGATCTGGGCGAGGTGACCACCGCCAGCGGTGCCAAGGTCCGCATCATTGACGACTACGGCCATCACCCGAGCGAGCTGGAGGCTGTGTTTGCCGCCGCCCGCGGTGGCTGGGCCGACAAGCGCCTGGTAGTGGCCTTCCAGCCGCACCGCTACAGCCGTACCCGTGACCAGTTCGACAAGTTCGCCGCCGTGCTGTCCAGTGTCGATGCGCTGGTGCTGAGCGAGGTCTATCCGGCCGGCGAGGAACCGATTGCCGGTGCCGATTCGCATGCGCTGGCGCGCGCCATCCGTGCACGCGGTCGCAGCGAGCCGGTGGTGGTGGGCAAGGCGGCCGAGCTGGCCAGCGTGCTGCCGGACGTACTGCAGGACGGTGACCTGCTGCTGATGATGGGCGCGGGTGACATCGGCGCCGTGGCCAGCCACATCGCAGTGGAAGGCTTCAAGGCGGAGGGCGAGGCGTGAGCACGCTGACCTTCCCGCCGCTGCGCGTCACTGACCCGGCCGTGTTCGGCCGCGTCGCCGTGCTGCTCGGCGGCAGCTCCAGCGAACGCGAGGTCTCGCTGGACTCTGGCCGCAACGTGCTTGAAGCGCTGCAGTCGCGCGGCGTCGATGCGTTCGCCGTGGACGGTATCCCCGCGCTGGCCAAGGCGCTGGTGGCCGGTGGCATCGACCGCGTGTTCAACATCCTGCACGGCCACAACGGTGGCGGTGAGGACGGCATCGTGCAGGGCCTGATGGATGCCTTCGGCGTGCCGTACACCGGTTCGGGCGTGCTGGGCTCGGCGCTGAGCATGGACAAGATCCGCACCAAGCAGGTGTGGCTGTCGCTGGGCCTGCCGACCCCGCAGTACCGGAAGGTCGACGCGTCGAACGTGCATGCGCTGGCGGCCGAACTTGGCCTGCCGGTGGTGGTGAAGCCGGCCAATGAAGGCTCCAGCGTGGGCATCAGCCGGGTCACCGACGAGGCCGGCCTGGATGAGGCCGTGGCGCTGGCCGCGCGCTACGACGGCCAGCTGCTGATGGAGCAGATGGTGGTCGGCGACGAACTGACCGTGGCCATCCTCGGTGACGTCGCGCTGCCGTCGATCCGCATCGTGCCCAAGGGCCAGTGGTACGACTACAACGCCAAGTACATCGCCGAGGACACCCAGTACCTGTGCCCGGGCCTGGACGGTGCCGACGAGGACGAGATCCGCCGCATCGCGCTGGCCGCGTTCCGTGCCGCCGGTTGCCGTGGCTGGGGCCGCGTGGATGTCATGCGTGACCGCAGCAGCGGCCGCTTCTTCCTGCTGGAAGTGAACACCGCGCCGGGCATGACCAGCCACTCGCTGGTGCCCAAGGCGGCCGGGCAGGCCGGCATCAACTTTGAAGAGCTGGTGTGGCGCGTGCTGGAACAGACCCTGGAGGCCTCGCACGCATGAACGCGGTGCTGCGCATCTTCGTCTGGCTGTTGGCGCTGTCGGTGGTTGCACTGCCGGTGGTGGCCGTGGTCAATGGCTGGGTCGGCGCCGAGCGCTGGCCGCTGGCGAAGCTGCGCGTGCACGGTGAGTTCAAGCGTGTACCGGCCGAACAGCTGCAGCAGGTACTGCTGCCCTACGCGCGCGCCGGGTTCTTCGCGGTCAAGCTGCAGGATGCCCAGGACGCACTCGAAAAGCTGCCGTGGGTGGAAAGCGCGCGGGTACGCAAGCAGTGGCCGGATGTGCTGGAAGTGACCCTGGTCGAGCACAAGCCATTCGCGCGCTGGGGCAACGATCGCCTGGTCTCCGAGCAGGGCAAGCTGTTCCCCACGCCGAAGAAGCTGGCCGACCTGGCGCTGCCCGAACTGGACGGTCCGGACAGCCAGACCGAAGAAGTGATGAAGCTGTACAGCGACTCGCGTGCATTGTTCGCACCGGCCGGCGTCGACGTGCGCCGGGTGACGATGGATGCACGCGGCAGCTGGTCGCTGGTGCTGAGCAACGGCACCGAAGTGGTGGTTGGCCGCGACGACGCGCGCTCGCGCCTGCAGCGCTTCGTCAAGGTGCTGCCGCAGCTGAACCGCCAGGACGCGCCGATCGAGCGCGCCGACCTCCGTTACACCAATGGTTTCACGCTGAGCTGGGGTACCCCGGCCACGCCGGCGAAAACGCCGGCGACCCCGGCCAGCAGGACGCAGGAAAGGACATGAATCGCAAGGGTGACAAATCGCTGATCGTTGGCCTGGACATCGGCACCTCCAAGGTGGTGGCGCTGGTGGGCGAGTATTCGCCGGGCAATCCGATCGAAGTGATCGGCATCGGCTCGCATGAGTCGCGCGGTTTGAAGCGCGGCGTGGTGGTGGACATCGAATCGACCGTGCAGTCGATCCAGCGCGCGGTGGAAGAAGCCGAGCTGATGGCCGGCTGCGAGATCCGCTCGGTGTACGCCTCGATCTCCGGCAACCACGTGCAGTGCAAGAACTCGCCGGGCATCGTGCCGATCCGCGACGGGGAAGTGACCTGGGGCGACCTGGATCGCGTGCTCGATGCGGCCAAGGCGGTGGCGATTCCGGCCGACCAGAAGATCCTGCACGCGATCCCGCGCGAGTACGTGCTGGACGACTCGCAGGAAGGCATCCGCAACCCGGTCGGCATGACCGGCGTGCGCCTGGAGGTGCACGCGCACCTGGTGGTGTGCGCGCAGTCGGCCGCGGCCAACATCAGCAAGTGCGTTCAGCGCTGTGGCCTGCAGGTGGATGACCTGGTGCTGTCCTCGCTGGCCTCCAGCGTGGCCGTGCTGACCGCAGACGAACGCGAACTGGGCGTGGTGCTGGTGGACATGGGCGCCGGCACCACCGACATCGCGGTGTTCGTGCAGGGCGCGATCTGCCACACCGCCTCGCTGCCGATCGCCGGCGACCACGTGACCAACGACATCGCGCACATGCTGCGCACGCCGACCCCGGAAGCCGAGCAGATCAAGGTGCGCTATGCCTGCGCCCTGGCCCAGCTGGCCACCGCCGAGGAGAGCATCCAGGTGCCGTCGGTGGGCGACCGTCCGCCGCGCCGGATGCCACGCCATTCGCTGGCGCAGGCGGTGCAGGGCCGTTACGAGGAAATCTTCGAGATGGTGCAGGCCGAACTGCGCCGCTCCGGCTTCGAGGAACTGGTGCGCGCCGGCATGGTGCTGACCGGTGGCGCTTCGAAGATGGAAGGCGTGGTCGAACTGGCCGAGGAAATGCTGCAGATGC
This sequence comes from uncultured Stenotrophomonas sp., assembly GCF_913778665.1. Classification (GTDB taxonomy): domain Bacteria; phylum Pseudomonadota; class Gammaproteobacteria; order Xanthomonadales; family Xanthomonadaceae; genus Stenotrophomonas. The sequence goes on from NZ_CAJYVQ010000012.1 coordinate 334,353, forward strand.
CGGTGCGCGTGGGCATTCCGCAGCACGTCACCGGCCTCGGCGAAGTAGTCGGCAACCCGGTGCATGCCACCGGTGTGGGCCTGCTGCTGATGGGCAGCCAGATCGAGCACCCGCGTCGCCCGTCGCTGCCGACCGGGCGCGCCGGAAGCATGTTCAAGAAACTCAAGACCTGGTTCCGCGGCGAGTTCTGACGCGGCGCCTGCCACACCGGGCGATGCCCGGGCAACACCTGCAACACCCGCATCACAGACGCAGCAACGCAACACACAACCCACACAGCCGCATCGGCAACATGACACGCGAAGGCAGGAGGCCCGACCGTCCATGCCACCGACAAGCGGATACAACGAGGACACGGACATGGCGCATTTTGAACTGATCGAAAAGATGGCACCCAATGCGGTGATCAAGGTGGTTGGCGTGGGCGGCGGCGGCGGCAATGCCGTGGCGCACATGGTCAACTCGGCCGTGGATGGCGTGGAATTCATCACCGCCAACACCGACTCGCAGGCCATCAAGAATTGCGGTGCCAAGCTGCAGCTGCAGCTGGGCACCAACGTGACCAAGGGCCTGGGCGCAGGCGCGAACCCGGAAGTTGGCCGCCAGGCCGCGCTGGAAGACCGTGAGCGCATCATGGACGCCCTGCAGGGCGCGGACATGGTGTTCATCACCGCCGGCATGGGCGGTGGCACCGGCACCGGCGCGGCACCGGTGGTGGCACAGCTGGCCAAGGAAATGGGCATCCTGACCGTGGCCGTGGTCACCAAGCCGTTCCCGTTCGAAGGCCGTCGCCGCATGCAGGTGGCGCTGAAGGGCATCGAGGAGCTGAGCCAGCACTGCGACTCGCTGATCACCATCCCGAACGAGAAGCTGATCACCGTACTGGGCCGCAACGCGACCATGATCCAGGCCTTCCGTGCCGCCAACGACGTGCTGCAGGGCGCCGTGCAGGGCATCGCCGACCTGATCGTGCGTCCGGGCCTGATCAACGTCGACTTCGCCGACGTGCGCACCGTCATGTCCGAAATGGGCTTGGCGATGATGGGTACCGGCACCGCCCGTGGCGATGACCGCGCCCAGGCCGCCGCCGAGTCGGCGATCCAGAACCCGCTGCTGGACGATGTGAACCTGGCCGGTGCCAACGGCATCCTGGTCAACATCACCGCCGGCGCCGACTTCACCATGGCCGAGTTCGACGAGATCGGCCGCACCATCGACGGCTTCGCTTCGGAAGACGCCACCGTGGTGGTCGGTACCGTGCTCGACCCGGACATGCAGGACGAAGTGCGCGTGACCGTGGTTGCCACCGGCCTGAACCGCGTCTCGGCCAGCAAGACCCAGCGCCCGGGCGAGCGTGCGCCGATCAAGCTGGTCCGCAACGCCACCACCGGCCAGCCGGAATTCGGCGAGTTCGACAATGGCGGCGATGCCGTGTCCAAGGCCGTGGGCGGCATGGGCCTGGGCCTGCGTCGTGCCAGCAGCGACACCGCTTCCGCTTCTGCGCCGTCGGCTCCGGCCGCTTCGGCCCCGGCAGCCGCAGAACTGCCCAACGACTACCTGGACATCCCGGCGTTCCTGCGCCGCCAGGCGGACTGAGCGGAGCTGCCCGGGGTTGTCCTCCCCGGGTTGCGCCACCATGTCCTGAAAATGCGGGCGCCGGGCCAGGATCGGCCCGGCCGCCCTGCTTCATGTGCGTCCCATTGGCGCGCCGGTGTGTCCTGCCTGCCTTTCAGCCGGGGTAGGGGACCGTGCGTGTTAATCTAATGTGTCACTTCCGGTCCATCCCCATGATCCAGCAACGCACCCTCAAGAACACGATCCGCGCCACCGGCGTTGGCCTGCACAGCGGTGACAAGGTCTACATGACCCTGCGCCCCGCACCGGTCAACCATGGCATCGTGTTCCGGCGCGTGGACCTGGACCCGGTGGTGGAAGTGCCGGCCAAGGCCGAACTGGTCACCGAAGTGACCCTGTGCACCGGCCTGACCTGCAACGACGCCAAGATCCAGACCGTCGAACACCTGATGTCGGCGCTGGCCGGCCTGGGTGTGGACAACATCATCGTCGAACTGTCCTCGGCCGAGCTGCCGATCATGGACGGTTCGGCCGGCCCGTTCGTCTTCCTGCTGCAGTCGGCGGGCATCGTGGAACAGGATGCGCCCAAGCGCTTCATCCGCGTGCTGAAGACCGTGGAAGTGACCGAGGGCGACAAGGTGGCCCGCTTCACCCCGTATGAGGGTTACAAGCTGGGCTTTACCATCCAGTTCGACCACCCGATGATTCCGGCCAAGCAGTCACGGCAGGAGATCGAGTTCTCGACCCTGGCCTACACCAAGGAAATCTCCCGCGCGCGCACCTTTGGCTTCATGCGCGACCTGGAGTACATGCGCGAGCGCAACCTGGGCCTGGGGGGGTCGATGGACAACGCCATCGTGCTTGACGAGTTCCGCGTGCTCAACGAAGACGGCCTGCGCTACGCCGACGAATTCGTGCGCCACAAGATCCTCGATGCGATCGGCGACCTCTATCTGGCCGGCGGCCAGGTGCTGGGTGCCTACGAGGGCTTCAAGTCGGGCCATGCGCTCAACAACAAGCTGGTACGGGCGCTGATGGCTGACGCCACGGCGTGGGAGTGGGTCACCTTCGACTCGCCGGCCACGCCGGATCCGGTTGAATACGCCACGCCGGCCTACGCCTGATCTGCATAGGCTGTTGATTCTGCAAGCAAAAACGCCGCCCCCCAGGGCGGCGTTGCTGTTTCCGGCGGGCGCGGCGCATTCAGCGTGCTTGAGGATCGTCAAGGGCGGCTCGAGGTCACGGTTTTGTGAACCTGTTGGATCGGAAGCCTGAATTTAACGCGGTCTTAACAACAATCTAACGACACGCCCCCGGATGGCGGCTAGGATGCGACCCGGCCCCCGAAATGTTTCACGCCGTGGTGACACGCGCGACGGGGAGCGGAGCAGGAGGCTCCGTTGTCGTCAGGACCGCTTCTTCGGCCGCGAAGGAACGTCCTGCAGGCAAGCCAAGGCGTCGCGTAGCCCTTTGTGCGTGGCGGCTGAAACTGCGTGGGGGCCATTCCGGTTGTCGATCGCTGGGGAGCGTGAGGGAGTGGTGGACGCAGTCTTGACGGTCACCCTGGTGGCCTTCAGCCCGATGGAACGGGCCGCGTCGAGCAACTGGGCTTCGGCAAGCCGCAACTTGGCATGCCAGACCGGGGACTCGACGAGAAAAACGAGGTGTTCCCCGTCCACATTGGCCAGTCGGCAACGGCTGCGCAGAGGTGGCGGCAACTGGGGGCGCAATTGACGGTCCAGCGCGTCGAGCCACATGGCACGACGCAGCGGGTTCCCGCTTTTGTCAGCCATCACCGCATCCAGCGCCGGTTTCGGCACTGCTGCGGGGCGAACGCTGGATTTCGGCTCAGACATGAAAACTCACTGATGGCATTCAAAAAGATCGTAATCAAAACGCGTGAAGGACAGGCCAAGGCATCGCCCATCGCGCGTTTGCGGTTCTATTTCGAGGACCGCCCCCGCGCCCTGCTGGGCAGCGTGCTCGGGGTAGGCTGCATTATCGGCCTTGCCGGCGGCATTGGCGCCAGCGCGCTGAATGATTCGCGCCTGCAGGCCAAGGTCGACCGCCAGGACGCGGAGCTGGCCAAGGTCAAGCGCGATGCGCAGACCCAGGTCAATGCGCTGGCCGCCCGCCTCGGCGAGCTGCAGGCGCAGGCCACCCGCCTGAACGCACTCGGCGAACGGCTGACCCAGATGGGCAAGCTGGAAGACGGCGAGTTCGACTTCAACGAGACCCCCGGCCTGGGTGACGGCGATGCCGGCGGCCCTACCAGCGACATCCCGATCAAGGACGTCAACGCCGACTTACAGGTGCTGGAGCAGCGCTTCGCTGCTTCAGGCCGCCAGCTGTCGGTGATGGAATCGCTGATGTTCGACCACCAGCTGCAGCAGAACGCCGTGCCCTCGCGCATGCCGATCCGCAACAGCTACGTGACCTCCGGCTTCGGCACCCGTGCCGACCCGTTCGGCCGCGGTGCCGCCACCCACAAGGGCATGGACTTCCACGCCAAGGTCGGCGACCCGGTGATGGCCGTGGCCGAAGGCGTGGTCAGCTTCGCTGGCGTGAAGGGCGGCTACGGCAACGTCGTCGACGTCGACCACGGCAATGGGTATGTCACCCGCTACGCGCACAATTCGCGCCTGGTGGTGAAGGTAGGCGATCTGGTCCGTGCCGGGCAGGAAGTGGCCAAGGCCGGTTCCACCGGTCGTTCGACCGGCGCCCACGTGCACTTCGAGGTGTGGGAGAACGGCAACGTGGTCAACCCGCGCAAGTTCCTCGGCGACGGCGGCAACACGCCGGTCGGCCGCATCAGCCGCGGCTGATCCCCGGCCGGCACTGCCGGGAACGTTCCGATGCCATTGCCGCCAAAGGGTTGAAACCTCAGCCGGCCGTCCCAAGCTACAATGGGTGTTGCCATCGACAGGGCGCCAGGCGCCCTGTTTCGTTTGCGACGGACGGATTCCCTGGGGGAGGCCGGGCGTCGTGTCCATCCAACCCGGTTCCTTCAATGATCAACAGCCTGCTTACCCGCGTATTTGGCAGTCGTAACGAACGACAGCTGCGCCAGCTCAACCGCATCGTCGCCAAGATCAATGCGCTGGAGCCGGAGATCGAGAAGCTTTCCGACGAGCAGCTTCAGGCCAAGACGCCGGAGTTCAAGCAGCGCATCGCTGGCGGTGAAGCCCTGGACAAGGTGCTGCCGGAAGCCTTCGCGGTCTGCCGCGAAGCCGGCCGCCGCGTGCTGGGCATGCGCCACTACGACGTGCAGCTGATCGGCGGCATGGTGCTTCACCTGGGCAAGATCGCAGAAATGCGCACCGGTGAAGGCAAGACCCTGGTGGCGACCCTGCCGGTGTACCTCAACGCGCTGGAAGGCAAGGGCGTGCACGTGGTCACCGTCAACGACTACCTGGCCCGCCGCGACGCCGCGCAGATGGGCAAGCTGTACAACTGGCTGGGCCTGAGCGTGGGCGTGGTGTATCCGGGCATGCCGCACAGCGACAAGCGTGAGGCCTACGCCGCCGACATCACCTACGGCACCAACAACGAATTCGGTTTCGACTACCTGCGCGACAACATGGCGCTGTCCAAGGCCGACCGCTACCAGCGCGGCCTGCACTACGCCATCGTCGACGAAGTCGACTCCATCCTGATCGACGAAGCACGTACCCCGCTGATCATCTCCGGCCCGGCCGACGACTCCCCGGAGCTGTACATCCGCGTCAACCGCGTCGTGCCGCACCTGATCAAGCAGGAAGCGGAAGACGGCGAAGGCGACTTCTGGGTCGACGAGAAGGGCAAGCAGGTGCACCTGTCCGAAGCGGGCATGGAGCACGCCGAGCAGCTGCTGGTCGACGCCGGCATCCTCGATGGCGAGACCGAAGGCCTGTACGCGGCGCAGAACCTGACCGTGGTGCACCACCTCAACGCCGCGCTGCGCGCGCACGCCATCTACCAGCGTGACGTGGACTACATCGTGCGCGACGGCGAAGTGGTCATCGTCGACGAATTCACCGGCCGTACCCTGGCCGGCCGCCGCTGGTCCGACGGCCTGCACCAGGCGGTGGAAGCGAAGGAAGGCGTGCCGGTCCAGCGCGAGAACCAGACGCTGGCCAGCATCACCTTCCAGAACCTGTTCCGCATGTACAAGAAGCTGTCCGGCATGACCGGTACGGCCGATACCGAGGCGTTCGAATTCCAGAGCATCTATGGCCTGGAAGTGGTGGTGATCCCGACCAACCGCCCGACCATCCGCAAGGACAGCCCGGACCAGGTGTTCCTCAACCGCAAGGGCAAGTTCAACGCGGTGCTGGCCGACATCGAAGAGTGTGCCAAGCGCGGCCAGCCGGTGCTGGTGGGTACCACCTCGATCGAAACCTCGGAAATGCTGTCCGAGCACCTGAGCAAGGCCGGCGTGAAGCACGAAGTGCTCAACGCCAAGCAGCACGACCGCGAAGCGACCATCGTCGCCAACGCCGGCCGTCCGGCGGCGGTGACCATTGCCACCAACATGGCCGGTCGTGGTACCGACATCGTGCTGGGTGGTTCGCTGGAAGCGGAGATCCACGCCCTGGGCGAGGACGCGACCGATGAACAGAAGGCCGCGGTCAAGGCCGAATGGCAGAAGCGCCACGAGGCAGTGAAGGCTGCCGGCGGCCTGCACATCGTCGGCACCGAGCGCCATGAATCGCGCCGTATCGACAACCAGTTGCGTGGCCGTTCGGGCCGCCAGGGTGACCCGGGTTCGTCCCGCTTCTACCTGTCGCTGGAAGACAACCTGATGCGCATCTTCGCCTCCGACTGGGTGCAGAAGGCCATGCGCATGATGGGCATGAAGGAAGACGACGTCATCGAGGACCGCCTGGTCAGCCGCCAGATCGAAAAGGCGCAGCGCAAGGTCGAGGCCCACAACTTCGACATCCGCAAGAACCTGCTGGACTTTGACGACGTCAACAACGACCAGCGCAAGGTGATCTACGCCCAGCGCGATGAGCTGCTGGACGCCGAGTCGGTGAAGGGCAACGTCGAGGGCATCCGCGATGACGTGATCTTCGACGTGGTGGCGCGCTTCGTGCCGCCGAACTCGATCGACGAGCAGTGGGACCTGCGTGGCCTGGAAGCGACCCTGGAGTCGGATTTCGGCCTGCAGATGTCGCTGACCGACCTGGTCAAGGAACACGAGGAACTGGACGCCGAGGCGATCGCCGCCAAGGTGCAGGAACGCGTCAACCAGCACTTCGCCGAGAAGGAAGCCGGCGTGGGCGAAGAGACCATGCGCGCGCTGGAGAAGCACGTGATGCTGACCGTGCTGGACCAGAGCTGGAAGGAGCACCTGGCGCGCATGGACTACCTGCGCCAGGGCATCTACCTGCGCGGCTACGCACAGAAGCAGCCGAAGCAGGAATACAAGAAGGAAGCCTTCGAGCTGTTCTCGGACATGCTGGAGAACGTCAAGCGCGAAGTGGTGACCCTGCTGTCGCGCGTGCGCATCCGCAGCGACGAGGAGGTGCAGGCGCTGGAAGCCGCCGAACGCCAGCAGGTGGAAGCCCGCCTGAGCCAGTCGCAGTTCCAGCACCAGGACGCCGGCAGCTACAGCGCCGACGAGGAAGCGGCGCAGGTGGAGGCCGAGCGCCAGGGTGTGGCACAGCTGCAGCGCGATGAGCCGAAGATCGGTCGCAATGATCCCTGCCCGTGCGGCAGTGGCAAGAAGTACAAGCACTGCCACGGCCAGTTGAGCTGATCCCGAAGAGCCCCGCGAAAGCGGGGCTTTTCCTTTGCGGTGCATGATTCTGGCCGGATCCGCGATTGCGCGGGTCGCCCTGTTCTGGGCATGCTTCCCCCATGCCTTCCCCGATCCGATCGATCCATGTCGTGGCCGCCGTCATCACCGATGCCCGTGGCCGCGTGCTGCTCAACCGCCGCACCGAGAACCGCGACATGGCGGGCCTGTGGGAATTCCCCGGCGGCAAGCGCGAATCCGGCGAGACCTCCGAACAGGCGCTGGTGCGTGAACTGCGCGAAGAACTGGGGATCGAGGCCGATGTCGGCGAATGGCTGATGGACGTACCGCAGCGCTACCCGGACAAGCATCTGACCCTGGAAGTGCGCCATGTGCGCAGCTGGAAGGGCACGCCGCGCGGGCGCGAAGGCCAGGCGATCACCTGGGTGGCGCCGGACAAGCTGGCCCGCTACTCGATGCCGCCGGCCGACCTGCCAGTGGTGGCCGCGCTGCGCCAGCCCGACCGCTACCTGATCACCCCCGTGCCGGCCGACGATGCCAGTGCCGTGCAGCGCTGGCATGAGCAGCTGCAGCGCGCGGTAGCGGGCGGCCAGCAGCGCATCCAGCTGCGCCTGCCCACGTCACATCCACAGCGGCAGGCCTTGGTCGAGCAGACTCTGCGCGTGCACCGCCGCAGCGGCGTGCAGTGGCTGCTCAACCGCGATATCGAACTGGCGCGTGCGCTGGGCGTGGGCGTGCACCTGGGCAGCGAACAGCTGCTGGAGCTGCAGCAACGCCCGCTCCCCGAAGGACAACTGGTTGCAGCGTCCTGCCACGACCTGCAACAGCTGCAGGCCGCACAGCAGCTGGGCTGCGACTTCGCGGTGCTGGGCCCGGTGCAGGCCACCGCCAGCCACCCCGATGCCGCGCCGCTGGGCTGGGATGCCTTTGCCGCGTTGCGCGCCCAGGTTTCGCTGCCGATCTACGCGCTGGGCGGCATGGTTGCCGGCCACATTGCCGAAGCCCGCCGCCACGGCGGGCAGGGCATCGCGGCCATCCGCGGGCTGTGGCCGGCGTGACGCCGCGTCGGTCGCCGGGCATGGCCCGGCGCTAGCCTGTGAAATGGAAGCAGTAGATCCACGCCATGCGTGGATGGTTGCCCACAATCACAACGTGATCCAGAAACACCCGTACTGCCGCCGCAGCCCCAGCACCGTCGAGGCGCGCGCCACGCTGCCCGGCAACGTCTGCTCCAGGCGCAGGCCGACCGGATGGCGTGCCATTGGCGGCTCCGGGTCGGAACCCTGCGCAGCAGCGCTCTGATCCTCCTCCGGCGGGACGTCCTGATCCTGCCGCGGATACACCGGCACCACGTCCACCAGCGGCCGCCGCGCCAGCGATTCCAGCTGGCCGAGAATGCGCTGCGCGCCGGCGTCGGACACCATGCCCCACAGATACAGCGAAGACAGCCGATTGACGTCGTTGCTGAGGATGCCGTTGCGCAATGCGTCCACGAGCTCGCTCAACCGGCGCGGGCAACGGGCACCCAGCGTGTCGCGCGGTGCAGTGTTGCCGGCAGGGGGGGGCTGCGGCAGCCGCGACCGTGCGCCCACGCTGTCGCAGGGACGGTCGGTGTAGACACTCTGGCCCTGCGCATCGGTGCAGCGGTTCAGGCGCGGGGACTGCGCATGGGCAACAGGGGCCATCGCGCACAGCGGCAACAGCACCAGCAGGAGGGAAACGCGGATCATCCAGAAAGGGTAGCGCCGATCCGGTGCGCATGGCGTGCTTTCAGCCTTGCAGCAGTTTCAGGACCGACGTGGTGGGCTTGGCCAGGTTCAAGGTATAGAAATGCAGGCCCGGTGCGCCGCCTTCGATCAGGCGCTGGCACAGCCTGGCCACCACTTCAGTGCCGAACGCACGCACCGATTCGGCGTCATCGCCGTAGGCCTGCATCTTGCGGCTGATCCAGCGCGGAATCTCCGCGCCGCACTGTTCGGAGAAGCGGCGCAGCTGGCTGAAGTTGGCGATCGGCATGATGCCCGGCGTGATCGGCACCTGCACACCGAGCCGGCGCACTTCATCGACGAAGTGGAAGTAGGCATCCGGGTTGAAGAAATACTGGGTGATCGCCGCGTCGGCACCGGCATCGATCTTGGCCTTGAAGTGCTTCAGGTCGGCCAGCGCATCGCTCGCCTGCGGGTGCGTCTCCGGATACGCACCCACTTCGATGTGGAACGCATCGCCATGCTCGGCGCGGATGAAGGCGATCAGCTCGGCGGCATAGCGCATGTCGCCGGGGAAGCCCATGCCCGAGGGCAGGTCACCGCGCAGTGCGACCAAGCGACGGCAGCCGATGGCGCGGTACAGCTTGAGCAGCTCGCGGATCTCCTGGCGGGTGCCGCCCACGCACGACAGGTGCGGCGCCGCGTCGAACCCGTGGTGCTGGTTGAGGTGGCGCACCGTCTCGGAGGTGTAGCTCAGGGTCGAGCCACCGGCACCGAAGGTGCACGACACGTACTGGGGATCGTAGTCCTTCAACTTGGCCGCGGCACGGTCCAGCTGGCTGCGCTGTTCGTCGGTCTTGGGCGGATAGAACTCGAAGCTGATGGCGGTCATGGCGCGGGCGGCGGCGGCAGGTGCGAAACAGTATATCGCTTCATCAAGATGGATGTTTGTCGGCTGCGTGAAGGAAGGCCGTCCGTGGCACGCGACCGTTCGCCCCGCCGGGCGGCCGCTGCTCCGAAATCGCAACCGGTACGCCTCGGGCAGGCCCACGCTGCTCCCATCCCGGCAACACCCACCCGACGAAGGAGCAGACGATGAAGATCTTCCTGGCACTCTGGTATGCAATGAAGGCGCTGGCCCGGCTGGCGATGATCGGCATGGCGATGGCCGTGCTTGGCTCCGGTCCGGCCCATGCGGCGGCGGCCTCAGGCACCGGCAAGGTGCAGGTCGAGGTGGTCGGCAAGGGCCGCCCGCTGCTGATGATCCCCGGCCTCAACAGCAGCGCCGAGGTCTGGCGCGAGACCTGCCTGGCGCTGGAGAACGTGCAGTGCCACCTGGTGCAGCTGCCGGGCTTTGCCGGCGCAGCGCCCGCCGATCCGCGCCCGGCCGAGTTCCTGCCGGCGGTGCGCGGCCAGTTGCTGGCCTACCTGCACGACCAGCACCTGGGCCCGGTGGTGGTGATCGGCCACAGCCTCGGCGGCCTGCTGGGCCTGCAGATGGCGCAGGCCGAGCCGAAGGCGGTCAGCGCGCTGGTGGTGGTTGACGCATTGCCGTTCCTGCCGGCGGCACGCGACCCGAACGCCACCGCAGGCAGCGCGCGGCCAATGGCCGACCAGCTGCGCAAGGGCATGCTCGCCGCCGATGCCGCGCAGTGGCAGGCGCAGCTGAAAGCCGGCCTGCCGGGCATGACCCGTGATCCGCAGCGCCAGGCCGAGCTGGGCCGCTGGGGCGAGGGCAGTGACCGCCAGACCACTGCCGACGCCATGCACGGGGTGATGACCACCGACCTGCGTGACAGCATCGCCTCCGTCAGCGCACCGACGCTGGTACTGGGCAGCTGGGCCGGTTACCAGCCGATGGGCGGTACCGAAGAAAGCACCCGCGCGGTGTTCCAGGCGCAGTACGCGAAACTGCAGGGCGTGCAGATCGCGATGAGCGCGCAGGGGTTCCACTTCCTGATGTGGGATGATCCGCGCTGGCTGCAGCAGCAGGTGCAGCGTTTCCTCGCCACGCACCCCTGACCCTTGTCTGCCCTCCTGCCACCGCCGAGAGTCCGCATGGACGCCACCACCTCATCCCGCCGCTTCTGGACGCTCAATGCGCTGGCCTGGGCCGGCTACGCGATGTACGGGCTGTGGGCAGGGATGCGGATCGGCGGCGGCGTGGTGTTCAGCGGCATCGTGCTGATCACCGTCAGCGTAGCCGCCTGCCTGTGGATGTGCAGCGGCATGCTGCGCGCGGTGGCACTGCGCCAGCGCTGGTGGGAGGGGAGCCTGGGCAGCCTGGTGTTGAAACTGGCCGCCGGTGTGGTGGCCGGCGCCAGCGTCGCGCAGGTGGCAACTGCCGCGCTGCTGCTACCGGCGCTGGCACTGGGCTGGGTGCAGCTGCCCGGCGGCCACGCGGATTACCGGTGGTCTTCGCTGCTGGTGTACTGGATGAACACCGCGCTGTTCCTGCTGATGTGGACCGGACTGTGGGCCGGCCTGCATGGCCTGCGCCGGGCCCGCCACAGTGAGTTGGCGCGCCTGCGCGCCGAAGCCGAACGCAGCGCGCTGGAACGCGATGCACTGCGCGCACGGCTCAATCCGCACTTCGTGTTCAACGCGCTGAACAACCTGCGCGCGCTGATCCTGGAAGACCCCGAGCGCGCCCGCGACATGGTCACGCGCCTGTCGCGCACGCTGCGCCAAGCGCTGGCGCACAACCGCAGCGAGCAGGTCACGCTGGCCGAAGAACTGGCGGTGGTGGACGACTATCTGGCGATCGAAGCCATCCACTTCGAGCAGCGCCTGCAGGTAGCTCGGCGCATCGATGCTGACGCCCTGCAGGCGCAGTTGCCGGCGATGGTCCTGCAGCTGCTGGTGGAGAATGCGATCAAGCACGGCATTGCCAGCCGCCCCGGTGGTGGCGAGGTGCAGATCCAGGTCACGCTGGACAGCGATGTCTTGCGACTGCAGGTGGACAACCCGCTGGGCAACGCCAGCGAGCCTGCCGACGGGCATGGCGTCGGCCTGGCCTATCTGCGTGCGCAGCTCGGTTCGCGTGGCCGTTTCACCCTGCAGCCGATCGGCGACCGCATGCAGGCCCTTCTGGAGATTCCGCAATGAGTGGCGTACTGCGTGTGCTGATTGTCGATGACGCCCGGCTGGCGCGGCAGGAGCTGCGTACGCTGTTGACGGCGCTGCCATGGGTGCAGTGCGTGGGTGAGGCCGACGATGTGCCTGCCGCGCGCGAGGCGATCGCCACGCTGGCGCCGGACCTGGTGCTGCTGGACGTGCAGATGCCTTCCGGCAGTGGTTTCGATGTGCTGGACGGCCTGGAAACGGTGCCGGCGGTGGTGTTCGTCACTGCCTACGATACCTACGCCGTGCGCGCGTTCCAGGCCAATGCGCTGGATTATCTGGTGAAGCCTGTCGAGGCGCCACGCTTGCTGGAGGCGCTGGAGCGGGCGCGCCAGCGCGAGGCCGTGCAGGCCGAAGCGCCGCAGTCACGCAGTACGCTGGCCGCGCAGGACCAGGTGTTCGTGCGTGAGGGCGAACACTGCTGGTTCGTCGCGGTCTCCGAGATCCGCCGGCTGGTGGTGGATGGCAACTACACGCGGCTGTGGTTCCGCGACCAGAACGCCCTGCTGACCCGCAGCCTGAGCGCGCTGGAAGCACGCCTGCCGCAGGATCTGTTCTTCCGTGCCAACCGCAATACCCTGGTCAACCTGCGCCGCATCCGTGGCGTGACGCCCAGCATCGGCGATGGGTACGACCTGATGCTGGACGACGGCAGCGAGGTGGAGGTGTCGCGGCGGCAGGCGCGGGAACTGCGCGAGCGGATGGCGTTGTAGGGGCGGCCAGCGGTTACCCTGTGCGGTGGAATCCCTGATCACGCCCTGCCATGTCCATCGTCCTCACCGACTTCGCCCGCCCCCGCCTGTTCCCGCGCGTGCCGCGTGGCAACACCATCCAGGACTGCACCGCCGAGCAGTTCGAGGCCCACCTCAATGCGCATGCGCCGCTGAAGGTGCTCGATGGCTACGGGCCGTTCTGCAAGCTGTTCGTCTATGAGAACTGGACCAGCACGCGCTGCCTGACCGTACCGATCACCGAGACCAACCGCCATCAGCTGCGCAGTGGCTACGAGGCGCGTAATCGTGACGAACTGCCGGTGCTGGTGCGCTGGTTCGAAGGCGTGGAGTCCCCGCGTGCGAACTATCTGGTGGTGATCCTGTACAGCGCCGAGCAGCTGGCGAAGGAAGGTTCACCGATCGAGGCCGATTGGGGCATTGTCGGCTGCATCTACACCGCGGAACCGGAAGAGGTGCCGATGGCGCCGATCACGATGATGCGCAACGCACTGGGCGTGGAGGAGGGTGGGTCCGGCGTGCCGCTGGATCGCGAGGCTTACCGGCGCTCGGTGGCGTTCTGGGAGAACAACGCCAACTGGCGGCCCTGAGCCCACGCTGTGGCCGGACAGCCGGCATGCGAAGAGGGTAACGGCAGTGGAGCGCTACCATGGCGGTGAATCAACGCAGGGAGCACAGGGATGGATGTTCGACATTGGAGGCTGTTCGCGTGGGTCGCCGCAGGCCTGCTGGCCGCATGTGAAAGCTCGGCAGCAAAGTACGATGCAGGCGCAGCCTGTGGGTCCCTGTCCGACGTGACGCAGATCCGCGACGCGGGCGTGGGTTCACTGCAGGCGCAGGCAACCTCGGGGCGTTGCACGTTCCATGTGGAAGCGGATGACGCAGCAGCGCTTTCGCGTCAGCAGTCGTTGCTGCAGAGCGTGTCGGCGATCGCCTGTGCTGCGCCAGCCACCACCCGGCCTTCGCAAGGGGCTGCGGGCTTCGACCTGCAGATGCCTGCGCGTTGCCCGCTTTCCTCCAGCACGCCGTTGATTGCCCGGGAAGGAGGCTGGCACCAGCGGCGGCTCTCGTCGGTCCCGATGTATCCTGCGGCCGCCATGCGCGAGGCCCAGCAGGGTGGCGTCGAGCTGATGCTGCTGCTGGATGCACAGGGCAAGACCCAGGCGATCATTCTGTCGCGATCCAGTGGGTACCCACTGCTCGATGCGGCGGCGCTCAAGCACGCGCGCGACTGGCGCTATGAGCGTGAAGCGGCGGGCAAGGCGCCAAACATGAGCCTGATACGCGGAACGGTCACGTTCAAGCTCAACTAGGGCATCTGCAGGGCGGGCTCGGCCTTCCACTCCCACCAGCGGTAGTGGTACTCGCGCTCGGTCGCACTCCATGGCTGCGCGCAGCAGGTGCACGTCAGCCGGTAGCATTCGCCCCAGCCGTCCTCCGCTTCGCCCCGTGCACGCAGCTGCACGTGACCTTGTTCCAGCAGCGGCTCGGGGCTGAAGAACACATAGGAAGGGTAGAGCGCACACAGGCAGCCTTCGCGCGCCTGCCAGTAGCGCAGCCGTTGCAGGGCCGCCTTGAGGTGAGCCTGGTTGCTGATCAGCATGCCGCCAAGGGCGACGCCCTGGCAGCTGCGTTCAATCGTATTCACATGCGCGCTCAACGCCTCCAGGGATGCGGGAGTGAACAATCGGGCGACGTTGCGTGCGGCATCGGTGATGCGCGTGGCGTCGCGCGACAGCAGGTCCTGCAGCAGCACATCGGCCTGTGCATCGTCGAGCCGGGGAATCGGCGCAGCGGACCACGGCCAGCGCATCAACGTGCCTTGCCGATCGCGGCGTAGTGGCCGGCGGTCAGCCGTAGCAGGTCGGCCGGTGCCAGTTCCACTTCCAGGCCACGGCGTCCGGCGCTGACATGCAGCGCGGGCAGCGCTTCGGCACTGGCATCCAGGAACGTGCGCAGGCGCTTCTTCTGCCCCAGTGGGCTGATGCCGCCGACCAGGTAGCCGGTCGCGCGCTGCGCGGCGTCGGCGGCAGCCATCTCGCACTTCTTGCAGCCGGCGGCTTCGGCCAAGGACTTCAGGTCCAGCTGGCCGGCCACCGGCACGATCGCCACCAGCAGTTCGTGTGCCTCGGTGCTGGCCAGGAGGGTCTTGAACACCTGGGCCGGGTCGAGGCCGAGCTTGTCGACAGCTTCGCCGCCATATGATTCGGCGTGGGCGTCGTGCACATAGCTGCGCACGGTATGGGCGATCTTCTCGCGCTTGAGGAGGTTGATGGCCGGGGTCATGGCTGCATCGTAGCGCGTGTGGAACGCGTTGCCTTGACCGAGGCTACTGCGGTTGGATGCGCGATGCGCGGCGGCACGCCAACGTAGAACGGGCGCCCGAAGGCGCCCGTTCTGTCCGCATCCGTTGCTGGGACCAGAGCCCTTTCCTGCGGAAAGGGATCCGACCCCGGGCACGGCATCAGTAGCGGTAGTGGTCCGGCTTGAACGGGCCTTCCACCGGCACGCCGATGTAGTCGGCCTGTTCCTGGCTCAGCGTGGTCAGCTTCACGCCGATCTTCTCCAGGTGCAGGCGAGCCACTTCTTCGTCCAGCTTCTTCGGCAGCAGGTAGACCTTCTTCTCGTAGCTGTCCTTGTTCGCCCACAGGTCGATCTGGGCCAGGGTCTGGTTGGCGAAGCTGTTGGACATCACGAAGCTCGGGTGGCCGGTGGCGCAGCCCAGGTTCACCAGGCGGCCTTCGGCCAGCAGGAAGATCGCATTGCCGTTCGGGAAGATGTACTTGTCCACCTGCGGCTTGATGTTGACGTGCTTGATGCCGGCGAACGACACCAGCGCATCGACCTGGATCTCGTTGTCGAAGTGGCCGATGTTGCAGACGATGGCCTGGTCCTTCATCGCGCTCAGGTGCTCGATGCGGATGATGTCCTTGTTGCCGGTGGTGGTGACGTACAGGTCGGCACGGCCCAGGGTCGATTCGATGGTGTTGACTTCATAGCCTTCCATCGCCGCCTGCAGGGCGCAGATCGGGTCGATCTCGGTGACGATCACGCGCGCACCGTAGGCACGCAGCGAGGCGGCGCAGCCCTTGCCGACGTCGCCGTAACCGCAGACCACGGCCACCTTGCCGGCCAGCATCACGTCCATCGCGCGCTTCAGGCCGTCGGCCAGCGACTCGCGGCAGCCGTACAGGTTGTCGAACTTGCTCTTGGTGACCGAGTCGTTGACGTTGATCGCCGGGATCAGCAGGGTGCCGGCCTGGGCCAGCTGGTACAGGCGGTGCACGCCGGTGGTGGTCTCTTCGGAGACGCCCTTCCAGTCCTTGACCACGCGGCCCCAGTAACCCGGGCGCTCCTTGGCGACGCGCTTGAGCAGGTTCTTGATGACCTGTTCTTCGTGCGAGGACGAGGCGGTGTTGACCCAGTCACTGCCGTTTTCCAGTTCGTAGCCCTTGTGGATCAGCAGGGTCACGTCACCGCCGTCGTCCACCACCAGCTCCGGGCCGGTCAGGGTGCCGTCGGCCAAGGTGAAGGTCAGCGCGTCCAGGGTGCAGTCCCAGTACTCTTCCAGGGTCTCGCCCTTCCAGGCGAACACCGGGGTGCCGGTGGCGGCGATGGCGGCGGCAGCGTGGTCCTGGGTCGAGAAGATGTTGCACGAGGCCCAGCGCACGTCTGCGCCGATGTCCTTCAGGGTCTCGATCAGCACCGCGGTCTGGATGGTCATGTGCAGCGAACCGGTCACGCGCACGCCCTTCAGCGGCAGGCTGGCGGCATGCTTGCGGCGGATCGACATCAGGCCCGGCATTTCGTGCTCGGCGATGTCCAGTTCCTTCCGGCCCCAGTCGGCCAGCGTGATATCGCGGATCTTGTAATCACCTTCGGTGGAGAAGGTCTTGGCAACAGCGTTCATTCGTGTGCTCCGGTTGTGGACGAGCGGGTGCTCGCATCTAGCCGGGCGCCGTTGTTACAAAGCCACCTTACCGAGCCTGGCCGGGCCTCGTGGGATCCGGTCGCAGCGCCCCTCGGCAGGGGATAACCCCCATTATATCGCGGCGTCGGCATGGCGTCGGATGACCCAACCATCGGCAGATGGGATCGCGTGCACAGACTGTTAAGGTCGGTGTTTTCACGCATCACACAGGTGGAACGATGAGCATGCACATGCGCCGCAGGCGCCGCTGGACCGGCCTGGTCCTGTCGATGGGACTGCTGGCGGTGGCCCCGCTGGCCTGGGCGGGCGCCCCTCAGCCCGCTCCGGCGCAGGCGCAGGGCGTCACCGGTTACGAACTGCCTTCGGCCGCGCTGCAGGCGGTGGTCGATGCCCCGCGTGCGCCCTCGTTGTACCTGTCGCCACGCCGCGACGTGGCCGCGCTGATGCAGATGCCGTCGCTGCCGTCGATCCAGGTGGTGGCGCAGCCGGAACTGAAGCTGGCCGGCCTGCGCATCAACCCGCGCACGTTCTCCGACAGCCGATTCAGCTTCGGCGAGAAACTGTGGCTGATGAACGTGGCCGACGGCAAGGAACGGCAGATCAGCGGACTGCCGGCCAAGCTGTCGATCGCCAGTATGATGTGGTCGCCGGACCAGAAATGGCTGGCTTTCAACCAGGTCGACGCCGGCAGTGGCGCCAATGAACTGTGGCTGGTGGACGTGGCCGGTGGCAGTGCCCGTCGCTTGGCTGCCGGCCTGAACACGGTGATCGGCAGCGGCTACCAGTGGCTGCCGGACAGCCGCGGGCTGGTGGTGTTCACCCGCCCGGCCAACCTCGGTGCGGCCCCGGCCGCCGACGGCATTCCGACCGGTCCGGCCGTGCAGCAGACCAGCCAGGGCGGCGGCGTGGTGTCGATCCGTACCTACCAGGACCTGCTGAAGAACGAGGCCGACGCCCGCCAGTTCGATTACTACGCCACCACCCAGCCGATGGAAGTCGGCCTGGACGGCAGCACCCGCGCGATCGGCGCGGCCGGCATCTTCATGGGCTTCTCGGTGTCGCCCGATGGCCGCTTCGTGCTGCGCCAGCCGGTGCAGCGCCCGTATTCCTATGTGGTGCCGGTGAGCAGTTTCCCGCGCCGCATCGAAGTGATCGACCGTACCAGCGGCAAGCTGGTGCATACCGTGGCCGTGCGCCCGCTGGTGGAAGGCCTGCCGACCGGCAACGACGCTGAAGTGACCGGCGTGCGCGATATCAGCTGGCGGGGTGATGCCGATGCCACCCTGGTCTGGGCCGAGGCACAGGACGGTGGTGATCCGAACCGGGAGGCCAAGGTACGCGATGCGGTGCTGATGCAGGCCGCGCCGTTCGACAAGCCGCCGGTGACCCTGGCCCAGCTCGGCAGTCGCCTGGCCAGCATCAGCTGGGGCCGTGGCGACCTGGCGCTGCTGACCGAATCGTGGTGGAAGACCCGCAGGACCAAGACCTGGCTGATCGCTCCGGACAATGCCAACGCCGAAGCGCGCCTGCTGTGGGATCGCGATGCGCAGGACCGCTACGCCGATCCGGGACGTCCGCTGTTGTCCAGCGACGACCGAGGGCGCTCGCTGCTGCAGACCAGCCCGGATGGCAGCAGCCTGTACCTGGCCGGTGCCGGTGCTTCGCCGGAGGGCGACCGCCCGTTCGTGGACCG
Organism: uncultured Stenotrophomonas sp.; assembly: GCF_913778665.1. GTDB lineage: Bacteria > Pseudomonadota > Gammaproteobacteria > Xanthomonadales > Xanthomonadaceae > Stenotrophomonas. The sequence goes on from NZ_CAJYVQ010000012.1 coordinate 352,855, forward strand.
CTTCGACATTGCCAGTGGCAAGGCCACCCGTCTGTTCCACTCGCAGGCGCCGAGCTACGCCGCGCCGGTGGCACTGCTGGACGACGAGGGCAGCTCGCTGCTGCTGAGCCGTGAAAGCCCGGATGAGCCGGCCAACTTCTACGTGCAGTCGCTGGCCGATGCCGGTGCCGCACCGCGCGCGCTGACCCATTTCGCCCATCCGCTGCCGCAGCTGAAGGGCGTGCAGAAGGAGCAGATCCGCTACAAGCGCAAGGATGGCGTCGATCTGACCGCGACCCTGCTGTTGCCGCCGGGCTACGACCCCAAGCGCGACGGTCCGCGGCCGCTCCTGATGTGGGCCTACCCGGGCGAGTTCAAGAGCGCGGCTGCGGCCAGCCAGGTGACCGATTCGCCGTATCGCTTCAATGCGGTCAGCTACTGGGGCCCGCAGGCGTTCCTGGCCAAGGGCTACGTGGTGCTGGCCAGCCCGTCGATGCCGATCATCGGCGAGGGCGACAAGGAGCCGAACGACACCTACATCGAACAGCTGGTGGCCAACGCACAGGCGGCGGTGGATGAAGTGGTGCGGCGTGGCGTGACCGATCGCGACCACATCGCCATCGGTGGCCATTCCTACGGTGCGTTCATGACCGCCAACCTGCTGGCGCACACCCGCCTGTTCAAGGCCGGCATCGCGCGCAGCGGCGCATACAACCGCACGCTCACCCCGTTCGGTTTCCAGGCCGAGGAGCGTAACTACTGGCAGGCGCAGGACGTCTACCAGAAGATGGCGCCGTTCAACTACGCCGACAAGATCAAGGATCCGATCCTGTTCATCCACGGCGTGGACGACAACAACTCCGGCACGTTCCCGATCCAGAGCGAGCGCATGTTCGCCGCGGTGAAGGGCCTGGGTGGCACCGCGCGGCTGGTGATGCTGCCGAACGAATCGCATGCCTACCGCGCACGCGAATCGATCATGACCATGCTGGCCGAGAGCGAGCGCTGGCTGGAGCAGACCATCGGTCCGGCCGAGCAGGGAACGGCGAAGAAGAAGCGCTGATACCTGCATGAGGGCGGCCCCTGCAACGGGGGCCGCCATGACGCGACGGGGTAGCGTCGACTCTACCCCGCCGGTGTTTCCCGCACGGTGGTTCCAGTCTGTGTTTCCCCTCCGGTCACATCAGGCGATGCATGCAGATGAAACCATTTTGCATCGCAGCATGGTGCGCAATCTGGTTTAGGCTTGGGGCCTGGATCCGTTGACCGAGGCCCGTGCGTCGCCGATGAACGAGTACCGCAGCAGCATCGAATTTGCTTCCCCCGATCTTCCGCTTCGCGATGATGTGCGCCGGCTTGGCGCACTGGTCGGCGATCTGCTGGTGGAACAGGTCTCGGCCGCCTTCCTCGACGATGTCGAGGACGTGCGCACCCGCGCCATCGCCCGCCGCGAGAATCAGGCCCCGCTGTCCGAGCTGGCCGAAGGCCTGGCCGGGCGCACGCCGCAGCAGGCCGAGACCATGGTGCGGGCGTTCAGTACCTACTTCCAGGTGGTCAACATCGCCGAGCGCGTGCATCGGATCCGACGACGTCGCGACTACCAGCGCGCCGGTACCGCAGGGGCACAGCCCGATGGCCTGCAGGACGCGCTGCAGCACCTGAAGGCGCAGGGCGTAGGCCTGGACGAGCTGGCGCAGTGGTTGCCACGCATCGACATCGAACCGGTGTTCACCGCGCACCCAACCGAGGCGGTGCGCCGCGCGCTGCTGGAAAAAGAGCAGCTGATGGTGGCCAGCCTGGTGGACAACCTGGATGGCCAGCGCACACCGGGCGAGGCCGCTGCCGATGCCGCGCGCTTCCGCATGGCGCTGACCGCGTCGTGGCAGACCACCGATTCCTCACCGGTGCGGCCCACCGTGGATGACGAGCGCGAGCACGTCGGCTTCTATCTGGTGCAGGTGCTGTACCGGGTGATCCCGGTGCTGTACGAATCGCTGCAGCAGGCGCTGCGCGATACCTACGGCGAAGAACTGCCGCTGCCACGCCTGCTGCGTTTCGGCACGTGGGTAGGCGGTGACATGGACGGCAATCCTAATGTGGATGCCCACACCATCCGCAACACGCTGGATGCGCAGCGGCAGGCGGTGCTGGGGCGCTACCAGAAGGAACTGCTGCAGTTGGCCAGCCTGCTCAGCCAGTCGACCGAGCGGGTGGGCGTCAGTGATGCGCTGCAGGCACGTGTCGCGCATTACCAGCAGCTGCTGCCGCAGGTGCAGTCGCGCCCGCGCCACGCCGACATGCCGTACCGCCTGCTCAACGACCGCATGCGCGCGCGCCTGCAGGCCACCCTGGATGATGGCGAAGGCAACTACGCTGGCCCGGACGAGCTGATCGACGACCTGCAGCTGATCCTCGACAGCCTGCGCGCCAACCGTGGCGAGCACGCCGGTGGCTTTGCCGTGCAGCGCCTGCTGTGGCGGGTGAGGACTTTCGGCTTCCATCTGGCGCGGCTGGACGTGCGCCAGGAATCGAGCGTGCATGCGCGCGCGCTGGCCGCGGTGCTGGGCGAGCAGGCATGGCAGGCGCTGGATGCGCTGGGCCGCGCACGGCTGCTGAGCCCGCATGCCAGCGGTGAAACGGCATTGCCCAATGGCAATGACGAGGGCAACCAGCGCCTGGATGCGGTGTTCGCTGCACTGGCCGATGCGCGTGCGCGCCATGGCGGCGATGCACTGGGCAGCTACATCATCTCGATGGCGCATGACCGCAGCGATGTGCTGGCCGTGCTGGCGCTTGCACGACGCGGTGGTCTGGTGGGAGAGGGCGGCACGGTGCCGCTGGACATTGCGCCGCTGTTCGAAACGGTGGATGACCTCAAGCGTGGCACGGCCACCCTGCGTGACCTGCTGGCCGACCCGGTGTATCGCGCCCATCTGCGTGCGCGTGGCGACGTGCAGATGGTGATGCTGGGCTATTCGGACAGCAGCAAGGACGGCGGCATCGCCGCGTCACGCTGGGGCCTGCAGCGCGCGCAGGTGGAACTGCTGGAGGTGGCGGCCGAGGCCAGCATCCGGCTGACCTTTTTCCATGGCCGCGGCGGCTCGATCAGCCGTGGCGGTGGCAAGACCACGCACGCGGTCGATGCGTCGCCGCGCGGCAGCATTGATGGTCGGCTCAGGGTGACCGAGCAGGGCGAGGTGATCCATCGCAAGTACGGCATCCGCGCCCTGGCCCTGCGTTCTTTGGAACAGGCCACCGGTGCGGTGCTGCGTGCCAGCCTGCGCCCGCGCGCCGCCGAGCCGCGGGAGGACGATTGGCGTCCGGTGATGGATGTGGTGTCCGCTGCCAGCAGCGAGGTCTACCGTGGCTTCGTCGGCCAGGCCGGCTTCATGGACTACTTCCGCACCGCCACGCCGATCGACGTGATCGAACGGATGACGCTGGGCTCGCGGCCATCGCGTCGGCTTGGCCAGGACGCGGCCCTGGGCAACCTGCGTGCGATTCCCTGGGTATTTGCCTGGAGCCAGGCGCGTGCGGTCATCCCCGGCTGGTACGGTGTGGGCAGTGGCCTGCAGGCGGCAGTTGAGGCCGGCCACGAACAGACCTTACGCGATATGGCGCGTGACTGGCCGTTCTTCCGTACATTCCTGGACGACATTGCGATGGTGCTGTCCAAGGGCGATATCACCATCGCCGAACAGTTTTCGAAGCTGTCGGGCGAACTGCACGGGCGTTTCTTCCCGCAAGTACAGCGCGAGCTGGAACTGACCCGGCACTGGTTGCTGGCGTTGATGGACCAGAAGACACTGCTGGACCACGACGCGCGGCTGGCGCTGTCGATCCGCCTGCGCAATCCCTACGTCGATCCGATCAGCGTGCTGCAGGTGGACCTGCTACAGCGCTGGCGGGCCAGCGGGCGCGAAGACGAGGACCTGCTGCGCGCGCTGGTGGCGTGCGTGAACGGCGTTTCGCAGGGCGTGCAGAACACGGGGTGACCCGCATCCGCCGGGCATGACCCGGCGCCACCTGCCTCGGTGGGTGCGGAGCTTGCCCCGCACGCCCTCATTCCTCCGGCGAAGGCGGGTTCGACGCCAGCAGTTCCAGATGCCGCTGCTCCATTTCCTGGCGCAGCTGGCGGCGGATCTGTGCGGCGGCCTGGCGGCGCTTCTCGTCGGAGGTGGCCGGTTGCAGCGGCGGTACCGGCGTCGGCCGGCCTTCTTCGTCCACCGCCACCATCGTGAAGAAGCAGCTGTTGGCGTGGCGCACGCTGCGCTTGAGGATGTCCTCGGCCACCACCTTGATGCCGATCTCCATCGACGAGGTGCCGGTGTAGTTCACCGAGGCCAGGAAGGTGACCAGCTCGCCCACCGCGATCGGCTGGCGGAACATCACCTGGTCCACCGACAGGGTGACCACGTAGCTGCCGGCATAGCGGCTGGCGCAGGCATACGCCACCTGGTCGAGCAGGCGCAGCACGGCGCCGCCATGGACCTTGCCGGAGAAATTGGCCATGTCCGGCGACATCAGCACGGTCATGGACAGCTGGTGGGATTTGAGTTCGGTCGACATGCGCCGATTGTATCGGGCGCGCAACGCCCTTGTAGAGTCGAGCCACGCTCGACTGCTTCTGGCGCGGACAAGAGAAAGCCGAGCATGGCTCGGCTCTACAGAAAGCAGAAGGGCCGCTTTCGCGGCCCTTCTTCAACGTCAACCGACCAACAGTCGGCTTTACTTCAGCTTCGCATCGGCGCGCAAGGCGGCAGCGCGGTCGGTCTTCTCCCAGGAGAAGGCCGTGGCGCTGACGGTCTCGCCTTCGCCGTTGAGGTAGCTGAACTCCTTCGGCTTGCGGCCGAAGTGGCCGTAGGCCGCGGTCTGCTGGTACATCGGGTGGATCAGGTCCAGCATCTTGATGATGCCGTACGGGCGCAGGTCGAAGTGCTTGCGGATCAGCTTCTCGATCTTGTCGTCGCTGATCTTGCCGGTGCCGAAGGTGGTGACCGAGATCGAGGTCGGCTCAGCCACGCCGATGGCGTAGGAAACCTGCACTTCGCAACGGTCGGCCAGGCCAGCGGCGACCACGTTCTTGGCGACGTAGCGGGCCGCGTAGGCCGCCGAACGGTCAACCTTGGACGGATCCTTGCCGGAGAACGCACCACCACCGTGACGGGCCCAGCCGCCGTAAGTGTCGACGATGATCTTGCGGCCGGTCAGGCCGCAGTCGCCCACCGGGCCGCCGATCTCGAACTTGCCGGTCGGGTTGATATGGAACTTGGTGCCCTTGTGCAGCCACTTGGCCGGCAGCACCGGCTTGATGATCTCTTCGCGGACGGCCTCGATGAGGTCCTTCTGCTTGATGCCCGGAGCGTGCTGGGTCGACAGCACCACCGCATCGATGGCCGAGACTTCGCCGTTTTCATAGCGCAGGGTGACCTGGCTCTTGGCGTCGGGGCGCAGCCACGACAGCGGCGAGTTGCGCTTCTTGCGGATCTTGGCCTGCTGCTCGACCAGGCGGTGCGACAGGTGGATCGCGGCCGGCATGTAGCTGTCGGTCTCGTTGGTGGCATAGCCGAACATCAGGCCCTGGTCGCCAGCGCCCATTTCTTCCGGCTTCTTGCGGTCCACGCCCTGGGCGATGTGCGGCGACTGCTTGCCGATCAGGTTCAGCACGCCGCAGGTGGCGCCGTCGAAGCCGACGTCGGAGCTGTCGTAGCCGATGTCCGTGATGACCTTGCGGGTCAACGCTTCCAGGTCGATCCAGGCGCTGGTGGTGATTTCACCGGCGACGATGGCGACACCGGTCTTGACCATGGTCTCGCAGGCCACGCGGGCGCGCTGGTCCTGGGTCAGGATCGCGTCCAGCACCGCATCGGAGATCTGGTCGGCAACCTTGTCCGGATGGCCTTCGGAGACCGACTCGGAGGTGAAGAGATAGCTGGACATCAGGCGTAATATCCCTTGATTCGGATGGAAAGATGGGCGCGCATGATACACGGGGTGCGCCGCCTGTGCATTGTGAACCGGTACCGGTTGCCGGTGGTTAAGCCCGCGTAGGCCCGGTAGGGGCCGTCCTGCCGGGATTGGGGCCCAGCCTTGAGGCCCAGTGTTCCACCAGCGTGACAACCAGCCAGGCTGCCGCGGTCCTCAACTGCGCGGGCGTCAGGGTCCCATGGCTGCCGGGCCGTCATCGTTCTGCCCCAAAACCGCCATCTTGCTGCCGCCTGCCGGGCGCAGGCTGTCGGCCAATCTGGCCGCCGGGCATGAGTGGAACCGCCATGCAGGAACTTGAACAGCGTCTCCAGCAACGCTTCCCCGATTGGTTCCATGGCCGCCGTGGCCAACTGGCACGGCCGCTGCTGCGCAGCGTCGGTCGTTGGTCGCGATTGGACCAGATCGACGCCTTCCTGCAGCGCAGTGCAGGTTTGCGCGGATTCGGCTTCGTCGCGGCCGGGCTGGAGTTCATTGACGGCCGGTACCAAGTGGACTCGGCCGCGCTGGCCAAGATTCCAGCCAGCGGTCGCCTGCTGATCGTTGCCAATCACCCTTCCGGGGCGCTGGATGCGCTGGCCCTGCTGGACGCCGTCGGCCGCATCCGACGCGATGTGCGGATCGTGGCCAACGACCTGTTGGGGGCGATCGCGCCACTGCAGGACCTGCTGCTGCCGGTGCGCATTCTCGGCGGCAAGGCCCAGCGTGGCAGCCTGCATGCCGTGGAGGAGGCGCTCGCGGCCGAGCAGTGCGTGATCGTGTTCCCGGCCGGTGAGGTCTCGCGGCTGTCGCTGCGCGGCATCCGCGACGGTCGCTGGCAGCGCGGCTTCGTGCGCTTCGCCCGTGCCGCCGGTGCACCGGTGCTGCCGGTGCGCGTGGAAGCACGCAATTCCGCGCTTTTCTACGGCGCCTCGACCCTGTTCAAGCCGGCCGGCACCGCGCTGCTGGCGCGCGAGATGTTCACCCGCCGTGGTCGCCCGTTGCGCTTGTGCATCGGTGAGCCGATGCAGCTGGGCAAGGGCGGCGATCCCGGTGCCCAGCTGCTGGCCGTGCGCCGCGCGCTGTATGCGCTCGGCCGCAATGGCGCGGCGGGTGATGCCACCGCCTTTGCAGGCCCCGAGCCGCTGGCGTCCCCTGTGCCGCCTTCGCAGGTCGCCGCCGGCATCGCCGCCGCCACCCAGCTCGGCCAGACCGCCGACGGCAAGCAGATCCTGCTGGCCACCTGCACCGCCGATTCGCCGCTGCTGCTGGAACTGGGCCGCCTGCGTGAACTGACCTTCCGCCAAGTGGGCGAGGGCACCGGCCGCAGCCGCGATCTGGACGACTTCGATCCGCAGTACGAGCACATCGTGATCTGGGACGCCGCCGCGCAGCGCATCGCCGGCGCCTACCGGATCATGCGCGGCGCCCAGGCACTGGCCCGGCACGGCCTGTCCGGGCTTTACAGCGCATCGTTGTTCCGCTATTCCGACGACGCCATCACCCACATCGCCGAAGGCCTGGAACTGGGCCGCAGCTTCGTGGTGCCCGACTACTGGGGCAGCCGCAGCCTGGACTACCTGTGGCAGGGCATCGGTGCCTACCTCCAGTGCCGGCCGGGCATCCGCTACCTGTTCGGTGCGGTGTCGATCAGCGCTGCGCTGCCGCGCGATGCACGCGAGCAGCTGGTGGCGTACTACCAGCGCTATTACGGCGGTACAGCCGGGCTGGCCGAATCGAACCGGCCGTTCAAGTACTTCGCCGCGCCGCCCAGTTTCGGCGAACTGGATGCGGGCGCCGCGTTCGACGTGCTGAAAGCCAACCTGGCTGCGCTCGGCACCGGCGTGCCGACGCTGTACCGCCAGTACATCGATCTGTGCGAACCCGGCGGTGCACGCTTCCTCGCCTTCGGTGTCGACCCGGACTTCAGCGATTCGATCGACGGCCTGATCGAGGTGGACCTGGGTGCGATCCGGCCGAACAAGCGAAAACGCTATCTGCGCGACGCGGGGACGCCGGCATGAGCACGCTGGCGAACCTGTCGCCGCACCGGCGCGCAGTGTTCGTCTCTGACGTGCACCTGGGCTCGCGCCACTGCCATGCCATCGAACTGGCACGGTTTCTCTCGCAGCTGCGCTGTGAACGGCTGTACCTGGTCGGCGACATCATCGACCTGTGGTGGATGGCGCATCGCCGCGCCAACTGGCGGCAGTCGCACAGCGAAGTCATCCAGGCCCTGCACACGCTGCGCCGTGCCGGCACCGAGATCATCTACATTCCGGGCAACCACGATGCCTCGCTGCGCCAGGTCTGCGGACTGATGCTGCCGGCGATGCAGGTGCGCCGTCGTGCCATCCACGTGACCGCCGACGGCCGCCGCCTGCTGGTCGCGCACGGCGACGACTACGACGGCGTGACCCACTTCGGTGGCCTGCAGGAAAGGTTCGGTGACTGGTTGTACTACCGCATCCTCACCGGCAACCAGGCATTGAACGCGGTGCGCCGCCAGCTCGGCATGCGCTACTGGTCGCTGTCGGAGTTCCTGAAGAAGCGCAGCGGTGCGGCCGAGCGTTACATCGGGCGCTTCGTGCAGGCCGGCCTGGATGACGTGCGCCGGCGCGGCCTGGACGGCATTGTCTGCGGGCATATCCACCGCGCCGCGCTGGTCGAACGTGATGGCCTGGTCTACGCCAACGATGGTGACTGGGTGGAAAGCCTGACCGCGCTGGTCGAAGACCACGACGGCGCGCTGCGCCTGCTGGACCACAACGGCCAGACGCTGGCGGAGCTGCCGGGCGCGCGCCTGTCGCAGGCGGCGTAACCCGCGTCTGTCCTGTTGTGGAGCCGAGCCCATGCTCGGCTGCTGTTACACGCAACGAAGAGCAGCCGAGCATGGGCTCGGCTCTACATGCACCGCCCGCAAGCCGCTAGCATCGGGCCATGGATTCCCTGACCCAGATCGTGCTCGGCGGCGCCGTCGCTGCTGCCATCGCTCCGCCCGGCCATCGCCGCGCGGCCCTGCTGGCCGGTGCCGCACTCGGTACCTTGCCGGACCTCGATGCGCTGTGGCTCGGCTTCAATGCCGCCGACCCGGTGGCCAACATGACCGAACACCGCAGCTTCAGCCATTCGCTGCTGGTGTTGCCCTGGTTGGCCGCAGTGATCTGGTGGTTGTTCAAGCGCTTCGGCAACGGCCGGGTCGCGCAGTCGCCGCTGCGCTGGTTCTGGGCGATCCAGCTGGCCCTGGTCACCCACCCGGTGCTGGATGCATTCACCGTCTACGGCACCCAGCTGTGGTGGCCGTTGCGGCCCCACCCGACCATGGGCTCCAGCGTGTTCATCATCGACCCTGCCTACACGGTGTGGCTGCTGCTGGGCTGCGTAGTGGCCTGGTTCGGTCGTGCGCGGCCGTGGGCGGGCAAAGCGCTGGGCGTTGCGCTGCTGCTCAGCAGCGGCTACCTGGGCTGGGGCCTGGTTGCCAAGGCGCAGGTCGACCGCGCCGCGCAACAGAGCCTGGCCGCGATGGGGCTGGGCGACGCCCCGCGCTTCTCGGTGCCGATGCCGTTCAACACGCTGCTGTGGCGGGTGGTGGCGATGACCCCGAACGGCTACGTGGTGGCCGACCGCTCGCTGGTGGCCGACCACGGCCCGATGCGGTTCGAAGGTCATCCGTCCAACGTGCAGGCACTGCGTGAGGCGCAGGCGATTCCGGCGGTGCAGCGCCTGCAGTGGTTCAACCGCGGCTTCATGCGCGCGCAGGTCGTGGACGGGCGCCTGGTGCTGAGTGATCTGCGCATGGGCCTGGAACCGGATTACACCTTCAACTTCGCCGTGGCCGAACAGGTGGACGGGCAGTGGCGGGCGGTCATGCCCGAGCAGCTGCGGGTGGACTACAGCAGCCCGGCTGCGCGCGCCGACGTCGGGCGCCGGCTTGCCGCGATGTGGCAGCGGATCTGGCATGCACCCGAACAGTAGATCCCCGCCACGCGTGGATGGCGCGGGCAACGGCCACGCAGGGCGTGGCTCTACTGCGGAGGGTTCAGCTTGATCGAACGGTTGAGCACCTGGCGCGGCACGTTCGCGATGTCGAAGCCAACGAAGGCCAGCAGGAACTGCAGCCCGGAGATCAGCGCGACCATCGCGATCATGATCGTGCCCACCGGCGTGGCCACATCGGCCTGCGCCGACCGCACCCAGTGATACAGCCCGAACAACCCGCCGAAGGCGAGCAGGCTGCTGCCGGCGATCAGTTCCAGCGAGGCGATGCTGAGATCACGCAGGAAATAGTTGTAGGCAATGCGCTTGAGCGTGTTGCGCAGGTGCTTGAAGGTGAACTCACCCAGGATGCGGCTGATCCGGAGGTTGCTGGTCTCGTCGCCGTAGTGCGCATCCATCGCCACATCCTGCACCACGGCGCGCACGGTGTTCAGGCGGAACAGCATGTCGGTCTCGAAGAAGTAGCGGTCGCTGACCGCATCGAGCTTGAGGTGGCTGGCGACCTTGGCATGGATGGCGGTGTAGCCGTTGGTCGGGTCGAACACTTGCCAGTACCCGGAGGAGGCCTTGGTCATGAAGGACAGCAGCAGGTTGCCCAGCCGTCGCACCGGGGGCATGCGGCGGATGTGGGTCAGGTTCCAGAAGCGGTTGCCCTTGGTGTAGTCGGCGTGGCCGTCGGCGATCGGCGCGACGAAGTCCATCAGCAGTGCCGGGTCCATCTGCCCATCGCCATCGACCTTGACCAGGATGTCCATGCCATCGGCGATCGCCGCGCGGTACCCGGTCTTGATGGCTCCGCCGACGCCGCGGTTGTGCGGATGGAACAGCACGGTGACACGCGGATCATTCGATTCGGCCTGGATCAGTCGGCCGCTGCCATCGGGGCAGGCGTCGTCCACGCAGTAGATCGCCGTCACCATCGGGTCGATCGCGGCCAGCACCGACAGTACCTGCCGGGTCACCCTGTAGCAGGGAATGACCACGGCGATCCGGGGTTCGGCGGGGACGGCCGGTGAGAGGGGCGAGATCGGCGTCATGGCGCAGGGTCTGCCAGCAGGGCGTTCGCCGGCACCTCGACCAGATCTCCCTGCAGCACCTGCGGCGCTTTGCCGTCGGCTGCGACGGTGATGTGGTGGTACCGGTTGAAAATGAAGTTGAACTGCTCGTCGGGCAAGGACGGGAAGTAGCGGCGGAAGTAGTCCAGCTGTGGCAGGTACAGCACGTGGTTCACGGCGGGAATGCCAACGCCGGGGAGCAGGCCGCCGAATCCTCCCGGGGCGACCAGCACGCCTTCACTGGTGGTGCGTGCCCCGCGCGTCTGCATCGCCTGCAGCACGGCGGCGCGGTCCATCGCGAAGATCGGGCCGGCCGGCTGTACCGGATTGAACAGGCCGTTGCCCAGCAGGTTGGCCAGCGCGGCCGTGGCCAGCACCAGGCTGGCGGCGTGCACCGGCAGGCGCGGGCGCCGCGCGGTGACGGCGAGTGCGGCCAGGCATAGGTAGGGGATGGCATCGGCGGCACTGTGCAGGCGGCTGAACTGGCCTTCGCCGAACAGGAACTTGGCCAGGCTGCCCGTGACCAGCAGCGCGGCCAGCAACAGCAGCCGCCACCGCTGCAGGCGGACGCCACACTGCACCAGGATCATCGCGCACCCGATGTTGAGCAGCAGGCCGAAGGCGAGCAGTGCCCGTGCGGGCGGCACCATCGACAGGCCGGTGAGCTGGCCGACCACGACCGGCACGGGCAGGAAGATCCAGCAGGCGATCAACAGCAGGCCAGCGGCCAGGATCAGCAGCGAGCTGCGGTGGCTGCGGGTCCATCCGCGCAGGCGAGCGCCATCGGCCAGCACCAGGGTGAACAGCGGCAGCAGGCTGCCGAGCACGGCGATCTCGCAGTCGTTGGAAGCCTTGAACATCGGCAGCGGCGCGAACCGGTAGGTCATCAGATTCGGGAAGGCATGCGCGAGCAGCGAGATCAGCCCGACTCCGCCTCCAGCGCTCTGGCGCTGGCCCGGGTACACGGTGTTGCGCACGATCGGGATGATGTCGTGGAAGTAACCGACGAACATCGCCAGCGCGATCGCGCCGGCGACGGCAGCATCGACAAGGCGTGCGAGGCTGATGGCATCGCGGCGGAACGCCAGCACCAGCACCGCCAGCACAAGCACCGAGGAGATGATGAAGGGCGGGTAGGACACCGCGAGCAGCCACGCGGTCAATGCATAGGCACTGACCGCGATGCGCAGCCAGCGACGGCGGATGCCCAGCCAGGCCACGGCCGCCCAGGGCGCCAGGGCGAAGGCGCCGGCATTGCTGGTCCACCAGACCTGCACGAATGGGGCGAACAACAGCGTGGCCGAAACCAGCACTGCAGCCACTACCGGCATCCGCAGCTGGCGCAGGAACAGGGCCCAGCCGCACAGGAAGGCCATGGCCATGAACAGGAAGAAGAACGAGTAGGCGTTCGCCGCGGGCAGCACGAAGAAGGCCCAGTGGTAGGGCTTGAACAGCAGCCCCCAGTCACGCAGCGGCAACGCCTGGAAGGTACGCAGCGCTTCGTGGTAGGCCGAATGCGCATTGACCTGGCCGAAGTCGTTGTTGACCGCGATCTGGATGTACGGCGTGAACACCATCCATTCGTCGGTGCGGATGTAACGGGCGCTACCGAGCAGCGGTTGCTGAGGCGCCAGGCCCAAGTACTCGTAGGCCAGCGAGTAGGACGAAGGCGTCAGTGCAAACCCGACATAGAGGACGCACAGCAGCGCGACGATCGCGACAAGCAGGCGCGCCTGGCCACGGCCAAGTCCGCCCGGTTGGTCCGGAGTGTGGGCAGGGAAAGGCATTCGGCCGCTATCACTCATCTTGCGCTCGCAGGTCAGGTCCATCCGTGCGCACAGGCCCACGTGCCGATGCGCAGCTGCCGCTCGGAGTGAGGTCCCGGTATGCGCCGTTCCAGGACCGGGACGGCCAGATTCTAGCGGGTTGCCCGGGTTGATGCCGGGTTGCCCGACCTCAGTACACGGTCGCGCGACCCTGCACGAACGAGTAGAAGAACACCGCGTTGGGATCGTTCTGCACCAGGCGGAACTCACGGCGCATTCCTTCCACGGTGTCCTCGTCCACCGTGCCGGCCTGCAGCAGCTGATCGGCCGCCGACAGCAGCAGCTGTTCCCAGAACGCGATCATGGTCTTGCGTCGCGCCGGTTCGCGGTTGTCCAGATGGATCGTCTTGATCTCGGTATGCACGTCGCGGAAGCCACCGGCCAGCAGCAGGTTGCCCAGCTTGGCGCCCACGAACGGGTCGCCGCCATGGTCGTACTGGAAGTCGTTGAAGGCCATCCAGTAGCGCCAGATATGCGGCGAGTACGGATCAAGCAGGAACGAGGCATTCATCACCTCGGTGATGTACACCGGCGACCCCGGGGCCAGCACGCGGCGTACTTCGCTGAGCACGCGTGCCGGCGACGGGACGTGTTCCAGCACCCAGCACAGGAACGCCGCGTCGAAGCTGCGTGCCTCGAACGGCAGTTCACCGGCGTCGGCCTGCTGCAGGGTGTAGCGGTCACTGCACCACGGCGTACGCGCCAGGTTTTCGCGTGCAGTGGCCAGCTGGGTCTCGCTCAGGTCCACGCCGGTCACGTGCAGCTCGGGGAAGCGGCGCAGCAGGATCTCGGTCTGCGCACCGACACCACTGCCCACTTCCAGCAGCCGGCGCGCGCCGCTGTAGTCGATCTGGCCGAAGATGGTCGATTCCAGAAGCCGGGCCTGGGTCATCAGGCGCTGCTGTTCGGTGCCGGAGAAGCCGTGCAGGTAGGTCGGGGAAAAGATCGGCGGGGTCATGGGGGCGGACTCTGGGGCGTTGAGCGTGATCGAGGAAATAGCGCTACGAAGCTGGGCGGTCGAGCACGCTCGAGGCGGTGATGGGTTCGGTCAGGCCGCCGAAGACAGCGCTGGTTCGCCGGCGATCAAGCGATCGAAATACTCGGTGGTCAGCGCAATCTGGCTTTGCGGGTCCTCGGCGCGGTTGACCACGGCACGGAAGGCGGCGTTTTCCGGCCGGTCCTTGGCGTACCAGCCCAGGTGCTTGCGCGCGATGCGCACGCCCTGCGGCTCGCCGTAGAACGCGTGCAGCGCATGCAGGTGGCCGAGCAGGATGTCGCGCACTTCGGCCAGCGACGGTGGCGGCAGTTCCTCGCCGGTGGCCAGGTAGTGCGCTACCTCGCGGAAGATCCACGGCCGGCCTTGCGCCGAGCGGCCGATCATCACCGCGTCCACGCTGGTCTGCTTCAGCACGAAGGCGGCTTTCTGCGGCGAGTCGATGTCGCCGTTGGCGATCACCGGTATGCGCAGCGCGGCCTTGATCTCGCCGATCGTGGCGTACTCGGCCTGGCCGGTGTAGTGCTGGTCGCGGGTACGGCCATGCACGGCCAGCGCGGCAATGCCGCTGTCTTCGGCAATGCGGGCAATGACCGGGCCATTGCGGTGGTCGCAGTCCCAGCCGGTTCGGATCTTCAGGGTGACCGGCACGTCCACCGCGTTGACCACCGCCGCCAGGATGCGCGACACCAGCTGCTCGTCGCGCATCAGTGCCGAGCCGGCCCAGGCGTTGCACACCTTCTTGGCCGGGCAGCCCATGTTGATATCGATGATCTGGGCGCCGTGGTCGACGTTGTAGCGCGCCGCCTCGGCCAGCTGCTGCGGCTCGGTGCCGGCGATCTGCACGCTGATCGGCGCTGGCTCGCCGGCATGGTCCATGCGGTGGATCGACTTGCGCGTGTTCCAGAAGCGCGGGTCGCTGATGGTCATTTCCGAGGCGGCCAGGCCCGCGCCCAGCCGTTTGCACAGCAGGCGGAAGGGCTTGTCGGTGACGCCTGCCATGGGCGCCAGCACGACGTTGGGGGCAATGGTGTAAGGGCCGATCTGCATGCCCCCATTGTAGAGCGCGGGCGTTGACACGGTGGTGTCGGCGGCCCCCGGGTTCAGGCCGATCGGCTCCGATCTCATGCCGTACCGGCATCAGCAGATGCTTGAAGGTTGCTTCCGCCGCCCCCAAAGGCGGGCCATGGTGGCCGGCTGGCTGGGACGATAACGCGGATCCACGCCCTGCCTGGATGGAAGATCCACGAAAAAGCCCGGGCATCTGCATGCCCGGGCCTCTTCATCCACATGGCGTGGATTTACTTTGCTTCGGAATCGGCCGGGGTGAAGCGCGGCATGGCTGCAGCGGCGCCCTCCCTCTCGGTCGAGCGACCGGCGAACTGGTTGGCGAAGCGCACGTGGCGGGCGAACGGGGCTTCGGCCACCTGCGCCAGCGACGCGGCCAGCGCACCGTTGAAGGCGTCACCGGCACCGGTGGTGTCGATGGCCTGCACCTGCTCGGCACCCACGCGGTAGTACGGCTGGGTATCGCCGCGCAGGTTCTCGTCGGCATGCGAGACGAACACGCCCACCGAGCCCAGGGTCACCACCACCGTGCCGTTGCCGACCAGCTTGCGGCACAGCGCGTGCAGGCTGGCGCCATCCAGCGCGGCCACGTCGTTGGCATCCACGCGCTCACCCACGTGACGGCCGAGCAGGGCGGCGAACTCGGTCTCGTTCGGGGTGATCACGTCGGCCAGCTTGAGCAGGCCGATGGTCGAGGGCGCGTCGGCCGGTGCGGTGTTGAGCACGGTGGTGACGCCGGCCTCGCGGGCCGTGGCCAGTGCCGCTTCAATGGTCTGCACCGGCGATTCCAGCTGCACCAGCACCACCTTGGCGGCGGTCAGCAGGGTTTTCTGCTGCTCCAGGAAGTCGGTGCTGAGCGCGGCGTTGGCGCCTGGGCCGATCACGATGGTGTTGCGACCGCGCGCGTCCACATAGATGCCGGCGGTGCCGGTCGGTTCGCTGCTGGCCTCGGCGATGAGTGCAAATCCATCCTGCGCCGCCAGTTCGCGCGCGGTGGCGCCACCCGCGTCATCGCCCAGCGCGCACACGAAGTGCGTCCCGGCGCCGGCGCGGCAGGCGGCGACGGCTTGGTTGAAGCCCTTGCCACCCGGGCCGGTGCTGTAGCGGCCGGCAATGGTCGCACCCGGTGCCGGCAGCGACTCGCACCGCCACACGTGATCGACATTGAAGGAACCGACGACAACGACACTGCTGCTCATAGGAAATCTTTTCTCAACCAAGGGTTCAACTGAAGTGCGTCAGCACGCCGGCGATGGTTGCCGTCATGAAGGTGGCAATGGTACCGCCCAGCACCGCGCGCAGGCCGAACTTGGCCAGGTCGTGGCGACGTTCCGGGGCCAGGCCACCGATGCCGCCGATCTGGATCGCGATCGAGCTGAAGTTGGCAAAGCCGCACAGCGCATAGGTCGCAATCAGGCGGCCTTCATCGGACAGGGTCACGCCGGCGACCTGGCCGTTCACGATCTGCGACAGCTCGGTGTAGGCCACGAACTCGTTGATCACGACCTTCTGGCCGATCAGCGAGCCGACGGTGGTGGCATCGGCCCATGGGGTGCCGATCACCCAGGCGATCGGGGCCAGCACGTAACCGAAGATGGTCGACAGGTTGGTCGGCTTGCCGATCATCGCGGCCAGGCCGGTGACATCACCGATCCAGGTCAGCGGGGCGTTCAGCAGCGCAATCAGGGCGATGAAGGCCAGCAGCATGGCGCCGATGTTCAGCGCCAGCTTCAGGCCATCACCGGCGCCGGCCGCCGCCGCGTCGATGATGTTGCTGGAGGTCTTCTCCACTTCCATCTTCACCGTGCCGCGGGTCAGCGGGGTGCCGGTTTCCGGAATCAGCAGCTTGGCCACGACCAGGGTGGCCGGCGCCGCCATGATGCTGGCTGCCAGCAGGTGCTTGGCGTAGAACGCCTGCTGCACCGGGTCGCCGCCGCCGAGCATGCCCACGTAGGCCGCCAGCACGCCGCCAGCGATGTGCGCCATGCCGCCGATCATCATGGTCAGCAGCTCGGACTGGGTCATCCTGGCGATGTACGGGCGCACCGTAAGCGGCGCTTCGGTCTGGCCGATGAAGACGCTGGCGCAGACGCTGGTGGTCTCCGCGCCGGACACGCGCATCACCTTGGTGATCGCCCACGCCATCACGCGCACGATCGCCTGCATGATGTTCAGGTGGTACATCACGCCCATCAGCGCCGAGAAGAAGATGATGGTCGGCAGCACCTGGAAGGCAAAGATGAAGCCGTAGTTCTTGGTGTCCATCAACGAGCCGAAGATGAAGCCCGACCCCTCGTTGACGAAGCTCAGCACCTTGACGAAGCCGTGGCCCAGCGCGTCGAACACGTCGCGGCCGCCCGGCACCAGGATCACCAGCGCCGCAAAGGCGATCTGCAGGGTGATACCGGTGGCAACCAGCTTCCAGTCAACCGCACGCTTGTTATTGGAAAACAACCAGGTGATGCCGATCAGCACCGCCAACCCGAACAGGCCGAAGCCGATCCTGCCCAAACCTTCGACCATGTGAGTGACTCCCCTGGGGCGTCGCGAAAAACGGGAAGCCTAGTGCAGGGCCGGGGCCGGGGCAAGGAAAAGCAGCGTGCACGCCCCCATCGGTACCGATCAGGCCAGCAACGGCAAGGGCTTGCGGCTGGCGGCGGCAGGTAGAATGGGGCTCGATCCCGGCCCGGATGCGGGCCCGCAGCAGGAGATTTGCATGCACTACCGTCGCCTGGGCTCCACCGGCCTGCCGATTTCCGCCCTGTCCTTCGGCGCCTGGGTGACCTTCGGTGACCAGATCCCGCGCGACGAGGCCCGCAACCTCGTGGCCGCCGCCTGGGATCATGGCGTCAATTTCTTCGACAATGCCGAGGGCTACGCCAACGGCCGCGCCGAACAGGTGATGGGCGACGTGATCAGCGACCTGCGCCTGCCACGCGACGGCTTCTGCGTGTCCAGCAAGGTGTTCTTCGGCAGTGCCAAGGACCCGCGGCCGACCCAGCGCGGCCTGTCGCGCAAGCATGTGACCGACGCCTGCCATGCGGCGCTCAAGCGCCTGCGCGTGGACTACTTGGACCTTTACTACTGCCACCGCCCGGATCCGGACGCGCCGATCGTGGAGACGGTGCATGCCATGGATACCCTGGTCCGGCAGGGCAAAGTGCTGTACTGGGGCACTTCCGAGTGGTCGGCCGCGCAGATCGAGGAGGCCGTGGACATTGCCGCGCGCCACAACTGGCAGGGGCCCTCGATGGAGCAACCGCAGTACAACCTGCTGCACCGCGAGCGGGTCGAGGTCGAGTACGCGCCGCTGTACGCGCACGCCGGACTGGGCACCACCATCTTCTCGCCGCTGGCCTCGGGCCTGCTCAGTGGCAAGTACGACCAGGGCATCCCGGCCGATGCACGGCTGGGGCGCGAGGGCATGAGGTGGCTGCAGGATCTGGTGCTGGGCCAGAACGCGGCCGTGCGTCTGGACCAGGTGCGGCGCTTCAGTGAGGTGGCACGCGCGCTTGGCCACCCTCCGGCCACCCTGGCCATCGCCTGGTGCCTGCGCAACCCGAATGTTTCCAGCGTGATCCTCGGCGCAAGCCGGGTCAGCCAGCTGCTGCAGAACCTGCAGGCGCTAGAGGTGCTGGAGCAGGTCGACGCGGACGGTTGGGCCCAGGTCGAAGCCGTCTTCGCCTGAACCCCGGGGCCGACGGGGCCTGGAGGGGGCCTCGATCAGGCCGGCCCGGGCTCGCGCCTCGGTAGGGTCGACTGTTGGTCGACTGCTTCAAGCAGCCGCAGTCGAACAGGCGACTCTGCACACCGGCGTCGTCATTCGATCGATGTCATCTATCGAATTTAAGAATCCGATCATTAATCTCATCAATGAAAGTGAGAATGGTTGTTGATTGTCAACTGAGAATCATTATCATTTAACTCGTCCCTCGCACGAGTCCAGATGCTCATGAATGCTCAACCTGTACTGCTGCGCCCCGAAACGCTGACCCTCCGTGATCGTCCGGTCCGTGTCGTTCCGCCGGAAGAGGTCATCGACAGCGAAGCCCTGCTCAAGGGCCGTCGTGAAATCCTGATCCAGCACGGCGACCGCTTCTATCGCCTGCGGCACACCAGCAACGACAAGCTGATCCTGACCAAGTAATCGCGGTCTGGTCGCCCGCCTCCCTCCCTCCTGCCGGCAGCGCCGACAGGGTAGGCGGCCGGTCCGCTCCCGCTCTCTCCCCCTCGGTCTACTGTGTGCACCTTCCGGGTGTGCCGGTAACCGGGGGTTCCCCTGCCTGACCGAACGAACCCGATGACCCGCCATACCGCCCTTTGCCTTGCTGTCTGGATGGCGCTGCCGCTGTCCGCCCACGCCACCACCGCCACCAGCGCCGCGCCGGATGCGCGTGAATTCGATCGCGTGCAGGTCACCGCCACGCGCACCGAACGTGCGGTCAGCGACGTTGCCGCGACGGTCGATGTGATCGATCGCGAGCAGATGGATCGCCATCTGGTGCAGGACATCAAGGACCTGCTGCGCTATGAGCCGGGCCTGTCGGTCAACCGCAGCGCTGCGCGTTTCGGCCTGGGCAGCATCCGCATCCGTGGCTTGGACGGCAACCGCGTGCGCGTGCAGACCGACGGCATCGCGATGCCGACCAGCTTCAACATCGGCTCGTTCTCCAATGCCAACCGCAACTTCACCGACCTGGACACGCTCAAGCGCGTGGAGATCGTGCGCGGTCCGGCCAGCTCGCTGTACGGCTCGGACGCACTCGGTGGCGTCGTGGCCTTCGTCACCAAGGACCCGGCCGATTACCTGAAGGGCGGCAAGGACAGCTACGTCGGCCTGAAGTTCGGCTACGACGGCCAATGGAAGGGCCTGCTCGGCGGTGTCACCACCGCGTTCGGTGGCGACCACTGGAGCGGCATGGCCAACATCAACCATCGCCAGGGCCAGGAAACCGACAACAAGGGTGACGTGCGCAGCAACGACAATACCCGCACCGCCGCCAACCCACAGGACCGCGACGGTCGCAGCGGCCTGGCCAAGCTGGTTTACGCACCGAGCGAGGACCAGCGTTTCCGCCTGACCATGGAAGGCAACGAAGACAAGACCGAGACCAACGTGCTGTCTTCGATCGACCGCACCACCACCACCGGCATGAAGGCGCGCGACAAGCAGAACCGCACCCGCGTGTCGTTCGCGCATGAAATGGATGCGCTGGACAAGGCTTTCGCCGACAGCCTGCACTGGCAGGTCTACACCCAGCACAGCGAGACCACCCAGGTCACCGACGAGGACCGCGCCAACCGCAGCCGTCGCCACCGCGAGTTCAATTTCGACCAGCGCGTGTACGGACTGCAGGCCCAGTTCAACAAGGCCTTCAGCACCGGCAGCGTCGAGCACGCGTTGACCTATGGCTTCGAAGGCGCACGCACCGAGATCCGCCAGAAGCGCGATGGTTTCCAGGTGCTGGCCAACGGCCAGACCAGTACCACCATCCTGCCCGACGCCTTCCCGGTCCGCGATTTCCCGATCAGCAAGACCACCGAGCTGGGCCTGTACGTACAGGACGAAATGCGCATGGCCGGCGGCAAGCTGTCGCTGGTGCCGGGTGCGCGCGTGGACCGCTACGAGCTGAAGCCGGAAGTGGACAGCATCTTCGCCGAGGACAATCCCGGTGTGCCGGTGGCCAAGCTGACCAAGACCAGCGTCTCGCCGAAGCTGGGCATGGTCTATCGCTTCACCGACGAATGGTCGCTGTTTGCCGGTTACTCGCACGGGTTCCGCTCGCCGCCGTACAACGACGTCAACCTCGGCTTCACCAACTTCGCCTTCGGCTACACCGCCATTCCCAATCCGGACCTGAAGCCGGAAACCAGTGATGGCATGGAACTGGGCCTGCGCTTCCTGTCACCGGCTGCCTACGTCAGCGTCAGCGGCTACTACAACGAGTACAAGGACTTCATCGAGTCGCAGTCGCTGGTCGGCACCAACGCGCAGGGCCTGATGGTATTCCAGTCGCGCAACATCGCCGACGCCCGCATCTACGGTGCCGAACTGAAGGCCGGCGTCGACTTCGGCCAGATCAGCCCGAGCCTGCAGGGCTGGGCACTGCGCAGTGCGGTGGCGTGGTCGCGTGGCGACAACAAGACCGAGGATACGCCGCTGGATTCGGTCGATCCGCTGCGTGGCACCGTGGGCCTGATGTACGACACCGATACCTGGGGTGTTGAACTGGCCGGCACCTTCGTCAAGCGCAAGGACCGCGTGGCCTCGGCCACGGTGTACCGCCCGGCCGGCTACGGTGTGGCCGACCTGATGGCGCACTGGAACTTCGCCCCGGGTGCCACCTTCAATGTCGGCGTGTTCAACCTGGGCGACAAGCGCTACATCGACTGGTCCAACGTCGGCTCGACGCTGTCGCCGGCCAGTCGCGTGCTGGACCGCTATACCAGCCCTGGCCGCACCCTGTCGGCCAGCCTTGCCGTGTCCTGGTGACCTCATGAGCCGAGCCTTGTCCGCACGCAGGAATGACTCCATCGCCGCGCCACACCGCGCGGCGTGGCCGACCCCGGCACAGCTGGCTGCGCTCGGCACCGTGTTGTGCCTGTACCGCGCCGACGGCAACGAACTCGGTGGCTGGCGCCAGGCGGTAAGCGTGCACGCCTGCCAGGGCGTGGACAGCGAAGGCCTGCGCGAAAGCCTGTGTTTCCTCGATGCCCGCGGCCGCTGCGTATGGCGGCTGTACCTGCTGCCGGACAGTGATTTCCTGGCCTGGGACCGGCTGGTGGCTGCGTTGCCGTCGGCGCGGCCGCGCGATGCCGATGGCAGCGTCGGCGAGCGGCTGTGGCGACGTCTGGCCGGCCACCTCGGTGGCCAACGCTGGCGGCTGTGCGCACTGCGCCTGCATTCCGCTGACGATGGCCGCACCCTCGCCGCGAGCCTGTCGACGTTGTCCTCGCTGGGCGCGGCCACCGCGCGTCGCATCGCACGGTTGGAAGGTGCCGAAGGCGAGCTGGCGATCGACGATTGCTGCTGCGCCGACGCTGCACGCCGGCCGACACCGCGGGTTCCCGGCGACCTGCCGCTGATCCGCCTGTGATCCTTTCCTGATGGAACGCCCGGCGGCCATGGACGGCCTTTCAACGAACCTGCAACCCCGAAGGAAGACCCCGATGAAGCTTCAGACAGCCAGCGCGATGCTGCTGCTCGCCGCCAGCGGCGCGGCCAGCGCGCAGCCCTCCGATATCGCCCGTGACCACGGCAGCATCCTTGCCATGCAGGGCGAGTACACCGTCGATTTCGCGTTCGACGAGACCGTACTGCTGAAGCCCGGCTACGAGCGTGCGCCGGCGATGCGCAGCGGCGGCAACGAAGTGGTCATCGTGGTCGAGGACACCCCGAAGCGCATCGTGCTGCAACACCTGCTGCTGGACGAAAAGAGCGGGCACATCACCAAGCACTGGCGCCAGGACTGGGTCTACGAAGCGCCCAGCCGCTTCGAGTTCAGTGCCGACCAGACCTGGCAGGTGCGCAGCATTCCGGCGGCGGTGAACCAGGGCGCATGGACCCAGTGCGTCTACGAAGTGAGCGACGCACCGCGCTACTGCGGCACCGGCACATGGACCTACACCAACAACGTGCCGAGCTGGACCAGCGACCTGAGCTGGCGCCCGCTGCCGCGCCGTGAGTACACCAAGCGCAGCGACTACAACGCGCTGGCCGTGGTCAACCGCCACACCCTGACCCCGAACGGCTGGACCCACGAGCAGTTCAACACCAAGGTGCAGCGCAATGCCGACGGCAGCCAGGTGGAGATCGCGCGCGAATTCGGCTTCAACGACTACGTGAAGACCACCGAGATCGACTTTGCTCCGGCCCGCGACTACTGGAAGGCCACTGCCGGTTACTGGGCCAAGGTGCGCCAGCGCTGGGACGGGTTCCTGACCCAGGCCCCGGGGGTGCATCTGAAGACCAAGATCGACGGCATGGCGATGATCATTCCGCTGTTCACCCAGGCCGAAGAGATCCAGTCCGGCAAGAAGGTGAAGGACAAGCAGATCGACGAAGTGTTCGCCAAGTACGTGGAAAAGGCGCCGAACTGAGGCCGCGTGTGGAGTCGAGCTGTGCTCGACTCCACAACCGCATCCACTCATGGCGTGGCTCTGCCGGGCCGTTCATGTGCTCTTGGTAGGTGCCGAGCTTGCTCGGCACGCTTTCGGTGGTGACGCGATGCGGTGTCTGCGCGCGTCGCCGGACGGATTGGTGCCTTGTGCGCATAAACATGACGCATTTCGCTGGATTTTGTCCGAGTCCGCTTTCCGGCTTCTGCGCATGGGGTAGGGTGGCCGCCCACGCAGTCATTGAACATCGCCGCAGATGAAGCTTTCCGCCTTGTGCAGTCAAATGTTGTCCGGCGAAGCCTGCGATGATATCGACAGCTTCTTTCTCGAAATCGATGACTTCGAGGAAGCCGCACTTGTTTCGCGAACCCAGCGGATAGACGGGCTGCTCGCGCGTCTTGGGCCTCGATGGACATCGGCTTATCTGTTCAGTCTCTGCATGCATGTTCTGGCGACCGTTCGTATTGCCGGCAGCGCGCGCGATCCAGCCGGAGCGAAGATGTTTCTGGCATTGAGCTTCACCGATTTCGAGCTGTATGCGGAAGAGGGCGTGCTGCTCCCCAACGTTTTCTACTATCCAGGTACGGAGGGGATCGCATTTGGAGCCCGGCGCTGGCACGAAAGCGGCAGCAACACCTCGACGGAAATCGACACCGTGCGCTCCGTTGTCGAAGATGCTGGCCTGCTCGCGGGTTTTCGCTTCTGCGAAAGCCGCACCGATGGCCCTCCCGGTTACGAAGTTGTTCGTGTCTTTGCGATTCCAATGCATGGAAACGAGGCTTGATGATGGTTGTGCCAGAACGCCAGATGTTCGATACCTATCTGTCCGATCCGCAGGTCTACGATCGTCTTGAACAGCATATCCACGACCACTTCATGACGGGAATCAACGCGGCAAGCCTGCGCATTGAAGACTTCCGCAGCCCGCACTACAGCACGTTCTTCGTCGATGGCACTAAGGATCGCGATGCCAACCCGATCTTCTCCGCCAAGCACCTGCCCAGCGGCAACATCGTTCGTATCGTCATTTTTGACAGCCCGCCTGAGTACAGCGAAGTCCGTAAGCGGGTAGGGGATAACGAGGAGAAGGACGAGCTCTGCCTGTTCACAACGCTTCTGGGCGTGCAGCGCGCGATGAGCACGACCGTGGCCTGGGCGCAGCAACAGGTGTCCATCATCCCGGCCACTCGTCAGTAGACCCACGCCATGTGTGGATGCGCTTAGGTGGGGCGCGCAGCGTACAGCCGGCCCCACCCGCAGCGTGTCACGGTCGCCTCAGGCCTCGCGCAGCGCCAACGCCGGCGGCGTATGCAGGATTGCCCGGGTACCCCACCAGCCCGCCAGCAGGCTCAACCCGATGCCGACCACGCCGCCGATCAGCAGGCCCGGCCACGGCGGCAGCAACGGCAGCTCGAACACCTTCTGCGAGACCACCACACCGATGGCCGCGGCCGCACCGACCGCCAGCAACGCGGCCAATGTGCCCAGTGCGCCGAACTCCACCAGCACTGCGCCGCGCAGCTGGCGTCGGGTCGCGCCCAGCGTGCGCAGCACCGCGCTGTCGTAGCGCCGCTCGCCGGCCGTGGCCTGCAGCGCGGCCAGCAGTACCAGCACGCCGGCCAGCAGGCTGAACACCATCACCAGCTGCACCGCCTGCGCCACGCGGTCCATCACGTCGCGCACCTGCGAGATCACCGCATCCACATCCAGCAGCGACAGGTTGGGTTGTGTGCGTACCAGTTCGCCCAGCCCCGCGGCCTTGCCCGCCGGCAGATGGAACGCCGACAGCAGGTTGTGCGGGGTGTCACCCACCGCGTTCGGGTTCAACAGTACGAAGAAGTTGGGCCGGAAAGTGTTCCAGTCCGCCTTGCGTACGCTGGTGACGGTGAACTCGCGCTCCTGCTCGCCCACCGCAATGCTGATGCGGTCGCCGGGATACACGCCGTAGCGCTTGGCCCAGCCGATTTCCACCGAGGCTTCCGGTGCGGTGCTGTCGGTTTTCCAGAACGAGCCATTGACCAGCGTATTGGCCGGCGGGAACGTGCTGCGCCAGCTGAAATTCAACGGCCGGTTCTCGTCATCGCGCTGGCCGCCCTGCGCCGGTTGCCTGTCCTGACCCGGCTCGCGGTCCACGCGCTGCGGTGGCTTGCCGTTGATGGCGATCAGGCGCCCGGTGGCCATCGGTTCGATGCTGGCGTCGTTGGCGCCCAACCCACGCAGCGTCGCCAGCACGCTGTCACGCTGCTCGGGCTGGATATTGATCAGGAAGTAATTGGGCGTATCCGCGGGAAGCCGCTCGCGCCATTGCTGCAGCAGGCCGGGGCCGGTCACGGCCAGCAACAGCAGCGCGCACAGCGACAGCGACAACCCGACCAGCTGCATCACCGCCAGCATCCGGCGCCGGGTCAGCGCGGCCAGGCCCAGCCGCCAGTTGCCATGCAGGCGGTGTTGCAGGCCGCGCAACAGCTGCAGCAGCACGAAGCCGAGCCCGCCGGCCGCCACCGCCAGCGCGGCCAGGCCGCCCAGCACCCACAGCGCCAGCTTGAGGTCACCGGTGACCTGCACCGCCAGCAACAGGCTCGCCCCCAGTGCGGCCACATAGGCCAGCAGCGAGGCACGCGGCAGGGCGGCGAAGGAACGGTTGAGCACGCGCATCGGCGGCACCCCACGCAGGCGCAACAGCGGCGGCAGGCCGAAGCCGAACAACAGCAGCAGACCGATACCGGCGCCGGTCAGTGCCGGCATCGCTTCGGGCAGCGGCAGGCGCTGCGGCACCAGGCTGCCCAGCACCTGCACCAGCCCTTCCTGCGCGGCCATGCCCAGGCCGATGCCGAGCGCGCAGGCCGGTACCGCCAGCATCAGCAGTTGCAGCGCCAGGCCGAGCAGGATGTCGCGCTGGCGCGCGCCCAGGCAGCGCAGGATCGCCACTTGGTCGATGCGGCGCAGGGCGAAGCGGTTGGCCGCCAGCGCGGTGGCGACGCCGGCCAGCAGCACCGCCAGCAGCGCGCTAAGGCCAAGGAAGCGCCCGGCCAGGTCGAAGGCCTGGCGCACGCCGCGCTGGGTGTCGTCCACGCTCAGCAGGCGCAGGCCCTTGACCTGCGGCAGCAGCCATTGCCGAAACGCGGCGATCTGGTCTGCCGGCCCGGCGAACATCAGCCGGTGGTTGATGCGGCTGCCGGGGCCGAGCAGGCCGGTGCCATCCACATCGGCGCGGTTGACCAGCAGGGTCGGCGACAGGGTGAGCAGGTCGCCGCCACTGTCCGGCTCGGCCTCGATGATGCCGCTGATGCGTAGCGTGCCGGCGCCGAATTCGAGATCATCGCCGGCCTTCAGGCCCAGTGCCTGCAGCAGGCGTGGGTCGGCGTAGGCCTGGCCCTGGGGCGGCATGCCGGCGTTGGCGATCAGCGCACCACCGGGCGTGCTGCGCACTCGCAGCGTACCGCGCAGCGGATAGCCTGCCTGCACAGCCTTGATGCTGGCCATCTGGCTGGCATCGCCATGGAACAGGACGCTGCCGAAGCCGGCGATGCGGGTGTGTGCCAGCCCGCGTCGCTGCGCCTCGTCGGCGAAGTTGGCGGGTGGGTCGTCGCGCCCGGCAATGCCGAGGTCGCCGCCGAGCATCTCCGCCGCGCTGCCGGTCAGGGCCAGGTTGACCCGGTTCACCAGCGTGCCGACCGCGGTCATCACCGCCACGCCCAGCACCAGCGCAGCGAACACGGTCAGCAGGTCGCCGGCCAGGGCCTCGCGGCGCAACGCGCGCCACGCGTGCCGCAGCACGTTCATGCCTGGGCCCCGCGTTCGACCGGCAGCAGCCGGCCATCGTCAATGCGGTGGATGAACTGGCAGCGCTCGGCCAGGCGCAGGTCATGGGTGACCAGCACCAGGGTGGTGCCGCTGCCGGCATTGAGTTCGAACAACAGGTCGCTGATGTGCTGGCCGGTGGCGTGGTCGAGCGAGCCGGTCGGTTCGTCGGCGAACAGGATGCGCGGGTGGGTGACGAAGGCGCGGGCCAGCGCCACGCGCTGCTGCTCGCCACCGGACAGCTGGCGCGGGTAGTGGCGCGCACGATGGGCCAGGCCGACCTGGGCCAGCACCTCATCGACCCGCGCGCGGTCCTCGCGCCCGGCCAGCTCCAGTGGCAGCGCCACGTTCTCGGCGGCGGTCAGCGCCGGCAGCAGGTGGAAGCTCTGGAACACGAAGCCGACCTCGCGCGCGCGCAGCTGGGCGCGTGCTTCCTCGTCAAGGTTTCCCAGATCGTGCCCGGCCAGATGGATGCTGCCGCGGCTGGGCAGGTCCAGCCCGGCCAGCAGGCCGAGCAGGGTGGTCTTGCCGGAACCGGAGGCGCCGACGATGGCCACGCTGGTGCCTTCATGGACGGTCAGGGTGATGTTGTCCAGTATGTGGACTTCACCCTCCGGGCCCTGCACGGACTTGCCGACCTGGTCGACGGCGATGGCGACGGGCGCGCTGCGGGGGGACAGGCTGTCGATGAGGAGACTCCAGATGCGCAAGACGGAATGGAGCCGGCGAGCCGGCGCGATGATGGTGCTGCTGCTAGCGTTCCTGCTGTTGCCGGGGCTGGCCTGTGCCAAAGGTCCGGCCGGCACCGTGCTGGTGCTCGGCGACAGCCTCAGTGCTGCCCACAATATCCCCGCCGACGCCGGCTGGGTCAGCCTGCTGCAGCAGCGGGTCAGGCCGCAGTCGAAAACGCCGGCGCGCATCGTCAACGCCAGCATGAGCGGGGAAACCACCGCCGGCGCGCTGACCCGGCTGCCGGGGCTGCTGTCCAGGGAGAAGCCGACCGTGGTGGTGATCGCCCTTGGCGGCAATGACGCGCTGCGCGGGCTGACCCCCGCGCAGGTGCAGGCCAATCTGGAGAAGATGGTGCAGGCCAGCCAGAAAGCCGGTGCCAAGGTCCTGCTGCTGGGCATCGATGTGCCGCCCAACTATGGCCCGGCCTACCGCCAGCGCCTGGCGGCGGTCTATCGCGCGGTGTCCACCCAGTACAAGGTGCCGCTGCTGCCGTTCCTGCTGGAGGGCGTGGCGCTGCAACCGGGCATGATGCAGGCCGACGGCCTGCACCCGACCGCGCAGGGACAGCCGAAGGTACTGGACAACGTCTGGCCGCTGCTCAGGCCGCTGCTCTGAACAATTTTGTTTCCTCTTGACGGAACTTCACATCACGTCCACCGTCGATGCGGCATGTTTCACAAAGCTGAAGTTAGAGGGAATCACATGCGTCAGACGAAGGAGACCTCCGGCTTGGTGCTGGTGGTCGAAGACAACCGCAACATCTCCGAAATGATCGGGGAATACCTGGAAGGTCGCGGCTTCGAAGTCGACTATGCACAGGACGGCCTGGATGGCTACCGCCTAGCGGCGGAAAACAGCTATGACGTCGTTGTGCTCGACCTCATGTTGCCGCGCCTGGATGGCATCGAAGTGTGCCGCCGCCTGCGCAACGATGCGCGCAAGTCCACCCCGGTGCTGATGCTCACCGCGCGCGACACCCTGGACGACAAGCTCACCGGCCTCGGGTTCGGCGCCGATGACTACCTGACCAAGCCGTTCGCGATCCAGGAACTGGAAGCCCGCCTGCGCGCGCTGATCCGCCGCGAACGTCGCCAGGTCGGTTCGGAAGTGCTCAAGGTCGCCGACCTCGTGCTCGATCCGGTCAGCATGCGTGCCACCCGTGCCGGTACCGAGCTGCAGCTTTCGCCGATCGGCCTGCGACTGTTGACCATCCTGATGCGCGAATCGCCGCGTGTGGTCACCCGCCAGGAGATCGAGCGCGAGATCTGGGGCAACGGCCTGCCGGATTCGGACACGTTGCGCAGCCACCTGTACAACCTGCGAAAGATCATCGACAAGCCGTTCGACCGTCCGCTGCTGCATACCGTGCAGAGCGCCGGCTACCGCATTGCCGACATCGCCCAGCCAATGGCCTGAGCAGGGCCCGCACCGGTGCTGCAGCAGGCCCGGCCGGGTAATGGCCACGCACGTGGGCAGGGGATGACCGGCCGGTATTGCCGACGGTCATCACCCATGCCCCCCCACTGCGCAGTGCGCTGCCTATAATCGCAGCGCTCTGACCGGGACTCCGTAATGCCGCACGGCCTGCCGCGCAAGATCCGTATCGCCTTCATCCTGCAGGCAGTGCTGGCCAGCCTGGGCATCCTGCTCGGTGCCTGGCTGGTCTCGCTGGTGATCAAGCACAGCCTGGTGGGCGCCGCCCTGCGCGAAGAGGCGGCGTACTTCTGGACGCTGCACGACGCATCACCGGTGCAGCCACCACCCAACACCCAGAACATTCGCGGCTATCTGCTGGAAAGCGGGCAGTCGGCACTGTCGTTGCCGGCCAACCTGCGCAATCTGGAGCCCGGCTTCCACGAACTGCCCAAGGACGACCAGCTGGTGCTGGTCGACGTGCGCCCGGCCGGTCGCCTGTACCTGGTGTTCCTGCGCTCGCGCGCGGAGATGCTGGCGTTCTGGTTCGGCATCGTGCCGGTGCTGTTGACCCTGCTGGCGGTGTATGGCGCCAGCTGGGTGACCTACCGCGCATCCAAACGGCTGGTATCGCCGGTGAACTGGCTGGCACGGCGGGTGTCGCGATGGGACCCGGGACATCCGGAGGCGGCCGATCTGGAGCCGAACAAGCTGCCGGCCGACATGCAGGGCGAGACCCGACAGCTGGCCGCCGCACTGCATTCGCTGGCCAACCGGGTCAGCGCGCATGTGGCGCGCGAACGCAACTTCACCCGCGATGCCAGCCACGAACTGCGCACCCCGCTGACCGTGATCCGCGTTGCCAGCGACATGGCACTGGGCGATGAAACCCTGGAGCCGCGCCTGCGTCGCAGCCTGCAGCGCATCCAGCGCGCCGGGCGTGACATGGAAGCGGTGATCGATGCGTTCCTGATCCTGGCCCGCGAGGCCGACGTCGAGCCGCAGATCGAGCTGTTCGACGTCAACGACATCGTCCGCCATGAAGTGGACAACGCCAACGAACTGCTCGGGTCGCGCCCGGTCGCGGTGCACCTGCACAGTGATGGCCCGGCGCAGCTGCATGCGCCGCCGCGGGTGCTGCAGGTGGTGGTCAGCAACCTGGTGCGCAACGCCTGCAGCTACACCGACGAGGGCCGCATTGACGTGCAGGTGCTCAATGACCGGGTGGTGGTGCGCGATACCGGCATCGGTATGTCGGCCGAGGCATTGGCGCGCGCGTTCGAGCCGTTCTATCGCGCCGAACCCAGCCGCCCGCAGGGCACCGGCCTGGGCCTGTCGATCGTGCGCCGCCTGTGCGACCGCTTCGGCTGGAAGGTCAGCCTGAGCAGCGAACCGGGGAAGGGCACCGAGGCCACGGTGATCTTCCGCTGATGCGGCGACCTGCCACCCTGCACGAAGCCGAGCAGGGCTCGGCTCTGCAGGAACCGGCTTTGTAGCGTCGAGCCATGCTCGACTGCTTTACTTGCCGGAAAGTCGGTAGATCCACGCGATGCGTGGATGGGGCTCAGTTGCAGTTGACCTTCGGCGCCACCGCCTTGGTCCAGATCGCATAGCCGGCCGGGGTCATGTGCAGCATGTCCTCGCGGAACAGCTTCGCGTCCGGCTGGCCGTCGGCACCCAGCATCGGCGTGTAGATGTCGGTGAAACCGGTGTTGGGCAGCTTGGCCAGGGCGGCCTTGATCAGCGTGTTGGCCTCGTTGATCGCCGGCAACAGGTGCGCGCGCGACGGGCTCGGCTTGATCGACAGGTACTCCACCCTGGTCTTCGGCAGGTCACGATGCACGCGCTGCACGAAGGCGACCACGTCGTCACGCACCTGCACGGCGCTGCGGCCGCTGTTGAGATCATTGTCGCCAGCGTAGAAGAACACCTTGCACGGCGCATACGGCACCACGATCTGGCCGGCATACCAAGTGCTGTCGCGCACTTCCGAGCCACCGAAGCCACGGTTGAACACCGGTTGCCCCGGGAAGTCCTGGGCCAGGCTCTCCCAGAAGCGGATGGACGAGCTGCCGATGAATTCGATGCCACCCCGCGGCGGCGGGTTGGCCTGGTCTGCGCTGGCAAAGTGGGCCATGTCGCTGGCCCACGCCACGTTGGAGACCTGTTCGGGGACACGCGGTTGCCTGGCCGGGCTCAGGGCCTGGGCCAGCGGTGCGGCGGCCAGCAGGCCCAGCATCAACAGGCAGGTAGGGCGACGGGACATCGGGCGCTCCAGCAGGAAAGAGGCCTCCATCATAGGAGGAGGCGGCGGCCGGGCGCTTTCCCCACCTGGGCCATTCGCACGGGCTGCGCAGGGTATGGCTGGCGGCCTTGTGGCAAAATGACGGCCATCTGCCTATTCCTGTGCACCTATGATTCCCTGCCGTGCGTCTGAGCGGTCGCTGCGCCGCGCCCCTGTTGCTGGATGTTCCACCCGTGGCTGATCAGTTCGGTCATCTGCCCCGTGGCCCGCGCCGCATCTTCCAGGCCGCCCGCTGGTCCTGGCAGGGCCTGCGCGCCGCTTGGCTGCACGAGTCCTCGTTCCGGCTGGAGGTCTACCTGCTGATCCTGCTGGCTCCGGTCGCGATCTGGCTGGGCCAGACCCCGGTGGAGCGCGCGCTGCTGATCGGCTCGATGCTGCTGGTGCTGGCGATGGAACTGGCCAACTCGGCCATCGAGGCGGTGATCGAGCGCTACGGCAGCGAGATCCATGAACTGGCTGGCCGCGCCAAGGACATGGGCTCGGCGGCGGTGTTTGTGCTGATGATGAACGTACTGCTGTGCTGGGCGCTGGTCGTGGTCCCGCACGCGCTGGCCGGCAATTACCGCTGAAACCCCATTCCCCCACTGCCTTGAAGAGTTTCCATGTCCTTTGAGTTCCTCGCCGACCCCAACGCCTGGGTGACCCTGTTCACCCTCAGCGCGCTGGAAATCGTGCTCGGCATCGACAACCTGGTGTTCATTTCCATCGCGGTCAGCAAGCTGCCGGAAGAGCGTCGCCCGTTCGCGCGCAAGCTCGGCATTGCGGTGGCCTGCATCACCCGCATCGCGCTGCTGGTTTCGCTGGCCTACCTGGCGCACATGGCCGCCAACCTGTTCACCGTGGCCGGCATGGGCATCTCCATCCGCGACCTGGTCCTGATCGTCGGCGGCCTGTTCCTGATCATCAAGGGCTACATGGAGATCAAGGAGCTGATCACCGGTGGCGAGGATGAAGATCCCAGCACCACCAAGGCTTCGGCGGTGTTCGGCTACGTGATCGCCCAGATCGCGGTGATCGATATCGTGTTCTCGCTGGACTCGGTGATCACCGCGGTCGGCATCGCCGACCATATCCCGGTGATGGTCGCCGCCATCCTGCTGTCGGTGATGGTGATGCTGCTGGCCGCCAATCCGCTGGGCCGTTTCATCGATGCCAACCCGACGGTGAAGATGCTGGCGCTGGCCTTCATCCTGCTGATCGGCGCGGTGCTGATCCTCGACGGCCTGGACGTGCACGTGCCCAAGCCCTACATCTACGCCGCGATGGGCTTCTCGGTGCTGGTGGAGTGGCTGAACCTGCTGATGCGCCGCCGCGCACGCGATCACCACGTGCCGGGTGCCGGCGACTGGTAAGCGATCCACCCAGGACCCCCGGCACTGCCGGGGGTCCTGCGTTATGGGGCAGGTATCGGATCTGCGGGAATGGCTACGGTCGCCACCTGTGAACCGGGGTCAACACTGTTTTCCCCCGCCGAGGCTTAATCGGCGGCGGGAAAGCGCGCAGGCTACGCAGCTTCCATTTCCTCCCCCAGGAATCCCCATGAATTCCAGAGCCGCGCTGCTGGCCCTCGCCGTTGGCGCCTTCGCAATCGGCACCACTGAATTCGCCCCGATGGGACTGCTGCCGGTCATCGCTGATGGCGTCGGCGTGAGCATCCCGTCGGCCGGCATGCTGATCACCGGCTACGCGGTCGGCGTGATGCTGGGGGCGCCGGTGATGACCCTGCTGATGGGCCGGTTCGGCAAGCGCACCGCGCTGATGCTGCTGATGTCGATCTTCGTGGTCGGCAACCTGTTGTCCGCGCTTGCACCGAACTACGGCCTGCTGCTGCTGTCGCGGCTGGTCACCAGCCTCAACCACGGTGCGTTCTTCGGCATCGGCGCGGTGGTCGCCGCCAGCCTTGTGCCGAAGGACAAGCAGGCGGCGGCCGTCGCCACCATGTTCATGGGCCTGACCATCGCCAACATCGGCGGTGTGCCGCTGGCCACCTGGGTCGGCCAGCAGCTCGGCTGGCGCCTGTCCTTTGCCGGCACCGCAGCGCTGGGGGTGGTCGCGATCACCGCGTTGGGCCTGGCCCTGCCGGCATCGGCGCCGGGTCCGCGCCCGGACGTGCGTCGCGAGATGCGGGCGATCCTGCAGCCACAGGTGCTGCTGGCGATGGGCACCACCGTGCTCGGCGCGGGTGCGATGTTCACCTTGTACACGTACGTGGCGCCGGTGCTGACCGAACTGACCGGAGCCTCCAACGCCTTCATCGCGATGTCGCTGATGCTGATCGGTATCGGCTTCACCGTCGGCAACGGCATCGGCGGGCGCATGGCCGACTGGTCGCTGGATGGTGCCACCCGCATCCTGCTGGCGGCGCTGGCTGTGCTGATGTTCGTGCTGCCGCTGGCCTTCATGCATCACGCCACTGCGGCACTGGGTGTACTGCTGTTCGGCGCGGCGACCTTCGCCATCGTGCCGCCGCTGCAGATCCGGGTGATGCAGGCCGCCAGCGAGGCGCCGGGCCTGGCGTCGTCGATCAATGTGGGTGCGTTCAACCTCGGCAACGCCGTGGGCGCCGCACTGGGTGGCGCGGTGATCAGCTCGGGCCTGGGGTACGCGGCGGTGCCGGTGGCCGGTGGCCTGCTGGCGGCATCGGGCCTGCTGCTGGCGTGGCTGGGGCGTCCACGCAGCGCGGTGGCTGAGGCCTGCTGAGGGGGGTGGGGTTACGGCAGGGCTTGCAGCCCTGCACCCGCTACAGGCCAAGGCAACGGCCGAAGCAACAGCAACTGCAACAGCCGGCGCTGGTTTTCTGAGGGTTGGGCGGGGCGGTGTGGGTTGGCAGGACACGCCGTGAACCCATCCATAGGGGCTCGATGGCGCCATCCATGGCGGCAACGGTCCTGCCAACCCACACCGCCCCACCTCCGACAGATTGCCGCGATCTGTCGTAACGGCGTTCCGCTCTGGTAGGTGTCGACCTTGGTCGACACGAATGCCTCAAGAACCCGCTTTTGCTTTGATTTTTTCTTTTGATCTTCCCGCGGTGCGCAGGAAACCGTATGAGGCCGGGCGGGTAGGCGTGGCGGGGGTATCCGCGCCATGGATGGCGCGGCTGAGCCTCCAGGGACGGATTCACGGCGTCCCCCGCCATGTCCACCCGCCCGGACTACTCAGGCGATCCATGAGCATGGCCACCGCGGAGGGGGCGCCGCCCGATGGCCGGTCTTTCACCCCAACCATGGCATGCTCGGCGCCACGTCCACCCGGAACCTCCGCCATGCGCCTGTTCACCCGTGTCCTGCCCCTGATACTGCTGGCCTCCCTGCTCTCCGGCTGCGGCTACAACGCCATCCAGCAGAAGGATGAGGCGGTCAAGGCCAGCTGGTCGGAAGTGCTCAACCAGTACAAGCGCCGCGCCGACCTGGTGCCCAACCTGGTGCAGACCGTGAAGGGCTTTGCCAGCCAGGAAGAGCGCGTGCTGACCGAAGTCACCAACGCCCGCTCGCGGGTTGGCCAGATCAACGTCAACGCCGATGACGAAGCCTCGCTCAAGCAGTTCCAGCAGGCCCAGGGTGAACTCGGCAGCGCGCTGTCGCGGCTGCTGGTGGTCACCGAGAACTACCCGGTGCTGAAGTCCGACCAGAACTTCCGCGACCTGCAGGCGCAGCTGGAAGGCACCGAAAACCGCATCACCGTCGCCCGTGGCCGCTACATCCAGCAGGTGCAGGACTACAACACCTACATCCGCTCGTTCCCGCAGGTGATCACCGCCAAGATCTTCGGCTACAAGACCAAGCCGAACTTCACCGTGGAAAACGAAGCCCAGATCTCCAACGCGCCGGCGGTCGATTTCGGCAACGCGCCGCAGCAGCCGGCCCCGCAGCCGGGTCACTGAGCCATGCGCCTGGCCACTGCGCTGCTGGCCCTGCTGATGTGGCTGCCGCTGGCGTCGCAGGGGCAGCAGCTGGCGCCGATTCCGGCGCTGGATTCACCGGTGGTCGATACCACCGGCACGCTGGATGCGACGCAGAAGCAGGCGCTGGTGCAGCAGGCGGTCGAGCTGCAGCAGCGCAAGGGCAGCCAGCTGCAGGTGCTGGTGGTGCCCAGCACCCAGCCCGAGGACATCGCGCAGTACACCACGCGGGTCTTCGACCAGTGGCAGATCGGCCGCAAGGGCGTGGATGACGGGGTGCTGCTGGTCGTGGCCAAGGAGGACCGGCGCGTGCGCATCGAGCCGGGCTACGGCCTGGAAGGGGCGATTCCCGATGCCATCGCCAACCGGGTCATCCAGGAATACCTGGTGCCGCGCTTCCGCAGCGGCGACTATGCCGGTGGCATCAGCGACGCCACCGGCGTGCTGGTCAAGCTGATCGACGGCGAAGACCTGCCGGCGCCGGTCAGTGGCCATCGCGGGCGCGAGCCCGATGGGGGCGGCGACAGCTGGCTGCTGGCGCTGTTCATCGGCGTGTTCGCCGGCAGCATCCTGCGTGGTGTGTTCTCGCGGGTGCCGCGCCCGCTGCGCGGCCTGCTCGGTGGCGCCGGTGCGGCACTGGCGGCGTTCCTGTTCACCTCCACGCTGCTGGCCAGCGGCCTGGCCGGTATCGTGGGCCTGATCGTGGCCATGCTCTCCGGGCACCCGGGCCGCTTTGCCGGCGGCGGTGGCTGGGGCGGTGGCAGCTGGGGCGGCGGCGGCTTCGGTGGCGGGGGGGGATTCGGCGGCGGCTGGGGTGGCGGTGGTGGCCGGTCCGGTGGCGGCGGTGCTTCGGGGGGCTGGTGATGATCCAACGTCTGTGGCGCCATCTGTTCTCGCCGTCGGTACGGCGCGCGTTCCCGCCGGCCACGCTGCAGGCGATCACCGAGGCCATCGCCGCCGGTGAGCAGCGCCACGGCGGCCAGGTGATGTTCGCGGTGGAAGCCGACCTGCCGCTCGACGCGCTGTGGCGGCGGGTCACCCCGCGCCAGGCCGCCGAACATGCCTTCGCCCGCCTGCGCACCTGGGATACCACTCACAACAACGGCGTGCTGATCTACCTGCTGCTGGCCGACCATGCGATCGAGATCGTCGCCGACCGTGGCCTGCACGGACGGGTCAGCCCGGCGCAATGGCAGCGGGTCTGTACCCATCTGCGCGAGGGCCTGCGCGGGGCCAACCCGGTGGCGGCGCTGCAGGGCGCCATCGATGAGGTGTCAAGCCTGATCGAAGGGCACTTTCCGGCGGCGGCGCGGTCCGAGGATGACGCGTTGCCGGACACCCCGCAGATCCTGGGCTGAACCCCGTTCTGCGATGTGCGGGCCGACCCGTGCCGATGCCGGCCCGGGGCCGGGCCGGGACGCTAAAATGTCCGTACTCCTGCCAGGCGTCTTCCATGATCTATTTCCACGACATCGACCCCATCGCCCTCTCGCTGGGGCCGATCAAGGTGCATTGGTACGGCATCATGTACCTGCTGGGCTTCACCGCGGCCTGGCTGCTGGGCCGCAAGCGCATCGCCGACGGGCGCCTGCCGGGCGTCGATGCCAACGGCTTCTCCGACCTGCTGTTCTACGCCATGCTCGGCGTGGTGCTGGGCGGACGCATCGGCTACATGCTGTTCTACGCGCTGGGCGATTTCCTGCACAACCCGCTGCTGCTGTTCAAGGTGTGGGACGGCGGCATGAGCTTCCACGGCGGCCTGCTGGGCGTGATCGCGGCCTGCTGGTGGTGGTCGCGCAAGCACGCGCTGCACTTCTTCGACACCATGGATTTCATGGCGCCTCTGGTGCCGCTGGGCCTGGGCTTCGGCCGCATCGGCAACTTCATCGGCGCCGAACTGTGGGGCAAGTACACCGATGGCAGCTGGGGCGTGGTGTTCCCGTCGGGCCTGCCGGCGCCGCTGAACCAGCTCGACCACGCGACGCTGCAGGCGCAGTTCGCCAGCGGCGCACTGAACCAGTTCGCGCGCCATCCGTCGCAGCTGTACGAAGCCTTCCTGGAAGGCCTGGTGATGTTCGTGGTGCTGTGGACGGTATCGGCCAAGCCCCGCCATCGTTACCTGATCGGTGGCCTGTTCGCGCTGCTGTACGGCATCTTCCGCTTCGCGGTGGAGTTCGTGCGCATGCCTGACAACGGCATCTACGTGGCCTTCGGCTGGCTGACCAAGGGCCAGATCCTGTGCGTGCCGTTGATCGCCTTCGGCCTGGTGCTGCTGGTGATGTCGCGCCGCGCGCCGGTGCTGCAGCCGCAGCTGCCGGTGGCTACCGAGGGCAAGGCATGAAGCCCTACCTGGACCTGCTCTCGCATGTGCTTGAGCACGGCGCGGAAAAGAGCGACCGCACCGGCACCGGCACCCGCAGCGTGTTCGGCTGGCAGATGCGCTTCAACCTCAACGACGGCTTCCCGCTGGTCACCACCAAGAAGCTGCACCTGCGCTCGATCATCCACGAGCTGCTGTGGTTCCTGAAGGGCGACACCAACATCGGTTACCTGAAGGACAACCAGGTGCGGATCTGGGACGAGTGGGCCGATGCCAACGGCGATCTCGGCCCGGTGTACGGCAAACAGTGGCGCAGCTGGGCCACGGCCGATGGCGGCGCGATCGACCAGATGCAGTGGCTGGTGGACGAGATCAAGCGCAACCCCGATTCGCGGCGGCTGGTGGTCAGCGCCTGGAACGTGGGCGAGCTATCGCAGATGGCGCTGATGCCGTGCCACAACCTGTTCCAGTTCTACGTAGTGGACGGCAAGCTCAGCTGCCAGCTGTACCAGCGCAGCGGCGACATCTTCCTCGGCGTACCGTTCAACATTGCCAGCTACGCGCTGCTGACCCACATGGTGGCGCAGGCCACCGGTCTGGGCGTGGGCGACTTCGTGCATACGCTGGGCGATGCGCACCTGTATTCGAACCATTTCGAGCAGGCCCGCGAGCAGCTGTCGCGCGAACCACGCGCGCTGCCAAAGCTGTGGTTGAACCCGGAGGTGACCGACCTGTTCGGCTTCCAGTTCGACGATATCCGCATCGACGGCTACGATCCGCATCCTGCCATCAAGGCGCCGGTGGCGGTGTGAGCGCGATGAAGCTGTCGATGATCGTGGCGCTGGACCGCAACCGTGGCATCGGCCAGGGCAACGCCATGCCCTGGCACCTGCCGGATGACTTCAAGCACTTCAAGGCACTGACCCTGGGCAAGCCGATCCTGATGGGGCGCAAGACGGCCGAGTCGATCGGCCGCGTGCTGCCGGGGCGGACCAACCTGGTGCTGACCCGCAGCGGCCAGGTGCCGTTCGAGGGCATGCGCGCGGTGGCGTCGCTGGAGGAGGCGAAGGCGATTGCCGAAGGCGAGGGCGCTAGCGAGCTATGCGTCATCGGCGGCGGCGAGATCTTCCGTCAGCTGCTTGACCAGGCCAGTGACCTGTACCTGACCTGGGTCGATGCCGAAGTACCGGCCGACACCCATTTCCCCGAGGTGGATGTCGCGGTGTGGCAGGACGTGAGCAGCGAGCCGCACCCCGCCGACGAACGACACGCCTACGCGTTCCGCTTCGTGCACTACATGCGCCGCTGATCGCGCAGATACCAACGAAAACACCGACGGGAACATCGACTCTACCGGGACTGTCGCTACGGCATCCGGTAATGGCCGATGATCGTGTGCTGGAACAACAGGTTCTCCTCGTGCGTGCCGCGCGCGATGTTGTGCAGCACCAGCGGGGTGCCATCGGCCAGCCGCCGGTCGGAGACGATGCCGACATGCAGCAGGCCGTTGCCATTGAGATTCCAGGCCACGATGTCGCCGGCGGCGTAGTTGGCAGCAGAGCCTGTGATCGGTTGCTGCCATCCCTGCCGCTCGAACCAGCGCATCAGGTTCGGCACGCGGCGATGATCGATGTTGCGGTCCGGTCGTGACAGCCCCCAGATCGCCGGATAGGCACTGAAGTTGTCGCGCATGTCTTCATGCACGCGTGCCTGCAGGTCCAGGCCCAGATCGCGCAGGGCGCGCACCACCACGTCGGTGCACACGCCGCGATCCAGTGGCACGTCGCCGCCGGGATAGGCCAGCACCTGGTAAGCAGGATCGTAGCGGGTGGTCACGCCGATCTGCGCGCGTGCGGCAGCCACCAACGGCGGCGAAGGCACCTGCGGTTGTGCCGCCGGGTGTGCGGCGTTTTCCGCGGTTGTCGGCGCCGGAGACGAGGCGGGCTGGCAGCCGCTGGCGACTGCCAGTGTCAGCAGCAGCACCGTCCCTGGTGCCCGGCCCGCGCGCATCATGCCTGCGGCGGGGCGCCGTTGTTGCCTGGGCCTGCGGAGCCACCTCCGCCACCCCCGCCTCGACGGCGGCGGCGACGCGGTCCACGGTTGCCCGGATTGGCCGCGGGCGTGTTGCCGCCGCCGTGTTCCTTGCCCTGCAAAGCCGCCGCCGGCCGCTCGTGCGCCGGGCGCGCCGGCGGACGTGCATTGGGAACCGGCGCCGGCACATCGCGGCCTGGCACCTGCACCACGCGCAGTTCGTCGGTGTCCAGCTGCAGCGCGGTCAGCTTGCCGCCCCACACCGCACCGGTGTCGATGGCGTGCACGCCCTGGGTGATGGTCAGGCCCAGCGCGGACCAATGACCGCAGACAACCTTGAGGTCACGCTCGACGCGGCCCGGCACTTCGAACCAGGGATACAGCCCCTGTTCCTGCGTGCCCGGCGTGCCCTTGTCCTCGATGCCGATGCGTCCGCGCGGGGTGCAATAGCGCATGCGGGTGAGCACGTTGATGATCGCGCGCGAGCGGTCGTAGCCGGACAGGTTGGGCGCCCAGCTCGGCTTGTCGCCGTACATGTTGCGGAACAGCTTGCGATAGCCGGCACCGTGCAGCTGCGCTTCGACTTCGGCCGCGTGCTTCTCGGCCATCTGCGTGGTCCACTTCGGCGCAAGGCCGGCGTGCACCATCATCCAGCCCAGCTCGCGGTCCACGTGCACCAGCTTCTGCAGGCGCAGCCATTCGAGCAGTTCGTCGCGGTCTTCGGCCTGCACGATGCGCAGCAGGTCCGGGTTGACCTTGCGCTGTTCCTCTTCGGTGCGCGCACCGACGGCCAGCAGTGACAGGTCATGGTTGCCCAGCACCACCACGCTGTGTTCGCGCAGCGAGTGCACCAGCCGCAGTGTTTCCAGCGACTGGCCGCCGCGGTTGACCAGGTCGCCGCAGAACCACAGGGTGTCCTGCGCCGGGTCGAAACGGATCTTCTCCAGCAATCGCTGGGTGACGTCATAGCAGCCCTGCAGGTCGCCGATCGCCCACACACTCATCGTTCGGCCTCCGTGTCAGTGCAGGGTGCGCGGGATGGCCAGCACGAAGGGTGCGACCGGCGCGGCAAATTCGGTGCCGTCGTCGGCGACCATGTCGTAGTGGCCCTGCATGGTCCCGTGATCGGTCGCCAGCATGACACCGGACGTGTAATGGAAGTCTTCACCGGGACGCAGCCTCGGCTGCTCGCCGATCACCCCGTCACCATCGACATGCTCGACGCGACCGTTGGCATCGGTGATGCGCCAGTGGCGTGCGACCAGGCGTGCGGCAACCCGCCCCTGGTTGTGGATGCGGATCGTGTAGGCGAACGCATAGCGGCCGTCTTCCGGCGCAGATTGATCGTCGAGGAAGCGCGGCGCGACTTCGACAGAGATGGCATAAACGTCAGCGTTTTCCATACCGGCAGTGTAATCAGGAGGCATTGGCCAAAGCGATGAATTCGGCCACGTCCAACTGTTCGGCGCGGGCATCGGGACGCACGCCGGCAGCGATGAACTGCTCGGCGGACACCACAGTGTTCAGGGCGTTGCGCAGGGTCTTGCGGCGCTGGCCGAAGGCGGCCTTGACCACGTCGGCAAAGCGCTTGTGGTCGAGGATGTTGATCGTGGCGGGGTCGCGCGGCACCAGCCGCACCACGGCCGAATCGACCTTCGGCGGTGGCCGGAACGCACCCGGTGGCACCACGAACAGCGAGGTCACCTGGCAGTACGCCTGCAGCATCACGCTGAGGCGGCCATAGACCTTGCTGCCCGGGCCGGCGGCCATGCGGTCGACCACTTCCTTCTGCAGCATGAAGTGCATGTCGCGGATCACCGCGGCGTGCTCCAGCGCATGGAACAGGATCGGCGAGGAGATGTTGTAGGGCAGGTTGCCGACCAGGCGGATCGGCTGGCCGGCGGCCAGTTCGGTGAAATCCACGCGCAGCACGTCGCGGTGGACGATGGTCAGCTCGCCCAGCGGTTCGGCGGCGGCAGTCAGCGGTGCGATCAGGTCACGGTCGAACTCGATCACCGTCAGTTTCGGATGCACGCGCAGCAGCGGCAGCGTGATCGCGCCCTGGCCGGGACCGATCTCGACCAGGCGGTCACCGTCTTTCGGGTTGACCGCCATGACGATCTTGTCGATGTAGTGGCGATCGGCCAGGAAATGCTGGCCAAGCTGCTTCTTGGCCGGGGCGGTGAACACCGGGCCGGAGGGGGAATGCGGGGAATTCATGTGCTCAGTGTACGTTGCCGCGCCAGCTGCGCACACAGCGCCGTGGCTGCCTGCAGGCTGGAGGGATTGGCGATGCCGCGGCCGGCCAGGTCCAGCGCGGTGCCATGGTCCACCGCCACGCGCGGGTAGGGCAGGCCCAGGGTCAGGTTCACCGCCTGCTCGAAGCCGGAATACTTCAGCACTGGCAGGCCCTGGTCGTGGTACATCGCCAGCACGCTGTCGAAACCGGCCAGCTTGGCCGGCAGGAACGCGGTATCGGCCGGCAGCGGCCCGACCAAGTCCATGCCTTCGGCGCGCAGACGCTGCATCAGCGGGATGATCAGGTCCAGTTCCTCGCGACCGAGGTGGCCGTCTTCACCGGCATGCGGGTTCAGGCCCAGCACGGCGATGCGCGGCGCCGGCAGGCCGAATTCGCGGCGCAGCGCGGCGTGCAGGGTGCGCAGTGTGTGTTCCAGGGCGGGGGCGGTGATCGCATCGGCCACCTCGCGCAGCGGCAGGTGGGTGGTGGCCAGAGCCACGCGCACGATGGTGTTGGCCAGCATCATCACCACCTTGACCCCGGCCTGTTCGGCCAGCAGCTCGGTGGTGCCGCTGTAGGCGATGCCGCCCTCGTTGATGACCGCCTTGTGCACCGGGCCGGTCACCACGCCGTGCAGTTCACCGGACAGGCAGGCCTGGCCGGCGCCCAGCAGGGCGCCGATGACAGCGTGGGCATTGGCGGGAGCGGCTACACCGAAGCGGCTGGGTACGGGATTGGCGACCACACGCAGGCGCAGGTCGCCGGGCGCGCGCGCTTCGGCATCCTCGGGCAGTAGTTGCAGCGGCAGGTTCAGCGCGACGGCGGCCGCGCGCAGGGTGTCCGGGTCGGCGAAGGCCAACAGCCGGCAGTCTTCACGCGGCTGCTGGACCAGGCGGACACACAGCTCCGGACCGATCCCGGCGGGCTCGCCCGGTACCAGAGCGAGCTCGGGGCGCATCGGTCAGGACTGCGGCGGCGTGGCGGTGTTTTCCGCGCGGTCGCCGCTGCGGAAGCTGACGTAGGCTTCGCCACGCAGTTCCTGCAGGAAGCGGTTGTACTCGTCTTCCAGCTTGCGGCGGCCGATGGTCTCGCGCACCTGGGCACGCTGGTTGTCGTTGGTCACGTCGGTCTGGCGGGTTGCCACCCGCTGCACGATGTGCCAACCGGCATCGGTACGGAACGGCTGGCTGACGCCGCCGTCCTGGATGCCGGACACCTGCTGGCCGAACGCCGGGCCGAATGCGTCGGCCGGGAACCAGCCCAGATCGCCGCCTTGGCCCTTGCTGTTGTTGTCCTCGGAAGATTCCTTGGCCACGGTCTGGAAGTCCGCGCCACCGGCGATGCGGGCGCGCAGGGTATCGATCTTGGCCTTGGCGGCCGCGTCGGTCTGGTGGTCGTCCACGCGCACCAGGATGTGGCGACCGTGGTACTCGGTGACGGTGTTGGCGCCGGCACTGGCGCTGGCATCACGCACTTCCACCAGCTTCAGCAGCTGGAAGCCGCTGGGGCCGCGGATCGGGCCGACCACTTCGCCGGGCTTCATCCTTTCCATCATCTGCGCGAAGGCCTGCGGAATTTCATCCAGGCTGCGCCAGCCGAGGTCGCCGCCTTCCAGCGCGTTGGGGCTGTCCGAATAGCGGACTGCGGCTGCATTGAAGTCCAGCTCACCCTTGTCCAGCAGCGCCTTCACGCCGTCGGCCTTCTTCTGGCCGGTGGCGATCTGGTCAGCGTTGGCGCCGTCGGGCAGGGCGATCAGGATGTGCGCCAGGTGATACTGGTTGCCGATCGTGGCCTGCTGCTTCAGCGCGGCATCCACTTCGCCCTCGCTGACGCTGATGCGGCTCTGCGCGAAGCTCTGGCGCAGGCGCTGCACGGTGATCTCGTCACGCACCGACGCCCGGAAATCATTGAAATCGATGCCGTCATGGGCCAGGCGCTGGCGCAGGGCGTCCAGGTTCGAGCCGTTCTGCTGGGCGATGGTGTTCATCGCCTGGTTCAGCTCCTGGTC
Organism: uncultured Stenotrophomonas sp.; assembly: GCF_913778665.1. Lineage (GTDB taxonomy): Bacteria > Pseudomonadota > Gammaproteobacteria > Xanthomonadales > Xanthomonadaceae > Stenotrophomonas. The sequence continues at coordinate 396,605 of NZ_CAJYVQ010000012.1, forward strand.
GCTGACACGGATGCCGCTGCTCTGCGCGCGGGCCACCTGCAGCTTGACCAGCACCAGGCGCTCGAGCACCTGGCGGCTGAGCACGTCTTCCGGCGGCAGCTGGTTTTCACGGCCGGCGTACTGCGCCTTGATGTTGGCGATCGCACGCTGCAGTTCACTCTGCAGGATGACGTCCTCATCGACGACAGCGGCGATGCGGTCAAGCGCCTGCGCCTGCTGGGCAAACACCTGCAGGGGGGCGGACACACTGGACACCGCCAGCAGCGAGGCGAGAAGAACGGGGAAGCGCTTGGTCATGGGATCAGATTCGGATCGTAGTCATCCCGGGTCGCCCCGGTGTTGCTGGGCGGCACCAGATAGAGGTCGTCGCGGTTGTAGCCGAGGATAGCACGGCGCAGCGTGCGGTCCGTGTCCTGGCCAATGGAGCTCAGGCCCTTCAGGACGAACTCCACCTGGATGGCGTTGTTCATCTCGCCCTCGCGGTTGCGCACGTAGCGGCGGGCAACGGCGCGCACGGCCAGGCAGCAGCTGTCCCACTGCACGCCCGCGATGATTTCCAGCGGTTCCTTGTCCTGCAGCGAGTAGTAATAGCGGCCCACCAGGCTCCAGCGCGCATTCAGCGGGTACAGGAACGACAGGTCGGCCTGCTCCAGCAGGGTGCGGTCATGCTTGTTGGCGCCGGGCAGGGCGCCGGCATTGATGCGGTAGCGGTAGCTCAGGTTGACCACGCCATCGTTGGGCATCAGGTAGCGGGCACGGACGCTGGCCAGATCCTCGCGCTTGTACTTCGGGTCCCACTGGTAGGTGGCGCCCAGGGTCCAGCGGTCGTTGATCATGTAGTTGCCGTCGGCGATCCAGGCCGACTTGCCCTTTTCCACCGGCTCACCGCCGGGGGTGACGGTCACCCGCGACTCATCGAAGTACTGGATCTGGCCGATCGAGGCCGAGAAGCGCTCCTTGCCGGTGGTCTGGTCGATGAAGCGGGTGCTCAGCGCCAAGGTCAGCTGGTTGGCATCGTTCTGGCGGTCGGCGCCGGTATAGCGTGAATCGCGGAACAGCTGGCCCCAGCTGAAGGTGAAGTCACGCGTATCGAAGATCGGCAGCTCGTCCTGGTTGCGGTACGGCGTGCGCAGGTAGAACAGGCGCGGCTCCAGAGTCTGCAGGAACGACTTGCCGCCGATGCGGGTCTCGCGGTCGAAGAACAGGCCGGCGTCGATGCTGCCGATCGGCAGGCTGCGGCTGGGCGAGGTGTTGCCGCGCAGCTGCTCGGGCGTGGCCGTGGCCGGGTCGATGCCCTGCGAGCGCAGGATCTGGGCCTGGATGCCGTTGACGCCGTCAACCAGGCCGCGATCGAGCTGGTAGGCGGTGTAGCGGTAGGCCAGGGTCGGGGTCACATACCAGGCTGCGCCGCTGATCGGGAACGACACATACGGCTTCACGTCCAGTCGCGAACCACCGCTGACACCCACGCCGGAGGTGAGCTGCTGGCCCGTCCGCGTGTATTGCAGATCCTCGCCGGTGCCGACGGCATTCTTGAAGTTGATGTCGTCGTGGGTGAAGCGCACGGCTTCGGCGTAGATGCCGGTTTCCAGCCATGAACGGACCGGCTTGTCCCAGTTGAAGTACAGGCGCGGCTGGCGGTTGTAGGGCAGGGCGCGCTCGTCGAGGGTGTAGTCGGTCAGCTGCCAGCGGTCGGCCATGATGCCGGCCGTCCAGTTCTTGCCGGTGCCGTACAGGCCGACCGTGCTCTGCAGGTTCGACGCGGTCACGCCGACCAGGCGGTTGGCGAAGTCCTCGACATAGCGCTCGTCGCTGACCCAGGCCAGGTTGGCGCGGGCCTGCCAGTGGCTGTCCACGTTGTGGTAGCCGCTGAACATCACCCGGCCGCGGTCGCGATCGCGCAGGCGGTCGTTGGGAATGAAGGAGGTCAACACCTCGCCGCGGCCGCCGTTGTAGAGGTAGCGGAACTCGTTGTCGAGCAGGATGCCGCGCCGGCTCATGTAGCGCGGGGTCAGCGTATCGTCGTAGTTCGGCGCCAGGTTGAAGTAGATCGGCTGGGCGTAGTCCACGCCGTTGCGCCCTGACATGCCCAGCTGCGGGAACAGCAGGCCGGTCTTGCGGCGGTCATCGATCGGGAACTTGAAGTACGGTGCCCACAGCACCGGCACCTTGCCGATGCGCAGCACGGCGTTGCGCGCGGTGCCGAAGCCTTCGTCGTTGTCCACTTCGATCTGCGGCGCCGACAGCTTCCACACCGGCTGCGAGGGGTCGCAGGTGGTGTAGGTGGAGCGGTGCATCTGGCCGACCGCACCCTGCAGATCAACCGACTCGGCATCGCCGTTGCCACGGCGCGACACCAGCTGGTACTTGATGTCGGTGATCTTGTGGGTGTCGCTCTCCTGGTTGCCCTCGGCACGCTTGGCGACCATCCGGATCGACCCGTCCTGGTAGCGCACATTGCCGTCGGCGATGTAGTTGCCGGTCTCGGTATCGAAGCTGAGCTTGTCGGTGCCGACGAACTGGTCGCCCCGGCGCAGCGCGACGTTGCCCTCGTACTGCGGCACGGTAGTGGTGCCCAGCAGCTGGTCGCCCTCGATGTCGGTCGGCTGCTGCTCGCGCGCGGCAGCGGCGACGGCCTTGTCCTGGCCGGGAACCGGGGTGGGGGCGTCGGTGAACGCGGGAATGACGTCGGTGGCCGGGCACAGGCCCCAGTTGAGCGGCTTTTCATCGGCCATCGCCGGCAGGCTGATGGCGATGCTCAGAGGCAGGGGAAGCAGGCGGAGGGCTCGGCGCACGCGGTTCGGATTCGGGCGAAAACGACCGGTAGCTTGCCCCATCCCTTGCATAGGGGCAATGAAGGCCGTCCAGGCCCGCCGGTTCGGGTTCATCCGGCAGCGCCGCCGGTGGCCGGTGAAATCAGTGCCTGGATATGGGCCACGCTGCACTCGGCGAGCGCTTGCAGGTCGTAGCCACCCTCCAGCATCGAGACCACCCGGCCGGCCGCGTGGCGGCGGGCCAGCGCGTGCAGCTCGCGGGTGATCCAGCCGAAATCGTCGGTCTCCAGCATCAGGTCGGCCTGCGGGTCGCGCAGATGGGCGTCGAAGCCGGCCGAGATCAGCAGCAGCTGCGGGCGGAAGTCATCGATGGCCGGCAGCATCTCGTCGGCCCAGACATTGCGGAAGCGGAAACCGCCACTGCCGGGGGGCAGCAGGATGTTCATCAGGTTGCCGGCGCCACGGTCGCGGCGCAGCCCGGAATTGGGGAACAGGCCGGCCTGGTGGGTGCTGTAGTACGAGACCCGGGCGTCATGCTGGAAGATGTCCTGGGTGCCGTTGCCGTGGTGCACGTCGAAATCGACCACCGCGATCCGCTCCAGGCCATGACGGTCGCGGGCGTAGGCGGCGGCGATGGCGATGTTGTTGAGCAGGCAGAAGCCCATCGCGGTGCTGCTGGTGGCATGGTGGCCCGGTGGGCGTACCGCGCAGAACGCCAGCGGGTCCTCGCCCAGCATCACCGCATCGACCGCGGCCACTCCGGCACCGGCGGCATGCACGGCGGCGCTGGCCGAGCCCGGCGAGGTCCAGGTGTCCATGTCCAGCTGGCGCAGCGGCGCGGTCTGCGGCTGCAGCACGAAGTCGAGCAGGGCGCTGTCGTGGACCCGCGTCAGTTCGCCGAACTTGGCCGGCGGCGCTTCGCGCCATTCGAGCTTGCCGGGGAAGGCTGCGTGCAGCGCATCGAGCACGTGCTGCAGGCGTTGCGGGCATTCCGGATGGCCGGGGCCGGGGTCATGCAGCAGGCAGGACGGATGGGTATAGACCAGCATGGTGCCGACTCAGCGCTGGCGGTGCTGTGGCTGCCACAGCGCCTCGCCGTGGCCATCGACACGCGCCAGCACGCGCGCCAGCACGAACAGCAGGTCCGACAGACGGTTGAGGTACTGCAGGGCCTCGCTGCGCACGCTTTCGTGGCGTGCCAGGGTGACCGTCTCGCGTTCGGCGCGGCGGACGATGGTGCGGGCCAGGTGGCAGCGCGCGGCCGCCTCGCCACCGGCCGGAAGGATGAACTCCTTCAGCATCGGCAGGCTGCCGTTGTACTGGTCCAGCTGCTGCTCCAGCGCCGAAACATCGGCGGCGTGGATCGCGGCGTGGCCGGGGATGCACAGTTCGGCGCCGAGGTCGAACAGCTGGTGCTGCAGGTGTACGACCAGGCCGCGCACGTCGTCCGGCAATGGGACCGCCAGCAGCAGGCCAAGTGCGGCATTGGCCTCGTCGACGGTGCCGTAGGAGGCGACGCGGGCGTCATCCTTGGCAACGCGTTGGCCGTCGCCGAGGCCGGTGCTGCCGTCGTCGCCGGTGCGGGTATAGATGCGCGAGAGGCGATGACCCATACGGCTCAGTGCCGGATGTCGCGGCGGGCCTGCTGGAGCTTCAACACCTGCTCCACGGCCAGCTGCAGGGCGGCGGCCAGCGCCACGTAGATCGCGGTGGTGCGCAGGTACGGGCCGAACCACTGGACATAGTTCTGCGCCCAGCCGGCCAGGGTCGGTTCGGCCACGTTGCGGCTGGTCCAGTAGAAGCCGCCCTGTGCCAGCAGATGGCAGACCGCCACCGAAGCGACCAGCAGCAGGGCGCCCTTGGCCAGCACCGGCCAGCGCGCGCTCTGGTAGTTGCGGCCCAGCAGCATGCCGCCGGCCCACAGCGAGAAATAGGCCGGCAGCAGCAGCCAATAGCCCGGCGACACGCAGTAGTGCTGCCAGAAATCCAGGCCACTGCTGCGGATCACGATCCAGTCGACCAGCACCGCGAACACCATCAGCAGCGGGAACGCCCAGCGCGTCCAGCGCGCCAGGTAGAAGCCACCGATGAAGAATACGGCCCAGGAAGCATCGGGGATCGCCGCAAAGTGGTTGACGCGCGTCGCCGCCAGCAGCAGGACCAGCACGGACAGGACGAAGGCGCGGTTGACGGTGTCGGACATGGCGGCGGGCCAGGAGCGGATTCAGGTTTCATTCTAGCCCGCCGCGCGGGTTGGCGCAGAGCTGCCCCCGTTGGGCCTACAGTCGGGGCGAGCGCGTATCATGAATGCATGAGTGAACGACATGACGTGCTGATCGTCGGCGGCGGCCTGGTTGGTGCCAGCCTGGCCATTGCCCTGGACCGCCTGGGCCGTGACGTTGGCCTGCTTGAAGCCAGCCCGGCCGGCGAGCTGCCGGCGGTGTTCGACCAGCGCAACCTCAGTTTCGCCGCGGCCACCGTCAACGCGCTGACCGCGCTGGGCGTGATGCAGAAGCTGGCGATGACGCCGGGCCCGATCCAGCGCATCCATGTGAGCCGTGCGGGTGATTTCGGCCGGGTCCAGCTTGACGCGGCCGACTACGACCGGCCGTGGTTCGGCCAGGTGGTGGTGGCACGCGATTTCGGCCAGGCGCTTGAAGCGCGCCTCCAGGAACTGCCGCGCCTGCGCCGTTACCGGCCGATGCGGTTCCTGGGCTTGGGCGAGGTGATTGATGGTTACCGCCAAGTGCGGGTGGCCGACGAAGCCGGCGAACGCGTGCTGTTGGCACGGCTGGTGGTCGGTGCCGATGGCACCCGCAGTGGCGTGCGCGAAGCGCTGGGCATCGAGGTGGATCGCCATGACTTCCGGCAGACCCTGTTCGTGGCCCGCGTGCGCAGCCAGCGCGCGCCGGATGGCACCGCCTGGGAGCGCTTCACCGACACCGGCCCGACCGCCCTGCTGCCGCGCGGCGACCGTCACTTCGGCACCGTGCATGGCGTCGCCCGCGATCAGGCTGACGCGGTGATGGCGCTGGACGATGCGGCGTGGCTGCAGCGGCTGCAGGATACGATCGGCTGGCGTGCCGGCCGCCTGCTGGAATCCGGCCCGCGCAGTGCCTATCCGCTCATCCAGGTGCTGGCACGCGCGTTGATCGGTGAGCGCACGGCGCTGCTCGGCAATGCCGCACAGACCATTCATCCACTGGGTGCGCAGGGCTTCAACCTGGGCCTGCGTGATGCGCTGACCCTGGCCGAACTGCTGGAGGATTGCAACGACGATACCGGCGGCGATGCGCTGCTGCAGGCCTATGTGGCCCGTCGTGAGGAGGACCGCCGGCAGACGGTGGCGTTCTCCGGCGGGCTGGCACGGCTGACCAGTAACCCGGCACCGCTGCTGCGGCCGCTGCGCAGTCTCGGCCTGGTCGCCGCGCAGCGCGCCTCGGTGCAGTCGATGCTGGTCGGTGGTGCGATGGGCTTCCGTGGCGAAGTGCCACGGCTGTGCCGTGGAGAAACCGCATGAGCCGGCGCGCGCGCCTGGATGTGGCCGTTGTTGGCGGTGGCGTGGTCGGTGCGGCCTGTGCACTGGCGCTGGCCAACGCCGGGTTGTCGGTCGCGCTGGTGGAGGGCCGCGAACCGGCGCCGTGGCAGGCGGCACAGCCGGACCTGCGGGTGTTCGCCTTCGCTGCCGACAACGTGCAGCTGTTGCAGCGTCTCGGGGTGTGGCCGGCGATCGCGCAGGCCCGTGCCTGGCCGTACCGGCGCATGCAGGTGTGGGATGCGGCCGGCGGTGAGGATCTGCTGTTCGACGCCGATCGCTTCGGTCGCCGCGAACTGGGCTTCATCGTCGAGAACGGCCTGCTGCAGGATCGCCTGTGGGCGGCGCTGCCGGCGGCCGGCGTACAGCTGCACTGCCCGGCGCGGGTGGATGCATTGGAGCAGGACGAGGACGGTGTGCGCCTGCGCCTGGATGACGGTCGTCGTCTCGAAGCGTCGCTGGCCGTGGCTGCCGATGGTGCCGAATCGACCCTGCGCCAGCTGGCCGGGATCGAGGTCGAGCGCCACGACTACCACCAGCGCGGCGTGGTGGCCTATGTCGACAGTGAACTGCCGAACCAGGCCACGGGCTGGCAGCGCTTCCTGCCGAGCGGGCCGTTGGCGTTGCTGCCGGTGGCCCAGCGGCGCAGCTCGATTGTCTGGACGCTGCCGGAAGACGAAGCCGCACGCGTGCTGGCGCTGGACGAGGACGCGTTCAACCGCGAACTGACCCGCGCATTCGCCGCGCGCCTGGGCGGCCTGCGGCTGGCGTCGCCGCGCGCGGCGTTCCCGTTGCGCCGGCAGCTGGCCCGGCACTATGTGGCCGGCCGCGTGCTGGCACTCGGCGATGCCGCGCACGTGGTGCATCCGCTGGCCGGGCAGGGCGTGAACCTGGGGCTGCGCGATGTCGCCGCCCTGCAGCAGTGGCTGGCGCCGTCGGCTGCGCGCCGTGGCCAGCCGCGCCTGTCGCCGCAGCGCCTGCAGCGCTGGGCCCGCGAACGGCGCAGCGACAACCACATCGCGGCCTACAGCTTCGATGCGATCAACCGCCTGTTCTCCAACGACGAGATGCACCTGACCCTGGCCCGCGGCCCCGCACTGGGCTGCGTGGGCAAGTGGCCACCGCTGGTGCAGGCGTTCTGGAAACGTGCCGCTGGCGTGTAGCGGGAAAACAAACCGCACGACGTTTCGTGCATCGCTGGCGTGTTGCCAACCACGGGACGCCACTCTGGGTTGGCACCTGCCCAGAGCGGGCGCCGCATGGGCTCAGTAGATCCACGCCATGCGTGGATCAAGATCGCGACGGTGGATCAATCGACCAGCCAACCCGCCAGGTCGTCACGGTCAAGCTTGCCGCGATGCTTGCGGTCCAGCGCGTTGAATTCGTCGGCCAACGCCGGATTGGCCTGTGCTTCCTCGCGGCTGATGAAGCCATCGCCGTTCACATCCAGCGCAGCGAAGTGGATGCGGTACTGGCCGATCACGCTGCTCGGTTCCAGCGAACGCACCGTCACCTGCGCCTCGCCGGCGGGCTGTGCAATGTCCACACTGCCGGTGACCCGGCCAGCGCCCAGCGGCTGCTGGCGGATCGCGCCACCGGTCGGGCCCAGCGGCTGGCGTTGTGCGGGCGTATGCGGCAACGGCTGGGCCATCGCCGGGGTGGCTGCCAACAAGGTAATCAGCATGGTGAGCGAGTGGTATCGCATGGTTCCGTTCCCCGGTAGCGCCGGGCCACGCCCGGCGGATGCAATGGGTTCAGCGCAGCGGCGAAGCCAGTACGGTGATCTCTTCGCGGTCGTGGTACAGCTGCTTGGCACGCACCACCAGCGGCTTGCCGGCCTGGTCCTGGAACAGGTCCAGGCACAACCGGGTCTCGTCCCAGCGCTTTTTCATCGGTAGCTTCAGGTTGAAGATCGCGTGCCGGCACCAGCCTTCGCGGAACCAGGTGGCCATGCGCTCGGCCACGCGGCGCGGCTGCTCGACCATGTCGCAGACCATCCAGTCCAGCGGCTGCTCAGGGTGCCAGTGGAAACCATCGGCGCGCAGGTGCTCGACCAGGCCGGTGTCCAGCACATGCTGGCGCAGCGGGCCGTTGTCGATGCTCAGCACCTGCATGTGCTGGCGGGTCAGCACCCAGGTCCAGCCGCCGGGCGCAGCGCCGAGGTCGGCCGCGCGCATGCCGGGCTTCACCAGCGCTTCGCGTTCTCCCGGCGCCAGCAGGGTCAACAGCGCTTCGTCCAGCTTCAGTGCCGAGCGCGAGGGTGCTTCAGGCAGCAGCTTCAGGCGTGGAATGCCCAGTGCCCACGGTGCGCTGTCGGCCGGGTCGGCGATGCAGACGAAGGCGTGGGTGCCATCGACGAACACCACGTGCAGGCGCGGCAGGCGGTTGTTCGGTTTGTCGGTCAGCTTGCCGGCCTTGCGCAGCGCCGGGCGCAGCGCGTTGCCGAAGGCGCGGGCCAGGCCGGACAGCGGCTTGCCGGCGTCCGAGTCCGGATGTTCCACCCACAGGTCACCGAAGCGCGGTGCATCGGCCAGCACGTCCAGCATCGGGGTGATGCGGTCGGCCGGGTCCAGCTGCGGCAGCTCGGCCAGCACCACCAGCTTCTGCCGCGCGAAGATCAGCTCACGCCAGCGCAGCTGTGCTGCCAGTGCAGCGGCTTCGTCGCACATGAACAGCACGTAGCCGTCATTGCGCTGGGTACGTGCGTAGCCGGCGAAACCGGCTTCACCGGCACGGAACTGCAGCTCGCCGGCCAGCTCGGGCTCGAAGCCCTGTCGGCACAGGCACAGCAGGCCGATGCCGGTTTCAGTAACGGGCGCCATCGCTTTCCCCATAGGCACGCAGCACGCTGCGCGCGGCGTCGCGGCTCAGGCCCTGCACGACTTCAATGCCGCGCTTGTTGAGCTCGCCGACCCAGTCCGCCGGCAGCGGGCCTTCATCGAACGGAGTCAGTTCCTCGACGTCGGCCGCGTTGGCGCCGATCAGCAGGCGGTCGATGCCGGCCCACACAGTGGCGCCGTAGCACTGGCAGCACGGCTGCGAGCTGGTGGCCAGGGTGACCGGCGACAGCACCGCGTTCAGACGCGGGGTCTGCAGGCGCTGCTGGGCCAGCATGTACGCCATGTTCTCGGCGTGCGCCAGCGAGGTCGCGTGCGGCATCACCCGGTTCACGCCAGCGGCGATGACCTTGTCATCCGGGCCGAACACCACGGCGCCGAACGGGCCGCCACTGGCGTGTTCGACGTTCAGCCGCGACAGCTCGATCGCCAGCGCGACCTTGGCCTCATCGCCCGGATATCGACGATCCAGGTCGATCTGGTCGTGGATCCAGGCGGGAAGGGTCAGGTGGACTTGCGCGTACAGCATCGCGGGGGTGCCTCGTGTGGAATGGGAAAAGTGCGGTTGCTTGGGAAACCGGCGCGCAGTGTAGCCGCACCGGCCTGTATCGGGTGTGGGCGCGGGTCAGCCGGGTGAGCCGGTGCGGATCACCACGTACTGCTTGCGGAATTCCAGCCCGGCCTGCGGCCAGCTGGCCGCGTAGGCGCGCAGCAGGGGCAGGGCGGCTGCAAAGTCGTGGCCATTGACCCGGCAATCGGCCTCGCACAGGCCGTCGGCATCGCGCGAAGCGAACAGGCGGATGGCGAGGAACTGGCGCGCCTTCAGCAGGTCGTCGAAGGCGTCCATGCTCTTGGTGAACAGGCAGCAGGGGCAGGAACCGTGGTCGTCCTCGCGGCAGGTGGAGGCATCCACCTCCTGCGCGCGGTAGTGCGCCAACGGCCCCAGCACCACGGTGCGTTCGTGTTCCTCGCCGTCGTCGCTGGCCGGATAGGTCAGGCCCATCATCGGCATGCCCTGTGCGTCTTCGGCGCCGATCGCGGTCTGCAGGGTCGCCAGGTCCACCCGCACCCAGGTCTGGAAGCCAGACTGCAGCGACGCCTGCTCATCGGCACCGTTGGCGTGCTGGTACTCGAACAGGCCATCGGCGAACAGGGTGGGGTGCTGCGCCTCGATGACCGTGGAGGTCTGCCAGCCACCGTTGTCGCGCGCGTGTGCCGCCATCGCATGCGGGGTCAGGCGCAGGCCGCTGTCCAGCAGCAGCGCGCCGCCGTCGACGCGGCTGGCGATGCCGGCGTCCTGCAGGACCTGCTGCAGCAGCGGGAGGAGGGCGGTGGACGTCGTGGTCATGTCAGGCCTCTGGATGGATCGGGTGGAGCATCCAGGCCGGGCCTGGTGCTAGTGGTCGAGTGCTTCGCGTTCTGCGCGATATCGCCGTGCGTCGGACTGCTGCTGCGGATCGTTGCCATGATCACGCAGCCAGGTATCCAGTTCACGGCGATAGTCCGCGCGGAAGTCGGCGTTGCCCGGGCTGAAATGCAGCTTGCGTGCAGCCACCTCCACCCGCTCGCGCGCGCTGGCGCGGGCCTGCGCGATGCCGTGTGGCGATTCATCGGTGAGGATGACGAAGTTGCGCGGGAAGCCCGGCGTGTACTTCACCACGAATGGCTGGTCCTGCGCCGGGATGCGGATCGCGTTCTCCAGCGGCCATAGCGAGGCGGTGTTGGTATGGAACACCACCTCCACGTCGCGGCCCTCGGCGGTACGCAGCACCGCTTCGTAGCGCCAGATGTACTGTTCGTTGAGCGTGGAATTGGTTTTCTCGGCCTTGACGATGACCGCTTCACCACGCTCGCCTGCCGCATTGAGGAAGGTGGCGTTGAGGAAGCTGCCGAGGAAGATGTTGAGCATCGCCAGCGGGAACACCACGATGGCGTAACCCGGAAAACGCCGCCACCACGAGACCAGCCCGGCCAGCACCATCGCTGCAAAGAACGTCAGCAGCGGATGCTGCGAGATGAACCAGAGCAGGGCGGACAGGGCGGTGATCATGGTCACGGTCGTGCGGGCGCCGCGCGGGCGCCCGCGCAGCTCCTCAGGCCGACCAGGTGTCGCGCAGGGTCACGCTGCGGTTGAACACCGGCTTGGCCTCGGTGTGGTCGCGGCGGTCGGCAACGAAGTAGCCGGTACGCTCGAACTGGAACGACTGCTCCGGGGCGGCGCTGGCCGCGGCCGGCTCGACATAACCGGTGACGGTGCGGCGCGATTCCGGGTTGAGGTAATCGCGGTAGGTCTTGCCTTCCGATTCGTCGTCCGGGTTCGGCACCGAGAACAGTCGGTCGTACAGGCGGATCTCGGCCGGCACGCCGTGCACGGCGCTGACCCAGTGGATGGTGCCCTTGACCTTGCGGTTGGCGCCTTCCATGCCCGGACGCGATTCCGGATCCAGCCAGCCGCGCAGCTCGGTGATGGTGCCCTCCGCATCCTTGATCACTTCGTCGCAGCGGATGATGCCGGCGCCACGCAGGCGCACTTCGCCACCCGGGACCAGGCGCTTCCAGCCCTTCGGCGGCACTTCGGCGAAGTCCTCGCGGTCGATCCATACTTCGCGTGCGAACGGCACCTGGCGGCTGCCGAAGCTCTCGTCCTTCGGGTGGTTGCTGAAGGTCAGCTGCTCTGCGTGGCCTTCCGGCAGGTTGGTCAGCACCAGCTTGACCGGGTCGACCACCGCCATGCGGCGCGGTGCGGCGCTGTCCAGGTCTTCGCGCAGCGCGCCTTCCAGTACGCTGAAGTCGATCAGCGAGTTCTGCTTGCTGATGCCCACGCGCTCGGCAAACAGGCGCATTGCCGCCGGGGTGTAGCCACGGCGACGCAGGCCCTGCAGGGTGGGCATGCGCGGGTCTTCCCAGCCGTCCACCAGCTGTTCGGTGACCAGCGCCATCAGCTTGCGCTTGCTCATCACCGTGTAGTTGATGTTCAGGCGCGAGAACTCGATCTGGCGCGGCTTGGCCGCTTCGCGCGGCAGCCCGGCGTCGACCAGCGGCTGGGTCAGCGCGTCGTCATGGGCGAAATCGACGTTGTCCACGCACCAGTCGTACAGCGGGCGGTGGTCTTCGAATTCCAGCGTGCACAGCGAGTGGGTGATGCCCTCGATGGAATCGCCCAGTGCATGCGCGAAGTCGTACATCGGGTAGATCGGCCACGCATTGCCGGTGTTCTGGTGCTCGACGTGCTTGATGCGGTACAGCGCCGGATCGCGCAGGTTGATGTTGCCGCTGGCCATGTCGATCTTCGCGCGCAAGGTGCGCGCGCCATCCGGGAACTCACCCGCGCGCATGCGGCGGAACAGGTCGAGATTCTCCTCGACGCTGCGGTCGCGCCACGGCGACGGGCGGCCCGGCTCGGTCAGGGTGCCGCGGTAGGCGCGCACTTCCTCGGCCGACAGGTCGCAGACGTAGGCTTTGCCCTGTTCGATCAGCTTCTCGGCGGCCAGGTAATAGGTCTGGAAGTAGTCCGAGGCATGGCGCAGCTCGTTCCACTCGAAGCCCAGCCAGCGCACGTCGTCCTGGATCGCGGCCACGTATTCCGGGTCTTCCTTGGCCGGGTTGGTGTCGTCGAAACGCAGGTTGCAGACGCCGTTGAACTCACCGGCGATGCCGAAATTCAGGCAGATCGACTTGGCGTGGCCGATGTGCAGGTAGCCGTTCGGCTCGGGCGGGAAGCGGGTCTTGATCGCTTGGTGCTTTCCGCTGGCCAGGTCCTCGCGCACGATCTGGCGGATGAAATCGCGCTTCTCGTGGCTGTCGGCGGGGGTCTCGGGGCTGGCGGGGATGTGCTCGGACATGAGTCTGGGGCGAAAAAGGGCAGAAAGACCAACAGTCTAGCGCGTACCGGGCAGGGCTGCCCGGTGGGCCAGGGGGTTGCCGGCCAGCGCCCGGCACTACCCCCACCCTCCAGGGTGGTCGGCCGGCAGATTGGGGATCCACGCGTAGATGGATAGTGCCGGCCGCTGGCCGGCAGAACGCAGCACCGGCATTCAGGCCCCGGGCGTATGCTGGACCCCTGTCCCATGGAGCCGCCCCATGCACATCGTGTACAAGGCCGACAACCTGTTCGACGCCCACCTGGTCAAGCACGCGCTGGAAGACGCCGGCATTCCGGCCTTCGTGTTCGGCGAGTCGCTGCTGGGCGGCATGGGCGAGCTGCCGCTGTTCGGTGTGCTGCGGGTCGGCATCCCGGATGCGGCGCGCCCGCAGGCGGAGGACATCGTGGCCGCGCTGGACTTGGGCCAGGCCCCCTCCGACCCCATTTCAGATGCCGACGACATTGCCGGCCTGCCGGCGTAGGAGCGCATCATGTTGGGAATTGGACAGGGCATCCTCGGCATCGGGGCCTTCAAGCAGCGCCTGCCGCGCGCTGAAGAGGCGCTGCCGGGGCGCGAGCAGCCGTTGCCGCTGCACAGCAACCAGCACTTTGTGAACAGCCATCCGCTGAAGGACCGCTTCGCCGGCCTGCAGCAGATCCGTTTCGCGCTGGGCTGCTTCTGGGGCGCCGAGCGCAAGTTCTGGACCGAGCCGGGCGTGTACAGCACCTCGGTGGGCTATGCCGGTGGTATCACCCCGAACCCGACCTATGAAGAGGTCTGCTCGGGCCTGACCGGGCACACCGAAGTGGTGCAGGTGGTGTTCGATCCAGCGGTGGTGAGCCTGGAGCGCTTGCTGCAGCTGTTCTGGGAGAGCCACGACCCGACCCAGGGCATGCGCCAGGGCAACGACACCGGCACCCAGTACCGCTCGGCGATCCACGCCACCGACGAGGCCCAGTACAAGGCAGCGCTGGCCAGCCGCGAGGCATACCAGGCCCAACTGGATGCGGCCGGTTACGGCCCGATCACCACCGAGATCGTGTATCCGGCGCCCGAGTACTACTACGCCGAGGACTATCACCAGCAGTACCTGGCGAAGAACCCGAACGGTTACTGCGGTATCGGCGGCACCGGCGTGAGCTGCCCGATCGGATTGGATGTGGAGGCGCCGCGCTGACGCGCGATGGTCCGCCTGCGGCGGGCAGAAGCCAAAGCCAAAGCCAAAGCCAAAGCGGTCCTGGGTTGCTGTGGGTTTGGCGGGACGGGTACAGATGGCGGGACACGCCGTAAACCCATCCCTGGGGCTCGGCCACGGCATCCATGCCGTGGACGGTCCCGCCATCTGCACCCGTCCCGCCTTCGACAGTTCCCCGGTGACGGTGGGCAACAGCATGGGGTTACTGACGACCTGAAAGAAAACAAAAAGGACGCGGCATTCGCCGCGTCCTTTTTGTTTGTGAGCACGCGTAGCGCGGGAGTGTCCGCCGCATGGATGCGGCGGCCAAGCCTCCAGGGATGGATTCACGGCGTCTCCCGCGAGCCCAACCCGCCCGACCCAGCGCGGCTGTTGCTCCAGCAGTCAGTCGAGCAAGCTCGACTCTACAAAGCCCCCCGCCACGAGGGGCTCAGCCGTTGGCTGGAATCACAGTTCCGAGCGGATCCGCTCGCGCAGCGCTTCCAGATCCTTGGCGAACGCATCGATGCCGGTCGCCAGCTTCTCGGTCGCCATCGGATCGGCGGCCAGGTCGGCGGCGAACTTCGCTGCGTCGATCGGGGTCACCGCTGCGCCGTCGGCGGCACCGGCCGCCAGCTTGCGCGGTAGCTCACCATGGTCGGCGTCCAGCTTTTCCAGCAGGTCCGGCGAAATCGTCAGGCGGTCGCAGCCGGCCAGCGCTTCGATCTGCGCGGTGGAACGGAACGACGCGCCCATCACCACGGTCGGCGAACCGCGGCGCTTGAATTCGGCATACACGCCGCGCACGAACTTCACGCCCGGGTCTTCGTCGATGGTGGCCGGGGTCTGGCCGTTGGCTACGTACCAGTCGAGGATGCGGCCGACGAACGGCGAGATCAGGAACGCGCCGGCTTCGCTGCAGGCCAGCGCCTGGGTCGGGTTGAAGATCAGGGTCAGGTTGCAGTCGATGCCTTCGGCCTGCAGCACGCGCGCCGCTTCCACGCCTTCCCAGGTCGCGGCGATCTTGATCAGGATCTTCTCGCGCGGCACACCGGCATCGGCGTACATCTGGATGAACTGGCGGGCCTTGGCCACGGTGGCGGCGGTGTCATGGGCCTGGTCGGCGTCCACTTCGGTGGATACGCGGCCCGGCACCAGCGTGCTCAGCAGCGCGCCGACGCCGATGGTCAGGCGGTCGGCCACGGCGTGCACCACGGCCTCGCGGTCGCCGGTCTGCTGGCGGCCCCAGGCCAGTTCGCGTTCGATCAGCTCGGCGTAGACCGGCAGGTCCAGCGCCTTCTTCACCAGGGTCGGGTTGGTGGTGCAGTCCACCGGCTGCAGGCGCTTGATGGCGTCGTAGTCACCGGTATCGGCAACGACCACGGACAGTTCGCGCAGCTGGGACAGTTTGGACGGGGTACTCATTACGGCTCCTGGTGCAGGGGGATCGAGTCGCGCGCGGTGCGCAGCGGTAATCAGGGGCGGTCGTTGTGGACCGCGGTCACGCGCAGGCGCAGCTTGCGGCCGCCGGGCGCGTTCCAGTCGATGCTCTGGCCGACCGACAGGCCGAGCAGCGCGCTGCCGACCGGGGCCAGCACGGAAACCTTGCCTTCGTCGACGTTGGCTTCGCGGGGGAAGACCAGGGTCAGGATGTGCGTCTCGCCCGACACTTCATCTTCGCACTCCACGCGCGAATGCATCATGACGATGCCTTCGGGAATCTGGTCCGGTGCCAGCACGGTGGCCCGGTTGAGTTCTTCGGCAAGCGCGAGCGCGGCAGGCGTCTGGCTCAGCGCAGGGGATTCGAGCATGGCATCCAGGCGGTCCATGTCGAAGGTGGAAACGGTGATCGACGGCGGCAGGCCGCTGGCGGTGTTCATGGTGAAGCTCCTTGGTTGAAAGCCATGCAAAAGGCGGCACCTGCTGGCGCCGCCTGTCTGTATTGTGGGGACAAATGCGGCCGGAATCGACTCCTGCCGATTCCAGGCCGATGCTGCGGGGGCTCAGTCGTTCAGCGCGGGGCCGGACAGGGCGGTCGCCTCGTCGGAGGCATTCACCGCATCGAGGGTGAACAGTGCCTGCGGCAGGCGCTTGAACTGGTTGGCCAGTTCCATCAGGAAGTCGTTCATCGCCGAGCTGCGGCGCCAGATCATTGCGATGCGGCGGCTGGGCCGGCCTTCGCCGGTGAAATCAAGCAGGCGGATGTTGTTCGAGCGCGGCACCGGCGGCTGCACCGACAGGCTGGGCAGCAGGGTGATGCCCACGTCGGCGGCGACCATCTGCCGCAGCGTCTCCAGGCTGGTGGCGCGGAACTCGGATTTCTCGTTGGCGCCGAACAGGCGGCACACTTCCAGCGCCTGGTCGCGCAGGCAATGCCCATCTTCCAGCAGCAGCAGCTTCTGCGTGGCCAGTTCCTGCACGTCCAGATGCTCGCGGCGGGCCAGCGGGTGGCGCCCGGACACGGCCAGCAGGAACGGCTCCTCGAACAGGAATTCGGCGTGCAGCTGGTCGTCGATCACCGGCAGCGCCAGCAGTGCGGCATCCAGCTTGCCTTCGCGCAGGCGGTCCAGCAGCACGTCGCTCTTTTCCTCGACCAGCAGCAGTTCCAGCTCCGGGAATCGATCGCGGATGCGCGGGATCACATGAGGCAGCAGATACGGGCCCAGGGTCGGGAAAATCCCCAGGCGCACCGTACCGGCTTCCGGATCGCGGCTGCGTCGCGCCGCTTCCTTCAGCTGCTCGACTTCGGACACGATCACCCGCGCCCGTGCTGCAGCCTCCTGGCCGGCCGGGGTCAGCATCACCTTGCGCGGTGCGCGTTCCACCAGCGGCAGGCCCAGTTCCTCTTCCAGCTTGCGGATCTGGGTGGACAGCGTGGGCTGGCTGACGAAGCAGGAGGCGGCAGCCCGGCCGAAATGCTTGTGCTCGGCCAAGGCTACCAGGTACTTCAGATCACGTAGGTTCATCCTTACACCCCAGGGGTAACGGACCGGCTGACGGCGTGGTTACCCGACAGGCAGACAATATTCCCGGTGATCTGGGAACGGTGGATCAGGCCGCTTCAGCAACGGCACCGCTGCTGTTGCTCACCGACGAGCGGATCAGGTGGTCGAACGCGCTCAGTGCGGCGGTCGAGCCGGCGCCCATGGCGATGATGATCTGCTTGTAGGGCACCGTCGTGCAATCGCCAGCAGCGAACACACCCGGCAGGTTGGTCTGGCCGCGGTCGTCGATGACCACCTCGCCACGCGGCGAAAGCGCCACCACATCCTTCAGCCACTCGGTGTTGGGCAGCAGGCCGATCTGTACGAAGATGCCTTCCAGCTCGACGCGGTGGGCATCGCCGCCGACGCGGTCCTTGTAGACCAGGCCGGTGACCTTGCTGCCGTCGCCCAGCACTTCGGTGGTCTGCGCGCTGGTCAGCACGGTGACGTTGCCTAGGCTGCGCAGTTTCTTCTGCAGCACTTCGTCGGCGCGCAGGCTGGAATCGAACTCCAGCAGGGTCACATGCGACACGATGCCGGCCAGGTCGATGGCCGCTTCGACGCCAGAGTTGCCACCGCCGATCACTGCCACGCGCTTGCCCTTGAACAGCGGGCCATCGCAGTGCGGGCAGTAGGCCACGCCCTTGTTGCGGTACTGGTCCTCGCCCGGCACGTTCATCTGCCGCCAGCGCGCGCCGGTGGACAGGATCACCGAACGCGACTTCAGCACCGCGCCATTCTCCAGCTGCACCTTCACCAGGCCGTCTTCACCGGCCGGCAACAGCGCGCTGGCACGCTGCAGGTTCATGATGTCCACCTCGTACTCGCGCACGTGCTGTTCCAGCGCCGTGGCCAGCTTCGGGCCTTCGGTCTCCTTCACCGAGATGAAGTTCTCGATCGCCATGGTGTCCAGCACCTGGCCACCGAAGCGCTCGGCGGCGATACCGGTACGGATGCCCTTGCGCGCGGCGTAGATCGCCGCAGCCGCGCCGGCCGGGCCACCGCCGACCACCAGCACGTCGAAGGCGTCCTTGGCGTCGATCTTCTCGGCATCGCGCTTGCCGGCATTGGTGTCCAGCTTGGCCACGATCTGCTCCAAGGTCATGCGGCCCTGGTCGAACACTTCACCGTTGAGGTACACGGTGGGCACAGACATGATCTCGCGCTTCTCCACTTCGTCCTGGAACAGCGCGCCGTCGATGGCCACGTGCTGGATGCGCGGATTAAGCACGGCAGCCAGGTTCAGCGCCTGCACCACGTCCGGGCAGTTCTGGCAGGACAGCGAGAAGTAGGTTTCGAAGCGGTAGTCGCCTTCCAGGCTCTGCACCTGCTCGATCAGCTCGGCAGTGGCTTTGGACGGATGGCCGCCGACCTGCAGCAGCGCCAGCACCAGCGAGGTGAACTCGTGGCCCATCGGCAGACCGGCGAAGGTCAGGTGGATGTCCTGGCCCGGGGTGCCGAGGTCGAAAGACGGCACACGGCCCTGGCCGTCGCGCAGGACCTGCAGCGAGATCTTGTCAGACAGGCTTTCCAGGGCCTGCAGCAGGTCCAGCATTTCCTGCGACTTGGCACCGTCATCGGCGTGTGCGGTGATCTGGATCGGGCGGGTCACGCGCTCCAGATAGGTCTTCAGCTGCGACTGCAGGTTGGCGTCCAACATGGTCTTCTCCTGGCTTCAGGCAAACAGGGGGCGTGGCACCGCTGTGAAAGGTAGCGGACCAGCGAGTGATAGGGGTGAACCCAAGAGGGCAGCGCGGACCTGTGGAAGGGGCGATGCGGGCGCGGCCGTCTTGGGTTCACCCCCACGCCGGCGGGGGACCGGCACGGGGATGAAGAGCGCTCCGTGGCGTGGGGCCACGGCGCGCCGGTACTGCCTTAGATCTTGCCGACCAAGTCCAGCGACGGGGTCAGGGTCTTCTCGCCTTCCTTCCACTTGGCCGGGCACACCTGGTTCGGGTTGGCGGCGGTGAACTGGGCAGCCTTCAGCTTGCGCAGGGTCTCGGACACGTCACGGGCGATCTCGTTGGAATGGATCTCCAGGGTCTTGATCACGCCTTCCGGGTTGATGATGAAGGTGCCGCGCAGGGCCAGGCCTTCTTCTTCGATGTGTACGCCGAAGGCGCGGGTCAGCTGGTGGGTCGGGTCGCCGACCAGCGGGAACTGGGCCTTGCCGACGGCCGGCGAGGTTTCGTGCCACACCTTGTGCGAGAAGTGGGTATCGGTGGTGACGATGTAGACCTCGGCGCCGGCCTTCTTGAACTCGGCGTAGTGGTCAGCGGCGTCTTCGATCTCGGTCGGGCAGTTGAAGGTGAAGGCTGCCGGCATGAAGATCAGGACCGACCACTGGCCCTTCAGGGTGCTGTCGGAGACCTTGATGAACTCGCCATTCAGGTAAGCATTGGCTTCGAACGGCTGGATCTGGGTGTTGATCAGGGACATCGTTTTTCCTCTGGGTGAAGGGGAGTGGGTGAATCGACAGGAGCTAGGTTACCGATTCAATTGTGATAAGAACAATCCATTGATTGCATCTATTTGATAGTTTCAGTCTATCAAAATGCACTGAGCAGGCACTGAACCCGGCTGCCTCCATCCTGCAACTGCCTGTGTGGCAAGGGAAATCTCCCCGGGGCACCGAACGGGGCCGATAGCCGCGCCTTATCCCCTTTGGCAACACCTGAACGGATTCCAGCTTTTGCAGAGCCGGGCCCATGCTTCGGCTGCGGGTGGAGCAGCCGAGCGTGGGCTCGGCTCTACAATTGCGGCATGTCTGTCAAAACCGAACCCTCCCTGCGCCAGGTGGTGGCCGAGGCCAGCGCTCGCCTGGGCGGCATCGAGGCCCGCCATGAGGCCGAACTGCTGCTGCTGCATGTGCTGGGGCGCCCGCGCAGCTGGCTGTTCGCGCACGCCACCGACCCGCTGCCCTGCGCCGATCAGGCCGCCTTCGAAGCCCTGCTGGCACGCCGCGTGGCCGGTGAGCCGGTGGCCTACCTGACCGGCCGCCGCGGCTTCTGGACGCTGGACCTGGAGGTGGACCCGTGCACCCTGATTCCGCGCCCGGAAACTGAGCTGCTGGTCGAGCTGGCGCTGGAGCGCCTGCCGGCCGATCGCGACCTGCTGGTGGCCGATCTCGGCACCGGCAGCGGCGCCATTGCCCTGGCCCTGGCCAGCGAACGGCCGCAGGCGCAGGTGCTGGCCACCGATGCCAGCCCGGGCGCGCTGGCCGTGGCCGCGCGCAATGCTGCCCGTCATGAACTGCGCAACGTGCGCTTCGCCGAGGGCGGGCACGACTGGTATGCGCCGTTGCAGGGGGCGCGTTTCGACCTGATTGCCAGCAACCCGCCGTACATCGCCAGCGATGACCCGCACCTGCAGCAGGGCGACCTGCGCTTCGAGCCGTCCACCGCACTGGCGTCCGGCCTGGATGGGCTGGATGACATCCGCCGCATCGTTGCCGGCGGCCAGGCGCATCTGCTGCCCGGTGGCTGGTTGCTGATCGAGCACGGCTGGGACCAGGGCGAGGCGATCCGCGCGCTGTTCGACGCCGCCGGTTTTGCCGACGTGCAGACCGTGCAGGACCTGGAGCAGCGCGACCGCATCACCCTGGGCCGGCGACCGGCCTAGAATGGAGGTTCTCCTGCCCCGGCAGGGCATCACCCTGGAGCTGCAAGCATGCGTACGCTGTACCCCGCCATCACCCCCTACGACGTCGGCACCCTGAAGGTCGACGACCGCCACACGCTGTACTTCGAACAGTGCGGCAACCCGGACGGAAAGCCGGTGGTGATGCTGCACGGTGGCCCGGGTGGCGGTTGCAGCGACAAGATGCGCCAGTTCCACGACCCGTCGAAGTACCGCATCATCCTGTTCGACCAGCGCGGTGCCGGCCGTTCCACCCCACACGCCGACCTGGTGGACAACACCACTTGGGACCTCGTCGCCGATATCGAAACGCTGCGTGAGCATCTGAAGGTTGATCGCTGGCAGGTGTTCGGCGGCAGCTGGGGCTCGACCCTGGCACTGGCCTATGCCGAAACCCACCCGCAGCGCGTGACCGAGCTGGTGCTGCGCGGCATCTTCATGCTGCGCCGCTGGGAACTGGAATGGTTCTACCAGGAAGGTGCCAACCGCCTGTTCCCGGATGCCTGGGAGCATTATCTGAAGCCGATCCCGTCGGTGGAACGTCATGACCTGATCTCGGCCTTCCACCGCCGGCTGACCAGCGACGACGAAGCCACCCGCCTGGAAGCGGCCAAGGCCTGGGCGGTGTGGGAAGGCGCGACCAGCTTCCTGCACGTCGATGACGACTTCATCAACAGCCACGAAGACCCGCACTTCGCGCTGGCCTTCGCCCGCATCGAGAACCACTACTTCGTCAACGGTGGCTTCTTCGAGGTGGAAGACCAGCTGCTGCGCGACGCGCACCGCATCGCCGACATTCCGGGCGTGATCGTGCACGGTCGCTACGACGTGGTCTGCCCGCTGGCCAACGCCTGGGACCTGGCCAAGGTGTGGCCGAAGGCGAAGCTGGAAATCACCCCGGCCTCGGGCCACTCGGCGTTCGAAGCCGAGAACGTGGACGCACTGGTACGCGCCACCGATAGCTTTGCCTGATCGCTGGTGCCGGCTGCTGGCCACGCAACCTGTAATCGCCTGGTTCGGTGCAGGCGCCGGCCAGCGGCAGGCGCTACCACTCCCCGGCCAACAACGCGTCGGCCAGCACCTGCAGCTTCGGTGAGTGCTGCCGCGACGGCGGGTAGATCAGCGACAGCTCGCGGCTGCGGCCTTCAAACGGCTGCAGTACGCGCTGCAGGCGTCCGTCGGCCAACGCATCGGCCACCGCGAAATCCATCACCTGCACGATGCCGATGCCGGCGATGGCCGCTTCCACCAGCGGGTCGCCGCTGTCGAACACCATCCGCGTCGGCGGGGTGAAGTCGCGCAGCCGCCCGTGCTGCAGGAACTGCCAATCGACCACGCGACCACTGCGCAGGTTGCGCACCGCCAGGCAGGCGTGGTCCTGCAGCGCCGCGACATCGATCGGCGCGCCGCAACGGGCCAGATAGGACGGGCTGGCCACCGTCACCCAGCGCAGCGGCCGCAGCGGCCGCGCAACGATGCGCTGGTCGGCAATCACGCCGGTGCGCAGCGCGGCATCGAAGCCTTCCTCGACCAGATCGACCAGGCGATCACTGAGCACCGCGTCCACCTGCAGCTGCGGGTGCTGCTGCAGCAACGGCCCCAGCAGCGGCACCAGCACCTTGCGCCCGAACATCGATGGCGCACTGATCTTCAGCGTGCCCGACGGCGTGCACGGGCGGTCAGCCAGCTGCCGTTCGGCGTCCTCAAGGCCGCATAGCAGCGGCGCGACCTGGTCGACGAACTGGCGCCCATCCGGGGTCAGCGCCACGTTGCGGGTGTTCCGCTGCAGCAACTTCACCCCCAGCGTGGCCTCCAGCCGGCCGATCGCGCGCGACAGCCCGGACTGGCTCAGGCCCAGCTGCCCGGCGGCAACGGTGAAACTGCGGGCTTCGGCCACCTGCACCAGCATGCGCACCGCATTGAGGTCCATCGACAGTCCATTCATGCTGAAAATCATGACAGATATGGCTGAGAAGGGGTTTATTGATTGCTCTGCATCAATGAGACTGCGCTCCCCCCACTGCACCCGACCGCCGATGCCTCCCCTCAAGTACCCGCGATGGGCGCTGACCCTGCTGGCCACCGCCCAGCTGATCATCGCCCTGGACGCCACCATCATCTTCGTCGCCCTGCATGACATGGGGCGCGCGCTGCAGATCAATGCGCAGCAGCTGCAATGGGTGGTCAGTGCCTACACCGTCGCCTTCGGCGGCAGCCTGCTGCTGGGGGGCCGTGCCGCCGACCTGATCGGCCGTCGCCGCTTCTATCGGCTGGGGATGCTGCTGTTCGCACTGGCGTCGCTGCTCGGTGCGCTGGCGCCGAATGCCACGCTGCTGATCATCGCGCGCGCGGCACAGGGCATCGGCGCGGCACTGCTGTTCCCGGCCACGCTGGCACTGATCAACACGCTGTACGCGGAAGGCCCGGTGCGCAACCGCGCGCTGGCGATCTGGAGCATGGCCAGCGCGGTGGGCCTGGCGCTGGGCACGCTGCTCGGTGGCGTGCTGACCCAGGCGTTCGGCTGGCCGGCGGTGCTGGCCGTGATCGTGCCGCTGGCCACCGCCTGTGCGGTCGCTGCGGGCGCGTGGTTGCCGGCCGATGGCCCGCGTGCGCAGGGCCGCTCGTTCGATCTGGCCGGCTGCATCACCGTCACTCTCGGCGGCAGCCTGCTGGTGACCACCCTGGTGCAGGGCCCGGAATGGGGCTGGACCGCACCGGCCACGCTGGGCTGCCTGCTGCTGTCGGTGCTGCTGCTGGTGGTGTTCGTGCAGATCGAGCAGCGCAGCCGCGATCCGCTGATGCAGTTCGCACTGCTGCGCCTGCCCGGACTGCGCGCCGCGCTGGGCCTGACCTTCGCCTTCATGAGCAGCTATGGAGTGCAGTACTACTTCATGGCGCTGTACTTCCAGGACGGCTACGGCTGGAGCCCGTTGCAGGCCGGCCTGGCGTTCCTGCCGGCCACCGCGGTGTGCACGGTCGGCATCCAGCTGGCCGAGTGGACGCTGCAGCGCTGGAGCGCGCGCAAGGTGCTGGTGGTCGGGCAGCTGGCCGGTGCCATCGGTATTGCCTGGGTGGCCGCGACGCTGCCGCACGGCGCGAACTTCTGGCCGCTGCTGCCCGGCGTGGTGGTGCTGAGCATCGGCCAGGGCATGACCTGGACCTCGATGTGGATCGTGGCCGGGCAGGGCGTGCCGTCTGCACAGCAGGGCGTGGCGTCGGGCATGGCGGCCACCGCGCAGCAGATCGGCGGTGCGCTGGGCCTGGCCGTGCTGGTCATGGTGGCCAATGCCGATGCGGGTGCCGCCGGTTCGCCGACTGCACTGGCCGGTCTGGTGCGCGCCGAGTACGGCGCCGCGTTGTTCGCCCTGTTCGGCGTGGTCATCGCGCTGGGCCTGCGCTCGGCGCCGCTAGACTCGGCAGCGACTGCTTGCCTGGGCACTGACGCATGATCGAACTGCTGGACCTGCAACAGACCCTGCATGCCTTCGCCGCCTGCAACGATGACGATGAGGTGTGGGACATCTTCGGCTGGGTGATGACCAGCGATGAGAACCTGCTGGATGCGCGGCTGTGGCTACCTTCGTCCAGCAATGAAGCGCTGGATGACGACGGCGAGCGATCGGCCGCTTCGGCAGCGATGGGGCTGTTTCCGTATCTGGAACCAGCCACGTTCGCCGACGTCCTCAAGGTGCAGAAGCGGCAGCGCCCGCTGTCATCCGTGCAGGACTATGCGCAGGCGCTGGCGTACTACGCTGAATTCGATGCGTTCCAGCAGGTCGATGGCGTCGACGTAGCCTTGGGGGGGCGGAAGCTGCAGCACAGGCGGCTGCGCGCGAGGCGGGTGTGGGCACAGGCATCTTCGCGTCCTTCGATCTGACGCTGAGAGCGTGCCCGCAGGGGCAGATCAAAGCCGCAGCCCAGCGCGTGGCGCGCCTGCTGGAGATTCCGTTGGGCGAGGCGTTGGCGCGCTGCCGTGCGTTGCCATTGGTGCTGGGTGAAGCGCTGGATCGTCGCCGCGCGCAGGCGATCAAGGATGACTTCACCGCCGTCGGCGCAAGGCTGCAGGTTCAGGGTTTCAAACCGTTCCCGTGGATGGAGGCGCCTACGCTGCGGTAGCGCCGGGCCATGCCCGGCGGCATTCCGTTGCGCCGCCGCGATGCGGCTCGCCGGGCGTGGCCCGGCGCTACCGGGCTTCGGTCGGGTGGATGACGTTCAACCGAACGCCAGCAACTGCGGCTGCAATGCACTGAAGATCCGCGCCAGCCGCTCCGCCCACGCCTGCTGCCCGGCGGCATCGGCGATCAGGTCCTGGCGGATCTCCAGTTCCACGTGCACCAGCCCTCGGCCTTCGCCGTGCACCGGTACCGCGTAGTCGCTGGTACTGCTCACCGAATACGGTTCGTTGTCGCCCACCGCCAGGTCGCCTTCGTCGCGCAGCGCCTGCAGCAGCGCATGGGCAAAACGCGTGTCCTGGTGGTACAGCACGCCGGCGTGCCACGGCCGCTGCACGCCGTTCATCGCCGGAGTGAAGCTGTGCATCATCACCAGCAGGGTCGGGCGGCCGGCAGCACGGCGCGCGTCCAGTTCCGCATCGATGCGCGAGTGATACGGCGCGTGGATGGCATCGATGCGCTGCTGCCGCTGCGCCGCCGACAGCCCGGCATTGCCGGGAATCACGGTGTGGTCGCTCACTTCGGGAATCAGCGTCGGCGACGCCAGCGGGCGGTTGCAGTCGATCAGCAGGCGCGAATAGGTCTGCTCGATCGCCCACGCATCCAGCCGTTCGGCCAGTGCACGGGTGGTGCCGGCGATGCCGATGTCCCAGCCGATGTGGCGGTCCCGTTCGGCCTGCGCCAGGCCCAGGCCTGCGAGGGCACGCGGCACCTGCTGGCCGGCGTGGTCGGCCAGCAGCAGGAACGGCGAGGTGCCCTGCGCCCGGTGGATCGCATAGATCGCCGGGTCGTCGGCGCCCAGCAGCGCCGGCAGCGCGTGCAGGTCGGCGTCAGCCACGCGGGCGACCGTCCAGGTGGTGCTCGATCATCCACAGGCCGGCCCACAGCTTGGCGTCCAGCTCGTAGCCTTCGCCCATCTTCTGCACCAGCCACGCGGCGGCCTGCGCGCGCGGAATCTCGTGCACGGTGATGTCTTCGCTGTCGTCGCCGCCGCCTTCGCCGATCCGGCGCAGCCCGGTCGCGCGCACGAAGGCGATCTTCTCGCTGCTGGCGCCGGAAGAAGTCGGGCCGATCATCAGCACTTCGGCGTGATCGGCGGTCCAACCGGT
The DNA here is from genome assembly GCF_913778665.1 of uncultured Stenotrophomonas sp. Taxonomy (GTDB): domain Bacteria; phylum Pseudomonadota; class Gammaproteobacteria; order Xanthomonadales; family Xanthomonadaceae; genus Stenotrophomonas. Next base: position 422,692 of record NZ_CAJYVQ010000012.1, read on the forward strand.
CTCTTCTTCCAGCTCGCGAACGGCCGAGACTTCGATCGATTCGCCGGCGTGGATGTCGCCGACCAGGCCGGCCGGCATCTCGATGGTGGGGGCCTGCAGCGGTACGCGGAACTGCTCGACGAACAGCACCTTGTCCTCCGGCGTGACGGCGATGATGATCGCGGCCAGGCCACCGGCGTGGGTACGTTCGCTGTATTCCCAGGTGCCGCGCACCAGCATGCGCTGGTACTTGCCTTCATAGACGACACGCGGGGCTTCGGTATTGCGCTGGCTCATGCGGGCTCGCTGTGGGAGGGAAGAGGGTCGGCCACGCCGGCGACATCGAACAGCCGGCGACGGGTCATTGGGCCGAAGCGCAGGGTGTGGCACAGGCCGCCGAGCAGCTCGGGGTCGGCGGCCTGGCGCAGCAGGCCGGGCTGGCTGCCTTCCAGCGGCGCGTCCAGCGCGATGGTGGTCAGCTGGCGCCAGAGCTGGGCGTGCTCGCGCTGCTCGCGCAGGCGCACCGCCATCTGTGCGGCGCCGCGCAGGCGCAGGAACGGCACTTCATCCAAGCGCTCGTACAGCGCATCCATGCTGCCGAAATGGGCCAGCAGCACCGCAGCGGACTTGCTGCCGACGCCACTGACACCGGGAATGTTGTCCACCGCATCGCCGCACAGCGCCAGGTAGTCGGCGATCTGGTGCGCGTGCACGCCGTGACGCGCCTTTACGCCGGCCACGTTCCAGCGCTGGTTGCGCGCGTAGTCCCACTGTTCGTCGTGGTCGAGCAGCAGCTGCGACAGGTCCTTGTCGGCGGAAATGATCACGCCACGATGGCTGCCACGGTGCCGATGCAGCGCGCTGCCGATCAGGTCGTCGGCCTCGTACTCGGCGTGCGCCAGCACCACCAGGCCCAGCGCTGCACACAGCGCCTTGCAGTGCACGAACTGGCGCTTGAGCGCTTCCGGCGCCGGATCGCGGTTGGCCTTGTAGGCCGGATACAGGCGATGCCGGAAGCCGTTATCGAGGGCTTCGTCGAAGGCAATGGCGATGTGGCGGGGGCGCTCGCGCTCAAGCAGGTCCAGCAGGAAGCGGGCGAAGCCGTGCACGGCATTGGTCGGCCAGCCCTGCGCGTCCTGGAACTGGTCCGGCAGCGAGTGCCAGGCGCGGAACACATAGATGCTGGCGTCGACCAGGTACAGCGAAGGCGCCGGTGCCGGTGCCGGTGCCGGCAGGGTCATGCCGGCGGCGTCCAGTCGCGCAGCAAGGCGGCCGGGTCGGGGCGTTCGCGTTCGGGCACGGCAGCCTTCGGCGTGCCGATGTGGATGAAGCCGGCGATGCCTTCACCCTCGGCCAGGCCCAGGTAGGCCTGCACGGCGGGGTCGAAGGCCATCCAGGCGGTGAGCCACTGCGCGCCGAAGCCCAGCGCCTGCGCGGCCTGCAACAGGGCAAAGCAGACGCAGCCGGCAGTCATCAGCTGCTCCTGCTCGGGTACCTTGGGGTCCGGGCGCGGGCTGGCGACCACTACGATCACCAGCGGCGCATGGCTGAAACGCTGGCGATCCTTCTCGAACACGGCCTCACCGGCCTGCGGGTCGCGCTGGCGGCTGCGCTCGGCCAGGAAGTCGCCCAGAATGTGACGTGCATCGCCGGCGATCTTCAGGAAGCGGAACGGCACGCGCTTGCCGTGGTCGGGCACGCGCACCGCCGAGGCCAGCATCCGCTGCAAGGTAGCCGGGTCCGGGCCGGGCTCGGCCAGCTGCCGCGAAGGCACGGAGCGGCGGGCATCCAGGGCGAGCAGGGCGGCAGGGTCGGGCATGGTGTCTGAACCGGTCATCACGGGGGGTTGATTATAGTCGGGGTGGTCAAGGACGCCGTTTGTGTCGCGTCCGGCCTCTCAATATCAAACTGTGATGAACGTCATGCCACTGACGGGAAACGGACGTCCGCTTCCCCTCGCCTCGCAGGCCTTGCACGGCTTACGATATCCATCTTGCCGGGCCCCCGGTCATGAGGTTTGAAGTGAGGACTGTTTCACTGTCCGTGACGGGCTGGCCGGCCTACCATCGACGTACCGGTACATGGGGTGTACCGGCCGTCGCGATGTTCACGCTGTCTGTCGTATCAGAGAAGGTGGGGAGCCTTCCCGAATGATGAGCGCGCCCACACCGATGGGATCGCCGGGCCGTGACCCGGCCCAGCTCCAGCTGGCCCGGGACATGGTCCTGCCCGCGCTGTGCCAGGCCTTCGGGGCGGCACTGGCGCGCTTCGACGATGCCCTGTTCGACCGCGCCGGCAATGCCGGCTCGTCGCAGTTGCTGTTCCTGGATGCGATGCGCGAACTGCGGCGGCGCCGCGAGGACATCGCCGCCGCCTTCGCCGGCCACCTGCAGCGGGCATGGGAGGCGCTGGCCAGTGGCGAGCCGATGTCGGCCGAAGCCACGCTGTCCGGCCCCGCTGAAGATGGCCTGAGTCTGCTGGATGAGCACGTACTGGAATCGCGGCTGGCGGTGCGTAACTTCGCCACCGTGCTGCTGCGTGACTTCAAGCCGGTGCTGGCACGGCTGGACCGTCGCCTGGGCCGCCTGATCGGCGGCGCCGAACTGGATGCCGACCGCAACCCGATCAGCCCCGAGCACCTGGGCGTGGCCATCCACGAAGCCTTTGCCGGCTGTGAACTGGCCCCGGAAGTGCATCTGGTGCTGATCAAGCTGTGCGAGCGTGACCTGCGCGCGCCGGTGGGGCGTATCTACGAGAAGCTGGACGAACAACTGGCAGCGGCCGGGGTGATGTCGCAGATGGGGGCGCCGCGGCGTCCGATGTCGACCGCGCCCGACCCGCGCATGGCCTCGGGCCTGGACGATCTGGTGGAGCAGCGCGCGGGCGCAGGCTTCGACGGTGAGTTCGGCGATGACGAACAGGCCGCGCCGGCCTGGGCGCAGCGCTTCGCCGCGCGCTGGTCCGAGCGCCGTGGCCACATGCAACAGCACCTGGGCGCCGAGGACGCCGGTGCCGGCGAAAGTTACGCAGGCCAGCAGGGCATGTTGCTGGAAGCGCTGCACGAACTGCTGCAGCAGACCCGCCATGTGCGCGAGGACGCAACCTCGGCCGCGCAGGTGGCGATCGGCCAGCAGCGCCCGCTGAGCCAGCGCGAGATGATGTCGGTTCTGTCGCTGCTGCAGGCCACGCCCAGTGCGACCCTGCGCGCGGCGATCGGCGAGGACGGCGAATCGCTGGCGCAGCGGTTGAAGAGCGAGGTGCTGTCCAGCGCCACCCGCCTCGGTGTCGATCCGGGCCAGACCCGGCTGGACCCGCAGGACGAGGATGCAATCGACCTGGTCGGCATGCTGTTCGACGTGATGCTGGACGAGCGCGAGCTGGAAGGCCGCTCGCGCGAGCTGATCGGCCGCCTGGTGGTGCCGTTCGTCAAGGTTGCCATGCTCGACCGTCGCATGTTCGTGCAGAAGACCCACCCAGCGCGCAAGCTGCTCAACTCGCTGGCCGAGGCCTGCGAAGGCAACACCGGCGAGAGCCAGGCCGAGCGCATGCTGATGGCCAAGGTCGAGGAGATCGTCGAGCGGCTGGTGGCCGAGTTCAACGAGAACCTGGCGATCTTCCTGACCCTGGAAGAAGAATTCCGCGAATTCCTCGTGCAGCATCGCCGCCGCGTGGAAATCGCCGAGCGCCGCGCCGCCGAGACGCAGCGCGGCCAGGAAAAGCTGGAAATGGCCCGCACGCGTGCCGGCGCCGAACTGGACCGCCGCATCGGCGACGCTACCCTGCCTCCGGCCATCGCCGAATTCCTGCGCCAGCCGTGGCAGCACCACCTCACCCTGGCGCTGCTGCGCGAGGGCGAGGAGGGGGCATCGGTGGCCGAAGCTCTGAGCCTGGGCGACGGCCTGCTGGAGGAAGTGGCCGAGGCCCGCCGCCAGATCGTCGGCAAGCCGTGGCTGCAGGCCTGGCAGCCGGCGCTGGCCAAGGTGTTCGCCAGCGTGGGTGTGCACGGTGACGCGGCAACCGGAGCGGTCGACGCGCTGCATGACACGTTGCAGGGCATTGCCGAATCGCGGCCGGAACTGCAGCGCGCGCTGCCGGAGCTGCCACAGGTGGCACTGCCGATCCCGCCGGTGGCCGAATCGCCGGCGGTGGAGTTGAGTGGCCAGATCGATGCCGATGATTTCGACAACGCCGACGCCGATCGCTTCCGCCGCATGGAGATCGGCAACTGGCTGGACTTCGTCGACAAGGACGGCAAGGTGCAGGCCGGCAAGCTGTCCTGGGTCAGCCCGATTTCATCGCGCCTGCTGTTCGTCAACCGCCGCGGCGTGCGCTTCTGCGTGGCCTCGCCGGAGGAACTGGCAGTGATGGTGCGGCTGGGACGGCTGCGTGCGCATGTGGATGACGGTGCGTTCGATAGCGCCATGCAGGGCGTGATCGATCGGCTGGACCCGGGCAGCGCGACCCTGCATTGAGCGGGGCCGCCTGCTAGGATCGGAAAAACTCACCGATCAGCGGGGACCTGCATGGCCGTGGCGTTGCTGGGGATCAAGGAGACCGCGCCGGGCGAACGGCGCGTGGCGCTGACGCCGGAGACCGCGCGCAAGCTCGGCGCCCTGGGCATCACCGTCTGGTACGAAGCCGGCGCCGGACTGACCGCCGGTTTCACCGATGCCGCCTATGACGATGCCGGTGCCCGCGCGTTCGATGCCGGCCGCTGGGGCGAAATCGACATCCTGCTGTGCGTGCAGGCGCCGCCTGCGGCGGTCCTGGAGCAGCTCAAGCCGGGGGCCAGTGTAGTTGGCTTGTTGACCCCGGCCAGTGATCCGGCGCTGGCGGAACTGTCTGCCAACGATCGCCTGCATCTGTTCCCGCTGCAGCAGCTGCCGCGCACGACGCGTGCGCAGGCGATGGACGTGCTCAGTTCGCAGGCCGGCATGGCCGGCTACAAGGCGGCGCTGATCGCCGCCGAACGCGCGCCGCGTTTCTTCCCGATGCTGACCACGGCTGCCGGCACCGTGCGTCCGGCCAAGGTGCTGGTGATCGGTGCCGGCGTGGCCGGGCTGCAGGCGATTGCCACCGCGCGTCGTCTCGGTGCGCAGGTGGAAGGCTTCGACGTGCGCCCGGAAACCCGTGAGCAGATCCAGTCACTGGGCGCGCGCTTCCTCGACCTGGGGGTGAGCGCGGCGGGCGAGGGCGGTTACGCGCGTGCGTTGACCGATGACGAACGTGCCGAGCAGCAGCGCCGCCTGGCCGACCACCTGCGCAGCGTGGACGTGGTGATCTGCACCGCTGCGGTACCGGGCCGCCCGGCGCCGACCATCGTCACCGCCGCCATGGTGGAAGGCATGGCCACCGGCAGCGTGATCGTGGATCTGGCCGCCGAGAGTGGTGGCAATTGCGCGCTGACCCAGCCAGGGCAGTGCATCGAGCACCAGTGCGTGACCATCGACGGTCCGCTCGGCCTGGCCAGTCGCGGCGCGACCCAGGCCAGCGAGATGTATGCGCGCAACCTGCTGAACTTCGTCGCGCTGTTCGTCCGCGAGGGTGATCTGGCATTCGACTGGGAAGACGAGCTGCTGGCGAGGACCCGCTGGCGGCCCTGAACGGCATGGGGTCGGATCCCTTTGCGCCAGCAAAGGGCTCCGACCCGTTCCTCGCGGCGTTTTACCGCGGCTTCGCCGGCGGCGGGTTGTCGCGTACCCAGTCCTTGCGCTGTTCCGGCGTCATCTGCGACCAGCGCTCGCGCAAGGCTTCGCGCTGCGCTGGCGGCATGTCGCGCATCTGCCCGAACAGGGCACGCGCCTGCTCGCGCTGTTCCGGGCTCATGTGCTCGAAGCGGCGCAGGCCGCGGCGGGCCTTGTCGCGTTCCTCCGGGCTCATCGATTGCCAGCGCTGGCCATGCGACAGCATGCGTTGGCGCTGGCCGGGATCGGCCCCGTTCCAGCGGTCGCGCAGCGGCGCCAGCAGCGATTCGCGCTGGGCGTCACTCAACTGTTCCCACGCCGGCAGTGGCGCGGCCGGTGCAGGTCGAGGGGCCGCAGCCGGTACAGTGGTCTGCGCCAGTGCGGGAGTGGCCGGCAGCAGCGACAGGGTCAGCAGCAGCGGCAGTAGGTTCAATCGGGGCATGGTTCACTCCATCGCCAGGTCGGTATCGCCCAGCCACAGGTACAGGTCGGGATTCTCGTCGTACAGCGCGCTGTTGTCTTCCACCGAGGCCAGCGCCGGTGCCGGCGCAGGGCCCGGCAGTGGGCTGTGGCCGCTGAACTGCAGGCCGATACCTAGTGCCACCACCAGCGAACAGGCACTGGCCAGCCACCAGCGCAGGCGCCCATGCCGGGCCGCACTGGCGCCGTAGCGGGCCTGGCGCAGCCGTGCCAGTGTGGCCGGCGACAGCGCCTGCAGCGACTGCGCGTGCAGGCTGCGCAGCATGTCATCGGAGGGCAGGGAGCGGTTCACGGGTGAGTCTCCAGGTAGTCCTGCAGCGCCTGCCGGGCGCGTGCCAGATGGGTTTTTACCGCGCCTTCGCTGCAGCCCATGGCGCGGGCGGTGGTGGCCCCGTCCAGGTCCTGCAGCACGCGCAGGGTGAAGGCCTCGCGCTGCCGTGCGGGCAGGGTGCGCAGTGCCTGCACCAGGTGCTGGTACTGCTGGCGCTGCTCATGCGCCCGCGCCGGGTCCGGGCCAGGATCGGTCCAGTCGATCTCGCCGCCGTCGGCATCCTGGTTGTCGCGCCAGAACGGCAGGCGGAAGCGGCGTCGGCGCTGCAGGTCGATCACGCGCCGGCGAAGGATGCTCCAGAACAGCGGCGCCCATTCGGCGGCCGGCTTGTCGGCGTAGTCCAGCATGCGCATCAGCGCGTCCTGCACCGCGTCCATGGCGTCTTCGCGTTGGCGCAGACCGGCCTCGGCGAAACGGAACGCGCGCGGGCCGACGCTGGCCAGGAACGCCTCCAGCGACGCCGGCAGGGCATCGGTTTCGGCGCTCGGGGGGACGGGGCTGCTCACCAGCACAGGGTACGGTTCCTCGCTCGGGGTCACCATCGACAACGCGTGAGCGCAGCGTCGGTTGACGCCGGGTGCGCGCCGGGTTCAGCCCGTGGTTATGATGGGCCGACGAAGACAGAGCGGGAGCGTTGCCAGTGAGTGACGGGTTCGTAGCGCTGTACATCTTCATGCTGGCGGCAATCGCAGGCCACGTGATCATTTCGCGGGTGCCGGTGATCCTGCATACCCCGCTGATGTCGGGCTCCAACTTCATCCATGGCATCGTGCTGATCGGCGCGATGGTGGTGCTGGGGCACGCACAGACGCCTCTGGAGAAGGCGCTGGGCTTCCTCGCCGTGCTGCTGGGCGCCGGCAACGCCGCCGGTGGCTATGTAGTCACCGCGCGCATGCTGGAAATGTTCAAGCCGAGCGCGCCCAAGGATGGCAAGGACCAGCCGAAGGAGCCGCAGGCTTGAACATCAGCACCGTTGAACTGCTTGATTGGCTGGTCAAGGCCAGCTACCTGGTCGCCGCCACCCTGTTCCTGCTGGGCCTGCAACGCATGGCCTCGCCGCTGACCGCGCGCAGCGGCATCCGCTGGGCAGGGCTGGGCATGCTGCTGGCCACGGTGGCGACGTTCTTCCTGCCCGAACTGCACAACGTGCCGCTGATCCTGGTGGCGCTGCTGCTCGGCGCCGGCCTTGCCTGGTGGTCGGCCGGCAAGGTCGCCATCACCGACATGCCGCAGATGGTGGCGCTGTACAACGGCATGGGCGGCGGCTCAGCGGCGGCGATCGGTGCGGTGGAACTGCTGCGCTATGCCTTCCTGGCCCACCGCGACACCACGCACTGGAGCGAGCAGGCACTGGCCGACCTGGCTGCGCGCCAGCCTTCGGGCACGGTGTTGCTGCTGGCGGTGGTCGGCGCGGCCATCGGTGCGGTGTCGTTGTCCGGCTCGGTGATCGCCTGGGCCAAGCTCGACGGTCGCCTCGACAAACGCGTGACCTGGACCGGCCAGCAGGTGATGAACCTGCTGGTGGCGCTGGCGGTGGTGGTGCTGGCGATCATCGCGGCCAGCACGCTCAGCACCTGGGCGATCGTCGCCTTCTTCGTGCTGGCGCTGGCCCTGGGCGTGCTGATGACGCTGCCCATTGGCGGCGCCGACATGCCGGTGGTGATCTCGCTGTACAACGCGTTCACCGGCCTGGCGGTGTCCTTCGAAGGCTATGTGCTGGGCAACGAGGCGCTGATCATCGCCGGCATGATGGTCGGCGCGGCCGGCATCCTGCTGACGCGGCTGATGGCCAAGGCGATGAACCGGCCGATCCGCAACGTGCTGTTCTCCAACTTCGGTGGTGGCGCAGGTGGCGAAGCGCAGGCAATCACCGGCTCGCAGAAGCCGATCGACGCAGCCGACGTGGCCGCGATGATGGCGTTTGCCGAGCGGGTGGTCATCGTGCCCGGCTACGGCATGGCGGTGGCGCAGGCGCAGCACAAGATCTGGGAACTGGCGCAGCGGCTGGGTCAGCGCGGGGTCAAGGTGAAGTTCGCGATCCACCCGGTGGCGGGGCGCATGCCCGGGCACATGAATGTGCTGCTGGCCGAAGCGGGCGTGCCCTACGACCTGATCGCGGACATGGATGATATCAACCCGGAGTTCGCCAACACCGACGTGGTGCTGGTGATCGGCGCCAACGACGTGGTCAATCCGGTCGCACGCACCGATCCGGCCAGCCCGATCTACGGCATGCCGGTGCTGGACGTGGTCAACGCGCGCAACGTGGTGGTGATCAAGCGTGGCAAGGGCACCGGCTTTGCCGGCATCGAGAATGCGCTGTTCTACGCCGACAACACGCGCATGCTGTACGGCGATGGCGCCGAAGCGGCGGCCTCGCTGGTGAGCGAGTTGAAGGCGCTCGACGGCGGGCATTGAGGCCTGGCTTCATCCAGCGGGTGCGGACCTTGGTCCGCACGCGTCTGCCGGCCAGCGGCCGGCACGCCCCCCATCCACGCAGAGCATGGATCTACGTGATCAGCGCGCCAGCCACGCGCCCACGGCTACGGCCAGCGCCAGCCACAGCCATTCCACCGCGCCATTGGCCAGGGTGACCAGGGTCCAGGCCAGGTGCGGGCCCATGCGCAGGCTGGCGTCCCACAGGTCCAGGCCGATTGAGCCGCCCATCCAGGCGCTGGCGATGGCCCAGTTGGCCACAGCGGCCACCAGCAGGGTGCCGAACACCACCAGCGCGATGCGCAGGGGGCCCGGGCCGAGCGTACCCATGCGCAGCATGAACACCAGTTCCAGGGCGGTCAGTACCGCCATCCAGCCGACCTGCCGGCCGGTCATCAGGGCCAGCACCATCCAGGCAAGGGGAGCAACAACCAGGCCCAGCAACAACATGATGGGCCAGAGCCAGGTCACGGTCCTGGCACGCGCGGCATTGGAGGACATCGAAGCTCCCTGAAGATCACCCACAGGATACTGTGGATTGCCGCGCTGCACCGGCGGCGGCAGGGCCGCTGGGCTAGAATGCCGTCTTGCGTGGCTGCGGCCACGGCCCCATATCGGTCCCCATGTATTCCCGTAGCAGCGAACCTGTCCACTTCGAACGCGATTGCGAGGCCGTGATGGTCCCGCAGGGCGACACCGTGACCCTGCCCGCCGGCAGCTATGGGTACATCACCCAGGCGCTGGGCGGCAGCTATTCGGTGTTCGTCGAAGGCAACCTGTTCCGCATCGCCGGCAAGGACGGCGACGCCATCGGCAAGGAGGCCCCGGCGCCGCTGGAACTGCCCGCCGATGCCACCGATGAACAGGTGGAACAGCTGGTATGGCAGCAGCTCCGGACCTGCTTTGACCCGGAAATTCCGGTGAACATCGTCGAACTGGGCCTGGTCTACGAGGTCGAGATCAAGCACCTGGACGAGGGCCAGCGCGAGATCGACGTGAAGATGACCCTGACCGCGCCGGCCTGTGGCATGGGCGACATCCTGGTCGACGACGTGCGCAGCAAGCTAGAAATGATCCCGACGGTAGCCGAGGCCGACGTCGAACTGGTGTTCGACCCGCCGTGGAACCAGCACATGATGTCCGAGGCGGCCCGGCTCGAGACCGGCATGCTTTGACCCAGGGCCCGCAGTGACGCGGGCCCGGCACTACCCGCAACCAGAACAGGAATCCTCCGGTGTCCCAGTCCATTCCCAGCTTCGCCGTCACCCCTTCGGACCACCCGCGCAGCGCTGAAGAGCGCGCCCAGATCCTGGAGAAGCCCGGCTTCGGCCTGCACTTCACCGATCACATGGTGGAAGTGCGCTGGGACAAGGACGCCGGCTGGCACAACGCCAACGTGCGTGCCTACGGCCCGCTGCAGCTGGACCCGGCTGCGGCCGTGCTGCACTACGGCCAGGAAATCTTCGAAGGCATCAAGGCCTACCGCCACGCCGACGGTTCGATCTGGACCTTCCGCCCGGATGCCAACAGCCGTCGCCTGCAGCGTTCTGCACAGCGCCTGGCACTGCCGGAACTGCCGGTGGAGATCTTCGTCGAATCGCTGAAGCAGCTGATTGCCGTGGACAGCGACTGGGTGCCGTCGGCCGATGAGTCGAGCCTGTACTTCCGTCCGTTCATGATCGGCGACGAAGCCTTCCTCGGCGTGCGCGGCGCGCACAAGGCCGGGTACTACGTCATCGCCAGCCCGGCCGGCCCGTACTTCGCCAAGGGCGTTGCCCCGGTGTCGATCTGGCTGTCCACCGAGTACGCACGTGCGGCCAAGGGCGGCACCGGTGCGGCCAAGTGCGGCGGCAACTACGCCGCTTCGCTGCTGCCGCAGCAGAAGGCGCAGGCGCAGGGCTGCTCGCAGGTGCTGTTCCTCGACCCGGTCGAAGGCAAGTACCTGGAAGAGCTGGGCGGCATGAATGTGTTCCTGGTTTACAAGGACGGCACCCTGGTCACCCCGGAACTGTCGGGCAGCATCCTCGAGGGCATCACCCGCGAGAGCATCCTGCAGCTGGCGCGCGACCGGGGCATGAAGGTCGAGGAGCGCAAGGTCAGCATCGACGAGTGGAAGGACGGCGTTGCCTCCGGCGCGATCAGTGAAGTGTTCGCCTGCGGCACCGCAGCGGTGGTCACCCCGATCGGCCAGCTGAAGGGCGAGGGTTTCTCGGTCGGCGACATCAACGCCCCGGCCGGCGAAGTGACCATGTCGCTGCGCAAGGAACTGACCGATATCCAGTATGGCCGCCTGCCGGACCGCCACAACTGGCTGGTCAAGCTGGGCTGATCGCCCGCGGTCAACGGTAGACCCGAGCCAACGCTCGGCTGCTTTTCCGGAAAGCCCGTCCCCGTGACGGGCTTTCTGCGTTTCGGGCCTGGAGCCAGATCGCTTTTCCGCAGGAAAAGCGATCTGGCTCCAGACCAGCGGACGCCGATGTCGGCAAAGTCATTCCGAGACAGGTGATGACCCAGTCAGGAGCGTGCAGGGCGTGAGAAGTTCCTTCACCTTCACAAACCCTCGACCCAAAAAGTCTCAGAACCAACATTTCATCTTGCTGAAAAGACGCTGAAAATCTTGTGGTGTCCGGCTTCGGCCATTAGCGTCATCTGCACGGCGGATCGTTAGGGGGATCCGCTGACTCACCGGACTCCGAGCTTCGCCAACGCAAGCCAGCCCATGGTTCGGGCCGGTGCTTCTGCCGATTCCGGCATTCACACCACAAGAAAGGGAAATACTGATGTCCCAGGTAACGCAACCGCGTGTGCGTCGAGTGTGGGTGGTCCTTGGTGCGTCCGTTCTGTCATCGCTGCTGCTGGCCACGCCTGCGCTGGCCGGTGATGTCCAGCTCAGTGGCCTGCAGTCCGCGCCGACACACCAGCGCTTCATCGTGAAGTACCGCGACGGCAGCGCCGCCGTGGCCAACACCACCGCGCTGGCCTCGTCGCTGAAGACGGCCGCCGCTGGCCTGGCCAGCAGCCAGGGCCGCGCGCTGGGCCTGCAGGAGGTCCGCAAGCTGGCCGTCGGCCCGACCCTGGTCAAGACCGACCGTCCGCTCGACCAGGCCGAATCCGAATTGCTGATGCGCAAGCTGGCCGCTGACCCGAACGTGGAATACGTCGAAGTCGACCAGATCATGCGCGCCACGCTGACCCCGAACGACACCCGCTTCAGCGAGCAGTGGGCCTTCGGTACCTCCAGCGCGGGCATCAACATCCAGCCGGCCTGGGACAAGTCCACGGGCACCGGCGTGGTAGTGGCGGTGATCGACACCGGCATCACCAACCATCCCGACCTGAACGCCAACATCCTGCCGGGCTACGACTTCATCAGCGACGCCGCGATGGCGCGCGATGGAGGCGGCCGCGACAACAACCCGAACGATGAAGGTGACTGGTACGGCGCCAACGAGTGTGGCTCGGGCATTCCGGCCTCCAACTCCAGTTGGCATGGCACCCATGTCGCCGGCACCGTGGCGGCGGTGACCAACAACGCCAGCGGCGTCGCCGGCACCGCGTTCAACGCCAAGGTCGTGCCGGTGCGCGTGCTCGGCAAGTGCGGCGGCTACACCTCCGACATCGCCGACGCCATCGTGTGGGCCTCCGGTGGCACCGTCAGCGGCGTGCCGGCCAATGCCAATCCGGCCGAGGTCATCAACCTCTCGCTCGGCGGCGGCGGCAGCTGCTCGACCACCTACCAGAACGCGATCAACGGCGCGGTCGGCCGTGGCACCACCGTGGTGGTCGCTGCCGGCAACAGCAACGCCAACGTGTCGAGCTCGGTGCCGGCCAACTGCCCGAACGTGATCGCGGTGGCCGCGACCACCTCGGCCGGTGCCCGTGCCAGCTTCTCCAACTACGGCACTGGCATCGACATCTCGGCACCGGGCCAGAGCATCCTGTCCACCCTCAACACCGGCACCACCGTGCCGGCCAGCGCAACCTACGCATCCTACAACGGCACCTCGATGGCGGCGCCGCACGTGGCCGGCGTGATCGCGCTGATGCAGTCGGTCGCTCCGAGCCCGCTGAGCCCGGCGCAGGTCGAAAGCATCATCAAGAGCACGGCACGTCCGCTGCCGGGCGCCTGCTCGGGTGGTTGCGGCGCCGGCATCATCGACGCCAACGCTGCGGTGGCTGCCGCGATCAATGGCGGCGGCAACCCGAACCCGGGTGGCAACGTGCTGCAGAACAACGTGCCGGTGACCGGCCTCGGCGCCGCCACCGGTGCCGAGCTGAACTACACCGTCGCGGTTCCGGCCGGCAGCACCCAGCTGCGCGTGGCGATCAGTGGCGGCAGCGGTGATGCCGACCTGTACGTGCGCCAGGGCAGTGCCCCGACCGACACCAGCTACACCTGCCGTCCGTACCTGAGCGGCAACAGCGAGACCTGCACCATCAACAGCCCGGCCGCCGGCACCTGGTACGTGCGGGTGAAGGCGTACAGCACCTTCTCGGGCCTGACCCTGAACGCGCAGTACTGAGCCCAAGTCCCTCTCCATGGGCACGCCCCGGCTTCGGCCGGGGCGTTTTTGCTTTGGTGGGTGCCGACCTTGGTCGGCACGCCGTTCCTCAGACCGACTCGAAGCGGTTCGCGGCCACGTTCTTGCGCACGTGCTGCGGATCGAAGATGCGGCCGTTCATCGCGATGTACACGCCGCTCGGCAGCGACTGCACCGCACCAATCGCGCAGCCGATGTTGAACTCCGCATCCGAACCACGGAAACGCGCCGGGCTCAGCGCGCCGGTCATCACAATGGTTTTGTCGGCAATCGTGGCCAGTACCTTTCCGGTCTGCACCATCGAATCGGTGCCGTGGGTCACCAGCACGTGGCGGGTCGGCTGCGCGGCAATGGTGGCGCGGATCAGTTCGCGGTCTTCATCGTTGATGTGCAGCGAATCCTTGCGCAGGATCGGAATCACGTTGAAGCGGAACGTCACGCCCAGCTCGCGCAGGATCATGCCGATCTGCGGATCGCCGATCTGATAGTCCGACTTGTCGTCGAAGTAGATCTTGTCGATCGTGCCACCGGTGGTGACGACCAGGAGCTCTTCCATCATGTGCATGCGCGAAACCAGGACAGGTACAGCGGCGCGGGGCCAGGAACGCAGATGATAAGGCCCTGCGGGCGCAGCGTCAGCGTCGCTTGCCGAAGCGGGCACGCAGCCCGGGCAGGCTGGCACTGAAGATCACCAGCAGCGCCAGGGCGATCTCGATCAACGCCAGCCAGCGTGTTTCCGGGTGGCTCCAAGCGCTCATCACGCCGTGGCTGAACCAGCCCAGCGCCAGCACCGAGGCCCAGAAGCCGGCCTTGCGCCAGCCCAGGCGCAGCGCAAAGGCCAGTGCCAGCGGCGGCGCGGTGAACACCAGCTGGGTCGCCAGCCAGTGCTTGTCATTGATGAACCAGCCTGCGAACAGCGCAGCCAGCCCCATCAGGGCCAGCAGCAGGGCCGTGCGCGGCGGCCGGTTCATCGGGCCAACCGCTGCGCGATGTCGGCCACCCGGCGGCCCAGCGCACGGGCCAGTACGGCCTCGTCGTCGGTCGGCTGCGGATCGTCGGCGGCACCAGCGACGTGGCTGGCGCCATAGGGCGTGCCGCCACTGGTGGTGTGGCTCAGCGCTGGCTCGGTGAACGGGATGCCGACGATCACGCAGCCGTGGTGCAGCAGCGGTACCTGCATCGACAGCAGGGTCGATTCCTGGCCGCCATGCATCGAAGCGGTCGAGGTGAACACCGCGGCCGGCTTGCCCGACAGGGTGCCGTTGACCCATTCGGCGCCGAGCCCGTCGAGGAAATGCTTCACCGGCGCGGCCATGTTGCCGAAGCGGGTCGGGCTGCCGAGCAGCAGGCCCTGGCACTCGACCAGGTCCTGCACGCCCACATAGGGGGCGCCATCGTCTGGCACCGGCGGCTGCGCGGTGTGGGTCACCGCGGCCACCGGCGGTACCGTGCGCAGGCGCGCGCTCATGCCCGGTACCTCGCCGATGCCCCGCGCGATCTGGCGCGCCAGCCGTGCCACCGAACCGCCCCGGCTGTAGTACAGCACCAGAATCTCGCCCATCGTGCCCGCTTCTCCTCGTCGTGTGGCCACCAGTATGGCTATCCTGCCAGCATTCCGCATCGGGTACCCTTTCACCGATGGAACCTTTGGATACGCTCAACCTGTGGATGGAGCGCGCGCGGGATCGCGCACGGGCCATCAGTTTCGGCCGCTTCCTGTGGCACCGCTTCCTCGACGACCGCCTGTTCCAGGCAGCGGCGGCGCTGGCCTACACCACGGTGTTCGCGCTGGTGCCGCTGGCGATCGTGGTGTTCGGTGTGCTTTCGGCCTTTCCCGTCTTCGACCGCTGGAGCGACCAGCTCAGCGATTACGTCTTCTCCAACTTCGTGCCCAACGCCGCGCGCGCGGCCGAGGGCTACCTGCGGCAGTTCTCGGCCAGTGCCGGCCAGCTCACCGCCGCCGGCTTCATCGCGCTGGTGGTGTCACTGCTGATCACCCTCAACAGCGTTGAGGAGACCTTCAACCAGATCTGGCGGGTCGGCTCGACCCGGCCCAAGCTGACCCGCTTCCTGGTCTACTGGACCGTATTGACCCTGGGCGCGATGCTCGCCGCGGCTTCGCTGGCGGTATCGGCGCGGGTGTTCGCGATGCCGCTGTTTGGCACCCAGGAGGGTCGCTGGCTGGCCGAACTGGCGCTGCGGCTGGCGCCGATCCTGATCGAGTTCGTGTGCATCACGCTGATGTTCCGGGTGGTGCCGCACCACACGGTGAAGTGGCGGCACGCGGTGCCCGGCGCGATCCTCGCGGCGGTGATCCTGGAACTGGTCAAGTGGGGCATCGGCGCTTACCTGGGCAGCTTCCAGTCCTATCAGAAGCTGTATGGCACGGTGGCCTTCGTGCCGATCCTGCTGCTGTGGATCTACCTGTGCTGGGTGGCAGTGCTGCTGGGCGCGTCGCTGTCCTCGTCGATGGCTGCCTTCCGCTACCAGCCGGTGGAACTGCGCCTCCCGCAGGGCTACGAGTTCTATGGCCTGCTGCGCCTGCTCGGCCGCTTCCACCATGCACGCTTGAAGGGCAGGGGCCTGGCCGATGATGAAATCCTGCGGCTGGAGCCGATGCTGACCGACTCGCTGCTGCATGACCTGGCCTGCAACCTGCAGGAAATCGGCCTGCTGCGACGCGATGAACGCGGCGAATGGCTGTTGTCGCGCGACCTCGACCAGGTCAGCCTGGCCGATCTGTACGAATGCACCCAGCTGCGCATCCCGGTGGCCGAGCAGCATCTGCCTTACCGCGATGACAGCCTGGGCCGCGCCGCGCTGGCGGCGCTGGACGACCTGCGACTGCCCCTGCGCGAACGCCTCAAGCGCAAGGTCAGCGATATCTATTCCGATTCCGGAGACATGCCATGACCCGCAAGAACCCGTCGCCACTGCTGCTCCTGCTGTTGGGCCTGGCGGCCTGCAAACCGGCGCAGGAGCCGACCCCGGCCAGCAGCCAGCCGCCGGCGCAGGCACCGTCGCCGACCGCCCCGGCACCCGTGGAGGAGACCCCGGCCGAGCGCACCACCGCTGAGTTCCCGACGCTGAAGATGAAGGCGGTGGATGGCAGCGACTACGACCTGGCCACGCACCGTGGCAAGTGGGTGGTGGTGAACTTCTGGGCGACCTGGTGCGCGCCGTGCCGCAAGGAAATGCCGGAGTTGTCGGCGCTGCATGCGATGCGCAGCAACATCGAAGTGGTCGGCCTGGCGTATGAGGACATCGAATCGCCGGAGATGCAGGCATTCCTGGCCAAGCATCCGGTGACTTACCCGATCGTGATCGTCGATCCGTTCGATCCGCCGGCCGATTTCGCCACCCCGCGCGGTTTGCCACTGACCCATCTCATCGATCCGCAGGGCAAGCTGGCACACAGCTTCCTCGGCCCGGTGACCGCCGCCGACATCGAAAAGCAGATCGCTGCTGCCAAGTAGTGGGTGGGTCGGCATGGCCTGCGGCCCTGCACCCGCGGTAGTGCCGGCCGCTGGCCGGCAACCCCAGCAACGGCAACAGCCCAAGCGGGTTTCCTGTGGGTAGGCGGGGTGGGTCCGGTTGCGGGGGCCGCTGCAAGTACGTCCATGTAAGCTCGGTCGCCGCATCCATGCGGCTCACGCCCCCGCAACCGGACCCACCCCGCCTTCGACAGATCTCCGCGATCTGTCGGAATGGCATGGCCTGCTCCTGGTGGGTGTCGACCTTGGTCGACACGGTAGATCCACGCCATGCGTGGATGCTCTTCGTTCAATTGCTGAACTATTCGATTTCAATGGAGATTCATCCACGCATGGCGTGGATCTACCTCCGTCACCGGAAATCTGTCGGGGATGGGGCGGTGTGGGTTGGCAGGACCGTTGGCGCCATGGATGGGTTTACGGCGCGTCCTGCCAATCCACACCACCCCAGCCAACAAGCAAAACTCCCAGAGCCGGCTGTTGCCGTTGCTTGAGGGCTTCTGCAGGTGCAGGGCCGCAGGCCCTGCCGACCCACGCTACTCCTCGACCGGGAAATCCTCGATCGGCTTCAGCACGTCGTAGTGCTCGCGATGCAGCTTGCCCTTCAGCTTCGGCAGCTCCGGCAGCGGCGCGTCCACGCGCGTATCCGGCAGCCGGTCCAGCAGGTTGCGCACCAGGGTCAGCCGGCCCA
Source organism: uncultured Stenotrophomonas sp. (assembly GCF_913778665.1). Classification (GTDB taxonomy): domain Bacteria; phylum Pseudomonadota; class Gammaproteobacteria; order Xanthomonadales; family Xanthomonadaceae; genus Stenotrophomonas. The sequence continues at coordinate 440,328 of NZ_CAJYVQ010000012.1, forward strand.
GGCGTTGGTCGTTGAAATCAACCAGCGTCCACGGCGCGCCCTCGCGGTGTGTGGCGCGCAGCATCGCCTCGCGGGCCTCGGTGTAGGCGCTGTACTTGCTGCGCGACTTCAGGTCCACCGGCGACAGCTTCCAGCCCTTCAGTGGATCGACGTGGCGTTCGCAGAAACGCTTTTCCTGCTGCTCCTGGTCCACGCACAGCCAGTACTTGAACAGCAGGATGCCGTCGTCGACCAGCAGCTGCTCGAACACCGGTGCCTGGTGCAGGAACTGCTGGTACTCGGGTTCGCTGCAATAGCCCATCACCCGTTCCACGCCGGCACGGTTGTACCAGCTGCGGTCCATCAGCACGATCTCGCCGGCGGCCGGCAGGTGCGACGCGTAGCGCTGGAAATACCACTGCGTGGCTTCACGGTCAGTAGGCTTGGGCAAGGCGACCACCCGGCACTGGCGAGGGTTGAGATGCTGGCTGATGGCCTGGATCGCGCCGCCCTTGCCGGCCGTGTCGCGGCCTTCGAACAGCACCAGCAGGCGTTGCCCGCTGTGCTGCACCCAGCGCGCCATCGCGGTCAGTTCCAGTTGCAGTGGCAGCAGCAGTTCGTCGTAGTCCTTGCGCTTGAGCTTGGCCATCGTCACACCACGCGGGAAGGAATTCCGAGCGTAGCGCAGGCGCCGCTCAGGTGATGTCGATGCCGGGTAGAGTCGACTGTCAGTCGACTATCGCGCGCAGCGCGGGGTTTTCGGCTTGCTGCAGAGAGCAGTCGACTAACAATCGACTCTACACAGTCGACGTCATCCAATCGACCTTACCCAGCCGGCGTTACCAGTCGGCGCCATCCAATCGACATTACCCAACCGGTTCCGCTGTTCCCCCCCAGCCGTGCTCACGCGCCAGCTGCTGTAGCAACGCTGACAGGTCGCGGGCAAACCCGCCCATGTCGAACAGCCCACTGCGCTCGCGCGCCTGCGCCAGTTCGGCGCGCAACGCCGCCAGCGCCGCTGGGTCATTGCCCAGTGCACTGGCGGTGGCGACGAACGTGGCATCGTCGGCGACGTTCATCCGGCCCAGGCCTAGGTGATGGTTGAGGCTGCCGGCCACGCGCGCAGCGAAGGTATCGCCGGGGCAGGTCAGCACCGGGCAGCCGGCCCACAGCGCGTCCGACGCGGTGGTGTGCGCGTTGTACGGATGGGTGTCGAGGAACAGGTCGGCCAGCTGATAGCGGGCCAGGTAATGCGGATGCGGCAGCTTGGCCATGAACACCAGGCGCGCCGGATCCAGGCCGGCGGCCTGTGCGGCCGCACGCAGCCGCGCATCGGCCTGGCCGGGGCCGGACAGCAGCCACAACACGCTGCCGGGCACCGCCTGCAGCACCGCGAAGGCACGGCTCATGCTGCGCGGGTTGAGCTTGTAGCTGTTGTTGAAGCAGCAGAACACCACGCCCTGCGGGGGCAGTCCGCAGTCGGCACGGCTCGGTGCTGGCTCCAGCACGCGCGTGTTGTCCGACGGCTGGAAGGCACGCGGCAGGCGCAGCACGCGTTCGCTGTAGTGCGGCGCCAGTGCGGACGGCAGGGCGAAGGCATCGCCGACCACCGCATCCATCCACGGCGCACCCGAGGTGCCCGGATAGGCCAGCCAGTTCAGCTGCAGCGGGGCCGGGCGCATCGCCAGCACCTCCGGCGCACCGCCACCGCCCCAGCCACGCAGGTCGAACAACACGTCGATTCCCTGTGCGCGGATACGCGCGGCGCTGTCGGCGTGGCGCAGGCCGGCCACATCGTGCAGCGGGGCCGCCGCTTGCAGGCGCTGGCGGATGCGGCTGCCGTCATCGCGGTTCAGTGCGAACAGGTGCAGCTGCAGCGCCGGGTCGTGACGCAGCTGCTCGAACAGCGCCACGGTCAGCAGCCCGGTCGGATGTGCACCGAAGCCATTGGAGAGGAAGCCGATCCGCAGTGGGCCGCGCGCGCGCACCGTGGCCGGCGGCAATGGCCGCACCGAGGCGGCTACGGCCAGCGCGCGGGTGCGCGCGCAGCCCAATTGCTCGGCAGCACTGGTGTCCTCGCTGAGGAAGGCGAACGGCTCAACCACGCCCTGGCCGGACGCTGCGGCGCTTCGCACCTGGGCGGCCAGCGCGTCCAGATCCCGCCAGTCGCACAGGCGGCGCTGCCAGGCCAGGCGCTGGGCGGCGATGTAAGGCTCGGCTGGCATCAGCGTGTGCGCGCGCCGATAGGCCGCCGACGCACCTTCGGCATCATCGGCATCTTCCAACGCGTGGCCCAGCCACAGTGCGATGCCGGGGTGTTGCGGTGCCAGTGCCGAGGCCTGGCCAAGCAGCGTTGCAGCATCGGCATGCGCGCCGGCCATCCACGCCACGCGGCCCAGCCGTGCCAGGGCTTCGGGATGGTTCGGACGCAGTTGCAGCGCGCGTCGTGCGGCCTGTTCGCCGGCGGCGATGTCGCCGGCTTCCAGCTCCAGATCGGCCAGCATCACCCAGGCAACGAAATCACCGGGCTGGCGGGCGATCGCCTGCTGCAGGTGCTGCCGCTGCTGCCAGGCCGACATCGTGCTCAGCCCGCCGACAACTGGGCCAGGGCATCGACCTGGTGCTCGTGGCTGAGCCGCTGCAACAGCGGGTCGAGGTCACCGGCCAGGATGTTGGGCAGGTCGTACAGGGTCAGGCCCTCCACGCGGTGGTCGGTGATGCGGCCCTGCGGGAAGTTGTAGGTGCGGATGCGCTGGCTGCGGTCGCCGCTGCCGACCTGAAGCCGCCGGGATTCGGCCTGCGCCGCGTCCTGGCGTTGGCGCTCGGCATCCAGCAGCTGCGCCTTCAGGCGCTTCATCGCTTTGTCGCGGTTGGCGTGCTGGCTGCGTTCGGTCTGGCACTCCACCACCACGCCGGTCGGCACGTGGGTGATGCGGATCGCTGATTCGGTCTTGTTGACGTGCTGGCCACCGGCGCCGGAGGAGCGGAACGTATCCACCTTCAGGTCGGCCGGGTTGATGACGATGTCATCGACTTCGTCGGCTTCCGGGATGATCGCCACGGTAGCGGCCGAGGTATGGATGCGGCCCTGCGATTCGGTAGCCGGCACGCGCTGCACGCGGTGCGTGCCCGACTCGAACTTCAGGCGCGAGAACGCGCCCCGGCCGACTACGCGCGCCACCACTTCCTTGTAACCGCCGTGCTCGCCCGGGTTGTCCGATTCGACCTCGACCTTCCAGCCCTGGCGCTCGGCATAGCGGGCGTACATGCGGAACAGGTCGCCGGCGAAGATCGCCGCCTCGTCGCCACCGGTGCCGGCGCGGACTTCCAGGAACAGGTTGCCTTCATCGCGCGGGTCGCGCGGTACCAGCAGCAGCGCCAGTTCCTGTTCCAGTTCCTGCAGGCGGGCCTGCGCGGCGGCGATTTCCTCGTCGGCCAGCTCGCGCAGGTCGGGGTCGGCGCGCATGCCTTCGGCCGCAGCCAGGTCGGCCTTGGCGCGGGCTTCATCGGCCAGGGCGAGGGCAATCGGCTCAAGTTGGGCGAATTCGCGCGAAAGGTCGCGGAAACGGGTGTTGTCGGCGACCACGTCGGGTTCGGCGAGCAGGCGTTCCAGTTCTTCGCGGCGCTCGGCCAGCGCTTCCAGCTTACGGCGCAGGGTCGGCGTCATCGGGTCTCACGGGTGGGTGGCGGTAACCCGGCGTGGCCGGGAACAGGCGCTCGGCGGCGCGGGTCAGGTCGGCATCGCCGCTCAGCGCGGCAGCGCGCAGGGCAGCGGTCGGAGGGTGCAGCAATCGGTTGGTCAGGCCGTGGGCCAGCAGTTCCAGCACTTCGTCGGCCGGCTTGCCGTTGGCCAGCTGCTGGCGCGCACGCTCCAGCAGTTCCGAACGGGTGGCCTCGCCGAACGCACGCAGCTGCCGCAGCGGCGCCTGGTGGGCGTTGGCCTGCAGCGACTCGACGAAGCGCGATACCTGCAGGTCGATGATCGCCTCGGCCTCGGCAGCGGCCTCGCGGCGGCCACGGCGGTTGTCTTCCACCGCACGTTCGAGGTCATCGACGGTGTAGAGGAAGGCATCGTTGAGGGTGGCGACCTCGGCTTCGATGTCGCGCGGCACGGCCAGGTCGAACAGCAGCATCGGCTTGTGCCGGCGCGCGCGCAGGGCCTTGGCCACCATCTCGCGATGGATTACCGGTTCGCGCGCGGCGGTGGCCGAGAACACCACGTCGGCCTCGCCGAGGTGGCGATCCAGTTCGGTCAGCGGCAGGGCCACGCCGCCGTGGCGGCTGGCCAGTTCCTGGGCATGGGCGAGGGTACGGTTGGCGATCAGCAGCCGCCGCACCTTGCCCTCGCTCAGGTGGCGCGCGGCCAGTTCGATGGTCTCGCCGGCGCCGACCAGCAGCACGGTGGAATCGTCCAGGCGCGCGAACGCGTTCTGCGCCAGGCGCACCGCGGCCGAGGCCACCGACACCGGGTTGGCGCCGACCTGGGTATCGGTGCGGGCGCGCTTGGCCACCGAGAACGTCTGCTGGAACAGGCGGTCCAGGCGCTGGCCGAGCAGGCCGTGGTCGCGCGCGGTCGACCACGCATCCTTCACCTGGCCGAGGATCTGCGGCTCACCCAGCACCATCGAGTCCAGCCCGGTGGCCACCCGGAACAGGTGGCGCACGGCCTCGGCATCGGCGTGCTGGTACAGGTAGCCCTGCAGGTCGCCGGCCTGGCTGTGCAGCCACTGGTCCAGTGCCTGTGCCGAATCGGCCACGGCGTACAGTTCGGTGCGGTTGCAGGTGGACAGCAGCACCGCCTCGGCGATCTGCGGGGTATCGCGCAGCGAACCGAGCGCGCGCGGCAACGCCTCACCGGCGAAGGCCGCGCGCTCGCGCAGCTCCACCGGCGCGGTCTGGTGATTCAGTCCGAGCACCCACAGGGTCATTGTTCAGTTGCTTGCGATAAGCTGCTGGCCATTGGACGACATTTTAAGGCCCCGATGCCGACGATGCCCGCATTGATTCGCATCCCCAGTGTTCTGCTGCTGACCCTGGCGTGCGCCCAGGCCCTGGCAGCGGTGCCGGCCAAGGCCGCCGTACGGGCCCCGGCCACCGAGGAAATGGCGCTGGAACCGGTGATGGCCGGTGAATTCGCCCTGCAGGCCGGCAAGCTGGCCGAGGCCGCCCGCTGGTACCTGCAGGCGGCCCAGCAGACCGACGGCGACGCCGGCCTGGCCGAACGTGCCACCCGCATTTCCATGCTGGCCAACGACGATGCCAGTGCCGCCAAGGGCCTGGCCCTGTGGCAGCAGCGCGCGCCAAGCTCGCTGACCATGCGCAGTGCCGCCGCTGCCCTGGCCATGCGCCAGGGCGATGTTAAGGCCGCGCGCGGCGACCTGCAGGCGTTGCTGGCCGACCCCGACGAGCGCGGCTGGAAGTTCGCCCTGGCCGCCCTGGTCGGCGGTGGCCGCGACCCGGCGGTGCCGGCGCAGGTGCTGGGCGAGCTGGTCGACGCCAACGCCATCCCGCCGAAGATCGAGGCCTGGCAGGAGTTTGGCCGGCTGGCCCTGCGCATGGACAAGCCTGAGCTGGCCCGGCGCATGATCGATGAAGTGGTCAAGCGCTTCCCCGAGGAGCCGCGCGTGGCGCTGCTGCGTGCCAGCCAGCTGCAGCAGGCCGGTGAGACCGACAAGGCGTTGTCGCTGCTGCACGACGTCGAGCCGAAGACGCGTCAGGACCCGGAACTGCGCAATGCGGTGGCCATTGCCTATGACAGCCTCGGCCAGCCGTCCGCGGCCGAGCGGGTGCTGGCGTTCGGCCCGCAGGACGTCCAGACCTGGGGCATGCGCGCCTCGCTGCTGGCCAAGCAGGGCGACAAGGCCGCGCTCTCCAATCTCTACAACGAACTTTCACGACAGGCGGCCAAGCCGGACCCGGCGCAGCGCCTGCTGCTGGGCAAGATCGCCGAATACCTCAAGCGTTACCCCGAGGCCGTGCAGTGGTACCACAGCGTGCCCGGTGGCGATGAACTGAGCGAGGCGCGCCTGCGTGCGGCCAACGCGCAGGCCTTGGCCGGGCGCCTGCCGCAGGCATTGGATGAAGTGCACGCGATCCAGTCCGATGCGGTGGTCGACGACGACGTGCGTCGCGACGCCTACCTGCTGGAGGCCGAGCTGCGCCAGCGTGCCGACGACAGCGGCGGCGAACTGGACGCGTTGGCCAGGGGCCTGGCCGCCTACCCGGATGACAATGGCCTGCTGTACGCCCGCGCGCTCACCTGGGAGCGCCGCGACGACATTCCGCGCGCCGAGGCCGACCTGCGCAAGATCCTGGTGACCGACCCGGAAAACGTGCCGGCGCTGAACGCGCTGGGCTACACCCTGGCCGACCGCACCGGCCGGCTGCAGGAGGCGCTGGAACTGATCGACCGCGCGCGCGTGGCCGAGCCGGACAACGCCGCCATCGTCGACAGCTATGGCTGGGTGCTGTATCGCCTGGGTCGCAAGGAAGAAGCGCTGGTGCAGCTGCGCCGTGCCTGGACCCTGGCCAAGGACCCGGAGATCGCCGCACATGTGGGCGAAGTACTGTGGGTGCTGGGCAAGCACGACGAGGCGCGCCACTTCTTCGAGGAAGCGGCCAAGCTCGATCCCGAAAACCGCGCGCTGCTGCGCGCTCGCGAGAAATTCAATCCATGAGTGTTTCGATGATCCGGCCGCTGCTGCTGGCGGCCGTGACCCTGGCGGTCAGCGCCTGTACCACCGTGGGCACGCAGAAGGCCCCGCCACCGGCGGTGGTCGAGACCGTTTCCGCCGAAGCCGCGCAGGCCGAGGTCGCGCGCGTGGCCGCGCTGCAGGCACAGCCGGACTGGGCGTTCCAGGGCCGGGTCGCGGTCAGCAAGGGCAAGGACGGCGGCAGCGGCCGCATCGACTGGAAGCAGGAAGGCCGGCGCTATGTAGTCGAGCTGAGCGCGCCGGTGACCCGGCAGAGCTGGAAGCTGACCGGCGATACCCATTCCGAATCCGGTCGCCTGGAGGGACTGGCCGGCGGGCCGCGTGCCGGCGAGGACGCCCAGCAACTGCTGCTGGAAGCGATCGGCTGGGACATTCCGATCAACCAGCTGCCGGCGTGGATCCGTGGCCTGGTGGCCGGTGATGCTGCTGGTCCGGAGAAGGTCGAGCGTGATGGTGAAGGCCGGCCGCGTCGCATGCAGCAGATGGGCTGGCAGGTGCAGTACCTGGACTGGTACCCGGCCGAGGCCGGGCGCCCGGCGCTGCCGCGCCGGATCGAGGCCAGCAATGGCGACGCCAAGGTGCGCCTGCTGGTCGACCAATGGGGGCAGGGCACCCCATGAGTGCCGGGTGCGATGACGCGGGCTGGTCCTGGTGGCCGGCCCCGGCCAAGCTGAATCTGTTCCTCCACATCACCGGCCGCCGTGCCGATGGCTACCATGAGCTGCAGACCGTGTTCCGCCTGCTGGACTGGGGTGACCGCATCGGCCTGCGCCTGCGTGAAGACGGCCTGGTCCGTCGGCAGGGGGATGGTCTGGCGGGCGTGGCTGAGGCCGATGATCTGGCGGTGCGCGCAGCGAAGCTGCTGAAAGAAGTGGCCAATATCACGAAAGGCGTAGACATCGTCGTCGAAAAGAACGTTTCTGCAGGTGGTGGCTTTGGTGGCGGTTCCTCCGATGCAGCCACGGTACTGGTGGTGCTGAACCGCCTCTGGCGGGCCGGTCTGGACGAGGATGCGCTGGCCGCACTGGGCCTGCGCCTGGGCGCGGACGTGCCGGTGTTCGTGCGCGGCCGCAATGCCTGGGCCGAAGGCGTGGGCGAGCGCCTGCAGCCGATCACTCTGGCCCCGGCCTGGTACGTGGTGGTCGAACCGGGCGTTCATGTTCCTACGCCGGCGCTGTTTGCAGACCCGGATTTGACGCGCGACAGCCCAGTGGCGAAAATAGAGGACTTCGCTTCCGGGACGCTGGTCGGGAACGCGTTCGAACCGGTGCTGCGCCGCCGTGAGCCTGCTGTTGATGCAGCGCTTGCAGCGTTGAGCGACATCGGCGCGGCGCGGCTGACCGGTTCGGGAAGTGGTTGTTTCGTCGAGTTCGCATCGCAGTCTGCCGCAGAGCAGGGACGGTCGAAGTTGCCGAAGGAGTTGCGGGCAAGGGTGGCAGCGGGCGTTGCGCGTTCGCCACTGCTGGATGCACTCGAGCAACACTGATTTATCAATGCAGGGGCGTCGCCAAGAGGCCCAAGGCACCAGGTTTTGATCCTGGCATTCGTAGGTTCGAATCCTACCGCCCCTGCCAATAGCGGCTGTGTCCGCGCCTTCCAGCGCATCACCTGCGCGGGACGTGGAAACAACCGCAGTGTTGTCAGCCGCAAGGGTCCACCGGGGTCCTTGCCGACTTCGGATCCCCGCCACTCGTCCCCGCCCGAGACAATCATGATGCAAGAGTCCCCGAACCTGCTGGTCTTTTCCGGCAACGCCAACAAACGTCTGGCGCAGAACATCTGCAAGGAACTGGGGGTTCGCCCGGGCAAGGCGCTGGTCTCGCACTTCTCCGATGGCGAAGTGCAGGTTGAGATCGAAGAGAACGTCCGCAAGCAGGACGTGTTCGTGATCCAGCCGACCTGTGCGCCGAGCGCGGAAAACCTGATGGAACTGCTGGTGCTGATCGACGCGCTCAAGCGCGCATCGGTGGCCAGCGTGACCGCCGTGGTGCCGTACTTCGGCTACTCGCGGCAGGATCGCCGCATGCGTTCCTCGCGCGTGCCGATCACCGCCAAGCTGGCGGCGAAGATGTTCAGCACCGCTGGCGCTGATCGCGTGCTGACCGTCGACCTGCACGCCGACCAGATCCAGGGCTTCTTCGATATTCCGGTCGACAATGTGTATGCGTCCCCGCTGCTGCTGGCCGACATCTGGCGCGCCTACGGCACCGAGAACCTGATCGTGGTGTCCCCGGACGTGGGCGGCGTGGTCCGCGCCCGCGCGGTGGCCAAGCGCCTGGATGACGCCGACCTGGCGATCATCGACAAGCGCCGCCCGCGCGCCAATGTCTCCACCGTGATGAACATCATCGGTGATGTCGAAGGCAAGACCTGCGTGATGGTCGATGACATCGTCGATACCGCCGGCACCCTGTGCGCCGCTGCCGCTGCCCTCAAGGCGCGCGGTGCGCTCAAGGTTGCCGCCTACTGCACCCACGCGGTGCTGTCGGGCCCGGCGGTGGACAACATCACCAATTCCCAGCTCGACGAGCTGGTGGTGACCGACACCATCCCGCTGAAGGACGCCGCGCGGGTGTGCAGCAAGATCCGCCAGCTGAGCGTGGCGGAAATGCTGGCCGAAACGATGCGCCGCATCGCCTTCGGTGAGTCGGTCAGCTCGCTGTACGTCGATTGAGTTTTTCGCTCCCGCCGGCAACGGTGGGGGCATACCCCGGATGCTTCTGGTCGCGGAAGCATCTTCAACCGCCACGCCGCAAGGCGCGGCAACAACCTGAGTAGTCGAAAATGTCGAAGACCCATGAAATCAAGGTCACCAAGCGTGAACTGCAGCGTAAGGGTGCGAGCCGCCGCCTGCGTCACGCTGGTGTGATCCCGGCCATCGTGTACGGCGGCAACGCCGAGCCGGTCGCCATCAGCCTGGACCACAACGAAATCTGGCTGGCCCAGCAGAACGAGTGGTTCTATGCCTCGATCCTGGACCTGAACCTGGACGGTCAGGTGCAGAAGGTCCTGCTGCGTGACATGCAGCGCCACCCGTACAAGCAGCTGATCATGCACCTGGACTTCCAGCGCGTGAACGAGAACGAAGCCCTGACCGCTTCGGTCCCGCTGCACTTCGTCAACGAAGACACCTCGCCGGCCGGCAAGGCCGCCGACGTCGTGGTCACCCACGAACTGAAGGAAGTGACCATCACCTGCCTGCCGAAGGACCTGCCGGAGTCGATCGAAGTCGACCTGGGCGAGCTGAAGGCTGGCGACGTGGTGTACCTGTCCAACATCAAGCTGCCGAAGGGCGTGGAAATCCCGGCGCTGGCGCTGGGCAAGGACCACGACGACGCCATCGTCACCGCCAAGGCCGGCAAGGCCGACGCGGCCGACGAAGAAGCGGCTGCCGAGTAATACCGCTACGGTGCCTGCCTCCGGGCAGGCACCGTATTGGAAGGAACCATGGCAGGACTGCGACTGATCGTCGGTCTGGGCAACCCCGGATCGGAACACGCCCGGACCCGGCACAATGCCGGGTTTCATTTCGTTGAGGCCCTGGCGGAAAAAGCCGGTGCGCGATGGAATGTGGACAGCAAGCTGTTCGGCGAGACCGCCAAGGTCGAGATTGCCGGGCAGACGGTGTGGCTGCTCAAGCCCGCCACCTTCATGAACCTCAGCGGCAAGTCGGTCACGGCGGCGCAGCGGTTCTGGAAGATCGAGCCGGAAGAGACCCTGCTGGCCCATGACGAACTGGACCTGGCGCCCGGCGTGGCGCGGCTGAAGTTCGACGGCGGCCACGGTGGCCAGAACGGCCTGCGCGATACCATCCGCCTGCTTGGCCACGGCAAGTTCCATCGCCTGCGCGTGGGCATCGGCCATCCCGGCCACAAGGACCGCGTGGTGGGTTGGGTGCTGGGGCGTCCGTCCAAGGAGGACGACGTGTTGATCGCGCGCGCCATCGACGATGCGATCGACGTGATGCCGCTGGCGGTACAGGGCGATTTCAGCGAAGCGATGAAGCGGCTGCACACCCCCCGATAATCCGCTTTTGGTAGGTGCCAACCTTGGTTGGCACGCAATGATCGACACCGAGATGGATTGGCCAAGCAGCGCGCGCGCTGTTTCACCAATCACTTTCACCCCAGAGAGCTGTCACCCATGGGTATCAAATGCGGCATCGTCGGCCTGCCCAACGTCGGCAAGTCGACCCTGTTCAACGCGCTGACCAAGGCGGGCATCGCCGCGGCGAACTTCCCGTTCTGCACCATCGAACCGAACGTCGGCATCGTGCCGGTGCCGGATCCGCGCCTGGGCGAACTGGCAGCGATCATCAACCCGCAGAAGGTCATTCCGACTGCGGTCGAGTTCGTCGACATCGCCGGCCTGGTGGCCGGTGCGGCCAGCGGTGAAGGCCTGGGCAACAAGTTCCTGGCGCACATCCGCGAAGTCGATGCGATCACCCACGTGGTGCGCTGCTTCGAGCACGGCGACATCGTGCACGTGGCCGGCAAGGTCGACCCGATCTCGGACATCGAAACCATCGATACCGAACTGGCGCTGGCCGACCTGGACAGCGTCGAGAAGGCGCTGAACCGTGCCGAGCGTGCGGCCAAGGGCGGCGACAAGGACGCAGCGGCGCGCAAGCCGGTGCTGGCCAAGCTGCAGGCGGCGCTGTCGGATGGCAAGGCTGGCCGTTCGGTCGGCCTGGACGATGAAGAAAAGGCGCTGGTGCGTGACCTGTTCCTGCTGACCCTGAAGCCGGTGATGTACATCGCCAACGTGCTGGAAGATGGTTTCGAGAACAACCCGCACCTGGAAGCCGTGCGCGCGCATGCCGCCGCCGAAGGCGCGCAGGTGGTGCCGGTGTCGGCCGCGATCGAAGAAGAGCTGTCCCAGCTCGACGACGAAGACCGCGACACCTTCCTGGCCGACCTCGGCCTGAGCGAGCCGGGCCTGAACCGCGTGATCAACGCGGCCTACAGCCTGCTCGGCCTGCAGACCTACTTCACCGCAGGCGTGAAGGAAGTCCGCGCGTGGACCGTGCGCAAGGGCGCCACCGCCCCGCAGGCTGCCGCGGTCATCCACACCGACTTCGAGAAGGGCTTCATCCGCGCCGAAACCATCGCGTATGACGACTTCATCAAGTACAAGGGCGAAGCCGGCGCCAAGGAAGCCGGTCGCCTGCGCCTGGAAGGCAAGGAGTACCGCGTGCAGGAAGGCGACATCCTGCACTTCCGCTTCAACGTCTGATCCGGCAGCAACGGATTGATCCCGAACGCCCCGCCTCGCGCGGGGCGTTCGCGTTTCTGGGCGTGGACAAAAAAACACCACCTAGCGAAACGCCTGCGGTGTGATGTTCGCCGGCACTTGTCCACAGCAAACTCCCATCGCTTTCCACGCCTGGTGTGGAAAACCATGTGACGCCCTGCAGAACCGAGCCCATGATCGGCTGATGCCGGCCGGAGCCGAGCATGGACCCGGTGCTCCGGGGCTCAAACGTGCAACGTGGACAAATATTCACCACGCTATGAAACGATTGCGCGGCAACACTCCCGCCCACTTGTCCACATCAAATCCCAACCACTCTCCACGACGGGTGTGGAAAACCGTCGAAGAGCATGGACAAAAAATAACCACGCTCCGAAACGCTTGCTGCGCAGTGCTCGCCGCCACTTGTCCACACCAAACCCCCACCGCTTTCCACGGCCCGTGTGGAAAAAAGAACCCGGCACTCCCTTGCCGGGTTCTTCCCGCATCACCAGTTGTACGAGACGCCAAGCTGGGCGCCGACATCGCGGAAGCCCATGCTCCCGCTCTGCCGGCTGATCTCGCCCCAGCCGCGCCAGCCGCCGGACAGGTCCACCTGCACACCGGCCTTGGCCTCGTAGATGTCGCGCGGCAACCGCCGCTGCAGCAGGTCGCCATCCATGGCGATGGCCGCATCGTTGCCACCGGACCACCAGTTCACCGCTACGAAGGGATGCACCTGGCCCTGGCCCGGCGTGAGCGCGCGGCTGTACAGGCGCAGGCCGACACGGGTCGTGGTCTCGCCGCCGCCGCGGTCCTCCACTTGGGTGCCGTTGGCCTCCACCACACGGTCGGCGTCGTAGCGGCCGTGGATCACCTGCAGCTGCGGCTGCAGGTAGATGCCGCGCTGCGCCGTGTGGTGCAGCGGCAGGGTGTAGCCGGCTTCGGCCGACGCGGTCCAGCTGTGCGCGTCGTAGTGCTCCTTCTGCAGCCCTTCGCCCTGCACGCTGTTGCGGAAGCGGCCGTACTGCAGCCAGCCATCCACATACAGGCCACGCTGCATGGTGGCGTCCTGCAGCCAGGTGGCATACGCGCCCACGCTGCTGCCCTCAACCACGCCATGGGCGGTGTAGCCGGTCAGCGTGGAACGGCTGTCGTTGCGTGCCCGGCCATGGCCCAGCATCGCGCCCACCTGCAGTTCACCCTCGCCCTGCACATCGAAGCGGCGGCCCACGCCAAGCAGCACGCTGTCCATCGAGCCGTCGACCTGCACCTGGCGGCGGCTGTCGTGGCTGTCAGGCTGGTTGCTGCGTACGTGCAGCCACGCAACCACTTCGCCGGTGTGGCCGGCCTGCGCGGCCGGGTCGCCGGCACGGTCGTACAGGCCATGGCGGAACATGCCCAGCGCGCTGCTGCGGTTGGCCTGGTAGACCGCCGGTTCCGGGCGCTCCACCTTCGGCGGCTGCGGCGGCTGCGGCGGGTCCAGCGGATCGATCGGCGGGTCGACCGGCGGCGGTGTCGGGTCCACCGGGTCGACAGGCGGATCAACGGGCGGATCCACCGGCGGATCAATGGGCGGATCGACCGGCGGATCCACCGGCGGCACGTACTCAGAACGCAGGTACCAGTTGCCATCGTCCGGCGTGCTGACCCCCCCCTTGAAAAGGAAGTAGTCATAGGCACCGGCCACGGCGCGGCCCTGCAGGGTGAATTGCGCATCGGACTGCCCGCCCACGCTGATCAGGCGGATGCCCTCGCTGGTCAGCGCACCGGCGCCGCCCGCGTTGCGCACGCTCACCGTGGCGGTGCCGCTGCTGTTGCCCTCGATCACCAGACCATCGCCCAGCGACGCATCGTCGCCCAGCGCACGGTTGAACAGCCACTGCCCGCCATTGCCGATGTAGTCGCCCGTCACCGTCACCGTCTTGAAGCCCGACGCATCAGGTGCATCGAATGCGATGAGGCCGGCATGTTCGAGCGTGCCCAGGCTGGAGCTGGCGCGCACGTTCCACTGGCTGCTGGCGTCCAGCCCCAGCTGCGCCACCTGGTAGCCGGAATCACCGCGCAGCGCACCGCTGAACTGCGTGCCGTTGTTCAACAGCATGTGCACGTCGGCGGTGGCGCTGTCGACCACCACATCACCGGCCAGAGTGCTGGCATCGGCCACGAAGTCGATGCGGCTGGTGGCCACGCTGCTGCCATTGGTGAACACCGTGTCGCTCACCCGCAGCAGGCGCCCGCTGCCGGCACCGGCGCTCACATCACTGTTGTTGACCGTCAACGCATGGTTGCTGCCCTGCAGCCAGAATGCGGCGCCGCTGGCGGTTTCGATGTGCGCGTTGTTGAAGGTCGCGCGGTTCCAATAAGGCCCGAACGCGGTCAGGTAGGAGCGATAGGCGCCGCTGTTGCTGCCGGTCAAGCGGATGTCCACACTGTCGGCCATTGCCAGCTGCGCGGTGTTCATGTGCACGATGCCGAACACGTTCTCACCGGCACTGCGGATCGTCACGTCATCCAGTGCGACGCTGGCTGTCGAACCGCCCAGGAACACGCCACCGCCGCCGTTGCCGCCGATCTCCAGGGTGGTGCCCTTCAATTGCCCAAGGCTGCTCGTGCTGCCGGTCGAGCCGGTCACGCGCAGCCCGTAGACGGCATCGCCATGGGTGGTGATCGATCCGCCCTGGACGCTGGCCAGCCCGCCATAGACTTCCACGCCGTGGCCGTTGGTGTTGGTCCAGGTGTCCACTGTGCTGTCGGTCAGGTACAGGCGCGATTCGTCGCTGGCCAGCCAGAATCCAGAGAAGCCGTCGCGCACGTCGAAACTGGCCTCGCTTGCGGTCAGGCGGCCCCAGTTGTTGATGTTGGCGCCGTAGCCGCCCACGGTGCTGAACTTGCCGCCTACGATGTCCACGCTGGAGTAGAGGCCACTGCTCCTCTTGCCCATGACCCGGATGTTGCCACCGATGGAGGCCACGTTGGTGTTACTGAGCAGCACACTGCTGCCGTCATCAATGTCGAAGGATCCACCCGTCAGGTCAGTATTGCTGACCTCCGCGCGGCTGCCTGCACCGCTCACCAAGAATCCGGCCAAGTTGTTGCCGGGGGCGATGATGATTCGGCTATCGCTCACCGACAGCAGGCCACCGCCACGGGCGCGAAGCTTGCCATATTCACCAGCAGTGATATCCAGTCCAGTGGCATGTACTTCGCTGCCTACGCCGGATGCACCCAGGATGTCACCCGATACCAAGGTGATGCGCCCGCCCTCGTAGCGAACTACGCCGCCGTCGTAGGCCTGAACCATCGCATAGCCGAAGCCGTTACCGCTGGCATCGATATCCACGTTGCTCGCCTGGATCAGGCTGCCTGCTCCGCGGGCGGACAGCCCGTCGTCGCTATAGCTTGCTGCGGGGGCGATCGATAGCGACGCGTCCTGCAGCGTCACCCGGCCTCCTCCCGTAGCAGCGATACCCCCGCCCCCGTCGGCGGTTACGTCGATATGACTGCCATTGATGGTTGCCGTGCTACCCACGCCCTCCACGATCAGGGCACTGCCCCTGCGATCATGGTGCAGGGTGTCATCAGTACCCAACTGTAGAGTGTTTCCGTCAGAAACGACCAGCGGGCCGGTCAGATCGGCTGCATGCACGGGCAGCGCCGCGCATAGTGCGGTCGCCAGCAGGCTGGGGATCAGGGGGGGGCGTCCAGGACGCGCGCGCGCTGGCGCACGGCGGGGCCGTGGGGAGAAGACGTTCATGATGATGGACTTCCTGTGGCCGGGCGCAGCACGGCTGCGCGGTCTGGCGCGGCAGGGCCGCGTTGCTGCGGGGACCCGGCTCATGGCCGCTGTCGCGCCCCCGGGCCTTCCGTCCCGCCGCGTGCCTGTCCAATGAAGGCAGGGGTGCCGTGGAGGGATGTCACAAGTCTAGAACTCAGGCTGCTGCACTGGAATCAGACGCTTCCTAAAGCGTAGGCACGCGTGCCCCCGGCCGGCTGTCGCTCAGGCAAACAGCGAGGCTTGGAGGCAGTACTCGATCAAATTCTGGTCGCTGTCCACGCCCAGCTTGCGCATCGCGCTGATCTTCTGTGTGCTGACCGTCTTGGCACTGCGCTTCAGCTGCCGGGCGATATCGCCCACGCTCATGCCGCCGGTGAACAGGCGGATGACCTCCAGTTCGCGCGGTGACAGCCGCGCGCGCACGGCATCGGCGTTGGCCGGTTCAGCCGACGCTACCGGCAGCAGGCCTGGTGGCCGGTAGATGCGATCGACCAGCACCGTGCGCAGCGCCTGCACCAGGCTGCCCAGGCCGTGGCTCTTCAGTACCACGCCACTGGCACCGGCCGCATACATGGCTGCCACCAGCGTAGGGTTGGACACCATGGTCAACACAAGCAGGCGCGTGTCGGGGAAGCTGCGGTGCAGGTAGGAGATCAACTTGATGCCGTCGCCAAACTGCTCGTCACCGGGCATGCTGTAGTCGGTGATCACCACCTGCGGCTGGGTAAGCGTCATTAACTCGACCAATGTGGCCGGATCCGCGGCTTCGGCTACAACGTCCAGGTCGAGTTCGCCGGCCAGCACGTCGCGGATGCCAGCTAGCACGATCGGGTGGTCGTCGGCGATGAGGATCCGTATGGTCATGGCGGGGGCGTGTTGCGGGAAGAAGGGAGGGGCGGGGTGGTCAAGGGGTGCAGCAGGGTCTGCAGGCGCTGCTGGAAGCGCTGCACAGGCTCAGCGACTACGGAAAGATCGTTGCCCTCGATGATGCGCTGTTCCAGCTGCAGGCCGGTGTCGACCAGATCCGTTGCGCCCACGATCACCAACGCTCCACGGATCCGGTGCAACATCTGTGCAATACGCGCAGGCTGCGACTGGTCCATCGCGTTGCGCAGGCTGTCCAGATCGGCCTGCATGGTCTGCACGAACAGTGCCCGCATTTTTTCCGGTATCTGCAGCGGTGCATCATCGACGGCGCCTTCATCAACCTGCAGCATCGGCGGCGTGCTGTCCGTCGCAGCCGGCTTTCCGTCGGCCAGCGAGGCCAACAGGCGCTGCAAGGCTTCCAGGGTGATAGGTTTGACCAGCACGCCCTGCATGCCCGCTTCGCGGCAGCGTTCGAATTCGGCCGGATCGGCATTGGCGGTGGCGCCGTGGATGGGCACATCCACGCCGCGTTCGCGCAGCGCTCGGGCCAAGCCATATCCGTCGAGTCCGGGCATGTTCAGATCGGTCAGTACCAGTGAGAACGCGCACTGCCGCCAGTAGCTCAGCGCTTGATTGCCATCGCTGGCGACCACTGCGTGGCATCCCAGCTGTTCCAGTTGGTCGCGCAGGATCGCCTGGTTAATCGGGTTGTCTTCGGCCACCAACACCTGTTGTCCAAAGCGGCGAGCTACCGGCAGACGCCCGCCCGCGTCGGCCGGCAGCGGGCGTCCGGCTGCGCTGGCCAACGCCAGCACGATCGAATCCAGCCGGTGCAGTCCCACCTGCCAACAGCTCTTTTCCAATTGCGGCTGCACGCCCCCATCGCGGCAGGCCACCACGTGCGCGCCATCCCAGGCGGGGACCATGTCATCCATTACCAGGTCCAGCAACAGCGGCGTGGTCCCGTGAGGCAGCACGGTATCCTCGCTAAATGCGCTGGCCTGTGCGCCGCGCTGCTGCAGGCGGTCGCACAGCGACTGAACCAGTTCGCGGATGCCGCCGCGCACCTGCACCGGCAGGCCTGCCGGCAGTTGCGGTGGCGCAGACTGCAATGGGTCGGCGTGCGTGGCCGGAAGCGGCAGCTCGACGGTGAAACTGCTGCCCAGACCGCTTTCGCTGACCACGCGCAGCCGGCCGTGCATCAGCGACAACAGGTGCGCGCAGATGGCCAGGCCCAGGCCGGTCCCCCGCATGGCATCGGTGCTGGGGTTGGCTTGGAAGAACGGTTCAAACAGATGGGCCTGATGTTCTCGAGTAATACCGATGCCGGTATCAGCCACCTGCCATTGCAGGATGCCGTCTTCACCGCGCGCGGCCACGCCCAGGCGCACCACCACGCGGCCGCTGTCAGTGAATTTCAGGGCATTGCTGATCAGGTTGTTTAGGATCTGCCGGATGCGCGCGGCATCACCACAGACCGTGGTCGGTACATCTGCATCGATGCAGGCATAGAACTGCAGGCCCTTGTTTGCCGCGGCGGCGGCGTAGGAGTCAAGTGCGTCCTCGGTCAGCCGCGCCGGATCGAACGCGCTGGGTTCCAGGCGCAGCTGACCGGCTTCGGCCTTGCTTACATCGAGGATGTCGCTGATCAACTGCATCAACGTCGACGACGACCGCTGGATGGTGGCCAGATAGTCCTGCTGGCGTGAGTCCAGCGGGGTCAGCCCCAGCAGTTCCAAGGTGCCCAGCACGCCGTACAGCGGCGTGCGGATTTCGTGGCTCATGGTGGCCAGGAACTGGCTCTTGGCCCGGTTGGCTTGGTCGGCCGCGCGGCGCGCCTGCTGCAGCATCTTCTCGACCTCATGCTGGCTGCTGAGGTCGGTGAACAGGCACAGTACGGCCGGCTGGCCCCGGTAGCGCGCAGGCGCGGCGTTGATCAGCAGATGGCGGTCATCCGGAGTGGTGTAGGCCAGGCTGTCGCCCAGTGCGGTGGCGCCGGCGTCAAGCACGCTGCACCGCCACGGGCCACGCCAGCCACCTTCATCGTGGTCGTCGCCCAGCCAACGCCGGGCCAGCGCGTTGTCCAGCAACACGCTGCCATCGCCACGGTGCAGCAGGCACAGCCCGATCGGTGCATTGTCCAGCAAGGTGCGGCTGAAAGCCTCGCTTTCCAGCAAACGCGCCTGGTTGCTGCGAAGCGGCTCGATCACGGTACGCCGATAGGTGTGCAGCACCAGGCTGCCGCTCAGGGCCAGGAGCAGGGCCACCACCATGCTGCCCAGCAACGGTGCGCGCGGGTTATGGAAGACCTGCTGCCAACCTACGTGGTACACCGCCAGCCAGCCCCGTTCGGTGCGCATGTGGAACACCAGGCCATCCAGTCCGGCGCTCCATGAGGTCCCGGTGGCACTGGCGTCGGCGGCATCGCCCAGCAACAGGCGCTGGCTGTCGTCGAACAGCGAAAGGCTGTCGAACACCGGCGTTCCCAGCACCTGTTGGTAGTCATTCACGCGCGCCGGATCGAGCAGGCAGCCCAACGCCGCCAGCGAATCATCACTGGGTTCTCCCCACAGCCGGGCATCCTGCGGGGCATGGACCACGGCCAACAAGCGGGTTTCTTCGTCGCGCCACCGGACCGGTGTCCAGGTGATGCCGCCGCTTCGCAACGTCGGGCGTTCGCGTACTGCCTGGTGGATGCTGAGCAGCAGCGGCTCCAGGTGATGCGGGCTGATTTGCGCGGCATCGTCCGCCGTTTCCTGTAAAGGCGCCAGTAGAGCGCGCAGTCCCTGGCCATCGACCAGCAGGCACTGGGGGGGCGGGTAGTGCGATGTCGCCCAGAACGTGCCATAGAAGCGTAGGAAACGGTCCCCCAGTCCGGTGGGGGGGGGCAAGTATCCGGCCTGCTGGCCAACCAAGGTGAAGTTACCGAACAGAGGACCGGTCATCGGCGGGCCACCGATTGCCGGCATCGGCTGCCCGCGCGCGCCCACGTCATGCAGGCGCCACTGGCGCAGGAAGCGCTCATGCTCCCGCAGGGTGTAGTCTAGGCGGCGAGAGTGGAAGCGGATTTTGTTCCGCTCTTCCTGAAACAGCTGTGCACCGATGGCCAGCAGCAGTCCTGCCTGCAGTGTGGCCAGCACCACCACGCTGATCAGCAGCGCGTGGACGCGCAGGTAGCGGCGTGCGAGTCGGCGGACAGGAACGGCCTCGGCCAGCATATTGAGTCTCGAGGCGAGGAAAGGGGGCCGCCGCGCCAGCATGTCCCCGCGGCGTTCGTTCATTCATGATAGTTGATGCGCCCTCACCGGCTCGTGAAGCCGCCGCGTGCGCTCAGTGCACTTCCATCCTCTGCAAAGGCGAAGCGGATGGTGCTTCTTCATCCAGCAAGCGGACGAATTCATCGGGCGGTATCGCCTGGGAGATCAGGAAACCCTGCACCTGGTTGCAGCCCAACTGGCGCAGAGTGGCCAGGTCGGCATCGCTTTCCACGCCCTCGGCGACGATGGTCAGGCCGAGTTGATTGGCCAGCGAGATGACCGTAGACAAGGTCAGGTACAACGCAGGATCACGCGCGCAGCCACTCACCAGCGCACGGTCTATCTTGACCTCGGTGAAGGGAGTATTGACCAGGTTGTGCACTGAACTGAGACCCTGACCGAAGTCATCCTGGGCCAGGCCAAAGCCTTTCATGCGCAGGCGACAGGCGCCGGCATAGAAATCGCTGACATGGCGGGTCGTGCTGTTTTCCATCAGTTCGAAGCAGAGCAGGCCGGGCGTGCCGCCGTGGGCCAGGGTCAGGTCCAGCAGTTCGTCGGGCAGGTCCGACTGTTCCAGCAGGTGCGGCGGCAGATTGATGGATACCGGCATGCGAAAACCCTGTTCGCGCCAGCGCGCCTGCGCGCGGATGCTGGCCTTGAGCATGACCCGCAGCAGCTCACCTTCCAGGCCGTGGCGGCACAGCGCAGGCAGAAAGCTGCCGGGGGCAAGCGTGCCCAAGTGCGGATGCATCCACCGCACAAGCGCTTCGGCGGCGACGACACGCCCAGACTTCAGCGATTTTTTGGGCTGGAACCAGGCCGTCAAGGAACCGTCAGCCAACGCGGCACGTAACTGTGTGGCGTCCGGCTCAGGCATGATCGCGGCAGGACCATTGGCAGTGGGCGCGCGCGGGGGAGCCAGTGCCCGGAGCAGCGCATCGACGTCGGCGGCGGCCACCGGCTTGGGCAGTAAGCCCACTACGTCCAGCCCCAGCGACTCAGCCATCAGCCGGGCTGATGTCATTAGCCGCCTCGATGCTGCACTGACCACCGCAAGGCGCGGCGGGCGCGGGTGCGCGGCGAGCGCTTGGATGAACTGGATACCATCCTGACCTGGCATCAGCAGGTCGCTGACCACCAGATCATAGGATTGGCAGGCGCACAGCGCGATTGCCGCCTCAACGTCCTCGCAGGCATCGACCTCGACGGCATCGCGGTTGCCAAACAGGTTGGCCAGGAACCCTCGCTGGAAGGGTTGGTCTTCGAGGATCAGGATACGGTGGGTCATGCGGAATTTCCTTGGCGCAGGGTGGTAATCGCCTTGCGCAGCCGGGCGATGTCGATGGGTTTGCTCAGGTAGCCCTGCATGCCGCTGGACAGGCAGCGCTCGCGCTCTTCAGCGGTGGCGTTGGCGGTGACCCCTATCACGGGCAGCAGGTGGCCTTCGCTGCGCAGTTGCCGGGCAAGCGCATGGCCGTCCATGCGTGGCATGTTGATATCGGTCACTACCAGATCGAAGGTGTGCCTCCTGCACAGCTGGAGCGCTTCCAGACCGTCCTGCGTCAGTTCGATCTCGCAGCCGAGCGTGTTCAGCTGCTCGGCCAGGATCACACGATTGATCGGATTGTCTTCGACGACCAGTACACGCAGGCCCAGCGGAATCAGCGGGGCGGCACTGGCAATCTGCGGCAGCGCCGCCTGCTGGTGCTGTACGCAGGCTACTGCATTGCCGATCGCAACCATGCTATGCAGCGTTACGACCAGACTGCCATCGTCGGCCGTGACGGGCTGATCTCCACCTTCGATCGACGCAATCACGCGAGGCCCCTTCCAGGCCAGAGGCATCATCGTCTCGCTTTCGACCAAGATCCCGCCGTCCTGGTCGAGCAGGGCGGGTTCACCCGATAAGGGTTGAGCGTTGGCTCCCCAGCGCTGCAGCCACCCACACACGCTGTCGATCAGCTCGCGGTCATGCCCGCGCACCAGGACCGGTGGCTCTGGCTTCAGCGTCGGACCGTCCTCAGCGGCGGTGACCACAGGCAATGGCAGGCTTACGGTGAAACTGCTGCCCAGGCCTGGCTCGCTGACCACCTGCAGTTCGCCACTCATCAGTCGTACCAAACGGTCGCTGATCGACAGGCCCAGACCGGTGCCCTGCCTGCTGGCCGCACCACGAACCTGGCGGAACGGCTCGAACAGCAGTGCTTGCTCTTCAGCGGCAATGCCTATGCCAGTGTCGGTAACCTGCCATGCCAGTACGCTGGACTCGGCCTCCCGCTTCACCTGCCTCACGCGCATCACCACGCGGCCATGTTCAGTGAACTTGATCGCATTGCTGAGCAGGTTGCTCAGCACTTGTCGGATCCGGTCAGCATCCCCAAGCACGCGGGTCGGCAGGCCTGGGTCGGTGAAGGCGTGGATGTGCAACCGCTTGCGGGTGGCTGATGCGGCGAAACTGCGCAGTACGCTCTCGGTCAGCTCGCGCGGCGAGAACGAGCTTGGTTCAAGGCTGAGCAGGCCCGACTCGATCTTGGAAACATCCAGCACATCGCTGATCAACTGAAGGAGCACCGACGACGAGCTTTCGATCGTTCTTAGATACTGTGCTTGGCGTGCATCCAGCGCGGTGTGGCCGAGCAGTTCAAGCGTCCCCAATACGCCGTACAGCGGCGTGCGGATCTCATGGCTCAGGGTCGCAAGAAAAGCGCTCTTGGCTTGGTTGGCTGCCTCGGCAGCCTGCCGCGCCGACGACAGCGCAGCCTGGGCCTGGCGGTGCCGTGAGATGTCATGGAACACGCACAGCAGCACATCATCGCCCTGGTAACGGCAGGCGGCATGGAGCACCTGCAGCTGGCGTCCTTCGCGGGTGGTGAATTCCAGTCCGCGGCCGCGCCGCTCGCCGGCGTGGCCGCGCCACGGCGCCTGCCAGTCGCTGTCTTCGTCGTCCTTGCCGAGCCAGTCGCGCAGCAGCTGGTTGGACAGCAGCAGCTGGCGGTCACTGCTGCGCACGACGCAGATCCCGACCGGTGCCATGTCGATCACCGTGGCGCTGAAGTCCAGGTTCTCCAGCAGGCGGCGGTGTTGCTGCAGTGCCGGCTGGATCAACTGGCGGTCGACGCGGTGCCGCAGCAGGCGCAGGGTGATGCCGGCCAGCAGCAGTGCCAGCGCGCAGGTCAGCAGTGGCGTCGCCAGATCGCCCAGCAGCAGCCGTGGCGGCAGGTGGTAGACCAGGCGCCAGCCATCGTTGCCGACGCTCTTCACCAGCGCCACGCCGCGCGGAACGCCGGCGCTCCACAGCGTGCCGAAGCTGTCGTTCTGGCGTTTCCGCAGGGCTTCCCAACCGGCGTGGTCCAGACGCGGCACCTGGCTGGACAGCGCAGGCTGGCCCCCGCCGTCGAGCAGGGCATAGCCGTCGATGCCCTGGCCGTCGATCAGGTTCGCCGCTGCCGCGCCATCAAGCAGCAGCAACAGCCATTGCGCCGGCTGTGTGCCGGCCTGCACCGGTTGCGCCAGTACCACGCCGGCCTCGCCCGGGCGCAGCCAGTACACCGGATCGGCCCCATCCAGACTGCCGCTGCGGGCCTGCAATGCGCGCAGCGACGGCAACTGGGCCAGCTCCACGTCGACCGCAGCGCCGGCCAGCAAGTGCGGACCGTTCTCGTCGACCAGCACCAGCTGGGTCTGCAGTGCCTGCAGCGTGTGCTCGGCGCGGGCTGACATCAGCAGCTGCTGGCCGGAGGCGGCGTCCAGTGCGATCCGGCGCACGCCTTCACCGTCGGCCGCTGCACTGGCCGGCGCACCCTTCACCACCGAATCGCCAAGGTAGCGCAGCAGGGCTTCGCGCTGGTCGAAGTAGATCTGTGCCTTGTAGGCGGCCGCGTTCATGTCGCGGCGATGGGTCGAGATCTCCTCGGTGAACGCGGTGAGCAGGTAGAAGCCCGCAGCGGCGGCCAGGCAGATGAACACGCACACGGTCAGGCAGCGCAGCAGCACCGATGCGGTGCTGGGCGGCGCAGACTGCGGCAACACGGGGCGGGAAATGCAGAACATGGGCCGATGCTAGAGAGCCGCGCCGAAGCGGCGGAATCAGCTGTTTCCTAAAAGCCGCTGCCGTGCTGCTGCCGGCGGCTCCTTGCATGGCCGCCGTTCAGAAAGGCATGAAAAAGCCCCCGCCGGAGCGGGGGCCTGTCACACCGCGGTGCGGGGCGTGCTGCTTACAGCGCGCTGCCGCCGAACTTGTGGGTGTACTGCAGGTTGATCGTGCGGCCAACGCTGTCGAACCAGGACACGTCGTAGTAGGGGTACGCGGTATACGTGGCGTCCTTCGGTGGCATCTTGTTGAACACGTTGACCACCGACAGCGACAGGCGTGAATGGTCGTCAAAGCGGTACTGCAGCGACGCGTTGTAGCGGTAGGTCGCCTTCACGTACGGGCTGCCACCGCTCTCCCAGTCAAACGACTGGTCGTAGCTGTCCGAGGTCGGCAGCTTGCCCAGGCGCGAACCGTAGACCGTGGCAGACCACGCGTCCTTCTCCCAGGTCACGCTCAGGCTGGTCTTGGTGCGCGGGATGTCGAAGCCGCTGTTGACCGCGAACTGGTCAAGGGTCGGATCGCCCGGGTAGCGCTGGAAATCGTGCTTCTTCACCCAGGTATGGGTGCCGTTGAGGATGAAGTCGCCGATCCCGGTCTGCAGGCGGTAGCGCAGGCCGACGTCGATGCCGGAGGTGGACTCGCGAGCAACGTTGATCGGCGCCACGCGCACGCCGTACAGGCGACCGTCGCTGGTGCGGGTGATGCGATCGAGCGCATCCACGCAGGTCGGCGAGCGGATGTCGGCGCTGCCGAGGCGGCAGTTGGCTTCATTGGCCAGAAGCGTGCGCACGTCCATGTCCTGCACCTGCTTGCGCATGTCGATGTCGAACCAGTCCACTGACAGGTCCAGGCCGATCGCCGGCGACCAGACGAAGCCCGCGCTCCACGAGGTGCTGGTTTCCGGATCGAGCTGGCGGTTGCCGGTGCGGCTGCGGATCAGGTTGCGCTCGTAGTCGGAACAGTCGCTGGCGCCCTCCAGGCGGCAGCTGTACAGATCCTCGGCGCTGGTCTCGTCGTTGCCCGGGCCGGCGAATACGTAGTGCAGGTCCGGTGCGCGGAACGCGGTGCCGTAGGAGCCACGCACCAGTAGGGTGTCGATCGGGCGCCATTCCAGGCCGCCGCTCCAGGTCGCCTTGCCGATGGTGTGGCCGGAGTAGCGATACTGGTCGTAGCGGCCGGCCACGCTCAGGTTGAAGGTCTCGTGCAGCGGCATGCGCAGCTCGGCGGCGGTCGCCCAGCGGTTGCGCGAGCCCTGGCCGTCCGAGTCCTTCCAGCTGTAGTAGTAGTACTGGGTGGCCAGCAGATCGGGATTCAGCGCGTAGGCCTGCTGGCCCACTTCCACGGTCGCAGCGAAGCCGGCATCACCGCCCGGCAGCCCGAACAGCGACGCATTGGTCAGGGTGAAGGCCGCCATTTCAGTACGCGACTTCGGCGAGTAGGTGGTGCGCGCGGCGATCGAATCGTACTCGGCGCGGGTCAGCGGCCGGTACAGGCGCGACGGGTCGGCGTTGTAGATCGGGAAGCCGTCGTCATCCACGCCCAGCTGCGGGCCCAGGAACAGGTCGTTGGCCTTGGCGGCGATGATCTGCGCCCAGCTGATCCGCGACTGGTACTGCGAATGGCTCAGCGCCGCTTCGTAATCCCAGTCCCCGGCCAGGTTGCCCTTGAAGCCGGTGGTCACGCTGAAGGTCTTCTGCGTGCTGCGCACCATCGCATTGCGCAGGCCGCCCATCTCCTCCGGCGAGAACTGGCGCTGCCAGAACTCAATCTCGCCGGTGGCTTCGTTGTTGAAGTAACCCGACTCGTCACCGTTGGCGTCCATGCGGCCCCAGTGGGTGACGTCGCGCATCAGCGACATCGTGTGGTAGCCCAGCTGCACGTCGGCGAACCACTGCTGGCCGTTGTCGAAGTCGTAGCTCAGCGAAGCGTAGCCGTTGGCCCCGCGACGCTTGCTGAGGATGGTGCCGTAGCCGATCGAGGCGTCGCTGCCGCAGTAGTAACCGTACTTCGGGCGGTAGGCGCGGTAGGTGCTGCCCTGGTTCTGCCCGGCCAGTGCTTCGCAGGTGGCGGCACCCGGGTCCAGGTAGTTGTCGTCGTAGTCGGTGCGCAGGTAAGCGCGGCGCGCGATGCGCGAGCCCTCGGTGGGGCCGTCCTGGGTCGAATCCTGGATGTCGCGCTCATAGGCCCACAGCGGGGTCTGCGACTGCAGCTCGACGCTGTACACGGCGTTGAAGTTGCCGCGGCTGAAGCCGCTGGCCAGGCTCATGTCGAAGGACTCGCCACCGCCTTCGCTGGTGGTGCCCATGCGCATGTCAATGGTGGTGCCGTCGGCCTTCTTCTTCAGGATGAAGTTGACCACGCCGGCGATCGCGTCCGAGCCGTAGATGGCCGAGGCGCTGCCGGTCAGCACTTCGATGCGCTCGATCATGCCCAGCGGGATGTTGGAGACGTCGGTGAAGTTGCTGCGGCCCTTGAACGGCATCGGGAAGTCGGCGATGCGGCGGCCGTTGACCAGTACCAGTGTGTGGTTCGGGCCCAGGCCGCGCAGGTCCACCTGCTGGGCGCCCGGCGAGAAGTCGGCGCCACTGGAGGACTGCTGGCTCTGCGTCTCACCGCCGTTCTGGGTCATCGCGCGCAGCACGTCCGGCACGGTGGTGAAGCCGCTGGAGCGGATCTGCTCGGCGCTGATCACCGTGATCGGGGCGGGGCCTTCCACCTGGGCGCGCGGAATGCGCGAACCGGTGACCTGCACCGCGTCCAGTTGCTGTACCGAAGAGGAAGCCGGAGCCTGGGCCGCCGCGGAAGCAGCCACGCCCATCAACGCCAGCTGGATCGACCACGCCATCGCCTTTCTACGCATGAGGAATTCTCGGAAATGAAGCCGGCCCGCAGAGGAGGGGCCCTATCCCCCATTCAGATTTCCGGAATGGGCGCGCGCATTTAACGCCTTTTTCATGTCCTTGACTACTGGGTCTCTATCTGGCAAAGAGTGAAAACGCTTGCAAGTCGATTTTGTTCAGGGAGATCAAGATGCGGCGCCTTCAGCGGATCCTGCATACCCCCTTCGCCTGGCTGGTGCTGCTGGTGGTGTCCTGGCCGTTGGCCGTTCCCGCGCAGGACCTCTACGGCCCCGGCTTCACCTATTACGAGGTGGGCGACCTGGAGGCGCCGCGGCCCGGTCCACGCGCGCCGGCGATGATGTTGATGGGCGGCGGCGAATGGGTGCCGGAGGCCTTCCAGTGGTGGTTGAAGCAGGCCGGCAACGGCCGCGTGCTGATCCTGCGTGCCTCGGGCGGTGACGAACTGCAGGACCGCCTGTACCGAGATATCGGCGGTACCACTGCGGTGCAGACCCTGGTCTTCGACAGCCGTCGCGCCGCCGACGACCCGGCCGTGCTGCGCGTGGTTGCCGCGGCCGACGCGATCTTCATCGCCGGCGGTGACCAGTCGCGCTACATCCGTTTCTGGAAGGGCACGGCACTCAACCGCGCGCTCAATGCGCATGTGCGTGCCGGCAAGCCGATCGCCGGCACCAGCGCCGGCCTGGCGATCCTGGGCGGCTACGCCTACGGCGCGATGGATGGCGGCAGCATCACCTCGGCCGGCGCCCTGGCCGACCCGATGGGCAGCGCGGTGACCCTGGACAGTGGCTTCCTGCAGATGCCGTACCTGCAGCGCGTGGTCACCGATACCCACTTCGACAAGCGCGACCGGCTCGGTCGCCTGATCGTGTTCGTGGCGCGCGCCGCGCAGGACAGTGGCGACCCTGGCATCGTCGGCATCGGCGTCGACGAGGACACCGCACTGTGCGTGGAGCCCGATGGCCAGGCGCAGGTCTACAGCGCCGATGGCGAGGGCAAGGTCTGGGTGGTCAGCCCCGGCCGGGATGCCGACCGCCTGGTCGAAGGCGAGCCATTGCGCTTCCATGCGGTGCCGGTGACGGTGGTCGCCAGCGGCAGCCGCATGCGGCTGGACGACTTCGAGGCCGAGGCCGACTACCAGGCGGTGGCCGACGTCAGCGACGGCGAGCTTGAGTTCACGCGCCGGTAGTGCCGGCCGCTGGCCGGCAACCGCCCTTCCGCGATGCGCCCCTTGCCGGCCAGCGGCCGGCACTACGCTGCAATCCATTCCCTTGTCCTGCTGGAGACGTACCCGATGAAACTGCGCTTGGCGCTGTCCGCGCTGCTGTCCCTGCCTTTGCTCGCCCAGGCCGCACCGGCCACTCCGCCGCTGCTGGTCATCCATGGCGGTGCCGGCGTCGAGCGCAAGGATCTTTCGCCGGCCGAAGAGAAGGCGGCGCGCGAGGCGCTGCGGGCGGCCCTGCTGAAGGGCCACGCCGAACTGGCCGCCGGCCGTCCTGCACTGGCGGCGGTGACTGCCGCGATCACCGTGCTCGAGGATGATCCCACCTTCAATGCCGGCAAGGGCGCGGTGTTCACCCATGACGGCCGCAATGAGCTGGACGCGGCGGTGATGGATGGTGCGACACAGTCGGCCGGCGCGGTGGCCGGCGTGCAGCGCGTGCGCAATCCGATCCTGCTGGCGCAGACCGTGATGCAGAAATCCAAGCACGTGATGATGGTCGGGCAGGGCGCCGAGGCGTTCGCGGTGGAGCAGGGCATCACCCTGGTTGATCCATCGTACTTCCGCACCGAAAAGCGCTGGCAGCAGCTGCAGCGCGCGCTGAAGGAAGAGGCCAGCGGCCAGGCGCATGCCGACCTGGAGACCGCAAAGCACTTCGGCACCGTGGGTGCGGTCGCATTGGACGCGCAGGGGCATCTCGCGGCGGGCACCTCCACCGGTGGCATGACCAACAAGCGCTACGGCCGGGTCGGTGACTCGCCGATCATCGGTGCCGGCACCTGGGCCGATGCGCGCTGCGCGGTGTCCGGCACCGGCTGGGGCGAGTACTACATCCGCAGCGCCGCCGCGCACGAGATCTGCGCCCGGATGCGTTACCAGGGGCAGACGCCGGAGCAGGCGGGCAAGGGCGTGATCAATGAGACGATTCCGCGGATGGGCGGCGACGGTGGCGCGATCGTGCTGGCCGCGGACGGAAAAATGGCCACGCCGTTCAACACCCAGGGCATGTACCGGGGCTGGATCGGCGCCGACGGTGTCCCGCATGTCGCAATTTTCGCCAGCGAGACCCTGCCGGTCTCCAGGCAATAACCTTGCGTATCAATGGGTTTGCGACAACGTGTGAAAAAGATGGAAAAAAGCGTTGACAGCCCCCCGCCCGATCAGCAGAATAAGCGGCTCACCACCACGCACCGCAACGCTTCGGCGGCAACGGAATGGGGTGGTAAGGAGGGATACCCAAGCGGCCAACGGGGGCAGACTGTAAATCTGCTGGCTTACGCCTTCGGTGGTTCGAATCCACCTCCCTCCACCAGTTTCACGTTGTGACATTCCCGGCGCGGGAGTAGTTCAATGGTAGAACCTCAGCCTTCCAAGCTGATGGTGCGGGTTCGATTCCCGTCTCCCGCTCCATTGAATGAACTTTGAATATTATCGAGTTCATGTCATAATGCAAAACTCGGCTCACGTAGCTCAGTCGGTAGAGCACTTCCTTGGTAAGGAAGAGGTCGAAGGTTCGATTCCTTTCGTGAGCACCATCTTAAGCATCACCTCTCAGACGAATTCGAGATAAGCAGCCATGGCCAAGGGTAAGTTCGAGCGCACCAAGCCGCACGTCAACGTCGGCACCATCGGTCACGTCGACCACGGCAAGACCACGCTGACCGCGGCGCTGACCAAGATCGGCGCAGAGCGCTTCGGCGGCGAGTTCAAGGCGTACGACGCGATCGACGCGGCGCCGGAAGAGAAGGCGCGCGGCATCACGATCTCGACCGCCCACGTGGAATACGAATCCCCGACGCGCCACTACGCGCACGTGGATTGCCCGGGTCACGCGGACTACGTCAAGAACATGATCACCGGTGCGGCGCAGATGGACGGCGCGATCCTGGTGTGCTCGGCCGCTGACGGCCCGATGCCGCAGACCCGCGAGCACATCC
>NZ_CAJYVQ010000013.1 GCF_913778665.1 uncultured Stenotrophomonas sp.
GGGGGCTCGATGGCGCCTTGCTCGTGTGCGCCGTCCTGCGCACACGGCAAGACCGGGGTTGGGCGTCCTGCCCAACCCGCCCGAGGCATGCCTCGGGCCCATGGCGCCAACGGTCCCGGGCAGCCTCACCCACCCGCGCCATCCAGCATTCCGCGCGGCGGAGGGGTGAGCAAAGGCAGGGCAAGAGCTGGGGTCAGAGCCCTTTGCTACGCAAAGGGCTCTGACCCCGACCCACGAAAAAAGGCAGCCATTGGCTGCCTTTTTGCTTTTGCCTTTGCCTTTGATTCCGCCCTTCCCGTCCGCGCCCGCAGGAAACCTGACAGGCGGGACGGGTGGGCCGTTGCAGGACCGTTGGCGCCATGGGCCCGAGGCATGCCTCGGGCGGGTTGGGCAGGACGCCCAACCCCGGTCTTGCCGTGTGCGCAGGACGGCGCACACGAGCAAGGCGCCATCGAGCCCCCATGGACGGGTTTACGGCGTGTCCTGCAACGGCCCACCCGTCCCGCCCATCACGTATCAATCAAAGCACTGACGGAGCGCTTGATAAACCCCTTATTCCGCCAACATCGCCGCCAGCTTCTCCCGCGCCGGCCCTGCCAGCTTCGGGTTGTCCAGCGCGAAACGGATCGTCGCTTCCACCAGGCCCAGGTGCGTGCCGCAGTCGAAACGGGTGCCCTCGAAGCGATAGGCGTCCACCTCTTCGATCTTCAGCAGCTCGGCGATCGCATCGGTGAGCTGGATCTCGCCACCGGCACCGCTGCCGGTCTGCTCCAGCAGCTCGAAGATCTTCGGACTCAGCACGTAGCGGCCGACTACCGCCAGGTCGCTCGGTGCGTCCTCCGGCTTCGGCTTCTCCACGATCTGCGAGATGCGGCCCTTGCGGCCATCAAACGCCTCGGTGGCCACGATGCCGTAGCTGGCAGTCTTGTCGTGAGGCACGTCTTCAACGGCAATGACGCTGCCGCCGCTGGCTTCGTTCAGATCGGCCATCTGCTTCAACGCGCCGTCGCCGCGGTTCCAGATCAGGTCGTCCGGCAGCAGCACTGCGAACGGCTCATCGCCGATCACGGCCTTGGCGCACAGCACCGCATGACCCAGGCCCAGCGCTTCGGCCTGGGTAACGAAGATCGCACGCACCCCGTTGGGCAGCACGTGACGGATGAGTTCCAGCTGCTCCTGCTTGCCGGCGCGCTCGAGCTTCTGCTCCAGCTCGTAGGCCTTGTCGAAATAGTCGGCGACTGCATGCTTGTAGCGATTGGTGATGAACACCAGCGTGTCGCAGCCCGCCTCGATCGCTTCATCCACGGCGTACTGGATCAGCGGCCGATCGATGATCGGCAACATCTCCTTCGGCACGGTCTTGGTGGCTGGCAGAAATCGTGTTCCCAGGCCAGCTACCGGGAAAACCGCTTTGCGAATTCGCTTGCTCATTGGTGCCTGTTGGCCTCGCGTGCAGGAAAGGGCACGACTTTAGCGGATGAAATGTAAGCATCCTGTTCGATTGGAGAGAACTCCGGCATCGTCGCGAACAGGACTTCCTTGATGGTGTCGGTGTCGTAGCTGCAGACCGCATCGCGCAGGCGCGGCACGTTGGCCAGCACCAGGTCGCGCGAGAACATGCGCACACCGGCCTCGAGGATCTTCGGGTGCGCGGTGGAGCGGTAGTCCTCGTCCGAGTAGAACAGCGTCTCATGCAACTTCTCACCGGGACGCAGGCCGGTATAGATGATCGGGATGTCCTTGTACGGTTGCTTGCCGGCGAGGCGGATCATCTGCTCGGCCAGCAGGCGGATCGGCACCGGCTCGCCCATGTCCAGCGTGTAGATCGCGCCATGCGACGCCGAGGCAGCCGCCTGCAGGATCAGCTGGCAGGCCTCGGGGATGGTCATGAAGTAGCGGCTGACTTCCGGATCGGTCACCGTCACCGGACCGCCGCGCAGGATCTGCTCGCGGAACAGCGGCACCACGCTGCCGGCCGAGGCCAGCACGTTGCCGAAGCGCACGGTGACGAAACGGGTGTGCGTGGACTTCTGGTCCAGGCTCTGGCAGATCATTTCGGCGTAGCGCTTGCTCGCGCCCAGCGCATTGACCGGGTCGACCGCCTTGTCGGTGGAGATGAACACGAAATGCTCGACGCGCGCCTCGAGGCAGGCACGGGCCACGTTCTCGGTGGCCAGGATATTGTTGCGCACCGCCTCGCGCAGCTGCCGCTCCAGCACCGGCACGTGCTTGTAGGCTGCAGCATGGAAGGTGGTGTCGACCGGGTGCAGCGCCAGCGCGTGGCGGATCACCGCCGGGTCACCACAATCGCCCAGCACCGCTTCGATCTCGACATCCGGGAAGCTGCGGCGCAGTTCGCCCTCGATGGTCAGCAGCAGCAGCTCGCTGATTTCCAGCAGGATGATGCGACCGGCGCCATGACGCGCGCACTGGCGGCACAGCTCTGAACCGATCGAACCGCCGGCACCTGTAACCATCACCGTACGCCCGCCCAGCCAACCGCGAATCAGGTTCCAGTCCGGGGTGATCGGCTTGCGGCCGAGCAGATCCTCGATCGCGACTTCCTTCAACTGTCCCGGCAGCGACTGGCCCTGCAGGATGTCGCTGAGCTTGGGCACGGTGCGGAACGGGATGCCGGTGCTTTCGCAGATGGCAACCACCCGCTGCATGCCTGCCGCGTCCAGCGACGGCATCGCGATGACCAGCAGCTTGGCCGCGGTCTCGCGAACCACCGCCGGGGCATCGTCCAGGCTGCCCAGGATCGGCAGGCCCTGCAGCTTGGCCCCGCGCAGGTGCGGCGCATCATCGAGCAGGCCGACCGGCTCGAAATTGCCGGAGCGGCGCAGGTCGCGGACCAGGGTCTCGGCGGCCTGCCCGGCGCCGAGGATCAGCACCCGGCGCGCACTCGAATCCGACTGCAGGGCCTGGTAATCCTTCCACGAGCGGTACAGCAGGCGCGGCGCGCCCAGCAGGGCCGACAGCGCGAACGGGTAGATCACCAGCACCGACATAGGCACGCCATCGAAGCGCTTCCACATCAGTACCAGCACGATGCCGACCAGGCCGATGAAGCTGGCCTTGAAGATGTTCAGCAGGTCGCTGACGCTGGCGAAACGCCACAGCCCGCGATACAGGCCGACGCGCCAGAACACCAGGCCCTGCAGCAGCAGCACCAGGGTGGTGTCGACGTTCCACAGCGGCAACGCGGGCGCATTGGGCAGGATCGAGTACCGCCCCGCATGAAGCAGCTGCCAGCATGCCCAGACCATGAACAGGTCGTGGCAGACGATGGCCGAACGCGGCATCAGGCCGAGAATTCTGTCCCGCCAGGGTGAAGCCATAAGTCAGGTAGTTCCTTGTCGGTGACGCAATCCATTGCGCAGGAGGAGCCAAAGGACGCTCAGCGCTACAAACCACGCGATCGCCACGGCAGCCTCCCACCTCGGCTGCAAATTGGTGCAGACATTAAGCACTGTAATGCTGAACAGGCCCAAAGCGAAGTACATCCCTGTCACCAGCGCGTGGCTGGCTCCTGCCTGCACCGCCCGCTGGTAGACGTGCTGGGTGTGGGGTTCCATCCAGCGTTGTCCGGAAATGATGCGCGCCGCCAGTGTGAAGCCCGCGTCCACGAGGAATGCCGACGCCGGCACGAGCAGCAGGATCCAGTTGATATCGGTACGCACCGCAGCGATGGCGAGGACGACGGCGACTGCATAGCCGAGCGCGCCACTTCCGACATCACCCATGAAGATCCGCGCCCGCGGGAAGTTGAATGGCAGGAACCCCAGGCAGGCCAGGCCCAGCACCACCGCCGCCAGCGAGTAGGGCCAAGGCAGTACCGGCGCCAACCCCAACGCGACCACAATCGCCTGGCTGGCGGCGATGCCGTTGATGCCATCCATGAAGTTCCAGATGTTGATCAAGGAGGCGGTGAAGATCAGCACCAGCGCCGCCAGCCACCAGCTCCCGCCATTCAGCTTGACCAGCGCAGCCAGCAATGCGGCGGCGATGAAGTGCACCAGCAGGCGGCGCAGCGCCGGCAGCGGGCGATGGTCGTCCCACCAGCCGATGCCGGCCACCAGCACCAGGCCGAGGCTGGCGACCATCAGGCTGAGCGCGGCTTCGGGCCAGGCCCACATCGCCACGCCCGCGCTGGCCAGCAGGCTCATGACGATGGCGATGCCACCGCCTCGCGGCGTGGCCACGCTATGGCTGCGGCGCTCGCCCGGCTGGTCCATCAGTTGCCGGCGCAGGGCATAGCCGCGAGCCGCCCAGGTGAGCCCCGCACTCAGCAGGGCCAACCCCAGCAGCGCCCCCATCACAAGCCACGGCATCGATCAGAGCACCGCGTAGTTCAGCAACGGCTTGACCGTGCCCCATTCCTTGCAGCTCGGGCATTGCCAGTGATGGGTGCGTGCGCCAAAGCCGCAGCGGGTGCAGCGATAGGCCGGGTTGCGCACCAGCAACTGGTCGGTGATGTGCTTGAGGTCGTGCAGGGTCGCGGTCGAATCAGCACCTTCGGCCAAGGTCAGGTCGATCAGCGCGGACTCGCCACGCACCGACGGGCGATCCTTGAGCTGGCGGCCGAGGTAGGCACGGGCCGGGGCCACGCCCTCCTGCTCCTCCATCAGGCGGGTCAGGGCCAGTACCGGCGCGATGCCACGGTAGTGCTCGGTCATTTCCGACAGAAAGGCCCGCGCGCCGCCGAGGTCCCCGACCTTGCGGTAGTTCGCCATCAGCGCCGGCAGCAGTTCGGGCAGGTATTCCGGATCATTGCGCGCAGCACGCTCGAAGGCGCGCACGGCGGCTTCGGCATTGCCGGCATCGGTTTCCAGGCGCCCCTCGATGATGCCCGCACGCACCGACATCGCATCGGCCTGGTAGGCGCGGGCAATGGCCGCCCTCGCCTCTTCCAGCTTGCCGGCGCCACGGAAGCGCTCGGCCAGTTCGCATTCGAACTGCCCAATCAGCTTGCCCATCGGCTCGCCGGTGACGTCCTCGAAGCGGGTGGCGTTGTCAATCGCCTTTTCCCAGTCACGCTCGGCCTGGTAGATGCCGATCAGGTGCTTGAGCGCCTGCGGGGCGCGCTGGTCCAGCTGCGCCAGTTCGGTGAACACCGTCTCGGCGCGATCCAGCAGGCCGGACTTCATGTAGTCCTCGCCCAGGGCCAGCAGGGCCTGCACGCGCTGCGCGTCACTCAGGTCATTGCGGTTGACCAGGCCCTGATGCAGGCGGATGGCGCGGTCGACTTCACCGCGACGGCGGAACAGGTGGCCCAGGGCAACCTGGGTCTCGAAGGTTTCCTTGTCCAGCTCGGCGATATGCAGGAACAGCTCGATGGCCTTGTCCGGCTGCTCGTTGAGCAGGTAGTTCAGGCCGCGGAAATAGGTGCTGGACAGGCGGCTGACCTGGTTGTCACCGTGGCGCTGCCCGCCACGCCGGCCGATCACCCACCCGGCCAACGCGGCCAGCGGTACGAACAGGAAAAACCACAGCCACTCGGTGACGAAATCCATCTTCGATCAACGTCCATCAAAAGATTGGGAGGAAACACCCGCCGCCGGCGTGGCGGCAGCGGACTTGTTGGCACGGCGCAGCTGGCTGTAGAGCGGAATGACCACGCTCACGAGCACCAGGCCGGCACCGACGATGACACCGATCAGCAGGGCCGCAATCAGCGCCACACCGACGGAGGTATTCAATTGGGTAAACAGCAGGTTGATCGACATCGCGGTCATGTTGACCGCACCAATGATCAGCCCGAGGATCAGAACCGCCAGCAGGACCAGCAGACGAAAAACCTTCATGCGACAGCTCCAGTGGCAGGAGTCCGTAGCTTATCCGACTCGCGGCTGGATTCGCACGCGGTGGCGCGACGGCAGGCTCAGGCTGGATCGGCGTCCAGCGGCAGCACACTGCTGACCCGCTCGCGCAGTTCCTTGCCCGGCTTGAAATGGGGGACATGCTTGCCCGGCAGGGCGACCGACTCGCCGGTCTTCGGGTTGCGACCCAGGCGCGGCGGACGGTAGTGCAGCGAGAAGCTGCCGAAACCACGGATTTCGATGCGATCCCCAGCGGACAGCGAGCCGCCCATCATTTCCAGCAACGACTTCACCGCCAGATCGACATCATCGGCCTTCAGGTGCGCCTGGCGGCGCGCAAGGATTTCGATCAGTTCGGATTTGGTCATTACCGGCTCACATCAGGGGCATCTCAGCCTGAAACGGCCCGGGCATTGCCCGGGCCGTCCAGGAAACAACGAACAGCGTAAGGCCGATTACTCGGACTTGTTGCCGTTCAGCTGCGCACGCAGCAGCGCGCCCAGCTGGGTGGTGCCGCTGGAAGCCGAAGAAGACTGGTATTCCTCCAGCACTTCGCGCATTTCCGCGTCATCCTTGGCCTTGATCGACAGCTGCAGGGTACGGCCCTTGCGGTCCATGCCCACGAACTTGGCTTCGACCTTGTCGCCGACCTTCAGGTGCTGGGTGGCGTCGTCAACGCGCTCGTTGGCGATGTCGCGAGCCGAAACGTAACCCTCGATGCCGTCAGCCAGCTCGATGATCGCGCCCTTGGCGTCGACTTCCTTCACCACGCCCTCGACCTTGGAGCCCTTCGGATTGGCAGCCATGTACTGGCCGAACGGATCCTGCTCCAGCTGCTTCACGCCCAGGGAGATGCGCTCGCGCTCCGGATCGACCGCCAGGACCACTGCGTCCAGGGTGTCGCCCTTCTTGAAGTTGCGAACGATGTCTTCGCCGGTGGTGGCCCAGCTGATGTCGGACAGGTGCACCAGGCCGTCGATGCCGCCGTCCAGGCCGATGAAGATGCCGAAGTCGGTGATCGACTTGATCTGGCCCGACACCTTGTCACCCTTCTTGTGGGTGGCAGCGAAGGTTTCCCACGGATTGGCGGCAACCTGCTTCATGCCCAGCGAGATGCGGCGACGCTCTTCATCGACGTCCAGCACCATCACTTCGACTTCATCACCCACCTGGACAACCTTGGACGGGTTGACGTTCTTGTTGGTCCAATCCATCTCGGAGACGTGCACCAGGCCTTCGACGCCCGGCTCGATCTCAACGAACGCACCGTAATCGGTGACGTTGGAGACCTTGCCGAAGACGCGGCTGTTGGCCGGGTAACGACGGCCGATGTTGTCCCACGGATCCTCGCCCAGCTGCTTCAGGCCCAGCGAAACGCGGTTGCGCTCGCGGTCGAACTTCAGCACGCGGACGTCCAGCTCGTCGCCGACGTTCACGACTTCCGACGGGTGACGCACGCGCTTCCACGCCATGTCGGTGATGTGCAGCAGGCCGTCGATACCGCCCAGATCCACGAACGCGCCGTAATCGGTCAGGTTCTTGACGACACCCTTCAGGATCGCGCCTTCCTGCAGCTTGTCCATCAGCTGCTCGCGCTCTTCCGAGTGCTCGCTTTCGACGACAGCGCGGCGCGAGACCACGACGTTGTTACGCTTGCGGTCCAGCTTGATGAGCTTGAACTCGAGTTCCTTGCCTTCCAGGTAGGCCGGATCGCGCACCGGGCGCACATCGACCAGGGAACCCGGCAGGAAGGCGCGGACATCCTTGATGTCCACGGTGAAACCACCCTTGACCTTGCCGCTGATGCGGCCGGTGATGGTTTCGTTCTTTTCCAACGCTTCTTCCAGCTCGTCCCACACCATCGCGCGCTTGGCCTTCTCGCGCGACAGGACGGTTTCGCCGAAGCCGTTCTCGATCGAGTCGAGGGCGACCTTGACGATGTCGCCTTCGGCGACGTCGATTTCGCCAGCGTCGTTACGGAACTGTTCGATCGGCACGATGCCTTCGGACTTCAGGCCCGCGTTGATCACCACGACATCGCCGCGGACTTCAACAACGGTACCGCTGACGATGGCGCCCGGCTTCAGCTTGGCCAGGTTGGCCTGGCTGGCTTCAAACAGTTCGGCAAATGATTCGGTCATTAGATTTACTCTGTTGGACACATGGGTCGGTGGCGTCCCCTTCAGGGGAATGGCGACCGCCCGCCTGTTGGTCGACCCCGGAAACGCAGGTCGTGTGTAGTAGGAAAACCGCCACGCATCATTGCGCGGCGGAGCTTGTACAGCACTGCATTGCGCGACCACCGCCGATGCTGCTGGCAGTACTCCCGCGCGAACGGATCAGGCAGCCGGAACCGGAAGCAGATCCATCACTCGGGCAACGACATCATCGATGCCGATGCCTGTGGTGTCGATGAGGACAGCATCGTCTGCCGGCTTCAGGGGCGCCACGGTACGCTGGGCATCACGGGCGTCGCGGGCCATGATCTCGCGCAGGAGGTCATCAAAGTTAACAGAAACCCCCTTGTCTTTCAACTGCTTATGCCGGCGCTCGGCGCGCTCCTCGGCACTGGCGGTCAGGAACACCTTGTAGGGGGCGTCCTTGAAGATCACCGTGCCCATGTCGCGGCCGTCGGCGACCAGGCCCGGCAGCTCCCTGAATGCGCGCTGGCGCTCCTTCAGGGCGGCCCGCACCTCGGGAATCGCGGCAATGGCCGAGGCCAGTGCACCGGTGGTCTCCAGGCGCAGCTCGTCGGTGGCATCGGTGCCGTTGACCATGACACGCATCGACTCGCCCCGTTCAACAAACTGAACATGGGTGTCGAAGGTGCAGCGGACCAGCGCCGAGGCGTCGGAGGTATCGATGTCGGCCCAGCTGGCGGCCACGCCCACCGCCCGGTACAGCGCGCCCGAATCCAGGTAATGCCAGCCCATCCGGCGCGCGATGATGCGGCTGATGGTACCCTTGCCGGCCCCGGATGGGCCGTCGATGGTCAGGACGGGAGCGAGTGGATTCATGGGGGTCCCAGAGCGTGTGAAGAGGCCATTCTAGCCCCTGCCAGACGCCCCCAGCGGGATCTTTTGTGCAACCACTTGAAACCACGAGGAAAAGCCCGGTAGAATGGCGGGCTTGAACGAGCGTCCACTGCCGATTGTCTTTCGCATATCGCGGCCACGCTCCACCCGAACAACTACTGTTTACGCCGAGGTATGCCATGAAAGTCCTGTCCTCCCTGAAGTCGGCGAAGGCCCGTCACCGTGACTGCAAGGTCGTGCGTCGTCGTGGCAAGATCTTCGTCATCTGCAAGTCGAACCCGCGTTTCAAGGCGCGTCAGCGCTAAGCCTCACCAGCCCTCGCGGCTGAGGCTGGCCCTACGCGGGGCCGACCCGATGCAAGAAACCGCCTTCGGGCGGTTTTTTGTTTATGCGCTTTTTCCTGCCGTTTTTGCTGTAATCGCCTTTCTTGACCACTGGGGAGTAGATCGAGATGAAGCGTTACCTGTCTGTCCTGGCCGTGATGGCCACGCTGGTCGCCGCCACGCCGGCGCTGGCCGATACCCTGCTTGTCGACCGCGCCCGCGAGAAGCCGGCCGGTGCCCTGCCCGTGCGCGGCCAGAGCATGCAGCAGGTGCAGGCGCAGTTCGGCGCCCCGAACGAGCAGCTGCAGCCGCGTGGCGGGCAGAAACGGCAATGGCCGACCATCAACCGCTGGGTGTACCCGCAGTTCACCGTCTACTTCGAAAAGCAGAAGGTGATCGACGTGGTGGCCAACCAGGCGGACCCGAACGAAATCGGCCCGAAACCGCCGATCCGTTGATCCCTTTACCCGCCGCGGGCGGGGCTGTGTAGCGAGACCATGAACCAGACCCTTCGTTTTCCTGCCGAATGGGAAGCCCAGAGCGGCGTCCTGATTGCCTGGCCCACCGCCGACACCGACTGGGCTGACCGCCTGGGCCAAGTGGAAGAGACCTACATTGCCCTGGTCGCGGCCATCACCCGCTTCCAGCCGGTGCTGATCTGCGTGGCCGACGACGATGTGGAGACCTATGCCGAAATGCGGCTGCGCTCCAACCGCATCGACATGGACAAGGTCCACTTCACCACGGCGGCCTACGACGACACCTGGCTGCGCGACTCCGGCCCGATCACCCTGCGCCGCGCCGATGGCGGTTTCCAGCTGCTGGATTTCCGCTTCACCGGCTGGGGCGGCAAGTTCGACGCCACCCTGGATGACCAGCTGGTGGGCGTGCTCGACCAGGCCGGGGTGTTCAACGACGCGCCGGTGCGCAGCATCCCGTTCGCGCTGGAAGGCGGCGGCATCGAGACCGATGGTGAAGGCACCCTGCTGACCACCTGGAAGTGCCTGCACGAGCGCCACCCGGACCGCGACCGCGCCAGCCTGAGCGCCGACCTGGCCGGCTGGCTGCAGCAGGACCGCGTGCTGTGGCTGGACCACGGCTACCTGGAAGGCGACGACACCGACGCTCACATTGACACCCTCGCCCGCTTTGCTTCGCCTGACAGCATCGTCTACCAGGCCTGCGACGACGAGAGCGACTCGCACTACGCCGAACTGCAGGCGATGGGCAACGAACTGGCCGCGCTGCGGACCAAGGACGGGCAGCCGTACCGCCTGTTCCCGCTGCCGTGGGCACAGCCGGTGATCGACGAAGGCCGCCGCCTGGCCGCGTCGTACGCCAACTACCTGATCGTCAATGGTGCGGTGCTGATGCCGGCCTATGGCGATCCGGCGGATGACCTGGCCCGCGACGTGCTCGCGCAGGCGCACCCCGGCCGCGAGATCGTGCAGGTGCCCTGCCGCTCGCTGATCTGGCAGAACGGCAGCCTGCACTGCATCACCATGCAGTTGCCGGAAGGGCTGTTGAAGGCCTGACGTATGACGCCGGGCCCCCGCCCGGCACCGCTTGTGTAGCGTCGGGCCATGCTCGACTGCCTTTCCGCGCGATCTGACCGGAGAGCAGTCGAGCGTGGCTCGACGCTGCGAACGGCGGCCCATTCAGCGCACGACACGCCGTCGCCGCCCATCCGCGCTAACATGCAGGTTTTCCCCCGCAGGAACGCCCCGCATGAACTCGCGCAGCCCCCTTACCGTCGCCCTGGTCCAGGAGCGCAACCACGGTGATGCCGCCGCCAATCTGGCGGTGATCGAAGCACGCGTGGCCGAGGCGGCTGCCAAGGGTGCCAAGCTGGTGCTGCTGCAGGAACTGCACAACGGCCCGTACTTCTGCCAGCACGAGTCGGTCGATGAGTTCGATCTGGCCGAGCCGATCCCGGGCCCGAGCACCGAGCGCCTGGGCGCGCTGGCGAAGAAGCATGGCGTGGTGCTGGTCGGCTCGCTGTTCGAACGCCGCGCCGCCGGCCTGTACCACAACACCGCCGTGGTGTTCGAAAAGGACGGCACGCTGCTCGGCAAGTACCGCAAGATGCACATCCCGGATGATCCGGGCTTCTACGAGAAGTTCTACTTCACCCCGGGCGACATCGGCTTCACGCCGATCGACACCTCGGTGGGCCGCCTTGGCGTCCTGGTCTGCTGGGACCAGTGGTACCCGGAAGCGGCGCGCCTGATGGCGCTGGCCGGCGCCGAGCTGCTGCTGTACCCGACCGCGATCGGCTGG
Organism: uncultured Stenotrophomonas sp.; assembly: GCF_913778665.1. Classification (GTDB taxonomy): domain Bacteria; phylum Pseudomonadota; class Gammaproteobacteria; order Xanthomonadales; family Xanthomonadaceae; genus Stenotrophomonas. The sequence continues at coordinate 11,461 of NZ_CAJYVQ010000013.1, forward strand.
GACCCGGACGACGTGCAGGACGAGAAGACCCGCCAGCGCGACGCCTGGGTGCTGAGCCACCGCGGCCATGCCGTGGCCAACGGCCTGCCGGTGCTGAGCTGCAACCGTGTCGGCCACGAGGCCTCGCCGCTGGGCGCGTCGGGCATCCAGTTCTGGGGCAACAGCCACGTGCTGGGGCCGCAGGGCGAGTTCCTGGCTGAAGCCGGCACCGATGCCACCGTGCTGCTGTGCGACGTCGACCTGCAGCGCAGCGAGCATGTGCGCCGGATCTGGCCGTTCCTGCGTGATCGCCGCATCGATGCGTACGGCGACCTGCTCAAGCGCTACATCGACTGAGCCGGAGCCCGCGCATGGCCGTCCTCATCCGTGATGCCGGCCCTGCCGACATCGATGCGATCACCGCGATCTACGCGGTGGAAGTGACCGACTTCGTCAACACCTACGAGTACGACATCCCGGACGCGACCGAGATGCTGCGCCGCATGCGCGACATCATCGATCGCGGCTTCCCCTACCTGGTCGCCGAGATCGACGGCCAGGTGGCCGGCTATGCCTACGCCAACACCTACCGCACCCGCATCGCCTACCAGTGGACCGTGGAAAACTCGGTCTACGTCGATGCCCGCTTCCAGGGCAAGGGCGTCGGCACCGGCCTGCTGCACGCCCTGATCGACGCCTGCGTGGCGCGTGGCTACCGGCAGATGGTGGCGGTGATCGGTGAGCCGACCAACACCGCGTCGATCAAGCTGCACGAACGCTTCGGCTTCGAGCGGGTCGGCGTGTTCCGTGGCCTCGGCCGCAAGCACGGCCGCTGGCTGGATACCGTGCAGATGCAGCGCGCGCTCGGCGATGGCGCCGGCACTGCACCCTTCAATGAATGAACCCATGACCGAAACCCTTCCCGAGACCGGCGACGACCTGTTCGCCGGCCAGCCAGTGCGCGTCGTCGAACGCGACGGCGTGCGCTACACCCTGCTGGGCACCGCCCACGTTTCCCGCGCCAGCGTTGAAGCCGTGGAGAAGGCCATCGACAGCGGCCGCTTCGATGCGGTGGCGGTCGAGCTGGACCCGCAGCGCCTGCAGGCCCTGAGCGACCCGGACTCGCTGGCCAAGCTCGACCTGGTGGAAGTGATCCGCAAGGGCCGCGTGGCCCTGTTCGCCGCCAACCTGGCCCTGTCCGCCTACCAGCGACGCCTGGCCGAGCAGCTGGACATCGAGCCGGGCGCCGAACTCAAGCGCGCCGTGGAACTGGCCCGCGAACGCGACCTGCCGGTGCACCTGATCGACCGCGAGGTCGGCCTGACCTTCCGCCGCGCCTCGCAGCGGCTGGGCTTCTTCGGCAAGCTGAAGCTGGTTGCCGGCCTCGGTGCCGGCCTGTTCTCGTCGGAGGAAGTGGGCGAGAACGAGATCGAGAAGCTCAAGCAGGGCGACATGCTGGAATCGAGCTTCGGCGAGTTCGCCAGCGAGAGCCCAGCGCTCTACGAGACCATCATCGGCGAACGCGACCGCTACATGGCCACGCGCCTGCGCGAGGAGCGCACCCCGCAGCAGCGCGAAGTGCTGGCGGTGGTCGGTGCCGGCCATCTGGCCGGGCTGGCGCGCCACCTGGAAGCCGACACCGAAGCGCCGGCACCGCTGCGTGCCGAACTGGAAGCGGTGCCGAAGAAGCGCAACATCCCATGGTTCACGCTGGGCATCCTGGCGATCGTGGCCACCGGTATCGGCGTCGGCTTCTACCGCGGCGGCCTGGGCGTTGGCACTGAACTGCTGGCGACGTGGGCGATGTACACCGGCGGCCTTGCCGGCCTCGGCTGCCTGCTGGCCGGCGGTCATCCGCTGAGCATTCTCACCTCGATCGCGGTGGCGCCATTCAAGCCGTTCCGTCTGAGCATTCCCACCGGTGCGTTCTCGGCGCTGGTGGAAGCACGTCTGCGCAAGCCGGCGTACGAAGACTTCCTCAAGCTGCGCGACGATGCGCAGAGCCTGAAGGGCTGGTACCGGAACCGCGTCACCCGCGTGGTGCTGACCTTCATGCTGACCAACCTGGGCAGCATACTGGGCCTGTGGCTGACCACGTTCAAGGTGTGGGGCAAGGTCGCGGGGTAAGCCCTTCAACCGGCCACAGTATCTGTAGCGGCCGAGCCCATGCTCGGCTCTACAGAGTCGAACAGACGCTGCGAACGAAAAAAAGGGGGAGGCCGCCCCACTACGACCGGCCTCCCCCACACCACAACACGTTGCCGCGACCTACAGCCGGGCAGCGCCCGGCTCTACCATCTCCAGACCGCGCGCACGACGGATCAGCCGCGTCACGGCCGTGCGCAGGTCGTCCAGAACCGCATAGATGGTCGGCAGGAACAGCAGGCTGACCACGGTCGAGAACGCCAGGCCGCCGGCAATCGCGCGCGCCATCGGCGAGTACTCCGGGCCATTGCCGAACATCTGCGTATCGGTCAGCGAGATCGGGATCATCGCCAGGATCGCCGTGCCCATCGTCATCATGATCGGGCGCAGGCGCTCGCGCGAGCCTTCCACCAATGCCTGGGTGCGGCCCATGCCGCCGCGCCGCAGGTTGTTGATGTGCTCGATCATCACGATGCCGTTGTTCACCACCACGCCCATCAGCACCAGGATGCCGATGAAGGACATGATCCCGAACGAGGTACCGGTGATCCAGAACAGCCAGAACACACCAAAGATCGAGAACAGCACGCCGCTCATGATCGCTGCCGGGAACAGCAGCGACTCGAACACCGCGGCCATCACCACATAGATCATCACCAGCGCGATGAGCAGGTTGAACACCATCTGCTGCATCGCCTCGTTGTCGTTGCCGTAGTCGCCGCCATCGAAGGTGTAGCCATAGCCGGCCGGGAAGCTCATTGGCTTGAGCACGGCTTCGATCGCCTTGCGGCCATCCGGCGCGGTGATTTTCTCGGCGAGGTTGGCCTTGATGGTCAGTGTGGTCTGGCGGTTGGTGCGGCCGATCTGGGTGGCCGAGGAGCCGACATCAACGCTGACCAGGCTCAGCAGCGGCACGCTGCGGCCATCGCCGGTACGCACACTGAAACCGGCCAGGTCCTCGGGACTGCTCTGCTCGGCGCCGGCGAAGCGCACCCATACCGGTACTTCGTTGTCGCCACGGCGGAACTCGCGCATCGGCGCACCCCGCAGCGCCAGGCCAACGAAGCTGGCCACCTGCTCGGCGTTGAAGCCGAACGCCGCCGCACGCTCGCGGTCGACGCGCACCTTCAGCTCGCCGCCCTTCTCGCCGTTGTCGATGCGCACGTCGCGCAATTCGGCACGCTGGGACAGCAGGGGCAGCACTTCCTGGCCAATCTCCTGCAGCATGCTGCTGGAGTCGCCGACCAGCTGCACCTGCACGCCCTGGTTGCCGCCACCGCCACCATCGCCGCCCTGGTTGCCGACGAAGTAATCGGTACGGGCCGACTTCGGCAGGCCCTTGCGGATCTCCTCCTGCAGCGCCTTGATGTCCTTGGCGTACTTTTCGTCCAGGGTGACCACGGTCGAGCTGCCTTCCTGCTCGCTGTACCAGGAGTAGACCTGCTTCACGTGCAGGCGCTCGCGGTTCTGGTCGATCCAGTTCTCCACCCGCGCCACTTCTTCGGACATCTGCCGGTAGGTGTAGGCGCCCTTCCACATGTAGCCGATGAAGATGTCCTTGCCACCTTCGCCGCCGAACATGTCGACCTTGGTCAGCTTCATCGGCACCAGGCTGACCAGCACCACCAGCAGGATGCCGAGCAGGCTCCAGCCGCGATGGCGCAACGACCAGTCCAGCAGCTGCGCGTAGCGGCGCTGCAGCCGGGCAATCAGGCCAGTCTGCGAATACACCAGCTTGGGCGTGGCCATGCGCGCGGACAGCATCGGGATCAGGCTGACCGCCACCAGCCACGAGGCCAGCAACGAGACCGAGATGGTGATCGCGATCTGCGCCATGAAGATGCTGATGTTGTTGGTCTCACCGAACAGGTTCGGCACGAACACGATGCAGTGGCACAGGGTGCCGGCGCTGAGCGCGATGGCAACGTTGCGGGTGCCGATGATCGAGGCCAGCCGCGGCTGTCCGGGCATGCGTTCGCGCTCCTGGTAGATGCTCTCGACCACCACCACGGCGTTGTCCACCAGCATGCCCACGGCCAGCAGCAGGCCCATCATTGTCAGGATGTTCAGCGTCACCCCGACGAAGTACATGAAGCCCAGGGTGATGGTGAAGCAGATCGGAATGGCCAGGGTCACCATCAGCGTGGATGGCCAATGGCGCAGGAAGAAGAACAGCACCGTGATCGACAGGATCAGGCCGACCGCACCGGCCTCGGCCAGCTCCAGCAGCGAGGACGTCACCGCCTTGCCCTGGTTGTCGATCACCTTGATCTGCACGTCGCGCATGGACGGCTCGGCGCGGATCGACTCGACTTCGGCCAGCGCTGCACGCGAGACTTCGACCAGGTTGGCGCTGCGCTCCTTGAAGATGTCCAGGCCGACCGCGGGATTGCCATCCAAGCGGCGGCCGTAACTCATCCGCGCCGGCTTGAGGCGCACGTCGGCGATGTCGCCCAGGCGCAAGCCCTTGGCGTTGATCACCAGGTCGCGCATTTCCTGCAGGTCGGTGATCTCGCCGACCGGCTGCACGCGAACGCGCTGGCCGTTGTCGTCGATCTGCCCGGCCGAGATCGAGAAGTTCAGCGTGCGCAGGCGCTCACTCAGCTCGTTGATGCTCAGGCCGTGCGCGTTGAGCCGGTTCGGATCGATGGCGATCTCAACCTCGTTCGGCGGCGCGCCGGTGATGTCGACCCGCGCCACGCCCGGTATCCGCTCGATGCGCCGCTTGAACTCGCGGTCGAGCATGTCATAGGCCGTGGTCAGGTCGGCGGTGCTGGCCAGGCGCACCTTCAGCACCGGCTGATCGCTGCTGGACCACTTGAACACGTTGTAGCGCTGCAGATCGTCGGGCAGGTCACTGCGGATCGCATCGATGCGCTCGCGCGCGTCGGAGGCGGCGATGGCGATGTCCCTGTCCCAGTCGCTGAACTCGATGAAGATCGACGCAGCTTCGGACGTGGCCGACGAGCGCATGCGCTTGATCCCGGTCATCGTCGCCAGTGACTCCTCGACGGGCCGGATGATGGTGCGCTCCACTTCCTCCGGGGTCGAACCGGTGTACGGAATCTGCACGAACAGGAACGGCGCGGAGATGTCCGGCAGCGCCTCCAGCGGCAGCCGGAATGAAGCAATCAGGCCGATCACCACCAGCGACACGAAACACATGATGGTGGTGACCGGGCGGCGTATGGAGAACTCGGCAACGCTCATGCCGGTTCCTCCGCGCCCGCCGCACTGCCTGCATCACCCGGCTCGACCCCGCCGGCATGCTTGCGGCCACGCTCGCGGTAATAGGCGTCGCCTCGGCGGTCCATCAGGTCGTACACCACCGGGATCACCAGCAGGGTCAGCAGGGTCGAGACCAGCAGGCCGCCGATCACGGTGATCGCCATCGGCGCACGCACCTCGGCACCCTCGCCCATCGCCACCGCCAGCGGCAGGAAGCCGAACAGCGTGCACAGGGTGGTCATGATGATCGGCCGCAGGCGCGAGCGCGCACCTTCCACCAGCGCTTCATGCTTGGCCACGCCGGCCTCGCGCAGCTGGTTGACCTTGTCGATCAGGATGATCGCGTTCTTGGTGACCAGGCCGACCAGCAGGATCAGGCCGATGAACACGACCACCGAAATCGGCTTGCCGGTCAGCATCAGCGCCAGGATCGCACCGACCAGCGCCAGCGGGATGGTGAACAGGATCACAAACGGGTGCAGCAGCGATTCGAACTGCGAAGCCATCACCAGATAAACCAGGAAGATCGCCAGGCCGAAGGCAAAGATCAGCGACTTGGCGGCCTGCGCCAGTTCCTCGCCCTGGCCGCCGATGTGCAGGCCCACGCCGGCGCCCAGCGGTTGCTCGGCCACCATCTGCTGCACTTCGCGCATGGCCGCGCCCAGGTCGATGTCGCGCAGGTTGGCCGAGACCACCGCCACGCGGGTCTGGTCGGCGCGATGGATCTCGCTCGGGCCGGTGGTGGCGACCACGTCGGCCACCGCGTCCAGGGTCACCGGACGGGTGCTGCCTGGATTGACGATCAGCCGGCGGATGCTTTCCACGCTGGCACGGTCGCCTTCCTGCGCACGCACCAGCACGTCGATCTTGCGGTCACGGAAGCTGTAGCGGGTGGCGACGTCGCCACGCACCTTCTTCACCACCACATCGGCGATCTGGCGGGTGGTCAGGCCCAGCGCGCCGGCGCGTTCCTGATCGAAACGGATCTGGATTTCCGGGAAACCTTCTTCCACCGTCGACTTGACGTCGGCGTAGTGCGCGTTGCCACGCAGCATCGCCGCCAGGCGTTGGCCGGCCACTTCCAGCGTCGCCATGTCCTGCCCGCGCAGCTCGATTTCCAGCGGGGTGGAGAAGCTGAACAGTGCCGGTCGCGCGAAGTCGACCTGCGCACCCGGATGCTGGGTCATGGTGTCGCGCAGACGTTCGGTGATCGCCGCTTCGGTGCGCGGATTGCCGCCGCCTTCCATCACCACGGTCAGCTTGCCGATGTTTTCGCCGCTCTCGGTCGGGCTGGCATCCAGGCGGGTGCCGCTGCCACTGACGCCGTACAGCGAGGCCACGCCTTCGCCCTTGCCGTGCGCCAGCTGCAGCTCACGCACCAGCGCATCGGTCTGCTTCAGCGGCGTGCCTGCCGGCAGCTTCACCGTCATTTCGAAGCGGTCCTGCGCCAGCTGCGGGATCAGGTCGGCACCGAGCATCGGCACCAGTGCCATGGTCGCCATGAAGATAAGGCTTGCCACGGCCAGCACCTTGCCGGGATGGGCCAGCGCGCTCGGCAGCAGGCGCAGGTAACCGCGCTCGGCGCCGGCGTAAGGCTTCATCGCCAGGTCGCTGGCCTTGCGCATCACCGGCCCGACCACCGCCACCACGCCGCGCCACAGGCGCACCACCAGCCAGGCCAGCGCATAGAAGCCCCAGCGCACGGTCGCCACCGCGCCGCGACGGCCCAGCGCAACCGGCTTCTGCCAGCGGTTCTGTGGCTGCCACGGTGCGTTCGGCGCTTCCTCCGGGAACGCCAGCGGCGGCCGTCCCTTCAACGAGCTGAGCATCGGGATCAGGGTCATCGACACCAGCAGCGAGATCGCGATGGCGATCGCCACGGTCAGTGCCTGGTCGCGGAACAGCTGGCCAGCGATGCCTTCGACGAACACCAGCGGCAGGAACACGGCGATGGTGGTCAGGGTCGAGGCGACCACCGCCATGCTCACTTCGCGGGTACCGGCAATCGCTGCCTGCAGGATGCCCAGGCCACGCTCGCGCGCCTTGGCGATGCTCTCCAGCACCACGATCGAATCGTCCACCACCAGGCCGGTGGCCAAGGCCAGGCCGCCCAGCGACATCACGTTCAAGCTCAGGCCGAGCTGGCCCATGAAGAAGAACGTGGCGACGATCGAGACCGGCAGCGACAGGCTGATCACGAACGTGCTCCAGCCATCGCGCAGGAACAGGAAGATGATCAGGATCGCCAGCAGGCCGCCAATCACCGCGTCCTTCTTGACGTCGGCGATGGCGTGCTCGATGAAGCGCGACTGGTCCTCGATCGTGGTCATCTCGACATCGGCCGGGAACGTGTCCTTGATCTGCTCCAGGCGCTTGCGCAGCGCTTCGGCGGTGGACACGGTGTTGGCATCACCTTCCTTGTAGATCGCCAGTTCGACCGATTCCTTGCCGCCCAGGCGGATCACCGCTTCGCGCTCCTTGTAGCCCTGGCGCACGGTCGCCACGTCCTTCAGCCGCACCGGCACGCCGTTGGCGACTACGCTGGAACCGCCGCCGGTCGATGCGCTCTGTGCCGCCGACGCCGCCGCGATGGCCGCCGCCGAACCGGTCGATGCGGCGATGTTGAACATCTGCTGCAGCGCCGAGTCTGCCGCGCTGCCGTTGGACGCCTGGGTGGTGACCAGCAGGTTGCGGATTTCCTCCAGGTCGGCGAACTGGTTGACGGTACGCACCAGGAAGCGTTGCGAGCCTTCCTCCAGGCGGCCGCCGGAGATGTTGATGTTCTCGTCCTTCAGGCGCTTGATGACGGTGTCGATCGGCAGGTTCAGCTGCGCCAGCTTCTGCTGGTCGATGTCGACCTGGATCTCGTCTTCCAGGCCGCCGCCGACCTTGACCGCAGCCACGCCGGTGACCGGCTCGAGCTTCTTCTTCAGGTCTTCATCAGCATAGCGGCGCAGGCCGGTCAGCTCGCGGATCGCGTCGGCATCGGTGGCCGGCGCAGTCTTGCTCGACAGCACCAGGCGCATGATCGGCTCAGTGGACGGATTGAAGCGCAGCAGCACCGGGGCCTTGGCCTCCAGTGGCAGGTTCAGCGCTTCCATCTTGTCGCGCACCTCCAGGCTGGCCTGGTCCATGTTGGTGCCCCAGGCGAACTCCAGCACCACATCGCTCTGGCCGGTGCGCGAGACAGACTTCAGCTTGCGCAGGTTCTTGACCACGCCCACCGCTTCTTCGACCGGCTGGGTGATCAGGGTTTCGATTTCGGTCGGCGCCGCACCGGTGTATTCGGTGCGCACGGTCAACGTCGGGTAGCTCAGGTCGGGCAGCAGGTTGACCTTGAGGTTGCCCAGCGCGATCAGCCCGAACAGCAGCAAGGTGACCGTGCACATGGCGATGGTCACGCGGCGGCGCGTGGCGAATTCCACCAGGCCGCCGCGCATGCCGGCGGCGGCGCCGTCGCTTGCCGGCGAGGCACCGTCGTCGTGGCCCGGGGCGGTCATTGCTTGCTCCCGGCCTTGTCTGCCGCCTTGCCGGCTGCGGCTACCGTCTTCGCCTTCGGATCGGCGATCACCTGCACTGCGGTGCCATCGCGCAGCGCGACCTTGCCGGCGGTGACCACCTGATCACCGGCCGCCAGGCCATCACGGATCTCCACCCACGGGCCCTCGGCATAACCCAGCTTGACCGGTACGCGTGCGACCTTGCCTTCGCGCACCCGGAACACCGCCGGCTCACCGTCGTCGAGCAGCGCCAGGCGCGGCACCACGAGCGCATCGGCACGCTGGTCGTAATCGATGCGGATGCGGCCGAACATGCCGGGCTGCAGCGCGTGGGCAGCGCCATCGAAGGCGCTGACCACGCGAAACGTGCCGCTGCCCGAATCCACCACCGGCGCGATGCGGTCAACGGTGCCGGTGAAGCTCTGCCCCTGCAGCGCATCGGCGGCCAGCGTCACCGGCTGGCCGGCACGCAGCGTGGCCAGTTCGCGCTCGGGCACGTTCAGGGTGGCTTCCAGCCGCGAGTTGTCGACGATGCGGAAGATCGGCGTATTGATCTGCACGAAGTTGCCGGTCTTGATCGAGCGCGAGGCGATCACCCCGGAGATCGGTGCGACCACCGTGGTGTAGGACAGCTCCAGCGTAGCCAGGCGGTACTGCGCGCGGACGTTTTCGAGGTCGTAGCGCAGCTGGTCGACATCGGCGGCGCTGACCATCTGCTGGCCGACCAGCTTCTGGGCGCGCTGGTAGTTGTTTTCCAGCTTGCGCATCTGCGCTTCGCTCTGTGCAACGGCCAGGCGTGCGCGGTCCGGATCCAGCCGCACCAGTGGCTGCCCAGCGGTGACCCGCTGGCCTTCCTCGACCAGCACCGCCAGTGCCACACCGGAGGTCTTGGCGACCACCTGCGATTCGGCGCGCGGCTCCAGTGCGGCGGTGCCGGTGTAGCTGGCCGCGACCGCGCGGTGGCTGGCCACTGCCACCTCGACCGGAACCGCGTCGACCTTCTTCTCCTCCTTGGTCTCGGCCGCCTTGGCTTCGGAATTGGGCCCTGCGGCGCAACCGCCCAGCAGCAGTGAGGTGGAGATCAGCAGTGCGGCAGCGCAGATTCCGCTGCGACGGCCAGACAGGAAGATTGGGTGCGACATCGTCAGGTCCCTGGAGGATGCGTGGACAGGTGTGGTAGCAAAGTAATGCACCACTTCACGGCCACACCATATCCCAAAGGTCATGGTGCCTTCACGCCGCTGGTCGGCCTCCCCCCCATTTCAGCTAGATGAAACCTGAGGCTATACTCGGGTCGTTCCGTACCCCACGCCGGAACGACCAGACCCGAAACCCCGGAAACGACACCATGCGCCCGCAGCCGCTCGCCGCTTGTCTCGCTCTGGCCGTCCTCCTGCCCTTTGGGGCCGCCGCACAGCCCGCTCCTGCTACTGCCACACCCGCTCCGGCCCCGGCTGCCGCCGCCGCGCCGGCGCCTGCCGCGCCCACCGGCAACTTCGACAATGGCCGCGTGCTGGCCTACACCTGCCAGGGGTGCCACGGCATCACCGGCTACAAGAACGCCTACCCCAGCTACCGGGTGCCGAAGATCGGCGGCCAGACCCAGCAGTACCTGGCCCAGGCCCTGACCGAGTACCGCCAGGGCAAGCGCCGGCATCCGACGATGCAGGCGCAGTCGATGAGCTTCAGCGAACAGGAGATCGCCGATCTCTCTGTTTACCTGTCCACCGTCAAGTAAGGCCCGCCCATGTCGAAAGCCGCGCATCCGATGCGTCATGCCATCGCCCTGTCCGTTGCCCTGCTGCTGGCCGCCTGTTCGCAGTCGCAGGTGGAAAACAGCGAGAAATCCGCCGCCGACCCGGGCCATGCCAGCGGCGAACACGGTTCGTCGTCGTCGGCCGGCCTGCCTGCAGGCCGCGAGGCCGCCGGCGAAGCCCGCGCCAAGGTGAAGGGCAAGGCCACCAACCAGAGCTGCATCGACTGCCACGGGGCTGACGGCAACGCGCCGATCGACCCGACCTATCCCAAGCTGGGTGGGCAATATGGCGACTATCTGGCGCATGCCCTGCAGGCCTACCGCGCCGGCGACCGCCAGCACATGCTGATGACGCCGCAGGCGAAGGACCTGAGTGACCAGGACATCGCCGATCTGGCCGCGTATTTCGGCAGCCGGCCGAGCCAGCTGCGGGATCTGCACGGGGTCAAATGACGGCCGGCCCCCGGTAGGTGCGGACCGTCGGTGGGTAGGTGCGGACCGTTGTTCCGCACAGATTCCGGATATCCACGCATGGCGTGGATCTACCGAGCCGAGCGTGGGCTCGGCTCTACATCAATCGGCGCAACCGCTGGCGCCGAGCAACGCTCAGCCTTCCAGCTCTTCCCAGCGCGCGTAAGCGGCATCCAGCTCCGCCTGCACCTTGGCCAGCTGCTGGGTGTGCGCGGTCACTTCGGCGCTGCTGCGGGTGTAGAACGACGGGTCGTTCATCGCCGAGGTCAGTCCTTCGACATCGCCTTCCAGCTTCTCGATGGTCTTCGGCAGCTGCTCCAGTTCGCGCGCTTCCTTGTAAGCCAGCTTGCGCCTGGGCGCTGCAGGCGTCGCAGCGGCGGCCGCAGGTGCGGCAGCCGGCTTGGCGGCCGCCACGACGGCCGGCGCTGGCGCCACGCTGGCCGCATAGCGCTGCCAGTCGCTGTAGCCGCCCACGTACTCACCGATCACGCCATCGCCTTCCATCACCAGCGTGGAGGTCACCACGTTGTCGATGAAGTCACGATCGTGGCTGACCAGCAGCAGCGTGCCGGTGTACTCGCCCAGCAGCTCTTCCAGCAGCTCCAGGGTTTCCACGTCCAGGTCATTGGTCGGTTCGTCCATCACCAGCAGGTTGGACGGCTGCGCGAACAGCTTGGCCAGCAGCAGGCGGTTGCGCTCGCCACCGGACAGGCGGGTGATCGGCGCGCGCGCGCGCTCCGGGGTGAACATGAAGTCCTGCAGGTACGCATGCACGTGCTTGCGCTTGCCGTTGAACTCGAGGAAATCACGGCCTTCGGCCACGTTCTCGATCGCGCTCCAGTCTTCGCGCAGCACCGCGCGGTACTGGTCGAAGTACGCGATCTGCAGATTGGTGCCGGCGTTGACTTCGCCCTTGGCCGGCTGCAGTTCGCCCAGCAGCAGCTTCAGCAGCGTGGTCTTGCCGCTGCCGTTGGGGCCGATCAGGCCGATGCGGTCGCCGCGCATGATGGTGGTGGTGAAGTCGCGGACCATGGTGCGCTCGCCGAAGGCGAACGAAATGTCCTTGACGTCGATGACCTTCTTGCCGGAGCTGACGCCCTGCGCGGCTTCCATCTTGACGTTGCCGCTGAGGTCGCGGCGCTGCGAACGCTCCACGCGCATCGCCTTCAAGCGGCGTACGCGGCCTTCATCGCGGGTGCGACGCGCCTTGATGCCCTGGCGGATCCACACTTCTTCCTGCGCCAGCAGCTTGTCGAAGCGGGCGTTCTCCTGCGCCTGCGCGTTGAGGCGTTCCTCGCGGCGGCGCTCGTAATTGGCCCAGTCGCCTGGCCAGCTGGTGACCTGGCCGCGATCGATCTCGACGATGCGGGTGGCCAGCGCACGCAGGAAGCGGCGGTCATGGGTGACGAACACCACGCTGCCGCTCCAGCCCTTCAGGAACGCTTCGAGCCAGTCGATGGCTTCGATGTCGAGGTGGTTGGTCGGTTCGTCCAGCAGCAGCACGTCGGGGCTGGACACCAGTGCACGGGCCAGCAGCACGCGGCGCTTCATGCCGCCGGACAGGCGGCCGAACTCGGCCTCGCCGTCGAGGTCGAGCTTGGTCAGGGTTTCGCTGACGCGCTGGTCCAAGCCCCAGCCATTGGCGGCGTCGATCTTGGCCTGCACGTTGCCCAGGGCTTCACCGTCGAAGACCTCGGCGTGGCTGAGGTGGTGGAATTCGGCCAGCCACTGGCCCAGTTCGCCCAGGCCATCGGCGACAACGTCGAACACCGAGCCGGCGGCGCCGTGCGGCACCTCCTGCTCCAGGCGTGTGACGCGCACGCCCTGCTGCACGCGGACTTCGCCGTCGTCGGGCTTGTGGTCGCCGGACAGCAGCTTGAGCAGGGTGGATTTGCCGGCGCCGTTGCGGCCGATCAGGGCGATGCGTTCGCCCGGCTCGATCGACAGTTCGGCCTTTTCCAGCAACAACGGGCCGCCGACGCTGAAGTCGACGTTCTGCAGAGTAATCAGAGGCATCCGGATATTGTACGGGTTGGGGGCGTCGGCCGGGTTGCACCCGGCACCCGCAGAGGCAACGGCCGCAGCCAAAGCTCGGTCGCCGCATCCATGCGGCTCACGCCCCCGCAACCGGACCCACCCCGCCTTCGACCATTCCCTGCGATCTGCCGTGACGGCATTCTGCTCTGGTGGGTGTCGACCTTGGTCAACACATGGGAATCTGATGAATTACCCCACCTCCCCCAGCAACGCCTGCAGCCCCGGCAGCCATTGCTTGCCCGGGTGGCGTACCAGCCAGAGGGTGCGCTGCAGGGGCGGCAGTGGGGTCTCGAGTACGCGCAGGCGGCCCAGCGCCAGCGGCTCCTCCAGCGCATGACGGGACAGGCAGGCCACGCCGAGGCCGGCGATCGCGGCCTGCTTGATCGCTTCGGTGTTGCCCAGCTGCAGGGTCTGCGCGAAGCCGCGCAGGTGTGGCAGCAGCGCGTGTTCAACCGCTTCACGGGTGCCAGAGCCGGGTTCACGCAGCAGCCAGCGGGCGCGGCGCAGTTCATCCAGCGACCAGCATGCTGGGGCATCGGCGGCGGCCACGATCACCAGCGGGTCCCGCTGCCAGGCCGTGACCTGCAGGCCGCGTTCGTGGCACGGGCCTTCGATCAGGCCGGCGTCGACGTCCAGGCGTTGCACGGCGGCCACCACGCCTGCGCTGTTGTCGATGCGCAGGTCGACCTCGGCCTGCGGTGCCTGGCGCAGCAGCTCGGCGATGCGCCGCGGCAGCAGATAGTTGCCGATGGTGGTACTGGCCGCCAGCACCAGCCTCAGCGGAGCGCCCTGCGCCGGGTCGCCGCCCGCGGCCAGGTGCCGCTCCAGGTCAGCGGCGTTGACCAGCAGCGTGCGCGCCGGCTCCAGCAACGCCCGGCCGTGGCCGTTCAGGGCCAGGCGGCGGCCGATGCGGTCGAACAGTGGGGTGCCGAAGTGTGCCTCCAGTTCCTGCAGGGCGGCGCTGCTGGCCGACTGCGAGAGCGCGATGGCCTGGCCCGCGGCGGTGGTGCTGCCGTGGTCGGCGATGGCGACGAACACCTGCAGCTGGCGCAAGGTCAGACGCATGGCGATTACCCGCTTGATAGGTAGGTTTCACCCATATTATTTGTTTTACAGGTCGATCGCGCAGGCGCACGCTCGTATTGTCACTTCAGCCCTGCCGTCGCCATGAATGCCCTCGCCCTTTCCTCCTGGTCCCTGTCCGCCCTGCGCCAGCGCTGGCAGCCGCGCCTGCCCGGCCTGCTGCTGGTCGGCCTGATCTCGGCCGCGTCGCTGTACCTGGCCGAGCTGCCCTGGCTGCAGGCACATGGCCTGAGCGCGCTGACCGTGGCGATCGTGGCCGGCATCATGGTCGGCAACACCTTCTATCCGCGCCTGGCGCCGAACAGCGCGGCCGGCGTCGGGTTCTCCAAGCACTGGTTGCTGCGCGCCGGCATCGTGCTGTATGGCCTGCGCCTGACGTTCCAGGACATCGGACATGTCGGCGTCGCCGGTGTGCTGATGGACGTGCTGGTGGTCGCCAGCACCTTCGGCTTGGCCTGCTGGCTGGGCATGCGCGTGTTCAAGATGGAACGCGAGGCGGCGATGCTGATCGGCGCCGGCAGCGCGATCTGCGGCGCGGCAGCGGTGATGGCCGCCGAACCGGTGGTACGCGGGCGCACAGCGCAGGTCACCGTCGCAGTCTCTACGGTGGTCGTGTTCGGAACGCTGGCGATGTTCCTGTACCCGGTGCTGTACACGCTGGTGCAGTCACACGGATGGCTGGCGATGGACGCGCGCCAGTACGGGCTGTTCACCGGCGCGACGGTGCATGAAGTCGCGCAGGTGGTGGCCGCTGGCAGGGCGGTCAATGAAGCGGCGGCTGATACCGCGGTGATCACCAAGATGGTGCGGGTGATGCTGCTGGCGCCGTTCCTGGTCGCGCTGTCGCTATGGCTGGCGCGTGGCGGCAAGGCCAGCACCGACGGCAGCAAGGCGCGCATCGTCGTGCCGTGGTTCGCGTTCGGTTTCGTGGCAGTGGCCGGCTTCAACTCGCTGCACCTGGTACCGGCCGGACTTCAGGCCGGACTGGTGCAGCTGGATACCGTGCTGCTGGCGATGGCAATGGCCGCGCTGGGCCTGACCACCCACGTCTCGGCGCTGCGCCAGGCAGGCCTGAAGCCGCTGCTGCTGGCCTTGATCCTGTTTGCCTGGCTGCTGTTTGGTGGCCTGGCGATTCATCAGGGCGTGCTGGCGGTGCTGGGCTGAGCAAGAGCGAGCCGACCAAGGTCGGTCCCCCATGGACCCCCGCCATGCGTGGAGGAGGGATCCGACCCCACCTCCATTAGGCGGGACCGGCCGCGCGTGCAGGTACAATGCGCCATGACCGACTTTTCGACCCTGCCACTGAGCCCGGCCCTGCAGCCCGGCCTGGATGCTCTCGGCTACACCACTCTCACCCCTGTGCAGGCGCAGAGCCTGCCGGCCATCCTCGATGGCCGCGATGTGATCGCACAGGCGCCGACCGGCAGCGGCAAGACCGCCGCCTTCGGCCTGGGCCTGCTGCAGTCCATCGATCCCAGCCTGATCCGTGTGCAGGCGCTGGTGCTGTGCCCGACCCGCGAACTGGCCGACCAGGTCGGCAAGCAGATCCGCAAGCTGGCCACCGGCATCCCCAACCTGAAGCTGTTGCTGCTGGTGGGCGGCGTGCCGCTGGGCCCGCAGCTGGCGTCGCTGGAAGGCCACGACCCGCACGTGGTGGTCGGCACGCCCGGCCGCGTGCAGGAGCTGGCGCGCAAGCGCGCGCTGAATCTTGGCGCGGTGCGCACGCTGGTGCTGGACGAAGCCGACCGCATGCTCGACATGGGCTTCGAGGAACCGATCCGCGAGATCGCCGGCCGTACCCACAAGGATCGACAGAGCCTGCTGTTCTCGGCCACCTTCCCCGACAGCATCCGTGCCATGGCACGCGACCTGCTGCGCGACGCGGTGGAAGTGACCGTGGAAGGCGCCGACCAGGCACCGGCCATCCGCCATATGTTCTGCGAGGTGGAACCGGCGCACCGGCAGAAGGCGCTGGCCGGCCTGCTGCTGAAATACACGCCCGAATCGGCGGTGGTGTTCTGCAACACCCGCAAGGACGTGGACGAGGTTGCGAATTCGCTGCAGCAGTTCGGTTTCTCGGCGCTGGCCCTGCATGGCGACATGGAGCAGCGCGACCGCGAGGAAGTGCTGCTGTTGCTGGCCAACCGCAGCTGCAACGTGCTGGTCGCCAGCGACGTAGCCGCGCGTGGCCTGGACGTGGAAGAACTGGCAGCGGTGATCAACTACGAACTGCCGACCGACGTGGAGAGCTACCAGCACCGCGTGGGCCGCACCGGTCGTGCCGGTGCCAGTGGCCTGGCGATCAGCCTGGTGGCCGGCCGCGAGAAGACCCGCGCCGAAGCGATCGAAGCACAGATGGGGCAACCGCTGGATTGGCAGAAGACGCCGCTGGCGACCGCGCGCCCGGCCGAGCTGCCGCAGGCGGCGATGCGTACGCTGCGCATCGATGGTGGCAAGACCGACAAGCTGCGCCCAGGTGACATCCTCGGTGCACTGACCGGCGACGCCGGCCTGTCGAGCAAGTTCATCGGCAAGATTGCGATCTTCCCGACCCGCTCCTACGTGGCGATCGCCCGTGAGCAGGCCAACAAGGCCGTGGCCAAGCTGGAAGCCGGCAAGATCAAGGGCCGTCGTTTCCGCGTGCGGATGATGTGATCGGCAAGGTGGGCGCCGGGCCTTGGCCCGGCGCTACCTGCATGCCGTGTGTAGCGCCGGGCCACGCCCGGCGACAGACTCAGAACACCAGTTCGGTGTGCAGCGGCAGGTCCGCTTCCCAGCGCGCACGGCCACCGAGGCCGTCCAGCTCGACCAGTACACCGGCGCCGACCACGTCAACGCCGAGGCGGCGCACCAGCGACAGCGCCGCGACCAGCGTACCGCCGGTGGCCAGCACGTCATCGATGATCGCCACGCGCGCGCCGGCCGACAGTGCATCGGCATGCACCTCGATGCAGTCGCTGCGGTACTCCAGCGTGTATTCCTCGCGCAGCACCTTGCCCGGCAGCTTGCCCGGCTTGCGCACCGGCACGAAGCCCACGCCCAGTTCCAGCGCCATGGCGGCGCCCAGGATGAAACCACGCGATTCGATGCCGACGATGGCGTCCAGCTGCTGCCCGCGCCAGCGGTCGGCCATGGCCGTGATCGCGCCGCGGAAGTCTTCACCGTGGGCGAGCAGCGGCATGATGTCCTTGAACAGGATGCCGGGCTTCGGGAAATCGGCGATATCGCGCAGGCGCGAGGCCCAGGCGGGGACGGCCACGGTGGCGTCGGTCATTGCAGCTACCAGCTTGTATGGCGGCATAGGGTAACCGGTTCGCCCCGGCCCTGCCCGTTCCCGGCACCACCGCGCCGCTGCGTTCCACCCATGGCCTCGCAGCATCACACCAAAATCGCACACCCGTGCGATAATCGCCCTAACCGGTCATTCACCCCGCCTGCGTCATAAGCAGGCAGACGCCTGCCCGCCGCAGCCGCCCGGGATGCCGACGGCCCCCGCCACGCCTGGCGCGCGCGGGGCTTTCCCGCCTCCGCGCGGGTTTTTCGCAATGAGGTTCATGCAACGTGGACGAGACGACGAAAGTTCCGGCCCTGTGCCGTGTGCTGGTGGTCCTGCTCGGCATCCTGGTGACCCTGTTCGGCCTGGCTCTGCTGGTCGGTGGTGTTCGCCTGGTACAGCTGGGGGGCAGTTGGTATTTCCTGCTGATGGGTGCGGTGTCGGCCGTCGCCGGCGTACTGCTGATGATGCGCCGGCCGACCGGTGCGCTGCTGTACGGCATGGCCTTCGTGGCCACGCTGGTGTGGGCGCAGGCAGATGCAGGCTGGGAGTTCTGGCCGCTGGTCTCGCGCTTGGTGATGCCGGCTGTGCTGGCCCTGCTGGTCGCGCTGGCCTGGCCGGTATTGCGCCGCAGCCGTGGCCAGGTCGCCGGCCGTGGCGCCTACGGCGTGGCCACGGTGCTGCTGGTCGGCCTGCTGGGCACGGCCTTCTCCGCCTTCCAACCGCGCCCGGTGCAGACCGCACAGGGCACGACGCCGCCGGTGGTGCCGGTGGCCAAGGGCGCTGAACAGCGCGACTGGATGCACTGGGGCAACACCACCGCCGGCACCCGCTTCGCCGCGCTGGACCAGATCACCCCGGCCAACGTGAAGGAACTGCAGGTCGCTTGGACCGCGCGCACCGGCGACGTGCCGGAAAGCAACGGCTTCGGTGCCGAGGACCAGAACACCCCGCTGCAGATCGGCGACACCCTGTACCTGTGCACCCCGCACAACCAGGTGATCGCCATCGACGCCGACTCCGGCAAGCAGCGCTGGGCCTTCGATCCCAAGGCCACCGCACCGAACTGGCAGCGTTGCCGTGGCTTGGGCTACTTCGATGCGACCACGGCATCGGAAGCCGCAACGACGGCTGCGCCGGCACCCGCGCCGCAGCCGGCCACCGAGACCGCCAGCGCCGGCCCGGCCCTGTGCGAAAAGCGCATCCTGATGACCTCCATCGATGCGCGCCTGTTCGCGCTGGATGCCAAGACCGGCGCGCTGTGCCCGGACTTCGGCAGCAACGGCGTGGTCGACCTGAAGACCGGCATGGGCGAGATCAAGCCCGGCTTCTACACCCTCACCGCCGCGCCGCTGGTGGCGGGCGAGCTGATCGTGGTGGGCGGCCGCGTGGCCGACAACATCGAAGTGGGTGAACCGTCCGGCGTGGTGCGTGCCTACAACGTGCGTACTGGCGCGCTGGCCTGGGTCTGGGATCTGTCCAAGGAAACCCCGGACGTGCCGCTGGATCCGTCGATCCATTACACCCGTGCCACCCCGAACGTGTGGACCTCGATGGCCTACGACCCGCAGCTGGGCCTGGTCTACCTGCCCACCGGCAACACCACGCCGGACCAGTGGGCCGGCGAGCGCACCCCGCAGGATGACAAGTACAGCTCGGCCGTGGTCGCGCTGGACGTCGCCACAGGCAAGGAGCGCTGGGTCTACCAGACCGTGCATCACGATCTGTGGGATTACGATCTGCCGGCGCAGCCGACCCTGACCGACGTGCCAGACGGCAAGGGCGGCACCCTGCCCGCCCTGCTGCAGATCACCAAGGCCGGGCAGATCTTCATGCTCAACCGCGAGACCGGCGTGCCGATCAGCGAAGTGCGCAATATCCCGGCACCGCAGGGCAATGCCGAAGGCGAACGTTATGCCGCGACCCAGCCGCTGTCGGTGGGCCTGCCGCAGATCGGCGCGCAGACGCTGACCGAGTCGGACATGTGGGGTGCGACCCCGATCGACCAGATGCTGTGCCGCATCCAGTTCAAGCAGTTCCGCTACGACGGCATGTACACCCCGCCGGGCGAAGATCTCGCGCTGCAGTGGCCGGGTTCGCTGGGCGGCATGAACTGGGGCAGCGCCTCGGTCGACCCGACCACCGGCTACCTGTTCGTCAATGACATGCGCCTGGGCCTGTGGACCAAGCTGATCCCGCGTGCGCAGATGACCAGCGGCGCCGGTGGCGTGGAAATGGGTGCGGCGTCGCAGACTGGTACACCGTACGGCTCGCTGCGCGACCGCTTCCTGTCCAAGCTGGGCATCCCCTGCCAGAAGCCGCCGTTCGGAACGATGTCGGCGATCAACCTGGCTACCCGCCAGCTGGTCTGGCAGGTGCCGGTGGGTACGGTGAAGGATACCGGGCCGATGGGCATCAAGATGGGCCTGCCGATTCCGATCGGCATGCCGACCCTGGGCGGTTCGCTGGCCACGCAGTCCGGCCTGCTGTTCTTCGCCGGTACGCAGGATTACTACCTGCGCGCTTACGACAGCCGCACCGGTGAGGAAGTGTGGAAGGCCCGCATGCCGGTCGGCAGCCAGGGCACGCCGATGACCTACATCTCGCCGAAAACCGGCCGCCAGTACGTGGTGATTTCCGCCGGTGGCGCACGCCAGTCGCCAGACCGTGGCGACTACGTGATCGCCTACGCGCTGCCCGAGCGCAAGTGACCCATGCCACGCGGTGCAGCCTGCCAGGCTGCGCCGCGTGGGTACCGGTTACCGGTTCCAGCGCTTACCATGCAAGGTCGAACCTGATGAAAGCTGCTGCCATGCCTGCCGTTCCTCCCAGCCGTCGTCCCAAGCGCCCGCCTGCGCCACCGCAGGACCGCGGCCTGGCCCATGAGCTGATGCAGCAGATCCAGGATAATCAGGGGGATCCGGATTTCATGACCTCGCTCGGCCGCGGCCTGGCCGTGCTGAGCGTGTTTTCGCAGCATCCGCGCGAAGTAACCATGTCGCAGATCAGCAGTGACACCGGCATCTCGCGCGCAGCGGTACGGCGCGTGCTGTATACGCTGGAAAAGCTCGGTTACGTCGGCGAACAGGGCCGTGGCTTCGTGCTGCTGCCGCGCGTGCTGGGTATGGGCGGCGCCTATGTCGCCTCGTCGTCGATGACGGCGGCCGCGCAGCCGGTGCTGGATGCCCTGCGCGATGACGTGCACGAATCGTGCTCGCTGGGCGTGCTCGATGGCGATGACATCCTGTATGTTGCCCGCGCGGAAACGGTGCGCATCATGTCCATCGGCCTGCGTGCGGGCAGCCGCCTGCCCGCGTATTGCACCTCGATGGGCCGGGTGCTGCTGGCCGCACTGCCGCGCGACACGCTCGAAGGCTATCTGGAACGCAATCCCTTGCGGCCGCGCACCGAACGCACGGTCACGCGCATGGAGGACTTCCTCGACCTGCTGGAGAAGGTGCGACGCGAAGGCGTCTCGCTGGTCGACCAGGAACTGGAAATCGGCCTGCGTTCGATCGCCGTGCCGGTGCGCTCGCGCAGCGGCGATGTGGTCGGCGCGTTGAACATCGGCACCCAGGCAGGCCGCATCGGCCTGGGGGTGATGCAGACCCAGCTGCTGCCGCGCCTGCGCGATGCCGCGCAGCGGTTGGGCACGTTGTTGAATTGAGGCAACGCCGCCGGGCATGGCCCGGCGGATTCCATATCAGCGCTCGGACGCCTGCTCTTCCAGGATCGGTTTGGCCAGGGCGAACGCGTGGTTGGCCGCCGGTACGCCGCAGTAGATGGCCGCCTGCAGCAGCACTTCCTTGATCTCCTCCGGCGTCACCCCGTTGTTGCGGGCCGCGCGGATGTGCAGCTTGAACTCCTCGTCATGGCCCAGCGCCACCATCATCACGATGGTCAGCAGCGAGCGTGTATGCCGCGGCAGTCCGTCGCGTGTCCACACCGTGCCCCATGCGGTGCGGGTGATGAACTCCTGGAATTCGGTGGTGAATTCGGTGCGTGCCTGCAGCGAACGTTCCACATGCGCGTCGCCCAGCACCTCACGGCGCACCGCCAGCCCGGCTTCGTAGCGTTCCTGTTCGTCCATCGTCTTAACCCTGTTGAGTGATTCAGTGCTGCGCGGAAAGGTGCGCGGCCAGTGCGGCAGTGAACGCCTGCGGGGATTCCAGGTTGCAGATGTGGCGGCCCGCAACGGCGGCATAGCGCCCCTGCGCCACGCCATCGGCGATCGCCTGCAGCTCGGCCGGCACGCAGACCGGATCGTCATCACCGGCAATGGCCAGCAGCGGCACGCCGATGCGTCCCAGCACATCCCGGAAGTCGGCCGTGCCCACGGCATTGCAGCAGCCAGCGTAGCCTTCGACGCTGGTGGCGAGGAAACGCTGCAGGATGTCTTCCACCTGGCTGGCATGGGCCTGTGCGAATCCGGCGGTGAACCAGCGCTCGCGGGTGCCATCCACCAACGGCAGCAGGCCATCGTGCTGGACCTGGGCGATGCGCGCCTGCCAGCCATCCAGCGTGCCGATCTTCGCGGCGGTGGCGGCCACGGTGAGCGTGCGCAGGCGGTTGCCGGCATGCACGCCCAGCCACTGACCGGTCAGGCCCCCGATGGACAAGCCGCAGAAGTGGCTGCGCTCGACGCCCAGGTGATCCCACAGGGCCAGTACATCGGCGCCCAGCTCGGCCACCGTGTACAGCCCCGGCGGCGCGCTGGACTGGCCATGACCACGACGGTCATAGCGCAGGATGCGGTATTGCGAGGCCAGTGCATCCACCTGCGGCTGCCACATGCCCAGGTCGGTGCCCAGCGAATTGCAGAAGGTCAGCCACGGAGCATCGGCGCAGCCCTCGGTCTGGTAATGCAGGCGATGCTGCGGAAGGTCGAGGAAGGGCATGCGTGCTCCAGCGATGAACGTGGGGATCAGACGCGCGCGAGCACGCGGTCGATCCAGGTATCGGCCATGCCGCGCCAGCTGTCGGCGGCGAACAGGGCATCCAGTTGTGCAGCCGACAGCTGCGCGGTGACCTCCGGCGTCTGCGCCAGCACCTCGCGCAGGTGCAGCGACTGCGCCAGCGCCTGCTTGGCCGCCTGTTCCACCAGCGCATGCGCGGCCGGCTTGCCGATGCGCTCACCCAGGGTGATCGCCACGGCTTCGGCGTAGAGCAGGCCGCCATGGCTGTCCAGGTGCTGGCGCATGCGCTCGCGGTCCAGCTGCAGGCCCTGCACCACCACGGTCACCTGGGCCAGGCTGCCGGCGCACAGGCGCACGATCTCCGGCACCGTATCCCACTCGGCATGCCACTGCCCGGCTGCGCGCTCGTGCGGCTGCGGCATCGCGCTGAACAGCGTCGACAGCAGGCCCGGCACCCGCGTTGCGGCAGCAATGGCGGCCACGCAGCCGACCGGGTTGCGCTTGTGCGGCATCGCCGAGGAACCACCCTTGCCCTCGCCCGCCGGCTCGAAGGCTTCAGCTACCTCGGACTGCATCAGCAGCACGATGTCGGTGGCGATCTTGCCCAGGCTGCCGGTCAGCAGTGCGAACACGCTGCCGAACTCGGCGATGCGGTCACGCGCGGTATGCCAGGGCAGCGCCGGCAACGGCAGCTGCAGCTCGGCGGCCAGCGCTTCGGCCACATCCAGCCCACGTGTCTGCAGCGAAGCCAGGGTGCCAGCGGCGCCACCGAACTGCAGGACCAGGATGTCGTCGGCCAGCGCATCCAGACGCCGCTGGCTGCGCTGCAGGGCATCCAGCCAACCGGCCGCCTTCAACCCGAAGGTGACCGGCACGGCCTGCTGCAGTAGCGTGCGCCCGGGCAGGCCGGTGCCGCGCTCGGCCTCGGCCAGCCGCGCCAGGGCGGTACACAGCAGCTGCAGGCGCGCCCGCACGTGGCTGACCGCCGCGCGCAACTGCAGCACCGCGCCGCTGTCGATGATGTCCTGGCTGGTGGCGCCCCAGTGCACCCAGCGCGCGGCCTCGGTATCGCTCGCCTTGACCCGCGCGGTAAGGGCCTTGACCAGCGGAATGGCTGGATTGCCGGCCAGCGCGGTGGCCGCCGACAACGCGGGGATCGCGTACAGATCGGCGCTGCACGCCGCTTCGATCGGGGCCAGCGCAGCGGCGGGGACCACCCCGCACTGCACCTGCGCGCGCGCCAGGGCGCGTTCGACATCCAGCATCGCCTGCAGGCGTGCTTCATCACTGAACACGGAATCGACGACAGGGTCGCCGAACAGACCGCCCAGCAGCGTTGGGGAGTGGCTCATCAGTGCAGTCCATCCTGGGTGGCCACAGCTTACCCGCGCCCGCTGCACGCAGGCGTGGAGTGGCCGGAAGGCGCGTTGGCCGCGCCGCGATCAATAGGCGAAGAACACCGTCTCATCGGGGCCCTGCATGCGCACGTCCCAGTGGTACAGGCCTTTGCCCTGCGCCTGTGCGACCAGGGTGTGGCGGCGCTCGGCGGGCACCAGCGCGAGGATGCCGTCCCCGCCGTTGCTGGCTTCATCACTGAAATAGATGCGGCCACGGGTGGCCTGCAGCAGGCCGCGCATGAACACCAGCACCACCAGGTGCGGTGCCTGCGGCTCGCCACGCAGGCCCGGCACGCGGCCTGGCTTGACGGTGCTGAAGGCGAAGCGGCCCTGGTCGTCGGTGGGCACGCGGCCCCAGCCATCGAAGGCCGGATCGTGGTCATCACGGCGCGGATCCTCGCCATGGGCGTAGATGCCCTGCGCGTCGGCCTGCCAGATTTCCAGCACGGCATCGGATACCGGTACGCCGTTGCCATCGAGCACCTGGCCCTGCACTTCGATGCGCTCGCCCTGCGCGGTGGCCGGGGCGATTTCGGTGCGGTACAGCGGCTCCAGGCCCAAGCGGTAGTACGGGCCCACGGTCTGCCACGGAGTGGATTGGAAACTCATGGTCTTACTCCCAGACGGTCATCTTGCGACCGCGCAGCACGATGTCGAAACGGTAGCCGAGTGCGAATTCGTTGGCGGTGTTCTCCCAGTCGAACGAGGACACCATGCGCTCGCGCGCCTTGGCATCGTCCACGCAGTTGTAGATCGGATCGAACGCCAGCAGCGGATCATTCGGGAAATACATCTGCGTGACCAGGCGCTGGCCGATGCCATCACCATGCAGCGAGAAATGGATGTGCGCCGGGCGCCAGGCGTTGTAATGGTTGCGCCACGGGTACGCACCCGGCTTGATGGTGGTGAACCGGTAGCGGCCTTCGCTGTCGGTCAGCACCTGGCCGGTGCCCTTGAAGTTCGGGTCCAGCGGCGCATCGTGCTGGTCGCCCTTGTGCAGGTAGCGGCCGGCGGCGTTGCACTGCCACACCTCGACCACGGTGTTGCGCACCGGGCGGCCGTTCTCGTCGAGCACGCGGCCGCTGACGATGATGCGCTCGCCCTGCGGCTGGCCGGGAAAACCGGCAGTCAGGTCGGCGGCATGCTCGCCCAGGGTGATGCGGTTGATGCTCGGGCCGGTCACTTCCGAGAGCGTCACCGGGATGGCGATCGGGTCGGTACCCGGGCCACGCAGCGCGGTGGAGGCATACGGCAGGTGGATGCGCGGCGGCTGGCTGCCGGGGTACGGCTTGCGGTAGCCGCGCAGTTCGGT
Source organism: uncultured Stenotrophomonas sp. (assembly GCF_913778665.1). Taxonomy (GTDB): domain Bacteria; phylum Pseudomonadota; class Gammaproteobacteria; order Xanthomonadales; family Xanthomonadaceae; genus Stenotrophomonas. The sequence continues at coordinate 36,559 of NZ_CAJYVQ010000013.1, forward strand.
GGGATCGCTCATGGCGTACTCCTTTTGGCGAGCGGCCCGGGGGCCGCGGCTGTCTTGCAGATCATGGATACGGGGGAAGGCTCACACGCGTTCGATCGCCAGCGCCACGCCCTGCCCCACGCCGATGCACATCGTCGCCAGGCCACGGCGGCCACCGCTGGCTTCCAGCTGGCGCAGCAGGGTCAACGCCAGCCGCGCACCGCTCATGCCCAACGGATGGCCCAGGGCGATGGCACCACCATTGGGGTTTACGTGCGCGGCATCGTCGGCCAGGCCGAGCTGGCGCATGCAGGCCAGGCCCTGCGAGGCGAACGCTTCATTCAGTTCGATGGCATCGAAATCGCTGATCGACAGGCCCAGCCGCGCCATCAGTTTCTGGCTGGCCGGCACCGGGCCCATCCCCATGATGGCCGGCTCGACGCCCGCGCTGGCGAAGCCGAGGATGCGCGCGCGCGGGGTCAGCCCCAGCGCCTTCACTTGCGCGCCCGAAGCGAGCAGCAGCGCGGCGGCACCATCGTTGATGCCCGAAGCGTTGCCGGCGGTGACCGTGCCCGGCTGGCGGAACAGCGGCTTCAGCTTGGCCAGCGCCTCGGCGGTGGTGTCGCCGCGCGGGTGTTCATCGCGGTCGACGGTGATGGTCTCGCCGCGCTTGCGGCCCGGTACGTCCACCGCCACGATCTCGCCGTCGAAGAAGCCACGCGCCTGCGCAGCGGCGGTGCGCTGCTGGCTGCGCAGGGCGAACGCATCCTGGTCCTCGCGGTTGATGCGGTAGCGCTCGGCCACGTTCTCGGCGGTCTGCCCCATGGTCTCCACGCCGTGCAGCTCACGCAGGCGCGGGTTGATGAAGCGCCAGCCCATGGTGGTGTCTTCCATCTGCTGGTCGCGGGCGAATGGCGAAGTCGCCTTGCCCATCACGAACGGCGCGCGCGACATCGATTCAACGCCACCGGCGATGGCCAGGCCGAGCTCGCCGGCGGCGATGCCACGGGCCACGGTGCCGATCGCATCCAGGCCCGACCCACACAGGCGGTTGATCGTGCTGCCCGGCACCGTCACCGGCAGGCCGGCCAGCAGCAGGCTCATGCGGGCGACGTTGCGGTTGTCTTCGCCGGCCTGGTTGGCGCAGCCCAGGTAGACATCGTCCACCAGCGCCGGGTCCAGCTGCGGATGGCGCGCCAGCAGCGCCTTCAGCGGGATCGCGCCGAGGTCGTCGGCGCGCACGCCGGACAGCGCGCCGCCGTAACGGCCGATCGGGGTACGGACGCCATCGACGATGTAGGTCTCGTGCAGGCTCATCTCAGGCTCCCTTGGCCAGTGCCAGCGGCAGGCCGGTCAGTTCACGCAGTTGTTCGATCTCCATGCCCTCGACCATTTCCAGCACGGTCGCGCCGTCGGCGCCGAGGTCGAACACCGCCACATCGGTATACACCCGCGACACGCAGCGCAGGCCGGTCAGCGGGTAGCTGCATTCGGCCACCAGCTTGCTCTCACCCTTCTTGGTGAACAGGTCCATCATCACGAAGACCTGCTTGGCACCGATGGCCAGGTCCATCGCGCCGCCCACGGCGGGAATCACGTCGGCCGAACCGGTGCTCCAGTTGGCCAGATCGCCGTGTTCCGACACCTGGAACGCGCCCAGCACGCAGATGTCGAGGTGGCCGCCACGCATCATCGCGAACGAATCGGCATGGTGGAAGTAGCAGCCGCCGGTGAGCAGGGTGACCGGCTGCTTGCCGGCATTGATCAGGTCCAGGTCCTCTTGGCCGGGGGCTGGCGCCGGGCCCATGCCGAGCAGGCCGTTCTCCGACTGCAGGAAGATCTCCTTGTCGGCCGGCAGGAAGTTCGCCACCGTGGTCGGCAGGCCGATGCCCAGGTTGACGTAGGCCCCTTCGGGAATGTCGCGCGCCACGCGCGCAGCCATCTGTTCGCGGCTGAGCTTGTTCATGCCTGCACTCCTTCTGCGGCCACCGGCACCACGCGCTGCACGAAGATGCCCGGGGTCACCACGGCCTCCGGGTCCAGTTCGCCCAGCGCCACCACCTCACGCACCTGCACGATGGCGCAGCGTGCGGCCATCGCCATCAGCGGGCCGAAGTTGCGCGCGGTCTTGCGGTAGACCAGATTGCCCCAACGGTCGCCGCGGTCGGCCTTGATCAGTGCGAAGTCGGCATGCAGCGGGTATTCGAGCACGTAGTGGCGGCCATCGATCTCGCGCGTTTCCTTGCCCTGCGCCAGCTCGGTGCCGTAGCCGGTAGGAGTGAAGATGGCGCCCAGGCCGGAGCCAGCGGCGTGGATGCGCGCGGCCAGATTGCCCTGCGGCACCAGCTCCAGTTCGATCTGGCCAGCGCGGTAGGCGGCATCGAAGTGCTGCGAATCGGCCTGGCGCGGGAACGAGCAGACGATGCGGCGCACGCGCTTGTGCTTGATCAGCGCAGCCAGGCCGGTATCGCCGTTGCCGGCATTGTTGTTGATGATCGCCAGTTCGCGCGCGCCCTGCGCGATCAGCGCATCGATCAGCTCATCGGGCATGCCGGCGGTACCAAAGCCACCGATCATCACGGTGGCGCCATCATGGATATCGGCCACCGCTGCTTCCACGCTGGCCACGGTCTTGTCGATCACTGCATTGCTCCTTGCCCCGTCTGCCGGCGGTCATCGCCGCCACGCTGCAGGGCCACTGCGAAGGGAAAACACGACCCGGACATGGTCGTCACGGCGCCCCGCCCGGTCAATGCGATATTCGGCCCTTTTATTCGATAATCGCACATTGAGTGAACTGCGCCGGCCATCGGTTCAAGGCCGGTTCTGGCCGACGCCCACGCGCAGGCCCAGGCACGCCCACGCCGCCAGCAGCAGCGGCAGGGCGCACAGCACGTACAACGCCGGCGGCTGCCAGTGGCCATCGACCAGCACGCCCACAGTGAGCGGCGAGAGAATCGCGCCGATGCGGCCGATGCCGATGGCCCAGCCGAGGCCGGTGGCACGTACCTCGGCGGCGAACACCACCGGGGCCGCTGCATACAGTCCGGCCATCGCAGCGAACAGGGCCGCGCCGATCACGAAGGCCAACGGGAAGGCCACGCCCAGCTGCGTGTTGAAGGCCGCAAAGCCCAGCATCGACACCATCGCCAGCAGCAGCGCACCCGCGGTCAGCTTCGACAGCGACCAGCGCGAGGCCAGCCAGCCGAACAGGCTGCCGCCGACGATGCCGCCCAGGTTGAGCAGCACGCCGCCGGTGATGCCCTGCTGCGCCGACACGCCGGCCGACACCAGCAGCTTCGGCGTCCAGCTCAGCACGAAATAGAAGGCGAACATGTGCAGGAAGAAAGCCAGCGCAATCAGTAGCGCGACGCGGCGCAGGTCACCCACGAACAGCGCCGCATAGCCCTGGCGCTGGCCATTGCGTACCGGTGCCGGCGGCAGTGCCTGCCGTTCCGGCATGCGCATGCGCGACAGCAGCGCATTGAGTCGCGGCAGCGCATCGGCCGGGCGCCGCGCGACCAGGAAATCCAGCGATTCCGGCAAGCACTTCAGCACCAGCGGAATGCACAGCAGCGAGGCCGCCGCACCGATCAGGAACACGCTGTGCCAGGACGAGTGCTGCAGCATCCACGCCGCCAGCACGCCGCCGGCGGTGGCACCGATCGGATAGCCGGTGGCCTGCAGCGCGACCGCTGTGCTGCGCCACTTGGCGTTGGCGTACTCGGCGGTGATCACGCCGACACCGGCGAGCATGCCGCCGATGCCGATGCCGGTGTAGGCGCGCAGCGCGCCCAGCTGCCAGGCGTTGGCGGCCAGCGCCGACAGCGCCATGCCGCTGGTGAGGATCAGCAGGCAGCAGACGATCATCGGCCGCCGGCCCCAGCGATCCGCCAACGGCGCCAGCAGGAACGAACCCAGCGCCATGCCGACCAGCCCGGCACTGAGCATCAGCCCCAGCACCTTGCCCGACAGTTCCCAGTCCGCCGACACATGCGGCGCAGTGAAGGCCATGACCATCACATCGAAGCCATCGAGCATGTTCAACAGCACGCAGATGGCGATGGCGGTCCACTGGAAGGGGCTCATCCGTTCAACGACGAGCGGCGGTGCAGCGGCGGAGGCGTGGCTCATGGGGCGGTTTCCTGCAACAGCGTGGTGCGATGGAACGTCCGGCGGGGAAGGTCTCAGCGACCGGCCTGGCTGGATGCATGGATGACCTGCAGGACGTCCTGCAGGCGATCGACCTCGACCTGACCCGGCGCCGATGGGGTGCCGATCATGCCGAAGGTCAAGGCCTGGCCGAAGGTTTCGCCCGCGAGCCGGGATACCACGCCGGTGCCGCCCATCGACATCGTCAGCAGCGGCTTGTCGCTCTGCTGGCGCACCTGCCAGGTGGCATCGAGCAGTGCCAGCACATCACCGGCATCCCGCGGCGTCACCGCGATCTTCAGCACGTCCGCGCCCAGTGACTGCTGCTTCAGCAGGCGCGCGACGATTTCCTCGCGCGGCGGCGTGGCATGGAAGTCATGGTTGGACATCACCACCTTGACGCCGGCTTTGTGCGCCTGTGCCACCAGCGACTGCACCACCTTTGGGTCGCGGAACATCTCCACGTCGATCAACTGGGCAACGCCACCGCGCAGCAGGGTGGCGTACAGCGCGCCGTAGTCGGCATCGCTGATCGGCTTGGCACCGCCTTCGGCCTTGGTGCGGAAAGTGACGATGACGGGCTTGCCGCCCAGCGTGCCCTGGATGCGCTTGCCCAACGCAACCAGGGCCTTGCCATCGGTGGCGATATCCAGGTAGTCGATGCGCCACTCGGCGATGTCGGTGGACTTGCTGTCGGCAATCGCAGCAGCCTGCCGCAGGGCGACCTCAGCGGTGGCGCCCGTGATCGGCACGATGGTGCGGGGGCTGCCCTCGCCGATGCGCAGCTGGCCGACCTGCAGCACCGCCGGCGGCGGTGCGGCCAGGGCCGGCAGGGGGGAGGCACTGAGCGCACCGGCGAGGACAACGGAAGCGAACGGGAACTTCATGGCATTCACCAGAGCGTAGATGGAGCGCGCGGCCATCAGAAGATCACCTTGGCCTGGACACCGACGGCCCAGGCGTTGTCGGTACCGCTGTAATTGAACGTGCCCGGGTTGACGATGTACTGCACGTCCGGGCGGATCATCAGCCACGGGTTCACCTGGACGCTGTAGGACAGTTCGAACAGTTCCTCGGCCTGGCTGAGGTTGTACAGCGGCGAATCGGTGGGCACGCCCCCGGCCATCAGCGTGGCCCGGCGCGCATTGACCAGGCGGTTGTTGATGTCGGCGCCGACGTAGCCCAGCGCGATGCTGTCCTGCGGGCGCGAGCCGATGCCTTCGTAGACACCACCCAGCGCATACCAGCGCTTGATCTGCGCGGTATCGCTGTCGGACACCATGTACTGCGCGAACGCAGTCAGGCCGCGGCTCGGGTCGGCCGACTCCTGGGTCAGGCGCTGCTCGGCCAGCACGTAGGCGCCGTGGCGGCCGGTGGTCGGCGAGGTATCCAGGCCGCGCTTGTCCACGCGCGAGGTGTCGTAGTAACCGCCGAACTTGTAGACGCCGGCGTAACGGCTGCCCTTGGCCGGGGTCCAGGTCACTTCCACCGGGAACAGCGAACCGGTGGTGCCCGAGACGAACGGACGGAACGCGTTGCGCTCGATGTTGCCGCCCAGGTTCGGGTTGACCTGGAACCAGCCGGTGCGCACATTCACCGCCGGGCTGATCTGCTGCGCGAACTCGCCGCCCCAGCGCGCCATCGGGTAGTTGTACCAGCCGCTGTTGCCGGACATCGCCAGCGGGTGCGCGCAGAAGGCGGCGTTGACGAAATGGGTCAGCAGGCTGTGCAGGCCGAACTGGTTGCCCATCGCGTAGTAGCCCAGCTTGTAGTACGACTGGCCTGCGTTGAAGGTCTGGTCGTAGCTCAGCTCGGTCAGGCGCGTGTACTGGCCGCCGTACGCTTCCTGGATCGGGAAGCGGTTGCCGACGAAGTCCACCGAGGTGCTGCGGCCGCGACGGTCGTTGAGGGTGAAGTGGAACGCACCGCCGTCCCAGCCGGCCAGCTTGCCCATGTCCAGGTCCATGCCCACGCGGACCTGCTGTGCATAGCGCGCGCCGGTCTCGCCGTAGCCACCCTCGACCACGCCCATGGCCTCGCCCACGTAATCGCCGCGGAAGGCGATGCCGCGCTCGTACAGGTCGGTGCGGGTGCCGCCCCAGTCGCCGGTGAGCGTCTTGCCTTCATAGCGGTTGCTGGACTGCGCGCTGGCCAGGACCGGCAGCAGCGCAGTAACGAGGATGCCCAGGGACAGGCCCGGTGATGGGGATTTCGCAGGATTCATGGTCGCGGTCTCGTGGAGGTGATCAGCGCAGCGACAGCGGCGCGCTCAGCGGGGAGGTAGCGCCCTGCGCCGAGGTGACCGTGGCGGTCAGGCTGCCGGCAGCGGCAGCATCTGCCCCGGCACCGAGCGCGAAGGTGAAGCTGCCCTGCCCCTGCGCATCGGTGCGGGCCTCGACGCTGCCCAGCACCCGCTCGGCCTCGCTGCCACTGGCTGCGCGGTTGCCGAACACTTCCACCTGGTAGCGGCTGTCGGGCACGCCCTGGAAACGGCCGGTCAGCTGGCGCTGCGCGCCCTTTCCCTGCACGGCGGTCAGCTGCGGCGCTGCCTGGCCCAGGTTCGGCGGCGGCTGACAGTCGGCCTGGCCGGCAGTGGTGCAGATGCGTGCACGCTTGGACGGATCGTTGTCGACGCCGCGGCCCCGCGAGCCGACGAAGCTGGCGTGTTCCAGGCCCGGCACGCCGAATACGATGGCGCCGCGCGGCTGGCCCTTCACGCACGCGCCGCCAGCTTCGCAGCGCTCGATCGGCAGGCCGTTGCCGAAGATCCGGTTGGCGGTGAAGCGGTTCGGCGCACTGACCGGCTGCGGGCGCACGCCGATGCCGATGCCATTGCCGGTGATGGTGTTGCCATCGACCACGTTGCCGCTGCCGGTGATGCTGAGCCCGATCGAATTGCCGGTGAAGGTGTTGGCAGCGATGTAGTTGCGGTTGCCCCAGTTGATCTGCAGGCCATCGGAATAATCGACGAAGCGGTTGCGGACCACGCTGTTGTCGTTGCCCCACAGGATCTCGATGCCCTGCGAGGGTTCCGGATTGGCGCGGGTGGACTGGAACAGGTTGTCGGCCACCAGGTTCCAGGCCGCGCCGCGGGTCAGCTCCAGGCCATCGCCGTTGTCCAGGAACACGTTGCGCACGATGCGGTTGTGCACGGTGGTGGTAGCGGTGGACTGGCCCTTGCCGTCGTCGCCGGTGAGCATGATGCCGGCACCGCCCTTGTTGGCGACGATGCGGTTGTCATGGATCTCGTTGCGGCTGGAACGGTTGACCAGCACGCCGATGCAGAAGTTGCGGATCTCCAGGCCGGCCAGCTCCACACCCTGCGTATCGCGCAGGACCAGGCCCGGCAGCGTGGTGGTGCGCACGTTGGTGCCGGACTGTCCCGGCTCTGCGCCCGGGCAGGCATCGGTGCCGGTGCCGGTGACATAGGCCGAGCCGTCGATGGCGACGTACTGGCCATCGCGTGCCCACGACGTGCCGATGATCTGCACCGGGCCCTTGATGTCCGGCAGCGGCGAAGCGGGCTTGATCACATACGGCGCGTCGCCCACCGCAGCGATTTCAATGCGGTAGCGGCCCGGCTGCGTGTTGGCGGTGTTGATGGCCCAGCGCAGCGAGCCGGCGTTGCTGTCGTCGGCGTAGCGATCAACACGCAGCACCTGCAGCGCGTCGCGCGGAGGTTCGGCCTGGTAGGCCAGCGCCAGCGACGGCAGCAAGGCAAGCAGGGACAGGGAAACAACGGACAGACGACGGCGCATGCGATCACTCCGCACAGAAGATGGGAAATCCGGCGGTCTTCCCCTGCACCTGGCTTCAGCACCGCACCGGCTGCTGCCCTCGCCCCGCCAGGGGTGGATCGCTTGGACTGCTATGAAACTGCGGAAGTGAAATTAGATTTATCGCACTGCACCATTCAAGTGCGGTAATCGACTAAGCGTGCGAATACCGCACTGAATGGGTAATACCATCGTTGTATGGGGGTGTCGGCAGGGCTGCCGCCCTGCACCTGCTCAGTGCAACGGCAACGGCAACGGCTACGGCAACGTCAAAGGCCAGAGCGGCTCTGGGACTCTGCTGGTTGGGCGGGGAGGTGTGGGTGGGCAGGACACGCCGTAAACCCATCCGTGGGGGCTCGATGGCGCCATCCATGGCGCCAACGGTCCTGCCCACCCACACCGCTCCACCTCTGACAGATTCCGTGCGCTGTTGGTGGGTGCCGACCGTTGGTCGGCACATCTGTCAGAGATCGAATGAATTCATCCACGCATGGCGTGGATCTACTGGGACGTGCGGCTATTGGTAGGCGTCGACCTTGGTCGACACGATTTTTCCATCAGATATCGAAATCCATCTGGGGTCAGAGCCCGTTGCGTAGCAACGGGATCCGACCCCGTACCGTTCCGAAAGATCGCGGAAGTCTGTCGAAGGCGGGGTGGGTCCGGTTGTGGGGGGTGAGCGGCATGGATGCCGCGACCAAGCCCCCATGGATGGGTTTACGGCGTCCCCCTCAACCGGACCCACCCCGCCAACCCACGGAATGCCGGGTTTTGAAGTTGACGTTGCCGTGGCTCGAAGCAGGTGCAGGGCTGCAAGCCCTGCAAAACACCCCCCCTACGAACTGCAGGACAGCATCGAGCAGCCCGCGCGGTGCTCGGCCCAGGCCGGGCGCTTGCCCGCGTAGTGTTCCAACCCCGGCCGCTGCGTATACGGATCGCGCAGCACCTCCTGCAGCGCGTGCACGCCACCCAGGTCGCCCTGCTCGGCGCGGTCGATGGCCTCCTGTGCCAGCCAGTTGCGCAGAACGTACAGCGGATTGGCCGCACCCATTTTCGCCATGCGTTCGCTGGCCGACAACGGATCGGCCTGCAAACGCACCGCGTAATCCTGCAGCCAGTGCTGCAACGGTGCCTGCACCGCCTGTTCTCGCGCCTCGTCGTAGTACACCGCCTCCAGCACCGTTGCGTCCGGCGCCGCCGGATCGATGCGCATCAGTGCGCGCCAGGCCAAGGTCATGTCCATCGCGCCGTCCTGCATCAGCTGCTGCCAGCGCAGATAAAGCTGCAGGTCCTCATCATCGGCCGCAGCCAGGCCGAGCTTGGCCGCTGCATCGCGACGGGTGCACGCGGCAAACGTGGACTGATACGCCGCCAGCCCCGCCTGCAGCGGTGCTACATCGGCGAACAACGGCGACAGCGCCTGCGCCAGCCGGCTCAGGTTCCAATAGGCGACCTGCGGCTGGGTGCCGAAACGATAGCGGCGGCCCTGCGCGTCGGTGGTGTTCGGTGTCCAGTCCGGATCGAAATCCTCGACCCAGCCGTAGGGGCCGTAATCGAGCGTAAGGCCGAGCACGGACAGGTTGTCGGTGTTCATCACGCCGTGCACAAAGCCCACGCGCATCCAGTGCGCGATCATCTCGGCGGTGCGCACCGCGATCTGCGCGTACCAGTCGCCATACAGCAGCTCGCCCTGCCCTTCCAGTTCGGGAAAGTCACGGGCGATGCAGGCGTCGACCAGCTGCTGCAGCAGCGCGGTTTCACCGCGCGACGCCGGCAGTTCGAACGAACCGAAACGCAGGAACGACGGCGATACGCGGCACACGATGGCACCGGGCTCTGCACGCGGATGGCCGTCATAGAACATGTCGCGCACGACGTCTTCGCCGGTGCCGACCAGCGACAGCGCACGCGTAGTCGGAACGCCAAGGTGGTGCATCGCTTCACTGCACAGGAACTCGCGGATCGACGAGCGCAGTACCGCGCGACCATCGGCGCCGCGCGAGTACGGCGTCGGTCCCGCACCCTTCAACTGCAGCTCCCAGTGGCGACCATCCGGTGCGACCAGTTCACCCAGCGAGATCGCCCGGCCGTCGCCCAGCTGCCCGGCCCAATGGCCGAACTGATGGCCGCCATAGTTGGCCGCCCACGGCTGCATGCCGGCATACAGCGCATTGCCAGCAAACACCTGCGCGAAGCCTTCGTCCTCCACTTCGGCGGTGTCGAAACCCAGCATGGCGGCTACCTCCGGCGACCAGGCCAGCAGGCTGGGGGACGCGACCGGCGTCGGCATCACCATCGACCAGGCTGCACCGCGCACTTCGCGGCGGCGCGGGCCGGATTCGGTGTCGCCCGGCAGGGTATGCAGCAGGCGGTTGTCAAAGCGGGGCGTGTCGGTATCCATGGTCTTGAAGATGGGGGCGACCGCCGCCCGCCTCAATTGCCGCTGAGCGCCTGCAGATGGCCGCCGTGGGCCTCGGCGCGCTGGTAGGCCGGGCGTTCACCGATGCGCGCGAGGAAACCGCGCAGCGCCGGCCTGTCATCCAGCCCGCCTCCGCGTGCGGCCGCGGCCTGGATCGGGAAGCTCATCTGGATGTCGGCGGCGCTGAACCGCTCACCCGCGAACCACGGGCTTTCGGCCAGGCGACGCTCCATCCAGTCCAGATGCAGGCGTCGCTGCGGGCCGATGAATCCGCGCTCGGCCTTGTCGGCGATGCTGCGTGCGATCGGGCGCGCGAAGAACGGCATCGGCGCGTTGCGGATGCGGCCCATCACCAGCGTCAGCAGCAGCGGCGGCATCGCCGAACCTTCGGCGTAGTGCAGCCAATAGCGGTAGGCAATGCGTTCAGCGCCGTCGGACGGAATCGGTGACGGCGACAGCTGGCGCTGGGTGTCGTAGCGGTCAGCAAGGTAATCGAGGATGGCGCCGGACTCGGCCAGCACCAGCTCTCCGTCCTGCAACACCGGCGACTTGCCGAGCGGATGTACCTGGCGCAACGCCTGCGGCGCCAGCAGCGTCTTCGGATCGCGCGGATAGCGGCGCAGTTCGTAGTCCAGCCCCAGCTCTTCAAGCATCCACAGCACGCGCAGCGAACGGGAGTTTTCCAGGTGGTGGACGATGCGCATGGGCGGGCTCTTGGAATGCATGGCCCATTGTAGAGTCGAGCCATGCTCGACTGCCTTCACGCCGCAGTCGAGCATGGCTCGACT
>NZ_CAJYVQ010000014.1 GCF_913778665.1 uncultured Stenotrophomonas sp.
GCGGCCGGCAATCACCCGTGCTGCCGGCCCGCGGCCGGCACTACCGGATCAACCCACGTCGGGCAGGCGGAAGAACGCGCGCGCGGCCGCCGTGGCATTGGCCGCGGTCACCGCCACGTCTTCGCCACGGTCGCGCGCCAGTTCCTCGACGATGTGCGAGAGGAACATCGGTTCGTTGCGGCGGTCCTTCGGCATCGGCTTCAGCGTGCGCGGCAGCAGGTACGGCGCGTCGGTCTCGATCATCAGGCGGTTGGCCGGAATGTTCTTCACCAGTTCGCGCAGGTGCGCGCCGCGGCGTTCGTCGCACAGCCAGCCGGTGATGCCGATGTACCAGTCCTGGTCCAGGTAGTCGAACAGTTCGTCGCGTTCCCCGGTGAAGCAATGCACCACTGCCGGGCCAATGCGACCTTCGACGTTCTTCATCTGGGCCATGAAATCGGCATGTGCGTCGCGCTGGTGCAGGAACAGCGGCTTGCCATTGTCCGAAGCCAGCTGCAGCTGGCGCTCAAACGCGCGGTGCTGGGCCGGGCGCGGCGAGAAATCACGGAAGTAATCCAGCCCGCACTCGCCCACCGCCACCACTTCCAGGTGCGCATGCAGCGCGCGCATCTCGGCATCGCATTCCTCGGTGTACTCCACCGCATGATGCGGGTGCACGCCGGCGGTGGCATACAGGAAGCCCGGATGCTGCTGCGCCAGCTGCAGGGCCAGCGGCGAGTGCTCGCGGCTGGCACCGGTGATGACCATCTGCACCACGCCGGCCTGCCGTGCGCGGTCCAGCACGGCGTCACGGTCGCGGTCGAAGGAATCGTGGGTCAGGTTGGCGCCGATATCGATCAGGTGCATGGTCATCGCGGGGGAAAAGTGCCCGCGCATTGTACCTGCGCCCGCCGTGGCCCCTTATCCTTTGCACATGAACGCCCCGCTCTTCCCGATTTCCCCGCTGCTGCCGCAGATCCAGCAGCACCTGGCCGCGCAGCCGCGGCTGGTGCTGGAAGCACCGCCCGGCGCCGGCAAGACCACCCAGGTGCCGCTGGCGCTGCTGGATGCGCCGTGGCTGCAGGGCCGCAAGGTCATCCTGCTGGAGCCACGCCGGGTGGCCGCACGCAGCGCCGCGCTGTTCATGGCGCGCCAGCTCGGCGAAGAGGTCGGCGGTACGGTCGGCTACCGCATCCGCTTCGAGAACAAGGTCTCGGCACGCACCCGCATCGAAGTCGTCACCGAAGGCATCCTGACCCGCATGCTGCAGGACGACCCGATGATGGAAGAGGTCGGCGCGATTCTGTTCGATGAATTCCACGAGCGCCATCTCAGTGGCGATCTGGGCCTGGCGCTGGCCCTGGACGTGCAGGCGCAACTGCGCGACGACCTGCGCCTGGTGGTGATGTCGGCCACGCTGGATGGCGAGCGGCTGGCACGCTTCCTCGATGCACCGCGCCTGAGCAGCGAGGGCCGCAGCTACCCGGTGGCGGTCAGCCATTTCCCGGCGCGCCGCGACGAGGCACTGGAACTGCAGGTGCGTCGCGCGGTGCAGCAGGCCCTGGCCGAACACCCCGGTGACCTGCTGGTGTTCCTGCCCGGCCAACGCGAGATCGCGCGCGTGCTGGCGGGCCTGCAGGAATCGCTGGACGGCAGCGTCGAGGTGCTGGCGCTGCACGGTGAACTGCCAGTAGAGCAGCAGGCGCGCGTACTGCAGGCTGCCAGTGACGGACGCCGCCGCGTGGTGCTGGCCACCAACGTGGCCGAATCCTCGGTGACCCTGCCCGGTGTGCGCGTGGTGATCGACAGCGGCCAGGCACGCGAACCTCGCTATGACCCCAACAGCGGTTTCACCCGGCTGGACGTGGTGGCGATCGCGCAGGCCTCGGCCGATCAGCGTGCGGGCCGTGCCGGACGCGTGGCTGAGGGCGTGGCCTGGCGGCTGTGGCCGCAGTCGCAGCGGCTGGAGCCACAGCGCCGCGCCGAGATCGATCAGGTGGAACTGGCCGGGCTGGCACTGGAACTGGCGGCGTGGGGCAGCAGCGACCTGCGTTTCCTCGACCCGCCGCCGGCCGGCCCGATTGCCGCAGCACGCGAACTGCTGCAGCGCCTGGGCGCGCTGTCGGACACCAGCGCGATCACCGCGCTCGGCCGCCGTGTGCTGGCGCTGGGTACCCACCCGCGCGTGGCGGCGATGCTGCTGGCCGCGCCGGATGCGCGCGCGCAGGCGCTGGCAGCAGATCTGGCCGCCCTGCTCGAAGCGCGCGATCCGCTGCGCCAGGGCGGCGATGCCTTGGCAGCGCGCTGGCGCGCACTGGCCGCGTTCCGTAACGGCCGTGCACCGGGCGACGCCAATCGCAGCGGGCTGGCCGCGATCGATGCCGCCGCCAAACAGTGGCGGCGTCGCCTGCACTGCGAGGCCGCGCCGCCGGCCAGCATCGAAGCGCACGAACTGGGTGACCTGCTCGCGCATGCCTTCCCCGACCGCATTGGCGTCCAACATCCCAACGATCCATTGCGCTACCTGCTGGCCAATGGCCGCAGCGCGCGCCTGCACGAGTTGAGCGACCTGCGTGGCGAACCGTGGCTTGTGGCCAGCGAACTGCGCTTCGAGGCACGTGACGCGCTGTTGCTGCGCGCAGCACCGGTGGACGAAGGTGCCCTGCGCAAGGCATGGCCGGAGCGTTTCGTCACTGAAGATGTGGTGCGCTGGGACAGTGAACGCCGCGCCCTGGTTGCGCTGCGTGAAACCCGTTTCGACCTCATCGTGCTGGACAGCCGCTCGGCGGGCCGGGTCGATCCGCAGCACGCCGCACAGGCACTCACCGATGCGGTGGCCGAGCTCGGACTGCAGGCATTGCCGTGGACCGAAGGACTGCGCCAGTGGCAGGCGCGGATCGAGTCGCTGCGGCGCTGGATGCCGGAGCTGGACCTGCCCGATTGCAGCGACGACGCCCTGCTGGCTACGCGCGCGCAATGGTTGCAACCCGCGTTCGCCGGCAAGAGTCGCCTGGATGCGCTGGATGAGTCCAGCTTCGGCGAAGCGCTGAAGTCGCCGCTGGAGTGGTCACAACGGCAGCTGATCGAGCGCCACGCGCCCCCCCGCATCACCGTGCCTTCAGGCTTGGAGCGGCCGATCACCTACGCGCTGGACGGCGAGAGCGGTGAGCCACTGCCACCGGTGCTGGCGGTGAAGTTGCAGGAACTGTTCGGCCTGGCCGACACCCCGCGCATCGCTGATGGCCGCGTGCCGCTGACCCTGCACCTGCTGTCGCCCGGCGGCCGCCCGTTGCAGGTCACCCAGGACCTGCGCAATTTCTGGGAAAACACCTATGCCGAGGTGAAGAAGGAAATGAAGGGCCGTTACCCGCGCCATCCATGGCCGGATGACCCGTGGACGGCAACGGCCACGCACCGCGCCAAGCCGCGCGGAACGTGAGCGGTAGTATCGGCCGCTGGCCGGCAGTGCTTTCCACACGGTGGCACGAGGCTGCCGGCCAGCGGCCGGCACTACCGGGCGGGGACGCGGTCGGCCGCACCGGGTGGGGACCCTGCCCGATCCTGAATGGCTGCGGTAGAGTCACGCCACGCGCGACGCCGCCTGACATACCGTTTACGGGCAACAAGCGACACTGGACTTCGACCCGAGGCAAAGGACCCCACGCATGAGCAAGCTGACCGTAATCACCGACCGCGCTCTGGAGCGCGCCCTGGAACTGGCACACACCGCCGGCGACGGTCTGAAGAGCGCCGGTGGCAGCCTGCGCAATGCGGACTGGATCAAGACCGGCGCCGCCATCGGCGCAGTGAAGACCGGTGGCAAGGTCGCCACCAAGTTCGCACGCCGCAACCCGGCCGTGACCATCGCCGCTGCTGCCGTCGGTGTCGGCCTGCTCGGCTATGCGCTGTATCGCAAGCAGCAGAAGAAGAAGGCTGCCAGTGGCCATGTGGTGGATGGACAGGCGCAGCGAATCCATGCCCGTGACCGTCGCAACGACACGGTGGTGGATGAGCACAGCGATATCGGCAGCGATGCCTGAGGCTGCCCGGGCCGGAGCCCTTCCTGCGGGAGGGATCTGACCCCGATTCCCCAGCAGCCACATGAGGGCCGGACGCCGCAAGGCTGCCGGCCCTTGCTGTTTCAACCTATCTGCCGCCACTGACCCGGCTGCAGATCCTCCAGCCGGTACGGCCCCATCGATACCCGCACCAGCCGCAACGTCGGCAGGTTCACCGCTGCGGTCATCCGTCGTACCTGGCGGTTGCGACCCTCGCGGAGGGTGATTGCCAGCCAGCTGTCGGGAACGGTCTTGCGGAAGCGCACCGGCGGGTCGCGCGTCCATAGCGACGGCGCCGGATCGAGGCGTTCGATCTTTGCCGGCAGCGTCGGCCCATCGTTGAGCACCACGCCGTCGCGCAGCTGCTGCAGCTGGTCGTCGCTGGGCGTGCCTTCCACCTGCACCCAGTAGGTCTTGTCGGCCTTGTGCTTCGGGTCGGTCAGTTTGTGCGCCAGCGTGCCGTTGTCGGTCAGCAGCAGCAGGCCCTCGCTGTCATGGTCGAGCCGGCCAGCAGCGTACACGCGCGGCGGCAAGCCGAACCCGGCCAGCGTCGGCCGCGGCGGCACGCTGCGGTCGGTGAACTGGCAGAGCACGTTGAAGGGCTTGTTGAAGGCGATCAGCATTGAGGGCATGGCAGGCGACGGATGGCACATTGTCCCATGCCGCGCGCCACCCGCAGCGCCGGGCCATGCCCGGCGGATACACAGTACGTCCATTGCGGCGCCGCTGCGCTGGCCGGGCGTGGCCCGGCGCCAACCCCTTACGGCTTGATGAAGCGCAGGGTCATGCGATCGCTCTCGCCGATCGCCTGGTACCTCGCGTCGTCGGCCTTGTCGTGCTGGTTGGTCGGCGGCAGCGTCCACACACCGTTCGGGTGGTCCTTGGTATCGCGCGGGTTGGCATTGACCTCGCTGCGCGCATCCAGCTTGAAGCCGGCGGCCTCGGCCATCGCGATCACCTGCTGCTGGCCGACATAGCCGGTGTCATCGTCGTCGGCCACGTCAGACTTGGCGCGATGCTCGACCACGCCCAGCACACCACCCGGCTTGAGTACGTTGAAGAAGCCCTGGAACATGCCTTGCGCCTGGCCGGCCTTGCGCCAGTTGTGCACGTTGCGGAAGGTCAGCACCACGTCGGCTGAATTGGCCGGGCCGAACACCGGCCTGGCCGGATCGTAGGCGACCACGGCGGTCTTGCCGAACTGCGCCGGTGCAGCGGCGTATTTCTTTTCCAGACTGTCGCGGCTGCGCTGCTGGTAATCGCGGCCACGGCCTTCGGCCACCGCCATCGGATCGACCACGGCGGCGATGTAATGGCCCTTGTCATGCAGCAGCGGCGCGAGGATTTCCGAGTACCAGCCGTTGCCGGGGGTGATCTCGATGACGGTCTTTTCCGGCGCGACCTTGAAGAAGGCCAGCGTCTGCGCGGGATGGCGATAGCCGTCGCGCTTGATGTTGTTGGCATCGCGGGTCGGCGCCTTCACCGCCGCATCGATGGCAGGTGAGACCTGGATCTTCGCCGGCGCCACCGTGGCGGGTGCGGCAAAGGCAGGAACGGCAGCAAGCAGGGCCGAGGCAAGCAGCAGGCGGCAACCACGCAGGGACGAAGCAGGCATCATCGGGACGACTCCAACGGAAGATGCGGCGAGACTAGCAGTCGCAGCGTCCCAGGTGTTCACAAAACGTTAGCGGCGTGCGCGTCGCGGAACACTGTTTTGTGGTCGTCGCCGCAGCACGGTCACACAACGCGCTCTATTCTGAAGCACTTCCCCCAAGGAGTCCGTGCCCATGACGGCAACCCGCGAACTGGGCCGCTCCGGCCTGCATGTACGTCCGCTCGCCTTCGGTGGCAACGTGTTCGGCTGGAGCGCCGATGAGAAGGCCAGCTTCGCCCTGCTCGATGCCTTCGTCGATGCCGGCTTCAACTTGGTCGATACCGCCGACGTGTACTCGGCCTGGGTGCCCGGCAATGCCGGTGGCGAATCGGAAACGCTGATCGGCAAGTGGTTCGCGCGCAGCGGCAAGCGCGACAAGGTGGTGCTGGCGACCAAGGTGGCCAAGTGGGCCGAGCGCCCCGGGCTGACCCCGGACAACATCAGTGCGGCGGTCGAGGACTCGTTGCGCCGCCTGCAGACCGACGTGATCGATCTGTACCAGGCCCACGAGGACGATGAGTCGACGCCGCTGGAGGCGACGCTTGCGGCATTCGGCCGCTTGATCGAGGCCGGCAAGGTGCGCGCGATCGGTGCCTCCAACTACAGCGCCACACGCCTGGCCGACGCGCTGAAGGTCTCCACCGACTACAAGCTGCCGCGTTACGAAACCCTGCAGCCGGAGTACAACCTGTACGACCGCGCCGGCTACGAGAAGGAACTGGAACCGCTGGTGCAGCGCGAGCAGATCGGCGTGATCGGTTACTACGCCCTGGCCAGCGGCTTCCTCAGTGGCAAATACCGCAGCCCGGCCGATGCAGCCAAGAGCCCGGCGCGTGGCGAGAACGTGGTGAAGCGCTATCTGAACCCGCGCGGCCTGCGCATCCTGCAGGCACTGGATGACGTCGCCAGCAAGCACGGCGCCAGCGCTGCGCAGATCGCGCTGGCGTGGCAGATCGCACGGCCGTCGATCACTGCGCCGATCGTCAGCGCCACCAGCGTTGAACAGCTGCACGATCTGCTGGCGGCGGCCAACCTGTCGTTGAGCGTGCAGGACGTTGCGCAGCTGGATGCCGCCAGCGCGGAAGCCTGAGTTGGAGTGCCGGCCGCTGGCCGGCATTGCACACATACCGAAGAAAATAATTGAACAAAATGGTTGCGCACGACTAAATCGTGGTTTATCGTGCGCACCTCGTTTCAACAACCACTGGAAACCTTCCTTGAACGCGCATTTCGTCGCCATCGCCAAACTGCTGCCATGCCTGCGCATGGGCGTGCTGGCGCGCGCGCTCGGCAAGGAAGACCAGCTGACAACGGCCTGATACCCGCCCTGCGGAGATCGGCCACCCCGATCTCCGAGGCTTGACGACGCCCTCGGAACGCACGTCCCGGGGGCGTTTTCGTTTGCGTCGGCACAAGGACCCGCGATGCCAGAACTGCGCCCCGCGCGGCAACCCGCCGCTCACTGACCAGGTTTTCCCGCCCCGCCGGAGGATTTTCTCCGCGTGCATGGCAGCGCCTGGACATTATCTGCATCGCATCAAAACATTATCGCTCGCCGATAATGTCGATGGCGTGCACCCTCGACTACCAACGGTCCCGTTTCAACCACGGGCTGGTGCGCGCGGCGTTGCCGTAGCGTATGCCGGAGGTCGCGGACATGCCATCGCCTGGATCGCCTGCTGGAGGCAGGCGCCGGTTCGCCGGCACGCGGTTCGATTCCGCGCGGTTCACCACTGGATAGCTCAGTCGGATAGAGCAACGGATCCTGATTCCGTCTGTCGTGGGTTCGATTCCCACTCCAACCACATGACCTTCCACGTCATGACTTGAAGCAACACCCGGGGCGCAAGCCCCAGCGGCCATCGTCGCCGTCCACTGTCATCACCTTCGGGCGGGGCGTGGAAGGCAACGGACCGCACGCCGGGCCTCGGCCTGTCACCACTACCTGCCCCACGCTGTGCCGGTGCTGTCTGCCGGCAGCGATGGCCGCAACGGTGATGACGCACCGCAGGCTCCGCGCGCGGACCGTCCGCCGATGGTCGCCCTCTTCCGCCCGCTGCGCGTGGTGTGCAGCCGGCCCTGCCATGACCTGATCGACCCGGGCCATGGCATTCATTCCATCGGGTCGAACCACCAGAGCCATACAAGGAGAGACTCCCATGTTCTGGACCATCAAGGTCGTGATCGGCGACGGCGAGCGCGGCCTGGTGTATCGCAACCGTCGTTTCCAGCAGATCCTGTTGCCGGGCGTGCACCGCCTGTCGCTGTTCGGCGGCCGCCCGCAGGTAGACATCCACAACGCATCGAAGGGTGCGGCCTACACCGGCAGCGACCAGGACAGCCTGATCGAAGCGCTGGGCGCCACGCTTGGCACGCACTTCGTACTGGCCAACATCGGCGCCGGCGAGGTCGGCCTGTTGCTGCGCAACGGCCGCATCGACGAGGTCCTGCCGCCGGGCAGCCGCCGCCTGTACTGGCGGGGCTCGGTCGACACCCAGGTGCGCGTGCTGGCACTGGGTGACGAGCCGTACGTGCCGGTGGATGTGCAGCAGCGCCTGGGTCAGCTGGGCGTGCTGCCGCGTGTCGCGGTGATCAGCACCGTACCGAGCGAGTCGGTCGGCCTGCTGTTCATCGACGGCACGCTGCGGCAGACGCTGGGCGCCGGCCTGCACGCGTTCTGGAACTTCAACGGCAACGTGTCGGTGGAGCGTGTGGAGCTGCGTGCACGCTCGCTGGACGTGTCCGGCCAGGAGCTGCTGAGCCGCGACAAGGTGACCCTGCGGGTGAACCTCGCCGCGACCGTGCAGGTGGTCGACCCCGTGCGTGCACACCGCACGCTCAGCAATGCCGATGAGTTCATCTATCGGCAGCTGCAGTTCGGCCTGCGCCAGGCGATTGCCGCGCGCAGCCTGGACGAGCTGCTGGGTGACAAGGCCGCGCTGGACGGCGAGATTGCCGCCCATGTGCAGGCCGCGATCGAAGGCCACGGCGTGCGGCTGCTTGGCGTCGGCATCAAGGACGTGATCCTGCCGGGCGAGATGAAGGAGATCCTCAACGGTGTGGTGCTGGCCGAGAAGCAGGCCCAGGCCAGCGTGATCCGTCGCCGCGAGGAGGCCAACGCCACGCGTTCGCAGCTCAACACCGCAAAGCTGATCGAGGACAACCCGGTGCTGATGCGCTTGAAGGAGCTGGAGGCGCTGGAGAAGGTCACCGAGAAGATCGACAAGCTCACCGTGTTCGGTGGCCTGGATGGCGTGCTGAAGCAGCTGGTGACGATCAGGTAGGGGTAGCGGCGGCGCAGGGACGCGCCGCCGGCCCATCAAGGACATTCAAGTAGACAATGGACACTCAACACAATTATCAATGGCTGCACGCCGAGGGCACCACGCCGATCAAAGGCTGGGTCAACGGCGTTCCGCTGGAAACGCAGGCCCACGAGCAGCTGCGCAACATCGCCGCGATCCCGTTCGTCGGGCCATGGGTGGCGGTGATGCCGGACGTGCACCTGGGCAAGGGCGCGACCGTGGGCTCGGTGATCCCGACCCGGGGCGCGATCATCCCGGCTGCGGTCGGCGTCGACATCGGCTGTGGCATGGCGGCGGTGCGCACCACGCTGCGTGCCAACGACCTTCCCGATGACCTGCGGCAGCTTCGCAACAGCATCGAGCGCAGCATTCCGGTCGGCAACGGGCGTGGTGGCGAGCATCAGCGCATGCCCGACAGCATCCACACCCGGCTGGTGCAGTCCGGGCTGGTCGCCGGGCTGGAGAAGATCAAGGACAGGCACCGGAAGATCCGCACCGACAAGCTGGACCGTCAGCTGGGAACGCTGGGCGGCGGCAATCACTTCATCGAGCTGTGCCTGGATGAGACGGATACGGTGTGGGTGATGCTGCACAGCGGCTCGCGCGGCACCGGCAACCTTATCGGCACCTACTTCATTGAGAAGGCGCGCGAGGAACTGGCCCGGCGCGTGCTCGGCTTCCACCTGCCGGACAAGGACCTGGCGTTCTTCATGGAAGGCGAGCCGCTGTTCGACGACTACGTGGAAGCGGTGTCGTGGGCGCAGGACTACGCGCGGCAGAACCGTGAGGCGATGATGTCGCGGGTGCTGGCCGAGATGCGCCACCGGCTGCCGAAGTTCCAGCTGGCAGCAATGGCGGTGAACTGCCACCACAACTACGTGCAGAAGGAAACGCACCACGGCCAGGAACTGCTGGTGACGCGCAAGGGTGCGGTGAGTGCCCGCGAGGGCGAGCTGGGCATCATTCCCGGCAGCATGGGCACGCGCAGCTACATCGTGCGCGGCAAGGGCAACGCGGATAGCTTCCACAGCTGCAGCCACGGTGCAGGCCGGGTGATGAGCCGCGGTGCCGCACGCCAGCAGATTACGCTGGCACAGCATCGCGAGGCCACCGCACACGTCGAGTGCCGCAAGGACAGCGGCGTGCTGGACGAGTCACCGGCGGCGTACAAGTCGATCGATGATGTGATGGCCGCCCAGCTGGACCTGGTGGACGTGGTACACACGCTGCGGCAGGTGCTGTGCGTGAAGGGGTAATGGAACGGTGCCGGCCAAGGCCGGCACCCAACGGAACACGCGCGTTCAGCGCGCCACGCTGTCTTCGGCCACCAGCGCGTGATGCACGCCGATGCCCGCACGCACGCCCTCGGCGGCGGCCAGGGTGATGTTGCCAACTGTCGTTGCATCGCCGGCGGCGTACACGTTCGGCAGCGAGGTCTGCTTCATCGCATCGACCTCGATCAGCACGCCCAGCGGGCTCTCCACCAGGGCGCAGCCCAGCTGCTGCACCAGGGGCGTCGCCATCGTCTGCGTGGCCGGCACGAACAGCGCCCGCTGGGCGATGCGGCGGCCATCGGCCAGCTCCACTTCCAGCCAGGTGGGCTGGTCGCCCTGCACGCCCACCACCGGCGCGGTCTCGATCTGCACGCCGCGCTGCTGCATGGCGGCCCGCTCCTCATCGGTGATCGGCAGGCCTTGGCTGAAGAAGGTGACATTTCCCCAATCGGCGAACAGCGGCGCCTTGCTGGCGGACATTGGATGACCACCAAGCAGGCCGATTGCGCCACCACCCACTTCGTAGCCGTGGCAGTAGGGGCAATGCAGCACGGTGCTGCCCCAGCGCTCGGCCAGCCCCGGCAGTTCCGGCAGCTGGTCGGCGATGCCGCTGGCCAGCAGCAGCTTGCGAGCGGCCAGCACCTGGCCATCGGCGGTGTGCACTTCGACGCCTGCGGCGGTGGCGGATGCCTGCACCGCCTCGGCGTGCAGCCAGCGTACGCTGGGGTAATCCAGCAGTTGCTGGCGCGCGGTCTTCAGCAGCTCGGCGCCACTGACGCCATCCAGCCCCGGCACGCCATGCGAATGGCTGGCAAAACGGTTGCGCGGCAATCCGGCGTCGATGACCGTGAGCGGGCGGCGCGCACGGGCCAGGATCAGGGCGGCGGCGATGCCGGCATAGCTGCCGCCGACGATGAGCACATCAGGATTCATGGTGGCCTTCCAGGGAACGGTGATGGGCGAGATGGCGGGCGAAGTCGGCGCCGAGCTGGTCCAGCGTAGTCGCCTGCAGGCGCGCTTCCAGCAGCCGCTGCGCCTCGCGCGCGCCCTCCAGCAGCGCGTTGTTGACCAGCTGCTGGATGGGGCAGCCGTGGCCGGCATCCCGCGTGCCGACCTGCACCAGCGCAGGCGCCCCGACGGCCAGATAGATGTCGTGCAGAGTGATCGCGGCGGCATCGCGTGCCAGCTGGCTGCCACCGCCATGGCCGCGCGCGCTGTTCACCAAACCGGCTTTGTGCAGCTGCGCCAGCAGGCGGCGGATCACCACCGGATGGGTCGGCAGGCACGCAGCCAGCTGTTCGGAGGTGCGCGGGCCCTGCTGGCCGACCAGATGGGCCATCACGTGCAGGGCATCGGAGAGCGGGTTCGCGGATTTCATGTAACAAAGATAGTTACATTTAAACCACCTGTCGAGGGTCTGCTTTCGTTCCATATGGACACATCTGTCCTATGAAACACTTCCTTCACATCGCTAAACGAAACGGTAATGTGATACACGTCGCACTTCAGAGGCGGCCGCACGGGTCGATACCGAATCGCCCCTTCCCGAGAGTCCTTCCACATGAATGCGTCTGTCCGTGCACCGCGCCTGCAGTCCAAGCTGCTTGGTGCGGTCTCCGTTGGCTTGGCCGTGGTCCTGTTGTGCGCCCTCGCCGGCCTGGCCTCCGCCTGGTTGAAACTGTCCACCGAGGCGCCACCCGAAGTCGCGCACAGCCGCGATGCAGAACGCCTGCAGCGCGAGTTCCGCGGCCAGGTGCAGGAATGGAAGAATGTGCTGCTGCGCAGCCACGACGATGCGCTGCGCCAGCGCCATCTGGACGCCTTCGACAGCGAGGGCCGTCTGGTCGAGCAGCTGGCCAAGGGCCTGCTGGCCAGCCCGGACGCGCGCACGCGTGAACGGGCACAGGCCTTCATCGGCCTGCACGCGCAGCTGCAGAAGGACTATCACGCCGCCCTGCAGGCATTTGCGGAGGCCGGCTACGATCCCGCTGCCGGCGACAACCTCGTGCGCGGCAAGGATCGCCCGGTGGCGAGCGCACTGGATACGCTGAGCGCGCACGCCACACAGGTGGCAGAAGCGGCGGTGGCCGCGCGTTCCCAGCAGGCGCGGCAGACGTTGTTGCTGTGCGCGGCGCTGACCGTGCTGGCCGCGGTGCTGCTGCTGATGGGCCTGGCCTGGTGGCTGCGGCGTGCCGTGGTGCAGCCGGTGCTGGCCGTGGAAGCCGCCGCCCGTGCGGTGGCCGCCGGTGACTTGCAGCATGTGGTGCAGGTGCGCAGCCGCGACGAGATCGGTCGCCTCGCGCAGGCCATGCAGGCGGTGCAGTCGACGCTGCGCGGCGTGCTGGATGCACAGGCCGCGATGGCGCAGGCGCATGAGGCCGGCACCATCAGCCACCGCATGGACGCCAGCGCCTTCCCCGGCGCCTTCGGCACCATGGTGGCCGACAGCAACACGCTGGTGGATGCGCACATCCAGGTGAAGATGCGCGCGATCGCGATCATGGGCCGTTACGCCGTCGGTGACCTCAGCCAGGACATGGAACGCCTGCCCGGGGAGAAGGCCGTGATCACCAATGCATTGGATACCGCCAAGGCCAATCTCGGCATGATCAACGGCGAGATCCGCCGCCTGGCCGAAGCCGCCGCCGCCGGCGACTTCAGCCAGCGTGGCGACAGCGCGCGCTTCGAACATGACTTCCGCGCGATGGTCGACGGCCTGAACCGCCTGATGCAGGCCACCGAGCTGAACCTGGGCGAGGTTTCCAGCATGCTGCGCGCGATTGCCGACGGCCGCCTCGGCGCGCGCATGCACGGCGATTTCCAAGGCGTGTTCGCGCGCATCGCCGGTGACGCCAACACCACCGCCGCGCAGTTGGCGACCATCGTCACCGACATCAAGCACGCCTCCGGCAACATCCACACCGCCGCCGCAGAGATCGCCGCCGGCAACAATGACCTGTCGCGCCGCACCGAACAGCAGGCCGCCAACCTGGAAGAAACCGCTGCCTCGATGGAGGAACTGACCTCCACCGTGCGCCAGAACGCCGAGCACGCACGCCAGGCCAACCAGCTCGCGATCGGCGCGCATACGGTCGCCTCGCACGGCGGCAACGTGGTCGGCCAGGTGGTGGCGACGATGGGTGCGATCGAGACCTCGTCGCGGCAGATCGCCGAGATCATCAGCGTGATCGACGGCATCGCCTTCCAGACCAACATCCTGGCGTTGAACGCCGCAGTGGAAGCCGCACGCGCGGGCGAGCAGGGTCGCGGCTTTGCGGTGGTGGCCAGCGAAGTGCGCACGCTGGCGCAGCGCTCGGCCGCCGCCGCCAAGGAGATCAAGGCACTGATCGAGGCCTCGGTGAAACAGGTCGGCCACGGCGCGCAGCGCGTGCGCGAGGCGGGCGACACCATGGCCGAGATCGTGGCGTCGGTGCAGCGCGTGACCGACATCATGGCCGAGATTTCCGCGGCCTCGCAGGAACAGAGCGCGGGCATTGAGCAGGTCAGCCAGACGGTGATCCAGATGGATGGCACCACCCAGCAGAATGCCGCGTTGGTGGAGGAGGCCAGTGCCGCCGCGCGCAGCCTGGAACAGCAGGCGAACCGGCTGATCGATGCGGTGGATGTGTTCGATCTGTCGACCGCCGCCGCAGCGAAGGATGCGCTGGCGCGCGCAGCCTGATCCTTTGCAGGCAGCCGAGCGCGGGCTCGGCTCTACACCGGGCCGTCAATCGTTCCGGGCTCTGTAGAGCCGAGCCTGCTCGCGGCGCAGATCAACGCAGGTAATCGCTCTGCGCCATTGCTTCACCCAGGTAGTCCAGGAACGAACTGATCCGCGCCGACACAGCTGTGTTGCGGTAGTACACCGCATGGATCGGCTGGTACACGTCCAGCGTCTGCGCAGACAGCACCGGCACCAGCGTGCCGGCGGCGCGGTCGCGGTCGGTCACGAAGTCGGACAGGCAGGTGATGCCCACGCCTTCCACTGCCAGCCGGCGCAGCGTCTCGCCGCTGGACACCGCGATGTCCGGGCGCACCCGCAGCAGGCCATCGGCATCGCCCGGCAGTGGCCAGTGATTCAGTGATTCCGGTTCGTTGAAGCTGAGCAGCGTGTGCTGGCCCAGCGCCGCCACGCTGGCCGGTTCGCCATGTGCGGCCAGATAGGCCGGGCTGGCCACCAGACGCAGCCGGCAGCGGCCCAACGGCCGCGCATGCAGGGTGGAATCGGCCAGCGGCCCGATCCGGATCGCCAGGTCGGTGCGCCGTTCCAGCAGGTCGATGTAGCGCTCGGAGCTGTTCAACTCCAGCTGCACTTCCGGATAGCGCGCACGATAGCCGGCGACCAGCGGCGCGATCACATGCAGCACGAATGGCATCGCCGCATCCACGCGCAGGCGTCCGGCCGGGCGCTCGCGGCGGGCGGCCATCTGTTCCTCGGCCGATTCCACCGCGTCGATGATCGCCCGGGCATGGCGCAGGTAAGCTTCGCCCTCGGCGGTCAGGTGCAGGCGGCGCGTGGTTCGGGTCAGCAGGGTGGTGCCCAGCTTGTCCTCCAGCCGCCCCAGCGCACGGCTGACGCCGGAGGGCGTCTGCCCCAGCTGCTCGGCCGCGGCGCTGATCGAACCGCTGTCGATCACCGTCAGGAACGCCTGCATTTCATCGAGGGTGGTTTTCATGCCGCCATTATTGACCACGCGGCAAGAGTGATTGGCGTGAAGATGGGTTTTTAGGCAAAGGTGGACCGCGCACACTGCGCGCCTTCCTTCCCTTTGGAGCCTGCCATGATCCGTGGCATTCCCCTTGCCCTGCTGGCCCTGACCCTCGGTGCCTTCGCAATCGGCACCACCGAGTTCGTCATCGTCGGCCTGATTCCGACCATCGCCGCCGACCTGCAGGTCAGCCTGCCCTCGGCCGGCCTGCTGGTGTCGCTGTACGCGCTGGGTGTAGCGATCGGCGCGCCGGTGCTGACCGCGCTGACCGGCCGCGTGCCGCGCAAGACCCTGCTGGTGGCGCTGATGGTGCTGTTCACCGTCGGCAACGTCATCGCCTTCCTGGCACCGGGCTACACGTCGCTGATCGCCGCGCGCATCCTCACCGGCCTGGCACATGGCGTGTTCTTCTCGATTGGCTCGATCATCGCCACCGCGGTGGTGCCGAAGGAGAAGGCAGCCAGTGCCATCGCCATCATGTTCACCGGCCTGACCGTGGCGCTGGTGACCGGCGTGCCGCTGGGCACCTTCATCGGCCAGCACCTGGGCTGGCGCGCCACCTTCCTGGCCGTGGCCGGGCTCGGCGTGATCGCACTGCTGGGCGCGCTGCTGTTCGTGCCGCGCAGCGTGCCGCAGAGCACCCCGTCCAGCTTCCGCCAGCAGATGGCGGTACTGGCCCAGCCGCGCCTGCTGCTGGTCTATGCGATGACCACGCTGGGGTATGGCGGCACCTTCCTGGCGTTCACCTACCTGGCGCCGATCCTGCAGGACGTCACCGGTTTCTCAGCCAACGCGGTCAGCCTGGTGCTGCTGGTGTATGGCGTATCGGTGGCGATCGGCAACCTGTGGGGCGGGCGCCTGGCCGACCGCATGGGCCCGGTACCCGCGCTCAAGCGTATCTTCGCGCTGCTGGCGGTCGTACTGTTCGTGCTCACCTTCACCGCCTACAACATCTGGCTGATGCTGCTGACGGTGCTGGCGCTGGGCGCGGTGGCATTCGGCAACGTGCCCGGCCTGCAGGTCTATGTGGTCAAGCAGGCGCAGCGCTATGCACCGCAGGCCACCGACGTGGCCTCGGGCCTGAACATTGCCGCCTTCAACATCGGCATCGCGCTGGGCGCCTCGCTGGGTGGCCTGGTGGTGGAGCACGTCGGCCTGATGCACACGCCGTGGCTCGGCGCGCTGGTGGTACTGGCCGCCTATGCGCTGACCGTGCTCAGCGGGCGCCTGGACCGTCGTGATGGCATCGATGATCGTGCCGACGGCATCGCCGTGGCCGCGCACTGATCCATGCAATGCAGCGTTGCCGGCATGCATACGGCACCTGTCCTACCCTCTTTCCCTTGCAACTCCCTCCCCCTTGGAGCTTTCCATGACTGTTCCCGCCTTTGGCCTTGGTACCTTCCGCCTGAAGGACCAGACCGTGATCGACTCGGTACGCAATGCACTGGATGTCGGCTACCGCGCCGTCGATACCGCGCAGATCTATGGCAACGAAACCGAAGTCGGCCGGGCCATCGCCGAGTCCGGCGTGCCGCGTGATGATCTGTACCTCACCACCAAGGTGTGGATCTCCGAGTTCAAGCACGATGCACTGCTGGCCAGCCTGCGTACCAGCCTCGAAAAGCTGCGCACCGACCGCGTCGACCTGGCGCTGATCCATTGGCCCTCGCCGAACGACAAGGTCGACGTGCCGATGGAGGAGTACCTGCCGGCGCTGGCCGAAGCCAAGGCGCAGGGGCTGACCAGGGCGATCGGTATCTCCAACTTCACCATCGCCCAGACCCGCAAGGCGATCGAGATCCTCGGCGCCGATGCGATCGCCACCAACCAGATCGAGATCCATCCGTACCTGCAGAACCGCCTGCTGGTGAAGTTCCTGCAGGACAACGGCATCCACATCACCGCCTACATGAGCCTGGCCTATGGCGAGGTGATCAAGGACCCGGTGATCCAGGCCATTGCCGGCCGCCACCAGGCCACACCCGCGCAGATCGCGCTGGCCTGGGCCCTGCAGCAGGGTTACTCGGTCATTCCGTCTTCGACCAAGCGCGAGAACCTGGCCAGCAACCTGGACGCGGCCGCGATCCGGCTGACCGACGAGGACATGGCGCAGATCGCCAAGCTGGATCGGGGGCACCGCCTGGCCAATCCGGACGGCATCGCGCCGGCCTGGGATTGATCCCGACCGCGGTTGCGGAACCGAATCGGCAGGTGCCGACCTGGGTCGGCACTGACCTGTGATTGATCGTTGAAACAGCGTGCCGACCCAGGTCGGCACCTACCGTTCACTCCCTGCCCTGCAGCAACCACCCACGCATCGCTGCACTGACTTCTTCAGGCTTCTCCATCGGCGCCAGGTGCCCGCAATCGGGCACCACCACCAGCTGCGAATGCGGCACCAGTACGTGCATTTCCTCGCTCACCGCCAGCGGCGTGATGCGGTCGTTGGCACCGCACACGATCAGCAGCCGATCGCGGTAACCTGCCAGCACGTCATGTCCATCGCGCCGTTCCAGCGCACTCTGGCGCAGGAACACCTCCGCGCCCAGGCGGGCGGTCATGTCGCGCACGCGCTGCACCAGCACGTAATCGTCCAGCCGCGAGGCGTCGATGTAGCTGCGCATCAGCGCATCGCCGAAGCCGTGGAACTTGCCCGGCAGGCGCACGCTGGCGCGTTGGCGGCGGCGCTGCTCGGCGCGCTCCGGTGAGTCGGCGTGGATCGAGGTATCGATCAACGCCAGCTGCATCACCCGTTCCGGTGCAATGCGCAGGATCTGCTGGGCGACGAAGCCGCCCAATGAGAAACCAGCCAGTGCGAAGCGCTCCGGCGCCTGCGCGAGTACATCCTCGGCCACAGCCCGCAGGGTCTCGCCACGGGTCTGGTCGCCCACCGTGCAGTCGGCGATATCGGCCAGGTCGGCCAGCTGCGCGCGCCACAGCTCGGCGTCGTTGAGCAGGCCGGGCAGCAGCAACAGGGGAATGCGATCGGTCATGGAGGTATTGTCGCGCGGCGGGTTGGGTCCGGCCATGCCGCAATGGGGCGGTTGGGCTGATGCGCGGGTCACCACCGCCTTCGAGCTTCCCGGCCATCGGGTGGTGCGCAGCCTCGGCGAGGTGCACGGCATCACCGTGCGTTCGCGCTCGATCGTCGGCAATTTCCTCGGCGGCATCCAGACCCGGCGCTATCGGGGATCACGCCACCGGCGGTACGTCGGGCACTTCGACCTGCTGTACCGGCAGGGTCACCATCATCACCGTCGGGTCGTCCGGATCCAGCTTGGTCTTGAACCCCAGGCTCTGGCACATCGCCAGCATGGTGCTGTTCTCGCGCAGTACCTGCCCCTCCACCACATCCAGGCCCAGCCACTTGGCGTACTCGATCATGATCGCCATCAGCCGCCAGCCGATGCCGTGGCCCTTCAGGTCAGAGCGGATCAGGATGCCGTACTCACCGCGGTGGTAATCGGCGTCGGCGTGTAGTCGCACGGCACCCAGCATTTCGCCGCTGCGTGGTTCGATCGCCACCAGTGCAATCGAGCGCGCATAGTCGAGCTGGGTCAGGCGCGCAATGAATTCGTGGCTGAAGTGCTTCACCGACTGGAAGAAGCGCAGGCGCAGGTCCTCGTCACTGACCCGGGCGAAGAACGCACGGAACAGTGCATCGTCTTCCGGACGCACCGGACGCACGAAGGCGCGGCCGCCATCGGACAGTTCGATGGTGCGCTCCCACTCCTTCGGGTACGGGAACACCGAGAAGCGCGGATGACCGCGGCCCTTGTGCAGAATGCGCGACGGCGCCACCGCCACGCGTGCGTCGAGGGCAAGAATGCCCTTGCTGTCGACCAGCAGCGGGTTGATGTCCAGCGTGCGTACTTCGGGAATATCGGCGGCCAGCTGTGCCAGCTTCACCAGTGCCAGG
Organism: uncultured Stenotrophomonas sp.; assembly: GCF_913778665.1. Lineage (GTDB taxonomy): Bacteria > Pseudomonadota > Gammaproteobacteria > Xanthomonadales > Xanthomonadaceae > Stenotrophomonas. The sequence continues at coordinate 18,902 of NZ_CAJYVQ010000014.1, forward strand.
GCGAGCGCGCGCTCGTCGGCAGCCGGCACATCGCCATAGGCCTTGAGGATGCGCGAAGCCCGGGTCTGGCCGATCAACTCATGGGCCAGGCGTAGATCCAGCGGCGGCAGCGCCAGCGCCTTGTCGTTGATCACTTCGACCGCGGTGCCGCCGCGGCCGACCACGATCACCGGGCCGAACGTCGCGTCATCGGCAATACCGACAATGATCTCGCGTGCCTTCGGGCGGACGATGGTCGGCTGTACCAGCAGGCCATCGATGCGGGCATCCGGCCGCAGCTGGCGTGCGCGCGACAGGATCGCGTTGGCCGCGCTCTGCACCGCCGGCAACGTGGACAGGTTCAGGCGCACGCCGTCCACTTCCGACTTGTGCGGGATGTCCGGTGACAGGATCTTCAGTGCGACCGTGGCACCGCGCTCGAGCAGCGGCTGCGCCAGGTCCATCGCCTCGTGCGCATCGCGCGCATGCATCACCGGCGCGGAGGGAATGCCGTAGGCCTTGAGCAGTTCATGCGTAGCCAGTGGGTCCAGCCACTGCTGGCCGTTGGCCAGCGCCGCATCGACCAGCGTGCGTGCGGTAGCCGCGTCGACACTGAAGTCCTGCGGCAGGCTGGGCGGCGTTTCCATCAGCGCGTTCTGCGCCTCGCGGTAGCGCACCAGATGCTGGAAGCCGCGCACCGCTTCAGCCTCGGTCGGATAGGTCGGCACCCGTGCTGCGTTAAGCGTGGCGGTGGCCTGGTCATCGTTGCCCAGCCAGACCGCGAACACCGGCTTGTCGCGGTGATGGCGCGGGCGCAGGCCGAGCGTGCGGGTCAGTGCCTGCGCGGCGTCGGCCGATGAGGTGAACGCGGTCGGTACGTTGACCACCATCACCGCGTCATTCTCGTTGTCGGCCAACAGTGCTTCGATCGCCGCTGCGTAACGGTCACCGTCGGCATCGACAACGATGTCGACCGGATTGCTGCGCGACCAGCCCTGCGGCAGCACCGCGTCGAGTTTCTCGACCGTGCTGTCGGACAGGTTGGCCAGCGTGCCACGCAATGCGATGAGCTGGTCCACGGCGAGCCGGCCAACGCCGCCGCCGTTGCTGAGGATTGCCAGCCGGCGGCCGGGGAAGGTGCCCAGACGGCCCAGCGATTCGGCGGCGGTGAACAGTTCGTCCAGGGCGCCCACGCGCAGCAGTCCGGCACGGTTGAACGCAGCGCCATAGACATCGTCGGCGCGCGCCAGTGCCTGCACATGGGTATCGCGGCTGCCCGGCTGCACGCGCTCGGCGCGGCCGGATTTCACCACCACCACCGGCTTGGCGCGTGCAGCGGCACGGGCGGCCGACATGAACTTGCGCGCGTCCTTGATCTGCTCGACATACAGCAGGATGGCGCGGGTGCGGTAGTCGGTGGCGAAGTAGTCGAGCAGGTCGCCAAAGTCGACGTCCATCGTGTCGCCCAGCGAAACCACGGCGGAGAAGCCGACCGAGCGCGCTACGCCCCACTCCACCAGCGCGGCGGCAATGGCCGAGGATTCGGAGACCAAGGCGAGGTCGCCAGCCTGCGGGAAGTGCGCGGCGATGCTGGCGTTGAGCCGCGCATGCGGCGCGATCACGCCCAGGCAGTGCGGGCCGAGGATGCGCAGGCCATGCTTGCGCGCCACCGCCTCTACCTGCGCCGACAGCGATCCCGGGCCTTCACCGAGGTGTGCGGTGAGGATGATCGCCGCCTGCACGCCACGTTCTGCGGCCGTGCGCACCACCTGCGGCACGATCGCCGCCGGTGCGGTGATCACCACCAGGTCCGGGACCCAGTCCAGGTCTTTCAGCCGCTTGACCGTGCGGATGCCATCGATCTCGCCATGCCGCGGGTTGATCCACGCCACCTTGCCGGGGAAGCCGGTGCCACGCAGGTTGCGCATCACCGCGCGGCCGGCCGAGCGCTCACGCGGGCTGCCGCCGATCACCGCGACCGATTGCGGACGGAACACGGACTGCAGGTGGTAGGTACTCATGTGCCTACGGTACACGGACTGGCGATGCAGCGGCATGATCGTGCGCCGGGCCCTGGCGCCATGTCCACGCACGGCGCGGATCTAGCGCCGGAACCAGCAGATCCAAGCGATGCGTGGATGACGGCCCGATTACAGCAACGTGCCGTGCAGGATCAGCGCGGCGATGCTGAAATAGATCACCAGGCCGGTCACGTCCACCAGGGTGGCGACGAACGGGGCCGAGGCGCTGGCCGGGTCGAAGCCGAGGCGCTTGAGGATGAACGGCAGCATCGAGCCGGACAGTGAGCCGAAGGTGACGATGCCCACCAGTGCCGCGCCGATGGTGATCGCCAGCAGGATCCAGTGCTCACCGTAGTCATGCAGGCCACCGAGCTGCCAGATCACGATGCGCACGATCGCCAGGCAGCCGAGGATGGCGCCCAGCACCATGCCGGTAGGGATCTCGCGGATCGCCACCTTCCACCAGTCACGCAGGCGCAGCTCGCGCAGCGCCAGGCTGCGGATCAGCAGCGAGGTGGCCTGCGAGCCGGAGTTGCCACCCGAACTCATGATCAGCGGAATGAACAGGGTCAGCACCACCGCGCGCGCCAGTTCGTCCTCGTAGTGCTGCATCGCGCTGGCGGTCAGCATCTCGCCCAGGAACAGCACGCTCAGCCAGCCGGCGCGCTTGCGCAGCATCTCGAAGAAACCGATCTGCATGTACGGCTTGTCCAGCGCCTCCATGCCGCCGAACTTGTGTGCGTCCTCGGTGGACTCCTCGATCAGCGCATCCAGTACGTCATCGACGGTGACGATGCCGAGCATCTGCTGCTGCGCGTCGACCACCGGAATCGCCAGCAGGTCGTGGCGGCGGATCAACCGCGCCACTTCTTCCTGGTCCATCAGCGCGTCCACCGTCACCGGCGGATTGATCTGGGCGACATCCAGGATCGACTCCTCCGGCAGGCCGGTGATCAGCCGGCGCATGGTCACCACCTGCTGCAGCTGCTGGCTGGCCGGGTCCAGCACGTAGATCGCGTACACCGTCTCGCGGGTGCGCTCGACCTGACGGATGTGCTGCAGGGTCTGCGCCACGGTCCAGCTGGCCGGCACCGCCACGTACTCGGTGGTCATCAGCGCACCGGCAGTGTTCGGCGGGTAGCTGAGCAGCTTCTGGATGGCCTGGCGGGCGTCGTTGCCGAGCAGCGGGATCAGCCGCGCGCGCTCGTCCTCGTCCAGCTCATGGACGATGTCGGTGGCGCGGTCGTCGGCCATCAGCCCGAGCAGAGCGGCGGCGCGGGCCGGGGGCAGCGCCGCCACCAGCTCGCCGCTGCGCTGCAGTTCGGGCGCTTCCAGCAGCTTCACCGCACGCGGCAACGGCAGCGCCGCCAGCGTGTCGGCGGCGCGAGTCAATTCAAGCGTGTTGAGGAACTCCACCGCGTCGGCGGTGTTGTAGTTCGCCAGCGGTGCGGCCAAGGCAGCGGCATCGGCCACCGGGCGCAGCAGTTGCTTCTGGTTCATCGGTTGTGCCTTATGGGGGTGCGACCTCGCGCAACGCCAACGCAGGCAAACCGTCCCGATGTCAGGCGGTGGCCATCGCTGGCGTCGAACGAGGTCGACTTCTACTGTCGCTGGACATGGGTTGGGACTCCGGGATGGGTGTACTGCCTGACACGCTCGACAACGGCGGGGCCGGCAGCGGCGGGCAGTCTGGACCTGCCGGCACGCCCGGTCAACCCTGGCCCGGGCGGGGGGTCAGGCGGCCCTGGGGTCAGGACAGCTTGCTGCGAAAGAGGATGCGACCGCCGGCATGCGCGCATAATGAAGGGGTGGCCTGCACGGCCGCGCTCCCCGGACGAACGCAGCACAGGCCCCCGCGATGACCAGGTATTCCCATGCATAGCGGTGGTCTGGAACTGGCCCTGGTGCTGCTGCTGGCGGCGGTCATCGCCGTGCCGGTGTTCAAGAAGTTCGGCTTCGGCGCGGTACTCGGCTACCTGGCGGCCGGCGTGGTGCTCGGCCCGGACGGGCTGGGGTTCGTGCAGGACGCCGACCGCATCCTCGGTGCGGCCGAAATCGGCGTGGTGATGCTGCTGTTCGTGATCGGCCTGGAGCTGTCGCCGGCACGCCTGAAGGTGATGCGGCGCTCGGTATTCGGCGCTGGCGCAGCACAGGTGGCGCTGTCCGGGCTGGTGCTGGGCGGCCTGCTGCTGCTCGACCACTTCCAGTGGAAGAGCGCGCTGGTGGTGGGTGTGGCGCTGGCACTGTCGTCCACCGCGGTCGGCCTGCAGCTGCTGTCCGAGCACAAGGCGATCAACAGCGACCACGGCCGCCTCGGCTTCGCCATCCTGCTGTTCCAGGACCTGATCGCGATCCCCCTCCTGGCGGCCATTCCGCTGCTGGGCGGGGTGAAGAACGAAACCCTGCGCTGGGAGGATGCCGCGGTCGCACTGGGCGCGCTGGCGGTGGTGATCCTGTGTGGGCGGCCGGTGCTGCGCCGGGTGTTCAGCACCATTGCCCGCACCCGCAGCCCGGAAGTGTTCACCGCCACCGCGTTGCTGGTGGTGCTGGGCACCGCCTGGTTCATGCAGGAGGCCGGCCTCAGCCCCAGCCTCGGCGCATTCCTGGCCGGCGTGCTGCTGTCCGACTCGGAATTCCGGCACGAGCTGGAATCGCAGATCGAGCCGTTCAAGGGCCTGCTGCTCGGCCTGTTCTTCATCGCGGTGGGGATGGGCATCGACTTGGACCGCATCGCCGCCGAGCCGTGGATGATCGCCGGTGGCGTCTGCATCCTGCTGGTGGTCAAGTTCGGCCTGCTGTACGCGGTCGGCCGCGTCGCCCGGCTCAGTTCGCGGCAGTCGCTGCTGCTGGGCAGCGTGCTGTGGCTGGGCGGCGAATTTGCGTTCGTGGTGTTCAACGAAGCGCAGCGCGCGCACCTGCTGGGCAACGCCAACCACGACCGGCTGGTGGCCATCGTCGGCCTGTCGATGGCGATCACGCCGCTGTTGATGATCGCGCTGCTGAAACTGCTGGGCCAGGAGAAGGCCGCGCCGCGCGAGCCGGCCGACGCCGACAAGGTGGCGCCGGACAACCGGCCGAAGGTGCTGATCGCCGGCATGGGCCGCTTCGGCCAGGTGATCGCGCGCCTGCTGACCGCGCAGAAGGTGCCGTTCGTGGCGCTGGAAGCGAACCCGGACACCGTGGCCGACCTGCGCCGTTTCGGCAACCAGCTGTACTACGGCGACCCGACCCGGCCGGAGATGCTGCGCGCGGCTGGCGGCGAGCACATCGATGTGTTCGTGATCACCGTGGATGACCCGGAGACCAACCTGCGTGCGGTGCGCATGGTGCGCCGGCTGTACCCGGACGCGACGGTGTTGGCGCGTGCGCGCAACCGCCAGCATGCGTGGCGGTTGATGGACATGTCGGCCGAGCCGTTCCGCGAAGTGTTCGGCACCAGCCTGGAGATGAGCGGGCGCGTGCTGACCGCACTGGGCATTGCGCCGAACGTGGCCGAGCGCCACGTGCAGCGCTTCCGCGAGCACGACGAACAGCTGCTGCGCGACCAGTACCTGGTCTACGACGACGAAGCGGCGGTGATCCAGACCTCGCGTGATGCACGCAACGACCTGATGCACCTGTTCGAGGCCGACGCGGAAAGCGACGGCGAGTAAGCGTGCCGACCATCGCTCGGCACCCACCACCAATTGCGGTGGTGCCGGCCGCTGGCCGGCAAGCTCAGAATCCCGGAGTTCCAAGAGGTTGCCGGCCAGCGGCCGGCACTACCCACTGCGGATTCCGCCAGCAGGTGCACGCCACGCGTCGAGGTCGCAGACCTCGGCTCAGCCGTTGTCGCGCAGGAACCGGGCCATCGACGAGACGCCCGGCACGCGCGGTTCGAACTCGCCGGCCACGTCGATGAAGCCCCGCATCACCGCGATCTCGCGTGGGCTGCGATTGAGGCTGTCGCGCACTTCCGGATCGGCACCGGCACGCAGCAGGCGCTGTACCAGCAGCGGCAGGCCATGCAGGGCGGCCAAGTGCAGCGGGCCGAAACCGCGCGGGTCGCGCACGTCCAGGCTCACGTCCTCGTCCAGCAGGCGCTCCACCGCGGCCATCACCACCTGCTCATCGCAGGCGGTGCCGGGCTCGGCGCGTGCGCCCAGCAGCAGCAGCAACGGTGTGACCGAGCCGGCGGCGGCCTGATCCGGCTCGGCACCGGCCAGCAGCAGGGTGTCGAGCAGGGCGAGCAGGCGCGAGCGGTCGCGGGCACTGAAGCCGTACAGCGCGGCACAGTGCAACGGACCCAGCTGCTGCGCGTCACCGGCGTGTACGTCGGCACCGGCGGTCAGCAGGCGCGCGACGATGTCCGGCAGGCCCAGCGCAGAGGCCAGCATCAGTACGGTCACCCCGCCCGGCAGGCGGTGTTCCAGCTTGGCGCCAGCGTCGAGCAGGGCCGAGACGATATCCACTTGGCGCATGCTGACCGCCGCCGACAGCGGCGTGGCGCCACTGGCCGCCGCATGCTGCGGATCGGCACCGCGTGCCAGCAGCAGGTCGGTCACCGCCAGATGGCCACCACCGGCGGCGCGCAGCAGCGCGGTACAGCCCTGTGCATCGACTGCGTCGACGGCGAAGCCCAGATCGATAAGGCGCCGCACGGCATCAACGTCACCGGCCATCGCGGCAGCCGGCAGGTCGGCCTCGCGCAGGGTGCGGCGCGGCAACGGCCACACCCGCCAGTCCAGCCAGTCGGCCAGATCGCGGCGACCAATCGACAGCGCCACGCCCAGTGGCGTCTGGCCATCGGCGGCGCGTGCTTCCGGCGAGGCGCCGTGCTGCACCAGCAGCTTCAGTGCGCCTTCGCGGGCCAGCGCGGTGGCCAGGTGCAATGCGGTCATGCCGTGGCTGTCGCGCGCTTCGCGATCGACGCCCGCCTTCAGCAGCGCCTGCTGCAGGCGCAGCCAGCCCAGGCGCACCGCCAGCGACAGCGGCGGATCGCCGGCTGGCGAGGCCGCGAACGGGTCGGCGCCACGCTCCAGCAGCTCCAGCGCCAGCTGTTCCAGGCCTCGCGCAGCCTGATCGTGCTGCGCGCACGCGGCGAGGAAGCGCGCCAGGCCGCCGCGACCGGCCGGCGACAGGCCACGCTGCAGCATCACCTGCAGCGCCGGCACGGCATCGATGCCGCGCGACAGCAGGGCGAACATCGGCGTATCGGAACAGGCGTCGCGCACGTAGGGATCGGCGCCATGGCCCAGCAGCCAATCAACCGCGCGCGGCTCCAGCGCCAGCTCCGGGTCGAGCAGGAGGCCGCCCAGTTCTTCCGGCTGGCACAGCTTGGCCAGCGCGGCCATGCCGTCGGTGTTGCCGAAGCCCAGCGCTTCACGCAGCAGGGTCAGCGGCGGGCGGTCCGGCAGCAGGCCACCGGCACTGGCGGCTTCGCCACGCTCGGCCAGGCCATCGCTGACGGCGGCCGGCAACGGATAGGCGGGATCCAGCAGCGCGACGATCGCCCAGCGGCCGGCTTCGGCGGCGTAGTCCACCGCACGGCGACCGGCCGGATCGGTCGCGTCGGCGGCGATGCCCAGTTCCACCAGTCGCTTGATCAGCAACGGCGAGACATCCTCGGCCATCACCGCCAGCTGCACCGCGTTGCGGCCTTCGCCATCCACGGCGAGCAGGTCCGGCTTGTGCGGCAGCAGGTGTTCGACCACCGCTGCGCGACCGGCGCGCGCCGCTTCCAGCCAGGGCGTGCGGCCCAGGGCGTCGCGTGCTTCCAGATTGGCACCGGCACCGAGCAGCACGCCGATGATCTCCACGTGGCCGGCCAACGCCGCCTCGTGCAGCGCGCTGCGGCGCTGGCGGTCGCGGGCGTCGGCGCGTGCCTTGTGCTTGAGCAGCAGCTGCACGCCAGCCGGATCGTCGTCTTCGGTGGCGGCGGCGGCCAGCAGCACCGGGGTGCCCTCGGCCGGTTCGCTGCGTGCACCGCGCTCGAGCAGGAAGCGCGCCAGGCGCCAGTTGCCGACCTGGCAGGCCACCGCCAGCGGCGACCAGCCGTCGCGGTTCAGCGCGTCGACTTCGGCGGCAGCATCGCGCAGCAGCGCGGCCACACCCGGATCGGAACTGCGCGCGGCATGGTGCAGCGGTGTATTGCCATCGCTGTCGGTGGCGCGCGAATCGGCGCCGTTGGCGAGCAGGGTCATCACCGCTTCGGGGCGGCCATGCCAGCTGTCACGGGTGGCCGCCAGCAACGGCGTCATGCCACGGTGCGGCGCGTTGACGTCGACGCCACGGGCAATCAGTTCGCGCAGCAGGCGCAGGTCCGGCAGCACGGCGGCCAGCACCGCCAGGCTGCGCTGGTCGCGCCAGTTAGGGTCCGGCAACGCATAGGGATCGGCACCGGCCTGCAGCAGCTGCAGGCCACGGTCGACGCGGCCATGGCGGGCGGCTTCATACAGTGCGGGGGTCAGTTCCTGCGGCGCCATTGCCTCCAGCGGCGCGGTTTCAGCAGCCGCGGAGAACATCGGTTCGTGTTCGCCGCTGGCCGTGGCCAACGGCGTGGGGCGCAACGACACCAGCGGTGCGGGCGCGACCCGCTGCAGCAGCAGGTGCAGCAGCGGCGACAGCACCACCACCGCCAACGCGGCAGGCCAGCGTGCACTTCCCGGCAGCAGCTCGGGCCACGCCGGCAGCACCACCAGCGCCGCCAGCGCGATCACCAGCGCGGCCACGCCGAGGCCGCGCCAGGCGGTCAGGTCACGTCCGGCCAGCGCATGCCAATGCTGGGCCAGGCTGCCATCCAGACGCTCGACATCGTTCCACAACGGCCAGGTGCGCCAGGCGGCGAGCAGGCCGGCACTGACCAGCACGCTCAGGCCCAGCACCGCGGCCAGGCTGCCACTGTCACGCAGCGCGGCCAGCGGCCAGGCCAGCAGCAGTGCCAGCAACACCGGCGCGGCTGACCACAACGCCAGCAGCGCCGGCAGGTCCTGGCGCGCAACTACCTTCAAAGGCAACAGCGCGCGGCTGCGCCGCCACCACGACACAGCCAACGCGAACGCCGGTTGTGCCAGTGCGGCAAGGACAGCACCGGCAATGCCGCCCACGGCAGCACCCAGCGCCAGCAGGGTGCCGACCGCGAAAGCAATCGACAGGGCGCGCGGACGGGAGGCGTCAGTCATAGTGGCGCGGCATCAGGCTGGCCACCGACGGCGGCACCTGCAGGTAGAACCCGCGCTCGCTCATTTCGCTGCGGACCTTGTCCGGATCGGCCTGGGCCAGGCGGCGCCCGGCATCCAGGGCCACGTCCAGGACGAAAGTGAGCGTCCCCAGCGATTTGAGCAGCGGCGCAGGCAGCGCGCTGAAATCTTCGCGTCGGGGAACGTAGACGTAGGTGTCCGGCTTGAGTTGGCTTTTATAGACGTAGGCGTGCATGTCCGCGGGACAATAACCCGGGAAGAGCCATGATTGTGTCGGAAAGCCGACACCGGGGAAAGCCGTCAGCCGACGATGGCAGCGTGATCGACGGCGTTTCCCCGGTGAGGTTCAGCAATGTGGCGACGGCGTTCAGGCAACGCGGCGGGCTCAGTTGGCCGCGATCTCTTCGGTCATCAGCGGATCGCGTGTCGGGTTTTCCAGCCAGCGCGCCACATCCCTGCCCAGTGCATCGGCCACCCGTTCAAGGGTAATGCAGGCGCGGAAGGTGAAGGGCCGGCGGGTGGTGCGCTTGAAACTGAAATTGCCGACCACGCGGCCGTCTTCCTTGAGCTCGCCATAGATGCGCCCCCACTTCGGCCTTCAAATGGTGCCCCCGCCGGCGGAGTGCGCCTTGGTCACGACAATGTCCAGGCGGCGTGCGGCGTCTTCGCCGGGTGCGGCAACCACGACCTTGCCACCGGCATGGCGCACGATGCTGCTGCTCGGGTCGCGGCCGAATTCGCATTCCTGGCGGATCAGGTCACCGCCGACCTCGCCCCGGTACGGCCTCTCGGCGGCCATGCGGATGGGTGTGGCATCGGTCGCGTGCGCCGACAGCGCGGGCACGCGGCAGAAAGCCACGGCCAGGGCCGTAGCGTGCATCGAGTTAATGGTGTCCCCCTGTGGACGGCATCCCCCGCCCGCGGGCGGGAATGACGGTGGCTTACTTGACCTTGGCGTAGGTGCCCTTCAGCGCCACACCGGCGACAAAGGTGCCGGCCCAGCACTCGTAGTTGGTCGTGCTCTTGAACTCGTTCTTCTTGTAGTAGCTGACGATGTCGACCACGGCGTTGGCACCGCGCGACCTGGCGCCATCCTGCAGCGCGCGCAGCGCCGACAGCGCGACCCAGCGGCAGGCTTCGGCGTCGCTCTTGTTGGCGGCGTTGGTCTTCCTGTTGGTCACGTCTTCGCCCAGGCGCTGCTGCACGCCGACCGGCTGGCCGGCCAGGTAGAAGCGCACGCTGCCGTCAATGCCGGCGTCCTTCGCGGCCTGCGAACTGACCAGTTCCTGCAGGGACTGCTCGAGGCGGGTATCGCGCGCGGAGGCGGTGGAGGTCAGGGCCAGCAGCGTGGTGGCGGCGGCGATCATCAGGGTACGGCGCATCGAAACATCTCCTTGTCGAGGGTGCGGGGTAACGGGAACGGTGCAGTCACGCGGTGGATCATTCGCTCCAGCGGCGGAACACCAGCGAGGTGTTGATGCCGCCGAAGGCGAAATTGTTGCTCATCACGTACTCGGCCCGCAGTTCGCGGCCGTGCCCGGTGATGAAGTCCAGCTGGCCGCAGCGCGGGTCGACCTCGGCCAGGTTCAGGGTCGGCGCAAACCAGCCGGTACGCATCATCTCGATGCTCAGCCAGGCCTCGAACGCACCACAGGCGCCGAGCATGTGGCCGACATAGCTCTTCAGCGAGCTGATCGGCACGCGGCTGCCGAACACCTGCGCGGTGGCCTGGGTCTCGGCGATGTCGCCGTGGTCGGTGGCGGTGCCGTGGGCGTTGACGTAGTCGATCTGCGCCGCATCCAGGCCGGCATCTTCCAGTGCCAGGCGCATCGCCTGGGCCATGGTGTCGGCGCTGGGCTGGGTGACGTGCTGGCCATCGCTGTTGGTGCCGTAGCCCACCACTTCGGCGAGGATGGTGGCGCCGCGCGCCTGCGCATGTTCCAGGTCCTCCAGGATCAGCGTGCAGGCGCCTTCGCCGAGCACCAGGCCATCGCGGCCGGCATCGAACGGGCGCGGCGTGCTCTGCGGTGCATCGTTGCGCACGCTGGTGGCGAACAGCGTGTCGAACACCGCCGCAGCGGTGGCATCGAGCTGCTCGGCGCCGCCGGCCACCATCACCGTCTGCTTGCCGCTGCGGATCGCTTCATAGGCCGCGCCGACGCCCTGGCTGCCCGAGGTGCAGGCGCTGGAGGTGGTGTAGACACGCCCGGACAAGCCGAAGAACACGCCGATGTTGACCGGCGCGGTGTGGCTCATCATCTTCAGGTAGGTGGTGGCGCTGATGCCATCGGTGGTGAACTCGTTGAGCATGCGCCCGAATTCGCCGGTGGCCTCGTGGCTGCCGGATGAGGAACCGTAGGCCACGCCGGTACGACCGCTGCGCAGCACCGGATGTTCGTGCAGGCCGGCCTCGCGCAATGCCACTTCGGTGGCGCGCACCGACATGATCGCGACCTTGCCCATCGAACGGGTGGTCTTGCGGTTGTAGTTGGGCGGCAGCGCAAAGTCCTGCGCCGGTGCGGCCAGCTTGGTGTTCAGCCCGGCATAGACATCCCACTCGGGCATCGTGCGTACCGCGTTGCGGCAGCTGCGCAGGTGCGCCTCGATGGTCGGCCAGTCATGGCCAAGCGGACTGATCGCGGACGCACCGGTCACCACCACGCGACGATCGGCGGCCATCAGAGCATGCCCCCGTTCACCGAGATCACCTGGCGGGTGATGTAGCCGGCCGGTTCGGACATCAGGAACGCCACCGTCGCCGCCACTTCGTCGGGACGGCCGACACGGCCGGCGGGAATCAGCTTGAGCGCGTGTTCAACCACTTCGTCGTTGAGCATTTCGGTCTCGATCAGGCCCGGGGCCACGCAGTTGACGGTGATCTGGCGGCTGGCCAGTTCCAGCGCCAGCGCCTTGGTGGCACCGATGATGCCGGCCTTGGCGGCGCTGTAGTTGACCTGCCCGCGGTTGCCGGCCAGCCCGGACACCGACGACAGGGTGACGATGCGGCCGGGCTTGCGCCGCCGCACCATCGGCATGATCAACGGGTGCAGCACGTTGTAGAAGCCATCCAGGTTGGTGTGGATGACCTGGTCCCAGTCGTCGGCCGACAGTGCCGGGAAAGCGCCGTCGCGGGCGATGCCGGCATTGCAGACCACGCCGTAATACGCGCCATGCGCTTCGACATCGGCCTCCAGCGCTGCGCGTGCGGCCTCGCGGTCGGCCACGTCGAAGACCAGCACGCGGGCCTGCGGGCCCAGTGCCTGGATCTCGGCGACCACCGCCTGTGCTTCATCCACGCGACTGCGGCAATGCACCACCACGTCGAAGCCATCACGCGCGATGCGCAGCGCGATGGCCCGGCCGATGCCCCGGCTGGCGCCGGTCACCAGCACGCTTCGATTCCCTGTCATGCCTGTCCACTCTCCAGATAGGCCATCGCATCGGCCGGTTCGAACACCGACACGTTGGCTGTCGCCCATTCGTCCTCGCCCGCCAGGATGCGGCAGGCGAACATCCCCAATCCATTGTCGCCCAACAGCTCGCAGCGCGCCTGTACACGCAGCCGCGAGCCGCTGGGGAAGCTGCCGCGCGCGCTGTTGTAGCGGCGGCTGCCGAGCAGGAAACCGAGCTGCGGCGGCTTGCCGGCCGCGCGCGCGCGGCAGCCCGCCCAGGCCGCGATGGCCTGCGCCATGTATTCAATGCCGACCCACGCCGGCACCTGCCCGCCTTCGACGAACAGGCCAGCCTCGGGCACCACCAGTTCGGCCTCGATGGTGTCCTGGTCCCACTGGGTGATGCGCTCCAGCAGGCACATGTCCTGGCGGTGCGGCACCACCTCTTCGATTGCATACAGCGTGTTCATCGACGCTCCAGCGCCAGCACGGCATTGCTGCCGCCGAAGGCGAACGAATTGCTCAGCACCCGCCGCGGCGGCTGCGCCAGGCGGGTGTCGGGCGCGACCAGCGGCAGCACCGGCAGCGCCGGATCGGCGACGCCGTCCCACCAGTGCGGCGGCAACTGCTGCTGCGGATTCTCGGCCAGCAGGATCCAGCACAACGCGGCTTCAATCGCACCCGAGGCACCCAACGTGTGCCCGGTCAGCGGCTTGGTCGAGCTGGCCGGCACGCCAGTGCCCAGCACCTGAGAGACCGCCAGGCTTTCCATCGCATCGTTGTGGCCGGTGGCAGTGCCATGCAGATTCACGTAATCCACTTCACCGGACGCCCAGCCGGCGCGCTGCAGCGCCTGCTGCAGGGCGTCGATGGCACCCAGCCCCTGCGGGTCGGGGGCGGACATATGGTGCGCGTCGGCCGATTCGCCCCACCCGGCCAGGCACACCGGGCCCGGCTCGCGGGTGAGCAGGAACAACGCGGCGCCTTCGCCGATGTTGATGCCGGCGCGGTGCTGCGAGAACGGGTTGCAGCGTGCCGCCGATACCGATTCCAGGGCGCTGAAGCCGGCCACGGTGAAGCGGCACAGCGAGTCGGCACCGCCGGCGATGACCGCATCGACGATGCCGGCGCGCAGCATGCGCGCAGCCGACATCAGCGCCTTGGCGCTGGACGAGCAGGCGGTGGACAGGGTCCACGCCGGGCCCTGCGCGCCGCTGCGCTTACGCACGAACTGCGCGGCGGTGCCCATTTCCTGCTGGGCGTAATCGAACCCCGGCGGCCATTGGCCCTGGTCGGCGTAGGTGCGCAGTGCCAGCTCGGATTCACCGATGCCCGAGGTGCTGGTGCCCAGCACCACCGCTACGCGATCGGCACCGTGGCGGGCGATGGCGGCGCTCACCGCCGGCGCGATCTGCGCCAGTGCCACGTCAAGCAGGGCGTTGTTGCGCCCGCGCAGGGCGGCCGGCAGCTCTTCCAGCGTCGGCAGCGGTGTACGCACCTGCCCCAGCGCCAGGGTGTGTCCCGGCAGCAGGGTATCGTTGTCGCTGAGCCCCCCCGGTGCATCGGCAAACAGTGCCGACGCCACCGCGGCACGGCCCTCGCCGAGCGCGCAGACCATGCCCAGGTCGTTCAGGTAGATCGGTGCGCTCATCGGTCCTGCCCGGCCGTGTCGATCGATTCGATGCGCAGCGCATAGCCTTCGGCGCGGTTGTCCAGCTGCACACTGCCGTCGTCCAGGCGCTGCAGCTGCAACCACACCACGCCATCGCGCGACAGGCGGCGCTGCTGGCCGTCATCGCTGACCTGCCAGCCGGCCGGTAGTGCGGCGGCGATGGCGGCGGTTGGCCACAGCGCGAACTGGAGGTCGTCCAGCACACGCTCCGCGCGCACCTGCGGCGGCAGCCACGGCGCGCGCTGCTGGGTCAGCCGCTGGCCATCCCATTGCAGGCGCACGCCGGTCTGGCCCATCGCCTGCACGGCCAGCTGCACCTGCTGTGCATCGGCTTCCAGCAGCGCATCGAGGTCGCGCTCATGGCTGCCGAAACGGAAATGCAGCTGCTGCTGCAGCGCCAGCGGCGCCGGCAGGCTGGCCGGCGACAGGCGCAGCGACGGCAGTTCCACCTGTGGCTTGGGCATGCGCCCGGCACAGGCGGCCAGCAGCAGGCACAGCAGCAGGGCCGCGGTGCGGACGATCAGGCGCTGCACAGTTCCTCCAGCACGCGCATGCGGCGGCCACTTTCATCGGCTACATACGGGTTGTTGGTGTCCCAGGCGTATCCGGCCAGGATGGAACTGATCATGTTGCGCACTTCCGGCTGCTGCTGCGGGTGGTAGATGATCTTCTGGAAGCCGCCCTGGTACCAGCTTTCCACGAAGCGGCGGAAGGTCTTCACGCCCGCGCGCAGCGGCCTGGAGAATTCCGCCTCCCAGTCCACGGTTTCACCGGCGTAGCGGCGCCTGAGGCAGTCGCTGGCCAGCTGCGCGGACTTGAAGGCAATGGTGACCCCGGAGGAGAACACCGGATCGAGGAACTCGCCGGCGTTGCCCAGCAGCGCATAGCCCGGGCCCCACAGCGAGCTGACATTGGCCGAGTAGCCGGTGATGCGGCGCACCGGCAGCACCGCCCATTCGGCATTGGCCAGCAGCCCGGTCAGGTTCGGGTCCTCGCCGACGATGGCCTGCAGCTTCTGCAGGTCGTCGCCTTCGTAGCGTTCGAAGAACGACGGCTCGGCGACCACGCCCAGCGAGCAGCAGCCATTGGAGAACGGGATCGTCCAGTACCAGACGTCGATGTGCTCGGGGTGGGTGGTGATCAGGATCTTGTTGCGGTCGAATTCCGCTTCGGCCGGAATGTTGTCGCGCACATGGCAGAAGATCGCACCGCGCACGGGGAAGTTGGACGGCGATTCCAGCTGCAGCAGGCGCGGCAGCAGGCGCGCGAAGCCGGAGGCATCGAGGATGAAGTCGGCTTCGATGCGGTATTCGCTGCCATCCGGGCGACGCACGTTCACCGCCGGCTGCTCACCGGCTTCGACCGACAGCACTTCATCGCCGAAGCGCAGCGTGGCGCCCATGCGCTCGGCACCGCGTGCCAGCACGTTGTCGAAGTCGGCGCGCTGCACCTGGTAGGTGGTGCCCCAGCCGGGCGAGAACTTCTTCCTGAAATCGAACGCGGTACGCGCCTCACCGTGCACGAAGGCGGCACCGTTCTTGTACTGGAAACCGGCCTCGACCACGTCCTGCAGCAGCCCCGCCGCTTCGATGTACTCCATGCTCTGCGGCAGCAGGCTTTCCCCGATGGAGAAGCGCGGGAACTGCTGGCGCTCCAGCATCAGCACCTGGCGGCCCTGCTGGCGCAGCATCGCCGCGGCGACGGAGCCGGCCGGGCCCGCCCCGATGATCAGGATTTCAGTGCGTTCGACAGCATCCACAGCAGTACTCATCGGGGCGTCCTTGTTGCTCGATCAGAGAAAATGAAGAAAACCGGAAGGCGGGGTCAGGCCGGGGGCACGTCGTGCGGCGGCGGCCGGAACAACGGCGAAATCAGCCAGACCAGGCCGATGCCGAACAGCAGGGTCAGGCCGAAGGCGCGCAGCGCTGGAGTCTGCGACAGGCCCAGCAGGCCGAACGACAGCCAGGTACTGGCCGCACCCACGCACACTGCCAGCCATGCGCTGGCATCACCGCGATGCTCGATCAGGAAAATGCCGTAGTCGATGCCCATGCCCAGCAGCAGCATCAGCGCCAGCACGTTGAACAACTGCAGCGGCTGGCCGAACAGGCCCAGCAGGCCCAGGGTCAGCGCACCGGCAATCAGGGTCGGCGCGAATACGCGCCAAGCCTGGCGACGGTAGCGCAGCCACAGCGCACCGAACACCAGCACGATGCCGACCAGCAGCAGCCCGCCCATCAGCTTGCGGTAATGGCCGAGCAGCTGCGAGAAATCGGCGGTACGGTCGACCCAGCGCACGCCCTGCAGGCCCTCGGCCGCGCCACGCAGGGTCGCCAACGCGTCGGCGCGCGACAGGTCATCGACCATCACCACGCTGATCATCTGCCCGCCCACCGCACCCACCCACAGATGGCGGAACGGCTGCGAGGCTGGCGAGGCGAGGAAGGCCTCGGCAGTCAACGGCGTGGCGGCGAAATCGGGGCGCGGCAGCGGTTCACCCACCGCCTCGGACACGGCATCCAGGACGCGGGGTTCCACCTTTGCGGTCAGCGCTGCATCGGCCTGCTGACGTGCGGGCGACGGCAGCCAGTCGCTGATCGCGCGGTAGCCGCCGATGCGCTTGTCATCGGCCAGCGCACGCAGGCGTTCGGTCAGTGCCTCTTCGCGTTGCAGCAGCTGCGCCGCATCGGCACCCTGCACCAGGTAGAACTGCGCCGGGCTGGGCATGCCCAGCAGCTGGCTCAGGCGGATCTGCTGGGCCATCAACGCCGGAGGCGAAGACTGCAGGCTGCGCAGGTCGTCGTTGCTGTGCAGGCGCGCGATACCCAGCGCGGACAGCGCCAGCGCGACCACCACGAAGATCGCCACCGGCCGCGTGCCATGCAGGCGCGGGAAGCGTTCCAGCGTGTTGCCCAGCCACTGCGCAAAACGGGTCTGGCGGATCTCGCCACCGTCCAGCCACGGGAACCAGAAGATCACCGTGAGGAAGGCGGCGGCCAGGCCGACCACCGAGAACAGCGCCATCTGGCGCAGGCCCGGGAACGGGGCCAGGCCCAGCGCCAGATAGGCCAGCGCACTGGTCAGCAGGGCCAGCCACAGGCCCGGCAACAGGTGCCGCAGCAGTTTCCAGCGGCGATCGGCCGGCTCGGCCTGGCGCGAGGCGAACCAGTGGATGCCGTAGTCCTCGGCCACGCCCACCAGCGACGCGCCGAACACCAGGGTCAGCACGTGCACCTTGCCAAACACCAGCACGGTCACCGCCAGTGCCACGCCGCAGCCGATCAGCAGCGAGGCGGCCACCAGCAGGATCGGGCGCAGCGAACGGAAGGCCAGCCACACCAGCAGCAGCACCGCTGCCAGCGAGCCCCAGCCGATGGTGTTGATCTCCTGGTTGGCCTGTACCGCGGCGGCCTCTGCGTGCAGCGGAACGCCGGCATGCAGGATTTCCAGTGACGGCGCCGCCGCCTTGGCGGCCTGCCCGGCACGTTCCAGCAGGCCATCAAGATGGCGCTCGCCATCGAGCTGGAAGGCCGAGCCCGGCGTATCGAACTGCAGCGCCGCCCAATGCTTGCCCTCGGCTTCGAGCAAGCCGTCATCGCCGAGGCGCAAGCCTGACCCCTGCGCCTGCTGCTGCCACCACTGTGGCCACAACGACAGCGGGTCCTGCCGCCAGTCGGTCAAGCGCGGCGCGCCCATCGGGCCATACAGCGCGGCCAGCGCCTGTTCGGCCAGCGCCCCGGTGTTATCGCTCTGAAGCTGGGTGCGCTGGCCGGGAGTCAGCAGGCGGTCGCGGTACGGCGCATAGAACGCGCGCGCCTCATCGAACCAGCCTTCGATCGAACCACTGGGCACCAGCAACGCACTGTCGGCATCGGCAGCCATGGCCGCGGCGAACGCCGCTTGCGCGCGCTTGGCGGCGGCACCGTCTTGGCTGCCGAGCAGCACCACCACCTGCCGCGAACTGCCATCGGCGATGCGCCGGGTGACATCGCTCAACAGGCGGTCATGCGCATCCTGCGGCAGCAACGCGAGGATGTCGGTGTCGATCCGCGATTCCTGGCTCCACAGCCGCCACTGCTGCACGCCCAGTACCAGCAGCAGCACCAGCCAGGCAACGCCCAGCCAGTGCCACCAACGCCGCAACCGGTCCGGTGCGTTCAACGCCACGGCGTCACTCAAAGCGGCGTGCCTCATCGGGATTCAGCGTGGCCGGGGCCTCGCTCAATGCGCTGAACTGGATCTGCGTGCGGTCCTTGTTGGCCTCGACGATCTCCACCTGGCGCACATAGCGGTCACCCTGCAGGGTCAGCGATTCGAACGCCTTTGCCAGCATTGCCGACTTCGGTGTCAGGCGCAGGCGCCAGCCCTGGCCGTCGCGGCTGGCAGCAACATTGAACTGGCTGGACAGCGCCTGCACGTCGCCGCTCATCAACGCGAACATGATCGCGTTGACCGAGCGCATCGCCGGCTGCTGCCGCGCGTCGAGCTCGACGCGGGTGGTGCCATCGCGCTGGCGGCTGAGGATGCGGTCGGCGGTGACCACCACTTCGGACGGGAACGGCTTGAGCGTGGTCCAGATCACGCCGTGCTGGCGCGCGACCACGAACCGGCCCTGCGAGCGCAGCGGGTTCTTGAAGCCGCTGACCTGCTTGTCCTGGCTGAACTGGCCACGCAGCACGTCGGGCCGCGCCACCGCCTGGGTGATCGCATCGACGGCGGAATCGGCCGCCTGTACACGCGGTACGGCCACCAGCAGCAGCGTGCACAGCAGCACGCTCGAAAGACGGGCAAGCATATTCACGGCGCAGGCACTCCCAGGCGTTCCCACAGCACCGGCGGGCATTGGTACAGCATTTCCTTGCTGGCCGCGTCCACCGCGACCTGGATGGTCATCGCGCGGGTCAGCACCTGGCCGCTTTCCGCATCGAGGATTTCGTACTCGATCTTCAGCCGGTTCTCCCATTCCACGATGCGCGCAACCACGCGCAGGGCCTGGTTGAACAGCAGCGGGCGCACGTACTTCACCCGCGCATCGACCACCGGCCACAGGTAGCCCGATTCGAGCATCTGCGGGTAGTCGTAGTCGTAGCGGCCGAGCAGCGCGCAGCGCGCGATCTCGAAGTACTTGAAGTAGTTGCCATGCCAGACCACGTTCATCGGATCGCAGTCATGGAAGGCGGGGGTCAGCGTGATTTCGCCGACCCGTTCGATGGCCTCATTCACCGGCATACAGCTCCCAACGTTGCGTGCGGATCTCCACCAGCAGTTCCCGCAGTTCGCGATCCAGCGCGCGGTCTTCTTCGACCAGGGCGATGCGCTGCCCCAGGTCGGCGTACATGTCGGCCAGACTGCCATGCAGCTGCGCATTCAGGCCAACCCGCTCGCGCAGGGCCAGGCCCTGGCGCGCAGCGATCAGCATCGCCGCCACCACCTGTTCGGTCAGCTCGATCACGCGCAGGCAGTCGCGCGCGGCGATGGTGCCCATGCTGACCTTGTCCTGGTTATGGCACTCGGTGGAACGCGAGAACACGCTGGCCGGCATGGTCTGCTTCAGCGCTTCGGCGGTCCACGCCGACACGCTGATCTGCAGCGCCTTCAAGCCATGGTTGATCGCCGCACGCGGGCCGGCCGCCGCCGACAGGTTGGCCGGCAGGCCGTGGTTGTAGCGCGCATCCACCACCAGTGCCAGCTGGCGGTCGAGCAGGTCGGCGACGTTGGCCACGGTGTTCTTCAGCGTATCCATCGCCAGCGCGATGTGGCCGCCGTAGAAATGACCGCCATGCAGGATACGCTCGCCGTCGGCATCGATCAGCGGGTTGTCGTTGGCGCTGTTCAGTTCGGTTTCGATCAACTGGCGCAGGAATGGCAGGCTGTCCTCCAGCACGCCGATCACGTGCGGTGCGCAGCGCAGCGAGTAACGGTCCTGCAGGCGCTGTTCATTGCGCGGCGGCCGCTCGCTGTGCAGGTCGCTGCGCAGGCGTGCGGCGATGCGGCCCTGACCCGGGTGCGGCTTGGCCGCGAACAGGGTTTCGTCGAAGTGGTGGGCATTGCCGTCGCTGGCCAGCACGTTGAACGCGGTCAGGCGCGTGGCCATGCGCGCAAGGTAATCGGCGCGCTGCCAGGCCAGGCAGGCCAGGCCGGTCATCACCGCAGTGCCGTTCATGATCGCCAGGCCTTCCTTCGGCCGCAGCTTCAGCGCAACCATGCCGATCTTCGCCAGCACCGGCCCGGCCGGCTGTACCTGGCCTTCGAACAGCACCTCGCGCTCGCCACACAGCACCGCCGCCACGTAAGACAGCGGGGTCAGGTCACCGCTGGCACCGACCGAGCCTTCGGCCGGAATCATCGGCAGCACATCGTGCTGCAGCAGCATGGCCAGGCCTTCCAGCAGCGGCACGCTGACCCCCGACATGCCGCGCACCAGCGAGGCCAGGCGCGCGGCCAGCACCGCGCGGGTCTCGACCGGGTCCAGGTAACGGCCCAGGCCGCAGCCGTGATAGGTGTACAGATGGTGTGGCAGTTCAGCCACCAGCGCCGGCGGAATGTTCACCGTGCACGAGTCGCCGTAGCCGGTGGTCACGCCGTAGATCACGCCATCCTCGCGCAGCAGGCGGTCGAGGAAATCGGCGCCGCGCTGGATGTGCGCGCGGAACGCCGGCGCGTCGCTCAGCGCGGCCTCGCACTGGCGCTGGGCCAGGGCCACCACGTCTTCGATGGTCAACGGTGCATCGCCAAAGCGGCACACGGGTACGGCGTCAGTCGTCATGCGGAACCTGATCCCAGAAGGGGAAGAAATTGAACCAGTCCAACGGGGACTGGATGACCTGGAGTTCCAGCCAGCGCGCGAAGCGCTGTGCCTGTTCGGCGAGCGCGGCATCGCGTGAGCCACGAGGCAGCACGATGCGCTCGGCGAACTGTTCAAACGCCACCCGGTAGCCCTCGCCCTGATGCAGGCAGGCCATCGTGTAGACCGGGCAGCCCAATGCCGCGGCCAGCACATAGGCACCGATCGGGAACGGCGCGCGATGACCAAGGAAATCTGCGGTGACGCTGCGGCCGCCCTGCACCGGCGTGCGGTCGCCGACGATGGCGACGAAGCCACCGGCCGCCACGCGCTCGGCCAGCATTACGGCGGTGGCCGGTCCCATTGCGGTGACCTGCACCAGCTCCACCGCCGCCAGCGGGTCCAGCCGCTGCAGCAGGCGGTTGAAGCGCTGCGCATGCGTGGTGTGCACCAGCACAGTGATGCGGAATCCCGGCACCTGCTCGGCCAGCACCTGGCACAGTTCCAGGCAGCCGATGTGCGCGGTCAGGATCAGGCCGCCTTCGCGGCGCGCGATCCTGTCCAGCACCAGGTCGCGGTGCAGGTGGATGCGTTCGGGCGGGTAGCGCCCACCGAGACCGAGGATCTTGTCCAGCATCGTGTCGGCGAAGGCGAAGAAATGGCGCAGGCTGTCACGCCGTGTCGGCGTGCGGCCGAGCACGCCGCTGTATGCCTGCAGGCGCTGCAGGTACTGCATCGAGGCCTGGCGGCCGACACGGTTGCCGAGCCAGTGGCAGGCCACTACCGGCCACACGCAGAGGCGGAACGGCCAGCGCCCGAACCAGCGGTGCACCCAGCACAGGAACAGCACGCCGGCCACCGAAGTGGACTCGCCGATGTCGGCCCAGTGCGGAGCGTCGTGCGTGGTCGCCATCTCAACCCTGCCCGCGCAGGCGGCGCCAGAGCAGGCGTGGCGCGCGCCAGAGCATGCCGAAGAACAGCCGGGTGTGCATGCGGCTGATGCGCACGTTGTCGCGCCACACATCAAAGTGCGACACCCCATCGGACGGATACGTCACGCGCGTGGCCAGGTGTTCGACCGGCAGCTGCCGCCAGTACAGGCGCACCATGATCTCGGTGTCGAAATCCATGCGCTGGCCGATGGTCTCTTCGCCGATCAGGCGCAGCACCGGCGGCAGCGGATACACGCGGAAGCCGCACATGGTGTCGCGCAGATGCAGCGACCACGTGTTGATCCAGACCCAGATATGGGTGGCATAGCGGCCATAGAGGCGTGCCTTGGGCACGCTGGCGTCGTAAGCCGGGATGCCGCAGATCACCGCGTCCGGATGCGCACGCGCGGCCTCGATGAAGCGAGGCAGGTCGGCGGTATCGTGCTGGCCGTCGGCATCGATCTGCAGGACGTGGCTGTAGCCACGCGCGGCGGCCTCGGCGAAGCCGGCCAGCATCGCCCCACCCTTGCCCTGGTTGGGATCCAGGCGCAGCAGGTCGACGCCCTGGCGCTGTGCCAGCGAACGCAGCACCGCCGCGCAGGACGCGTGCGAGCCATCGTCGACCAGCAGGCACGGCAGGCCGGCGGCCTGCACGCCGTCGACCACCGCCACGATCGCGTGCTCGTGGTCGTAGACGGGAATCACCACCAGTGGCGCGAACGCAGCACCGGCAACGGCGGGGTCAGTCCACATCTGCGAACACCAGCTTGCCGCTGGCATGCACGCCGTGGCGGGAGGAATAGCGGAACGTGAGCACCCCGCGCGCGGCATCCCAGTCCAGCTGCAGGGTCAGCTCATCACCCGGGCGCGCCACGTGCTGGAACTTCACTGCGTCCATGCGCAGGAAGGCAGCGGGCATCGCGAACGCCTGGCGGCCGAAGCGTACCGCCCAGTCCAGCTGCGCCACGCCGGGCAGGATCGCCGCCTGCGGAAAGTGGCCCTGGAACGGCCGCAGCGCCGGGTCCAGGATCATGCGCAGGGTGGCGTGGGTCGCGCCGCGCTGGTCCCATATCGCTTCCGGCATCAGCGGCTGGAACAGCGCTGCCAGGGCGGCCTGGGTGACCTTGCCCTGCGCGTTGATCGGCATCGCCTGCACCAGGCGCCAGCGGCGCGGCCGGGTGACCGCGTCGTGGGCAGAAGCCAGGCGCGCGCCCAGGCGCTGGCCGAGCGCGCGGCGCGCCGCATCGCCACCGTCCAGCAGCGCGCGGTCGGCCGGCACCACCACCGCGGCCAGCTGCTCGCGCTGGCCGGGCAGCACCAGCACGCGCACGTCATCCACTTCGGCGTCTTCGCGCAGCGCGCGCTCCAGTGCATCCAGAGATACACGGCGCTCTTCAATCTTGACGATGCGGTCGGCGCGGCCGAGCAGGCGGAAGCGGCCCCCGGCCAGCGCCTCGACCCGGTCCTGGGTGCGCCACCAATCGGTGTTTTCCAGGTGCGCCGAGGCGACCGCCAGGCAGCCATCCTCGATCCGCCACTGCACGCCCGGCAGCGGCTGCCATGGCGGCAGATCGGTGTCCCAGCGGCGCCAGGCGATGCCGCCGGTCTCGCTGCTGCCGTACACCTCGGTGGGGGCCACGCCCAACCACTGCCGCACCTGCCGCGCCGCCTCTTCCGGCAGCGGGCCGCCAGAGGAGAACACCGCGCGCAGGCGACCATGCAGGCTGGCCCAGTCGAGCTGTGCGGGCAGGCGCTTGAGGTGGGCCGGGGTCGCCACCAGCACCGTATCAGTACCGGCCAGCGCGCCCACCAGGTCTTCGTGGAAGAACCGGCGCGGGTGGATCACGCGGCCGGCGGCCAGCGGCCACAGCACGCGGAACAGCAGGCCGTAGATGTGCTGGTGGGACACCGTGCCATGCACCTGCACGCCCTCCAGCTGGGCGCCGAACGCGGCCTGCAGCGCATCGACTTCGCGCGCCAGCTGGTCCATGCGCTTGCTGATCGCACTGGGGTGGCCGGTGCTGCCGGAGGTGAACACGCACAGCTCGCAGGCACGCTCGTCCAGCGCCTGCAACGGGCCATCCAGCGCTGCGTCCAGTGGCGCCAGAGGCCGGTAATCGGCCGACACATCACCGGCGAAACCGCTCACCTGCGGTTGCAGTGCCTGCAGCGTGGCCGGCAGGTTGTCGGCGGCCAGGAACACCCGCTTGCCGGCATGCCAGGCACCGAACAGCGCCGCCGCGAAGGCCACCGCATCATCGAAATAAAGCGCCCAGTCGCGGCCCTCGGCGGCGGCAAAGGCCGCGCGCCAGGCCAGCACCCACTGGCGGAAGCGGGGGTGATCGATCACCTCGCCTTGGCAGAGGCCGATGCGGCGCTGCCGCTGCGGTTCCACCAGCAGCCGGTCCAGGGCGATCCACTCAGCCATGCGCGTGCGCTGCCTTGACCCGCCGCCGCACCAGCCACTCTCCTGCAAACAACACGCCCATCATCACGTACGCCAACAATCCGTTGTAGAGCATCCAGACCCGGTCCGACGCATACAGCGCGGTCAGCAGGGCCAGGCTGCCGTTGAGAACGAAGAAGCCGCACCAGACCTGGGTGACGCGGCGGGTATAGGCCACCGCAAACGGTGGCAGGTCCGGTTCCTGCAGCCGCGCCAGGCGCTCCACCAGCGGCGGGCCGAAACGCAGGCTGGTGCCGAACACCGCCAGCATTACCGCGTTGACCAGCGCCGGGTACAGCTTCAGCGGCAGCGCCTGGTTGAGCACGGTGGCCAGCACGGCCAGCAGTCCGGTACCGGCGGCGGCAGCCCACCACAGCGGCTGGCGCGTGCTCAGCGCCCGCAGCACCGCCAGGGCAAACAACAGCAGCGACAGCCAGCGCGGCTCGAAACGGCCCATCGCCAGGTACACCAGCAGGGGGTAGGCCAGCGAAATTGCGGCCACCACGACGGTGCGTGCGCGTGCCATGGCGAAGCCGCCGGCGCTGCGGTCAGGCGGCTGCCTGGTCCGGCAGCAACCCGTGCACGACATCGACGATGTCCTGCACGGTACGCACGGCCTTGAACGCTTCCGGCTGCAGGTTGCGGCCGAGCAGCGGCTTGAGCTGCACGATCAGGTCGACCGCATCGATGCTGTCGATGTCCAGGTCGTCGTACAGGCGCGCCTCGGGGGTGATCCGCGCGGGCTCGATCTCGAAGCTGTCGGTCAGGATGCTGACGATGCGTTCAAACAGTTCATTCTTGGTCATGGCAGTTCCTGGCGCCGTTACGACTGGCGGGCGGCGACGAACTCGCCGAGCGCACGCACGCTGGAGAAATGGCGACGGGTTTCTTCCGAATCGGCCGAGAGGCTGACACCGTACTTCTTCTGCAGCGCCAGGCCCAGCTCCAGCGCATCGATCGAATCCAGGCCGAGGCCTTCGACGAACAACGGCGCGGTCGGATCGATGTCCTCCGGCGTGATGTCCTCCAGCGAAAGGGAGGAAATGATCAATTCCTTGATCTCGTGCTCAAGTGCTTGCACGGGGCGGCTCTCCAGACAGGTCGAAATAACGAGAAAGGTGCTCGGTAACGCGGCGTGCCGCCAAGGCATCCCCCCTTGGCGAGTCGTCTTCGGCCAGGAAAGGCGCGATCGGGATATCTTCGCCGATCTGCAGCCGAACGTGAAAGCGACGTGAGGGTACACGATACCACTTCTGTCCCTTGGTCAGGGTCGGGGGGGTACAGGTGATCCGCACCGGGGTGATGTCCAGCCGGCCGCGCACGGCGATGTTGGCCGCGCCGCGCTGCAGCCGCGGCGGCTGCCCGGGCACGCTGCGGGTGCCTTCCGGAAAGATGACCAGGGTGCCGCCGGCCTGCACCGCCGCTACGCAATCGTCCACCAGGCCAGCGCCATCATCGTTGGAGATGTAGCCGGCCGCCCGCACCGGGCCGCGCATGAACGGGTTGCGGGCCACGGCCCGCTTGACCACGCAATCGGCGTTGGGCAACAGCGCGATCAGGCAGACCACGTCGATCAGGGTCGGATGATTCGCCAGAATCAGCAAACCGTCGCGCTGCAGGCGTTCGCGCCCTTCGACCTGCAGAGTCATCACGCCCAGCCGGCACATCAGCCCGACATGGCTGGCAAAAGCGGCCTGCACCAGCCGGCGGGCCCGGCGGCGGCGGGCCATCGGATCACGCATCAGCATCAGCACCGGCATCACCAGCAGGCCCAGCAGCAGCCCGCCCACGCCGAACGCGGCGAAGCTCAGGCCGGTACCGAACACCCGCCAGGCATGGTCGAGGCGTCGCCGCAGCTCAGCCACGACGCCTCCAGCGCCAGCGATGGCCCTGGGTCACGTGCTCCAGCGCCGGCGCAGCCGACAGCAGGAAACGGTGCAGGTCCAGCGCGTGTGGCAGCGTGCCCGGCGTGGTGTCTGCCTGGCCTTCGGCCGGCTGCCACTGCAGCGACAGGGTCGGGTGCCCCGCAGCGGGCGCGGTCAGTCTCCAGCACCAGGCAAAGAACGGGTCGGGTTCATCGGCGAACGTCGCGTAAATACGCGGCAGCGATGATTCATACACCACCACCCGCACTTCGCGGGCACCATCGGCCAGCAGGCCCGCGGCCTCCAGGCAGGCGGCCTCCACGGTGGACTGCCCGGCGGCCAGCGCCAGGTAGTTGCCGCGATGGCCACGGGCAATCGAGTACAGCGCGGCGATCGCGTTGTGCACCGACAGGCCGAACCCGGTCGGCGACAGCGGCTGCTCGTCGACCAGCGCCCCCAACAGGTCCATCGAACGGGCCACGTCGCCATGGCGGCTGGCGAACACCAGCGGCACCTCGCTGTCAGCGCCCTGCCCGTCCTCGCACCAGCACGCGGCCTGGATCGCCATCCGGCCCAGCCGCTCGATGCGGCGGCGCTGCATCGCCGGCACCTCGGCCAGCGCCGGGGTGTCATCCCCCTGCGGCAGGTACGGTGCCTCGGCCCAGCGCAGCCACTGGCTGCGCTCGCTCAGGCCGGGCGCCCAAGCGGCCCAGTCGACGATGGAGAATTCGATCATTTAGCGGTGGTGCTTCAATGGGAGAACGATAGGCACGAGCCATTACGGCGACGCGCGGCGGCCCCCCATTCCTGCGGCCGTGCGTCCGTCCAGGACGTCGCCGGCTGCCCCCCTGGCCGCCGGAAAGGAGCGCACGCTAGCACGTCCGGCACAGGGTGTGCAGGTTTCACATTCCCCAACGCGGGCCCGGCACCATCGAGTCCGCGTTTGGATCGATCAGTGGTAACCGGTATCGGCGTGCACCTTGCCGCGGAATACCCGGTAGGACCATGCCGTATAGCCGAGGATGACCGGCAGCAGAACAACCAGCCCGACCAGGGTGAAGCCCAGCGAGGAGGCCGGCGCCGCGGCCTGCCACAGCGTCATCGACGGCGGCAGCAGGTACGGCCACATGCCCAGCACCAGGCCCAGGAAGCCGAGCACGAACAGCGCCAGGCTGAGCAGGAACGGCGGCAGGTCGCGGCGCGGATGGTTGGCACTGCGCCACAGCGCGGCCGCCACCGCCAGAGTCAGCAGCGGCACCGGCGACAGCCACCAGAAGTTGCCGTCGCTGAACCAGCGTTCCATCAGCCGCGAATCCAGGAACGGCAGCCAGCTGCTGACCAGGCCCATCGCCGCGATCACCGCTACCACCAGCGGCCGGGTCAGCTGCCGCGCCAGCGCCTGCACGCGCCCTTCGGTCTTCAGGATCAGCCAGGTGCTGCCCAGCAACGCATAGCCGGCCACCAGCGCGGCACCGGTCAGCATTGCGAACGGGCTGAACCAAGCGAACGGTCCGCCCTGATAAACACCGCCCACCAGCGGGATGCCCTGTACCAGGGTGCCCAGGATCACGCCCTGCGCGAACGTGGCCAGCAGCGAACCGAGCGCGAACGCCACGCTCCATAGCCGGCGCGAACGGTGTGCCTTGAAGCGGAACTCGAACGCCACGCCACGGAACACCAGTGCCACCACCAGCAGCAGCACCGGCAGGTACAGCGCCGACAGCAGCGCCGCATACGCCTTCGGGAACGCCGCCAGCAGGCCGGCGCCGCCCAGCACCAGCCAGGTCTCGTTGCCGTCCCAGATCGGCGCGGCGGTGTTCATCATCAGGTCCAACTGGTCCTCGTCCTCGGCGAACGGGGCGAGGATGCCGATGCCGAGCACAAAGCCGTCCAGCACCACGTACATCAGTACGCCGAAACCGATCACCGCGAACCATGCCACCGGCAGCCAGGTCATCAGGTCCATGTCAGCGCTCCTCCAGCGGTTCGTCGGCGGCCGACAACGGGCGCGCCGGGGTATGGCTGCCGTGGTCCAGCGAAGGGCCTTCGGCGTACGGCTGCGGCCCGTGGCGCAGGATCTTCACCAGATACCAGATGCCCCAGCCGAACACGAAGGCGTAGCCAACCACGTACACACCCAGCGACAACGCCGTCATCCATGCGCTCTGCGGGCCGACCGCATCAGCGGTGCGCAGCAGGCCATACACCACCCACGGCTGCCGGCCCATCTCGGTGACGAACCAGCCGGACAGCAGCGCGATGAAGCCGCTGGGCAGCATCCAGTTCCAGCCGCGCAGCAGCCACGGCGAATCGAGCAGCTTGTTCCGCCACAGCTGGAACGCCGATACCCAGGCCAGCAACAGCATCAGCGTGCCCAGCCCGACCATGATGCGGAAGGCGAAGAACACCGGCATCACCGGCGGCCGCTCGCTGGCCGGTACTGAGGTCAGCGGGTCGAAGGTGCCGTCCAGGCTGTGGGTCAGGATCACGCTGCCCAGCTTCGGGATGGCCACTTCGAAATCGTTGCGCTCTTCCTTCTCGTTGGGCAGCGCGAACACCACCAGCGGTACGCCCTCGCCTTCCCGGGTTTCATGCCAGTGCGCTTCCACCGCCGCGATCTTCATCGGCTGGTGCTTGAGCGTGTTCAGGCCATGCATGTCGCCGACGAAGATCTGCACCGGCACGGTCAGCGCGGCGAACGCCACGGCGGCGATCAGCATGCGCCGGCCCGCTTCCACGTGCGTGCCCTTGCGCAGGTACCACGCGCCCACGCCGCCGATCACGAAACAGGTGGTGATGAACGAGCCCAGCGCCATGTGCGCCAGGCGATAGGGGAACGAGGGGTTGAACACCACCTGCCACCAGTCCACCGGATGCACGATGCCGTTGACCATCTCGTAGCCGGCCGGCGTATGCAGCCAGCTGTTGGACGACAGGATCCAGAACGTGGAGAACAGCGTGCCCAGCGCCACCATGCAGGTGGACAGGAAATGCAGGCGCGGCGAGACCCGGCCCCAGCCGAACATCATCACGCCGAGGAAGCTGGCTTCCAGGAAGAACGCGGTCAGCACTTCGTAGGTCAGCAGGGGGCCGATGACCGTACCGGCCACCTCGCTCAGCCGCGGCCAGTTGGTGCCGAACTGGAAGGCCATGACGATGCCGCTGACCACGCCCATGCCGAACGACACCGCGAAGATCTTCTGCCAGAAGAAATACAGCTCGCGCCACACGGGCAATTTCGTGCGCAGCCAGCGCCATTCGATGAAGGCCAGCCAGCTGGCCGTACCGATGGTGAAGGCGGGGAACAGCACGTGGAAACTGATGACGAATCCGAACTGGATCCGTGACAACAACAACGCGTCCAAGGGACGCCTCCTGCCTGCGACCGGTGGGATACAGGACCACTTTAGGAGGATTTCGTTAACGTGGGATGCGACCGGGTGACGCGCTGCTTCACTTTGTCGCAGGGCGGCGTGAAGGCCGCCGGGCATCACCTGGCGCTACCGATTGACCGCTCTGGTAACTGCCAACCTGGGTTGCCACGCACCCGGGCACCGGCCATGGTCGGCATCTACCCACAACGACTGGAGCGGCCCATCACCCGGCGGGTGCCTCAGTGCCAGAAATACCAGGCCGCTGCGGCCAACAGCGCGCCAAACAACAGCACCTGCACCACCACATACAGCACGCCACTGTCGCGCGTTTCCGCCTTCAGCCGCTGCTGAAGCGCGTCGCTCACATCCGGCGCCGGTGCCTGCTGTTCCTGCTCGCGCAGCGCCTGCGACAGCGCGCACGCATCGGCATCGCGGGGGTCGTTGGCTTCGCTCACAGCAGCTCTCCGGCGGTGGCGCGTCGCGTCAGCTCCTGTTTCAGGGTCTGCCGCGCGCGGAACAGGTGGCTCTTGATGGTACCGCGCGCCAGCCCGGTCACCTGCTCGATCTCGACCAGATCGAAATCCTCCAGGTAGTGCAGGCCCACGATCAGGCGCTGCGGCGGGGTCAGGCGCTCCAACGCAGCGCCCAGTTCGCGTCCAGCCTGCAGCGTCTCGCTCAGCTCGGCCGGGCCGGGGCCTTCGTCGCCGACGCCAAGTTCCTCGGGCACCTCCACTGCCACCATCCACTGCATCTCCAGGCGCCGCCGGCGCAGATGCTGCAGCGCGGTGGTGTAGGCCACCCGCGAAACCCAGGTGCGCAGCGAGGACTCGAAACGGAACCGGTGCAGCTGGCGGAACACCGCCAGGAAGGTCTCCTGCAGCAGATCGGCCACCTGGTCGCGGTCACCGACCATGCGCCCGATCACGTGCGCACAGGTGCGTTGATGGGCCTGCACCAGCTGCGCGAACGCCGCCTGCGAGCCATCGATGATGGCAGCCACCAGCGCGCGGTCGTCCTCCCACGCAGTCGGCACCTCCACGGGGGCGTCGCGATGACGCCCGCGCAGCGCGGCCAGGGCACCGCCCAGCAGGCTCATGCGCAGTGCACTCCGGGCGCCCGTGGCATGTGCCGGTCAGCCCTTGCGGACGACGGGACGGGTGAAGTGCCACGCCAGCAGCTGGCCGAGGCCGGCACTGCCGACCATCGCGGCGGCGGCGCCGAAGGTCAGTTCGCGTGCACCGATGGCTTCCAGCAGGGCCATGGCCATGGCCAGACTGACCAGGCTGATGCCCCAGCGCAGCGCCCCCTGGCGGCGGCGCTCTTCTTCCAGCCCGGCCAGCGAGCGGATCACTTCCTCGGGCACGTGCGGGGCGACCAGCTTGCTGCGTGCACGCGCATCGGCGACGGCATGGATCGCGTAGGCGATGCAGATGAAGAGGGTGATCGGGATCAGTTCCTGCATGGTCGGGCTCCTGTTCGGTGGATGATGCGGGTACAGGAGATTGGATGCGCAGGCCCGGCAACCGGTTGCAGTGGATGCGTCAGGACGCCTCGCCGGCTTCGGCCTCGACCGGTGCATCCGGGAAGTAGGTTTCCAGCTGGAAGCCCAGCCGCAGGTCCGCCATCAGCCTTACAAGCGCGTCGTCCAGCACGAACCCGGCCCAGGCCTGCTTGCCGAACACGCCGATGCGCAGGCCGATTTCGGCCCCTTCCTGGGTCAGTTCCTCGATCACGGCCGCCCGCGCCTGCAGTGTGCCGACGACCTCCGGCCAAGCGTCCATCAGCCAGCCGCCCTTGCCCTCGGCCAGCTTGAACAGCACCCAGGTGTGCGCATACACGCGGATCAACCCGCCATCGGCGTCACGAAGGTCGGTGCCCACATCGCGGAAGAACCCGCGTTCCAACCCCAGCCGGGCCGCGATGTCGGCGCTGGAGCGCACGGGGTGCTGCACCCCCAGGGAAATGCAGTAGTCGTAGCTGTACATGGTCGGTTCCTTCCGGATCAGGCGCCCATCATGCGCCAGACTGGGCGCCGCCGGCCCTTTGCCCAAGCGGTCTGCATGACCTGTGGCCCCCTCCCCCGGCGCGGGCGGCTGCTACCCTTGGCCGGTTTCCTCTTCTGGTGCCGTCCGCCCATGTCCCGAGTGCTGCCCCTGTCCCTCCTGCTGTCGGCCGTGCTGGCCGCACCGGCCGCGCATGCTGCGCCGACGCCGATCACCATCGAACAGGCCATGGCCGACCCGGACTGGATCGGTCCGCCGGTCGAGAAGGCCTGGTGGTCGTGGAACAGCCAGCAGGTGGAATACCAGCTCAAGCGCAACGGCAGCCCGGTACGCGATACCTTCCGCCAGTCGGTGACCGGCGGCGTGGCCGCGCAGGTCGCCGATGACCAGCGCGGCACCCTGGACGTGGCCGAGCCGGTCTACGACCGCAGCCGCAGCCGCAGCGCCTTCGTGCGCAATGGCGATGTGTTCGTGCGCGACCTGCGCAGCGGCGCGCTGACCCAGCTGACCCGCAGCAACGAGCGCGCGGGCAACGTGAACTTCGCTGCCGACAACGGCGTGATCTGGCGCGTCGGCCAGAACTGGTTCCACTGGACCGCCGCCAGCGGCGTGCAGCAGGTGGCCAGCCTGAAGGCCGAGAAAGACCCGCGCACGGCGCCGAAGGCCGACGTGCTGCGCGACCAGCAGCTGCGCACGCTGGAAACCCTGCGCCGCGACCGTGACCAGCGCGAAGCGCTGAAGGACCAGGACCAGCGCTGGCGCCAGGCCGACCCGACCCGCGCACCGGGCCCGGTGTACCTGGGCGCCGACGTCGAGATCGGTGACAGCGTGCTGTCGCCGGACCTGACCCACCTGATCGTGGTGACCAAGCCGAAGGACTTCGACGACGGCCGCACCAGCAAGATGCCGCTGTACGTGACCGAATCGGGCTACGAGGAAACCGAGGACACCCGCACCCGCGTCGGCCGCAACGGCTTCGAACCGCACACCCTGTGGTATGTCGACGTGCGCACCGGCAAGGCCGAGAAGCTCTCGCTGGCCGGCCTGCCGGGCATCGGCACCGACCCGCTGGCCGAGCTGCGCCGCAAGGCCGGCAAGGATGCGCTGAAGGGCGAGCGCAGCGTGCAGGTGATGAGCGACTTCATGGGCGGCGGCATCCGCTGGAGCGCCGACGGCCAGCAGGCCGCGGTGATGCTGCGCGCCAACGACAACAAGGACCGCTGGATCATCAGCGTCAACGCCGCCGATGGCCGCGTGCAGAACCGCCACCGCCTCACCGACAACGCCTGGATCAATTGGGGGTTCAATGATTTCGGCTGGATGGCCGATGGCCGCACGCTGTGGCTGCTGTCGGAGGAATCCGGCTTCTCGCACCTGTACACCCAGGCCGGCAGCGCCAAGCCGCAGGCGCTGACCAGCGGCAAGTGGGAAACCTCGGCACCGGTACCGTCGGCCGATGGCAAGGGCTTCTATTTCCTGTGCAACCAGCAGGCGCCGCATGACTACGAAGTCTGTGCAGTCGACACCGGCAGCCGCCAGGTGCGCGAGCTGACCAGCCTCAACGGCGTGGAAGACTTCTCGTTGTCTCCGGACGGCCAGCAGCTGCTGGTGCGCTACTCCGGCGCCTACCTGCCGCCGCAGCTGGCGGTGCTGCCCAGCACCGGTGGCCAGGCGCGCGTACTGACCGATACCCGCACCGCCGACTACAAGGCGCGCCAATGGATCCAGCCGAAGCTGGTGGCGGTGCCGTCCAAGCACGGCGCCGGCGTGGTCTGGGCCAAGTACTACGAGCCGGAAACCAAGGAGCCCGGCAAGAAGTACCCGATCGTGATGTTCGTGCATGGCGCCGGCTACCTGCAGAACGTGCACCAGCGCTACCCGGCCTACTTCCGCGAGCAGATGTTCCACAACCTGCTGGTGCAGAAGGGCTACATCGTGCTGGACATGGATTACCGCGGCAGCGAGGGCTACGGCCGCAACTGGCGCACGGCGATCTACCGCAACATGGGCCACCCGGAACTGGAAGACTACAAGGACGGCCTGGACTGGCTGGTCGACACCCAGCAGGGTGACCGTGACCACGCCGGCATCTACGGCGGTTCCTACGGCGGCTTCATGACCTTCATGGCGCTGTTCCGTGCACCGGGCACCTTCAAGGCCGGCGCCGCGCTGCGCCCGGTGGTCGACTGGCACAACTACAACCACGGCTACACCAGCAACATCCTCAACACCCCGGACATCGACCCGGAGGCCTACCGCGTGTCCTCGCCGATCGAGTACGCGCAGAACCTGCAGGACAACCTGCTGATCGCCCACGGCATGATGGATGACAACGTGTTCTTCCAGGATTCGGTGCACCTGACCCAGCGCCTGATCGAGCTGCACAAGGACAACTGGTCGATCGCACCGTACCCGCTGGAACGTCACGGCTACACCCGTGCCGATTCCTGGCTGGACCAGTACAAGCGCATCCTCAAGCTGTTCGAGCAGAACCTGAAGTGAGCAACACCGCGGCCACGATCCACATCGTGGCCGCGGTCATCCTGGATGACCGCGGTCGGGCGCTGGTGGTGCGCAAGCACGGTGCCCGCCGCTTCATCCAGCCGGGTGGCAAGCCCGAACCCGGCGAAGCACCGCTGCAGGCACTGGCCCGCGAGCTGGACGAGGAGCTGGGCGTGCAGCTGCGCACCGCCGACGCCATCGCGCTGGGCAGCTTCGAGGACTGGGCGGTGAATGAACCGGGCCACCGCGTGCAGGCGCAGGCGTGGTGGGTGCAGGTGGATGGCACGCCGCAGGTGCGCGCCGAGATCGCCGAACTGGCCTGGGTGCCGCTGCAGCCGCCGCATGGCCTGCCCTTGGCACCCTTGAGCGAACACCATATCCTGCCGGCCGTCGCCACCCGGGTGACGGCCCGCTGACCGTGCGGGCACCAATTGCAAGGACACCGGATGTCAGTGCCGCTCCCGTCGCCCTCGTTGCAGCCTTCGCCCTACCATGCGTGGATTCGACCGCTGGTCCAGGCCTCCTTCTGGCTGTCCGCGCTGCTGACCGGCTACTTCCTCCTGCAGGGCCTGCTGGCGTGGCCGCTGCGCGACGTTCCACTCTGGCAACTGCTGGCCGGTGAAGTACAGCGTCGGCAGATGCACAGCCTGACCTGGCTGCTGGCGCACCCGGTGGCTGCCTCGATGATCGCCGCGTTGCTCTGCCTGGTCTCGGCCGTGGCCAGCTGGGGCCTGCTGCGGGAGCGTCGCTGGGGCCTGTGGAGCTTCGTGATGATGCTGCTGTTGAGCGCGCTGGCCAATTTCGCGATCACCTGGTGGCTGGACGTGTTCATGCGCGAGGTGATCGTGCTGCTCGCCGACGACCCGGGCATGCAGCAATCGATGCAGCCGCGGCGCTGGATGATGACCTTCACCCTGCTCGGCACGTCGGTCCTGTTCCTCGGCCTGCAGGGCTGGCTGGCGTGGCGCCTGCTGCGGCCGGACATCCGCTCGCGTTTCCACTGAGCCCCCTCCCTTTCCCGCACGACAAGGACCGTCGCATGCGCCTGCTGAGCCTTCTCCCCGCACTGCTGCTGTTCGTCGCGCGGCCTGCCGGCGCCGATGCGTTGCAGTGTGGCGAGTACCGCAGCGCCGATGGCGGTGTGGCGCTGGTGTTCACCACCCCCAGCACCGGCTACCGCCACGATGACGGCAGCGAACCGCAGCCGCTGTGGGTTGATCGCAGTGCGGTGCAGACGCGCCTGGTCATGCTCGACGATGGCGTGGCGCAGGGGATCCGGATCAGCACCGATGGGCAGCGCATCGAGGACGACGTGGGGGCGACCTACACCCTGCGCCAGTCCCGCACCTGCGCCACCGAACCCGGCGCGATCGACGGCAGCTGCCGCGCCGCCGGCAGCCACTGCATTGCGCAGCTGCCCACGGCTTCACCCGGCCAGGCCCAGCGCGCGTGCAGCGAGGGCATGGGCGCGGGCTGCTCAGCGCTGTTGCGACAGCTGCGCGATGGCGTAACGGCGGCCGGGAACGATGACACCGGCCACGCGCGCTTTGAACGCCCGCCCGCCTGCCGCGAACACACACCCGGGCATGACCCGCAGGCCTGCGAGGCGCTGACTGACGATGCGCTGGCTGCCGCCATGCAGCGGATAGGTGAACGCCTGCAAGGGGAAGATGAAGGCACGCTGGATTTGCCGCTTCCGGCCGCTGCACGCGAACGTCTGCAGCAGCTGTGCCTGCAGCACCGTGGTGGCCGCTTCTGCATCGAAGTGGCCGGACAGCAGTTGATCGCACTGGAACCTGCGTTGGCGGTGCAGGCGCTGCAGGTGGTCTGCGATGCGGGGCGCGTCAGCGCCTGCGAACGTGTCGCACCGCTGCGCGATCTCGGTGCGGATCTGCGCCTCGTCCCGGCCCACCGGGTGCCGTGCGGCCGCTACCAGGCCGATGGTGGCGTGATCGCCAGGCTCGACTTCGGCAATGGCACGCGTGGCCGCCTGCATGACGGCGCCATCCACCTGCAGCAGAACGGTGAAGCCCTTGTCCTGCGCCAGCTCGGCAATGGCGACCTGCTCGGCATGGATGAGCAGACCGGCTACCAGCGCTATCAACCCGTGCCCGGCACGGCACAATGCACGCCCCCGCGCGAGGGCCATGGTTCGCCGTAGCGCCTGGAGTTTCCCGTTCGATCGTCAAGGAGACGACATGCTTTCACCCGCACCGCGCCGCCGCTGGCTGGCCTGGGCGCTGCTGCTGGCCGCGCCGATGGCCGCCGCACAATCGCCACAATGCGGCCTGTTCAAGGCCGATGAAGGCAGCGGTACGCTGCGTATCAGCTCGCCGAACCGCGGCGAGCAGAAACACGTCGGCAGTGCCCCGTCTCCGGTCGCCTTCCAGCAGATCGACGGAAAGCTGCAACTGGTGAACCTGGAGTACGGCCTGCCCAGCGCGCTGCAGGTGCGCGATCGTGGCCGGACGGTCGAGGTGGATGGCACGGTCTACATCCTGCAGGCCCCTGCACAGTGCGCCGCAGCAGCTGCGCCGCCTGAAGGCAGCTGCCTGGCCGATGCGGCGGCGTGCCTGGACAACCGTCGCGAAGCAAGCCCGACCGCGCTGGAAGCAGGGTGCCGGGAAGGCGTACCCGGCATGTGCCTGCAACTGGCTGATCGTTGGCACGAGGAGGCCAAACCTACGGTCGAGGCCGATCCCGCTCTGGCAAAGGCAGCGCTGGACGCCGCCCTGTCCGGCGTCAAACTCCCCGCCGCCTGTGACGACGGTGGCTTCGAGCAGGGAACCGCGACGTGTGCCGCCGCACTCGAGGCCGACCCTGCGGTGCAGGAGCAGCTGGTCAAGGCGGCGATGACCGCAGCCATGACCGAAGCCGTGGTGACGATGGCAGCGCCGACCGTGCCGGCGATCGTTCCGGCCGAGCGGCGGCAACAGTTGTTGCGGCTGTGCCGCGAGGTACCGCACGGCGGCTTCTGCACCCGCGTGGCTGAGCTGTCCTGGGAGGCGGGAGATCCCCAGCAGGCGGTACAGGCCCTGGCTGCAGCCTGCCCCCCCGGCAACGATACCGTCACCTGCGAGCGCCTGCCGGCGTTGCAGGCGGTGGGTGCATCGTTGCGACCGCAGCCGGCAACGGTCCTGCCCTGCGGCAGTTACCGGTCCGACGGCGGCCTGATGGACACGCTGGATTTCGGTGACAACGGCCTGGTCGGTGTCGGCTGGAGCAGCCATCTTCGCGCACGTGTCGAAGCGGGCGACATCCGCATCCGCCACGACCGGGATGGCGACTTCGTGCTGCGCCCGCTGCCGGGCGGGCAGTTGCTGGGCCTGGATAACTGGACCCGCTTCCAGGTGTTCGTCCCCACCGGGAAGGGCCCGACCCGGTGCAGTGCACCGAAGCAGTTCAAGGTGCTGCCACTGCCGCAGGATTGCCCGCTGGCGCTGGCCAACGAGGACGGTGCCGGGGCCTGCTGCGCGCAGGGCAAGCTGCAGGGCTGCAACATTCTCGGCAACCGCCTTGCGCTGTCCGGGCACTGGCTGCAGGCCGCAGAGCACTACACCACTGTCTGCCGCGCCGGTGTCCGCGAAGGGTGCGAGAGCCTGGTCACCGCGCAGGGCAACGGTGCGGAGGTGGATGCGCGTCGAATCCTGGGACAGCTGTGCAAGGCCGACCGCAGCGGCCTGCATGTGGCCTGCGACGTGCTCGAAACCCAGAACTGGGAGCTGATCACGCTGGGCGGTGCCCTGCAGAAGGCGGTTGACGAGGCGGCAGTGGACGACACTCCGGTACCGCGCAACCCCAACCGCAAGCGCTGAGCCGGCCAGGGCCTGTCCGCAGCTTCGGCCGGGCCCTGCGGTAAAGTACGCGCCATGAACGAATTCGAGCGCGTGCGCGCCTACCTTACCGACCTGCAGGACCGCATCTGTGCGGCGATCGAGGCCGTCGATGGCCAGGCCCGCTTCCAGGAAGACCTGTGGCAGCGTGCCGAGGGCGGTGGCGGGCGTACCCGCGTGCTGCGTGACGGTGCGGTGTTCGAGCAGGCCGGCATCGGCTTTTCCGACGTGGCCGGCAGCCGCCTGCCGCCGTCGGCCTCGGCCAACCGCCCGGAACTGGCCGGTGCCTCCT
The DNA here is from genome assembly GCF_913778665.1 of uncultured Stenotrophomonas sp. Lineage (GTDB taxonomy): Bacteria > Pseudomonadota > Gammaproteobacteria > Xanthomonadales > Xanthomonadaceae > Stenotrophomonas. Next base: position 57,175 of record NZ_CAJYVQ010000014.1, read on the forward strand.
GGCGCGCCACCGGCGTGTCGCTGGTGTTCCACCCGCTCAATCCCTACGTGCCGACCACCCACGCGAATGTGCGCTTCTTCCAGGCGCAGCGCGACGGTGAAGTGGTGGCCAGCTGGTTCGGTGGCGGCTTCGACCTGACCCCGTTCTATCCGTTCGACGAGGACGTGCAGCACTGGCACCGGGTCGCACGCGACCTGTGCGCGCCGTTCGGCGAGGAACGCTATGCCGCACACAAGCGCTGGTGCGACGAGTACTTCTTCCTGCGCCATCGCAATGAAACGCGCGGTGTCGGCGGTCTGTTCTTCGACGACCTGCACGGCGACTTCGAGCGCGATTTCGACTACCTGCGGGCGGTCGGTGATGGCTTCCTCGATGCCTATCTGCCGATCGTGCAGCAGCGCAAGGACAGCGCATACGGCGAGCGCGAGCGCGAGTTCCAGCTGTACCGCCGCGGCCGCTATGTGGAGTTCAACCTGGTCTATGACCGCGGCACCCTGTTCGGGCTGCAGAGCGGCGGCCGCAGCGAAAGCATCCTAATGAGCCTGCCGCCGCGGGTGCGCTGGGAGTACGGCTTCAGCCCGGAGGCCGGCAGCGCCGAGGCGCGCCTGGCCGACTACCTGGTGCCGCGCGACTGGCTCTGAAGTTCCGGTGCCACGGCTGACCGTGGCGCCTCCGTTGCCTGTGGTGCGCCCTGCACCGGACAGGCTCTGTTCCACCGCCTTCAGGGACGAACCAATGTCTGCTGCTGTTTTCCTTCGCCCCCGCGCTGCGGGCTGGCGTTCCCTGCTGTTGCTGGCCCTGGCCTCGGCCAGCCTGCCGGCTGCCGCGCAGTCGATGGCCTGTGGCACCTACAAGGACAGCAGCGGCAACACCACGCTGACCCTCGAGAGTGAAGGCCACGGCTCCCTGTCCGGCCCCTACCAGGCCACCGAGAACCTGCGCATCGCCCGCCAGGAAGACGTGCTCGGTACCGGCAACCTGTCCACGGGCCAGCTGGAGAACTGGTACTTCTCGGACAACGACCGCACGATCAGCACGCCCTATCGCGAGTTTACCCGTGAGCGCGCCGCCGCCTGCAAGGCGATGCCAGAGCCCGTCGAAGACGGTTGCGTGATGAATACCTCCGAGTGCCTGGAGGCGCTGCCGGAGGCCGCACCCGTGAAACTGCACGCTTGGTGTGCCGAGGGCGTGGGCGCAGCCTGCATGCGGTTGCTGGAGACCTACCAGGAAGAGGCCAACGCAGCGGCACCGAAAGTGACGGACCCGCCGATGCCTGAGATCTGCAAGGAGGAATCACCGTCCTTCGACGCCGAAGGCTGCATGGCGGCAGCCAGGAAGGTCGCCTCGCAGATGGCAGGGGAGGCACTGCTGGGCCTGCGGCATTCGGTCGATGCGCCCTTGCCGCCGGCGCAGCTGGATGAGCTGACGGCACTCTGCCGCGAACAGCGCGGCGAGACCTTCTGTGAAGCGTCGGCCGAGTCGCTGTGGAGCGGCGGGCGCCTGCAGCAGGCCCGCGAGGCATTGCAGCTGGCCTGCGCACAGCGCGCGGATGCGCCGTCCTGCGGACCGGCCAAGGACCTCGCTGCTGTTGCCGGTGCGACCGCAGCGGCACTCGAACCGATCGCCGCCACCGCCCTGCCCTGCGGCAGCTTTGTCGCCGAACGCAGCGTGCTGTCGCAGCTGCGCTTCCTGGAGGGCGGCATCGTGGAAGCCGGTGGTGAGGACGTGCGCCTGCGCGCGAGCCTGCGCGACGGCCAGGTGCGCCTGCACCGCGATGTCGGCAGCGACTTCGTGCTGCAGCTGCTGCAGAACGGCAACCTGGTGGGCGTCGACAGCGGCAACCGCTTCGCGTACTACGAGCGCAAGGCGGCTGCAGGCAACGTCCGCTGCACTCCCTGAGCAGCGTGATGTAGCGCCGAGTCCACGCTCGGCTGAACAACCAGCGCAGCCGAGTCAGGGGCTCGGCTCTATGTCGTCAGGTGCTCTTCCTGGGGATGATCGTGATGTGCCCGTTGATCTCCAGCAGGGCCAGCTCGACATCCTCCACGCCGAGGCAACCCTGCTGGCGCATGGCGGCCTCGAAATCCGAGCGGGTGACCTGCTCGCGGTGCAGAACGGCGTCGAACAGGCGCCCATCACGCGCGATCACCACCGGTTCTCCTTCCACCAGTCTCTCGATCCGCCGGCTACGGGTACTCACCCAGCCCACCCCGTAGTTGAGCAGGATCAGGGTGGCCGCCAGCAACAGGCCGCCGCCCAGCGAGGTGTCGGTGCCCAGCAGCGCGTTCTGCACCGCATTGCCCAGCAGCACCACCAGCAGCACGTCGAACGGGGTGATCTGCCCGAGCGGGCGTTTGCCGCTGAGCCGGACCATGCCCAGCACCACGACATAGACCACCACCGCGCGCAGGATGAACTCCCACCATGGCATCGCCAGTGCGAACAGATCGGGCATTGCGGGTTCCCTGCGGCGTGATGGCTCAGCCTAGCACCTGGGGTCAGATCCCTTTGCCCATCGGGCAAAGGGATCTGATGCCAATGCGCATCGGCACAAATAAAAAGCCCCGCTGACCAGGGGGAGGTCAACGGGGCCGGGGAACGGGCACTTGGGGAGGAGTCCCCGTTCCGAGATCTGCTCCAGGGGATGGGAGAGATCCACGACAGGCGTTGCGCCTGTCGGGAGTTATAGAAGCACTCCGAACACTAACAGTTCGTGAAGGGGCCCAATTTAATGAACGTCAATCCGGGTGACATTCATGGTCGAGTCAGAAACATCTGACATCTGAACCAATTCACGTCGTTTTCGGCCTGAAACACCGTCAGTGTGCTTCGTCCCAGTTGTTGCCGACGCCGGTATCCACCACCAGCGGCACCCGCAATTGGGCCGCTTGCGACATGCGTTCCACCACCTGCAAACGCAAGTCTTCGACAAAACTACTTTCGGTTTCGAAGACCAGTTCGTCGTGCACCTGCAGGATCATCCGTGCCGGTGCGCCGCTGTCGCGCAGCCACTGGTCCACGTCCACCATCGCGCGCTTGATGATGTCGGCCGCGGTGCCCTGCATCGGCGCGTTGATCGCGGCACGCTCGGCACCGGCGCGCAGGCCCTGGTTGCGGGCATGGATGTCGTTCAGGTACAGGCGGCGGCCGAACAGGGTTTCCACATAGCCCCGGTCGCGGGCGGTCTGGCGCATCCGCTCCATGAAGTCGCGCACACCGGGGTAGCGGCTGAAGTACAGCGCCACGTAGTCCTGCGCCTGGCCGCGGTCGATGCCCAGGTTGCGGGCCAGGCCGAAGGCGCTCATGCCGTACATCAGGCCAAAGTTGATCGCCTTGGCGGCGCGGCGCTCGTTCGGAGTCACCTCCTCCAGCGTGCGCCCGAACACCTCGGCGGCGGTGGCACGGTGGACGTCGGCGCCCTGCTCGAAGGCACGCACCAGGCCCGGGTCTTCGGACAGGTGGGCCATGATCCGCAGTTCGATCTGTGAATAGTCGGCGGCCAGCAGCTGGCAGCCCTCCGGCGCCACGAAGGCGCGGCGGATGCGGCGGCCGTCTTCGGTGCGGATCGGGATGTTCTGCAGGTTCGGGTCCGACGAGGACAGTCGGCCGGTGGCCGCGCCGGACTGGTGGTAGCTGGTATGCACACGGCCGGTGTCCGGGTTGACCATCTCCGGCAGCTTGTCGGTGTAGGTACTGCGCAGCTTGGCCAGGCCGCGGTAGTCGAGGATCACCCGCGGCAGTTCGTGCTGGTCGGCAATCGCCTCCAGCGCTTCCTCATTCGTGCTGGGCTGGCCCTTCGGGGTCTTCACCACCGCCGGCAGCTTCAGCTCGTCGAACAGCACCGCCTGCAGCTGCTTGGGCGAATCCAGGTTGAAGCTGCGCCCGGCCAGCTCGGTGGCCTTCTGCTGCGCAGCCAGCATCCGCGAGGACAGGTCCTGGCTCTGCCGGCGCAGCTCGTCGGTGTCGATCCGCACGCCGTTGGCTTCAATCGTGGTCAGCACCGGCACCAGCGGCATCTCGATGTCGCGGTACACGCTGTCCAGCGCCGGCTCGGCCAGAAGCTGCGGCTGCAGCGCGCGATGCAGGCGCAGGGTGATGTCGGCGTCCTCGGCCGCATAGCGGCTGGCTTCGTCGATGCCCACCTGCGAGAACGGGATCTGCTTGGCGCCCTTGCCGGCCACATCCTCGAACTTGATGGTGCTGTAGCCCAGGTAGCGCAGCGCCAGCGAATCCATATCGTGTCGGGTCGCGGTGGAGTTGAGCACGAAGCTCTCGAGCATGGTGTCGTCGTGGTAGCCCTCCACGTCCACGCCGTGGCGGCGCAGCACGTGCAGGTCGTACTTGCCATGCTGGCCCAGCTTCTTCTTCGCCGGGTCCTGCAGCACCGGGCGCAGCGCGTCCAGCACCTGCTGTAGCGGCAGCTGCGCCGGCGCGCCGGGGTAGTCGTGGCCGACCGGGATGTAGGCAGCCTTGCCCGGCTCGACCGCCAGGCTGACGCCGACCAGGCGCGCGCGCATCGCATCCAGCGCATCGGTTTCGGTATCGAAGCTGATCAGCTCGGCCTGCTGCAGGCGCTCGACCCAGGCCTGCAGCTGCTCGCCGGTGAGCACGGTCTCATACTCACCCGGGGCGGCCAGCGCCGGGTCCAGCGTGCCGGCGGCCGGGGCCTCGGAACTGCCTCGGGCGAAGCCGGCAGCGGTGCCGCGCAGGCTCGGCGCGGCTTCGCTGGCGACAGCGGGTGCCGGCAGCGGCGCACCCAGTTCCTTCAGCGCCTGGGTGAAGCCGTAACGCGCATACAGCTCGGTCAGCACCGGCACGTCCTGCTCGCGCAGGGCCAGCGTGGTCGGACTGGCGTCCAGCTCCACATCGGTGCGGATGGTCACCAGCTCACGGTTCAGCGGCAGGCGTTCCAGCGCGGCGCGCAGGTTCTCGCCGATCTTGCCCTTCATGGTCGGCGCGGCGGCCATCACTCCGTCCAGATGCTGGTACTCGGCCAGCCACTTGGCGGCGGTCTTCGGCCCGCACTTCTCCACGCCCGGCACGTTGTCGACGGTGTCGCCCATCAGCGCCAGCAGGTCGATGATCTGGTCGGCGCGCACGCCGAACTTGTCCATCACCGCCGCGTCCGAATCCATGCGGCTGCCGGTCATGGTGTTGACCAGCTCGATGCCCGGGCGGACCAGCTGCGCGAAGTCCTTGTCGCCGGTAGAAATGGTCACCTTCAGGTCCTGCGCCAGGCCCTGCAGCGCCAGCGTGCCGATCACATCGTCGGCTTCCACGCCGGGGATGCGCAGGATGCTGATGCCCAGTGCTTCAACGATGCGGCACATCGGCTCGACCTGGCTGCGCAGTTCGTCGGGCATCGGCGGACGGTTGGCCTTGTACTGGTCGTACAGGTCATCACGGAAGGTCTTGCCGGGCGCATCGACCACGAACGCAACGTAGGCCGGGCGTTCCTTCAGCGTCGAACGCAGCATGTTGACCACGCCGAACAGTGCGCCGGTGGGTTCACCCTGTGCATTGGACAGGGGCGGCAGCGCGTGGAACGCGCGGTACAGGTAACTGGACCCGTCGATCAGGACTAATCTGCTCATGCGCCGATTCTACGCGCCCGTGCCTGCACCGCGACGACACGGCACGCACCCGGCGATGGGGCATAATCAGGCCTCTCTCCAGGCAAAGGTTCCGCCGATGAAGACCCTGATGCTGGCTTCCCTGCTCCTGCTCGCTGGCTGCGCCAGCATGGGTGGCGCAGGCGCTCCCCCGGTGGACGTCAAGGGCGCCGATGTCTCCAAGCGGACCATGGACAACGGCGACACCATCGAGGAATACCGTGTGTCCGGCCAGCTGCGCATGGTCAAGGTGACCCCGTCGCGCGGCGCCCCGTACTACATGTACGACAAGAACGGCGATGGCCGCTTCGACAACGACAAGGATGGCGTCTCGCCGGTGTACTGGAAGCTGTACAGCTGGTGAGGTGACCGGGGACGGATCCCCGCGATTCAATGGATCCACGCCATGCGTGGCTGGGTCCCTGCCGGCCCCCACAAAAAACAACGCCGGCGCGCATCCTGCGGCCGGCGTCGGGTCCCCTCCCCGGGAACGCTTGTATCAGCGCGTGTGGATCAGCGGATCACCAGCACCGGCAGGGTGCTGCGCGCCAGCACTTCGGCAGTCTGGCTGCCCAGCAGCACGCGGGTCACGCCACGGCGGCCATGCGAGGTCATCACGATCAGGTCGCTGTTGCGCTCGCCCGCGGTCTCGATGATGCCGTCGGCCGCGTAGCGGTCCAGCACATGCACCGGGTTGGCGGTGATGCCCTGCTCGGCGGCCTTGGCCAGCGCCGGCTGCAGCACCTTCTGCGCGCCTTCCTCGCGGTCGGCCTTGTACTCGGGACTGTTCATGTAGCCCACGCTCCAGCCCATGGCATCGTACATGCCGACGGCCCACGGCTCGGAGACGGTCACGATATCGACCTCGGCATTGAGGTCCTTGGCCAGTTCCAGGCCCTTGGCCAGGCCCTTGTCGGCCAGCTCGGAGCCGTCGGTGGCAATCAGGATGCGCTTGTACATGGTGGGGCTCCGCGTCGATCGGCCAGATGGGAACGACACCATTACACACCGGATGTGCAGGCTGCGCCTTGAGCAGGATCAATCCGGCGCCGCGCAGGGGCCCGTGCGCACCGCCACGTGGTCCGAGGGACGGGCTCGGCCGGCCCTCTTCTGCAGAGCCGAGCCCATGCTCGGCTGCTTCTGGCGGGAAAAGGAGCCGAGCATGGGCTCGGCTCTGCATCAGGCTCGCCCTCAGGCGATCTGCACCACGCGCGCGTTCTGGCACAGCGGGTAGCTGGCGACGAATTCAGCGATCGCCTCACGCATCGCCTCGAATGACTGACCGTACATATACAGCGCGGTCTCGCTCGGGCCCTGCCACCAGCTGCAGATCTCGCCGAGGCCATCGATGCGCTCGGACAGCTGCTCGAAGACGTGGTTGGAGTCGCACTGTTCGTAGACCTCGTCGGGCAGGGTCAGGCCATCCAGGTAGATGCCCAGGCCCTCGGTCACGCCAAAGCTGCGATCCGCCTCGCCGGCACCCTGCACCTGCGAGCCCTTCGGTGCACCCAGCTGTTCCAGCAGATCGATCAGCTTGGGCACGCCTGCGGCGTCCACCAACGCTACCTCGATGTCGCCGTATTCAACTTCGCCCTCATCGGAGATCGCGGTGCCACCGCCAACGATCTCGCCGATCTGCGACGCCTGCAGCAATGCGTCGAGCGGATCCTCGAACAGCTCGTGGCGATGCTCGGGCTGCAGCCGGGCGTTCAATTTCACGGTCGCGTGCAGCGTGGCTTCGGTCATGGGGGCGTTCCTGGGAGATGTCAGGCCCCATTGTAGAGTCGAAGGTAGCGGCAAGAGCCGCTGCCAACGTCGCTTGCGACGGCCCGATGGGTGCCGGTCAGGACGACCGGCATCACCAGGCTCGACTGCCTTTCCCGCCAGCAGCAGCCGCGCATGGGCTTGGCTCTACAACAGCCCGTCAGCGCAGGAACGGGGTCACTTTGCGCTTGAGCAGTTCCACCAGCACCGGGTCCATGTACTCGTAGTGGTCGGGGATATCCAGGCAGATCACCCGCTTGCCGTTCAACCAGGCCTTGTAGCGGCTGGACAGCCGGTTGCGGTGGGCCTTCTCCATCACGAACACCAGATCGGCCCACTGCAGCAGCTCAGGGCTGAGCACTTCTTCGGCGTCGGCCAGCAACCCGGCCGAGGCGGTCTCGATACCCGGCCAATCGGCAAATACCTGCTCGGCCGTCGGGCTGCGCAGGCGGTTCTGGCTGCAGAGGAAGAGCACGTTGCGGGTCATGCACCCAGCGTACCGGGGGTCGGATCCCGTTTCCAACGGAAAAGGGATCCGACCCCGACGGTGATCAGATCACCGTCAGGTTGGCGTACGCCATCACCAGCCATTTGCTGCCGGCGTCTGCAAATTCGACCTGCACGCGGGCGTGCGCACCGCTGCCTTCGTAGTCGGTCACCATGCCTTCGCCGAACTTGGGATGGGTGACCAGCGCACCGAGCTTGACCGGCGGTGCCTCGATCGAGGCATGGCCCATCACCCGGCTGGCGCCCATCGAAGCCGGCCGCGAGACCTGCACCTTCGGGCGCACTTCGTGCAGCAGCTCACGCGGAATCTCGCGCAGGAAGCGCGACGGCAGGCTGTAGTTGTCCTGGCCATGGATGCGGCGCGATTCGGCGTAGCTCAGCACCAGCTTCTGGCGCGCGCGGGTGATGCCGACGTAGGCCAGGCGGCGCTCTTCTTCCAGCCGCCCGCTTTCCTCCAGCGAACGTGCGCTGGGGAACAGGCCGTCTTCCATGCCTGCCAGGAACACCAGCGGGAATTCCAGGCCCTTGGCCGAGTGCAGGGTCATCAACTGCACACCCTCCTCGCCGGCCTGCGCCTGGCCCTCGCCGGCCTCCAGCGCGGCATAGGCCAGGAACGCGACCAGCTCGTCCATGTCCTCGCCCACTTCCTCGATGTCGTCGGCCCGGCGCACGAAACGCGAGGCGACCGAGACCAGTTCGTCGAGGTTGTCGGTGCGCGATTCCGAATCCAGCGAATTGCGACTTTCCTTGCTCCAGTGCTCGCGCAGCTGCGAGCGGGCCAGCACGTGGTCGACGCGCTCGGCCAGGGTCATGTGCACGGTCTGCGCCTGCAGCTCGTTGACCAGCCCCAGGAAGCCGGCCAGTGCATTGCGCGCACGTGCGGCCAGCGCGCTGCCCTGGGTGACCAGCATGGTCGCTTCCCACAACGAAATGCCCTGCGCACGTGCCTCGCGGCGCACTTCGTCCAGCGTGCGGTCACCGATGCCACGGGTGGGCGTGTTGACCGCGCGCTCGAACGCCGCGTCATCGTTGCGGTTGGACAGCAGGCGCAGGTACGCCAGCGCGTCCTTGATTTCGGCACGCTCGAAGAAGCGCATGCCGCCGTACACGCGGTACGGCACCTGTTCGCTCAGCAGCGCCTCTTCCAGCGCGCGAGACTGCGCGTTGCTGCGGTAGAGCACCGCCACTTCGGTGTAGCTGCCACCGTCGCGCACCCACTGGCGGGCGCGCTCGACGATGTAGCGCGCCTCGTCCATCTCGTTGTACGCGGCGTACAGATCGATCGGCTCGCCGTCGCCGCTGTCGGTCCACAGCTGCTTGCCGATGCGATCCGGGTTGTGCGCGATCACCGCGTTGGCGGCACCGAGGATGTTGGCAGTGGAGCGGTAGTTCTGTTCCAGGCGGATGGTCTGGGCACCCGGGAAGTCGCGCAGGAAGCCCTGCACGTTCTCGACCTTGGCGCCACGCCAGCCGTAGATGGCCTGGTCATCGTCGCCGACCACGAACACGTGGCCGGAATCACCGGCCAGCACGCGCACGAAGGCGTACTGGATGGCGTTGGTGTCCTGGAATTCGTCCACCAGGATTTCGCGGAAGCGGGCGCGGTAATGCGACAGCAGTGCCGGGTTGTCACGCAGCAGTTCATGCGCGCGCAGCAGCAGCTCGGCGAAGTCGACCAGGCCGGCGCGGTCGCAGCGCGCCTGGTACTCGATGTAGGCCTGGCGCATGGTTTCAAGCCACGCGTCGTTCGGCTCGGGCTGGATGTGCTGCGGGCGGCGGCCTTCGTCCTTCTGCGCGTTGATCCACCACGCGATCTGCTTGGCCGGGTACTTGCCGTCGTCCAGTTCCAGCGCCTGCACCACCCGCTTGACCAGCCGCAGCTGGTCATCCGAATCCATCACCTGGAAGCCTTCGGGCAGCCTGGCGTCCTGCCAGTGCAGACGCAGCAGGCGGTTGGCCAGGCCGTGGAAGGTGCCGATCCACATGCCGCGGCTGCCATTGGGCAGCTGGGCATCGATGCGGTGGCGCATCTCGCCGGCCGCCTTGTTGGTGAAGGTCACCGCGAAAATGCCGTGGGTCGGCACGCCGTCGACTTCATGCAGCCAGGCGATGCGGTGGGTGAGTACGCGGGTCTTGCCGGAACCGGCACCGGCCAGCACCAGGTGGTGGCCGGGGGGAGCGGAGACGGCTTCGCGCTGGGCCGGATTCAGGCCATCGAGCAGGTGGGAGACATCCATGCCCCCATTTTACGGCATCGCCGTCGCGGCACCTGCGACCACCTCGGTGGCCAGCGCCTGCGCCTGCTGACGCAGTTCAGGCACCGCCAGGCTTTCCCATAGGCTGCCGATGCGCAGGCTGCCGAGTACACCCAGCCGTGCCTGCGGCTGACCGCCCACGGCGCGCAGACGGTCACCCGGCACCGTGCTGTCCAGGCCCAGCCCATGCGGGCCGGGGCGGGCCAGGCCATCGGCCTGCAACTGCTGCAGCAGCGGATTGCGCAGCGCGCTGGCGCGGGTTTCGACGCCGGTGGCGTTGATCACGCCGCCGATCGCCCACTGCTGTTCCTCGCCCGAGGCGTCGCGGCCGGACAGCTGCACGGCATCGCCCTCGCGCCAGACGCGGTGCAGACGGGCGCGGTGGACACGTAGCTGGCCGCTGTCCTGCAGGGTCTGCAGCTGCGCGTCGACCTCTTCGGCGATGCGATGGCGATGCACGTCCCAATAGCGCACCACATGGCGCAGGAAGCGGCGCTGGTCGGCCGCGTCGAGGCTGCACCACAGCGCCTGCCCGTGCGGGCGGATGCGGTCCATCACGCCCTGCCACGGCAGGCCGTCGGCCTGCGCCTGGCGCGCGAACCCGCGCAACGCGCGCAGGCGCTGGCGCAGGCTCATCGGCAGCAGCACCGCCGGATCGAAGCTGGGCTGGCCGCCGTGCGCGTGCGGCAGCGGCAACAGGCCGTGGCGCGAGATCACATGCAGCGGGCCGGTATGACCGGCGGCGACGAGCGCCAGCACGGTGTCGGCCATGCTCAAGCCGGAGCCGACAATGGCCAGGGCATGGTCGCCGGCCAGGGTACGCACACCGTCGTAGTCCCAGGCCTCGATCACATCATCGGCGGGCAGGGCCTCGGCGCCGGGTACCGGCAGCGGGCGCATGCTGTTGCCCGTGGCCAGCACCGCCTGCGCGACGTGCAGCGTGCTGCCATCGCCCAGTGTCAGCTGGTAGCCATGGTCATCCGGCTGCAGGCCCAGCACCGGCTGCGCGACCACCTGCAGCTGCGCCGGGCTGGCGGCCACGGCCTCCTGCAGGCGCTGCTGCAGATAGGCGGCAAAGAAGTGGCGGCACACGTAGCGCTCGCCCAGCACCTCGCGTGCCTCGCCCGGGTACGCGTTGTCGACCATCAGGTAATCAAGGAAATCGCCGGGCTGGTCGGCAAACGCACTCATCTTCGCCGCCGGCACGTTCAGCAGGTGCTCCGGCCACGGCGTGGCATAGGCGATGCCTTGCGCCAGCTGCGAGGCCGGTTCGAAAATGGCCAGCGCCAGCGGCGCCTTCGCCTGGCGCAATACCTGGATCGCCACCAGCACTCCGGCGGCACCACCGCCGATGATTGCCAGGTCCAGTTCGCCATTACGCGGTGAATCAGTCATGCGCCGATTGTAGGCCATTGGCGATGACGGGCCGGCTTGCCGGAATGGGCGGCCGGCATTTCCTCACATCAACGCATCGGCCAGCCGTGCGATGCCCTCGCGGCTGCGCCGCCAGGTGGGGCGGCTGCGCCACTGCTGCAGATCCAGCTGCCGCGACTCGCGCAGGTAGCCATCCTCGATCGCGCACAGCTGCTGCACCAGCGCGCGGTCGTAGCAGATCAGGCCGATTTCGGCATTCAGCGCGAACGAGCGGATATCCATGTTGATCGAACCCAGCACGGCGATGTCCTCGTCCACGCTCATGTGCTTGGCGTGCAGGAACTGCGGCTCGTACAGGGCGATGCGCACGCCACAGCGCAGCAGCTCGTCGTAGTAGGCCTCCTGTGCCCACGAGGTCAGCCGCTGATTGTTGCTGGCCGACAGGATCAGCTGCACTTCCACGCCGGACAACGCGGCAATGCGCAGCGCGCTCAGCGTGGCTTCGTCAGGCACGAAGTACGGGGTGACCATCACCAGCCGTCGCCGTGCCAGGTGGATCAGCGCCGCCACCGCATCGCGCGCGTTGCTGTACGGGTAGGCCGGGCCGCTGGGCAGCAGCTGGGTGGCAATGTCATCGCTGCACTCGGGCACATCGGCAATCACGTCCAGGCGCTGGCCGGTTTCCATGTACCAGTCACTGGCAAACACCGCTTCCAGATGCGCCACCGCCGGGCCGCGCACGCGCGCCACCAGCTCGCGGTTCGGGTGGCCGGGCACGAACTGCGGGCCGGCCAGATTCTGCGAACCGACATAGGCCACTTCGTTGTCGATCACCGCGATCTTGCGGTGGTTGCGCAGGTCCATGCGCCCGCTGCGCCGCCAGCGCAGGCCACCGGGCAGCATTGCGCGCACTTCGATGTCGCGCGCTTGCAGACGGTTGCGGTAGGCGCGCAGGCCGCGCTTGGCGCCCACCGCATCGAGCAGCACGCGGCACTGCACGCCACGTGCAGCCGCGCGCTGCAGCGCCTCGACGATGGCCTCGCCCACCGCGTCGTCGAACATCAGGTAGTACAGCAGGTGCACGCGGTCTTCGGCCTGATCGATGTCGGCGATGAGCGTGTGCAGCGATTCGTCGTAGCCGGTCAGCAGATCGACCGCATTGCCGTGCACCGGCATGAAATCGCCCTGGCGCTGCACCAGCGGCACGATCTCGGCGCTGGCGGTGTCCGGCTCTGGCGACCAGCGCAGGCGGTGCTGCAGCGCCTGCTCCTCGCGGATCACCTGCGAAGCCTCGGCCTGGCGGCGGATGCGCTCGCGCGACAGCCACGGGTGACCGAACAGCAGGTACAGCGGCAGGCCCAGCAGCGGCACGAAGCCGACCAGCAGCAGCCAGCTGCGCGCCGCACCCGGCGTGGTGCGGGTGGGGATCCAGCACAGCGCGACCAGCCGGATCAGCCAGTCGATCAGCAGCAGGTACGACCCCAGCAACCACTCGAACAGCATCGCATCGTCCGTCGGGAGGTGATGGGCCATTCTGCCCAGCAGGGTGTACAGAGTCGAGCTACGCTCGATTGCTTTGAACCATCGCGTCGACCCAGGTCGACACCTACCGGGGCGGGATGAGTGTGAAAAGCAAGGTTGGCACCCACCACGGGAAGACCAGGCATGAAAAAACCCGCCACATGGGCGGGTTTCTTCGCGGGGACCAGCAATCCGTGCGGATTACTTGATCTTGCCTTCCTTGTACAGGACGTGCTTGCGCACGACCGGATCGTACTTCAGGAATTCCATCTTCCCCGGGGTGTTCTTCTTGTTCTTGTCGGTCGTGTAGAAGTGGCCGGTACCGGCCGAGGAAATCATACGGACCTTATCGCGCTTGCCTGCCATGATGCTTTACTCCTCAGACCTTTTCGCCGCGCGCACGCAGCTCAGCCAGAACGGAATCGATGCCGTTCTTGTCGATGGTGCGCAGTGCATGCGCGGAAACACGAAGCTTGACCCAGCGGTTCTCGCTGGCCACCCAGAAACGGCGCTCGTGCAGATTCGGCAGGAAACGACGACGGGTCTTGTTGTTGGCGTGCGAGACGTTGTTACCCGTCTGCACTCGCTTGCCGGAAACCTGGCATACGCGGGACATTGCGCACCTCGATAGTAGTAGTTGTCAGCCCGTAGCCCGGGAGACGGCGGCCTCGATGGTTGCCCACCACACGTCAAGAGAATCAAAGGTTTACGCTGGCGTTGGGCGGCCGGGGACGTGCTCCCGGGGGCGCCGCCCGGTAGAAAACCGGACACAGCGAGCCGCGCATTATGCAGGGGTTCAAGCACTTGCGCAAGTTGTCCACAGGGTGCTGGCTGAACCGGCCCCGCGGCGTTCACGGCCTGGCTGGCCATACTGGCGCCCCTGCCCGAGAACCGCCCATGCGCCTGCTGGCCCTGACCTATGGAACCGAAGGCGACACCCGCCCGCTGGTGATGCTGTGCCACGGGCTGCGCCAGGCCGGCCACGAGGTGATGCTGTTGGCCGAGCAGGGCACGCTGCAGACCGCCCGCGACCTGGGCGTGCCGCACGCCGCGCTGGACGGCGACATCCACGATGAAGTGGTGGCGCTGGTGGCACGCGGCAACCATCTGGCCGCCGCCTCGCGTGGGTTGGCGAGGATGGCCGGCCGCCACGTGCCGGCCTGGATGGCACAGGCCGATGCCGCCACTGCCGGCTGCGACGCGGTGCTGGCCGGCGGGCTGGCTGCGCTGGTGGGCCTGAGCGTGGCCGAGCACCACGGGCTGCCGGCGATCGGCACCGGCATGATTCCGCTGACCCCGACGCGCGCATTCGCCTCGCCCTTCCTGCCGCCGGTGCCGCTGCCGGGCGTCCTGCGCCGGGCCAGCTACGGCCTGGTGAACCAGGCGGTCTGGCGCACCTTCCGCAGGCCGATCAACGCCGCCCGCGCAGCACGGGGGCAACCGCCGCGCCGCACGCTGTGGAGCGGCCTGCCGATGCTGTACGGCATCTCCCCGCAGCTGCTGCCACCGCCAGCGGACTGGCCCGCCGACCACGTGGCGTGCGGGCAATGGCGTATGCCGGAGCAGCCGTGGTCGCCGCCGCCGGACCTGCAGGCCTTCCTCGATGCCGGCCCGCCCCCGGTCTACCTCGGCTTCGGCAGCATGACCGGCTTCGACCGCGAGCGTGTGCTGCCAGCATTGCTGCAGGCGCTGGCACCGCGCCGGGTGCTGCTGTTTCCCGGCTGGGCCGGGCTGCCGCCGGGTGCGCTGCCAGCAGAGGCGTTCGTGGTCGGCCCGACCCCGCACGAGGCGCTGTTCCCGCGCTGCGCGCTGGCCATCCACCATGGTGGCAGCGGCACCACCCATTCGGCCTGCCGCGCCGGCATTCCCTCGCTGGTGATGCCATTCGCCGCCGATCAGTTCTTCTGGGCCGATCGTCTGTATCGGTTGGGCGTGGCACCGGCACCGTTGTCACCGAAGCGACTGGATGCAGCAACGCTGGCTGCAGCCATCCGCTTCAGTGAAACCGACGCAACACGCGCACGCGCGTCGGCCCTGGGCATGGCAATGAGCGATGAAGACGGGGTGGCAGGTGGCGTGGCAATGATCGAGCGCTGGTTGCGGCCGGTGTAACGGCGGCCAGGCCTCAGCGCAGGTGCGGAATCACCTGCGCCAGCAGATGGGCATCCTTCAACGCGCCATGCAGGCCGCGCCGGCTGGTAATGCACAGGCGCTGCAGCACATCGTCCAGCTTGTTGCCCTGGCCGGGCCAGCGTCCCCGTGCAAGCTTCAGGCTGCAGGTGATGCGGCAGTGCTGGGCCAGCGTGCCGGGGATGCCGGACAGACGGAGCTCGTTGTCCAGGAAGCCCACATCGAAGGTGGCGTTGTGCGCGATCATCTCGCTGCCGCGCAGGAAGTCCAGCAGTTCGGCGGCCTTGCTGGAGAACAGCGGCTTGCCCACCAGCATCGCATCGCTGATGCCGTGCACGCGCTGTGCGCCCCAGTCGACCCTGCGCTGCGGCTGCAGGTAGGTGTGGAACTGGCGGCCGGTGAGCTGGCCATCGATCAGTTCGACGGCACCGATTTCGATCACACGGTGCCCCAGGCGGTGGGAGATGCCGGTGGTTTCGGTATCCAGTGCGACGATGCGACTCATGCGTGGCGATGTGTCCTGTTACGTGCTCTGGTGATTTTCGCATGCCTGCAGCGGGAAGCCCCCACTGTAGATCCGAGCCCATGCTCGGGTCACGCGCGAAGCGCGGGCCTTGAGCGTTGCAGCCAGAAGCAGCCGAGCGTGGGCCCGGCTCTATGGGTGCGCGCGCACTCATCCCAGCGCTTCCACCACCCATTCGATGAACACCCGCAGGCGCTGGCTCATGTGCCGGTTCGGTGGGAACATCACGTGCATCGGCATCGGCGGCAGCTGCCAGTCCTCCAGTACCGGCAACAGCTCGCCACGTGCTACATGCAGTTCGGCCATGTAGATGGGTAGCGCCACCACGCCCAGACCTGCCAGCGCCGCCGCCAGATAGGCGTTGCCGTCGTCAAAACCGACCGTATAGCGGCCCTGCACCTCAACGCGCTCATCGCCGCGCTGCGCGCTGAACACGCGTGCGCGGCCACTGCGCGGGCTGAGGAAGCCAACCATGTGGTGATCGGGCCCTTCCAGCGCGCGCGGATTGGTCGGCAGGCCGAAACGCTGCACATAGCCGGGGCTGGCGTGGAAGCCGATCGGCAGCGCAGCCAGCGGCCGCGCCACCAGCGCCGGATCGGCCGGGATGCCACCACGGATCACGCAGTCGACGTTGTCGGCGATGACATCGACCTCGCGGTCGCTGACGCCGATGTCGAGCTGGATTTCCGGGTAGCGCGCCTGGAACGCCGGCAGCGCCGGCACCAGCCGCAACCGCGCGTACGGCCCGGGCACATCCACGCGCAGGCGTCCGCGCGGCTGGGCAGCCGCATCACCCAGCCCGGCTTCCACCTCGTCCAGCTCGGCCAGCAGCCGGGCGATGCGCGGGTAATAGGCCGCACCGTCGGCGGTGACGCTGACCCTCCGCGTGGTGCGGTTGAGCAGGCGCAGCCGCAGGTGCACCTCCAGCTGCTGCACCAGCTGGGTGACCTTGGTGCGGCTGATCTGCAGGGTGTGCGCAGCGCGGGTGAAGCTGCCCGTTTCCACCACCCGGGCAAAGGCCCGCATCGCCTCGAAACGGTCCATGGCCGGCCATGATTGTTTGGGATTGGCAATCAATTTAGGCCGATCATCGCGGTTTATCCAGACAGCGCTGACAGGGAGGATGGCGTTCTCTCCCACGAGATCTTCCCCATGTCACAGCGTGATGTCGTTTTCCCCGCCGGGCGGCAGGCCCTCTACGAGCGCAACCGCTATTCGCCGGCGATCCGATCCAACGGTTTCCTGTTCGTTTCCGGCCAGGTCGGCAGCCGCGAGGATGGCTCGCCCGAGCCGGACTTCGAAACCCAGGTGCGCCGCGCCTTCGACAACCTCAACGCGGTGCTGGCCGCCGCCGGCTGCACGTTCGACGATGTGGTCGACGTGACCGTGTTCCTGGTCGATCCGGAGAAGAACTTCGAGAAGGCCTGGGCGATCGTGCCCGAGTACTGGGGCGAAGCGCCGCACCCGACCCTGACCGGCATCGGCGTGACCTGGCTGTACGGGTTCCAGTTCGAGATCAAGGTCATCGCCAAGCTGCCGTGAGCCGGGTAGTGCGGGCCGCTGGCCGGCAATGTGATGGGGTCAGAGCCCTTTCCAGAGAAAAGGAATCCGACCCGCGCCCGGCCCACCTGAACGGGAGATTCCGACGTATTCCCGAAGCGGCCATTGATATTGTATCCGGCGAAAACCGCTTGCTAGCCTCCCCTTCATGCGCTGGATCTCCCGCCACCTTCGTTCGACCCTGCTGATGCTGCTGATGGTGGCATTCGTGGTCGTGCCGGTGGCCGACGTGCTGGCCTGCGCGGTTGAACCGCACGACACCACTGCGGTGCACGTGGAAAGCAACGCCAATGATGCCGACGGTGACAGTGACGGCAAGCACACCGGTGCCTGCAGCCACAACCACTGCCACCACTCCAGCCTGAGCCTGCCGGCCAGCACTCTCGCCGCCTTCGGTGCGCCGCTGCCGGCGCGCTGGATGAATGCCGGCGACGCGGCGACCTATGCGGTCGCCCAGGATGAATTGACGCGTCCCCCCCGGGCGTGAGTTGAGCGCGTCCCGCGATTGCGGGCTCCCGTTTCACTCACAACCGGAATCCCCCTATGTCGATCCTGACACCTCGGTCGCTGCGTGCGGCCGGGCGGGTCGTCGCCGTGTTGCTGGGCCTGGCCCCGGCGGCAGCGGTGATGGCGCAAGCCGCCCCTTCCTATGACACCCTGCTTGAACGCCTGGACCAGCTGCCCGGCACCCGCGTCGGTGCGGCGCTGGCCGAGGCCGCCGATGCGCGCGCCGACCAGGCCCGCGCACTACCCAACCCTTCCCTGTCCTGGTCGGCCGAGAACGCCCGGGGCACCGGCTCCTATGGCGGCATGGGCAAGGCCGACAGCGTGCTTACCCTGTCCCAGCCATTGGAGGTCTGGGGCCAGCGCGGCGCGCGCGTTCGTGCCGCCCGGGCCGAGGCACAAGCCGCTGCCCTGCGTGGTTCGCAGAGCCGCAGTGATGTCGCCAGCCAACTGGCGGCCGTCTATGCACAGGCGGAAAGTGCATTGCGTCGTTACGCCCTTGCCGGCGAAGCGCTGACCCTGACCCGCGATGATGCGGCTGCCGTCAATGCGATGGTCAAGCAGGGCCGCGAACCGCAGCTGCGCGCCGTGCAGGCACAAAGCGAAGTGGCCAATGCCACGGCGTCGCTGGATGAAGCGCAGGCCTTCCGCGATGCCGCACTGGCGCGTCTTGCCGGTATCGCGCTGCTGGATGCACCGGTGCAGTCGATCGACAGCAGCCTGCTCGACCGCGCGCCACCGCTGCCGCGCGGTGCCGCCAATACCACGCTGGCGATGCGCATCGCCGAAGCCGAGGCTGATGTGGCCAGCAAGCTGGTCGACGTGGAGCGCAAGCGCGCCCTGCCCGACCTCAGCGTCACTGCCGCGCAGACCCGCTTCCGCGAAGGCGGCGAGCGTGCCTACAACCTCGGGGTCAGCCTCAGCATCCCGCTGTTCGACCGCAACCGCGGTGGCGTTCGCGCCGCCAATGCCGACCAGCGCGCGGCCGAAGCGCGCCTGGACCAGCAGCGCCGCGAAAGCGAGGCCGAGCGCCTGTCCGCCGTGGCCGGGCTGAAGGCGGCCGGCAGCCGTACCCGTGCCGCCGATGAAAGCGTGGTCGCCGCCGAAGAGGCGTATCGCCTTGCACGCATCGGCTTCGACGCCGGACGCATCTCGCAGCTGGAACTTCGCAGCACGCGCAGCGCACTCATCGCCGCCCGCGGCACCGCCGTGGATGCGCGCCTGTCGCGCGTCGCCGCGGAAATCGATCTTGCCCGCCTGGAAGGGCGCGCACCCTTTGTGGAGGCCCCATGACTCTCTCCCGTACTTTCCCGCTGATCGGCGGCGTGCTGCTGGCCGTGCTGCTGGCCGGCTGCGCTGGCAATGCGCAGACGCCTGCAGATGAGCAGCCCGCTGCGGCCAAGGCCGGCACCGACGATGGCCATGGCCACGCCGCCGACAGCAAGGAGGCCAAGGCAGAAACCGCCAAGGCGCCGGCAGACGCCGATGAAGGCGTGGTGCAGCTGACCCCGGAGCAGATCAAGGCGTCCGGTATCGAAGTGGTCGCCGTCGGTCGTGGCGGCGGCGGTTCAACCCGCCTCGCAGGCCGGGTCGAGCCCTCGGTCGGTGCACGTGCCTCGGTGGCTTCGACCGTAACCGGCCGCGTCGAACGCGTGCTGGTTGCACCGGGCACCGTGGTGAAACAGAACCAGGCACTGGCCATCGTGGTCAGCGGCGAGGCGGCGGTGTTCCGCGCCAATGCGCTGGCCGCATCCGCCGACGCCGAGGCCGCACGCCTGGCCTATGGCCGCGACAAGGCGCTGGTCGACCAGGGCGTGGTCGCGCGCCAGGAGATGGAAGCTTCGCGCGCCCGCTCGCTGGCGGCACAGGCCCAAGCCGCGGCAGCGCAGGCGCAGGCCGCCGCCAACGGTGCGCCCGATGCCAATGGCCGCGTGCGCATCACCAGCCCGGTGGCCGGCATCGTCGGCAACGTGCAGGTCACCCCGGGTGGCGTGGTCGCCGCCGGCAGCGCCGTGGCCGACGTCGCCGATCCGGCGATGAACGAGCTGGTGTTCACCGCACCGCCGGCGCTGGCCGCGCAGGTCACGCCGGGCATGAAGCTGGAAGTGAGTGTGCCGGGTGGCAGCTTCACCGCCACCGTCACCGGCTCGGCTGCGGATGTGCGTCAACAGGGCGGCGTCGCAGTGATCCGTGCCACGCCGGTGGACGCCTCGCTGCCGCCCGCCGGTTCGCCGGTGTCGGCGGTGGTGGTCACCGAAGGCCAGGACGGTTCGCTCAGCGTGCCCGCCGATGCGGTGCAGAACGTTGATGGCGGCAGCGCGGTGTTCGTCGCCGTCGAAGGCGGCTTCAAGGCACAGCCGGTACTGGCCGGGCGTCGCGCCGGCGACCGCATCGAGATCCTCGGTGGGCTGACCGGCAGCGAGCGCATCGTCGGTGCCAACGCCTTCCTGCTCAAGGCCGAACTGGCCAAGGGCGAAGCCGAGCACGGCCACTGAGGAGGCGACCATGTTCAAGCTGATCATTGAAACAGCGGTGCGCCACCGCTGGCTGGTGGTGTTCCTGGCGGCGCTGATCGCTGCGGTGGGCCTGTTCCAGCTGGGCAAGCTGCCGATCGACGCGGTGCCGGACATCACCAACCGCCAGGTGCAGATCAACACGGTGGCGCCAGCACTGACCCCGGAGCAGATCGAGCGGCAGGTGACCTACCCGCTGGAAACCGCACTGGCCGGCATTCCCGGCCTGACCACCACCCGTTCGCTGTCGCGCAATGGCTTCTCGCAGGTCACCGCGATCTTCACCGATGCGACCGACATCTACTTCGCGCGCCAGCAGGTGGCCGAACGCATGCGCGAAGCGGCCGATGACCTGCCCGACGGTGCATCGCCGATGCTGTCGCCGGTCACCACCGGCCTCGGCGAGGTGCTGATGTGGACGGTGGACTTCACCACCTTCGATCCAGCCAGGCTGGCCAAGCCCGGTGACGCCGGCTGGCAGGCCGGCGAGGTCTACCGCACGCCGGAAGGCGACCTGCTGCGCACGCCGGAAGAGCGTGCCACCTACCTGCGCACCGTGCAGGACTGGATCATCGCGCCGCAGATGCGTTCCAGCCCGGGGCTGGCCGGCGTCGATACGGTCGGCGGCTACGTCAAGGAGTACGGCGTGCATCCGGACAGCGCCCGGCTGGCCGCGCACGGCCTCGGCCTGGACGACCTGGTCACTGCCCTGCGGCGCTCCAACGTGCAGGCCGGTGCCGGTTTCGTGCAGCGTGCCGGCGAGGGCCTGGTGGTGCGTGCCAACGGCCTGGCGCTGACCACCGACGATCTGGCACAGGCTCCGGTAGCCACCCGCAATGGCGTAGTGGTGCGCGTGGCCGATGTGGCCGAGGTCGAGCTGAGCCGCGCGCCGCGCCTGGGTGCGGCCAGCCGCAATGGCCATGAAGCCGTGCTGGGTACTGCGCTGATGATTGCCGGTGGCAACAGCCGCACCGTGGCCCAGGCCGCAGCCGCTCGCCTGGAACAGGTGAACACATCGCTGCCGGCCGACATCGTGGCGGCACCGGTGCTGGACCGCAGCGTGCTGGTCAATTCCACCATCAAGACCGTCGCCAGGAACCTCACCGAGGGCGCACTGCTGGTGGTGGTGGTGCTGTTCCTGCTGCTGGGCAACCTGCGTGCGGCCACCATCACCGCGCTGGTGATTCCGCTGTCGTTCCTGTTCGCAGTGATCGGCATGAACCGCTTCGGCATCAGCGGCAACCTGATGAGCCTGGGTGCGCTGGACTTCGGCATACTGGTGGACGGCGCGGTGATCGTGGTTGAGTCGACGCTGCTGATGCTGGGCCAACGCCGCTCCGAACTGGGCCGTGCACTGACCACGAGGGAACGCCTGCGCGTGGCCGCCGATTCGGCGCTGAAGATGGCGAGGCCAGCGGCGTTCGGCCAGCTGATCATCCTGCTGGTGTTCGCGCCGATCCTCACCCTGGAAGGCGTGGAAGGCAAGACGTTCCACCCGATGGCGGCCACCTTCATGCTGGCCCTGGTCGGGGCCTTCATCTTCTCCTTCACCTTCGTGCCGGCGATGGCCGCGCTGCTGGTGCGCGAGCCCAAGGTGAAGGACGGCGATGCCCATGCCGACGATGGCGAGCACGAAACCAGGCTGATCCGCGTGCTGCGTGGGCGCATCGAACCAGTAGTGCGCAAGGCCGTGGCGCATCCGCGCACGGTGCTGGCCGGTGCAGTGATGATGGTGGTGGTGGGCATCGGCGCGTTCTCGCTGCTGGGCCGCGAGTTCATGCCAACGCTGGACGAAGGCAACGTGGCCATGCAGGCCCTGCGCGTGCCGTCGACCTCGCTGGAGCAGTCGCTGGCGATGCAGCTGGCGCTGGAGAAGGCAATCGCCAAGCAGCCGGAAGTGGAAACCGTGTTCTCGCGCACCGGTACCGCCGAGGCGGCCATCGACCCGATGCCGACCAACATCTCCGACAGCGTGATCGTACTGAGGCCGCGCAAGGACTGGCCCGATCCGACGCTGGCCAAGGACGCACTGGTGGCCCGCTTCGAAACGCTGGCCGGGCAGCAGCTGGGCAATAGCTTCGAGTTCAGCCAGCCGATCGAGCTGCGCTTCAACGAGCTGATTTCCGGCGTGCGGACCGACCTGGCGGTCATGATCTTCGGCGATGACTTCAGCCAGCTGCAGAAGGTGGCCGACCAGGTGGCGCTGAAGCTGCGTGCGGTGGATGGCGCGGCCGACGTGCGGGTGGAGCAGATTTCCGGCCTGCCCACGCTGAACGTGGCGATCGACCACGTGGCGGCGGCGCAGTACGGGCTGACCGCCGCGGATGTAAGTGATGCGCTGTCCACCGGCATCGGCGGTACCGCGGCCGGCAAGATTTTCGAAGGGGATCGCCGCTTCAACGTGGTGGTGCGCCTGGACGATGCCTCACGCAACGATCCGGACCAGCTGGCGTCACTGCCGATCGCTACGCCGTCGGGGCTGGTGATTCCGCTGTCGTCGGTCGCCCGCATCACGGTCAGCGAGGGGCCGAACCAGATCAGCCGCAACAACGGCAGCCGCCGCGTCGTCGTGCAGGCCAATGTGCGTGGGCGTGACCTGGGCGGCTTCGTCGGCGAGGCACAGGCGGCAGTGGCTGGCGTGGCGCTGCCGCCGGGTGCCTACCTGACCTGGGGTGGCCAGTTCGAGAACCTGCAGCGTGCGGAGAAGCGGCTGGCGACGGTGGTACCGGTGGTGTTCCTGCTGATCGGCAGCCTGCTGTTCATGGCCCTGCGCAGCGGCAAGGAAGCCATTCTGGTGTTCAGCTGCGTGCCGTTGGCACTGGTCGGCGGCGTCCTCGCGCTCCTGCTGCGTGGCATGCCGTTCTCGGTGTCGGCGGCGGTCGGCTTCATCGCCGTCTCCGGCGTGGCCACCTTGAACGGCCTGGTGTTGATGCAGGCAATCCGCGAGCGCCTGGACGCCGGTGACCTGCCGCTGCAGGCGGCGATCAACGGTGCTTCGAGCCGCATCCGCGCGGTACTGACCACGGCGCTGGTGGCGATCGTCGGCTTCATCCCGATGGCGATTGCCAGTGGTTCCGGCGCGGAAGTGCAGAAGCCGCTGGCGACCGTGGTGATCGGCGGGCTGATCACCGCCACCGTGCTGACCCTTCTGGTGCTGCCGACGTTTGCCGCACGCGTGGCCAAGCCGCGGGCGGTCGGCTGAAAGACCACGGGGTCGGATCCTGGGATCCGACCCCGTTTCCCGGTAGTGCCGGCCGCTGGCCGGCAATGTCGAACGATTGCGGTGCGTGCGGGTTGCCGGCCAGCGGCCGGCACTGCCTCGGAACGGTCAGGCCTTCTTGCGTTCGGCGATGTAGGCCTGGATCTGCTGTTCCAGCACCGGCAGCGGCACTGAGCCCTGCTTGAGCAGGGTGTCATGGAAACCCTTGATGTCGAACTTGTCGCCCAGCTCCTTCTCGGCCTGCGCACGCAGGCGCACGATGGCGATCTCACCCAGCTTGTAGCTCAGCGCCTGGCCCGGCCAGGAAATGTAGCGGTCCACTTCGGTGGTCACTTCATGCTCGCTCAGCGCGGTGTGGTCGCGCAGGTAGGCCAGCGCCTGCTCGCGGGACCAGCCCTTGCTGTGCACGCCGGTGTCGATCACCAGGCGCGCCGCGCGCCACATTTCGTAGGTCAGGCGGCCGAAATCCTCGTACGGGGTTTCGTAGATGCCCATCTCCACGCCCAGCTTTTCGCAGTACAGCGCCCAGCCTTCGCCATAGGCGGAGATGTAGGCGTTGCGGCGGAATTCGGGCAGGTTCTTCTGCTCGGCGGCGATGGCGCCCTGCAGCGCGTGGCCCGGATCGGATTCATGCAGGGTCAGCGCAGGCAGGTTGTACAGCGGGCGCGACGGCAGGTTGTAGGTGTTGAGCCAGTAAGTGCCCATGCCACCACGGCCGGCGGTCCAGAACGGCGCGATGTCCGGCGGCACCGGCACGATGGTGAAGCGCGCCCGCGGCAGCGTCATGTACTTGCCGAGCTGGCCGTCGGCACGCTTGGAGATCCACGCAGCGCGCGACAGCAGCTCTTCCGGGGTCTTGGCGTAGAACTGCGGGTCGGTGCGCAGGAAGGTCAGGAACTCGGCGAAGCTGCCCTTGAACTTCACCTGCTTGATGATGTCGTTCATCTCGCCCTGGATGCGAGCGACTTCCTCCAGGCCGATGCGGTGGATCTCGTCCGGCGACAGGTCCAGCGTGGTGTACTCGTGGATCTGCTGCTTGTAGTACGCCTTGCCATCGGGCATTGCTTCGGCGGCAAGGGTGGTGCGCGCCTGCGGCACGTACTCGTTGACGAAGAAGGTGCGCAGCTGCTGGAACGCCGGCACCACCTTGCCGCTGATCGCTTCACGCGCCTGCGCCTGCAGCCTGGCCTGCTCGGCGGCCGGGATGCTGTTGGGCAGCTTCTTGAACGGCGCGTACAGCGGCGATTCGGTCGGGTCCTTCAGCTCGGCGACGGTGGCGATGGATACCTCGCGTCCGTCGAGCACCGCACGCGGCACGCTGAAGCCACGCTTCAGGCCGGCGCGCATGTTCTCGGTCTGCTGCCCGAAATAGCGCGGCACATCGTTCAGCCGTGCGATGTAGTTCTGGTAGTCCTGCACGGTCTTCATCTCGCGTCGCGCCATGAAGGACAGATTGGACCAGAACGAGGAGTCGGCGTTGAACGGCATCTCGTAACCGCGCAGGCGCACTTCTTCGGCCAGGTTGAACACCTGGTCGTGGTAGATCGCGTAGTTGACCTGGTTGTCGACCGACAGGGTCTTCGGGTCGATCTTCTTCAGTGCGGCCAGGGTCTCGTCCCAGACCTTCAGGCGCGCCTGCTGCGCGGCCGGGCCGACGTCGGGCATGCGGGTGGCGTTGGCCGGGGCGTCTTCGTCCTCGCTGGCCTCCCCGCCCCCCTGCTGGCGCCACTTCCATTCCTTCTCGTACAGCGCGCGGAAGGCGGCATCGGCGGGCGATTCGGTGGCCACGCTGGCCGGCGCGGCCACGGCGGGCGGCGCGGCCAGGGCCACGGCGGGGGCGGACAGGGCGATCAGCAGGGCAACGGCAAGACGGGTTTTCACGAGCACAGGTTCCCGGGAAGGCAGACCCCGATGATGGCACCCCCCACCGCCCGTGGCATGGGACGAAGGTCCTGCCTGCAACGCAGGCAGGACCGGGAACCGGCCGCCGAACATGCATTGGATCCACGCCATGTGCGGATGCGCCGCGGATCCGGACGGGGATCCGACCCCAGGCCTCAGTGGCTGGCCCTGTCCCGCTTCCAGCCGCGGTGCTTGATGTCCAGGTGCAGGCTGTACAGCGCGGTGAACGCCGGGAACAGGTTCTGCAGCACGCCCACCGAGTCCTGCTTGGCCGAGAACAGGAAGTAGCTCAGCGTCATCAGGCTGCCGATCACGCTCATGTACCAGAACAGGCGCGGGATGACCGGCTTGCCGGCGCGCTTGGAGGCGATGAACTGGACCAGCCAGCGGCCGCCGAACATCAGTGCGCCGGTGTAGCCGATCAGCTTCCAGCCGGTCACATGCAGCCCGGTCCAGTACAGCCAGGTCAGCGGCTGGTCCAGCCAGTGCAGCTCCAGATCCATCAACGCTCCTCCACCGCGGTGCGCTTGCTGCGGGTGATCAGCCAGGCCACGCCACGCAGGTCGCGGATGCCGACCAGCGCGCGGCCCAGGTTGTTGTACTTGGACACACCGGCGGTACGGTGGCGGTGATTGACCGGCACGCTGGTGGTCTTCCAGCCGGCGCGCTGCATCAGCGCCGGCAGGTAGCGGTGCATGTGGTCGAAGTACGGCAGGTCGAGGAACGCGCTGCGTTCGAACAGCTTGATGCCGCAGCCGGTATCGGGGGTATCGTCGCGCAGCATGCGCGCGCGGATGGCGTTGGCCCAGCGGCTGGCCCAGCGCTTGCTGCCGCTGTCCTGGCGGTTGACGCGCCAGCCGGCGAACAGCTTCACCTGCGCCTCGGCGGCATCGCGCGCGGCCAGCAGTTTGGGAATATCGGCTGGATCGTTCTGGCCGTCACCATCGAGGGTGGCGATCCAGGGCGCCCGTGCGTGCTTGACGCCGGTGCGCACCGCCGTGCTCTGCCCGCTCTGGCTTACGTGGTGCAGCACCCGCAGTTCCGGCGTGGTCGCCTTCAGGCCCTGCAGCACGGCCAGGGTGTCATCGCGCGAGTGGTCATCGATGTAGACGATCTCGAACGGTAGCTGCCCGCGCAGTGCAGCGGTGATTTCGGCGACCAGCGGGGCAACATTGTCGCGCTCGTTGAACACCGGGACGACAACGGAAAGCTCGGGTTGGCTCATAAGGCACTCGGCCAAAGGGGGGACAAAGACCGCGCATTCTCCGAAACCGAGGTTATCCGAAGATGAACCCGGCGGCGTGAGGATCCGTCCTCAGGCGCGATCACCAAAATACTCGCGGCACCACTGCACCACTGGCGGCAGGCCTTGTTCGATCGGGGTCACCGCATCGAAGCCGAAAGCGTCATATGCGCGGCGGGTATCGGCCATCGTGCGCACCATGTCGCCGGGCTGCATGGGCTTGTAGACCTTCTGCGCGGGGCGGCCGGCGGCCTGCTCGATCACGCTGATGAAGCGCTCCAGCTCGACCGGCGTATGGTTGCCGAGGTTGAACACCCGGTGCGGCACCGTACCGTCGGCCGGATGCGCGAGGGCGCCGAGGATACCGGAGACGATGTCGGAGACATGTGTGAAATCGCGCTGCATGCGGCCTTCGTTGAACACGTCGATCGGCCGACCGGCCAGCACCGCGCGCGAGAACAGCAGCGGTGCCATGTCCGGCCGGCCCCACGGGCCGTACACGGTGAAGAAGCGCAGGCCAGTGGCATGCAGGCCGTACAGCTGCGCGTAGGTGTAGGCCATCAGCTCGTTGGCGGCCTTGGTCGCCGCGTACAGCGAGCGCGGCTGGTCCACGCGCTGATCTTCGGAGAACGGCGGCGTGGCCGAGTCGCCATACACGGAACTGCTGGAGGCATACACCAGGTGCTGAACGCCACGGTGGCGGCACAGCTCGAGCATGTTGACGAAGCCGACCAGGTTGCTGTCGACGTAGGCGTGCGGGTTTTCCAGCGAATAGCGCACGCCGGCCTGCGCGGCCAGATGGATCACGGCGGCCGGCTGCACCTCGTCGAACAGCGCGGCCAGGCCATCGCGATCGGTCAGGTCCAGCGTGCGCAGGTCCAGCGTCGGGCACAGCGCAGCCACGCGATCATGCTTGATCTGCGGGTCGTAGTAGTCGTTGAAGTTGTCCAGGCCGACCACGGGCTGGCCGGCCTCCAGCAGCGCGCGGGCGGTGTAGGCACCGATGAAGCCGGCAGCGCCGGTGAGCAGGATGGTCATTGCAGTTGCCTGGAAATCAATGAGTGCAGGTGCAGAGGATACGCCGCGGGCTCAGAACAGCCCGAAACGCTTCTTGGCCACGTTGCGGCGGCCGGGTTCGATCACGTCCTGGATCTTCTTCGCATCGAAGCGGTCGAGCAGCGCTTCGGCGCCCTTCTTCAGCTTCAGGTCCATTTCTTCCGGGTACAGCGGAACCAGGGTCATGAAGCTGATGATCTTGCCGTCGTCCAGTTGCAGCGCGGCGAATTCTTCCGGGGCGGTCACCGGCGGCAGCACGATGGCACCGTCGAAGCCCACACCCGGCGCATAGGGCTCGCTGGGATGGCCATTGGGGATGGTGTGGCCAAAGCCCAGCCAGGTGTCGTACTCGTGCGGCAGCCGGGCCATGCCCTTCAGCAGGCGCACCGGCCAGTAGTTGCGCTCGTCCTCGAAGGCGTCCTGGGTGATCGGCCAATCGGCCGGCAGGGTCACCATCACCTCCATGTAGCGCGGCACGTCCGCATCCACTTCGGCCGGCACGGTCATCGGCAGGTCGCTCATGCCGGAGGTCACCAGACGCAGGTACGGGAACTGGTCATTGGCCGGTACCACATGCACGTCGATGTGCACCAGGTCGGAGATGATTTCGTGGAAGACACCGGAAACCGGGCCGAGATGGCGCTCGATGTGGGCGCTGATCGCCTCGATGTGTGCTTCGCCCTGCGCGGGGCTGAAGTCTTTCTGGCGGCTGTGCACCATGATCGGGCTGCCGCCCGGGCTGACGTGGTCGAAGGCGTTGCTCATGTCCTGCTCCCTGGATGACGCCGCAGACCGGAGAGCCGTGCATCCCCCGGCGCGCGCGGCGGTGCGTTCCCTGTCGTTGAGGGGACACAGGCCGTATCCCCGGTCACGGCGCCGGGCTCAGCCCTGGCGCGTACGCAGCTTTTCCAGCACGCCGTCCAGGGTGTCCAGGTCGGTGTAGTGGATGATCAGCTTGCCCTTGCCGCCGCGACCGTGGCTGATCGCCACCTTGGCGCCCAGCGATTCGGACAGCTCGGTTTCCAGCGAGGCGATGTCGGCCTGCTGCACCTTCGGCGTGGCCACAGGACGGTTGCTCGGCACCTTGCCGGCGGCGAAGGCCTGCGCACGGCGCTCGACCTCGCGCACCGACCAGCCTTCATCGGCCGCTTCCTGCGCCAGCTTGCCGGCCAGCTCGGGGGCCAGGGTCAGCAGCGCGCGGGCGTGGCCCATTTCCAGGCGCCGGGTTTCCAGCAGCAGGCGGATCGCCACCGGCAGCTCCAGCAGGCGCAGCAGGTTGGACACCGCCGCACGCGAGCGGCCCACCGCTTCGGCAGCCTCGGCATGGGTCAGGGTGAACTCGCTGATCAGGCGTTGCAGCGCCTCGGCTTCTTCCAGCGGGTTGAGGTCTTCGCGCTGGATGTTCTCGATCAGCGCCATCGCGATGACGGTGCGGTCTTCCAACTCGCGCACCACCACCGGCACTTCGTCCAGGCCGGCCAGCTGCGAGGCGCGCCAACGGCGCTCACCGGCGACGATTTCGTAGTTGCCCGCCGGCAGCTGGCGCACCAGGATCGGCTGGATCACGCCCTGCGACTTGATCGAATCGGCCAGCTCGGAGAGCTTGCCCTCGTCCATCTCGCGACGCGGCTGGTACTTGCCCGGCTGCAGCTGGCCCACAGCCAGCTTGCGCAGCACTTCACCCGGTAGCGGCTCGATCACCGCGGTGGTGGCCTGCACCTGGCTGACCGCCCCCTTCGGGCCCAGCAGCGCATCCAGGCCACGTCCGAGGCCCCGCTTCTTGGCTGCCGGCTTGCTGCTGGTCATCAGACGGTCTCCACGGCCTTGGCGGCCTTGTTGCGTTCGTTGTTGCGGCGGATGATCTCGCCGGCCAGGCCCAGGTAGGCCACGCCGCCGCGCGAGGCGCGGTCGTAGCCGACGATGCTCTGGCCATGGCTGGGCGCCTCGGCCAGGCGCACGTTGCGCGGCACGATGGTGCGGAACACGCGGTCGCCGAAGTGCTCGGTGAGCTCGGCCGACACTGCGTTGGCCAGGTTGTTGCGCACATCGAACATGGTGCGCAGCACGCCTTCGATCTCCAGCGCCGGGTTCAGGCTGGTGCGCAGCGCTTCGATGGTTTCCACCAGCGCGCTGAGGCCTTCCAGTGCGTAGTACTCGCACTGCATCGGGACGATCACCGAATCGGCGGCCGCCAGCGCGTTGAGCGTCAGCAGCGACAGCGCCGGCGGGCAGTCGATCAGGATGAAGTCGTACTCGTCGCGGATCGGCGCCAGCGCGCGCTTCAGGCGCTGCTCGCGCTCGCTCTCACCCATCAACTGGATTTCGGCGGCAGTCAGGTCGATGTTGCCGGGCAGCAGGTCGTAGCCCTCGGCGGTCTGCACGCGCACATCGGCGGCGCTGTTCTCGCCCAGCAGCAGATCGCAGGTGGAGGCAGCCAGCTCGCGCTTGTCCACGCCGCTGCCCATGGTCGCGTTGCCCTGAGAGTCCAGATCGACCAGCAGCACGCGCTTGGGTGCGTTGGCCAGGGAAGCGGCCAGGTTGACGGCGGTCGTGGTCTTGCCGACGCCACCCTTCTGGTTGGCGATGGCGATGATGCGGGCCATGCAGGTGTGCCTCGTCGACGGATGGTTGGGACCGGTCATTATGCGTACAACCGGCCCCGGGCGGAAATCGTGAATCGCCAACCTCTTGTTCCACAAGGGGCTGGCGATGGCAATCAGGGGCCTGTAACAGTGACCAGGTGGCGTTCGCCGGCCAGGCCGGGCACGCTCAGCGGGGTCACTTCGCGCACCTGCCAGCCAGCCGGCAGCTCCGCGATCTCCTCATGGGGATAGACGCCCTTCATGGCCAGCAGTACGCCACCGGGGCGCAGCAGATGGCCACCGACACGGACGATGCCGGCCAGGGTGTCCATCGCGCGCGCGGTCAGTTGGTCGTAGCGGCCGGCCTCGTCCAGCGCCTCGGCCCGCGATTCGGCCACGCGGGCGTTGCCCAGGGCCAGCTGGCGCACGGCCTCGCGCATGAAGCGGGCCTTCTTGCCGTTGCTCTCCACCAGGGTGACGTGCAGGCCCGGGCAGGCGATCGCCAGCGGGATGCCGGGCAGGCCGGGGCCGGTGCCGAGGTCGGCCAGGCTGCCATCGGACACGAACGGCTGCATCGCCAGCGAATCGAGCAGGTGGCGGGTAACCATCTCCTGCGGGTCGCGGATGGCGGTGAGGTTGTAGGTGCCGTTCCAGCGGTGCAGCAGGGCCAGGTAGCGCAGCAGCGGCGCCGCCAGCGCGGCGTCCAGGCCCATGCTGGCCAGGCCCTGTTCCAGCGTGGCGGCCACGCTGGCGGGAAGATCATGTTCGCTCATGCCGACATTATCGCCGGTTTTGCGCGCTGGATCGCCGCTTCACTGCGGATACCAGGCCAACGCGGCGCGGAACTGGCCGGTCGCCTGCCATTCGTGCAGATGCCAGCGTGCGGCCTCGCCCAGTTCCGGATCGCACCAGCGCAGGTGCAGCGCGCCATCGTCGCCGGGGGCCAGCTGCAGTCGGTGCAGGCCGAACGAGATGCCCTGGCCGTGCGCTTTGAGCATCGCCTCCTTGGCGCACCACACGCGGAAGAACCAGTGCTCGCGGGCGGCCTCGTCCAGGCTCTCCAGCCAAACCACCTCGGCGGGGTGGAAGAAGCGCTGGACGATTTCCAGGAGGCGTGCGCGCGGGCGCAGCAGCTCCAGGTCGACACCCAGGCGGACGCCCTCGCCCAGCGCCACCAGCAGCACCTCGCCGCTGTGACTCCAGCCGGTGCCGTAGTGGGCCAGCGCGCCGCTCAGCTCCGGCCGGCCCTTGTCGTCGCGGATCAGCGGCAGGGTATCCGGCTCGGTGCCCAGCGCCTGCGCCAGCACCTGCCGGGCCTGCGGTTCGCCGCGCCGGCCGGGCACGTGCGGGCGCCGCCAGACCGTCACCGGACCGAAGCGCCAAGGGCCGTCGAGGGTGGCTGGCAGGCTCATCCGCACACGCCCATCACGTAATTGCACGACGGGTTCACGGCCGTGCGCGTCAACTGGTCACCGTTTCCCACCGGAGGTTCGATCATGGGCATCATCATCTGGCTGATCGTCGGCGGCATCGTAGGCTGGCTGGCCAGCATCATCATGAAGCGCGATGCCCAGCAGGGCATCATCCTCAACATCGTTGTGGGCATCGTCGGCGCGCTGATTTCCGGCTGGCTGTTCGGCGGCGGCATCAACGAAGCGATCACCATCCGCACGTTCCTGTTCTCGCTGATCGGTGCGGTCATCCTGCTGGCGATCGTCAACCTGTTCACCCGCAAGAGCCTACGGTGATCTGAGGGTCGTGCCGGCCGCTGGCCGGCAGTCGTTCCACAACGGGCCCGGCGATTGCCGGGCCCCGTTCGTTCAAGCCAACTCCACCCACGCCGGCGCATGGTCGCTCGGGCGTTCCCAGGTGCGCGGCTCGCGGTCGATGCCCGACGCCACTGCGCTGGGCTTCAGCGCATCGGAGACCAGGGTCAGGTCGATGCGCAGGCCGAGATTGCGGCGGAAGCCGGCCGCGCGGTAATCCCACCAGCTGAACACACCCGCTTCGTCGTTGTGCAGGCGGAAGCCATCGTGCAGGCCCAGCTGCAGCAGCTGGGTGAGTGCGCCGCGCTCGGCGGTGGAGGTGAGGATGTGGTTTTCATTCCACACCGCCGGATCGTGCACGTCGCGCGCGTCCGGGGCGATATTGAAGTCGCCCATGACGATCAGCTTCGGGTGACGCTGCAGTTCTTCGGCGATCCAGGCGTGCACCGCCTCCAGCCAGCGCAGCTTGTAGTCGTACTTGTCGGTGCCGATGTCCTGGCCGTTGACCACGTACAGGTTGATCACCCGCAGGTCGCCGAAGGTACCGGCGATGACGCGCTTCTGCTCGTCCTCGAAGCCGGGGATGCCGAGCTGCACGTCCTGCGCCGGCTCACGCGACAGCAGCGCCACGCCGTTGTAGGTCTTCTGGCCGGCGAACACGCTGCGGTAACCCGCGGCGATCAGCGCCGAATCGGGGAACTTGTGGTCCTCCAGCTTGGTTTCCTGGATGCCGACGATGTCCGGGCCGAACGCCTTGAGCCACTGCTCCAGGTGCGGCAGGCGGACATTGAGCGAATTGACGTTCCACGAGGCGATCTTCATGCGGGCATTCTACCCGGGTGGCCGGGATGGGGGTCGGCCCGGATTCCCGTGTAGAACCGAGCCCACGCTCGGCTGCATTGATCGGGCACCCAGCCAAGAGCCGCCGAGCGTGGGCTCGGCTCTACAGAAGAATCGGGCCCTGGTTCAGTAGAGCCACGCCATGCGTGGCTTCACCGCAACAGGAA
This sequence comes from uncultured Stenotrophomonas sp., assembly GCF_913778665.1. Lineage (GTDB taxonomy): Bacteria > Pseudomonadota > Gammaproteobacteria > Xanthomonadales > Xanthomonadaceae > Stenotrophomonas. The sequence goes on from NZ_CAJYVQ010000014.1 coordinate 90,214, forward strand.
CCGCAACACCCCCGCAATCTTCGAATACGGCGGCCGCAGCCGGTCACTGGCCGCCCAGCGCGACTGCCACAGCACCGGCAGCCGCTTGCTCATCGCATCGAACCCGGCCCGGCCGTGGTACGCGCCCATGCCGCTGGCCCCTACCCCGCCGAACGGCAGGCCATCGGCGGCGAAGTGCAGCAGCGTGTCATTCACCGTCACCCCACCGGCCACCACTTGGCCGAGGATGCGCTCCACCGTCGCCGTGTCGTGGCTGAAGGGATACAGCGCCAGCGGCCGGTCGCGGGACAGCACGTCGGCCAGCGCCGCCTCCAGGTCCGGGTAGGCCCGCACCGGCAGGATCGGTCCGAAGATCTCCTCGCGCATCAGGTCCAGGTCATCCGGCGGGTCCAGCACCACGGTCGGCACCAGCAGGCGCTCGCGGTCGGCGCGCGCCTCATCCACCTGCGCCAGCGGGATGACCGGCACGCCGCGTTCGCGCGCCTGCGCCAGATAGCCCCGCAGGCGCCGGTACTGGCCTTCGTTGATGATGCGCGTGTAGTCATCGGCATCACTGAAATCGCCGTAGCGCTCGCGTACCTGCTGCTGCAGCGCCTGCACGAACTCGCGCTGGCGCGCGGTGTCGATCAGCACGTAGTCCGGCGCAATGCAGGTCTGCCCGGCGTTGAACCACTTGCCGGTGGCCAGCCGCGCGGCGGCTTTGTCCAGCGGGAAATCGCGGCAGACGATGGCCGGCGACTTGCCGCCCAGTTCCAGCGTGACCGGCACCAGATGCTCGGCTGCCGCTGCCATCACCTTGCGGCCCACGGCCGTCGAGCCGGTGAACAGCAGATGGTCCAGCGGCAGCGAGGACACTGCCGCCGCCACATCCGCCCCACCCTGCACCACCGCCACCCGATCGGGCGGGAACACGCCGGCCAGCAGATCGGCCAGGAACGCGCTGGTGCGCGGGGTGTGCTCGGAGGGTTTCAGCAGCACGTGGTTGCCGGCGGCAATAGCCGTGGCCAGCGGCACCAGCGCCAACGTGACCGGGTAGTTCCAGGGCGAGATCACCCCGACCACCCCCAGCGGCGTCGGCCGCAGCTGCGCGCGCGCCGGCCACAACTTCCAGCCGGCCGATGCCCGCTGCGGCTTCGACCAGCGCCGCAGGTGGCGGCGCAGGTGGTCGATGGCCGACAACACGCTCATGCCATCGGCCAGTTTCGATTCAACGTGGGCGCGATGGCCGAAGTCCTCGGCGATGGCCAGGGCCATTTCATCCAGGCGTGCCTTCAGCGCTTCGCGCAGGCGGCGCAGGTCGGCCTCGCGCTGGTCGAGCGAGGGGCGCTGCGACTGCCAGGCATTGCGCAGGGTGTGCAGGAGGGCGGGAAGGTCAGCGGGGCTGAGGGTGGTCATGGGCCGACTATACGGGGTGCCGCGCCATGTAACGGTGGAGCCGGCTGCTCTTGGCGGGACATCTGGAAACCCCGCGCTGCGCGCGATAGTCGACTCTACCCCGCCTCATTTACCGCATTCCCACAAACAGAAAGGCCGTGGTCTGCACCACGGCCCCTGAAACCCGGTGGGTGCCGACCGTTGGTCGGCACACTGGTTACTTGGTGATATCCACGTCCTTGGTCTCGCGCAGGAACAGGCCGCCGATCACCACCGACATCAGCGCGATGATGATGGGGTACCACAGGCCGTAGTACAGGTTGCCGGTACCGGCCACCAGCGCGAACGAGATGGCCGGCAGGAAGCCGCCGAACCAGCCGTTGCCGATGTGGTACGGCAGCGACATCGAGGTGTAGCGGATGCGGGTCGGGAACAGTTCGACCAGGTAGGCGGCGATCGGGCCGTAGACCATGGTCACGTACAGCACCAGCAACCACAGCATGAACACCGTGCCGGCGATGTTGATGCGTGCGCCATCCGCCTTGGCCGGGTAGCCGGCGGTGGTCAGGGCGGTCTTCAGTTCCGCACCGAACGCATCGGCCTTGGCCTTGCCTTCTTCCTTGGTCAGGCCGGCGGCTTCATACGAAGTCACGCTGGCGCTGCCCACGTTCACCATCGCCAGCGAACCGGCGGCGGCGGGCTGCACGTCGTACGGCACGCCGGCCTTGGTCAGCGCGGCCGTGGCCACGTCGCAGGAACTGGTGAACTTGCGCAGGCCGACCGGATCGAACTGGAACGAGCAGGTGTTCGGATCGGCCACGACCAGCGCCGGCGAGGACGCACGTGCCTCTTCGATGGCCGGGTTGGCGAAGTGGGTCAAGCCCTTGAAGATCGGGATGTAGGTGACGGCGGCCAGCAGGCAGCCGGCCAGGATGATCTTCTTGCGGCCGATACGGTCGGACAGCCAGCCGAAGAAGATGAAGAACGGCACGCCCAGCGCCAGCGCCGCAGCAATCAGCAGATAGGAGGTGGTCGCGTCGACCTTCAGCATGCTGCTCAGGAAGAACAGCGCGTAGAACTGGCCGCCGTACCAGACAACCGCCTGGCCAGCCGCAGCACCGAGCAGAACCAGCAGCATCAGCTTCAGGTTGCCCCCCTTCAGGCTGTCACGGAACGGCGTCTTGGAACCCTTGCCTTCCGACTTCATCTGCTGGAACAGCGGCGATTCGCTCAGCTGCAGGCGGATCCACACCGAGATGCCCAGCAGCAGGATCGAGACCAGGAACGGGATGCGCCAACCCCAGGCTTCGAAGGCTTCGTTGCCGAGGAAGTAGCGGCAGGCCAGGATGATCAGCAGCGACATGAACAGACCGAGCGTGGCGGTGCACTGGATGAAGCTGGTGTACAGGCCGCGCTTGTCGTCCGGCGCGTGCTCGGCCACGTAGGTGGCCGCACCACCGTACTCGCCGCCCATTGCCAGGCCCTGGGCCAGGCGCAGCACGATCAGGATCACCGGAGCGGCAAAACCGATCGTGGCGTAGTTGGGCAGCACACCGACCAGGAAGGTCGAGATGCCCATGATCAGGATCGTGACCAGGAACGTGTACTTGCGGCCGATGCGGTCGCCAAGGCTGCCGAAGAACGCCGCGCCGAACGGGCGCACGAAGAAGCCGGCGGCGAACGCCAGCAGGGCGAAGATCATGCCCGTGGTTTCATTGACGCCACTGAAGAACTGCTTGGCGATGATGGCCGCGAGCGAGCCGTACAGGAAGAAGTCATACCACTCGAACACCGTGCCGAGGCTCGAGGCGAAGATGACCTTCTTGTGGCCCTTGGTCAGGGTGCCCGCTTTGTGTGCGGTGCTGGGTGTGCTGGACATGGGACGCTTTCCCTCTGTGGATGCCGACCAGGGTCGGTGGGTGCCGAACGTTGGTCGGCACTGAATTCGGTAGGTGCCGGCTGTTGGCCGGCACGCTCTTAGAAGCTGTACTTCGTGGTGAACTGCAACCGGGTGATATCACCCTTGTTGCCGTTCTCGACTTCGCGACGGCCGTACATCAGCTCCGCACCGATATCGACCTTGGGCAGCGGCGAGTAGAAGATGTTGCCGCGGATGCTCTGCACGCTCTTGGTCACCAGCGGGCCGAGCACGCTGTCGTTGTCGTAGTCGCTGCGCGCGTAGATCAGGTTGGTGCGCAGCTTCGGCGAGAACGCATGCCGCCAGCCCACGTAGCCGGCAAGCACGCCGGTCGGGTTGAGCTCGTCGCGGGCCACGTCATAGGCGGTGTCTGCGGTGATGCCCAGGCCGATGTAGCGGGCGATGCCTTCGCCGCCGGTCAGCTGGTAGTGCAGCGAATCGCTGTCACCCATCACCCACTTGCCGCCCAGGGTCAGGCCGCCGGCCACCTTGTCGGCCTTGGCGCCGGTGGCCTGGTTGTCGACCTTCAGCTGGCGGACGATGCCGCCGACGCCGAAGTTGCCCCAGTCGCCCTTCCAGCCATAGCGCATGGTCAGATCGGGCAGGCTGCCACGGTCGGAGTTGGCACTGGCGTTGGTCCATGCCCCGGTGAGCGGGTTGCGGGTACCGGTGAGGGTGGTGGTTTCCGGGTTTTCCAGCGCGACGCTGAAGCCGCCCTGGGTGTAACGCACCTGCGCCTGGCGCACGAAGATCACGCCGTCGGTCGGGCCAACGAAGTCGACCGCTTCAGGCAATGCGGCCGCGTCCATGAAGTTGGACCAGGTCTGGCCGGCCAGCCAGTTGTTCCAGTACATGTAGGCATGGCGCAGGGTCACGCCATAGGTGTTGGTGGCGGTCTGGTTGCCCAGCGAGTTGCCGAAGAAGTCCATCTCGAAGAACGCGCCGGCCTTGTTGCCCGATTCGCTCACATTGTCGATGCCCAGGTTGAAGCGCGAGAACTTGGCGTGGGCATTGAAGTCGGTGCCCGAACGCTTGCCGCTGCCACCGGCGCCTTCCACTGGGGTCTGGCCCGGCAGGTACAGCGCACGGCCGGTGGCGTCGTCGGCCAGCTGGCCATCGCTGGTCTGGGTGGCCAGGAAGTCGGCCTTGATGAAGCCGCCGATCTTGACCGTGGTGCCCGGCGCGGCACCCGGGGTGATGGTGGTGACCTGGATCGGCTGCTTGCCGGCCGGAACCTGTGCGACCGGTTTCTGCTCGGCCTGCACCGTGCGGACTTCGGTTACGGCCTGCTGGGTCTGGCTGATCTGGGTCTGTTGTTGTTGCTGCGACGACAGCAGCAGCTGGACCTGGCGTTCCAGTTCGGCAACGCGTGCTTCCAGCGCCTTCTCTTTGGCGGTCTCTGCGAACGCCATGCCCGGTGCGACCAGGGCGACCAACAGGCAGGCCGCCAAAGGTTTGCGCACGGCTTTCAACGTACGGTGGCTCATGTTGCCCTCTCTCCCAAGTGGCAAGGTGATGCCGCGCGTGGGGCACGGTCGAGCCGAGACTGCGGGGCGTTTATGTATAGCGGTATTCGCCATTGGTCGAAGCCGGGCCTGCATGGCGCCCACTTTCGACCATGGTCTAAGCACGGTGGTGACGCGGCAGGGGGTTGATGGGGCAAACTGAGGGGAATCGGTCGCCGCGATGCTGCGACCGCACATACAAAGTCAACGTGCAAGTGAGGGTGCCATGGCTGATATCTACCCCGTCGATCCGCAGTTCGCCGCCAAGGCACGCATCGACAGGACGTCCTACCAACAGCAGTACCAGGCTTCGGTGACCGACCCGGAGGGTTTCTGGGGCAAGGCCGCCGAGCGACTGGACTGGATGCGCAAGCCGACGAAGATCAAGAACGTCAGCTACGACCTGTCCGACTTCCACATCAAGTGGTTCGAGGATGGCGAGCTCAATGCCAGCGTGAACTGCCTGGATCGCCAGCTGGAAAAGCGCGGTGACAAGACCGCGCTGCTGTTCGAGCCGGACAGCCCGGATGCACCGGCCCAGCACGTGACCTATCGCGAGCTGTACGAGCGCACCTGCCGCCTCGGCAATGCGCTGCGCAACCTTGGCGTGAAGAAGGGTGACCGGGTCACCATCTACCTGCCGATGATCGTCGACGCCGCAGTGGCCATGCTGGCCTGTGCACGCATCGGTGCGATCCACTCGGTAGTGTTCGGGGGCTTTGCGCCGAACTCGATCGCCGACCGCGTCAGCGACTGCCAGAGCAAGCTGATCATCACCGCCGACGAAGGTCTGCGTGGTGGCCGGAAGATCCCGCTGAAGGCCAACGTCGATGCCGCGCTGAAGCTGCCCGGTACCAATACCGTGGAAACCGTGCTGGTGGTGCGCCACACCGGCGGTGCGGTGGACATGCAGGCCCCGCGCGACCGCTGGTTCCACGACGTGGTGGACAGCCAGCCGTCCAGCTGTGAGCCGGAGCGCATGAACGCGGAAGATCCGCTGTTCATCCTCTACACCTCCGGTTCCACCGGCAAGCCCAAGGGCGTGCTGCACACCACCGGTGGCTACCTGCTGTACGCGGCCTACACCCATGAAGCGGTGTTCGACCTGCGCGAGGACGACATCTACTGGTGCACCGCCGATGTGGGCTGGGTCACCGGCCACAGCTACATCGTGTACGGCCCGCTGGCCAACGGCGCGACCTCGCTGATGTTCGAAGGCGTGCCGAACTACCCGGACACCTCGCGCTTCTGGAACGTCATCGACAAGCACAAGGTCAGCATCTTCTACACTGCCCCGACCGCCATCCGTGCACTGATGCGCGAGGGCGAGGAGCCGGTGAAGAAGACCTCGCGCGCGTCGCTGCGCCTGCTCGGCAGCGTCGGCGAGCCGATCAATCCGGAAGCTTGGCGCTGGTACTACGAAGTGGTCGGCGACAGCCGCTGCCCGATCGTCGATACCTGGTGGCAGACCGAGACCGGCGGCATCCTGATCTCGCCGCTGGCCGGTGCGATGGATCTTAAGCCGGGTTCGGCCACCCTGCCCTTCTTCGGCGTGCAGCCGGCGCTGGTCAATGCCGATGGCGAGATCCAGGACGGCCCGACCGAGGGCAACCTGATCATCCGTGATTCCTGGCCGGGCCAGATGCGCACGGTGTACGGCGACCACCAGCGCTTCATCGATACCTATTTCCGCACCTACCCGGGCAGCTACTTCACCGGCGACGGTTGCCGCCGCGACGAAGACGGCTACTACTGGATCACCGGCCGCGTCGACGACGTGATCAATGTCTCCGGCCACCGCATCGGCACTGCCGAAGTGGAAAGCGCGCTGGTTTCGCACCCGAAGGTGGCCGAAGCCGCCGTGGTCGGTTTCCCGCACGACGTGAAGGGCCAAGGCATCTACGCCTATGTGACCCTGGTGGCCGAAGAGGCCCCGAGCGACGAGCTGCAGAAGGAACTGGTCGCCTGGGTGCGCAAGGAGATCGGTCCGATCGCCACGCCGGACCACCTGCAGTGGGCGCCAGGCCTGCCCAAGACCCGATCAGGCAAGATCATGCGCCGCATCCTGCGCAAAATCGCCGAGAACGCGCCGGACCAGCTCGGTGACACCTCGACCCTGGCCGATCCGTCGGTGGTGGCGTCGCTGGTGGACGAGCGCAAGGTGCGCTGAGGTACGACCCGGGGTCGGATCTCTTTCCGCAGGGAAAGGGCTCCGGCCCCACCTGCTTTCCCCCACGGTTCCCCCCGACCATGACCACCCTCCTGATTGCCGATGACCACCCGCTGTTCCGCGAAGCCCTGCGCGGCGCCGTGCAGCGGGTCATCCCCGGCGTGCAGCTGTTCGAGGCCGACAGTGTGGAAGCGCTGTACGCGCTGGCCGACCAGCACAATGACGCTGACCTGGTCCTGATGGATCTCAACATGCCCGGTGCGCAGGGTTTCAACGCACTGGTGCACATGCGCTCGCTGCACCCGCACCTGCCGGTGGTGGTGGTCTCCGCGCGCGAAGAGGCGACGGTGATGCGACGCGCGCTCGACCACGGCGCGCTGGGCTTCATTCCGAAGTCGGCCGACTCGGACACCATAGGCCATGCACTGGGTACCATCCTCGACGGCGAGACCTGGGCACCGCCGGAAGCGCACAACGTGCCGCCGACCGAACGCGAGGAACGCGAAGTCGGCCAGCGCCTGCGCGAGCTGACCCCGCAGCAGTTCCGCGTACTGCAGATGCTGGGGGCTGGCCGCTTGAACAAGCAGATCGCCTACGACCTCAACGTCTCCGAAGCGACAATCAAGGCCCACGTCACCGCCATCCTGCGCAAGCTGGGCGTAACCAACCGCACCCAGGCCGTGCTGATGGCCGGCAAGCTGGCGATCGACGACGACGCCATCGTGCTGCCGCCGGAAGAAGATTGACCGTGACGGACTGCGGAGCCGAGCATGGGCATCTCATGATGCCCTTGTAGAGCCGAGCCCCCGCTCGGCTGCTCTTCGTCTGAAGGCCACACCAGTCCCGCAGAGGCCACCTGCTCCAGGCGTGGGGATATTCGCCGAGACAGTTGGCCAAGCCAGCACGCACTGGATTGGCCACGATGTACATCGCCTGCGCGCGCAGGCCGTCATCAGTGCGCAACGCATGGTCGTAGTACCCCAGCTGCCAGATCGGCGCGTTCGCATCAACGCGCGTGGCGATGGATCTTCCACTCCTGGACTTCAGGATCTGCATGCAGCCGGCCAGCGTGCCGCTACGCAACCCGATCAACCAATGCAGGTGGTCCGGCATGATCACCCAGGCAAGGGAGAAGGTGCGACCAGTCCGCTCGACTATGCGCAGCGCTTCGATCAGAAGATCGACGTTGGCCTTGTCACTGAACCAGGAACGACGCGCATGCGTCGCCGTGGTGAGCGCATCGACATTGCCGGTATGCGGCCAACGACCATAGCGGAGTGCGGGACTGGCGATGCGAAGAGGCTATGGAGCGCATGACAGCCTCTCCATCAGTGCAACACTGCAATGCTCGTCAGCCAACACCCTGATGTAGAGCCGAGCATGGGCTCGGCTCTACAGGAACAGGTGTTACCCCACGCCGTGCAGGTGTTCGTACAGGATCGTCGCACCGATGATCACCAGGATCACGCCACCGATGATCTCGGCGCGCTTGCCGACCATGCTGCCCAGCACGCGGCCGAGCATGATGCCGACGGTGACCATGGTCAGCGTGCACAGGCCGATGACCGCGGCCATCACGCCGATATGCACGTCCATGAAGGCCAGGCCGATACCCACCGCCATCGCATCGATGCTGGTGGCGAAACCGGTCAACGCCAGCTTCCAGAAGCCGTGGTGCTGCGAAGGGTCTTCGTCTTCCTCCGCACTGTCCGGGCGCAGGCCGTTGTAGATCATGTGGATGCCCAGCGCGCCGAGCAGGCCGAAGGCAATCCAGTGGTCGAAGGCTTCGACGTACTGCAGCGCGGCGCGGCCGAGCAGCCAGCCGATGACGGGCGTGATCGCCTCGATGACGCCGAAGATGATGCCGGCACGCAGTGCATCGCGGAACACCGGCTTGCGCATGGCCGCACCCTTGCCGATCGCCGCAGCGAAGGCATCGGTGGACATGGCAAAGCCGATCAGGAGGATCGAAAGAGGGGACATGGGCGGATGCTGAGGTCGGGCTAGGACGGACGCACGGCCTGCGCTCGCGCCCAACCTGACGTTGCGCGCGCGGGCCGCTGGTCTCGCCAACCATCATGGTTGTCCACGCCACGGCGCACTGGCCGAGTATGTTGACGTGGACGATTCCTGCGAAGGAATCCGGCTACTCCCCAAGGGGACGCGAAGCTTAGCATCGCGATCCGCGCGTGGCGCATTTCCAGCGAAACGCGCAGGCAGGGCTGGTTTGTATAGCGATGGCTATATCAACGCCGCGCTGCGGGCGGGAGCCGAGCGTTGGCTCGGCTCTACAGTTGCCATCAGGCATCGCTGTTGCCTGCATCGCGCAGCGCGCCCAGGAAGGCGCGCAGTGAAGCCGGCTTGATCGGCTTGGTCAGCACGCGGTAGCCACGCTCGCGTGCCGTCCGCTTCAGCTCGTCGCGGCCATCGGCGGTCAGCAGCGCGCCCGGCAGCGGGTAGCCGGCCGCTTCACGCAGTGCCACCAGCGCGTCCAGGCCATCCATCCGGTCGTGCAGGTGGTAATCGACCAGCATCACCTGTGGGCGCTCGGCCACTTTCTCCAACGCCTGATCCACCGTCGATGCAGTGATCACCTGCACCTGCCAACGGCCGAGCAGCGCACGCATGCCGTCGAGGATTTCCTCGTCGTTGTCCACGCACAGCACGCGCAGCCCCGCCAGCGAATCGCTGCGTACCAGTGCGGCCACCGCCTGCACCGGCGTGGCCAGTTCGGTGTAACCCGGCAACGGCGCCACACGCGGCAGGATGATCGAGAACATCGATCCACTGCCCACCCGGCTGCGCGCATTGAGGCGATGGTCGAGCAGGCGCGAGATGCGCTGGCAGATCGACAAACCCAGCCCCAGGCCCTGCTCGCCCCAGTCGAACGGCTGCTGGTAGCGATGGAACTCATCGAAGATCTGACGCATGTGGTGCTCGGGAATGCCGGGGCCGGTATCCCACACCTGCAGTTCCACTTCGTCACCGCGATGGCGTACCGCCAGCACGATGCGCCCCTGCCGTGTGTAGCGCAGCGCGTTGGCCAGGAAGTTCTGCAGCACGCGGCGCAGCAGGCGGCGATCGCTGCGTACCCACGCCGGACGCGCGAACAGGTCCAGGCGCAGGCCACGGCCCGCGGCGACCGGCGTGTACTGTGCAGCCAGTTCGCGCATCAGTGCACTGACGTCGAACTCGCCGATCACCGGATGCAGGCCGCCCGCATCCAGCCGCGATACATCCAGCAGGCCATCGAGCAGTTCCTCCGCCGCACGCAACGACGCGTCCACGCGCTCGGCCAGGTGCTTCTGCTCGTCGCTCACGTGGTCGCTGTCACGCAATGCCGAGGCAAACAACCGCGCGGCATTCAACGGCTGCAGCACGTCGTGGCTGATCGCGGCCAGGAAGCGGGTCTTCGACTGCTGTGCGACCTCGGCCTCGTGCGAGCGCTCGGCTACGCGCTGCTCCAGCGTCTCGTTGGCTTCAAGCAACGCCTTTTCCGCATGCTTGTAGTCGGTGATGTCATTGTAGCTGGTCACGTAGCCGCCACCGGGCAGCGCCTGGCCTCGCATCTCGATCACCTTGCCATCGCTGCGCGTGCGTTCGAACACATGCGGCGAGCCGGCACGCATGTAGCCGATGCGACGGTTGATCTGGATTTCGATATCGCCTTCGCCCAGCTCACCGCGCTCGGCGTTGTAACGGATCAGGTCGGCCACCGGGCGGCCCACGTAGAGCATGCCGTCGGGGTAGCCGAACATGTCCTGGTAGCGGCGGTTCCAGGCCGTCAGGCGCATGTCAGGATCGACCACGCTGACCCCGGCACTGATGTTCTCCAGCGTGGTCGACAGGATCTCGCGGTTGAAGCGCAGCTCCTGCCCGGCTTCGTCCAGCACTGCCACCACTTCGCCCAGGTCCATGCCCGAGCCACGCAGCAGGCTGGTCAGCAGCAGGCGTGCGGACGCCGCGCCGATCGACGCGGCCAGCAGGCGTTCGGTGAACTGCACCCACGGGCGGTCTGCAGGCGCGGAGGATTGCAGTTCACGGCCCAGCGACTGCGCCTGCTCGAAGAACGAACGCCGCGCATGACGTTCGCCGACCACGCGGGAGGCCAGTGCCAGCAGGTCGCCCACATGCACATGACCGGGCCAGCCACCGGCCACCGACGGGCGCTCGGCATACGGGTCGAGGAACGGCGCGGCGCGCAGCCGCTCGTCCACACCGGGGCGCCAGCGCGCGGACACCAGCATCATCGTCGCCGCGTTGACCAGCAGCGACCAGAACGTGCCGTGGGTCAGCGGATCCCAGCCGGTCATGCCGAACAGCTGCTGCGGACGCAGCCACTCGATGCCGAACGGACCGTGCTGCACCCAGGCGGCATCAACCCAGCCGGCCATGGTCATCGCCGGCAGCAGCAGTGTGTACAGCCATGTCGCGAAGCCGAGCAGCATGCCCATCTCGACGCCACGGCGGCTGGCGCCGCGCCAGTACAGGCCACCGATCAGGCCCGGCGCGAACTGCGCCACCGCCGCGAACGCCATCAGCCCATATGACGCCAGCGTGCTGTCGTTGCTGCTGGTGCGGTAGTAGCTGTAGGCCATCAGCGCCAGCAGCAGGATCGCCAGGCGTCGGATCCACAGGACGCGCGAGGCGACATCGGCCGCTTCCTGGTGGTCGCCACTGCGGCGCAGCAGCACCGGCATCACCAGATCGTTGCTGACCATGGTCGCCAGTGCGATGGAGGACACGATGACCATGCCGGTGGCGGCCGAGAAACCGCCCACATAGGCGATCAGTGCCAGCGCGTTGCGGCCTTCGGCCAGCGGCAGCGCCAGCACCATGGAGTCATCGGCAACGCTGCCGCCGGTGCCGAACAGGGTCACGCCCGCGGTGGCGATCGGCAGCACCATCGCCGAGATCAGCACCAGGTAGCCGCCGAACATCCAGCGCGCGCGGCGTACGTCGCGCACGTCGCCACATTCGACCACCGCCACGTGGAACTGGCGCGGCAGGCAGATGATGGCCAGGAAGCTGAGGAGCGTCTGCGAGATGAAGCCGACCGGCGGCAGGCCGGTGAACAGCGTATGCACCGACTCGACCACCGCATCGGTACGGTTGCTCAGCCACAGGTAGGCGAACACGCCCACGGCGAGCATCGCCAGCAGCTTGATCACCGATTCGAAGGCGATCGCCAGCATCATCCCGTGGTGGTGCTCGGTGGCATCGACCTGGCGGGTGCCGAACAGCGTGGCGAACAATGCCATCAGCAGCGCCACGTACAGCGCGGGGTCGCTGAAGTACCCGGTCGGGCCGGTGTTGCCGGTGAGAACCTGCAGGCTCATCGCCACGGCTTTGTACTGCAGGGCCAGGTACGGAATGATGCCGATCAGCGCGATGATCGCGACCAGCGCGGCCAACCGCCGCGAGCGGCCGAAGCGCGAGGAGATGAAATCGGCGATGGACACCACGTTCTGGCTGCGCGCGATCAGCGCCAGGCGCTCGATGATGCGCCAGCCGAACAACAGCAGCAGCAACGGACCGATATAGATGGGCAGGTAGCCGATACCGTTGCGCACGGCGGTACCCACCGCGCCGTAGAAGGTCCACGACGAGCAGTAAACAGCCAGCGCCAGGCTGTAGACCACCGGCCGCAGCCAGGGCCGGTCGGGATACATCGGCCGACGGTCGCCCCACCACGCCACGCCGAACAGCAGCGCAGCATAGGCAACCGAGACCAGCAGCAGGATCCAACTGGAGACCACGCGTGTGTTTCCGTCGGAGGAACCCGCAGTGTAGGCCAGGCGTGGCCGGGTGTACGGGCTCCTTGGGGGCAACCACCCCCACCAAGGTGGGGGCCCACAATCATCTGGCCCTCATCGAGGCGAGAGCCTGCAATCCGTGCTCGAACCGGCCTTATTCCGCCGGTACGCCCATTTCCTTCAGCAGTTCGGGTGCCGGGTAGACCTTGGCCAGCAGCCAGCGCAGGTAGCGCATGTCCACGTGCACGGCGCGCTTGTAGCGCGGGTCGAACCACCAGCTGGCGCTGACCGATTCCCAGTTGCTGTCGAAGTTCAGGCCGATCAGTTCGCCCTTGGCGTTGAGCACCGGCGAGCCGGAGTTGCCGCCGGTGGTATCCAGGTTGGTCAGGAAGTTGACCGTCTGGGTCTTCAGCGCCGGGTCGGCGGTGCTGCCGAAATCGCCCTTGGCGATCGCCGCCAGCAACGGCTTGGGTGCATCGAACGGATAGGCGTTGGTGTTCTTCTCGACGATGCCAGCCACTGTGGTCACCGGCGAGTAGGTCACGCCGTCGCGCGGGTGCAGTGCCTCGACCTTGCCGTAGCTGATGCGCAGGGTGCGGTTGGCATCCGGGTACACCGCGCGGCCCTGCTTGGCACGCCAGGCGAACAGTGCCTGCATGTAGGCCGGGCGCAGGCGCAGCTGCTCGCCTTCGCGGGTCTTGCTCTCGTTCTCGATGCGCAGCTGCGCGGCCACCAGCGGGCCAGCCACGGCGATCAGCGGATCGGCCGCCAGCGCCTTGCCTTCGCGGGCGGCAGCAAAGCGCGACAGGCGCTGTGCCTCGTCACCCAGCTGGGTGCCGGCGTAAAGGGTATCCAGTGCCTTGGCCAGCTGCGCCGGGGTACGGCCGAAGGCCGTGTCGAACTCGGCCACGCGCTGCGCATCCGGCAGCTGCTGGTAGCGGGTCAGCAGGGTGGTCAGCAGGGCCTTCTCGACTTCCGGCGCGTAGCGGCGTTGGACCTGCTTGAGCACGCCTTCAATCATCGCCTGGTCACGCTGCTGGTAGCCGCTCTCGCGCTGCGCGTCCGGCTTGGCCGATTCGATGCGCAGGCGCTCCAGCAGCAGTGCCGAGCGCAGCAGCTGGCTCTGCATCGCCATCTGATCCAGCAGCAGGTCACGTTCGCCCACCGCCGCGCCCTGCGACAGGTTGGCCAGCAGCGCCTTGATGTCGGCCTGGTACTTGCGGTCGGTCGCGGCCAGCATGGCCTTCTCGTCGGCGGCACGCTGGGCCTTGGCATCGCTGCGCAGCAGGCCTTCCAGCTCGCCGGCGGCGCGCTTGCGGTTGTTCTTCAGCGATTGCAGCTGCGAGGCATAGCGGGTACGTGCCTGCGCATCCTTGGCGCTGGCGGCTTCGATGGTATCGATCATCTGCTGGAACACCGATACGCGTCGCGGCAGCACGGCATCGATCTGGCCGGCGAACTCGGCCGCGGTGCGGTGGCGGTAGGTGATGCCCGGGTAACCGGCCAGCATCGCGTAGTCGCCTTCCTTCGGGCCTTCCACCGACATCTGCAGGTGCGCCGGCGCCTGGTAGGGCACGTTGTCCTTGCTGTAGGCAGCCGGCTTGCCGTCCTTGCCGACGTAGGCGCGCAGCAGGGTGAAGTCACCGGTGTGGCGCGGCCACATGAAGTTGTCGATCTCGTCGCCGTAGTTGCCGATCGCGCGCGGCGGGGCATACACCAGGCGCACGTCGCTCAGTTCCAGCTGCGCGATACGGTAGAAGTCGGTGCCGTAGTACATGTTGGCCACCGAGCAGCGCACGCTGCCGTCCTTCTCGCACTCGGCCACGATCTGCTTGCTGGCCGCATCCACCGCATCGAAGTAGGCGCGGCCGGTCTTGCCGCGGGCCTGCGCCAGCACCTGGTCGGTCACCTTGTCGAAGCCGACGGTGACCAGCACGCGGAAGTCCGGATTGGCCGGGCGCTCATCGGCGCGCCCCTGGGCGATGAAGCCGTTGTCGATCAGGTTGTGCTCGGGCGAGCTGTTGTACTGGATCACGCCCATCGCCACGTGATGGTTGGTCAGCAGCAGGCCGTCGGCGGACACGAACGAACCGGTGCCACCACCGGCGCGCACCACCGCGCTCAGTGGCGGCGCGGTGACGTTGGCCAGGTCGGCCGGATTGCCCTTGAAGCCGGCAGCCTGCAGCGGCTTGGCCAACTCCGGCAGCTGGGTCGGCATCCACATGCCTTCATCGGCATGTGCGCCGGCGGCGAGGGTCAGGCCCAGGGCCAGGGCGGTGGGAAGGGCTTTGCGTGGTGACATGAGGCAATCCGGTACGACAGAACAGCCCGGGACCATAGCCGCTGGGGCCCGGCGGGGCAACGGCCGATGGTTGGGGGTGGGGATTGCACCCGCCGGGCGTGGCCCGGCGTGGCCCCGTCCACGCATGGCGTGGCGCTACTTTTCCCTGCGCCAGTTGATCGAACCACGGTTTTCCACCGTACTCGATTCCACTTCCACGTCGAAGCCACGTCGCAGCAGGTACTTCAGCGTGATCACCGAGCCGGCGCCGACCAGCGACACACCGTAGCCGACGTACAGCTTGGGCGAGATGTACTTGCCGACGCCGATCACCGATCCGCCCAGCGCGCGCGACTGGCTCACGCCGGCATCGTCCAGGCCCAGCTTGGCGCCCAGCTGCGAGGCGAGCAGGCCACTGCCGGCCGACAGTGCCGCCGAAGCCGCGTTCACCTGCTGGGCCTGGTCGCTGCTGGCACCAGTCAGGCTGCGCCCCAGCACCAGGTACGCCAGTGCTTCGGACTGCGACATCGCCGGATCGGACCATACGTCCGCGCGCGGCTGCTGCGCACGCCCGGTCACGTCGATGCCGGCGGTGACATCACCGACCCGGCGCTCGGCACGGATGTTGATGCGCGGGTCGGACACCGCGTTGTAGTTCCAGGTGAGGTTGCCGCGGGTGATGGTCAGGTCCTGTCCGTAGGCCTTGTAGCGACCGCTCACTTCCAGGCCACCGTTGGCGGTCATCTCGCGGCCGGGCTTGGCCCAGACCTGCATCTTGCCGGTCAGGGCGCCCTTCAGGCCGAAGCCGGTCATCTTCACCTTGTCGCCCAGGCTGACCGTCAGGTCCATGTCCAGCGGCGAGGTGCGCGATTCTTCCGGGTCTACCGGGTCGAGCACCACCACGTCCTCAGACACCGAGGTACCGCGGTCCAGGCGTTCAAGATCGATATCGGCCTCGGGCACATGCACGGTGCCGCGCAACTCCATCGCCGCCTTGGCCAGGGTGAAATCGAGGTTGGGATTGGCGACGATACGCAGTTCGCTGGTGTTGGACAGCAGCACGTTGTCGCCGTGGATCTTCAGCTGCAGCGGCTGTGCATCACCGAACCAGGAAAGGCCGCCATCCACGTACAGCGTGCCCTGGCCGGAGTTGGCCTGCGCGGTGATCTTGGCCGAACCATCGGGCTGGGCCACGAAGCTGCCCTTGCCCTGGTCGAATGTCAGGCCCAGTGCCGGGAACTCGCCCTTGAAGTTGCTCAGCTGCGCATCACCGCCCAGCGACGGCTGGCCACGCGTGCCACGCAGGCTGACGTGGCCTTCGATCAGGCCGGTCGGGCGCACGATGTCCGGCGAGAACAGCTCCAGCCAGTACAGCCGCGACATGTTGAGGTACAGCTCGCCATTCAACGGCGCGCTGGCTTCCCAGCCGGTCTGCATCTTGGCGTCGACGAAGCCGTTGCCCTGGAAGCCCATGCCCAGATAGCCCTTGATGCTGGCCGGGGTCATGTCGAGCTTCAGCGAGAACTGGTCATAGCGCACCAGCTCACCACGTGAGGCATCGCCCACCGTGGTGCGGTTCTCGCCCAGGCGCACGCCACCCTCCTTCGAGCGCACTTCCACATGGCCTTCCCAGGCATTGCCGCGCGGGCGGATCTGCGCGTCCAGGCTGACATCGCCACGCAGGTAGATGCGGCGGCCCGACTGCGGCGGCAGCCAGGGTTGCACCAGCGCCAGCGGCAGCGCATCACTGCGTACCAGCAGGCCCTCGCGCGGCCAGTTGGCCTGGGCGCACAGCGCGCCGCTGCTGGCGGCTGCCAGGCAGGCTTCGCCCAGCGTGTAGGTGCTGCCGTTGATCGCGAACGCCGCCGGTGCACGCAGCGACCAGGCATCACCCTTCACCGGTGCGATACGCAGCGATGCCAGCTCGCCACGCCACTGCGTGCCCTGCTGGCGCACGCTTCCCTGCAGTTCGATCGCGCCCATCTCGTTGCGCGTCTGCGCGGCAAGGCGCAGGTTGGAGACACTGCCCTGCGCGTCGATGTTCAACCGCTCCAGCAGCATGCCGGCATTGACCTGCTGGCCCTGTACCGCCAGCGTGCCGCTGTCGCCGCGCCACGGCAGGTGGCCCTTGATGCTCACGCTCCCGGCGCCGTAGCCATCCCAATTGAGGTTGTTGCCCACCAGATCGGCGGTGATGTCCGGCGCATCGCGCGGACCCTTAACCTGCACCTGGCCACGCAGGCCACCATCGGCGCCCGGCAGCAGATCACTCAGCTGCAGCGGTTCGAAACGGGCGTCGATGTCGAGGCGATCACCGACCTTGCCCGCCGCGGTCACCCGGCTGCTGCCCAGGGCCAGCTTCAGTTCGCCCTGGCCCTGATCACCCTGCAGCGCGAACTTGCCCTGCGCATCGAGATTGCGCTGGCGCAGGATGCCCTTCAGTGACGGCAGGTCCACCGTGGCTTCCAGTGTTCCGGCCGTGCCCGGCGGCGCATTGGCCGGCGGCGGCAGCTGGCGGCCCTTGGACGCCAGGTTGCCGGACAGGCGGCCATTCCAGCCCGGCACGAAATAGCCGGGGTCGAAGTCCTTCAGCGTGGCCTTGGCATCCCAGTCCAGCTGCGGTGCCCACGCCACCTGGCCTTCCACCTGCAGCTGGCCACCCGGCGTCTGCGCCTGCAGTTCGTGGATCGATGCAGCCTGGTCGTTGCCGCGCACGTCAAAGCGCAGCTGTGCCTTCTGCTTTTCGCGTTCGACTTCGGCACGGCCTATCGCCGCCCACGCCTTCAACGTACCCGCCAGGCCGAAACGCGCTTCCTTCAGCGTCACCGGTACCGGCGCGCTGCCGGCGGTGTTCGGGTCCGCTGCAGGCACGTAGGTCAGATCGCGTGCGACCACCGAGAAATTGAGTGTCTGCTGGTCTTCCTGGCTGAAATCGGCAGTGCCTTCCAGCCGCGCTTCGCCGCCGAGGCCCTTCAACCGCAGCGGCGAAACCTTCAGCACCTGGTCCTGCAATGACACCACCGACGGGGCCAGTTCCAGTTCCTGATCGCCCTGCTTCACCTTGCCCTGCAGATTGGCGTTGCCGCCCTTGCCGCTGGCAGTGAAGTCCAGGGCCAGCGGTGCGATCGCCGAGCTCGCCAGCGCCGGCGACAGCAGCGCCAGATCCAGTTCATCGCTGCGTACGCTGGCATTCCAGGCCGGATCGGTGCGGCCGTCGAACACCAGCATCGCCTTCAGCGGCTGCGGTGCACGGCCGGCCACGGCCACTTCCATGTGCGCGAGGTCGCCGCGCGCGACCAAGCCCAGGGTGGCGGCGGTTCGCCCACACGGTGCCGGCAGCACGGCGGTCACGGTCACGTCGGTATCGTAGTCCTTGGCCGGGATGTATCGGCCCTGGGCGGTGAGATTGCCCATGTCACTGTCCACGACCAGTTTGTGCGCCTGGAATTCGCCGTTGGCGATCTCGATGCCACCGCGCACGCGGCTGATGTCGATCACCGGCTCGTTGGCCTGGCTGATGCGGAAGCCATCGATGGCGATGGCATCGGCCTGGATCGCCAGCGGCATCTCGATCTGCGGCAGCGAGTCCGGCCACGACGGCAGCTTGAACGGCTCATCGCTCTTGGCCAGGTTCAAGGTCGCGTTGGTCAGCTCCAGCTTGTCCAGCAGCAGCTTGCGGCCCAGCAGCGGGCGCAGGTCCGGCTCCAGGTGCGCGCGTTCGGCATGGAAATGGATGTCGTTGTAACGGAAGTCGACGTTGTACAGGGTCAGTGGGCCCGCCACCGGGCCATCCACCTTGTCCCAGGTGAAACTGGCGCCGACCGGCAGGCGGGCCACCACCTGGGCCAGCAGCACGTCACGGCCGGCCACGGTCTGCAGCAGCCAGTACACCGCCAGAAGGGCCAGCAGCACCAGCCCGATCACGCCCACGCCGGACCACGCCCAGAAGCGGCGACGGCGATAGAAGCGCACGCGCGGCGGCGTGTTCGGGTTCGGGGTGGGGGCAGGCGTGCTCACAGGTCCGCTCCGATGTTCAGGTACAGCTGGAACTGCGAATCCGGGTTGTTCAGGCCATGCGCGATATCGATACGCACCGGGCCGACCGGCGATTTCCAGCGCACGCCGAAGCCGACGCCGGTATGCAGGTCGATGGTGTTGTCGAAGGCACTGCCGGTATCGACAAACACCGCCGCGCCCCACGGGCCTCCATTGAAGTAGTGCTCGTACTCGGCCGAGCCGATCACCAGGTTCTTGGCACCCAGTGCGTACTTGTCCGGCGCCGGCGTGCGCGGGCCGACCTCGCGGTAGGCATAACCGCGGATGCTGCGGTCACCACCGGCGAAGTAGCGCAGGCTCGGCGGCATCGCCACCAGGTCGCTGGTCCAGGTGGTGCCACCTTCGCCGCGCAGGATCAGCCGGTTGCTCTCGCCCACCGGGATGTACCAGCGCAGCACCGCGTTGGCCTGCACGAAACTGGTATCCGAACCGACGCCTTCGACGCCGGCGCGCATCGTCGCCGTACCACTGATGCCTTTGCGCGGGAACATCGTGTCGTCAACGTTTACGTAGTCGGCAACCATCTGCGGGTACACCAGCGTCGAGGTGTTGTAGACCGCGTCGGTGAACTCGGTGCCGGACGCATAGCGCCAGCGCTCGCGCAGGGCGTTGACCGAAGCGATCGCGGTCCAGTGCTCGTTGATCTCGCCGCTGCGGCTGGCGATCAGCTTGAAGTTGCGCAGGTCGATGTAATCGGTCTGCTCGTCATACGCGCTTGCAGCGAAGGTGTACCAGCCGTCGAGCCAGGCGAACGCCGGGATGCGGTAGCTGGTGACCAGGCTCTTGCGCTTCTGCGCATAGTCCAGCTGCGTATTCATCTTGTGGCCGCGGCTGTTCAGGAACCGCCGCTCGATGCCGCCGCGCACACCCGGGCCGCTCTCGCTTCCGTAGCTCAGGCCCGCGGTGTAGATGGTGCGCTTGGCGCGGGTCAGGTTGACGTCCACCGGCACGTCACCGTTCTCGTCAGCCTGATCCGGCCGTGGCTGGATGTCGATCACGCTGAAATAATCCAGCTTGGTCAGCGACTGCCGCAGCCGGTCCAGCTTGCCCTCGTGGTAGTAGCTGCCCTCGTCCCAGTACACCAGCGGATCGAACAGTTTGTCGACGAAGTAGTCCTGGTGGAAACGCACCGGTCCCATGTTGTAGCGGCGGCCGCTGTCCCAGGTCAGGTCGATGTCGGCAGCATTGTCGGCGCGGGTGATCTGCACCTGACGCTGGGTGTAGTCGGCGTCGAAGTAGCCACGCTCGGCCAGGCGCCGGGTGATGGTGATCTTGCTGGCTTCGTACTGGGTGTGCTCGAAGCGCTGGCCCTTGCGCGGCTTGAACGCGGCCAGGTCGTCCTGCAGGTACTGATCGTAGATTGCCGGGCCGGTGATGTCGATGTGCTCGCGGCGCACGGTCACCGGGGCGCCCTTGTCGACGTGGATGAGAACGCGCACGTGCTCATCCTCGCGCGGTGCTTCAACGGTGATCACCGGGTTGTAGTAGCCGAACGGTTCCAGCGCCTGGCGGGTCTGCCGCTCAGCCTGCGACAACAGGTACTCCAGGCGCGATTCGCCCTGCTCCTTGCCGATCGTGTCGTATAGCGACAGCGATTCCTGGATGTTCTCGATGATTGCGGCGTCGTCGCCCTTGTCCAATCCCTTGATGTCCACCTTGTCGATGGTGCCGCGCGCGTGGGCCACGGTAGTGGCGGCCAGCGACAGGACCATCAGCGGCAGGGCGTATTTCTTTGGCTGCATGCGGCACAGCATACCGACCGGAGGTGACGATGCGAAATGCATCACGCCGTTGGGGATCGGTTGTTAAGTCGCGGTCAAAATACGCGCCTTTGTGGCGATCATCGCGATCACAGGCGAGGATGCCCGCATCGTGCACGATGCCGGCGATGACCCCGATGGACATCCACCGTCAGTTCCGTGCGCAGGGACGATGCCGGCCAGCGGCCGGCACTCCCGGTGGGTGCCAAGCTTGCTTGGCACCACAACTCAGCTCGACAGATGCTCGATCGCCGCCACCTTGCCCAGGCGCTCACCCAGCAGCGTCAGCAGCGCCAGGCGGTTGCCGCGCAGTGCCGGATCCTCGGCATTGACCATCACGCCATCGAAGAACGCATCAACCTGCGGGCGCAGGCGCGCCAGGCGTGCCAGCACGGCCACGTAGTCCTTGTGATGCAGGCTGGCGCCGGTGTCATCGATGGCGGCGGTGACCGCCTCGGCCAGCGCACGCTCTGCGTCTTCCTGCAGCAGCGCCGGATCGATCTGGCCGGGAATCTCGCCCTCGGCCTTGCGCAGGATGTTGCGGATGCGCTTGTTGGCCGCGGCCAGCGCTTCGGCTTCCGGCAGCGCGGCAAACGTGCCGATTGCGTCAAGGCGACGGTCGAAGTCGTACAGCGAAGCAGGCTTCAGCTCGGCCACGGCGTTGAAGTGCGTGGCCGGCACGCCCTTGTCGCTGTAGTAGCCCTTCAGGCGGTCGAGGATGAAGTCGTACAGCTCGCCCACATCGGCCTGCACGTTGCGTGCCGCCAGGCCGACGTTGGCGCTGGCCAGCAGCGCGCGCAGGTCCAGCTCGAAGCCGCTTTCGATGACCGTGCGGGCCAGGCCCAGCGCGTTGCGGCGCAGGGCGAACGGGTCCTTGTTGCCGGTCGGCTTCAGGCCGGCAGCGAAGCCACCGGCCAGGGTGTCCAAGCGCTCAGCAATGGCCAGCACCTTGCCCAGCGCCGACAGTGCGATGTCATCGCCACCGAAGCGCGGCTGGTAGGCCTCGTCGATGGCCAGCGCCACCTCGGCCGATTCGCCACCGGCCACGGCGTAGTGGCGGCCGGCGATGCCCTGCAGTTCCGGGAATTCATTGACCATGCGCGACTGCAGATCGTTCTTGGCCAGCTCGGCGGCACGCTTGGCCAGCACGGGATCGGCACCGGCCTGCGGCGCGATCACTGCAGCCAGGGCCGCCACGCGCGCTACCTTGTCGGCCACGCTGCCCAGCTTGGCCTGATAGGTCACCGTCTTCAGGCCGTCGCCCATGGACGCCAGGCCCTGCTTCAGGTCTTCATCGAAGAAGAACTTGGCGTCGGCGAAGCGCGGGCGGATCACGCGCTCGTAGCCCTTGGCCACTTCGGCCACGTCCTTCGACTCGATGTTGGCGATGCCGATGAACTTCTCGGTCAGCTTGCCGCTGTCATCAAGCACCGGGAAGAACTTCTGGTTGATCTCCATCGTCTCGATCAGCGCTTCCTGCGGTACCGCCAGGAACGCGCGCTCGAAGCTGCACAGCACCGCCGACGGCCATTCGACCAGGTTCACCACCTGCTCCAGGTTGTCGTCGGTGATGCGGGCGCTGCCACCGGCCTTGGCCGCAGCAGACTCGACCTCGGCGACGATGCGCGCACGGCGCTCGCTCGGGTCGACCAGCACGAACGCAGCGCGCAGCGCTTCAACGTAGTCCTGCGGCTGCGCCAGCGACACGGTCTGGTCGTGGTGGAAACGATGGCCACGGCTGACGCGGCCGGCCTGCAGGCCGAACAGTTCGGCCTTGACCACGTTGGCACCGTGCAGCAGCACCAGCCAGTGCGCCGGGCGCGCGAAGCCCCAGGCGTGGTCGCCCCAGCGCATCGGCTTGGGAATCGGCATCGCCTCGATCGCCTCGCGCAGGATCTCCGGCAGCAGGCTGGCGGTGCTCGCGCCCGGGCGCACCGCACGGTGCACGAAGCGCTCACCCTTGTTGTCGGTGGTCTTCTCCAACGTGGTCCAGTCGATCCCGGCCTTGGCGGCGAAGCCCTGCAGGGCCTTGGTCGGCTGGCCTTCGGCATCCAGCGCGATGTTCAGGTACGGGCCCAGCACTTCGCTGTGCTGTTCCGGCTGTTCCAGGCCGACGCCCGGCAGCAGCACGGCCAGGCGGCGCGGGGTCGACAGCGGGCGCGCATCGCCCAGTTCCAGCGCGACGCCGCGCTTGCGCAGGCCGTCGACAACACCGTCGAAGAAGGCCTGGGCCAGGCCCGGCAGCGCCTTGACCGGCAGCTCCTCGGTGCCTAGTTCGATCAGCAGGGGGGACAGTTGGCTCATCGGTTCGATCCTGTGGTGGGGGCGCAGCGCGCAACGCGTCCGGCGCCCCGGAAGTTGAGAGAGGGAGAGCGGCCGTCAGGCCTTCTTCGCGCCCGGGAAGCCCAGCTTCTCGCGCTGCTCGTAGTAGGCCTTGGCCACCGCCTGGGCCAGCGCGCGCACACGCAGGATGTAGCGCTGGCGCTCGGTCACGCTGATCGCGCGGCGCGCATCGAGCAGGTTGAAGGTGTGGCTGGCCTTCATCACCTGTTCGTAGGCCGGCAGCGGCAGGTTCACTTCCACCAGCTTCTGCGCCTCACGCTCGCAGGCATCGAAGCGATGGAACAGCTCTTCCACGTCGGCGTATTCGAAGTTGTAGGTGCTCTGCTCCACCTCGTTCTGGTGGTAGACGTCGCCGTAGGTCACCGGCTGGCCGTCCGGGCCGTAGGTCCAGACCAGGTCGTAGACGTTGTCGCAGTTCTGCAGGTACATGCACAGGCGTTCGAGACCGTAGGTGATCTCGCCCAGCACCGGGCGGCATTCCAGGCCACCGGCCTGCTGGAAGTAGGTGAACTGGGTCACTTCCATGCCGTTGAGCCAGACTTCCCAGCCCAGGCCCCACGCGCCCAGCGTGGGCGATTCCCAGTTGTCCTCGACAAAGCGCAGGTCGTGCACCAGCGGGTCGATGCCCAGCGCCTTCAGCGAATCCAGGTACAGCTGCTGGATGTTGTCCGGCGCCGGCTTCATCGCCACCTGGTACTGGTAATAGCGCTGCAGGCGGTTCGGGTTTTCGCCGTAGCGGCCGTCGGTCGGGCGACGCGAGGGCTGCACGTAGGCCGCATTCCAGCCTTCCGGACCGATCGCACGCAGGAAGGTGGCCGGGTGGAAGGTACCGGCGCCCACCTCCAGGTCGAGCGGCTGGATGAGCACGCAGCCCTGCTGGGCCCAGAACTGGTTCAGGGTCTGGATCAGGCCCTGGAAGGTGATCGGAACGGTCGGGGTCGCGGACATGCGTACGAGTCTTGGCCGGCAAGGGGGTGCGCTAGTATAACGGCCGACCTGCGGGGCATTCCGTACCCGGGAGGAGCAGGCAGATGGAACATCGGCTGCCAGCAGGCACGCCCGGCGAGGCGGGCGGCATCCCGCTGCCCAGGGGACGGCTGCATTTCGAGCAGATCGCTGCGGCGCTGATCGCCGATGGCCTGGTGGCCGAACAGGACCGCGAACGCATGCGCTTTTCGGCGCAGGGCGCGCGCAACGCCAGTGAAGTGCATCCGCTGGTGCTGCTGTCCAACCTCAAGCTGGCCGCCACCGGCGGCGGCGAACTGAGCCTGGAACGCCTCACCGAATGGCTGGCGCAGCGCACCGGCAGCCGCTACCTGCGCATCGACCCGACCCGGGTCGATGTCGCCGCGGTCACGGCACTGGTGTCGCACGCCTACGCCCGACGTCATCGTTTCCTGCCGCTGGCGGTGGATGCCGAGCGCGTGCTGGTGGCCACCAGCGAGCCGCTGGTGCAGGAATGGCGTCGTGACCTGCAGCACCTGACCCGCCGCCGCATCGAACTGGCGGTGGTCAACCCCCTGGACCTGCACCGCTACACCATGGAGTTCTACGGGGTGACCCGCTCGGTGCGCGGCGCCCGCAGCGACGCGCGTGGCGAGGCCAGCACCACCCTGCCCAGCTTCGAGCAGCTGGTCGAACTGGGCCGCACCGGCGACGTCAACGCCGACGACCAGCACATCGTGCACATCGTCGACTGGCTGCTGCAGTACGCCTACGAACAGCGCGCCTCGGACATCCACCTGGAACCGCGCCGCGAGATGGGGCGCATGCGCTTCCGCATCGACGGCGTGCTGCACAAGGTGTTCGAAGTGCCGCCGGCAGTGATGACCGCCGTGGTCAGCCGCATCAAGGTGCTGGGCCGCATGGACCTGGCCGAGCGCCGACGCCCGCAGGATGGTCGCATCAAGACCCGTTCGCCAGGGGGCCGCGAGGTCGAGATGCGCCTGTCGACCATGCCCACGGCCTTCGGCGAGAAGTGCGTGATGCGCATCTTCGACCCGGATGCCGCCTTCAAGAGCATCGACCAGCTCGGTTTCAGCCCGCAGGAGGCCGCAGGCTGGAATGCGCTGGTCGAGCGCCCGCACGGCATCGTGCTGGTCACCGGCCCGACCGGCTCGGGCAAGACCACCACCCTGTATTCCACGCTGAAGCGGCTGGCCACCCCGGACGTGAATGTGTGCACGGTGGAGGATCCGATCGAAATGATCGCGCCCGAGTTCAACCAGATGCAGGTGCAGGCCAACATCGACCTGGACTTCGCCAGCGGCGTGCGCACCCTGCTGCGGCAGGACCCGGACATCATCATGATCGGTGAGATCCGCGACCTGGAGACCGCGCAGATGGCGGTACAGGCCTCGCTGACCGGCCACCTGGTGCTGTCCACCCTGCATACCAACGATGCGCCGTCGGCGGTCACCCGCCTCCTTGATCTGGGCGTGCCGCATTACCTGCTGGCCAGCACCCTCAACGGCATCCTCGCCCAGCGCCTGGTGCGCACGCTGTGCCCGCACTGCAAGCAGCCGCACAGCCTCGGCGCCGCCGATTGGGCGGTACTGGCTGATAGCCATGGTGCATATCCAGATGCCGCCACGCCCTGTCGGCCGGTCGGTTGCCTGGAGTGCCGGCGCACCGGATTCCTCGGCCGCATCGGCCTGTATGAGTTGCTGCCATTGGGTTCGCGGCTGCGCGGGCAGATCCGCGCCGACATGGATCTGGCCGGTTTCACCCGCGCCGCGCGGACTGAAGGGCTGCGAACCCTGCGCCAGGCCGGGCTTGAAAAGGTGGCGCAAGGGCTGACTACAATCGAGGAAGTCCTGTCAGTCCTGCCGCCCCCGGATGAACCCAGCTCCGTTCCTGATCCTTGAAACCGGCCGCCCGGTGCCGTCGCTGCGCCGCTACGGGCGCTTTCCGCACTGGATCCGCGTCGCCGCCGGACTGGAAGAGCATGAGACGGTGGTGGTCGACGTCGAGCACGGTGGCGCCCTGCCCGATCCGCACGCCTTCGCCGGCGTGCTGGTGACCGGCTCGGCGGCGTTCGTCACCGACCACGCCGACTGGAGCGAGCGCAGCGCGGCATGGCTGCGCCAGACCGCCCACGATGACCTGCCGGTGTTCGGCATCTGCTATGGCCATCAGCTGCTGGCGCACGCGCTGGGGGGCGAGGTGGCCTACAACCCGGCCGGCCGCGAGTCCGGCACGATCGAGCTGGAGCTTCAGCCGCAGGCCGCGCAGGACCCGCTGTTCCAGGGCCTGCCGCAGCATTTCGCAGCCCACGCCACCCATCTGCAGACCGTGTTGCGCGCGCCCGACGGGGCCGAGGTGCTGGCCCGTTCGCCTCTGGACGGCTGCCATGCCTTCCGCTGGGGGCGCCAGGCCTGGGGCGTGCAGTTCCATCCGGAGTTCGCCACCCACCACATGCGCGGCTACGTGCGCGCCCGCGCCGACTGCATCGGTCGCCACGGCGGCTGTGCCCGCAGCATCGAGCGCGCGGTCAGCGCCGCGCCGCTGGCCCGCCAGCTGTTGCGGCGCTTCGTCCGCCAGGCGCGGCTGTCTTCAGCCCAGCCGATGGCAAAACAGGGATAATCGGCGGCACGGGCACGCGCCCGGCCCCTCCTGTCCCCTCCCGGATGTCCATGAAAGAGATTCGCAAGCTGCCGGCTTCGGCGGGCGCCCAGTGGTTGCTGGATACGTTCTCCCTGTACCGGCGTGCGCCGCTGCAGCTGGCCCGGATCGGCCTGACCTGGCTGCTGGTGAGCTGGGTGGTCACCCTGCTGTCGACGCTGATACCCGGCGCCGCCGGCATGGCCGTGCAGCTGATGACCCTGGCCATCTCGCCGATCATGTTCGGCGGCATGCTGTACGCCGTTGGCGAAATCGACGAAGGCCGCGCGGGCCTGGCTTCGCACCTGCTGCAGCCGATCCGCGACCACCGCGTCAGCCACCTGCTGGTGCCGCTGGCCATCCAGGTGCTGGCGGTGCTGCTGCTGGGCGCGCTGCTGTTCCTGATGATCGGCCGCGAGGGCTTCACCGCCTTCAGCGAGGTCATGACCAAGATGGAAGAGATCAGCCGCAGCGGCCAGCAGATCAAGCCGGAGGATGCCGCCGCGCTGGTCGCCAACCTGCCGGCCAAGCGCATCGCGCTGTGGATGCTGCTGGTGTTCCTCAGCGCGGTGGCACTGTCGCTGGCGATGTTCACCCAGCCGGCGCTGGTGGTGTTCGACAAGCAGAGCGGCATGCATGCATTGCGCCTGAGCCTGCAGGGCTGCATCGAGAACATCGGCGCGATGATCGTGTTCGCCGTGCTGGGCCTGATCGCCGCGTTCTGCATGTACATCCTGTTCGTGATCGTGATCCAGATCGCGATGCTGATCGGTGGCCCGCTCGCCGCGGCCTTCATCGCCCAGCTGGTGCTGACCACGGTGCTGATGCCGCTGTACGTGGGCGCGGTCTATGCCGCGTGGAAGCAGATGTTCGTGCACCGCGGCAGCCGCGCCGCGCCGCCGATCCCGACCACGCCGACCTCCAGCGACATCTTCCACGCCTGACCGGAACATCGGTAGATCCATGCCGTGCGTGGATGTCGCATCGCGTCAAACCACGCGCGTCGCGCACCGACCGGCGCTACCGGATCAGGCGGCGGGCTTCTTCACTGCCGACGATGGCACCAGCCAACGCGCGGCGTGGATGCCCAGCTCGTACAGCAGGCACATCGGGATCGCCAGCATCAGCTGCGAGACCACATCCGGCGGGGTCAGCACCGCTGCCAGAACGAAAATGCCAACGATCGCGTAGCCGCGGCCTTCCTTGAACTGCTGCGGCGTCACCCAGCCCAGCAGCACCAGGATCACCATCGCCACCGGCAGCTCGAAACTGCCGCCGAAGGCGAAGAAGATCGCCAGCACGAAGTCCAGATAGGCATTCGCATCCGGCGTGATGGCGATCACGTCCGGGCTGAAGGTGGTGAGGAAATGGAACACCGCCGGCAGCACCAGGAAGTAGGCGAAGGCGCAACCGGTGTAGAACAGCAGCACCGACGACACCAGCAACGGGACCGCCAGGCGCTTCTCGCGCGCATACAGGCCCGGGGCAACGAACGCCCACAGCTGGTACAGCAGCCAGGGCACCGCCACGAACAAGGCAACGAAGAAGGTCAGCTTCAGCGGCGCGAAGAACGCGCCGGCCGGATTGGTGGCGATCATCGTCTGCCCGTTGGGCAGCTGCGAGACCAGCGGTTCGGCCAATGCGTTGTACAGCTTCTGGGTGAACGGCAGCAGCGCCAGCAGCACGACGCCCAGGCCCAGCAACGCGCGCACCAGGCGGCCGCGCAGTTCGACCAGATGTTCGACCAGCGAGCTTTCGCCGAAATCCTGTTCACTCATGGCTGGCGCTCCGTGCTCTGGTTCGGCGGCGTCGCACCGGCTTCAGGCGGCGTGGCCGAAGCCGGCTCGGCAGCAGCGCCTTCCGGCGCCGGTGCAACCGCGTCGGGGGCGGCGCCCATGTGCGGCGGCACATCGGCCGGTGCCGGTGCACGTACCTCCTGCGCCAGCTCATCGCCCTGCTGCTGCGCCTGCTGGGCTCCGCGACGGATCGCCTCGCCGCTGGCGCGCAGCTGGTTCTCAGTGTCCTGCATGCCTTGGCGTACGTCCTGCATCTGCCGCTTGATCTCCTCGGCCTGCAGTTCGCGTTCCAGTTCCTGTTTCACCGAATCCCACTGATTGCGGGCACGACGTACCCACAGCCCGGCGAAGCGGGCCGCCTTGGGCAGGCGCTCGGGACCGAGCACCACCAGGGCGACCACGGCAATCACCAGCAGTTCGCTGAAGCCGATATCAAACACCGCGACCGCTCCGGATCAGCGTGGGTTGCGGTCGTGCTCGTCCTGCGCGGTGCGCGAGGCGTCCTGGCTGCGCGATTCGTCGCCCAGCTGCGCGTTCGGCTTGTCGTCGTCGCGCATGCCCTTCTTGAATTCCTTGACCGCCGAGCCGAGGTCCTTGGCGCCACTGGTCAGGCGCTTGGTGCCGAACACCAGCAGGACGATGGCCAGCACGACCAACCAATGCCAGATGCTGAAACTGCCCATAAAGACGCTCGTTACGTTAGTGATCAGGCTGTCGAGCATAGCGCACCGGCTGTCAGCCGGCGCGCGTGACGAAAGTCAGTTTCCGCCCAGCGTTTCCGTGCGGATCTCGCCGTCGTTGACCGGCTGGAAGCCCTGCTGCTGCGGCGGCGGGTTCTGCGGCACGTTCTGCAGGGGCGCGGTGGTGGCCTCGGCCGGCGCTGCCTGAACAGGCGCCGGGGCGACTGCCGAGGGCGTGGCCGGGCGCGGCGCACTGCCGCCGTTGCCGTTGCGGTTGTTGCGAGCGGCGTAGGTGGCCTCTTCCAGGCGATCGCGGAAAGCGACCACGTCCATCGACGGCGATCCGGCGGCGCGGCCTTCGAAGATCATCCGGGGCGTGGTGTTGCTGCCGTAGGCATCAAGGTTGGCGGCATCGTCGATCTGCAGCACCGCGCCATCCAGCGCGACGCCGGCGAACAGGCCGCGGGCACGCGACCACGACCAGATCTCGGCCTTCAGCTGGCCATCGGTGGCGGCCGCGGCATTGCGGCCAACCGGTCCGGCGGCGACGCCGGCATCGGCGCCCAGCGTGAACTTGCCGTTGACCAGGTTGTCCAGGCTGCGATCGTTGCGGAACACCAGCACCACGTCGGAAGACTGGACACCGGCCTGGAAGCCGATGCTGCCGCCGGTGAGCTTCACGAACACCGGGTTGGACCAGGCGCCATTGGCCATGCGCACCGACATCAGGCCGTGGCCGCGGCGACCGCCGATGACCAGACCGGCCTTGATCGTGTCAGGAATGACGATGACCGCGCGGCCTTCGTCGAGCAATTTGTCCGGAATGCCCTGTTCAGGGATTCCCTGGATTTCAGCCAGCACACGCACGGCGTTGCGCGCACGCTGGTCTTCCTGCGGCCCGGCCATGGCCTGGCTGGACAGCAGACTGGCGGCGATCAGCAGGGCTTGGATCGGGCGACGCATGGCAGGCTCCAGAAGTCAGTCCATAGGAAGATATAGCAAGTGACTGAAATTAGTAGTGTTGTCATGAATATCCTATGAGCGTTCCCTGCTCATATAGGCGCGTGCTATGCATGCAATCCGAACCCTGCATCCCGGTGCCACGCCGGATCGGCGACAATAGCGACCATGCTCGACGCTCCCGATACCGCCGTGCTGGCGGTCAACCTAGGCACCCCCGAGACGCCGACGGCCCCCGCCGTACGCCGTTACCTGGCTGAATTCCTGTCCGACCCCCGCGTGGTCGCGATCCCGGCGCTGCTGTGGCAGCCGCTGCTGCGTGGATTGATCCTGCCGCTGCGCAGTAGCCGTTCGGCGGCCAAGTACGCGCAGGTCTGGCTGCCCGACGGCTCACCACTGATGGTGCATACGCGCCAGCTGGCGCAGGCCATGCAGGCCCTGCTGCCGACCCTGACGGTGCGCCACGCGATGCGTTACGGCGAACCGGCGCTGGCCGGCGAGCTCGACCGTCTGGCCGCCGGCGGCGCGCGCCGCATCGTCGTGCTGCCGCTGTACCCGCAGTACTCCACCACCACCACCGCCTCGGTCGAAGACCGGGTCGATGCGTGGCAGCGCCGCAACCCGGGCGTGACCGTCAGCCTGGTGCGCGACTACTCGGTCGATCCGGGCTGGGTCGAGGCCGTGGCCGGCTCGATCCGGCGCTACTGGGAGCAGCACGGTCGTGGCCAGAAACTGATGTTCTCCTTCCATGGCATCCCGCAGCGCCTGGCCGATGGTGGCGATCCGTATCCGCAGCGCTGCGAGGCCAGTGCGCAGGCCATCGCCAACGCGCTGGGCCTGGGCGGCGACGAGTGGCAGATGGGCTACCAGTCGCGGTTTGGCCGCGAGCGCTGGCTGCAGCCGTATGCGGAGCCAAGCCTGTGGGCGCTGGCCGAGTCCGGTGTGAAGCAGATCGACGTGGTCTGCCCGGGCTTTGCCACCGACTGCCTGGAAACGCTGGAAGAAGTGGCGCTGGGCTTCACCGAGACGCTGGCCGAGCGCGGCGCGAAAATGCGCTACATCCCCTGTCTCAACGCCGAACCGGAACATGCGCGCGCACTGGCACGGCTGGCTGTGGCCTCGCTGGCATGAGCCTGCAGCCGTTTGAACTCGAGGCCGGTGGCGCGCGCGTCGCCGGCCTGCGCAACCATGGCGACGGCCCGCGCGTACTGGCCCTGCATGGCTGGCTCGACAACGCGGCCAGCTTCGTGCCGCTGGCGCCGCATCTGGCGTCGTTGCAGCTGGTGGCCATCGACCTGCCCGGTCACGGCCACAGCGCGCATCTGCCGGCCGGTGCCAGCTACACCACGGCCGCCGCGATCTGCCACGTACTCGACGTGGCCGATGCGCTGGGCTGGGACCATTTCAGCCTGCTCGGCCATTCGATGGGCGCCGGCATCGCCAGCCTTACCGCCTCGGTCAGTGATCGGGTGGAGCGCTTGGTGGCGATCGAAGCGCTCGGCGGCCTGCGCGGCCCCGAGGAAGAGACAGCCAACCGCCTGCGCGAGCACGTGAATGCCACGCGTGGGCTGGGGCGCAAGCAGCTGCGCGTGTTCCCCGACCTGGCCGCGCCGATCCGCGCGCGGATGATGACCAACCAGCTCAGCGAGCGCTGTGCACGCCTGCTGGTCGAACGCGGCGTGGAGCCGGTCGAGGGTGGCTATCGCTGGTGCAGCGATCCGCGCCTGATGCTGCCGACCGCGATCCGCCTCAGCGAAGGCCAGATCGACAACCTGCTGCAGGCCATCGCCTGCCCGACGCAGGTGATCTATGCCACACCAGCACAGTCGTACTATCCCGAACCAATGCGCAGTGATCGCCTGCAGCACCTGCGTGATGGGCGGCTGGCGGTATTTCCCGGCAACCATCATCTGCACATGGAAGAACCGGCGCAGATCGCCGACGTGATCCTGCGCTTCTTCGGCAACGACAGCGCCGGCTGAGTCGCGGCGCCCGCGCACTTCACTCTGGGCGTCTGCGGCCGATACATCAGTTGCGGGCCCCTGCGCCCGCGGCACGCGGGTCCGGTCGGGCCTGCGGCATGTATCTGGTTCTGCAAGGAAGTCCGCATGCCTGCTTTGCTGCACCGTCATCCACAGGATGTGGCCACGGTGACCCGTCTCCGCGCCGCTGATCGCGCCACCTTCCCCGAATTCCCGGTCCACGCCCTGCTCACGCGTTATCGCGTGCGCAGCGGCGTGGCCGTTGTCATCTGCTGATCCAGGAGTCATCCAATGTACGCTGCATTTTCCCGTCCCCCTGATACCTCCCGTCTGCCGCATCTGCAGCAGCTCGCCCGCCGCGCTGACCAACGCCTGCTGGTCGTCGGCGCTGCACTGGCCATGGTCGGCGTTGCGCTCGCCCTGAATGGCGCGCAGGCCGTGGGCCCCGCGCTGGCGGCGGTGGCGCTGCTGCCGGCCGCATGGCTGGCAGGGCCGTTGGCCGGTCGCGGGATCGCCCGCAACGGCCTGGCACTGCTGCTGGCACTCCAGCTGGCGCTGCTGTGCGCGGCCGGCAGCGTGTCACCCGCGCTGCCGATTGCCGTGCTGCTGGGCATGCTGCTGAGCCATCGTGACCGTTTCCCGGTGTGGGTGGCCGGTGGCGTCGGCGCGCTTGCCCTGCTCGTGCCGCTGCTGGACGCGGCTGCGTTGTGGCCGACGCTGCTGCAGGCCGGCCTGTTCGCTGGCCTGACCCTGTTCCTCGGCCAGGTCGCGTTGCGCCTGCGCCAACAGACCGAAGCGCTCGGCCACGGCCCACATCGTTTGGCCGCGCTGGCACGTGACATCGCCACCGGCGCCGACCTGACCGCCCATGCCCACGCCACGGCCTATGCACCCGGTTCGCTGGCGCATGCGCTGGCCGATACCGCAAGGCACGTGCAGGCGCAACGCGACCGCGAAGCCGCTGCGAATGCCGAGAATGCACAGATCCGCCAGGCGCTGGATGTTTCGCGCACAGCGATGATGATCGCCGACAATGATCACGTGATCCGCTATGTGAACCGCTCGGTGGTGGCCCTGTTGCGCAAGCAGCAGGCACCGCTGCGCGAAGCCTTCCCTGATTTCGATGCGGAGCGTCTGGTCGGCAGCAGCATCCACCGCTTCCACGCCAATCCCGAGCGCATCCGCGCGATCCTCAATGGACTGCAGGTCACCCACAACGGCAAGGTGCAGATCGGCCCGGTGCACTTCGCCCAGGTAGTCACTCCGGTATTCGACGCGCAGGGCGTGCGCCTGGGCTTTGCGGTGGAGTGGCATGACCGCACCCATGAGCTGGCGCTGGAAAACGCGGTGGCCGGTATCGTCGCCGCTGCCGCTGCGGGGGACCTCGACCAGCGCCTGCAGGCACGCGAAGGCGCCAGCTTCCTCGACGGCCTCACCGGCGGCATCAACCAGTTGCTGGACACGCTCGGCAGTACCGTTGATGAGGTACGGCAGATGCTTTCCGCGCTGGCCAGTGGTGATCTCCATCGACGCATGCACGGCGAGCATCACGGCGCGTTCGCCGCGATCCAGCGCGACGCCAACGCCACCGCCAGCCAGCTCTCTCGCATGGTGGGCCGCATCCAGCAGTGCGCCGCTTCGATCAGCACGGCCGCCAGTGAGATTGCTGCCGGCAATGGCGCGCTGTCCGAGCGCAGCGAGCGCCAGGCGGCGCATCTGCAGGAAACCGCAGCGTCGATGGAGGAGCTCACCTCCACGGTACGCCAGAACGCCGCCCATGCCCGCCAGGCCAGTGAGCTGGCCGCGTCCACGCAGCGTGCTGCCGGCGACGGCAACGCGGTGATGCAACGGGTGGTCGACACGATGCAGGCCATTGAAGGTGCATCGAAGCGGATCGCTGACATCACCGGCGTGATCGATGGCATCGCCTTCCAGACCAACATCCTCGCGCTGAATGCCGCGGTGGAAGCGGCGCGCGCGGGCGAGCAGGGCCGCGGCTTCGCCGTGGTTGCCAGTGAGGTACGCGTGCTCGCGCAGCGCTCGGCCGCGGCAGCACAGGAAATCAAGACGCTGATCGACGAAGCCGGTCGCCAGGTCGGTGAGGGCGCCCAGCTGGTCGCCGATGCCGGCCAGCGCATGCAGGGCATCGTCGGTGGCGTGGAGAACGTCAGCCACCTCATGCGCGAGATCTCCGCCGCGTCGCAGGAACAGTCGATCGGCATCGAGCAGATCAACCAGACCGTGGTGCAGATGGACCAGGCCACGCAACAGAACGCCGCTCTGGTGGAGGAAGCCACCGCTGCGGCACGCGAACTGCAGTCGCAGGCCGGGACGCTGACCGAAGCGGTCTCGGTGTTCCGCCAGCAGGAGGTGCGCGGGATCGCACGCGTTGCCTGAGTCCCCGGTGTAACGCGATCGGATGAAAACGGCGCCCGCAGGGCGCCGTTTTTTTAAGTGTCCTGCGTGATGGATCACGGCAAGCGCACGCCCCGGTGGCATCGACCCATCGGTAGTGCCGGCCGCTGGCCGGCAACCAGGGCGCGCGCAGTGCGCAGGCCCACACCACGCACGCATCGCGTAGATCCACCGACAACTGCCCTAGGTGCATTGCCCCCGCATCACCGACGGTAGTGCCGGCCGCTGGCCGGCAATCGTGATCTACTGGTGCATTCCGGCAGGTGTATTCTGCTGCGGACAAAGAAAAACCCCGCTGCGTGAGCAGCGGGGTTTTGGGTATAAACCCTGGCGATGACCTACTCTCGCATGGCTTGAGCCACACTACCATCGGCGCAGCTGCGTTTCACTTCCGAGTTCGGGATGGGATCGGGTGGTTCCACAGCGCTAATTTCACCAGGGAG